>NZ_JBBOOL010000001.1:0-2672500 GCF_038003105.1 Sporosarcina sp. FSL W7-1283 | reverse complement strand
AGAGCCGCAGTGAATAGGCCCAGGCGACTGTTTAGCAAAAACACAGGTCTCTGCAAAACCGTAAGGTGACGTATAGGGGCTGACGCCTGCCCGGTGCTGGAAGGTTAAGAGGAGGGGTTAGCGCAAGCGAAGCTCTGAATTGAAGCCCCAGTAAACGGCGGCCGTAACTATAACGGTCCTAAGGTAGCGAAATTCCTTGTCGGGTAAGTTCCGACCCGCACGAAAGGCGTAACGATCTGGGCACTGTCTCAACGAGAGACTCGGTGAAATTATAATATGCGTGAAGATGCGCATTACCCGCGACAGGACGGAAAGACCCCGTGGAGCTTTACTGTAGCCTGATATTGAATTCCGGTGCAGCCTGTACAGGATAGGTAGGAGCCTTGGATTCCGGAGCGCCAGCTTCGGAGGAGGCGTTGGTGGGATACTACCCTGGCTGTATTGGACTTCTAACCCATGCCCGTGATCCGGGCAGGAGACAGTGTCAGGTGGGCAGTTTGACTGGGGCGGTCGCCTCCTAAAGAGTAACGGAGGCGCCCAAAGGTTCCCTCAGAATGGTTGGACATCATTCGTAGAGTGCAAAGGCATAAGGGAGCTTGACTGCGAGACCTACAAGTCGAGCAGGGTCGAAAGACGGGCTTAGTGATCCGGTGGTTCCGCATGGAAGGGCCATCGCTCAACGGATAAAAGCTACCCCGGGGATAACAGGCTTATCTCCCCCAAGAGTCCACATCGACGGGGAGGTTTGGCACCTCGATGTCGGCTCGTCGCATCCTGGGGCTGTAGTCGGTCCCAAGGGTTGGGCTGTTCGCCCATTAAAGCGGCACGCGAGCTGGGTTCAGAACGTCGTGAGACAGTTCGGTCCCTATCCGTCGCGGGCGCAGGAAATTTGAGAAGAGCTGTCCTTAGTACGAGAGGACCGGGATGGACATACCGCTGGTGTACCAGTTGTCTTGCCAAAGGCATCGCTGGGTAGCTATGTATGGACGGGATAAATGCTGAAAGCATCTAAGCATGAAGCCCCCTTCAAGATGAGATTTCCCATTACGCAAGTAAGTAAGATCCCTCAAAGATGATGAGGTGGATAGGTCTGGGGTGGAAGCACGGCGACGTGTGCAGCTGACAGATACTAATCGATCGAGGACTTAACCTATTTTAAGAAGTACTACTTGAGGTACACAATGTCTTTTATTCAGTTTTGAGTGAACAAAAATTCACTAAAAAACTAAAATAACACTTGCTTTATTTGAAATAAGTGTTATAATAGTAAATGTCCGACGAAAGGACAAGTCTGGTGACGATAGCGAAGAGGTCACACCCGTTCCCATACCGAACACGGAAGTTAAGCTCTTCAGCGCTGATGGTAGTAGGGGGCTTCCCCCTGTGAGAGTAAGACGTCGCCAGGCAATCACTTTCTTTTGATTTGCAATCTACAATTTAGTATTTCATACATAATAAAGTGGTCATAGAAAATGAAGGAATTTAGCAGACATAGCAATGCGAAGATTATCGCAATTTTACCCAGGAGGATTAGCTCAGCTGGGAGAGCACCTGCCTTACAAGCAGGGGGTCGGCGGTTCGAGCCCGTCATCCTCCACCATATTTTCTACACTTTTGCCGGTGTAGCTCAACTGGTAGAGCAACTGACTTGTAATCAGTAGGTTGAGGGTTCAAGTCCTTTCGCCGGCACCACTTCATGTACGAGCCATTAGCTCAGTTGGTAGAGCATCTGACTTTTAATCAGAGGGTCACAGGTTCGAATCCTGTATGGCTCACCACTTTATTGGCAAATGCCAACATACTGCGGGTGTGGTGGAACTGGCAGACACGCTAGACTTAGGATCTAGTGCCTTCGGGCGTGGGGGTTCGACTCCCTTCACCCGCACTTTTTTTGCGGAAGTAGTTCAGTGGTAGAATACGACCTTGCCAAGGTCGGGGTCGCGGGTTCGAATCCCGTCTTCCGCTTATCCACTCTTGCCGGGGTGGCGGAACTGGCAGACGCACAGGACTTAAAATCCTGCGGTAGGTGACTACCGTACCGGTTCGATTCCGGTTCTCGGCACCATTTATAAATATGCGCCCGTAGCTCAATTGGATAGAGCGTCTGACTACGGATCAGAAGGTTGTGGGTTCGACTCCTGCCGGGCGCGCCATATTTAATCAAAAATTATACATAACATAGTCGGGAAGTAGCTCAGCTTGGTAGAGCACTTGGTTTGGGACCAAGGGGTCGCAGGTTCGAATCCTGTCTTCCCGACCACTTATTGGGGCCTTAGCTCAGCTGGGAGAGCGCCTGCCTTGCACGCAGGAGGTCAGCGGTTCGATCCCGCTAGGCTCCACCAATAATATAAGTTTATAACTGACTAATTGTGGCGGCGTAGCTCAGCTGGCTAGAGCGTACGGTTCATACCCGTAAGGTCGTGGGTTCGATCCCCTCCGCCGCTATCTAAGGACCTTTAGCTCAGTTGGTTAGAGCAGACGGCTCATAACCGTCCGGTCGCAGGTTCGAGTCCTGCAAGGTCCACCAGTTTAATTAATGTACGGAGGAATACCCAAGCCCGGCTGAAGGGATCGGTCTTGAAAACCGACAGGGGTGTTAAAGCCCGCGGGGGTTCGAATCCCTCTTCCTCCGCCATATTTATTAAAACAAACCCTTTACTTTGCTAACTTGTTATGTTACAATAATGTAGTCGGGTTGAAAAAGAAGTTTGAAAGTATTTTATTGTCGCGGGGTGGAGCAGTGGTAGCTCGTTGGGCTCATAACCCAAAGGTCGCAGGTTCAAATCCTGCCCCCGCAACCAAGGTCCCGTGGTGTAGCGGTTAACATGCCTGCCTGTCACGCAGGAGATCGCGGGTTCGATTCCCGTCGGGACCGCCATTTTTATTTTAAAGAATTACAATGTGGCTCAGTAGCTCAGTCGGTAGAGCAAAGGACTGAAAATCCTTGTGTCGGCGGTTCGATTCCGTCCTGAGCCACCATTAATGCGGGTGTAGTTTAGTGGTAAAACCTCAGCCTTCCAAGCTGATGATGAGGGTTCGATTCCCTTCACCCGCTCCATTAGGGGCCTATAGCTCAGCTGGTTAGAGCGCACGCCTGATAAGCGTGAGGTCGGTGGTTCGAGTCCACTTAGGCCCACCATTCCGCAGTAGCTCAGTGGTAGAGCAATCGGCTGTTAACCGATCGGTCGTAGGTTCGAATCCTACCTGCGGAGCCAATATGGGGAAGTACTCAAGTGGCTCAAGAGGCGCCCCTGCTAAGGGTGTAGGTCGCGAAAGCGGCGCGAGGGTTCGAATCCCTCCTTCTCCGCCATACGTTTTGGCCCCTTGGTCAAGCGGTTAAGACACCGCCCTTTCACGGCGGTAACACGGGTTCGAATCCCGTAGGGGTCATACCAAAAAGAGACAATGCACATATAATTGTGCATTGTCTCTTTTTATTTAGTAGATTGCTAAATATAAAATTAGCAGCAGCGTGTGGTCTGAAAGCTTTAAGGTTCATTCCGACGATACTCGCGGTTCTCCGAGTCTCTTGCCCGGTTATATTATTACATATGGAAAGGCTGGTGCTGAAAGTTACAATAACTTTCAGTACCAGCCTTTTTTCTTTATTTTTTATCATCTACATAACTGTCGCCTTTATGATAAGGTATATCGCCAAGAGGTGATTCTAACCCTTCTGCATCGAGCTCTTCTTTGTATTCTTCTGATTCCTCACTGTGCACGACGCCAGCAGGTTCACCTGTGATATCTGATACAGCAAAATCTTCATATTCCTCTGTAGCTTCGTCACTATCATCATCATAAAGATCATCATAATCACGATTTTCATTACCGCTAAAATCGGAAGGAGTTTCGGAAGTGCCGGACCTTGCGATTTCTTGAAAACTGTCTTCGTAATCTCTTCTGTCACCGGATCTACGTTCGGCAAATGAATTCGGTTCTGCCATAATTAAAATATCTTCCTCTACTGGACGATCCTCGGGAACGGATTGTTCTGCATCTTCAATACATACAGTTGTAAACGGAATGGCTTCTAAACGTTCGTATTGAATGTTCTTTCCGCATACTTCACACGTCCCGTACGTTCCGTCTTTGATAGCCTGGAGTGCATGCTGGACTTTTCCTAGCTCGTCTTCCGCATGTGTGTTCAAGGCTATATCTTTTTCACGTTCATACAATTCAGTTCCCATATCAGCTGGATGGTTATCGTACATCGATAGCTCCCCAACCGAATCTTGGGCTGACTGCACCATCTCCGTTTCCTTTTCGGTCTGGGTTAAACTTTCTTCCATAGCATGTAGTTCTTTTTCTAAGGTTTGTATTTGTTGTGTAGTTAGCAATTCATTCACGACCCTTTCTGTATGGCTTTCCTAAATAGGAATGGAGTTTGGGAAAGCTTTATTACTTCAGTCATTCCCTGTTTCTTAGGAAGCGTAAACCTTTCCAACAAAAAAACGCCTACCTTTTGCAGTGTAGACGTTTGAGATGTGGTTTATTCAGATGAAATGAGCGATAAGTATTCCAATACCCAGAAGAAATCCAAACAATGTATTGGTCACTCCTGTGTCTTTCATAGCCGGCATCACGTGAATCGGTTGCTCGTATTGCCTGAACGTTTTAATTGCATAAAGCGGTTTAGGTATACTTAGAAGAACAAGTAAAGCCCAAGCGGATACATGACCAGTAAGAACAAGTACGATAATCCAAACATAGGACACGATAAAGAATGAGGCGAGTATGGTGACAGCATTTGAGCGTCCTGTCAGAATTGCTAATGTCTTGCGGCCGCCTTTGGTGTCTCCTACGATATCACGTATATTGTTTGCCATCATGATCGCTGCGACGAGCAGCATACTTGGCACGGACAGTAAGATTGCATTTCCTGTAATAGTTCCTGTCTGTATGAAGAAAGCAATTAAAATCAACAGCATTCCCATAACAAAACCGGATACTAACTCACCAAATGGTGTATATGCGATGGGGTAGGGACCGCCGGTATAAAGATAGCCGATCAACATGGCGATGGATCCAACTACTGCAAGAACCCAGGAAGTTTGCATGCAAATGTAGATGCCTAGAAGAACCGACAGGCCATATAATAGCAATGCTAAATTAAGGACAGTTTTCGGTTTCACGCCATTTCGTACAATTGTGCCGCCAATGCCGATAGAGTGCTCATCATCGAGCCCCCTCTTGAAGTCGTAGTATTCATTGAACATATTCGTTGCCATTTGCAAGAATAAGCTTGCCGTCAGCATAGCCAGGAATAGCGGAAAATGAATGGCTCCATATTGCAGTGCGATCATGGTGCCTAAAAAGACAGGTGCAAAGGCTGCGGTTAATGTGTGCGGTCTTGTGAGCTGCCACCAAACGCGCCAGCCGGTAGTAGATTCTATTGTGTGTTGCACGTGTAATCTCTCCTTATTTATAATCAATACTTACTATTATACAACAAAAGCAATCTGTTAGGTATGGTGATTGGTCAACCGAACGCATTTGTCGAAGGACCTCGAGAACAGGAAGACTTATCATACTAAGTAAAGCATTCGATGTGATAGAATAGAGGTACTTATAGTCCGGCTACTATATGGCTGGAAGAAATTTATCGACAACATATTGAATGATAGTAAGGAGAGAGTAGGATGAACCGGAAATTGACCGATCGAGCGAATTTAGGTCAGACTGTAGGAACGGAAGCTCGTTTTTTTACGGAAACAATAGAAGTGGAAACGCTTGATCCGCTTGCCTTTTTTGAAGCAGGGCGTTCACATTATGGCGATCATCGTTTTTTTTGGCAAAATGCAGATAAAACAGTCAAGCTGGTTGGCGTTGGTCAGGCAGCCGTGCTGACTGCTGACACACACCGCTTTCAATCGATATCCAGACAATGGAAAGCCCTTTGCGGAAGACTGATCAAAGAGGAAAAAGATATGGATCCCGTGCTGTTCGGAGGGTTTTCATTCGATCCACAAACGAGACAGGATGATGAATGGACTGCATTCCCGGCAGCGTATTTCACGGTGCCTTTGATTCAATTGAAAATTGATAACGGTAAGACATACGTATCGATCAATTATGTTACAGACGAGCTAGAGGCAGCTGCTCAGTTTGAAGGGTTGCGTCAAGAACGTGACCGCTTGCTTCATATCGCGCAAGTGGATGAGTTCACATTACAAGGTAAACCAGCGATCGTTTCACAGACGGAATTGGCTACTGATCGCTATATGGAGGCAGTCGAGAATGTGACTTCCCAAATTAAAGCGCAGGTGGCGGAGAAAGTTGTCATTGCGCGTAAGATCAAATTGTCTTTTGAAGAGGAATTTCAAAAAGCAACTGCCCTGCACGCAATTACGAATGAACAGCAAGCGAGCTATCATTTCGGTTTGCAAATAGGAGAAGAGATGTTTTTTGGTGCGACTCCTGAGCGACTTGTGGAAATTTCAAAAGGACAAGCATATTCAGCCTGTGTAGCCGGCTCCATACATCGTGGAAAAACAGCCCTTGAAGATCAGCAGCTTGGCGAACAATTGCTGCGTGACAAGAAAAATCGGGAAGAACATCAATATGTAGTAGATATGATTACGGAAGTATTTTCTGAGTTCTGTTCCTCCTTGCATGTGAATAAAACACCAAAACTATTGAAGGTCCGAGATATTCAACATTTATTCACGCCAGTGGAAGGAAAATTAGCTGAAGATCAGGAGATTTTCCGTCTCGTGGAAGCCCTTCATCCGACGCCTGCCCTCGGCGGGGTTCCGCGCAAGAAGGCGCTTGCGATCATTCGGGATGAAGAGCAAATGGACAGAGGGTTTTATGCAGGACCGATTGGTTGGACGGATGCAGCAGGAAATGGAGAGTTTGCTGTCGCAATTCGTTCAGGACTGCTGTCTGGCAAAGATGCCTATCTATATGCAGGCGGAGGTATCGTGGCGGATTCCATGCCGACTGAAGAGTATAAGGAAACATGGGTAAAATTCAGACCTGTTTTGCGTGCGCTCGGAGGAAGTTTACATGAATGATCATCGTGCAGGATTGACGAACTATGTGCTTCGTCTAACAGAAACTTTGGTGCAACAAGGAGCCAATAAGGCGGTCATCAGTCCAGGTTCCAGATCGACGCCGCTTGCTTATGCATTCTCAAAGTCCGAAGATATGCAGACTTTTATTCAAACAGATGAACGTTCTGCAGCATTTTATGCACTCGGACTGGTGAAAGCGACTGGACGGCCAGTCGTTCTGCTATGTACGTCGGGTACTGCTGCATCGAATTATCATCCGGCAGTAACAGAGGCCTATTATGCTCGTCTGCCTCTTATTGTCATCACCGCAGACCGTCCGCATGAACTGCGTGAAGTCGGTGCTCCGCAGGCGATAGACCAGATTCGTATGTTTGGGGAGCACGTTAAAGAAAGTGTAGACTTTCCTGTTCCCGAAAACCGTGCAGAAATTCTGAATTACATGGAACAGCGGGCAGTCCGGCTGCTTGCTGTTGCGAAAACTGCACCACAGGGTCCAGTCCATCTGAATGTGCCGTTTCGGGAGCCGTTGCTAATTGATTTAGAAGGACAGGCACCGGTCAGCAGGTTCCAACAGCAATTCATCGGTGAAGCCTCGTTGTCTAATGACATGAAGGATTTCTTACAGCAAGCGATAACTAAGTCAAAGCGAGGTATTTTGATCATCGGTGAACAGCCGCCTGAATTGCAGAAAGAGCAGTTCTGGCAATTTGCTAAGTCGCTTCAGTGGCCGGTATTATGTGACCCGCTATCCAATTTGCGTTCGCAGGTACCAGCTGACTGTATCGATTTATGTATCGATCAATATGACGCATTGTTAAAAAGTGAAACATTTAGCGAAGGGGTACAGCCAGACTGTGTCATCCGTTTCGGACCACAGCCTGTTTCTAAGCCATTAACGTTGTTTTTAAAGAGGGTCTGTCCAAAAACATATATTGTAGTGGATGAATCCCCAAATTATCGCGATCCCTTAGGTCTGACAACGCATCATTTGCAAACTACAGCAAGGAGTGTTTGGCAGGAGATGGATGTCTGTCTTGAACGGGCTGACTATACAAATCAATGGCTTCAAGCGAACCAGATTTCCACTGATGTGCTCAATGATGAAATGTATTTTAACGGAGATGAAGGGCATATCGTGCGTCAGTTCATTGCACATCTGCCTAATAAAGCTGATGTCGTGTGCAGCAGCAGTATGCCGATACGTGATTTGGATACGTATTTTAAGAAGACCGAAAAAGATATTTCGCTATTTTGCAATCGGGGGACAAATGGTATCGATGGCGTAGTTTCGACTGCTCTTGGTATCCAAGAAGGCCGCAAACGAACTACCTATTTATTAATTGGTGATTTGGCGTTTTTACATGATTTGAATGGATTGATCATATCCAGATTACAGGAGACAGATTTAACGATTATCATCGTCAATAATAATGGCGGGGGCATCTTCTCCTATCTGCCTCAAGCATCTGTGGAAGACTATTATGAGCAATTATTCGGTACTCCGACGAATTTGACATTCAATCATATTGCGGCGATGTATGAAGCGCAGTATGATGCGGTGTCTACAGTGGAGGCATTTGAAAACGTAATGCAAGCGACTAAAACGTCCAGCCTGCGAATGATTGAAGTCTTTACGAATCGTGCGGATAATGTGGAAGCACATCGGACGGTATGGCGAGAAATCGCGAAGAGGGTGGAATGCATTGAAGGCTGAAGTCATGGACATCCGTGGAATTCAAACCTATGTAGAACGCCATGGAGATGAGCAATTACCGGCGATTGTCCTGTTGCATGGCTTTACGGGCTCAACAGATACATGGCGGGAAACGATCGATATACTTCTGACACAGCATTATGTCATCACGGTCGATTTAATTGGTCACGGCAGAACGGCCTCTCCAACGGAGCCAGAACGTTATCAAATGAATGAACAGATTGAAGATTTGCATCAGTTATTGGCAGATCTACACATTGAGCAGCCCATTCTGTTAGGGTATTCAATGGGCGGAAGAGTAGCGCTTGGCTATGCCGCAACGTATTCCGACCAAATTGCCGGCTTGATACTAGAAAGCAGTTCACCTGGTTTAGGAACGGAAGCTGAACGGACTACACGCTGTGTTGCAGACGCAAAGTTAGCGGAGCGAATCGAAAACGAAGGAATCGAGAAATTCGTCGATTTTTGGCAGGAAATTCCCCTTTTTCATTCGCAAAAAAAACTTTCGGATGAGAAGCAGCTGGCTGTGCGGCTTGAGCGACTGAAGCAGCAGCCGCTTGGCTTGGCAAATAGTCTGAGGGGAATTGGGACAGGAAGTCAGCCATCATATTGGGATGAGTTGACGCATTTTGAGTTTCCAGTTTTGCTCATCACGGGAAGTGAAGATGAGAAATTTGAAAATATTGCCCGGGAAATGAAACGATTATTGCCAAATGCCTTGCATGAAACGATAAAAGACGCGGGACATGCAATTCATGTGGAAAAACCGCGGCAATTTGCTACAATGATAAAGAGCTATCTGAAAACAGTTGGAAAATGAGGAGGAGTTAGTATGACCCGTCAATGGGAAACGCTTCGTACATATGATGATATTAAATATGAAATGTACAACGGCATTGCAAAAATTACGATCAATCGTCCAGAAGTGCGAAATGCATTCCGGCCGAAAACCGTTTCTGAAATGATTGATGCATTTTCACGAGCAAGAGATGATCAACGTATCGGTGTCATCGTGTTAACAGGTGAAGGAGAAAAGGCTTTCTGTTCAGGAGGCGACCAATCTGTTCGCGGTCACGGTGGATACGTAGGTGACGATGAGATTCCTCGCTTGAACGTGTTGGATCTGCAACGTCTAATTCGCGTAATTCCGAAGCCGGTTGTCGCAATGGTTGCTGGTTATGCAATCGGTGGCGGCCACGTTCTGCATGTTGTTTGTGATTTGACAATTGCAGCTGATAATGCACGTTTCGGACAGACTGGACCGACTGTTGGTTCATTCGATGCTGGTTACGGATCTGGTTACTTAGCGCGTATTGTGGGCCATAAGAAAGCGCGTGAAATCTGGTACTTATGCCGTCAATATGATGCGCAGGAAGCACTCGACATGGGTCTGGTCAACACAGTTGTTCCTTACGATCAATTGGAAGATGAAACCGTACAATGGTGTGAGGAAATGTTGAGTAAGAGTCCGACTGCATTGCGCTTCTTGAAAGCTGCAATGAATGCGGATACGGATGGACTGGCTGGACTTCAGCAAATGGCTGGAGACGCTACACTTCTTTATTACACAACGGATGAAGCGAAAGAAGGACGCGATGCATTTAAAGAAAAACGCAAACCGGACTTCGATCAGTTCCCGCGTTTCCCTTAAACGTTTTAAAAGCTGCCTATAATGGGCAGCTTTTTCATTACACTATTTAATTGGAGGTTGTAGTTTCTTATGATGATCCCGAATTGGTTGCATCAGCGTGCGAAGGTGTCTCCAGAGCTGTCCGCTTTGGTGGGAAAGGAAGGGCAATGGACTTTCCGTGAATTGTACGAAGCGTCGCTTGGAATCGCACAACAGCTACATAGTTTTAATATTGCATCGGGTGATAGAGTAGCTTTATTGAGCCATTCCAATGAAGAGACCGTGTTATTCATTCATGCGTCCTGGTTATTGAGTGTGGAAGTAGTGTTTCTCAATAGCCGACTTACTGAAGACGAACTAGAATGGCAAATTAACGATGCGGAAGTTGAGATAGTGGTCGTCGATGACCGGGTTGCCCAGACTCCTATTCTAGACGGAGTGGAATGTTTGTCCTATTCAACTATTCGCCAAGCGGAACGAAAAGAATTCGAGGTAGTGGAACTGTGGGAAGAAGATCGGGCGCTTTCGGTCATGTATACTTCAGGCACCACAGGCGTTCCAAAAGGCGTGCGTCAGACAGCCGGCAATCATACATCTAGTGCTCTGGCTTCTGTGTTGAATCTAGGATTAACGGATCGAGATTCTTGGCTTTGTATGATGCCGTTATTCCATATTAGCGGCTTATCAATTATCATTCGTTCCGTTATTTATGGAATGGAGACGCGACTTTACGAAAAATTTGATGCAAAAGAGGCCGCAGCACAGATTACAGCAGGAACAGTAACGGCTATGTCAGTTGTTGCGTTGACATTAGATCAAATTGTTCGGGTCATAGAAGAAGGGAACAGTAAAGCCCATCCGACATTCCGGACGATGCTGGTCGGCGGTGGGCCCGTCCCGCTTGATTATTTAGAAAGGGCTGCTGAGTGCGGTTTGCCTATTTTACAGACGTACGGCATGACGGAAACTTCTTCTCAAACTGCGACTCTCGGGAAAGTAGATGCTGTTCGTAAATTAGGATCTGCCGGAAAGCCGCTGTTTTTTAATCAGATTAAAATTAAAGGGACAGATCAGGCGAGAGAAGTGGGTGAGGTCCTTATAAAAGGTCCACATGTCACACCAGGGTATATTGGAAGCCAAAGTAACCGTTCACCACTCACGGGAGATGGCTGGCTCGCTACGGGTGATGCTGGATATTTAGATGAAGAGGGATATTTATTCATCGTTGATCGACGCGCAGACTTAATTATTTCTGGCGGAGAGAACATCTATCCTGCTGAAATTGAAAACGTCCTATTGGCACATCCCGCAGTTAGGGAAGCGGGGGTTTGCGCAAAAGATGACGACCAATGGGGACAAGTCCCAGTAGCCTTCCTCATTAGCGATCAGGTTTCAGAACAGGAGATACTGGCGTATTGCGCGCAACACTTAGCTCGCTACAAAGTACCGAAAGAGATTCGATTTGTCGATCAGCTGCCGCGCAATGCGTCCAATAAGTTAATGCGTTTCGAATTGAAAAAAAGTCTTTAAAAAAACAGTGGAGTCAACCCCACTGTTAGTTACTTAATGCTTTTTTTAATACTTGAAGATTCTGTTCCATCAGCGAGAAGTAATCCTTCCCTTTGTCAATATCTTCATTTGTCAACACGCTTAAATTATGAAGAGTCAGCACTTCCGCATTGAGTTCTTTCTGAATGACTTCTGCTAATTTAGAGCTGACATTTTGTTCGAATAAAATATATTGAATGTCTTTCTCTTTTGCTTCTTGAACAAGTGCAGCCAACTGTTTTTGGGAAGGTTCGTTTTGTGAGTCAAGTCCCGAGACAGCAAGTTGCTGAAGCCCATACGTATCCGCTAAATAACCAAAGGCAGCGTGTGAGACAAAGAACGTTTTATTCGGTGCTTCATCCGCCATTGTTTTATATTGGCGATCCAATTTTTCCAAATCGTCATACAGTGTATCGAAATTTTCTTGGAATTGGTCTGCGTGTTCCGGCAATTCATCGGTTAACTCATCTTTAATCTTCTCGGCGAGCAACGTGCTTAAAAAGGGCGAGATCCATACATGCGGATCAACTGCGGAATCATGACCATGATCGTGATTATGGTCTTCCTCCTCGTGTTCATGTGAATGACCTTCGTGATCATGTGAATGTCCTGGCTCCAACTCTTCCGGGTCTATATCATCTGCAATAGAAACGAGTTGCACATGTTCATTTTGCAACGTCTTTTCGGTTTTCTGAACAAAACCTTCCAAGCCAAGCCCGACGTAAAAGAACAGATCCGCTTTCGCTAAGGACATCATATCTTTTTGAGTGGGTTCGAAAACGTGTTCATCTGTTCCAGGCGGATAAATGGATTGAACGTCAACAAACTCTCCGCCAATACGTTCTGTAAAATATTGAAGGGGATAGACGGTCGTGTAAATAAGAAGCTTAGTGGATGAAGGAGATTCATTTTCATCTACTGCCTTTTTGCTGCATCCGCTTAGCAAAAGCAATAGGGCAACAGCTGCGAGAAAGTAACGATTTTTCATTTTAATAGGCCTCCATGACGGTAATAGGAATGATTACTATTTAGGTAACTTACTCATCATACAAGATTATTTTTGTGAATGCAACATTCGTTTACTTCATTTTTTTCTAGACTTCTTCATTGGGACTGGATCAAACCCGCCTTCGTGAAAAGGATGACATTTCAATATTCGTTTCACAGCAAGCCAGCTGCCTTTGAGTGCGCCGTGTGTTTCAATTGCTTCTACTCCATAATGTGAACAGGTAGGATAAAACCGGCAAGAAGGCGGAAACATAGGTGATATGAACTTTTGATAGAAACGTATACCTAATAATAAGACTTTCTTCAACATATGAATCACCTTCCGATGTAATTAGGTTTAGTTTACTGGCAAAAGTGGTAAAATAAAAGAGAGAAGCTTAAAAATGATTAGGAGAGTGTTTTTTTATGTCTAAGGAATTAATTCAAGAATTGAACAAGCAAGTATCTACGTGGTCTGTAATGTATGCAAAGTTGCATAATTATCATTGGTATGTAAAAGGAAGTCATTTCTTTACTCTCCACGCAAAATTTGAAGAGTTATACGACGAAGCGACAGTGCATATGGATGAAATTGCAGAGCGAGTACTGACATTAGGCGGAAAACCGACTGCTACGCTATCTGAGCATTTGGAAAGTTCGGTAGTGAGCGAGGCAAATGGAACGGAAAAAGCGAATGATATGGTCCAAGCGTTAGTAGATGATTTTGATAAGATTATGAAATCGTTGAAAAAGGGAATGGATCTCGCTTCAAAAGATTCAGATGATATGACAGAAGATATGCTCAATGCGGTTTATCAGAGCATCGAAAAACACCAATGGATGCTGAATGCATTTTTAGGCGAAACGAATGAATGAAAATCCTTCATTTCGCATGAAATCGGCCGATAGTAAGAAGTGAATAGTAGGAAGGAGTGAACGAAATGGATATCAATTCAATCATGTCCAGTCAGTTGAGAAGCTTGCAATCAACCGTTCAAATGAGTGTTATGACGAAAGCTCTTTCAATGGAAACTTCTGCTGCAGCCGAAATGCTGAATAATCTGCCTGCCGCTACTCATCCCCATAAAGGGGCATCTGTGGATATCAAGGCTTGATTGCAAAACACACGTCTCGTATGATTGAGATGTGTGTTTTTTTAGCGATGGCATCGAAATGAAACACTGTGAAAAAATAAATTAAATAACTTTTATAGGAGGTTGACCATTATGGGGCATGGCCAATTTTTGCGTAATTTGATAATCGAAACACCTTCCAAACCGGGAAATCTCGGCAAAGTAACGATGGCGATTGGGCAGTTGAACGGCGACATCGGAGATATCCAGACGATTAAGGTAGGAACACTTTCTACGATTCGAGAAATCGCGTTACAATGCAATGACAAGGCTCATTTGGAAGAAATCGTGGAAGCCATAGACAATTTAAAAGGCGGCATAAAAGTTCATACTGTAACAGATGACGTTCTTCAGGCGCATGAAGGCGGAAAAATCCATATGAAAGCCACGCATGAGATTCGTTCGCTGGCAGACCTCCGTAGAGTCTATACACCCGGTGTTGCGAATGTCTGTAAAACAATTCAAGAAGATCCGGAACAGGCGAATTATTTCACGGGCATTTCCAATACTGTAGCCATTGTAACGGACGGAACGGCCATTCTAGGACTAGGAGATATTGGCCCAGTTGCAGGCATGCCCGTAATGGAAGGGAAAGCCGTGCTGTTTGATCAATTTGTCGGCATCAGCGGGGTTCCAATTTTATTGGATACGAGTGATCCCGACCAAGTTGTAGAAACAGTGAAGCATATCCACAAAGGATTTGGTGCGATTTTATTGGAAGACATCGGCTCACCTCATTGTTTTGAAATCGAAGAACGTTTGAAGAAAGAATTGCCGATTCCCGTCATGCACGATGATCAGCATGGGACAGCAGTCGTTGCACTAGCAGCCGCATTAACGGCAAGTCAACATGTCGGCGTGGACCTAGCAAATGCATCAGTCGGACAAATTGGTTTAGGGGCAGCGGGCCTAGCAATCAGTAGAATGTTCATGGCCTATGGCGTGAAAGAGATGAAGGGGACCGACCTGAACCCGAAAGCCAAGGCCATGTTGGCGGGATTTGGTGGAACAGTTGCAGATTCAATGGAAGAGATCATGGAGACATGTGATCTCGTCATTGCAACGACGGGAGTTGCAAATTTAATCAAACCGGAAATGATCCGCAAAGGACAAATCATCTTGGCACTGTCGAATCCGAATGCGGAAATTGCCCCTGACGAAGCTTTGGAGGCTGGCGCAGCTTATGCAGCAGACGGCCGCTTAGTGAACAACGTCCTCGGTTTTCCAGGCATCTTCCGCGGTGCATTGAACGCAAATGCAAAAGCCATTACCTACCCAATGCTTATTGCGGCGGCACTTGCCATCGTCGACAGCACAAAACGCGACGATCTGGTGCCTCATCCACTGGATCCCAATGTGCATATAAATGTCGCGTTGGCAGTGGAAAGAGTTGTCTACGAAGAACAAGCAAAATAAAAACATGGAGCCTATTAACAATTCGTGGTGGTTAATAGGTTTTTGTTTTTTTGTCTAGGATTTTGAGGATCGAAGTAAGAAGCACCTCTTTATTATTTTTATATAATATTTATGAGGCTTCCAGGGGATGGCGCGTAAGAAGGAGGATCACCGCATGCTTCACGGAAAGCGTACTGGCTGAAGCGCAATTCCCGGTGTAGAAAGCTGGAATTACCTTAGGCAAAAACACATCATTCGCCTTTAAAATTAGAATATTTTTTTCGGTTATAGCCATGCTACCTAAAAAAAGAAAGTAGGATGGTTATGAGCGAACAAAAATACACGATGTATGTCTCCGTCACCAATCAGCAAGTCCTAATCGATCCGCACGCCTCCCCGTGGGAATATAAAGTAGAGGTCTCAAAAGAAGCATACCCTGTTTTTGAACGATTATTTGCCCAAATGGACCGCTTGGAGTTCCGCAACTTTCTGCGCTCTCATCTGCCATATATACCTTACCACTATGACCGCGACAACCACGATATCGATCGGCGGATGATGAAAGTCTATGCCTTAATTCATGAATACACGGACGATGAATCCAAACGCTTTATTGAGAAGCTGCCCTTCTTTCGTTGATTCGGCACACGTCTTTCCGCTACACTATAGGAAAGGACGTGAGCCATATGCTAAAGTTTGAAGACTTAAAAGGTGCCAACGTTGAACTGACATTTGGGCCGAATCAACACCGGATTGAATCACGCCATGTACTCGTTGTGATCAAACATAATGATCGGTGGCTACTGACAAAACATCGAATTCGCGGAATTGAGTTTCCAGGAGGAAAAGCGGAGGCAGGCGAGATGATTGAACAAGCCGCCATTCGAGAAACATTGGAAGAAACCGGCGTGACGATTGATAATGTACACTCCTTTGCAGAATACGTTGTCTTTACCGATCCGCCTTTCTGCAAAGCTGTTTTCACAGGAAATGTCGTTCATGTCGAGCGAGACTATACGTTACTTGAGACAGAAGGCGCTGTCTGGATGACAGACGTGGAGCTTGCCGCCTGCACGGAGCTTAGCTTCCATATGAAAGACCGCGGCATGGGAGAGCTCAGGAAGTGGGTGGAAGCGAATGACTGAACGCACTGACGGGGATATTATCAAGCGTAAGGAGTATCCATCGCCGAATCCTCATGTGAGGTTGGAAGAGGTAACGTATTGGTCTGACGGCTTGCAGGTTAAAGGACTGCTCGCTACACCGACAGCTGAAGGGCGTTATGATGGCTTGCTGTATTTACGGGGTGGAATCCAACATGTTGGAATGGTACGACCCGCCCGCATTGCACAGTTTGCTTCACACGGTTTGGTCGTGTTTGCTCCTTATTATAGGGGCAACCGAGGGGGCGAGGGGAAGGACGAGTTTGCAGGAGAGGACCGCAATGATGCGGTTGCCGGAGTGGAAGTACTGAAACAGCAAGCGTCTGTCGATTCAGAACGGATTCATCTCTTTTCTTTCTCTCGAGGGGGCATTATGGCATTATGGACCGCCATATTACGTGAGGATTTAACATCGATGGTGACGTGGGCAGGAGTGTCTGATGTAGTGTTCACTTATAAAGAACGTGAAGATATGCGGCGAATGATGAAGAGGGTAATTGGAGGCACACCAAATAATATGCCGGATGCCTATCGTGAGCGGACCGCTTTGTTCCGCGTGCACGATATTGAAATACCTACTTTGATCATCCATGGAACGGCGGACACAAATGTTTCATTTGAGCAAGCACTGTTACTAGAAAATGCGCTGCGCGATGCCAATAAAGAATACGAAACATGGTATTTAGAAGGATTTACCCATTACATTCCGCCCGAGATGAACCGCAAACTAGTGAAAGAAGCAGTGGATTGGATGAAAAGCAAAAGCCGATAATCAAAAAAATCCTTGCAGAAATACTCTGCAAGGATTTTTTAAATAAATTATGCGATCGGGCCGCCTTTGATTGCGATCTCTTCAGAAACATGGTTGAATTTCTTGAAGTTTTCACGGAAAGCTGCTGCAAGACGCTTCGCTTCTGCATCATATTCTTCAGGATTTTCCCAAGCGTAACGTGGGTGTAACACATTGCTTGGCACGCCTTCGATTTCAAGAGGCATTTCGAGTCCAAAGATTTCATTTGTCTTAGTCTCTACATTATCCAACTTACCGGCAATTGCCGCGCGAACCATAGTTCGTGTGTAACCTAAGTTCATACGAGAACCGACCCCGAATATTCCGCCGGTCCAGCCAGTATTAACCAAGAATACTTTTGCGCCGTGTTCGTCAATTTTCTTACCAAGCATCTCTGCATACGTTGCAGCAGGAAGAGGTAAGAACGGTGAACCGAAGCATGTAGAGAATGTTGGTTCTGGAGCAGTGATTCCACGCTCCGTACCTGCCAATTTCGATGTGAAGCCACTTAAGAAGTGGTACATTGCCTGTTCTTTTGTCAGGATCGAGATTGGAGGCAATACGCCGGAAGCATCAGCCGTTAAGAAGATGATGTTTTTCGGGTGACCCGCAATAGACGGTGTCACAATATTTTCGATATTTTCAATCGGGTAAGCAGCCCGTGTATTTTCAGTTAATGAATTGTCATCATAATCCGGTATACGTGTATCTTCGTCCAATACAACGTTTTCCAACACGGAACCGAAACGGATCGCGCCAAAGATTTCAGGTTCTTTTTCTTCAGAAAGGTTGATACATTTCGCGTAGCATCCGCCTTCGATGTTGAATACACCGTTATCAGACCAGCCGTGCTCATCGTCACCGATCAACTTGCGGTCAGCGTCTGCGGAAAGTGTTGTTTTACCTGTTCCTGAAAGACCGAAGAATAGTGCCACATCGCCGTCTTCTCCAACGTTAGCTGAACAGTGCATCGATAGGATGCCTTGCTCTGGAAGCAAGAAATTCATCGCAGAGAAAATAGATTTTTTCATTTCTCCCGCGTACTCTGTTCCGCCGATCAAGACAATACGTTTTTCAAGGGACATGATGATGAATGTCTCTGAATTTGTGCCATCCACTTCTGGATCCGCTTTGAAAGAAGGGGCAGCCAAGATTGTGAATTGCGCTTCGTGTGACTGTAGTTCTTCTGCAGTTGGACGGATGAATAATTGGTGAACAAACTGGTTTTGCCAAGCCAATTCATTGACAACTTGTATGGATAACTGAGAGTCTTTATCTGCACCTGCGTATCCTTTGAAAACGAAGAGTTCATCCTTTTGCTTCAAATGATCGATGACTTTCGTGTATAATGAATCAAATACGTCAGGGGAGATTGGCTTGTTGACGCTTCCCCAATCTACTTTATCTTTGGACACTGCATCTTCGACGATAAATTTATCCTTCGGAGAGCGTCCAGTATATTTACCTGTGCGTGCTGCTAGAGCGCCATCTGCTGAGAGTTCGGCTTCTCCTTTAGCGACTGCCTTTTCGGTTAATTCTGCCACAGACGCTTGGATCGTCACGTTGCTTCCTGATAGAAGACTTTTTAAACTATCATCAATTTTTGCAGATATCATATTTACATACCGTCCTTTGCGTAGTCGTTTTATTTGAGTAGAACATCTTAATTCGTAAATAGTATAACACATTAAGAATAATAATCTATACTAATTAAAAACTCAAGTGATTTGAGATAAAAAAATTGACAAAATCACAACTTTTTTATACTATGTGACATGAACGGATACTCTTATCCCGAGTTGGTGGAGGGTACAGGCCCTATGAAACCCGGCAACCTGCAAAAGACAGTAGTCTAGCGCGAAGGTGCCAAACCTGAAGCAAGGTTAAATTCCTTGGACGATAAGAGTGAAAGGTGCTGCGCGTGAAATTTTGCCTTTTACTCATTGCTAGAAAGTGAGTAGGGGGCTTTTTATATTGTCTAGCCCTGAATCCTTATGGTATATGATTGACGTCAATTCAGGCGTGGAGCTTTACCAGGGACTTAAGAGAGTACCGTATCATGTTGATTGAGGGGGAAACAAAAATGACAAACCGTCGACTGTTTACATCAGAATCAGTTACTGAAGGCCATCCTGACAAGATGTGCGACCAAATATCGGATGCGATTTTGGATGCGATATTAAAGGAAGATGCGAATGCCCGTGTGGCATGTGAAACGAGTATTACGACAGGACTCGTATTGGTAATGGGTGAAATCACTACCACTACCTACGTAGATATCCCAAGAGTAGTCCGTGATACTGTGAAAGAAATTGGGTACACACGTGCGAAATACGGTTTCGATTATGAAACTTCTGCTGTTTTAACTTCTATTGATGAGCAATCACCTGAAATTGCCGCGAGTGTCAACGTTGCGCTCGAAGCTCGTGAAGGCTCTATGACAGACGAAGAACTGGATGCCATCGGAGCGGGTGACCAAGGATTGATGTTTGGTTACGCTTGTAATGAAACACCTGAATTAATGCCGCTTCCGATCAGTCTTTCCCACAAGCTGGCATTCCGACTTGCGCAAGCGCGTAAAGAAGAGTTGATTTCTTACCTGCGTCCTGATGGTAAAACGCAAGTAACTGTAGAGTATGACGAAGACAACAAACCTGTGCGGATTGATACGATTGTTATTTCGACACAGCATCATCCGGAAGCGACAATGGAACAAATCGAGAAGGATATTAAAGAAGTAGTAATCGACGCGGTCGTACCTGCTCACCTATTGGACGAACAGACGAAATACTTCATTAATCCGACAGGAAGTTTTGTTGTGGGTGGTCCTCAGGGAGATGCGGGACTCACTGGAAGAAAAATCATCGTGGATACATATGGCGGATATTCTCGTCATGGCGGCGGTGCATTTTCTGGTAAAGATGCAACAAAAGTGGATCGTTCTGCTTCCTATGCTGCACGCTATGTCGCGAAAAATATTGTGGCGGCAGGATTGGCAGAGCATTGTGAAGTACAACTTGCCTATGCAATCGGTGTGGCAAGCCCGGTATCCATTTCAATCAATACATTCGATACAGGCCGTCTATCCGAAGCACTCTTAGTCGAATTTGTTCGGGAGTTGTTTGATCTGCGACCTGCAGGCATCATTAAAATGCTTGATCTTCGTCGTCCGATCTATCAACAAACGGCTGCATACGGTCATTTTGGCCGTACGGATATTGAATTGCCGTGGGAGAAAACGGATAAGGCAGATGCATTATTAGAATTAGCAATTAAAAATGATGTGAAACAATAAAAAAGATAGTTGAAGGCAGAAAGGGGGGATTAATATCCTTCTTCCTGCCTTTTTTTTATAGTATAATATAAAATAAAGAACATTCAGAAACTGGGAAAGGGGAAATTTATTGACTACACTACAACATACATTTGTGCTCGATATGGATGCTGTGCAATTGAAAGCGGAGTTAGATAGCGGGCAGATTACTTCACGTCAAGCGACGGAGGCTTATATTGCACAATGTCAGGCAACCAATCCAGCTGTGAACTTTTTAGTGGAAGAGCGATTTACTAAGGCGTTGGCCGAAGCGGATCAAGCAGACAAAGAACGGAATACAACGAAGATGACAGGGAAATTATTTGGCGTACCTATTAGTATGAAGGAATCATTCGATGTGGCTGGGATGCAGACTACAGGCGGATTGCCGTATCGTAAGGGACAGATGCAAACGACAGACGCGGAAATTGTCCGTCGATTAAAAGCGGAAGGCGCCATCCTGATCGGCAAGACAAATACACCGGCACTCTGTTTTTGTCAGGAGACCGACAATGCATTGTATGGCCGCACCAACAATCCCTACGACCTCTCTAGGACAGTAGGCGGCTCGAGTGGCGGAGAAGGTGCGGCGATTGCTCTAGGGGCGGCTGCAGCGGGAATAGGTTCAGATATCGGAGGATCCATCCGTTTCCCAAGTCATTTTACTGGGGTCATTGGCTTCAAATCAGGAAATTCGCAAGTTTCATCAATCGGCAGCTATCCTGCCGAAGAGCATCCATTACAGCAAAGAATGCTTGGAATCGGGCCGATGACAAAATCGGTACGGGATGCAAAACTGCTTTACAGCATCATTGCGGATGAACTACCTATGGAAAATGAGTTGAATCAATATACTGTAACGTTCTTGCCCGATATGAAGCTGCCGCTATCTAAGGAGACAGAAGGCTTCTTACAGGCGATCAAAGGATTTCTGTCGACAGAATTTCCTATTAGAGAGGACATACCTCCTCATTTTCAAGAATCAGCGGAATTATGGCAAGAGATCATGTCCATTGACGGCGCGAGTGGAGCAGCAGTAGAAGCATTCGGCACACGTCCGATCCGGCCGGTGCGTGAATTTTTATTAGACAAGGCGGGCAAACAAACCGATTTGCATCGGTATTTATCCTGGGCTTTAATTGGTGCCTCTTTATTCAAACCTTCAGCGGAACGAGTAGCTGAGATCGAAACCATTATTGAAAAAGGTGATGCGGAATTAGACCGCTATCTGGATAAGCGAATCCTTGTTTTGCCTGTTTATCATACGGCAGCCCTTTCGCACGGTATCGTATACAAAGAGTTATTCTCCATTCGGAAGACATTTCTGCAATATATTCCTTACGTCGCGTATGCCAATGTGTGGGGGCTTCCTGCTTTGACAATCCCTATTGGAGCGGATCGAGACGGCATGCCGCTTGGTGTACAACTAGTGAGCAAAATCGGGAATGAAGATGCGTTGTTTGCACTGGGCGCACGTCTAGAGGAAGAGTATAAAGGCTATTCGAGAGTTATCCCATCTTTCATATGAATCAATTATGTTTTAGCATAATTGATTCTATTTATTTCCAGTTTTTAATCAAACCACCTACTATCAGACCGAATACAGCGTGTGCGGCCGTCCAATAGAACCAGGCTGCCCCATCTGTAATGGCAGGTGGTTGTTCAGATAATCCTGTCAGCGAGAATAAAATGCCACCGCCAACGGTATAGACTAAAACATACGGAGATATCAGGTATTCCCGCTGGATAATCCGCAACAGATAAAACAAAGCGACTGCACTTACGATACAAGTAATAAAGTGAAATAAGTATCCTACCAAAAGTTGCGGCTCCCAATCTTGAATTACTGGAACGTAATCAAAGTTGAAAAGCAGCACATAGGCTTGATTTCCAATAAGTATCTGAATAACTTTCAGAAAGAGCGCTAGTGCAATCCCTGCGATGGTACCAATTATTATAAGTTTTCCAAACTGCCTCATCAAAAATCTCCTTCCTTCAACTGTTCAATTCCTTTTTTGACGTTCTTGCTCTTTCACTTTCTCAATTTCCTTAATCTCCTGCTGATACTCTTTTTCTACTTCCGTCGTACCGCGAATAATCGGTTCTTCATTGTAGTCGACTCGTTTACCGTAACGCAGGAGTTCGTAAATCACCATGCCGTTATTCGGCTTGCCGTTTACGGTGATCATGGGAATAGCGTCAAATAAAACATAATAAAATGAATAAAATATAAAACGGCTCCAGAATGTCTTATAGTCGTCTAAAAAGCCGTTTGCGAGCAAGGCATTGATGCCAACAGCCACCGTAAGGTTACTGAGTATAGGTCCTAAATAAATACAAATATACGCAAAGTTACTTTTGGATTTAATCGAATCAAAGGAGAACCAGCTATACACATGGTAATATTTTCGGACATCCAAAAACCAAAATTTAAATATTCGTGGTCCAGAACCAACTGTAAGACGCGGGTTCTTGACTCCAAACAATCCGCTGACGATAAAGTATCCGGATTCGCGAAGAAAGATAACAACAGGCAATATAATAAAGGCTGAAATGACAAGCCCAAGAAGATCTTTCATACCAAACAATCGGTGTCCTCTCCTTACTGATGAAATTCTATAGCAATTGGATACCCTTTTTTTGTCGCAGTGAATCCCGCGCTCAAGGGAAAGAATCATCTAACTTGTAGTACCGGGTTTAGTTTCTTCATTCCGGGGAAAATACATACTATTGAGCAGTAGTAAAAAGATAGAGGAGGAATGGAAAATGGCTAAAATTGCAGTAGAAAACCCATTTGATGACGTAAAACTAGCGTTAGAGGAAAAAGGACATGAAGTGAAAATGTTCGAGAGCGATGAAAATTTAAAAGGGTATGACATGGGCGTTGTACGTGCGTTGAGTGACGTCAACGTGGATCAATTTGATTTCCCGGTCGTCAGCATCGAAGGGAACTCTGTTGATGATATCGTCAATGATGTCGAAAAAAGATTACAACGTTAAGTGTAGTAACGAGGCTGTCCTGAAAGTTTGAGATTTCTTTCAGTGACAGCCTTTTTTACGGTGAGGCAATGGAAGAAATTCACTTCATTAAAAAGAGACGTCCCATTTTTAAGGACGTCTCTTTTCTAAAATTATAATTGTGTTTCAGGTTGGTCGACAGCTTCATATTCTTGCATTAAAGAACGTAGTGGCAATTCGTACAATTGCTTGCCATCAATTTTGAATACCCCATTTGATACCAGTTCATCAATTAGTTCATCTCGTTTAGTTTCCACTATGTTTTCATTTCTTTTCATCGTATTGTTTCCTCCTTGATTCCCTCCTAACTATAGCCGCTTTTTATCATTGTTAAACTTCAGATCAAGTAGTTGGAAGAATACGAATTTTCTCTTTTGAAATGGAAGAGGATGGGCGATCAGCTCAACTATGACAATCATGTGCACGAATTAAAAAACAATGAGATCGCCACCAAAATTTTAAAGTTTAGGGGTACCATTACGAGGAAAGAATAGCTATAATCTATTTCGTACGTAAAATGTAACCCATCATAGGAGGTCGCTATGTTTTTTATTGAAGCGAAACGGATTGCAGTCGTTATCTTAGGCTCACTCCTCGTAGCGGTATCGTTAAATTTCTTTCTTATCAGTGCGAATGTCTATGCAAGCGGTTTTGCAGGTGCGGCCCAGTTAGTGTCGAGTGTCCTGACTGATCACTTGAATATAACGATCAGTACAGGAGTCTTGTTACTTCTTTTCAATATTCCGGTTTTTATTCTAGGTTGGTTCAAAGTCGGAAAAGGTTTTACTATCTACAGCATCGTGTCGGTTGCGTGCGCTACGTTTTTCCTTGAGGTACTGCCGGTTCGTTCCATTTCCAGCGATATCCTTCTAAACGCCGTATTCGGTGGCGTCTTGGCCGGGGTGGGTATAGGGTTTTCTTTAAAACTAGGGGCCTCTACAGGCGGCATGGACATCGTAGCGATGATTTTATCGCGAATGCAGGATAAACCGATCGGAGTCTATTTTTTGATTCTCAATGGAATCATCATCGCCTTTGCAGGTATTCTCTACGAGCCCGAAAATGCATTGTATACAATGGTCGCTTTGTATGTAACGACTTCTGTTATTGATATGATTCACACGCGTCATGAGAAGGTTACAGCGATGATTATTACGAAGCAGGCGGATGATTTGCAGCAAGCGATTCACAGACAAATGGTCAGAGG
The DNA here is from genome assembly GCF_038003105.1 of Sporosarcina sp. FSL W7-1283. Taxonomy (NCBI): domain Bacteria; kingdom Bacillati; phylum Bacillota; class Bacilli; order Caryophanales; family Caryophanaceae; genus Sporosarcina; species Sporosarcina sp. FSL W7-1283. Next base: position 2,647,583 of record NZ_JBBOOL010000001.1, on the reverse strand, counting down.
TATAACGATTTTGCCGGCAAAAGGGGCCTATTCGAAAGAAGATAAAAATATGCTGTATGTCGTTATTACACGTTATGAATTATATGACTTGGAACGGATCATTAATGAAACCGATCCCCAAGCATTCACAAATATTGTCCAGACGGTAGGGATTTTCGGTTTCTTCAGAAAAGAAGGCGAGAAGCTTGCCTGATGAATAAAAAACCAAGCGACATTTTGCGCTTGGTTTTTCTCATTAGACTTGATTCGCCATATGCAATTTGGTAAATGTTCCATTTTGGTGCACCAGCTCTTCATAGGTGCCTTGTTCTTCGATTCCGTCTTCCGTCATGACGATGACCCGATCGGCGTTGCGGATCGTTGTCAATCGATGGGCGATGACGAGGGTAGTCCGATTTACGGAAAGTTCCTCGAGTGATTTCTGAATGATCCGTTCCGTCCCGGTGTCAAGTGCAGATGTCGCCTCGTCCAGAATAAGGATAGGCGGGTTTTTTAAAAACATCCGAGCGATGGCCAATCGTTGTTTCTGACCGCCGGATAACTTCAGTCCTCTTTCCCCAATTTGAGTTTCATAACCATCCGGCATGCTGCTGATCAAATCGGCAAGATGTGCTTTATGAGCCGCTTCATAAACTTCTTCATCTGTTGCGTCTAATTTGCCGTACGCAATATTCTCCCGAATCGTTCCTGTAAATAAAAACACATCTTGCTGGACAATCCCGATTTGGCTGCGCAACGATTTTTGCGTCATTTGCCGAATGTCCAGACCGTCAATGGAAATCGCTCCTTCATTGACTTCGTAAAATCTTGGAATGAGTGAGCAAATGGTGGTTTTCCCTGCACCTGATGGACCGACGAACGCGACAGTCTGTCCAGCCTGAATGGACAAGTCGATATTACGCAATACAGGCTTTTCCGCTTCGTAGCCAAAAGTGACGTTGGAAAGCCGGATGTCCCCACGCAAATGGTCCACTTCGATAGCATCCGGAGCATCTTTAATTTCTGGAGCTTGGTTGATCAATTCGCGGAAACGACCGAAGCCCGCCATTCCTTTTGGGTACAATTCCAACAGCGCACTGATCTTGTCGATTGGCTTGATCAATATATTGCTAAATAAAATAAAACTGACCAATTCACCATAACTCAATTTATTGTTGACCGTGAACCAAGCGCCGACGATCAAGATCACAAGTGTGACGAGACGTGTGAGCATGTACATGGAGGAGGTGGCCCACGCCATCACTTTATATGCGACTAGCTTGGCAGTTCGGAAACGCGCATTGTCTTGTTGGAAACGACGCAGCTCAAACTCTTCATTGGTGAAAGATTTAACAACGCGTGATCCTGAAACCGCATCCTCCACTCTGCCGTTGACATCAGCAATATTGTCATACATCTTATGCCAGGCAGCATTCATTTTCTTATTGCAGAACGTTACAACAACAGCAAGCAAGGGAACCATGACAATGGCGATAAGCGCCAGCTCGGGATTGATCGTATACATTAGTCCGAATGCACCAAGAATAGTCATGATCGCAATGAATGCATCCTCAGGACCGTGGTGGGCAAGTTCTCCGATATCGAATAAATCTGTCGTGATGCGTGTCATAATATGTCCTGTTTTGGTATTGTCGAAAAACCGGAATGACTGCCGTTGCACATGCTCGAAAAGTTCACGCCGCATATCGGTTTCGATATTGATCCCCAGTTTATGGCCTAGATAGCTGACGATATAGTGTAAAAACGTACTTAGCAAATAAACGAGGAGCAATAAAAAGCTGACAGTGACAATTCGGCTCCAGTCACCTGAAGGCAATAGACCGTCAATAAACCATTGAACGGCTAATGGAAAAGCCAGCTCAAGCAAGGCGACAAATATGGCACTGAAAAAATCGATGAGGAATAAGCGCCGGTGTGGCTTGTAGTAAGAGAAAAATTGTGTAATCATGTAGTAATTCCTTTCGTTTTATCATTTTCCGACAGAAGACGCCCACTGCAAGGAATGTGCAGGGCTCAGCCCAATGAGTAAGTGGGTGATGAATGTCGGTTGGCGCTAGCCAAAGAGTATGTCAGTCGGTTATAATGAGAACATACATTCTTTTTGGTGGAGGTGAATTTCATGCTGATCCACAAAGCTTATCGGTTTCAAATCCATCCGAACAAAGAACAACGTATTTTAATCGCAAAAACCATTGGCTGTAGCCGCTTTGTTTTTAACCACTTTTTGGCTAAATGGGACAGCACGTATAAAGAGACAGGGAAAGGACTCTCGTACACTACCTGTTCCGCTGAACTAACTCAGTTAAAAAAGCAAGAAAGTACCAGTTGGTTAAACGAAGTGGATAGCATTTCCCTTCAATCTTCCTTAAAAAACTTGGCTGACGCTTATACAAGACTTTTCAAAAAACAAAACAAAGCACCCCGCTTTAAATCAAAAAATCATGATGTTCAATCGTACACAACAAAACAAACAAATGGCAATATCGCAATCGTTGGCAACAAAATTAAACTCCCTAAGTTGGGCATGATAAAATTTTCGCGAAGTCGTGAAGTGAAGGGTCGAATCATGAATGCAACGATTCGACATACTTCTTCGGACAAATATTTCGTTTCGATTCTTGTGGAAACAGAAGTACAAGAAGTACCTAAAACGAATTCCTCCGTGGGTGTTGATGTGGGTTTGAAAGAGTTTGCAGTCTTATCAGATGGCACAGTGTATAACAATCCCAAGTACTTTCGTTCATTAGAGAAGAAGTTAGCAAAAGCTCAACGGATTCTCTCAAGACGGAGAGAGCTGGCTATCAAAAGAAAATGTAAGCTAAGTGAAGCGAGAAATTATCAAAAACAACGTGTCAAAGTTGCGCGTATCCAAGAAAGCATTGCGAATAAGCGAAAGGATTACTTGCATAAAATCTCAACCGATATCATCAAAAACCACGATGTAATCGGAATAGAAGATTTGCAAGTATCCAATATGCTCAAAAACCACAAGTTGGCCAAGGCGATTAGCGAAGTAAGTTGGTCAGAATTCAGAACAATGCTTGAATATAAAGCGAAGTGGTACGGAAAACAGGTTGTTTCTGTAGGTAAAACATTCCCTTCAAGCCAACTTTGCTCATCTTGTGGCTATAGAAACAAAGACGTTAAGCATCTTGCCTTGCGTGAATGGGACTGTCCAGGATGCGGAGTCCATTACGACCGAGATCTTAACGCAAGTATAAATCTTAAAAAGGAAGCGGACAGACTTCTAACCGCAGGGGCTGCGGGGATAGCCTAATCAATAACTGGCGGTTACGCCGGTGATCTTAGGAATCTCCCACTTCTAAACGTAGTGAAAGTGGGAGTAGTTCAACTGGTATCAGTATATAGGAAGATCAGTAGGAAAGCATTAAGAGTAGCTAGATTACGTACAACTTAGAATTTTGCAGACAGAGAGGGTTTATTTAATGAAAGGAACTTCACATTTAGTTGTTGGGGCTACAGTTGGAGCAGTTGCCGGCTTCAAGGCACAATCGGATCCAATGACCGTTCTGCTCTGTACAGCAGTAGGAGGAGCTTCAGCACTTGTGCCGGACCTCGATACGAATGGTCTGGCAGCTAATCGGGTCACGCTTTCAAAGCAGATTAGTAAAACTGTTTTACGATTATTAGGCGTGGCTTTGTTGCTGATTATCGTCTATCAATCTATTAGCAGAGGATTCCAGACTTCCGATCTGACATATGGATTTGCAGGACTGGCGCTGGTTGTTCTGTCGCAGCTCATTACCCAAAGACGGCTGTTGACATTGACAGGAATATTCGTCGTACTGTTCGGATTGTATTTACATAATTCAACTGGAATCCTTCTGGCCGGAAGCTATATTATCATCGCTTCCTTTCTTCCGCACCGGTCATATACGCATTCTGTACTAGGCATCGTTTTTTTCGCTTTCATTTTACATCATCTGATGCTGGAGTGGCCGATGAAAGGAGTCTTCGAGGCAGGGCTGGCTGGTTATATCAGTCATATAGTGGCGGATATGAAAATACTGCCAATGAATCGCAGAGGAGTGAAACCGTTTGCGCCTGTTTGGAATCGAGTGTTCTGACCTGGATGATAAGGAAACACAATGAACTCATTAAAACTATGCCAAATTATAATTTAGTTTAAATGTCAATTAAGAGCGCTTTAGAAAGTATAAAAGCTTTTTTGAAACAAGTGTTAAAAACAGCTTATGAGAAGATTTATTGATCAGCCCTAAAGATTAGATTTTATTTAGATTTATCATATACATATCGCCTACGATATATTTTATTTTTGCCGTTACACCGGCATTTAATGAACTTAAAGTCAAAGATGATTCATGTAAGAAAAAATCTAAACAGGGTGGTGGATGAGAAATGAATTTGATGGATATTCAATCAATTGTACAAAGTATAGCAGAAGCAACAGCTGCCGTATTGAAAATTGAGGTCGAAATCGTCAATCATGAGTTTATACGTATTGCGTGTACGGGAGAAATGCAGATAGACATATTAAAAAAGTTAGAAGGCGACCTTGTGTATAAAGAAGTATTTCGGAAAGAACAACCCGTCATTATAAGAAATCCGGGATATGAGGATATCTGTGTTAGTTGCAAGTTCTTTAAAAACTGTATAGAGATGGGGGAAATAGGCGTTCCTATCATTATTCATGGAGAAGTAGTTGGCGTAATAGGTTTGTTAGCCTTTAATCAAGACCAGCAAAGTCGATTATTTGAAAATATTGATGGAATCCTTACTTTTCTGGATAAGATGGCAGACCTTCTAGCTAGTAAATTGGATCAATATTACATGTTGGAAGAGTTAGAAATACATAATAAAAAGATAATTAAAATATTAGATCTTATTCAAGAAGGAGTTTTAATAACGGACCAATATGCAAGAATAATAGAACTTAATGAGCAAGCAAAGTCTATTTTAGGTATTTCTGAACATCAGCAACTTCCTCTTTATGTTAAAAAATTTATTCAAAAGGTTTTAGAAGAAAAGAACGTGGAGAATCAAACATTCGAACTTAATCACCAGTTGTTTCAAAAAGCACTTGTTGTAACAAAAAAAGTTATATATAGCAGTGGTAAAACTAAAGAACTGTTGTTAACAATACAAGACGTAGAAATAATTCAGGGGATAGCCGAGAGAGCCAGTGAAGAACAGATGAAAGCACTTCAAAATATTGTGGGTTCCAGTAAGCAAATTAATGAAGTGAAGGCATATGCATTCAAAGCCGCACAATCTAGATCTACAATATTAATTCAAGGTGAAAGTGGAACGGGAAAAGAAGTGTTTGCTAAGACTATCCATAAAGTTAGCATGCGTAAAGACAACATGTTCGTAGCAGTAAATTGTGGAGCCATTCCGGAAAATTTACTAGAGAGTGAACTTTTTGGATATGAAAAAGGTGCATTTACTGGGGCCAGCAATCTAGGAAAAGTAGGGAAATTCGAATTAGCGAATGGAGGTACCATTTTCTTAGATGAAATTGGTGAAATGCCTCTGCATTTACAAGTAAAGCTTTTGCGTGTATTGCAAGAAAATGAGATTGAACGTGTTGGTGGAACGAAAACGATTCCCATCGACGTTCGGATAATCGCTGCAACAAATCGAGAACTTGGAGAACTAATAGGAGAAGGTGTTTTTCGGGAGGACTTATATTTTCGTTTAAATGTTATACCTATGATGATTCCACCTTTGCGTAGTCGGCCTGAAGATGTTGTATCTTTGTGTGATTACTTCGTATCAGAATACAATGAATTGTTTAACGCGAATGTTCAAGGATTTACTGAAGATGTAATGAACATCATGCTTCAATATCCATGGAAAGGAAATGTACGTGAATTAAAAAACTTCATTGAGTACTTGTTTAATTTTATTCAAAATGGATACATCACTATAGAAAATGCAGGCACGTTAATTAAAAATAAATTAGATATTACGGCATTGGATGAAACGCGGCCTATTATATACTCCTTAGAGAAGGTAGAAAAAGAACATATTGAAAAGGCAGTTGAATTTGTGAAGAAAAACAAGCAAAACATAGAAGAGGCGGCAACATTACTTGGGATAAGTAGAGCAACCTTATTTAGGAAATTGAAAAAGTATCAAAATGACACTTAGTGTCGTTTTGATACTTTTTCTTTTTTGTCACTCAAGTTAACGAATCAAGGGACTTAAAAGGATATATAAGTATCAATAAGATACTTATTGAACTAACCTATTTATATTTTACGCGATAGTTCACTGTCAATTCGGTGTTTACGAACTTGGCATGGTTATTGCAATAGTAGTATGCAAAGGAGGTATTGAATAAATGGATGGATTAACAAGTAAATCTGCACCAACAGCGGTCGGGCCTTATTCAAAAGCGATTGATTTTAACGGCGTAATCTATTTATCGGGAATGTTACCTGTTAATCCAAATATAGCCGAGATAAACTGAACAGGTATTGTCGAACATAAAGTTGTTTTTAACTGATCAAAACAAAAATTATCATTAAATAATGTTAATAAAACAACAATTTATTTAACTTCAATGGATGATTTTGAAATTGTGAATACTATATATTCTTCATATTTTACAAGTCATCGACCTGATAGAAGTTGTGTAGAAGTAAGTGCTCTTCAGAAATCAGCGTTAATTGAAATTGAGACCATTGTCGCTAAAGAATAGGGAGGAATTAAAATGACGGTTAAAGATAAGCAACTAATCAAATGGGTGAAAAATAAATTTAAAAACAACGAAATAAATAAAGGTGACTTAGATAACTTCGAGATAAAGAATATCCAAAATATCTTGAAATTCCAACAAACCCATCCATCTTATACACATACACCACTCTATAGTTTATCACGCCTAGCAAGTTACTTGGATGTTTCAATGATACAAACTAAGGATGAATCCCAAAGATTTGGATTAAATGCATTTAAAGTATTAGGCGGAATTTATGCAATTGCAATGTATATTGCAAAACAATTAGGAGAGGAAATTGAAAACTTATCCTTTGATAAATTAAAAGATCCATCAGTGAAAGCCAGGCTTGGCGATCTAACTTTTATTTCAGCAACAGATGGGAATCATGGCAGAGGGGTTGCATGGGCTGCAAGGGAGTTGGGTTTTAAATCGGTTATCTATATGCCCAAGGGGTCGTCGCTACAACGCTTAGAAGCGATACGGAGCGAAGGAGCATTGGCCGATATTCAAGATGTGAACTACGACGATACTGTTAGAATTTGTGCAAGGCTTGCTGAAAAAAATGGTTGGATTATGGTCCAAGATACAGCTTGGGAAGGCTATCATGAAATACCACTCTGGATCATGCAAGGGTATTCTGCCATGGCTCATGAAATTGTTGAGCAATGGAATCAAACATCAGAACAACCACCTACTCATCTCTTTCTACAAGCAGGTGTAGGTTCATTTGCCGCAGGGATAGCAGGATATATCTTACAGGTCTATGGTGAGCAAGCACCGAAAATAATCATCGTAGAACCCAATCAAGCTGACTGTTTCTATCAATCTTTTCTTACTGAAAAGGGTGAACGAGAATTTGTAGGGGGAGCAATGTCCACAGAAATGGCAGGATTGGCTTGTGGAGAGCCTAATACCGAGGCGTTTAAATTATTGAGAAGTTACTCAACTGGAGTATTGTCTTGCGATGACGCTATTGCAACAGTCGGAATGAGGGTATACGGTAATCCTCTAAAAGGTGATCCTTCCATAATTTCAGGCGAATCAGGTTCTGTTACTTTGGGAGTTGTTTATTACTTGAGAAAGTTTATGAAAGATCTTTCTTTGAATGATGAGTTAGGGCTTGATGAGAACGCCCGAATCTTAGTAATTAATACTGAAGGTGATACAGACGAAGAAAACTACCGTAAAATTGTGTGGGATGGGTTTTTGCCCGTTCAATAATTAATAATCATCGTGAAGGGAGTCAAGAAAATGTTAGCACAAGAACGTGTTGAAGAAGTTGTACAACTATGTAGTTCACTTGTAAAGATTCCAAGTTTTTCGGGAGAAGAGCAAAAGATAGCTATTTATATTAAACAGTATGCAGAAGAAATTGGATTTGATGAAGTGAAAATAGATGAATTAGGTAATGTGGCAGCTATTATTAATGGAGTTGAAGATGGACCTACTGTATTGTTAGACGGTCATATCGACACGGTACGTGTCCAAGAAAGCAACTGGAGCAAAAATCCTTTTAGCGGGGATGTCCGCGACGGAAAAATTTATGGCAGAGGGACATCTGATATGAAAGGTGCAGTAAGTGCCATGTTATTAGCCGCTTCCTATTATGCAAAAGACCGTAAAAAGAAATTCCCAGGTAAACTTATTGTATCCTGCAGTGTACATGAAGAATGTTTCGAAGGAGTAGCTACGCGAAATGTAAGCGTTCAATATAAGCCAGATTTTGTCGTAATTGGGGAAGCAACAAATTTGCAACTTAATAATGGTCAGCGAGGAAGGGCAGAAATATTGCTTGAAACTTTTGGTAAACCCGCTCACTCATCTAATCCAGAGGCTGGAATAAATGCAGTTAATAAAATGGTGAAATTACTTTCAAAAATACAAAATTTAGAGACTAATAATCATCCAGTTTTGGGCAAGGGTATTTTGGAATTAACGGATATCATTTCTTCACCTTATCCAGGCGCATCTGTGATCCCTTCACGAGCTAGTGTAACGTTTGATCGCAGACTTTTAGTGAATGAAACTCGTGAAAGTGTGTTGCAGCCGATTCAAGAACTAATTGAAGAGTCTATGAAAGAAGATCCTGAATTAAAAGCAGAAGTTTCATTCTCAAGAGGTAGTGAAAGCTGTTATACGGATACTATTATCGAGGCAGAACGTTTTTTTCCAGCTTGGTTATATGATGAAAGTGAGCCGTTTATTGAAAAAACCTTTCAAAACCTAAAGACTATTTTGCCTGAAACTACAATGTCACATTATTCATTTTGCACAAACGGCAGTCATTTTGCTGGAGAAGCAAATATCCCAACAATAGGTTTTGGACCATCTTTGGAGAAGTTAGCTCATATTGATAATGAATATATTGAAATTGATCAACTGAAAAAGTCTGTTATTGGTTACATTTCGATTATCGAGACATTAATAAACTTAAATGATAAGGGGAATGCACATGTATGATTTACTAATAAAAAACGGTCGAATTGTAGACGGAACAGGCTCGCCTTGGTACTACGCTGACATAGCGGTGTCTAATGGCAAAATCGAATCTATTGGATTATTAACTTCTCAAAAGGCTAAGACAGTCATTGATGCTAAACAACAAGTTGTTTCTCCGGGTTTCATCGACATGCATACTCACTCGGACTTAGTTATCCTTGATGAGCCGCTAATTGAAGCAAAAGTTCGGCAAGGAATCACTACAGACTTGTTGGGACAGGATGGGATTGCAGCAGCCCCCCTTCCTCCAGAATATGTATCTACATGGCAGAAAAATTTAGCCGGCCTCAATGGAACTCCGCCTATTGAATGGGATTGGGAAACAGTCGGAGATTATATTCAGAAGATAAAAAGAAATAACCCTAGCTATAACTTGGCGGTACTAGCACCACATGGAAATATCCGTATGGAAGTAATGGGTCTGGCAAATCGTCCAGCTACAGATGATGAAATTAAGCAAATGGTCGCCGTATTGCGTAGATGTTTAGACGAAGGAGCTGTAGGGCTCTCCACTGGATTAATTTATTTACCTTGTTGTTTTGCAGAAATGAAAGAACTAGAAGCCCTTTGCCAGGTACTGGGAGAGTATGGAGCGCCATTGGTCATTCATCAACGTAGTGAAGGTGATGAAATACTAGAATCAATGGATGAACTTATAGCGATGATGAAAAGATGTGGGGCACATTTACATTTTTCACATCTGAAAAATTGTGGCAAAGATAATTGGTATAAAACCGAACAAGTTCTTGAGAAAATAGATAAAGCGCGTGAGGATGGATTAGAAGTAACATTTGACCAGTACCCGTATATTGCCGGAAGTACTATGTTCAGTGCTATTTTACCGCCTTGGGCACATGACGGTGGAACAGAAGAAATGTTGAAACGGCTTGAAGATGAATCACTACGTGAAAAAATGATTGAAGAAATGAAGTCCGCTCTAAAAGGGTGGGATAGTATGTCCAAGTGGGCTGGCTGGGATGGGATAATTATTACATCAGTAGATTCAGATGAAAAAAGTTATTGTGTAGGTAAAACGGTTACAGAGATAGCAGAGATTGAAGGGAAAAGCGAAGCAGTTACTGCTTTGGATCTAATACTACACGAAAAAAATGGTGTTGGAATGATAGATTTCGTGATGAACGAAGAATCAGTTAAGCGCATAGTAGCCCATCCAGCAGGAACTGTGGGCTCAGATGGACTACTGGGCGGAGAACCACACCCACGAGCATATGGATCATTCCCACGTATACTTGGTAAATATGTTCGTGAAGAAAAGGTCACAACACTTGAAGAAATGATTCGTCGAATGACTTCTCAACCTGCTAGAATTATCGGATTGCAGGATCGTGGAATTTTAAGAGAAGGAATGGCTGCTGATATTGTGATTTTTGATCCAGATACTATCATGGATCAAGCCACATTCGAAGAGCCGCGCCAGTTTAATATTGGTATAGATTATGTAATTGTAAACGGTGATGTTGTCATTGACGGAGACGATGCTTATCGCACGCCTTCAGGTAACGTCTTTACTCGGGAGTATAGTAAAAATAAATGATCAAACAGAAGTCTCTCGGCATGCAAACCATAGTTGAGAAACTTCTCTATATCTCTTATGAGGAGGATAGATATGTCGATTATTTGGAGTATTATAATAATTTATATGTTGGCAATGATTGGGATTGGTTTTTATGCAAAAACAAAAATTAAAGATAGTACAGATTATCACTTAGCAGGGAGAAGGTTAGGACCTATAATGCTTGCGGGAACTTTGGCTGCAACAGAAATAGGAGGAGGGAGCTCTGTAGGAGTAGCATCAAAAGCATACGGCGAATGGGGACTTTCAGCAGGTTGGTATGTGGTTTCTGCTGGTATAGCTATAATTTTAGTCTCTTTTGTAGCTCCTTATATGAGAAGAGCTTTGGCTACTACGGTACCTGAGGTTATTGGTAGACGATATGGTAAGTCAAGTCAATTAATTGCGAGTATACTCTCGCTTGTTGCCTCATCTGCTTTGACTGCTGTACAAATTACTGCAACCGCTTCCATTGTTCATGTATTGACTGGATTTGATTTAAAATTAGCCATCGTAATTTCAGGTGCTGTAGTTGTTTTCTACACATTTTTAGGTGGTATGTGGAGTGTTACACTAACAGATTTTGTACAATTTTTCATTATTGTAATTGGATTTGCTATTGCAGTGCCATTTGCTCTTTCTAATGCAGGTGGAATGGAACATGTAATTAGTCAACTTCCAAAAGAGCAGTTAGGGTTTACCAAAATAGGTTGGGGCACAATTCTAGGATTCATTGTTTTGTACTTTATGACTTTTTCAACAGGTCAAGAAGCTGTTCAACGATACTATGCTGCAAAGGATGAGAAAACTGCTATTTGGGGCTCAATCATGTGTGGCGGTCTCATGACATTATATGCCTTTATCCCAGCTGTACTTGGCTTGATCGCATTAGCAGCATTTCCAAACATTGAAGAGAATAGTGCACTTGCCACAGTTTCAGTAGAATTATTACCACCAGTCATAGCAGGTATACTTCTTTCAGGCGTCATATCAGCCACATTGTCTAGTGCCTCTGGAAACTTATTGGCTGTTGCATCAGTCTATATTAAAGATGTTCATAGAAACCTATTTAAAAAAGAGCTGAAAGATGAGGCAGAATTAAAAGCGTCTCGCTGGATTGTTGTTATCACTGGGGTAGGAGCAATTGGTATATCCTTATTCAGCCAACAAATCATTCCGCTTCTTGTATTCGCATTTACTATCCGTTCTACTGGGCCATTCGCTGCTTATTTATTGGGGTTACTAGTTGAAAGAGTTACTAAAAATGCAGGATTAGCTTCGATAATCATCGGTACAATTGTAGGTGTAATTTGGGAGGTTCTGAAGAATCCGTTTAACATAATGGCTGTAATTATGGGTAGTACTGCCAGCTTGATCACATTCTTGATTGTTAACCAAATTGAATTACGGCGTGGAGTGGATATCGCGCCTACTGCATACCCAAAAGAATAAAATTAAGTGATCATCTCTCTTATGGAGTGAAGGTCTTGGTGTTTTTATAATCCTACATTAGAAAATATATTTTGCTCGGAAACTAATGAATTTCGAATAGTTACTTAAGAAAATCAGAGCCGAGTGAAATAATCATTAACCAAACTTAGTACTTGTAGGACCAAATTATGCTATAAGTAATGATTTTAAAGAACAGAGACAAATGTAGTTATCCAGGTGTATCTTTATATCATAGTGCGATTAGTAGTAAGTTATATTAAAGAAGATAGAATCCAAAAGTAGACGAGAGATCAAATGAAACTGAATAAGATACCAAAATAAGCACCCATTCCACAAAAGAATGGGTGCTAGTGCTTATTCGTCTTGCAGCACTTTATACAATTGTCCTTTACGTGCGTATTCGTTCACGATACGCGTCATGTCGGCACGGTCTTCGTCGGTCAAATCACGAACGACTCGAGCCGGAGAACCGAGCGCTAAGGTGTTAGGCGGAATTTTCTTGCCAGGGGTCACCAAGCTGCCCGCTCCGATAAATGCGCCTTCCCCGATTTCAGCTCCATCCAGAATCGTTGCGCCCATCCCAACCAGTGCTCCTTTTTTGATCGTGCAGCTGTGTAGCATCACTTTATGTCCAATCGTCACCTCATCCTCTAAAATAAGCGGGAATTTCGGACTTTGATGCAGACAGCAAAAATCTTGGATGTTCACTTTTCGGCCGATAATTGTCGGGGACACATCGCCGCGAATAACCGTATTGAACCAAATGGATGATTCGGGACCGATCGTGACATCACCTGAAATGGTTACATAATCTGCAATATATACAGATGGATCGATCTCAGGTATTTTTCCTTCGTATGGATAAATCAATGAAATCTCCTCTTTTCCAAAAAATCATGTATAATTTATCCTAACAAAGATTTGGTTTTTCCGATACAAAAGAAGGGCATTCCATAAAATAATAAAGCTAAATGAGGAGTGATGGCCATGTGGAAGTGGGAAGCGGAAGGCCAGCCGAAAGCTGTAGTAGTAATTGTCCATAATGCATATGAACATCATCGTCGGTATGTTTGGCTCATTCAGCGATTGAGGAATGATGGCTTCCATGTCGTGACAGGAGATTTGCCTGGTCATGGAAAAGAAGGCTTGACCGTTCATTCGGAAACATTTAAAGAATATCGTCGATTTATTAAACAATTGGTTATGACAGGGCTCGACGACAACTTACCGCTGTTTTTATATGGACATGGATTAGGTGCGACATGCCTTCTTCGAATAATGCAGATGGAACAGGTGGAATGCGCGGGTATTATTTGTTCCTCGCCTTGGCTGCATTTGGAACATCAACCGCCGTTGCTGGCACAGATGTTAACGAAATTATCTCAATCGATGAAGCTAAACCATGAAATCACGCCGGCTTTGCTATCGCGTAATGCTGAATTTCTAGAGCAATACAAAGACGATGCATTGTATACTTCGGTCATTACAGCAAGCTGGTATCGAGAATTGCAAATTCTATTGAAGAATGTCATGCAGAAGGACTCGGTGATACAGGATGTCCCATTTCTGCTGCTGACGGGAGAAGCGGATGAAATAACGGATCCCGATTACTCTCGCAAATGGGCACAAGCACAAAATTTATCCGAACTGCAGGATAAGAGATGGAAAGATCTGTACCACGACGTCATGCAAGAGCCTGAGCGTGAAGAAGTTTACGTATATATGCGGTCCTTCATGAAAAATGTGCTTCGTTCATTAGGCTATGTAATTGAATGAAATGAAACTTAGCTGGAGGACGTGAATAAATGAGAGTGCGACTATACATAGGAATTGCAGGGGCAATCGGTGCGGTAACCCGCTTACTGGTCGGTCAGTTATGGATCGTCAATGGTGCTTTTCCTGTTGCCACGTTTGCTGTAAATATGGTCGGGACATTGTTGCTGTGTATTCTAGTGGAACGAGCAAGGCTTGGCGGGCATCTTTCTCCTCTTGCAGTTACGGTTCTCACGGTTGGATTCCTAGGCGCCTTCACAACGTTTTCTGCCGTTAGCTTAGAGACAATCCAGTTGCTGAAGGACGGTTTGATGGTAATTGCAGGTGCATATGTCTTCTGTAGTTTATTCGGAGGTCTTACCATGGCGGCTTTCGGATTTACATTGGCAAGGAAGGTGAGCTGAATGATATGGCATATAGTGGCGGTTGGCTTTGGCGGGTTTCTTGGAGCAATTTTGCGATTTGAAGTATCAAACCGACTGAACGGAAGCGTCTTGCCATTTGGGACGTTACTCGTTAACAGCATAGGCAGCTTTTTCATTGGTTGGATTGTCGGCATGGAGCTGCCATTGCAGTGGACGTTGTTTTGGGCGACAGGCGTGGCGGGAGCGTTGACGACATACTCCACCTTAATGAAAGAAATTTGGACGTATTGGAAAGAAGGCCGAATAGGGCGTTCAGCGGCCTATACTGTGCTGACATTCGGGTTGGGAGTCGGCTTGGCCTATATTGGATTTAGTTTGTAGAAAAGAGGATTTTAATTAAATGAGTACAAAGAAAAAGAATACGGGAAAAAAATGGGTCGGCTCTTTTCTGATTGCCGTAGTAGTCGCGATCGCGGCTGTCTATTTTCCTGAATTAATGGAAGAAAAAAAAGAACCGAGCCGCGATGGCTTGATTCCAGTCGAATTGGTCAAGACGATTGATGGTGATACAATAAAAATCATGTATGAAGGCAAAGAGCAGAATGTGCGTTATCTATTGATCGACACACCTGAAACAAACCATCCTCGACTGGGCAAGCAGCCGTTTGGCCAAGAAGCGAAAGTGCGCAATCAAGAGCTGTTGCAAAAAGGGAAGCTAGAGATTGAGTTTGATATCGGTGAAAAATACGATAAATACGGCAGATTGCTGGCGTATATATACATAGACGGAAAAAGCGTGCAGGAGCAACTATTGAAAGAAGGATTGGCGAGAGTAGCTTATGTGTATCCGCCAAATACACGTTATTTGGATGGATTTGAGAAAGCAGAGCAACACGCTAAAAAGTCTGGTGTTGGAATTTGGACGTTAGAGGATTATGCGACAGATCGTGGTTTTGATAGCGATAAGCATCCGGCCAATGAGACAGCCAAACAGCCAGTAAGTGGAAAAAAGGGAATATTCCCAAACTGCACGGAACTGCGAAAACAATATCCTGACGGCGTCAAAAAAGGACACCCTGCATACGCTTCTCATTTGGATCGGAATAATGATGGCAGGGCATGTGAGTAAATTTCAGCAAAATAAAAATTGTGTTCAATAATATAAATGAATCCCGATGACGATAATATTTATATCGAAGTCGGGATTTTTTATATTCTTTGTTGATCATATAAGTATATCATTATATACTTTTTTAAGGAGGTTATAAAATGAAGACAAAAGAAACTGTCGATTTACAGCGCGCCTCACAACTTTTAAAATTACTAGGTGATAAGACACGTTTGACGATGATGAAATTACTTTCCTCTCATGAATGTTGTGTCTGTGAGTTCGTGGAGATTTTTAAGATGAGCCAGCCAGCTATTAGCCAACATCTGCGTAAGTTGAGAGATATTGAGCTGGTAAGGGAAGAGCGGAGAGGACAATGGATCTTTTATTCGATCAATTCTGAGCATGAGGATTACCTGCTGATTAAAAGTATTCTAGACCAATTGCCGGGACAGGATGAATCGATTAACGACTTGGAAAAACAAGGTTTACGTATTTCATGTGGCTAGGGAGGAAAATTGATTGGTTACAACTAGTATTGCGATAGCAATCTTTGCAATAACGTTAGTTTTTGTTATCTGGCAGCCCCAAAATTTGTCTAACAACAGTTGCCATTCGTGAAGCTCTTATCTATGCAAATGTGATCGGATCTGATCTGATCTCGGACCTAAAATTACGCCAATCGGTTCACTGGCAACTTTCTTGTAGCTACATGTGCTTTCTCAAAAAGGTGTGAAAATAGGCTGAGGGAAGAAAATTCTCGGTCAGGAATGGAATGTACTTAGTGCTGGTATTGAAGCACATGGAGTAAACCCTAAAGCAATAATTACAATGAAAGAGATTGGGATTGATATCTCAAATCAAACATCAAACACCATAGATTCTAAGGTTCTTAACAATGCGGATTTAGTTGTTACGCTTTGCGGGGATGCTTCGGATAAATGCCCTATGACTCCTCCATCAACTTGCTGTGACCCAAACACGGGTTGTTGCGAGCCTGATCTACCGATAGCTATCATTGGTGCGGGACCAATCGGTTTAGCGGCGGCAAGCGCATCTAAAAGAAAGAGGGGTACCATTCTTTGTATTAAAAAAAGGTACAGTCTCAGCGAATGTCCGCACATGGGAGCATGTGACACTTTTCTCGCCTTGGCCGTATAACATTGACGAAGCAGGTAAGAGACTATTGCTTAATACAGATTGGGGGCTTACGCTCTATCTATTTTTTTGCAACATTGCTCGGATATATTTTGCTTTGATTAATCCAATAAAAGATGGTCTTCTTACTTTTGTTATCATGACAGGCTGTTTGCTTTAGGTTTTATATTTGCTGAATCAAATTAGCCCTTGGGTTTCACGGAAATCTGATAAGGTGCAAGCTGCGTATGATGAGTATATCGCTAGAAGAGATAATCAGGGTTAGTATGAACAGTAAATAGCGGAACTTCTTCAAAGTAAGCCCAAATTATAAAAAACCGCACCTTTTGGGTAGAGGACACTGAAAAAATCTCTGTATCAAAATTAAGCGCCGCTAGCATCATCGTTAATGAAATCGATGATGGTAGCGGCGCTGTTTTGGCAAGGATAGGTCGGTGTGGAATAGATCCTGAGGGAATTGGAACATTTCAAATCCTTTGGAGAATGTAAGAAAGAGCGTGGAGGAACTCCTTCATTCTCTTTTAACGATTCGTACCTATGAATTGCCTTCCCACAAACTTACTAACGGTCAGTATTCCTGTCTTGTCTTTCCCAAAGTCTAAGGGAGGGGTATGGATCGAAAGCCCACTCCGTCCGTCCATTATCTTTATACATACCGTAGTGAAGATGAGGAGGAAATTTACCTGAAGTACCTTTCTTTCCATATCCAGAATTGCCGACATAGCCGATAGTAGTTCTAGGTTCAACAATGTTACCTTCTTTAAGACCTTCATTAAAATAAGCTAAATGAGCAAAATAATGGTACGTATTATGGATATCACGAATACCTATTCTCCATCCTCCGTATTCATTCCATCCCAATGTTTCAATAATTCCGTAAGATGTTGACTGGACAGGAACTCCATAGGAGGCAAACAAATCGGTTCCTTCGTGTATTCTTCGACCGCCCCATCCTCTGTTAGCTCCCCAAGTACCTTGAAAACTATAATTGTGCTTGATGGGAATAGGAAAGGCGTGCTCATCCAAATCCAACGTTTCAAAGTGTTTATAAAGATTCGCAATGGTAATAATTTGATTGACGGTTTCTTCACGCTTATAGTAATCCCATAAAGCCAAAGAAAATTCCTCTTCAGCACTTCCGTATCCACTTAAAAAAGTAGCCATCGTAAAGAGCACATCCTCATCATCATCCAGATCAGCGTAACCGTCCCCATTTCCGTCCAATCCTTTTCCTGCGAAAAGTGCAATAGACAACGGTGATGTATCTTCCTTATTTGGATTAAGCTCACCCATCCAATAGTCTTTGGTAAATTGGAGAGCAATGATTCCTTCCTTATTTGGAATATCATTACGTACTTGTTGGATGTTGCGTTCAAACTGGTCTACAGCAGCTAAATAGTACCAAGGGACAAATTCGTTCTCGAATTTTAAATAGTAGTTCATTCGTTCTTCCAATAATTTTTCCTGGGTTGGTTGTTCTTGAGCTGAAACAACGACGAAAAAAAATAAGGACAGCATGATTAAATAAATCGGCAATAGAAACCAGTGCCGCATTCAAAAACCTCCTTTTCGGTGCATTCATAAAGTTCCCTATTTGCATTTTTTTATGAGTATTTTCTCGATGTTTTCCTTCTCGTTTTGAACTATCCGGTTAGCATAATTAGATCACAGAAATTAGTTATTACTTTACTCAAAAACAGTGAAGAAAAGAATTTTTGATTCTGAATTTTAGGTAAGAGTCACAATATTAGTAACTTATTGCTTCCTCAGCAGCTTTTCAATCAAGACAGCAATATTCTCTTTTGATAAATGTTAATGATAGGTATCTAGCTACGGGTGTTTTCAACCCCCACCAATACAGACCAAAGATAGAATAAAAGATCAGTACGAGAGTTGTAACAATTCTAATTACCATAATTTCACCCTTTATTCTCTTTTATTCATTAGTGTGGCTAAAATTAGGTGAGGTAATACAAATTTCTTCGGTTTTAGACTTGGTGATTTGATGAGGCAATTTAAACAGCTACATTCGCAAGACGAAAACTTTTTATGGAAGAGTATGATGCGATTGCGAATGAACTGAGCAAATTGAACGCGCAAAGCGTAGCTCTATATGATAGCAAAGGTCAGTTTTTCTTTGTCGCTTACCATTGAAAAGTGCATTTAAAGAATTCGAAAAGAAAAAATAAAACATTTGACTACTACAACATTGTAGTAGTCAAAAGTGTGGACTCACATAATAATTTGCTAAGTGTACACGATGAAGGAGTTTCAAAAGTTATCGGATACAGAAATGGAGTTGATGCAAGTGATATGGGAGATAGGCGGTCCCGGACAATCCAATTAATTGTTAGAGATTTTTTCTCAAAATTAGGGTAGGAATTGGAAAGGATTGACAATCGCTACTTTTTTCTCAAGATTGGTTGACAAGGGGCTGTTATTAGCCAATAAACAAGGTCCGTGCAAATACTTACTTCCCTGTCTATCTCTCGAAGAGTACAAAAGATGGAGAGCTCAAAGCCTACTCGTCGTATTGTATCAAGGTTCTGTGAGTAACTTCTTATCTACACTTTATGACGGTGAGGATATTTCGAAAGAAGATATCAAAGATTTAAAACAATGGTTTTCAGAGAAATAGATGCATAATGTGAGCGAGTTATTTGAAAATCTTATCGTATTATCTGTTGTGGGAAGCACTGTTGTGGAGTGTATTTTTGTTCTAAATCTTCTTTCTTGTACCTGTTTGGCTGATTGTACGAGGGCTCTCTTTTCTTTCAACAGAACAGAATAGCACTATTACTGCTATACAGACAGGCTATTGGAGAGAAATAATTCCTGAACAATATATTTCTTTTGAATGGGTGTTGGTATACTTAAGTATTTGAGGAGTTGGAGCCATCATTTTTGGTGGCTGGAATGTATATTATTATGGAAAATTTAAAAAATAATATCTCAATAGTAGTCGTTAATGATGCTTATCAGTTGTTGGATAGCCATAAAGAAAAGCTAAGAGTAAGACGTATTTAAAACTTGTGTACAATGATTAAATAGCAAGTCCAGCCCTCATTGGGTTACTCAATCCAACGATTCTATTATCGACTAGGAAAATACCTACTGTTGAATTAAACATGGTGCTTCATCATGAGTTGATTCATTTTAAACGAAAAGATGTATGGATAAAATTGTTTATGTTAATAGTAAGTTCTTTACACTGATTTAATCTATTCGTTCATATTCTATGTAAGGAGATTCACATATGAAGCGAATTATCTTGTGAAGAAGAAGTTGTATCTGAAATGTCTTATGCTGAAAGAAAGAGATACGGTGAAACAATTTTAAACATGTTAGAAGATTCACTTGAAACTCCTGTTTTTTATAGTGCTTTTTTATTTGGAAACAAAATTATCGCTTAAAAAGCGATTAATGATGTTATTAGAAGTGAAACCAATGAAAAAGTTTATTTTGGTGACGGCAACTGTAATTATTATTAGTGTTGGAGCTATTGGAATACCAGCAAGTGCGTTAACTTCAGAAAGTCCACGTACTATTGATTTTGTTAAAACAAAGCAAGCGAAATTAAATGCGAATGACCCAAAAAAGGAAGAAGTATATACGGATTCATTTTAGTAAAACAATCTAGTGTAAAATATGTAGCTCAGGGGCAAGATGATTTATGATTTTGTTTATGAGGGTTGTCTTTGTTGTCGGTTGTAGTGATAAAGATAATCTTGATAAAACAGTTGATATAGGCGAAAGCGAAGATAGTGTTAATTAAATAGAGGAATTTGATGGCGGTTCACTGAGTTGCGCAACAACCGAAAATGGTAGATTGCCGAAATGGCTGGTAGAAGCAGACGTCGCGTATTTATTTAAAATAGTAGGTGCATATGACACCGTGGCTTATTCCGTTTCATATACACCGACTACAGGAGAAAAGCGGATGGAGAATCATAAATGGGTAATCCAGGAAGAATTAAAAGATGCAGACGATAAGACTTTAGAAAAAGGAAGTGGGGCTACCTTACTGGCCGATCATATGCAAGGAATGGAAGGTGCAGTGGCGGAGATTGAGTCAGCTGAACACACAACTGTATACATGGTTGATTACAATCCGACTTCAGGCGACGAGAGAGTGACAAACCATAAATGGGTTACGGAAAGCGAACTTTCTGGTAACTGAAAATTCACCAAAGAAATATTAGGCAAAGGATAACAGGGAAAACATCGATCACCTAGCACATTGTAGGCTAGGAAGCATAATTTAAAATGTTCGGATTGTGAGGCAAGGGATTTAATCAACCAGTGAACACCACTCAAATTTATTGAGTGGTGCTTTACATATTTATTGAAACATTGCCAACAGCGATCCGCCTACAGCCCCGGAAACTACAATAATCCAGGGAGGAAGTTTCCAGTAGGCGAGCATACTAAACAAAATTGAGGCTAAGGCAAAATCCACAGGTGCTAAGATGGAACTTGTCCAAATCGGAAAATAAAAGGCGGAGATTAAGATTCCGACTACTGCTGCATTCACGCCCAATATTGCGCCTTTAATTTTAGGGTTGTTCCGTAAACTATCCCAAAAAGGCAATGCACCAAGGATCAGAAGGAAAGCTGGTAAGAAGATCGCGCCCGTTGCGACCAATCCGCCGAGCCAACCATTCATAACAGTGCCTAAATAGGCAGCGAAGGTGAATAGAGGACCGGGTACTGCTTGTGTTGCTCCATAACCAGCTAAGAAAGATGCCTCACTTAACCATCCGGTAGGTACAAATTCTTGTTCTAATAAAGGTAAAACAACATGCCCGCCACCAAAAACTAATGAGCCGGCTCGATAAAAGCTATCAAACATAGCTACCCAATAGGAACCAGTTATTTCTCGCAGGATCGGCAATAGAAAAAGCAAACTGAAAAACAGTGCTAGAAAAATCACTGAAATTCTTTTAGCGATTGGGAATGGCGAGCTTGTTTCTTCGGATTCTTCAGGTTGTTTGTAAAGAAGAAACCCAAGGAGTGCAGCTAGTAATATAACGCCTATTTGAGTGAAAGCTGTTTGCCAAACCAGTGTACCGACTAGAGCGAATAAAGCAATGGCTTTTCTTTTGATATCAGGAGTTAAGTTTTTTGACATGCCCATTATGGCATGGGCAACGACAGCTACCGCTACAATTTTTAATCCATGAATCCAACCGGCAGTTCCGATATCAAATTCTTTGAGTAGCAAAGCAAATAGTATTAAAGCAACAACTGAGGGGAGTGTAAATCCTAAAAAAGAAATAATCCCTCCTAAAACTCCTGCTCTCATAACTCCTATGCCTATTCCTACTTGGCTGCTCGCCGGTCCTGGCAGGAATTGAGCTAACGCAACTAAATCAGCATAACTTTTTTCATCCATCCATTTTCTTCGACGTACATATTCCTCATGAAAGTACCCCAAATGAGCGATTGGTCCCCCAAAAGATGTAAAACCGAGTCTTAATGAAACTAAAAATATTTCTAAAAGTGATGTAATTTTCCTACGCGGATTCGTTTGATTCATTAGTAACTCCTTTTATTAGTCATTGATTTCTTTAAAGAGTTCGTATGCCTTTTTCCTCGCCTCAATCAGTATTAGATCTCCTTTTTCAGTTATCGTATAATATTTTCTTATTTTCCCCTCCACTTTACGTTCCTCCTTCATTAGAAGACCGTCTGATTCCATGGAATGTAATATTGGATAAAGAGTACCTGGGCTGATGGTATAGCCGTGTTCTCTAAGTTCTTCTAGCATCCACACACCAAAAACGGGATGTTCTTTTGCGTGATGCAAAATATGTATGTGAATAAAACCAAGAAAAAGCTTGCGTAACACTTTGTCGTTTTCCAAATTCTCACCTCCTGTCATTAATAACGAAAGTCAATATCGGTAACCGTTATTGAGAATATAACACTGTTAATACTGTCTGGCTAGTCCGATTGATGAAAGTTTACATATTCTTAACAGTATGCCAATTCATCTTCAGTTGTTTTTGTCTAATCATGTATAATACCTAAATGTGTTAAATGGAAATATGATAGTTTGAATTTATCTGCTAGAACAATACTCTCTGGTTTCCTGTCAAAAGCTATCATTATCCTTAAAATTGTAATTGTGTAAACGAATTTTGGGTGTTTGAAGGAGAAGCATATCGGCTCAACGGGCTCTTTATTTAACCAAGCAACAACTTAGCAACAAGTTCACGCTATACTGGATATAGCTTAGAAGTAGGAGAAGATGAAAATGGAACATGTACAAAAGACGATCTTAATTATAGAAGATGAAGAATCGATCTACGATATACTATCGTATGCTTTACGGAAAGCAGGGTTTCGAGTCATTGGTGCATCTTCAGGAGTGAAGGCGTTAGAATTTCTTCAAGGGATAGAGATCGATCTTATTATTTTAGATATCATGCTGCCCGATACGACGGGCTTTGAGCTTTGCAAAAAGATTACGGTCATGACAAATTCCCCGATTCTCATGCTGACGGCGCGCGATGATATCGTAGACAAAGTTGTAGGGCTCGAACTCGGGGCAGAAGATTATATGACGAAGCCATTCGATATTCGGGAAGTTCTTGCGCGTGTGAATGTGTTACTTCGACGCAACCAGACGCCATATCGATTGATTCACGTCAATGAGAGTATCCATATTGAGCCACGTGCCCACGCCGTTTTCAAGGATAGACAATTGGTCACATTAAAGCCGAAGGAATATGAACTCTTACTATTATTCGCTCAACATCGGAATCAAGTATTTTCAAGAGAAGAAATTCTCGACACTGTCTGGGAAATGGATTATGAAGGCGGACTGCGAACAGTGGACGTACATGTTCAACGAATTCGTAAGAAGCTTGATTCATCACTCATCGAGACGGTATTCGGTGTAGGTTATAGAATGAGAGGATATTGAGCAATGAAACTAACGATCCGGAAGAAATTCTTCATTGTTTTTTTCATCTTGTTTTTCTTTGCAGCTGTTCTGAGCAATCAAATCATGGCGAAAATACTTGAAAAATATACGATGACCAATCTCGAAGAAGCTGTGACCTCTCTGCAATATTCGTCGACTCAATTTATAAAGCAATTTGAACAGCTGCATCCGCAAGACGGAAATTTCATCGTTGAACACAGTGATAGACTTGCGAATGAGTTAAGTAAATTGAATAACCAAAGTGTAGCTCTGTTTGATAGCGAAGGGCGGTTTTTATATGAAGCTGTGCCAATCGATCACCCAATTCTGATGGAACAACAACGCTATCAAGCAAGTGTAGGGGAGAACAGCAGCGAGGAGTTAAAACAAGCTTTTCAAAATAAATCTTCTTATACCATTCAACCTCTGCGGGAGGGGACACTTCTCTATTTCGCTTACCCGCTTTATCTGAATGATACGCTCTATGGAGTCGTTCGTTTTACAGCAGATTACACGGATGTTTTTTTACATAATAAAAGCCTGCTTCGGGCATTCACCTTGCTTACCATACTTTTGTTTTGCGGCGTCTATTTAATTTCATTGTTATTAGTTAATCAATTCATCCAAAGAGTTAAAGAAGTGACAAGTGCAACGAAAAGGATGACAACAGGCGACTATCAGCCAATTTCTGCAAACAAGGCATCCGATGAAATAGGTGAACTGGCTCAGAATTTCCAGCAGATGCAATTGCAAATTCAGCAGCATATTCAAACGATTGAACAGGAGAAAGACAAAGTGGTAGTGCTCGAAGAAAAACGCACAACTTTCTTCCATAATATTACCCATGAACTGAAAACACCGCTGACAACCATTTCAGGCTATGCCCAAATAATAGGTGAAAGAGCATTTGACGACATAGAATTTCTACAAAAAGCTTCTTTGAAAATAAGAAAAGAGAGCGAACGTCTAAATGAAATGGTCACTCAATTACTAGCACTGTCAAAATACCAATCGCATGTGCCCGCTTCCATTCATGAAACTGTAGATGTGTATCCGATTCTGCAATCTGTCTGTGAAGACCTGCAAATGATGGCAGCTCCACGCGACATGAAGATTCACCTACAGGGCCGTCCTTATATAGTGGAGGGCAATCCGAATGAAATCCAGCAGCTCTTTATTAATGTAATTGATAATGCCATCCTGCATGGAATATCAGGGTGCGTTATTGAAATCACCGTAGACCAAGAAATCATGGTGACCAATCCATGCGTGCCTATCCCTCCGGCCATTGCCGACAATATATTCGAACCATTTGTGCACAGTAAATCGGAAGGCAGTTCAGGCTTAGGATTATTCATATGTGCGGATATTACGGCACGTCATCACGGAACGATTCAGTTTGAAGAGAAAAATGGACAGGCTGAAATCAAAATAAAAATACCTCAACAGAAACATGTCGGCAACAAGTAAAGCATGGTTGGCAACAACATTTACTTATGATCAATCTGTACGCTACTAACAGGAGGTTATGAAAATGAAAAGAAAATGGCATGGAATTGCGGTACTCACGTTAAGCAGTATGCTGGCAGCAGGCTGTTCACTTTCCGGAGAAGCGGCGCCAAAGACTGTCACGTTAAGTGACAATGTAAAACTTGAAAGTGCGTTGGATGAGAACCATCTACTCATCACGCATGAAGCTACGTTTCCCATTGAAATTACAGCGGATTACACAGGTTTTAAAGGGAATCAGCTGTATTTCAATCAACACAACGCAATGTATAAGTATGATGTAGAGAGCAAAAAAGAGGAAAAGGTGATGGGAACACCGTTCACCTCTATATCGGATGACGAACAGCGAGCAATTTCACATATAAATGAAAAATTTTACGTACATGATTTCCAAAACGGCACGAAAAAATTTATTGGCAATGCTACGGAGGAATGGAGTACGTACTTTGGAGATGTTAAGGGTTCGTCGGTCATTCAAGTGAAACATACGGGTGAAAATTTTACAGTGGAAAAGACAGTATTGGAGACTGGTCAAAAGTTCAGTTGGGATATTTATGAAATTTTCAATAGTGACGGTATAGCAATCAATTCATTTCAATCGAGCGAGGAAGGAATATATATTGCAGGTAATTCTTTAAAAGAAGGATATGGCTTGTATCATTTATTGGATAATGGAGATGTGAAAAAACTTTCATCTTTGGAAGGGGTAAATTCAATGGCCCGCTTTCAGTTTTTAGATGAGCAGACGATCATTTTCAATGATGAATACAAAGGCAAATCGGGTATTTATACGCTGAATCTATCAACAGGAGATGTGACACAGCTTGTAGCGGGTGGAGAGGATAAAGAAGGCATCTGGGTGCCGTTTTATAAACTATCGCCGGATAAGAGTAAAATTTTATTTGATACGCCGGTGCAAGTTGGCAAAGAATATAAAACCAATGTCTATGTAGCGGAGTTTGTAGAAGGCAAACTAACAAAGCCTGCGCTGCTTATGCAAAATGCAGAATTATTTGCCGTGATTTCGGAGACGGGTTATTGGAGCGATGATTCAAGCAAAGCCTATATCAGTACGACGGTTCCGGGAAATGACAAAATCGATGCAATAGAAGTTTTTAAAATCGAATTGGATAAATAAATATCAAAACACAGACTGTCCTGAAAGTCCAAAACGGCTTTCAGTAACAGTCTTTTTTGCACGATCGGTAAGTAAAGCAGCGAAACGAGCCAAAGTATGCGGTAGCCACACCAATCAGATTCAGAAACGCACCAATCAACTCTCCATCCGAACCAAACTATCTCCGAAACGAACCAAACACCTTCAGAACCGAACCAATCAGCTTCTGAACCGCACCAATCCAGCCCTGCGCCACACCTTTTCTCTGTTTACCAACCGACTGGATGAAACAAAAACTCCCGTATTTACCGGACATCATCCTTTCGAATTAAAACACCTCATTATAATCCGTAAGCTCCCGCAGTGCTCTTTCCTCCGCAGGAATTCGGACCGACAGCATCCACAGATTTAGAATAAAGAATAATCCAGCGGTAACATACGCATTGAACAATAAGGGCAAGACGATCAATTCCGAAGTCACAATTACATAATTCGGATGACGGATCCAGCGGTAAGGCCCTTTTTTCTGAACGTTCGCCCCTGGCAAGATGAGGATCTTTGTATTCCAAAACTTGCCTAGCGATGAAAGACACCAAACACGCAGTACTTGCATCAGCAGAAAAATTGCCAGCAGGATGCTCCAGAAAGCCGGCAAAGGTCGATTAAAAATGAGTACTTCCGCAAGCAATGAGACGAAAAATGCAGTATGCATCAGCACCATCCACTTATAATGTGCCGAACCAACCTCAATCGCGCCTTGGCCGAGCATCCACCGTTCATTGCGCTTTGCTACAGCGAGCTCCACCAATCGCTGGATGACCACGATAATGAAGACAATCAAGAATAAACCGCTCATCTTACTGCCACTCCAGCAACAGAAGCTCTCCGCAGAAGCCAGGACCGAGAGCAGCCATCAACCCACGTTCTCCCACAGCCGGCTGTTGTTCAATAAATTCTTTCAGCACATACAGCACAGTAGGAGACGACATATTGCCGTGGTGCTGCAAGACTTTTTTCGAAGTAGCGGTTTCATTGGTATCCAAATGAAGCGCGGCCTGATAAGCGTCCAGCACTTTCTTGCCCCCTGGATGTGCGACGAAATGATTAATGTCGGACATTGACAGCTCTTGTTCTTCGACAAACCGGTGGACGACCGGTCCAAGCCAGCTCTTGATGATGGTCGGGATGCTTTTCGAAAACACAACATGAAGGCCATCATTTTTGATATCCCACCCCATGACGTCCTCTGAGTCCGGCATGAAGCGAGAGGAAGTCGCGCGGATGGCAGGCATCGGACGTATACTTTTCACTGTCGACTGTTCTCCTGAAACGAGTGCACAAGCAACACCGTCAGAAAATAAAGACACACCCACTAAATTGCTTTTTGATACATCGTCACGCTGGAACGTCAAACTGCATAGTTCAATCGCCAGGACGAGTACATTTGATTCGGGGTATGCGTTGCAATAATCAGATGCGCGGCTCATGCCCGAAGCACCGCCTGCACAACCAAGTCCCCAAATCGGAATACGTTTGATATCATGACGAAACGGCAATTGATTAATAAGACGCGCATCGATACTTGGCGTAGCCAGACCGCTGCTTGAAATGAAGAAGATTGCATCAATCTCAGCAAAATTTACCGGACGCGCAAGTGTGGCTGTATTATTGAGACATTGTTCCACCGCTGTCTTACCAAGCTCTACGGCGTGTTTGATATAGACATTATTTCGAGTTTCAAAATCATGCGGTTCAGCATACCATTCAATCGGCATGCATACTTGCCGTGTATTAATCTCTCCATTTTGAAACACTTGAAGTAAACGATCAATGTTTTTAAATGAATCCGAAAACAAAGAACGGGCAAACGACATGGCTTCTTCTTGCTTGATTTCAACTGGCGGATAAACGGTACTGACAGAATGAATTGTTGGCATAGGCAACCTCCGTTAAAAATTATAATGAGCTAGAGTAGTGAGTTATGCTGAGACTTCTTGTAAACTATATGCAACAAGAGAGGAGGACTTGTCTTGAAGGTCAAATTAAGTAACTTGGATCAATCGCCTATTTCAGACGGGCAAAACGCTCACGAAGCTCTCCAGCAGACAGCCGAGCTAGCGTTAAAAGCGGAGGAGTGGGGATATACTCGTTTTTGGGTGTCAGAACATCATGATGCATCCACATTGGCAGGTTCATCTCCTGAAATCTTAATGGCACATTTGGCCACTATCACTTCCACTATCCGCATCGGGTCTGGCGGTGTCATGCTACCTCACTATTCCCCTTATAAGGTGGCAGAAAACTTTAAAGTGCTCGAAGCGCTGTTTCCCGGACGAATTGACGCCGGAATGGGCAGGGCACCGGGCGGAATGCCGCGAGCGACATATGCCTTAAACAAAGGACAGTATCAAAACAGAGAACAATTTCCAGATCAAGTGGAGGAATTGCTGATGTATTTACATGATGCATTGCCTGAAGACCATAAATATGAAGGGTTAAAAGCGACTCCGATTACGCAGAGTGCACCGCCGGTATGGATGCTTGGTACGAATGAGGGGTCAGCAAGTTTAGCGGCAGAAAAAGGTTTGCCGTATGTTTTTGCACAATTCATTAATAGTGAGGGTGGCGTGGAAGCTGCAAAACACTACCGCACTAACTTTCAAGCCTCCGATTATTATCAGCAACCGGAACAAGCCTTGGCGGTTTTCTGTATTTGTGCTGAAACAGAGGAAGAGGCGAATCGCGTGGCGTCTTCATTGGATTTATTGCTGATCATGCAACAGCAAGGAATGCCGGTTGAGGGAACTCCAACACCTGAGCAGGCGGCTGAGTATGAATACAGTCCACTCGAATGGGAACTCGTACAGCTCAATCGCGAGCGTATGAGCGTAGGTACTCCAGAAACTGTTCGCAAGCAACTCGAACGGCTGGCGGATGACTTTCAAGCCGAAGAAATCATGCTTGTCACAATAACTTATGACTTTTATGATAAGCTGAAATCATTTGAGTTGATTGCGAATGAATTTTTGAAAGGAGCGAAAGAAAATGAAACTGATTGACACGAAGAATCAGCTGAATGACAAAGAAAAGCACATGGGAAAAGTAGTTGGAGTGGACAATGCCACATTGACGAACATCCAGCTAAAAGCAGGCGAGGAAATTGCTGAACACGATTCAAAAAACGAAGCAATTATTATTGTACGTAAAGGCAAGGTACGATTTACGGTGGAAGGGAAGCCGGTTGAGGTGACACCTGAAAACATTCTGCACATGGCACCGCTTGAAAAGCATAGCCTGCATGCAATTGAAGATACGGATTTAGTGTTAGTTCAGGTGCAACCATGACTCCGACTTTTTGAACAGCTTGTTTAGGGCTGAAATCTGAGATGTCGTTGCACATTATTCAGTAATCTTATAAACCAACGTATCGAATAATTCGCCTTCAATATATTGCAGGAATGCCCATTCTCCCGCCTCTGGTATTTGTACATTGGAGGGGGTATGTGCATCCGCTCCATTGTTTTCTCCCGAAAGCCCGATTGTCCAGCCAGATGTTAAAACCTGATGGACCGTTCCCGTTTCTCTATGATAACCGATCACTGTAAATTTTTTATTTACTGGGTTTTCTAATCCCCACAAATGCCACATCCATTTTTGAGTTTGCAGGCTTGGCATATCAATGCCAATGACTCCAGATTTATTTTCATTCCCAATCATGTGATCCGAAAGACGAACTGCTTTATGATCCCAATCGATACTGTCAAAATCCGTTTCTTTTACAAAGTCGGGTATGTCTTCAGGCAGTTTCAATATACTTTCCTCTTTTTGAGAACACCCGGCAACTAGAAGAACTAGAGTCAAGAAAATTAAAAGCTTGTATGTTAAATGCACTAATTTTACCTCCTAACAGAATATTAGTCTTAATAATCTGATTATACTGTAATGGTAAGGGGAATTCATTATAATAACCTAGAAGTATTGGGTGAAATGCTGAAAGTGGAAGAACAGCTCCCGATGCAAGTAGATGAAAGAAATATAAGGGGAATTCGAGTGTACCTATACTAAAACCAGAAATATTGGAAGAGAAATTTATGCCGGTTCAATTTTAAAAAATTGCAGCAAACGATTTATGGTATTAAAATTTGGAGGTGATCTTAATGGGATATTTTGCGATAACCACACTTATCTTAGTTATTATTATGGTTCTTGCCCGCGTTGCGATCTTGCGGAAAAAAGGAATCGAAGCTATGAAGTTTGGGGAGTTGGATAAAAAGGATTATATCGTAATTCCATTTGTTCTATTGTATTTTTATATTATAGTGACATCTGTTCTTGACCTCCCAATACTAGGAAGTTTTTTATTTAACAACAAAATTATAAGTTGGATAGGTATTGCATTTTGTATAATTGGACTTATCCTATTTTTGCTTAGTTTAATTGCTTTTGGCAAAAGCTTTCGTGTAGGAATAGATAAGGATCATCCAGGAGAGCTTATCACATCAGGTGTATTTTCCATCAGCAGAAATCCGATTTATTCGGCATTTTTGTTTATCTTGTCAGGAATATTTTTAGTCATCCCAAATTGGATATTGTTGCTGTATCTAATTGTCGGGTTTTGGTTTATTAATCGTCAGGTTCTCCGTGAAGAAGGTTCTTTGAAAGAAATTTATGGTGATGGATACAATCGATATCGAAAAAAAGTTCGTAGGTATCTTTGAGAAGAGTAACTATACGAGAACGCTAATTGAATAGTTCAGTATGCTCTTCTTTTTTTAGAGAGTCATTTGAATTTATAGGGAGGGTTTTTTTATGTTGGCCTATCTAACCATTTTCTCTGTGTTCGTGTTTACAGTGGTAATGAGTGCTGCTATTGGATTTTTGTTTTACCAAGTAATTTACAAGTTTTCACCCTCCACAGCGATCAAAAATGTGTTAGGAGCGGGGCTAACAGTACTCATCAGCTGTATCATGACAAAGCTGTTATTGTTAGGAGCGTGGTATTTTTACGTGGCTACGAGCGGAGTCGCGTTTATTTTCTATGTTGTATTCATTGTCTTGTCGGGCAATGAATTGTTTAACTTTAGAAATAATCATAAAAATTAATTACTGGAAGTATGCCGCTATTAAGTGCGTTCTGGATCACAGTTTTAGTCAGTCAGAGCATATTGCAGAACAACATATAAGAAATATGAAGGGAATTGGAAGACGTGAAAATGGTTATTAGGAAACTTAATGAAGGCGAAAAAACTCCAATGGAATTATTGTTATTGGCTGATCCTTCAAGAAAAATTATTGAAGAGTATGTCACTAGGGGAGAATGTTTTATCGCTGAGATGGAACAGCAGACGATTGGAGCCTATGTATTACTTCCAACAAGACCTGAGACAGTCGAGCTAGTGAATGTTGCGGTTATTGAAAGTCAACAAGGTAGAGGGATTGGCAAACGGTTGGTGTTGGATGCAATAAAGATAGCTAAGACAAAAGGCTACAAAACCATTGAAATAGGAACAGGAAATTCAAGCATTGGGCAACTGGCTCTTTATCAAAAATGCGGGTTTAGAATAATGGGTGTAGATATGGACTTTTTCGTTAGGCATTATTCTGAGAAAATCTTTGAAAATGGTATTCAATGCAGAGATATGGTTCGTTTATCTCAAGATTTATAGGTGAACAAGTTTTCAACAAACAGATGCACTAGTTGAACAAGGAATACATATTTATAGGAGAATTTGGAGTCATGCATGAACTTCTTAAAGAAATATACGCTCCAAGTAAGGCGTATAAAGTTGAAATTAATAAACGTTCACGAGACGGGCTATTAGAGATAGATGTTTATTTGTGGGATAGTGAATGGGACACTTGGATACAAAAATCTACTGGCTTTTCACTCACCGACAACTTAAACAGTGCAACGGTAATTGCCAAGGAAAAACTGAGAGTTTATTCAGGCGAGATCATTGAATAAAAAAGGTAGTTGGAAAGCAATTTTTTTAGCCACAAAAAGCATAAATACTTATGTCGTTAATGGGGGCAGGAATATGAATGAACGAAAAATGCTCTTAAAACAGAAGCTAAGAATCAACAAACAAAAAAGTCTAAGGGTAGAATTAATGAAACTTCTGCCTCCAGATATGTCTGTTGTTATTGAGAAAAGCGAATTAATCACTTCTCCGGAATTAGAAAAAATACTAGAAAAAGTTCATGAAAAATGGAACTTTGATTTGCATAAAAATGATTTTGCGCTTACTTATAGCGATTTCAGAAAGGAATTTAGTTGGGAACAAGAGGTTATGGAGTATGTTCAAGGGTGTGCTATTGCAGAGAAAAAAGTCTATTTATTTTTAGGTGGGATAGATGATAGTCCAATATTTCTGGTTGATGGAAAATGGATAGTAAGGAATTTTAGCGTTTTATGGAACTGTATAAACTATGATGATATATGGATTATTGGTCAAGATTTCAGCTATGGTGTTCTAGTTTCCCGTTATGGAGGATATGTAGAACACGACCCTAACCCAAAAGAAATTATGTATGCAATTACTAAATGGGGTATTAAAAAATAAACTATGTAATAATAAATAGGTAAAAGAAATAACGACTAGGGAGAGGGGAATGAAAATGGATGTGAGATATCCAATTGGGAGATTACAAGTTCCTGAAAATGTGACATTAGAAAATATTCAAGGATGGCTAAAGGAAATCGAAACTTTCACGATTCGATTAAGGGGAACTGTCGCTTCATTAAGTGATGAAGAATTGAGCAGAACCTATCGTGACGGGAGCTGGACAGTTCGTCAACTGGTTCATCACATTGCAGATTCTCAGTTGAATATGTATCAACGTTTGAAGCTGGCCTTAACAGATGAGAATCCAACAGTAGTAGCCTTTGACGAAGAAAAATGGGCTGTTCAACCGGATACAAGGCTTCCTGTAGAAAGTTCTACTCAAATGCTAGAAGGTATAAATGAGCGTATCGTATTTTTAGGAAATAATTTAACTGAAGAGCAATTGGATCGTGCGTTTATTCATCAGATAGATGGTAAAATAACAGTTGCTGCAAAAGTGGCAAAGTTAGCATGGCACGAAGAGCACCACTTAGCTCATATTAAAATCGCTTTATCAAACTAATACAATATGTACGAAAGTGGCGTATCGAACTTTGATAAGCCACTTTTTAAAAACAAAAAATAATTCAGCGATTTTTTCAATTAAAGGGCGTCTTTCTGAAGCAAGATAGGTGCTTTGACTAAGATACTATAAAAATCATCCTTATTTTAAATACTTTTGAATTGTGGTAACATATATATTAATTAAAAAGCGATGAAGAGAAGAGTATATGTGCTTAAGCATGACAGAGAACTCCGTTAGCTGCGAAGGAGGATGTACAAGTACATGGAACCAAGCCTCAGAGCTGCCATAGGATATTGTCTTCATGATATTGATTATGTGCCGGTTTCTCCCGTTATCGAGATAGAGTATATCCTACATTACACAGTAGGCGTACTTGAAAAGGTTTTTGTGGCAACACAAGAACAAACTGGGGTGGCACCGCGAACTTCTAAATTCAGGGAGTCTCGTCCTCAAGTCTAATGACTTGGGGGTGGGATTCTTTTTTACTGTCTATAAACAATGAATTTAGGAGTGGATAAGATGTTGAAATCTAGTAAGTGGAAAAACCCCTTATTACTGCTGTTAGGTATTGGCGTATCCAATCTGGGTGCCTGGATTTATTTAATTGCTCTGAACCTGATTGTATTAGATATGACAGGTTCCCCATTGGCAGTATCCGTTCTTTATATCCTAATACCCTTTGCTGCTTTGTGTACAAATTTTTGGGCGGGGAGTTTTATTGACAGGTTAAATAAAAGGAATTTAATGATTTTTCTCGACTTAATCAGAGCAGTTTTTATATTCCTACTCCCATTTATGGATTCACTGTTTTTCATCTATCTATTGGTTTTTATCATCAATATTGCGAGTTCTATTTTTGAGCCTGCATCTATGGTTTATATGACGAAGCTTATACCGAAGACAGATCGACAAAGATTTAATGCGCTTAGAAATTTTATTAATTCAAGCGGGTTTATACTAGGACCTTCCATTGCAGGTTTTTTGTTTATTATAGGTTCTCCATATCTTGCTATTCAGCTGAATTCTCTAGCATTATGTATGTCGGCTATAGTAATCTTTTTACTTCCCAATTTAGAATTAAGCGAGGAAACAGTTAGAGCCGAAAAAGTGAGCATTAAAGTAATCAGGAATGATTGGAGAGAAATTCTAAGTTTTAGTAAATCAAACATGCATATTACATTGGTTTATGTTCTCTTTAGTGGAATTACAGTATTTATGACAGCGTTAGATTCATTAGAAGCCGCATTCGCAACAAAAGTTCTCCTGTTATCTGAAAGTTCTTATGGATTTCTGGTAAGTATCGCGGGAATAGGAATTATAATAGGCTCATTAACAAACGCTTTATTCGCTGGTCGTTTAAAAACGAACATCCTTATCGGCGTAGGTGCAATTTTTACACCAATCGGTTATTTGATCTTTGCATACTCACAAGATTTTACTTGGGCAGCTATAGGATTTTTAACATTAACATTCGCAATATCATTTGGGAATACTGGTTTTTTAACATTTTATCAAAATAATGTATCGGTCCATATCATGGGTAGGTTTTCAAGTATCTTTGGCATATTAGAGGCATTATTAATCATTCTATTTACTGCGGCAGTTGGTGTTCTTGCTGAGTCGTATGAGATTCGGTTCATATATAGTATAGGTTCCTTCGCCTTTTTGATTCTAGGAATTATTATGAGTATAGTTGTTTTGGATAAAACAAAAAAGGCTTTTTATTAAGTTGTTCCGTATAGAGTGCGTCTCCAGAATTACAATATCTTATATCAACTTTCCGAATTAAATTATTATTCGGTATAATGAGTGGAGAGGAGGGACCGCTATGAGAAGTTTTAGTGTTTTGTCAACTCTATTTGCAATTATTGGTGTTCTGTTAATTGGTTTCTCATATATTTTTAAGGAATCCTTTGAGCTCCTTATGGTCTTAGGGTTTGGTTCGTTAATTGTTGGATCGTTTCTATGCTTTTGGGCAATGGTTAGGGGAGAAAAGGGTGCGGCAAAGTTTTCATCAGTGGTTGCGTTTTTTTTATTAAGTTTCATAATCATTTGGACAGAACCATTTCAAATTATACGCGTATTAACTTGGATGAAAAATTAGAGTTTTGAAAAAGGAAAGCCTACTTACAAAATAGGCTTTCCAATGATGGTTTATGAAATCAGTTTTAATCCGATTGCTGCGCCTAGAACCAGTGCAATGAAAAACATTCTTTTCGAATCTTTTGGTTCACCGTACAGAACCATTCCTAAAATCGCACCGCCCGAAGCCCCAATTCCTGTCCAAATGGCGTAGGCTGTTCCCATAGGTAATGTTTTCATTGCATGAGAAAGGAATAGAAAACTTGCTCCGAATCCCGCCACCAACAAAACAAATGCCTGCCAGTTTCGATCCTTGTGCAACTTATTGATCATGGCGACACCAAACATTTCAAATAAACCTGCAACAACTAAAGAAACCCATGCCATTACAACTCATCTCCTTCTGGAACAGGATTTTTCGTCACTAATTTCAAGCCAATAACCCCACCCAATAAAACCATGACCAAAACAATTTTCGCTATTTTAAACGATTCACCAAAAAATATGATGTCTGCAAATACTGTTCCAGCAGTTCCTAGTCCTACAAAGACGGCGTAGACTGTTCCTACAGGAAGTTTTTTCCCTGCCATAATCATCAGATAAAAACTAACGACGATACAAACAGCCGTCCCTGTCCACTCCCAAAAGTTGCTTGCATGCTTTAATCCAATAACCCAACCAATTTCAAAAAAAGCTGCAATGATTACTTTGATCCAATCTGTATTCATATACAGAACACCTCCTGTTATTTTTTCTGCAAAATAAAAAAGCCTGGAAAAAACTGTTGAACAGTTTCTCCCAGGCTTTTATCCTTCCGTGACACAGCATGACTGTGAGTTTTCTCTCGGACCAGACCAACAAAATAGTTGCGGAACCCTAGAAAACATTTTAGTTATTCTATTGTCTAATAGTATACACCTTTTTTGAATGAAAAGATATATTCATTAATCAAGCTCAATTACTAGCTCCAATCGTATTAGACTGTTAAGGAATGAGTATCTCAACACATAGATTTATAGTAAACTAAGGGCATGCTAAATCAAATTAGAAAGAAGGGGAAAAGTATATGTTGGGTTATTACAATAGGCTTTCTTCAGAAGTATACGATATAGACAAATATATCGGTCTTTCATTTGGGGATGTAGAATTTTATAGCGAAAGATTGTCTTCTTGTAAGGGGAACATCCTCGAGCCAGGGGTCGGAACGGGACGTATCCTTATACCACTATTAGAAAAAGGTTTAAAAATTGACGGTTTCGATGTTTCAGAAGAGATGTTAAAAATTTGCCGTGATAACTGTGAAAATAGGGGGCTGTACCCGAAATTATTTGAAGGAAAAATGGAGTCATTTTCTTTAGATACAGAATATGAAGCGATTATCGTGCCAACTGGAACCTTTCTGCTCCTATATAAAAGAGAAGACTCAATTAAAGCTCTAAAAAACTTTTTCAATCATCTTTCTAATGGCGGTAAGCTTATACTGGACATATTTTTACAAACCGAGGTAACGACAAACGAAATATCGACGAGAACTTGGGAATCTAAGGATGGTGGGATGATTACATTAGAAAGTAAAATTGTTGAAGTTGACCACATCAATCAATACACTGTGTCTCATAATCGCTATGAAAAGTGGGACAGCGGAAAACTTATACAAACAGAGCTAGAGCGATTCCCACTTCGTTGGTATGGAGTTGAAGAGTTTAAAATGATCCTTGAACGGATTGGATTTGAGGATATAACGATCTCAGCAGATTATAAGTATGGACAATATCCAACAGACCGAACTCAAACCATAACATTTGAAGCCATTGTTAAAAGGTAATCTATTAATAGTGGTTACCTATTCAGTGAGAGTGACTCCGTAAAAAAAGAGATTCCTGTATTAGGAATCTCTTGGCACGTTTTGATTAAACTTTTCTTCGAGTAATTGTAACGCTTCATCAATCTTCTTTTCGTTAAGTTCTTCCAATTCTCGTTTTAATTTAATATATTCTTCTTCAATCCAAGTGTGGTATTCAGAATTTCTTTTTCTTAAATAGTCGTGGGTTTCCCGCGATATCAAATTTTGATCCTGATATAAATATTGTAGGGCTACTCCAACTTGACTTCCTTCATCTACCCTTTTTTTATACTCACCTGTTTCATAGCCAAAGATATCGAGCGAGTTTTTTAGCTTGTCATGATTTAGACTCGTTGTTTTTTGATCTTTCCACTTTTTCCAGTTTTTCGCTATTTCCTTCATTTGATCTAACTCGTTTTGTAGCCCTTCTGCATTTTGCACGTCCTCGTATGTGCCCTCTGTTGCTTTGGCTACTTCTTTCAACTGTTTTTGACCTTCATTGTCGACATTAAATCCGATGACATTGACAATGGGAGTAATATCAGACCCGTAAAGCTGTTTGGCGGCGGCAACGGGATCATCATCACAGGTTGAAACCCCGTCACTGACCAAATAAACAATATTTGTGTTTTGATCTCCTTTGAACTCTGCTAAATCTTTCTGAGCTTCGTTGATCGCCAATTGAATTGGAGTCCATCCTGCTGGCTGAGCTTTTTCTAAAGAAGTTTGAAAGTTCGCTTTGTCGTATTTTCCTATAGGATAGATCAAATCACTGCTTGCACATGACCTTGCTTTGTCAGAAGTATTGCCTGTACCCTCATGTCCATAAATTCGCAGTCCAACATTGGCTTCGGCAGGCAGGCCTTCCACGAAATTAGTAATTGCCTTTTTCGCTGCTGCCATTTGTGTTTCCCCGCCAAGATCTTTTCCCATACTTCCAGAAGCATCAAGCAACACAAGCACATTTAAATTTTCCTTAAACTGCATCCGAGAATCCTCAATATCAGGATTGCCTATCGCCTGGAAACGCATCTTGGCAAGTAACTCTTCAGGACCTTTAAAATCATGTTGGAATACTGCCAAAATTTCATTATAGTAGTGATCAAGCTGTGCCTCTGTAGGTTCACCAGAAATATCAGGTAAGTGTGCAGTTAATTCATCCAATTTCGGATGGTCTTCCTCATGTATTCCAAAAAGCTGGGGACCTGTATAACCAGGTGGTAACTCAGCTAATTCAGCTAATGTTTGCGGAAGTGGGGTAGGCTCAATGTCTTCAGCTATAATTTGCTTTTTAGTCTCATTATCAGTTTCAGATTCTTTTTCTTTCTCAGTTGCCTCTACATCTTTTGGGGCATTGGGTTCGTTTGAGACTGATTTCTTTCCATCACAAGCAGCTAGGATGAAAATCAAAGCAGTCCACAATAAAAAGGGTTTTAGTTTCATTAGGTCTCCTTATCTCAGAAATATAGAATGTATTTTTAATATTGTAGCACTATTTAAATTTGGTTAAAGATTTTCATATATAAATAGGAAAAAGGCATGGTGAAGAATACAAGTTTATAATGTAATAGTAGTTAAAAAGGGGGAGTCTGAATGGGTGGTAATGGCTATCTTTAAGACAGAGAATATATTGGCATTCATTAATTCGGAATTTAAAATCGGAGGTAGGATAATTGAGGCCTGAATTAACAAGGGATTTAGATGTACATAATTTTCGTGATTTTTATTGGCTAAAAGAGGAATTACAATCTTTCTGTAGAGAAAATGGGATAAGTGCTTCAGGTTCTAAAACTGAACTTACAGAGAGAATAGCAATATTTCTCGATACCGGAAAAATTGAAAAGCCAACAAGGAAAAGAAGTTCTTTCTCGACAGAAACAAAATTAGAAGAATTAAATTTAGATACAGTGATTGCAGAAAATCATCGTTGTAGTCAGGTAGTTAGAGGCTTCTTCCAGTCAGTCATCCCGAAGTTTCATTTCTCCACGCATATTCAAAATTATTTTAAGGCCAATGCAGGAAAAACATATCGGGACGTGGTGGAAGCGTGGTACGAGGAAGAAGAAAGAAAAAAAGACCCATCCTATAACAAACAAATAGGCCCGCAATTCGAATACAATCAATTCATCAGAGATTATTTTGCGGATCCTCAAAACAAAAATAAAAAACGAGAAGATGCAATTAAAGCTTGGAATAAAATTAAAGTTCTGCCAGGTAGCAATAAATATAAAGGGTGAATAGCTTTTTATAATTTTACAATATATGCTAATATAGGGTGAGGTTATTCTAGAACTGGAATTAATTTTGAAATAGGAATCAGCATAAACGTTGAACAAATGAACAAGTTTGTCGTAAAAGAGGGGTTTTGTATATGAATAACAGTTTGTATGGGCTATATGCCTTGATATTAGGTGTCGTGTCTTTTTTTACAGGTGAAATTATAACTTTCATAATGCTTGGCTTTATATTGATAGCTCTAGTTAATATTAATACAACGCTAAAAAAGATTTACACAAAAGATAATGAGTAGATGCATTTTAAGATAAATAGTAGAAAGTTATGCTAGAAAGACATTCAAATAAAGGATACGATAATGAAATAAGAATCATCGCTAATGCTAGATAAACGGTTAAAAAATAATAAATCTTAGTAGAAGTTTTGCATTTCTTTTCGTTCAAAAAACAAGGTATAAAACTTCCCTAATTTCACTAACAATATTCTTGATAAAAGGAATGATTTTACTTAAAGAGAAGATAACATGGGTTTAAAAAGAGGGGATTTACAATTATGAGAGGGAAGAATTATTAATGCAGAGGGGATGAAACTTGAGAGCTTTAAGGAAAAAAACGCAAAAAGATTGGATTGTCTTCTTTGTTTTGTTCTTATTTATAGTTAGTGGATCAGTATATTATATCTATTTTTTCACACCTAAAAATTCACTTGAATTATATCAAAAACTGCATTTTTCAGATAGTTTTGAGCAGGCACAAAAACTTATATTGGATGGCTATGAAGACTATTTTTCAGAGGAAGATTTCAATTATATTCAAAAGCATTCAGCAGATAGCCTAGGGCAGT
This sequence comes from Sporosarcina sp. FSL W7-1283, assembly GCF_038003105.1. NCBI lineage: Bacteria > Bacillati > Bacillota > Bacilli > Caryophanales > Caryophanaceae > Sporosarcina > Sporosarcina sp. FSL W7-1283. The sequence continues at coordinate 2,607,255 of NZ_JBBOOL010000001.1, read as the reverse complement.
TTACTTTATTTGAATATAAGAAAAAAACTTATATAATTATGACTTCGCCAGGAACTGAAAGATTAAAAGTTCTTGCAGTTGAAGCATTACCTGAAGATATGAGGGAGTTTTTCACAGATTTAGCTAGATAGATTTTTAACTATCGGATGCAATAATGGGAGCCGTATGTCTAGAAAAAATCAAGTAGAAGATATAATTATTCACATGCATACAGATAGATAGCGTTTACTTATAATCTTTGATAAATACACACATACAGTCAATAGTTGAGTGCACTAATGGATTTTAGTGTGCTCTTTCTGAAGTTGACCTGATTTCGAATAAGGATAGAAGACAGTATAGGGCTCGCAAATTAGACGCACATAGTTCAAAATGCCAAAACTTTTAAAGTGAATTACCTATCAAATGATGAGGTGGATTTGATTTATGAAATCGTTTAACAAGTTAATAGAATTGCTCAATGAAATGAAAGATATAGATGTATGGGGAGACAAAAAGGATGGTTTATCCGAGAATGAAAAGGAATATCTAGACCGGATTCCAACTCAAAATCCCTATGGTCTTATTGGATTAATCTTTGGTGGGATAGCATTTGCATTCGGTCCTCAATACGGCTTCATTCCTGTCATTACTCTTATCTTTTGCATAGTAACCCTTTTTACATATGATAAGGAAAGAGAAGACAATCCGTGGCCTTTCTATGTAGGTATAATGCTTTCACTGATCGGCTTAATAATGTTCATTATTGGGGAGGTGCACCAGCTAATACTATAATAACTTCTCTTGAAAGCTTCTCCTTCATAGGGCATGGCATTACAATCTCTATCCGTTATAGCAGCGAATAATTGCGTCCATCTCGTACAAATGGAACGCTAAATTTAGGAGGAGAAATATATGAAAAAACACTGTTGTGAAGATATGGAATACCACGCAAATTTCAAATGTGATGTGCATAGCGATCCATTTGAATGTCCTGATAAAATAATAATTTTTTATGCTAAAGACATCGAATACGGGTTGGTAATCCATGATGGTGGCTCTTCAAGTGTAAGAATTGAATTCTGTCCGTGGTGTAGTTCGAAATTATAATTTACTATCCTTCTTATGAAGTTCGACAGTTGAATCAGTATTTTCCAAAAACGAGCCAAGCAGCTGAATAAAAATGAGTGCAAACAAGGGAATTGAAGGAGGTAAGATATCGTGGTGAACCGTGCTATGAATATTGTTGTAACAAACTATGATGAAAACTGGGTTAAACTGTTCAAAATGGAAGCGGAAAAGATTAAGGAGATATTAAAAGAAGAGATTATTGAGATTCACCACATTGGAAGCACGGCGGTTCCGGGTTTAAAGTCCAAGCCTATCATTGATATTATGCCAATAGTCAAAGATATTGAGAATATCAATAAATATAACGAAAAAATGTTTGAAATAGGTTACGAGGCGCTTGGAGAATTGGGTATGAAAGGAAGAAGGTATTTTAGAAAAGGCGGAGAAAACAGGACACATCAACTACATATATTACAAGCCGATAATTTTACTCAGATTGAGCGACATCTTGCAGTACGCGATTATCTTAATTCACATAAAGGAACGGCGGAAGAATATGGGGAGATAAAGGAGCGACTTGCCCGACAGTTCCCAAAAGATATTGAAGGATACAGTGACGGTAAAAATAACTTCGTACAGAACTTGGAACGAATGGCGCTAGAATGGAAGAGAAAAAGTAAAAGGTGAATTGTAATTGTTATCTTTTGGAATCGGACCAAATTATGAAATATCAAATGGTACTTACAAAATAGGTTTTAACAAACGATCGTAATTCCAGATTATGGACCTCCGCCTATTCAGTAAAATGGCCATTTAGTGGTATATTATCATAAAATGAATAGCAGGAGAGTTACTATGGAAATCTCATTAATTAGGCATGGTAGATCTACGTGTACTGATAGTAATCGAATGAAATGTAAAGAGTTTAAGATTTGGGTTGGAAAGTATGATAATCAAGGGGTTTTTGAAGAAAACTTTTATCCGGAAGATACGCTTGATAGAATAGCATCGGCAAATATTGTTTTTTCAAGTGATTTAGAAAGGTCTATAGAATCAGCAAGATTGTTAAAACCCAATTTATTAGCTGTATCAGACCCCTTGTTTCGTGAAACAGAATTGCCCAATCCATCAGTGGGGAGTATCAAACTAAGTCCGAGTACTTGGAGCCTGATTTTAAGGTGTTTATGGTTTTTGGGCTATTCAAGAGATTGTGAGTCCTTGAAAGAAGCAAAAGATCGAGCTGAAAAGGCATCAGAATTATTAGCAGTATACGCTGAAATACATACATCGATAGTATTGGTAGGTCATGGTTTTTTTAACATGCTGATCGCAAAAGAGCTTCAGAAAATGGGGTGGGAAGGTAAGAAAAGGTCAAGTTCAAAGCACTGGAATTGTACCACATACACTTTATTAAATTGACACGTGTGATGGTTTAATAAACAATCGCATGCATGTCGCATAAACGTGCTATATTGTTTGCAGAAATTCAAGAGATGAGGTTTTAAAGATGTTTAAGGTCGTTATTATTTTCCTTTTAGCTGGCTTAGCTGAAATCGGTGGAGGTTATTTAATATGGCAATGGTTGCGAGAGGATAAATCTGCTGTTTTAGGGCTATTCGGAGGGATAGCATTAGTTTTATACGGTGTGGTAGTTACATTCCAGACATTCCCATCCTTTGGTAGGGTGTATGCAGCATATGGAGGCGTCTTTGTCTTTCTATCCGTATTATGGGGGTGGGGAATTGATAAAAAAACACCTGATATATATGATTTTATAGGGGCAGGTATCTGCTTGGTTGGTGTTTCAGTGATATTGTTCGCACCACGTCAATGACACAAAATAATCTGTTCCAACTCAAGTATAGGGAACTTTAATTATTGAGGGGAAAAAGCCGTTAACAATAGGTTATTTGTGTAGTACTAGTCTATTGTTTGTTTTATATACATGCAATTCGTTTACAAAAAAATATTGTCTCGAAAGACAGAAAGTTGTATGATAAACGACGTAGCGCCTATTAGAAAGAGGGCGATATTTCGGGAGGTGATGTGAAGATGGCAACTCAAATGGCATTGCCAGCTTCTAAAAAGACTCATGCAAAGCCAGATGATCAAAAGGCGATTCTTTGCATGGGGCGAATGGTTATCTAATCGCTTGAATGTAGTTTCTCCATTTCCGATTTAAAGGCTTTGCACTTTGTTTGATCATCATAAAAACAGAGGAGCTGACAGAAATGAAGAACGAACAATTTATAAGAAACGATCAGTTTAATTTTATAAAACGACAGGTATTACAACTAGTGAATGGTCACGCAACAGTGAATGATCAACAAGTCATTGGCGCGATAGAATCACTGTCAATCGAAAAAACAGTAGATTTGTTTGCGGGGGTAACAGCCGCACAAAGGAACCTACTTAACCAAATAGTAAATGTTGTAGATAAGGAAACAGCCGAACAATATCTAGTAGAAATAGAAGCTTACATCATTCCGTTCAAGGAGCTTTCAGAGCAGAAGTTGCAAAAGCTTTTCCCAAAAGTGAAAAAAATGAAGTTGCCGAAAGAAAGTCTGAACTATAATAGAATGTCTTTTTTTAGTTATGACGATTTTGGAACGAAAAAAAGATATATGGCCGTTCCTACTCGGAAGGGCATGATTGGGTTAACCGGTACATTTGATGAAACGAAAACTAAGCAAATTTGTGCAATATGTAACCGACTGACTCCTGTTTGTATGTTTATGACAAAAACAAAAGGAAATATTGCTGGAACCTATACAAAAAAAGGGAATTATATCTGTCGAGATACTGAAGATTGTAATCACCATTTGCTTTCTTTGGAAAAAGTATATGATTTTGTTGATAACGTAAAATAAAACAATAGTGGAAAATCGTGTCACTTGCGACCCGGCGCGTCAAGTTAAAATACCAATTTTTTTTATTGATCATTTAACGTCTAATTTCTAAGAAAATGAATTTGTAACTGAAAATAAGTTTTGAGTTGGAAGGATTGGGTATATTATTGGTAAGTCCATTAGCCAAAGGCACGACCAATAATACTCATTTTACCCCCTAAAAATGTCTGCTTATTGGTTAGGCGAGCCACTCAATGAGGCCGGTTGCTTTCACGGTCATCGGGACAATGGAATAAGTGTTTTTTCTAGCTGTTGAAGGGTGTTTTGTCAGTCCGTGTCATTACGGGCTCGCCAAAGCACCCATATTTTTTTGCCCACTTCCTTCAGCGTGATCTGCTCTCTTAATTAGGAGAATGAGCACCACATATAAATCCTACTCTCAACTTTCAATTCAGGTCTATCTTTAAGCCTTTGTTCCACGACTTTAAAAAATTCTAGGTCTGTGGGACAAGTTTTTATGGATACACATTCATGCTTATTCCATTGGGAGGGCTGCTTCATTTCCTTCTACATCTTTGTATTAAAATTGAATATGAAGCAATAGGGAATATCGAATAATGGAGACGATGAAAATGACTAATTATATTTGTTCAGTATGTAATGAAACTTATCCGATTTAAGAAACTCGCTGGAAATGTGAATGTGGCGAACTGCTGAACCTGTTAAAATCCGAAGTAGGTTCAATAAAAGATCCATGGACAAGCCATCCATCGATTTGGCGATATGCGTCTTCAGTGAACGCTGGAGAAGATTTGGCAGGATGGTCATCTGTTACTCTAGGTGAAGGTCAAACGCCTTTACTTGTATTAGATGAAGCAGAGTCAAGTACTTTTGTGAAAAAAGAATTTATGATGCCGACACTTTCATTTAAAGATCGTGGCGCTGCAGTATTAGTAACTCTGGCAAAACAACTAGGCGTGAAAAAAATGATTGCAGACAGTAGTGGGAATGCAGGAACAGCAATTGCTGCTTATGGTGCAAGAGACGGAATTGAATGTGATGTTTATGTGAGTGCCGATACTTCACCCAAAAAACTTGCGCAAATTAAGGCACATGGAGCAAAGGTTAAAGCTATTAAAAGGATAAGAGAAGATGTGGCTGTTGCGGCCCAATTAGCTGTTGAAGAAGAACAAGATTTTTTTGCCAGGCATGTCTATAATCCATATTTTTACGAAGGAACGAAAACATATGCGTTTGAGATTTTTAAGCAGTTAAAAAAAGCACCCGATACAGTGATTGTTCCAGTAGGCAACGGAACATTAGTATTAGGAGTATATTATGGTTTCAAGGAACTTTTAGAGGTGGAAAAAATTGAACGTATGCCAAAGATTGTAGCCATTCAAGCTGAAAATTGCGCACCACTGGCTAAAGCGTTTGAAAAACAAGAGTTAATTGCAAAGCCCGTTCGTATTGAAGGAACTTTAGCAGAGGGGATTGCCATTGCAGTGCCAGCAAGGTCGAAGCAAATATTAGAAGCAATCCGAGAAACTGAAGGCACAATTATTACATTTGGCGAAGAAGCAATAGCTGAATCTCGTAAAAAACTTGCAACGAAAGGATTCTATGTAGAAATCACTTCAGCTATTAATTATGCAGGGTACTTAAAGTATTCGAAGTCTCAAGATGAGGTAATTATAATCCCTTTATGTGGAGCTGGCATTAAGTCGAATTAGAATTAAAGGATGCTTCCATAAAAATCAAACTTTAGTTCAAAGCCCTATATTGTTAGCGAGGAATTAGCTTATAAACTTTCATAAACACGCAAAAAACACAAGTGGAGGATTGAAACCACTTGTGTTTTTTTGAATGTGCAAAGTAGACCTTATCCTATTCGGTCTCCTAAGTAATTAGTTCTTTTATTCAATAAGTCTTGTGATCGATCCTTTCGTATAGTTAAATAAATGCATATCTGCGTCTTTTTATAAGATGTTTATTTTTTTATGCAAAGTTTTGAATGGAAAATTTAAAAATGTTGTAACGAAACCTGAAATTTATGGATATATAAGTGATTAGCCATTTGAGATGTTGATTTACTATAAAGAAATGGTAAATTAGATCAACAAAATACCTTTCATTGAGATAGGTTACTCGAATTCGAATCATTCCAAGTTGGACGAGGGAGGTAGGCAGTGGATAAAGATACTATATATCAAGAATATGGAGATTTTATTTTCAAGTATTTGTTCACTTTAACGAATGACTTTCATTCAGCAGAAGAATTAACACAAGAAACATTTTATCAAGCAGTAAAGTCCATTAATAACTATCATAGCAATGGTAAAGCAAAATTCTCTACATGGCTTTGTTCGATTGCTAAAAACGTTTGGTTACAAGAAACCAATCGCAATAATAAAAAACAGCAGCTGGTAACATCACTAAGTCTTGAAGAGACAAAATTTTACGATCTGGAGGAAGAGTATATACGACATGAAGATGTAATGGAATTCTTTAAAAAAGCACGGCGGCTTAGTGAGGAAAAAAGAGAAATACTATATCTTCGATTGTTGGGTGACTTATCTTTTAAAGAGATAGGAACCGTATTTGAAAGAACAGAAAACTGGGCAAGAGTAACTTTTTACCGCGCAAAATTAGAATTAAGGAAGGGTGAATAATGCGATGGAACATAGTGTTTTTAAGGATTTAGCCCCTGCTTATATCGAAGGGCTAACTAGTGAGAAGACCAACAACCAAATGAATAAACACATGGGACAATGTGAAGAATGCAGAAGTTATCTAAACGAGATGAAAGAAGAGTTTTTCCGAAAAGATGAAAATGAGCGAACAAAGGAAAAAAGAAATATTGATTACTTCAAAAAAGTACGCACCAACAACAGAAAAAAGGTTTTGGTTATTGTCTTATCATTAGTATCCGTTTTTCTTCTATTGATTGCGACTTATTATATTATGTTTGTAGACATGCGATTAGCAAATGCCGACAACGTGGAGGCAAACATTCAAAGCCAAGATATGACTACTACACTTACCTTCAAACCATCTAAAAAAAATCGCTATCTTTTAACGATGGAAAATTCGGATGAAGGATATATAAATTCTATATTTGTCTATGAAATGAGAGATGATTTTACCCCTTCGACAAAACTTTTGAAAGACGGAATTAGCATTCGATATACTTTTGTAGATAACAATACACTTTTGCTTGATGATGGAAAAAAACAAAAAATAAAAGATGAAGATAAAGTAACTATACATTATAAAGATAGTACTGACGAAATACTTGTAAAAGATCTATACGAAATCGAATGATATAAACAGAGAGTTAAAGTTTAGAAACAAACCTGCGAGATGGTCTATGAAAATAAGCATTCACTTCAATAAAAAGATCCCTTTTGAAAAATCAAAAGGGATCTTTTTTTATCCTATGCTTATTAATCACTGAACAATTTGCCGTCAGTGATTCTGTTAACCGCTTTGTGCAATAAGGGTTGAACGAACGCAAACGTAACAATAATGATCAATATGAATACAGCATATTGAAGAAAGGGACTTGCAAAGCTCTTTGCAATCCAGTTCCCAATATAATAAATACAAACGGTTCCAATTAAAACGGCAACTAGGTAAGCAACAAGTGAAAGGAAGACTTGTTTAACGGATAAACCTAAAATGATTTGTCTTTTTTTAAAAAGAAGCCGTAGTGCAATGAATAGACAAAAAAGCATGATCAGTAATTTTAACAATTTTTCAACACCTGCCTGTATCCATAAAATTTACCCCTTCTATAGCGAGTCGCACAAATTCCTTAGACTGGACACAAACCCTTCTGTCTGCTCAGCTGTCCGTTTTCTCGGACCCCGCAACCTTCCTCCAGCACGTCTGATTTTCTGGGCTTGGTGTCGCGCAGCAAGCAATTGGTCAATATTTTCATTTGTATACAGTCTGCCATTTTGATCGATTGGCAAACCTTGTTTCGCCAGTGCCATAGCAGCCAATCCATAATCCTGTGTGATGACAATATCGCCTTTTTTGATTCGGTTCACCAATACAAAGTCCACGGCATCTGCGCCTTTTGAAACGGTAATTGTCTCCGCGCCTTCTCGATGCATTTCATGGGCCGTGTCGCAAATCAACACGCAAGGCAACTTGAATTCATTGGCAAGCGCAATTGTTTCTTGAATGACAGGGCAGCCGTCCGCATCCACTAAAATAGTTGTCAAAATGTCGAACTCCTTCCGCTTCACTTAGTAGGTTTAGTATAACAAATTTGGGGAAAGATAAGGGAAAACAGGAGACTGAGGTGACATGTATGGCTGATTTACCGAAGGGCGAAAGATCTACCGTGGAACAGCGCGAGCAATATGGACGTGAAATTGATGCGCGTAATGCTGCATTGGAAAATGTTGAAGTACCTCCGGAAACGAGAGCACTGGCAGATCACGAAATTCCGCCACCGCTGTCAGAAGAGGAAATTCGTGCAAAAGTTGGGGAGCAAAACTACCAAAATTCCAACGATGACATTGCACCGACAGCTATTAATAGCTAACAGAATAGCAGTTTGGATTGAAAGGAGCATCTTGAATGTTCCTTTTTTGTTTGGCAAACTGTCCATGAAACCAACGTATCACTCAAACCGTATACAATGGTATAACAAACTAATAATGGAGTGATAGTAAATGAATGAAGGATATTTTGTCGGGTGGGGGACGCTCGCACTCATTAATGCGGTACTCGCGCAAGGGAAGAATCGAAGCGGCTTCAATTGGTTCTTGCTGTCTTTACTGCTCGGTCCCATTGCAACGCTAAGCTTAGCGCTCTTCGATAAAAAATGATAAACTATTTAGAGAAGCGAAATAATGAGGGGAGCTACTAATACATGCAAATTAACGCAGAAATTTTATTCGCAAATGATGGACAGTTAACGAAAAATCAACTGGTGAAACAATTCGTAAACAATCAATCTGGAGGACATTCTTCATTTGTTCTCGAAGGAAAACAAGTCGTTGTCTTAAAAGACAAGCAATGGAAATCACTCGACGATATCCGCAACATTGCGGGTGAAGTATCCCGAGACTTATCTGCGCAAAAAGTGCAAACAGCAACGATCAGCGCAGAGCAATTAGAACAAAAATGGTTGTCTGCTGACGAAGCGGTAACGGCATTTGTGGAGGGCTGGCATCTCGGAGCGTATCACTTCGATCGCTACCAATCCAAGAAAGCGAATCCTATTACAGTGTTAGAAATAAAAGATGCGGACCAAGCGGCAGTGAAAGCAGGAGTAGTCCGTGCAGAAGCGATGAAGTTTTCCCGCGATCTGATGAATGAATTATCTGATGTTCTCAACCCGCAAACGTATCCGAAAGTGCTGAAAGACTATTTTAAAGGTACAAAGGTAAAAGTGGATGTACTCGGCAAGAAAGAAATTGAGGAGCGCCAAATGAATGGAGTCCTTACAGTTTGCCGTGGTAGTAAGTATGAGCCTTCATTTGTTGAAATGACTCTACAAACCGATGCTTCAAAACCACTTGTTGCGCTTGTTGGAAAAGGTGTAACATACGATTCTGGCGGCATCAGCTTAAAAGGTGGACGAGACGATAGTGATATGCGAATGGACATGGGTGGATCGGCAGCAGTATGCGGTGCGATGTCACTTCTTGCGTATTCTGATGCGAAAGTAAATGTCGTTGCGTTGATTCCGATGGTGGAGAACACACCTGGACCGGAAGCGGTAATGCCTGGTGAAGTCATTCAATATAAGAATGGCATAAGCGTACAAGTCGGCAATACGGATGCGGAAGGTCGCTTGATTCTGGCGGATGGCTTGATTCGTGCAGAAGAATTAGGCGCAGAGTATACAGTCGATATTGCGACATTGACAGGGGCCGTAGTCAGCGCACTCGGTACGGAAGTCGGCGGTGTCTTTGGTGATGAGGAATTAGCCTTTAAAATGAAGAAAATTGGCGATCAAAACGGTGATTTCATCTGGCCGCTTCCTTTAGTTGATGTCTATGAAGAATCATTGGATAGCGCATACGCGGATTGTAATAATATCAGCTCGATGTCTGAAGCGGGTGCAATCACAGCGGGTCTCTTCTTGCGTAAATTTGCACCGAAGAAGAACTGGTTGCATGTGGATATGGCAGGCGTCATGGATAAGCAGAAGACGAAAGGCTATTATACGAAGTCGGCAACGGGATATGGTGCACGATTGCTTGCGGATTACACTACATCATTGAAATAATAACAGTGATCCAATTTATACTAATCTGTTACAAATACAAGAAAGCATTGCATTATGCATTGCTTTTTTGTATGTGTTTTGATCTATTGGAATTAATCTTATAGTAAACGTATGAACAACGCGAATTTCTATTAATCAAGTACAGTGAGTTTAATGGTTTATTCTCATTAATATGTAACATTCGGAAAGGAAGTGTGCATGAGTGTCGGTTGTTTTGGAAGCGCGTAATGTTAGTAAGGATTTTGATGGGAATCGTTTGTTTGAGAATATATCCTTTACTTGTAAAAAGAAATCAGTGTTGTTTGTTCAGGGGAGCAATGGTTCAGGTAAGAGTACATTGTTAAAAGTTTTAGCAGGCATTTACGAACCAACAGATGGTAAAGTGATTAGGAATACGAACAAAATTGGATATGTACCAGAACACTTTCCCGAAGGCATTCGTTTTAAAGTGAAAGAATACTTGTCTCTTACAGCTTCCTTTCATGCGGCTGAAGAGGGGAAAGAACAGCTGATTGCAAACTATGTTGATTTATTTGATTTAAGTCCTTTTTTATCTATGCCCCTTGAGGCTTGTTCAAAAGGTACGAAACAGAAAGTGGGGATTATTCAAGCATTGCTCATGCGCCCTGAAATCCTTCTTTTAGATGAGCCGCTAACTGGATTGGATCTGAAATCACAACAAACATTGATCTCTGTATTGCAAGAGATTCGAGGGCAAATGCCAATCCTATTTACAGCACATGACGAGGGATTAGTTTCACAAATGGCAACAGATATTTTACATATTAGTTCCGGAAAAATGACTTCCTATCAGCCACACTTTAAAAAGGAAAAGTGGATCCGCGTACAGTTTATTGATGAAAAGGACTTAGGTTTTATACCGCCTAACCGAATACAATTTGACGGCAATACAGCACTAATTACTGTGGATCAAGAAAAAAGTGATGAACTATTACTGAAGTTGCTCCAAATGAACTGCTCCATACTGGAAGTGAAGGAGAAAGCATGATAATGCCAGGTTACATTAAATATCAACTGAAAAGTTATATCCGCTCGTTGACATTCATTCCACCAATCACCTTATTCGGAGCATGGATTATCATTTTTTATACATACAGCGGTGTTCCAATTTTGAGCAGTTATGCAGTTACATGTATTTCATTATATTTAATTATGACGTGGGTGGCGATGTCTGTATTTTCATTAGAGGAAAATGGAGAAAAAGATTTGTTGATTGTTCAACTGAAAAGCAAACGTTTGTACTTATATGGTAAATGGTTCGTCTGCTTCCTCTTTGCGTTTGTGATGGGTATGAGTGCAATAGTGTATCCATTAACCTTTTCTATATTTAAGGAAGACATTCAAATGCTTCAATTGGGTGTTGTCATTTACGGACATTTGGTGTCAGCAATATTCGGTATATTGCTCGGATCCTTTTTCTCTATTATAAAGAAGGATTCAAAACGGTTTGCATGGCTCTCATCCATGTTCGTCATTGCCGTGTCATTGGCGGGGGAAGGAATTGCGGAGAAGCTGTCTATATTTAAATGGATTCTTTTACCGTTTCCTCCCATAACCCAAGTCATTATCCATTTTACAGATGATGCATTGTATGGCATTGCAATGGATTTTTGGATGGATGCGATGTGGATAGTGGTTTATATCATACTGGCATTCATATTGACGATAAGATTGTTTATAAAAAAGGAATAAGTCGCCTGATTGGGTGCTTAATTATTGACCGATTATTCAGCATCTAAACTAAAAAACACCGCTAATTCTCAAAAAATTAGCGGCATCTTCATTTCATCAATCTTTTATTGGGCTATGCAACCAGTTCTCTAGGTATATGCTCAGTGAAGAATCTTAATAAAAGAAGTTAAGGAAAGTTGTTCTGTTATTCTAGTTTCACCTGTTTTTGAGAATCCGTTTATTTCATAGAAACGTACTGCGGGCGTGTTTTTGGTTCCTGTTGATACGATAATTTTATCAATTTCTTTCTCACTGCCTTCAACGAATGCCAATAACATATTGGCGATGCCTTTTCTGAAGTGCTTTGGGTGCACCATTAATCGGTGTATATCTAGGACATTCTTTTCTACCTTAATGGAAATTACCCCACTTAACTCCCCGTCCTGTTCATAATGACCATAAAAAATTTCATCGCACTGTTGTAATGTTTTGATGGTATCTTTCAATGGAGGTATCTCGTAGAAGTCAATTAACTCTGCCTCTACATTATAAGAAAGCAGTTGAAGTTTTAATAGTTCTTCAGCAATTGTTTCATTCTTTATATCAATTTTTTTTATCATGATCTTTCTCTCTTTCCGCTTTGCTGAAAATTTGTCGTTTCGTTTTCATTCGATAATAATATTTCCTACATATTGAGCGTTACCCTTATCAGAAATCAGCTGTACCTCGAGCACATATTTGCCTTTTTCTTTTGGAAAATAAAAGCTTCGGTCGTCATGTAATTCCAATTCTATCTGCTTATCATTTTCCCACACTGCTACGCTAAGCTCTTCGACAGCAAAATCCTGACTATCAAATTCTATATCCACTTTCTGCTTAGAACTGAAATGCAAAGGTTCTTGGCTTTTTGCAAAAGCTACATAGTCTTCCGTTACTTTTTTGTATACCTTATCAGAATTCCAATCAATATTCGTCTCAATTAATTTGACACTTTCTAAGGTGTTAGGATCTGATAAAAGAACAGTGGGTGGAGTAAAATCATACTCCTCACCGAAACAACCAGTTAGCGTAAACACGGACATGAATCCAATAAGTAATTTGACGAACGTTTTCATAACTCACCTTTTCAATTTAAATCATTTACTTTTAAATAGGTTATTACTAGTTATCAATAATAGTACATGGTAATAGATAGTGGATGCCGCAAATCCAATGAGACTATACCAAAAGAGGATAGACAGTGAATTATCTCCTGGCATCAAAATTAGAGGGAAGACAGTGCCAACTAATAGACCTGCAATTGAATAGAATATCAGTCTTTTAATGTACTTGTTTTTCTTTGAATGCAGATTTCCTAATTCAGATAATTTATCAATCAGTATCGAACAAGGGATCCCGACCATAAGAAAAACAGGTCCAGCATATAATATGACGAAAAAAGCTGTTTCAAAGAATCCGAAGTAATACGTATTATATTCACGCTGTGACTGCGGAACATAGGAAATAGATGAATAAATGACAGCGAAAATAATAGCTGCAACTATTGCTGCTAACAACCTTTTTATGAAAGTCACCTCCATGTTAACTTTAGATTAATTTTACCATACAAATAAGCAGTTTTATTTTTGTTTAGTGGCATGGATTATAGCTAACTTAAATAGATTCACTTCATTAGCATTAATCCAACAGCGGATTAATGCTTTTTTCCTTGATTCGTGATATATGTTGCTGAGCGATCACTTTTACTCACTGATTAAAAATGAAATTATAAAAACGTGACGCTTCCATTCCAGATTCCGTCTAAGTATATAGAAAGAGGTGAACATCTTTGAAAGAAGACGACTTGGTTGAATGGTTCGATGAATATGGAGAATCTATTTTAAGCTACATACTCTTAATGGTGAGAGATTATCAACAAGCAGAAGATTTGACCCAGGAAACGTTCCTGAAAGCACATAAGAATTATTCGAAATTTGAACAGCAATCGACAGCGAAAACGTGGTTATTTGCTATTGCTTTTAATGTCACACAAGACTATTTCAGAAAAAAACATCCGCTGCAACATTATTTAGGTTTAACAATGCATGAAAAAGATTTCAAGCCTATGCCTGAACAGATTGTTGCGATGAATGATCAAACGGAACAACTTTACCGGACGATTCAACAATTAAAGCTGACTTATCGGCATGTAATTATTTTGAGGAAATTAAAAGAGTTTTCTACTGCAGAAACAGCCGACATTCTAAACTGGTCTGAAAGCAAGGTCAAAATGACGTTGAAACGAGCCTTGGCTGAATTGAAAAATGAACTGATAAAAGGAGGGTTTACCTATGAAAGATTTCATGGATGAAGAATTTAAGGATCTGGAACAAGAACTAAAGATGACGAAAGAATCCAAAAGTCAACTACGAACTAAAATTATGAATGGCACAATTCGCAGCAAAAGATGCCAAACAAAACAGTACCTTTATGTTGCAGTCATGGTATGTATGGCTTTTTTCATCCTGTCTCCTTTTTATTCAACTACTATGGCTGGTCTTGCTGCGAAGGTTTTGCCTATATCGATTACGCCTAGTATTTCAGACGGTGAGGACACGTCCGATTTAACAGAACAACTGTTTAAATTAGTGGAAGCGGAGGGGTATGCGGTGAGTTCGGTAGGGGTCTTGCCATCTCCATACCTCATTGAAATAGCACTCGAACTGAATGATTCTACGTTGAAGCAAGCTACAAAAGAACTTGAACCGAAAATACTGGGCTTTTTATCGGAAAATGGCTATGACAGCTATGAAGTGAAGATTCTTCAAGCATTGGATACACCACGTCCACAAAAATCAAATGATCTTTATGATCAAGTACGTGAGATTGTGAAGGAAGTGTTTACAGCGTATGGTTATGCCGAAGAAGCAGATCATGAATTGGCAGGTTTGAAGACATCCTGGATTTCGAACACCGTCACCATTGATATGCCGGATCATATTTTAGAGAGCACGGAAATTATCGCAGATATTGAAAATGAAATAAAGAAAGAAAAGTTAAAGGTGAAGGATGTAAAAGTAACAACCTTCAATTTGGAACATCGGCAGCAAGATAACCGATGGGCCTATATTGTATCGGATATACACGATGCATTGGCAGGGAAATCAAGGTATCAACTGGAAGGTATATCGTATAAAGTGAAAAACGGGCGTGCCTATGTATATATTAAATCAAACTTGGACCAACTGACTTCTAAAGAAACTACGGAAGAAATTGAACAGGCGATACGGGAATATTTAGCTCTTCCAGAGATACAAGAGATCATTCGTGATGACAAGTACACAATTCAATTAATGGAAGATAAGGAAACACCTTTCATTGAAATAGCAAATTAAGTTGAGAGGATTATTGGAATAAGTAGGAATTTCTTCCGGTTTAACGAAGTATACAGCAGGGGGGATTAAGTTGAAAAAGATATTTGCGCAGCATTCACAATCATAATGTTGACAGCTTGTTTAGAAAAAAACCCAATGAATATCAATTTAAAGGTGAAAGTGAACATTGGAAAGCTGTATATAATTATAAAGGAACAGAGGTAAAGTGAAAAAGATGGGGACAAAACTTATTCAACTAACGATCAGTATACGTTTGATTTAATATACAAAGGCGAGGTAGCGGAGCTGGCTACCATGAAAAAAATTGAATACTCCTACCTAAAATTCTATTAGGAAATGTGAAATGAATCTATTACAAGGAATATTTAAGTGTTCTTATAGAATTTAAAATTGTTGATATGAGATAAGTGGCTGGGACATAACTTCAAAAATGCATGAAGGACAAATTTCGCCTTCATGCATTTTTTCTATTGTACGCCATATTTACAGGCTCACCCATTTAGTATTCAAGAGCGTGCCTTTTGGAGCGCAGGGGAACGGACTATGTTTTCGTTCTGTCATAGCCTCTTTTTATGTACACAAAACCACTTCTCGAGAAAATGTCCCTTTCCGCGCAAGGCACCGGTCCGCCACATGAAACCCAGCTACTGCAAGCATCTCATCCATGTTTTCAATCGTAATGATCAAACAGCTTTTGGCAAAACGACGGGCTTCCTTCAAAATCTCCAGTTGTCCCTCAGCTGTAATATGCGTAAACAAATTATAAGGCATGTCGATAATCGCAATGTCATACGTTTCTTTCACTTCTGAGATTGGTCCGATTGTCACAGTGCCTTCCAAGCCGAAATACGCAATGTTTTTTCTTGAACCATAGACGACTAGCGGATTAATATCCCGTCCCTCGATCGGAATCCCCATCGATAAAGCTTCCACCAGCACGGTCCCGATTCCACAGCATGGATCGATCACCCGCACACCTTCAGGATGTGGCACAGCAATATTCACAGCTGCTCTTGCCAATCGAGTACCGAGCGCAGTCGAATACATATGGGGCTTTTGTTGATGTGCATGCCAGTCGGATGAACTTCGGGTCAGCTTTCCTGCATACCACTGATCCGCCAATTGTATAATCCCAATCAATACTTTGGGATCATCCAGCTCAGGCTCACCCTTTATTTGTAGTCCGACATTTCGTTCGACTTTACGGCGTTCGGCATGACCGATCTTCGGGGTACCGGCCAGCTCCATATCATTGAGGCAAACCGTCTTGAATGATTGGCCAATTTCTAGTTCAGAAGCTTGTTTTGCCAATGAATCCGCACTATCTGCCTGAATCCATACATCAAGTCGTGCTTGCATAAATGGACTGCGTGATGGATTGATTTCCATATCGCTCTGGATGACATTGTCCTGCACGTCTTTTCCGAAAAAAGCACGCATTTCCATCTGACATAGTTCTTGCTCATCACGATGGCGGATATACGTATAAATAAATTTTGGAGACCTCACTTACTTACCTGCTTTCATTTGGTTGCGCAGACCATCTAGTGCTTGGTGAAGAAGTTGAAGCACTTGCTCGATTGGCATGGACTCTTCAAAACCTTCAATTGGATCAAGCGGCATATTCACTTCCCACAGACCTTCGTTATCTGAAAAAGAGATACTGAATCCAATGAGTTGTTGCTGAAGGATGGATTCGATATAAGAACGAATCGCATCTCCTTCTTTTTTCTTCCCTTGTAAACCGAAAAGCACCATATATGTTCCAAAAATATCATCTACTTCAATTACGAGTGAATCCACTTTGTAGTCGTCAAAGTCAGGGGATTCTACGTAAAGAAATTCAGGTAAGTGAGATTTTAGATAGGATATCGGCTCCTTTAAAAAGGCGGAGTCTGCGCTGCGTAGTGTTTCTTCAGTTTCCTTTAGACAGATTTCCAATGCATCAATTGTTAATGGGTTCATTTCGTTCACTCCTCGTTAGTAAGTATACCGGATTCATTTTCGGGATACCACGGATTTAAATGAATTAACACTTCGTCGACATCTTCATTTTGCGCCATGATCATATTTCGGATCCTGCTCGAAATTACATGACCTTCTTGAACCGTCAAATTTCCCTCTACACCAATTCGAATATCGACCAGCACGTAATGGCCATGTTCTCTCGCGCGAAGACGATCGATTCTCTTCACTTCAGGTACAGAGAGAATAACTGTTTCAAACGCAGCGAGACGTTCATCGCTGACACTTTTCTCCATAAGAATATCCATACTCTCTTTACCGATCTCCATTGCTAACCGAAAAACGAGAACCGACACGACGATACCGGCAAATGGATCGCCATAAGAAAGGAAGGGAATGTCAAAAAGATCTCCAACTAACGCCAGGCCAATCCCGACGACTGCGGCGAGTGAAGCGTAGACATCTGCCAAATGATCGTATGCCGTTGCGATCAATCCTTTACTATTTTCCTTTTTCCCGATGCGCATCGTATAGACGTACAGTACATACTTCCAAATGAATGAGATCACTGCCGTCAACAAAGCAATTTTGCTGGCCGTTGCAGGTTCTTCGAATAGCGCCTTTACCGCTTCGAATGCGATATAAATGGCGGCTAGTCCTAAAATGATCGCGACAATACCGGACCCGATCACTTCTGCCTTGCCGTGACCATATGGGTGATCTTCATCAGCAGGGCGTTTTGAAATCTGCATAGAAGTTAGAGCAGCGGCTGAAGCGACGACGTCTCCTGCGTTATGGAAGCCGTCGGCAAGTAACACAGGGCTTCTAAAAACAAACCCGACGATTAGTTTTAAAACGGTTAAGACGATATTGCTCAGCAAACTAATCCAGATTGCCATAATAGCAGAAGCAGAATGATTTTGACTTTGATTGAGATTGATCATTATTTTTTTCCCCCTCTACTAGTGTTTCCTATAAGCAACAAAAAAACCTCACCTGTTGTAGGTGAGGTTTGAAACATTTTTAATTGTTGGATTTGGTTAAGAATTTTCATTGCGATCACTCATTCATTTGTAGTTAGTCCATTATCCCATGAAACGATATTCTATGCAACTGAGGAGAGACAGACCACTTAATCCTGCGTGACTCTCGGTTTGCCCTGCGCGAAAGCAATTACAAAACCAATCAAGCCGAACACTAAAACTGGCACGATCCAGCCGACACCTTGCTCATATAGGGGCAAGTATCCGAGTACCTTGACTACAGGTTTCAACTCCAAGCCAAAAGCAATCAGCATATCAAAGAGTCCGATTACACCAGCGGCGACTAAACCGAATATGTATACTTCATGGTAACCTCTGAACACCTTATGGAATAGGCGGAATGAAATCAGTACGATTGCTAACGGATAGATACCGATCAACACTGGAATCGTCACAGCAAGCAATTTCGTCAGACCAATATTCGCGACGATCGTGGAAAACCCGCAAATAATGACCACAAATGCTTTATAAGGAATCGCTGTAACGACTCTTGAAAGATACGTGGCACTGGCGGATACCAATCCTACCGACGTCGTCAAACAAGCGAGTGTAACCGCAGCTCCAAGCAGGTATAGTCCGTTATTTCCCATTAATGCATAAGCGAGCTTTGCCAATATATCTCCACCGTTCGTTGCACCGGCTGCTACGCCACGGCTTGTTGTTCCTAGATAGGCGAGCCCAGCATATACGAGACTCAATCCGACAACCGCAATCAGACCTGCTCTCATCGTAATGGAGGTAATGGCTTTCCTATCTGTAATTCCTTTTGCTTTCACCGCGTTAATGACGATAATAGAGAAAACGAGCGCGGCCATCGCGTCCATCGTGCCGTATCCTTCTATAAATCCTTTAATGAAGAAATCTTCTGCAAAAGCACCTTGAGGCGCTCCTGCCGCATCCAATGGATTAACAATACCGATCACAACAATAAGCGTTACGATGGCAAGAAGCACAGGTGTCAAAAGGCTGCCAAAACGATCGACCATTTTATTCGGTTTCATTGAAAGCCAAACCGTCACAGCGAAGAAGACGATCGAAAATAGCGCCAATGCCAGCCCGTGATGAGAAGACGGTACAAAAGGTGACACGGCAATTTCAAAAGACACAGTTGCTGTTCGCGGTACACCGAAAAACGGTCCGAGTGCCAAATAGACGATAAATGGAAAGAATGTTGCGAATATAGGAGAGGCTTTTCCTGCCAAGTCACTCAGCTGATTTCCACTCATTGTCACAGCAATTACGCCAAGATAGGGAAGTCCTACACCAGTGATCAGAAATCCAGCAAGCGTGATCCACATTTGCGTTCCCGCTTGTTGACCAAGAAGTGGAGGAAATATCATATTCCCTGCGCCAAAAAAAAGGGCGAACATGGTCAGCCCTAGTTTTATCGTGTCAAACCTGGTAAAACTATTCATTTATAATTCCTCCTGAAGAACTCTGAGAAGCGCATGTATTTTGTTAATTTTCTGTATGCATATTAAATTCCAATCTGCTGCCGTAATACTATATGATATGTACTAATGTTCTGTCAAGTATACAGAATAGAATTCTCTGAATCACGTAATTGTACTCATGGAAAGCAAAAAAAGGATTCTCAAAATGAGAATCCTGCATCTATTACCCCATAATGTGATAGCCGGCATCCACATAAATCACTTCGCCTGTCACACCGCTAGACAAGTTGCTTAACATCGCAATTGTCATATCGGAAACTTCTTCCGGTTTGACATTGCGTTTCAGTGGAGCGCGTTCTTCGATTTGACCGAGAATCGTATTAAAGGAAGGAACTCCTTTAGCAGACAGTGTACGGACCGCACCGGCAGAGATCGCATTGACACGAATATTCTGTTCTCCAAGTTCAGACGCCAAATAGCGTACAGATGCTTCCAAGGCTGCTTTGGCAACCCCCATTACGTTATATCCTTCAAGCACACGTTCCGCTCCTAAATAACTCATCGTTATGATTGCGCCGCCTTCTGTCATGTACTGGCGTGCTTCACGTGCTGCTGCAACCAATGAATATGAACTGGAGTCTTGCGCAAATGCATATCCATCACGGGTTGTTTCAACGAATGGATTACGCAAATCTTCTTGGTGTGCAAAGGCGACAGAATGCACAAGTCCGTGAATGACACCTACTTGTTCTCCGATCGTTTTGAAAGCTTGAGCCATGCTTTCATCACTATTCACATCACATTGCACGATTTGCGTAGCCTGCAGATCATTCTTTTCTAAAGCCTTCTCCAATTTCTCACGGGATCGATCTTTTCGATAAGTGAAAATAACATTCGCACCGACTGAAAATAATGCTTTCGCAACTCCCCAACCAATGCTGCGTTCATTTGCGACACCCATAATGACAATATTTTTTCCTGACAATTTTAATAAATCTACCATAATAACCTCCTGAATTTTCATTCGTCACTGTAGCTTCTAATACTCTTCATAATAGTACCATATTGTGCGATTGAAGATGTAGCTTTTCTACAGTAGCAAATTCACCTTTTTTGAATTGACTGTCAATAAATAAAAATACAGTTGACTTTATAATTATGCACAAGTATACTTAGCTGTAATGAATAATGAGGTGATGACGTTGAAGGTAGGAATCATAGGAGCGTCCGGGTATGGTGGCCTCGAATTGATTCGGTTGCTGCACAACCACCCGGAAATTGAGCAGATTGATTTATTCACATCCTCCGAAGTGGGGACTGTATTTTCTGAGAAATATCCGCATCTCGTGACGATTCACGACCAACCGATGCAGGCGATAGAGCAGGAACATATCCGGCAACTTGACACAGTTTTCTTCAGTACACCGGCAGGAGTGACCACTTCGTTACTTCCTCCTCTTGTAGGGGTAGGGCCGAAGCTAATCGACTTAGCAGGTGACTTCAGATTAAAAGATCCTTCTTTATATGAAGAGTGGTATCAAAAAGACGCCCCTGAAATGAAATTTTTGGAGAAAAGTGTGTATGGGCTGCCCGAATGGAATAAAGAGCAAATCAAAGAGGCGGAGTTTATTGCAAATCCGGGTTGCTATCCAACGGCGGTGTTACTTTCATTGTTGCCGCTATTAAAAAATGAATTGATCGATGGCAGCCAGTTAGTCATCGATGCAAAAAGCGGGGTTTCCGGCGCTGGTAATAAACCGAGTGCGGTAACGCATTTCAGTGAAACGAATGAAAACTTCTCCATCTATAAACTTCATCAGCATCAGCATATACCTGAAATCGAGCAGGCGATGAATCTATTCGCGAATCAGCCTGAACCGATCACATTCACAACGCATCTCGTGCCGATGACGAGAGGAATTATGGCAACAAGCTATGCAAAAGTGAATAAACAGGTAACTGAAAAACAACTACTAGACTGTTTAAGAGAAACCTATAAAGAGAGTCCATTCGTCCGAGTCCTGACAGATATCCAGAAGATCGGAACGAAACAAGTATACGGCTCCAATTATTGTGATATACATGTCAAGGTAGATCCGCGCACAAATCGAGCGACGATAGTAGCTGTCATCGATAATCTTGTAAAAGGAGCTTCCGGCCAAGCGATCCAAAATATGAACATTTTATATGGTCTGGATGAAACGACTGGAATTGATAATATTCCATTATTTATTTGATAAGAAGCTCACACAGAAAATACCGGAATTGAGGGGAGCACGTATATGGAAACCATCGAAAGCATGAAGCGCATCTCGCGTAAAAATATTATCTCACCAAAAGGGTTTAAAGCAGTCGGCATTCATTGCGGACTGAAACATAAGAAAAACGATCTGGCATTATTGGTCAGCGAAGTGCCGGCAAGTGTTGCGGGTGTCTTCACTACGAATGCGATCCAGGCAGCTCCGCTTAGCGTAACCAAGCAAGTGGTATATGAAACGCAGAAAATGCAGGCGGTTGTCATCAACTCGGGCAATGCGAATGCTTGTACAGGCAAGCAAGGCATGAAAGATGCTTTGACGATGCAGCAAAAAACAGCCGAACATTTAGGGATCGATCAAAATTTAGTCGGCATTGCTTCAACAGGTGTGATCGGAGAACAGATGAAAATGGAACCGTTGTTGGCTGGTATAGAGCAACTGCAGCCATTAGATAGTTTAGAAGGCTCGATTCAATTCTCACAAGCTATTTTGACGACGGATACGGTGACGAAAAATACAGCATATGCAACAGCTATCGATGATCGCGAAGTGGTCGTTGCAGGTGTGGCGAAAGGTTCAGGAATGATTGAACCAAATATGGCGACAATGCTCGGCTTCATTACGACGGACGCGAATATTGAATCTGAACACCTGCAGCAGGCGCTAAAAGACATTACAGACGTGACGTTCAATTCCATCACAGTGGATGGGGATACGTCGACAAATGATATGGTTCTTGTGATGGCAAATGGAATGGCAGGAAATAATGCACTGACTCCTTCACACCCTGATTGGCAATCTTTCTTAAACGCATTGCACGCGGTAGCGCGTGACTTGGCGAAAATGATTGCGAAAGACGGAGAGGGTGCAACGAAGTTAATTGAAACGAAAGTGACAGGCGCTGTCTCTGATGAAGAGGCACGTAAAATCGCGAAGTCAGTTGTAGGATCACCGCTTGTGAAGACAGCGGTATTCGGCTGTGACGCAAACTGGGGCCGCATCATCGCTGCAGTTGGGTATAGTGGCGCGACGATTGATCCGGACGACATCAAAATCTATATCGGTACGACACTCGTCGTGGAGAACGGCGAGCCGATTCCTTTTTCGGAAGATGAACTGCTCATTTATTTGAAGCAGCATGAAGTGAAATTTGTCGTGGAACTGAACCAGGGAACTGGTGAGGGTACCGCATGGGGGTGCGATCTGACTTATGACTATGTCCAAATCAATGCAACCTATCGCACATAAGCGACAGGTTATAAAACTTGGTGGCAGTATGCTGGATGAATTGAGTGAATCGTTTTTTGATCGCGTGAAAGAATTGCAGCAAGCTGGCATACAATTACTTATCGTCCATGGCGGCGGACCGAATATTAATGAGGAACTGGCGGCTCGTGAGATTACTTCTTCCGTAATTAATGGGTTTCGTGTTACTTCCGAAGAAGCGATTGGTGTCGTCCAATCCATTTTAATCGGTCAAGTCAATCCGGCGCTTGTTCATCGTTTTAATGAGCAAGGCGTTAAAGCGATTGGGCTGAGCGGTTTTGATGCAAATCTTTTCACTTGTGATCTGTTGGATTTCGAGACGTATGGCTATGTAGGCGAAATTCAGCACGTACAAACGGATATTTTGGATTCATTACTCAGTGCAGATGTAATTCCGGTCATTTCCTGTATCGGGGCGACGGCTGCAGGGGAGCCGTTGAATGTCAATGCGGATACTGTAGCCAGTCAGATTGCGTTAGCGGTTGAAGCGGAAAGCTTACTGCTCGTGACGGATACGCCGGGAATTCGAATTCAGAATCAACCTCAGGCGAATGTGATGCCGGAACATATTCATCGCTGGATTGAGACGGAAGATATCTATGGAGGAATGATCCCGAAGGTTCAGGCAGCAATGGACTGTCTGGAAGCAGGTATTCCTTCCGTTCAGATTGTCGGTCAACAGCTGACAGGGACGGTCATTACCAATGAGGGGGCAATCGTGTGACTTCTTTGTTTAATAACTATGCGAGACGTGCGGTGCACCTTGTCAAAGGACAGGGCACTGTCGTCACAGACGATCAAGGAAAAGAGTATTTGGACTTTACGAGCGGCATCGCAGTCGTCAGTTTAGGCCATGCTCATCCTGCGATTGTCAAAGCGTTACAAGAACAGAGTGAAAAACTCTGGCATATCTCGAACCTATTCGAAAGTCCGGAACAGGAAAAGTTAGCGGAATCGTTGACGAAAGATACGGATCTCGCGTATGCACTATTTTGCAATAGCGGAGCTGAGGCGAACGAGGCGGCCATTAAGCTTGCAAGGAAACATACAGGAAAGCATAAGATCCTGACGTTCAAACAATCGTTCCATGGACGGACGTTCGGGGCAATGGCTGCGACAGGACAGGATAAAATCAAGCAAGGTTTCGGTCCAATGCTTGAAAGTTTTGAAGCATTGCCTTTCAATGACGTAGAAGCACTGACGGACGCAGCGAATGAAAACGTGGCAGCTATCATGCTTGAAGTTGTCCAAGGCGAAGGGGGAGTCAATTCGGTCGAACCTGCATTTGCGCAAGCGATTATGGAAGTTTGTCAGCACTATGGGATTTTATTGGTGATTGATGAAGTCCAAACAGGAATCGGCCGTATGGGGACTCGTTATGCGTACGAGCAGACAGCACTGAAGCCGGATATCATCACGCTTGCAAAAGGGCTTGGCGGTGGTTTCCCGATAGGCGCACTCCTTGCAGGAAAAGACTTGTTCGACACGTTCGGACCTGGCTCGCATGGAACGACGTTCGGTGGGAATCCATTAGCGATTGCGGTCGCACAAACGGTCGTCGATCATGTCTTTGATCCTGCGTTTTTGCAAGCTGTTCAAGACAAATCAGCTTATTTTAAAAAACAATTACAAGCAGTGTTGCCAGCCGAGAAGTATTCACTGCGCGGTAACGGTCTATTGATAGGTATTCATTCCAATGAAGTAATCGGGCCAGTCATTCAACAAGCTGAAAAGCAAGGACTGCTACTTGTGCCAGCCGGAGCAAATGTCATTCGACTATTGCCGCCATTGACGGTTTCTCAAGCAGAAATCGATCAGGCTGTTGGGATTTTAAAGAACATATTGGTATAGAGGAACCACTTGAATTAAAGTAGTCGGTGAGCTGCAATTCAACATGGAAGGGCTATCTGGAACGTTTTCCTGATAGCCCTAGTTTTTATTTCGTCAATTGTTGCTTCGTGCTCATAATCTACCTAAATGCGCTCATAAAATTATGCCGTCGCTCATATCTCATCTCTAACCGCTCATACACCTCCTCCAAGTGATCATAAACACAATGAACGCGATCATAAATTCGCTTCAAACGCCTATAGAACAGCTTTATCCCCCTCAAATGAATCCACTTACTGCCCAGCACATCTAGTGTCTCCACGTCTTACTACACAACCCTTTTTTGGAATTTTTTCTATACAAAGAAATCAGGCTAAGGTATAGTTAATGAAAAACAACTAGAATGGAAGTGTCCTAGATTTGAAAAAACTATACAGCTTGCTGTTGGCTGTTTTGATCGCTGCGTATGTACTGCCACTGTCATCACTGGCAGCCATTTTTCCTGATGTGAAAGATGAGCATTCTGCCTCCGTCGAAATAAAATACTTAGTCGAACAAGGGATTATTATAGAAAAGCCCAACCAAAAGTACCGTGTCAATGAACCGATTACGCGACTCGAAGCATCCGCTATGATTCAGCGTGCATTGAAGCTTTCGATGGAAAATCGACCAGCTGTGGAACTTTCAGACGTCAAGTCATCCCATCCGCACTATCAGCTGATTGCGACAATGGTGGACGAGGGCATTTTTATGGGCAATGCAAATCAGGAATTCCTGCCGAATGGCAACTTGAAACGCGGACAGATGGCGGCTGTATTCGTCAGAGCATTTGACTTGAAAGGAACATCCGGCTATCGATTCCGTGATGTACCTGCTTCCTATTGGGCACTGCCTGCGATTCAAACGTTATCTGCTCAATCCGTTACAACTGGATTTTTAGACAATACATTTAAGCCGAATGATTCCTTAACGCGCGGGCACTTCGCGGTGTTCCTTGCCAGAATCTTGGAGCCAAGCTTTAAAAATACGCCCGCTTGTTATATCGGTGACAATAAAGCTCAGCAAGTTGTCACTGTCCCGGTCTCAACATTATGGAAACAGCCTGGCACGAAACGTCCGGTAGATTCATATGCGAACGGTAAAACACCGGACATTAGTAAATGGGTATCTTCCATGACCCTGCCGCAAAAACAATGGCTTGTTGGTAAGTTGGAGACACAGGTTCTTTATGGACAAACTGTGAAAGTACTGCAGACAAAAGGGGATTGGGCGCAAGTCGCAGTTGTAGATCAAAGCTCACCAAAACATGCAGCGGGCTATCCTGGCTGGCTGCCGAAGAACCATCTCGCAACTGTTTATCCAAATTATTCAACATGTAAAACGGCTATGGTGAAAACAAAAACAGCCATTCTGACTCATGATGAAAATGGAAAAAAACCATTCCGAACGATCAGTTTCAACACCACCCTGCCAGTTGTCGGAGAGACAGGCGATCGAATCGCTGTGCAGACCCCAACGGACGGGGTGAAATATATTAATAAGAATACTGTGAAATTGGTAAATGCAAAAGAAAGTTTGCCGAACCCGACAGCTCAGCAAATCGTAGAGACTGCTAAAATCTTTGACGGGTTGTCCTACTTATGGGCAGGTACTTCAGGTTTCGGCCTCGATTGCTCAGGTTTTACCTATTCTGTCTACCGCCAACACGGCATCAACTTGCCGCGGGATGCTTCCGTGCAAGCGGTCAATGGTATGAAAGTCTTGAAAAAAGATTTGCAGCCGGGTGACTTATTGTTTTTTGCTTACAATAAAGGAAAAGGGACCGTGCATCATGTCGGTATGTATATTGGCAATGGTCAAATGATCCACGCACCGAATCCGAAAAGAACTGTCGAAATTGTGCCGTTGACACTTGAACCATACAAATCAGAATACGCTGGAGCTAGAAGATATCTTCGTTAAATAGGAGAAGCGCGCAGACCATGGCCTGCGCGCTTTTTCTCAATCTTATAATTTGTCTTTATACAGTAGCTGATCATCTTTCAAATCGATAATTTTCAAGAAGCGGTCATGTTTTATAAAAATACTTTTATAGACTTTTTCACCACGTCCATTTTCAAATAAGATAATTCGTTTACCGGGATTGTCTGTCTCCACGTGGGATGTAAGCTTATAGATTGGCATATGCTCGCCTAATACAGCAGACTCTTCATACCCTGATAAGTCGGAAGCAGACGAAGCTGAATGATCTTCCGGCTCATCTTCCGGCGCGATTTCGCTATCAGGAGATGTTACCGACTCCTCTTCAGATTCTATCGTATCCTTCGCAATCTCCTCTTCTTCTTTGGGTTGCGATTCTTCGTTGTTTCCACACGCTGCCAAGACTATCGCCAACGCGGGAAGTAACCACCATTTCTTCATTAAGTACCACTCCTATTGAGGACTAAATCTTTTGCGTAAACAAGTGTAAAAGAATCCATCGCGCAAATCAAATTAAGAGGCTTAAACTAGATTTGGGAGATTGGAATTTTATTGTCTGACTGGATTATTAGATAGTAATTGAAGATTTGCATTTTGCAAATTCGCCAGCTCAATAACTACAATATTCAAAATACGTATAACTTTCCTCACACTTTATGCTATAGTAAATATATAGTAGATACGCACGGATGGGGGAAAGTGAATGGAGAAGCTATTAAGATCATCATCTGCAAGAAAAGCGCTTAACAAAGTAGAAAAAGTAACAAAACGCATTCAACCTCTAGTGGAAAATGAACATTCATTTGAAAAAAATTACAAACAGCTTCATAGATTGCTGGATGATGAGTTGAATGAAGATGAATACTTTGTCATCGTCGACGAGACAGGGCGCAGCTACATCCATACAAACCGATTATGGGAAGGAACGTTATTTTCTGATCCTGTTGGCTTGAAAGCTGCGAATACTGACCAACCTTTACTGCAAATATATGAACGACAATCAGGTGAACGTCTTATTGACGCATCCGCCCCAATCATCAAATCAAACGGCACTCGCTATAGTTTACGTCTCGGTCGGATCGTTCATCAAAAGTATATTCTTTACGGCATGACGGGCGCTATTCTACTGCCAGCCCTTATCATGGCACTGATTGCATATCTTCTTGATTTACCTTTCAACCAAGGGCTGATTTTTTCGGTGGCATCGCTTCTTATTTCTGCTATTACAATCATAGCACTCTATAAAACCGTCATGATTGGCATCCGTTCCTGGCGCCAAGTCACGAGAAAAATTTCGACAGGGGATTTGACGGCGGAAGTCACTGAACGGTCAAGATCGGAATTCAATCAAATTGGATTTGAAATTAATAAAATGGTGATTGGCACGAAAAACATCGTCAAAGAGCTGGATAGTTCATCCGGTATCGTTGACCAAATTAGTCAAGATCAAGCATCTGAAGCGAAACGCTTATCTAGTGTTTTCACGGCATATGGGGACACCATGCAAAACTTCCAGGTCGGAACGGAGCAACAACTTTCTTCATTACAGTCAGCAAACGCCATGGTCCAAACGATGATGCAAGGCATCCGTGAAATGGAAGCGCGTATCCAGCAGACGCTCGCAAAGTCTGAAGATGCATCTCAAGCAGCAGAAGAGGGTAGCCAAGCTATTGAAGAATCCGAGCAAAAGATGCAGCAAATAAATGAAGCCGTGCAAAAATCTTCCCAGAAAATCATGCAAGTGGCGGAAGACATCCATCAAGTCATTCAAAAAGTATCTCTGATTACGAAAATCGCGGAGCAGACCAACTTATTGGCACTGAATGCATCCATCGAAGCAGCACGGGCGGGTGAAGCGGGAAGTGGTTTCTCCGTTGTTGCCAATGAAGTCCGTAAACTCGCTGAAGAAACGAATGATTTTGCGAATGACGTGGTGCGAACACTCGAGCAAACCAACAATGAAGTGAAAATTGCGGTACAGCAAGTGGAATCGAATACCGACACAATTCAAGAAGGTGTGGAAATCGTCAAAGTTGCCGGTCAATCCATCCATCAAATGAATGAAGCGGTGATCGATACGAAATCTGCTGTCAATAACAACAGTCGTCATGCGGAAGAAATGATTCAAGACGGCGAACAGATTGAAAGAATTATCGAGCAGATCACAATCATTTCCGAACAATTTACGGATAGTGTTACAGAAACCGTTGCGGGAATGGATGAGCAAGTCGAAGGAATTCAACAGTTGGCGAGTGACGCGGTCAGATTGACAGACCAAGCTGCCGCGCTGAACCGCATTGTTCACCGCTTTAAATTTTGATTTACACAAACAACGAAACAGGCGATGCAAAACCAGTTGGTTTGCATCGCCTGTTTACTTTTCATGTTTAAGCCGAAACACTAGGCTCGGCAGATTGTTTCTTGTATTGTCGTACTTCGTCTTTGCGCTTTTGCTGCAACCGCAAGAAAATGTTATTGCCGACAAGAGAAAGAATGATGAATACCGTACCGATATAATCAAACACCGTCAACTGATAACCTTGCACAAACGAAATGACCAATGTAGTCACTGGAACAAAGTTGATGAATAGTAGACCATTTAATGGTGACAAAATTCGAACTCCGACATTCCAGCCAAGCAATGCAATGATACCGGGGAAAACAATCATAAACAGCATATGCGGACTAACTGTTTGCACAGTTGCAAGTGTCGGAACGGAAATATAACCAGTCAACGTGACGAAAAAGACGATGACACAAGCTGTGGCAGTACCGAGCAGACAGCTTAATGTGGAATAACGCAATGAAGACCACTCGCTGAACTGATTGCCGCCCATCGTATAGACCACCCAGCCGATCACAGCTAAAAAGATGAGCAAGGACGGAATTATATCATCCGTCGCAGTCAAAAATGTTCGTAAATCACCTTTTGTAATGACGAGCATCACACCGATAAATGCAGTAAATACACATGTTAATGTAAAACCATGCGGCTTTTGCCTGCTGATGAACCAAACGATTACAATGGAAATCATCGGCATCATGGCTTCTGAAATGGAAGCAACCATGATTCCCGGTTCACCCATCAGATCTTCGCCCCAGAAGATGAACAAGTTGTAGACAACAAATGCCATCGTACCGAAAAACCAAAGCGATAAACCCCTCTTCTCCAAGCGAAAAGCCTGTTTTCCTTCTTTCCACCACAATAAAATGACGAGTAAAATTGTTACCGATACGTAGCGAATCAATGTGAAATAAAAGGGATCAATTGCTTTAAATGCGCTATTGGCAACAGGGAACATCGCGCCCCATGATGCACTGGCGATAAAACATAGAAACGCTCCCCATATAATTTTGTTTTTCATTGGACCAAACTCCCCTCGAAGTACTTACTCTAGTAAACTAGAAAATAGACATCATGTAAAACGAATAATAATGATGACTACTATCATTATTATTGATATCATAAAAGAGACAGAAGAAAAGGGGGATGACGATGGAGTTTAAAGACTTGGAAATATTTCAAATGGTAGCCGAAAAAGGCACAATTACGGAGGCGGCAAAAGAACTGCGCTACGTTCAATCGAATATTACTTCTCGCATTCAGAAGTTGGAGAATGAACTGAAGACACCGTTATTCAATCGCCATAATAGAGGGATGATTTTAACGCCCGAAGGGAAAAGACTGTTGATCTACAGCGAGAAAATTCTATCATTGACGAATGAGATGAGGAAAGTTGTACAAAACGACAAAGAGCCGTCCGGAAAACTGGAAATCGGCTCTGTAGAAACGGTTATCAAACTTCCGGTCATTCTTTCGAGATACAATAAAAAATACAAACAAGTAGATTTATCTTTACTGACGGGCGTCACTGAACAATTGCAATATAAAGTGCTTCACCACCAATTGGACGGTGCTTTCATCTCCGAAGGCACGACGCACCCTGATTTAGCGGTCCATGACGTTTTGGAGGAAGAACTCGTCCTTGTTTCCGACAAGCCGTTTCAATCAAAAGAAGATATCAAAGATGAACCGATTTTATGCTTCAGTAAAGGATGCGGCTATCGTGCCCGATTGGAACAGTGGCTGGAGGATGAACAATTTAAACCGACGAAAATGATGGAATTTGGTACGCTGGAGACCATTCTCGGTAGTGTAGCAGCAGGTCTCGGCGTGACATTCGTTCCAAAATCGGCTGTCGCTCATCTAGTGGAACAAGGTCACGTTCATTGCTATCACTTGCCATCGGAGTATAGTCAGATTAAAACTGTTTTCGTCCGCCGTGCCGATTCGTATTTAACTCCGACGATCTATAAGTTCATTCAAGTCATTGAAGACTTCCATCAAGAAACATCGAATCAATTGCAAAATTCGACACAAATTTGAGGTCTACGATAGGTTACTTATGCTAATATGAAGGGTAGCTTATCTGATTTCAGCAGTATACTTCTAAATCTGCATGTGGTATGAAGAATGTGATTTTATTGCGGTTCAGAGGGTGTTTAAACGCCTGCTGAATTTCGGGGGGATGTAACGGGTTTTTAAGGGAGCTTTTCGAGCAAGCTCGAAAAAATCCGGACGCAATTATGCTGAGGCATAATTGATAAATATAGAATTGGAGTGACAATAGATGAATTACAGCAATCAAACAGCTAGTTCCAGTTCATTCAAAAAGCGCAATTACCGACCGGCCATCATTATCATTTCGGTGATTTTGATTGGAGCAATCGGTGTGCTGTCAGGTCTGCCGGGAGCCGAAGACTTTACTGCTTTCGACATTACGATCTTGCCTCTTTTGAATGCCATCTTTAATAGTTTTACCTTTATTTTCTTAGTGTGCGCTTTGGTCGCCGTTTTGAAGAAAAATATTACGGTTCATAAACGATTCATATACGCTGCATTCAGTACGACTGCATTGTTCTTAGTCACTTATGTGGCCTATCATTATTTAGCTGAATCGACTCCGTATGGCGGCAGTGGTTTCATGGCTGGTTTCTATTATTTCATTTTGTTTTCTCATATTGTCTTAGCTGCTGTAATTGTTCCGCTTGCTTTGACAAGTGTCGCCAGAGCTTGGAATATGGAAAACGCGCGTCACCGTAAAATTGCACGATGGACGATGCCGATTTGGTTATACGTTAGCTTGACCGGGGTACTTGTGTATATATTGATTTCGCCTTATTATTAAGGGAAGATTGTTTGGTAAACAACTTAAAAGGGCATCAGTCAGAAGAGGTAGAATGACTGATGCTCTTTTTTACAACAGACTAAACTGAGTATTGAAAATAAATGAATGGATGTGAAGGAATGAATACTTCTAATTTCATGTCAAATGACGCATTCGATCAGATTTTTCAACAAGAATCGGATGATATTAATGAACAGTTAAAGAAAGAAATATTGATTGCGATGATTGGGGATGTCAACGCAGGAAAATCTTCTACTTTAAATCGGCTTATGCAAAAAAGTGTAGCTGAAGTGGGAGCGCAACCGGGAGAGACGAAAGAAGTCAAAAAGTATTACTACCGAGACAATATCCTGTTTGTCGATACGCCGGGACTCGATGATATTTACCAAGAACACTCTCAAGAAACATTAAAATTTTACAATGAAGCCGACGTAATTTTATTTTTCTTAAATGCAGCAGGCACTGTGCTGTCGGATACGGAATTGAAATCACTGAATAAAATTGCCACTTTTAATAAGAAAGTCATTATAGTGCTGAATAAAATTGATGCGGCAGATGATATTCCAAGTTTAGTGAACTACATACTAGAGCATACTGAGTTTGCGTATCCTGTCATTCCGATTTCCTCCAAGACTGGAGAACATATGGAGTTATTGCAGAAAGAAATTCTTCAGCAGCTGAAGGAAGTGAATAAGGATCTCTTGCTGGCGGCCAATATGGCAGATAAGCCATCCATCGCAAAAAGGTGGATTTTGGCGGCTGGAGCATCGGCAGCCGCAATCGGCGCAGTCCCTATTCCTGGAGCGGACTTTGTTCCGCTGACCACTTTACAAGTTGGTTTGATGTTGAAACTTTCAACTCTATACGGAAAACCGATTACGAAAGACCACGCAAAGGAATTAATCATTGCAACGGTGGTTGGGAATATCGGCAAAACAGCATTTCGTCAAATCGTCAAAGTCATACCGGGCGCTGGAATGGTCGTGGCTGCTAGCGTTGCTGGTTCCATGACTGTCGCACTCGGCTATGCTGTGAAATATATGTATGAAAATGATATGGATTTAAAGCCTGAGACATTGAAGAAAGTTTACAAGATGTATTTAAAGAAAGAAAAGTGAAAAAGGGGCGGGTTGTATGGAGTGGTTTAATTATGCCACATTTGTGGTCGCTTTACTGGCAGGGCTTTACTCGATGGAAAGCATGAAACGCAATAAGGAATTGGAGGAGCGAGTGGAAGAGCTGGAAAAGAAAAATACTGCGGAGTTGGACAAACACCGTATGTGAAGAGGGTAATGGAATGGGGAAGACAGTATGTCCGATTTGCAACGGGCATAACCAATGCGGTAATGGAAATTTGAAAGATGGGGGCAAATGCTGGTGTACAGACAAAAAATTTCCTGATGAAGTGTATGGTCAAATTCCGAGGGAAGAATTGCACAAACGCTGTGTTTGTCAAAGTTGTCTGAAGCGTATCACTGCAGGAAAATAGGCAAGCGAAGGTCTGACGACCGGCGCTTGCCTATTTTTATTCGTCTGCAAACGAGCGTGTCGCCAGTTCCTTTTCGTAAATGAACAGCGCATTCTTATCATCGCGAATTCGTTTCAAATACTCGATATGCTTATCGAATGTCGCTTCTTCTTCGACTTGTTCATCCAAGAACCAGTTGAGGAATGAGATTGTCGCGTGTTCTTTTTCTTCCCATGCCAAATCCATGATTGCATAAAATGATTTTGTTACTTTTTTCTCCTGTTCTAACGCAACTTCAAAAGTATGCACAAGATTTTCGAAAGAAGTAGTAGGCGCGGGAATTTCCGTAATGACTGCATGAATACCGCGGTCATTTAAGTAGGAATAAATTTTCATGGCATGGAACCGCTCTTCTTCTACTTGCTGTAAATAATAGTGAGCAAATCCGCTATAGTTGCGGTATTCACAATAAGATGCCATGGATAAATACGTTTGCGCGGCGGCGAATTCATTATTCATTTGTTCATTCAGAGCTTGTGCTAATTTTTCGCTGATCATGTACATCGTCTCCTTTTCTTTATACCCTATCTATACCCATATTGGTGTAAATTGAACCTAAAGGAACTAGCCTTCATTCCTAAATATGCCTATACACGCAACGGATGATATACTAGTAAAGAGAAGTTAAAGAACAACAAGAAAGTAGGAATGAAATTGAATAACTACAATGTCCCCATGTTGGATACAGAGGCAAGAGTTGAAGCAAAGGCTTACTTGGATATGCTGACAAAGCCGGTCGGAAGCTTAGGGAAATTAGAGGAAATTGTCATGCAACTGGCCGAAATGAAGGGGCATCGCAAACCGGTCATCTATAAGCTCGGTATTATCGTGTTCGCTGCGGATCACGGCATCGTCGAAGAAGGGATTTCGGCATTCCCGCAACAAGTTACACGTCAAATGGTAGACAATATGGCGCAAGGCGGAGCTGCGATTAATGTATTTGGCAGACAGCAGCAAGCCGAATTTTCATTGGTGGATGTCGGTGTGATCGGTGATGATTTTACGGGACTAGTGAAAAACCGCAAAATTCGCCAAAGTACTCAAAATTTCTTACGTACAGAGGCAATGACAGAGGAAGAAGTAGAGAGAGCGATACAAATAGGCTACGAGGAAGCACTGGTACTGTTTGATAAAGGAGTAGACTGTCTAGTAGTAGGAGAAGTTGGTATCGGTAATACAACTACGAGCAGTGCGATTGTCGCGGCTATTACGGGAATGGATCCTGCGGAGCTTGTGGGCTTCGGAACAGGAATTTCATCTGAACAGCATGTACATAAAATCAACGTCGTTCGACAGGCTCTGGAATTTCATCAGCCGGACCGACAAGATGGCTACGACATACTACGCAAAGTCGGCGGCTTGGAAATTGCTGCAATGGCGGGTGCAATGCTGGCAGCCGCATCGAATCGGATACCAATTGTGTTGGATGGATTTATTTCTACGGCGGCTGCATGCGT
The DNA here is from genome assembly GCF_038003105.1 of Sporosarcina sp. FSL W7-1283. NCBI lineage: Bacteria > Bacillati > Bacillota > Bacilli > Caryophanales > Caryophanaceae > Sporosarcina > Sporosarcina sp. FSL W7-1283. The sequence goes on along the minus strand of NZ_JBBOOL010000001.1, from coordinate 2,572,127 downwards.
TGCGGAGAGTATTGGAAAAGGTGCAGTGAACTATATGTTACTTGGCCATCAGTCTATGGAGCCGGGCCATCAAAAAGCCTATGAATACTTAGGGAAGGAACCAATTGTTTCACTGGACATGAGACTTGGGGAAGGGACAGGTGCAGCGGTAGCTTTTAGCATCATTCAATCTGCTGTCTACATGGTCAATGAAATGGCGACCTTCGAAAGCGCAGGGGTCTCCGGTAAGAATGAATGACATGAAAAAACTGGGAAGAAGTGGCCATCGCCATTTCTTCTCAGTTTTTAAATTCATCAGTTCAAACGGTTTCCGCTGGTGTGATCGCTTCAACGTCCTGATCTTCAGATGAATTACTAATAATACTTGAGAGTACATGTACACGCAGAATGATTCCTTTAATTCGATTTGTCTCATCTACAACGACAAGTGGATACTTAGAATCAAGCACACGTGGAATAATATCTTGGACATATTCTTCCGGGTAAGCCGTCCGCACATCAGTAGACATAACTTCATCAATGGTCTTGCGGTTTTTTACGCCGTCAATCGCTTGATCAATAGTGACCAATCCGAGTAATTGCCGCTCGCGGTTCGTAATGAAAACGCTGGAGATTCCATGCTCTTCCATATTTTTAATAGCGACATGCAACCCGTCTTTACTATTTACGATGCTCAATGGCTTCGACATAATATTTTCAGCTTGCAAAACTTTGGAACGATCGATTTCCCGTGTGAACTCAACAATATAATCATTCGCCGGTGATTCTAATAAATCTTCCGGTGTTCCGACTTGCTCGACATTGCCATCTTTCATGACAGCCACACGGTCACCGATACGGAAGGCTTCATTGACGTCATGTGTAATGAAAATAATGGTCTTTTGCAAGCGTGTCTGAATATCCAAGAGCTCCAGCTGCATCTCTCTTCGAATGAGTGGATCTAACGCACTGAACGGCTCATCCATCAATAGAATATCCGGATCGTTCGTCAAAGCCCGTGCAATACCGACACGCTGACGCATTCCACCTGAGAGTTCATCGGGATATTGATTCTCATAACCTTTTAGTCCGACTGTATCAATATGCTTTTGAGCAATCTCACGTCGTTCGTTTTTGGACAATCCGCGGACTTCGAGACCGTATTCGATATTTTCCATAACCGTCCGGTGGCTGAATAAACCGAAGTGCTGGAAAACCATCGCAATTTTCTTTTGGCGGAAAAATTTTAACTGTTCCTTGTTGTAAGAGACAATATTCTCCCCGTCTACGTAAATTGCGCCTGAAGTCGGTTTGTTCAGCAGATTAAAGCAACGGATCAACGTAGATTTTCCGCTTCCCGATAAACCCATGATGACGAATGTTTCGCCCTCCATAATTTCCATATTGGCATTATAGACACCGACTGTATGTCCAGTCTTGTCGAGAATTTCTCGTTTAGAAGCACCTTTTTCAATTAACGGAATAACTTTTTTAGGGCGGGGGCCAAAAATCTTGGTGACATTTTCTACTTTGAGTTTTACTGTCATGCTGATCTCCTCCTAGAACTTTGTAGGCGATCCGCCACTCCATTTGTGATGCGGTCTATGATAATCGCTAAAAATACGATACTGATACCTGCTTCAAATCCTAATGAAATATTGATTTGATTGATAGCGTATAGTACCCGTTCACCGAGACCGTGTGCGCCAACCATTGAACCGACTACCGCCATGGACAACGCCATCATAGTCGTTTGGTTAATACCTGCCATCATTGTAGGCAATGCTTGAGGAAGTTGTACTTTTACGAGCATCTGATTACGGGAGGATCCGAATGACTCGGCCGACTCTATTACTTCATCATCGACATTTCGTATGCCAAGCTCCGTTAGTCGAATGACAGGGGGCAATGCATAAATAATCGTTGCAATAATTGCTGGTACGTTTCCTAAAGGGAAGAAGAAAATTACAGGGATCAAGTATACAAAGGTAGGCATCGTCTGCATGGCGTCTAATATCGGCCGCATGATAATAGAAAATGTTCGGCTGAAGGCCATCAATATGCCAACCGGAATACCGATCGCAAGGGATAGGACAACAGAAATCACGATAATGGCAACAGTGGTCATCGTTTCTGTCCAGAGATCAAAAGATCCGATTAAAAAAATGAAGAGGGCGAACAGCAAACCGCCGTATATATTGTTGAAGTACCATCCCAGTAAGAAAACGATAATCATGATTACCCACCATGGTGTGGCTAACAGAGTCGTTTCGATCGTGCGGATAGTTGATGAAGCAATCATGAAGATAAAATCAAAAAGCCAACCAAAGTTCATTGCGAGAAAGTCGATAAACTTTTCAACATAGTCTCCTATCGGTATTCGTACATTGGGGAATTCAGTCATAGGCATTAAGCTAGATTACACTAGCTTGTCCCTCTCTTTCTGTAGTTAAGTTAAGTAAGTAGTGAAGAAGGGGATGGAGCGGAATGGCGTCCATCCCCGCAATCTTTTTAGTTTTTTATAGTGCTGCTTTTACTTTCTCAGCAATATCGTCAGGTACCCATGAAGTCCAAATGTCTTCATGTTCTTTCATGAACCATTTTGCGGTTTCGTCTGGATCTGCTTCATTCTCGCCCATATAATTTAGCATTTCTTCAGTTAAGTCGTTACTCGTTTCATAGTTTTTCAGAAAGTCAACAACTTCAGGTGCTTGGGTTTGCAGATCTTTATGAATACCGACTACAACATCATTCGGTGGGAATTCAGTTCCTTTTTCTTTGTCCCAAATTTCTTGGTCAAACGGATGATCTTCTAAAAGTGTTAAATCATACGTTGCAGTTACCCAAGTTGGAGACCAATAATAACCTACCCACGGCTCGCCTTTTTTGTAAGCGCTCACCAAATCAGCAATAATTGAAGAGTCAGATCCTGGAGCCAAGTATGTGAACGTCTTATCTAAGCCATAAGTCTTCATTTTTTCAGCTAAATGTTTGCTGACGACCCAGCTCGAAGGGGCGCCGATAATGCGGCCCATTTCTGGGTTTTCGGGGTCTTTGAAAAGTTCAGGGTATTTTGCCAGGTCTTCCACTGTCTTCAGGTCAGGTGCCATAGGTTCAATGCCGCGCTCTTGATCGCCCTTTATCACGTAAGTCGGTACATATAGACCTTGAGAATTGTCGTCAAAGTTTGTTGAAAGTTTCACTATATCTCCTTTGTCAATAGCGCTAGTGTAGATATCTTCCATGTTATCTGTCCAAATTTCGGTGTAGATTTGGATATCGCCTTGCTGTAAAGCTTGGAATACGGCCGTAGAAGTCCCATTGGTTACTTCTGTGTCATATCCATAGCCTTCCTCCAAAATGAGTTGTGTGATGCTATTGTGGACACGAATGCTGTCCCATCCTGCGTCTGCAAGTTTAATGACACTGATCGAATCTTTGCTTACACTATTACCGCAAGCAGTTAAAAGCAGTAATGCGAAGACTGAGAATAGAAACGTAAACTTTCTCAAAAAATCAAATCCCTTCTGTCTGTGGTTTTTTTCATCACGAAATGATCTTTTTTACTCGAATCTCTTATTTGCAATCACCCAGAAAAAACGTAGGAAAGTTGAAGAGATTAAGGAAAAACTATCATTTTATTTCGTGGTGACATTTAGATAGTTTACAGGATAGTAAAATTATTATCAATTTAATAATTTAGACAACTGATGATTGAGTGTATTTTTTATAATAAAATACACTTATAAACTTCATTAAAAAGTAAAGTTTTTAACTGGAATTAAATATGGACGAATCAAGGCTCTATCCTACAAGGGGTATAGGATTTCCTCGAGTCGAATACTAGAGGGAAATGTTGCATTTCCAAACGTAAGAATCAGAATTTTTAGATTACTAAAGAAAATTAGTTAGGTTTAACATTTCTGAAAGCTGAATGACAAAGATTTGTAACAGTTTATGAGGAATTATCGTGAATTTTTGATTTTGCTTTTAAGAAAATGATATAGTTAGTAATATAAATAAAGTTATATAAAAAAGGAACGTATGTAGAAAAGGAGAACGGATCTTATGACGAAAGAAGTCCATATTGTTTCGACGACTACACAAAGTCGCTCGGCATCTGCCTTCTTCTCAGATATTAAATCATTAGTGAAAGGTCCTGTACTCATCGCGAATGTCTTGCCTGTATTTGCAGGGTTCTGGTTGGCGCTTCACTTCTCAGGAATGACACTTGCAGGGAATTGGGGCGTTTTCTGGCTGACGATGGTCGGCAGCACCTTTCTAATGGCAGGTGCGCTCGTGTTGAATAACTGGTTTGATTCGGATATTGACACTTTCATGGAAAGAACGCAGCAACGGCCGACTGTTACAGGAAACTTTGCTTTGAAAACAGTTTTAAATATTGGTTTGGTGTTATCTGGGATCGGCATGTTATTGCTTTTATTTACTACTTTTGAAGCAGCTCTTTACGCGTTCATTGGGTGGTTTACGTATGTCATACCCTATACGATGTGGTCTAAACGTAAATACACGTTAAATACGGTAATTGGAAGTGTTTCGGGGGCGGTAACGCCTTTGATTGGCTGGGCTGCCATTATGTCGGCGAATCATATTGTGCCGATTGTCTTATTTTCGATTTTGTTTATTTGGCAAATGCCGCATACGTTTGCGATTGCTATGAAGAAGCATGATGAGTATAAAGCGGCGAACGTGCCGATGTTGCCGGTTGTGTGCGGTTTTGATTTCACAAAACGTCAAATGTTGATATATGTACTATGTTTGCTGCCTTTTCCATTTTTGTTGCCAATGTTCGGAATGGGCTTTATCATCGTCGCTACGTTGATGAATGTTGGCTATATTGCGGCTAGTATTTATGGTTTTTATGCAAAGGACAACCACAAATGGGCGCATGTCATGTTTTTGTATTCTGTGAATTACATGACCCTATTGTTTATGATGATGATTTTATTGACATTTTAATTGCAAAGAGCCTCCCTTCACTTAAAGTGAAGAGAGGTCTTTTTTTATGTTAACATTGAGTGGTGTAGACCGTCGTGTTGGAGACGAATTTAGCAGTTCAATCTAAAAATAGAAGGTGCGCCGATGACGAATGTACAAATTAGAAAAGTGACTGAAATTGAAGAAATTTATGCGGTGCAAAAACTTGAGAAGCAAATCTGGGGAATGGAGCCGATTCCTGTTCATCAAACGATTACTGCGGTGAAAAATGGTGGCCTGATTGTCGGCGCGTTTGCCGGCGAGCGAATGATTGGTTTTTCCTACAGCTTTGCAGGATTCTCTGAAGGGCAGTCGTATTTATGTTCCCATATGTTAGCTGTCGATCAAGAATTTCAATTAATGGGGATCGGTAAGTTGTTGAAAGATGAACAGCTACGTTTGGCGCGCGAGATGGGTTATGAATTAATTGTCTGGACATTTGATCCACTCGAAAGCCGCAATGCCTACCTAAATACATCAAAATTATACGGAGTCTGTTACGACTATATCGTCAATTGCTACGGTGAAATGGCGGACGGTCTGAATAAAGGCTTACCGACCGACCGTTTTCAAGTGGCGTGGTGGATTACTAGTCCGCGAGTGAATGAATGTTGGCAACCGATAAATCTTCAGTACATGTGTCCGTTTACGGTTCGCCTGACAAATGAAAATCACCCTGAGCTGCAGTTACCTGAAGAAAACGATTGGCTGTCGGCAGAAGCGGTAGAAGTGCCCGTTCCAAAACATACCCAGCTACTGAAGACTGAAGACTCCCAGTTGGCGCTTGATTGGCGTTTGAAAACAAGGAATCTATTTCAACAACTGTGCAGCGCAGGGTTTGCATTAATTGATGTGCGCAGAACGGAAGAAGCTGTACAATACTATCGTTTTTGTAAGCTTTCCATGATTCCATTACAAAATGAAAGTAGTGAGCCGATTGAAAATTGAAAGTGTAACCATTCGTAGGATGAGTATGACGATGAAGAATCCTTTCACAACGAGTTTCGGAACAATCCATCAAAGAGACTTCCTGTTGGCTACAGTGCAAGATGAACTGGGCAACGAAGGTTGGGGAGAAAGCGTGGCGTTCACTTACCCATGGTATAGCGAAGAGACAACGGAAACATGTATTCATATGTTGCGTGATTTCTTGATTCCGGCGGTGCTTGGTAAGACAATCGAACATCCGGATGAAGTGAATGAATTTTTTGCACCTATTCGAAAGAATAACATGGCGAAGTCGACGATTGAAGGTGCGGTTTGGGATTTGTATGCAAAACGTCACGATATGTCGCTTGCCGAAGCGTTAGGTGGTGAACGGGATTATATTGAAGTCGGGATCAGTATTGGCATTGAAGAACGTGTGGAAGACTTACTTGCCAATGTGAAAGGTTTCATCGATGAAGGCTATAAGCGGATTAAGGTGAAGATCAAACCGGGGCAAGACGTGGAAGTCATCCGAGCGATCCGCAACGAATTTCCCGATGTGCCATTGATGGCAGATGCGAACTCTGCCTATACGCTGGATGATGCAGAAGTTTTAAAGGAATTGGACCAGTTTAATTTGATGATGATCGAGCAGCCGCTTGCGTCTGACGATATTATCGATCATGCAAAACTTCAGAGACAAATGTCGACACCGATCTGTTTGGATGAAAGTATCCATTCCTTGGAAGATACCAGGAAAGCTGTGGAGCTTGGGAGCTGTCGGATTATAAATATTAAAATCGGACGTGTGGGCGGTTTGACGGAAGCTAAGAAGATCCACGACTACTGCGCAGCTAAAGGGATTGATGTGTGGTGCGGTGGGATGCTGGAATCAGGCATCGGACGAGCGCACAATGTCGCTTTAACGACGCTGCCGAATTTCACACTGCCTGGAGATACGGCGGGTTCTTCTCGTTATTGGGATCAAGATATTATCAAGCCTGAGGTAGTAGCGGAAAATGGTTATATTACCGTGCCAAATGAAGCTGGTATTGGTTATAAAACGGATATCGAAGCGATCGATCAATTCACGGTGGATAAGTGGGTATTTAGAGCTGAATAAATATTCAGTGATTGTCATTTCACTATTAGTTGTGCTAGACTCTTAGGTAATCGAATAAGTTTCCTTCGGGGCAGGGTGGAAGTCCCTACCGACGGTGATGAGCTTACAAGCTCTTAGTCCGTGACCCGGATGCTTTTATCTAAATTCAGCAGAAACCCTCACTTCCATAAGTGGCGGTATGAATACGGTGGCTTTTCTGTTCAGTGGGTGTTCAAACGCCCGCTGAATCCAGATAAAGCCTCTGGCAGATGTCATGGATTTTGAAATGTGCGAGTACATTTCAAAATCCAGGCGCAATCACGCCTAGGCGTGATTGATTAGCTAAAAAGCAGAAGGTGGATTTGGTGAAACTCCAAAGCCGACAGTTAAAGTCTGGATGAGAGAAGGAACAATGCGTTTTTAAAATCTACATTTATAACGCTTATTTTGTCATGGTTACAAGCCCCGCATTTATATTTTGCGGGGCTTTTTGTTTTGTCACAAGAGGAATTTTGCAAGTTGGAGTGTTGTGCAGTGAATCAAGATTATATGGGAATGGCGTTGAAGTTAGCTCGAAACGTTGTTGGACAAACTTCTCCGAATCCGCCAGTTGGCGCCGTGATAGTGAAAGACGGCAGAATCGTCGGTATGGGTGCTCATTTGCAGGCGGGGGAACGACATGCTGAGCGGGTTGCGCTTGATATGGCCGGCACAAAAGCGGAAGGCGCTGATTTGTATGTAACTTTGGAGCCTTGTTCTCATACAGGTAAAACTTCGCCTTGCGCAGATGCGATTATTCGGGCTGGTATCCAGCGTGTCTACGTGGCGATTTCCGATCCCAATCCGTTGGTTGCCGGCAAAGGCATGGAACGACTTCGTGCTGCGGGTTTGGAAGTAGAGAAAGATGTATGTACCGATCAAGCACAGAAATTGTATGCACCATTTTTTCATTTTATTCGAACGAAAACACCTCATGTGACAATGAAAACAGCGATGACGATAGACGGTAAGATTGCAACATCTACAGGAGACAGTAAATGGGTGACGAGTGAGCAAGCAAGGCTCGATGTCCATCTGCTTCGTCATACCCAAGATGCGATTTTAGTCGGCGTTCAAACGATTCTTCATGATGACCCCCTTCTCACCACCAGATTGCCCCGAGGTGGAAAACATCCTATTCGAGTTATTTTAGATACTTGGTTACGAACACCAATTGATAGTCAAGTCATTCAAAACAATGCTGCACCTACATGGATTTTTTGTGGGAATGAAGCAGAATACTTGCGTGAACAGTTGCTCCAAAAGCCGCACGTCCGAATCATACGCATGCCGAAAATTCAGCTTGATATTGAAGAGATCCTCTTGCGCTTAGGCTCTGACGGTGTCATGACGTTATTGGTAGAAGGTGGTGCCGCGGTCAATGCTTCATTCATCAGGGCGCGTGCCGTTCAGCGTGTTATTTGCTATATGGCGCCGAAGTTACTTGGCGGCAGTGGCTCGCTGACACCTGTTGGTGGAACAGACCCGGAGATTATGGGAGAGGCCTTCCCGTTGATTTTTGAAAGTGTGGAAATGATTGGCCCTGATATTAAAATTATAGCGCTACCGAAAGAGAGGGATTGACCGTTGTTTACAGGGATTATTGAAGAAATCGGTTCAGTCAAAAGTGTACAGCCGGGAGCGCAGTCGATGACATTGACGATTGCAGCTTCTACTGTATTAGCCGATGTCCAATTAGGTGACAGCATTGCAGTCAATGGAGTTTGTCTGACAGTCAAAAAGTTTTCGAAAGAACAATTTTCTGCAGATGTCATGCCTGAGACCGTCTCTTCTACCTCACTTCAACAATTGAAGGTGGGAAGTCGAGTGAATTTGGAACGTGCTCTTGCAGCTAACGGTCGATTTGGCGGTCATTTCGTCACGGGACATGTCGATGGTGTCGCCATCATTCGTGAAAAACGTACTGTCGATAATGCACTTTATATTCGGCTGGCTTTGCCTGAACAGTATAGTCCGTATTTATTGCCAAAAGGCTCGATCGCATTAGACGGTACGTCACTGACAATTTTTGATGTGAATGAAACAGATATTACGATTTCGTTGATTCCGCATTCCCAAGAACTGACGGTCATTGCGAAAAAGTCCCTAGGGGATGTTGTTAATTTCGAATGCGACATGCTGGCGAAGTACGTAGAGAACATGCTTAAGAGACGAGACGCGAAAGAACAGCCACTGACAGAGGATTTTCTACAACAGCACGGATTTAAGTGAAGGAGTGGACAGAGATGTTTCATACAATTGAAGAAGCGTTAGAAGATTTAAAACAAGGTAAAGTAGTGATCGTCGTCGATGATGAAGATCGGGAGAATGAAGGAGATTTCGTCGCATTGGCTGATAAGATCACGCCTGAGATTATTAATTTCATGGCGACGAAAGGGCGCGGTTTGATTTGTGTGCCGATTACGGAGCAGAAAGCTCAACAACTTGGTTTGCAGATGATGACCGATCACAATACGGATTCGCATGGCACGGCATTCACGATCAGTGTGGATCATCTTTCCACGCACACTGGAATCAGTGCATTTGAACGGGCCGAAACGATTGTCAAAATGATGGATTCGCGGTCGGTAGCTAGTGAATTTAAACGTCCGGGTCATGTATTTCCGTTAGTCGCAAAATCCGGCGGTGTCTTGGAACGTACTGGTCATACGGAAGCAGCGGTTGACTTAGCTCGACTGGCAGGGAGTTCTTCAGCAGGGGTAATCTGTGAAATCATGAATGATGACGGTACGATGGCGCGAGTGCCTGAATTGCGTCTGATGGCGCAAGAATTGAATCTGAAATTAATTACAATCCAAGATTTAATTCATTATCGCCTGCAGCAGGAGAGGCTGGTTGTTAGGGAAGCGGAGATCAAGCTGCCGACTGACTTCGGAGAGTTTCGTATGATTGGATACACCGAAACGTTAACAGGTAAAGAGCATGTAGCGCTGGTGAAAGGTGAGGTAACGCCAGAAGAACCCATGTTAGTACGTGTTCATTCGGAGTGTTTGACGGGCGATGTATTTGGCTCCTGCCGATGCGATTGCGGACCTCAATTGCATGCAGCGCTTTCTCAGATCGAACAACAAGGTCGCGGAGTTTTATTGTATATGCGTCAAGAAGGCAGAGGCATCGGCTTGATCAATAAGCTGAAAGCATACGAACTGCAAGAACAAGGTTTCGACACGGTAGAAGCCAATGAAAAACTGGGCTTTGCAGCAGATTTGCGTGATTACGGCATCGGTGCTCAAATCTTACATGAACTTGGCGTTAAACAAATGCGTTTGTTGACGAATAATCCGAAGAAAATTTCAGGCTTAAAAGGCTATGGATTGGAAATCGTTGAACGGGTTCCGATTCAATTGCCGATGAAAGAAGAAAACGAAAAATACTTAAAAACTAAAGCGGAAAAATTAGATCACTTATTAACAATTTAAGGAGAGATAGATATGGGGAATTTATTCGAAGGACATTTAGTAGGTACAGGATTAAAGATAGGCGTTGTCGTAGGACGATTTAATGAGTTTATCACAGGCAAGTTGTTATCGGGCGCTGAGGACGCATTCAAACGACATGGCGTAGCTGAAGCAGATGTAGATATCGCTTGGGTACCCGGGGCATTTGAAATTCCGTTGATCGCAAAGAAGATGGCAGATTCCCAAAAATATGATGCTGTCATTACACTCGGTACTGTCATCCGCGGAGCCACACCTCACTTCGACTACGTCTGTAATGAAGCGGCCAAAGGTGTAGCACAAGCGAGTATGCAGTCAGGAGTCCCGGTGATTTTTGGTGTGCTGACGACAGACACGATCGAGCAATCTATTGAAAGGGCAGGGACTAAAGCAGGGAATAAAGGCTGGGATGCTGCAGTGTCGGCTATAGAAATGGCGAACTTGACTAAACAATTCGATTGATCGCCAAATTTGCACAGTAAGCGCTTTATTTTTCTTTCAAGTATTGACCTAAGAGATTTCCTCTGTAATAATAGAGTTAGTCATTAGTTGATATTCAATATCAAGTACATCTAAAAAGAAGGTACAACATGAATCAGGTAGATACGAAGATCGGACGCCAGGCAGTAATGTATACGTTTTCAAATAGCGAAGCAGAAGATAGTAGAATAGAAAACGGCATGCAGCAACTAGGTTGGCAGTTCGGAAAAGGTAAAGTGGGCTCAATGGAGTTCCAGAAAATTGTGGCGGCAATTGAAACGCTTGCGAAACGGCAAGGAATTGTAAATCAAGACATCTATCGAGAGATGCATGCGCTCTATCATGCGATAATCGAAGCTATGCAAGGCGTGACACGTGGGCAGGTTGAGCTCGGCGGCATGCTGCGAACAGCGGGACTTCGATTTGCTATTGTGCGTGGGACTCCGTATGAAAATGCAGCGGAAGGTGAATGGATTGCCGTTGCTGTCTATGGAACAATCGGTGCCCCGGTTCGTGGCTTCGAGCATGAGGCAATTGGTTTAGGTATCAATCACATCTGAATAAAAGAATGAAGCCTATAGTTATTTAGACAATAAGGAGGCTATATTGACACATGCGGGGACCCCCCTTTTAGGGCACCCGTCTGTCAATATAGTCTCCTTTTGCTTGTTTAGGAATGAATTCTTTGCACAGGATCAGCGCAACTAGAACTAAAGACAACGAGGAGGAATTGGAAATGATTGAATTGACAGGTCGTACGTTAACGATTGAACAAGCGAAAGAAGTATTGGTGAATGGAGCGAAAGTAAAAGCTTCTGAAGAAAGTATGAAAGCGGTTCAAAAGAGCCGTGAAGCAGTAGAGAAAATTGTTGCGGAAAGTAAAGTGGTGTACGGAATTACTACTGGATTCGGTAAATTTAGTGATGTATTCATCGAAGCGGAAGATACGGAACAACTTCAATTAAATTTGATTCATTCGCATGCTTGTGGAATTGGCGAACCGTTCCCCGAGATGGTTTCTCGTGGAATGACACTTCTTCGTGCAAACGCACTCCTAAAAGGTTTCTCTGGAATTCGCCCGGTAGTCATAGAGCGTTTACTAGATCTAGTTAACGCACAGATTCATCCGGTTATTCCTCAACAAGGTTCACTTGGTGCAAGCGGTGACTTGGCGCCGCTTTCTCATTTGGCACTTGTGTTGATGGGAGAAGGGGAAGTGTTCTATAAGGGAGAGCGTATGGAATCAGCTATTGCGTTGTCAAAAGAGGGCATTGAGCCAGTGACGTTGAAGGCGAAAGAAGGATTGGCGTTAATTAATGGAACACAAGCGATGACGGCAATGGGGCTTGTCAATTATATTGAGGCAGAGCAGCTTGCGTATCAGACAGAAGCTATTTCTACGATGACGTTGGAAGGTTTGCGTGGAATTGTCGATGCATTCGACGCCGATGTACATGAAGCACGTGGTTACCGCCAGCAAACGGAAGTAGCAGAACGCATGCGCCGTATGTTCGTAGGCAGCCAATTGACAACGAAACAAGGTGAATTACGCGTACAAGATGCTTATTCGCTACGTTGTATTCCACAAGTTCATGGAGCTTCTTGGCAAGTTTTGGATTACGTCAAAGAAAAGCTGGAAATCGAAATGAACGCAGCTACAGATAATCCGTTAATCTTTGAAGATGGTGACAAAGTTATTTCAGGAGGAAACTTCCACGGGCAACCAATTGCCTTTGCAATGGATTTCTTGAAAGTGGCAATGGCGGAGTTCGCGAATATTTCAGAGCGTAGGATTGAGCGTCTAGTTAATCCGCAGTTGAACGACTTGCCGCCATTCCTAAGCCCTGAACCAGGATTGCAGTCTGGTGCAATGATCATGCAATATGCAGCTGCATCTCTTGTTTCTGAAAATAAAACGTTGGCGCACCCGGCGAGTGTGGATTCCATTCCATCTTCAGCCAACCAAGAAGATCATGTCAGCATGGGAACAATCGGGTCACGACATGCTTATCAAATTATTCAAAATGCGCGAAGAGTGCTAGCTATTGAATTGATCTGTGCATTGCAGGCTGCAGAACATAGAGGTGCTGAAAAACTTGCGGACTTCACAAAAGCTTTCTATAAAGAAGCGAGAAACATTGTGCCGAGCATCAAGCAAGACCGGATTTTCTCTAAAGATATTGAAAAAGCGGCAGCTTGGTTACTAGAAATGGATTGGAAGGCATTCGCAGATAAATCTTTGCCAACTGAAGTTAGCGCAAATTAAATAGGAAATATAAAGGGATATGAAATTTAATTATCTAGTATTTTACTCCAAGCGGGAAGTTCCCGCTGGAGTATATCTGGATAAATATCTTCGGGCAGATGTAAGCGTTTGCTTACAGTAATTGCAGTTTGTTGTATAATGGGGACATGGGAGATGAGAAGATGTTATTCAATACTGTGGTCGTATCTGTCATTGTAATGGCAGTACTGAGTTTATTGCGGGTCAATGTTATTTTTGCTATTTTAGCAGCAGCTGGAGTAGCCGGTTTGATGGAAGGGCTTTCCTTAACAGATGCAACAAATATGCTAGTTTCAGGAATGGGTGGTCAGGCAAACACGGCATTAAGTTATATTTTGTTAGGTATGTTTGCGGTCATGATCGGAATGTCTGGAATTGCAGGGTTTTTAGTAAAAAATTTAGTTAGGGTATTAAGAGGAAAGCGAATAATTTTATTGTTGACGATTGCGGGTGTAGCTTGTTTCTCGCAGAACTTAGTACCTATACATATTGCGTTTATTCCAATATTGATTCCGCCAATGCTGCATCTGTTCGATAAGATGAAAATTGACCGCCGCGGCATTGCAACTGCGCTTACTTTCGGTCTAAAAGCACCTTATATTATGATCCCAGCTGGATTTGGATTGATCTTTAAGGGAATAATCGTTGATGAAATGGCTGCAAGTGGTATGGATATTACGATGTCAGAAGCCAATATGGCAATGTTGATTCCGGGAATCGGAATGGTCCTCGGGCTGTTCGTGGCAGTATTCATTTCTTATCGAAAACCTCGTAATTATGCGGACGTTGAGGCGGAGAAAGTGAATATTCTAAGAGAAGAAGAAGTGGAAAATGCAGAATTGAAGTTTAATATACGCCACGGCTTCACGATCGTTTCAATTATTGCAGCATTAGTTATACAGCTTATAACCGATTCATTAATACTTGGAGCACTTGCCGGGATTTTCTTGATGTTCGTCTTGACTGTTATTCCATTTAAGGACGGCGAAAGGGTAGTGAACGAGGGAATCGGAATGATGGGTATGATTGCGTTCGTCATGTTGATTGCTTCAGGTTATGCTACGGTTCTTAAAGAGACAGGTGCGGTAGAAAGTCTGGTTGATTCGGCAACAGGTATATTAGGTGACAATAAAATGATGATCGCATTTATCATGCTGCTTGTCGGTTTATTGATTACGATGGGGATTGGTTCTTCATTCGGTACGATCCCGATTATAGCTGCATTATTCGTTCCGATTTGTATGGCAGTCGGCTTTTCGCCACTCGCGACGGCGGCTTTGATTGGTACGGCAGGGGCGCTTGGAGATGCTGGTTCACCGGCTTCAGACAGTACACTTGGTCCAACTTCGGGTCTGAATGCGGACGGTAAGCATCATCACATTTGGGATACATGTGTGCCGACATTCCTTCACTTTAATATCCCTCTACTAATCTTTGGTGTAATTGCAGCAATGGTATTATAAAACGAAAAGGGCAGATCCGAAATAACGGATCTGCTCTTTTATCATTTTACTGCAGAAACACCTAAACGCTCACGTGCTTGTTCCGTGGCGATGACCATATGTTTCAATGCGGCAACTGTTTCTTCGCGTTTTCTTGTTTTCAAACCACAGTCGGGATTGATCCAGAACTGTGAAGGTTCTAGCACTTCCAAACCTTTATTGATGATTTCCGTCATTTCTTCAACAGCCGGAACGCGCGGGCTATGGATGTCATAAACGCCAAGTCCAATTCCTTTGTCATAATGATATTCTTTGAAAGATTCCACCAAATCACCATGACTGCGTGACGTTTCGATGGAAATAACATCCGCATCCAGCGCACTGATTGCTTCAATGAAATGATTGAAATCACAGTAGCACATATGTGTATGAATTTGCGTCGTATCCTCAACGGAAGCTGTAGCAACACGGAAAGCATTCACAGCCCAGTCGAGATAATGATTCCATTCGGATTGCTTTAATGGGAGCCCCTCTCGAAGTGCCGGTTCATCTACTTGGATCATATGGATACCTGCTGCTTCAAGCGACTCGATTTCTTTACGCAGTGCGAGAGCAATTTGATTGGTCACTTCTTCTCTGGTCAAGTCATCGCGAACAAATGACCAATTCAAAATCGTCACGGGTCCGGTCAGCATACCTTTTACTTCGTGATCTGTCAGTGATTTAGCGTATACGGATTCTTCTACCGTCATCGGCTTCGTAAATACAACATCTCCATAAATGATTGGTGGTTTCACACATCGGGAACCATAGGATTGCACCCAAGCTTTTTCCGTAAAGACAAAACCATCCAGCTTTTCGCCGAAATATTCTACCATATCCGTCCGTTCGAATTCCCCGTGCACGAGCACATCAAGTCCGAGTTCTTCTTGGATTTGGATCCATTCCTTAATTTCCGCTTTTACAAAGTCTTTGTACTGCTGATCCGTAATTTCGCCTTTTCTCCATTTTGTACGTGTTATACGTACTTCAGGCGTTTGGGGGAAACTGCCGATTGTGGTTGTAGGCAATACAGGTAATTGGAACTTCTCTTGCTGCTTCAATTTCCGCTCTGCGAACGGCAGATTCCGCTTGCTGTCAGACAAAGTACTGCCTGAACTTGCTTGTCGAACCTCCTCGCGTTTGCGGGCAGGGAGTTGATTGAATGCAGTAAGAGCGGCTTCATTTTGTTTGAAATCTGAAGCGACGCTTTCTTTACCTTGTTGCAACGCAGCTTTCAGTACATTGAGTTCTTTAATTTTTTCATCCGCAAATGAAAGTGCATTCTTAATTGTTGAATCTAATTTCTGCTCTGACTGAATTGTCACGGGTACGTGAAGCAGACTGCTGGATGGCTGGATCCAAACGTTTCCGGACTCTACATGCTGTTGAATCTTTCCTAGTAATGACAGCTTGACGTTCAAATCTGATCGCCAAATATTCCGACCGTCCACAATACCAGCAGCGAGTACTTTATCATCAGGGAAGCCGTATTTCTTAAGGTTTTCCAAGTTTTTGACACCGCCATGCACGAAATCAAGACCAATTCCAGCTACTGGTAATGCAAGTGTTGCTTCATAGTGCTCAACTGAATCAAAGTATGTTTGCACTAAAACGTTCAAGCTATTTATGTTTTTTGTTAACTGCAAGTAAATTTCAGTTACGGTTTTCATTTCATCAGAAGAAATGGAAGTGCAAAGAATTGGTTCATCAATTTGCACCCATTGAACGCCTTCATCCTGTAATTCTTGCAATACCTTTTGATAAAGAGGAATCAATTGCAGAATGATAGAAGGTACGTCTATTTCTTCATACCCTTTAGAAAGTTTCAATAAAGTGTAGGGGCCGAGTAGAACAGGTTTCCCCTCGATACCGAGTTCTTTCTTTGCTTCGCGGTATGCAGTAAGTGGTTTGTTCTCAGTCAATTGAAAACGTTGTCCTTCATACTCGGGGACAATGTAGTGATAGTTCGTGTTGAACCATTTCGTCATTTCGGAAGCGACAGCATCGTCATTACCGCGTGCCATTGAAAAATAAGTGGATATCGACACTTGACCGCCTTTCCAATGATAGCGTGAAGGGATGATTCCGAACATTGTGGATGTATCGAGCACCCGGTCATACAATGTGAAATCGCCGACTGCAATTCGGTCTACTCCTGCGTCTTGTTGTTTCTTCAGGTTGGCTAAACGGATGTCTTTTGTTGTCCGCAGAAGTTCTTCTTCCGAAATTATTTCTGCCCAAAATGCTTCTAACGCTCGTTTCCACTCCCGGTTTTCGCCAATAACAGGATAGCCGACAATACTGCTTTTTACCATTTGATTTCCCCCTCATGATTTTATCCAATAAAAAAAGCATTCCTAACAAAGAATGTTAGAAATGCACGTATGTGTAAAATGCATGCCTAAATAAGCGTGCATCGTTTGCCGTGTGTCTAACACCTCCCTATTCACCGTAGGATTAAGCGTTATGAAAACAGGCAGGTATCTGGCTGGACGTAAGCACGTCTTCACAGTGGCGGGACCGCTCCAAGAAAAGGATTCCCTTTTAAGAAATGAAAGCAATGATCATTTCACCTGTTTTCAAACTATTCAATTCATGATGATTGTCTCTAAAACTATCATAAGGTTCGTTGAGTGTCAACTTGCTGGTAAATAGATAATTAAGCAATACTCTTTTTTTGTCATCTGTTATATAACTGTACAAAAGTAACAAATTCTCTTTCAAAAAAGAAGGTGTGAAAATTTACACAATTCTGTTGAAAGTTTTATAGAGTTTAGGTATGATAAGTAATAACACGACTTCAAATTAGGACATGAATCGTCATTCATACGAAGAAATCTTGATTATTGGCTGTGGGGGCACCTATGATCAATTGAGGAAGAATCGTGTTTATCGCTGTATGTTATACAACAGAGCAGCGCAAAAAAACTTAAGGGGTGGCTTTATTCTATGACAAATTATGAAAAAGTAGGCAAGCTGCAAGTCGCAAAAGAACTATACAACTTTGTTAATGAGGAAGTTCTATTAGGCTTAGAAATCCAAAAAGAACAATTTTGGACAAACTTTGATTCGCTCATTCATGAACTTGCTCCTGAAAACAAAGCGCTGTTAGAGAAACGAAGCGAATTGCAAAAAAAGATCAATGAATGGCATCAAAACAATAAAGAAACAGCAGATTCTGCTAACTATAAAGAATTTTTAAAGGAAATTGGCTATTTGGAACCGATTGTTGAGGACTTCCAAGTGACAACTTCCAATGTCGATGATGAAATCGCTATTCAAGCAGGCTCCCAATTGGTCGTGCCTGTCGACAATGCCCGCTATGCGTTGAACGCGGCAAACGCAAGATGGGGAAGTCTATATGATGCATTGTACGGAACGGATGTCATCAGTGATGAAGGTGAAGCTGAAGCTGGCGTACAGTACAATCCGATCCGAGGACAGAAAGTTATCAACTTTGCAAAAGAGTTATTAGATCAAGCAGCACCGCTTGCGGAAGGGACACATGCAGACGCCACAGCGTATGCAATCGTTAGTGGAAAACTTGAAGTGACACTTCAGAATGGCAATAAAACAGGCTTGAAAGATGCTTCTAAACTGGCTGGCTTTAACGGTTCGGAAGACGCACCTTCCGCTGTCTTGTTGACGAATAACGGATTGCATATCGAAATTGCAATCGATCGAAACCATCCAATTGGGAAAGACGATGCGGCGGGTGTGAAAGACTTGATTTTGGAAGCAGCACTTTCTACGTTGATGGACTGTGAAGACTCGATCGCAGCAGTAGATGCTGAAGATAAAGTGGGGGTCTACCGCAACTGGTTAGGTTTGATGAAAGGTGATCTGGAAGCATCGTTCAAACGAGGCAGCAAGACGGTCACTCGAAGAATGAATCCTGACCGCACATACAAAACACCAGACGGCAAAGAGCTATCGCTACACGGCCGTTCATTAATGTTCGTCCGTAACGTAGGTCATTTGATGACAAATAATGCGATTTTAGATGAAAACGGCAACGAAGTACCTGAAGGAATTTTAGATGGTGTCGTAACTTCGTTGATTGCAACACATAATCTGAAAGATGATGCAGAGTTCAAAAACTCCAGACATGGTTCAATTTATATCGTTAAGCCGAAGATGCATAGCCCGGAAGAGGCGGCATTTGCCAATAAGTTATTTGACCGCATTGAAGATTTATTGAGCTTGGAGCGCAATACGCTGAAAATCGGTTTGATGGATGAAGAGCGCAGAATGTCATTGAATTTGAAGTCTGCAATCCATGCGGTGAAAGAACGGATTGCATTCATCAATACAGGTTTCCTTGACCGTACAGGTGATGAAATTCATACTTCAATGGAAGCGGGTCCTGTTATCCGCAAAAATGATATGAAAGCTTCCAAGTGGTTAGCTTCCTATGAAGCATCCAACGTTGCTGTCGGAATTAAGACTGGTCTTCCTGGACATGCTCAAATCGGTAAGGGAATGTGGGCTATGCCGGATATGATGGCTGCAATGCTTGAGCAAAAGGTCGCCCATCCAAAAGCAGGTGCAAGCACAGCGTGGGTGCCATCTCCAACAGCTGCTACATTGCATGCATTGCACTATCACGAGATCAATGTAAAAGAAGTTCAAGCCAATGTCGACAGCGCAATTGATTACCGAGATGGAATCCTAGAGATCCCGTTGGCGCCGAACACAGACTGGCCTGCAGAAGAAATTCAATCAGAGTTGGATAACAATGCGCAGGGGATCCTTGGCTATGTTGTTCGCTGGATTGATCAAGGAGTTGGCTGTTCTAAGGTTCCGGATATCAATGACGTAGGTTTAATGGAAGACCGCGCAACATTGCGTATTTCCAGCCAGCATATCGCAAACTGGCTACGTCACGGCATCACGACAAAAGAGCAAGTCCAGGAAACATTGGAACGAATGGCGAAGGTCGTTGACGAGCAAAACGCTGGCGATGAACTTTATCAGCCAATGGCTCCCAACTATGACGATTCTATTGCTTTCCAGGCAGCTTGCGATTTAGTATTCAAAGGTGCCGAACAGCCAAGCGGCTACACAGAGCCAATCTTGCACGCCCGACGAATCGAAGCAAAAGCCAAAGCGAAACAAAAAGCAACGGTACAAAATTAATTACACTAATAGCTCCTCTTCTAATTTGGAAGAGGAGCTGTTTTTCTAATAAATCTGTAAATATGGTATACTGTATATGTTAATTAAAGTTTTACATGAGATTGTGCAGAAATGGATACTCAGTTGATTGGAGTGGAAGGCGGCGACTCCCGCGCCCCGCGGAAAGCGTCCGCCTGGAATGGAAATCAACGGTTCCTACGTTTTACTTTGAGTGTAAGTTATTTATTTCAGTTTATATAGCAATAATTATTAAAAAGGGGGAAATGAGATGCTGAAAAAAGAGCAAACGCTATTTGTATTAGTGGACGTACAAGGTAAGCTAGCGCAAATTGTTAAAGATAGTAAGACGTTGCATGATAATCTGGAGAAACTGATCAAAGGATTACAAGTGTTAAATGTTCCAATACTTTGGTTGGAACAGTACCCTGAAGGACTGGGACCGACGACTGAATCTTTATCCAGTTTACTAGAAGGTCAGGAACCCATCGCAAAAATGACATTTAGTGCGGCGGGCAATGAAGAATTTATGAAACAGCTGGAAAGCTCGGGCCGCAAACAAGTATTAATTGCAGGAATTGAAACGCATATTTGCGTATATCTGACAGCGGCAGATTTAGTGAAGCAAGGTTATGAAGTCGAAGTGGTTGAAGATGCAGTCACTTCACGGACGGAAGCGAATAAACAAATCGGCCTCGAGAAAATGAAGGGGCTTGGAGTTACTGCGACGTGTGTGGAAACTGCTTTATATGAACTGATTGGTGAAGCGGGGACGGACGAATTTAAAAAAGTGTTGAAAATCATAAAATAACAAATAAAAAAGCGGAATAGCCATAATGTTTGGCATTTCGCTTTTTTTATTCCCATTTTTCTCGCTGTAAATCTTCTGCAATAAGCTGAAGATCATCGGCGCTGATGGTCAAAAGTTCATAGTCTGTCGTCTCTGTCAATTGTTCGGCCATTTGTTTGATAAATTTCGGAGAGCCTTCATTCTCTTCATCATAAACAAGCAACAGTGCATCTGAATTACGAAGCAGAAACTTATTCTTCTCAATAAATTGCCAAGGTGCTTCGTATGGCTTGTTCGTTAAACTGACAGTATAATCTGCAAGCGCGATGATTTGTTCATACTGCTCTTTTTTCGTCTCATTCCAATTCGTTTGTTGATCAAGAAACGGTGTAATCACGGCATATTGTAACTGCGGGTATTCCTCTTGCAACTCCCAAACACATTCGATTGCCCAAGTCTCGACGCCGAGCTGGCCGCTGACGATAACCCATTCTAGTCCTTGATCCAGAAGGGTCAGCAACTGGTCCGTTAATGCTTTTTTAATAATCGCAATACCCGGATGCTGTTCATTGAAGATCCCTAATTCATGTGCTTTGTATCCACTTACTATGATTCGCTTCGTCATTTTTGTTCGTTAATCGCCGCGTGAGCTAATTTTGTTATCGTCATGTCATCCATCGGAGGATTGTGAAGACCCGCGCGTACATCGCGATAATGGCGCTGTAGTGGATTCGATAACTCCAAACTCTTCGCCCCTACAATTCGCATTGCGAGATTAACAATTTCTATTGCACTATTCGTAACAATCGACTTTGCGGCACCTAATTCATTTTGCAGATGAACACGGCGTGCTTCGTCATCGTAAATCGAGGCAATATCATAGAGGAGATGGCGTGCTTTAATGAGCTCCAAATCCATTTTGCCGATTTGAGTTTGAATATTGAAGAGGGAAGCGATCGGCTCATCTAAACTGTTAGGCTGATAAGTTGCCGCAAAGTGAACCGCGTAATCGCGAGCAGCTTGTGCGATTCCCAAATAACAAGCCGGTATGTGGAGAAGCCAACCATTGAGCTTATTGCCGCGTGGTGCTTCATTCACTTCCACTAACTGATCATCCGTGGCTTTTACGTCATCCAAAACGAGCGTCTGGCTCTCTGTACCGCGCATGGAAATCGTATGCCATGTTTCTTTGATGGACAGCCCTTCTGATTCACGTGGAATCAAGAAGAAACCGATTTGCTGTTTTTCTTCAATCCATACAGATACTAGGAAGTGGGTAAGGGCAGGAGCCATTGTAGTGAACGTTTTCTCTCCTGAAATCACCCAGCCGCCTGCAGAACGTGTTGCCGTCGTCTGGGGGCGACCGCCTCGCGTAGGACTTCCTGTTTGAGCCTCGGTTACAGAACGGTTGATTAGTGCACCTTGCTGAACAGCTTCGCTGAATTGCGCTAATTGTTCCGCAGTCCATTTGCGATTTTCATACAGTTCGCCGACTACGCCTTGATGCCAGCCGATAGCTAGAGCAGTCGCACTGTCAAAACGAGCAATCGTTTCTTGAAACAACACCATATCCGTTACGGAGATGCCTTCACCACCGAATTCCTTCGGGAGTGTCAACGTAGTGTAGCCCATTTCCACGAGTTTTTGAATATTCTCTTTTGGGAATTTGGACAGCGTATCAGATTGCTCTGAAAAGCTGCTGAAAAACGGACCTGCCTCAGTCAATTCATTGACCCATCGGCGTTGAAAGTCCGTTGTGATAAAAAGTTCTGTCGACACGAGAAACACGTCCTTACTACTTCAGTCTTCATTTATCTATAGTTTCTTTCGTATATAAGATCTGCACAAATCTACGAGATCCTTGATCGTCTCCGTCAAGGACATGAAAGTATAGTATACTAGATAATCGAAAAAAATACCATTCTGACGAATAAAAAAATCTATAAAAGAAATGACGTCACATCATGACGAAATAGAGAACGATTGGAATTGTCAAAAGACTTAACAATGTCGTTGTGAGTGTCGTAAACGAGACCAAATCTGGCTCCGTTCCAAATTGAACTGCAAACATTGTCGTATTCGCTGATCCAGGCATTGCTGCTTGGATAATCAGTACCACTTTCAACAAATCATCAACCGGTAAAAATATTAAAATGACAACTGCAATCAATGGTGAAATGATCATGCGAATAATCGTCACCGCTGTGACATATCGATAGGCAACGCGCTTGCGGACAATCATCGCCAGTTGCATTCCGAGGACGAGCATGACGACCGGGATGGAAGCATCTGCAATCAAGTCAACTCCCTGCATCATGGAATCAGATAACTTAATAGAAGAAACTTGAAAGATAATACCTAGAATCGCAGCGTAAATCAATGGCATACGTATAACCCGCTGCATCGAGTCACGCCAAGTCGCATGTGCTTCTCCTCCGATGGAAGCGAAAAAAATACCGATTGAATTCATTAGAATTGACTGAAAGACCATCATAATGACCCCGTAATCAAAGGCTGCCGAGCCAAATGCAAACAATACGACAGGCACTCCATAATTCCCGCTGTTCATAAATACCCCGCCAAGAATCATAGCAGAACGTTCAGAACGCGAAGCTTTCATAATATCAGCAGTAAACCAGACGATAATGAACAGAATGACCAACAACAGTACTGCGAAGGCAGCAATATACAAATACGTTCGGTCAAGTGCATTCGTATAGAAAGTCCGGAATGCCAAAAAAGGAGACATCAGGTAAAGAGCTGCCGTTGATATCGTTTTAATATCGAATGACAGGAACTTCTGTCCAATGAAACCAATTAAAAAAATAAATAATACAGGAGCGATGATTGAAATAAGTTCCAAGAAGATTCCGTCCTTTCTAGGTTGATGAAACTTATTATACATGAACTATGATACTAGAAAACTTTTTTATCTGAATTCAATAAATATTTTTGGGCAGAAGATATTACGCCAAAAAAGAATCCATCGCAGAGGATGGATCCTTGGTCATGAGAGGCTTCGTTTGCGTATAGAATGAAATTTCAATACTTTCTGTAATCGGGGAATCAAAATTAAGGCAAGAATGGTAACTCCGATATCCAATGGCAAGTAGGCCACCATCCAAGACCATGCGATGACATAGCTGAAGCTTGCTGGCGCCTCTACCCAATAGATATAGGCCAAATACATATAATTTGTGCCGATAATATAATTTGTCAGAATAGCAAGTGTTCCAGCTCCTACATATGTAAACAGTGTTTTACGTTCGAAAAACTTTCCGACAATATAAGCGACAACAATAAACGAAATGATATAGCCAAATGTCGGGCTCAGTATGCTGCCGAGACCGCCTTTGAACTGAGCGAAGATCGGCGCACCAGCTAGACCGATAAATAAATAGGCGAACATAGACAGACTGCCTAATTTACTTCCTAATAACCCCCCAGCTGAAATTGCAATTAGCAGCTGCAATGTTATTGGCACACCGCCGATCGTCAGTAAAGGCGCAATGTTAGCTCCTACTCCCATTAGCGCAGCAAACAACGCACAAATGACAATTTCTCTTGCTTTCATTTTCCATTCCTCCTAAAAACTATTGTTGTGTTTCTGATTATATGTTAACATACTTTTATATTTAGTTAACACATTTTCGGGAGAGGAGGATATTGTATGACGGTTTTATTCGTTACAGGCACAGATACCGATGTGGGAAAAACCATAGCGACTACACTGCTAATAAGTTATTTTGCAGATCATGGGTTACAATTCACCCCGTTCAAACCTGTCCAAACAGGTGCTATTCAGCAAGATGAAGATTGGATCGCGCCTGACGTGATGGTCTATCAATCGGCTGCGCATAAACAGATGGGAAGAGGAAATATAGAATATTTATTCCAAAAACCTTGCTCACCTCATTTGGCTGCGTTAATCGAAGACAGAGAAATTCAACCGACTCGTCTCAGTGAAGCAGTCAGACAATTAGGTGGAATAGCTGAAGGGGTAGTTATAGAGGGGGCTGGAGGATTATATGTTCCATTGACTGGAGACGGCTATTGCATGATCGATTGGATGGAAGAATTAGACGCACCAGTCGTGATCGTTTCAAGAGCGGGTGTTGGGACGATCAATCATTCGGTGCTCACCATAAATACGTTGAAATCTAGACAAATCCCCATTGCAGGGGTACTGCTCAACGATTTACAACAAGATGAAAAAGAAATCATTCATGATAATGGTGAAATGATCAGTAAGTTGACTGGAATCCCGATCATTGGAGTGATTCCTCATCTGAAAAATGTAGACGACACACTGAGGGATCCGTCTAAGAGAATAGAGTGCTATCGAAATTGGGACATGAACAGATTACGGGAGGCGTTAAGAAATGAAAGCAGATCAATTATTGGAAAAAAGTAAACAATATATGTGGTTGCCCTTTACGCAAATGTCCGATTATGAGCAAGATCCATTGATCATTGAAAGCGGAGAAGGCGTAAGGGTCACAGATATATACGGTAAAACGTATCTGGATGGAAATTCTTCTTTGTGGTTGAATGTACACGGTCACCAAAAGAAAGAACTAGATGAAGCGATTCAAAAGCAGTTACAGCTGATTGCCCATTCGACTTTATTAGGAGCTGCAAATGTTCCATCCATTTTATTAGCGGAAAAATTAATCGAGTTAGTGCCTGAAGGGTTAACGCGTGTTTTTTATTCGGATAGCGGAGCGACATCCGTGGAAATTGCTGTGAAAATGGCCTATCAGTATTGGCAAAACAAGGGTGTTAGCCAGAAGATGAAATTCGTTACGTTGAGTAATGGGTACCATGGGGATACGGTCGGTACAATGAGTGTTGGATCTATCGAGCTGTATCATAAGGTATATACTTCTTTATTATTTGATGCGCTTGTTATTCCATTTCCAGCAGTATACCGACATCCGTCTAATGACGAACAGGTAGTACGTGATGAAAGTCTGCACAAGTTGCGCTTGCTTTTTGAAGAACGCCATGAAGAAATTGCTGGCATGGTTTTGGAGCCGATGATTCAAGGTGCGGGTGGAATGAATACAATGCCACCTGGGTATTTGAAAGGTGTAGAGGAATTGTGCAAGGAATTCAATGTGTTGCTTATTGTGGATGAAGTGGCGACGGGTTTTGGCCGTACTGGAAAAATGTTTGCTGTGGAGCATGAAAGTATTCAACCGGACATCATGACGGTAGCGAAGGGTCTGACGGGTGGTTATTTGCCAGTAGCCGCAACATTTACAACAGAAGAAATCTATAACGCCTTTTATGGAAAGCATGAAGAAATGAAAACATTTTTCCATGGTCATTCATATACGGGGAATCAGCTAGGATGCGCTGTAGCACTGGCTAACTTGGAGATATTTGAAAAGGAACAATTAGTTCAACAAGCGTCTGATAAAGCAGAATTGCTGACGGAGCTGCTTGCTGATCTAAAAGAGTTGCCGCATGTTGGAGATGTACGTCAGTGTGGACTTATGGTCGGAATAGAAATCGTTAAGGATCGATACACAAAAGAGTCGTTCTCATTTGA
This sequence comes from Sporosarcina sp. FSL W7-1283, assembly GCF_038003105.1. Classification (NCBI taxonomy): domain Bacteria; kingdom Bacillati; phylum Bacillota; class Bacilli; order Caryophanales; family Caryophanaceae; genus Sporosarcina; species Sporosarcina sp. FSL W7-1283. The sequence continues at coordinate 2,545,893 of NZ_JBBOOL010000001.1, read as the reverse complement.
AAGACGCATCGCATATCGGTCTACCCTGAAAATGCGCGAATTGGGCTTATTGACTAGGCCATTAGGTGATGTGATTGTTTTGATGCCACCTCTTGCAACGACTGCCGAGCAATTGGTGGAAATGGTTGCGGTAGTAAAGGAAGGTATAAGGTTAGTCATTGAAGAAAATTATGGGTTAACTGCGGCCGAAACGATGAATATATAATATGCAAAGATAGAGAACTGAGTAGCGATTGCGAAACTCCAGCTCATTTCTAAGACTCGTTTGCTTTTAATGAGCTTAGGATTAAAAAACAATTTGTTAAGTTGCATAAATAACTGAATGAATTATAAATGAAATTAAGTGAAGACATCTGATTATTTACTGAAGTGAGAGGTTCTAATTTCCCATAAACAATCTATTCCTTATATACCTTTTCAATTTATTACGCTATAATAAATTAAAAAGATTTGAGCAATTATGCCTAAGTATTCGCATATCTGACAGAAGGGGATGGAATTAGTGAAGTTCACGGTGGGGAAAAAGTTATGGACAGGCTTTTTAAGTGTTGTGGTCATTATGATCTTAATTGGGGCAGTAGGTTTTTTGGCTTTAAAAAATGTCAATGAAAAGTATCGTTATTTGATTGACGATCGAATGCAAAAGGTTGTTTTATTGGAGCAACAACTGAAAGATCAGAATTTAATGTCGAGTAATATACGCGGATACGTCCTTTATGAAAATCCTTCCTATGTGGATGGAATTGAGAAAGCACAACAAAAAAATAAAGAGCGGTTGGAGATTTTAGAAGGCATTATACATAATGAAGAGATGAAGAAAGCGATGCTTGAAATTGGCGCTGCTACAGTAAATTACGATGGCGTTATACGTAATATGATAGCAGAGGTACAAAAAGGAAAGCGAGATAAAGCCATTCAAGTAGGTGTAAACGGCGCGATTTATCAGGATATTATTACGAATAATATACAAGTAATGATTGAACATCAACGGGAAGAACAAGAAAAACTAGAGGAAGAAGTACAAAGATATACCTTTATCGCCATTAATTTGACGGGAATTTTATTAATTATAGGCATCATAGCAAGTATAGCTATCACAATTATTATTAGTAGACTGATTACTAGACCGGTCGGCAAGATGACAGCGGCGATATCCGAATTATCAAGTGGAAACTTTGCTGTGGAAGAGGTAACTGTTAAAAATCGTGACGAAATCGGTGAAATGTCCACTGCACTGAATATAATGGTTAGAGATTTACGAGGCATCATTCAGCGTGCTAGGGACTCTGCCACCCAGCTAGCTGGCCAGTCGGAAGAATTATCTGCAAGTGCAGAGGAAAGCTTGGCTGCTTCTGAAATGGTCGCTGAAATTTCGGAAAAGAACTTGCAGACAAGTGACTCGCAAGCACAAATTGTCAGTCAGTCAACCCTAGCCATGCAAGAAATGATGACGGCGATTGACCGAATTACAGATGATAACGAAGAGATGCTGGAATCCTCCGGGGAAGTATCGAAATTAGTGAAAGAAGGCTCTTTATTAATGGAGGAGTTTTCGGCTGATATGAAAACAATCAGCCAAACTATAGGGGAATCCACTACAATCATTAATGATATGGCGGAGCACTCCGAAAATATTCGGAATGTCACGCGTATGATTACAGCTATTGCGGAACAGACAAATTTATTAGCATTAAATGCAGCTATTGAAGCAGCACGCGCAGGAGAGCATGGAAAAGGCTTTGCCGTCGTTGCGGAAGAAGTACGGAATTTGGCAGAGCAGTCCAAGCGGTCAGCTGAAGAAATCGGACGGATGATCGATACGATGATTCTGAATGTAGCGAAAGCGGTCGACAGCACTGGAGCTGGACGGAAGCGTGTGGAAGAAGGTTTAACATCTACAGAAAAAACCAGTGCCGTATTTGTAAACATTGAAAATGCAACTACAGATGTGAGTGAAAAAATCTCCACTGTCTCCACAGCAATCGAAGAAATCCGTACAATGACCACTGAAGTCGCTGGGGGAGCGAAACAAGTGGAGGAACTCGCTATCCAGGCTTCAGCTGAAGCTCAGTCCACAAGCGCTGCTACAGAAGAACAGTTGGCGGCGAATGAGGAGATTACATCTAGTTCTCAAACTTTGGCGGAGTTGGCAGAACGGCTGCAGAGCGATATGGGACGCTTTCGAGTGTGAAATGAAAGAAAAGAGCTGATTGCGAACAGGCAATCAGCTCTTTTTAAATGGAAAATAGGCAACTGATTCGTAAGATGGCCGTACGTTAGGATGAATTCTAAATAAAGTGAATCCTTCTATATCAATTTGGACTGGAGTAATCGTTTCTTTAGATAACTGGATCTTATCCGCAGTCTTACGTTTCTTTGCAATCGTGATGTGCGGAACGAAACGATTGTCTTTTTCTAATTCAAGAATATTTTCTGTGCGCCTTGCAATCTGTCTTTGTAAATGTTCCAAAGCTCCCACCGCCTCAACAGAAAGGTAGACAACGCGCGGTCCGTAAGGCGATCCGAAAAAGGACAAACCTGTAACAGAAGTAGTGAAGCTGGTATTTGCCTCTGCGATCTCTTGTAACGAAGGCTCAAGCGAAGACTTAGTGGCTTCACCTAGCTCTCCTATATAGCGCATGGTGATATGAAGGTCATCAGCGTGCGGGATTACTTTATATCTTTCAGCCAGTTGGTACTTGGAGCGAAAGTGTTCAGCTATTTCAGAAATGGGAGTGGCAATCGAGATGCCGATAAAATAATGTTGTGCCATTCGGGACTCACCTCCTATTTGATGGGATTCCCTTCCTTCTTGATAACTATGCATAAAAGTTTAAGGTTTTTATCTGCAATGCGCAATAGATACCGGGCAAACTAACAAATTTATTGTTTAATGTGTATAATTAAAAGTGGATATACCTACTGAATGTATATAAGAAAGGGGCTGGCAAGATGATTAAAACACTTATTTTTGATTTGGATGATACGCTCATTTGGGATGCAAAGAGTATTGCGATAGCATTTCAAAAAACATGCGAGTATGCGACGAAAAAGAACGGGGTCAACCCAGTGGAGTTAGAGAAAGCTGTACGTGAAGAGGCGCGAGAATTATATGCGACCTATGAGACATTTCCTCATACACAAAATATCGGAATTAATCCATTTGAAGGGTTGTGGGGCGTGTTCGACGATCCTGGTGAAGAGTTTCAAAAGATGAAAGGAATCATTCCAAAATACCAAAAAGAAGCATGGATTCGAGGTTTGAAGAAATTAGGGATAGAGGATGAAGCGTTCGGCAGGGAATTGGCAGAGCTCTTTCCGAAAGAGCGTAAAAAGCATCCATATATATATGAAGAGACGTTTGAAGTACTCGATCGCCTAAAGGGAGATTACCAGCTCATTTTATTGACAAATGGTTCACCTAGTTTGCAGCAGATCAAATTGACGATTTCTCCGGAGATTCCACCGTATTTTGATCATATTATTGTATCTGGAGCATTCGGCAAAGGAAAACCTGATGCTTCGATCTTCCAACATGTATTGGATACATGCGGTGTGACTGCCGATGAAGCATTGATGATCGGTGATAATCTAATGACCGACATTCTCGGTTCCAGCCGAGTTGGAATGAAAAACGTCTGGATCAATCGTGAAAACAAACTATCAAGCGACGAAGTGAAACCAACATTTGAAATTGACCATTTAGAAGGTTTGTTTCCTATACTGTCTGGACTAGAAAACCGATGAGGCTTGCTTCTCATCGGTTTTCCGATTCTGTTATACTAATCTCTAGCTGTTCAATTAGCAAGGAGGCAGGTAAGCATGTTGGAATATATCTTAGTTTTTTTAGGAGCGGCCATACCTTGGATTGAAATTATGCTCGTCATTCCCGTTGGCATAATTAGTGGTCTGTCACCTACTTGGGTAATGCTCCTCGCATTTATAGGCAATATGGCGACTATCCTTCTGTTGATTCTCGGATTTCAGCAAATCAATGACTGGATCGAACGAAGAAATAAGAAAAAAGGAAGAGTTAATTCAAAACGATTGCAACGTGGTGAAAAAATCATGAATACATATGGATTACCCGTATTAACAATTGCAGGTCCCATTCTGATCGGTACACATATCGCTGCGTTTATCGGTTTAGTGTTCGGTGCCAATAAAGTGAAGACAGCCGTTTGGTCTGCGATCAGTATCGCGTTCTGGTGTCTCGTTTTCGGTATATTGACTGCTATGGGCTTTGATTTTTTTGTCACACGGACGTGAAAAAACCAGCTGACATTTCAAAATGTCAGCTGGTTTTCCTGTGTTTTTATAGATCAATAGCTTTTGCATCATGGATATTTTGAACTTCTTTGACGCGTGCAACAGAAGCAGACTCAACGTGATGATCGACTGTTAACATCATGATCGCGTCTCCACCTTCAGCAGAACGTCCCACTTGCATCGCTGCAATATTAATATTTTCTTCCGCAAGCAATGTACCTACACGTCCGATTGCGCCTGGTTGGTCTTTATGGCGAATGAACAACAAGTGACCTTGTGGAATTGCGTCAACTACATAATCATCAACTTTCACAATACGTGGCCCGAGACCATTTAGAAGGGTACCGGCTACTTTGCGGATGCCTTTTGCCGTAACAACTTCCACTGTGATCAAGTTCATGAAACCTCTAGCTGTCGTCGTTTTTTGTTCATTTATTTTGATGCCGTAACGATCAGCCAACAGTCTTGCATTTACATCATTGACTGTTTCGCCAAGATTGCGCTTCAACAAACCTTTCACTGTATTACGAGTCAATGCACGCACGTCGTAATTCGCCAATTCACCTGCATATTGGATGTTGATTTCGTCGATGACTGTGTTTTGGATTTGTGATAAGAACATACCCAGTTTTTCAGTAAGGTCAAAGAATGGCTCGATTTTCGCTAAAACATCACGAGAAACGGATGGTAAATTCACTGGGTTGCGGACAGATCCGATTGTCAAGAAGTTGACGACGTCTCGGCTTACGTCTACAGCAACAGATTCTTGTGCTTCAATTGTGCTCGCACCTAAGTGAGGGGTAGCAATTACTTCAGGCAAAGTCAGTAACTTATGATCTAGGAATGGTTCCTCCTCGAATACATCTAGTGCCGCACCTGCTACTTTTCCGGCGACAATCGCATCGTATAATGCATCTTCGTCAATAATTCCACCACGGGCACAGTTGATGATCTGTACACCGTCTTTCATTTTTTCGAATGCTTCCTTATTGATCATTCTGCGAGTTTCTTTCAGCAATGGTGTATGTACTGTAATGAAATCAGCAGCTGCTAATACTTCATCTACCGTACCAATTTCAATACCCAATTTCTTTGCGATTTCTTCAGTTAGGAATGGATCGTACGCGATGACATTCATACGTTGACCTTTCGCACGTCTGGCAACTTCTGCACCAATACGGCCAAGTCCGATAATCCCTAATGTTTTGTCTTTTAGCTCTACACCGAGAAATGATTTTCTGTCCCATTTATTGTTCTTCAGTGAATTGAATGCTTGTGGAATTTTACGAGCCATCGCCATCATCATAGCTACCGTGTGCTCAGCAGCTGAATTTGTATTTCCATCAGGAGCATTGACGACGATAATCCCTTTTTCTGTAGCTGCGTCCAAATCGATATTGTCGACACCTACACCTGCACGTCCAATAATTTTCAATTGATCAGCAGAATCTAGCAATTCTTTCGTAACAGTTGTCTGACTACGTACTAGAAGAGCATCAAAACCTTTGATCCGATCCTTCAGTTGGTCAGGTGTCAAATCTGTATCGATCACAATTTCAAAACCTTCTGCTTGTCGTAATGGAAAAATACCGTCCTCGCTAAGTGGGTCACTAATAAGTACTTTAAAAGCCATAATAATCATTCTCTCCTTCAGTAGTTTTTATTGTTGTAAAGTTTTCAAAATGAATTTTATAGAGTTGATCCCATATGTACGTTCTATGCTTACCTCCTTTTAGGAAAAATAAAAAAGCCTTCCATCCCTTACATACGTAAGGGGCGAAAAGCTCAATAAACTAACGCGGTACCACCCTTGTTTTGCTGCAAAAGCAGCCTTCATTCAGCATGCGTAACGTGCATGTGACGGATTGGCCTACTGAACTATTCAGCCAAGCAATTCGGAAGTGCCGCCATCCCAAGAATTTACTGACTCTCACCAATTCATCAGCTCTCTAGAAAATTCTTTTACAGGAAGGTATGTCTTCGTCAAAATTGTTTTGCGTGTATTAAATTTGAACTAATCATAACACGTCAAAAGTAATTGTCAATTACTTTTCGGAAAAAAATGAAAAACTAATAAAGGCGAACGTAAATTATTGAATGATTTGTGAACGTTCGTGTTTGAGAGATAAAAGCGGATTATAAGTAACTTTTACTATGGAGTATTAGGAAATACCATAAGTCGTGAGAAGAGAAGATATATGCCAATCAATGTTATAGTAGTGCCATACTATTCAAGTAAAGGGGTAATGTAAGATGAAAAACTTAGAGTCCTTCGAGCGATTCGAACAATTGAAGCAAGAAGAGCGAGTGATTTTCTTGTTTTCTGCAGATTGGTGTCCTGATTGCAGAGTGATCGAGCCGTTTTTACCAACACTGGAAACGGAATTTTCCGAGTACCAATTTATTTATGTCGACCGAGATGAGTTTATTGACTTGTGCACTCAGCTCGATATATTTGGCATCCCAAGCTTTATCGCATTCAGTGAAGGCAAGGAAACAGGCCGTTTTGTCAGTAAGAATCGCAAGACGAAAGAGGAGATTGAAGAGTTTATCAATAGTTTGTGAGCAGAGGGTGAGTGGGTATAAGAACCGTTGATCCAGGTTCCGGGAGGATGGCTTTCCGCGGGGAGCCAATCTCCGGGCTACAAACTTATATTCACTTGTTCCGCTTTTCACTCTGAAGTCAACCAAATTTTATTACTTTGATGTATGCTAACAAGCCAACGATCCGAGGAGATGGTTGGCTTGTTATTATTTAAACATAATCCTGTAATTGTTCGAGAAGGATTTTCGCGCCTTGAGGACTTATGAATAATCCGTTTGATAGTTCTTTGTTTTCGTTCGTTACTTCACCAGTAATGAAGCATGCCTTATTCACTTGATACTTTCTCAAAATGATTCGATCTTCTTCTGCGAAAATTTCAATGGGATCGCCTTTATCTAATTGCAAAGATTTGCGTAGTTCTTTCGGAATAACTATTCTGCCAAGATGGTCTACTTTGCGAACAATGCCTAAAGATCTCATGAGTTCCTCCTTTAAAAAGTAGTTGGTAGTTCCTATTATACACAAATATTTCCGGTCTACAATTTACGAGATTGGAATGAGCAGAACTATTTGAAAATTTGACTATACAATTAGTTTATTAATGTTATAATAGTCAGTAAATCATTTTCGTGAAATGATATTAACTAAATACTACTTATCAAGAGAAGCTGAGGGATTTGGCCTGATGAAGCTTCAGCAACCTCTGTGTAAACAGGAAGGTGCTACCTCCAACAAGATTGTTGTCTTGAGAGATAAGAACTGTGGTCCTAAACCTTCATTTTCTTATCTACAGGAAAAGAGGTTTTTTATTTTGTAAAAACAGGCCGAATGAATAGCCAAGGGGGAAGAAATATGCCGATTAATATACCGAAACAATTACCTGCAGGTGAGTTACTGAAGAAAGAAAAAATCTTCATCATGGATGAAGATCGGGCGACGGAGCAAGATATTCGGCCGCTGAACATTTTGATTCTGAATTTAATGCCTGAAAAAGAAAAAACAGAACTTCAATTATTACGATTACTTGGTAATACGCCTTTGCAAGTAAACGTGACGTTTTTAAATACGGCGACCTATGTTTCCAAAAATGTCAGTCAAACTCATTTGGAAACGTTTTATACAACATTCGAACACGTGAAAGAGCGCAAGTTTGACGGCATGATTATTACAGGAGCACCTATTGAACATATGCAATTTGAAGACGTAGTGTACTGGAAGGAATTAGAGAAAATCATGGAGTGGACAAAAACCAATGTGACCTCTGTCTTGCATATTTGTTGGGGCGCGCAAGCCGCACTTTATCATCATTACGGCATTGATAAGTTTGAGTTGCCGAAGAAATGTTTTGGGATTTTTTCTCACGATATCACGGACCAAACAGTCAATTTGGCAAGAGGATTTAACGATGTATTTGTTGCTCCTCACTCACGTCACACGGCTGTTTCCATAGAAGAAATTGAGAAGCATCCGGATTTGACACTGCTATCTGTATCGGATGATGCGGGTGCATTCATTGTGATTTCTAATGATGAAAAAAACATAATGGTGACAGGACATTTAGAGTATGATGCACATACATTGGCTGAAGAATACGGGCGAGATGTCCAAAAGGGATTGGATATTGATGTACCTGAAAATTATTTCCCGAATGATGATCCGACGAGAGAACCAATGAATACTTGGCGTTCACATACACATTTGTTATTCTCGAACTGGTTGAACTACTATGTCTATCAAGCAACGCCATACGTTTGGGATTGAAATAAGCTTATGAAAGTATAGTTTCCCGCATTTCACACATACTCCACTCAATGGAGGTGTGCGTTGTGAATATGGATGAGTTTTTGGAGCTGTCTTTTTGGGAAATGACTTTGCGGACTGTTATTTCCTTTATCGTCCTTCTGATCCTGGCCCGGTTCATGGGAAAAAAACAAATATCTCAATTGACTTTCTTCCATTACGTGACAGGTATCACGATCGGTTCGATTGCCGCCAATTTGGCAGGGGAGTCCGAGACGCCGTTCTTAAATGGGTTATATGGTATGATCCTATGGGCAGTATTGACGATACTTGCCAATTATTTAACGTTTAAATCAAAAAAACTACGTGTCCTGCTGGATGATAAGCCAATCATCGTAATTCAGGATGGAAAGATTGTGGAAGGCTCGTTAAGTAAGCTGCGTTTGAATTTCAATGAATTGAATATGATGCTTCGGGAACAAGCCGTTTTTTCCATGAAAGATGTCAATTATGCGATTTTCGAAACGAATGGAAACTTGAGCATAATGCTTAAGCCGGGCGAAGAGAAGGCGACGAAAAAAGATGTCAAAGTGGCTTCTCCTAAACCTAAATATATTCCGACCGAAATTATTACCGACGGAAAAGTACAAGAGGAAAATATGCGTGAATTGAAGCTGACTGATGTATGGTTGAAACAACAACTGGAACTGCAAGGCATCGGAAAGCCGGAGCATGTGCTGTATGCAGAAATTCAAACCGATGGAAACTTATATGTTAATACATTGAAGAATGCTTGAAGCTTGAAGCCCTGAAGCCGAATTCAGGGCTTTTCAGCTTTCATCATAAAATGTCCCAATTTCGTTGGTTTGCTATGGCTGCAAGTTTCGGATCGGGTCTGACGGCTACAGGATTGCCGACTTGCTCTAACACAGGCAAGTCGGAGATGCTATCTCCGTAAGCAAAGCTGTTCTCCCAATCAATCGATTTACCTTGAAGTGCTTTTTCGATTTGTTCGTTTTTACGCTCTCCTTGGATATGTAGAAATGGTTGGTCCATCGTAATCTGTTCGCCGCATGAAGGGATTTCAGTACCGATAATACGATCGAATGACAAATGGCTCGTGACTGCAGTCAAAAAGGGAGTATAAGCACCAGAAACTAACAATACATGATGACCTTCTGCTTGATGTCGAGCTAATCTGTTGACGACATCTTCATTGAAATCGTTTAACATTTCTTCATGCATATTTTCGAAGTATTGTTCTAGTTGTGCAGTTGTTAAAGATTCAAGAGCCTTCAAATACAGCTTCATGGATCGTTCTTTCATTTCGGTTTCAGGCAGTAATTTTAGTTTGTAACAGATATATAAAGGTAAAATCGATCTGTAGAATTTTCCGTAATAACGCTGGTAACTCGGGTGTTTCTTCAATTGCTCCATAAGCAATTTAAAGGTTTCTTTCGTATACAACGTGCCGTCAAAGTCAAAAATGGCAACTTTCATAAATACACCCCTTCATTTGTCTGTATTCTTACAGTATACAAATACAATGAGGGAGAAAGCAAAAAAGCAGACAAAAGTCTGCTTTTAGCTGGTTATTGAAGGTTTTTTGGCATGCTGGGTTGTCCTTGCGAGGGGGCAAATGAGTTGAGTAGGATGTTCATGTCCTGAGTATTCAACTGAGGGACTTGATAATAGTGATGTTTATTTTGATAAATCGACAATTCATACGCCATTTCTATACAGTTGGGTATGGAGTCTGCAAGCACACGACGAACGACTGGATTACACGTCTCCAAAGCAGCAGCTGCTTTCCCAGTGGCCCCTTTTTTTGCAGAACCGAGCAAAAAGCCGGAGATGATTTCATCAGATATTTCGTTTGTCGATTGAATTGGTTTTGAAGGCGCCTTTTCCTTCATGCCATAGACAAAATCACTGCCAACTTTCATTTGATAACTCTGCGTAGGGTGTGATGGGTCTTTTCCTGTTTTGAAACATTCAACCGTAATATTGTATTCATCAAGCATAAAACGGTACTGTCGGTCCAGAATATCTAAGAGTTCTGGATCTTTTACGTGCGGACGAAGAATCATGGATTGATTCAATGCACCAACTGCAGTGTTCAATACTTCGTGAACGTCAAAAAGTTCATGGCCGCCATGATTCATAGAGGGGGGGACTGCTCCGTCGTGCATGTGTTGAGATGTTTCGAATTGATTAGTCAAATACATATCCTCCTTTAATAGTCATTTACATCAACGGTAGTATGAGGAGGTTTCGTGAAATTATGCATTTGGAATACGAAGTATGGTCTATGGACTACTCGAAGATTTACGGACTTCGGAAAACAAGCATATTTCCATTGACTCCACCATATCTTGGTTAGAGAACATGAGAAAGGTAGTGGAGTCACATGCAGATTCATGTAGTGAAACCTGGTGAGAGTCTTTTTATAATTGGAAACATCTATGGTGTTCCCTATGAACAAATTGCACAAGCGAACGAATTGGAAGATGCCTCGCAGTTAGCGATTGGACAAGCGTTAGTCATACCGATTGTTGGAACATATTATTGGGTTCGGCCTGGAGACAGTCTTTATAGGATTGCGCAGACTCATGGTCTATCAGTCGAACGGCTCGCACAGATTAATAATATTAATCCGGCGGGCATTTTGCAGGTAGGTCAGCGTCTTTACATTCCTGAACCGCCTAAGACGCCGATCGACTCTCTATTATACGTGGAGCCCCGCAATCCGGTAAGCCAACAGATGATCACGGAAGTCAGACAACGCGTCGGACAGCTTACATATTTGGCAATGTTCAGCTATGAAGTCCAACGTGATGGCTCACTTAAAGAACCACCCCTTGATGACATTCCGACCATCGCCCAAAATGCAGGTGCATTAAATATGATGGTGTTGACCAACTTAGAAAACTATGGATTCAGCGCTGATCTGGCCCACGCCCTATTTACCGATCAGGCCGCGCAAAATCGGATGATTCAAAATGCAATTGAGACGGCAAACAGGATAGGCTATAAAGATATTCATTTTGACTTTGAATTATTATTCCCGGAAGATCGTGAATTATATAATCAATTATTGCGCAATGCACGCGATCAAATCCATAAGGCAGGATTAACAATTTCGACGGCTCTTGCTCCGAAAGCAGGAGAAGTGACGACGGGTATATATGGAGCCCATGATTATAAAGCACATGGCGAAATCTGTGATTTTGTTGTCTTGATGACGTATGAATGGGGATATACGTATAGCGCTCCGCAAGCTGTCAGTCCAATTGGTCCTGTCAGGAGAGTCGTTGAATATGCAGTGAGCCAAATTCCACGCGATAAGATTTTCTTGGGACAAAATTTATATGGCTATGATTGGTCCGCCCCATTCGGGCAAGCTGATAGTAAGCCGGCTGTGGCCTTGAGTCCAAGAATGGCAACAAATTTAGCCATCAATGAAAAAGTCTCAATTGAATACGATGCGGTAGCTCAAGCTCCTCACTTTACGTACTATGACCAACAAGGAACTGAACATGAAGTGTGGTTTGAAGACGCAAGAAGCATCAATGCGAAATTTGATTTGCTGAAAGAATTTAGGTTGCGTGGGATTATGTACTGGAAGCTTGGCTTGGCTTTCCCGCAGAATTGGTTGCTGTTGGAAGATCGGTTTACCATTCGCAAAAGGTGAAAAAATGAGCCTTCCCTAAACTCAGGAAAGGCTCATTTACGTGATCGTCTATTCGTTAGTAATCAACTTCATCGCATTTTGGAAAACATCCATATCCGGATTTACGAGTAAAGCAGGTAGGAAAGCAAAAGTCATGATAAGGAGCAGATTGGCTCCTAAAATGGAGCGTATTGGATTGTTTTTCTTTGTCATGGTGCTTCGCCTCTTTCTTTTCGTATTGGTTCTCCCGCTCATGCGAATGCTCTTAAACTAACCGCTTCACATTGATTGTTTGAATAGATTAATAATACACTATATTCAGTCAACTGTAAATGAAGAAGTTAGTTCTAATACATAAAATTGACACAAAAGTAAAAGCATTCTGCTTAAATTACAAATAATTCTTGTATCTTGCTTTGATTTCAGTAATAATATTGGAATACAAAGAAATATTTCGAACAATTGAAATTCAATTCATTAGAAATTCAATTTATTCAGTAGAACTCGTCCTTTATGGATAACTTCTACTGAGTAAAGTGAGCGACTACTCAGTCGATGTATTTCGAATAACACCAGGGAAAGGGATGGGCGCAAATGACAAAGATAGATGAAATCCAATTTAATAATCGTAAACGAGCAAACGATTATGTTCATGAAGTATATGAATTAGTAAAGAAAAGGAATCCTGACGAAAAGGAATTTCTGCAGGCGACAAGAGAAATCTTTGATTCCCTCCGTCCTGTCTTTGCTAAGCATCCCGAATTTATTTCAAATGGTATTCTTGAGCGGATCACAGAACCTGAACGAATCATTTCATTCCGCGTAGCTTGGGAAGACGATCAGGGGAAAGTGCATGTGAATAGAGGATTCCGTGTACAATTTAACAGTGATCTGGGACCTTATAAAGGCGGATTACGTTTTCACCCGTCAGTAAATACTAGTATTATGAAGTTTTTGGCTTTCGAGCAGATTTTTAAAAATGCGTTAACTGGTCAGCCGATTGGGGCAGGTAAAGGTGGTTCTGATTTTGACCCTAAAGGCAAGTCGGATCGTGAAATCATGCGTTTTACTCAAAGTTTCATGACGGAATTAAGCAGGCATATTGGTCCTGATATTGACGTGCCGGCAGGGGATATCGGCGTTGGGAAACGTGAAATAGGTTATTTATTCGGTCAATATAATCGAATTAAAGGCGGCTATGAAGCTGGCATCCTGACAGGGAAAAATCCGGATCATGGCGGAAGTCTGGGACGTAAAGAAGCTACTGGATATGGGACAGTTTATTTCGTTGATGAAATGCTTAAAGAGAATGGACTTACATTGGATGGAAAGACGATGGTCGTATCAGGTTCAGGGAACGTGTCCACGTATGCTATGGAAAAAGCAATGCAGCTTGGTGCAAACGTCGTAGCATGTAGTGATTCTGATGGCTATATCTATGATAAAGATGGAATTGATCTAGATTTGGTTAAAGAGTTGAAGGAATTTGGCAATAAACGAATTTGGGAATATACGAAAGAACGTCCTGAAGCAGAATATCATGCAGATTGCAGCGCGATTTGGTCAATACCTTGTGATATCGCTCTACCATGTGCGACACAAAATGAGATTGATGAAATTGCAGCACATATGCTGATCGCGAATGGTGTGAAGGCGGTTGGGGAAGGCGCGAATATGCCTTGTACAATCGAAGCCATCGAGATATTCCAAGAGCACAATGTTTTATTTGCTCCGGCAAAAGCCGCCAATGCAGGCGGTGTAGCAGTTTCTGCGATGGAAATGTCACAGAACAGCCAACGCTTATCTTGGTCGGCAGAACAAGTGGATGAACATTTGAAAGAAGTTATGCAAAATATCTATAACGATTGTAAAAAGGCAGCAGATGAATTCGGCAAGCCTGGTAATCTAGTGATGGGTGCAAATATTGCTGGTTTCCTAAGAGTAGCCGGCGCAATGGTAGCGCACGGAATTCGATAATGTAGTAGAGACAGACACAGGGATTTGGTCCTTGTGTCTGTTCTGATTTATAAGGGGTGAAACCATATCTATCATTGAATAGATAGGTATGTTGAATTAAAGTTTTAACATAAGTTTGTTCAGATATGGATACTCAGTTGATTGGAGTGGAAGAAAGCGTCCGTATAGAACGGAAATCAACATGTTATACGTTTTACTTCAAATGTAAGTTATTAATTTCAGTTTATATAGGTATTGAATAGTTGGAACTCTTCTTCAGTTGATTCCGTCTAACTGTTGAAGAAGAGGGGCGAGTGAATGAAAAAGCTTATAGGTATAGTAATAGTTGCAGCGTTGTTACTTGCGGGGCTGATGATGTTTTGGTTGATACCAGCAGAAAGGATGAAAGAAGCGCAACAGCATACAGCAGATGGTTCGTATAAATATGCGGTGGTTCTTGGAGCGAAAGTGAATGGAGAAGAGCCATCTTTATCGCTGCGTTATCGTTTAGAGGCAGCAACGGAGTATGCAAAACGTTTTCCGCACGTTCAATTGGTATTGTCGGGCGGACAAGGTAAAGATGAGGCATTAAGTGAAGCTCAGGCTATGTATACTTATTTGATTCAGCAAGGCATTGAAAAAGAGCGGTTGTTGCTTGAAGATCAGTCCACTTCCACCTATGAAAATTTGAAATATACGCAAGAACTACTGCCTGAATTGGCTGGTGTGACGATTATTAGTAGTGATTTTCATTTGGCGAGAGCACGGTTTTTAGCAAAGCAATTAGGGTGGAAGACCGATGTAGTGGCAGCCAGGACGCCCGAAATCGTCAAAACGAAGGTATGGATTCGCGAACGTTTGGCTTTGTTTAAGACGTGGCTTTTTAGAAAATGAAAAAGTAGCCGGAACAAAAGGATTCAAAGCGATAAAAAAACCGAACGTTTACAAAACATTTAATCATAGTTTTGTAATATAGTTCGGTTTTTTCTATATAAAGAAACTGTAGACTCGGCGCTGCCTATGGGATTTCCGCTGCGGGCAGGGTCGCTTTCCGTGGGACGCAGGTGAGCCTCCTCGTCCGCTTCGGAAAACCTGTGATCCTAACGCTTCGCCTTTCGCCCTGACCTCAACTTCAATCCAAATTTTTGTATACAAGGCAGTTTGATAGCAGTTTTACATTATTGAATACCAAAAAATACGGATTAAGCACTGGGTTTCTATGTTTCAAAATTGAACATAGCCAAACTTTTTGTATTTGGGGCCAAGTCAACTTTCCTACCGAACAAAATGTAGGATTTGGCCGGAAAGCATCCCGGCCTGGAGGGGAAATCCCTGACCGCACACTAAGTAACCTATTTGTGTTTTTTGTGATCGTTCGTCTTTCATTATGAACAACTTAGTTTTGTCCTAGTCTCCCTTTTTCGCTTATAAAGAAGAAATTGCATGAAAGTCAGGTTGGCCGTCTTTAAACGTTGCAAGATAGTTAAAGCCGATCGATTGAAAGAGTTCAAGTGACTCTTTGAATTCATGAGCGATATCAGTCGTTCGATGAGCATCGGAACCAAGAGTAATGATTTCACCTCCGCATTGTTTGTAGAGCTTCAATATATCCGTGCTTGGCATATTGTGCGGCAATCCATAGCGCGAGCCTGACGTGTTGAGTTCGATGCCTTTGCCTTCAGGAATGATCGTTTTGAAGATTTGCTCAAGCGCGTCGTGAAAAAGATGCGCTGGTGGCTGATCGGTGTAGCGTTTGATCAAGTCGGCATGCCCTAATACGCTATATCGATTAAAGTTCTGCACGCAATAGAGCAATTCTCGATAATACGTTTCGAATGCATCCTCGACAGTGCGATCTTCAAATAACTCGCGGTAATGAAGGGATTTGTTTTCAACGGTATGTAGTGAACAGATGACGAAGTCGAAAGCATGCTCATCCATTAGCTTTTCGTAACGATCCAATAAATGAGGCTGGAGACCGATTTCGACTCCTTTTTTGATCGTTAGCTGTCCATGGAATTGCTGGTTGAGCTGCCGGATTTTTTCAGCGTATGCGTGTTTGTCAAAGTCGAATGTAATTGTGTCGTCTGGATATTCATAATCGACATGGTCAGTGAAGCAAATTTCGCTCAGTCCTTTGGCTATGGATGTCTTGACCATTTCTTCCATTGGGATTTCGCAGTCTGCAGAGAATGCGCTGTGCATATGATAATCAAACATAATCTCATGTCTCCTTTTCTATACTACATAGTGTAACAGAACCATAATGAGACATACAGTTGACAACGTCTTTTATAAGCAGTATAGTAATAATTAACTTTAGCGTAGTAAAGTAGTGAAGTATTGAACGGACGGAAGGCGGTAGAACTATTTTGTATTCTGAAATTCTAGCGAATGAACATGAGAAACATGAAAAGATCATCGGGACGTTGAGCAAACGTTTCACTACATATGGTTACAAGCGGATCAAAACGTCTGCGTTTGAGCGATACGATCTGTATTCGAATGTGCGTACGTCGATCAATCAAAATGAGATGATCAAAGTGATTGATTACACGGGCGAAGTACTAGTATTACGGCCGGATGTAACGATTCCATTAACTCAGCAACTTGTTCAGCTAAACGGCAACTTGCCAGAAGAAATGCGTTTCTATTATGTCCAAGAAGTTTTTAGACAAACCTTTCAGGAAAACGAAAAAATCGGCAAGACTCAGGCAGGCGTGGAGTACTACTGTCCAAGTTCTCCAGAAGCTGACGCAGAAACGATTATGCTGGCCTGCCACGCATTGAGAGACGTAGGCTTCTCGGATGTGAAAATAGAAATTGGTTATGCTGGATTTTTTACTGAATTGATTGCGGATCTGCAACTGACATGCGAGCAGACAGCTGAATTGAAGACATTGATTCAAGCAAAGAATATTGTGGAAATCGGTCCTTTCCTAGAACAATTGTCCATAGATCAAACTGTCAAAGAGGTGCTCGAACAATTGCCGCTGTTATACGGTGCACCGGCTCATGTGTTTGAAAGACTACTAAATCTTCAAGTCAGCGATTCGGTACAACAAGCCATCGAATACTTGCAGGAAACATATAAAATAGTTGAACTATATGGATTAAAAAAACATATCGTCATCGACCTTGGTTTGATCAATCATATGGGCTATTATTCAGGCATTATCTTCCAAGGTTATGTCGAAAACTTCGGTAAACCTGTACTGATGGGTGGTCGATACGATGCATTAAGTGAAGAGTTTGGTATCAAATTACCTGCTGTCGGTTTTGCTTGCGAAATTGATTCTTTAGTAAAAGCCGCGACGCATAAAGAGTTGACCGAGCGTTATAGCATAGATATAACGGTTTTCTATGAAGAAAGCCGGATGAAATACGCCATCGACATAACGAATGAATTGAGAGAGCGGGAATATCGCGTGATATCTAAACCAATGAAGCATCCGCTTCAAATACAAGATAGTCTTTATACAATTCATCTCACGCAACAGCAGAATCAACTGATAGAAGAAGAGACAACAGAATTTGTAGATTTTAAACATTTGCTGGACTTGATTGTACGCAAGAAAGGGGTACCTGAATGGACTATTTAACAGTTGCCATGGCGAAAGGGCGCACGGCGGACAGAGCGATGGATTTCCTTGAAAAGTCAGACGTTCGATTCTCGGATTTCACAGATGAAAGTCGAAAGCTCGTCATTTATGATGACAAGCAAACGATCAAACTCATTTTTGTCAAAGCCGTAGATGTACCGGTATATGTGGAAAATGGAGCGGCCGATGTCGGTATAGTAGGGAAGGATGTCATGATGGAGGATCCGCGTGATGTCTATGAATTACTGGACCTAGGCATTGGCAGATGCAAACTCGCAGTAGCCGGGTTCCCGGGAACACCAGTGGATGAGATGCCATTTTTAACGGTCGCTTCTAAATATCCAGCAGTGGCAAAAGAATACTTTGATAAAAAAGGAATTCGGACAGAGATGATCAAATTGAACGGCTCCATCGAACTGGCACCGTTGATCGGTATGTCAGACGTCATCGTTGATATTGTCGAGACGGGGACGACTTTGAAAGAAAACGGGCTTGTTGTACTGCAAGAAATTGCTGAAGTCAGTGCGCGTTTAATTGTCAATAAAGCCAGCTATGCAACGAAAACTGCGGACATCCAGCAGTTCATAAAAGATATGAAAGAAGGACTGGAGGTGCGCGCATGAAAACGATTCGCGGAACTGAATTTAAGGAAGAGTTGCTGCAACGAAGTGATTCGAGTCAGCTAGATTTGGAATTCGATCGAAATGTCTTATCGATTATAGAAATAGTCCGTTTGGAAGGCGATAGAGCAGTTCTTGATTTCACCGAGCGCTTTGACGGTGTAAAACTAGATAACTTGATGGTCAGCGAAGAGGAAATCCAGGAAGCAGAACAAGCAGTATCCGAAGAATTTTATCATGCACTGCGGTCAGCAAAGCAACGGATCACAAGCTATCACGAAGCCCAGAAAGAACAATCTTGGTTTTTGAATCCGAATGAAAGCATCGTGCTCGGTCAGAAAGTAACGCCTATTGATAGTGTCGGTATTTACGTACCAGGCGGAAAAGCGGCGTACCCTTCTACTGTACTAATGAATGCATTACCTGCAAAAATCGCCGGTGTCGGGTTAATTTCCATGGTTACACCACCTCAGCGTGATGGGACAATAAATCCTCACGTCTTGGTGGCAGCGAAAGAAGCAGGTGTCGATCGAATCTATAAAGTAGGCGGAGCCCAAGCGATCGCGGCTCTTGCATACGGAACAGAGACGATTGATAAAGTCGTCAAAATCACTGGACCTGGTAATGCCTATGTAGCACGAGCGAAGAAATGGGTATTTGGTGACGTCGCGATCGATATGATTGCGGGCCCGAGCGAAATTTGCGTCGTGGCGGATGACAATACAAATCCAATCTACGCAGCAGCGGATTTGCTGTCGCAAGCAGAACACGATGAGCGAGCAGCAGCAGTTTGTGTCACAACGAGTGAAGTATTTGCAAGTAAACTTGTAGCAGAAATCGAACGCCAGCTAGCACAACTAGACCGTCAAGAAATTGCGACGCAATCGATTGAGCAATTTGGACGTATCATTCTTGTCGACACATTGCAAGAAGCATTTGAACTTGTCAATCGACTGGCACCAGAACATTTACAGCTGATGATCGATAATCCAATGGAGCATTTGGCTTCGATTCGCAATGCAGGTGCGATTTTCCTTGGTGAACATTCACCGGAAGCCCTCGGAGACTATATGGCAGGACCGAATCACACCTTGCCTACAAGCGGTACAGCGGCATTTTCTTCCCCTCTAGGTGTCTATGATTTTATGAAAAAGTCCAGTGTAATCTATTATTCGGAAAGCGCACTGGCTGAGGTGGCGGATGATATCATTATTCTAGCTGAGTCTGAACAACTGACAGGGCACGCCAACTCGATCAAAGTACGAAAGGCAGGATATTAATGCGCAAACAACAAATTTCACGTAAAACAGGCGAAACATCCATCGAAATGGACTTTTCATTGGATGGCACAGGCAAGACAACGATTCAGACAGGCGTCGGGTTTTTCGACCATATGCTGACTGCCTTCGCGAAGCACGGAAGATTTGATTTAACTGTGATATGTGACGGCGACATCGAAGTCGACCAGCATCACTCAGTAGAAGATGTCGGCATCGTGCTCGGACAAGCTTTCAATAAATGCATCGGTACCAAAGAAGGAATCGAACGTTTTGCAATGGTATCTACACCAATGGACGAAGCCCTATCCACAGCCTCCATCGACATCAGCGGCCGCTCATTCCTCGTCTTTAACGTCGACGGAATGAAAGATAAAGTAGGCAACTTCGACACCGAACTCGTGGAAGAATTCTTCATCGCCTTCACAAGCCATGCTAACGTCACATTACATATCAACTTAGACTATGGAAAAAACACACATCACATCATAGAATCGGTATTCAAAAGCTTCGGCCGCGCCTTGCGCATAGCCAGCACCATCAACCCGGAAATTAAGGGCGTTCCTTCTACTAAGGGAACTTTGTAAGATGAAATTATTCTATACTATTTCGGGCTTAATTTTTCAATAGAATATGAGCGAAGTAAGCAAAGTAGAGATATGCACTAGTTGATCGGATCGGAAAGCGTCCGCCTGCAGCGCAGATCAACGGTGCCAGAAACCTACACTTAATCTATTAGGGGGACTAATTGATGATTTTATTTCCAGCAATCGATATTAGAGGCGGCAAATGCGTACGTCTGATCCAAGGAGACTACGGTCAAGAAATAATCTATAATGACTCGCCAACCAACATGGCAATAGAATGGCAAAGACAAGGAGCCGAATACATTCATGTTGTCGACCTTGACGGCGCCAAAACCGGCGACTCGCTAAACAAAAAAGCAATTGAAGCCATCGCGCGAGCCGTTATAATTCCTGTACAAGTAGGCGGAGGCATCCGCACTATGGACATTGTTGACTCGCACATCGAAAGCGGCGTCTCACGCGTCATCATCGGCACAGCAGCAATTCAAAATCCAGAATTCCTAAAGCAAGCCGTAGAAAAATACGGTGAGAAAATCGCGGTTTCCATCGATGCACGCAACGGTCTAGTCGCAACTGACGGTTGGACTGAAACAAGCAACGTCAAAGCAGTCGATCTGTTGCAAGACCTGGCGAAAATCGGCGTCAAAACAGTCGTCTACACTGACATTATGAAAGACGGCATGTTGCAAGGACCGAATTTCGAGGAACTGCAAGTGATGAACGAAACATCTTCTATTGATATTATCGCTTCAGGCGGGGTTTCGACGGAGAATGATATTCAGAAACTTGCTGCACAAGACATGTATGGAGCGATTATCGGGAAAGCACTATACGAAGGCAAATTATCTTTAGAAAAATTACTGGGGGACGACAGCTATGTCAGCAACTAAAAAAATCATTCCATGCTTGGATGTAGACAATCGCAAAGTCGTAAAAGGGAAAAAGTTTCTGGACGTTCAGGAAGTAGCGGATCCTCTTACTTTAGCAAAGAAATATGTTGCTGACGGAGCGGATGAACTCGTATTTTATGATATTTCTGCTTCAACGAAAAATCGCGGTATGTTTTTAGATTTAATCGAAGAAATCGCAAAAGAGGTGCCGGTCCCATTCATCGTGGGCGGCGGTATCCGTACATTGGAAGATGTCGACAAAATTTTTGAACTTGGTGGTAATAAAGTTTCCATCAACAGTGCAGCTTTGACGAATCCCCAATTGATTCAGGAAGTTGCTGATAAATACGGATCGGAACGCGTTATGCTGTCGATGGACATTCGTCAGACAGGCGATAAGGAATGGTCGGTATACGCAAAGGGTGGTATGGAAGAGACAGGAATTGACGCCATCGAATGGGCGAAGAAAATGGAGAGCTTGGGCGCAGGCGAATTGGTCGTTAATAGCATCGATGAAGATGGCGTGAAAGACGGGTACAATCTTGCCTTAAATAATGCGATGGCAGAAGCGGTTAGTATTCCAATTATCGCAAGCGGCGGCGCTGGAAAACCTGAACACTTCAAAGACGTTCTGACAAAAGGCAAAGCCGACGCGGCACTTGCAGCCTCTGTTTTCCATTTTAATGAAATTAATATTCGGGAACTGAAAGAATATTTAGCAGAAGAAAATATTGCAGTGAGGAATGACTAATATGACACTTGACATCAACGCCCTTAAGTTTGACGACAAAGGCTTGCTACCCGCAATCGTGCAAGACGATCGAACAGGGGAAGTCTTAATGCTCGCCTATATGAATAAAGATGCAATTGAGAAGACGTTAGAAACGAATGAAACCTGGTTCTACAGCCGTTCGAGACAAGAACTTTGGAATAAAGGAGCAACTTCCGGCAATCGCCAGCAAGTAAAGCGGATCTCAGTGGATTGTGACCAGGATACATTGCTCATTCAAGTGACACCTCAAGGCCCGGCTTGCCATACAGGTAGGAAAACATGCTTCTTCACGAAGGCAATGGAGCAGGAGGAATCTTTGCGTGAAGTTGTCTATGAAGTGATTGACGAAATCGCTGATCGTAAAGAGTATCCAGTTGAAGGTTCTTATACGACTTATTTATTCAATGAAGGCATTGACAAGGTATTGAAGAAAGTCGGAGAAGAATCGACGGAAGTGGTAATTGGAGCGAAAAATGCAGATAAAGAAGAAGTATCCAATGAAATCGCAGACTTGATCTATCACACGCTCGTCTTGATGAATATTCTAGATGTCGATCTATCAGACGTTCAGCAAGTGCTGCGCAAAAGAAGACCGAAAAAGGAAGTGTTGCGAAATGAGTAGATTTCTGAGCACAGTTGCCAAACGGACTGAGCCTTATGTTCCGGGCGAGCAATTGAATCAGCCAGATATCATCAAACTAAACACCAATGAAAACCCATATCCCCCGAGCCCAAAAGTGCTTGCGGCGATTCAAAAGGCTCTCGACGATAATTCTTTGCAGCGTTATCCTTCACCGACAGCCGATCCACTGCGACATGCAATCGCAGATACATATGGACTGACGAAAGAACAAGTATTTGTCGGAAATGGTTCCGATGAAGTGTTGGCGTTCTCTTTCATGGCTTTTTTCGAACCGGGAAAAACGATTAAGTTTCCGGAAATCAGTTATAGCTTTTATCCGGTCTATTCGAAGATCTTCAATATACCATTTGAAAAAGTACCGTTGAATGAAGATTTTACATTGCCCATGGAAAATTTTTTTCAATCGGACGGGGGAGTAATTTTACCAAATCCGAACGCGCCGACGAGTATCTATGCAGATCTCGATGTGATCGAAGGGATCTTGCAACAGAATCGTGATCAAGTGGTGGTCATAGACGAAGCTTATATAGATTTTGCAGGTCCTTCCGCAATAAAGTTGATTGATCGTTATGACAATTTGCTTGTCATCCAAACGACTTCGAAGTCCCGGGCGCTTGCTGGACTGCGTGTAGGATTTGCGCTTGGACAACCCGAACTGATTGAAGGTCTAACACGGATTAAAGATTCGTTCAATTCCTACACGGTTGACCGACTGGCGATGGCAGGAGCAACTGCAGCATTTCAAGATCATGCATACTTTTCGGAAAGCACGAAGAAAATCATCCGGACAAGAGAACGGTGCGTGCAGTCATTAATTGAAATGGGATTTGACGTGGTGCCGTCTGATGCGAACTTTTTATTTGCAAAGCCGGCGAATCTAGACGCTTTGGTACTGTATGAACAATTGAAAGAACGAGGAATCTTGGTGAGGCACTTTGATCAAGAAGGAATTAACAACTATTTGCGCATCACGATCGGTACGGATGAACAGATGGAAGTGTTAGTGGAAGCGCTGAAGCAACTGATAAAATGAATAAAGTAATAAAAAGCCATTCTGATTTAGAATGGTTTTTATTTATGCATACAACTTTAAATATCATAAAACATTGTCATACCAAGTGTTTGAACTAGTAATAGTCTGCCGCGTCGTGTATATCTATACGATTCAATGTATTTTTTTACGTTTCCTATTGTATTATTATACATTATGTCTTATAATAATAAAAAGAAGCTCGATTGGAGAGATGAAATCATGAAAACTAAAAATATAATTATCATTGGCGCAGCAGGAAGAGACTTCCATAACTTTAATACATACTACCGTAACAAGGCGGAGTACAACGTTGTCGCCTTCACAGCGACACAAATTCCTGATATCGATGGACGTAAGTATCCGGCTGAACTGGCGGGAGAACTTTACCCTGAAGGCATTCCAATTTATTCACAAGATCAATTACCTAAATTAATTGAAGAGCTAAAAGTAGATGAATGTGTATTCTCTTACAGTGATATTAGCTATGAAGCGGTCATGGGACTTGGCGCCATCGTCAATTCAGCAGGTGCGAACTTCACATTGCTTGGATCAAAAGCGACGATGATTAAAAGTAATAAGCCGGTCATTTCGGTCTGTGCCGTGAGAACGGGAACAGGAAAAAGCCAGACTTCACGTAAAATTATCGAGACATTGCTTGAACATGACTTGAAAGTTGTGGCGATTCGTCATCCAATGCCTTACGGTGACTTGGCTGCACAGCGAGTTCAACGTTACGCGACTGTGGAAGACTTCCAAAAACATAATTGTACAATTGAAGAAATGGAAGAATATGAGCCGCATGTTTCTCGTGGCAACATTATCTATGCAGGAGTAGACTACCAGGATATCTTGGATGCTGCTGAAAATGATCCGGATGGCTGTGACGTAATCCTCTGGGATGGTGGCAACAACGACTTTTCATTCTACGAGCCGGATTTAGCGATCACTGTTCTTGACCCGCACCGTCCTGGACACGAACTGAAGTATTACCCAGGAGAAGTGTGCTTGCGTACGACAGATGTCTCGATCATCAATAAAATCGACAGTGCGTCTGAAGAGGCAATCCAGACTGTTGAAAACAATATTAAATTTGCGGCTCCAAACAGCACGATCATTAAAGCCGAATCAAAAATCTCAGTAGACAATCCTGAAATCATCAAAGGCAAGCGCGTTCTGATCGTGGAAGACGGCCCGACATTGACGCACGGTGAAATGAAGTTAGGCGCAGGTGTCATCGCAGCTCAACGTCTAGGGGCAACTGAAATAGTCGACCCACGTCCATTTGCAGTTGGCAGCTTGATCACAACGTTTAATAAATACACACATATCGAGAGTATTTTGCCGGCAATGGGATATGGCGAGCAGCAATTGAAAGACCTCGAAGCTACAATCAATGCAGCGGATTGTGACGCAGTCATTATCGGAACACCGATGGACCTTTCCCGTGTTATCAACATCAACAAGCCTTGCACACGTGTCTATTACGATCTAGAAGAAATTGGCAGACCGAACCTTGAAACGGTGCTGGAAGATTTCATTGAAAAGCATCAATTGACAGCTACAAAAGCATAAGTTGATCTGAACTGTGAACGCATCTGCGCTGAATGAAAATTCGGTGGCTAATGCGTTTTTTTGGTGCGGTCGGCTCTTAGCTTGGCTCGCTTCTACCAGGGATTTGTTCGGTTGTGCTCTAGTTACGTGCGGTTTGATGGTTGATTGGTTCGGTTCGACGACTTTTTCGCTCGGATGCCAGGCTTTTCTGCTATACTGAGAGGTGAATAAGGGGGAACCAATATGTTGAAATCCAAAATTACCGATCTCGTCATCGGTCTCATTATGGTGTACTTTGCCTATGATCGAATATCTGAGGGACAAACGAAAATGGGCATTCTTTTTGTCGTGCTCGCATTCCTGAATCTTGTTGCCTTTTATGTGAAACTTAGAACCGAAAAACAACAGCAAGAATAGACCAAATCGGTTGTTCCTTTTTGTGCAATCCTGTAGTATAATAACAGGATTGCAATTTTTGAAAAGAGGCCAGAAACTAAATGAAAAAATCCATATACGGTTTGACAATCGAACAATTGACAAACTTCTTCATAGAACACGGACAACAAAAGTTCCGCGCGGCGCAAGTGTGGGACTGGCTATATAAAAAACGCGTGCTGTCATTCGATGAAATGAAAAACATCAGTAAAGATACGCGTGACTTATTAAACGAGCACTTTACGATCCAAACGCTTGAACAGAACGTCAAGCAAGTATCTCAAGATGGTACGGTGAAATTCCTCTTTAAAATGACAGATGGTAACTTGATCGAAACTGTCCTGATGAAATTTCCATACGGCTATTCCGTCTGTGTGACGACACAGGTCGGCTGTAATATTGGCTGCAGTTTCTGCGCGAGTGGGTTATTGCGTAAAAACCGAGACCTCGATGCAGGGGAAATTGTTGGACAGATCATGAAAGTTCAAGAACATCTTGATGAAAAAGGGGAAGACGAGCGTGTCAGCCATATCGTCGTCATGGGAATCGGAGAACCGTTCGATAACTATACAAATTTAATGAACTTCCTTCATATCGTCAACGATCAAAAAGGTCTATCGATCGGAGCGCGCCATATTACCGTATCTACGAGTGGCTTGACGGAGAAGATCAAAGAATTCGCCGAAGAGAATATCCAGATCAACTTGGCAGTGTCATTGCACGCACCAAATAATGAATTGCGTTCGAAAATCATGAAAATCAATAAAGCATTTCCAATTGAAAAATTGATGGACGCAATCAATTATTATTTGGAAACAACGAATCGCCGAATCACATTTGAATATATTTTATTACGCGATGTCAATGACCATGTTAAAGAAGCGGAAGAACTCGGAAGGTTACTCGCGGATAAACGTCATCTATCTTATGTTAACTTGATTCCTTACAATCCTGTCGATGAACACGGTCAGTATCAGCGCAGTGAGCGGCAAGCAATCAAGTCGTTTTATGAAGCATTGAAACGTAAAGGCATTAATTGCGGTGTCCGTTGGGAAAATGGAACAGATATTGACGCAGCTTGTGGTCAATTACGCAGTAAGCAAATTAAAACAACAAAAAAACAGCCGGTCGGAGAATAATTCTCCAGCCGGCTTTACTTTTTCTTCAATAATTTGACAAGAAATTGAATGATAACAGAGATCGCCAGTCCGAATGAAGAAATGATGAACAGTGACAGCATCCCGATGGCTTCTGAAAATTCATTGTCCATCATGATGAAGCTCCGGAACATTTCCGCAAACGCTAACACGAGAACGACCATAAACATCTTAAAGGCAATATGTAATTGATAAAAAAGCAACAGCGAACTGACGATGCCTACAATCAGCCCGAATACCGCGAACGTCAAGTAATTGTTGACGATGAGTTCATGACCGAGCACGGTACGAACACCTAAGATGAGCAACACGAATGAAATTAAACCGGTGAAGAAACCGATTTTCCAATAACGAGAATCCAACACGTACACCTGCTTTCCATCAACTAGTATAGCGGAATCGAAGCCGGTCGTCATGTCTTTCGTTACCGGCCGCCGATCATTTAATTCGCTTCAAATCTTTCCGCAGCTCTTCTTTATACATTTCATTTGAAAAATTGTATTCCTTCAGGATATAACTTTCTGAATCCATCAGATAAAAATTGGTGCCATGCACAACTTGGTTAGAGGAGTCGTGCTTCAGTACGAATGTTTGAAATTCTTCTCGCGCAAATGCTTCGAGTTCAGATTGAGAATAGCCAGTCAGCAGATGCCAGTCGGATTCGTCATCCGTGAAGTTGGAAATATACTTTTTCAAGACGGCTGGTTCATCGACTTCTGAATCAACGGAAAAAGACACGAACTGTACGTCCAGACCTTCCTCTTTCAACATTTTCTGAAGCGATGCCATTTCGCTCGTCAACGTAGGACAAATCGTTGTGCAGGACGTAAAGATAAAATCAGCAATCCATGGCGTACCAGCCAATTGTTCCGTACCGTACGATTCTCCATTTTGATCGATAAAAGTGAAATCACGGACTTTTTTACCGCGTTCGAGCGGTTCACTGCAACTGGAGAGAAGCAAAACTATCAACAATATGAAGGGGGTGAGTCGTTTCATTTCATACTTCACTCCTTTGCGCTAGCTCCGGCGCGACGGGCAGCTTAATCGTTACTGTCGTATCTGTCGTTTTGTTGGACACTTCAAATGTCCCTTGATGGAGCCGGACAATCTCTTTTACGATCGACAAACCAAGTCCCGATCCGCCAGTTGTTCGATTTCGTGCCTTATCCGTACGGAAAAAACGTTCTCCGATCCTTTCCACGTCTTCATCTCCAATCGTCACTCCATCGTTGGAAACTTCATATTGTACTCCTTTTTCATTTGCCATTAATAAAATGGTAATCTCTTGCTGCGCGTACTTTACTGCATTGTCGATCGTATTGTAAAACACTTGCTGAAGTCGTTTAGGATCTCCTTGCAGAATCAATTCCTCGTCAATGGACGTCTGTAAATGAATTCCTTTTCCCTCCATACGAATCGCAAAAAGTTCGAGTGTATCAAACAACAGTTGGGCAATCGCAATCGGTTCATTCTCTAATGTATAAAAATCCTGCTCCAAATGATTTAGCTCCACCAAGTCATGAATCAACTTCTTTAGCCGCTCCGTTTCTTTCTCAATCGTCGACAAATACTGCTTCACTTCTTCAGGTGAACGATCGATTTTATCTCTCGAAAGTTGTGCATATCCACTAATATAAGTCAGCGGAGTCCGCAGTTCGTGAACAATATTCGAAGTAAACTCCTTTTTTCGCTGATCTTGTTCTGCAAGCGAATGACTCATCGAATTAAAAGCCGTCGCTAATTTGCCGATTTCGTCGTCTCGCCCTGTATTTAATCGATTGGAATAATCACCTTTTGATACTTCTTCCGAATACGCCTGCAATGTTTTTAATGGGTCAAATAAAGAGCGCCACACACGCTGTAAGATCAAAAATAAAATAAAGAAAAAAACCACACCGACAACGATCATGATCGGTAAACTAGCTCGAAAGACGTCCTGAATGGCAGCAAGCGGAACGTAGATATAAATGAACCCGATCAGCCCATCTTCTCCTTTAATAGGGAAAATTCCGCCGAAGATTTCGCGTTTCAGTTCCTCCACATACCCTTCCTTCATTACAGATTGTCCTGTGGCTAATATCTCCTGGTCACTCTCAGTGACAAGAGACTGATAATCGAGTTGATAAGGGAAATAAGAAGTCAGGTCATCCAGCCGATCGACGACAATAATCTCGTATTCGGAGACAATATTGTACCATTGGATTTTTTCGATGATCGAATCGCTCAATTCGCCGTAATGATAATGTGCGGCAGTGCGATTTCCCTGATAAATGATGGACTCCTTGATCCGTTCTTTGTACAGATCCGTGTAAAGATAGTGAATGAAGAAGAAGGAGAATAAAATCGTACAAGCGATGCTTCCTAAAAAAACCAGCATCATCTTTTTGCTGAGGCTTAAGTTCTTCATTTAGAAGCCTCAAGTTTATAGCCGATCCCCCAGACCGTCTCGATCATTTTCCCTGCATCGCCGAGTTTCAGCCGCAATGTTTTAATATGTGTATCGATTGTCCGCTCGCTGCTTTGGTGATCATCCCCCCAAACCAATTCCAGCAATTGTTCGCGTGAATAGGCGCGACCGCTATGCTTTGTCAGCAGCAATAACAGACCGAATTCTTTTAGCGTCAGATTCAGTTGTTTTCCGTTAATATGCGCAGTGTGGGCGTCCTCATTAATCGTTAATGGGCCTGCCTGCAACATTTGTGGATCTGGATTCAGCCGATATGTCCTGCGCAGTACGGCCTCAATCCGTGCAACAAGTTCCCCCGGCATAAACGGCTTGACAATATAATCATCTCCGCCAAGCTTCAATCCTTGGATCTTATCCCATTCCTCACCTTTTGCTGATAAGAAAATCAACGGTACAGTGGACGTACGTTTCACTTCTTCCGCGAACGTAAAGCCATCCATATAAGGCATCATGACATCGACGATACATAAATGAATGTCGTGCTGCTTCAAAGCAGATAACGCCTGTAATCCATCACCCGCTTCGATTACCATATAACCCGCGTCTTCAAGAATCATGCGGATTAAATTACGCATTTGCGGTTCATCATCAATCACTAAAATCGTGTAATTCATTATGGGCCCTCCACTCGTTACTCTATCTATAGATCAATTTTCCGGAAAAGTTGTGAAGTCTGAATGAACTTTCAAGAAGTTGTCGAAACTTCATTCAAATTTCGCAATCGTATTTTATAATCATAACAGCTAAACGAATAGATAGGAGAATGAAAAATGAAACGTTTCGTAATTTTTATGTTGGGTGTTGCCATGCTTGCTGTTGTCGCGGCTTGCGGAAAAGAGGAAGACGTACCGACAGATGCAGCACTGCCTGAACCACTTGAAGTGGAATTGACTGTGCCGGAGCAAGCTGAAGCGAATGAACCAGTCACCGTGTCTGCTCTTGTAATGCAAGGCAATGAAGAAGTGGAAGATGCAACGGAAGTGGAATTTGAAATTTGGGAAGAAGGAAAGAAAGACGACAGTATCCATGTCGAGTCGACGAACGAGAAAAAAGGGATTTATTCGGCAGAAACGACTTTTGAACAGGATGGAATCTATCATGTGCAAGTCCATGTGACAGCCCGCGGAATGCATATCATGCCTGAAAAACAAATCCAAATCGGTGAGGCGGAGTTGGCAGAAGGCGACGATAGCGAATCCCAAGAATTAGGTGAACACGGAGACCATCATGACCATGGAACAACTGAAGGCTTAGCAATTCATTTCATGCAGCCAGAAGAATCAAAAACAGGATCTGAAACGGAATTAATGACACATGTACAACTTGAAGGAAAAGCACTGGAAAACACAAATGTCCGCTATGAAATCGCAGATCCTGCCGATGAAATTCAATGGGCAGAAACAGAAGAAACGAAACCAGGTGAATACATAGCCAATTATAAGTTCCCAAAAGCCGGAACGTATAAAGTAACGATCCATATCGAAAATGAAGATCTTCATGAACATGAAGAACATACGGTTGAAGTGAAATAACTTGAGAAGAACGAGGCTGTTACAGAATGTCCGAGCAACTAGGCTTTCTGTGACAGCCTTTGCGCTCTAATAACAGCGGCCGCTCATAAAGAGAATCACTGTTAAATGTTAAACTCGAATTATCCCGAAGAAAGCGTTACAATGACAAGAGTAGTAATAATATAGTTAACTTGGAGGAGTATTCACATGACAAACTATCCTGAAAAAACATGTTCCATCGAAAGACTGGTCACAATTCCTGAAGATGTACAAAAAGTGCTTGAAGGTAAAAAGTGGGCAACTAGACGAAATGGCGTCTACGCGTACCCGGGAGAAATTATGACACTTGAAGGAAAAGAGTATAGCATCGACAAACTTTACGAACAAACTCTTGGAGAACTAACGGATGAAGATGCCAAATCAGAAGGCCACGATACAGTTGAGGACTACAAACAAACCATGCTCTCCATTCACGAAAAAATGCCTTGGCTTCCACAGATGAAAGTATGGGTGCACGAATACAGCCCTGTTCAGAAATGATGTAAACCTATGAGTCTCTATTACGGAGCGGTTGTCTTTGCGCACGTAGTATCGGCTGTCATTGCAGTAGGACCCTTATTTCTACTGTTGCCGCTGATTCGTCGGCTGCGCACTGCCAAAGCAGAAGCGGAAGACATTTATCTGGCGTTCATCCGAGTGATCATCCGACTTGTCATGCATGCAGGCCACGTGTTGGTTGTGACAGGCGCCTTGCTCATTCTGTTCGGTCCGTGGCCATGGCATAGTTCCTGGGTGATCCTCACGCTAGTTATCATGCTGCTGTCTGCTGTCTTTCTGGCAACTGGTTTTTCATCTGTTCTGAAAAGATTCCATGAATCCGGCATGGATCGACATATGATCCTCAACAAATTACGTCGCACTGCATGGATTTATATTGGATTACTCATGATCATGTTATGGTTAATGGTACAAAAACCATCCATTTGGTAAAATTACATAACGCATAAAGAGATGTGTATAAAGTTGCACATCTTTTTTTGGTGAAGCTACTGTTTGACAGTGAAAAACGCAGCGAATATGATGGGATATAGTAGCTTTTTTGAAAGGAACGATTGGAAAACTATGAAAATGAAAATACTTGGACTGTTGACGATATTCGGCATATTGCTGACAGGCTGCAGTCAGAACGAAAGCAATGAAACGCTGAAAATCGGCACAACAGAAGGAATCTATGCACAAGTGGTTGATAAAGCGTTAGTGCCGGCTTTAAAAGAACAGGGCTATAAAGTGGAAGTTGTAAAATACGGCGATTTGATTGAACCAAATACCGAACTTGCGGAAGGCGAAATTGATGCGAACCTGTTTCAGCAAAATATTTATCTAACTCAATTTAATGAAGAATACGATCTCTCCATCGTGTCGCTTTCAGAGGTTCCAAGTGTAGGTCTTGGATTATACTCGAACTCCATCACATCGATTGATGATATTCCAAACGGAGCGTTAATTACAATTCCGAATGATGAACTTGGCACAGCCAGAGCACTTCGTTTCTTGGAGCAACAAGGTTTGCTGGCATTAGATTCAAATGCAAATGCATTCGACGTTAACGAACAGCAAATCGAAAATAATCCCAAAAACCTGCAAATTCAACCAGTCCTCACCTCTCAGCTCATTGCATCTTTAACGAGTGGAGACTTGGCGGTCATTCCGGATAATTACATCATTGTCAATGAAATGGAATTGGCAGACGCACTCGCTGAAGAAGAACTAAACGAAGAATTGAAATACGTGTTGACAGTAAAAGAAGAAGATTTGGACAAGGAATTTGCTGAAGCTTTAAAAGAAGCTGTACAGTCGAAGACCTTTAAAAAAGCAATAAAGGATGAATTTCAAGGTTTCGGTGAATGAAGCAACGGTATGGCGTCTCTACAGTGATGTAGGGGCGTTTTTTATTTATTAAAATGGGGTAATCGGATTATCGTTTGGAAAATCTAATAATTAAATTTTTACTCGAAGCATCCATAAATCGGATAATGGTGTGGAATACATTAATATACTTTTTCACGTTCCGTCATATAAATTTTGCTACTAAATATTATGTTTCTTGGCTTGTCATTTTAATAAAACGCCTTTTTGAGAACTAACCATTTGATAAATTATATCAAGGTTTGAATTTTATTATAAATTGGATATCTATATTCAGGTAAAAAGACTTGGGAGTTAGATTGAAAAATTACTCCCTTCTGTTTATTTCAATGTTTATTATGCTGACACTTATTTTGAGTAGCGAAAATTAAAGATAAATACATAAATTATACTTGAATGCGGTTGAGATTAATGCGTGTATTTAGTTACAATATTCTCATAAAAACACTTTAGGTATCTAAAATGTTTATGTTGCTTAATGAAATGAGGGATTTTTATGCTAGCAGAGCGAATGAATGAGATTTTTCAAACATTAGATCAGATAAACTACGCATTGCTACATCACTATGAGGAAGTGCTTGAGCATAAATTAACACCGAAGCAATCCTTAATTATCGAGCATGTAGAGCAGTATGGTGCTTTAACGGTCAATGAACTGGCTGAAAAGATGAATGTGACCGCAAGTGCAATTAGTCAGTTACTAACTAAATTAGAGAAGGAGCACTATATCGAGCGCTCCATTAATCCTAACTCAAGACGTGAAATCATCGTAACACTTGGCATGAAAGGTAAAGAACTTTATGAATTATATGCAAAAGCAGATGAGCAAATTGTATTGACATACTACGCTAAGCTAGATGATGAAGTAATTAATCAATTAGAACAGGCAGTGAACAAGATTTATGAGGTCATTTTAGAAGAACAAGTGAAAGCGAAGGGAGAGTAATCCCTATGAATTTGGTTTATTTAATTATTGTATGCATCATTTGCATTCCAGGCATTTATTTTATGTATCAGTCAGAAAAAATTCATATAAAGGAGGATGATGTAACAGATAGACAACGATTAATAGCACATTGCTTATCAGCACTTATCTTTTCAATGTTGGGTGCTTATGCTGTTCCTAAGATTAATGTTGTTCAACAAATAGAAATTAGTCAAATTCTATTATATGGTTTGGGTCTAGGTGTTATTTGCTCAATTGGCCATTTATTGTTTTATTATATGTATTTAGTACCGAGATTGACAAAAACAGACTATATGGAGATTGAAACACATTATGCGAATACAGGAATCTTAAGTCGTGTATTTTATGGTGGAATTTTAGAAGAAGTGATGTTTCGATGGGGCTTACTTAGCTTATTTATTTGGTTATCCCAATTAATGAATATAAATGATCGTGTTAGTATATTATTTGCAATTTCTATTTCAAGTATCTTATTTGCCATTGTCCATTTACCATCTATTAAACTTGTTGCCTCGCAACCAAAACCTCCTATGTATGTGTATACGGTTGTTGGTAACACTTGGGTTGGGTTTTTCGCTGGGGTAGCCTTCATTCAAGGGGGGTTATTAGCAGCTATATTTGTCCACATGCTTTTCCATTTAATATGGTGGCCGATTCAAAATCGTGAATATGTTAAGTTACATAGCAAATAAAGGTACAACAAACTAGGAGACGAACTTTTAATTTGATAGTTTGTTCTTTCATTCAAAAGGCCTTATGTTAAAATCGGACATTTAATCTATCGAACTTTTTCTGAATTAAAATTGATTTTGATATTAGAAAAAGAGTCTATTTATTTTGATCTAATTTTGTCTAAATAGGCTCTTTCCGTTTCCTATAAATAAGGAAACGGAAAAACATCGAGACGTTAAAACAAGAAAGTCAATGGTATAGATGGATACGCTCAACCTACCTAATCTAAAAGTAATGGATACGAAGGAATTTGAAAATGATCACCGTTTTCTGGTGGAATCTACACCCCCCTCTCCTTCACATTGTTCAAAATTAAGTTTCATGTCGTTAAATTGACAAACGAAGCCTTGGAAGGAATACGAAAGGCCAACCGCCAAAATGTGTCAGCCAAAGATCGTAGGCAACTCATGAGAGACCGTTATGTACTTCTAAAAAGACGAAAGACCTTAATGACTTTGACGACTAAATAAAATTGCAAATATGGACTGATATGTTCCCTTTACTTGGTCAATCGTATGAGCTAAAAGAGGATTTTTTGATATCTTTGATATCTATGAGGCTGGGTCAATCAACGAAACCTAAGAACTTTATCAAAACTGGTTATAAAATGTATCTAAAGCATTGATGAATTACTTTGAGGATCTGATAAAAGCAATGAATAATTGGTAGGAAGAGATATTTAACTATTTCAATTCTCCAATTACAAACGAATATACAGAATCCTTGAATCATTTAATTAAGACAATGAACCATGTTGGTCGTGGTTACTCTTCTGAAGCCCTTAGAGCAAAGATTTTGTTCACACAAGGCTATCGTAAAGTAAAAAAGAAAAGGAAATTTAAAGAAATTGAAGTTACTTTCGGTAAAATGTTACCTGATCAATTTCCGAATTGGTCACAAACTGGTTATGAATAAGTGCATGAAGAAGTTTATGGTGCTGATTTTCCACACTATTTTCCGATTACCCTAATTTTTTTATTTAGTGATTGCGGATACTGTTTCCTGCTAAAATATCATTCTTGTAACTTTGACATATAGGCAAAAGCGTTTTTAAGAAACGTTCTTTCTTCTCCAGTAAAGGGATTTAGTATATTAGGTTCGTCATATTGGTCCATTGAATTTATTTCCGCTGTCTCTATCTTTGATAAAGTTTGGTTAGAAAGTGCAACCAACTGTTTGATAAATCTTAGCGCTTCATCAGATTCAGGATTTGTTTCGTTCGCTACAAGTTTTTTTAAAGCCATAAATAATGAGAAGTACCCTTTATCTAAAACTACTCTTTCTTCACTTCTAAAATTGTGAATAGAGTCCTTGACTTGACTATATTCATTAAGATTTTCCTCTTCAAAAAGAATTGAATGAATAATAAAGCAAAATAATTTTGCATCTATTTTTTCATAGCCTGAGATTATAGTTTCCATATGATTCAATTGGTCAATAGTCTGATGAATTCTCTCTTGTTCCGCAATAAGTTCCCTTTTTTAAAATGCAATTGAGTGGCTAAGTTGCTGTTCTTCTATACAATTGGATTCTAATAAATCTGCGATGTCTTTAAGCGAAAATCCTATGAATATAAAAGATTGTATTTTTTGTAACCGTAAGAGGTCATCAAGACTGTAAAGTCGGTGTCCTCCTTCTGTGTAATCACTTGGTAATAGCAACCCAATTTTGTCGTAGTATCTAAGTGTTCGTATGGTAACGCCTGTTCGCTTAGCTAATTGTCCGATCGTCAACGTATCACCTGACATGTGAATACCTCTTTTCTATATTTTCTTCTTTGCTTTTAATGTAGGGAATGGCTGGATAATAATATGTTTTTTGAAAAGCTATTCGAATAATAGCATACATGATTATTAATGTTTCTATAGCTAATAAAGCGTATTTAACCCACGCAGGAAGAAGACTGCTGATAATAAATAATGGAAATATCGTCAAATGGAAGTTAAGAGCTTTCCGACTTGATTCACAGTAGTATAAATTTTTCTTCCTTGTCATTAAAAACATAATAAGGGGAGGTATTACACCAAGAAGCAGCGAGACTACAAGCATTAATTGTACTGAAAATATTTCCTTTTTTAATGGTTTATTCATTTTTTTCACCTTTCTTATCTTTACTTAAATATAAGTATAAAAGGTGACGTGGGTAGAGTATCAAGGAAATATAGTTTTAATTTTTCTACATGATAATGCGTTTGTGATCTCATGAAAACAAAATTGTTATTATTGATTTTCCACACGATAATCCGGATACCCTTAAAATTTAATGGGTATATCCAAAAAGAGTAAAGTAGAGCAATTCAAATAAACAAATTAACACCTAAAGAGCGGGAGAGCTTTCCAATCGAGTTATTGTTGAAAACCTTTGTCGTTCTAATTTTATTCTTAAAAAGAGGGATAAGGTATAAAAAATCCGAATAAGATGGCAATGTTTTAAAAAGGGAGGGATAGATAATGGAATTAACATCAGTAGAACTCATAGGGGAAAGAGTACGGATTTTACCAATGGAAATTTGCCACGTACAAGAATTATTTGAGGCGGGAAGTAGTCCAGATATATGGCCGTATATGCCCAAGAAGATTCAATCGATTGAGGAGATGGAATGTCTAGTGAACGAAGCGCTTCTAATGAGGAAACAAGGATTCGAATTTCCCTTTGTTATCCGCGATAAGTATTCAGGTGAAATTGTGGGAAGTACCCGCTTTATCAGTATATCCGAACTGAATCGTAACTTGGAAATTGGTTGGACTTGGCTGTCTCCAACGGTTTGGCGAACGAGAGTGAATACAGAGTGTAAGTACCTCCTTTTAAAACTCTGTTTTGAAACACATGGGACTATTCGTGTTCAGTTAAAAACAGATCGTCGTAATGTAAGATCTCAGCAAGCAATTGAAAGAATTGGCGCAGTAAAAGAAGGAGTGTTTCGGAATCATATGGTTATGCCTGATGGCTATGTAAGAGATTCTGTATTTTATAGTGTAATCGACCAAGAATGGTTGTCAGTAAAGGACAGATTGGAACGTATGCTACTTCCATAATGATATAGTTCAAATCAATTTATACAATTATATGGCTCAAAGCATTTGGTATCTCTTCTAGACTAGACGAGATGTCACTATTTTTATTTAATAAATTAACAGTTTGTCAAACGATAATTATCAGAATTATAAGTACAATTAATTATTAATTGAATAATGCTTCTATTAAAGGGAGGTTTGTTATTTTGAAAGCTTTGTCCATGTCTGTCAACGGTTTGAGGTTGAATGAAAGGATACAATCGATGGCAGAAATAGGGAAAATCGGGTTGACAGGTGTTTGTCGACTTGCCCATTCGCCAGAGGATAAGGAAGGAGTGTTACAAGTAAAGAAATGGATGGATTCCATTGGATTGGTAACAACTATTGATCACTTCGGGAATTTAATTGGAAGAATGAACGGAATCGCTAATGACGAGCCCGTTTTGATGATTGGTTCACATATTGATTCACAACCTTATGGTGGGAAATACGACGGGGCTTTAGGGGTGCTTGGCGCATTGGAAGTACTTCAAACACTTCGTGAACAAAATATAGAGCCCAAAAGACCAATTGTGTTAGTCGCTTTTGCTGACGAAGAGGGATCGAGATTTAATAAAGGATTATTTGGTGTGAGAGGGATGTTGGGTAAGCTGGAAGAAGGGGAGTTGGATCGACGTGATAAAAATGGAATGACAAGACGGGAAGCATTGATTGAATTTGGCTGTGATCCTGAAAAGTTTCATGAATCGATTTATGATCCTGCAAGGATAGCTGCATTTTTAGAACTTCATATCGAACAAGGTCCTGTTCTAGAATCGAAAAATGAACCGATTGGGATTGTGACTGGAATTTCAGGTCCGTTGTGGATGACTGTTGAAATAGAAGGAGTCGCCGGTCATGCTGGATCAGTTCCAATGGGGATGAGACAAGATGCATTGGTCGGTGCGGCTAAAGTCATTGTAAAATTAAACGAGTTAGCACAAGAAATCCCCAAAGCGCCGACTGTCAGCACAGTAGGAAGCCTGCAAGTGTTTCCAGATTCACGTAACATCATTCCTGAAAAAGTCACTTTCACGGTAGATTTGCGCGATGTCGATGAGGCAAGGAGAGATAAGATTGAATATGTATTACGACAAGAAATAGAAAAAATAGCAAATGAACATAGCTTAACTTATACAATTAGCGAAGATACCCGCAGTGAGCCCCGCTTCTGTAATGAAAATATCCTGCATATTATGAAAGAGGAAAGTGAAAAAATGGGCTTAACTCCACCAGAATTAATGAGTGGACCTTTTCATGATTCCCTTGAAATGTCTTATGTTTGTGACTATGGAATGATCTTTGTTCGCTCTAAAGATGGTATTAGCCACAATCCAAAAGAATACAGTTCGCCTGAGGACATCGCTTTAGGAGCAGAGTTGCTTTATAAGACTGTTTATAGAATGGCTTGTCAATAAACATTGGTTATATTTAAAAAATAGCATAAACGGAGGGATTAAATGAGTAAGAAAAAGTTTACAACTATTTATATCTTGACCGTTACAATTCCTTTTTTACTATTAATATTCCCGTTGTATGAAATAGCCAATCGAGCCACACCAATTATTATGGGGCTACCATTCTCTTTTTTTTTCATTATTCTATTCATCTTACTTACGTTTGCAGCAATTCTAATTTTGTATAAACTCGATCCTGATAATGCCTTGGAAGAAGGTGAAGATTAATGGAGCATTGGCAAATCGCATTATTCATTATGATTGGATATTTAGTTATTGCTTTAATTGTTGGAATATTGGCAGGGAAAGGACAAGATTCCAGTTCTTTAGAAGAATTTGCTGTCGCGGGTGGAAAATTGGGATTGATTGTAATGTGGTTCCTGATGGGTGGAGCAGTCTTTAGTGCTTTCTCTTTTCTAGGTGCACCTGGATGGGCTTATGAAAAAGGAGCTCCCGCTTTTTATATCATTACGTATACTGCATTTGCCATTCTTCCATGGTATATCATTGGACCGAAGATATCTAAGATTGGAAAGAAATATAATCTTTATACACTCTCTTCATTTTTAAAGTTAAGATATCAAAATAAATTACTGGGCGTTGTTGTCGGCTTGATTGCTTTATTGGCCTCCATTCAATACTTGGCAACACAGCTTACAGGAATGGCTCATATATTCAATATTATGACAGAAGGTCGAATTCCGTTTTGGCTTGGAGCGCTTGTCTCTTATGGAATTGTAGTTATTTATGTAGCAACCGGCGGATTACGAGCAGCCGCTTGGTCAGATGTATTTCAAGGATTATTAATGATTATCATTTCATGGGTTGTCGGATTGGCAATTGTCCATCAATTACATGGTTCGGTTGGTACAATGTTTACAAATATCGCTTCGGAAACTCCTGAATTCTTGGAGATAGGAAAAGAAGGATCTAATATGGGGAAAATACCGTATACCACCACCATCTTAGTATCTGTCATTGGGTTCCTCATGTGGCCGCATTTATTTACAAAGTCTTATGCATCAGGTCCTCGCGTTATTAAGAAAACCGTTTTGGTCTATCCGATATTCGCATTATTCTTAGTACCCCTATTACTTGTCGGATTCGCCGCTAAAGGAATTGTAGATGCGAATGCTATTGAAAGTGCTGATCAAGTACTTCCTTTCTTGATAACAACCGTTATGAATCTTCCAGGTTGGGTCTACGGATTAGTCGGTGCGGGGGCGCTAGCAGCGGCCATGTCATCTGCAGATGCCATTACACATAATGCGACACTCGAAACAACGGATGGTATTATTCGTGCTATCTTCAAAAATATATCTGATAAAACGGCCTTAGTTATTATGCGCATAGGGGTATTTGTCATTGGAGGATTGGCATATATCATCACGATCTTTGGAGGACAAGGATTAATTGTCTTACTTCTCGGGGCATATGGAGCCATTGTTCAGTTTGCGCCAGGAGTCTACAGCGCCCTGTATTGGCGGCGTGCAACGGCCACAGGTGTTGTAAGTGGAATAATTGTAGGAGCAATCTTAAATTTCTATTATCAATTGGTTGCTTCATCAACACCATTTGGGATTCATGCGGGGATTATAGGATTGATTGCAAACGTCCTGGTAATGATCATTGTAAGTTTACTTTCGAAGCCAGCCGGTAATGAAGAAGAAGATGTGTATCTCCGCAGTTAATCAAATTACAAAATGTTAACATTCTGAAAGGGTGCGTTATTATGTATGCAGATATTATATTTATTAATGGAGAAGTGATCACAGTCGATGGTAATGAGTCCGTTCAGGAAGCCGTAGCTGTAAAAGATAACCAGATTGTAGGAGTAGGAAAGACTGTTGAAATGAATGGATGGATCGGTGAGGGAACTAGGGTAATAGATTTAGATGGAAAATCACTTCTTCCTGGCTTTATAGATGCCCATTTGCATTTGACCATTTTTGGTACCAACTTACTTGGCATCAACTGTCAAGATCCTCATATTCAATCATTGCAGGATTTATATACTGAATTAAAAAAGAAGGTAGATCAGACCCCAGTCGGCGAATGGGTTCGTGTTACAGGTTTTAATGAACATACAATGATGGAAGGGCGCTTTCCTTCCAAACAAGAGCTGGATGCTATATCGACTCAACACCCTATTGTCATTATTCGAGTTTGTAATCATACATCTATTGCAAATAGCCGGGCGTTAGAGTCGGTAGGTTTTACGAAAGAATCCAAAGACCCGGAAGGTGGAAAGATCGAACGAAATTCAAATGGTGAGCTAACGGGGAAAGTGCTGGAAAGCGCCCATATGCAACTCTTTAATGAAGCAGATTACAGCGATAAGGAAATTGAAGAAGGATTTAAGTTGGCATCAGACACATTCGTAAAAGCTGGTATCACAAGTGTACATGATGCGGGTAGTTATGGTTGGGGACCAAATGTTTTGCATTTAATGAAAAAGAGTATTGGTTCTGGCGATGTAAAAGTACGAGTGTATGCTATTGTCGGCTCGCTGACAGATTCCAAGGCCTTCATTCGAAGTATGATAGATGACGGGGCTGTAACTGGAGATGGTGATGAATGGTTTAAAATTGGTCCAGCTAAACTCTTTACGGACGGCAGCAGCACAGGACCTACTCTTGCTACAAGAAAACCCTATGATAGTAATCCGTCAGATTGCGGAATTCTTTATTATAGTCAGAAGGAAATAAATGAAATGTTGGGAGAAGCACATGAAAAAGGATATCAAATTACTGCGCATGCTCAAGGTGATCGCGCAATTGAAATGTTGTTAAATTGTATTGAAAATGTATTGGAAAAACATCCGCGAAAAGATCATCGACATCGTATAGAACATGCCGGAATTGCTAGTCTAGACCTGCAAGAACGTATGAAGGAATTAGGTGTTGTTGCGATACCAAATCCAGCTTTTGTTTATGTGAATGGAGATTCCTATATAAACAATTACGGTGATCGTGTAAATGTAATGTATCCGGCAAAAGATTATTTGGAAAAAGGGATTCCTTTTGCTTTCGCTTCAGATACGCCTGTCATTACGCATAGTCCGCTTCTTGGCATACATGCTGCGGTCAACCGGAAGACTAGCACCGGGCAAGATATAGGGGCTAATCAAAAGATCACTGTTCAGGAGGCGATAAAAGCCTATACGTATATGGGAGCTTATGCTAGTTTTGAAGAACAGCGAAAGGGAAGCATTGAAGTTGGAAAACTTGCTGACTTAGTTGTCTTAAATGAAAGTATTTTAGCAGTTGAATCAGAAAGTTTGAAAGACTTATCCGTTGAATTAACAATGATTGACGGAAAAATCGAATATGAAAAGTTGTATATTAATGTAAAGTAGATTTTGATCGTTTGAGCCTTTACTTACCGTAGGTCCTGGAAAAAGGCTCAAAAATAGTTAAGAGGAGCTGTCTGAGAAGTCATTTTATTTGGCCTTTCAGATTGCTCTTTTTTGTATGCAAGAAGGATTTTGTTTAGTGTAGTTCTGGATTAACTATTGGCCGGGAGATTGTTGAAGTTCGTTGGAAACTCTTTGAGATAGTCTCACCTTCTCTATTAATTATGGCTACACCAGTTGCTATTTAGAAGTTACAAAATGGCTAGGAAGTTATAACTTTCTAACACACTATGTCTAATATTTTAACAATCCTTGTAGGCTATACTAGACTAAATGGATAGCAAACAAAAGGAGATGGACAAATGTTTAATTTTCCAGTAGAAACATTTTGGTGGTTCGTTCCATGGCCATTTATATGGGTTGGGTTGGCTTCAGTCCTCTATTTTAAACTTAAAAAGGAAGATGACCGAGAAGAGAAGCAAAAATAGGAAAATAAATAGTGGATAGGGAGGGATTTAATGAGTATTGATGGTATTATTTTCATCGTTTATTTAGGTGTTCTATTATCAATCGGTTTATGGTTTTCGCGGAAGTCTGCTGCATCGACGGAACAGTACTTACTTGGTGGAAGATCTCTTGGACCAGCCGTGACCGCTATGACGATGCAGACTACTGCGATGAGTGGTTTCATGTTTATGGGAGCGCCTGCTATGGCATTCAAATATGGCTGGTATGCCATCTGGTATGCAATTGGAGATGCCGGGGGATCGATTATAAATCTTTCTGTTTTAGGTAAAAGAATGAGAAGAATGTCTGAAATTTTGGGAGCGCTTTCACCAATTGAGTATCTAGAGAAACGGTTCGAAAGTGCCAGCGTTCGTGTTGTGGGATCGATCATTTCGATCGTCTTTTTATT
Source organism: Sporosarcina sp. FSL W7-1283 (assembly GCF_038003105.1). Taxonomy (NCBI): domain Bacteria; kingdom Bacillati; phylum Bacillota; class Bacilli; order Caryophanales; family Caryophanaceae; genus Sporosarcina; species Sporosarcina sp. FSL W7-1283. The sequence goes on along the minus strand of NZ_JBBOOL010000001.1, from coordinate 2,502,755 downwards.
TGGTTATGTATGTGCACAATTCATTGCTGCCGGAAAGGCAATGTCCACTTTAACAGGTTTTAGTTATGAGCTTTCTCTTATTATCGGAATTAGCGTCATCATCATTTACACGGTTGCCGGGGGCTATTTGGCTGTTGCCTATACATCTTTTGTTCAAGGTCTCATCATGGTGTTCGGTGTGGTCGGCATCGGTTTCCTAGCTTACTTCCACGTAGGCGGATTGACTGGTCTTAATGCTTCTTTAAAGGCTCTAGATCCTACGTATTTAAGTATTTGGGGTAAAGACTTGGCGTATTATGGTCAATGGGGCGTTGTGCTTGGAGCTGTCCTAATCTATTCAATCGGTTATATGGGGCTTCCGCATGTAGTGGTTCGCCATATGTCGATGAAGAGTACAAAGACTGTTAAAGGGGCAATCATGATCAGTGCTATTTGGAATCAATTCTTCATTTTTGTTCCATATATCCTAGGTCTAATTGGGATCATCTTGTTGCCGACCATCGCTGATCCGGAAATGATTATTACGGAATTAGCGTATACTTTGTTCCCAGGTATTTTTGCGGCACTCTTACTCTCTGCTATTATGTCAGCGGTCATGTCGACTGCGGATTCCATCCTTATGCAAGCAGGTTCTATTCTTTCACGTGACGTCTATCAACGATTCATCAACAAGAATGCAAGTCAAAAAACAATGATTATCGTATCGAGACTGTGCATATTAATGGGTGGTATTGTCGGAGTAGTCGTTGCTATCTATGAACCGCCTTCCGTTTTCGCGTTGGTCTTATTTGCTTTTGGAACATTAGGAAATGCGTTTCTCGTACCTTATGTCGCTTCGGTTTATTCAAAAAAAGCTAATTATATTGGGTGCTTATGTGCAATGATTGGAGGGGCAGCAACGAATATTCTTTGGACTTCTACGGACCTGGAAGCGACTACAGGGCTTCATCCATTTTTAGCAGGTCTTATCGTATCACTTTTAGGTATGATCATTGGAAGCCAGTTCGGTCGTCGTCCATCAAAAGAAATTCAAGATGCTTTCGAGAAATCAAGACAAAAACGTTTCTTTTCAAAAGAGTTCGATCGAAATATTGCACGTGATTTGGCTCCGGAAGCAAGTATCTTGTCACAGTTCTTATTGAAAAAATAACGTACAGGAGTAATTTATTATGAATGCTATTCTAACGCAAGAAATTGTTTTTAATGAAGAAGAAGTTTTGCAAGGTTTGCAGCAGTATGAAAAGGAAATAGAGTTCCGTATTCAGGACGTAATTTATTATCCATATTACTTTTTTGAATTTCAAGTGAGTGCGAAAAGTTTGCTGAAATTTAGGGGAAAGGCGGCTTGCACAGTGGATGGACTTGGCGGTCGGGGTGCTATGGTCGATATCCAGCCGGTGTTTTACCAGCGGCAAATTGCTCCGGAACAGGCCCCGCCTCTCATTATCAATGAAAAAGAAGCCGCTGGTATTGCAGAGAAGTTTGTTTTCGAAAATGCTTCAACAAAAGCAAAGTTTGTCACAATGCCCAAAATATCAGAAATTCACCGAACGCTCTTTTATCGGCCGTTTTGGTTAGCGGAATTTGAGATGGCAGATAACTCACCGGGACACCTAATAGTGGATGCGGTTAGTGGGAGTTATCATCCTTTATAAAATAGGACCTTATATTTTTGAGTAGGAAGCACGGTAGGGGTTCAACATGTAAACAAGATTCGAATTCTTTTATACAGCCACGATTTGCGTAAAATATATGTGTGGAGATTGAATGAGTCAAGTTATGGTCCTCAGTTGATTTGCGATAATAGCTACTTCTAAAGCTACACGATTTAATGGAGACATGAAGTCTTTTCCAAGTATGGATTCAATTTTGTTTAGTCGGTGATACAGTGTTTGCCGAACGATAAACAGGCGATCAGCGGTTTCTTTTTTTGAACCTCCGCACTCCAGATAAATTCGGAGTGTTTCTAATAAATTGCTATCGGTCTTTTTGTCATATTCGATAATAGCATGTAGGTAATCTTCTACATAATGATCAAGATAACCTTGATTCTTTATTGATAGAAGGAGCCTATAGATGCCAAGATCTTCATAGAAATTACTCTTAAATGGGAGTGTTTCTTTAATAGCCAAAACTTTTTTTGCTTCTGCATAACCTTTTTCAATAAGTGTGAAGTCATGATGGACAAAACTGATACCTAGTGTATATGAGCGACCATGCAAAAAGTTATCGTCGTTCAAGTCGGTAATTTGTTGTGCGATTTGTGAAAAGCGGTCGGTGTCTTTTGCACTGGGATCTGCTGCTATAAATGAGGCAATGATAGAAATTTCATTTTTATTCACAGTGAGAGCTGGAAAGAAACCATTTCGTTTGAATAGCGAACGAACAGCCATCGATTGCTGCAAACGAATTTCTTCCCAACTGTGCTCATCCAAAATGGACTCATGCGTATTCAGTTGGATGACAAAGATCCGATAATGCAAGTTCCGGCTATTAGTGGGTAAATGGTATTGAACTTCCTCTTGCTCAACAGGACGACCGTGCAGTAAATTACGGACAAGTTCATCTTCATTATGTTGTTTTCTTTCTTCAATTGTACGGTCTCTAAGTGATATTTGAGCAATTGCAAGAGAAGCCCGATCTAAAATTAAAAAAGTGAACTCATTGGAAATCGACTGTTTAAGTTGGAGGCAGACATACCCTAATGTTTGCCCAAGCCCATTGACAGGTGAGATGGCAAATAGACTTGTCCCGACTAAAAAAACATCTTGTTTTGCGCTTCGTGTCGATGTTTTTATTAAAAGCTCTTGTATAGGATGTTCCCAATTAATCGCTTCGACCGGATAATAATAAGATTTGGCGTTATCAGCAATAAACAAAACATTTTGTTTAAAGAAGGAATGTAACTCCTGCAGAATCTTTAACGTTCCATTAGGCATTAGACTTAACTGATTAAACCGTCTGGATAATGTATCAATTTTTGAAAGCATTTCATAGTGATGGTTAATCAGTAGTGTATGGAGATCTTGGGTGATATCAACAAATTTAACTGTTTTCTCAAAAACAATGATGGGGAAGTTTTGTTGGTCGGCTAGTTCTATAATTTCTTTCGGGACTTCCTGATAGTGAATCCCTTTTTCTATGCAAATACAGGCAACGTCTGTTTCGATCAGTTTTTTTATATAGTGTATATGTGTTGGTAAATCACGCGGTAACTCAATTCCGGTCGTTAAGATCAATTCACCACCATTGATTAATGAACCAAAGTCTCTCACTTCTAAAACATGGGACCACTTTACTTGACGATCCAATCCATTATTACCAGCGGCTACTCTTGCATGTTTAAATGAGTCGCGAGCTAAGACATCGCGAACAGTTAACGAAAGTTCATTCATCAAGTTAAGACCTCCATAATGTGAAAAATATATAGTGACAATGTTACACTATGTAAAATGAAAGTAGTCTAAAAAATTAGTAAACTTGTAATTGTAGTTTAGCTTATGTGCGACTATTACGCAAGGTACTGAGAACAGGAGGAAGAAAGATGAATACAACAGCAATTGAAAAGAAAACGCTTTCGAACTTTATTGATGGACAATGGGTTAAATCAACTACAAAAATATATGAAGAAGTGCCAAACCCTGCTACAGGAAAAATTATCGCAGAAGTGCCCATTTCAACGACCGAAGATTTAGAAAAAGCGGTTATGGCGGCGAAAAAAGCTTTCACTTCTTGGCGAAATGTTGCCGTTCCGCAAAGAGCGCGAATACTATTTAAATACCAGCAGCTTCTTATAGAACATTGGGATGAGCTGGCGAAACTAATTACTGTAGAGAACGGAAAAAACTACGAAGAAGCTTATGGCGAAGTCCAACGTGGCATTGAATGTGTAGAATTTGCAGCAGGAGCCCCAACGCTGATGATGGGTTTTCAACTCCCCGATATTGCTACTAATATAGAATCGGGAATGTACCGCTATCCTCTTGGTGTGATCGGTGGGATTACGCCATTTAACTTCCCTATGATGGTTCCTTGCTGGATGTTCCCGCTGGCGATTGCAGCAGGCAATTCATTCATTCTTAAACCGTCCGAGCGAACGCCGCTTCTTGCCAGTCGTTTGGGAGAGCTTTTGCAAGAAGCAGGTTTACCAGATGGCGTGTTTAACATAGTTCATGGGGCGCACGACATTGTCAATGGAATGCTAAGCCACGCGGATATCCCTGCTATTTCATTTGTAGGATCACAACCGGTTGCCGAATACGTATATAAAACAGGAACAGCGAATGGCAAACGTGTGCAAGCGCTTGCTGGAGCTAAGAATCACACGATTGTCATGCCAGATGCGGATATGGATCTAACCGTAAAAAATATAATCAATGCAGCATTCGGTTCTGCCGGAGAAAGATGCATGGCTTGTTCGGTAGTTGTAGCAGTCGGAGATATTGCAGACGAGCTTGTGAGCCGTTTAGTCGAAGAAGCGAACAACATGACTATTGGAAATGGTTTGGATGAAGGAATCTTCCTCGGACCCGTTATCCGTGATTCACACAAAGAGAAAACACTCGCTTACATTGAGTCGGGTGTCGAAGAAGGAGCCAAGCTGGTCCGCGATGGTCGAAAAGATCAATCCTCTTCTGAAGGAGGTTATTTTGTAGGTCCGACAATTTTTGAAGGGGTTACAAAAGAAATGCGGATTTGGAAAGAAGAAATTTTCGCGCCCGTCCTTTCGATTATTCGAGCCGAGACACTCGATGATGCAATTTTACTAGCTAATCAGTCGGATTTTGCAAATGGAGCTTGCTTATTTACGGACAGTGCAAAAGCTATTCGTCAATTCAGGCAAGAAATGGATGCAGGGATGCTTGGTATAAACTTAGGCGTACCTGCACCGATGGCATTCTTCCCATTTTCCGGCTATAAGAAGTCATTTTATGGTGACCTCCATGCTAATGGTCGAGATGGTATTGAATTTTTCACACGTAAGAAAATGTTGACAGCACGTCATTCTTAACAATAATGGAAGGGGAGTTTTGATGGCTACTGCAAAGGAACAGACGAATTCATTAGTGGAAAAGGACCGGAATAATATTTGGCATCACATTTCTGCATATAATGAAAAGAATCCACCGATGATTGTAGAGAGCGGAGAAGGTGCTTGGATCAAAGATCATCAGGGCAAACGCTATTTGGACGCCATGTCGGGGTTATGGTGTGTAAATGTCGGGTATGGCCGCGAGGAACTTGCGCAAGCGGCTTATGAACAAATGAAAAAGATGTCTTATGTGCCGATGTCTCAGAGCCATGAACCAGCGATTGAACTAGCAGCGAAACTGAATAAAATGCTCGGTGATGATTATAAGATTTTTTATTCGAATAGTGGATCAGATGCAAATGAAGTCGCATTCAAGTTGGTCCGCCAGTATCATCAGCAAAACGGAGACCATTCTCGATATAAATTCATTTCTCGTTACCGCGGCTACCATGGAAGCTCGATGGGAGCATTGTCAGCCACAGGGCAGGCACTTCGAAAGTTTAAATATGAGCCACTAGTGCCAGGATTTTTGCATGTGGCGCCTCCGGATAATTATCGAAAACCTGCTGGTCAAACTATAGAAGAGTATAATATTCAGCGAGCATTGGAGTTTGAAGAGAAGATTATCTGGGAACAGAAAGAGACAATAGCAGGGATTATTATGGAGCCCCTTATTACAGGCGGGGGTATCTTAATTCCACATCCGGTTTACGTAGAAAAAGTTCAAGAGATCTGTACTCGCCACGGTGTCCTCTTGATAATTGATGAAGTGATTTGTGGATTCGGAAGAACAGGAAAACCATTCGGTCATCAGCATTTCAATGTGAAGCCAGATATTATCACGATGGCAAAAGGTTTAACGAGTGCCTACCTGCCGCTATCTGTGACAGCAATCCGTAAAGATATATACGAGAAGTTCGATACGGGTGAAGAGAATAGCCATTTACGTCACGTCAATACCTTCGGTGGGAATCCGGCTGCTTGTGCGGTGGCTTTGAAAAACTTAGAAATTATAGAACGTGAAAATCTTATAGATCGATCAGTAGAACTGGGAGATCGTTTGCACAAAGTGCTTGCTAGTTTGAAAGGTCACCCATTTGTAGGCGATATTCGAGGTTTAGGTTTCTTATTGGGGATTGAGCTTGTCGAGAACAAGGACACAAAAGAACCTGCGACCAATGCTCGAATCGGTAAAATAATAGGTGACTGTAAAACAAATGGGCTAATCGTCGGACGTAATGGAGATACGGTGGCTGGCTTCAACAATGTTCTCACACTCTGTCCGCCGCTTTCTTGTACGGATGAGGATTTTGATTTCATCGTCTCTGTGTTGAAGAAAGTATTCAAAGAAAATGAGTAATTAGTTAACTCGATTAAGAAGTACCTCCCTGCTTTTATAAGTACGGGGGTACTGTTTACGACGCACCATACGGCAACCAGACTCATGTACGATGTGAAGATTACGATAATGGATTAGAACCTGTGTTTGAGACAGGAAAAGAATACTCATCTTATTGTGGGAGGAATGTCTATGCTGATCGGTGTGCCAAAGGAGATTAAAAGTAATGAAAATCGTGTGGCAATGACACCAGCTGGAGTATTTACTTTGCATTCGGCTGGCCATGAGGTAGTAATTGAAACAGGAGCAGGTCTTGGATCTAGTTTTACTGATGAAGAATACATTCAAGCGGGTGCAAAAATTGTCCAAGAGGCCGCCGAGGCATGGGGAGCAGAGATGGTTATGAAAGTGAAAGAACCCATTCCTTCTGAATACCGTTATTTCCGCAAAGGATTACTAGTATTCACGTACTTGCATTTAGCATCTGAGGTTGAGCTGACTAACGCTCTTTTGGATAACAAAGTGATTGGTCTCGCTTATGAAACAGTACAACTTCCAAACCGCTCTTTACCGTTGCTAGCGCCAATGAGTGAAGTGGCTGGGCGTATGGCGACACAAATTGGGGCTCAGTATCTTGAAAAGACAAATGGTGGAAAAGGCATACTGTTATCGGGCGTGCCGGGTGTACCACGTGGTAAAGTCGTTGTCATTGGTGGAGGACAGGCTGGAACGAATGCTGCTCGCATTGCAATCGGTATGGGCGCCCAAGTAACAGTTCTTGATTTGTCGGTAGATCGTTTACGTCAGCTAGACGATATTTTTGGCAGCGATATTCAGACGTTAGTTTCGAACCCGTTCAATATTGCAGAATCTGTAAAAGAAGCGGATCTTGTCATTGGAGCCGTGTTGATTCCTGGAGCAAAAGCACCAAAACTTGTTTCAGAAGTGATGGTGCAATCGATGAAACCAGGTTCCGTGCTAGTGGATATCGCTATTGACCAAGGAGGAATTTTTTCCACATCTGACCGGGTAACAACTCATGATGACCCGATCTACATTAAGCACGGAGTGATCCATTATGCTGTTGCTAATATGCCTGGTGCGGTGCCGCAAACTTCTACAATGGCATTGACCAATGTGACGGTACCGTATGCACTTCAAATTGCCAATAAAGGTTGGATGCAAGCACTTCTTGATAATACATCGCTGCGAACAGGCTTAAATACCTTAAACGGGAAGATAACATGTTTGGCCGTTGCACAATCTCAAGGATTGAAATATGTATCCCCAGAGTCTCTATTGGCAGGGGAAGACTTGGTTATAAATAAATAAAAGTAGATAATAGTCCTATGAATCATAACTCAGCTGATTGGCAAATTCTTAAAACTAATTTGACATATCAATTTGATCCTTTCATGTTTCTATAGGTCAAACCTCGGGAAGTATTATACTTGAGGTGAGAACCATGGGAGAACTTTTAATCATACTAATAGTATTAGGAATACTAGTGATCATTGGTCAAGTATTGCTGTATTTAAAACGCTTTGGAGATAAAAGAGGTGTATGGATTCAAAATATACTTCTGAATTTACTGATTGGCTTTATATCGTATACATCCTTTCCGGATAACTATACTGCCAGTAAAATGATTGCGTTGGTGCTCTTTGCAGCAGGAGTAGTAGGCTTTATTATGAGCATCGTTGGGAAAAAAACGACTATGGGTGCGAAGCTGTTGATATCGATTTCTGTAATCGGCGGATATTTATTTTTAATCTTCAGCATATGAAATTAAAAGGCTATCACTGAAATTTTCCAGTGATAGCCTTTTTATCATTTCACAAGTTCTCGTTTCAAAAAATCAACTTCTGGATAATAAGCATCTTTCACAAGCAAATTCGGTCCAAGACAGCGGACAGCAGGGCAGTGACAGCTCACACTTTTTGCAAGTGGATGTTGTTGCCATCGATCATACAGTTCAGGCAAATGATCCGTCTGAATATTTCCAAGAGGTGGTACATCGCCAAAATCTGTGACAATTACATCTCCCGTGAAAATATTAACATTCAAACGAGAGCGACCGTCCGGATCATTGCGCACAGTGACATTTTTGCTGGCTGCAAGTTTTGCAAACAACTCTTGATCACGGGCGTCTTGACTGCAGTTGTAGAACGGCAATGTTCCAAATAACATCCAGGTATTTTTATCGCGATAGGAAAGAAGATCTGTGATGGCCTGCCGTGTTTCGTCGAGTGAAAGTACGTCTAGAGAAGAAGCGAAATCACTTGGGTACATAGGATGTCTGGTATCTTGCATCTTAATCAAGCCCTGTGTTATCATGTTCCTATACATTATATCACAGGAGCTGGTCGAAGTATGATTACACAAAACAAACTTGTGGCAATCTATGTTCGTAAGTCTCGTCTAAAGAATGATGACTCAATGGAGATATCTAGACAGATTGAACTTCTTATAGATTTTGCAAACAAGAACAATATGCAGTATAAAATTTACCATGAAGAAGGCAGCTCAGAAAATTGGAATAGAATAGAACTCCAAAAGATGTTGAGAGAAGTTAGAAATGACAAGTATGATGGTGTACTGGTTACAGAGCAAGATCGAATATCTAGAGATTCAACTGATTTTGGTTTATTTAAACGGATATGCATCGAAGAAGGATTAATGTTCTATACGCTAAATAAAACCTTCGACTTTTCCAATGACGACGATAACTTTATGACAGGCATTACAGCTGAGATGGATAACCATTTTATGAGAGTGTTAAAGAGGAAAATGATGAGAGGGAGAGTACAGGCATTAAATAGTGGCGTATACTTTGGGATACCTCCTTATGGATATAACAAGTCTCAAACAAAACCTAAGATACTTATTAAACACCCCGAGCAGTCAAAAGTGGTTGAAATGATATTTGATATGTATGTGAATAAGAAGAAGAATCAAGAGGAAATTGTTCGACATCTTAATCTCCTAGGACATAAAACTAATGAAAATAAACCATTCACAAATAGAAGTATTTCTATTATTTTGAAGAATGTTGCTTATATTGGAACAGTATATTACAAGCTTGAAGGTAGAGATCCTATCATTAAAAAAGATGCTCATGAACCGATTGTGGATAAGGATGTTTTTGATGAGGCTCAAATTATAAGAAAAGAAAGACGCATTGTTCCACAGAAATCCAAAAGAGGTTCTTACCCGTTGTCAGGATTAATTGTATGTCCTAAGTGTAAAACCACATTGTCGTTCTGTATGAAATATCCCTCAAAAAAGTCAAAAGAGGAATTAAACAAAAAGGAGAGAGAGTTGTATGTATTAAATTGCCACTCGTCAAAAAGTAAGATAGCTAAAGCTAACGCTAGTCAAAGATGTTCAAATATGGGTGTTAAATCTAACAGGATTGAAGAAAAGGTTTTTGAAGAGTTAGAATCCTATATAGAAGAATTGGAACAAGAAATTGAAATTCTTATAAACGAAGGAGGCGATATATTTAGTGAAGTTGATGTGCAAATAAATGATCTAGAAAAAAGACTTAATCAATTATCTATAGAGAGGAAGCGTATTCAAGAAGGATTTAAAGTAGGGATATACGATCAGAAAGAAGCAAGCCATGAGTTAACAAAATTAGATGAAGATAAATCACAATTAGAATTCAATTTAGGAAAGCTTAAAAGTACTGATTCTAAGTCAGAGATTGAGAAAATGGAGAAATATAAAGACATTGCTACAAATATTCTAACAGGTGAGATGGAAGTAGAAGAATTAAATACAGCACTGAGAGAAATTATTGAATGTATATATTATTACAAAGACATAGCCGATAACAGGAGATTACATCCAATGTTTTTAGAAATTGTCTATAAACAGTAAATAATCAAAATACCAACATGGTCAAAGTCCCGTGTTTACGGGGTTCTTAGGAGGTCATTATGCGAATAAAATCACTCTTTTATAAGAAGATATCCTGTGGCAATTGCCAAGGTAATTTTAAAATGAAAAGAGAAGGGAGGCATAAAAAGAAGGTGTACGTATGCAGCACATATGATAACTCTAAAAAGTGTCAGAGAAATGCGATAAGTGAGGCTAAATTAGTGGAATTAGTGAATAATAGATTTAGAAGAGAGTTGACTGAAGATGAAATTAGAGAAGTAGTATCTGAAATAGTTATTTACAATAAACTCCACTTTGACATCATTTTGTCGGAAGGCAGTCCAATTTCATTTCATGAAAACGGAATTGTATTTTAGGGTGATTTCCACATGTGAAATTATTTCGGTAGGGGACTGTATGAGGCATTGATTTAATTAGATATAGAGAAATATGAATGTGAAATTTAGGGTGTTGCATTATGTATAAAAGAGACCTTTTATGCTTCTGTAAGGTCTCTTTTATTGTTATTTGTTTATGTCTGATGGCTGCATCTGATGTAGAAACTGAGCAAGCAAAAGTAATAGTTGTCGAGCATCATCTAGCGTCATTACGAGTTTATTTTCATTTGGATTACCTGTAGAGATGTCTACATGAGCCAATATCAACCGTTTAATTTCTTCTGAATGATCAATTGTCAGATGGAACTTAGAAGGATTATTATGCTCATCTAAGCTAGATAAGACAGCGGACGAAATATCTTTATCGTATATATTATAGGATACGTCTATTTTCATATAATTCCTCCCGTTTTTTATTTAATTTTTCTTTACATATTATCTCTAATCAAAATATCTAGGTGAATTGCATCTGAAATAGACAATTGACCTTTGTTATAATCCTGTAACCATTTAGGTTGGATAATTTTCTTATCAATAGCTTTCTGTAGATATGCTTGATACGCTTTCTTTAGTGTTGCTGAAGTTGTGATTAACATTCCATTCTCTCCTTTATTATTAGCGATTACGTCTTGAGTGGGTGAATTTGACGACACTGTAGGGATATTCTTACCTCCTACATAATTTACAATACCTTGTGCCGTGGATCGAGCCATCTGTTCAACTTTATTCATTAACAGATTTTCATCTTCGTCATTAGAGATAAATGCATATTCGATTAAACAGGATGCCATATTGGTTTCTCTTAGTACTGCAAAATTTGCGCGTTTCATTCCTCTGTCTCTAATTTTTAACTCATTTAAAATAGCTTTATGAACGCTTTTCTGAAACTGTATAGTTTTACTACTGACCTGTCCATTATAGATAAATGTCTCAAATCCAGAAGCTTGTTTATTTTTAGCAGAGTTATTATGAAGACTGATAAAGAAATCTGCCCTCCATTGGTTAGCTAACTTAGCTCTCTGACTTAGTGTTAAATATACGTCTGTAGAGCGCGTTAGCTTAACTGTATGACCTGCTTGCTCAAGTAGAGTTTTAAGTCGTAAAGCTACTTTTAAGACATTATCTTTCTCATTAGTGTATTTGCCACCAGCTCCTCCATCCGATCCTCCATGCCCCGCGTCAATTACTATAAGAGCCATTATTCAAACACCTCATTCTCAGGATCGTTATAGCATTCCTGACACATCATTTCACCATTGTAGTTGTCGATTATTTTAATTTCTTTTGTACAGATTACGCACTCAGTTTTATTCATGTTATATCCTCTCCTTTCTATATTTAATTTTCCTTATGAATTAGCTCTAATCAGAACGTCTAAATGAATAGCATCTGAGATACTCAACTTGCCACTCAAATAGTCTTGCAACCATTTGGGCTGAACAATTTTACTATCAATAGCTCGTTGAAGATGCTCTGTATAAGCTTTCTTGAGAGTTTCAGAAGTAGTGATGAGTGTACCTGTATTTGATTCGTTATTAGCAATTATATTTAGAAGAGGAGAGTCAGATGCTACTTGTTTAGGTGGGGATTTTACCAATTTACGCAAAGTATCAAATGTAGCATTTCCAGCATACCCATCTACGTTTAGTTTCTGTCGTTTTTGAAATACAGCAGTAGCATTAATAGTGTTCTCCCCTCTGAAGCCATCTTCTTTTAAGTTGAACGGAGCCGTCTTATTGAGGAGTTGCTGTAATTCTAGTGTATTTGGATCAAATACATATGCAAGTGGATTAAGAGTATTAGAATAGTTACTCCTATAATGCCCATTGAATAACTCGAAATGAAGATGACGACTTGTACTAGAACCTGTATTTCCCATTATCCCTATAAGTTGTCCTTGTTTGACCTTAGCTCCTTGTTTCACATTAAATGTCTGAAGATGAGCGTAAACAGTCTCATAAATCTTTCCGCGAATAGTGTGCGTAATCATAATTACATTTCCATAACCAGCCATACTTTTTGCAATTCTAACTATTCCATCGGCTGCTGAAACTACATCGTGACTGGCTAAACCTGAGTAGTCTATACCGTAGTGAAATTTATTCTTTACTCCAGTTATTGGATGAGTCCTAGACCCATAGAAACTTGTGATATGGCTTGTCGCTGGAGATATGAAATCATGCATTATCCTTCACTTCCATTACAACCAAATTTCTGATCGCTGTATTTAACTCTAACATTTCTCTAACTGTGATTAACGCTTCATCCACCATAGCGGAGAATGTCTCAAAACTTACTACTTTAGCTAGCCAAGGAAATTTTGTTAGGAAGCTGTCGTAAACTGACCTTAATTTAACTTTTCCTGTACCATTCCCTAGCTGTATCTCTGCCTGAATACAAGCAAATACTAACCATTCCCTAACTTTATCCAACTGCTTAGAAGTTGGCATCTTAATAAATGTGTATACTAATACTCCTGTTAAAGCCATTGCAGCAACAAAAGCCAATAGTACGAACCAATTATCGATAAATAATTCCATCTAAATCTCTCCTTTTATTAAACTTATACTAGATAATCTCCTGAATCTTCATCTTTTTCTGATTGAATATCATCTGATTTATCTTGATAGACTTCTTGGTATTCCTCTTCTACAACATTCATATCAAAGTTTTCCAGCTCGATGCTTCCATAAACATTCTCAGAGACATCCCTACCTATATCAACATCATCAACACGCTTTTCAACTATAGACTCTATCTCTTGTTTGGTTTTCCTATCAGTAACTTTTTCAACTCCCTCTATCGCAAAAATGCTCCCCACGATCAAAAGGAGAGGATCTTTACCCATATTAAGTAATGAAAGATACATTGGATCTAACTCTCTATTAAGCAGTAGCATAATTAAACCAGTAGAAAGAAATATAAAAAACACTAGAACACTGATAGTCATAATAAACGCCCTATCAGTCCATCCTCTGGTGAAGAAGTTTATCTTTTTTATTTTTTTGTTTGTGCTATTCATCTTTTTTCCTCCTATTAGGAGTCATAATTATATAATGATACGTATTTTACATTTCTTCAGTTTTCTCCAACTCTTCTGTTTCAGTTCTTTCCTGTTTCAAACTGATCCCTGTGCTCTTGACTAAAGTTAAGGATATTGTTGAAAATATACTCATAGTAAAAAAACTAATCAATATAAAAGAAGGGGCGTTAAACATTAAAGCTAGCGTAAATGTTGAATACAGTGCAACGGATAGAAGTAATCCGACTACTCTCATTGGGGCGTTATCAATTACCAGTCCTAGACCCTTAAATGCTCCAGCTATAAAGAAAATTACTCCGTATACCCAAGGGTTTGCTAAATCAAGCAGCATTTCAAAAATTAAAACTCCCTCAGAACCGTGGTCTATTACCATTATCTCCATTACAGATGGGAATTGAAGTATCATAATAGAGACTAATATGCTATACAGGGTCACGAAAACTTCAAAAAGGGGGATGTTCTTCTTCATTACTTTTTCTTCTACTCTTTTACTTAGCTCATCAAGCTTCATTTCTGTCTCTCTAATTTGCTCTTTTTCAGACATTTTTCTCACTTCCTTTTAGTTTTTTATGAAGAAGATTAGTATTGAGAAGGCAGCCCCTACTAATGCAGATACAATTGCCCCTATTATAGTACGTTTCAGCCAAAGATCACTTTCTTTTAAGGTATCAACGATACGGAATAATGCGGAAACGCGACTCTCAATTTTTTCACGCCATATATCAAATTCTGAAATCTTTGCTTCCAAAACTTTTATTTCTTTAGTGAAATTCATATTAATTTCCTTAACTTCCACCGTTACTCTTTCGCTAATCTTCTGGATATCTTCTTTGAGCACTTTTTCATTTTGCTTTAACTGCTCAATCTCCCATTTGCTTTTCTGTATTTGTTCTAGATCTTTGGGTGATCTTTCTGTCATAATTCTTCCTCCTCTAAGGGAAACTGATATCGACTCCTTTTTCTCATCCTTTTGCTCTAATAATTTTATAAATTATAATTTAAATATCCAAAAACTCACAGAATCTTTCAAAGTTCATAGACTCTTCTCCTGACATTTCTGTACTCTCTCCGTACTCTTCTATAATTTCTCTAATGATAGAAAACATTTCTTGTTTATCTAAGGACTCTTCAAGGATATATTCTTCTGTCATTAAGACCGCAATCTCTTTTCTTAATCCTTGCTCATCTTTAAAGTCTATATTGTTATTATCATCAAAAATAATTTCACCATTTTCGTCTTTTAATGCGTATTCTTCAACCAAGTGCTGTCTTTCAGTTTCTACTTGCAAGAGATGTTCTTCAAGAAGTTTTACAAGCCTATTTCTCATTCTAGATTGTTTACCTTTTAATTTTAGTAAGTAGAGAAAGTCCCCAAATTCTTTTACTTCATAATTTTTCATATGCATGTTATATCATTCTCCTTTTAATTTAAATTCAAAAAAAAGAGAGGCTGCACTAACCTCTCTTTCACAATTTATATAATAAATACATAAGCTCCGCCCTTGGATTTTACAGTGATAATTGTTTCAACGTCGCTGATTTCCAAGATACGAACTTCTAATTCAGTTTCTACATTGCTATCATCCCAATAAGGAACAGTGATCTGTGCAAGAGTGTCTGGTCGAGTAACTGTTATTTCCACAGAAATTTTAGATTGAGGTAGTGGATCAATTTCTACTAAAACATCATCGAAGATCGTAACAATGATTTCCGTTAATTTATCATCTCTGTGTTTAACGTACAGTTCGGCATCTACAGTAGAAAACTCAACAACAGTGATTAAAGTTAGTATCTCATCACGGCTTACTGTGATTGTTGAGTCTATTTCTTCTTCACCTATAGCTCTAGCTACAACTTCTATATATGTGTCATCTTTAACTAACGCTCTAACATTAATTTCTGTGTTAATAAGAGGTCTAGATACGATTAGCTCTACCTCGTTTTCTAAAGCATCTTCTCTCTGAACTGTTAGCTCGACTAAGATGTCATTCTTATATTTTACAAATAGTTCTACTTCAACTTTCTCTCTCGTAATAGCAACCTCAGTCAACATATCTTCTTCTTTTAACTTTTGAACGGTTATCTCAGTGTTCTTATCAGATCGATGACTTACGCTTATTTCTACATTAACTGATTCTCTATTTATAATTAGCTCTGCGTTTTTCTCATCATCAGTAAATCGTTGCACAGTAATTTCCGTTTCGATATTATGACGATGTTTAATGTAGATCTCACTATTTACGACTTCTCTAGTTATGCTGATTTCCGCATACTTCTCGCTATCTTCATGTCTTTGAATTGTAATTTCTGCATCAATATCATCTACATACTTAATAAATATCTCAGATAAAAACTTTGGCTTAGAAACAGTAATCTCTACGTCTCTTTTATCATCTAAACGACCTGACCTTACACTTAATTCTGCTAACGTACTGCTCTCTCCCAGTGCTGAGATAGTAATTTCCGTTAGAATGAGAGGTCTTGAAACAGTGATTTCTATATCATGAACAGAGTCAACGGGTACTTCATAACGATGCACGTAAATTTCAACAGGAATAATATCTGTCCCAATAACTGACCCAACAGTGACTTCTGTATTTACATCACTTTTGTCTGCATTCCAAACAAAGATTTCAGTAGGTATCTGTGTTCTTCCACCGCTGTATACATTTGCATCATAATAAGTAATTAATAATTCAGGAGGTCTGGTTGATTCTCTGGCTCTGAAATTAACTAGCATATCTTTCGTTTCGTTTGATGCTCTGATTACTATACCGTGATTGTTAACTTCATTTTTTAACCAACTCTCCACTAATCCAGTTACGGTAAACTCTACATACCTTTCTTCTTTGTTAATGGTGTACTTGTCAACAATAAGATTTATTGGTGAAGGTCGATTAAGATGTGTGATACCGTACTCGTACCATTGCTCATTTAGTGTTAAAATTTCAAGCTTAGCATTATCAGGAATAGTACCTGTATAATATAATTTTATTTTAGATTCAACAATTATGAAATGAGGAGACCATTCACCGAAGTCAAATTGAATGTAAGATCTGTAGATGTCATCCTCTGAACGCCCAACCACTAATGAATTGTTTTGTCCATAGTTAATTGCTTGGAATTGACTTTTCTCTCGTGTAAAAGAGTCCTGAAAAGGATTTTTAATAGCTGTTATTCTAGGAGGCTCTTGTACTTCAAATAGCGCCCACATCTTATTATGTGGAGGAACTTCAATTTCTACAGAGATTCCATTGAATCCTATTGGCTGTATTTCTACAAAGACATCCGAATTTCCACGATATTTTATGTCAATTTCCGTATTTTTATCACTGCGCTCATTTACCTTTACAGCTATTTCAGTAAGAATTGATGAATTTTCGTCTTGCGAAACTTCGACTTCGGTAAATACTTCGCTGTTATCCACTGCATAGAGTGTATATTTTGCTTTCATCCTGTTGTCAGGTGGTATAAAAATCTCTTCGTTTTCCGTATCGTGATTCATCTTGATCACTTCCTAACTCATTGTATTGAGTTTTATTTCACTTCTTCTTCTTTTACTACCCTATTTGCGTTTACTAGTATATCGAACTCACCACTTGCTTCTGGGGTAACGCCTAATCTAGTAGATAATCTCATATAAAATTTTCTTTCTTCTCCATCTTCCATGACTTCTGGAAATGCTAAGTAATCTAACGCCTCGAATGAGATTGTATTTGTTCCAAATTGCGCTTTCATACCAGCTGGAAATTTAGATTGGTTTGCAGTTATAGTTATATCTTTGACAGGATAGCCATAGGTATTTTTTAAAATAATTGCCTGTTCTATTGTGGTTTGTCCCGCTATGATTACACCAAAATCTAAATACTTTAAAATACCGCCTATCTCATCAGAGTAGTATTCTCCTGTCTCATCCGTAAACAAAAGACCGCTATATGTTCCCACGAAATTGCTTTGCCAGTAATCAACAGTACCCCAGTAATCTTTAAATTCAACTCTAAGCGTGTTGTTCTGGTCAATAAGATAGTCTTTGTTAGATAAAGTGATATCTATATCTAACGGAGCAGGAGAAAGCTTCGTGAATGAACCATCTTTTGGATAGTAATTTTCACCATTAAGAAGGACGCGATATTGCACTTTCCCTTTATCTTCATCATCTATGACTCCCGTAAGAGTACTGCCCGCAAAAGAAACATTGATTGTAGAAACTGTATTTAAAATGTAAAGCCTAGCATCGGAGATCTGAGTGGATTCTGTTGGTGCTATCCCTTTATAAGAGATATTCTCAATAACATCCCCTTCATCTAAATAAATGCCCAAGAACACTTCCTCGTCTGACCACAATTTCCATTGCTCCTTAGTAATGGATGACAGTATTGTAGATGTCATAGCTTCATTAGGAATAGTAAAAGGGTCGGATACACTTACAGCAGCAAAAGAGCTTCCGTCCCAAGTTTTCCATACATTACGATCTGGAGATAAAAGGAACATTTTACTTGGATTATTTGCATTATTTATGACAAAATTGCTGATTTCTGACTGTATTTTTAGTGGATTAATGCTTTTAATTAGGTGAGGTTTAGGATTTGCGTTCATATTTAATATTCTTTTTACATCTGATCCATTCTCATCCGTCCACGTCACAACCTCATAATCTTCATTAAACTCATCTAATGGAGAATAATTCGCTGTGATTTCTAGTTCTGCGGAAGTTTTGTCTGGATCATCTGTGTAGTAAATGACTCCAATTGGTAGTTGCTCTCCATTCTCATCTTTGCCGACTATATCATAAATAGTAGATGAGGCACTTTCAGAGGTAATTCCTCCGCCCTCTTGAACTGTTTCTTTCTTAGTGAATACAGAGTTAAGAGGAAACTTATTAAAATCAGCAAGATTAATTCCATGCTCTACAAATACACTCTCATCACTAGAAGGTAACTCAACCAAAGTTAAAGGTGAATCTTCTTCGTATAATTTTAATTCATTCAAACCAACTACAGTAGTGTGTCCGTTATTAGCTGTAATATTTACACGATACATCTGAAAATCTTCGGGTTTTGTTATGAAGTAATCTTTATCTGTATTAAGAGTAGTCCATGACTGCCCTACTTGCTTATCTAAAACTTTCCATTCTACATTGTCATTCGATCCTTCTAACGTCCAATCTTTAGGTAACATTGAGACATTAGCAACTGCCCCACTTCTTAATGTGTATTTACTTATCTTCTTAGGAGATTTAAAATCATATCCAATATATCCTGTAGTCGAAGCTAAACTTTGCCAACCAATTGCATCTTCTACTTTATTAAATGCTCTCCATGCACCAAGAGTAGTTGCATTGGCTTGTGTACTGAATAGTACTTCACCACTTGGGGCAATATTTGATGACATTGTTGGAGTAGCTAGAGTATTAGATGAAGTGCGAGGTTTAATTGAATATGTTTTATTATTTTTTTCACTTAAAAGTAAGATTTTATTCACAATTCCACCCATAGTCCCATTATCATCAATATCAACTGCATCGAACCACAATGTTTTTCCATTTGAAGGATATATTTTTACTGTGTGGTTTTTCATAGGTAGATTATTTTTTTCATATAGCAGAGCTGTTTTATAAACACCATTACTAATATTTGTAAAGGTGCTTTTTACTCCATCAATTTCAATTGTAATTGAGCTATCAGCAGACGATGAGGCAGATGTAGCTGTATCGCCAATTATTCGCAACATAACACCAGAAAATACGAACTCTAAGTAGTTTGAATTACTGTTTGTCCCTATCATTGATGTTCGTGTTCCTTCCCAATATCCATTAAGTCCTGACAAGGATGTCACATCTCCACTTTTTAATATCTTTAAGTGAGCATCATCAATTCTCTTCCATCCTGATTCTGGATTGGCTAGAACTTGTCCTACTATTGCCATTATCTCGTCCTCCTATCTAAATAAAATTCCCATTTCATGTAAACGAGACACGCTACAAAGTGCATAGGTATCACGTTTATGTTCAAGTAAAATATCTCTTTTACCCGTAGTTACCACCTTATCTCCCCGCCCACCTCATGCTTAATCTCAGCTACATACAGCTTTGCATCCGTAGACATTCCTCTTTTATACTCTTGAATGAAATTTACAGCATCTTGCTCATTGTCGTATAACTTACTCCACTCTTCCCCATCACCATTGATAGCTACTAGCCACATATAAGCCATCTCCTTTTTTATTAAGTATAGCCTACTTCACTTCCAGCTTCCGTAAATCGAATAACTTCTGCAAATCCACTGTCCCTTTGAAGACTTTACCTTCACCTAAAACTTCACTTGTCATCTGTTGAGGTGACTCTATTACCTGTTGTAATTTACGGTCTAGGATAGATAAGTCATCCATTCCTTCTGATTGGAATTGAGTAAGGGTAGGAAGGGTAGGTGAGACTGTTTTCCATGATGGTGGAGACGGTGGAATACGCTCAAACAGCTCCAGTTTCCCTAATGTTGCAAAAGTGTTTGCTTCCGTTTTTCTGATATAAAGCCTATAAAATCTAAATAGCCTATTACTGTCTACCACATAAACTCTTTCCTCTAAACTACTCCATGATGCAGTGTCAATTCGACTATCAACATCAGTCCAAGAGCTTCCATTATTAGAACCCTGTAGACTCCAGTCTAATGGGGAATTTTTGTTGTTTGTCAAACTACTGCTTATACCAGTTATTCTATAACTAGCTACAGCTTTCTGTTTATTTTCTCCTAAATCTATTGTTATCCAATGCGGAAATGGTTTGCTGTCGAGACTTGCCCATCCTCTAGAATTAGCAAAGGCATAAAATGGCTCAAAGCTACCGCTAAGAGTGGAGCTTGCCGAAACAGAAATTCCTTCGGGTGTTGTATTTTGAGTCATTGACGTGGGAGTGAATCTACTTTCTGTTTCAGGACTTCCCTCATCCAACTTCTTATATCCATCAGTAGATAAAATGAATGTTTTATTTATTGAAGATTTTCCAAAAAAACCATCTTCGTTTATGTCAATAGCATCCAAATTGATTTGCTGTGGTTCTCTATTGACTACTTTTACATGATATTCCTTTTTTTGAGTTAAAAATGCTTCAAATATCACCACCGTAAAAGTAGTTGTAGGTTTTATGTTTCCAGCAAAAAAACCATAAGAAATTCCATCAATAAATACTTCTATATTTTTGCTATAAGAAGTATTAGATACTGCTATAATCCTAATCTTGTCCCCTTTAAAATAAAAAGAGTACGAATCTCCATTAGCCACAGAATATTTTCTGCTTCCCATATAGTTAGAAACGTTAGGCGCATCAATCCAGTTGCCTTCATATAATATATTCTCATTGGTTTCATCATATCTTTTCCAACCTGCTTCTGGTTGTGGAAGAACGTCACCCACTTTCGCCATTCATCTTCACCTCTCTGTTTATCAATATTTTCTTGTTCCTATTTCTAAATAAAAGAACTGTTTTATCAGTATACAATACTATATATTGTGAATAGTCTATTGCGCTACATACAACATATAGTAAAAATAATTATTTAATCTTTTAACTTCCTAGTATATAATCCTAACTTTCCTTTATCTTCTTGGATATAAAAAACTTGGTTAGCATGATCCGCTATGTCAAAGAGGTTTGCAGATATTTCTTGCTCTGTTTGTCCAACAATAACATCGTCATAATTATAAAACTTCAACTTTTCTCTGTTTAAGGCATAATAGTTTTTACTGCCTGAATCTAGAATGGAAGAATATTTATAAGAATGTTCTGGAGCTATCTTTTCTAGCTTCTTTATATACAAATTATCTTCTTCAGACAGTTCATATATGAACATATCTACATGAGGAAATTCTTTTTCATCGTAATTATTAAGATTCTCATCATACTCTCCAAAATAGCTCTCTACAGAAAAGTAGATGTGTCTCCCATCTTTAGATATTTTCATATTAATAATTTCAGGTTCTTTACCCTCTGACGATGAAAAGCCTCTATATACATCTTCTCTTAAATTAATATATTGTTTTTTCTCTATAGGAGAGTTGTTGTAAACGATTATTCTGTTTTTATCCGATGTAAAAAATACTGTCTTTTCATTATTATAAAGAACCTTTGCTACTACACCTTCTATTTCACCACTATAAAAATAACCACTATCCATAGTGTTCATATTGGCAATTTTAATTTTGGAATCCTCTTGATAGTATGCGAACTCGTTATCTTCAGTGAAATAAACATCAAGGTCTTTAGACAATTTCTTTGTTTCTGTTGACACAGAACGCTTCATATCTGATGTTTTTAGTAATTCATAGTTATTAGCAAAATTCTGAACAGCTAAAGTAACTCCGTCATCTGACAGATTTGCTCGTTTTACTCTATAGGGAAGCAACAACTCTTCAGAAATGTCGTCTTCTATTTTGATAATTTCTGTTTGATCTTTCTTGTCATCATTATGGAGGATAACAATTATATTACTATCATCAGATACTCCCAAATAAGAAACATCATTGTAAGCAATGTCCATAACCTTCTTTTCCGTTTCACCACTGTATGCAACCTTTACTTTTTCAACTAGATTTTTACCATATTCATCTTTCTGGATTATAGAATATAGATGTTTCCTATGTGAAGGTAGCAAGTAATAGTCTTCGATAATTATTTCAGCATCTTCATAAGGTCTTATGCCAAGAAAAACTTCTTCTTCATCATCATTTTCTTTAAAATAAACTCTCCATTCCTTTACCTCACCTAAATCGTCAACGTCTCCTAGAAAACTCCATTGAGGATTTCGATTAATTGCAATTTCCCTAGCTTTAGGATGTAGTTTAAATGCAATACCCTGACCCTCATCTAGTTCTTGACTGATATCTTTTTGCGACTTGACATACTCTACACCCTCTAAGTAGTCAAAAAAACTACCACCTACTGAAAGCACTGCTGCCTCGTCTGCAATTGTTACGCATCTTTTAGTACGTCCTCTTTCATCTACTATTGTGCCAAGTTGAAAAATAACCTCCTCACTAACTAAATTATTTAAAGTGATAAGCAAATCAGATATAGAGTACATTTCAGATGGTATTTCCAACTCTATATTTTCTGTTGCTTTAATAATCTGTATTTCATTGTTAGAGTCATTGATTGAAATGGTCTCTAGGATGTCTTTATTGAACCAGTAAAATTCTTTCAACAGGTTACGCCTCCTTGGCTTTAACTTCATAATTAGCAATCATCTTATTCTTTAATTCACCTTCAGGCTCAGTTACAGGAGGCGTATCTCCATCTAAGAAATGTTCTTCATACAATATCTTCATGTATCCAGATAATGATTTAAACCTAAACATGCTACCTCCTGATCTATCTTTGAACATACTCATATTAATAAGCCCCAATGAAAGAATACTGGATTCCTTCTTCTACGATTACAAAACTATTAATAGCCTTATCTTCTTTAGAACTCTCAAATCCTTGATTAGCTTCCAAATAAATAGAACTTCCACCGTTAATTTTCACGGAGCAATTATTTTTGTTTATGAAAGACAATTTGTAGATACTGTATCTATCCGATGTCCAGTTTTCAGGCGTTTCAGGAACTATTTCTTGATTGGCTGCAGATGTTAAAATTTTACTTGAGCCTAAATATCCGTTACCCATGTACTAATCACTCCTATTCTATGTTCAATGAATTAATTTTTTTAAATTTTGTATTCTGTATAGGTTGTCTAAATAATGTACCTTCTTGTGTCCAAGTAGCATCTTTGGTCATCTCATATGTGTAATTTTCTTTAAGTTTTAAGTTTCCATCTTCTACAGTTATAAATTCACTATCCCAATTACCTTGACTTTCTTCTGAGTCAAAGTCATCTACATTTACATTCTCTTCTACATAGCCAGCAAAAAATGTAATTTTGATTTGGATATATTTCCTTTTAGTAGACAGTATGCTTCCTCCTGCACTGAGAGCAATATACGGATCAAAATCAACTCCATTGTCAGAAGTTCTAGTTTCAATAAGATACAGATCTTTTGTGAATTGAGTTTTTGTTACAGCTAACTTGTCATACTCTTTAAACTTCCCTGCAATATCTATTATCTCGGACTCCCAATAACCTTCTTTTTCAAAATTACTTTCCGATCCTGTAATTTTTTTTAATTGAATTTTTCCTTTTACGTATTCAGTCTTTATATAGCTTCCTTTATCTACCCCTAATGCAATTCCTATCTCTTTCGTTTCTACAGTAGCCATTCTTTTATCACCTACTTATTTTATAGTCCATTTCATATTCCCAGATGTATTTACTTGAAGTGGAGCTTTAAACCTCTCGATTTCTTTTCGTCTTGATATAAAC
Source organism: Sporosarcina sp. FSL W7-1283 (assembly GCF_038003105.1). NCBI lineage: Bacteria > Bacillati > Bacillota > Bacilli > Caryophanales > Caryophanaceae > Sporosarcina > Sporosarcina sp. FSL W7-1283. Next base: position 2,478,705 of record NZ_JBBOOL010000001.1, on the reverse strand, counting down.
ACCAATTCACCATTCATCTCTTTATTAGATGTTAGTTTGATTTCTATAAAAGCCTTAGAATCAAAAGGGAGACTTACTACGGGTTGGAAAAACATTTCAATATCGTCTTTTTTGTAAACTGTTTTATATCCGAAGTTAATAGACTCTATATTTGATCGTTGCCGCCCTTCTCTGTTGTTGTATTCTGTAAATGCCTGCTTATATGTGATAAAATCCTTTTTTTCATTGTTACATGTTAATACATATTGTTTTCCTTCAAATTCATATACAATATCTACTTTTCTACCGTTAAGATGAAATGATCCATCAGTATTATCAAAATACATTTTCATACCCTGTCCAATTAGTCCAAATCTTAAAGTGAAATCCTGTTTTACAGTATAAAAATTGTTAGGTTTATGTGATTGGAAATCATATTCAGACAGATAGCTACCATCAAAATAGTCTGCTACCCAGTTAAAAGGGATGTTAATTGCCTGTGGTGCTTTATTGTTGTTGAAAATCATATTTGCCACCTCATTGTATTGAGTTTTAATTGAAATAAAAAAGAGATGACTCAAATGAGCCACCTCTAAAATATCTTATTATTTATTAAACGTATCGGTAAGAGCGTTTACCTCTTATGTTTTCACATAAGCCAGACTATATCATCATCTCTTAGAGATGTCTTGCGCTTCCCAATAAGGAATTGCACCTTAAAGGTAAAGATTTCATCGTCATAGCGGTTGCCTTAGACGGTATATCCTAGTCGTTGCACCTTCAATGAGATTTCTCTCAAAGCTTGGCACAGGATTGCCACCACCATGTGATTCCTATCACTCACACGTGCTGAGGTTCCCCTGTTAGCCATATCATTGACGCCCATTTCCTGACGCTACTATTACGTTGATATGACACCTCGCATCTACGAGTTCACAAGATTATACAATTATCATCGCTGATAAAAGAGTGCCTAAATTGACACGCTGAACGAGCAAATTCTTCCCGGCAGAAGCATCTACAGGAACTTCGGCATAAACAGTTACCTTTACAAAGTTTCCTCCTGCTTCATTTGCATTCGATCCGTCATCTTCTACTTTGTTAGCCAATCCTAGAATTTCTTGAGTTGCTGGCTTCTTGGAAACTTTAACTGTTGTATATTCTACCGTTCCGTCTGTAACTACATTTCCTTCAGTAACAGACCAAGAAGGCTCAGATCCACCAGTAGTGCCTTTTGTTGTAACCTTATACATATAATCGTTATTTGCTGTTGGTTTTACATAATCTCCAACTTCATACGCGACGCCAGTAGCCCATGTGGATGCTGTAGCAGCGTTGGGATTAATAGTAGCTCCGTTTGTACCAACTGCTTTTACGCCACTTTCGTTTTCTGTTCCTACACCGCCTTTACCTACAGGTGTAAACGAATCTTCATTTAATGAATCTACTCTAACTTGAAACCAGTTATCTCGCACAGCTTCAACAATATTACCCGGAGTGTCTCCTGTACCACCGAGACGATCTCTCGTAGTAAATGTGACTTCCTCCATCTTAGATACATTCTCTAAACTATTTCGGTTATTCCAAATAAAGAACGTTTTCTGTCCTGAGTCGGTATCTGCGTCCACTGTACCATAAGAAATTGTTCCTTTGACTTCTTTGTCTTTTGCATTTACTTCTTCATACCATGACACGATTGGTTGTGACATTTATATTCCTCCATTATTTATAATTTTATTTTTATATTCACTGTTAAGTTTTGTACATCCCCTGAAAAAGGGATATACAATCTAAAAATGTCATTTACTTTAACTTCATTTTTGATTATGTTGTGTGAATTATCATCAAAAAAACTTCCAGACTTTATCATTAAAGGGCTACCGAGAATATTACTCCACTGTTCATAATCCGTGCTTTTTTCAATTCTTATCGAAGTGTCGGCGCTCCCTTTTTTAGATACAAATGCTTCAACACTCTCTATTACTCCATTGAAAGGGAAAGCAATATGGGGATCTTGAATACCCGAAAGTACGTCTTGAGGAATAATAAAAACAACCACACGAGTATCAACATTCTCGGTGATTGCATCTAATTTTTTATAAAGTGATGTAGATAGTAAACCGTCTATCAATTCATTTGCTAAGGGAATATTCCCACCTAAAGCGTCAATAGGAACCCATTCTGCACCGTTCCAGCGATAACGAATTCCTGTATCATACACTTGTGTTGTCCATCCAACAGATGGATTAGGGTATGTTGTTTCGATATCCTTCTCAGTTTGAACGAAAGGCATATAGATTAAAACGGTTGTTTTATACGCATCATGTACTAAGTCTGTTGCAGTAAGTGCATCCTGTGTAGCCTTGATTGCACCATCAGCTGCCTCTTTAGTAAGATTAGTCGCTATTATCATTTTCTCCATAACGTGCTCATAATTTTGAGTTTCATCGATTAAGTCTCTTATTTGCAGCTTAGCTTTCTCAATGATATCATGTAAGCTTTCAGAAGGGTTTGTCCCGTCGAAATGCACTAAGCGGGAAGTAGGGTACAGTAGCATACCTCTCCCTTTATATACAATAGAAATTGTAAGAGCCTCTTTTGAGTGATGGAAATATACAAATCCATTAGAATAATCTACATAGAATTCATTTTCGTTTAAAGTATTCTTTATGAATCTCTCATAGTTTATTTCTTGCATATTAGCAATTCTCACCCTGTACAACTCATCTGGTATCTCTAATAGGGCTATTCTTTGATTCACCACTTTAGAGATATCTAGGCGATCTATATACGGATCATCGGGTAAACCGGATCTCCAAATCGTGTGGATAGGGTTGTTGAATTCTAAATACGTATTTTCTTTTGCCATATATTCACCTCCTTTCTATAATTTCATTTATCCTCCAATGAAAACCTTTGATGAGCCTTCTGCAATAGTAGTATTAACTCCTTCATGAGTATTCACTGTTGAGCCTTTGACTGCAATTAATTTTCCACTTATATAGACACCTTTACTATTTCCGCTAGAGATAGTTCCAGAGGAGCTTGAATGCAAGTTCACACCTGAGTAGTAATCAGAAGGTTGGCTCCAACTATCGTTCTCAGTTGTTCCTCCACCATTTACTGACACTTTTTTACCACCTATATAAACTTTCGTCGAATCTCCTTTTAATGTTCCGTTAATTCTAATAGAGGAAGATCGAGTAGGATAATCGTAACCTCCAGAACATCCTGACTCCTCATCCCAATACTTACAAGAGTTCCATACTTGAGCCGTATAAGAAACAGATTTTGTTGCCTGTGTAAGCTTATGCCCTTCATGTGCTATACCAGCCATGTCGCAACCTCCTTTTTCTTAATCAAAATCAACGCGAGGGGATTTAAACTTAATCCCAGAGGAAGACATTTCCATAGAGACACCTCCACCTACTTCGATGGTAAATTTAGTCCCCGCTTTCAATACCATTCCTTGAGCAGTTTCCAATAAGATAGAGTCTGTATCAGAGTTCTGTAACAGTAATTTACGCTCGTTGCCGTTTGTTCCCGTATAAATAAAGGAGAGGGAGCGAGTATCTTTATAGATCTGCCCCACGTTGCTTCCTGCTCCTCCCGTGCTTCCTCCAGCTCCCCATGTCATGTGAGGATAAGAAGAATCTCCACTTCCCATGAGTTGAAGAGTAAACTTCTCATTGGCACCTCTTGCAGATCCTGTCATCAATTTAAGAAAATTATCAGCAATATACACATGATCAGCAGGAGAGGCAGAATATAGAGTTCTAACTTTATTTACCGTAAGATCAGAGATGAAACTGCCTGTCACTTCATCTGGAATAGGGGTTTCTAAATCATTCATTATGAATAATTTTCTAGCATACAAATTACCGTCTGTTCCTACCCAAAATCTTTTCTTATTGTTTACGTCAATAGCTATTCCCTCGTTGGCATTTAAACGTATTTGTTCTCCTTTATTACCGTTGATAGTAATACCAGTTTCTTGGTCAAAGATAATTTTTTCACCTAGCTCACCATCTACAATTTTTAGACCGTGAGTTGTAATATCATGTGCGTATAGCCTGCCGTCTGTACCAACATAAAACTTATCTTTTCCTCCTGAATTGATACGGATTCCATCATTCGCATTGAGGAATATAGTGGCTTTATCTCCTAGAATAGTTATACCGTCGTACCAATCAAAGATAATTCTTTCGCCTAGTAACCCGTCTACTATTTTCAGCCCGTGAGTCGTTATATCTTTGGCATACAATCTACCATCGATATCTACATAAAATTTGTCTTGACCATTCACCTGTATACGTATGCCATCATCAGCATTCAAGAATATATTTGCTTTATTTCCATAAATACTGATCCCGGTTTTCTCATCAAGAACAATTCTATCTCCTAGATTTCCATCTACAATTCTCAAACTTCTTGCAACTAAATTCTCAGCTATAAGCGTTCCATCTTCATAATCAGGATGCCCTAAAGCAGCGTACAATTTCTTAACCCATGACCCTCTCTCCCATTTTTCAAGAGCCAGTCCATCGGTAGCGCTAAGTCTTGCGCGGTATTTGTAATCATTCCTAATAGCCATAAACCCTACTTTGGCATCCATGATTAAATTGTTATAGAATCGACCGAATTGCATTCCAGAGTAAATTAAGAAATCATCTATAGCGGCTCGTATCTTCTCTGCTTCATCGTAGTATTCTTTAAAACGGACAACAAAGGTATCTCTATCTATCTCATCTGTTCTTTCCATTATTTCATCGTCAAATGCCGGTGGGATAGAGATGTACTGTCCAATGAAAGCTATTAACGATGCGTACTTTAACTTAAGTTGTGTTACATCGACTCTTACAATGCTACTTGGTGTTCTCGAAGATTCAGGATTTTGTGTGCTAAATATATAGGAATCATCTCTAGCAGAATATTTAAAGTCAGCTGCATGATCAAGTAGTATTTGATATTGAGACATAATTGTATTTACGGTATTCCACAATTCATACTTCTCAGTTGTGGTCAACTTTCCATCTGCAACAATTTTGTCAAACCATCCCACGTCAAAATAACCATTCTCGGCATCCAGAATCATATCCCCTGTGTCTGATACAATTTTAATACGCTCGGCTACCATATCTCTTGTATAGAGTGTTCCAGTGTCAGGGGCGACCCAGAATACCTTTTCCCAGCTAGTATCTAACTTTCTTCTAGAAATAGATATTCCTTCGCAATCAGTCATAGCTACCTTTGTGATACTATTCCAAGATGTAATTCCAAAACACTCCCTAGAATTATCTTCGTCTGATACCAAGCCTAATCTCATTACTTCATTTCCGTTACGATCAAATATTTGACCTCTAGATCCACGGAATTTTAGGATTCCACTTTCATCTTCGATGGCTAAGTTAACACCCATTATAATTTTTCCGTAAATACGTTCTCCGACAATGCCGTCCTTAGTTATTGCATGTTTCCAGTCATTTCCTCTAGAATTAGTTATGGCAAGGAAGCCGTTTTGTATCACTAACCAACTATTAGGATCATCAAGACTTTTGACTGTGATTCCTCGCTCATTTATCTCTATTTTTTGTTCATATCCACCGACAATAGCATTCTTAAGGGCGTCCCATTTATTATTAATGATTTCATTAATAGATCCATTGTTTTCTTCGGATAAATCCCATTTCCATTTATCCATGTCGACAGTGGTAGATGTTTTTCCTGAATTATAGATCATGTCTAATACGTCATCATCGGCTATTTCTTTTTCATTGGCAATAACAAGGGAAATATCATCTGTTTCGAAATCATAGTTAATCTCAATTATCTTAGCTTTGATATACACATCTAATCGATCATACCTAACAAGAACTTCATCACCTAAAACTAACTTATCCCAGTCATTCTGCGCTTCAACAATAGATAAGAAATTTACAATATCAACATCTAACCTAACTTTAGGCTCTCTGAATTGGTTAAAAGCCTCTATTCCTTCTTTAAGGAGATCTTCGTCGTCAATAATAATATTGTTCACATATTCTTTTTCAATGATGAATCTATTTAACTCGGTCATTAAAGATCCTAAGTGAACATCAATTTTAGACGCATTTACTAAACTCGTTATTTGATTTTGTTTATCTGTTTCCAGTACCACTAAACTTGCAATATGAGCGACTTTAACATCGATTTCAGCCTCTTTTTGTATACGTCTTGCTATGATAGCCTGATGCTCTGGAGTATCAAGTACGGGGATTTCATTTCCATCAGAAGTCATCTGAAAGTTGGCGTTAGATAAATCTAACTCATCTAGTATTAGTTTGAGTTGGTTTTGCAAACCTTTTAAAATTTCCTCTTCTTCTTGAATGGACTTTTGGATGGCTGTTAACTGTTCAGTATAGTTTTTGAACTGTCCGTCAATTGACATTAAATATTCTTGATAATCTAATAGCGCGTGACATAGCTCATTTGACATATAGTAAGATTCTTCTATTACATTCTTGTTTTGGTCCCTTTTGAACGGATACATATAGTATCCAAAATCCTCAATATAATTTGAGCCCGTCGAGCTTAAGCGACGAATAGATAAATCTTCTGCTCCTATAAGAATTAGTCTAGTAATTGTTTCCTCAGAGTTATCGGAAAGATTAAAGGACTCTAAATATTTTCCATCGTTAATTCTAAATCCTTTATCTATATTTCCTGTATTTTCTGGTTTATATATATTTATCTTTAGATCATTTGTATCCCATTCGAGTATCGCATTAAACTTTTGTGCTAATTCATATACAGCCTCCAAAACAGTCTGTGATCCTATTTCATGACTTCTTTTTGCAGGATTGTTTGTTAAATCAAATGCAGAGTCTACATAGCCAATTTTCCAATTTGTATACTTCAAAATATCACTTAGCATTTCTGTTAATGTTTTAGAGACAGCTTCATACCTTCTAATCATCTTATCGTTTAACTCAAACCCTTTTGAGTAAGCTCGGTACTCTATATACTCATCATCTGAATAGACTTTGTTTCTTTCATTGAAAACAAAATACTCTATCTTCTCACCATGAGATAATTTAAATAGATACCTATGTTTAATTTTCTTTATGTTAGGGTTATCTATCGGAATTCTATCTTTCTCTAATATTGTAGGGATTTTAAACGTAATCTCGTTTACTGTTCCTAACTTAGTGGAACATTTAACATCATAAGCCTCACTAAGCTTGGCTATTGTTTTTTTATCAGGTTTACATAAAAATAAATTTTCCTTTATTGGTTTTCTATTAGGATTTATCTCCCCTAATTTCACAAATCCTCACCACCTTAATTTAATCTTGCAGTAGCTTCCCTTGATAACGTAGATCTAGATCAAAATCGCCGTATCCTTTGATATAACTCTCTCCGGCATCAAATTCTAGCCACTCATCATTGTGATTGTCGTATCTGTATATACCTGTATTTTGAAAAGAGGATATAATTTCCTCATTTTCACAATCAATGAAAACTTCTTCATTATTCATGAGATCAGTCATTACAAATTCCTGCCCAGTCATTTGATTTTTAATTCTCACATCTCCTTTACCATCTACTTTTCTAATCCATATTTTAGGCTTCATTACTATATCTCCTATGTTCTCAATTAAAACATAAGGCTCTAATTTGATACTTATAGACTGAAGGTAGGGGCGATTATCGAGATTCTTAGAAGACATTATCACCCTATATCTAAAGTAGAGATTGTCTAAAGAGTAATCATTGAGAAAATCAGAAGACTGTTCATAGAAAGTCTTCCATTCGCTCCATACATGTTGATCGTTAGACACAGAAAAATAGAAGTCTAACTGTTCATCATGTATATTTAAGACTGTAAACTCAATTTCTGCCACGTAGCGATCAAGACTACTAGAAATGTTAAAAGGTTCAGATATATATTCTCCGTAAGGTGTCATTAAGCTATTCCAATTCGACATAGTTTCACCACTTTACTCTATTTTCCCAAACGGCTTAAAGTTAGACGAAGTTCCAACTTGCTTCCATTTCACAGTTCTTTCTTTTCTCCAAGTAACAGATCCATCTATCACAGTTGTTCCATTTGCAACTTTATTCCAGTCTGGCTCTTCTGTTGCCGAAAACCCAGCAGTCTCGCATATATAATAAAAAACTACACTATTATCAAGGGAGAATACTACATCATTTACTTCATAGTTGTAGTTTGGTATCCACTTATTTCCGTTAGCGTCATAAAATTCAACACTGGCATTTGTTAAAAAAGAAGGTGTCCGAGCCATTGTCTTACCTGCTGTAATACATTTATATATATTTCCGTTATCAGGAAAGGCTCTAATAATATCATTTTCCATGAAATTCTTGAGAGGTTTCCATTCAGGAGCATAGATGCCTTTTCTTAAATTCACCCATCCAATATGTCCGCCGGAAATGGGATGAGAATTCCATACTTTTTTGCCTAACATATATTCATGTCCAGCCTTCAAATCTTCTATGTTAGATCCGCTGTCAGCACTTTCATATTCCAGTTTTCCAAAGTTTTTTCCATACTCTATGATCGTTTGTTCAATATCATCTTCTTCAAAAGAGTTTTCTGTAACTATCTTTAAATGTAGTTTATTGGTGCTTTCCATTATAAAAGTTCACCCCATTTCTTCTTATTTTTTACCAAATCTCCCCAGCTATTTACGACCTTATCTATAGTAACTCCATTAGACGTTAAGACAGTATTATTCATCTCTCCTGTAAAGTCTGTTCCTGAGTTTTCTACTATCGTCGCGGTGTCTGTTGTTCTGAATTTAATATTTTCTGTGTTACGTTCTGCTGTATAAGAATAAGGAGAATCTGCTCTTACATTAAGCTCTACATAACCTTCTTTTGCACCGTTGTGAAAGAGTTTGGAATCACCTTCGAAGATTACATAAAAAATTCTATTTGGGTTTGCGTCCATAATTAATGGTTTATAGTAAGACTGAAATAACCACCTAGCTATTTTTCTAAGAGAATCGGGCTTGTCCCATTCTTCAATAAAAAAACCCAAAGAAAAAGAGAGTGGTTCGTTCTCCACTCTCTGTAGATAAGGCTTTTCTCTATGAGTTACTTCTTTTTCGATAATATTCCTTGTGGGTAAAAATGTCTCTTCAAATAAACCTTTCGATGTTGTTGCTATTCTTACGCCCATTTCTTTTGAGCTAATACCACCAAAGTTAAAATGAGATGATTCTTGCATCATCTTCCTCCTTTCTGACGTTTCAAGATTCTTCCAACTTCATTGGTAAAGGATCTAACATCATTTTTATCGCCTGTCATCTTATCCACATTAAAATGAATAATTAAATCACCCTCATTTATATCTTGTGTCCTACTACTCATTGGAGGAATTTTAGGCATAGACATTAATGAATGTAATCTGTCGAATGTATTCATTGTTTCCGTAAATTTTGAAGTGTCTTTCTTATTCAGAATAAGTTCTTCCTCGTGAAGAATACCTAACTTCCCTGAACCACCCCATGAGCCCGTAAATCCACCAGTATCAAAGGCAGCGGCGCTTTTCATTAATTTATCAGCGTATTGTCTAATATAGTCCTTTAAATAATCCGAAGACACATGATTAACTCCATTACTCTTCAAATACAATCCCAATTGCGCTTGCTCTTCTTTAGAAAGTGACGCAACAACAGAATCGAAACCTTCAGTAGAAGAGATATCAGAACCTGAAGCTCTTCCAGCCGCTGCTAAAGAATGACCTTTTTCCTTAATTTTAGCCTTTCTACTCGCATCTTGCTCTTGTGGAGCTAATATGTCGTTTAAGAACTTCCCTGTAAGAACTGTCATATTTGCACTAGATAGTAGTTTTTTATCGCCACCTGATCCACCGCCTGAAGATCCTGAGCCAGATGGGGACGTTACTGGGTTGCTCGTGTTCTTTTTGGAGTTAAATTCATTCAATAGTTGCAACGCTTCTTTAAGATTATCTATGAGATTTTTTCTGATCTCTGTGCCTACTGCCTGCATAGTACCGTTTAATGTATCTTCAAGCTCGGGCATGGTTGCTTCCATTTCATCTAAGAATCCTTGAAATTCTTCTCCAATATTTTCTAAGTTCCCTTTTATTATTTCTTCTCGAATACGAGCAAACTCTCTTTCATTATTAAGCTGATCCTCATAGAATTTATTCCAATATCTTTTTGCATCTTCAATATTTTTGAGTCTATTTTTGTGAGTTTCATCTTCAGCTTTCTTTTGCTTTTCAAGGTTTTTGATAATCCCGTCATGCATCTCATCTTCAGCTTTAATTTTGTCTTTGATTCTGTCGAGAGTGTTTTCATGCTGTTTCGTTTCATTCTCTTCAATTTCTTCTACTTTATCTTTCTCTTTCTGTAAAAGGTCATCGTAGTTGTCTTTGCGGAGTTCTAATTCACGCTCATTTCTACGTTCAAATAGGCGCTCATCAATATCTACGAGCTGTTTTTCTAACTCTTTCTTTTTTGCTTTTGCTTCGTAACTGTCGTCTCCTTGCAAATCATTTAGTTTTCTTTGAGTCTCATTACGCTCTTCTTGTAGTTTATCAATGTCCTTATCATAAGTGCGCGTATTCTCATTGCGATCCATTTCTTGAAGCTGAGCTTGAACATATCTTTCAAAAGCACGAAATTCTTTATTGATAGCGTCCATGCGTTTTTTATGTCGTTTTTCTTCCATTTCGATTTCATAATCATACTGCTTCTTAACTTCATCATGTCGCTCATTTTCTGCTTCCATTTCTCGCTCAATGGCATTCATAGCAGCTTCATGACGATCATTCTCTGAATCTACTTCGGCTTCGAGTTGTCGCATATGAGCATCTCTGCGTTCACTAGTAACAGTCTTGTGTAAATCAATAAGTTTATTTGCTAACTCTTCCGCAACTTTCTTATTAGTCTCTTCTAGAGATTTCTCTGCATCTTTTATACTTCCCGATAGTTTCCAATAGGAGAGCGAGAGCTCATCAATTTGCACTCCTAACTCTTTAGCTGTCTCTATGCTCAAGTTTTCTGTCATCAGAGATTTCTGTAAAAAGTCTCTTTTATTGGCTATAGCTTTTTGCTCTTCTTTAAGTAACTCAATTTGCTTTTTAGCTTCTACATTATAGTCAGCGCTACCTTCTTCATACAATGCCATAATTGCAATGGAACGTTCATATTGATAATTATTTGTTCGTAGGGCTTCATCCATTTTACGAATTTCGATATTTAGTTTTTCAAGAGACATTGCCTTGGAAGCTTGATCGAGTTCAATTATTTCATTTTTAAGTTCCCAGACTCTATCTGTCAGCTTTCTTGTTTCTACCGCGCTGAGTTTCTTTGAGTCTATTAGAGCTTGAGCCGTAGCCATTTCTTCTTTATTTGCTTTTTGCTGAGCTTTTTGCTGAGCAATAATCTTTTCAATAGTTTTACCGTAGCGCTCAGATTCGATATCTACTTCTTGTAGTTTTGTAGTCTCATAGTCAATTATTCTTTGATAATCGTTACGTTTTACTGCATACGCACCTAATAGAGCTTCAGTAATTTCCGCACTTTTTTGTCTAATTTCCTCATTGGTGCCAAATATTTTTAGAGACATTCCATTAAGGTCAGATTTCAAGTCGTCTATATTTTTTTCGAATTCTGCTACAGATTGACTTCCTGACGAGATTCCTTGTACTTGCTTTTTTAAATATTCAACAGGATCTTGAGCAAGACCCATACTTCCTGCTGAGTCGCTTCCTTTTTTCTTAGGGTCTCGAATTTCAAGATGAAGGTGGTTTCCTGTGGAGTTTCCTGTACTTCCTACTTTACCAACGACGTCTCCCGCTTTTACAACTGAGCCATTCTTAAGGGGAGACTTCTTATCCATGTGTAGATACCTTGCTACTAAACCGTCATCTTGAAGGATATTTACATAGTTGCCAGCTCCATCGTGATAAGCATTCGCAACTACTTTTCCACCTCGAACAGCTTTAATATCTGTTCCTTTTTTGGATGACAAGTCGATACCCATATGATCGGTAGAGGCGCCTTTTTTAGGAGCAGGTCTTTTTCCGAAACCTGATGCGAATTTAAATGCAGAATTGTTAAGGTAATAGTCTGCTACTGAGGCCGTTCCTTGTTGAGCAGCAGCGGTAGACTTGGTACTATTAAAAGAATTGATAACTTTATTAACATAATTTTGTGTTTCCTTGAAAGGAGGAATTCCACCGTATTTTCTAACATTGCCGGGACCTGCATTATAGGCAGCTAAAGCTTTCTTAATGTCTCCACCAAAAGCCTTAAGTTGTTGAGATAGGTATTTAACTCCGCCCATGATATTCTGTTCAGGATCGTAAGAATTTTTAACCCCTAAGCTTTTAGCTGTTGCAGGCATCAATTGCATTAAGCCTTGTGCTCCAGCAGAAGATCTAACATTTGGATTGAAATTAGATTCAGCTTTAATAACAGCTGCGATTAACTGAGGGTCAATACCATATACGGAAGCTGCCTTGTTAATCTCTTTAGCATATTTACCGCTGTATCCTCCAGAACTTGATGACGGAACCTTTACAATTCCTGTTTGCTGTATGTTTCCCGTTGCTATCTGATTCCTAATATGGGCAGCTTCTTCACGTTGAAGATTTTTATTCTCATGAAGAGCCTCTAACTCTTTTTGTAAGGCATTCAAATAGGCAACACTATGTTGAACATTTTTGGCTTTAATTTCATTCTGTTTAGCTAATTCAATGTTAATTTTTTCTTGTGCTTCCCGGAAAGAGTCAGATAGATATATAGATTTCTGGAGCTCTGTATTAAAATCCTTTTGAGCCTTAGTTGCATCTTTAGTAGCTTTTGAACCTTTGTCTTTTGCTTTAGCATCTTTTAGATTTTTTTCAGCAGATTCCTTTGCAGCTTTATTTCCATCAGAAGTTGTTCGAGACATTACTTCATTTGACTTGGATAGGATATCAGTGAGCTTTATTCTTTCAGCAGTTGATCTAGCCAACTTAGCTTGTTGATTGTCAAAGTTAAATGTTATTCCTTTATCCATAGCCTCTATACCAGCTCTAAAAACTTCTGTTCCCGGCATCAATGAAAGTGCAGTTTGGGCTGCCTTGTTTGCCGCTGAAATCTTATTGTAATTTTGAGCTAATAGATTTAAAGCTTTTATTTCTGCATTGATATTTTCTATCCTTGCATTAACATTCTGTAATTGACCTAAAGTTGTCTCTTCTTCAGAAGTTAAAGCGCCGTCTCGTTTTGCAGATAGAGCAGCTAGAAGAATGTCATTTGCTTTAACTTCGTCTGCAATAGCATTAATGACTGCGTCTATCATGGAGACTCTATCCATGTCTCCGTTAATTAAAGAAGGGTATAAAGCTATAAGCTCTTCTTCTATAGCTTTTTGCTCTTTGCCTGCCTGAGTAGCTTCTCCGATGCTATTCGCATTAGCTAATGTGCTATTAGTGAGATCATCATATTTATTAATTAAGTCCATTGCAGAACCTGTAATTTCTGGATACATATTCATTAGCGAAAGCTGAGCATCTGATAATTGCCCTGTTTGCTCTGCTGTTAGTTCACTCATGCTTCCGAGCTCGTTAATAGTGTATAAAAGTTCATCTGCATCAGACAAGAAAGATTTACTAACTCCAGCAAGCCTCTCTATTACATCTGCATTCTTACCTAACTTATCCGAGGAAGATTCTGCTTGATCTCCAGTATCTTCCATGCTATCTCCGAACTCATCAATAGAAGTTTCAGTTTCTTCGGCTTTTCGCTTCAGTTTCTCTGCTATATTACTCATATCATCTAAAGACAATGAAGATGAATCGGCTTCGATACCTAATGAATCTAACTCTTTTGCTAGATTTTTCATTACAGATTGAAATTCTTTTTTGTCATTGGTCTTAAAAGCTTTATCAAATCCTTCTGATGCTCTTAGAAGCACTCCTACTGCTGCCTCAAGGTTATCCTCATCTAAGTCCTTAGGATCTAGCTTAATAAGTTTCCCTAATTCCGACATAGCTTCTTGAATAGCTGGAGAGACCTTGTCGGGTAAATTTTTCAGCTGTATACTAAGAACATTGGACATTTCAGTCACAATACCTTCTAGTTCACTATTTGACAGCATTGTGTTTTTTAATTTCTCTGCTTGCGCTTTGAGTCTCGTCTCGTCATCTGCGAAGTTCTCTCTTCTAGATGCATTTTCTGCCGCATTAGTATACTCTTTGATATTTTTAATTTTTTCTTTATAAACGTCATTTGCAGTAGCAACTCTCAAAGCTTCCTCTACTGCAAGCAATTCTAGCATCGCATCTTTTTCTTTCTTGATTTCTTCAGAAGTCTTAAGATGTGAGTTTCCTTTACTGTCAATATGATCAACAATAGCAGGGAAAATTTCTGCTAATTCATTTTGCACTCTTAAATATTCTTCTTCCTCTTCAACAGTTAAAGATCCTTCGGATTGCTTTTGACGTAGCCTTTCGTAGCTAGCGGTCAACTCGTCAACCTGTTCTTTATTAACAGAGACCGCATCTACTCCTTTACGCATATAGTCTTCTACTTCTTTATTAAGTTCTTTTTGCTCTTTTATACTTCCCACTATTTTTTCTGTGACAAAAGAGAATGCTGCACCCAGTGCCATAAGACCAGCAACAGGGAGTAAGAACGTAGATGCAGTTGCTATTAAACCTCTCAATGCGACAGTCATTCCTGTTGTTGCAACAGTTGCAGTATTTGTAGCTGAGCTTGCACCAATCATGGAAATATTTAAGCCTTTTATAGACGCACTAGCAGTAGTATTAGCAGACGTTAACCTTGTTGTAGCGACCGTATTAGTATTTTTGTCTGCCGTATTCTTTAAAAGAGCTGCTCCTTGTGCTAAGAGAGATGTTGCACCATTGTTAATAGATATTGACATGTTTCTAGCTCTTTCAGAGAAGAGCAACATTGCTGCTGAGCCCCCGCCTATTACTACAGGAAGGACTCCTATTTTGTCAATGACTGCTGTTAAACCGTTCAATGCCAATAGCCCCGCTTGTAAACCTGTGACCATAGCGTCACCTAATCCACTATCTCTAGCTGAAATTACAGCTTCAGTATAGGCGTTTTTAACCATATTGATCTGAGCTTCAAATGATTTTAAATACTCGGTATTTTCTCGATAACCGCTTCCCTGAGAATTTAATGCTGTCTCTGTAGCAGCTAAAACAGTGTCATATTCGTTCATTGCAATTAAGAACCGACTTAATTGATACCTTCCAGCTATCTGTAATCCTAGATTTTGCTGTTGTTCAGCAGATAAGTCTTTCCACTTTGCGCCAACGTCATCTAATATACTCTCTACGGATCGCATTTCTCCTGCTCCGTCTTTTACTGCAATTCCAATATCCTGTAAAGATTCTACTGCTTTCGGGATAGAGGTGATACGAGAATAAATTGATTTCAGTGAATTACCGATTACTGATCCTGATTCTCGTGTTACTTCTCCGATTGCGGTAGTTAATCCTATTGACTTCTCAAGGGAGACCTGATAAGTATTTGCTGCCCCAGCCGAACGTTGAAGAGATTCTGCTAAGATTTTTGATGTGATTGCATAGTTATTGTCGACCTCATTCAAACTATCGACTACTCTTGCAGCTTCAGAGACTTCTAAACTAAAACCTTTTAAGCTTGCAGTTAATATTGAGCTAGCTTCCTCTGTACTCATTTCCGAGATATTGGATAATAAGGTTGCATATTCAGAAAGATAGCTAAGATCTTCTCCACGAAAACCTTGTCTAGCAAACGAAATGAAGCCTTCATTGACGTCAGTTATTGTGTTTCCTAGTTTTGATGCGAGTTCAATAGACTCTTTCATTACAGAATTTACATCAATTCCGTCGCCTGCAACTCTACGTAAAACAGTAATCTGAGAATCAAGGTTTACAATTTCCTCCATAGCCCCACGTACACTTCTAACTGTTCCGTAGAAGGCGGTACTAGCTGCCATCCATACAGGGAACTTTTCCATTGCCACTTTAAAGGAGTCCATAACACTCATTGACTCTCTTCCAGCTTTTACGGAAGACGCTTTTAGGGAATCGAAGCTATCTGACACGCCTTTTACAGCATTTGCAGCACCTTTAGATGCCGGATCAATCTTCTGAAGAGTAGAGAGCATCTCGTTCGTACCTGATGCACCACCGAACGATTTAGGATCTTTATTTTGAGCTGTTATAATACCTAATTCTAGCTTCCTAATTTTCTCCCTGATAGCTTCTTGTTCTTTGAGTTTCTTATTTTGTTCAGTTTGTTCCTGTTTGATACGTTTATTATTATCAACTGCTTGATTTAACTCTAAATTTAATTTCTTAATGCCATCAGAATCAGTTGCTTTTCCAATTCTACCTGAAAACTTCTCAAACTCTTGATTAGTTATTTCTCCACTTTTTTTGAGACGTTCCATCTCAGTCATTAGTTTTTGAGTAGACTGAGCAGCTTCTTTTAAATTAAGATCTGTTTCTTTTATAATCTTAGGCATCCACCCTAGAGTAGAAACATCGGGGTTTACTGCATCTCCTATTTTAACTTGTTCAAAAGCAATTTTACGCTCAATTCCTGCTTGCTTAAACGAAGCTGACAGGGCTTTTACTTCTTCTCCAGCTCTGCCTACTTCCTTAGTGACTTGTATCAATGCAGAAGGGTCAATTGATTTAAGGGTTCTTTCTATATCATTAATTGAGTCTAGCTTATCTATTTTGCCAAATTCTCTACCTATTACTGATGCAGCAATTCTACCCGCTTCAGCAAATTCTTGCTCAGTTACTCTTGCTACTTCCTTTAATTTATTTCTCGCTGTATCTATACCTTCTGATAAAGGTTTTTCTAGGCTTTGCTTTAGTTTAGAGAAATCAATCTTAGCAATATCTTTTAAAGCTTTTACATCATCCTGATTTATACCTAATTTTATTTTATCTAAACCTTTAAGATCTTCCGATAAGCTAGACAACTGTGTTTGCAAATCTTTTTTCGATCCTGTCGTGTCCGCTGAAATTTTTACCAAAAGTTCGAGGTTATTATCTGTATTCCCTGTCAATAGGTGTCGTCTCCTTTGCTATAAATTTGCACAACAAAAAACGACACCTATTGGAGTGTCGTTAGTGTTGTTACTTATTAAATTTTATTACAATACTTCTTCATCCAAGTTATACTTATTTAAGATATCCCCATAACTTTCTTTTTTTAGTTCCCACTTTCGAAACGTTTCAGTAACTACGGAAGTATAAGTTATATCTTCATTTTCAATCATTTTGATCAAAGCATCCACAAGCTCTTTATTCATGGAAATGTAATCATTAAGATAACCTTCTAATTCTTTTTCATTTTCGATGTCTAAAGAGACGTTTTCTAACTCATACATTTTTCCTTTGAAAATATCAAAATACTCATCCTTAAACTTTTCATTGTGGATAAGAGATGTATCTAGCGTCAATCTTTCCATGAAGACAAATGCATGGGAATTAAAATCTTTTATGGATTCAAGAGATTTAACAATTGAAACGTAATTCTCTTCACTTAAATTTGTTTCGTTGGACGTATTTGCAGATACTTTTTGATCTTCTTTTTCTATATCCCCACATCCAAATAATAGTAGTGAACAAAATAACAAGATCGGTAAAATTCTCTTCATTTTATCAACTCCTTTGTATGTATTATATAGTATGTTTTATTATTTGTAGTATTACTAAGATATGTATATACTATACCACAATTTCTCAATTATTGAAATATTTTTGTTGGTATAGTATGTGTTTATTATTATAATAAAATGGTGATATTATTCTGATGTTTTATTTTTGCTTTCTTGCTTTTTGCGTTTCATCTCTGCAATCTTCTCTCTTAACTCAGCTTTAGTCTGTGGTTTAGTATAGCTTTGCTTAGTAACATCCAATCCAGAATGATTGGCATATTCGCTGGCAGAAGCAAGATCTCCTGTATCTACATAAATTTGATTAATCTTTGTCTTTCTGATAGAGTGAGACCGGAAAGTAGTCAAGCCAATAATATGCCCAATTTTCTTTACTCTCTCTTGAATAGTTCCTTTTGACATAGGACGATATTCTCCATTATATTTAGTAATGAATACAGCATCTACCTCTAAATTGTCCATATCTTTTCTAAGTTCTAGCCATTCTCTCAGTATTTCTGCTGTATCTTCCTCAAAAGCAACTTCTACAATCTTCCCTAATTTTTCTCTTATTCCTTCAAATACCATCAAGTCTAAGTTTAAAGACGATAGAGTAAGTTTTGAAATGGCTCCTACACGGTTAGCGGAATCAAGCATAATACCCCAAATAAGTCTGTCCTGAATATCGTAACGCTTATCAGTTTCTAATTCCTTTGTAATGACATCAGTCTCTTCTTCGTTTAAATAGTGTGAATCAATGATCTGTTCGTCTTGAGCACCTTTCATTCTTTCTAGTTTGTTATCGAATGGATGTTTGTCGACTAGATCTCTTTTTACACTCCATATATAGAAACTGGAAACTGCGGATATTTTTGTGTTGATGACTTTCTTATTGTTATATAGCACATCTTGACAAAAAATCATGAATCCTTCCATAATCTCAACTGCGCTATCTAAGAATTCTTCACTGTATAGATCAACATTGTCCCACTCTTCCATTAGATAAACTAAAAAGTGATCCATATAATTCTTATATACTTTGTAGGTTGTACTCTTTACATCTCTGTTACTTGCGACTCTTGAGTTATAATATTTATTATATTTCTTTTTATTTTCTGGATTAATCATAGCTTTCTTTTCATTAGTGAAATATTTAACCCTCTTCATCTTTTTACTCACTCATAAAAACTTCCTCTCTACTATATAATATTTAATTTTACTTATAATTTAATATTCTTTATTGAATCTTTAATCCCTTAGCAGCTAATCCTTTACGCAACGTTCCAGCTAACTCTTCAGGATTCTCTTTAAGTTTCTTTATTGTTTCAGCAATATACGGTCTGGCTTCTGCCCACGATCCATTAGAATTGTTCCAATTGGACTTAATTCCAGCCTCAATTGTGTCAGAAAGGAACGTGTGACTTAGATTGTCATTACCTTGAGTCAAGTTCTCCACTACCATCCGTACTCTTCCATCGACGAGAGAAACACTTGTCACCTCATAGTTCCTCTCATCGGCAAGTCCACCTTCATCTTCACGCCTGTTGTATTGTTGAGGTTCGTAAGCATCATAGACATTCATCCATACACTTTCCACCATAGCGTCCACAAGAATCCTCTCAATCTCAGCAGATTTATTCACCACTTGATGTACATTCTTCTCAAGCCATGCTTGCATTTGAGCTAAATTCTTAAATTTTACCATTACTCTCATCTCCATAAGGATCAACTAATGGATGAATAGGATTATCAGTATTCTTCTTACCAAATGCTCCATCTATAATTTCTTTATTCTGCAATGTAGATTCTAACTCTTTCTGAGTTTCAAAAGTCAGCGCTCCAATTTTCTCAATTAGATTCTGGAATTCTTTTAATCTGTCTAACACTTTCATAACTTCATTAGGATCAAAAATATCCTCTAAAAATACACGATACAACCCTGTACTGATAAGTTTATTCATAATGTTAATATGGGGCTCGAAGTCTTCTGATTCTTCATCTACTACAGTTGCAAATTTATAAATAATTAGATACTGCACGAAAATCATGAACTCATCATCTGATTGGAAGTAAGGTAATTCTTTTTCTCGTACATACTCTAAATGCTTATAGGCTAGTTGAAGTAATTCCTGAATTTTCACTTCATCAAATTTCTCATAATATTTAACTACTAAATTTTCTTTGGGATCGAGTGTATAAGTGGTTAATTTGGATAAGTCATTAAATTGTTTATCAATCATTTTCATATTAAGTGTTTTAGCACGAGGTTTAGAACCAACTTTCTTAGTAGGGGATGATGCAGTTGTATTCTTATTTGTTTCTTTATTTTTATTTGACATTTTAATTCCTCCTTATAGTCTGATGATTCTGGGTAAAATAAAACAGTGCCATTTCTCATTTAAGAGATAGGCACTGTTTGGATGACTGTATTATTTATCTTTACTTTGCCACTGATTTGTTATATAGTTTAATTATACTTATGAAACTTTAATTTGATTGATCTGACTGTCTGTGATGAGTGCTCGGTTAGGTGAGATGATCCCATTCTCATATAGTCGCATACGTAGGAAGTCTTCGTCCCAGTAAGGTTCATCGTAGGCAATACGAATAAGTGTTAGGTTGTGTTTAGGGATTAGATCGTTTTTGATTGCGTCATTTATTTGCAGTCTTTCGAATCCTTCAATTCCACCAAAAAACTCAATAGGATAGAAGTGCTGTTGCCCGTCATACTCAACTATTAAGCTATGGTCTTTATAGTAACCATCACATCTTAAAGGAAATCCTTTAATTGACTTAAGCCATTTAAATGTCATTTGCGTATCAGCTTCAGTATCTAACAATCTGGAGATAGTGCTGAGCACATATTTTTCAGTTTTACTTCCATAGGCATCTACAGGATACCCATAGTGTTTCGCCACTTGAGTGAAAGACATCTTTAATCTATGATTATAAGTGGTTACGTCGACATTGGAAAACTTACTAAAAATCTCTATTGTTGGATATTCATTGACATCCTCGAAATAATTATTAAATACAAATCTAAAGTTTTCCTCTAGATCATCGAAGTCGTATTTGTATCCTTGATGGTTCTCTCTCCCTATGTCAGACTTTACAGAGAGTCTCAGCTTTGTATATTCTCTTATATCTTTTTCATTATAAAACATATTAACCAATTGATCATACACTTTTCCTACTAGTTTATATCTATATACATAAGAAGGAATAGGAATTTTTGTGTTCTCCATAAATTCTGAATACAGAGGTATACGATTGTATTTATTGTATAAATACTTCATGTTATTTCTATAATGTTCATCCTCATAACTATTAAATCGTAACCCTAAAGGACTCATCATTCTATTTATGTCGAAGTCTTGTATAGTGTAGTAATTGCTTCCTATCTCTCTTGAGAATCTTGCCACATCTTGACTTCCCGTTTCCTTATGAAACATTTCATACTTATGGTCGAGCAGAGATTGCATTTCTTCTAATTTACCAAACTTATCTAAAACCTCTTTCCAATTCATTTTAAATAGTTTTCTATAAGACTCTGCATTTATTTTCGATATCTTATTAAATTTAATAGGTAATAAATCATCGCCTGATGGATCGATTTCGTAAAAATTATCCTCATATTTTCTTCGCTTCTTCTTGACTCTATCTTCTTTTACTTTTTCATCGTATCTTCTTTGGGACTCTTTTTTTCTTTTATGTTTACACTCATCACAGAATCTCTCCTTTAAAATTAACATTTTTTCTTCTTTACACATACGACATTCCTTCATTGATTCAACTTGACTCTTCTTCATTCCCAACCACTCTCCAGTAGTGTACTTTTTCCAATTTAATAAGTCAGAAAGAAATAGGTATTGGAGTTGCCTACTTTCGAGTGAACTCATGACTTCCCACTCTATCTTTCTGCTATAATTCTATTTTTAATAATCAAATACAAATTATATTATTTAACTTTCTTTTTGATGACTAAAAATAGAAAGGGAGATTAACTCCCTAATCTATTATATAGAAGGAATCCTCTATATGCAACGTACTGTTTAACTTTACTTATGGTTGTTAAATTGGATCAGTTACTAGAATACGTCCCATCTCTTTTTTCCCCATAGGAGTCAGAACAGTAAAATTCATTTCGGGCGCTATTGGAGAATTCATTTCAAACGACATATCGAACGATCCTGATGGTTTTACGGAGTCGAACTGAATAACGATATCCTTTTTATGTTCCATTGTAGAAGGATCAAAAGCAATAGTGCGATAAGTACACTTGTACAACTCACTAAATTTATCCGCACTAAATGTAACCATATCTCCAGTTACTTCTTCTTTGATATACACCACCACAGTATCCCCATCTTTTGCTTCAGCAGGTAAAGGTAGGTCAGCTACTCCTGTTGTGAAAGTTGCTACATTTTGTGAGCCGTCTTTATCAACAATGACACCTTCGGTAACAGTTGTGTTATCGATTGTAACTTCTAACGTACCAGCATTATCAGCTACTTTCCCTTCTAGTTTTTTAGTAATAGTTGCCGTTCCTGCGCTGTTAATTTCAACACCTTGCGTCATTTCAAGATAATCTAACATCCATAAAGCGTCTCGAACAGATAGATCAATTTCCTTTTGAGAAGAAATTAGTGCTACAGTACCTCCACCGATACCTCCATAAATTCGCTCTTCAGAAACTGCCTGACTAATGCTAGCAAGCTGACTTTCTGTAGTCATAACAATTTTACCGTCTCGGATACGTTCCCAAGTTACATCACATGTGTCCGCAATTACATAACGATTATTCATAAATTTATTCCTCCATTGTTGTTTTTATTATTTTTAATAAGACTCCTTATTTAAAGAGTCTTCCAAAACTTTTATTAAATTCTGATGCTGCAATACCTACTGATTGTTTTTCAAATAAATCTATTGAGCGATTCCACTGATCTATTTGCACATCTCCAGAAACAGTTGCAAAAAGTGTAGAAGTGTCATATGACTTCATTGCAGCTATTCTATAGTAAGTACTGTATATCTGAAGAATTGTCATTTTTGCTAATTCTTCGTATTTATAGTTTGAACCGACCACTATTGAAGACGCAAGATCCGAAGTCGACTGAGGTTGAGAATTCTTTTGTTGAACGCGTCTACTTTTTTCAATAAAACTCTGGACAACTTTATCCTCACTAACTTCTTCTTCCACTAAAACTTGCATATCCATCACTAACTTGCGAACTTCTTCAAACAACTCTTCATCATTAAAAATTAAACCTAGCGCCTTCATCAACAATAAATAGTTGTACTCATCAGTAGTAGGCTCTGTAAATTCCATATCTTTTACATAAGCATTTTCTCTAGCTTCTTCTATATCTTTATTTACAGATTCCTTTAAACTATCTGACCAAGTATTTCTCTTACTATTCTCATCCAGCACAATAGACAAAATTTTCACGTATTCATCAAGGAGCATCTTCTGAGTCGTTACAATCTCAAACAGTTTCATTTTCTTTAACTCTTCTAGTTCGCTCATAGCCTGAGTATCATTCTCATCAAGCTGGTTACGGTATAAATAGTAGACATGCAGTGTGTTCATTTTAATAGCTAATAGACTTTGAATTTCAGTTAAGTATTCTTTATATGTTAGAAATCTAAAATTACCAATTCCATCCACATAGACAGGCTCACCAAAAATAAACATCTCTCTATCGTATTTAACTTGACTCATTTCTTACCATCCTTTATTGTATAAACAAGTTGATATCTATCATATCTAGTGGGAGCATCTCTTTGATTTGCTGCTGCAAATTCTACTTTACCGAATCCAGTTATTCTTTCTAGCGCTATTAACTCATTTAATCTATCTGCTATCCATTCTGTTCGTAAATCAGAGCTATATGAATCATGTACAAGCACATCTATTACAATTTCTTGATCAGCGACTACATAGCTATTAAAATCTGATCTTCTTCTGCCGGGATAAATGTATAATCTACACAGCTCTTCCTTTTCTATCTCGGAGGACTTAGTAGTTGTCATAATTCTCTCATCTACAATGTTCCAATAATCATCATTATCAAGAATATGTTTAATTTCCAAAGAATCCTCTAGTTCAGAAGATTCAGGTTTGTAATATAATAACCTCATTAAATATTCATCTTTTCTAAGCAGCGTATAAATTGTATTGATATGATACCTTAATGTTCCACGTTTAATCTCATTTTTCAACGCCGTCACCCTTTTGACCTCGTACTGTATAATAACCGTACAGTGACCCATCACTATTAAAATATAGATCATCACTAGAAACAGTCGTAACTTGTATCTTATCCCCATGTATAAAGAACTCATCATTCACCTTTATTTTAATATCTTTATGATAAGGAACCTTGATCATAATCGCTCCTTCAGGCAGAGGGACTTGAGAGTTGTTTAATTCAGAGTAAATTTTAGAAGACTGTTTAACTGGTAACTTAATAGTAGGAGTAATATACTCAAATATTGGTCTTCCTCTAGAATTCGTTCCAGTTTGTATCTTCTGATCTTCTCCTACTTTAATATCTAAGAAGTAATTACAATGTTCAACGAAAGCTTGTGGATAACCTTCAATATCAGAAATTTCAGTAGCTAGATACATTCTGTTTTTATATAGCATATACGTGCCAATTAGCTCATCTTCATCTGGAAGGAATAACACTGACTTCTCGTGGAAAGTCTTTCCTGTTTTCTCAGATACAATGGTAACTTTTTTGTCAACTTCTATAAATTCATGTTTACCTTGCTCATTAATAATAATATTAAATATACTTACATCTGACTTAGTAGGGGAGTTCATGATATATTCATAGGCTTGTCTCTTAGTAGAGCTCATTACATCTTCTTGGAACGTATTCCCGCTGGCTGTAACTCTAGCAATATAAGAATCATATTTACCCATAGCATCACCCTCCTCTTAACTGGTCTATTTGCTTATCGATTAATGCTGTAATCTTAAATATTTCTCTCTTGAAGCGTTTATGATTATCTTTATATTCGGGATCAGATAATTCCTGTCGTAAATGCTTTTCAATGCCTTCTAGAGTGGTAATGGTCTTCCCATACCAGACGCCTTTAGGTAAGTCTCCAATAGCTTCAGTCGCACCGTACAATTCAAAGTGTAATAGTGAATCAATAAAGTCAATTAAGTATTCATTCTTTTCTTCATATAATGGAAGGAGTTTAAAAATAGAGGGAATAAGGTTAATTAGATACTCTCGATAATCTCTTTCTGTTAATCCTCTGTTCATTTGAAAAACCTCTTTACATCGTGAATATTATATGAATACCGACTCATTAATGTGTTAGCTTCTGAATTAATTTGCTCTCTTACTTCCTTTAAAGCTTTAAGCTGATTAGCTGGGCTGTACATACGATAATCTTTAGAGTTAAGAGCTTGCTTTAAGTTTTGCTCTGTTAGTAGGAATGTATTGAGATAGGAATGAACCATAAATTTGGCTAGTATTTGTTTTTCAATAGAATCTAGAACATCAGTGAATTGAGCAAGGTCTGAATCATAGTTACGTAAATCCTTCTTACACAGGGTAAAGTATCCAATTGAGTTGATTAGCCATAATTGTAAGTTCTCTTCTAATAGAGTTTCTTCCATAGTAGCTAATTCATAATCTTTAATTTGGGAAAGAAACAGTAAATAAATATCGCTAAAAGGTGTTCCCATTTGAATCACCTCTTTCTTAAGCGTCAATCTTAATGTTTAGATTCTCTTCAATGACTTTTTTAACTAGAGTATTCGTAAGTTCATAATTCTCAAATTTACGTTTTGCAATAGAACCTGCTGTCTCACGCATAGTAGGAGGCATTTTAGGGAGTACTTTTGCAAGTTTATCAGGGTTATGGAATAGCTCGTCTAATCCTTCTTCATTAAATACTCCTTCATATAACTTCTCGTAGCGCAATTCTTTCACTGCATCTTCATCTAATAGAACAATGAATGCATCTTCAAGGTGACGCTTCTGTTCTGCTCTCATACGCTTTAGCTCACCAAATGGAATTTCTAATACATCTCCATATTCAGTCATTTCCATTGCAAACCCTGAACGACCAAAGTATCCATAACGTCCAGTAGTGTTATTCATGACTTCAACTTGAGTCTCATTAGTGAGTTCTCGTCTAGGTTCTTCTTTAGGAATAGCTTTTTTAACTTCCTCTTCAACTTCTACATTTTCAGTTTCCACTTTTTTAGTAGAAGCTTTCTTAGCAGGGGCTTTTTTAGCTACAGTCTTTTTTTCTTCTGTCATTTATTATTCTCCTTTTTATCATTGAGAGGAGAATGACCCCTCTCGCAAAGTATATTTAATTTATTTTATGAAAATTTAACGATACCGAAACCATTAGCTGCTGCTAGACCAATTCCAGCACGTTTGATGAATGTGTGCTCAATTGTCAAGTCAGAGTCATTTTGCTTGTCCTGAACAATTGCTTCACCTTCATGTACGATGTTGACAATCTTCTCATTAGCAGACGGAAGAACAAGTAGATCTGTACTAGACAAACCAAACTCTGTAGTTCCAGCTTTGAAGAATTGTGCAAGTGCAACCATGTTATAACCACGGAAAACTCCAAGATGACCAATTGCATTGTACTGATCCTTAGTGCCATCTCCAACGTAGTCAGGTTTAATCTTAGCTAGAGCTGCTTTCGTTCCAACTACCATAGCTGAACCATACATAGCTTCTACTGCTTGAAGGACGTTCAATAATTCATCTTCACTGTAAGAGCCTGTATACTTGAATTTAGCATCTAGTTTGTCATATGCTCCGAAGATTGAAGCATGTACAGACTCTGCTAATTTACGTTCGAATGACTTGGCAACTTTATCTACCATTTGAGACCAGTTAGTACGACCTGCTAGGAAACGGTAGAATTCATCATAGATAGCAATACCGTAGTTAGACATTTGAACGTCCATTTTACCATTATCTAGACGTTGACGACGTAGGTTAGCTGTTCCGTCTGCAATAACTGCAACATCGAACAAATCTGGATTCTCTACATCAAATACAGTTGTATCACCCCATGCTACATTACGAATCTCAGCAAACTGTCCCATAGTTTCAACTAGTCGGTCATTAATAATAGGGGATACTGTTTCCTGTAGAATACGGAAAATTTTATACTTATTCTCGCGGTATGTGTTAAAGTCGATAGCTTCAACTCCGATTTCTTCTAGAAATGCTCCACGAATTACTGTATCCACATCTGTTGCTGAGTAGTTAGCGACCGCTTGCGCTTGTCCTAAACCTACCTCTTTTGCCATATTTACTGCTAGTTTATAATTGCTCATTAATAATTCCTCCTGAATGTTTGTTATATTTTATAGTTTAATTTTACTTTTGTTTATCTTACAATACACGCAATAGTGCCATGTCACGACGGTCATAGCCAAACTTAGTCAATGCTTCAACTTTAAATTTAGTTACTTCCGTTCCGACTGCTTCTTTATAGCCGTAAGTAGCGTTACCAGTTACAACTTGTCCTTTTGTTGGTGTAGCTTCAAATAGAGAATGCTCAGCCTGATACATATCTCCACGTTTCAAGTGATACGCACGTACTGGAGTACCAGCTTTAGTTTCGAAGTCTAGCTGATCTTGAGTTTCATCATATTTAACCTCTGGAGCAGCTACTAATAGCAACTCTGCTTCTGCCTCTGGAGCTACTGCTTTAAACAATTCGCGCTCACCGTCTAATAGTTCTCCTAGTGCCACTACAGCACCGTTTGGAAGTGTTGCATCTCCTACAACGGATACAATATTACCGTCACCTTTTGCTTGAATCTTATCAAGATTTACTTTTGTCATTATTTGTTCCTCCTAGAATATGTTTTCTTATTTTTGTAAATATGTTGTAAATAAAGCCTCATAAGGACTAGATGGTTTTGCATCTTCTTTTGAGACTGCTAATTTGATTTTATTTTCTTTTGTGTTAGTTGGCTTCTGAATTGAATAAGTTTTCTTACCGATTAAAGCGAATAGCTTCTCTTCTACTGTTTCAACTGTTTCATCTTTCATCTCGGTGAATACTTGAGTGAATTCCTCGTCTGAAAGTTTACCTTCAAATTTAGACTTCAAATCAGATTCTTCACGTTGACGCTTGTAAGATTGAAGTTCATCTAATTGAGATTGTAGAGTAGTGAAATCTGATTTAAGTGTTTCATGAGTTTCTAATAAAGTAGAATACTCTGTTTTATAATCAGTCTCATCTTCTGCTTCTTCAGTTAACTCTGTAGCGTCTTCTGGTTGCTCCGTAGTAGATTCATCGGTAGCTTCATTAGAAGCCTCTGTGAAGTCCTCTGGAGTATCAGGTGACTCGTTAGCATCCTCTGTAGTTTCAGTCTTATCTTCTTCTGTTCCTTCAGTAGGATTAGTAGCCTCTACTTCAGTTTTCTCATAGTCTCTTTCGATAGCTACTTCTTCTGTAGATTCAGTTGCTTCTACTTCAGGTGTTACATTTTCCTTTGACATTTCATTACCTCCTTCTTTTTCAAGACTAAATTTCAATTCAGAGATCATTTGATTAAACTCTTTCTTGAAACTATCTTTATCTAATGAATATGTTGTAATTGAAGCTGACTCAAAGCAGGGTTCAACACGATCTTCTCCATCCTTGGCGATTCCGAGGATACAGAAAGCAGAGAACAAGAACTCATCTACTTTAAATGCTTCTACTCCATCAACAATTGCAAAGCTACCATTTTGAACTTCAATTTCCATCGATTGCCCATACGATGTATTTAGTAGACCATTCAATTCTTCGTATCTACCAGTCCATAAATAAGCACCTTCGATTACTAAGTATTCATTAACTCTTCCATCTACCTCTGTGACATTTTCCCATTTAATAGTTGCAGATTCTGGAATTACGCCATAGGGCATAGTTGTAGTTTTAAATTTGATTTCATCATCAGTAATTACAATTTCTCCACCATGTCCACCAAAATTATCATTTTGCTCAATGTACTCTCCAACAATAGGAGTGTTATATATTGATTTGATTGCATCTTCGGCTACTTCTTTTGAAATAAAACTCCCATTCCTGTTAACACCTGTATAAAAGGCTTTTAAAGTGGCGCGGGAAAATAGAGGATTGATTTTTTCTATAGATTGGATTTCAGTTTCAAATCTTAAATTTTTATCCATTTCTTTCACTGTCATATTATGTGTTCACCTCCTTAAAAGGGAATATGAGTCAAAATAAAAAAGCCTCGTTTGGCTTCTGTGATGTTAGTTTATTTAATTGATGTTATTGTTTTTATGATTCACCTTGTGCGTCGTCTGTTTCTCTCCACTGCTCTGTACTTTCATTTACAACATCATCGTCTACTTTATCTCTTCCACCTTCATTGTCTTTGCCTGATTGCGTATGAGTGGACTGCAAAGGTTTCAATAAATCATGCAAGGATAATACTTCATTCTCTAATACTGCTTTATTATATAAATCCAACGGACTCATACCTAAGCTAGCAGCATATTCATTGATTACAGGCATAGAAGAAGTAGCGGCTTTTTGCAACTGATCTTGTTTCTCTTTTTGGTTGAATACGGTTATATCGAGAAATTTGAGATGAAATTTATAGGAAGCATTCATTTTAGATAATCTTCTATTTACCCATCTTTCAACTTGACGCAGAATGCCAAATAAAATTTGCTCAGCTGTCACGATACTCTTGTTAATGCCTACAGCTGTATTTTTTTCTGAGTTGAATATTTGTTGAGGTACTCCTGCTGCACTATATATATCACGTTGAGATTGCTGAATAACGTCTTGATCATTTCGACTTTTCTCCATTCGCGTCGCTGTAATTTCCATTGGACTCAATGCAACGCTAATTCCCTCTGGGACGCTTTGACTCAACATGTCATGGAATTGTCCAGCTAAATCAAGGTTAATTGTAAACATGTCAACTTCATTTTTATCTCCTTGCGGAATCTTCTGAGTTAATAGAAGGAAGTTGTCCATTTTTGTCTTCTGCATTTTAATTTTTTTATACTGGTCAGCTTCAAAGATGCTCTCAAATATAGTGCTAAAGGGGATAAGAGGGTATTCAATTTCATCATTAACTTTAATACAGATTGCATTATCTGAACTTAACTCGATAAATCTCTGAGATGTATCGTTTAAATAAGTTTGATATTTTTGCTGAAATTCTTCGGGATAGGTAGACAATACGTCTTTATTCCTATCAAAGAATGAAAAGTCAAATGAGAAGTTAAATAAACCATCTTCACCCGAAAGTGAAGTAATCTTACAATAATCAGCATCTAAGTGCATAATAAAAAACGTATCTTTGGATTCAATTATATATCCATAGAATACGTCTTCTTTAAAAGCTATTTTCATAATTTTTGTTAACTCGTGCCGAAGACTCATCTTTTCTAATTCTTTGGCTACCTTAAAATATTCTTTCTTATATTTTTCTTTATTATATTTTTCAGGTATAGAGTAAGGCTCAATAGTGTAAGCATAAGTAGGGAGTAAAGCAAAATACTGAATGATGCGCTTATAGTTTCCACTTACATTATATAGATAATTAGATAACTGTCTCAATTGTTTCTCAAATTGAATAGGATTTTGAAGAAAACGTGTAACCTGTTGAGTTGTAAAGTTGCCTAGAGATGAATTAGATGAAATATGCTTATTGGTCTCTCTGATGATTGATCGCTGAACAGATGAAAACATTTTCTGCTGTTCAGCTACAAATTTTTGCTTCTTAAGCTCTTCCTCTGTAGGTGGGGAAGGGGGCGAGAATTTTTTGTTATTTTGTTTGTTAATATAGTTAGACATTTATTTCCTCCTTTCTTGTGTGATGATTATAGATTAGTATAGTTTACCTTGCTTAAATTTAAATAGTTGAGAGACGCTTATATCTTGCTTTTTACGAGTCTGATTACGCTTTTCCTCTAAATGAATCCAAAACAATCCATATTGGAATGCGCTAAATTTATCTTTTGTTATACTTTTTGAGATTTGTTTGACTTGGGTATCATTGCCTGCTTGCTTATATTCTAAGTTCATAACTTCTTCCACTAATAAATCTGTCATAACATAAGGCAACAAGCTGTCAGATAATTTTTGACTATCCTTTACATTTCCTAATTTTGTTCTCGCCTGTGATTGAGATATGAGCAACTTCACCCTATGATTAGAAACAAGATTAATAAATAAATTATGGATGTCACTTGCCTTGGTATCTCTGCTACTTGAATTGATGGCAAATATCATAGGTATGGAATTTGGAGTTTTATAGGCGTTGTATCTATCATCATTAACTACGGAATACGGAGGATTCTCGTCTATCGTGTCAGTAACTAGGAAATCCACCAATCCACTGCCTAATCCATTTATATCTACAATTAAAATACTCGCCTTAAAATCATTTACCTTTTGCTTTAAAAATTTAGCTTGCTCCTGAAAATGAGTTCCTTCAAAACTATAGATATTTATAAGTTGTTTTGTATAAGTTCCATCTCCGCGAGGGATACATTTTATTACAGCTAAAGCACTGTTAGCATTAGCTAAACCTTCAGCTCTTGCTACATCATAGGATAATACATACATTGCGTCTTTATCCATATTTTTTTCTTCGGCTTTTGGAAGAACTCTACACTCGTTAATATCTTCAAAACTTACAAGTGATCTATCAGAACTTCCCGTCCATGTACTTTCATACTCTCTAGTAAAGCCTAACGGATTGAATGTTTCTGACTCTTTTAAAGAGACAATGTAGTCTAAGTCCAACTGGTCATGCATTACAGGGAGCTCGTAACCCGCACCGAATATAAAGGCACTCTTTTCTTCAACCATCATTCTCAAGACTTCCATTTGTTTTTCATATGCAAAGGATTGTCTTGTACCAGCGGTTGTAACATATGCAGTAGACTTGTGAATTTCATTGGGGTCGGTTCCCCCACACGTAGCAATTCTATTATTAGCCATCATTGGAATTACTCAATTTGTTATCGTAAAGGTTTTTTATCCTCTACTTCTTATATTTTTCTATCATATAAGTTCGGCGTACATTTTTACCATAGTTCTCACTTTAGGTATCGGACACTCTTGGGAATATTATTGCTCTCTTATCGCTCAATTCCTACGCTCTACGATGGCAGGCGATGTTCCTGCTTATCTCGGTATTATCCATTTTTAATAGAGGATTTCACCGATATTGTCCAATTTGATTACCTTCAAATTTCTAAGAAGGAAGGCAGTAATCCACCTCATTCAGCACATCTTTCTTCATTGTTTCGTCAACTATCTCCTCTACTGATCCACCATGTCTTCTCCCTCCACGAGCAGACTGAGAGACTTGAACAACATCTAATTTTGAACCGTTTTGAAAAACCAATTTAGTTGAGTCTTTATTAAAGTAGAATTGTTTTACTTCGTTTTTAAGTAAGGGGAAATACTCCCATATTTTCTCTATATTTTCTTGTGATATATTAGCCGCTTGCAATTTTGTGGGCGCCGCTATAAAAAGGTGAACTCCGGGATACATGATATTTTTTAGGTAGAGTCCTAATATTTGAGTAAAAGATTTTGCTGATCCACGGGTCATTGTGAAATAAACTTGCTGATACCTAAATAATATTCTCAGCATTAATCTCTGATAGAAGAACAGCTTTATTCTAGAGTTTGGGGGGCTAATTAAATCGATAAAATAATCTGGATATTGTCTATAATACGAACAAAACTTTCTCCAGTCGTCTCGCATCGTATCGAAGGAAGATACGCTTGTCTCTTTTTTAGAGAGATCATTATCAGATACGTCATTTAAATTACTGTGTTTCTTATCAGGGTGACGGTAATTGTTATAGCTCATCTTCTTCACCTTCATTTACTTTAGGTGTATCTTTAGGAGGTTCACTCATGCTCTGCATATTAACAAGCTTTCTAGTGTAATTTCCTACATACATAATAGTCCTATCAACTATTTCCTGACTAACCTCATAGGGATGAGGTTCAATAAATCCATCTTTCTCAATCTCTTCCCAAACTTGTGAGAATGTTCTTATCCCCGCCGACTCTCCACCAGATTTTCTATCAATTGGTCTAAATCCGGATTCTTTTATCATTACGTTGTATTGAGTATTGAGATTTTTAAATTCATTAACTCTTCCTTCACTTAAGGCTTTGTTTTGTTCTAAACTTAGTTTGCAAATCAACTTTAAGTATTCTTTATGTTGCGGTGTGGTTACATCGTTAGCTGTAATCATATCTTCATAAAATGTCTCTAGCTGATACAACTCTGCTTCTGGATAGCCTGATCCCCATTTTAAAACAATTTCAGGTGTAATTTTAAATTTAATTATATCGTCGACTTGTTTAGGTTTATTTAACTCTTTAGATGTTTTAGCGTTATATCTACTATTATCAGAATCGAAGTCGCTTTCTAAGTAAGTCCAGTCTCTATGCTGGATAGTGCCTAACATACGCATATAATATCCCAATGGATTAGGCTTGGTCATGGCTTCATCATATCTTTCTTTGATAAAAGGTCTGTCTACTGCTCTCATAGCGTCTATTAAAGTCTCTGGAGTATTCATATCAATTAAATCAGTCAGGCATGATTTACATATGTTAAGTCTACCATCACTGCTAATAAGGTCATTGGCAGCGAGGTAGAAGTCATCCGTGATATTTTTTTCCTTGATACATTTTGTGCATATTTTTCTGGTTCTTTCTTTAATTTTACTCACTCATGATATTCTCCTTTCTTTTAAGTTGTGTGCCTTGTATTTTAAAAACCACTCTTCAAATTGCTCTTCTGTGTTATTAGCGTTTCCGAAAATTGCGTGAAATGAGAACTCTCCTAGTCTATGACATTCTTCACAAAGAGTTATTCCATTCGTCACGTCTAAACGTCTTTCTTGACACCAGTGATATCCATCCTTATGATGAGCGTTTAACTTACCACTCCAGTTATCTCCACAACATTGACATGTATAATTATCGCGTTTATAAACAGCTATTCTCCACGCTTCGTACCCCTCTATTTTTCTTTGATTCACTCTATCTTCATCTGTTAGATTTGGGTTCCTTAACGCATCAAAAGAACATTTCTTGCATTGTTTGCTTTCTTTAAAGGTTGCAAAAGAAGAAAATCCCTTTCTGCCACACTTACAAATATATTTAAGTTTAGAGCTCAAACTTTTGTATTCTTTAGAAATAAGCGTACATCCGTTTTCTTCGAAATAGTTTTGTACATATTTGTAAGGTAATCTTATAGCCTCGGCAATCTTGTCTGATCTACACTCATAGCATCTTTTCCCCATTATGAAGTTTTGTAATTTAATAGAAGATTTATTTCCACAAGAACATATATAGTTTAGCTTGGTTTCATTATTAATATATTTATCATCTAAAAGAACACAACCGCTATCTAAAAACAACTTCTGTACGTATTCAAAAGTATGTTTTTCATGACCACTACATCCTGTGCATCTTATTCCTTCTCTGAAACTCCTATAGGTAGTACTTCTTTTGTGTCCTTGATCGCAAATAAAATCTATTTTCGAGGATGCATCAACATACTTATCTACAGTAGTAATTAATTGATAGCCAACAGATTCAAAGTCTGTTTTTACTTTCTCATAAGGATGTCTTCTCTTATTTGCTCTTGTTTCTATGGCGCATTGCATACATCTACGTCCTTGTTTAAATTTGCTAAAGGTTATCTCGGCTTTTCTTCCACAGTGACACTTATAATCTAATTTTTGAGACACGCCTCTATAATCAGTTGTAATCAGCTCGCAACCGTACTGCTCAAAATATTCTTTTACTGTTTCGTAACTGTATTTACTTCTTCCTTTTGTCTCTTTTGATTTATCATTTCTTGCACATTCCTTACAGTAAGGATAAGATTTAAAGTTTTTTAACGATTTTTCTGCGATATTTCCGCATTTACACTTATAAGAAAGGGTGTCTGAAATTCTGTTATATTGCTTAGATAACAATAAACATCCCTTGCTTTCAAACTCTTCTTTCACTTGTTCTATTGTTAATCTTCTACCTCTAGAACGTTTCTTTACTTCGCTCATATCTCACAACCCTTTTCTCCCAACCCAATAATAAAAAAGATAGGAAGTGGGGTTGAGGTCACTTATCAGTCGGGGAGCAACTCCCAACCTATCCTATCTCATATATTTAACTTTACTTATTATAATTTAATAATCTCTATAAGGAGCTCGTACCAGCCAAGCCTCCTAACAAACTATTAAATCTCAATATGAAATACATTATATTTTTTACATTCTTCGAATGACATGTACCAGTCTAAGTTTCTTTCACTGTATCGTTTTAACTTTTTCATAGGAATATCTGTACGCTCTACAATGTATTTATCCATTTCTTTTTGCAACCTATCATAGTAAGCAAATTGATTCTTCATTTCTGAATAGGTACCTTCCATCCCAGCTGACAAATTGTGATATAGCATTTCAGCATGTCTAGACATTTTTCGAATGTCGCCGCCCAGAAAAAGCACCATTCCCATACTAGCTCCCATAGATCCTTGTAGGATTGTTTCTATCTTAGCCTCAGATGCTTCCATTGCTGCCAAGATGTTTTTGCCATGAGTCATTTCCCCACCAACACTGGAGATGTAAATTTGTATGTTTTTGCGCTTCTCGATAGGAATGTTATTTTTTGAGTCTTGGATGTTATAAAAATGAATCATAGGCACAACTTGATTCACTGTGTCCGTACTAATAGTTCCTTGTAAATATATCACTCTCTCATCAAACAGCGTCCGATCAATCTTATCTTCAATATTCTCATCATTCTCTAATTCATCTACTAATTCTGACAGCTTTTCTAATTCATCAAGATAAACTACAACAGTTTCTCTCTCATCTTCAGCCTCAATATTTCCATCCTCAACACTCTCAACATCAGCAATTTCTTCCTCAATATCCTCAACAACATCCTTCTTCTCTTCGCTCATAATCCCACTCCTCCTAATCTCTCATCTTATTAGAAGGACAGAGGAGGGCATCTTCCCTCATTCTCCTTGTGCTCATCTACCGTTTATACTGTAGAAATTTATCCATGAACTCATTCTTCTTGCATTCCCACTTAAAATGTAATAGAATAGCTATACACTTAATCTTATATTTAACTTTCCCTATCCTATCTGCCATTACTTATCTTCCCGAATAGCTTTACGAATCTTATCTTCTACGCTAGAATAGTCCAATTCATCATCCTTCTTATAATTCGTGCCGTCATCCTCGCGCTCGCAATATCCTTCATCACAATCACAGTCTCCACAATGTCCTGTATGAATCTCATCTTCCATAACTTCTGCAATGTTTCCTAGTTGTTTTTGTAGTGCCTTAATAGAGTCATATCTCCCAATCTCATAGCCGTCCATGAAAGCCTTTTCCATCATATCGTCTGCAATTTGTTCGATGATTGTCTCTGTCAGTAGCTCAAATGCATCATGGAATGCTTCTTCTACAGTAGTATTTGTATTATCTACTAAATCAGAGAAGTAACTATACGCTGAGCAGACTTCACATTTCTCTTCTGATTGATTGTTTTTATTTGTCAAGTTGTAATCTCCTTTTATTTCATGAGTGTTTATCCTATTAATATTTTTGTTTTACTTATCAGACATAATGTATAACTTTTAATTTATCACAATCATATTCAAATAGTTGACTAGTCTTATTTGCACCTTCGAATGACATATTTTTATGCCAACCATCTGTCTTCGCACTAGTGGGCAGTGTCCTAACTAGAATTCCAAACTCATCCTTCACTTTCTCGGAATGGAGATGTCCGCTATGAATTTCTGTTGTTTTTGCATCTACCATATAGTCTCGATATTCAGTAATTAATGTTTTCGCAACTCTATTTATCCCTTTTTCTCCATGAAGATTAACAAGAAATATATTCTTCCATTTAAACATCTTCTTGGCATCCATAGAAGTATTCCATTTAATTTGAGGGTACATTTTAGCCAGCATCTTAACCATCATCCACGTAATATCTGCATCATGATTGCCGGGGATATAATCAGCAACGACATTAGTAGAATTATCTAGAGATTCCTCTATTAAGATAGTATAGAACTTATAGAATTCTTCGGTTGCGTAATCCATATCTACAGTTTCAATCTGTGTTCCATTGGCTGTCTTACCAGTATGATCGTTATTGTGTAAAGCATCATTTCCTAGTGGAATGTAAATAGTATCCCACTGTTTAGATTGAATAATTTCAATAGTCTCATCTAGTTTTTGCTGATAGTCTTCACAGCTGTTAATTCCGAAGTGTAAGTCTACAAAAGATAAAGTAAGTAATCTGTCCGTTGAATTTGTTAGTTGTTTCCTGTATTTAGGCTTTATACTCTCTAGCTTCTCCAAGAACCTATCAACATCAAATCCATTAACTTTGGGCTTTACTGAAATCTTACTAGAGAACAACGTTTTAGTTCCGTCAGTTTGATTAGCATTCCAAATGCTATTCTTAGCACTAACCAATTCCCATTCAGACTTATCAAATCCATGAGCTTTTAATACATAATCAGGATTCTTAGACTGTTCATCATTCATTTCTACTAGTCTATCTGACTTATGCGAGCCATCACCCATAATCTCTGTTGTACTTCTATATTTATTGATGACTTCTTCGTTTTTAGATGACTTTTCTTTAGATTCCAAACTATTATCTAAATCCATTTTCCAAGCTTGAGCATACCGACGTAAAGTTTCGGCACTTTGTTCAAATCCAAATTTCTCTTTAACGTCTAACCAATCCATTCTGTGTAAACCATTTACTTTATCTACACTAATACGTTTCAATTGCTGAAATGGTATCTCTCCTTGAAGTCTATTAAAGTTATACTCCATAATCAAGATTCCTCGATAGGATTAATTTCCAACTCTTCTTTTCCGTTGATTGTAATTGTCCGTCCTACATAATTAATCAACATTGCAGATAAATCATATGTTTCTTCTGAATCCTTCTTAATCTCTGTTACATAAAAACGTCCATCATCATATCCAATTTCACCTTTGTATGAAAATCCTGAGTTTTGTTTAGCCATTATATATAATCCCCTTTATCCTTATATTCACATGTTTAATTTGATTTATTTGAGTTAAACATGAAACTCAACGTAACATAGTGGACAAAACTGGGCTCGAACCAGTGCATCTCTGACTTATGAGGTCAACGCCTTATCCAACTTGGCTATATGTCCATAAAAAAAGTATTGTCAATCAGTCAGCCTAGAGGCATCCAATAGGGTCAATAAACAAATACCCATAAGCCACTTCACTAGGATTTTATCGATTCTTTAACTTTAAAAACTAAACTCTGAGCTCATAAGAACTTTGAATATTGAAATTTAATCTCTGAGATTTCAAGTTTGAACTTTCAACCTGTTTGATGTATGTCATCAGAATATATCCCATCTTTGGATTAATTTCGGCTCTTTTATGAGTTTTAGAAGTTAACCTACTTCTAATTGAGGTGTTTAGTTTATTGAATTTCGACTGGTTAACAATGTTTTATTTTACTTTACATTCATTACACTGTAATACGTGTTAAAACATTCACTTCTGATAATGTGAAGTCCACTTCTGACTCAAAGTCCTCAATCTCAGCTTCTAACTTTTCAATCTTATCCTTCAAATCTAGAGGATCAACTAGTTTAGCTTCATTGTCTGCTTTGAAAGCTTTCACAATATCTTCATTAGCTTGAGCAGAAGCTTTCCCTTCCTTGCCAAACAAAGTTTCAAGATGCTTATCTAAGCGCTCTTTCATATCTTCATTAGTTCTATCTACTGCTTGCACGTACTCTGCATAAACACGTTTCATCTTATTAAGAAGTGTTTTATCATATTCAATTGATGTTTTGCGCTCAATTGCTTCTGCTACAGACATTTCCACTCCTGCAACGTTTACCTTAGTTTGAGCATTTGACACTACAATAGCCGACTTAATCACATTTCTACGCTTAATTAAATCCTGAGATGACTGATAATCTGATTTGGCTCGATTTGCAATTTCCTCTACACTCTTAAACCCAGCAGAAACTTTCTTGCCAACTTCAGCACCGATAAATGTAGCTCCGTTAATAGTGCGATGGATTTTCGAGTCTAATAACTTTAATTCACTTAAGGCGCGAGCCACAGTCATTTCAGTAGTGTTTGTCATTAATAATCAATCTCCCTTATCCTTTTATTCGTCTGCTTTATAGTCTCAGAAAGACTTTTTAGTGAAAGAGGTAGGATTTGAACCTACGAAACCGAAGTAAAAGATTTACAGTCTTCCTGCTTTATCCACTTGCATACTCTTCCAATATAAAACCAGCTACCAACCTTTAAAGCTAGCCGTCAGCATTAGTTAAAATGCGCTTTTTATCTCCTATCAATAGGGTGACTGGAGAAAGGGGAGAGAGAAATATCATGCGTTCTAGAAGCGGTCTTTTCATTCCTATATAGCTAGACAGCATTGTTAAGAGGCTTCTATATACCGCTACTCAGACCACGCGTACGGTACTGCAATGTTTAATTTTACTCTAGTACAACTTATACCCTCGTCATAAGCATATTCATAAGAAGTAAGGCATATAGCTCTACATCTCCCGCGAATGGAATATTTGGATTCAGGCATGACCCGTGCCAACGGTCAACTCTTTACCACAAATCAGCAAACACTTTAGATGCTTCTGATCGAACATCTTCACTTAACGAAACAACTCCGACTAACGAGTTGCCTTTTAAATCTTCAATGGCTTGAATGAGTCCGTTATTACGAGAATATTTTTCTTCTACTTGTTTATAGTCCCCAGCAAAAACAATACTGGCATCTTCACCTATACGAGAACCAAGTAGCTTAATGATAATTTTACTTAAGTCCTCTGCTTCATCCACGAGAACGTAAGAATCATTCCAAGTCAATCCTTTAGAGAAGTAAGGAATATGCTTTTCTAACTGTCCTCTTTGTTCCATCAGGGCAGCTTCTAACTCTCCACCCTTCAGACACGAAATAATTGGTTCGAAAAATTTATCAGTCTTTTCCTCAAAGGTTCCTTTCAAAAATCCAATGTTTTCTCCTGAACCAATAGGATTCCTTACAGCTAATATCTTTGAGTGAGCTCCAGTGTCTAAAACTTTATGAATTCCTAGTTTAGCAGAAAGCTTTGTCTTTCCTGATCCACTTACACCAATAATAAATTTAATGGGAATATCGTCATTGTTCAGTAAGTCGATAGCGCACTCTTGTTCTTCATTCCTAGCTTGTACAACTTTCTTATGAGGCAGCTTTAGCTTATGCATTTTCTTTCCGTCATAACGAAACTTGTCCAATACCTTGTATTTAGTGGGATAACCGTCTTCATCATGTTCAATTGGAGTCTCTTTATCATAAAAGATAATATATTCATTAGTTAGTAACTTATATGGGTTATTTGATATATCCTGATAGATACTAGCGAATTTCTCTTCATCTTCGCTATTAGGTTTAACATAAATCTTACGAATACCTGTATATTCTTTTTCTGCTTCACCATTTAATTTCGCTAAAGTTTTTACTTCTACATTGAATGCTTTGGCAGTAGAATAGAGATTTAAGTCATTTGTTAGAATACCGTAGTCATTAACCTTCGCACAGGCTAAGATCCTGTAGTCCATCACATCTTTGCTGTAGTCTAACCCTAGAATCACTTCAGGATTATATTCTCCAACGTCATGATGAAACTTATCAT
Organism: Sporosarcina sp. FSL W7-1283; assembly: GCF_038003105.1. Classification (NCBI taxonomy): domain Bacteria; kingdom Bacillati; phylum Bacillota; class Bacilli; order Caryophanales; family Caryophanaceae; genus Sporosarcina; species Sporosarcina sp. FSL W7-1283. The sequence continues at coordinate 2,438,300 of NZ_JBBOOL010000001.1, read as the reverse complement.
AATTATCAAAGATGAATCTGTTAACTTTTCTGGCTTTGTACTGTAGATCCTTGTCAATTGCCGTCTTATGTTTGTCTGTTTCGAATCTTACGGTTGACATAAGAACAATCTTTTTAGTATCAATAACTTGTTCAATACCATCGTACAGAAAATTCGTATCTGCAATCCACATTTTCTCATTTGTCATAAGCTAATCTCCCATTAACATGCAGCAGGGGAGTCAAAGCTCCCTCTACACGTATATATTTTTATCGCTTATTCTCCAATTGCTTATTTCACTTCTACATCTTTCAACTTCTCACGAACAGAGGCTTTACCTTTACTTGTTTTAAATTTGAATCCATAATGTTCAGGCTTAGGATCTCCCAACTCACCTGTTTGTGGATTCAGATACGCTTTCTCAGGATTTACTACAATCTCAATTTTTCCTAAGTTGCCGAATACGAATCCTTTTTGCTGCTTAACCATCACATCTTCAAAAAAATCAAAAATACCATCCAACTGTTCTTTTGCTTCCTTCTTTGTAACGCCATATTCCTCTGCGAATAATCCTCGTAGTTCATCTGCTTTGAGTACTGTCATAAATAATCTATCTCCTTTTTCTCTACTATTATAGTTTTCACGTAATTTTTGAAACGGAAATTGACGAAAACCGTTCAATATTATATAATTTTACTTTAGTTATATTCGTATTGCTCAGGATCAACCAATCCACAATTAACCTGATTGTCATATCCCATTCCTGAGAAAGTGGTGTGACGTTTTGAGCCTCTACTCATTTCTTTTAGCTTATCTCTAGAGAGCACACTCAAATCTTTTTCCTCTTTAGTTAAGTAATAACCAATTATCTCTTTATAAGTTATAGTAGTGTCTTTGTAACTTAGAACATTCCACGTCTCCCGAAAATATTCGTTTACAGTCATTTTCTCACCATTGAAATCAATCTTATCAGCAAGAATCCTATTTACAACTTCTAATCTTTCTACTAAGTCTAGTTCAAAGTCTAGAATGTATGTTTTGTGAGGCATTTTAAGTTTCATTGAATTCCTCTTTCCGACTAAATAAGTCTATCTAATTTATAAGGGGGTGAGAAGGCACTTCTCTCTATGTTTTACGGATACTTCAATATTTACATTTTCTACATTGACTATGGAAACCGTCCTTTGATTTATGCAAATCACTATAAAACTCTGGTGTAGCAGGCATTTCTTCCTTGCATTTACTACAAATTTTATTTTTCAGTTCTAACTTATCTTCATATACACACTTTCTCCAGAGCCACTCATTTTCTTTATATATCTTTTTGTAAATTGTTTGCAATCTTCCAGAAATAGTTGATTGATGAAGACCGAGCTCAAACGCTATCTCACTCTGTGAATATCCTTCACCTATTAATCTAATCATTTCTTTCTGTTGCTCATTAAAGTTGCATCTAGCTATTGTTTGATCCAAAGAAGCATATGTATAAATCACTTCCTCATTAACTCTGGCTGCTCCACTGACTGCCATTGGGATAGAATCATCCAAGAAGATGTTGTCATCATATTTATATCGATAGACAATCAATAATTCAATTACTCCAATGTCTCCTAGTGTATACTGTTGATATTCTATATCCTTGCTACTCAATAATCCCAATCATAAATTCCCCCTAGCATACAAGTTGCAAATCCAACATCTTCTCTATATAATTAAATTAATTCTATTTAACTTTCTTTTACTTCCTACTTACTATTATATAGAAGGGAAGTGATATATGCAACGCGCTAATAAAGGAAGTTAAATAACATAATGTGTTTTTAATACATATAGTTGCAATATAGAGATTTCTTCTATATAATTACATGTACCATCATTTTGCGAACTATGCAATGCTATATATTATAAAACCTAAACATATACAATTGCTTAGTTCGCAAAAGTAAAATTAAATAATATTACGACTTGACGTAAGTCAAGGAGAACAAGTAAAAGCTTGCTTTTGCGCGTTAGGCTCTTATCTTTTAAGTATGAGTATATAAATATAAATAGTTAGCCTAGTAAAATAATAACTAAAAAGGAGTAGCATAAAATGAGAAAAGGTAATTATAATTGTTTTAGCTATAAATTAAAGGAATATCTGTTTGTTAATGGCTTACATCCAATCCATGAGATGATCCACTCTAAAACTAACCGAACATTTTGGATATATGAGAGGAGTAATGAATTAGATATACTATTAAATAATTGGACAAATAAATCTAACTTATAAAAGAAAGGAGTATATAGTATGTCACTTGTAAAAGTAATGACTGATCTAGAAGCATTAGAACACTGTATAGAAAAAGGAGTAGAAGAAGCCAATAGTTTGATAATTACTTATAATAGGAGAGGACGTTTTGACAATATGAAATCAGTAGCTTCCTTACAGAAACTATTAGAGATGCTGTATGAAGAAGTGGATCTACTGACTAATCCAAAGAATGGTAAATATCTCACTGGTAAGAATAGGAGACATGTTGTAAATAAAATTAGGGATAAAGCCATTCCAAAAGAAGATAGGAGAAAGGACAATAAAACAGGACAACCGCCTACTGAAGATCAATTGTTAATGTCAGAGTTTATACATGGAAAGTTAATTTTTATGGTAGAGAGTGGTAAACACATGGAGCACAGTCTAAATGGGTGGGTGAGTCAGTTTGACTTGTTAGATATTGAAAGTTTACCAATCCAAAAATTAGAAGAAAGAATAGAGGAGGCTCATAAAACTACAGACTTTTACTTAATTAAGCCAAAAGAAATAGTAAGGATTTTTAAAGATGCCTTATATAATATGAACATAAGTTTAATAGAGAAAAGTTTTAATATACTAAATAAATGTGAGAAAATTAAATATGCTAAAAATTACAATATTGTAGATTTAAAGGGACAGAGATTAATTGTTGATAAATATTATTATGATAAGATTGTGTTAGCTCGTATGAACCTTCTTAAAGATCTGGGAAGTAGTATTAATGAGTATAACTTTGCCCTAAGAAGCAACAAAAAGTCAGCAAGGATTAGAAGTATTGTAGATAGTGTTTCAGAAATGTTAGCTAGCAATTTTGAGTGTAAATTTATTTATCAGTCTTATGCAGTAATATCTGTCGAAGCTCAAAACGTCTGTATAGAAAAAGAGAGTTTTGATGAATCCTTTTGGAATGATTTCATTAGACGGACTGATCGAAGGCAACGTTTGTACGACAGTAAACCGATTAAAGAGCAGACATGGTTTTGGAGGAAGTTGTACGCCTTTAATACCTTATCGCTAATTGAATATATGGGATTTGAAGTTGGAGACTTGTTAGTTCACTATGAATTAGAAAATAAACAGAGAGTAAATGAGTTATCTCTTTCTTTCGAGAAATGGTTAGAGGAAAATAACAGTTTAAATAAACTTGAAGTATTTAAGAATACTACTTAGACAATATATTTAAATAACAGTTAATACACCAAGTTTATTGGAATTGTCCATCATAGTCTTGGTGTTATTTATCTTTATTTCACTCTCCGGTCATCTTTCTATCCTCCCTGTAATACAATGTAATACATCAACTAAGAAAGGGAGTTCTAATATGGGCGTTACAGGCATGGATATAGGTTATGGTTGGGCTAAAAGTAGATATAAAGATAAGATTTTCCTTCAACCTTCTATATTAGGAGATAAACGTCAATTACATGAAGAAAATAAGAAAAATGGTTACCTCATCTACGAGGATTACTTTGTAGGTGAATTAGCAATCAGACACAGCGACGTGAAATACCACAGCCTCAAGGATTCTAAGGCTTCAAATTGGACGACTGAACTGTTTCTCAAGATTGCGCTCACTTATCTACAATCGGATGGCTCACACATCGTTACAGGACTTCCTATAGACTTTTACTTCCAACAAAAAGATGAGTTCTTAACCCTACTAGACAACCTCAAAAATATATCCTCTACACTTGAAATAATTGGCGGAAATACACTACAACAGCATATTCACACTCAAGAATTTAAGCTTGTTCCACAACCTCTAGGAGCAGCCATGAATTATTTATTAGATGATCATGCCGAACTAATCCATAAACAAGACGCTAAAGGACGTATTCTAGTTGTAGATTGGGGCAGATATACACTAGATTTGCTTGTCCTAGATGGAATGGAAATACACAATATCAGTTCTAGCCCTCCGAATTTGGGGGTAGAAACTTGCTATAGTCTTTTAAAACGTTACATTCGCGAAAAGTTTCATAAAACACCTGCAAGTTATGAAATGGACTATATAGTAGCCTCTGGTGCGTATGAAGGATTCGATATTACTCCACTTATAAATCTATCATTCAAGGCGGTTTCTCATCAAATACTATTAGAAATAGAGAATATGAATATGAATTTTAATAGAATTTTGATTGTTGGTGGTCAGGCAGAGAGACTAAATGAATATCTATCGCTTCCTAATAAAGTTATAGGAGACCAATTAAGCAATCTATATGGATATGGAAAGATAGGTAGACGCCAATGGAACGTAGAATAATCCCTTTTGAGTTACGTTCAGAAAAAGACGATGATATTGCAGAAGCATTGGAGAAAGCCATTACAAGTGAGAATAGTAGAAGCAGTGTAATTCGTGCAGCTTTGAGGTACTACTTACTTGATAAGCCGCCTCATTTTAAATCCAGCATTCATCTGGAAGATGCTCCTGATATATTTGAAAAGGTTATACTAGACGATAAACAACTGGATAGTGCGCTTGATGATCTGCTTAATTTTTAAGAAAAAGAGATGCTTTATAGATATTCAATTTCTTCTGTCATCTTCATTGATTGTTCTGCATACATTAGAAAAAGTAAGAAGTATTTAGAAAAATTATGAAAGGAGAATGCTCCAATGAAAGAATTAAAAATACCTCAAATCTCTTCAAAACTAAACCCTGTATTAGATGCAGATTTGATTGAGCAGATTCTAAAAATACCTAGACGTGATAGAAGCAGGACTTATCGTGAAGCTTTAAGATTCTATTTTAATTACTTAGATAAGATAGAAAATATTTAGTCCTGATTCATGTCTTAATCGATGTCCAAATGTGCTCTATTTATTATATATTATAGCGCCAGATGTATGTCCTGAATGAAGTCCATCTCATCCATCCATCAGGACATTGCAAAAGTTGTATCTGCAAGGCTTCTCGTTGTTATTTTATGTCTTTATTAGTGAAACTCTTACTTTGTAAGATAACCCACTGTGGCGTTATCGTTAAGGAGGAATGATAGAAATGTTATTTGAAATTATTACGACAGGTTTAATGGGAGGTATAGCAATAAAAGCATATACTAAAAAACAGGGGATTGCATCAAATGAAAGTGGGAAGATACAAAGAATTATTTCTCTGTCTGGATTAAATGTTAAAGATGGGAAGGATACTCTTACAACCCAACTGATTAGAAAGAAAAAATATGAATGGGGCTGGGAGTATAAATATCGTATCCCGCTTGGTAGATCATTTCAAGACTATCAGAACAAATTAAATATAATTGAAGACGGGTTAAATAACAGAAGAAAGAGAGTTACGGTCATTGATTTAAAGGAGCTTCAATTTGACTCCAATATCATTGATAGTCTGAGAAATTTATGGGCTAATAAGCTGACAGAAACAAAAGAAGTTGAAATCTCATTTGATGGATTGCTAGTGATCCGTGTATATGATGAACCCTTACCAAAACAAGTTCCATTTCATGTTGGAACTGATTGGAAAATACCTGTAGGAATTACCAGAATGAAGAATGGTTTCAGATATCATGATTTTGAAACAACTCCACATGTAGTAATAGGAGGAGCTACTAGATATGGGAAATCAAATACCATCAACACAATGATTATAAGCTTATTGAATAGCAAACCTAAATACACAAATCTATTTCTTATTGATTTAAAGGGTGGTATTGAGCTATGTGACTATGAAAACATCAAGCAGACTGTATCTATTGCCTATGAACCAAAGGAAGCGTTAGAAACACTAACATTAGCTTACAATAAATTGAGAGACATACAGAATCATGTACGTAAGATGGGAAAGAAAAATGTACAGGAAGCAGGAATTAAAGAACGTTATTTCGTCATAATTGACGAGGTAGGTGAATTAAACCCTGCCGAAGCAGTTAGTAGAGAAGATAAGAAACTAAAACTAGAGTGTCAGACTTTAATGAGTCAAATAGCACGTTTAGGAGCCGGTTTGGGATTTAGGCAAATATTAGCAACTCAATATCCTACAGGAGACGTAATACCACGCCAATGCAAACAAAACTCAGATGCCAAACTTTCATTCAGAGTTCAATCTGCCGTTGCTTCAAGAGTAGTGTTGGATGGCGAAGGTGCTGAACAATTGCCTCAGATTAAAGGTAGAGCAATCTATCAAACTGCTGACCAGCGTGAAATATTGCAGACTCCTCTCATTACAGCTGAAATCATACGTAATACAATCGCTCCTTATATTATTAAGAAAGAGGAGGTTGTTAAAATTGAAACGTCTGAGCGACCGAGAAGAAGCAATACTGTTACTATTGAAGAGGTTTGATTTCATGTCTCGCGATCAACTTAATCAGTATTTCCATTTCGGTAGCGTCAGACATACTAATAGAACTCTTTACAAAATAACAGACTATCTTTCACGATTCCGCGAAGGATATCAGACTATCTACTATTTGAACAAGAAGGGTAAACACTACGTCGAGTGTGATAAAGTACGGAAAAAAGGTGGGCATGTACATCATATAATAATGAGAAATGATATGTGGCTCTTCCATGACAGACCGAACGATTGGAAGAATGAAGTGAAAATATCAGATGGATATACCAGTTTAATAGCAGACGCTATGTTTACCAATGATTGGGATCGTAAGCATCTACTTGAGATTGATTCTACTCAGTCTATGAAAGAAAATAGAAGTAAAATTAAACGGTACAAAGAACTTATGAAGAATGGGCTAGTAGAAGAAAAGTTAGGTCATTTTCCAGCAGTTGTTTGGCTGACTACAACAGAGCATCGAAGAAGAGAGCTTAAAGAGGAGTGTGAAGGTTTACCAGTTATCATGGTTTACACCACTAGCGATATAAAATAAGAGGAGGAAGTTTAATATGTTTAAAAAGAAAAGAGATATTGAAATTGTCTCTGAGTTAGAAATGGAACATATTGATGAAAAATATAGAAAGAGAGAAAGTATATTAATGGGAGTTGGAATAGCCACTACTGCATCATTAGTGACATATGCAATATCCAGTTATAGCAAAGCTAATAATGTACCAGAATCAACGGCTGGTATGAGTCCAATAATAGAAACTACGATTGAACCTCTAAATGTACTTTCCACTACGTCCACATTTGATCCTTCAATGATCCCTGTTTCTCTTTCAAGTACTGACACAATACAAACAGGTGTAATTGCCGACACTTCACTGAACATGCTTGCTACAGTTCTTGATCCTGTAATACAAATATTGGTAGCGATAAGTTTTCCAATTGCAAGTGTTATTATGCTTGGAGCTTGCTTCCTATTTATGATAGGTAACTCAGAAAAAGCATGGTCTACAATATTTAATGCTGGATTAGGATACGTACTAATACAAATGAGCCCTTTATTCCTTAATATTCTTCGCGAAGTGGGGAAAGCGGTATGATTTACACAAAGAAAAAGCGCCTATCCACCGTAGCGGATAAGCACCTTCCAATTTTATGATAACATTTTAAAAATACTATGACAAGTGAAAGTATAATTTCTTAATGGAGAGGGAGACATTATTCCTTCTCTTTTTTGCATGAAAATTTATGGATAGCTCTGTGAGATTCTAGGCGACGTTTCAAGGGGTGTTAGAGTCAAGGTGAAGAATCATACTATAAATGTATTACGAGAGCAAATAGGATACTTCTGGATAGCCATAGAAAGTGTTAGGTGTAATTTGATGATTAGACAAGAACTAATATTGGATATGTTAAGTTTATATATACATCGCATCGCCAGACTGTTCAGGATGCGTTTTAAGGCGCTGTAATTATTTATGATGAATTATACTATAAGAAAGCTGGAACGCCAAATAGGATAGCTGTAGATTACGATAGAGTGTGTTAGAGTTAATTTAATAGTTAGGCTGAGTTTAAGAAATAGAATTATAATATGAATAGCTGTGTGAACCTCCAGTGATTGATTCTAGGCATGTTAGATATAATTGGATGAATTATACTAGGGAGATGATTAGAGGGTAAATAGGATACCTGTAGAGTGTCAGAATTGATGATGAGATGAATATGAGATTTAGACAGATTAAGACATGAGGATGAAAGGGTAGATAAATGGAAATAAGTAGGTCATAATTAATATATGGTAAATTTTAGGAAGTGGTGTATAGGATAAGCTTAAATTCTGAAATATTGAAATTATACCCCTCCCCACCGTAGATTGTCTGGTATATGAGGCGATAATGAGTTAATAGTGAAAATGGACTCGAAGGAAAATTAGCTCCGATAAGATGAAAATTGAGTGTCGAGAGGGATAAATATTGGACGGTAAATTTAGGGTGAATGAGTTGATGAAAAGGTAGGGAAAGTATGCGTTTAGGGTGAATGAAATAGTGATAAATTTGATAGGGGAGAGAGTGAGGGGTATGAGAAATGTGTACCGAGTTCGAAGGAGAGCAGAGGATATAAGGGTTATGAGGCTGAAATATGATGAAAAGTAGAGAAAAGGGAAAATATGATGAAAATGCGAGTGTTGAAAAGGTAGAGAAAGTAAGGGGTGTCTCGACACGTTTCGAGAGGGAAAACGAGACGAAATGAGGTGGAAAATTGAGATTAGGGTAATATTGGAGTTTATTGTTTAATTTTTATGTAAAGTTTTATATTGGATAATTTTAATTAATAAGTAATATTAAATAGAGTAGTTAGAAAAATATCATATCGTGTGGATAGAAGAGGTAGCCATTTATTCCAATTTTAACTCATCCTAATCATTGAAACTAACCCCTCCCATACCCTTACATCCTCTAGCCTAAACGTTCCTATAACTGCAATTATAGCACCCTTTATTCCGTCTAATTTTCTCATTGATCCCCATTTGCTGCAATTTGTAATATAAGAACGCATATTCCTATATTCAATAATCAGTAAATCCTACTTGCATACTTAATTTTAAAATTTCACATACCAATAAATGAATGGCTATTCAGTATTATATTCGGCATATAACAGGGATTTTCCTCTCAAAGACTTATCATACTATCTACCTATTATACATTATACAATACCACACAATAAACTATACATAATCCTATATTATCAAATTTCCATCATACCATAAGTTTATCCCATCTATATATCCACATTAACTATATACAATCCGACCACTCAATCTGTATCACCTCATCATCCATTCTGTACTACACTGTATTACTCTTATCCTATTCCAATTGTTCCGCATGAAACATTTCTCATTATCTAATTTTACTTTTCATCTCACTCAATCCAATATCCATAAGCTCACATATCCCACAATCAAATTTCTAATTCCATATTTCATAATACAGATATCACATTCCTACATATTCACATTCCATATCTTAATAAACACACAAAAAAGATCCGCAGCATATGCGAACCTTCATTTTCCTATTCATCCATTTCATTTCAATATTGAATCAATGTTAATCAAGTCATTCAAATTATTCAACCTACTGCACATAGCATCTTCAATGTATTCCTCTAACTCTGATCCTTCATAGCCTTCAATTACTAACGCTTTCCTTATCATAGCTTTAACTTTTACCTGTACGTTCTCATCCAGTGTATTAACGTATGCGTTTGTCATTTTCATCTACTCCATTTCATATTATAGTTTTTATGTACTTCCTTACTTCTTATACTAAGTATACCATGTTGTCTTTTACTTATCAATACATTATCTAATTTTACTTTATACTGTCCACACAAAAACGCCTACAATTAAGTAGACGTACAGTACTCATACTATCTGTTTCACTCCGTCTTTGTTATACCCATACACTTTACTGTCTACTCTATACATATAGCCATTCAGTCTACAGAATCCAATATACACTCCATTCTTTCTAATATTTTCTATCATTACTTTCACCTCCTTTTAATTTTATTCCTCACTTTCATTCAAATATTCCTCATACCTTTCATCATTCCTTATACAACTCTGTATCATCTCCATTACATCTACACAATCTACTGCATGTGTATCATTCGGGTTATGTTCTGCTAATAGCTCATACACCTCCAATACTTCTTCTGGCATCTCTATACCTTCTGTCTTACATACATAACCTAACGCCTTGTACACTATATCTATCTGTACTGTATCTAACTTCACTCTGCATCTTCCTTCTTAATCATCATTTTATATCCTTCAATCTTGTCTACACTGTACACGTCATCATGCTCAAATATTACATGCACCAAGTCACCTTCATTCACATCTTCTTTATCTAGTATAGGTACATCTGTACGATCATATACGTTCACACATGGTAGGTACTCATCCTCATAATATCCTTGACTCTCATTGCTTACTACTTCACATACGATGTGTGTATACTCTTCACCTTCTGGCACGACTACTTCTTCATATCCGTTATCATCCTGTATCATTCCCATTGCACTCAATCCGATCACTACACTTGCAATCATTTCTTTGATCATTCTAATCATCCTTTTCTATTTAAGTTTTGTTTGCTTCTTTACTATATCTTTATTATAGCACACCTATAATCACATGTCTATACTTTGTTTAACTTTCTTTTACTCATTCTCTTCACACTACACACTAACAATATACATATACCTACCATCATCCAACGTCAACTGTATTACATCTTTCTTTTCCGATCGATCCACTATGCTAACTCCTAGTTCATCTAATTCTTTTATCATGATCTCAGCTACTTGTCTTTTGCCTTTATTCTCATATAGTTTATACTTCTGCAATGTGTCACCTGTCTTGATACTCACAATGGTCAGTAGTCTTTTCATGCCGTCCTATCATCCTGTTTGGGTTTGTATATACTTTTCTGCTCACTGTATGATACAAGCATACCCAACAATCCTATATCAATGTATAAGCTAATAGGGAATGTACTGCTATAATTTAATATCAATTCAACTAATGCATAACTATCTTTCTTGTAAGGTTTTATGTTCAGTGGGATAATACTAAACTGTATAGACTCCTTAATCAAACTATCGACTATCTCATGCGTCAAATAAACACAACCTTTCAAATCATTGTGTTTCCTAAAATGTTTAGTCTGATCTTCACTCAATTGTCTATCTGACAAATCCATACAGTCATATGTGTAAATGGGAATACTTTTATAAGTTCTTTCTCTTGTCATAGTCATACTCAATACACTCCATTCATAATTTTACTACTCAAACTTATAGCCAAATATACAATGCAATAAAAGAGGCAACGTGTAATATTCCAAAATACAGATATTCAAAATTGTCTACAATTAAAGTTTTCATTTTACTATCTCCATTCTGCCGTTTAATTATATTTATGTATCTTACAATTGTAAAAAGAAATAGGGTAGAGGAAGACTACCCTTGTATAGTCATAGTCTCATTATAATTCAAATTCTCAAATATAACCGCACACTCTTTTATATTGTTGTTATTCAATAATTCTCTTGCTACTTCTTCCACATCGTCTCTAGTTATTACATGTGCAAGAAAATCTGGAAACTTCTTTACATCTATAATTTCTCTTGATACAGTTTCATTGTAAAATTTTCTTTCGATTGTGTTATTCCACATCAAACCTATTCGCGTATGTCCATTATTCAATGGTTCGATTGAGTAGAAGCCTTGTCTATTTTCCATATCAATTTCCACCTTTCAAATTTTTATTACAGACATACTAGAAATTCTTTTTTACCTCTATAATGTTCTTTATAATCAATCAGCTCTGCATTTCCGTTCTGTAAATTGAGAAATGCTTCCTTTGCTTCTTCATAACTAATAAAATCAAATTCAAAACGATACGTCTCATTAAGTTTAGGTTTAAACGATCCAGCAATTGTCTGTTTTGATTTTGGATATGCTCCGATTATGTGACCTTCTGGCATAAATAAATAGTCATTACTCCAATCTTCAATTTGAATAGTTGTATTATCTGTCATGATTCCCCTGTCTAGTATCTTCATTTTAATAATCCTCCTTTTCATTTTTAGTAATCTATTTGTATTTTTTCATAGCGTGAAACAAGATTAAGCTTTTCTAACAGGTCTTTTCCTTGATGATTATCCAAAATCATATAAGTATCAGACATTTCTTTAATACTAATAGCCGGATATTTTCTATTGAATATTGCTTTATACTTTTCAACAGTTTTGTCATATGCTTTTTTACGTGCTTTTGCTCTCTCATGATTTAATTCAATAAACTCCATTGCGTTATACAGTCCTTTCCCATCATGTACATGATAGTCATAAAAACGATCTAGCACTACCATTGACTCAAAATTACAGTTTAGATTGTCATTGATCAACTTTATAATATTTTCTTTTGTATAATCTAATGTACGTAAATAATGATCATCGAACTCTTTACAAACTTTTCTATTTGGGTTATCTAATTGTTCTCCTACGTCAAAGAAGTGCTGTACACTTAAATAGTATTCATCTTTACTTTTGTTATTCTTTTTTGGTCTATGTCCGTTACTTACTTCTACATAGTGTTGCACTCCATCATTATCAAAAAATGATGTTCTGATTCTAAAATTTCCTACATCGCTCTGATCCGTCTGTTCGTTACTATAAAAATCCATTCCTGCGCGTTCAAAGTATAATGTTTTGTTGTTATTCATAATTAAGCAATCTCCTTTTGCCTTATGGCTATTTTATGTATTCCCAATCCGTCTCAACAATGCTGCGCTTTACTTGTCTGTATACGGACGCTTCACTTGATCGCCTCTGACATCCACTTATTTACTATATCTTTATTATAGCACCAATCAGATGTAATATCAACTACTTTCTTTAATTTTCTTTTACTTACTTTAATCAAATGGCAAGGCACGAATAATTTTCAATCATACCTTGATATTCAACTAAAAGATCAATTCTCCATAATTGCCACAACGTCACTGACTTTGCTTCTTAATGTTTCCCGATCCATTTGTTCCATTTCATCTTCTGATATAAAACTTTCTTCTGCAAAATTTCTTGCCCAATCCATTACTTCGCCTTGCAAATCATCCGGCAATTGATCCACTGTTAAGCTGCTGTCATATTTTTTCAATTTTTCAAGTGTAGTCATTTTGAATTTCCTCCAATCCTCCATGTTTGTTATAAGAGTCATTTTCATTCTAATCATCTCCATTCCGCCGTTAGGTATATAATTTAATTATAGCACTTATTAACTTAAATACATCATACCATACAATTCATCATTACGTCAAGTTATATGTTTAATTTTCTTTTACTTTAGTCTTATTAGATCAAACTTGAAATAACACTATAATCTTCAATGCTTAAATTGTTTTTCAGGTACATTTTCATTTCGTCCTTAAATCTATTACGAATTTGGCTCACATCATAATTCAAATGCCCATCTACATTGTGAATAGTAAGAATAGAACCGAATGCTTTTTTATACCGCTCTAATTTAAAGTCACTTGCAATAGTCGTAAGCAGCTCTCCATGACAATTATTATCAACTAGATGATTGTAGTAGTTAACCTTTTCTTTTGTAAGTTTCATTTTTGACCTCTCCTATGTAAGATGTATTTTATTCGTTCGCTTCATTGTGATTTTCTATCGTATCTAACCAAACATCTGAGCCACACCACTTACAAGACTGTACACCATGTTCATTTTCAAATTCCTTTTCCGTTCCTGTTGTTCCACAAGCTCCGCATTTTAGAATAATTTCCGTCATTATAAAGTCTCCATTCTATATTTTATTTTTCCGTGACAGGTGGATAAAAGTTACTTTTTATTTCAATTCTTCACTTACGAAATGAGCTAAAAATTCTTTTTGTTCCCAACTATCTTTTTCAATCCAATTTTTATAGCCTTGTTCTATTTTGTTTCTATATTCTTTTGTGGCTCCATCCATATCAAAATGTGCTTTTCCTTCATCATCCCAATATACTAAACAGTAATTTTCCGGCACTTTTCTAATTGTATCTGTATATCCTTCATATTTCGCTAACATATCAACGTCTCCATTCATTTTATATTATTGTTATACGATGAAATACTGTATTTATTTAGATTTCAACTATCTGCCTAACAATGTAATATTCCTTTAGGCTATCTTTAAACGATTTTTTTGTTTTACAATGTTTACTTGATTGAACTAACTTTATTTCTCCATTTTCCCTGTCTTTCACCTGCGCTACATATTTTCCACCTATTTTATTCATTTCAATTCCTCCAATCAAATAGTATTTTTAATTGCTACATCTCTTACTGTTAATTACTATTATACACCATACAGTTTAAATTACAAGTGTTTATTTAATTTTCTTTTAGAATTATGTTTTCCTGTCCGTACCCGAATATGGATCGATTCAGAGACAGATGCAAAACACAATTATATTATATACTTCTTTTCACGTCCGATATGTTGCAATTGCTCGGACGCAATGAGAAAGACATAATAGGGGATAGACGGTAAAATGATTTTATAGCACACCTGTTAAATATAAAAAGGTCGATCCATCTGTTTATATTCTATAATAGTTACTTTTTCATTTTTCGCCCATTCAAAAAGCTTTTTCACGGCATCTGTGACGTTTTCTGTCTCAACAATCAAAATACTTTCAAAATCATAATTTGACTTATCGCCTGTAATACCTGCTACCCATTTTACGATGAAATGAAAGTTTCTCATATTCCACATGCTCCATTCAGTTTTATTTTACCGTATCATTAATATGCCGATACAATCAACTTTTTATTGGCTTATTAGATGAACTTATATTCTCCTGTATAAAGTTGATAAACTGAGCCGTCACCTAAACGAATATCAATTTCCCCTTTTTCATGTTTCCACTCTTTCTTATAATCTTCACATACTTTGACCACTTGACCAGCTTTATACACTTCTCCAACATTCACTAATAGTTTAATCTTCATTTTTCATCTTCTCCATTCATCTATAGTTTTTTGTTTATTCCCATACAATCAGACTTTTACTGAATAATTCCTTTTAATAAACCGACAACGATATTTTCCATTTCATCATCTGTATGTTTACCTTTAAACGTTTCTAAACTTAAAAATACTTTGTCTTTATCATTTTGAGGGTAAATATAGATTCCTCTTTCTTTTCTTCCATAGGAGTGTTTATACACTTTAAAGCCGAAGTTTTTCAAGCACATTGCGCTAACGTACAAAGGCATAACTCCTATTAGGCGTTTATTTTCTCTTTCCTGTACTCTATCTAAAATAGCTTGCATATCTATTCCTCCTTAGAATTTTATGTATGGAGAGGGCAGGGGATCATTCGCCCTCATTAGACGATAAATGCAGTCATTTATTGCAAAGTGGTATTTTCCAAAATGGAAACAACCATATCATTTTTTGTTTAGAGTGAATAGTGCATAGTGCATTTTTTGCACATACCACTTTTTCTATTCAGCTATGCCATATACTTTGTATATTTCAGTTTTCATGCTATGACCTTGCATTTTTTCTTCTTCCTCAATTTCTTTCCATGCCATTGTAAATTCATCAATCGTTCTAAATTTGATTGTTGCATACCCTTTATCGTCAATCAAGTCATACATTTCCGTTATTTTGTATGTGACAATTCCCTTTAAGCCGTCAACGTCAACGTCAAGAAGTCTTTTAATCGTTTGTTCTGTCATGTTTCATTCCTCCTTATGATTGTAAAATCATTATTTTACCTCAATACTAATTATACATAAAAGATCCAACCGTAAGATTCGTCTTCAATTACACAACTATGTTCATAGAAGAAGTTTTCTAAAAGATTTCTATTGACATCGTACACCTTCATGTCTTCTAATTCTCTTAAAAATCCGTCTAAATCATTTTCATAAATATGTTTTGCTAAATCTGTATACGTTTCAAAAACCAAAATTTCGTCCTTTGTATATGTTGCACTGTCCATCATCGAATTTAAAACTTCTACCATTTTGTCTGTAATTTTTAACATTTTCCATTTCTCCTTTTACCGTTAGGCTGTTATTTGTTATGTACTGTTTATTTGTATATTATTATTATAGAACTATTGAGATGAAAGTCAGATGTTTATTTAACTTTCTTTTTGATTCTTTTTAAAGTGTTTACTTTTAGTTGCTATCGCTTGATCTATTACTAGTATACCACATCTACACTAAAAGTAAACATCTTTTTAAACTTTCTTTAATTTTCTTTTATGGACGCGAAATAATATATCGACTTGCTATACAACTTGAAATAAGCCTTTCTCAATTAAGTCTTTTCTTTGTTTTAATTGAATTTCTAACATACTTTCCAATTCATTAGTAGGTAAGTAAAAACCTCCAAACATACTTTCACCTACTTTTTTAGCAAGACCGTGACTTTCTAATGATTTAAGAATGTCGGCATCATGAACGCTCTTTTTTCTTCCGTCATAATAAACACTTAACAGGACATATTGCAAAGTATATCCTTCTAAAGATTCCACTTTGTTCGTAAATCCGAATTTTCTTGTTCTTTCAATTGAGTAATTATATTCTTTTTTAATATCATTAGAAGGGAATATTTCAGTAACAGATAAGTAACCACTTGAAGGTGAGACTTCCAGCTTTGCATACAATTCAATTTTAGCCATCCTAATATATCTCCTTTCATCATGAAATGATACTTTTATCAACTTACAAAATTATCATGTAACATATTAATCGATCTGTTCAATTTCGCTAATCTTTCCATCAGCTCTTCTTCTTGTTCTATTGTCCAGTGACCTAGTTTTAAGTCATTTTGCAACTTAAATATTTCCTTTTTCAGAACAGATATAATAAATTCAACTTCTTTACTCTTCATAAGTTCATTCTCCTTTCCCTAAGAAATGTTGTTTTTATTCAAACACATAAGCCAAGCCTTCAGAAATATTTTTGCCGCTCTGTCCCCATTTAAATTGGTATTTTGAACTGTCCCCATTTAAATTCCAATTTAGGGTTTCTTTTAAATCATTTATATCTAAAAAATGTTTAATGTTGCGCTCATTGATATATTCATCTGTTAGGTATTCTTGACTTCTGTTATCAAAAATAGATACAGTTTTTATCTCTTTAGTATTTTTGTTACTTTCTACCTCAATTATAAACTTTGCATTGTTTAATGTTTTTGTTCTCATTTTTCCATCTCCATTCAAAATTATAGTTTTACATTATTTTAATAAAAATCATCTTTTTCAATTTTCCACGCTACACCTTTAATTTCTTCAATTTCTAAATTCACAAGGTCTTGATATAAGATTCCACCATATTCCTCCAAATCTTTTTTATTGTCGTGTACGTTTTCACAGTCGATTAAGTAAGTTGTTTCTTCTTTTTTGTCGTACAGTCTGTAGTTAGTGTCCCATGTGTTCAATGGCTTTGTTATTGCATATTCATTGTTATTACTTATTACGTTACCGTGTCCATACTTCACACTGTTAACTAACTCTTCTAATTCTATTTGATTCATAATCATCTTCATTCCTCCAATATTCATTTTCCCGATCTGTTAACCTAAGTTCATTATACCATATTCATTTACTGATTACAATACTTAGTTTAACTTTCTTTTACTTTACAATCCAAATTGTTTCTTACACTTTTCACAAGTCACATATGCCATACGATCAACTATCTCCAAATTCCTATTGCTAATTTCTTGCCTATTCCCACATGCAATACAAGTTGATCTGTCATCGATGCTATGCATTGTTTCCGCATCGTTTCAAAGGTTTTCTAATATTCCGATCCATTCCCGAATGTTCTTTTCTTGTCTTCCGTCCGAATCAACTAGCCATGCCTGCAATACTTCTATGATCTCTTTAGAGATGTCAGAACATGTTTCTTCATTACTTTGTATCAAAAGTTTTACATCGTCCCAGAAACCGTTTTGATCCATACTATGCATGAAATCTAATGCACTAAAGATAATTGCACGTTCTGTACTGTCAGATGATTTATTGAATTTAGATTGTCTAATTTTATTTTTCATTTTATTTTCCTCCTATTGTCGTTTGGCTATTCCGTATTTGTTAACCTAATAGTAGTATACCACATATAAAATAGAAGTAAATATCTATTTTAACTTTCTTTTAGTTTTCTTTTGATTTGTCTGCAAAACCGCATGAGATCAACCTTTGCAGCCATTAAACAAATAGCTTCATTAATATATGCGCGTATGCGGGCGTGTGATTATACTATACGAGGATCGACTTGTCAAGGATTAATTGTATATTATTTTATAGTTTATTTTAGATGGGAGATAGAAATTTTTATATTTGATTAATAGTTAGTATAGGGCTAATTACCTATATAACAGAAATTGTTTATTATCGCGGCGGATTTTGACAGTCAAGGGCGCAGCGGGGCGGGCAAGGGAATTTATATTTGCATAACAGATTGAGAAGATTGTTTCGCGATAACAGCTTCAAGTTGATATCGCCAGTGATTTTATAAATTTTATAATACAATGTATTATATTTTCAATTTTAATCTTATAACAGAAATTAATATGTATCACTGATTAGTCTAAGGTTACACACAGTGACAGGTGGGAGTCTGGTCAGTCATTATTGAGCAGATAGGTGAGCTGTCAGTTATAATCCATTCACGATTAGACTGAGCAGTCAGAAGGAGATACAATACGCCTTTTATTGGATGATTAGAAGGGGATAAGGGTGTAAAATAATTAATAAATAAAGTTAAATAATATTATTTTTCGCGTTGCATAAATCGAGTTCCTTCTATATAATAGATAGTGGAGAGCTATGTTTATTTTTACTTTATTAAACTTAAAAATTAAAATTAGAAGGTGATCTCATTGAATAACAAAAAAACTTATGAGTGCTATAGTTATTTTTTATCAAATTTTTTGACTGAAAATGGCATAGTGCCGTATTCAATTACTAATCACAATGTTACAAATAAAAGAATGTGGATATATGAAATGAATGATGAATTAAGCAAACTACTTACAGTGTGGTCAAAAAGGAGTCGTCAGAAATAAAACCTAAGTAGTTTTCTATTATAGAACCAATTATAGAATGGAGCAGATTTAATGAGTAAAGTTTGGGTGTCAGATGTTGTTACGAGAGAAGAAATTGAGAAGTGGAATGCAGGAGATATTATTACAATAGCTTCTGGTACAGGTGGTGGCAAAAGTCATTTTGTTAAGTATAGCTTACATGATTATGCGAAAGAGAATGATTTGAAGATTCTTATGCTCATTCACAGAAGAAGCTGTGTTGAGCAATTTTTGGTTGAACTAAAGAAAGAAAATATAGAATTAGAACACTTGCATATAAAAACTTACCAGTCTTTAGAAGCAAGAGGAAGAAGAAAAGAAGATTTGATGATAGATCAATACGACATTATTGTTGCGGATGAATTTCATTATTTCTTATCTGATAGCAGCTACAATCATTATTGTGATATTTCACTAGAAGGTATTTTATCACAAGGTGAGGCTATCAGAATATTTATGAGCGCCACAGGAGATAACATGAAATACTACTTAAAGAATGAGAAACATAAAGGATTAACTACTATTGATTACACAATTCCAAATAGCCATAAACATATAAAACGATTGGAGTTCTTCTATAAAGACGAGACGCTGGAGACATATATTGAAGATGCAATTAATACTGGACAAAAAGCAATTTTCTTTATTCAATCTGCTAAAAAGGCATATGAACTTCACAAAAAGTATAAAGAGAATACGGTATTTAACTGTAGCAAAGGAAATCCATATTACAAATATGTAAATGAAGGATTGATAAAAGAGATACTAAAAAAGGAAAGATTCGATGAACAAATTTTAATCACTACACAGGCCTTTGATGCAGGCATTAATCTAAAAGATAGAAGTCTGCATCATATTGTTGTAGATGTAGATGATGTAGGATCACTTATACAATGTATTGGTAGGAAGAGGATGCAATATGAAGACGACTATATAATTCTTCATATCAAGGCATTGAGCAATAAAAGGCTAGGTGGCATATATTCATCATTAGTCGAGAAATTAGAAATGCCTGTGGAGATGTATAAGAACGGCGACAAATCAATGATTGACAAATTCTATAGAAGCTTAACAAATAGCTATATGATTTATGATACACTAGATGAAAATGGAAATATTAAAAAGAAACTTAATGAAATGATGTTCTTTAAAACAATAGCGGATATTACAGAAATCAAAAAGATAATTAACAAAGGGAGATATGGATACTGTCTCTATATTTCAAAGTTGTTGAATTCTAAATATCAAATTTATGAAGAGGAAGATTCTAAAATGAAATTAGAAAACTATTTAGAAAAAATAACTGGGCATAAACTTCTTAAAGAAGACCAAATTGAACTTATAGATCAAATAGATTTAAGAGTAAACGGTAGAAAGCAAAGAAGCTATAAAAAACTAAATGAAGGTCTCGAAATGATAAAATTGAAATACATGATATTGCCGAAGAGAACAAATAAAGAGAGATATTGGGAAGTTCACAAATTAGAAGAGTGACAAAAATGATGTTATCCCTCTAATTAAAAAACATCAAAATTGACACGTTTATTTAACTTATCTTTAGAGTATAGAGAGAAAGGCTTCAAAAAGACGAAAGGAGCACTCGTCTTTCTTCGCCTCACATCAGCTCCGCTGCTGTGGAATATTAATTATTAACTCTAAATTTAGAAAATCAAAATTAGTAACTCCTAAAGGCGGTTCATTCTATATGAGTGACCGCCTTTTATATTTGCAATAGGATTCAATAACATGCTTTTATGCCCTACATATAATATAGAAATGTAAATTTAAAATGACTTAAATATGAATCAAATCATATTACTAGACAAACATCTCATCATCATGTAATATAATAATCATAGCAAGACAAATTAAATATTAAACACTAATCGGGCGCATCTTTATGGAGAGTGAGTGGTAAGCTGAATCAAACAACATTTAGCTTAGTACCTGCTTTCGATAAGGTTGCGTCATTTGTATTTAGTAGAACTTACTAGTAGACAAGTAAAACGTATTCATGTACTGTATTAGTTGTAGCCGCAACTACTATTTACATTTTCACTATTCGTGAAAGTCATTTAAGAAGCCTCTAGACGTGAGAATCTAGGGGTTTTCTTAATGATAAGTTCCTGTAAAATCAGAGTTTTATTAGGTAAATGCTGTATAAATATACAGTATAAATGTATATATTGTGTATAAAATATAACTATATGAATTAATATACATAATGCGAGTAAATCAAAAAGAAAATTAAATAAACATTTGACTTACTTGTTATGTGTGCTACAATTGAGATATAGAAACAAACAAGGAAGTCAAAATCATATATAAAAAAGGGAGGATGAAGAAATGGAATGTAGAGTATGCGGACACAAGAGCAGTATTTGGAATAGTGATACTTTAGAATTAGAATATGAAGATACTGAGAATTTTATGTTAATCACAGGTGATTTCACTCTTAAATCAGGAGAAGCTTATAATTCTAGATGGAAAGAGATTAACCTGTATGCCTGTCCGAAATGCAAAACTGTTAGGATAGGTGAGTAAATACGACAGTATATGCAAGAAAGGAGAAAGACAATGTTCAATAGGTCGCATCTTAATACATTAAAAATTAAGCTTTCAAATGAAATGATATATCTTAAAAAAGCAAAAAGTATCAACGAAAAAGTGCTGAGAATAATTAGAATAGATGAAATAGAAAAAGAGATTGAACGAGAAAAGAAACTGCTTGGAATCAAAGAAGTCAAGATAAAGACAACTGAAAATAAGTCATTATTTAAGCTATTTGATTGAAAGATTGCTTTTACCAACTTATCGAATAAAATAAAAGGAGATTGATTAATATGGATTTAAACAGCTGGGATTATCATGAGTTAGGAAAAGAAATGCGTTACGCAAGCATCTTTAAATTGTTAGAGTTATTTAAAAGAGAAGATGAAAAATATAACAGCAAATGCGTTGAATTTGTGGATATCACAAAAAATCTGAATAAAGAAGATAGGCAGGCAATAGAAGATGAATGTCAATTTTATGAAGGTTCAAAACTTAAAATAGCACTAAAAATAGCTGAGACGTTGACAAAGTAGTCATTTTATTTCTTATAATAATCCAATAATAGAATGATTTGTTCAGATTAATACCTTATGTGGTAGAATAATTAAAAAGAAATGGAGGAATACAAAATGAAAGTATATGGAGAGTTTAAAGGTAATCTAACAATAGGTGACGGGATGTATTTAGATGAATTAAAAGTACGTGAAAATGAGGGAATGAGGAAATTAGTTTTTAATAAGAACATTAATTCTTCAGTGGAGTTGACCGTTATCGATGTGGAAGATGAACATCCAGTAGCAGTTGCAACAATCCATTTTTACAATAAGAAAAAAGAGATGCATTTCGATCCGATAGCCGAAACATTATCAACTTTAGAAGGTCTTGTTTATAAAGAACAGACGTTAGGTTGTGATACTGCTTCTTTTAAAATAATCGGAAGAAATGAAACCACTGTCCATACTCTGTCTGACGGTTATTATGGAAATGTTTTTGAAGCCAATTCAGGTGAAACCTTAATCACTTTTTATGTGACTCATGATGCAATGGTAGGAGAAGAACTAGAAGAAAAAGTTTTGTATGCATTAGGCATATAAAAACTCAAACTAAAAGGAGATCAAACAAATGATAGTACACATGCTACAACGCTCACTAGATTCATCACAGGGAAGTAGAATAGAGGGAGGGGTATATTTACCCTTCTCAGAGTTAATCGAGCTAATTAAACAGCAACCAGACATATTTCATGCGATGGCTGCGGTACAAGAAATTAATGAAATGAATAATTATGAGTTGATCGGTGCATATGATATAAAGAAAATTAAACAGTACTACAAAGAGAATAAAGGTATAAAAGAAGTAGTTAATACATATAATAAAAATAACAGCAGAGATAATCATATTACATATAGAGATTTGCAAAAAGCCTATATGAAATTATTAAGTAAGTAAAATAGCATTATACTAAACAGGAGTGAAAAGAATGAAAGTAGATAATAATAAACCATTTAGAAATCATACTACTGATGCATCGTATTTAGTCGGCAATGGTTTTGCACAAATGCTAGAAAAGGCAATTAAGGAAGCTGAAAAGGAAGCAGAGAATAACAAACGCATTGTAGAACGTAAGGATGCAGCAGGCGGCTTTGACCAACTTAAATGATGAATCATATACAATAGAATGGAGGTCTCAACATGGAGCTTGTGAGACGTATGAATGAATTATTTATTGCAGATCGTGATGAAGAGGTTCATTGGAGCATGTATGTTACATTTTATGGATTCTATGCTTTTGTTTTAACAGTGTTTTTATATACGATGATCACGGTTTTGTGATACTAAAGGAAAGTTAAATAATTATATAATTATTATTTACATTTACTTTAATTATGTTATACTGAACAATAAGATATCACAAATTGGAATATATTTCAAACACTAATTAATTCAATTGCTTGGAGATGAAAATTGGATGAAATCAGAAATATTACGAAAAGCCAATGGCAAATACTATGTTAAACTAAGGAATACTGTAATGGCAGATATTGTGAATGGAAAATGGGTACAGTATGAATTTGATACGAAAGAAGAAGCTTTGGCAGCCGAAAAGAAATATAAGAGATTCAATGAAGGAAAATGAATAAGTAGTAAATGGTAATAAAATTTATCTTTGATTGGGAGATGATAAGAGTGGAATATGGAGTGACAAAGGAGCAGTACAGAAAAATTAAACAGTTAGCTGAAATGAAAGATACAGTTGAGTTTATGTTAAAGCAACAAATGGGTTATCATAAAGTAAAAGATTATGTAGAAGCTTATAATGCAGATAACATTAAGATAGTCGATTAATAAGGAGTGGACTAAATTGAATGGTAATCAACAAAGAAAAGCATTGGATTATGCGATTGCATTCTTAACAGTTGAAATTGCTGAATTAGAAGAAACTATAAAAGAGAGCGAAAATCTTTTATTAAAAAGACATCTAGAACAACGTCTAAAGGATTTAAAAGTAGATTATGATATGTTCCTAGATATTGCCGAAGAATACTAACTAAAAGGGAGTGGAATTAATATGGATAAAAAGGAAATGATTCTGACAACGATAAAAGTAGAGCGAGATTACTCTAAACGACAAGTACTACAATCTATTAAAGTTATCAGGCGTATATTAGATCAAGTTGAAGAAGAAGTTGACAATGGGAATGTAAGAGCTGATAACGGCTTGCAAGGAAATGAGTGGAGACTTTACAAAGAATTATCAAACCTAGAGAGGTACAATCAATTTATAGAGGAATTGGAAAAGCTATAGTAAAATCTGTCTTTGATTGGGAATTGATGTCTTGGAAGCCCACTACCTATGAGGTTTGTAGAACACGAATATCCTACGAAAGTAAAAACTAGGTGCAGATATAATAATAAGGAGTGAAGTAAGAAATGGATAATTTTTTCTTAAAATATGAAGAAGGACTTAATAAGCTGGAAAAAGAATTAGATAAACTTCTTCAAGGGCTATGGAAAGAAACAGATCACCTTCAATTTGGATTTAAGACAGAGATACAGAGATGGGGTGAGCAACCTTACTTAATAGCAGAATTTAACGATTATAGTGCAAGTGAAGTAGGCTTGCAATTGTATTATGAGGAGTTTGGTGATACGTTGCATATTAATAGAATTGAATACGCTTCTGATGTATGTGCTTATTCTGATGATGTTTTAAATTTAAAATATGCTATAAAAGGGAAGTCAGATAAAGAAATGCTGATTCTTGAAATTGATTCATTGGAAAAAGAATATAGCGAAGCAGAAGAGAGTATTTTTAATTTAAAATGCAACCTAAAGCAGCAAGAAGATGATCGTGAGAAAGTGAAAGACAATATCACAAAACTACAAAATGAATTAATTAGTTGATAAAATAACCATTTGACTGAAAAGGTAATATAAAGTTAGGGATATTTATAAAGCTGATGGAAACAAACATGAGAAAGTGGGTAGTTAAAATGACAGAATATCAAGAGAAAATTATAAAAATGAGTGTACAAGAACTTAGAAGTGAAACAAAAGATAAGATTGGGGAATCATCTTTTTGGAGCAGAGAAAATCATGAGTCGCATAGTCAAGTTGATGCTTGCTATGCGGAATGGGTAAAGCGAGAAGGAGATGATTCAACGTACAAAAGATTGCATCAAGAAGTCAGAAAAGAATACACATAAAATGAGCATTTCATCAAAATAACATATGGAATGGAGATTGATAAAGATGAAGAACTTAAAAGAGTTTTTCCATTATATTAGTACTGACGAGAAGGGAGAGAAATTTTCATATGTTTGTAATAAACATTTGGAAGTGTTACCACACAAGAGTTTCCGAGTAAAAGAATCTTTGAATGAAGAACAGTGTAAAATAAAAGGATGTGAAAATACATCGCATCATTTAATTTATTTCAATTAAAACTTATGCCTTTCTAGAATATTCTATAAGGTTTTTACTTGAAAGGGTGTGTTTATCATACTAACTGAGAAACGATATACTTTCGCCTATAACAGTAAACTAGCAGTGAAAAGCCCATACGGAACAAAACGAGGGTTCGTTATAGCGAGTAGCAAAGAAGAAGCCAAGGTAAAAATTAAGGAATATTTAGATACAAATGGTGGAGAGTTGTGTATAGAGTTTTTCTGAAATAGTAAATAAAATAGACAATTTACAGGAGGAATAGTGCATGATTAGAAGAACGCCTCACTTAGGAGGAGAAAGATATAACGACTTGGATGAAGAAACTAAGAAGAAGATGCTAAACAGGGATATTGAAGACTTTAAAGATGAGATTGCAGAGTTATCATCGGACTTAAGGAGAGTAAGAAACAACCTAGTACGTGAATTCATAGAGGATCGAATGGATACAAGGAATAGAATG
This sequence comes from Sporosarcina sp. FSL W7-1283, assembly GCF_038003105.1. Classification (NCBI taxonomy): domain Bacteria; kingdom Bacillati; phylum Bacillota; class Bacilli; order Caryophanales; family Caryophanaceae; genus Sporosarcina; species Sporosarcina sp. FSL W7-1283. The sequence goes on along the minus strand of NZ_JBBOOL010000001.1, from coordinate 2,412,087 downwards.
ATTGAGAAAAGAGAGTTTGAATTGTGGAAACTTCTTCAAAAATAAGATAAAACGAGCGTTTTAAGTGAAAGGAGAGTACTAGTAACAATGATATTTTGGCGGTCGTTTTTAGAAGGTATGTTTGTTGTTCTTTGTGCAGGAGTAATATTAAATTATGGAATAGCATTATACTTTTTCATAAGCAATAAGAAGAAGTATAATAAATACACATGGTGGTCATTCAAGATTCCTACCTACTTTTTATTATTCACGGTAGTAATTGGTGCAATCTGGCTCATTATTAAATAGAAATAAAAACTTAAAGAAAGTTAAATAATATGTTGACTAATTTAAGTGCGTTTGATATACTATATTTAAGTTAGAAATAGGAGGTGATTAAATGATTTCAGCTCTGCGACAAGTGTTTAAGCACAAGACATCATTGAACTTTTGTCTCAGCGTTGAAAAGGAATGTAGAATAAACAGACAGCAAAACGCAAGCAGCACATGCCAATGGAAATACTTTAAAAGGCGTGAAACGTGTGGGAATTAGGATTTCCAGAATACCGTACATTAGATTTCGTATGTAGTGGAGAGCGCATGAAGTAATCGTGCTTTGTCCGGTATATATGAAGGAATACATAAGAGGTAATTCAACTTAGAATTTGCTAAATAATAAATTGGAGTGATGAACGTGGAAAAAGAATTAATTCAGGCACATATAGATCATTACCTTGAATCAAATAGATTAGAGTTATCAGAAGAACAGAAAGAAAGCGTAAATAACAGTGTTCAGTTTTGGCTGAAATATACTATTGAAGATGTTATTGAGGACGCGGTGAATGGTGTAACTTTTCATGTAAAGTAAAATTAAGCATTAAACCTTATCATACTATAATTCTAACTCAAAAGGGGATACTCACTAATGATAACACTATACAGACATGCAGTAGGAAATAGATCATACAGAAAAGTTGTAGCTTATATGGAGGATCATAGCACGGAATATACAATTTATAATCTTAGTCACGAAGAGTTAACAAGAGAGCAACTGTTTGAGATGTTAGCCAACACTGAAAATGGTGTAGAGGATATACTTTCTACGAGAAGTAAGGCATATAAGAAGCTGACAGATGAGGGTGTAGATTTTGATGATATGTCATTGACACGGTTATTGGATTACATTAACAACTACAATGAACTGCTGAGATATCCTATAATGGTCAAAGACGGCGCTACGATTGTAGGGTATAGCGATGACACAATAAGCCTTCTGAGAAGCCGTGAGGATCGTATGAGGGAGCATAATGAGTTCTTAAATGTTGCTAGGGAAATTGATAAGGTACATTTCTTAAAGATGCGTGACGATTATAAAGAAGCTGCTGTATAATACAAAATTACCCTAAGAGGAGATAGTAAAATGACAAAAAGATTCTTAACAAATAAAACGTTCAATATTTATAAAACTACTGTAGAAGGAAATGAAAGTATTTCTCGTAAGCAAGCAGAATTGAAGATGAAACGAAATATGCAACTCGCTCACAGTAGCACACGAGTAAATGGAGGAGTTCATTATAAGTTTGGATGTCTTCATTTTATTGTAGTAAAGGACAGAGTTGTCTGGATGCAGAATAATCTAACTCCAGAAAAGAATTGGAAGAAAAACAACAGAGAATATTTAAGACTAAATAAAGAACTGGGAATCGAAAGCAACGAGACTTTATTTAGTTTGAATGTGAAAGAAATTAAATGTAATTTGAAGTATAATATAAACAAGTTGAAGTGGAAAATCAAATTAAGATTAGCATAAAAGGTTGATTTTATCGGAAGAGGAGGAAAATAGATGAGCACAGAAAGAAAACTAACAATCATCAGCTATGCAACCATGCTATTACTTGTTGGTATTATTATTGGTATGTCAATATAAAGCATCTTTTATAAGGGGGGGGAACAATGTGAAAACTTATTTTGTATATAAAGAAGACTACTGCCAGTATACTGATACTTCTAGAGGAGTTATCGTAAGAACAAATACCCCGGAAAGAGCTAAGGGAATTGCTATGGCATGTATGGATTGGTCTTGGCAAGGCGCTCTTAGTATAGATAAGAGTACGATTAAAGCAGAAGAAATGGATATAGTGAGTGAAGGAGTAGTTTGTAAAACTGACTACCCAACAAACTCTACTGAATGGAATTAATATGCGTATTTTAGGAGAGAATAATATGAAAAGAAACTTTAAAATAGAAGTATTAAAAGGACAAACTGTAATAACTTATCAAGACAAAATTACGAATAAACAAATATTTGCTTCCAAACTGAGCAAAGAAGAAGCGGATAAATGGGTGGGGTTACTTAACCGTGCATATATGTATGGTTCAACAAACGCTTTGTTTTCTGTGAAAGAAATGATATAAATCTAATATATTAATGGAAATTGGAGTGGTTACAATGATAGATACAGGTAACAACGTAATTGTCTATTATCCATGTGATCCTAGATGGTGGAAAGTAAAATCTACGGTTATTAGTAAAGAAGACGGTAATTTCTATAAAGTAATGAATGAAGATAGCGAGCTTTTACTTATAGAAGAATCTTTTCTAAAACTTGATAAAAACTAACTATTATTCGAAAAGGAAGGTATCTCACTGTGAAAGCAACATTATCATTAGAATGCAATTGTGGAAATATTATGGCGTATACTGCTATAGAAGAACTCCATGAAGGAGCATGTGAAATCTATGTAGACTTAACAGAAAAAGTTTGTGATGATAACTATAGAGCAAAAGCCACACCAGAAGGAATGTGGGTTCTATGTGGAAAATGTGATAAAGGTGTCGAGATTATTTGATAAAAACTGAATTTGATTGGGAGATGGAAACATGTTGAAAAACAACCTGCTGGATTTCTGGTTTGATAAATCAAACAAAAACTTATCTATCACTAATTTTAAACAAATACGAAAGCAAAACTTCCTTGAATATGGCAATGATCCAGATATTAATGTTAAACGTAGATGGGGAATTAGTACAAATGGAGCCAAGAAAGAAAATCCAAAGGATAGTTGTTTAGACTGGCAACTTGATTTGGGGCATATTCATATTAATTACACTGATTTCAATTACAATAAAAAATATAGAAAGAGTGTTTAAAATGGATGTTAATCAACTTAAATCGATCATTATGCATCTAGACGAAGATTATAAAGTTAAGATAGAAGACAAAGAAGATCCATCTGAAACTCTATCTATTAACTCAGTAGAAATCTCATTAGAAACAAAAGAAGTAATACTCAAAAACTGGTAAGGGTGGAGAATACATGCTGATCACAACAAACGAAAATATCAAGCCTTGCTACCTAGCATTGCAAGAATGGACTAAAACAGAAGGTTACAACATCCGAGTAGGAGAATTTGGCTTCTTTGTGGTATTTGGAGATCCCGAAAATGAAGAAAACATTCATATAGTAGAAGAATATACAGGAACATCTATTATGCAAATACCATATGACAAACTTCTATACGCTTCTTTAGAGAATAAGACTGATAGAAAAAGAGTGCTAGAATTCACAGCGAGCTATGTAAAAGAAGCAATTGAGCATAATGAAAACTTTAAAGATGATATGATTAATATTAAACAACAAGTAACACAACTAATTGGTGAAATGCCATCTTGACAAGGAGTAGGTGTATATGAACAAAGAAAAACTAATAAAGTGGATAAAAGAAGAGATTATAGGATGCTCGGCACGTAGAGAGCAAGAAAGAGAAAATGCTATGAGGGAATTATTAGCTAAAATTGAGCGAGGATATTTTGATAATAGCAAAGAAGTAAAGAATAAATCTGAAGCAAAGCGAATAAGCACAGAAAAATATAAGCACTTCAACCATTATCACGAACTAACTAAAGATCATCAAATAGTAGACTTTGGAGATGGAGAGTTCATTGCTAATAACGATGCAATACCTCTACTCAAAGCTCTGTCAGAGATTGGTCTGAGAACAAGAACTCATCATATTAATCATAGCGATGGACACGGATTTTTCAGTATACTTGTAGACCCTCATGTGCGATTCGAGATTAGGCAAGTGAATGAAGCAGATCGTGACAAATATGACGGAATGACAGAACTGCTTATTCAGTGGTATGATATACCGGATAAAAAGTAAATTTTAAGGGGTGGTTGAAAGGTATGAATCAAGCAATAGAAGCCGTTAAACGAGAGCTAGAGAGCACTGAAAACCTAATCGAACACTATCTTAAACAAGGAAATCCTTCAATTGAGATATTACAACCCAATCAATTTCAGAAAGTAGAGGATTTAAATCAAGCGTTATTACTATTGGAGAAGTATGGTGCACCTTCGATAACATGTAATATATCATCAGTCACTACTATTTAGGGAAGCATTAATATCCAATGAAAACAAGATATTATTGGAAGGTGGTGAAAAAGTGAATAGGCTAAGTGAACTTCTTCATAAAAAGGATCAGTTTTTGTACGATGAAGAAATCATTATATATGTTAAAGATGGAGAGATGATAACAAGATACAGTAACGGAGAAAACCTGATAGAATTGAGTGGAGCTATTGACGAAAAACTACTCAATTTCATTGATTGGGTCAAACATCACTAATAATAAATAAAATAAAGTGAGGTAAATGATATGGAAGATGGATTATTGCAAGCTTTAAATTTTGAAGTGAAAGCTATCGAGACATTTCTAGGTTATAAATTTGAAGGAGAAACAAATGAAGATAAGAAGTTATTTGCAGATAAGCATAAAGAAGAGCGTAGAGCTTATACATCAGCTTTAATGGAAGACATGTATAATGAGTATGTAGAAGAGACATCCCGATAAATGCAAGTTTTTATTGGTGAGTATTAGACGGATGATGTGAAACAGAAAGGGTGTTTGAAATGACTACTGATCAAGAAAAAATCACTTTACGATACCAAGTAAAAAGGAGTTTTTGTCACTGCTGTGAACAAGAACTAAAGAATCCGGAAATAAGTGAAGTCAGAGAGTTTGACTTCCATCTAAAAGACTTGAAAGAGCATGGTGATTGGCATCTCTACGATGAACATGATGAGTTGGAGGAAGTGGCAGACGCTTATATTTACGAGGATATTACTTACTTCGCCTCTAGTAGCTTGGATAGGGTTTCTCTTTGCGAGGGTGAATTGGAAAGATTTGTTCAGTTTGTTAAAAGGAATTTTATAAAGTAAAAGTGACGCATTTCGAAGAAAAGGCGACAAAATCACGATTTTAAAAGGAGTGCGAACATGGAATTCAAAAATGAGTATCTTGGAGAATTCTATCAGGATGAGGAATATGAAAAAGCACAGTTGCTTTGGTTGTGGTATGACTATCACACAGAAGTCTTTGACCGTTCGTTGTGGAGTGCCAGAGATGAAACAGCGGTAACTTTAACAACCCCCTTGGCACATTCAGAGTCGAATAGGAATGCAATGAAAATAAGGGAATACATGTATGAAGTTGCTAGAAGATACAATATTTCCTCCTCAGCAATGCATAAAGCTAAAACTGATGGATATAGAAATGCTTGTAAGATGCAAAATAGAATGGATACTTACTTAGCATTAGATAGATTAGAGGAATTTAATTTTATAAATGGACAGTAAAATAACAATTTTAAAAGGAGGTTTCAATGGAATTCAAAAATGAATATCTTGGATATTTCCATCAAGATGATGACTATGAGAAAGCTCAATTGCTTTGGCTTTGGTATGACTACCACACTGAAATATTTGATAGGTCTCTATGGAGCGCTAAACCCTCTAGAAATGATGAATCTATGGTTGTTTTAGCATCTTCTCTTGCACATGCAGAATCCAATAGAAATGCAATGAAGATAAGGAACGATATGTATGAGATTGCTAAAAGTTATAATATAAGCCATGATGTCATGCACAAGGCTAAAACTGATAACTATAGAAATAGTTGCAAGATGAAAGTCAGAATGGATACTTATTTAAAGTTGTATGATTTGGGAAAACTCAATTTTATAAATGAGAGCTAATAAATTCATGGTTTTATCGGAACGAAAAGCCTATACCTATGCGGTTTGTGAGGTGTTAAACAAAAGAAAATAATAAAAAAAAAGAAAGGTTTAGATATAATGATTTTTGGTGAACATAATACAACAAACAAAGGGGGATGTTTCTAAAACATTTCCCTTTACATATGTGTAATTAGGTGCTATAATAGGATTATAAGTAAAGTTAAATAATAAATGAATGAAAAATAGGATATCGACATATAATATAGGAAAGGTGAAGATGTTAATGAAGCAACTAGCGGAAGTAGCTGAATTGCAAACTAAAGTCGGAATGGCTATCGAGCAGCATTTAAACGAACAGGGTAATCACTCAAAGAATACTGAGAGAGATTTAAGAAGTGATATGCAAAGATTTATTAAAGACAGATTCGGGAAAGATTTCAGTATTGTAACAGCAGGAGAAATGGATTCATTAGATTATGATAAAGTAATGGAATACAGAAAGAATATGATGAAAAGCTTAGCTAATTCAACTGTAAATAGACACATGAGTACAATCAAAACAACTATCAAGCATCTTAAAGGAAGAAATTTAATTCAGTCGGATGTATCATATCTCGACACTATCAAGAGACTTCCTGAAAAAACTGAAGAGATTGAGTATATGCCGATTGAATTAGTGGATAAATATATTGAAGAAGCAGGAAAAGAAAAATATAATGCAGAGTTAAAGCAAAATGTGATAAGGTTTGCAGCGGACACAGGATTGAGACTAGAAGAAGTTGTTTCAGTAGAATTAAAACAGTTTACAGTCGATGGAGATACAGTTATTCTTAAAGGATATGGTAAAGGAAATAAAGAATATATTGACCGTATTAGTATTAATTTATATAACCAATTATTAAATACGATGACAACAACAGACAACTATAACAGAAGACTTTTCGCACCGTTAAGTGAAAAGGTAGTTAAAAGTATGATGAAGAGAATACAAAAAGGTTTAAATTTAGAAGATAAGAACTACAGCTTCCACAGCTTAAAGAAAACGGCAGTTACTAACACATACAGAGCTACAGGATGTATCTTGGCAGCTCAGAGAAAGGGTAGGCACTCTGATATTAATACTACCCGTAGATACCTAAAAGAAGAAGACTTTGGCATTACAGGTGTTTACTCAATGAGAAGCATGGGATATGATAATGAAGCATATAAGAAAGTGTCGTATGAGGTATTATTAAAAACTCTTAGTGAAATGAATAAAGACTTTTTGCATATATTAAATATGAAACTACACAAATTAAATAACTGATAAAAGTAAAAAACGGCACCCAAAAAATGCTAACTATCTAACATAACAATAGCAAGTGAAGAGATATTCATGTTACAATTAAAATACTAAAGGAGAGTGTTTGGGGATGGTAAATAATAAAACATTAGACGTAATTGATGCAATTGGGGAAGTAGTAGGAGTGATTCAAAATAACAAAAAGGCAATTAAAGAAATTAAAGAATGGGTATCAGACCACCACGGAATTACAGGGGGAAGAATTGAACGTATTCTAAATGACTATACTATACTTGAGAATGAAGGAGTGGACAGTAGGGAGGTCGCTCTAATTGCAGAACAATTCTTTACTAAGACAGGTTTAGCGTCAGTTGATCCGAGAAATTGGTACACAGAAGAAGAAATGAAAGAGGTTAGACAATATTCTGAGAGTGTAAATGAAGAAGAATCTTTTCCTGTCACATTAGAACAAGTACTACCTGTGAATCTAAGTAAAGGTATCTTCTCAGCAGTAGTTAGCACAAAGACAATTAAAGCATGGTTAGATTCACAATCACTTTACTATAATCCAGAAATTCAAAGACAACCAACTAAAGAAATTAGACGTGGAAAAGTTAGAATTCGTCCTACTGTACACATGAAAAATGTAAGGGAAATGAAAGCGTTATTGTTAAAAGGTGAATTGATGACAACTTCATTAGCCTTCAATGCTGCTCCACTTACTAATCCTGATGGAGAAGAGTTGACTTATGACGCAAAGACGGGAACACTAACAATTAATGAGGGTACTCGTTTGGATATATTAGATGGATATCATAGATGTTTAGCGAGTCAGGCGGCTCAATTAGAGAACCCAGACTTAAACTTTAACTTTAATGTAATTATTTCTAACTTGTCGACTAGAGAAGCGCAGCAATTTCAGGCACAGCTGGCTCGTGCGACTCCGATTCCAAAGGCTAGAGCGCAAGAATTAGAAGCTTCACGCTTATCAGATCGTGTAGTAGACTTATTAAAATCAGACTCAGAATTGCGAGGTAAGATATCCTCAGGAAGACTCAGACCTGCAAAAGGTGACCTAGTGTCATATAGCATACTGGCAGATGCGATTGAGCGTGAATTCGATATGAAGGTAAGAGTTGATGCTATGAAGGTTGCCGAATTTTTAAAAGAGTACTTTGATTATCTAATTGGATATAATCAAGAGGAATTCACATATAACACAAACAGTGTGAAATCACTGATGAATCAGGACAGGATGTTTGCAGGATATATTGCATTAGCGGCGAAAATGTATAAAAAAGGAATTTCTCCAAACAAAGTGAATGCAATTTTAGAGCAAGTCGACTTCTCACGAGAGAACTCTCTATGGACAGAAATTGGATTCCTTGATAATGAAGGAAAACTTAGTACATCTAGAACTAGTGACAAGAAAATCGCAAAACACTTTAGGGATCTGGAGGTAGAAAAATGATGATGTTAGAGGAGATGAAAGTCATGGAAGAGAAAATTGAAGAAAAGTTTTATAATTATGAGATTAAAAAGGAGTACCTAGAAAGTTTAAATAATGAAATATTAGAAAATGTAGTGGGGTATCTTTTAAGAAATACAGCTAAAACCGAAAAAACAGAAGGCAAAGATTTGTACGATATGACATTAGAAGAAATTGAATCAGTCTTGTATAGCTTGAAACCGTCATCTGAGAAAGCAGCATACTCTAATACATTAAAAATCAGTGATTACATTGACTGGGCTTTTGATCAAGGATATAGAAAATCAAACATTACTCCATTGAGTCTTGTCGATAAAACAGAATGGTCAAAGAAATTTGTAGCTCATTATACAAGAATGTTTTTTACAAGAGAAGAAATTTTAGATATGTGTGATGCACTTCATAACTATGTAGATAAAGCAGTATTATTAGCGACATTTGAAGGTATTGGAGGAAAAGGATATAAAGAATTGCTGAATTTAAGAGTTAAAGATATCGAAGAAGATGTAGATCAAATCTTTTTAACTGTATATGAATCAGAAAACGAAAGTCGAAAAATTGAAATTTCATCTAAATTAGCTAACTTTCTACGTGCAGCAGATACAGAAGATACTTATGTAAGCGGCAATGGAGAAGCGATTGTAAGTAAAGCATCTTATAGTAAATACGAGGATTCAGAATACGTGTTCAAGAAAAGCAGAAGAGGCAAACAATCGACTGAGCTAAACAATTTTTACGTGTTGCGTAAATTTACATTTTTTAAAGACTTCTTCGGTATGACCTATTTAAGAGCAAAAGATATCAGAGCAAGTGGTATGATGTATTTGGCAAATGAATTAGCAGAGGAAACAGAAACGTTAACTAGAGAAGACCTGCACAAAATCGGAAAGCACTATAAAACACCGATGACTAATTCACCAACTGGAAAACATTATAGAAACTTATATGTGATCAGAGAAGTGTTAGACGTCCCAGAATTTGAAGAAATGTACGGATACAAGCTTAAATATCAATAAAAAGAAATTAGAATAAGCTATTCATACACTAATAGACCTAGCAAGCGCACAGAAAGCTGTGCGTAATTATAACTAAAAGAAAACTGTTTAATGTAGCTTGTTTTTAATTTCTTTCCTACAACATAGATATGCATCGAAAGGCATAACAAAGAAATCAAAAAGAACCTATATAGGATTTAAGAATGAATGAGCAATTAGCTATATTTACCAATCTAAATTATCAGCAAAATGATTGACAGATAGTTCGTAAGTTGGTAATCTGTAGTAAGAGATGGTACTATTTTCAATGATCCTCTCTATGAATAAGAAAGAAATGTGCCTAAATATCTATCTATTCCATTAATTTCGTTAATTTGACAGCTAGAGACGGTTATGATATATTTATAGCACACAAAAAAGGGAACGCTTGTTCCGAACATGGAGGGGTATTATTGAAAAATAGCGTAGCAGGTATCATTAAAATTGCATTTGTCGCAAACATCACAGAACAGATATTACAGGAAGAGTTTAATGATTTCTTGATCAGAAGAGGAATCGTGCAGCTTACCAATATGGCTGGCTGTACGATAGATTTAGAGATACATGAACATGAGATTGAGTACTTAGATGTAGCTGAATAGATTAATATAATGGAGTGTTGGTTTTTAAGGTTCAAACTAGCACTCTTACATTATACCTATTAAGTAGTTCAAGACTCCTATAACAGATCAAGGACGATATCACCACGGATTTTAGGAAATTAAAATATATATTAAGGAGTGATTTAATGATGTAAATGTTGCTAAATTTGTTGACGGATGTAAAATAGTGTTATATAGTGGAATTCAATGAAATGTAACTAAGTCGCTGATATAAATAAAATTAAACAATGAGAAGAGGAATATAAATGGATAGATCTACAGGGGCTTTAATTATAGGAATAGCAGACAGAGACTGGTTAATAATGATGAAAGTGATGGGGTTAGACACTCTATCTTTATCACAAGATATGCTAGACAAGATGAGAGAGTGTTTTGAACACGGTCATGCTTGTGGGGGGACGGCTATGGTAGATGCACTGCGTGATGTGATGGAGAACGATATTAGTCTGTTAGAAGATTTGTTTTATCCAGACGATGACATTAAGTGACATTAAAGAGAGAAAGAGTATCAGTATTTAGTCTGGTACTCTATTTTTAAAAGGAGAGAGTTTATATGATGCAGAGAATTAGAGTTCCTATTAACATTTTGAAGTGCTATAGAGAAACTGTAAAAGGCAATGAAAACGCCACGCTAGAGGAAGTTCAAAAGAAATTCACAAGAAATATAAAGCTTGCCGAGAAATATGCTAGGAGTAATGGTAGATCAGGTTATTATTATGTGTATGGAAGCTTACATTTTGCCGTAGATAAACATGGAACAGTTGTTTACATGAGAAATCACAGATATGAAAGTGATTGGAAACAGAAGGAATATTTAAAAGAACATCTAAACAGAATGTTAAAACTTAACAAGGAGGAAGCAAAATGACGGTACTAGGATTTGATCAAGATAACGTCGCGAGAGCAGTGGAAGTAGAGGTTGGGGATAAAGTGGAAGCACAAAAACACTTTGAGGATATTGGATGGACAAGTATTATTTTTCTTGAATAGTAAAGGAAAGTTAAATAGGAGCTTACTATGTGGGGATGTATATAACAGACGACAGACGTTATCACCACGGATTTATGGAGACTAAAAAAACAAAATATAAGATAATAAAGGAGAAGATAAAAATGGGAGAATTAATGATCGGTAACAATTTAGAGGTAAATGGAGTTACAGTCCCAAATATTAATGGAGGTTTTGGAGTAGACAAGAAAGCAATGCTTGCAAAACATATCGCTGAGATTCATGGGAAAGAACTCTCATCAGTCAACAGAGCCGTGAATATGAATAGAGATAGATTTAAAAATAATGTAGATATTATTGATTTAAAAGAAGATACTTTCGCTATGCATCTCGTGCAGAGCGGAATCTTCACTAAAAATGCTGTAAATGCTGCAACAAATATTTACTTGTTATCTGAACGAGGTTATGCAAAATTAATTAAAATATTCAATGACGATAAATCATGGGATATTTATGATGATATGTTAGATCAGTATTTTGATATGCGAGACGGTAACATCGAACCGATTAACAACAAACCCATGTCTCCAGCGGAAATGCTTGTGGTATACGCACAACAATTCCTAGAACAAGAGCAACGTCTTAATAAGATGGAAGAAGAGGCAAAGGAAACGAACAGCAAAGTTGTATATTTAGAAACAGAAATGAACAAAGAAACCGTCTCAGAAGGCTATGTAACGAATGATAATGTTGCAAGGAGTTTGAAACTGTTTTCAGCATCCGATAAACCCCACTCACAATTTGTGGATACAATAGCACAACAATTGAGAATCTATAACACTAGAATCGGATACGTAGATGAATACGTTAAAGTCGTTCGACAAACAGTTACTGGTGGTTTTGTAACAGGGGTAGCTTATTATTCACCAAAGGGAATCGAATTAATTAAAGACTTTGTAGAAAACAAATTCGAGCCTGCACAAACTAACTATATTAGAGGCGAGAAAGCAGGAAAATTTAACACATCTCATTTTAAACTAGGATCAAAGATATTTCGCTTTAGTGAAGAAACACAGAGGATTTATGGTTAAGTAAATAAAAATAAAAACAGACAGTAAACAAAACATTTAGGAGGAATTTAAAATGAATAGTAAATTATTTGGTGTATTAGTTAGTGGAGGAATTATCACTGGGCTACTTCTACTATTTTTCTCAATTGCAATAACAAATCAAAATAAAGCAATTAACTTGGAAGAACAGATTAATGAAAGCTCATCGTCGATTAATGTACAAGAAAAAAGACGAGCAGACTTAATTGTTAATCTCGTTGATACCGTGCAAGCTTACGATGAACATGAAAAAGAGACATTAAAGTTATTAACAGAAGCAAGATCTAAAGCGTCTTCAGGATTAGTAGAAGAGGCGCAATTAACGATTCAGGCGGTAACAGAAGCATATCCAGAGTTAAAATCAATTGAAAACTACAAGACTCTCATGAATGAGTTAGCCACAACAGAAAATCTTATCGCGCAGCATCGGAACAATTACAACGTGCAAGTTAAAGCCTACAGTAAACATATACGCAAATTTCCTAACAAACAGCTGTTAGGGTTAGTAGGATATGAAAGTCTTGATAAAAGCTATATAGATTTTGAAGTCTCCCCTGACGCTCCGACTGATTTATTTAATAAAGGAGAATAATATGAGAGATGTTGAAATTACTAAGCGCGAAATACTAGTAAGTATCATAATTATTCTAATTATGATGGGGTTAGGTTTCTTTTTATCAACTTCTATTCATAATAAAGTCTCGGTTAGTAATGAGAAGTACTTTAAAGCTTTGAAAATTGACAATCTTCCTGAATTGTTTAACTATGCAATTAACACGGAAGTAGGTCATGTGCTTTCTTACGGGAAATTCAAAGCTAATGAACCTGTTTCGGACACTATGATCAAAGGGAAGTACTTCTCTATCAAGAGGATTGAAGAGCATTATGTGATGAAAACAAGAGTAGTCACGTATACAGATTCCAACGGCAAATCACAAACTAAAACCGAAACATATTGGGAATGGGATGAGTGGAAAAGAGATTATTTTCACACTAAGACGTTCAACTATCTTGGAAGAGATTTTAAAATAGGTAAAGTGAAAATAGACAACTATATTTATGGAGACACAGTAAAGAAAAGTACATTTTCAAATATCAGATGGGTGTTTTATGTGATTCCAAAGGAATTTGAAGCTGCACTTTATTCCAATACTTCTGAAGGAACAATCAATCAAAACGAACTGTATGAAAATCAAACAATAGAGAGAGTCATTGAAAGGAAAGAGAGCGGCGCTGATAGGGCAGTTATTCTATTTTGGATTGGGTGGGCTGTTTTGATAGTAGGAGCAGTTGTAATCTTCGTAATGTTAGACAATAAGTTTATAAATAATAAGTAAAATTATATAATATAACCTATATAAGGAGATGGGAAAATGAGTAAAGACAACTTTGGAGACCGTATGAAGGGCTACGAGAACGTTTATAGAGTTACACTACCTAAACGGATGCCAGTAATGATTAGAATTGATGGCAAAGCGTTTCATACCTATACAAAAGGAATGGTTAAGCCATTCGATGAAGATTTAACAAATGCATTCTGGGAGACTTGTAAGTACCTTGCTAAGAATATTATGGGCTGCAAGATTGTATATCACCAGTCGGATGAAATCAGCTTACTTCTCACAAACTACGATAAATTGACAACTCAATCTTGGTTCGATAACAGCCTTCAAAAGATAGCTTCAATCGCATCTTCAATGGCTACAGCTAAGTTTAACGAAGAGATGCGGAAGAGATATCCTGAAAAGCCGTTTGCTATGTTTGATGCTAGAGCATGGGTTTTACCTCATGACGAAGTATGCAACGCCTTCTTATGGAGACAGCAAGATGCCACGAAGAACAGTATTTCAATGGTGGCACAAGCTAACTTTCCTCATAAACAATTACAAGGACTCAATGGAAGCCAGATGCAGGATAAATTGATGCTTGAAAAGAGAATCAATTGGAATGACCTTCCTGTATGGCAGAAGAGGGGTATATGTATCAACAAGCAATACTACGAGAAGAATGGTGCGAAGAGAAGTAAGTGGGAAGTGGATCATGACACCCCTATTTTCTCACAGGACAGAAACTATATTGAGCAGTATGTTTACTTAAACAAGGAAGGAGAGATTTAAAATGAAGATAGATGTAAATGAAGCATTGAATCAGCTTGCAAAAGCTGCAACGGTAGAAAGTGGAAACATGAATTCAATGAGTGGTACAACGGGGACAATGACACGTTTATAGAAGAAAGATTCTATAAAATATTGGATTGGCTTAGCTATGATTATAAGAAGTAGAAGACCAAGTAAAATCTTCATTTTAAAGGAACAAGAATCGCGTAGGTATGCGGTTTATAGAGTGTAATTTTTATGAAAGAGGAGAAATCATGGAATTTAAGTATGGAAGTGGTTTAGTGGCGACTTATGACTTTGGAACATTAAAAGAAGCAATTCTAAATGATAGAGAGCCAATATACATCTATAAAGACGAAGGGTTTACAGAAAATAATATAACAATGTCCATTGAGGAAACTAAGTGGTTAATAGATAAGCTACAAAAGCTTGTTAACACATTTGAGAAGGAGAAGGAAAAATGGGACATATAGTCGAAATTGCTAGAAGTAATGATTTTATCGTTAAAAACTTACACAATTTCAAAGAGGGGCTTAGAGGCTTCAGAGGAGAATTTGGAGAGTTTCAGTTTGATTACCATGGTCTTAAGAGACGCAGTAAGAATGCATATGTTAACGTTTCATCAAGTCACTTTGAACAATGGTTAGAGAATGAGTTAGAGCAGGAAATGGATACGCTAGAGTATATTCAGAAACATATTAAAGAAGGCGAAGAGTGCGTAATTCATTTGATCTCTTACGAGCATCCAATGGATATGAGTATTACAAAGTACAATATCACAGATATTTCTATAAAAGAATATACAATACTTGAATAAGAGGTGATTATAGTTGAAGCTAGATTATGGTTCAGGTAGTCAACCAAGAGAAGGTTATTTGACTTCAGATTTTGTAGGCACACCAAATTATGATTTTTATATAAAGGATTATAGGGTAGTTGGTGCAGCAAGTTATTCTTTCGATACTATATATTGTCGAAATGTTATACATCACATTCCAAATGCGGATATTCCTATGCTATTTAATGAATTTAAAAGATTACTTAAGCAGGACGGAAAGCTGATAATTTCAGAACCAAGAAAAGAATTTCATATGCAAAATAAAATTTTAGATATAATCTGGTACAGATTCTTGAAATATGACAGACGTATTATGATACCTCAAGAGTACGTGGATTATAAACAATATCTATCAGAGTTTGTGATCCTCGAAGTGACAGACGACTTTAATAATGAGGTTGTAACATGCCGACTGGAGCAAGCAGCTAAAGTAGCGGTTTAAGGTTTTGCACATACACAAATTAAACTACGCACGGCTTAGAGCGCGCAAAGTCAAAGATGTATTTATAAAGAGGCAGAGACTTTGAAAAAGACAAAAAACACTGTTCATAACTGGTTTGATGTAGACGGTAGTTTTAGAACTGACAAAGAAATGACATCGACAGAGTTTAATGAATTACTAGATAAGTTTTTAGACAGCAATGACTGGGATCTCGTAGGATCTATTAAATACTCTGAGACCAGTGATAATGACTACAAATAAAGTTTCTATTTGATAAGGAAGTGCAATGTGAAAAAAGATTTGGAATGGACAATAGAAGATACTTTATATGTGATCCGCAATGTACCACATGAGATATATGATGGATATGACGATGGACTAATTGATATGAGTGTAGCAATTAAAGTGTCAATGCTACGAGATTTAATGGTTGAAAATAAAATTCCTCATGATGTTGATTATGAAGTAGTAAAAGATGTGGAATTTTAAGCTAATAAAATTTCCATTTCATAAGGAGGGCTAGAGGTGTTCAATTTAGATGAAAAGACAAGAAGAAATCTTAAAGAGTTGCAGATGCAACATGAAAAATATATGGAAGAGAAGTATGGAAAAGAATTTATGAGCTTCATTAATGGAGAGTTTGAAGTAAGATTGACAGAATCTTTATTAAAACAGTTCGAGGATTTTGCCGAGGTTAAGAAATAATATAAAATTTATATTTGATTGGAGAATGAAAATGGAACAGATACAATCTCATGAGATAAAGGACATTTATAGAGTTAAAGAAGGATTGTTAGTAGAAATTCATAAATATGAGAGTCTTGGATATCATGACTTTTCAAAGAAGAAAGAAAAACGAGTAAGAGGTTGTAAGGGGCTGACTATATTAACTGAGGAATTCACCGATTCTTATGCGAAGAAGACGTATCCAGCTGGAACCTACTATTATCAAAGTGTACCAGTAAAACCCATAGACGATGTAAAACTGTTTAAAGCAGAGATTAAATCAAGTGGGGGATCAATAATGGGTAATTTTGATGAGACTGAAGTAATATTGGAAAGCATTAAAGACATTTTAAATAGTTATTGATATGGTCATGGTAGTTGACATTCTGTTCAAACTAAAGTAAAGTTAAATATAATAATACAAACAAAAGGAGATGGTGAATATGAATAATGTGAGAATGGAAGATAAGGTAAGGTTTGTGAAATGGCTACTAGATAATCATAAAATGAAGAAAAGAGAAGTAGTTTGGATTTTAAACTTTATGTCAGGATCGAAAGAGATTATGAAAAATGTACATTTTGTAGATGATGCTCATCACTGTCCTAGGGCATTAATTATCTCCACCACAGAAACTGATACTGTTTCTTTTAGGTTCTACAAAGGACAGATCATGACAGCCGATGCTGAAAAAGCATATCATGATATCCGTCTCAATAAGAATGATGAATTGTTCATTGGAGTCAACTTTCCTAATAAACACAAGAGCAGTGCATATCTTTCAGTATTAGTAGAGAATCCTTACCTCCCATATAACAAAACTCATCAGGTATCACCAGAAAATGAAGAGATGGTAAATGGTATTGTTGGAGAGTTAGAAAAAATAAATGTGTTGCAAGAGATTGATAAAGCATTAGATAATGGGGACGAGAGACTATTCGCTGATTTATGTGAGATATTAAATAAAATTAAAGTAGATAAAGATGCGGTTGAGAACGTGAATGACACGGTATAAGGTGAGTATGTAGTAAAATACTTGTTGTATTGGAGGTTTAAAAAGTGTTTAGTGATTGGAAAAAGAAAAGACTATTGGAAAAGTTGCAAGAGGAATGTTTTCATGATTACCACACTATTCATAGTTATAAAGTGGAAATAGGATATTATTCTTCTAACGTTGTTACAAGATACGATATGTACTGTCCTATTTGTGATAAAACTATTTACGGTATTGATGAAGTGAGCAAGACTAGACATCTAGAAAGACAAAAAGTAAGGAAAACCTATAAGGAGTCATATTAAAATCAAACAATTATTGGATGTGACTATATGAGAGTTAAAATTGATGGCTTTGAATTAGGAAAGTGCTATTGGATTGTTTTTTCAAACGATAAAGAAATGTATGTGCATTTCTCAAGAAAAAATACTGCTTATGTGGAAACAGCTACAGAGGATGGTAGTTTTGACAAGCAGGTGATCAGTAAAAAAGGTTTCAAGAAGTTAATACGAATCTTGCCAGTAATCAAGGAAGAGATACCAGCAGCTGAGTTGTTTACTAACTCTCATGACTATGAGGATGATTATCAATTTAGCTGGTATGACGACTACGCATGTGAAAATGGATGCTGTGCCTGCTGTGGATGTAGTTGTGGCGACTATTGGGATGATGAGGATCACTGAGACTCGGAAGATCTGAACAATGAATAAAACCAATCTTTTACAAGGAGTGAGAAAATGAATAAAGAGAAAAAGAAGCTGGATTATGACTTGCTGCTCGATGATTGGGCAGAGGAGATTTATCAAATGGCTGATGAACATGCTATCAAAAGAGACGTGTCCGAAACAGGATCATTTAAACATGGCTATCATAAGGGGATGCATGATGCCTTAATTATGTCTTTAGTTAAAGTAACATTCTTGGAGAACAGACGTACAAAGAAATATGTAATTGAGGAGTGAAAGTTATGAGAGAAGTAGAACGAATTGAGCGTATCTTAGGACTTATAAAAGAAATATGGATGAACAATCCTGATTTGAGATTTACGCAGCTACAAGATCACCTTATGCATCAGTATAGTGCATCTAATGAAGATTGCGGGAAACAGTATTTCTATGATAAATATGAAACCGATAAAGGTATACAGTTTACAAAGACTCTCGTTGGGATTGATTTATTTTATGTAGAGGACAATAGTTTTGAGAGGTTTCTTGGAGACTATTTGAAGGGGTTATAACCCTATAAAAGAGGAATTATATCGAAATAGAGCATCATTATGCTCAATTAAAAGAAAGTTATATAATACAATCTATATAACAGGTGAGAGGAAACATCGCAGAGATGCCTAATCAAACAGAGTTTTTAATGGGAGGTCAGAATGATGAATATTGAGCTAAGTGCAGAAGACGTTGACTATGCAGTTGAAATATATCTGGCAATTAAGGGATACCGTTCAGATGCACGTCATTATAGCACTTGTGGAAAAACTGGGGGAACAACTGTAAAATGCACTAACGTTAAGTTGGGTGAAGTAAAAAGTATTGATGAGATTGTAGAACTTGTTAAGAGCAGGTAAAAGAAACGTTTCATTATGAAAGGGAGGAGAATATCAATGAGAGATTATAAAAAGAAAGAAGTGACCATAACAAAAAGTCGACTTCAGAAAGTTGTTTGTAATAAATGTGGCAAACATGATGATGCAAAAGAAGGAATAAATTTAGCTCACTACCAAGAAATCGGTGTCTCTTTCGGATACGGCAGTGATTATGACATGCAATCTTGGAAATTTGATCTCTGTGAAGAATGCTTAGTCGAACTAGTAAAGACATTTAAGATTATTCCTGAAGGCTTTGGACAAGATAGCTACTATGCCAAATATCCAAAAGCCATGTTTGAACATTGGAAAGAGACAGGAGAAGTTAATTTAGAAGCAGGAATGACTTCAGAGGAGATTGAGGCTAGAGGTGGTAGTATTTACGTAGAAGATGGAGATGTCTATGGATTAACTAATAAAGAGAAGTATGGAATAGATTATGAATAGAGTTTATTATTGTGATGGCAGTCAGCATAAAGGGTACGGTAAATTAGGAATTGGAATTGTAAGAGATGATGCAGAATATCATTTTAGCACAAGAGAATTCGATCATGATAAATGCACACATGAAATAGAAGCCATTCGGAAAACAATTGAGATTGCAATTAAAGATGGATTTAATGATATTGTTGTGATAAATGATGATAGAGGTTTAGTGAGAAAGATTCAAGAAATTAAACAAGATAGAAAAATAACTAGTAGAGCTTTGAAGAAAAAGAGGAATTCAAGAGTTTGGTTAAGCTAATTAAAGATCATAATGTGCAGGTTAGAGAGCCCAAAACAACAGAAGATAAAATAAATATTAAGAGATGTCATCATTTAAGTAGAAGATATATGCTATGAGGAGGAAGTATAATGGACATGAAAATACCCGAATACAATACACTTTTTCATAAATGGTATGAAGACAGATTTAATGAAAAGCTTACAATTAGCTATACAGATATTTATAAATTATTGAATGAGGAGAATCATTTTATGTTGGGAGAGTTTGTAAAAACGTTTCAACAAGAGTTTGATGAGTATTGGAAGGAACGCTGTAATACAGAAATTGACTTAGAGAAATATGGATTTTAATACCCGATAAAATATGGCTTTACAAGGAGACGGATAGGATGAGTAATAAGATTATTAACGAGTTAGTGGCTACCAAAGTCATGGACTGGAGTCATCAAACTTTAATGAATAATGATGAGGGCTTGCATTACTACGCTTCTTACTGGGTGGATAAAGATGGAACGAAACAGAAACCTGTGAACTTCTTTAGTCCTTCAACTAATCTTCAAGATGCTTGGATCGTTGCAGAAAAGTTAGGAATTGTACTAATCCCTCAAACTAATGGTGACAAATTTAACTGGTACGCATGTGATGTAGAGAGTGTTTCTCATCGTGGCGATGAGATTGCTATAGTACCGTCAAATAATTCAGGAATACAAACTGAATTAGCACCAAGATCAATTTGTTTTGCCGCTTTGGAATCAGTTGGAGTAAAAGTAGACGCGTATAATACAGAAGACTGAACACATGAGCATCAAGGAGAGTGATAGCGTGAATAAGGTAGGAATATACTTCTCAAAAGTATTTGCCAGTATTGGAGACATATTAAATCTGTCACCATTCAAGATAGAAAGAGTCAAATATGATAAGGAATTTTCATATAAATCTGATGAAGAAGCATTGAGATCAGACTGGGAAGTTGTAGGAGAAGAATTGCGAAAAGTTATGAATGTTAAGGATGATAAATAATGTTTTACTTTAGTGTCTTATTCGTATTACTGTCTATTCCTTGTTGGTTCAAGTCAATGCATCTTTTCAATTTCAAATATAATTTTAAAGATGGATGGAAGTGGCTAGGAATAAGTTGGTTATTGCTTGTACTAGGAATTTTAATTAGTTAGAAGAGGAGGGAGCAGTATGATGTATTGGGCAGGTTGTAACTACTATATAAACCAAGGAAATAATGATCATGAGCCAATTGGAACAGCTACATCGATGCATGACTGTGGAGGCTGTGACAGATTAAATGACTGTCTAATTAAAATGAACACAGACACTTGGGAAATTAACGATGGTATAGTTAAAGAGATGGATCGAAAATGGAGAGAAATGCATTCTTAATAAAACATGCAATTTATAAGGTGGAATAGAAAGGAATGAAATTGAGTGATAGAAAAGATTCTAGTTTTTGAAGTCGATGGAATACGTTCCACAATCCCTAAATCCTACAAAGAAGAGCCGTCTAAAGAACAGGTTGTAAGCGATATAAAAGAATGGTTTTTTGAAAGTCATTGTATGTGGTTTGCGGTGAAAGAAAACGGTATTGAATCAAATTTAGAAGATTGGCTAAATGAATAAAACGAAGATATTATTAGGAGATGATATAAATGATAAATAGGTATGCAATTAAAATGAAAAATGGAACATTCTTATCCCTGCCTTTCTATGACGTTTCTCAGGAGCATATCTGGGCTTTTACAGTGGGCTTGCCAGTAGATGCTGAGTTGTTTAAAACAAAAAATGATGCCGAGATGTTTTTAAAAGACATTTTAAATGGTGGATTAAGTATATTAGTTGGTTTCGAGGACAGTAACCCACCTTTTGAAGTAGTCGAGTTAGAAGTTAACTATCAAGTAAAATGACAATATTATTAGGAGGAAACAATGAAAAAAGATTTTATAATAAAGAATACAAACATCGTGATCAAAGAGGTCCCAACTATTATTAATGATTATGGCTATTTCTATAGCAGTGAAGTTACAGATAATGTGCTTGAGTTAGCAAAAAAGATTCATAAGGGAGAGCTTCCTAATGGAGTTGCTTATGAAGAGCACTATGGGGACAGCCTGAATGCGAGAGAAAATTCTTTGTGGAACGAAAAAGCTGAAAACTTTTTAAAACAATTTGGTATAGCTGTAACGGATATTCAAGGTAATTATAGGAATCCAGTTGAAGTTCTTTTGGATATCAAAGATGTATCAAGCAAGCTTTCTGAACACAGAAAAGATATAGTGAAACAATTTTTCACTTAAATAATATTTAGTAAGGGGGGTTAAAACATGCGATCCAATATTAAACATGGATTATGGGCAAAATATAAACTTGGCAAAGAAGAACTAATTGGTGTAGTTGAGGATGCTGGAGATGATCTATATTGGTTTAATACAATGGAACGTTTACAAGCCAAGAGAGCCGATCTTCTACTGGGCGAAGACGATATTACACTTCTTGAGGTTGATCTATTTGAAGAGGATATAGAATTTCTAATAGAGTTGTCGTTACAAGTTAATGACAAAATGTGGTTTGAAGAGCTAACTTCTAAAAGGTTAAATATAATTAAATAATCTAAAACGGTGAGGGGGATTGCTGTGAAGAAGGAGATTATAAAGCAAGCGATAAAGGAAATGTTTTTGAATGATGAATTAGAGATATGCGTTAGATTAAGCAACATCTACACAAACGGAATTTCGGTTACAACAGATGTCATTATAGACGGTGAGATTGTTGGTGGCAGCTTTGAAGAGGTCTACTTAGATAATATCAAGTAAAACAAAGGATTTACACATAAAAGGAGAGCTGTAACAATGGAGCTTATTTGTACAAAAGAGCTAGAGGGTTTCACGGAAGGTAAATTATATCGTCTGATGGGTTGTGGTGGCGAATACGTGCAACTACAAGATGATAAAGGAGAAATAGTCATAGTATTAGAAAGCTATTTTATGTCAAGTTAGAATTTTGTATGTGATCAGGAGGTCTACGTATGAGCTATATACAACTATTTCCGTTAGAGTTTTGGAAAGTTACTAAGAGGTTGGTTGTACTTTTAGGAGTTCCTGTTTTAGCATATACTATGGTGTTTTACACACCAGATGTCCATACATATTCATTGTGGGCAAAGATTGCTTCTTATATATTGTTAGGAGTTCTTATTGTTATAGCAATACCTGCAATATTATCTTGGATTTTCATTGATCCATTTTTAGTAAAATAAAGGTTTTAAGGGGGAGTTATTAGCATGAAATTTCTATTTGGTTCTCAGAACTTTGGATTAGATACAGCAGAAAGCGATAAAGACTATGTAGAATTTGTCTATCCTTCTGTTAGGGAATTATGCAAGCCTATCCCATCTGCTAAAGAGTACAAGCAAGAGGATGGATCGATTATAAAACAGATTGACATACGTTCTATCCCTGCACTATTTTACAAGTCTAATTTAGATACTTTGCAACTTTTGTATTCGAAAGAAGTTATTGACGGAGGAATCGTTCAAGGTTTCTTTAGAACTCATAAAGAGCAATTAAGCAGAATTAATATTCCTCGACTCTATCAGTCAGTTATGGGGAGTGCTAAGAATAGATTCAAGAAAGGCACATCTAAAGATTTATGCCATATTATTTTTGGATTTAAACTGCTGAATCAATTTCATGGTCAAGGGTTCACTGACCTTGAGGCTTCATTTGCTCATGATGACCACAAGCTATATCACGACATTAGAGGTGGCGTGATGAGCTATGAAGGAGCTTTGTTATACGCCAAAGAATTAGAGTTGGATTGTATCGAACTAAAAGAGTTTTATATGAAGCAGAAGCCAGATGATGATTTAAAGGAATTTATGGATTGTTATTTTGGGAAGATAGTTGTAGAACGTCTAAAAGAGCAATAAAAACGGTATTTGAAAGGAAATGAATATGTACAACATCTGTACAAGCTGCGATAAAAATTATATAGAAGAGGATGAAACAATCTGTACCGAATGTCATGTGTTTGATTTGGAGACAGTTGAACACTTTGATAGATACTGGAGCATGGTTGGAGTTGAAGATGTAGATTTGGAAGATGTAGATATACACATAAAAGAGTAGTTTTATAGGGAGGTAGAATTATGTATTGGGTTATAATGCAGAGTTATAGTCACATAATCTGTGTAAGAGTTAAAGAATTTACGGATGAAATCAAAGAGTCTTTAGAATGGGTAAGAGGTGGTTATGAAGTTGTTTTAGCAACAGAAAGTCCAGTGTTTATTGAAACAAATTTAATTGATGTAGAAGAAAAGGAAAATTTCCTTGAAGAGTCGAGAATATCTCAATTTAGTTATTTCAATGTCAATAAAGAAGACAAAAGAATAATCGAAAAGAGTTTCGAAGTTATTTCAGAAGTGCTAATAAAAGAAAGCTATCTTTGAGTCTAACATCAAAGGTAATTTTCAAGGAGAGTGGAACTATGGAATGGTGGGGTGTCTATCTTCATGGAGATCGGAAGAAACGATACTTATCCTCTATTTCAAAGAGTCGAGCGAAAGAATTAAGTAATAGTTTAAATATGAGGAATTTAGACAAGCAAGATGTTTATTTTGTTGCTATGGAACAACGCCTGCTCACTGATGAAAAGTATTTAGGAGAGAGGATTTATTAGTAATGAGATTGAACCCTACCAAGAGAATACTTCTTATTTTCTCTATATTGTTCGTGTTATGCGGATGTGAAGAATCACAAAGAAGTGAGAGCACAAAAAGTGAGCCTAAAATTTTATTAACAAAAGAAAATGCAAAAGGACATCATGTTGATATGTATCTTAGAAGCGATGCCTACTCCGAATGTAATCGTATGGGTCGTAAATTGAAAGTAGGAAAATCAGCTGCTAATGTAACTAATAATCATCATTTTATTGTTCAGAATGAAGAAAAGAGTATTAAGGCTATATTAGTCTGTGAGCACGGTTACTCAGAAAGATTGAATATGTGGGCTTATGCAAGTTACGATACTGAAACTAAGCCAGTACATTATATTATGAGCAAGAAGCACGATGAAAATAATAAGTTAATTGCACTTAAATTATTAGAGAAAAGAGTAATAATTAAGTAGCACTCAGTTTGATTAGGAGGAGCATTAATGAATATTTACGAGAGACTGCGTTTCTTAGCAATGGGTGGAAAGAATGCTTATTTACACACTTCAAAAGAAAATAAGAAAACGACAGAATTACAGGATTTCCTTGATTTTATATATTGGAGTAATCCAGAATTCTATAAGAAGTTCCATTAAAATCTAAATTTGACTGGGAGTGAGATTGTGAAATTTAAAGCATGCAAGTATTTGAGTTTTGATGCTGAGAAATATAGTTGCGAATTAGTGCAAGTCTCTGACCATTTAGGATGGCAAAGAACTGACCCAACAAGACAGGTTTAGCTTGTCAACAGTGTACGCTGAGAGGAAGAGTTGTTTATCCACAAGGATGTATCGGGAAAGATAGAGTGCAGTGTAGTGACTATGAGGAAATTGATTTTGACTGATAAAAATCTAATTATTAGAGGAGTGTAAGAATGGACAACAAGCCGATAGCGAAAGCAATCGTTGGAAGTGTTGGCGCTTTATCTGTTTTTGGTGCATGTGCAATCACAGGTTCGATATCAGGATTGTGGGGATTGTTTCTAGTTATGTGGATGATGGATATAATCTAAAAGATAATGATTAACCAATAAAAAATCTACTTCGGATGGAAGTGAGGATATGTATTATAATTTTGCAGAAATAATGAAAATGCTTCTTGACGGAAAGTTTCATGTAGGGCAAATAGTAATCAATAGCAACACAGGGAATACTTTTTACACAGTTTGCAAATCGAATGTAGGATGGAGTTTAAAGCGTAGAGATGAAACTGGTTATTACACTCCAATGTTCGGGTCAGCTCAAATTAGTGGAAAATGGATAATTAAATGAAGTTTAATTTGAATAGGAATGAGAATATGGAACTCAAAGTGATTGAAGGAACAAAAGAGAATGTTGATCCACTGGATAAATATTGGTCTGACAGCGAGTTGGGGGAAGAAAAGGCGTCCAAAAACCACATGGACAGTGTCAAAAGTAATGGAATTTATGTGGCAGATAACCTAATGAAACTAATAGAAAATACGTTTAGACAAGGTTATTATGCTGGGAGTACTAATGAGAAAGAAAATATCATGAACTTATATCAAAAAGACAAAGAATCATTCGTTTTACTAGCTCATGTGATTGCGTTGAGTAAACCAAAACCGAAAGAAATCCAATGAAAATTTACTTTTACAGGGAGTTGAAACAAATGAGATTGTATTTACTATACGTGTCTTATCCACATGAAGGTGGTTATGTATATGGAGTCTATTCATCAAAAGAGGAAGCAGAACGCTATAAGAATAACGATGATTATGTTCTAAGTCCAAGTCATGCTTATATTGAAGAGATCGTTGTAGATGAGTTTAGGAGAATTGAAATTTAGTCCAATCAATAGATTATTATATAAAGAAAAGAGGAGAGAGCGTACTTGAGTGAAGAATTTTTAGAGGAAGAAGATTATATAGTTGTAATTCCTACCATAGATAAACCAATTAAACTTGTCTATGAAAACCAGTACAATCTTAAGCCAACAGGTGATCCTATGGTATTTGCTGTAACAACAAAAATGACAGTGAGGGAAGCTGCGCTAAGAATGAATATGAGCATAGATGAGTTTCTGGAATGGATAAACACAATCTAATAAATCAATTCATTTACTTAAAAAAGGAGATGAGATAATGAATTTTACCAAGTACAGAGTAACTGAAAATACAATGCTAAGCGAGATGATGAGATACTGTAGTAGTATTATCTCATACAGAAGAGAAAAAGATGAAGATTATCCAGACGTGTATTCATGCATATCGACTAGAACAGGTGGAGTAGAAGTAAGAAAAAGAAACTACAATATGAGTGATGACGAATTGTTGCTTGCTATCAGATATGATGTGAATAACGACTTCTACTACTTTCTAGAGAAGAAGGAATTCGGGATTAGAATTTTAGAAAATAGAGTTATAATTTACGATAAAGAGGATTTTTATACTTATTTTGATAACGTAATCAATAACATATCCAAGTAAATTTCATTTTATTAGGGAGAAGGAGTGAAGAAAATGAAGGGAAAGCAAATTGAATTTGACAAAGATGAGCAAGAGGCTAGATTTGTATCATGGGAAGATGGAGCGCTGAATATTACAATATATTGCACCTACGGAGGATCTGTAGAGATTGAATTAAGTAGTGAAGACGTAGGAGAGTTGATAAAATTAATAAATAAAAACAAATAAAACAATTATTGTATTGTGAAATAAGGCTTCAAGAACGTTGTACCTAATGGATTTGTGAGAACCAATAAAATGAAAAATGGAGGTTTTGAAATGAAAGGTAAACAAATTGCAGATTTAATTGTAGAATGGGCAGATGAACAGAGAATGCATCCAGATGATTTTAGCTCTCTGTTTGTGGAAGAGTTGATAGAGTTATTAGATAAGGATAAGGTTGAAAGCTCATGAGAATTGAGTTTGAAAATGGAAGTGTAATTGAGACAGCCGAATCTAATGAAGGCAATGCAATCAGAGGTAAGGGGATAGGATTGTGGTGGTTTAATGATAAAGATGAAAAGGAGGAAGGGGACATGACAATAAATCAATCTTTATCAGGATATGCTTCGTATATGATTGAAGCTATAAGAGAAAAGTTGGGCTACGAGCCTGACGATGATAGTCATGATGAAGAGGTTCTAGCTTACTTTCAAAGAGGAGAGAAGCTCTCTAAGTCGAAGCATTTGAAACAAGGTGACGCCAAATAAATCAACTATTATTTGAATTGACAGAAAAGAGGAGATTATATGAAAAGAATTGCTTTAGTTTTATTAATGGCAACTATCATTTTAGCTGGCTGTGGATCACAAACTGTAAATGAAGCACAAAATGAGAATGTTAGATTTGCAGGAGTAAAAGGAAGCGTCACAATCGTCACAGATAATAGCACAGGATGTAAATATATTAGAGAGCAGGTACATTCTCAAATTAGTAATGCCCATAGTATAGCTTTGGCAACGCTGTTGAAATCAGATGGTACGCCTGATTGTGATTAACGAAATAAACTAATAAAACTTTGCTTTTAAGGGATAGTAGACAAAAATAGAAAGGAGCAGATTTTTTGAAAACAATTGAGTATCAGGCAGTTTATTTTTCCAAATTGACTAAGCCACATTATCAAGAACTTGATATGCACAAGCTGAACGAATTAGGAGAAGAAGGGTGGGAGCTAGTGAGCATTGTAAGCGGTCAATGTATTTTTAAAAGAGCAGTTACTGCACAGCTCGATGAAACTAAACGGTAAAAGACTGATTGTATTGGGATGATAGACAAATAATGTTGAGGGAGGGATGAAAACAATGACTCTATTCGACGATGGAAAAGACGTTGAGGTAAAGACACTTCACAAAAGCATATTCCCAAAAGGAACAAAGGGAAAGGTCGTTGATTGCCAATTCGTAGGTGGGACAACGGAAAGAATATACCTCTTTCAAACATATGAACATATTCACGGGTTAGTAGATGGTCTAAAAACAGCTTGGTATTTTGATAGGGATTTAGTAAACATCATTGATAAATAATCAGCAGTACGAAGATAAATTTTAAACAAGGAGTGAAATAAAATTGATCAAACCTAGAGCATTCAGGGTATTTGATGAAGGTGTAGACGTGGAAGATCTCTACAATGCCGAGTATTGGTGGATCGATGGAGATGGAAAAGTATACGTCAGAATCAAGGAAAGTAAAACTATTCATGAAGTCATAGGAGATAAAGTAGAAATAAGAACCAATTAACAACAGTATTTGATGGTAAAAGGTAAGTTTGATTGGAAGATCATATTAATAGACAAAACTAAAAGAAAGTTATATAATGTTGATTAAGAGGTGAGGGAATGAGGGGAGTATCGATATACTGTGATGGTGGCGTTCGTGGAAACGGCAAGGAAAATAATCTTGGAGCTTGGGCATACACGGTTGAGATTGACAGAGACCTATATAGCAATTCTAAGGTTGTAATTAATACTACTAATAACATTATGGAGATGACTGCTTGTATAGAAGCCCTGAAGAGTTTAGATGATTATGACTTACAGGTAACGATACAGACAGACTCATCTTATTTATTACAAGGTGCTACAAATTGGATTATCAACTGGAAGAAGAATGATTGGATGAGAGGAGTTAATAAAGATCAGCCAGTCTTAAATAAAGAGCTGTGGCAAGAATTAGATGAGCTGTGTAGCAAGTTTGCTAAAGTTGAATGGGTAAAAATAAAAGGGCATTCTGGAAATCATGGAAACGAATTAGTAGATGCTATGGTGAATAAAGTTATGGATGAGTATTTAGAAAAAGAAGGTGGACTAAATGTCAACTGAAGTAAATGTAGAAAATGCAACGGTAAACCTCATCCTCACTATTAATGGATATGCTCATCTGGTGGGAATGAGTCAAGATAATTTAGATGCTATTTCTTATTTAGTAAAGCAAGCAACTGAGGTAGTTGTTCCGACTGGAAGAAACCAATTAGAGCTGAATGAGTTTTTAAATTACAAGAGTTAAAGAGGGCGACGATATGATTAAACAAGTCATTGGTAATTTACTAGATGCACCAGAAGTAATTATAGGACATCAAGTTAACTGCAAATTTGTTATGGGAGCAGGGCTAGCCAAACAGATTCGACAAGTATATCCTGAAGCATATTATTCTTATATGTCTGCTAGTCATCAGAGTGATTTATTAGGGAAAATTCAGGTTGTCAATATAAATAGTAAGCGAACAGTAGTCAATCTATTTGCACAGTATAATTACGGTAGGACAGGATTATATACCGATTATCAAGCTCTTAAAGAAACGTTGGTTAAACTAAGAAAATACGCGAGTAAGAATAATTTAGGCGTTGCTTTGCCTTATGGTTTAGGATGTGGACTTGCTGGTGGAGATTGGAACACAGTAATCAAAATTATTGAAGATGCTTTTGATGGATATCAAGTAGCAACATATAAACTACCATAAAATATTTCTTTTAAAAGGAGGTACGCCACAATGCAATATGAGATGAAAAGGAACCATCCATCAATCACAAGGATTGAAAGACTCATCTCTGAGGTAGAAACTGCTAACCGTTATGTTAAAAAGACGACAAGGCTTCACCAGAACAATAAGAAATTATCTAGACTGAATAAAGAGCTCCAAAGAGCAATTTATCAATACAATAAGTTTGACTTGTTTAATTTTCTTGAAGAAGAAATGAATAAACGGATCACTGAATTACATGCAAGTGGAAGAACTATTGCATTTAGTGAGCTATATGAGTAAGGAATAATCCGTTAAAAGGAAGAATTTACAAGGAAAGGAGAGAGGTAGATGAAGAAATATCTCATAGGATTATTAGTGTTAGCAACCTTCTTTGCAGGATGTTCATCGAGCTCTGTAGGTGCAAACATGCCTAGTAGTTTTGAAATATTGTCAAGAGATAGTGTTCATAATTCAGAAGTTGAAAAAATCAGAGACAAGGAAACTGGATGCTATTACTTATCATCATCAGGTTCTTATAAGGCAGCTCTTACACAAATGTTTATAGAGAAGGACGGAGTAAGTGTTCCGTATTGTGATGATTTAAAATAAGAATTTTATTAGGAAACATAATCGAAGGAGAGTGTAATTGATGAGTGAGCATGGATCATTGCTAGGGCGGTATGATGGTTATATTGGCTACTACGACGAAACAGAGAGATACGGAAACATAGAAGAACTGAAGGAAATGATTCTATATAAGAAAGTGGTAGAAGTAACACAAGATAAAGTAGTATTGGAAAACGGTGCAGTATTGACAATTGAATGTAGCGAGCAGGATTGTTGTGCAAATGGTGGCGGAGAATTTGAATTTGATAAGTATAATGCTCCTCTAGAAGCAGTAATCACTGATTTCCAGATTGGAGAACAAGAAGATGTTCCAGATGAAGATACGAGAATTAGCAAAAACACGATTACTTTATTTCACAACCAGAATCCAATAATCGAAGCCAGTGCTACAACAGATGCAGGAAATGGTGGCTACTACTTTAGTGTTACGAGTTTGGTCATTAACAATATCCATTTTCCTTTTGTAGAAGCCTGAGAGGAGAAAAGCAAATGAAATTAATCTTACGTGCATGGCTACCTGACAGGAAAAAGATGCTTCACCATGATGAGATTTCACTGACAGAAGGAAGAGTATTTGAGCGTATTTATGATCCACGAACAGGAATGAATAGCTTTGCAAGAGATAATGCAGTGCCTATGATTAGTTTGGGAGCTAAAGACAGGAACAAAAAACTTATCTATAGTGGAGATGTCGTAAAAAGAATTATCCCACTTGGAATTGCCATAGGAGTAGTAGTTGTTCATAATGGAGTTTTTAAATTGGAATGTGCAACATATATTTACGAATCCTTTAAGGAGAAGAATTTAATTCCTTTAAGTACTTACGCACAACGGTACGAGGTTTTAGGGAATATTTACGAAGACCCAGCTTTACTAAAGGAGTATTCTGAGCTAATAGAAAGCAAATAAAAGAAGACTTGTATAGGAGGTGACTCGTGTGCCAATTCGTGAATTGGAAATCCTTGTAGCAGCATTAGAGGGCGATGTTATTAGACAGAAAGAGTCAGATAAACGAGATGAGCCAGCGTTTAAGGCATGGCTTGAGGACACAGAGAAATTATTAAAGAAAGTTAGACTACGTTTAAGCAATGAAAAGTCGCGGGAAGCTTTGATAGATTTCTACAAGGAAAGATAAAAGGGAAGGAAGGGGTATATGTGTCATTTATTAAAGAAAGTAATGCCATGAAAATAACAATATCTGAAGATAAAAAGATATTTATTGATACCGGTATTAATGCAGAGTTTATGGATATTAAAATAAAAGGAAAAAGAAACGAAAAAACTGAAATTTCTATCGAAGAACTCTTAAAAATATACGAGGTTCAAATTTTCCATATTAGGTCACTTGAGTTTATGTACTCAAAAGAAAATATCTTAAATAATAAAGAATACCGCTATCTACTAGATAAATCAATCCCATTCTTTCAAGGACTGCTCTTAGATTTAGTAGGATGCGAAAAGCGGGACGAGATAATTGAAGAATTAGATTCTAAGATAAATGAGAAAGTGATGCACAAAGCGTTTGAAAGTTTAAGTCTATAAAAGATTCATTTGATAGGGAGATGATTAATTATTAAAGCATTAATCGAGATAGAAGTAACTGGTAATTGGGAAGAACCTCTGTCAAATGACGGAATTATAGATATTTTAACTGCTGTTATTTGCGATGGTGCAGAATCTTTCGGTATGGATGCGGATTTTAAAATAGTGAAAATGATCAGAGAAGAGGGATGACATGTTTGACTACCAGTTTATCATTAGGAAGTTTAATGGAGAAAAGGAATTTTATATGCAAAGATTCGACAAAGAGTTGAATGACGAAGAAATAAGTGAAGTGATGGTTAGTTTATATGAAAAGTACAGTAACGTCAAAAGTACAATGTTGGATAGAGTATTCATTGTAAAATAACTGTTTTAAAAAGAAAGGTGAGATATATAAGTGGATATTGGTATCGAGAAAAGAGAAGTCGAATTTGTATACTTAATGAATTGTAACTCTAAAAGTGAGATGGATTTGGAAATTAATAAAAAGAAAAAAGATGGTTATGAACTGCTACAAGAGCACAAGATTGATACGGGATATGGTATTGATTATAATGCACGAATGATGAAGATTATTAAATAGATAAAACAGACATTTTAAAGGAGGATAAACATGAGTAAAGATGATTTCGGGGATCGTATGAAAGGTTATGAAAATGCATATAGATTTTTACTGCCTAAGCGTATGCCAGTAATGATTCGCATTGATGGCAAAGCATTTCACACATATACAAAAGGAATGGTCAAGCCATTTGATGAAGATTTAACAAATGCTTTTTGGGAAGCGTGTAAATACCTTGCAAAGAATATTATGGGATGTAAGATTGTTTATCACCAATCAGATGAAATTAGCTTACTTTTAACAAATTATGATAAGCTGACAACTGAATCTTGGTTTAACAATAATCTACAAAAGATGGCTTCAATTGCTGCTTCGATGACTACAGCTAAATTTAATGAAGTGATCCGTGAGAAGTACCCTAATAAACCTTTCGCTATGTTTGATGCGAGAGCATGGATATTGCCTCACGACGAAGTGTGTAATGCATTTTTATGGAGAATGCAAGACGCTACCAAGAATAGTATTTCAATGGTTGCACAGGCTAACTTTCCACATAAACAATTACAAGGACTTAATGGTGGTCAAATGCAAGACAAGTTGATGTTGGAGAAGGGAATTAATTGGAATGACCTTCCTGTATGGCAGAAACGTGGCGTATGTATAACTAAACAGTATTACGAGAAAAACGGTGCAAAACGCAGTAAGTGGGAAGTAGATCATAATACTCCTATTTTTTCACAGGATAGAGATTATATTAACCAGTATGTGTATTTGGATAAATAGATGGGAGAAGATTTATATATGGCGGATATCAATTTAATTGAAAAAGAATCAGACATTTCACATGCGTACAAGATGAAATGGGATTTGAAAATTTACAATGAAGATTATGACGTGTATAGGATTGAAGGTTTCAACCATACTTTAGGTGGTAGATTAGGAGAGAACTGTTATTGGGCATGTCCAGCAGGAGAAATTCCATCTTATGAAAATTTAATTCAATTTAGTGGACAAGCACCAACTTGGGGAGTGTTTTTTGAAGAAACAAATTACACAAAGCACAAATGGGGTGAAAGTTCAGTTGAGCGTGGAGCAACATGTTGGATAACTAGAAATGGAGAGAAGTTTTATGATGTAATGGGAAGAGATATGTCCTATGCGCTATCCAAGGCACAATACTTCCTTGTACAGCTTCTAGAAGAGTGCCCTTTAAATATCAGTGAGAGAGATTGGAAAGAGCAAGCTGTAGGAATGAAAATCTGGTATGACGGTGAGCCAGCAGTTATTGATCATGTAACATCTATGAATAATCTTTGGATTGTGCCTGTACAAGATGAAGGATTTAAAACTCCAGAAGGATGGGAAGATGAAGACTTCGAAGAATATAAAGATGGATTAGTCGCAGACCTGCTTTCTCCTAGTATTAAATGGTTTAGAGACTAAAGATAAAAGAATGATTTTGTTCTGAAATATGTAAAAAGGAGTTACAAAATGAGTGTTCAGACTTCCTTATTTATATTATTGGGATTGACAGTGCTATCAGTGTGTATGATTGCAGGTGTCTTTATAGGAGAAAAAATATCTAAAAGTAAACCTATTGATAAGTCTGTCGTTTATATGTCTGTATTTGGAATAGCTGGCGTTTTGATAGGAATACCTTTGGCTATAATTAGTGAGATAGCGGTAATTCAATTACTAAATTTATGAAAGTATAAAGAATAAAGCTATGTTTTTATCGGATAAATTAGAGATGGTATGGAACAATTACACAAGTATAAGATTAATTATAATAAAAGGAGAGATGAGATGTTGTATATAACTTATCATTTTACATTTAAAAATGGAATTAAAGAGAAATATATACTAGAAATTGAACCGCATGAAATTAAAGAATCAATTGAAAACGTCAGATCCATTAATCAAGGAATCAAAGATTATATAGGAACTAATATGGGATCTACTTTATCTTTGAATACAACAGAAGGAGATGTTTTTATAAGCGTAGATACACTTCAATGTGCTAGAGTAGAAGGCATAGAAGATTTAGGAAGAGCGGTAGAGAAAGATGAATAACAATCTAACTCCAAGTGAATTATTAATGAAAAGTATTACAGCGTCTCATGGGCATTCACCTGACGTTGTTCAAGCATTAGCAGATGCACTGTGGAAAGCTGAGAAGTATGAGAAAATAAAGACAGAAATAGAGGACTGGAAAGAGCTCTTTTACTTATTAAAGAGTGATCACAGTCTATTGGAGAATTTTCAGACAAACGAATGGATGACTAAGGCGCGAAATATGAATATAGAAATTTAATAAAAAATGTCTTTTATAATGGAAATGAGTGATAATATGAAGAACTTATCGTTTGACAAGTTAGATGTACTTATGGTATTATTAGTAGGTGAGGAGCTTTCTGAAAGAATGGGAGATAATTATTATAATATATTAATTGATTCTCCATTTCTAGATAAGTTGAATGAAGATCCGTATTATGTTCATTATTATGATCCAGTTTATTGGACTAAGTGGATTGTCGATTGGTATGACAATCAGAATTAATAAGTAATAATATAAATTGAGAGAGGTGATAATATGAACGGTGAGCAGATTGTCGAAAATATTATTGAGTGGGCTAATAAGAATAATATGCATCCAGATGATTTTAGTAGTTTATTTGTAGAGGAATTACTAGAGATGTTGGAAGAAGATAAATAAGAAATAATTTTAGTAAGGAGTCATATGTGATGAAATGTAATATTAAAAGTTGTTTATGGAATTCTTATGATCAGTGCTGTCCAGAAAGCGAAGATTAATTTGACAGCGCTATTCCAAATACATTAGATTGTCCAACCTTTGTAAGTTCAGAAATTGAAAAACAAATATTTGCATTATACGATGAATGTAAATCTCTATTAAAAAAGAGAAATCTAAAAGAGTTGCAAGAAATTAAATGCTTTATAGAATCACAAAGAACTCTATAAAAGATCAATTTTATTGAATTAGCTATTTTAGTAAATGTTGAAATATTAGGCATACAAACGTTGATATGAAAGGGTTTGTATAGTGGATTATACGGATATTTGATAAGCAATGAAAATCTCAACAATTTATCATTTATTCAAAAATAACATGCTACAAAGCCTATGGGTATAAGGTTTGTAATCAGATAAAACCTATATTTTATCACACGATCATATAACTTGCAACATTATTTAATAAGTGTTATGATAGTATAGTAGTGTTGTTTAAAAGCAATCATAAGTAAAGTTAAATAACAAAAGTGAGGTGGTGGAATTGGAAATATTAAAGCCGCATGAAGTTGTTGTTATACTAGACAAGCCAGAACAATGTGAGCAGAGAATAGTAGATATAGTAGTTGAATATTGGTCAGTATCAGCTGTAATGAAGAATGGAAACGATGTGTATACATCGGTTATAACGTTTGAGGCACTGGAAGAAGCACAAAAACTCAAAGTAGGGGATGTGTTTATGAGGTGAATAAATTAACAGAAGAAAGAGATGCAGAAATTAGAGATGCTCTTGGTCATATTGCTCATAATTTGCATAATGGATATGTGTCTTATGAAGATATGTTTTGGGCTCACAAGACAATTAAAGAATTATTGTTTCTGTTGTATCTGAAGAAGGGAGATTATGATGATGGATAAGTTGGATAATATTTTGTTATTGCTATTTGCAATTGCAAGCGAAAGGAGTGGGAAATGATGTTGTGTCCTGAAGATATACAACGTAAGAATGTGATTAAGACTGAGAAATTGCTTATTAATAATCATGGAGAATTACCTAAAACAATGATACAACACTTCGATAAGATTAAAGAGAATCTTAATAAGTACGAAGTAGGAGACAGACTGTTAAATAGAATTAGTGATACTATGTATAAAGCTACTTTAATGAAAACCTTAGAGGAAGCAGAGACGGATATAAAGTATTTAGCTGATACATTTTGGGATCAAATATATTAATAAGTAAAGTTAGATAATAAATAAAAAAATCGATAAACAGAGTAATGAAATTCTTGTTATCTTAGGGCGTCACACAAACCGAAAAAGGATGATTGGCAATAGGTAAAAAGAAAACATTTAAAGAAGTGAAAAGGACATTTGAGAGTGGCGGATATATTTTACTCGAAACCGAGTACATTAATCAAAGCGAAAAAATGAAATGTATTTGTCCAAAGCACCCTGACAAACCTATTTATCTAACTTACAAGGTGGTCAAGAGAGGTGTAGGGAGTGTGGGTATGAACGACTCTCTGAGATGCATCGTCATGACATTGAATTAGTGAAGAAGAAATTTGAAGAAAAAGACTACACCTTACTTGATGACATCTACATTAATTCAACTAGTCCATTGAAATACAGATGTAATAAACATTCTGATGAAATTCAAATAACAAATTTTAATAACCTTAAGTCGAATTCTCATACTTGTTTTTTCTGTAAAAGGAAAAATTTCAATGGTTCTAGCAACCCTTCTTGGAAGGGAGGAACGGTCACTTTTGATGAATTCCTAAGAAGATGCATAAGAGATTGGAGAGATAAATATCTGGAAGAAAACGATGGAAAATGTTTTTTAACAAATGAAAGACACGAGAATATTGAAGTGCATCATGTAATTCCTTATAACCCTATTAGAGACAGCATTTTAGAGAAGTTCAATGTAAGTAAAAATGACAGGATTGGCATAGTATCCGATGAAATCAGACAAGAGATGAAAGAAATGATTGTACTTTCTCACTTAGAAGTAAGAGGAATTCCTCTGCGTAAATGGTTGCATGTAAAGTTCCATCAAATTTTCGGCAACAATTTTACAGAAGAAAGCTTTGATGTTTTTAGAAAAATGTATCAGGACGAGGAGTTGAGAGATTGAGGTATGTTGGAATTGATCCGAGTCTTGCATCTACGGGACTAGTCATATTAGATGAAGGGGGTCAAGTAATCGAGTCTGTAAGCCTAAAAGCAGGCAAGGAAGACGATCCATTACGTTTCATGAAGCTCTCAAAGAGGATTAGAAAACATCTAATCCCTGCTACAGATAGAGTGTTGATTGAAGGGTTTAGTTTTGGGAGTCGTGGAGCTGGGGTGTCAAAGATGTTTGGTATCGGCTGGACAATTAGAATAATGCTTGAAGAAGAACATTTCAAATGGACAGAGGCAGCTCCTACTACAGTGAAAAAGTTTGCTAGTAATAAAGGGAATGCAAAGAAGGAAGATCTGGTGTTGCCTGTGTATAAGAAATGGGGATTTGAAAGTAGTAGCAATGATATTACCGATGCATTTATTATGGCGAAAATGGCTTGGGGCATGTACAATCCCGATGAACTTCTTGAGTACGAAAAAGAAGTACTAAAAAAGATTAAGAAGCCGTAAATAAAATTAAGTAATAAAAAGATCGCGTTGCATATACTGGATGCCTTCTATACAATAATAAGTGGAGAGTAAATTTTGCTCTTGACATAAAGAAAATTAAACACAGAAAAGGGAGACTGATTATTAGATGGCTAATCTACAGGACACGTTTGAATTTGTCGGAGAATTAAAATTTGGAAAAGAACCTATTAAGGAAACGGTATTTGATTCAGGTTGGGCAAAAAAGGAAGTCTCAATCGCAGTAAATGAATCAAAGTCTAACGGAGTATTCCTGAATGTAGAAGGTGGATATAATAAAACTAATGGTCGAGCTAATCAGGTCTACTCTTTTAGCAAAGGTATCTTTGGTGAAAGAGGTGGTAAGTTAGAGGTTAGTTGGGATTCTCGTACAGATAAAAGCATCGTAAATTCGGTTGCAGACTTTAGTAAAACAATTATTGATCTAACTACAGATGAAGAAGTTAAAAAGAGATTCTATGACTTGAGAGGTGAGATTTTTAAGTTAGAACAGAATGAAAATCCTGAGCAAGAAGACCGTGATAAGTTACAGGAATTGTACAACAAGATTCAAGAAGAGGTTCCACATCGTTACGAGTTTTTACATGGCTTTGATGTAGTTGATTTCTTCGAAAAGTTTCATGATAAGTTAGCAGGTAAGAAATTCCGTGTTAAAGGAAATGTGGAAGTTTCTCACTGGAAAGGTAAATTTTATATT
The DNA here is from genome assembly GCF_038003105.1 of Sporosarcina sp. FSL W7-1283. Classification (NCBI taxonomy): domain Bacteria; kingdom Bacillati; phylum Bacillota; class Bacilli; order Caryophanales; family Caryophanaceae; genus Sporosarcina; species Sporosarcina sp. FSL W7-1283. The sequence goes on along the minus strand of NZ_JBBOOL010000001.1, from coordinate 2,373,180 downwards.
AACTATAAACCGAACTTGTTTGAGTTAGTTCCTGATGATACACAGAATAAACTGACGGCTGACTTAGACTTATACTTTACTAAAGATGTAGCTGATAAAGCGTTATTGAAGTCGGATAAAGTTATCACATATAACACACATGTATACTCTTATGACGGTAGCCAGAAAAAGAAAGTATTCTTGCCATTAGAAACTGTATTAAACCTGTCTAAATACGATTTAGAAAACAATCAAGCTCATAAAACACACTATAACTTGATTGAAAAATATATGACAGTAAAAGGGAAAGGTGTTTACCGACTACCATTCTCAGTGAAAATTGTACGTGGAAGTGAAATTGAAGAGTTTAAAGAGGGAGATTTGACAGAGGATCAACAAGCATTAGTTGATATTGGATATGCTACAGTTGATGACTTTAAGCCAAAAGGAGTAACTTTCGGAGACTCATTGAATGAGATTCGATTGATGTTCCCTATGATTAAAGACTTAGGAGCTGATTTGAATTTCACTGATGGAGCTGTGCTGACGGATTATGAGGAAGATGAGTTAGAGTATGTTGCTGTTGATCGTGGAACTAAAACACCTGACGTAAAAGATACTAAGCCGACAGAGAGCGAAACTAATCCATTCGGTATTGACAGTTCAGATTTACCATTCTGATTTAGATAATATTGATCATAAGTAAAATTAAATAACATAAAAAGGATGATAAAATAATATGACGAAAAAAAGAAAATTCGGTAAGAAGAACGTAATTAAGGTTGATCCACTAGCGTACAATATTGGGCTAATTGCCCCTAGTGGCTTCGGTAAAACTACAATGGCAGTAGAAGTTTGTGAGAAGTTGGTGGGAGAGGACGGTTATCTCCTCATTAACTGCGGTAAAGAGGACGGAATTGACGCCATCCCGAATGCTATCTATGAAGATGCCCCAGATTGGGAGACGTTCGAAGAGATTGCTGATGATATTATCGAGAATAAAGACACCGACTACAAGGACTTGAAAGTGATTATTTACGATACATTAGATGAGTTATTTCGTATTGCAGAGCCTCAAGTAATCAAGTTGAACAACCGAGAAAATCCGGATAAAAAAGTCAAATCAATCAAAGCTGCATATGGTGGGTTTATGGCTGGAGAAGATAAGGCAATTGAAATTATTCTTGATAAGGTATGGGCATTAAAGAATGTAGGTGTTCAAATGTTTATTCTGGGACATACAAAAACTCGTACACAAACTGATCCAATGACAGGTACAGAGTATGATATCCTAACTAATAACATGTCTAATCGCTATTTCAACGCAATCAAGACCAAGCTTCATATTTTAGGGGTTGGGTCATTTGACCGATCCATTGAGAAGACAACCGTTAAGAAGATGATGAACGTAGAAACCAAAGGCAAGATTGTAGATGAGCGTCGTCTGATTACCTTCCGTGACAACAACTATAACATTGATTCTAAGTCTCGTTTTGCTGATATTATAGAGCAAATTCCTTTAGATGCAGATGAATTTATTGAAGCAATTAATAACGCAATTAAACTAGCTCACGATAAACAGTCTGGCGCAAAATCTATTGAAGAAACAAAAGTAGAACAAGATAAAGAACTCGAAGAGAAAGTAACAGAAGCAGTAAAAGAAGCGAATGAAAATACTATAAACGAAGAAGAGAATGAAGGTTTAGTAAAACAAATTCTCGAAAAATTGAATTCTTCTCCAAAAGATGTGAAACAAAAAGCAATTGAATATGCTAAAGACAATGGAATTTCATTGAAAGAGCATACAGAGACACCGACTTACCAATATAAACAACTGCTTTCACAGTTCGATTAAAAGATAATATAAAAATAAATAGGATAGAGATTAAACTCTCTGTCCTATTTATATAAGTAAAGGATGATTGAATTAATGGCTAGGAAAGTAAGATGCATTTATTGTCGTGACTATGGTACAGATGAGACATTTTATAGAGTTCGTAAGGATTCATATAGCAATAGATTTTTATACTACTGTTCAGAAGATGAGTATAAATTAGATATGGAAAATCAAAGAAAGAAAAAAGAAGAAACAAGGAAATACAAAGACTTAATGCAGTATATCATGGAAGATATTTATAACTATGAAAAAGGTATGGTCTTCCCGACTTCGTTGACTAGAAGAATTCAGAAGCTTAGAGAATTTTATGATTATGAAACGATCAAGAGCGCTTTTAAGCATAGTAAAGAAGCAATAAATTGGGCTCTTAATAATAAGAGGTTTGAAAATGAATATAATAAAACATCGTATATAATGGCTATCGTGAATGGTAATATAAATGATGTTTATTTAAATAATAAGAGATTAGAAAGTCAGAGAGAAATTCAACTACAAAGAGAGAAATCAGTAGATGTAGGATTATTTAATGAAACTGTTAACAGTAATACTCCAATTAAAAAGAGTAAACTTAAAGATATTAGTTCATTTTTAGATGAAAGTTTTTAAAGGAGGTTATAATAATTGAAGGAAATTACTGATTATGATAAAAGATTAGTTGAAAATAGAGAAGTTCTTGAAGCCTCTTTTATTTTTTGTCTATGGAAAAATCCAGAGCTGTTCGATGACTATAATGACTTCAATCCTAGCACAGAGCTTATGTTAAATGATTCAAGATTTTACTATTCATTAGGTAAAGACATGAGTTCCTTAAATTACAAATCATTAGATCATGCATCAATTTACGGTCACTTGAAGGATAATGAAGAAACTAGAAACAAATTTAATAGTTTAGGTGGCTATCAAACAGTAGATAAAATGTGCAAGATTATCAGTACTGAGAACGTAGAGTCTTATTATGACACGCTGACTAAGAGCAATATGTTATTAGACTTAAATGATAAAGGCTTCAACGTTATCAATGAATTAGAAAGATTTAAGAAGATGACATCATCTCAACTTTATGACTATTACGAGTATCAGTTGGACGATATATTCTTGAATAGGGGATCTAACGTAGAAATAGAAGATTTGGAGATTACAGATGAGTTTATTGATCGTTGTAACTCAGGAGAAGAACGTGGACTAAGCTACTCATCTACTGCTCCTCTTATGAATTACCATACAATGGGTCTGCATAAAGCCAACGTCCAGATTTTTGCTGGATTCTCTGGGACGGGTAAAAGTAGTTATGTAGTAAGTTCCTATGTCATGCCTATTTTGGATGAAGGTGAAAATATTACGATTATTGCCAACGAGATGAATATTGACGCATGGAGACACTTATTCTTAGCTACTGTTCTTTCACAAAAATTAGGATATTACGGATTAACAAGAAAGAAGCAGAAGACAGGAAGCTACACACCTGAGCAATTAGCTAAAATTAAAGAAGCTCAACAATATATCAATGAGAATTACAAAGGTAGACTGAAGTTTGTTAAGATCTATGACTACAGTATCGATGATGTACGGAGAATTATCCGCAAGATGAGCAAGAGAGGCTTTGGATATTTCATTTACGATACATTTAAAAGTGAGAATGCTGCTTCAGATAAGGTTACGGGGGAACTTATCGAGGCTTCCAAGACTCTTTTGCAAGTAGCTGAGAAGGAAGAAGTATGTATTATCATCACTATGCAGCTAGCTATTTATATGGAAAATACAAGATATCTAACAGCTTCCACACTATCCAACGCTAAAGGTGTAAAAGAGGTAGTATCGGAGCTCATTCTCATGAGGAAGTTATGGGATGACGAGTTTACTGGGAAAAAATATGATGTTAAGCCTTGGAGATATATGAAAGACCCTATCACTGGTAAGATAAACGGCAGTAAAGAATTTTTAACATTAGATGAAAATAAAAGATATCGCATAATGTTTCTTGATAAAACAAGAAATGACGAAGATGATATTTGTGTTATTAGTAAATTTGACGGGCAATGGAATCAGTGGAAAGAGATAGGTTACTGCAACCCCATGCATCAGAACAGGGTGTGAGTGAATGAATGTCCATGCTTTAAAGGAGCATATTATTAATAATGAAGAGTTCATTCCCTTAATCCTAGAGAGTGTTGGATTTGTTGATGTTGACGGGAGCTTCGGGCAAGGAAATGACTATAGGTGTGCTTGGGAAGACGGAAGTAATCCTACCTCTGTACAAGTGCGAAAGGATACTTTATCCTCTAATTATTTTGCGAAAGGATTAAAAGGGGACTTAATCACATTAGTGCGAGAAAAGAAGGGCTTATCTTTTCCCGATACATTGAAATTAATAAAAAAGATAATTAAATATGAAGAATGCGAAATAGAAGTTAAGCTGCCATTTGGAGGATTCTTTAATGAAGTTCTCAACGTTTCGGATAATAATTATGCAGATTTAGAAACTTACAGTGAGACCATACTTGATGAATATCTATTAGCCCCATCCAAGATGTTTTTAGAGGACGGCATCTCTTATGATGTTCAGAGTAAGTATAAGATATTTTATGATGTGATGAGCGACAGAATAGGAGTACCTTGGAGATCACTTTCAGGTGATATTGTAGGTATCATGGGTAGATTAAATAAACATGAATTAGAAGAGTGGGAAAGTAAGTGGTTGCCACTCATAGCATTCCCTAAAAGCAAGACTATCTTTGGATTCAGTGAAAATTATAGTCAAATTCAAAATGAAGGACTGTTATTTTTAGGGGAGAGTGAAAAATCACCCATGCAATTATCCTCTAAAAACATTGATTTAGGACTAGCCTTGGGTGGAAATACGTTGTCTCAGTTTCAAGCCAATAATATCAAATCTTTATTTGCAAAAAAAATAATAATAATGTTAGATGAAGGATTAGAAGAGAGTAAAAGCATTGAGATAGCTGAGCAATTAAAGATGGATACATTCTTCAGAAATGAAGTTTTTTATATATATGATAAGAATAATAAATATCTACCCAGCGGAAGTAAGATGAGCCCTAGTGATCTGACTAAAAGGGATTTTAAGAAGTTGGTTATGGAGTGTAGTAGGAAAGTATAGGAGGGTTATCTATTAATAAAAATACAGGGAATGAAAAAGAACAAGAATTAGCCAAAAAGCTAAGAGAAGAAGGCAAGGCTTTGTATTCTATTTCAAGAATAAATACCTTTAATACCTGTGAGTATGAGTATTATAATACTTATATCAAGAAAAATAGAGGTATTGGAAATGTTTATTCTGAAGTTGGAACTTGGATACACGATACTATTGAGGATGCTTACCGACAACAGAACTTTAGCAAGAGCGAATTAATTGATGGATTGCATGTAAAATTAATGGAATTAGATTTCTTAGGGATTGACTTTCCTAACGATTCGATTAAGGAGTCTTTTACAAAAGATGTAGATGCTTTCATGAAAAGTTTTTCCTTATTAGATGGAGAATTCACCTTAGAGAAGATGTTTATTACCAATATCAACGAGGATATCATTCTATTAGGGTATATTGATGCTATCCAGAAGGATAGAGATGGTAAATATCATATCATTGATTGGAAAACTTCTTCTAAATTTACTGGTAAGAAGCTACAAGAAGCAGGGCGGCAACTATTAGTTTATAAACTGGGAATTGAGCAAAACAGTGACATTAAAGTTGAGTCTGTTAAATGGGCTATGCTTAAATATATTTATGTCTGCTGGGTTCAAAAGAATGGTAAAGTAAAGAAAAAGATGGTGAATAGAGGTAAGTTAATTAAAGATATGCGTAAGGCTTTTGAGAAGGATATGCTAAATTCTGGTATGGATGATATTGAAGTTCAGTTGTTGCTAGCCGAAGCAGAGAATAATAATAATTATGATAACCTTCCAGAAGTGATAAAAGAAAAATATTGGACGGAAGATTGTTTTGTGGAATATGACAGTAGCGAAGATCAAATGCAGGAGATGAAGGGTTATATTATCGATACTGTTTCAGCTATTCAAAATAAACATGTAGATGATGAGAGTGACTGGAATCCTGTCGACTTTAAGAGAGATGGAACATTCTACTGCAATACGTTATGTAGCCACAGAATGAGTTGCAATTTTATTAAAGATTGGAATTCTAAAAATAAGAGTAGAGGGTTATTTTAAAGGAGTGAAGTATTAGTTGAATAATTACACTATATATCATTGCCACTCGGATTTGAGTAACTTAACCGCTGGGACAAGTGCAGATAGCATAACTAAGTTTGAAGATTACTTAGATAAAGCGCAAGAGTTAGGTATGTCTTCAATTGCGTTCTCAGAGCATGGCAGTGTGATGAATTGGATTAAAAAGAAACACGAGACAGAAAAAAGAGGATTAAAATATATACATGCCAATGAAATATACTTAACTAAGAGTATAGGCAGTGAAATTATTAACGGTGAAGATAAGCTAATTCTTGAAAGAGATAATTATCATTTCATGACTATAGCTAAGAATTTTGATGGCGTAAAAGAATTAAATAAGTTAACTTCTGATTCGTTCAACCGTAAAGATGGTCATTTTTACTATAACCCTAGGCTTACATTTGATGACCTGAAGAACACATCGGACAATATTATCATGACTTCTGCTTGTTTGGCATCACCTATTAGACGATTATATAAGAATGCATATGATTTTACAGCAGGAAGCAAAACAATTAAAAATCAGCAGCTACATGTAGAGTATGAAGAGTTGATGCAATGGTTTGTTAACAATAAGCATAGAATGTTCTTAGAGGTGCAGTACCATAATCATCCCGAACAGATTGAATTCAATGAGATGTTGCTTAGTCTATCTAAGGAGACAGGTATACCACTAATTGCTGGAACTGATACTCATGCTCTAAATGCCGAACACGCTAAAGGTAGAGAGATTCTACTCAAAGCTAAGGGTGCTAGTTATGGTGATGAGGATAAGTTTGATTTGACAATGAAGTCTTACGAAGAGTTAGCAGATATGTTTGAAACGCAAGGAGTTTTAAAAAGAGATGAATATCTGGAAGCCATCGACAATACTAATGTTATGGCTGATATGGTAGAAGAATTTAAATTAGATAATTCACCAAAGTACCCAAAGTTATATGATAATCCAATAGAAGTTATGAAAAAGAAAGTTAATGAAGGCTTTGTTAAACGTGGATTAAACAATCTTCCTGAAGAAGATAAAAGAATATATTTAGATAGAATATATGAAGAGTTTGAAACTTATAAGAAGTTAGACGCAGTTGACTATATGTTGCTACAGACAAACATCATAGAGTGGTGTCATTCGCAGGGTATTTATCAAGGTTACGGTCGTGGATCGGTAGGTGGAAGTTTGATTGCATATCTACTTGGCATAACAGAGATGGACAGTGTAAAACACAAGCTCAACTTCTCAAGGTTTATGAACGCTGACCGTGTATCGATGCCCGATATAGATGTTGACTTTTCTCCGTCCAGAAGACAAGAAGTAATTGACTACATTGCTACTATTGAGGGAGTAGACTTTTCTGAGATCATAACATTCAATACTATAGCTACAAAGGGCGCTATTCGAGATGTTGGACGCGCATTAAACATACCTCTAAATATTATTGGTGAAATATCAAAATCCGTAGATAATGATAGTTTAGAGAGGTATCGAGAAAAGTATGGTGAACTTTTAGATTATGTCGGCTTGTTAGAGGGGACTGTAGTGTCTATGGGGAGTCATCCATCAGGATTCATAATTTCTCCGATAGACTTAGATACTAACGTGTCAACATTATACACTAAGAATAGCAGGCATAAGGTTGCAGCTGTAAATATGAAGGAGCTAGATGGGGAGAATTATGTTAAGCTAGATGTTTTAGGGTTAGATAATATAGAATTAGTAAATGACACATGTAAGCTAATAGGGATAGATAGGCTGACTCCAGACAACCTAAATATTGACGACTTAGACGTATGGAGAACTTTACAAGAATCTACTCTCGGAGTCTTCCAGTTTGAATCAGAGAGTGCATACGACTATATACAAAGCCTCTTTAGTGAAGCTACGCTAAGAAAAATGAAAGAAAGTATGGGAAGCGTAGATTATATCAATCTATTAAGCATGGCAAATGGAGCTATAAGACCTGCCGGTAATTCATATAGAAGTAAGTTGGCAAATGGTTTAACTCAAGATAACGGGCATGAAGCATTAAATGATTTTCTAAAGCCGAATTTAGGATACATGATATTTCAAGAAGATGTAATGAATTTCCTGACAGACTTCTGCGACTACAGCGGATCTGAATCTGATAGTGTACGAAGAGGCTTTGCCAAGAAGACTGGAACAGAGCAGTTTTTACCTGATATTAAAAAAGGCTTTATAAAGCATATGAATGAAGAATACGGTGAAAACACAGAGAGATACGAAGAGATACTTGTAAGTTTTCTTAAAGTTATTGAAGATGCTTCAGATTATGGATTCTCTTTAAATCACTCACAACCTTACTCTTATCTTGGATATGCGGGAGCGTACTTGCGCCATCATTATCCTTACGAATTCTTAACTACTATTCTCAGCATTAGAGAAGGTGATGTAGATGAGAGCGCTAAAATAGCTAATTATGCAAAGAGTAAAGGTATCGATATCCTTCCTATTAGATTTGGAAAATCTAGATCTAAATATATGTATGATAAGAAGGATAAGGCAATATATAAGGGCATGAATTCTATTAAATATCTAAATGATGAAATATCTGAGCAATTATATCAGCTATCACAAGATAATTCATATGAAAACTTTATTGATTTACTTGTGGATATTACCAATGAAACGAAAGTAAACACTAGGCAATTAAATATTCTTATACGTCTAAATTATTTTGAAGAGTTTGGTGGTACAAAGTATTTATCGAATATCAATGAAATATTCTCTAGTAGATACAAGAAGACTCACGTAGATAAAACGAAAGAGAAGAGGCTCATAGAGGTTAAAGAGGCTATTTCCGATTTAGATAAGAATGCAGAATACCACATCAGTGAGGATGTCATGTTTGAAAAAGAAAATCTAGGATATTCGATATCAACAGATAGTAGATATGACAAGTCTTATGCTGTAGTTACAAATATTGACACTAAGTTTTCACCTAACATTAAAATATATTTAGTTAATAACGGTATGGAACTTGATCTTCGAATGCAGAAGAATATTTTCTACGATGAAAATAAAAATCCATTACTCAAATTGGGAGATATGATTAAAATTACAAAAGTAGATAGGAAGCCTAAAATGCAAAGGGTTGAAGGTAAGTGGTTGCCCACTGACGTAATTCAGATGTGGCTTAATTCTTGGCAGATTGTAGATATTTAAAAACATAAAAAGAAACTGTCTACCACTTAGGATAGACAGTAACACACTCACCATTCTTTGATGGTAGAAGCAGTATTGACGTGTTTAAGCTGAATAATACTCAGTAAAATATTGGTTTTAAACAACTATAAATAAAATTAAATAATTAGGAGTTGTGTAATATGATAGTTAGGCTGGAAAATATTAAACGTAATAATGGAAACACAATAGAAGATAATGCAAGGATCGGAACACAGCTAAGGTTACATTCTGTAACAGTTGGATCAAGTGGTGTCTTCTCATTGTTTGGAGAAAAAGATAAATTTATGACTACCTCTACAATTGAACAAGTCGGCATCTTTGAGAAAAATATTAGAGTAACGACTAAAAACACTGAATATCTGTTTGAAATTTTAAATTAAATCAAGGAGGTAATTAAATGAGCGAATCTGTAAATAAAATTGATGTTAAGAACAGAACATTTCTTCTCAATGAAAACATAAATGCTAAATCAGTTGAGGAAGTCGTTTTAGGTATTCATGAAATAAACAGACTTGATGATAAGGACAGTGAAAATAAAGTTGAGTTTACACGCAAGCCAATTAAGTTAGTATTGGACACTTATGGTGGGGGAAATATACACAGGAATGGCTTTAGCTAACACTATAGAAACAAGTGAGACGCCTGTACATGCTTATGTATATGGAATATCTGCATCGTTCGGGACAATTCTTACCGCCGTAGCGCATAGGCGCTTTGCTCACAAACGAGCTACTTTTATGATTCATTCTCTAGCAAGTGGAGCGTACGGTATGATTCAGGATTTAGTGGAAAATGTTGAACAAAAAGTAAAGTTACAAGACATGCTTGAAGAAATATATTTAGAAAATACTAAAATTACTAAAAAGAAACTGAAAGAAATCAGAGAAAAGAAACAAGACTGGTATTTTACAGGAGAAGAAGCTCTAGAGTTAGGATTGATTGATGAGTTAATTGAATCTAAAAGGAAAGTTAAATAACAAATGATTAATTAAAGTTGTAAAAGGAGTAATTTATGGGAGAAAAAATGACTAAATATCGAGTATATGACAACCGAAATGATAAAACTTTGTTCGAAAGTGAGGATAATTTGGACTGCTTAAACTATATGACAACTCTGTTAGTAGAAAAGTTCGATGATGATATTTTTGACGAAGAGTTTGAGAGTATCTGTATGGAAAGAGTAGAGTAAAAGCGATATTTGATTGGAGGATAGTGAAATGTTAACAGACTTTATTAGTGCTGTAGTTTCATTTTGGCACACAATTATATCAAACAAGAAGAAAAAGAAGAATAAAAGAAAATAATATAAAAATATTATTAGGGGTTGATTGAATGCTTCAAACAGTAACTATGCTATTTATTATCTACGAGATTACGAAACTACTGATGCCAGAAAGTTATATTCGCTTGTTTAAATCAATGCCTAAAGATGTAGAGGTTACATCTAAAGAAGAAGCTAGAAAAGCGTTTAAGTCTAGTCACATGATACTTTTCATAGTTGAGGTGGCATATCTACTTTATATTGTAATTCTGCTTTTCACACCTTATTGGTTTGTGTCGGCAATTCTAATAGTTTTAATGCTGATTTACAAAAAGAGATTGAGTTCTGACGTACTATTGAAAGACAGTATTGCTTCAATTATAACAATGTCATTAGTGTTTTTTATTTAATAAAACAAGTCTATTATTGGGAGCTGAGAAAATGAATAAATATGAATTTCATTTCATCAATGGTGATGTAGAGTTTATGGAGACAGATGATTTTGTATATGTTTCTGACATGTTCAAAAGAGGTCAACAAACATTTAAAACACCTCATAATGAAATAACAATAAATATGCAGAATGTTAACAAGGTTGTTCTTGTTAAATAGTTACAATCCAATCAAAGAAGTTTTTTATCCGATGATAAGGAGGTATTCAAAAATGAGTATGTGGTACGCCTGTACGTGCAAAATATGTGAAAAAGAATATGCAGTAGAGTGTTATTCATCAACAAAAAGTGAGCAAGAGTATTGTAAAGAATGTTTACAGATGCTCCAATCGAAGAAGAGAGAGCAGTATTTCAAGGAGCATTTCGAATAAATTTCAACTATTAAAGGGAGTGAGAGAAATGAATGATTTAGTTTGCCCCTATTGTGACTACGAAAACGATATCACAGACTTTATTATACTTGATGACTGTTTAGTATCTGAGGACAAATGCGATAGCTGCGGTAAGATGTATAATTTCAAAATTGAAAAGACAATAAGGGTAAATACTTGGACTTATGAAGAAGATTGATAAACTGTTCGACCATAAACCAATATAATTAAGTTTTGATTGGGAAGTAGCAAAAAGATGAGGAGAGATTATATTGAAAGAATACTATAAAAACATGACGTTTGACGATCTTGGCAAAGCCTTAAGCAAGTTTAGATTAGTTCTGTGCTGGGACGTAAATAAAGATATGATATCTGTAGGTAAAAGAGAGTTTTCGAATCCTCTTCTTTGGTTCGATCCAAGAACAGAGGAGAAGGACTATACAGGTTCGGTCACTGTTAAATCTATTAACGTAGGCTTATATAGTTCAGAAGAGGTGTACGTTGCCTTAAATTTAGTGAATAGCTTCCTATTGACCGACTTAGCACAGAGGAATATTTAAAGCGCTATAAAATGTAGCTTTTATGTGGGGAGAGGTCGTGCAAATGATGAACTTCATAAAAGAATGGATTGCAAAGCCTGTTCTTTTGTTGGTTTCAATTCCAATCCTACTAGTATTTATCTGCTTAGGATTTAGAGAGTGCTGGCAGTGTAGTAGAGTGATTCATATATTCAAATCAAAGAAATATCATCTTATGGCTCACGGGTTCGGCACTGAAGACGTATGTGAATCTTGTTTCGAATTGTTAAAAGATAAATAACTTTTATGAGGATGTGCAACATTGCTAAAAACTTACGAATTAAGAGATATTATAGTAAGCGACTTAAATGACTTTGAAGCGTCTGAAAAATGGGAAGATTTTTTAATGGTAGACTATGAAACAGAAAATGATAATATCGTACATGTTAATTTCACTGAGATTGATAGCGATGGGAAGCTGTTTGAAAACAAGTATAAAATTACGATTGAGCCAGTTTACGATTAAAATAAGCCTTTTAACGTATAGGGAGAACTGGAAAATATGAAAATACAATTCAATGTAAATGAAAAATACCATTTGATTAATAAATCATCCTATAACCACAACTACTATCTCCTGCCTTATTCAATTGAGCAATGCTCAGTGTTGCTTGAAGAGTGTGAGGATGATATAGATACAGTAGAGTATTCGATAGGTAATTTTAATAAAGTCGGAAAGTTCAAAGCAGAACACTCTTGGTATGGCGATATGGATGGCAACGTTGACTTGATTAAGAACGAGTTATTATAAAATCTAATTTTCGAATTAAAGGAGGAAGTAGTATTGTTAATACAAATTATCGGACAGAACTTAGATGTAGCTTTCAAAGAATTATCTATCAAAGCTAGTAAAGTGTATGAATCTAAAGAAAATGAATTTGGTAGCAAGTATCAAGTTTGGGAATTAGCTGAAATTGAATATGAGAAACTCCAGTTGACTGAAGACTATGATTGGAAAGATGGATATGGTTGGTGGAGAAATGGTGGATGCAATCATTCTAAAGATGGCACATTTGAGTTTAATGTTAACGAAAATAAGATGATTGGGTTTAAAAATGAATTTCATTATTATCACAGTGAAGAGTACCTTTCTGAGCTTGAAGAAGAGGGAGAAGAAATTCCGTCATATTCGACATTTAGTGAATGGTTTAATGAATATATGAGCTTAAGTAAAGAAGTAAACCTTGCTTATTTTGCACATAGCTTAGCAGATATCAATGGTCTAACCAAGGCAGAATTCTTTCAAAAATTTGAAGGATAATATTGAATCTAAGTTTTCAAAGAGGTGGTTACATTGATAAATATACAACTGACAAATAGGGAGTGGTATTTTCTACATGTGCAAGTCGAAAACATCATAAAATATAGCCCAGATAATAGAATAGCAAAAGGCTTAATAGCTAAACTTGGTGAAAACTATCCAAGCTTAGGCGATGTAAAAAAGAAATTTAAAATGGAATATGAGAGTACTTGGGATAATGGAATAAAATAAAATGAACTTTTTATTGGATTAAAATATGAAAGGGTGTTGAAAATGAAGGATGTAATGATCACTTATCTTAAAGAGATGAATAAAAACGCTACGGCTGAAACAGTTGTGACTCGGTTACGGTACAAAAACAACGAAAAAGAAGAATATGTTCAAGACTTTTCATACTTTGCAACAGAACGATTTATGAGTGATGATTTGTTGCAAGCTCTTCAAAATGGACAAACATTAACATCAAAGCAACAGGGTGAGCTTGATAGCTTTATCATTGAGAAAACTATTTGCTTTGAATAAAACGAACATATTAAAGGAAGTGAATAAGATAGCTAGATTATATAAAGTAGAGATGTATCTGACAGATGCTAACGGTGAGTTCAGGGACGCTGAACAATTTAAGAATCATCTAGAGTATGTGTTGCAAAGAATGGATGCAACTATGAAACTGACTAAACTAGAAGTATCTAAAGAATTTGAATGGGAAGATGATTTAAAAATCAATCTTGTGAAAGCAACTGTTGAAGATTTTGAAGAATACTTTAAAAAGGAAGAGTGATTAAATGTATAAGAATGAAGGCAGTGGACCTTTGAAGCTAATCGGTATTGTAGCGAATAATGCAGTATTTTTATCATCTAATATTAAAGGAGAGAATTATTACAGTTCTTACAGATCATTGGGCGGCTTCTACTTTGATGGAGAACTAGCGAAAGAAACATATAGAGGTGACTGGTATCAAGTAAAATCTATTCCTAAAAAGATCACAGAAAAGAAACCTCAAAAACAAATTAATATTCGATACGAATTGAAAGAAGGATTCCAAGTAACAGATTTAACACCTAAAATTTTAACAGCTCAACAAATCGATAATGAATTTGAAGAAGTTTATGGGCTTTACTCTAGAAAATACGATTTAGAAGAAGAGACTTTTGAGGATGTCCCTTTTGAGCTAAACGTCATTGAAGAAATCGATGGGAATTTTGAAATTAAACAACAAGATTATGATTTAAAGCACTCCCTACTAGATCGAATTACCACTCACCCAGTTCTACTTGCAAATAAACCTTGCGAACTAAGCAAGAAACAGTCTTATAGCATTATTCGAGAACATATCAAGAGAAATATTGATCCTAAGTATGCAGAGATTACAAGTGATTATGACTTTTGTTTAACTGTTAAAAAGAAAATTGAAATTGAACCAGAAGAATATACAATAAATATCAACGCAGCTTACTCACGTCGTAAGCCTAAGTATGAAAAAAGATTTAACAGAAGCAGAAGTGTAGAAATATATAAAACTTCTCCTGAAGGGTATCAAGGGTATCCAACAGTAGAAAGTTTCACTGGAAAAAATGCAGATGATCTAAAGAAGAACGTCGATAAATTTCTAGATGAGCTAATGAAAAAGATTAATGAGCCATTAGTAGAGTGTGAATGTTGCAAAGGAAAAGGAGTGGTAATGAATGGAGATTAATCTTAAAAAAGAATATATGATCGATGAGTTAAATTTACCTGAGAACGCAATTTTAGATGAAATTACAGACACTTCACGATGGTCTGTTCATCATCGAATTATATTCGCATATCAAGGCAAGTTCTGGGAGACGTATTACAGCGAAGGAGCCACTGAAAATCAATGCGAAGCACCATGGGAACATGAAGATTTAGTGGAGTGTTCTGAGGTTGAATTAAAAGAGATAAAGGTTAAAAAGTGGATAAAGAAATAATCATGCAGGAAGTGACACTCTATGGATGAGCTAAAGCACATAAAAAGCTATATTGCACGAAGATTGAGCAGTCTCGAGGATAAGGATACGTCGAAACTAGATGAAGTTTTCTATATGACTTTTGCAACGGAAACAGAACTGAATAAGATTCTCGAGTTTATAAATTACTTGGAGAACTTGAAATAATCGAATGAAAGTGCAATTTGATTGGGAGATATAAGTAAAGCAATATAATAAAAAAAAGAATGGGGGTAATTAATATGAAAAATATTATTAAACAGTATTCAAAAGTTGTTAGCAGTATCTCGGAAATGAGTACAGAGGAAGCAGAAAAGCTCTTAGCGACAGTTATCTCAGATTTTGAGTTAACCAAAGAAGTAGAAGTGGGAGATTTAATTAACTCTCTAAATGAGCTTTCTAATAAAAATGCAGTTACAGTAGATCAACTCCTATTAGCGTTATCAAAGGCTTCCAGCTTAGCAAGTTCAGAAGATATTAGCCCAGAGAAGGTTGCTTTATACGCAGCCTGTTCAGCAAATATTACAAGAGAAACTGGAGGTATTATTGGGAATGCGCTGAAGTCTTTTCTTAGTCGCATGTCGAATGTAGCAGAAGCAAAAGAAGCATTAAAAGAAGTGGGCATAGAAGATTTCTCAAAGACTAATAAAGTAGTAGACGAGTTAGTTGAAAAGTGGAAGATTTTAGATGCAAAGAAGAAACGTGATGTCGCAGTTAAAGTGGCAGGAAGATTTAATATGGCTCGTTTTATGATCTTATTTGATCAACTGTCTAAAGCCTGATAACACTACAGTTTTAAAGGGAGTTGATGATATTGTGCTTATGATTAGTTCGTTGATCGGAATTCTACTTGGATCATATTTTGGATTACTTATTGTTCAGTATGGATTCAATAAGAAGATTTCACCATTAGTTATTGTTGAAGAGAACGCTAAAAACTATGATATTGAACGAGAACTGGAGGAAGAAAATGAAAGAGATTATTAATTTTATTCTTAAATGGGGCATGTTATTAGGATTTATAGTAGATGGGTCTTTTACTAAGATGAAAAGGAAGATTAAATAAAGAGAATAGGTGAGGATATGATCAGATTTTTATTATCGATAATAATTTTAACGATAATTATCACGTATGTAATTATTCCATTAGTAAACTTTATTAAGGGATTTGTGAGATCGGAAGGCAAGAGAATTGATGAAGTATTTAATCCAGATACAAAAACTAAATTTATCAAAAGAAAAGAGGAAAATAAATGAGTGTAAAAGGTATTTTAGGTTTAGTAGGAACAGGAGTAATGGTATTGGCTTTAATTGTCGGTGCATTTGTATTTGTAGAGCGTGTTCCAGAAGGACAAGTAGCTGTAGTTTATAGTCCAAGTGGTGGAGCTAAGAAAGTATTAAGTCCGGGATGGAGTGTAATCGGACTGTTTGAGAAAACTACAAAATACCCGACACGTATTACTATTATCAAAGATAAGGTTACTGTAACAACTAAGGATGGAAAATCAATTTCTATGCCAGTTTCGTTTGAATATAAAGTATCATCAGACAAAGTAATAAACATTTTTAAGGAATTAGGATCACAAGACGTAAAACAGATTCAAGAAGGATACATGTATCAGAAATTATTCCGGGCATCACGCTCAGTAGTGTCAGGATATACAGTGTTAGATATTTATGGAACTAAAACTACTGAGGCTTCAGCTGAAATTTCAGAACAGATGGCAAAAGATGTATCAGATTTAGGATTTATTGTTACAAACGTTACACTAGGAACTCCACAACTTGATGAAAATACTGAGAAAGCTATTAATGCTAGAGTTCAAAGCGCACAGGAATTGGAATTAAAGAAGCAAGAATTACAAAATGAACAAATTGAAGCAGAAAAGAAGAAGGTTGTCGCTGAAGGTGAAGCTCAGAAGAAGTTGATTGCGGCTAGAGCAGAAGCAGAAGCTAACGCTCTATTAGCAAAATCAATAACACCTGAAATTTTGAAGATGGAAGAGATGAAGGCAAGAAATAAATTTGGGTGGATTACTATTCAAGGTGAAGTGACTCCTCTGGTGGAGAGTAAATGATAAGCAGAGTTAAACATAATTATGCAGTAGAAAGGAAGATTGCGTGTATAAATTAAAAGGTGAGAATAACTTTTTCTTTAATCCATTAGAACAGATATTTAAGAATCGTAACGTTCCTGTAGAGGATATTGAATGGTTTCTGAAACCTACCCCATATGAATATAAACCTGATCTACTTCGAAATATGGAAGGGGGTGTCCGTTCCTTATTAACTCATATTAAAAATGGCAATCAAATTCATGTTCAAGTTGATAAGGATCTTTGACGGTGTGTGTTCTAGCGCAATTCTAATCAACTACCTTAAGTTAGCAAAGCCCGAAGCGATCATCACATGGTCTAATCATACTCCAGAAGTAAAGCACGGCATAGACGTAAACTTGATTCCTCCTGAGACTAAACTTTTAATCGTGCCAGATGCTGGTAGTGGTGAATTTGTAATTCATAAAGAATTACACGATAAGGGTATTGATGTGCTAATTCTCGACCATCACCCAGTTTCTGAGTATTCTACCCATGCTATTGTAATCAACAATCAGTTGGATGATTATCCTAACAAACAACTGAGTGGGGCAGCAATCGTTCTAAAATTTACACAGTACGTGGACAAGGTATTAGGATTAAATTATTCTGAAGAGTTTTATGACATTTGTTCGCTAGGTCTAATCGGAGACGCAATGTTACTCAATAACAAGGAAACGAAATGGATTGTTGAAAAAGGATTATCCAATATCAAGAGTGAGCTATTCAAAGAACTCATCAAGGAGAATGTGGAAAGTGGAGTGGAATTGACACCTACTGTCATTGCCTTCAAGATTAACCCTAAAATCAACTCTCTGATTAGAGTAGGAACAGCAGAAGAGCTTGATGGTCTAATGAAGGCGTTTCTAAACCATCAAGAAGTCACAATCAATCCTAGACTGAGACGAGAAGATAAATCTGAGACTTGGGCACGTAGAATGACAAGAATATGTAATAACACTTACTCACGTCAACGGAAATTACGTGATAAAATTCTAGAAGAAATTGAGATGAAAATTGAACGGGATAAGCTCTATGAGAACCATTTTATTGTTGTGGAAGTGGAAGGTGAGTTTGAAATGAACATGAGTGGGTATGTTGCTATGCCAATCGTAAATAAGTATAAGCGCCCCACTATCATCTTGCGAAGGAATAATGATGGCAAATTAGTAGGCAGTTTGCGTGGATATGATCCATTTATGACAGAAACAAGAGATTTCTTAAATAGCCTACAACTGTTTGACTGGGCACGAGGACATCAAAATGCTTGCGGAGTCCAATTACAACCTGAGATGAGATTTCAACTTGACGATAAAATTGGAGAAGCTCTGGTAGATATAGAGCTAGATGAGACTCATTGGGTGGACTTTACAATGCCTTCTGCCTCTATGACAGAAAGTTTCATCTATGAGATGGAGAGTTGCTCGAACGTCTTTGGGCGTGGACTGGAACAGCCTTTATACGCTATTACAGATATAGAAGTAAGAGCAGAAGATATTCAGCTCATCGGCAAAGCTCAAAATGTACTGAAGTTTAATAAAGGTAATATTGAATATGTTCAATTCTCTGCTGATCCAAAGCTAGTAGAAATCAAAGAAGCTGGTGGTACATTAACACTCACTGTTGTTGGCAAAACTGGAGTTAATGTGTGGTTAGGAAATAAGAAACCGCAGATAATAATAGAGGATGTACGGATTGAATCAGTAAATAAATCATCATTCGGAGGATTCGAATTCTAAGGAGGAAATTACGTGGCAGATGAAAACTATCCTAAACAATGCAATAAGAAGTTTCTGAAATCTCTTTATGATACACGGCTAGAAATCCATGAAAATATGGCAAGATTAATCCGTAATCTCAACGATGAAAAGGATGAGTTATGGAAGGTTGAGCATGCAATTGCTGAACTTGAGCTAGAACTAGACAAATCATTCGACTAATCATAAGTAAAGTTATATAATATTAATAGTAATACGAAGATAAGATAGATATTTGATTTGGAGATGTTACGATGTTTAACAGGAAAAATACTAATCAGATTGTAATCAACGGCAAAACAATTTCAGTTCAAGGCAATAACATCTCAGTAATTAATAATAAAGTATACGTAGATGGGAAGTTAGTAGAGGAAGGGCTTTCTGGGACAGTGGAAGTTTCCTTTGTAGGTGACTTAGCCAGTTTAGAAACCGATGGTAGCACAACTGTTAGAGGAGATGTACAAGGAGACGTTGATGCGGGAGGTAGCGTCGACTGTGGTGACGTAAAAGGTTCAGTGGATGCAGGCGGATCAATAAGCTGTGGGACTGTTGGTGGAAATGTTGACGCTGGCGGAAGTGTGAGTATGAGGCGTTAAATGACTTCATTTATCGGAAGGAGTTGAACAAATGAAAGTTTATGAATTAATGTGCAAGCTGAACAACAAAAAACCAAGTGAAACTTTTAAACAATTGTTTATAGATGGAGCATATCAGGATAGAGTATTTATCTCAGACTTGCTAGATATGGATAGATATGAAGAATTACATGAAACAGTAGAAAGATTCTTAGAGAGCGATCTAGAATATGATGGCGATGAAGCAAGTGCTTGGAAAAGATTTGTAGAGTACGAAGTCGTAGATTGATTTGAGTAATTATAAGAATTTTGAGGTGATAACAGAATGACATTTATATATTTAGTAGTTGCTTTAATTATTAATTTGACAGATAAAACTCCTCAGTTTGTAGAAGGATTGAATATTTGTTTCAACAGTAATATGACTGGAACATCGCTATTCTGGATAGGATTGCTGGTTGCTGTAGTATTAGAAGCTGTGACTTAAATTAAACGCTTCGTTTATCGGGAAAGGAGTTATGTCAATGGAGGCAGTAAAAGTTGTTATTGCCACCTACGATGATTGGGAAGGATTATATGTCAATGGCATGTTACGTACAGAAGGGCATTCAATTAATCACGATGATTTTGTTGATTTAATAAATGAATATAAGGTGTTTGAGAGTATTAAAATCGTAGAAATCTCAGAGGAATGCTTAGAAGTATGCGGAAACTGTCCAGAGGATTTAGATAGTGTGTTTTAATCTACATGTAGTGGGTGATGTGACAGTCTTCATACCATATGTAGATTAATTACCCAATCAAAAGTTGCTTTTACTGGATGATAAAAACTCCTTAGAAATTAATCTAAGGAGTAAGACGGAGATATGATTAGAAAGTATCTTGAATTTCCTGAGTTGAATGCTTATTTTGTGATTTTCTACGGTCGCTAAAAGTTATCACTATGCCTGCAATATAAACAAAAAGTAAGGAAATTGATACTGTAATTATTTGTTTTGGAGACATACCTTCCATCGCTACCAAAGTAAACAAGGACGTAGCCAGCGTCACCAAACACACTGCAATTAGGCGGGAATATTTGTTGATCAAGATTGAACACCTCCTTCTATATATTATCCATAATAAGAGAAGGTTATGCAATATAAAATAATTACCAAACATCGATTTATGAATCAAATAAAGGAGAGATTAGATGAAACTATACGAAATTGCTACACTAGATTATGACGGACACTCAAATACTCAATATATGGTTGACAGTGACCCAGAAAGCGTAAAAGAGCGATTCAAGGAGCAGTATTATGAAGACGATTACCTACAAATTATAGTCAATGAAGTAGAAATTCCCGGCTTCAAGATAAATATCTCAATTGATCCCGAAGGAGTAAAAGAGATAGAGACAGATGGATGGTTAGTCAAAGTAGGACAAGTATATTCTTCTCCTTATCAACCTGCTCATTTTAGAATTGATAAGGTTGTAATGACAGATGACGATACACATCCAGAGAGCGCTATGCTACATGGTACTTGGGTAAATCCCAATAATTATGAAGAAGAAACTTATAATGATGAAAGTCAGAATTATAAAGATTCATTTAGAGCTTGGCATTTGAATGAACAGTACTCATTAGAGGAGGGCGTTAATAATTGACAGAAGTAAAAGAAAATAAAAATACATGTACAGCAGGAGAGAGAGGGTTCTTATTCTTTCTGAATGTTGTTGCAGTGTTATATTTCACATTTATTTATCAGACGATATGGAATTGGTTTATCGCAGACTATCTATTTGTAGTCTCATATTGGGAAATGTTTCTTGGAGCATTTATTCTAAGAGTTATCCTATTGCCAAGCAGAAAATACAACAACATAAAAATTACAGAAGAAGAGAATAAGAAATTAAGTTTCTCTACTAGATTAGAAAATATTCTCTTTATTGTAATTGGTAACACGCTTGTATTCGCAGTGTTGTTTATTATCAATTTGATCCTTGCGTATTATGGATGAGACAGAATACAGTAGATTATTTTATTTCTGGAATGAGAGTCAATGGAGCTTTGAGAGAAACAGAAGTGAACACAGTAATAGGAGAATTAGTTGCCTGTATGTACGGAGATAAGGTTAATGAAGATGTTATTAAGTGGGTCAACGAATTGAAGAAACCTGTCTTTAGCTATTGTTATGAGCCATTTGAATACGAAGATTTAATATAAGGAGGGTTAAATTTGAATAAATACTTTAAGGAAAATGAGTATGTGTATAGAGTGTGTATTAGTTTGGCTATCCTGATTCTCTTTGTTGCTGTTAGTACGTTCTCTGTATTCAATACATTGGAAAGAAATAGACAACATGATGCCAATATTATTGAACTCAATCAGGAAGCAAAGAAGCAACAAGACTTAAGAATTAAACAAGAGACACTGTATGATGAAATGTTGGATTATTACAAGCAACTAAAAGTAACAAATAAGAAGGGTGGTACGCAGTGAATGAATACTATCAATATTAACGGAAAGTCCATTTCAGTACAGGGAAATAATGTTAGTGTGATAGGCAATAAAGTTTATGTGGATGGAAAGTTAGTTGAAGAAGGTCTATCTGGTTACGTAGAAATCTCATTCACGGGAGATTTGGCGAACTTGAAAGTAGACGGCAGTGTTAATGTTAAAGGAAATATTCACGGTAATGTAGACGTGGGTGGGAGTGTTACCTGTGGAAACGTGAATGGCTCAGTCGATGCCGGAGGATCAATCACATGTGGTTCTGTTGATGGAAATGTAGATGCTGGCGGCAGTGTAAGCATACGATGATAAATTGGTTTTATGGGAACGTAAAATATAGTTAAACAATAAATGGAGGAATTAGATATGAAGACAATTAAGAGTGAAGGGTACAAAGGCTACCAAATTACAGTTGGGGTTGAATTTAAAGAAGATACAACAACATATATTCATCATGAAAATTTAGACTCTGTAAAATATAAAGTGACTGTGCAGAAAGGATTGTTACCTTCGAAAATGTTATTTGGCTCTGTTGAAAAGGAAAAAAGTAAGAGAGAGGAAATGTATGATGCACTGGATAAGGGAATAGAAAAGATGGTCAAACAAGCAAAAGAACAAATAAATAAAGAGGTTAGGGAGAGAGAAATCACAGAAGGGTTACCTGAGAGTCTTCTAAATATGAGCGAAGATGTAGAAATAGAAATCCATAATAGTGGTAAAATCAAACTTCCAGAAGGAATTAAAATCGAGAATGTAAATGGAAGCAGGCTTGAGCTCACTAAAAATGGAGTAAAAATTGCCGGTGATAAAATTATCTTAAACTTTCCAGAGCTTTAATCCTTAGCAATAGAAAAATGCAACCTAACAATTAAATGGAGGAATTAAAATGAAAATTAAATCAATTAAATTAACAAATGCTCAAAGAATTCAGGAGAGTAAAAGGCATGTTCCTATCGGCTTCTCGGCTCCTGTTTATCAAATTGAATACGAAGAGACAACACCTACAGGTTTAAAAGCCACTGGAACTATGGAGATTGATACAGACTTAGAGGAGAAAATTTCTAGTTTCTTCAGCGATCTCGAAGCATCTTTGACTAATGATTCTAATGTATCTGAAGAGACTGGTGAAGAAGCAGAACTGCATGAAGGGGAGTGTGTAATTCCGAAAGACTTAATCAGCAATATATTTAACATTACCATGAATACTCCTTCCGACACAGATGTAGATAAGTTTACGAAAGATATGATTAAACTACTAAATAAAGCATTTAAAAATTTAAACTAAAAGAGAATTTTTAAAGGAGGTGAAAGTATGAAAGAATCTATTATTGAATTAGATAAACAGATTGTAAATTGCCAAAGCCTATTAGAAAGAGTGGCTCTAGGATCTTCTGAATATCTTGAGACACTGTATAAAGAGCAAGAATTATTAAGAGAAAAATCACTAATTGTTGAGAAACGTATTAAATAAACCACATAAAAAACTAAAATATTAGGTGATGACCGACATCAAAGGAGAATAAAAATGACAGAAAAAATTATGGTTGTTTTTGCATCTTATAATAGAACACAGATCACAACAGTTGACGGTTCTAAGAGGAATAGAGTTAAGCATTATGATGTGGAAACTTTCTCTTTTGGCGAGTTAGCTCAAAGGATTTATGACCGTTTTACCAACGACAAATTTGATAAAATTTATGTAGATGCCAATGGAGTGGGAATGTCCTTAGTAGATAGCTTAGATAGCATCTTTGATAAAAAAGGTTTATCCTTTAATCCAAAAACAGGAACAGTTATTAAAAAAGGAATTACATTTCTTGACAATGGTAATATGTTGATTTCTGGTAAAGTAACTCTCATTAATGCGATGCGGGATGAAGATGTTTTTTGATTTTCTCTCGCTACAGTGACTGAACTAGTTACTCTTACAAAAACAAAACACAAAAGGAGAATAATATTATGAGTAAACTTAAATACGGCAAGCTATATATGAACAAAGGTGATATTTTAGAAGCTATGAGATTGCCTATTGACGCTCACTTAGAGATCATTGGTGATGACCAATTGGGTGGGATTGAATTTAATGTTATTACTAGTGGAGATGTCGAGCATGAATGTTTGACTACTAAAGAAGAGGATGGCACTGCATTTTTGCGACGCTTTAAAGTCCCTATTGAGCATAAGAAAGATTCTTGGACTATGACAGATGAGCAACTAGAAAAATCTCTAAAGTTTGCTGAATTGCTTCTAATGTATGACAAAATGGGAATCGCGCCAAATACAGCAGTAGGAATCATTAGGAATTCAGTAGAGCAATAAATAAAATTAACAGGTGACGGCTAATCGTCAAAGGGGAAACTATAATGAGAAACAATCAGACAGTACAAAACATGAAGCTTATTATTTTAGAGATGAATAAACAAAGTGATACTGCTAATTATGCAGCATTGAAGACACTGTCAAATTCATATCAAACTCTATTACGTCAATTATTTGCGAACACGAAGGCAGTGGAAAGTGTTAAAGATATGAATGAGCTAGAATATCAACATAAAAAGATAGCTAATCTAAAAAGGTATTTGGAAGCACAGTCTATTCCCGAATTATTGTCAAATGAAGAGTATGTTAGTGTGAACCACCTTACTACGACGACTACTAAATTAGGAGATTCTATTTCTGACATTGAGAATTTACTGAATAGGCATATCTATCCAATGCATCGTAAACATATTGCAATAATTGGACAAGACGTGAACAGTGCTTTCGAGCAATTGAACATTCTAATGGATAAATCTGACGAAAAAATTCTAGAGAGACGTGATTACCATCCTAATGAGTTATCCATTATCACTAAGTCATTTTTATATTTAGCAAGAAAATACAGTGACAATTACCGTGGCAGAAGATTTGACGAGGTACACGTTGACAGAAATCTAGACTCAGAGAAGATGTCAATAGTATCGACGTTCGCAAAAGATAAGAATGTAAAATATTTTTAATGAATTATCCGATACAACTGGACTTTTAATACGAAAGAGCGTTTTGAGCTGTATGATTGATCAATACTTACAAGAAGAAAGGTTGTTAAAGTAATGAGAGAAAAACATCCAATGGAAGAAAAATTTATTGAGATATTCAACAAACTCGACCATATTCCTACGACAGAAGAAGAAACAAAGAGGTACTACATTTATTACAAAGAAGATATGCGAGAGTTCTTAGAGTGGATTGAAGAGTTTGAAGGGTTGGTAAGCATGTTTGGATTGAAATTACCGTGGGAACTAGACAAATAAGAAAGAATTAGGTAATGCCCTATATTAGAGGAGGAATTAAGATGGGGAACAAAGAAAAATCATTCGTAATATCAATTTTAGAGGAAGAGCTATCAAAAGTGGTAGATGAACTAGATATCTTAAATACCACAAAACACTCAAGTGAAGAGAAATGTGAAGCACTGATAGTTAAAAGAGCGCAAATTATATATTCAATAGATATTCTAGAAGCTAGTGAGAAGATGGCAATGGCGTATCAGTACATGTTTTGGTCAAATAGAAATCAGTCATAAATATAAGTGAGATTTTATCACTAAAACATATCAGTAGACAAAACTAAAAGAAAGTTATATAATAAAGATGTAGCAGTTAATTGACCGATTAATTTGTTGCATCTTTATTTATTTAAAATCTAAAATCGAAAGGGGAACAGCTTAGGCTTGCAAGCGGAGTACACATGTTCACAAGCATGTCATTGGCTCCTAATGAGGCATTGTGAGTTAATAAGTGTAATAATGAATGATATTTTAAAAGGGTTAGCTGGTACGATTTTAATTACAGGGGTTGCATTAGCAGTCTTACTTAGCTTTCAGAATAAGGATAAAAAAGAACATAAAGAAAATAAAATAAGCCTTGAAGAGTTTGAAATGGTGTGTTATCTTAACTGCTCAGAGAAAAATCCACACAGCTATGAATCATTTAATTCTACCATAATTGCCTTAGATAGCAAGAAGGAAGAATATAAAGCTAATAAGATTAAAGAAGCACAAGCTCAACGAGTAGCTAAAATGGACAAGCTTAGAGAGCAGAGAGTAGCAGAAGAGAGGGCTAGGAAGTTAGCTGAACGTAGACGTAAGGAAGCGTTAGAAAAAGCTAAAGCCAGAAAGCAGCAAGAGATGAGAAAACAGAGTCAGAAGCAAGTTGCCAATGTAAATAGCAATAGTAAAGACATATCTGTAAGTCGTAGTGGAGAGTACAAAGGCGTCAATCAAGACTTAGGGGTCTTTAATGTTTCATGGTACGGATCAGATTGTGTGGGCTGCTCTGGTCAAACTTCAAGTGGTGTATGGGTGAATAAAAGCATCACATACAATGGATACGGGGTTGCAGCAGCTGATTGGAACGTGTTGCCGCCTTACAGCATTATTGAAGTACAAGGATACGGAAGATACATTGTATTGGATCGAGGCGGAGCCATCAAAAACAAACGTTTAGATTTGTTAACTTCATCAGAAGCTAAGTCAAATGAATACGGAAGACAACACCTTAATGTAACAGTATTAAGATGGGGGAAAGAAATAAACTAAAATATAATTAAACATAAAAGGGGAAAATAAAAATGACGAACCATGATTACATGTACGATATTAATTCATTGATCTCAAAAAGTAAGCAACTAGGAATGGATTCACTTGAAAGTTATGCACTACAACTAGACGATTCGCTATATAATATGAAAACTATTACACCAGAGTTCGAGTTGCTACTAAATCATACTTTAGAATTCTTGCATGGATTAGTAGATAACTATGAGGAGGCAGAGTCTTATTGATTTTAAGTTATCACATTGAAATAGCAGAAAAAGTAGAAGATAATATTAATGCATTATCTGAAGAGGAAACAACTGAATTAATTGAAGAGGCTAAGCAATCGTTAACAAAATGGCTACAATTAAATTCATTTAATTTAGTCAAGCCAATAAAAGTGGAATTTGATTTGGAGGAGGAGTGATAATTTGAAGGAAATTATGAGCATTGTTGCTGAGTTGCAAGGAGTGTCTGGCAAGTTGGATAAAGAAGCTATTCTCAGGAAGTATAAAGACAATAAAGAGTTTCAGCAATTTCTTAAATACACGCTAGATAAATCACTTGTCTATGGTGTTCAAGATAAAAAGCTAAACAAAGCATTAAAGAAGGAATATAGTAATTCTCATTTTGATAATTTATTTCAATTATTTGAACACCTTCTTGAAAATAGCACGGGCAATGATCGCACAGTAGAGCTAGTTGCATCATTTATTAATAATGAGCCTGAAGATTTAAGAGATTTTTACATCAAGGCAATCACAAAGAAGTTACGAATGGGCATTGACAAGACTGTTGCAAAAGTGTTTCCTGATCTCATTGAGCAATTTGAAGTTATGCGAGCTAAATCTTTTCATGATTACAAAGATAAACTTAAAGGTGAGTTCAGTGTCAGTGAGAAACTTAATGGTATTCGATGCATCACAACTAAGAAAGATGGAGTTATCGTTAACAAGACTCGACAGAATAAAGTGATTGTAGGCTTAAACGATATTAACAAAGAGATTATCCAGCTCCCTGATGGTGTATATGAAGGAGAATTAGTCGTAAAAAATTCAGAAAAGTATCGCCTCCGTGAAGTTTTACAGGAAACAATGAAAATTGTCAATAGTGATGACGAAAATAAAGTTGTAGACTATTGGATTTTTGACTATTTATCCGAAGATGAGTTTAAGGCTGGTAAGTCCACCAAGAAGTACTTTGACAGACGTGACTCTAATCCAGTTAATAGTACTAATTTTGATAGTGTAAAAGCTATTCCTGAGCTGTATCGAGGCAATGATATGAATGTAATTGATAGTCTATTAGATGAATTAGTGGATGTCCGTGGACGAGAAGGATTGATGTATTATCAAGATAAAGTATATGAAAATAAG
Organism: Sporosarcina sp. FSL W7-1283; assembly: GCF_038003105.1. Taxonomy (NCBI): domain Bacteria; kingdom Bacillati; phylum Bacillota; class Bacilli; order Caryophanales; family Caryophanaceae; genus Sporosarcina; species Sporosarcina sp. FSL W7-1283. The sequence goes on along the minus strand of NZ_JBBOOL010000001.1, from coordinate 2,345,127 downwards.
CGTACAGCTAACATTCTAAAAGTAAAGAAGAAATATACGAGTGATCTAAAGGTTATTGGTTTCATTGAAGGAAATGGAAAGTACAAAGGTAAGCTAGGCGCTCTAGTTTTAGACTATAAAGGCTATGAACTTGGATGTAGTGGCATGTCTGACGAACAGAGGCTGGAAATTTGGAATAATCAAGATAAGTATTTAGGAGTTATTGCAGAAGTAGAGCATGAGCAGCAGTCTACTAATGAAAAAGGTGGACTATCTGTTGAATATCCAGCGTTTATTCAATGGAGATTTGATAAAAATGAAGTAAATTACGCACACGAATGATGATAAAATTCAAGTTTTAACTGAATATTAGACGGAAAATGTGAAGGAGCGAGATATTTTGTGCGATAAATGCGGAAAGAAAGAAGATGAAGTACTAGTCCAGACAAGTGTAAATGGAGAGGTTACGAAAACGGAAAACCTTTGCATGGAATGTTTTCAAGAAGAACACGGTGAAGTGGATTGACGCACATTCCGAAGATAACTTGCAATATAATAACTCTTTTAGAGGAGGTGGCATATGTATTTATGCAAGGAATGCCTCAAAGTGTTCGACCAATACGACATTAATCCTTCCTATATTAACTCAGATGATGTAGAAGTCATATACGAAGAAGCTGACTGTTCTAGTATTTCCTGTACAGGGAGAGTGGTAAAAGTAGATGAAATGATCCTGCCTACCATTATCGAGCTAAATAAGAAAGGGTGGATTACCAAGTTTTGTTGTAGTGGTCATCTGTACAACACCTATATTGACACTTATATTTATTTCAAGAATACACCTCCTACTATTCCAGATAATTTCGATTTCAGAGACGATGCTATCTATTACAAATCTAAAAAGTTTAACAGCTCAAGCAGACCCAATAATTTGAAACGCTTGAATCAGCTATTTGATATTAATCGTGAACTATATAAATGGGCTATCGGATTACCTATTAAAGAGAATTAGGGAGTGAAGACATGGAGAACTTTCCAGAGTTTAAGAAAAAAGCTAAAATCATTGAGGCAGATGCAGGAGATCATTTTTCGAACTATACAACACTGTGTATTTCATTAGCATGGAAGATGAAATTAATGAACAGGAAGGTGAAGATAGATTTTATGTTTTTGCAGATGAATTAGGCTTTGAGCAAATCTTAGAAGCTAAGGATTTTGAATGGGTAGAGGAGTGAATCTAATGGAGAATCATATCATTGAATTCTTGCAAAAATATCAGGAACTATGTGAATACTATGGGTTAGAATTTCGCAATATCGATGGACAAGTTTGCATTTATGATTTATTGAACAGAGAATTCATCGAGGAGAAGTAAACTTCATCATAGACGTTACTACGCAGGCAAAGGAGCATATTAAAATGTAGGATAGGAGAATGTAAAATGGAAGAATACATCTATTATAAAGGTGATTTAGTTGTTATTAGCAGGTACGGGAATAAGGTATTTAAAGTAGAAGAGGTTAAAGAAGTTCCATACTACACAAAAGCAGATGGAGAAAGCCTGGAAATTGCTTACACTCTCGCTCCAGTTGTAGGTCATATTAAAATTAGCGCAAGATACAATGAGATCACTCTAGTATGCAGAAAGAAATATGCTAATGAGTATCTAAAATACGTAGACAAGACAGGGAAAGCTCCATCTGATATTACAGAATATATTAAAATGGATGACATCTTGGATGAAATGGGTAAGATTCTTACTTATAAGAGCAAGTTTGGAGAGCTGACTGTTGGATTAGAAGAGAAATTAGCTTATTTAGAAGACTTAGCTAGAGAAGTACAGTCTTTGTCAAGTATTAACTGAGCATATGTTTTGCTTAATCATAAAGAAAGTTATATAATAAAAAAGTGAGTTAAAGGAGGAGTGGTTAATATGGATATGGTAGAGGTTTATAGGAACGCTACTGAGCAGTTACAACAAGTAGTATCCCAGACTCCACAACGCATTAAAAAACTTCAGGATTTAATACAACAAACTGAATGGGAGCAACAAGATTTACTTCATTTGGCTGAATTGGATGTATTCAGTGCCTCACAGGGATACGACATAGCTAGACAAATTAAGAAAGTAAGATTGAAGCGTAGGGCGTATAAGGACGAGCTAGAGGCGTTGCTAGAACTCAGAAAAGTGTGTAATAACAATTCTAAATTAGAAGCCCATGTCTCGCAGATGGATAAAAAGTTAAAAGAAGATGAACAAAAGAAAGAGAAACGTGGTTATCACCCTCGTGTTCGCTCAGATCTTCAATCAACCTTCCAGAAGATTCATAATAAGGCAGAGGTGAGGTTAAAATGAATATTGTTTTGGTTTCTGAAGCGGCGTCAGGTAAAGATTTTACGTCTGATATTCTTACAAATCTATATGGTTATACTAGATACGCATTTGCGGACGAGGTTAAAGAAGTAGCTGCTAGACTATTCCCTGATAAGTATAATGAGATTATCAAGGATAGGAAACTGTTACAAGAGATTGGAACTAAGATGAGAGAAATTGATCCCGAAGTTTGGATTAAGACATTGTTTAGGAAGATTGATAGTGTAAAAGAATTAAACTATAAAGGTGGATATGCTCAAGAGGTTATTGTCGTAACTGATTGTCGCTTACCTAATGAGTACGAAGCATTAAAGAAAGCGGGTTACACTTTTATTCGTATTGTTGCTGATGAGGATGTACGTAAGCAACGTATGATTGATAGAGGAGACATCTTCACTGATGATGACTTGAAACATCATACAGAGAGCTTCTACGATACATTCGAGTGTGATTATGTGATTGAAAATAATGAAACAGAAGATGAACTAAAATCAGAAGTTGATCGAGTATTTAACGCTATGAAGCATAAAGAAAGTTAAACATAAAGGCGTGATTTTATTAAGAGTTTTACTTCTGTTTTCTGCGTCTAAGTGGCTATTTCACACTTTATTATACTATATAAAACGCAACAACTTCAATATAAGTAGTCATGACATTGATCAACATGAGGCAAAATCCGTAACCTACTCAATTGTAACAGTGTTAATTGCTACACTGATTATTATATACAACATCTTTGTGATGTGAGGTGATTTATTTGGAAGATAGAGCAAAAGAGCTATATGAATATTCAATGGAGGTGGTTTATGGCAAGATTGGAGATGCAAAAGGAACGGTGGAGAAATTATCTAATATGTTAGATGAAGTAGAGTTAAAAAGAGAAGACTGGAGTAAGTTGAGCATGTTAGCAGATAAAATTGCTATTCAGTTGGATGAGATTTAGTTTGTAAGATTAGTTAGAATCTAAAGTAAAGTTAAATAGTACTTATAAAGGGAGAATGAAAATATGTCAAATTCAACTACGAATAAATTAACACTAATTAAACGGTCAGCACCTACATGTCCACAATGTATCACAATGCAACTCGCATTAGAGGATGCAAACATTCCGTTCAATACGATTGATATTGCAAAGGAGCCAGAAGCAATCGAAAAGTACGATCTCTCAAGTGTACCAGTACTTCTGATTGATAACGGTGGAAAGACTATTAAGCTTAATGGGGTTCAGCCAGTAGAAGTAATTAAGGAATTTCTTGAAGATTGAGTAATAGTTTAATTTAAGAATAAATTATCAATAGATATATAAATCAAGGAGGAAATTTATTTGACATTATCAAAAACAATAAAGAAGAGAGATAGCTCAGTTGTTGAGTTTAAACTAGAAAAGATCACTAGAGCTATCAGTAGAGCAGGGAAAGAAACAGAAGAGTTTGGTGATAAAGAAGCTGTGGCGCTCGCACAAGACGTACTAGAACTCTTGGATAAAGAAGAGGATAGCAAAAAGGATTTGACGGTTGAGTGTATTCAAGATTCGGTAGAACTAGCGCTTCTTAATTCTCGATATAAAACAACAGCCAAGGCGTATATTCTTTACCGCGAAAAACGTAACCAAGAACGTAAACCAGATATTTTTAAACACCGTTTAAATTTAAAGCCTTATGAATATCCTCATTTAGATAAATATAAAGAAGCAATCCAACACTCTTACTGGTTGCACACAGAATTCAATTTCACAAGCGACATCCACGATTATATGTCTGCAATTAGTGAAAAAGAGCGACATGCTATCAAAAACGCTATGTTAGCTATTGCACAAGTGGAAGTGGCTGTAAAAAAGTTCTGGGGAGACTTAGGCAATCGTATGCCGAAGCCTGAAATCGAAGCAGTAGGTGCAACGTTTAGTGCGAACGAAGTTATTCATCACGATGCGTATGCTCATTTACTTGATATCTTAGGATTAAATGAAGAGTTTGAACGTATTCAAGAAATTCCTGCATTAGCCAAGCGCGTTAATAGTCTAACTCAAGCGGTAAAACACTCTAAAACTGAGAGTAATAAAGATTTTACATTGTCGCTAATCTTGTTTTCTCTATTCATTGAGCACGTCTCCCTTTTCTCACAGTTTCTGATTATCATGTCGTTCAACAAGTATAGAAATGTATTTAAAGGCATGTCAAACGTGATTGAGGCTACTTCTAAAGAAGAGCAGATTCATGGACTCTTTGGAATTGAGTTAGTGAATATTATCCGTGAGGAGCATCCTGAGTGGTTCGATGAAGAGATGAGCAACAAAGTCTATGAAGCTTGTAAGAATACTTTTGAGTCTGAAATGGAAGTTATTGATTGGATTTATGAAGAAGGGGATCTGGATTTCTTACCTAAAAAGGTTGTCAAAGAATTTATTAAAAATCGCATGAATAAATCATTGAGAGATACAGGATTTAATGAGATGTTTGAAGTAGATGAAGACTTACTAGAACAAACTGATTGGTTCGACACAGAGCTTCTTGCCACAAAACATGTAGACTTTTTTGTTAAACGTAGTGTCAACTATACGAAGCGTAGTCGTGCAATCTCAGCTGACGACTTGTTCTAATTTCAAGTGGAAATAATAGAGTGATTTATCACAATAAAAAAGAAATGGGAGACGATAAATACATGAAATGGCTAAATGAAAATAGTAGAAACTTTTTAAATGGAGGCTATCTAAAAGAAGGAGATACACCAGAACAACGAATTAAAGATATTGCAGATACAGCAGAATCTATCCTAGGAATTAGAGGGTTTGCAGATAAATTTTATAAGTATATGGAGAAGGGATATTACTCTCTTTCTTCGCCTGTTTGGTCTAACTTTGGTACAGATAGAGGACTCAGCATTTCCTGCTTTGGAAGCAATATAGACGATAATATGGGAAACATTCTCTATACACAAGGAGAAGTAGGTATGATGTCTAAATATGGAGGTGGTACTTCTGGACACTTTTCAAATGTAAGACATCGAGGAGCGTCAATTAAAAATAATGGAGAATCTTCAGGTGCTGTGCATTTTATGCAACTATTTGAATCTATAATTGATACAGTCTCACAAGGAAGTACGCGAAGAGGGGCATTTTCACCGTACCTTCCAGTAGAACATCCTGATATTGAAGAGTTCTTGAAAATTGGAACAGAGGGAAATCCAATTCAAAAGTTAACTCACGGAGTTACTGTTACAGATAAATGGATGAAGGAAATGGTTGATGGAGATGAAGAGAAAAGATCCATTTGGGCTAAGGTAATTCAAAGTCGAGTTGAAATGGGTTATCCTTACATTTTCTTTACTGATACGGTGAACAATAATACTGTTGATGCATATAAGGATAAAGGAATGAAAATTAATCACTCAAATTTATGCAGTGAAATAGCATTGCCAAATAATAATGAGTGGTCATTTGTGTGCTGTCTGTCATCTATGAATGCATTGTATTATGACGAATGGAAAGATACAGATGCTGTAGAGACAATGACATACTTTCTAGACGCTGTAATCTCAGAATTTGTTAAAGACTTAGAATCTATGCGTGACTCAGGAGAATATGAAAAAGAGCAAGCTTTTTACTTCATGAAACGTGCTTATCAATTTGCTAAAGACCATCGTGCATTAGGACTTGGAGTTTTAGGATACCATTCTTATCTACAATCTAAAATGATCCCCTTTGAAAGCGTAGAGGCATCTCAGTTAAATATTCGTATTTTCCGAGACTTGCAAAAGAAGTCATTGAAAGCATCCAAAGAATTAGCAGAGATGTTTGGCGAGCCTGAAGTACTAAAAGGTTATGGAAGACGTAACACAACTACACTTGCGGTAGCACCAACAACATCTTCAGCCTTTATTCTTGGACAAGTCAGCCAATCTATTGAGCCTATCTGGAGTAACACTTACGTGAAGGACGTTGCCAAAGCTAAAGTAACAATTCGTAATCCGCAATTAAAAGAAGTTTTAAAGAAATATAATAAAGACACACGAGATACATGGAATAGTATCCGAGACTATGACGGATCTGTGCAACATCTAGATTTCTTATCTGAGCACGAAAAAGAAGTATTTAAAACGTTCAGTGAAATTGATCAATACGTTATTTTGGATCAAGCGGCTATGCGTCAACAATTTATTGATCAAAGCCAATCATTAAATCTTATGATTAATCCAAACGTATCGGCAAAAGAAATTAATGATTTATACCTATTCGCTTGGAGAAATGGAATTAAGAGTTTATATTATCAACATGGAACAAATGCTGCACAGCAATTCAGCAAGGATAAGATGTGCATGATGTGTGAAGCATAATCGCACAGCTAAACTAAAGTAAAATTAAATGATAAAAAGACTAAAAGGAGATTAATCATCATATGACACAATTCACATTAATCCAAGAAAATGACAAAGTATTAGACCGCTCTAACTCAAAAGTAGGTACCGTTACAAGTATTGATCACTCATTTAATAAAGCAGTTGTTAAATTAGATGGCATCGGTACTAATGAGATTATGGTATCTAAGCTATTCGATTTAGTAAAGGTAACAGAAGAACAAGGTACCGCTGACCCTGATAAGTGGTGGTCTTGGGTTCGTGCATTCCAATTAGCCTTCAATCATCCAGCGCCAGAGAACCCTACTATGTTGTCTAAGGAGCGAATTGAGACACGCAACAGCTGGATGGAAGAGGAGTGTGATGAGCTATTCGAAGCTGAAACACTGGAAGATCAAGTAGATGCCGCTATTGATAAATTGTATTTCGCATTAGGAGATTTGGTCGAGCTAGGCGTGAAGCCAGACAAGCTATTAGAGATTGTGCAGAAAGCTAATATGGGCAAGCTTCACAATATTGACGGTAAACTTACTCCTGTTTATAAAGAGGATGGGAAAGTTAAGAAGCCTGATGATTGGGAGGAGAAGTGTGCTCCTGAATCAAAATTAAAAGAAGAAATTGAGCGTCAACTAAATAATAAATAACAGCCATAGAGGGAGGGAGCGATCCCTTTCTCTTTTTCTATATAAACTTGCATTAGGAGTTGAACTTATGAAATCACAAGAAGAAATCATGGAACTATATGAGCAATATGAACACCTAATTTTCCAAACTATCAATAGGAATTATATGAAGCCTAAATTCCTAGACATGCATTCTATTACAGTGGATGACTTAACTCAATTCGGTCGACTGGGATTGTATAAAGCATGTGAAGAATATGATGAAACTAAAAATCCTTCACTTAGAAACTTTGCTATTACCAATATTAAATGGGCTATCCAAGTAGAAACTAAGCGTAATACATTAGGATGCGATCAAAAGTATCTACTTAATCTAATCGATCGCACAAGTTTAGATAGAGAGATAACTTATTCAGTTGGTATTGATGATGAACCATCAACACTATATGATTTTGTAGAAGTATTTGAAGAGGGGTATAGTGAGTCAGAAGTTGAAATGCTATGGAGTAAGATTAAGAAAATTATTCCTGAAAATACAGCTAGCTATATTGAATTGAGAATGAGCGGATATAACAACATTGAAATTGCAAAAATGTATGGAGTATCACGCCAAGCAGTAGAGAGGGCGATAGAAAGAGTCGAAGATAAGGTTGCTGCAATCATGCAAGAGCAACTAGCTTGATTTAATGCTAGATTCAATGTAAAGTAAAGTTAAATAATAAAATGATGAAAGAGGGTTTTTGTTTGAATAAGGCAGACAAATATTTCTTGGAGAACTTAAGTAAAATTAAACATGAAGGTGTATCGGATGTTAATGGGAATGTACGTCCCAAATATAAGGATGGACAACCTGCACATACCAAGTATATCACGTTTGTACATGAAGAGTATGATTTATCTAAGGGAGAATTCCCTATTCCTACGCTTAGACCAGTAGCAGTAAAGTCAGCAATTGGTGAGATGTTAGCTTTCTATCAGGATCAAACAAATAGTTTAGAAGTTATGGAGGACAAGTATAACCTCGGATGGTGGCGTGACTGGGAAGTAGGAGAAACTAACACAATCGGAGGGCGTTATGGACATACAGTTAAACGTTATGACTTGTTGAACAAGCTACTAGATAAGCTTGAAAACGATATGTTTAGTAGACGTAAGATCATGAATCTATACCAAGAGCAAGAGTTTGAGGATGAAAAAGAAGGGTTAATTCCATGCTTCTATGCTACTAATTGGGAGGTTAGAGAGGTGTATGATGGTGAAATTTATCTAGACTTGCATCTCACAAGTCGTAGTTCGGACTATGGTGTAGCGGGGACGATAAATCGTTTGCAATATGTTGCATTACAGATGATGATTGCGAATCATTTTGGCTTTAGGCTTGGAAAGTTTAGTGTCTTTACATCTAATATGCATTACTATTTACGACATGAAGAACAGGTAGATGAATTGCTAAATCGTACACCTTCTACTAAGCAACCGTACTTGAAGCTTAACGTCCCTGTTGGTACTAATTTTTATGATGTGAAATTAGAAGACTTTGAGCTAGTAGACTTTGAATGTGAGTACTCACAATTAAAATTTGAGCTTGGAATTTAAGGAGGAAGATGAACGAGTGAGATCATATAAATGTAACGACTGCAACCACCAAACTTTCCACTATGAAAAATGGGACTCCTATTTCTGTGCTCTATGCAACTCATGGAGTGAAGATAAGTGTGATTGGAATGAATGTGCCTATTGTATAAATAGACCTGATGAACCCTTTAATAAAGAAGCTCATGATGTACTAATACGGACGTACAAGGAATTAAGCTTTGGTGGTGTAATAGATTTAATGGATTTCTATTTCAATGAAATGTAGAGGTGAATGATTTTGTCAGAATATAAATTCAAGGGTCATGACTGGTCGGAACTCGCTCAGAAATGGGGAGTTGAAGTAATCGCCAAACCACCTAAATGGGCTAAGCAATTAAATAACGAAGACGATAGTTGGAATCTTCCTGAGGAGATAGAAGTAACACATCTTATCAACGGCATGAGAGTTAAATTCAATATCGATGATGAAGAAGAAGTATTAGCAGAAAAGGTTAAACAATATATTCGGTTTAATATTGATTATTCTAAAGCAGAATTTAAAGATAGACAAATGAGAGCAGATATGAATAATTTTCTTAAAGCTCTAATTGAGCAATCTAAAGAATTGGATTACAACTATCCTGTATACGAAGGAATATTATCTGTAGAGTGTGATTATACATTTGCTAATTGGTTTTGTGAGAACTTGGAGCGTATGTGGACTTAAAGAAAGTTATAAAAACTACATTTTATAGGATAAATAAAAAGGAGTGAAATTGATGAATTATACATTTGAAAAGAATAAATTATATGCCTATCTAGGAAAGCATCTAGTAAATTTCATGAAACAGTATAACGCCTATGTTGCAGGAGGAACCGTCACATCGCTATTTAGCAGTAGAGAAATTAATGATGTTGATGTGTATTTTCCTAATGAGAAGAAGGCAATTGGATTTCTATCGCATCTAATCGAAGATGGTGCATGGGTTGTATCACATACCAAGAAAGCTACTCAACTAATGTATGATGAGAAGAATGTTCAAGTTATCCATTTTGATTATTTTGAGACAGTGGAAGACTTATTCAATACGTTTGACTATACGGTCTGTATGGGTGCATTTGATTTCAATAAAGAGGAATACATCCTGCATGACGACTTCCTGAAACATAATTCACAACGTATTCTCAAATACAATCCTAAGACTGCTTATCCTATTGTCTCCATGTTAAGAATTCAGAAGTATGAAGATAAAGGTTATAAGGTGTCTAAACCTGAGTTTGTCCGTGTCGTGCTATCTTGTATGAATTTGGAGATTAACTCTTATGAGGAATTGAAGGATCATATGGGAGGAATGTATGGAGAAAACTTTGATAAGCTGTTTAAAGATGTAGAAGATGAAGACTTTGACCTTGGAACAGCTATTAATAAACTGGCAGATTTGGCTCTCAGTGAAGACTACTTTAAAATGCCTGAATCAAAAGAATATGAAATAGAAGAGATTATTAAAAACATCTCCAAGGAACCAATAACCTTCATTGAGACTAACAATAAGAAGTTGATCATTAACTACTTTGGAGAACTCGAAGAGGTCGATGAGGAGCCAGAGAATCATATCAAGGTTGATGCAGAAGAATACTTTAGCAATAACAAATTATACAAATATGTCAAAAAACACGATGGCAAATATACGAGCTTCTACGACAATTCATTTGAATATAAATTATGTAATCAAATTGCAGCAAGTAGTGAAGGCAGAAATGATGGACGTTTGTACTTTGTTGAGAAAAATGGTTTAGCAGTAGCGACTTATAACGAGCGAAGTGATAAAGCAGTGCTAGAAGTGCTGATAAACCCAGACGATATTATATTTGTTAGAAACGAAAAAATTGCAGTTAAGAAGTGTTATGTAGTTAGAGAAGTGCCTGAAGACGAGTGGAAGCAATGGACTCAGAAGGCTGAAAACAAGAAAGAGGATCAAAGTGATGTTCCATTTTGATGTAGCTGTCGATAAATAATAATAATAAACAATATAAGGAGGAATTAAGAGTGGGAGTAGACGCAAGTTATTTGTATGGGTATGGAGCAGATGTCAGTGAAATTGAGTGGGATTTAGCATATTTAGAAGAGAAATATAAAGACAAGTTAGATGAGCGTGTAAATGAGCATTATAGTTGGACACCTACATGGAAAGAGTTTGTTGGGAGAATGAAAGAAGCTGTAGATGATGAAGATTACAGCCTGATAACTGAACATCTAGAAAGTATAGATCATTTGATTAATCTAGATTATGGCTATGACGGAGATCATTATTTAACCTTTAATCACAAGCACATTGCTAAACTGTACCCTGACACCAAATTAAAAGATTTGGATGTGGTTGCAAAGTTATATGCTAAAGAGTTAGGAATAAAAAATATTGAAGATATAGAATGGATGGAAATGGGTTATTTTAGCTAAGCCATTCTGATTCAAATATGTATTTTATAAGGAGATGTATTGATGACAACAGTTATTGTACATGTAAGTGAAAACGGATCATATATTCTAAGTGATGGAAGAGTGTCAAGAAGAGGAGGTCATTTCGACTCTGGCATACCTAAATTTATCAAGTTTAATGGAGAAGAAGTATTTTACGCATGTGTATCAGGAAGCGCTAAAGGATTTAATCTTATTAACCATAAAATAAAAGAGTTAGAACAAGGGTGTAGACTTGATTTAGGATATTTAAATTTTGAGCTTTTACCAAGGATTCTGAAACTATTTAAAGAGCAAGAGTTGGAGCATGACGACTGTTACTTGCTATTTGTCGGCACTCAAGGTATTTTTCACACCTCCTCTTTGTTGGGCTCTTTGACGCATATCAATAATGAGTATTTTTGCACTGGCAGTGGATCAGAGCTGGCTTTAGGAGCAATTGAGGTTCTATTAAATGATTCTTCAATGACAATAAAAGGTAAAATGTTGGAAGCGATGAAGGTTGCCACAAAATTTGATGAAAGTACTGGAATGCCATATTATTTTCTAAATGTAAAAAGAGAGATTACTGAAAAAATCTTAAGCTTATAAAAATATCTTTCGTTAGGATGCGATCAGAGTGTTTAACCTATTTAAGAAAAATCAAAAACGTTCATGGGGGAGCTATGAGAATGAACAAAAACAAGAAGTAATCGATGGAAAACTTGTTTTGACTATAAGCCAGTATACTATGGTCGAAGACTTAAATGAATCTGTTGCAAAGTTTATGAGAAACACAGGAATGGATAAAAAATACAAAGTAGTCATTTCTGAAATAGAAAACAATATAGAGTTAGAATTATGAATATAAAGGTTAAATGGTACTTCGATATTATAAGTGACATAGGCAATGATGTTACAGTAGCAATAGGTGTTAGCATTGGAAAATCTAAACCAACTTTAGGTCATATAATGGCAGGTAAGTATTGGGATGTTATGAGAAGCCTTGAAGATTTAGGATAAGATTAGAAAATATATTTGGCTGAAAGAAAGGCGAAAGTATGAAAAAATATCCTGTAGTTAGCAAGAAAGGCAATGAGTATTTAGTTTTAATCAGACCGTACAAGAGTTTCGGATATTATGTACATCTAAGGAGAAGATGGGTTGGTAAAATATTTTTAACAGTCCATGCTCATTATGTTGGATTCCCTGATAGTTTTATAAAAGCGGTAAATAATGCTATCTACTCTTACGAAGAGAGTTCACGATTTGAGTTTGAAGAGTGGGACGGTAAAATCGAATAATATCCACCTTTTATAGGGAGTTGAAGAAAGGAAGTGATATTAATGAAGTGTTATGAACATGATGAAAACGGTAAACTGATTGCACGTGTTAACATTCTACATGAAAAAGAAATAGTGTTAAATCCTTTACCACCTGAAGAGGTTATCAAGATAATTAAGCTTGCTGTTGACATAGATAAGAAAGATAGTAGATAGAAAGACTCTGCAAGTCGTATAAGATATCATACATTATCATTAAAAGGAACTTTTTAATGATAAATAAAATTAAATAGAGAGATGAGTTGTTAGTATGGAGCGTAAAAAATATTATTCTCTGCCTGAACGACCTGATCAACCAGAAAAGAAACTGTATAAAACTAACAGAGAATCTCTAACCAATCAAACAGTAGATTACAACAAAGAAACAGTAAAACATTTACAGCAGTCCACCGAAGGTTTACCGTGCATTCTAACAGATATTAAGGAACTAGAAGATAAGATCCTCATTTTAATCGACCATGACGAGATGATTGAGTCTTACACTCTCTATTTTACTGATGATAACTGTTTGCTAGTTGAATATAAGTATACCAGTAGATCAATGGGTGTAAATGTAGTTAAGACGAAGATTATGGATAGTATAGAAGATATTTATGAACACTATGGAGACGAATTAGTTAATTGGGGAATTATTACTCGGCAGACAGCTAATCGTTTACAGGAAGAGTTACAACAAAAAGAAAATTTGATAATAAATAAAAAGCAAGATGAATTGGACTACGTACAATATTTAAGACTAAAGAAGAAGTTTGAAAAGGGGTGAATATTTTTGAGCGATATTTATTTTACAAGTGACTTACATCTTTGTCATAAGAATATCTTAGAGTTTGAGGAGCGTCCGTTTAAGAAAGTAGAAGAGATGAACAGCGAACTTATTAAAGTTTGGAATAAGACAGTAAAAAAGAAGGATAAAATCTTTCACCTCGGAGACTTCTGCTTTGGCAGCTATGAGAAGTGGGTTGAAATAATCAAACAGTTAAACGGTGAGAAGCACTTTATAAAAGGAAATCATGACAGCTTAGAGACACTGAAGAAGTTAAAGAAGAATGGACATATTGAAGAGTATTACCCAGTCGGATATTACATGAAAACTCATAAGCAAGTCATGCATTTAACTCATTATCCAATGGAGTTGGGGAATCGAGCAAGGCTTTGGAGTCTGTCTGGACACATCCATTCTGCACCCAACAAAATGAAGAATCAGATCAATGTAGGAGTAGATTCTCCTTTAAATTTTGGACGTGAATTTGGACAGCCAATTCATTTAGATGAGTTATTAAATTATATGGATCACGTTTTACCTGAAATTGAACAAGTGTTCCTAAAAGAAAGAGGTTTTGATTGAATAAATGAGTATTAATATAATTTGTTGTTTGAGTAACAATAACGCCATTGGTTATAGGAAAGAACTTCTATTTGAAATAAAAGAAGATCTTAAACGTTTTCAGCATCTCACTAAGAATCAAATTGTTGTAATGGGACGATCCACTTTTGAATCTATCATAGAACGCAACAACAAGCCTTTAGGAAATGGAAGGACAAATGTTGTGTTATCGCGAGATGAAAATTATACATCTAAATATGGCGAGTATGTATTCAATTCCGTAGATAAGATACTGAAGCATTGCAAGACTATGGGGGAGTGCGACAAGAGTGTATGGATATTAGGTGGTCAATCTGTTTTTGAAGCTTTCTTACCTCATGCAGACAATGTGTATCTTACTCACGTAAATAAATATGTTTTTGATTTTGATGCGGAATATCCAATGGGATTGCAAGAGAATTTAGGATTCATTAAGACAGAAGAAGAAGAATATCATAGTGATAAATACAATTGCTCCTATAAATTCACTCGATATGATAAACCACCCGTAGCCGAAGAAATAGGTGAGGAAAATGATGGTGGAAAATAAGCAAGCAAACCTTTTTGACGAGCTTCTGTATTTGATTCACGGAAATAGCATCCCAGAAAACATCGAAAAAAAGGTTTGTGATGACGGTTCTGTATTATATAAAGTTGGTCAACCTAATTTAAAAAGATTAGCCAAGATAGCGTTAGCTCAAATGAGTTAGCGTTTTCTTTTGTTTCATTTAAGATGCAAGATAAGGAACATTCCATACATAGGGTGAACTTCATGACGTCCACATTTCATTTCATTGACAATTTGCTCATGAATGGTTTTCAAATGAGGCAAAGTTCGACGATTCAGCATCGTCTCGGCGGATACCATGACACCCATTTCCGATAAAGCTTTACTGTTTTCAATCATGCGTGCAAACTGGGCCGCGCGTCGGTCACGGGGCGGTTGTCGTTCCATTCTGGCAAAGCCGCCATCAATGAAATCATCGACTGTACCCCAGTTATGCGAAATATGTAACACGTCCAAATAAGGAGCAATCAGTTCATAGCGATCAAATGGCATCGTTAAATTCGAATTCACTTGCGTCTTAATTTGGCGTGAATGTGCATATTGCAATAGAGGTAGGACGTATTGCTCGACAGATTTCTTCGAAAACATCGGCTCACCGCCAGTTAAACTGATTGTCCGCAAATGGGGAATTTCATCCAGTTTCTGAAGTAGTAATTCAATCGGCAACGCGTCCGGATCTTTCGGTTGAAGCATATAACCGACTGCACAATGCTCACAGCGCATATTACATAGATATGTCGTAGTAAATTCAATACTGGACAGCACTTGTTTTCCATGTGTGTCCACGTCATTATAGGCTTCCCAAGCATCTGATAAATGGGGAGTGGATAGTACCATTATTCAAACTCCTAACTTGTTAGTTCTGTTGCAGAACATATTCGGTAATCTCTTTTGCATACTTATTCATGGAAGAAGGAGAGACGTCAAAATGTTCTGCGATGTCCTTCCATGTCATCGTGAGTGGCTCAAACAACTCGTTTTCTTGTCCGTAACGGATGGCACCTGCTGCAATCGCCACTTCTTTCCGTGCATTCGGCTGCTGTTCTACTAAAAAGTCTTCAATGAGTTCAAGCAATGCATCAGATTGTCGTTCACTCATCTCTAAGAACTCCGCAGCCGCTTGCAGAACGCCAGACTCGAATTCAGTGAACTCGTCTCCTGCATAACCGTTTTCTCCAAGCTTCACCCAAAACGACATTGTATGTTCTTTTACCTGATCAATCGAATTCGCAAATTGTTTGATAGCTTCCGAATGATCGGTAGGGAAGAAAATCAAACTGGATACAGCTAAATAATTACCCTCTTCTGTTCCGTCTGGCAGCAAGAAACAATAAAAATGAACGCCAGCTGGAACCGGTTTTTCGCTTTCTTTCCACAACTGAATCGTTTCATCACCGATGATGCTTGCGGCGGTCATATACGTCTCATCTACAGCTGTCACTTTGCCGATGAAAACGCGTGGATGCGCCCATTGATCCAGCAAACCTAAAATTGAAGGCCGTACTTGTTTCTTCTTTTGCTTTTCAATATAACTTTCCCATATATCCGAACGTTGATGGAAGAAAAATTCATCCAACGCAATCGCTTCAATCATTTCTTCAGGTAAATATTCACGCAAAGAGGATTTCCAGGAATCCGCGAAGTCAATGAACTCTGATACATCCTTACGTTCAGGATACGTATCATAGAACGTCTGCAATAAGCGTTCCATTTCTTCGGTTTGTACTTCTTCAACAGATACCGCCTGCTTTGATTCGCAACACTTTTTATATTTCTTTCCACTGCCACAAGGGCATGGTTCGTTTCGTCCTACCATACATACACTTCCTTTGATAAATTAACACATAGTCTAGTGTACCAAACGATAGATGAGATGGCATTGGATTTGTATGGCGAGGATTAAAATGAATAACTCTGAATATACAAACAGTCGGCGAAATGATACGCTACTGAATAGTAAAAGAGTAAGGCAACAGGGGGAGGGAATAGAGTGACATATCTGTCTACTGGCGAACTAGCAAAGCGTCTGGAAGTATCGGTCCGAACATTACGTTACTATGATCAAATTGGCTTGGTTCAACCTACTGAAAGAGGCAACGGAGGTAAGCGTTTATATACTGAGGACGATATTTTTACGTTAGAGAAGATCCTCATACTGAAGGACCTATCATTATCTCTCGAAGACAGTAAGCAAATTATTCAGGAGCAATCGATGGCGTCAATCTTATCGGCACACAGATCATCTTTAACTGAACAAGTAGAAACATTGGATGAGTCAATACGGCATACTACCTCGCTCATTCATGTGCTAGAGCTCGAGGGGGAAATAAAATGGCAAGACTTATTAACTTTAGTAGTGGA
The DNA here is from genome assembly GCF_038003105.1 of Sporosarcina sp. FSL W7-1283. NCBI lineage: Bacteria > Bacillati > Bacillota > Bacilli > Caryophanales > Caryophanaceae > Sporosarcina > Sporosarcina sp. FSL W7-1283. Next base: position 2,328,136 of record NZ_JBBOOL010000001.1, on the reverse strand, counting down.
CCGCAAGAAAGAAAAGAATTGGGCTTTCTATTTTACTGATGAAGAGCAACAACTGCTTGAAATGCAGCTGCCTTCTTTAGAGAGCCAAGACATTTCCACGAAAAAATGGATGAATTTGATTAAACGGATCGAGCTATGTATTAAGAATGGCGCTTCTCCAAAGTCGGAAGAAGCGCAAATTATTATGGATGATATGAATATTCTTTCCGATGAGACGTTTAATGGTGACCAGGAGCTCATGGATAAGTTTTGGGAAGTGAGAAAATCTGGAGAAGCTTCTGCTGAACTTCGACTGTACCCAATTCGGCAAGAAATCATTGATTTCATTGAGCAAGCGTTATCAGTCTAACTCAATCCATTAAGCGAAAGCGGTTAGAAACAAGGCTATGGCATTAAATGTGCCGTGAATTATCATGCCTGGAAAAACGGATCCTGTCTTTTCATAGGTCCATGAGAAGAGGAGTCCAGAGACAAATGTGATAGGTAATACATTATAAGTAGGAATATGGACCAACATAAAGATGAAGGAACTCCCCATCATTCCCAAAGCTAGACCGTAACGGCATCTAAACCAGCGATACAGAAAGCCACGGTAAAAAATTTCCTCATACACTGGAGAAATAATGCTGGCTGAAACAAATGCAATGAAGAATGTGAGTGGTGAAAGATGAGTTTGTACACTTTCCGTTTTACTGTTATCTACACCAATCCCGACAAATGACATTAAGAAAACCATTAGGATACTGCCAATGATCAACACAACAGTCCATCCAATAATCGATCCCCAATACGAACGAGAAAAACGATTTAATCCAACATCTCTCCATCCGAGCTGCTTTGGACGTAATGCCACTACATAAAGTCCCGTCATGAAAATAATAGACATGATTAAGCCAATGAGTGTGCCGGAATATAAATCGTTTTGAAATAGGTCGGTTAGGTAGTTCATCAAAAGGTATTCGATGAAAAAGGGAATGAGCACTAACACAAGAAATAAAAGTTGAAACAATTCCTTTTTGCCCCAAGGCGAAGTTTTGAAAAATGAAAGCATAGTATTTCCTCCTCATACGGTGTTAATTTAAGTGTATGAGGTGACGCTACGTAACCTGCAAGAGATAGTTTCAATAAAAATAAAAAAGATGCTTTCCAAAATAGAAAGCATCAGCAGTTTAACTTTGTCATGCAGTACTTGTAGAAGTATTCTCATATGCGACGAGTGTCACACCTAATTCATTCTCCAAACGATTTAGTGCATGAAGTTCCTCTTCTCCCAACTTTGCAATTGGTGCTTCAATCTTTGCCATATACATCTTCCTTTCTGAATTTGTACATAAGGTGGCTGAATGAGGACAGATTATACAAACGAATATAAATTAGGAGGCAGCATCATGTACGACCCAACTGTTTTTGAAAACCTTAAAGTAGCATTCGAAAATCATGTCTATGATTTGGATAATCTAGAACGTACGATTTCCATCTTGAACCGTACCGATCAGTTAGATTTAGCAGTCATGTCAAGAAAATTCTCTATACAATTTTCATTAGTAAGCCATCCCGCTGTGAGCGTGGAGATTGCGCTGAATTCATCGCTTCAAGAATTGGCGGATGAAATACTAGAAGCGAAAGGAACAGAGCCAGGCTGCTTATTGTCTTTGCGCGTCCTTATAAATGTGCAGGACATGGATACACAATGTGAGCAGGTCGAAAACATTATTCAGACGATCTGGGAAAATGATATCGAATATAGGCAGACGCTGAGTTTTCATTATGGACAGACAGAGCCTGGTTTTCTAAACACGGTAGAAATCGACTTTAAACCGAAATTGACGGAAGAGCATATGGGAGAGATTGGAGAGTTTTTGCAGCATGTGCTGGAGATGCTTGTTCGAATAAGTGAAATATAAAAACACAGCTGTCCTGAATGTAGAAAAATGCTTTTAGTGACAGCTGTTTCCCTTAGGAACAAGCAAGAAAATCAGGTGAATATACCAAAGTCCCATTGCACATATTCTCGCCGTCATGACAACTATCTAGAATGTACAAAAAGCATTTCTCCGACAAAAAAAGACGGTCTGAGAAGTCGGATAGAAATGACTTCACGAACTGCCTTCTTATTCTATATGCTTCCGTAAAAAAGACTCGATACCAGGATAGCTCTCATGTTCAATTATAAAGTGTAATTTATCATTATCTAAGAGTCGGTGTTTAACTATTTGACTCAGTGCCAAAACTAAACATTTTTCGGCAGGTATTTCTTCAGATGATACATATACACCCGGTTCCAAAAGATGCAGCAAGTTCTCATTCTGTTCTTCTTCGACCAGTGGCAAGACGGCATTTTCAATAATACCTTCTTGAACAAGCAATAGAAGTGCTAGACTCAAGCAACTTTTCTGTGCCCGTAATGTTTTGTCATCGACTGTCCGAATTATCGGTGGCTCGGGTTCAGGCGGATTAAGCAAAACCTGCTCTAATGCCCAAATATAATCCGTACCATCTGGGCTGGGTCCGCTCGGGTCGCCAAACTGTGTCGCACAGCCACATTTCAAACAAATCGCGGTATAGTCCACAAAAAACACATCAATCCCTGGCTTTTCTACGTTTTTATACGTGTGATAGGGCAAAAACACATCATTTGCGCAAAAGCGGCAAATGAGCGGCTGGCCGAGAATCCAAACCCTGCTTTCATCGCAAATCAACTCGTCTACCATCACGTTTTCACCTCGATGTAAACAATATTCGTTTTTGTATCGTCTGTTTTCTCTTGCACAAGTTGAGTCGTACTGCAAACCTTGCACATCAAGGATTGCAAAGTCAGTTGCTCTCGATCTATCTTCTTTGGCAATTCCAAATCCAAATAGACTTCACGATGATGGAACATTTTACCATCGCATAATGTACAACATAGCTGTTTACCTAGAATTTCCACTTCGTAAATCCCGCGTCTTCTGACCAAACCCGCACCTCCCTCATTTTTTGAAACGGTTTCCTGTATTCGAATACACAACGGCGAAAACAACAAGCAGGACAAAGAGAGCAAGCCCTACTACAAATAAAATTTGCTGATTGAGCAATTCACTCAATGCAAACAAACCTATGCAAAAACTCAATCCATACATAATTTTTGACATGAATTTACATAATGAAAGTTCATCAATCATCGCTTTTTTCTCTTCAGGCATCGTATTATAACCCGAAAGAAGAAATGCACCTTTTCCTTGAGAGAGATAGAAAGCGAAGATCAAAAAGGCGATCATTAGTACAATATCGATCATAGCTCCTGTCATGGCCGACCCTCATTTCCCAACATTTAATCCGATAGTTTAACAAGTAGATCACTTTTCTACATAAAGGAAAAAATGATAATAATAAAAAGATTCGCAGTGAAATGCGATATAGCACTGATCCAAATATTAGTTGTTTTGTGAAATACGATACCATACAACATACTATTAATGAAAATAAAGAACATATCGTAACTGATAACAGCAAAGTTACCTACAGTATAATGAGCGATGGAGAATAGGAAAGAAGTTAAAATTAAGGCGGGAAGGATGGGCAGCCGTGTGCTTAATTGCTTTTGGAAAAAACCGCGCCATGCAATTTCTTCGCCCAATGCTAAAATGGCCAGTTGAAGGATAAGTGCGAATAGCGTATCTAATGAAATCATGGTACCTGTTCTACCGATAAGATGTTCTATGAATTCGGGCAGGAATAGTGTTGCTAAAATAATACAAAATAGGTTCATGAGTAAGGGCGAAAAGATCCAGAACCATAGTGATTTGTTTTTGAAATTCGGTCCAATTGTTTTCAAGCTAAGACTAGTATCAGGAGAGGTAGTTTTATCTGCTACTCTACTGATAATAAAAAAAGTAATACCAAGAATAACAGATATACCGCCAATAGTTAATCCGAAAAAGTTGGCAAAGGAAACAATCACCATAGCAGACATGGCAACTAAATAAAAATCTTTATTCTCGGACATAATCATCTAACTCCTTGCCTATAGAATGTTATAAATTTTTCTCATTGATTAACCCAACCACGGTCATAATAAGGATACGTTTTGCTGTATTATAAGTTTCATTTATTGGTAGTAAATAACTCTATGCCTTCGTCTTGCTTTTAGAAACATTATGCACTAATAAAAAAGTAGCCGACTAAATGCATAGTGCTTTCACTACGAGTTAGTTGACTCCATTTTTAAAAAAATTCAACTTACCATAGATGAGATGAACTTTATAGTTAATTTTGAAGTCAAGGATGATAAAGAACGTCAAGCATGTCTTAGATTCACTAGGATTGAAGTTCTTTATCCTGGTATGAAAGTGATTGTAAAAGTTAAATGGGTTACAACACTTTTATTCGCTATATATTAAGATTTATATATAGCAAAGTAAAGGTCAATCATTCCATAATAGATAAAAGGTGGTGTTTTAATCATGTAAAGTGTGTAGAGTAAAGTAATTGATCTAATACTTTACCTGCGATGTTGCGGTATTTTTCTTTTTATAATATACAGTAGATTGTTTATTCTGGGACAATGAATTTCAATTGATCAGCGAGTTTTGGAGCAATTTGTAAAGATGGTAATCGGTAAATTCTTCACTTTTGCAGTTCCCTGCCAATTCCAATTAATTGCGTATTTATTGTTCAGGTTGTATGACCTCCATTTATTAGTTAATTATATTGGGTGAGTTTGATGATGGGCATGGCGCGGCTGTATGGCTATATCAATCTGGAGTCTTGCTAAGAGGAATTCATCAATTGATTCTAACCCATTTGCATTCAGATCCTATCGTTTGCATACCTGACGTGCTGTTTATGGCTACCGTATCGATTATAAGGTGTACTTATGACAACAATTTAATAGTACATGCTAAGGGGGCAGATATCATTATTCACGAAGTTGGTGTCGTTCCCCCGGATAAACTAGAATCATTGAAAGAATTACAACTTATTATGTCTAAGCGATACTTTCCCGGAAGATGTAGGAAAAGTATTAACCTAAACAAAGCTGAAGTTGGCCGTAAACACACACCTTGTTCTGCTTGGTGGTTTTAATTTAGAAAATGCTGAACTAATAGGAAGAAAGAAATAGACATACTCAGGTGAGATTGTTGAGGGTAAAGACGTTATATCAATTAATATAGGGGATGAAAAAATGGAAGTTGATTAATTCAACGAAATTAATTGAACGAATCATTAAGCCTATGCATGAAATAAAGTTCCCCAAGTATAAATCAAGATTTAGAGAAAGACCAGGAATTAAACATTTCATCTATGTTAGGGAGTGTTGGGTATCAATACAACAGAAAAAAATAACGTAATACGGATTGCTTACGGTACAAATGAAAACCAGTTTGGGGATTTACGAATTCCAGATGGAAAAGGTCCGTTTCCAGTAGCGATGATTATTCACGGTGGTTTCTGGAGAGAAAGGTTTGATCTAGAGCAAATGAATAAAATGGCCGAAGCATTCACTGCGAAGGGCATCGCGACTTGGAATGTAGAATATCGACGAGTTGGCCAGGAAGGAGGAGGCTGGCCGGGGACATTTTTAGACAACGCGGCAGCAGTCGATCATATTCGGGTTCTTACAAAATCGTATCCGCTTGACGTAAATCGAGTGATTACGATCGGCCATTCGGCAGGAGGCCATCTTGCTCTATGGCTGGCAGCTAGACATAAACTTCCTGCAAATAGTATGTTACAAACATCTGAACATCCTTTGCCTTTAAAAGGAGTCATCAGTCTTGCAGGAGCGAACGATTTGGAGATGATGCATGATATTCATCAATGGACAGAGACGTTGTTCGGTATTGTCGATAATCCGACTCGTGACTTATTAGGCGGGAAGCCGAATGAACAGGCAAATCGGTACAAGGAAGGATCGCCATATGAGCTTTTGCCGATTGGAATACCACTCGTTCTCATTCATGGAAGCCTAGATGTCAATGTCCCTATAGGTTTAAGTGAACACTTTGAGAAGGAGGCCATCAAGGAAGGGGATTCGATTACCCTGAAAATCATTCCGACGGCAGAGCATTTCAAATTAATTCTACCAGAGACAGAATCATGGTTAGTTTTATTAGAATCAGCTAATACATTATTAGGAAATAAACATTAGAAAGGTTATGAGATTTTTTACTCATAACCTTTTTTTGGAGAATACTTGATGTAAGGATAAAAGATAATCCACATTGTAATCGAAATTTGTATTTAATGTTCGGATTTCTTTAAGTCGCTGTCTATCTTTGATTTCAAGTACATCGCCGACTACATCAATAATTCCTTCTTTTCGCCACTTATTGATGACCTGATTGACACTTTTTCGAGAAATTCCAAGGAATTCGGCAAAGTTAGTCTGTGTAAACGGGATCACTTCTCCGATTTCACTGTCTAACTTTATTGTAAAATGAGCTATTTTTTGTTCAATGTTGCCATTCATGAAAGTAACAATTTCTGCCATGGTTCGGAGTTTGAACAGAAGAGCTTTTGTAAAAACGAGTCTAGCCTCTGGAAATGCGTCGCATACTTCATTATAGGCAAGGTCGGAAAAATAATACACTACAGAGGAGCGCACTGCTCTTGCGTTGGTGATATAGGGTTCATGAAATATGCCTGGTTCGCCGAATAGCATGCCTTCCGTGATATAGTTTATTACGTGTTCGTTACCATCGGTAGAAATGATTGAATTCATGATTAATCCATTATTTAAATAATAGAACCCTTTCCCTTCCTCATGCTGTTGATAGACAAAGACCCCCTGATCAAGATCCAACTGTTGACCAAAATCGAGGTATGGTTGCCAAGAATAACGTAGTTGCACTAGACCTTTTCTCTCCCTTATTAATAGAGTCCTTCAGCGTATTTTTTTAGAACGGTTGGATTTTTGATGGAAAAGGACTTTCCTGTGTTTTCAATATATCCATTTTCACTCCACTCTTTGAAGATCTTATAAATTGTAATTCGTGTAAGCCCCGTGCTGCTGGCTATATCTTTTTGAAGTAAAGGGATATCATACTGGCTAAATTCATCATAAATATTTAAAAGCAGTATTGCTAATTTTTGTTCTGCCGGTAACCTTTCTGCATTAATTTTTGAGGCAAACGTATTCATCTCGTTAATGACCGATTGCAGAAAGAGTTGATTTATTGTAGGTTTCTGAAGCATTATTTCTTCAATTGTATTATAGGGGAAAAAGTAGAGAACCGAATCCTCAATAGTCTTTGCCGTCGTATAATGGACAAGTTGATCCATGGCTTGTATACCTACTAACTGGGTAGGCAAGACTATTTTGAGCAGTAAGTCACTACGACCCGCAGTCGTTGTCATAACTTTAACCAACCCTTTTTTAAGATAGTAAAAACCATCACCAATTTCCCCCTGTTTATAAATTACGGAATTCTTTTCCAGAAACTGACGACTGCCATACTTTACGAACTCCTCCCAATTAATATTAAATTCATTAAGTAAAGTCATAGTTTTCAGCTCCTTTATATTAAATACAGGGAAAATTTAGTATGAAAAGATTCCAAAGCTATAATGAAATTTGAATAAATAACATTCGATCATTTTGGAATCTTCAGAAATATTTACTTATAAAAGTTAAGTGGGTTACACCGTTTTCACTCAATATATATTAAGATTAATATACGGTGATGGGAAAGTCAATTATCCATTCAATATGTAAAGGAGGGTGTTTCTAGCATTAAAAAGAGTGAAGAATAAAGTATAAGATGTTTCTGTAGATTTGTTTGAACATGCTTTCATTTGCATGCAACGGAAAAATAATAAAGGGGATGGCGACATGAATATTCAAGAAAAAAACACATTAAATTCGATTGAAATGAACGGTCAAGAGATTACATTCGATATACACGGTGATGCAGATGGACCGGTAATTTTATTATTATCGGGTTGGGCACAAGACCACCGTTTATTTAAGCATATTGTCGAGCCTTTAAGCAAACGGCACAAAGTACTTCGCATGAATTATCGCGGGCACACGGACCCATTAACATTCCCAGAAGATTTCGGTCCATCTGATCAAGCAGACGATATTATCGGGGTGCTAGATGCGCTGAATATTAAGCAAGTGATCCCAGTATCCACTTCTCACGGTGGTTGGGCAAACATGGAAATCACGGATCGACTTGGTATAGAGCGGATACCACAAACCATAGTCATTGACTGGATCATGATAGAAGCGACAGGGGAATTCGTGAAGAGTTTGCAGGATATCCGAAATCCCAATACATGGTTCCAAGCACGCCGTGATCTTTTCAATCATTGGATTGGTATTAGTGACAACAAAGATGTGAAAGATCATTTGGATATCGAAATGGCAAGCTGGGGATTTGACATGTGGGAGCGTTCCTGCCGACGGATTGAGGAAGCCTATAACTACTGGAGCTCTCCGCTAAAGCGAATGAAGGCCCTGGAAGAGAAGCGCCCAATTGTGCATATTTATTCTCAAGCTGCAGTAGAAGGTTATGAGGATATCCAGCAAAAATTCGCAGACGAAAATCCGTGGTTTGACTTTAAAGTCATCAAAGGGGATACTCACTTCCCTACATTGGAGTCTCCGGATGCAGTTGTTGATCGTATTAATGAATTTGTGGCTGCGCACTCATTAGTAAGTAAGTAATCGAGCTGATAGAAAAGGTATTATGTAAAAACACATAATACCTTGTAAATAAAAATGACGATAGAAAAAGCATACTATTGATATGATAGACATCAAAACTTTACTTAGACAGGAGGACGTTATCGTGGCAAAGAAAAAAGTGATTATAGCGGGAGCAGGATTGTCAGGTTTAACTTTTGCTACAGCACTTGCTCAACGTGGTTGGGATGTTCAAATCTTTGAAAGATCCTCAGAATTGAGAGAAGTTGGAGCTGGGCTGTATACATGGGAAAATGGGTTAAAAGTGTTGGAGTCCATTGATGTTTTTAATGAGGCATCACAAAATATAGAATTTATTACGAACCTCGATATGATTGATAATACGTACGGGCTGATGCATTCCACTAAATTCACGAATGAAAGCCGCTTTTGTGTAATTCCACGCCGAGATGTCTATAAAGCATTAGTAAATGCCTGCAAACGTGCAGGAGTAAAGATCGAAACAAACGCTGAGACCGTATCAGTCGATCCTTCTGGAGTCATTCAATTACGAGATGGAAGAAAATATAAGGCAGATTTAATTATTGGTGCTGATGGAGTTCATTCTAACGTTCGTAATTCACTGAATATTGGAAGAAAGGAAGTCATAGGCAATGGGGCATGGCGTGCTTTGATTCCAAGAATTGATGAAGATAAAAAGGGGATTGCAGAAGAACATTGGAATGACTACCGCCGAATTGGAATCGCACCATCAACAGACAAATATCGTTATGTATACTTAACCGGGATGACTTCGGATAAAGAAGCACTTTCGGAGCCGTTTAACAAAGAGGCATGGTTATCCTCTTTCCCTCATCTGGAATCCGTCCTGGAGAGGATCGATGATTGCAGACTGGACAAAAACTTTTATTATATTTATTTGAATTCATGGAAAAGAGGAAGAGTCGCTTTGCTTGGGGATGCTGCCCACGGAATGGAACCGAATCTCGGACAGGGGGCCGGAGTCAGTATTACGAGTGCGTTAGAGCTTGCGATACAATTGGAACGGTATGATATTGAAGATGCTCTTGATAGCTGGGAGAAGATAATGAAGCCTGCGGCGGACACAACTCAAATGTTTTCTAGAATCTATGGCGCAGCCGCATCCAATTGGCCAAAAGAGTTATTAGGAATTCGCCCCGAAATTGTAAGCAAATCAATGGGATCTGACAATATTGATTTAATGATGAGCACGGCAGCGAGATATGTCACCGGTTTAAATGCGTCGGTATTCATTTAAAAAAGTGTTGGGTAGAAACGCTATCTGCCCAGGATATGGAAACTTAGAAGGACGCAAGTCGACTAGTCATTCAGAAACATAAGTTTGAAATGGCTCTTACATCTTAGGCTAGTTATGTTGATTACTTAAAGGTTTTGTAAGCGCATTCACAGAATGGATAAAACACAAAAAATACCTTGCAAAATGAATGCCTCAAATAAAGGTATGAAGGTATATCTACTTGGACGGATTTAAAGAGCTATGAAAGCTGATTCATCAATCTTTCACCATATTACTCCGATATTGTCATTGATTTCATTAGTATTTTTTGGGAAAAGGAGGAATTTTGTATGAATAATAATCTGGAGATCCAGAACACTGGAGATAGAAAAAAGCTACTTTTAGGAATTATCATTATGCTGATTGCTGCTACCCTTTTTGGTACATTAGGAACTTTGACAAACCTTGCCGTCCAGGCAGGACTAAGTCCTGTTGCGTTTGCAATGTGGCGTGAATTACTTGGAACCATTTCCTTAATCATTTTACTCGCATTCGGTTTAGGAAAAACAACCAAGGCAGATCGGATATCTTTATCGAAAATCCCTAGAAATCAAATCCGTAACCTGGTGATTGCGTCTCTTGCTTTTTCAGCCTATAGCTTGGCCATGTTCTATGCTTTTGTTGAATTGTCCGTAGCTCTAGCGATGCTATTATTCTATACCTTTCCAGCAATTGTTACAATACTTTGTGCAATTACCGGTGTAGAACGATTAAACTCACCCAAAGTGATTGCGTTGATCCTCTCCCTGATTGGTGGTGCTTTAGCTGTTTTTGGGCAGTTGCTTGGACAAAGCGTCCAAATAAGTACCCTTGGAATTGTCCTTGCACTTGGCGCTGCGCTAGGCATGTCTGTATTTTATATGATTGGTAGGAGCGGCTACCAAAGTTTACCACCCACTTATGCTACAACGTTCTTCTTAGCAGCCGGGACTATTGTATTTGCCATTTGCGGAGTAGTCTTTGGAGAGGGTGCTACATTGATTGCGCCATTTGTCGATTCGTCTGCATACGTGTGGTTTATTCTCGTATTTGCCGGGTTAGCCGGAGCTGCAATTCCAACGATGTTAATGATAACGAGTATTCGGATGATTGGGGCTTCACGAGCTTCAACCATGCAAATATTTGAACCGGTCGTTGCCGCAGTTTTTGCAGCTATCTTTCTTGGGCAACAGATCTATTCCATTCAAATTGTTGGTGGAATTTTGATTATTTGCGCTGCATATATCCTTCAGCGTAAAACGAAAGAATCGAGCGTTGAGCCATTATCAGTTCCCGCCATTGGTATTCAGAAAGTTGAATGAAATTTAATTCCAATGTCATTATGATTACCATTTCCCAATAGTAGAGTTGGCGATAAATTACCAAATGAAAAATAACTTAATGCATTAAGCGATTAACAGAGGAACGTCCAACCGGGGCGTTCTTTTTTGATTTCTGGCTAAGAAATATTTAGGGAGGAAGTTGAAAAGGGAAAGTAAATGTAGATTTATCTTCCGGACAGTATGTCCGTGTGGATATACTATTGCATCTGTTTCAGCTTTATGGCCACAAAAACAATAAATAAATTATTATATTTGAGAGAAATCATTGGAGGTCACATAATAAGCGGAAGAAAATTAGCGGAAATCAAGAAAATAATCAATACCATTAAATTCACAATATCTCTAGTTACGGTCAACCTTCATCTTCTAATGAAACCAAATGAGGCCGACTCCATCTTTAAGAGTCGACCTAGCTTTAAACAATCAAGAAGCGGTTTGTTCCTGATGATTATTATTTCTCTTAGCAGACATAGAAAGTGAAATCACCGCGCAAATAAACGCGATAATGACAATACTCCCACCAACTGCCGGCATACTCGTTACACTGCCTGTCTGACTGAAAACCATTCCGCCTACACCGGAGCCAAGCGCAATTCCGACTTGTAAAGCGGAATTGTTAAAGCTTTGATGAATATCCGATGAGACCGGATCACTTGTAATAATGTAATCCTGCTGTGCAGGTGCCAACGCCCAGCTGAGTGCGCCCCAAACCATCATAAACACAATGAAAAGCGGAATCGAGAATGTAGAATAGGGAAGTGCGAACAAACTGATCGCGAATGCTCCCAAAATGACCAAAATACTTTTCTTCGAGCCCAATCGTGAAGCGAGTCCTCCGCCAAAAGCACCGCCGCCAACTGCGGCGAGTCCAAACAAAAAGTAGAATACACTGATCCAATAAGGACTCAATTGCATTGTTGTCTCAAGGAACGGAGTGAAGTATGCATACACCGTATAATGTCCAGCAAGCATAAACATCGTTGCCAAATGTGCAAAGAAAATCTTTTTATTGGCAAGGGCTTTAATTTGAGCTGAAAGAGGCTGCACTTCACCAGTTGGGATGGTTTCCAAGAATTTTGCGATCAACAGAATCGAACCGATGGTCAAAATCGCAATCCCTAAAAATACAGAACGCCATCCAAACGCATTCGTGACCACGATTCCAATCGGCACACCGAGCACGAGCGATGAACTGATTCCCATATAAATATAACCAAGCGCTTTCGCCCGGTACTTAGGCTCCACTAGACGCGCCGTAATCGTCAACGAAAGCACAATGACTAGCGCCGCACTCGCGGCCGTCAAAACACGTGCTGCCATCATCAAACCGAATGAAGGGCTGAAATACGTCAGGACATTTCCAATGAAGAAAACTCCGAGCCCAATCAAGTACAATTTTTTGCGTTCCACTTTCGCCGTCAGTGACAGCAACACAGGACCTGCGATAGCATACACAAGAGCGAAAACTGTAATTAATTGTCCCGCTGTCGCGATCGAAACATTCAAATCGTCCGCAACGACAGGCAAAATCCCGCCTACAACGAGCTCCACCAGACCCACTGTAATGGCAGACACTGCTAATAAAAATACTCTGAAATCCACTATAATACCTCCCGCTTAAGTTGCAAACATTCTATGTTGAATAGAAAAATCCCGATTACAAAAATAACTTTTGTAATCAGGAGATTGACGGTTCCTGGTAGAGACCCCCGAACCATATTATCGGGGTTATACATGTTGATTCCCATAATGAAATTTTCTATTGATCAATTTATCATGGATTTGGGGAGTTGGCAAGGCTGGGGACCCCATTTGTGAAAAGTAAACGATATGAAGATTCTGTATAATATAGGTAATGAGATGTAGCTGAGCGGAGATTGATGAAATATGTATTCTCAAAATCCGCATGATGAGTTTTTCAGAGTAACATTATCGCATGTAGGAATAGCGAAAGACCTTCTATATAGTTATTTGCCCCATACTGTGATGGGAGCAATAGACTTGAACACTTTAGAACTGCAAAAAGATAGTTTCATTAATCATGATTTATACAGGTGCTTAGGAGGGATAAGCATGTCAATATTTATAGAACCCTTTTTCACTTTCTTGAAAACACCAATATTTTGGATTTTAATTTTCCTAATGATTCTTAGTGTATGGTCTAATCGCCAAATGCCAAAGTGGCGGGGTAGTTGGGGAGAGCGACAGGTAAATCGATTGCTAACCCAATTAGGTCCTGAGTATAAAGTGTGGCATGATGTGTATGTTTGGAATAAAGAATATGGTATGACACAGATCGATCATCTGGTCGTATCTCCATATGGCTTGCATGTCATTGAGACAAAACACTATAGCGGCTGGATTTTTGGGTCCGAACGTCAAAAGTATTGGACACAAGTAATCTATAAGAAGAAACAGAGAATGTATAATCCCATTCGACAGAATTATGGACATGTCCAAGCGATTAAAAACTATTTGCGAGACAATGAATTGAATACATATTCTATTATTGCTTTTTCGCCCAGTGTTGAATTCAAATTCAAAGAGCCTTTTAAGACGGCGAAAGTTGTTCATTTTAATGAGCTCATAACTGTCATTAAGGAACAGAGTATACCTGTCGTCAACGCAGAGAAATTGCAGAAAATACAACTAGAAATAGATCGATTGGTACTAGCTGATCCTAAAGAAAAAAGACGGATTCAAAAAGAGCATGTTAAACAGGTAGCAGGAAAACAGCGAGAGAGTGGAAAAAATGTAAGAGTAGCTGCGGAATCTTCAGCTATTGAACCAGAAAGCAAAAAGGGAATATGCCCGCGTTGTAATGGACATCTAGTAGTTCGCAACGGGAAAAACGGTTCATTCATTGGTTGTAATCAATTTCCAAAATGTCGCTATACAACAGAAGTGATTTTGTGAAAAGTATAAAGTTGTTGCTAAGTCTAAGTACAAGTATTTAAAGACAAAACCGAATTACAAGAGTATGTGATTGCACCTGCTGAAATTGGATACTCATCAAGGCATTTACTGATAGTAATAATACTGCATGGATATCCTCCCATTTTCCAAATGATCTATCATCTCATGTTATGGAGGGGAGGGATATAGTTTATCTGTGTTCTTTAATGGATTGAATCGTTATACGATGAAGGTAACAGTTGCTTGCATAGGTACCCGATTCAAAACTCTTTTCAGTTGTCAAGCGAGACGTTATCAAGTATAATTCCCTGATAAACTGTGCTACTAAATGGACGATAAAGGATGGATATATATGACATTTGAAGAAGTGTTGCCGCGTTTAAAGACTGGCGAGAAAGTGATTCGCAGCGGTTGGGGCGGAGCTGAGTTGTATGTAAAGCTAGTAGGAGAAAGTGAGCATGATGGAAAGAAGTTGAATCCTTATTTCTTGATTAATGTGACAGGTGAGGGTTACACCATGTTTACTCCTACAGTTTGTGATTTGTTAGCGGAAGATTGGATTATTGTAAAATAAGACGGATGAATCAAAGCTCATGAGCAATCATGGGCTTTTTTAATAGGAGGAAGTTATGAAATTTGAAGAATATGTGGGGAAGACAGTTGTTGTAACAGGTGCTGCATCGGGAATTGGAAAGGCACAATCGCTTGCGTTTTTGGAGAATGGAGCGAATGTATTTGCGTTGGATATAAATGAGGACGAGCTTCTGAATATGAAGCGGGCATACCCTGTACAGTTTGCGTATTCAATTGGTAGTATAAGTTCAAATGAAGACGTGACGCATACCGTTGCGGAGGCACTTGCGACATTTGGTCAAATTGATATTTTATTGAATACGGCTGGGCTTCTGGATGGCTTTGCTAAAACGCTTGATACGGATGAAGTGCTTTGGGATCGGATTATGGATACGAATGTTAAAGGGACATATTTTATGACCAATGCTGTTTTACCTCATATGATCGCTCGGAAATCGGGTGTTATTGTCAATATGGCATCTATCGCGGGGCTTGTTGGAGGCGGTGGTGGTGCGGCGTATACAGCTTCAAAACATGCGATTGTAGGTTATACAAAACAGGTGGACTTGGATTATTGCCGTGAAGGAATCCGTGTCAATGCAATTGCGCCGGGAGCGATTCAGTCGCCGATGAACAAAGCGGATTTTGAGGGCGAGGGCGAAATGGCGAAGTGGGTGGCAGAGGAGACACCGGCTGGACGCTGGGCGCAACCAAGTGAAGTCGCTGACCTAACGCTATATTTAGCCAGTCAAACTGCTGACTATATTCATGGTACCGTCATTCCGATTGACGGAGGATGGACAGCCAAATAATTCTTTTTTCATATATGACTTTCTGCTATACTATGCATGCAAGCAAATCCTGCTTGCACTGCGGCACTTTTGATTGAGCGAAAGGCTCATTCTTCCTTTGGCCGTAGTTATTACTGGAATAGCATATGCTATTTCACAAAGGAGAAAATAAAATGAGTATGTCTTTTGTAAAAGATTCACAAAAGAGTGCAGTGAGTGAGCTGACGAAAACAGCGCTTGTTGCGGCTTTATATGTGACAGTTACGGTAATGTTTTCAGTCATTAGTTTTGGAGCAGTTCAGCTGCGTCTATCAGAGATGTTCAACTATCTTGCATTGTACAATAAACGTTATGTGGTAGCTGTAACGTTAGGTGTGATGTTCGCGAACTTTATGTCGCCGACTTGGCTGTTGGATGTTCCAGTGGGTACTATAGCTACATTCCTTGCGTTACTTCTTTGCCGGGTAGTGACGAAGAATATTCAGAATGATATTGTGAAAATGGCGATTACTGCCATTATCTTCGCATTGTCGATGTTTACAATCGCTGGTCAATTGACAATTATTCTAGGTCTGCCGTTTTGGGCGACTTGGGTTACAGTTGGAATCGGTGAATTATTGTCTATGACAGTTGGCGGAATGATTATATATACGTTGAATAAAAAAATAGACTTATCTAAATAAAAAAGGCACATTCGCTAGTTGCGAGTGTGCTTTTTTGCGTT
Organism: Sporosarcina sp. FSL W7-1283; assembly: GCF_038003105.1. Lineage (NCBI taxonomy): Bacteria > Bacillati > Bacillota > Bacilli > Caryophanales > Caryophanaceae > Sporosarcina > Sporosarcina sp. FSL W7-1283. Next base: position 2,311,860 of record NZ_JBBOOL010000001.1, on the reverse strand, counting down.
TAACTAAACGAATGCTCAGGCTTGAGACTCTAGCTCACTATCAAAGATTTCAAAGGGTTTTCTGTTAATTGAATCATTTACAAATCAAACGGTTTTTACCGTACAAAAAGATTATACCGTAAAAAGTATTGTAAACACTATCAGAAATCTGTTAACATAATGGAGTGTCAAAAAATAAATTGAAATGAATCTTAGGCGTTTCACCCGTAACTTCAAGAAAGTGAGAGGAAATATGATAGAACTTCGAAAAGTGAATAAAGTTTATGAGGACGGTACTCATGTATTGAAAGACATCGATCTCCTGTTTGAAAGCGGTAAAATTAATGTTTTGATCGGACCAAGTGGATGCGGAAAAACGACCACAATGCGACTGCTGAATCGGTTGACCGAGCATACAGGCGGCGAGATTTTCATTGATGAGAAGAGTATTGGGGATTTCAATCCGATTGAGTTACGTCGTCATATGGGGTATGTAATTCAAAGTATTGGGCTGTTTCCGCATATGACGATCTACGATAATGTGGCAACAGTGCCGCGCTTATTGAAATGGGATAAGTCTAAAATCGACAAGCGTGTGAATGAACTGCTGGAGCTGGTTAATTTAAACCCTGAGCAATATAAAAAACGATACCCGTCAGAATTGAGTGGCGGACAACAGCAACGGATCGGTGTGGCTAGAGCGCTGGCAGCTGAACCGGCAACGATCCTGATGGATGAACCGTTCAGTGCGTTGGATCCGATCAGTCGAGATCAGCTGCAAAATGAATTGGTTCGTCTGCAAGAGGACATTCAGAAAACGATTATCTTTGTAACACATGATATGGACGAAGCGTTGAAAATTGCCGATCAGATTATTTTGATGAAAGATGGAAGGGTGGTCCAAAAAGGAACACCGCGTGAAATATTGACGAATCCAGCGAATGATTTTGTCAGAGAGTTTATCGGGGAGGAACGATTGAAAACTGCAGAACCATTGCCTTCATTAAGTAATTTCATCGATCCTACGATACAAGCAATCCACTTATCCGAATCCAAAGAATCGGTAATTAAGAAATTGATGGAACAACAATGTTTTACATACCCGCTAGTCGATGAGACTAATCAATTCCTTGGACAGCTTTCATTGCAAAAGATTATGAATGAGTCATCTGTTCATTTAGAGGATTTTGTCGATCCATCTGTGCAAGCGTTAACAACTGATCAAGATATTGAGGATGTTTTAGAATACTTAGAAAAACATAAGCATCACAGTCTACCAGTTGTTGACAACGAGAATATGTTCGTAGGAATGATCGACATGAAGGAACTGTTTCGATCGGTTCGTTCTGTCTATGGGAAACGTGGTGGAAATTAAATGGAGTTTATACGAAACTATTTTGAATTTTGGAGGGATCGATATCCGTCCATTTTGGAATATGCAGTACAACATTTGATTATGTCTGCCCTTAGTTTGGTAATCGGAATACTTGTGACGATTCCCCTTGCTATATTATTAACTCGTTTGAAACGTAACTTTCTAAAAAGCCTCGTTTTTAACATCGCAAACGTATTTCAGACAGTTCCTACCATTGCAATGTTAGCGCTGATGATTCCTATCCTCGGGATCGGTATGAAGCCGGCGGTTACAGCAATGTTTTTATACTCACTCCTGCCTTTACTTCGAAACACCTATGCAGGTATCCAGTCTATCGATTCAGGTATTGTAGATGCAGCAAAAGGAATGGGCTATAACTCTTTTCAAAGTTTGATTAAAGTCGAACTTCCTTTAGCGATGCCTTATATTATGTCGGGGATTCGCGTGACTTCTGTGTACATCATTAGCTGGGTCACGATGGCTGCAGTGATAGGAGCTGGGGGGCTGGGAGGTTTGATCATTTCCGGCATTGGATTTAATGATAAAAACTTGATTTTCACGGGTACGCTTCTGGCGATTGTGTTGGCAGTAGCAACAGATTTGCTTTTTGCACGTTTTGAAAAATCAAGAAATCGAACTAGGAGGAAGACAATCTAATGAAGAAACTTACATTATTATGTACATCCTTATTGCTGTTAGTGGTTTTAACAGCGTGTGGTGGGAAAGATAAAGAAACGGCTGCTGGTGGAACTTTTTTTGAAATGGGGACACAAGATTACACCGACCCTAAAATTATCGCATATATGGTGAAAGAGCTTGTAGAAGACCAAACAGACCACGAAGTGAATGTCACAGAAAATATCCAAGCGAGCCCATTAATTATCACTGCAATGGATAAAGGCGACTTTGATTTGGCGACTCTTTATTCCGGAGAAGTATATAACAATCATTTTGATGATGATCAAGTAGAATATACAACAGATCCTGACAAAACTCTTGAACAGGCTCAAAAGTTATTCGATGAAAAATTCAACTTGAAATGGTTTGACTCGCTAGGCTTTGAAAATAAGTATACGATTGCCATTACTGAAGACTTGGCGAAAAAGAAAAACATCGAAACAATGACGGATCTTGGAAAGTATGCGAAAGATTTGACGATTGGTACGGACTCCGCTTGGATTGAACGCGGAGATGACGGATACCGTGCATTCCAGGAACACTACGACTATTCATTCAAGAAGGCGAATGGTTTGGAAATTTCTTTGATGTATGAAGGCTTGAAATTAGGGGAGTTGGATGCGATTACTGCGTATTCAGTGGATCCAGAAATTAAAGAATTAAACTTAAGAGTCTTGGAGGATGATAAAGGTTTCTTCCCTCCATCAACTGCTTCCCTAGTGGCAAGAGAAGATACGCTGAAAGATTATCCTGAATTAGAAGAAATTATAAATTCATTGACAGATCAAATTAATGAAGAAGAAATGACGCAAATGATTTATGAAGTAGATATTGAAAAGCAAGAACCGAAAGATGTAGCAAAAAAATTCTTAATTGAAAAAGGTCTGTTGAAATAAGGAGAATGTAAATGGAGTTACTGACAGAGTTAATGCAGTATATAATGAATAACCAGTCGGAGCTGCTAGCTTTAACGGTTGAGCATATCCTGTTAGTCATTTATGGAGTGGTCTTAGCGTTTATTGTCGGGGTTCCATTGGCAATTTTGGCGGTTAAAATTCCGCGGTTGGCACCGGTTATATTGTCGGTCGCGAACATTTTGCAAAATGTCCCGAGTCTCGCGATGTTGGCGATTCTCATGCTGTATTTCGGATTAGGGAATACTGCAGTGATTATCGGATTGTTCTTTTACTCATTACTGCCAATCATTCGTAACACGTATGTAGGATTGCAGGAAGTGAGTGGCAGTCTGCTAGATGCGGGCAAAGGTGTCGGCATGAATTCGTTTCAGTTGCTGACAAAGGTCCAAATCCCTCTTTCTTTACCATTTATCGTGGCGGGATTACGGGTTGCTGCAGTTATTGCAGTCGGAGTAGCTTCGATCGCGCCTTATATCGGTGGCGGTGGATTAGGGAAGGAAATTGTCTCAGGAATTGCACAGCGTTCTGATATCAAAATACTAGCCGGTGCGATACCCGCAGCTTTATTAGCAATTCTCGCAGATTATCTCCTAGGATTTGTGGAAAAATATACGAAGAAAAGAACGGCTTAAAAAGGTGGAATTCGTTTGAAGGAAGAATTATTTACTCGCCTGGAGGATGGCTACGAAGAAATGATCGAGTTGCGTCGTGAGTTTCATATGTATCCCGAGCTGTCCTTCCAAGAGGTGAATACGGCAAAAAAAATCGCTGACTACCAAAGGAAGCTGGGACTAGAAGTGCAAACAGATGTCGGAGGGAATGGAGTCGTTGCCACGCTACGCGGAAAACATCCAGGAAAGACGATAGCGATCCGTGCTGATTTTGATGCGCTTCCGATATGGGAAGAGAATGACGTACCTTATAAATCGAAAAATCCTGGAGTTATGCATGCATGCGGACATGACGCACATACGGCGATCGCATTGGGGTTATCTAAAGCACTGGTTGAGATGAAAGAACAGCTTACTGGAAATGTTGTGTTTATCCACCAGCACGCTGAGGAAGAAGATCCAGGCGGCGCGAAATCCATGATTGAATCAGGGGCCTTGTCTGGTGTTGATGTGATTTTTGCGACACATATGGAAAATTATATTCCGGTAGATCATCTCCTGTACAATGAGAACTATATATTAGGTGCATGCGATGATTTTACGATTGATATTCTAGGTTTTGGCGGACACGGTGCATTTCCGCAAGACACGGTAGATGTCATTGCAGTAGGTGCTCAGCTAATAAGTAACTTACATCAAATTACTAGCAGAAAAGTAGATCCACTACAATCGGCTGTGTTATCAATAGGTGCCTTCCATGCGGGGGAAGCAGCAAATGTCATACCGGAAAAGGCCCAACTCAAAGGGACCGTCCGTACGTTTGACGAGGGAGTTCGCCAAGAGATGCATAAGTGGGTGCAAACAATCACTTCTCATACTTGTCAGGCATTTGGTGCAACGTATGAAATGGACTATATGTTTGGCTATCCAGCAACAAAAAACGATCCAACGATTACAAAGCTGATGGTGAACGCAGCGGAAGAAGTTCTGCCGGCTGAAAACATCCAAGAGGTAAAGCCAAATATGGGTGCAGAAGATTTCTCGTACTTCCTACAGCAAGTGTCAGGAACCTACTTCTTCATAGGTTCTGCCAATGAAGAAAAAGGTTTGATCTATCCCTATCATCATCCCAAATTTGACATTGATGAAAAAGCATTACTAAACGGTGCAAAAGTACTTGCTTCTAGTATGGTTGACTATTGGAAAACCTATAATAAGGGCTAATGCTTGATATATATACACCTCCTCTTACCATTTTAAGATGGCTAGAAGAGGTGTTTTTCATTATGGGGTGTTTACTACTAAATTGATGCATTGTAAATAGATTGCATAACAATCTCTAATGATTCATTAAAATCATCATCCGTCTGATTTAAATTGAAGTCCTGGCTGAGTACACAAAAGAAAATTGGTCAACTGTACCATCTCCTGAAATTTGATATAGTTAGATTATCATATTCAGTGAATTACAATCCAATAATTAACTAATAATAGATTGTGAGTAAGTATAGAAAAAGCTGGATCAGTGAATTTTTTGAAAGAAGGATACAAATGTCATTGAATAAAAAAGCACTTCAATTGTTTGAAAACAATCAATACGATGAAGCAATCTTACTGTTGGAAAATGTGGTGAAAGCAGAACGAACGGTTCAGTCGCTAAATAATTTGGCGTTCATGTATTTATACGAAGAAGAGGATGTAAATCGGGCAAAACCACTCCTTGAAGAAGTTATTTTAAAAAAACCGCAGTCACATTTCCCTTTTAGCATGCTTGGAGAAATTGCAATACAAGAAAAACAATGGCTTGATGCGAAGAATTACCTGCAAAAATCCATCGACTTTCATCCTTCTATAGAAGCAATACATAATGTGGCAGTCGCTCATTACAATCTAGAGGATTATGAAATGGCGGCGACCAGTTTTCATCAAATTGCCAAGGATTCTGATGTCATTCGCTGGTATGAAGTATTGGCACGCATTCAAAATAAAGACTATGATGTCGCTCAGTCTATTCTTGATCAATGGAACGCTCAGTCAGATGATTATGCAGGGGCGATTGAAGCGGCAGATGCTTATGTAGAAATCGACTGTTTTGAAAAAGCTCGAGACATGTTCAAGAGGGAATGGGACGAGTATGCTGTCACGTCTTACATCATTAGCAGGTATGCTTATACTTTATTCCAGTTAAATGAGTTACAAACATGTCATGACCTGATAGAGCAAGAAATTGAAAAAAAGCGTGTTGAAATTGAAGAAGAGAAACGAGAAGAATGTGATGAACATTGGTCAGAGCTGGATAAAAAAGAGAGAATTGAAGAACTTCATCAGGAATTAAATGAACTTCTTCAATTGTTTGCTAAACTGCAATCAGGGTATCGTCCTCCCATAGAGATTGAATAGGACCGGACAGGCGGCTGTTACTTATTCGGTTGTCAGCAACATATGCATGAAGAATATAATAATTAGTAAGAGTAAGTTCTAGCCCCTTGCGCGATTAAGTTATCGGAAATCGATTCACAGAATAAGTTCATGTTGGAGGAGTGGTTACTGATGCAAAATGATAATAAATTCCCCATACTGGAAACCGATAGATTGATACTGCGTCAAGTGACTGAAGAGGACGCTGGTAGCTTGCTAGCTTATTTATCTGATCCTACTGTAGTTAAGCACATGGGTTTCGAACCCTTTCTGTCTATCGATGATGCAATAAATGAAATTTCTTGGTATCGTTCCATATTTGACGAGGGAAGCGGGATCAGATGGGGAATTGCCCTTAAGGAAGACGATGTCATCATAGGTAGCTGTGGATTTCTGAATTGGATTCCAAAGCATTATCGTTCGGAAATTGGTTTTGAGTTAAGTAGAAGTTTCTGGGGGAAAGGCATAGCGAACGAAGCTCTCGAAATAGTGCTTGCTTATGGGTTCAAGCAGATGAACCTGCAACGGATTGAAGCATTGATTGAACCGCCGAATGAATCATCCAAGCGTTTAGTTGAAAATCACAGTTTCGTTCGAGAAGGTTTGTTAAGGAGTTATGAGTGTACGTTAGGGAAGTTTGATGACCTTTATATGTATTCTTTATTAAAGGAAGAGTTTTTAAATGCTTAAAAGTGGTGCCGGATCCCTGAAAAGAGAATCTAGCACCTTTTATTAATTAATATATCTGCCCTCCGTGATCCGAAAGCAAGTAATGATCACCATCCTCGGTTATGGACCAGCCCTCAAAAAGAGTGCTGCTGTGAAATACATCGATAAATAAATCATCCAACTGCACCATGAGGAAAGGGCAGTTTTCCCAAAGCTGCACATCTTGGATGGTCTTGTTGATCAATAAATCTTGAAGGTCTTTCCAACTCATACCATTCACATCCATATCAGCATGGCCGAATAAAATGGTTTCTGTGTTGCGAATTCTCCAAGCGCACTCAATCATTAGGCGGCCGTTTTCAAACTGCACGATAAATCGAGGAGCTGCTTGCACATCGACATCCAATATCCGCTGGCCAAGTAATGTAGAAAAGGTATACTTGCTTTTTTCTGAATACCAAAGTTCGCGTGCATATGCGATGATTTTTTCGATTACTTCTTCTTTTGATAAAACAAATGCTTTGTCATATTGAAATTGATCAACCCATTCACTGGGTTCATGCCACTGAAGCTGTTTTTCTTCTAAATCATATTGAATCGAACAGTTATAAATTTCTTTGACGTTAGCAAACACTTCATCAGAATTAAAAAGTAAATGTTGATGCAACAGATTTATATGGAATAATGCGCATTCTCTTTCTGAAGGAAGCTCCCAACCTATTGCGCGAACTGCTTTCTCAAACATCTCATTTATTTCAAAAGGTTGGAGGGGCGGCCGCATACTTGCCAACATCTTCACTTCATCCATATCTAAATAAATTATTTCCTCTGCCCACCGCACATAATCAGCGGGGGTATCATAGCCAGTGTACTTCTTATACAAAAGCTCTTGCAGTTCCATATGGATCATCCTTTCTCTATGTACGTTGCAATACCGTAAAAGACACTGCGTAAATGAGCAAACCACTGATAGGAATTGAAGCAACAGCAAATACTGGAAACCAAATATGATCTAAAAAATAATTCGGTATAAACATAAATGAACCAATTACGAAAAAAGAATAAATAAGTAGACCGGAAAATGCGTAACTTACTGCTTTTCTTGTATGATCAATGGCTCGTTCATCGGTGGCATCATACTCAAAAGTAAAGAAGTCCCGTATATCTGTATTCGTCTGTTTCCGCAAACGCCAAAAATGTAGTAGATTGGCAATAATGAAAAGAAATAAAATCCCTAAAAGCATATATCCCGGCCAATTGGAAATGTCTACAGAGAATCCATCAAGAAGACCTCTATCCATTTGGATAAATAATTGTTCCACTCTTAAAAAATCAAACACCATCACTGCAAGCGCTACAAATAATAAAATTCGTAAACTGACAGCCAGAAACACATTCTTCATTTAGCATCCTCCTTGAAAAAAATATCCTCAATCGGCATCTTAAATACTTCTGCAATATTCATTGCTAACAAAAGGGAAGGCGTATAGCTTCCTTTTTCCAACGCGACAATCGTCTGCCGTGTTACGCCTACTCGTTCTGCAAGCACACCTTGAGTCAAATCAAATCGTGCCCGCAGCTCCTTCACTCGATTTTTAATCACGCGCATCCTCACCTCATTTATACATAATGTATACTAAACTATACATTATGTATAGTCAACCATACAAATTTAAAATGAATTACTGCCATACTAAAATGAAGCGTGCAGTGAAGGTGTTCCAAACGTTATACTATAAGAGATAATTTAATTTTATAAAAAAGGATGATGGAACAATGCAAGTCAGAAGAATAATTAACGATGAGGATCTGAAACAAGCATTTGAAATTCGTAAAGCAGTATTCGTAGAAGAACAAAACGTGCCCGAAGAAAATGAATTTGATGAGTTCGATGCTCAAAAAGGCATATGTGAACATATTTTAGTAGTAGATGAAGAACAAGCTGTCGGCACAGGTAGAATTAGAGATGTTGATGGTGTAGGGAAGTTGGAACGGATCTGTATCCTACCTTCTCATCGGCAGTTAGGTTTTGGGAAAGTGATTGTCAGTGCATTGGAAGAGATTGCACAAGAACAAGGAATTGGTCGAGTGAAGTTACATGGCCAGACACATGCCGAGAAATTCTATCATAAGCTTGGATATAAGACGGCTTCAGAGGTATTTATGGAGGAGGGTATTCCGCATATTGTGATGGAGAAAGAACTTTCAGCAACAGTTAGATGACTGCGGAAACCGAATATGAAAAATCTCCCACACTCAGTGTAAGGGAGATTTTTCACGTTATGCTTTCACAGAACTTCTTTTCGGCTTCGAATCCTTAATCAGAAAAGACAAGACGAGCCCGACAATTGAGATGTATCCTGCAACGAGAAATGCAATATTGACTCCATGAATTTGACCGGATACCGTACCGTCATCTATTTCAGCTGTTACCATAATCGTCACTAAAACAGCGGTCCCGACCGAGCCGGAAATCTGGCGGAAGGTGTTGTTCATGGCGGTCCCATGCGAAATCAAGTGGTTCGGTAATTGATTCAGGCCAAGTGTCGTAGAGGGCATCATGACCATGGCTATGCCTGTCATCCGAACTGCATTCAAGATAGCTAAATATGTAAAGCTAGTTCCTGCGGATAAATTCGCGAACATGAACGTTGTAATCGTCAGGATGGTGAAACCGGTTAGCAGCAGCCATCTTGCCCCGTATTTATCGAACAATGCACCGGTCACCGGATTCATGATGCCCATAATAATCGCACCTGGTAATAGCATAAGGCCTGAATGGAAAGCATTGAATCCAAGCATCGTCTGCATGAAGAGAGGTAAAATCACAGTTGTTGCGATCATGGATGAGAACACGATCATGCCGAGTCCAGTAGCAATGGTGAAGATTTTGTATTTAAATACCCTGAATTCAAGAATCGGCTGTTCCAGCTTCAATTGCCTTCGTATGAATAAAATTAACGAAATTGCTCCGATAGCAATGGATAGACCGACTTCCGCACTGAGCCAATCCGCTGTACCCGCGATACTGAATCCGTAAAGAAGTCCGCCGAATCCGAATGTGGAAAGAATGATCGATAAACTGTCCATTTTAGGATTGGTTTGTTTCGTCACGTTTTTCAGTAAGAAATATGCCGCAATGATGTTCAATAAAGCAAATGGCAGTACGACATAAAAGACACTTCGCCAAGGGAATTGGTCAACGAGATATCCTGATAAACTTGGTCCGATGGCAGGTGCAAACGCAATAACGAGCCCGTACATTCCCATTGCTTTTCCTCGTTTTTCGATAGGGAAGAGAAGGAACATAATAGTTTGCAAGAGCGGCATCATAATCCCCGCACCGGCTCCTTGTAAAACTCTTCCTAGCAATAAAAAAGAAAAGCTGGGAGCAACGGCAGCGATTAGTGTACCGAAAGCAAATATACTCATAGCAGTAAGGAATAGTCTTCTCGTAGTAAATTTTCCGATTAAAAAGGCAGTGATCGGAATCATGATCCCATTGACGAGCATAAAAATCGATTGCAACCACTGAACCGTGCTCTCCGTGATATGTAGATCAACCATGATCGGCGGCAATGCTGTCGCGAGAAGGGTTTGATTTAGGATCGTGATAAATGCACCTGATAATAAAACGACCATCAGTGGAATATTCTTTTTAAAATCAAATGTTTGCGAGTTTACCATAAATAATAACCACCCATTTTAAAAGTCGTATTCATGAAAAAATCAGAATACGACATGAATTGGACACATCTCACATGTTAGTGGTTATTTGACTGGACCTCAATTATATTGCCTAACTACATACAGTTTTTCGATAATTGAACTGGCGTCACTTATTAACGAAACGCTTCGGATTCTAAAAAGCCAGTACTCGAAACAATTCTGTCTCGAGTACTGGCTGAATCAATTTAAATAGACGCTTCATAAATGGATTGCACGGCTTTTTCAAGTGTGTCATTAAATTCTTCATCTGTCTGATTGGCATTTAAGTCTTGGCTCAGTGCACGTGAAAAACTTGCAATCAGTCCTTCGTTTTCTTTGAGCTTTTCATTCGCGATAACTGTTGAATATCCCCCTGACAGTGCGACTACTCTCACTACACGAGGGTGATCGATAAGCTCTTTATATACGTTCGCTTCTGTCGGGATCGTCAATTTCAGCATAACGTTCTCAGTGTCTTGCAACTGATCTAGATGCTTTAGAATTTCTTTTTTCAGCAGCTGTTCACATTCTTTTTTACCTGAACTGTTGATATCGACTTCAGGTTCGATGATCGGAATGAGACCCGCCGCAATAATTTGTTTACCAACCTCAAATTGTTGATCGACGATTGCCCGGATGCCTTCTTCGTTTGGCTCTTTGATGACGGAACGCATTTTGGTACCGAAAATATGACGTTCGTTTGCCCGCTTCAATAGTTCATCCAAATTAGTGATTGGTTTCATCAATTGAACCCCGTTTGCTTCTTCCGCAAGCCCTTTATCCACTTTTAGGAAAGGTACGATTTCTTTCTTTTCTGCTAAGTAATCCGCAGTGTACATGCCCTCAATTTCACGATCCATTGTCTGTTCAAAGAGAATCGCTCCGAGTATATATTTTGAATCAAAGGCAGGAGATGTAATGATCCGTGTCCGCATGTCGTGCACTAAATTGAACATCTCGTCTTCATTGGCGTAAGCATCTTCTTGTACGCCATAAGCTGCCAACGCTTTTGGTGTACTTCCGCCACTTTGATCCAGTGCGGCAATAAATCCTTTACCATTTTTAATTTTGTCAAATTGTTTTTCATTCATTTACTTCACTCCTTGTAAGTGTGTGATATATCTGATAGTTTAACATGGAATAGAGTTCGGGTGTGTGCGAAACAGCTCGCTCGTAATTATGTAGAGCTTTAGGCGACATGTCCTTTCCGATTTTGTATAAAAGCCTATATACAGGAAATCCTTACGATAAGACGTTAATCTGGCAAGGAGTGTGTCACTATTGAAAAAAGCAGTGTTTCTAGATCGCGATGGTGTGATAAATGAAGTGCTCACCGACCGGGTGAAATTTGTAAATGAGCCTCAACAGCTGTTCTTTTTGCCGGGTGTTGCGAAAGCGATTAAGCAATTGAATACGGTGTTTGATTACATCTTCGTTGTGACCAATCAAGGTGGTGTCGGACTTGGGTTTATGAAGGAGTCCCAGTTGAAGGCGATTCATAAACATATGATGGCCGAACTGGCAAAGGAAGGCGCGTTTATTCAAGAGGTTGCGTACTGTCCGCATAAACCAAAGGCAGGATGCGCTTGTCGAAAGCCGAACAGCAAAATGATTGAAGATTTGGCGAGGAAGTATCATGTAGACGTTTCCTCGTCGTATATGGTTGGGGATACTGATACGGATATTATCGCCGGTAAAAATGCAGGGACGAAAGGAGTCTTTCTTGGTACAGCAGACCCACTTGCAGATGCTGTGTTTCCTGATCTTCTTAGTGCGGCTGCGTGGATTATTGAGGATGCAAATCGAAGTTGACAGGTGAGCTGCACGACTATAAAGCTATATGGAGAATTTATATGTCCAGGGAACAAGTGTAGGATACGTGCGCACGTTACATACCTATTATTATGCATAAAGGAATAGGAGCTGAAAATGGGTTCATAACAATAAGCATAATAAAAAGAGGAGTTGAAGCTGGTATTCGAGGCTTTGACTCCTTTTTCATGTAAAACAGCTTTCTTTACCCCGTGCTGTGTACACTATACGATAGGATTGAAAGGAAATTAGGGGGAGAATCTAGTATGAAACGAATTAAATCGGTAGAAGCATGGAAGACGCTATTGAAGAAATCAGACGAACAGCCTTTTCTTTTATTCAAATTGAGTATGACGTGTATAAGTAGCGTGGCGGCGAAAAAAGAATTGCAGAAGTTGCAGACAGAACTTCCTATATACGTAGTGATTGTGCAGCTGGACAGAAAAGTTTCGAAGGCAGTCGAAGAGGATCTTGGCGTGAAACATGAATCTCCGCAGCTGTTGATTTTAAAAGACGGAAGAGGAATTTGGCAAGCGACGCATTATCATATAAAACAATCAATTGTTCTGGATGCGATTGAAGAGTATGTGTAGGCAATATTTCTCGTAATGAACCTCTAATTTTAATTAGGGGTTTTTAAAATTCCATCTACGAGCTAAATGAAAGCAATTAAAGTCAAAAAGACCGTAAATACTTCTGGTATATTAACGTTAGAGAGGTGAGGAGATGAGCTATAGTCCCGTTATTCAAAGCACCATTAACTTTATTGAAAAAAATTTGAATGAGGAATTGTCTCTTGAAGACGTATCAGCAAATGCTGGTTTTTCTAAGTTTCATTTTCACCGTATATTTCAGAATGAAACCGGCGTCTCTGTTACGGAGTATGTGAGATACAGGAGAATTACCGAGTCTGCTCAGGTGCTTATCTATACCAATGCAAAAATCATTGATATTGCGATGAATTATGGTTTTGAATCACAAGAAGCATTTTCACGAGCTTTCAAAAAGTATTATCATTTGCCCCCAGGCCACTATCGGAAACTAATGGGTAATTTAACTAAGCAAAAGGAGGAAACAACTGTGAATGAAGAACATGCTGTAAAAGGATGGATCTTAAGCGGAAGTAATCCGAATCTTTACCAGATGGGTATTGATCAAGAAACAGTGCATAAAGGGAAGTCTTCAGGTTTTTTACAATCTGTACTTGTGCAGTCTACAGATGAATTTGCTACAATGATGCAACAATTTAAAGCCGAAAAATACCTTGGGAAAAGAATGAAGTTCTCAGGATTTTTAAAGGCATCGAGCGTCGAAGGATTTTGTGGTTTTTGGATGAGAGTCGACAATACACTGGGTGACGTTTTGCAATTTGATAATATGAGCAATCGACAAATTAAGGGAGATACCGAATGGAATTATTATTCTATAGTCTTGGATGTCCCTGAAAACGGATCGACTATTTCTTTTGGAGTTCTTTTGTCAGGTAAAGGGCAAGTATGGATTGATGAATTACGTTTTGAAGAGGTAGACCACCGGGTGGCGACTACCAACCTGGATATTACATTTGAACTTCTAAATGAACCAATGAACTTGTCGTTTGAGGAATGATCAGATGTCTACTAAAAAACAATTTATCAGTATAATGATTTTTGTTCTGATTATCGCAAGCATTATGGCTATGAAATTTGCTGCAGGCAATCTCCTTTTTCCTATAATTAGAGATATGTTTAATTCGATTTTTTAAAGTGTGCGATGGATAGATTGTGGTAAATTGGCTTCTTATCGATATGTAGTATTTTAGCTCACCTTGTTATTAGGTGGGCTTAATTAATTCCACAAATAGTTTATTATTTCTCAACCAGTTGGCAGGGGGCTCTTTAATCTCTCAAATGACTGGCAAATATGAATCATAGACTGGATGAGAATAAAAGGGCGGTCTGGGACCGATTTGAGGAACTTCCACTTGCAAAAACTGATTTCCATAGATTAAAACAGATGTCTGCTCAGAGTACGGGAGCAGCAAGTAATGCACATAAGGAGAAAAGTAAGATTCCATAAAGTGTGCCTCCTAAATTTTACTTTACAATACACTATATTCTTCTAGTTTCAAGTATGTGAAGTATAACAAACTGTTTTTAAACATAAAGTAGCCTGATTAGCATGAAGTCAGGAGGAGAAAGAATTGACACATGATCATTCAGGGAGCGAAGACTATCCTCTTTATCCGAATTACGGGAAAATAACCCGTTATGAAGAAGTGGCACTGACGGTACCTGAGCAAAGACAATACCATCAGCCGGGAAGGGAAGCATTAATGGTGCCGCGGCCTATCATCGAAAACCCAAATTATTTGGGAAGTGGCAAGTTGAAAGGAAAAACAGCACTTATTACAGGAGGTGACAGCGGTATAGGAGCTGCGACTGCCATTGCTTTTGCAAAGGAGGGAGCCGACGTAGCCATTGCCTATCTACATGAGCATGAGGATGCCAAACGGACTAAAGACAGAATTGAAGAACTTGGCCAGCGCTGCCTTCTGTTGCCCGGTGATCTGCGCCATAAAAAGCAATGTGTGGAGATCGTCGAAAAAACGGTCAATACATTCGGTTCACTTCATATCCTTTGTAACCATGTCGGCATTCAGTTCCAGCAATTGAGCATTGTAGATATTAGCGATGACCAATTTGATGAGACGTTTAAACTAAATGTTTATTCCCATTTTTATACTACACGAGCCGCGATGAACTATTTAAAAAAGGGTAGTTCCATTATTAATACAGCTTCCGTTGTTGCTTTTGAAGGCAATGAGCAATTAATGGATTATACAGCAACAAAAGCGGCAATTGTGGGTTTGACACGGGCATTGGCTAGAAATTTGGTCAGCAAAGGAATCCGTGTCAACGCTATTGCACCAGGTAGAATTTGGACTCCATTGATTCCTGCAAGCTTTTCAGCAGACCAAGTAGTTTTGGCGGGTAACCCGATGGATCGGCAAGGGCAGCCATTTGAAGTAGCACCGACTTTTGTTTACCTTGCCTCTGATGATTCTCGCTTCGTAACCGGGCAAGTATTGCATGTAAACGGTGGTCAAGTGTTCGCTTGAAGATTTTATAAGCGTGAAGTTATTTTCGGCAATTATGGCACAATGTTTCAAAAAGTTCTTTGTATTCTTAGACTAAAACGGTGTAAATAATATTAAGAAATATGGGAAAGCTAATTTGGAAGGAAAAGCGAAGGAAGGAGGATGGAAAATGGATAAAAACTTTCCCAAGCCGAATGATCCAGCTGATAACAAGGAAAGATTGAACAAAACAATCAGCAATATGGAAGCCGCGAAGGAAGCAATGCACTTCGCAGAAGGTGAAGAACGTGCCAAAATCAAAGAAAAAAATGACCGTAGGGAAGAAAGCATTAAAGACTTAAAGAGTGAAATACATGAAGAAGACAAATCGCGAATTAATGGATATATTTAAAGATAACTGGGCAACGAACTTACTCTATGTTGCCCAGTTATCTTTGTTTATACTCTCGCCGGCGCCTCTACATTTTTATACACATTTACGATAAATAGAAGAATAGAGAAAGCTAAAGCGATACCTCCGCCCCAAACACAAATTTGTATGAGCATCAATGGGGCACCGATAGCTGGCTGGATGATCAACATACCTAGCAATAAGATCGGCAATCCGATGTTATAGAGCCAAAATTGTGCTTTTCCTAACGCACTGTTTCCGGCTTTCGGATATACTGAATAAATAATACCGATTGCAGCAGTCGTCAACCACCCAACAACATTTATATGTGCGTGTGTTGCCCCCCACTGAAGTTCGATTGTCGCGTGCATATAAAGTCCAAAACCTACTCCGATTAAAAAATAAATAACAGCCGCTTTAATCCATTTCGCTCCCATGTTTATTCACCTCCTTTCAATCTTGGAGAATTTAGATATGTGCTACCATTCACTTCATAACTATTCTTTATAATAAACATGTTGATTTTTCGTCATTTCTGTTAAGTTTGTTCTATTATATGCAAGATAGGTTGAGAATAGGTACAGGGTTCCCCTCATGGAAAAGAGCCAATCACAAGGTAATTGGCTCTTTTCCATGAGGTTTTTGTATTGCATTTTCGCAGTGGAAAATACTTTTTATGTAAAATAGTCAAGTGAAACGGTTTATAATATATAGTTTTTCACAATAATTTCACAATCCAATTTTCCTTTAATTTGTATTAACTTCTAACATTTTAATGAGTTGCAAATATATAAAAATATATATAAGAACCTTTTGTGACAACGATTGTTATCTATTGTTTTTCATTTATGAAAGGCATAATATAGATTTCACAAAAGTGCTATTTTACTTTAAATGTAATAAATATTAGCTTTTATTGATATTTAAATATAGTTAATGGAATATGAGCGCTTTAAATACAGAAGGAAGAGGGGAGCCCCATTGAAGAAAAAGTGGTTATTAATTTCGAGTTTTCTACTCATGATTTTATCCGGTTGTGATAACCCGTTGCTTATATTCGACCCAAAAGGTCCACAGGCTCAAACGATATCGGATACAATTCTCTTTTCTATCCTAATGATGGCGGGAATTTTATTCGTTGTGTATGTTCTCTTTGCTTTTATGTTAGTGAAGTATCGATCGTCTAAATTGGCTGCTGATTATGAGCCGCCGCATGAAGAAGGAAGCAAATGGTTGGAAATAACGTGGATCTCCATTCCGATCATCATAGTAGTGATTTTATCTGTCGTCACTGTACGCTCTACGGTAGACGTGGAAAATACACCAAAAGCATATGCAAATGAAAAACCACTCATTGTCTATGCCTCTTCATCCAACTGGAAATGGCATTTCAGTTATCCTGAAGAAGGCATTGAAACAGTGAATTACGTTAATATTCCCGAAGATCGTCCGATTGAATTCAAACTTTATTCATACGGTCCGATCACAAGCTTTTGGATTCCTCAGTTGGCAGGCCAAAAATATGCAATGAGTGATATGGTGACGACGATTCATTTGGCTGCTGATACGCCAGGATCGTATATAGGAAAAAACTCCAACTTTAGCGGGAAAGACTTTGCACATATGGAGTTTGAAGCACAAGTCCTGACTGCAAAACAGTATGACGAATGGGTGCAGGATGTGAAAGAAACAGCGCCTATGTTAACAGAAGCAGAGTTCAATCACTTGCTTGAGCCTGGTATTTTGGGCCGTAAAACTTATAGGTCTACGCATTTAGGATTCATTCCGGCCCCTGAAGGTGAGCATGCAGGCCATCAACACGAGAAAAATGCGGACATGGACATGGGAACGATGCATGAAAATGATTCAACTATACACGGTGAACATCAGAATAACTAGTTTCAACCCAAACCTCGAAAGGAGTTTACATCTATGAAATGGGATGAATTTTTTGTCACCGGTGAACCGATGATTTACGCGGCGATGGTCAGTATTGTGCTTGTCTCCATCGCGATTCCGGCTGGTCTTACATATTTTAAAAAGTGGGGATATCTTTGGCGTGAATGGCTGACCACGGTTGACCATAAAAAGATTGGTGTCATGTATATTATTGCCGCTTTACTCATGTTGTTCCGCGGAGGAGTCGATGCACTTTTAATGAGAGCGCAAACGGCTGTACCAAATAATGGTTTGCTTGACGGACAGCATTACAATGAAATTTTCACAACTCACGGGATTATCATGATTCTCTTCATGGCAATGCCTTTCATTATTGGTTTAATGAATGTGGTCGTTCCGCTTCAAATTGGAGCACGGGACGTAGCATTCCCGCGTTTAAACGCAGTCAGCTTCTGGCTCTTTTTCTTCGGAGCGATGCTGTTGAATATTTCCTTTGTCATCGGAGGATCGCCTGATGCAGGTTGGTCTGCATATTTCCCGCTTGCCAGTTTGGAGTTCAGCCCGACTGTCGGAAATAACTACTACTCCCTTGCATTGCAGATTGCAGGAATCGGGACGCTTATGACGGGGATCAATTTCCTCGTGACGATACTTAAAATGCGGGCACCTGGTATGAAATTAATGAAAATGCCGATGTTTACATGGTCCATTTTGATAACAAGTGTCATTATTATTTTCGCTTTCCCTGTATTGACAGTAGCACTTGCGTTAATGATGCTCGACCGCCAATTCGGCACGCAGTTCTTTGCGATGCAAAACGGCGGAATGGACATGCTCTGGGCGAACTTGTTCTGGGTATGGGGTCATCCGGAAGTATACATTGTTATCTTGCCGGCATTCGGTATTTACAGCGAGATCATTGCTACGTTTGCCCGGAAAAACTTGTATGGCTATAAATCAATGGTCTATAGTATGGTCGTCATTTCCTTGCTGTCATTCCTAGTATGGGTCCACCATTTCTATACAATGGGGCATGGTGTCATGGTCAACAGTGTTTTCTCCATTACAACAATGGCCATTTCAGTACCGACTGGTGTGAAAATATTTAACTGGCTCTTTACTTTGCGGCGAGGGAAAATAAGTTTTACGACCCCGATGCTCTATGCACTCGCGTTCATTCCGATTTTTACAATCGGAGGGGTAACAGGCGTCATGTTAGCGATGGCGAGTGCCGACTATCAATATCACAATACAATGTTCTTGGTTGCGCACTTCCACTACGTATTGATTCCGGGTACTGTATTTGGCGTCATCGCCGGCTTCCATTATTGGTTCCCGAAAGTGTTCGGTTTTAAATTGAATGAAAGACTGGGGAAATGGGCGTTCTGGTTTATCGCGATTTCATTCAACATTACATTCTTCCCACTCTTTATCCTGGGATTGAATGGTATGACGCGTAGAATGTATACCTATTCTGAAAGCACAGGATACGGCCCGTTAAATATGCTCTCCATGGTTGGCGCTGTGGGCTTGACGATCGGTTTCATCCTGCTAGTCTACAATATTTATTGGAGTACACGTTATCAGCCGCGTGAAGTAACGGGAGACCCTTGGGATGCGCGCTCATTGGAGTGGAGTACACCAAGTCCTGTTCCAGAGTATAACTTTGCGAAGACACCGGTTGTCGATAAATTGGATGCTTTCTGGTTTGCGAAAAAAGAAGGCAAATCGTTGACTGAAGAAGGGGATTATGAACCGATTCATATGCCGAACAACAACGGTCAGCCGTTCATCATGGGCGTGGCATTTTTCTTCTTCGGTTTCTTCATGGTCTTCAGCTGGTGGCTTCCTGCGATTATTGCCGGAATGTTTATCTTAGGTACGATGGCATATCGAACATTTGAACAAGATCATGGACATTATGTTACTGTCGAAGAAATTGAACGGACAGAAAATGCATTGAGAGGTGAGAAAAAATGAAAATAGATCACTCGTTGCCATTGGAATATAGTACAGAGGAAAATAAGCTGAAAATACTTGGATTTTGGGTGTTTCTTGGCGCGGAAATCGTATTGTTCTCGACTCTTTTTGCTGTCTATTTTACATTGCAAAATAATATAGGGAATGGACCGGGCGGCAGTCATATTTTTGAACTCACGCCTGTGATGATCGAAACAATTGTATTGCTGTCGAGCAGTTTCACCATCGGTCTTGGCATTCACGCCATGAGATTAGGCAATAAAAAAGCGATGATGACCTTCTTTGGTATTACGTTATTTCTGGGCCTCGGATTCTTGGGCGTGGAAATTATGGAGTTTTTCACGTATGTACATGAAGGTGCGACAATGCAAACGAGTGCATTCCTTTCCGCGCTCTTTACATTGCTTGGAACCCATGGAGCTCACGTGACATTCGGCTTGCTGTGGGGCGGTGCGATTTTGTTGCAAGTGAAAAAACGTGGTTTTACACCGGAGACGGCAAATAAATCCTTTATTTTCTCCTTGTATTGGCACTTCCTAGACGTTGTCTGGATCTTTATTTTCAGTTTTGTCTATATGAAAGGGATGATGTAAGTTGAAAGAACTGTTTCCGGTACCGCATGTGATCGGTTTTGTTTCTTCATTGCTCCTTTCACTTATCGCACTCGTCGTCATTAAGTTTGATCTATCGTTTGGCATGGGTATGACCATATTGGGAGTGACAGCTATCATTCAAGCGTGCTTACAGTTGTTTCTTTTCATGCATGTCGGGGAGAATGAAAACAAAACTGCACTGTTGACCAATATTGGCTACGCATTATTTGTAGGACTGGTCACCATCTTCGGCACATTATTTGCGATGATGTGGGGCTATCAGATGTTATGAAAGAAAGGGCATCATGCGAATGCATGATGTCTTTTTTATGCTTACCGCATGTTGTAAGAGGGAAATGATATAGTAGATTAATTGAAAGGAATGAAGCGAATGAAAAAGCGAGTTTACGGTAGCCTATTGATTTTTCTGCTAGTAGTATTGAGTGCATGTTCTGCGGATCATGAACCAGTCAAAGAGTCTCAAATTGATGCAGAAACTTCAGCAGATCAGGGAGAAGTGAAGACAAAACCTGATGATAAAACGACTGGAGATAAAATAGAAGATAGAAAAGCGGAACCTTTGACGCAACAAGAAGTACTGAGCGCAATTGCAGATGAATTGCAAACAAATGTGGAGAAAATATTGCCAAATCATCTGCCTCTGGAAAAAGGACAGCATCTTACGGCGAAAACAGAATCCCGACAGAACGAATATTTCATCGACTTTTATTCAACCAAAGATCTGATTCCTATTAATAATGAAATACTAAAAGAAGAACGTCCAGATATCAAGAAAATAGCAAACCTCAAAGTCGAAATCTATTCATCTGAAAAAGAAGCCGATGAGACCATTGAGTTTGAAGACTATTCTAAAGTAGGGGGTCAGAAAGTAGACCTGGGATTTGAAATCACAGGCTATCAAGATGCAGGTGTCGGCAATTTATGGACGAGTTGGAATGAAGGCAGATGGGCGTTGGCTACGCATACTTCGATTCAGCAGCCTGAACAAGGAGTTGATTTAGCTAAACAAAGTGTTAAGTACTTAGAAGAACATACATTGCCGATACCAAAAATGTATGGGCTAATTCGCTTGGATGCTACAGGAGACAGTCATTATGCCATTTGGACAAAAGGAAGAGTGGTCGTTGAAGTTACTGAAGTATCGTCAGCGCAGAATTTATTGGAGACAATTGTGAGTTTTGAATGACTGTCTAGAGAGATTGCTTCATATAGATAAAAGGGAAATTTAGATGCAGAGCGAAAGAGTAGGATAAGGGAGGAATGACCATGAGTAGTGGAGCTGAACAAGTAAACACGAATGCCTTGCCAAAAGGGTATATTGAAACACCTGTTAAGACCATTTTCAAGAAGTTTGCTAATCAAAGAGATGTATCCTTAGTCTATGGAGAACCTATTGAACTGGGCTTGCAAAAAGTGGTTCCTGTAGCAAAAATCAAGTATGCAGTTGGTGGCGGTGGGGACGGAAACGGTGGAGAAGGTGGTGGAGGCTCTTTTAAAGTAAAACCGGTGGGGGTATACATCATCACACCGGATCAGGTGAAGTTTCAATCTACACTGGATGTAAAAAGACTTACTGCTTTGACAGTTGTAGTAGGCGGAGTTTTGGGGTTGTTATCTATTGTAAAGGGAAGATGAGAATCACTTTCTAGTTTCACTGAAAACGGCCGCATGTCGATTGTTTAATCGATATGCGGCCATTTTATTTAGCGCTTTCTAGACGGTAATGCTTAATATAGAGGGCATAACTGTAGTTAAATATTTTGGCGGTGAAGAAGGATATGTATCTATTAGGAAGTAAAATAACACCCTTCAAGTTACACATGCATAGTGTACGAATATAGAGCATTGATAATTAGAGGAGGTTTACCATATGATTTTTCCTCCCCCACCGGAGAATCAACAATTGGTCTCCCGTAGTCTTTATTGTGAGGAGACTCAGCAACTGCAGGAAGGAATAGCGGAAAATCAAGTGAAAACACAAGCACTTGAAAAGAAAATCGAAATAATGAAAGAACAAAATCGAGATCTAAGAAAACAGTTACAAAATCAGCGCACCAGTATGCTTCATAAGCAGAAAAAAATGCTGAAGCATGTAGAGAGTTTGGTTGAAAAACAAGACGATCGAGATCAATTGCTGTTGAACGAAAAACTGCGAATAAATCAAGAAGTCCAAAGGTTGGGAGCCACCGCTCATGACCAACAAATGAAAATTCATGATGTTGAAAATCAATTGGCAGAAGCAGCTGTAATGCAAAATCAAAGGGAAGAATATCAACGTCAGCAGTTCAAGGAATTGGGGAATGAACTAGCCATACTACAAGATGTGAAAAGACGTGTGGACCAAAATGGAAAACTTATGCAAGAAGTCGGAAATGAAGTTAGCCAACAGAAACTTCATTTACATGGAATTGATCAGAAGTTTACGGCATTACAGGAGGAAACTGAAGACCTTCATGAAATTGTGCGTACACATGAAAGTAAAATCAATGCACTGGCAACAGGGTTTAGAGAGTTAATGAGAAGGATGGAACAAAAGATGTTGGGCTGGGTTGTGAATCATAATCTCATCAGGAAGAAATGAATGAGTAGTTAGTAGGGATATACATTTGACGCAGGGCCTCGACCAAATTGGCTAGGGGCCCTTTATTGTCATGCACTAAACTATGCTAAACTAATATGAATATAGTTAGTAA
Source organism: Sporosarcina sp. FSL W7-1283 (assembly GCF_038003105.1). Taxonomy (NCBI): domain Bacteria; kingdom Bacillati; phylum Bacillota; class Bacilli; order Caryophanales; family Caryophanaceae; genus Sporosarcina; species Sporosarcina sp. FSL W7-1283. Next base: position 2,289,037 of record NZ_JBBOOL010000001.1, on the reverse strand, counting down.
ATCATTCCAGACATTCTAGAGGTGTTTAAAATGAAGACAAAACCTATTTACGTAGAAATACCGATTCAAGTCCCTATTCAGCGAGTATGGGATGCATCTCAAGAGCCTGACTTGCATGCGCAATGGGATTTGCGTTTTTCTTCGATTAGCTATCTTCCTAAAAATGAAGAAGAGCCTCAATTTTTCACCTACACACGAAAGGCAGGTCCGTTTTTGACGGTGGAAGGTTGGGGGAAAAGCAGTGGTTCGCAGCAATTAAAGAACGGGTCACGAAGCTCGGCACTTCATTTCGGAACGGATCAGAAAGTATCGCCTATACGGGAAGGACGAGGTTATTGGAAGTACGAGCCGATAGAGAATGGGACTAGGTTTTTAACGCAGTATGATTATACTGCGAATTTTGGGGAAATCGGTCGCTTCTTTGATTTGTTTTTCAGACCGCTAATGGGGTATGCAACGGCTTTGAGTTTTGATGTGTTAAAGAGATGGTTGGAAAAAGGTGAAGCGCCGGCATCACAATACAGACGTTTTTTTACAACGCAACTCCTGACTGTATTCTTTGCTTTCTTATGGGTTTATCAAGGCTTGATGCCTAAACTGGTCGCGATGCATCCGCAGGAAAAATCCATGATCGCAAGCGGCTTGTCTTTATCAAGTGCCCAGGCGACATACGCAGTAATGGTTGTCGGGATAGTGGAAGTTTTATTTGGTTTATTTTGGTTGATCTATAAAGAGAAGCGACATCTTTTTATAATGCAGATCGTCTTCTTTCCTCTTCTAACAATTGCCGCCCTGATCGCTTCTCCTGAAACTGCGATCCAACCGTTTAATCCGGTAACTTTCAATCTGTCCTTGATGATGTTGACTGGGATTGGATTGCTAATGAGCAAAGACATTCCAACTGCTACATCTTGTAAAAGGAAGAAATGAGGTGATGAAGATGACCATATATCAAAAGGTTTTACAGGCAGATTTTTTGCGTCTTCATCCTGAACTTCAAAAAAGATATGATTTTGAAAAAGGTTCTGTCTTTAGAGCTTCAGGAAGAATGGACTCTATACAAGGTGGACCCAGATGGCTTTATCCACTATTTAAATTAGGCGTGAGATGGAAATTGCTTTTTCCCGAGCGAGGACAAGATATCCCCTTCACAATCATTAATTCATCTTTTGTCAATTCAGAAGAAGAACAGCAAATACATTGGGAACGCAAGTTTTTCTTTCCGAAGAAAATACGCTATTTCAATGCGTTGATGAGTTTAGATGAAAAACGAATGGTTGTGAAAGATTATTTGGGAGAGCCGCATTTACTTTACTCGGACTTGCAATTCACTGTCTCGGATGAAGGAGCATTGGAGATCAATTCAATGGATCAGCGGCTAGTGCTTGGCAAAATAGAAATCCCATTGCCTCGATTTTTTCAGGGGTTGGCGACAATTGTGGAAACATATGATGATCAATCTGAAGTCTTTCGAATTTCTGTTGTTGTAAAGAACCCTTTAATAGGAAATGTGTTCTCATATGAAGGAGAGTTTACAGTCGATGCCTAATTTCATTTTGGTTCATGTGCTGTTATTCTTTCTCACTGCTGTTTTTAATGTAAATCCTTGGCCATATATCTTGCTGTCCGTTGCGCAACTTGTCTATATTCCGATTATGCTGTGGCTTCTATGTAAGGAACGCGATTGGTTTTTCCGAGTCTATCCGTATTTTGCGGTACCGGCTTATGCGGCGGTTGTAATTGAACAAATTACTTCGTCTGACTGGGATATTTTGTTGGCGGCGATCTACCTTTTGTTTACGCTATACATTGCGCTTTATGGGATATTCCGATTTCTTCATCGAGGGTTTACGAACCTGGAAGAGTTTGCGATCGATATAGGATTGATTTACTTGGCGATGGGTGGAGTTTGGTATTTTGCTTTTATTGCCGGAATTGATTTAGGTTTCAGTCCGTTGCTGACTTGGTTGACGGCCATTCATTTCCATTACTCGGCGTTCCTTTTACCGGTTTTTTCAGGATTGATAGGGCGTCTTCATACTTCGCGTTTGTATAGAAGTTCTACTGCTGCATTAGTCGTTGCACCGATAGTTGTGGCGATCGGCATTACGTTTTCGCGATGGATTGAAGTCGGTTCAGTTCTTTTATATATCTATGGCTTGGCTGGAATCATTTTGATTGCCTGGAAGTTACCTTTTTCGAATTCACTGCAAAAATGGCTAATTCGGATTTCATTTACTGCACTCGCTGTGACAATTTCATTTTCCGTACTCTATGTACTTAGCAATGGATTTGGGCTGTTTTCTGTCACGATCGACTTTATGCTTCGTTTTCATGGTGTTTTGAACTGCGTCTTCTTTGCTTTACTAGGTATCTGTGGTTGGTCTTTTGCTATTCCGGCAACGCGTTTCCAACCGCATTCTTTTCCCATTAGTCAGATCCGTGGAAGGCAGTTTGCAGAGAAAATCGGGGATGTCGGGAGATACCGCGGTCTTTCTGATGATTTAAGCGTTTATAAATTAGAGTCAGTGAATCTCTCTGCACATATTATTGACTTTTATGAAAATACAACGGATTACAGACTCAGAGCTTCCGTCAATTGGCATGCTTGGTTCAAGCCATTTGCATTTCTGTATTCATTCATCAGTAAGCGAACACAGCAAATAAATTTGCCTTTTAGCAATAAAGAAGTTGAGATGACTGGAAGTATTTATACTCTGTATGACGGGTTGGATGGAAGAGAAAATGTTCGTGCGTGGGAACGGAAAGTCGGCAATGAAACAATATTCACGGCTCTTTATTCGCAACATCAAACGAATGGTCGGATGTATATGAATATCGCGCTGCCTTTGCCTTTTACAACAATGACGGGCATACTGGAGTTGTGTTCAGCAGGAGAAGACTTGCGGTTGACGAGCAATCGGTCCGAACCATCTTCAGATGCAGGTGTGTATGTATCGATAGGCAGTGAGGGGTTATTCAAGTTGCCTTTGCAAGAAGACTTTTTAATTCAAGATGTGGGGAATGGGTATTTAAAAGCAACGCATACTATGAGGATTTTTGCGCTGCCATTCCTGACGATTGAATATTCGATTAATCGATGTTAAGTAGGAAAAAAGCGACAGTTTTTAGCAGCTGTCGCTTTTTTGCTTTTATTCATCCATTGGAGGACCAATCAAAATCGAAGGCTGGATATTGGCAGTCGCCGCTATCCATTGATTTTCATCCAGACCATACGTATAGGCGAAAACGTCAGCTGGCGTTGCTGTTAGAATGTCTGAACCTAAAATCACTTCGGGTGTATCGGTATTAAAGATTCCTTGTAAGTGGGTATCATCAGTATTTGCGATTTGATAATGCCACCAACCTTGAGGAATATTGACCACCTGTCCTGGGGTGATCTGATAATGTTGAAATTTTTTCGTGTTAGGATTCATTAATGAAATGGTGGCGGAACCGGATACGCAATAGGTCAGTTCGGATGCATTGGGATGGTAATGGGGCTCGATAATACTGTTTTTGCTAAGGAAGATATCGAGCATCGAAATATCGTTTAGTGTATTCAATTGCTGAATGCTAAGAATATTAATGAAGTTTTGTTCGTCTTTCTTGAAGAATGTACTTTTATTAACATTTGCAGCGTACTGATCGTGATTTGAAATCAGTAAAATCAACCTTTCCTCTATACTATTGACCATATCTTTTTACTGTATGCTTCTCAACAGAGGAAATTGCGTTAAACTATGATTGACTTCAATTTACTGTCTTCTCAATATCCCTAACCGCACCATTCAAGTGTTTTTCACTCATCAGCTCACTGACAGTGCCGAGCCTATATCCTTGCTCTTTAATCTGCATAATCATATCCTCTAAACCTTCTGCAACAGGCGATGTAGGGTGCATCAATACCATGGAGCCGTTTTCGACATGGGATACTACTCTGTTCACCATCACCGTTGTTGCTGGTTTTTTCCAATCCACCGTGTCTACTGTCCATAAAACCGTATGCATTCCAAGCTGATCGGCGACCTCGACAGTTTGCTGATTGAAACTTCCGCTTGGCGGTCCAAACCATTTTGGCGGATCAATTCCCAATGTTTTCGAAATGATTTCATTCGTTTTCCTTAACTCTTCGACCGTTTCCGCTTCGGATTTCTGCTGCAAATCTGGATGACTGTATGCATGGTTTCCGATTTCATGACCTTCCTCGAAAATTAATTTCGCTATATCCGCGTTTTTGCTTACCCAGCTCCCGTCAAAGAAAAAAGATACCTTTATTTGATGTTTTTTCAATGCGTCCAAAATGTCTGGAATATATTCATTGCCCCAGGCAACATTAATTATAAAAGCTATCATTGGTTTTTCGGGATTACCTCTGAATATGGGTTGTGGAGGATTCAAATCTTCCAAATGAACGCTAGGAGAAATTTCTTGGTAGATGACTTCCGAGGGATTCAATTTGCCACTGACTTTCATTTTTTCATAGCTGGCTTTTATATTCACTTCGAGACCATTGTATCCAGGGATTGCTTTCCAAACTCGATCTACTTTTGCATCAACTGCAGGTATCTTATGTTCTTTACTGAATGCTTCCAATTCCTTATAAAGCTCATCTTGGTTGAGCTTCGAAGCAGAAGCCTTACTATTTGGACGTGAATCGATGCCTAAATACTTCGTGGAAACACCCCAGCACAAGATTCCGATACATATGAGAAGAGAAAGTATGCTTAAGTTCTTCACTGTTTTCAACTCCTTTTTGTTACGTAAATGGTTTTACTAATAAGTATTTCCTAAACATAGGGAACTATGCTTTTGATAAATGAACTGTAAAGTATTAGAAGTGTGACAATTTGAATTCAGGGTATTTCATTACATAATAAGCGATTTGCGTGCTCCTAGATTAGGAAAGCAAATTTTTTAATAGGTAATGGCTAAAGGAGGAGATTGGATATGGTGAAGGAGTATGATTTGCTTGTAATTGGAACGGGAACTGGCGGATCAATTGCAGCTAGTAAATGTAAGGAAGCCGGTTGGAGTGTGGCAATTATAGATGACCGCCCATTTGGCGGTACATGTTCTCAGCGCGGCTGTGACCCGAAGAAGGTGTTGGTAGGAATTGCTGAGCTGACCGATTGGAATGAGCGGATGTATGGCAAAGGGGTGCGGACGGCGGCTCGGTTTGATTGGCGAAATCTGATGGAATTCAAACGCACATTTACGGCAACAATTCCCCAAAATACGGAAGAGAAATTTAAGAAGTTGGGTGTGGATTCGTATCATGGGAAAGCAGTTTTTTATAGTGAGAATGAACTGAAAGTTGGTTCAGAGCTCTTGAAAGGTAAGTATATCCTAATTGCGACCGGAGCAGAACCTATAGAGATGGGAATTGGGGGAGAAGAATATTTGAGGGCAAGTGATGAATTTTTGGAATTGGAGGAACTCCCAAAACGCATCGTTTTTGTCGGGGGCGGGTTTATTTCATTTGAGTTTGCGCATATTGCAGCTAGAGCAGGTTCGGAAGTTCATATTGTGCATAGGAGTGAACGTGTACTGAAGCATTTTGATCCAGATTTAGTTGATTTACTGATGGAACTATCAAAAGAAGTTGGTATTCAGGTTCATTTGGAAGTAAGTGTGGATGCGATTGAGAAGCGTGGAGATTCATTTGTTGTAAAGGGAAAGCAAAACGAGAAAGAACTAGAGTGGGAAACCGACTTAGTTGTGCATGGGGCAGGACGGACGGCGGCGCTCGATATGGAGTTGGACCGAGGGAATGTGGAGCGCGACAAGAAAGGGGTATGTGTGAATGAATACATGCAGAGTGTCAGCAATCCTTACGTCTACGCAGCGGGAGATGCAGCTTCAACGGATGGGCCGCCCTTAACACCTATTGCTAAGGCCGAATCGCTCTTGGTAGCGGCCAATTTATTGGAGGGGAACTTTGAGAAAGCAAAATATCCTGTCATTCCATCAGTCGTTTTTACAGTCCCCAAGCTGGCATCGGTAGGGATGAGTGAACAACAGGCGAAAAAATCGGGACTGGGCTTCCACGTGGAGTATCAAAACACGACTGACTGGTTCACGTATAAAAGGACGAACGAATCGTCCGCAGCTTTTAAAGTGATTACAGATCAGGAAGAAGGCGTGGTACTGGGAGCTCATTTACTTAGCGAAGAAGCAGATGAGCTTATAAACCTTTTCGCTTTGGCTATCCGGTTTAAACTCTCTCTTCAGGAATTAAAAGACATGCCGTTTGCATATCCAACTTCAGCTTCGGATATTTCTTATATGATCTAGTATTAGGTGGAAATAGTTCCATGGGGTTTTAATCATCTGAACGAATAGACAAAGGGTGGACATTCCCTTTGTCTTTCTTTTTTGAAAAAATGAACATTAGTCATAGTTGTTATAAATAAAGAAAAGTTGACGATAAAGTAGGTGGCTATGCATAAAGTATTCAAAGGGCAAGGAAAGTTTTATGCAGAGATTGAATGATCTTTAGCATGAACATGTAGATGGGGGAAATCAAAAATGTCAATCGGAAAAAAGCTATATACGGGTTTCGGGGCAATCTTAGTAGTGATTTTATTATCCTCGGCTTGGAATCATTATGAGTTGAATGAAATTGAAAGTAGTTATGATGAGATGATGCAGGGCAGTGTCGCATTGACGATGCAAGCACAAGCCGTAAAAACTGAACTCGCATTGTCAGGATCATACATCCGTTCGTTTATTCTGCGAGGAGAGTCTGAGGATGTAGAGAAGTTTATCGAATATGAAGAAAAAGCACGACAAGGTATAGGTATATTGCAAAATATGGTGGAGAGTGAGAATTTTCAAGAGACCAAAGACTTTATTAATGGCATCGCTATAATGTCAAAGGACTTTTCGGAAGCTGCATCCCGTGTGATTGATTTGAAGAAGGCGGGCCAAACGAGCCAGGCAGGCATTGTATTAGAAGAGACAATGCGCCCGCTCGATACTCAAATACGTGAATCAATGGATGGAATGATTGCGGTGCAATATGAAAATCTTGAAACCCAGATGAGTGAAGTCGAACAAGCTGCTAACTCTGCAAAATGGGGATTGATTTTTGCAGGCATAATTGCCTTGATATTGGCGCTAGTTATTTCCATCTATATCACCCGAATTATCACCCGTCCTTTGCGGCGAGTAACTGCAGAGTCAGCAATCATCGCTTCAGGAGATTTGACTCGTGAAGATGTAGAACTCAATTCCAAGGATGAACTTCGCGAATTGGCGGACTCATTCAATCAAATGAAGCATAATCTCCGCAAAGTAATTGGTGATGTCCATGACAATGCACTTCATTTGACAGCCTCTGCCGAAGAACTTTCAGCGAGTACGAATGAAGTGGCGGATTCCTCTGAAGACTTCTCAAAGGCCGTGGAAAGCATTTCAAACGGTGCACGGGGATCTGCTGTCTCTGCCCGAGAGAGTTCAAAAGCTATGGAAGAGACGGCTACAGGGGTACAACGGATTGCAGAGTCAACAGTCAGCCTGCATGACCGTGCAGAAAATGCCATGAAGCTGGGTATGGAATGTGAAAGAACGATGCAGTTTGCCAAAGAACAGATGGCGCTTATTCATACTTCATCTTCAGAAACGAATGAGATGATCAAACGATTAAGCCAGCAATCCGCTGAAATAGAGAAATTTACAAATGTCATTACGAGCATCACAGAACAAACCAATTTGCTGGCGCTTAACGCAGCAATCGAAGCCGCGCGTGCAGGTGAGCACGGCAAAGGATTCGCAGTCGTTGCGGATGAAGTTCGAAAATTAGCGGAAGAATCGAAAGCATCGGCAAGTCAGATTGCCAGCTTAACCTCTGCTATTCAGCATGATACGAGAAATGTTGAAGTGTCGGTACAAGATAGCTTATCCAATGCGACTCAAGGTGTAGAAGTGATTGAGGACGCTGCACATTCTTTTATGACAATCGTAGAAGCGGTTCAAAAAATGAATGACGAAATTGAAGAAATATCTGCTGCGACTGAAGAGATTTCGGCAAGTGCGGAAGAAGTATCTGCGTCTGTCACAGATATCGCTTCACTGGCAGAGGTAGCTTCGGAACAAACAGGACAAACATCTGCAGCGATGGAAGAACAGATGGCAACTGTTCAAGAAATTAATGCAGTGGCTAACGATCTCAGCAATAAGGCAATTGATTTGCAAGAGATGATTCAACAGTTCAAAATATAATACATGACAGGTACTCTGGCATATACCGTTTCGTCGGGAATGGTAGGAGTACCTGTTTTCCATAACGGCAGGCGCTTGAGTCAATTGAACTTGTTGGAATGATGGAAATTGACTCTTTAAATAACGTCATATGTTTCGTTACAATAGCGCAGTTATCCATTACTAAGGAGATGTCACAATGAACATAAAACGAGCACTAACCATTGCTGGATCTGCAGCGCGGGGTGGAGCAGGCATCCAGGCAGATTTAAAAACTTTCCAAGAGTTCGATGTATTCGGCATGACAGCAGTTACAGCGATTGTTGCGAAGAATCCAAGAACCGGAACAGGAGTATTCCCGCAATCTTGGGAAGCGATTGAAGCGCAATTGGTGACGATTGAAGAGGATATAGGAGTCGATGCGTTAAAGACGGGTATGCTGTTCACTAAAGATATTATTGTCAACGTAGCACAGTGGATCCGACAGTCGGAGGCAGATAATATTGTAGTGGATCCGGTCATGATCGGTAAAATGGGCTCTGCTTTATTGAAAGAAGATGCCATGGAAGTAATGAAAAACGAACTACTGCCGCTCGCAACGATTATCACACCGAATATGCCGGAAGCAACATATTTACTGAATGGAATGGAACTAAACTCAGTTGTGGATCTGAAGGAAGCAGCACGTCGTCTAATTGATTTAGGTCCGAAATTTGTGCTCGTAAAAGGCGGCCGATTAACTGGTCCAGCAGTAGACGTATTATGCGACGGAAAACAATTTTATTTAATTGAGGCACCGCGCATCGATACGATTCATACAAATGGAGCGGGCTGTAGTTATTCGGCAGCGATAACGGCAGGACTTGCAAAAGGGCAAACTGTACCTGAAGCTGTGATTGAGGCAAAAAAATTCATTACGGCAGCTATTCGTCATTCGTTAACATTTAAGCAAGGAGTAGGACCTACATACCATGCAGCTTATGGCAAATATGATGAAACAAGCTGTCGTGTGACAGTGGAACAGCTGTAAATATGTGAATGGGTGAGTCACCATCTTCCGTAAATGAAGTGCGGAAGATGGTTTTTTCGAATGTTCATTGAGTTCGTATGGTTTTACTTATCGATAAAAAATTGTTAAGGTTACTATTAGTAAGCTTAATTTGGTTGCTTCTGAAGACCTCGAATATAGTACTAAACGATTGGGGTAGTGCGAATCATGAATAATGAAGAGTTCGTTCAATCGGTAAACCCTAAAGGGCAACAAACATGTGATAGTTTCCATGGAACGATCGAATTTATCGGCAAACGATGGACGGGAATTATTATCTATCAGTTATTGGACGGACCAAAACGATATCACGAGCTGGTGTCTGAAATCGAAGGGATTTCGGATCGTCTTTTAACCGAGCGGCTGCGTGAATTGGAAGCTCATAAATTGGTCGTTAAAAAGAAATCAGATCCAGCAGCCAGGAAAGTTGAATATGAGCTGACGGGTAAAGGTAAAGAATTAGAAAAAATAATTCATGCTATTTTTGAGTGGGTGAAGAAAAATGGCTGTAGTTATAAGGAGTGAATGATGTGATCAGTGAAAAAGCTAAAAGATACAAAGGAATACCATTGTCTATATTGGATTTAGCAATGATTAATGAAGGCAGCGACGCGGGACAGTCTTTCAAGAACAGTGTCGACCTTGCCCAACATGCGGAAGATTGGGGGTTTAACCGCTATTGGCTGGCAGAGCACCATAATATGCCGGGTGTCGCGAGTTCAGCAACGTCAGTCATTATTGGACATGTTGCCGGGGAAACGAAGACGATTCGAGTAGGTTCGGGTGGTATTATGCTGCCTAACCATGCGCCGCTTGTTATTGCCGAGCAGTTCGGAACGCTCGATGCGATGTATCCGGGTCGAATCGATCTGGGCCTCGGGCGTGCGCCGGGCAGTGACCAAGCGACGGCTTATGCACTTCGTCGAACATTGCACAGCAGTGGGGAAGAGTTCCCTCAACAATTGGAGGAATTGCGGTCTTATTTCTCATCTGACTCAACTGCCCGAGTTCGAGCATTTCCTGGAGCAGGGCAGGACATTCCGATCTGGTTGCTTGGTTCAAGCGGTTTCAGCGCACAGTTGGCAGCTCAACTTGGATTGCCGTTTTCTTTTGCTAGCCATTTTGCGCCGGCGTATATGATGCAGGCATTACAGTTGTATCATCAAAATTTCCGCCCTTCTAAAGACCTTCAAAAGCCACATGCAATGTTAGGGGTTAACTTGATTGCGGCAGATACAGATGAAAAAGCACAGTACTTGGCGACCTCGATGCAACAGCAATTTTTGGATATTCGCCAAGGTATCTCGAAACAATTTAGACCGCCGATTGAGGACATCAATGCAACATGGTCACCGTATGAACAGGCTGCGGTCACTCAGCAAGCGGATGCGCCGTCCGTCATTATAGGCGGACCTGAAACCGTACGCCGTCAGCTTGAAGAATTTGTGGAAATGACAAAAGCGGATGAACTGATCATTAGTTCCGGTATATTCTATCACGAGGACCGACTCCGTTCGTATGAAATCTTAAGTGAATTGATGGACTGAAAGATGAAAAGCATCAGCTGTGCAGGGGAATCCTGAACAGCCGATGCTTTTTTACGTTCGTTTTATTGAGCTTCAATTTCTTCTGTCAGCTTCTCTATCTGTTCGATTAAGTCGCCGATGTAAGCAATCGTGTCGCGTAACGGTTTGTCTGTCGTGATGTCAATGCCTGCCATGTTCGCAAGTTCGGCTGGATTTTTGGATCCGCCTGCACGTAGGACATTCAGCCAATCCTTGACAGCTGGGTCGCCTTCTTTTAGAACGCGCTGTGCCATTTCAGTGGAGACTGTCAACCCCGCACTATATGTGTAAGGATATAAGCCCATATAATAATGAGGCTGGCGCATCCATGTTAGTTCGGCTCCTTCATTCAACGTGACAGTATCACCCCAGAATTCTTCCAATACACCGCGTTTTAACTCATTCAATATGGTTGCATTGACATTGCCGCCAGCATCTACCCGTTCATACACTTTACGCTGGAATGCCGCCTCCAATAAATGGGTGACGAAGTTGTGGTAGTATGTCCGAGAAACAATAGAAGAGAGTACCCATCGTTTGAATTTCGGGTCTTCTGAGTTCTTAAGCAAATGGTTGGCCATCAGCATTTCATTCATCGTCGAAGGTGCCTCGATGAAATAAAGGGATGCTTCGTAGTTAAATAAATTCTGCTCCTGGTTGGCATGGTAGAAGTGTCCCGCATGACCGAGTTCGTGTGCCAACACAAAGACGTCTTCCATGCTGCCCGTCCAGGAGATCAGGATAAATGAACCGCCGCGATAAGGGCTTGCACAAAATGCACCCGTTGATTTCCCCTCGTTTTGCGCAAAATCAATCCAGCGCTCCGAGAAAGCCCGGTTTACCATGTCAAGATAGTCTTCTCCCATGACGGCGAGTGCATCGTTCATATAGGTTTTTGATTCTTCAACAGTAATGGAAGGCTCGTATAATGGGTCGATTGGCATTTTGAGATCTGCAAATGTCATCTCTTCCAAACCATAGATTTTCTGAAGAAGTTTCGCATATTTTCGCATATGCGGAGCCAACTCTTCCATAATGACATCGATCTGTCGATTGTACATCGAACGATCCACGTCCTGATCCATCAACAAGTAGTCGATAACGGATTTATAGCCACGTAAATCGGCTGTAGTTTTCTCCATTTGGACATGCATGTCATACGTTTTTGCTGTTGTATGCTGATACTCTCTTAACTTGCCCGAGAAAGTCTGGAATGCGGCGCGTCTTTTGGCAGTATCCGGCTCGGATTCCCAAACACCTTCAAATGAAACATAACTAAGTGGATAATCCACTCCGTTTACAGTGAAATTAGGAAAATTGATATCTGCCATCTTGGTCGTATTGTACAAAGTATATGGCGCTTGGAAAGTCGAAGAGAATGCAGCGAGTGTTTTCTCTACTTCGGGGTGCAGCTGATATGGCTTTTTGCGTATGATCTTCTCGAATGTCACTGCATAATCTTCTGATTGCTCACTTGCCTGCTGTAAAACTTCTTCAGGCAGTTCCGATAGTTCGCTCATGACAAATGAAGTTTGACTGCCAATTTTAGCAGCGATCGATCCGTATTGACTTTCTCTCATTTGTGCCTCATCATCTGTCAAATCGACGCTGGCAGACAACTCTGCATAACTGCCAATCTTGGTCATTTTCTCTTGCAAACTGCGGTATGCATCCAATGCCTTGATTGCTGAAGCTGTGTCTTTAATCGTTCCCTGATAGTGCTTTGCGAATGTGGTGGAATCTGCTTCAGCCTCTTGTAGAGCCTGCTGATAAGCGCTGTCATTTTCAAATAAAGTTTTTAAGTTCCATGTTTCCTCTACTTTAACTTGTTCACGTTTAGGTAAGCTTTTCACTATGTGGATCGCTCCTTTGCTTCGATTATTCGATTTCCGAATTATTTAATAGTATAGTACAGATACTAGCGAGAGTACAAAATTACGGTTTATTGGAAATGATAAATTCCATCAACCAGTCAACTTGTAAAGGTCCGTTGACGACTTCGTAGTATAATTGATCGTTTTGAATCAAAATCCCTTCTTCTATTAAGATTGTCATACGGTTTCCTGAATCATCGTGAAGGTCGATAGTGAAGAGAGGCTGATCGTCAAATAATTGCAAAGTATCCGGATCAACCCGTTCAAACTCATAAGCTTGCAAAAAATGAAGCAGGCGATTGACTTCATCCACTTGATCTACTTTCCATGTGACGGACGGTTGTTCATGTAAGCCGGGTTGTCGGAAGATGATAGAGGAATAGGGCGTTCCATCCTGATCTGCATATAACCATTCAGTGGGCTGGAAAGTAGTTTCCTTGATTGTCTGGACCATCACATAGAAACCTGCTGAAACTAATAAGGCCAGTAAAACAGCACGTATTTTCATTGAAACTCACTCCTTTTACATACTCTGTGTTTCTTCATAGTATATGAATACTTCTATTACTATACGCACTGAATTATAGACTCGGCTGTACCGATATTAATTTACACTCGATATTTCAATATTCGGAATGTATAATAGAGAGAATTCATTTAGAAGGAGGAGCTGTCGTGAAAGAATTTATTACCCATGCAATTCAAGATGAATATCCAGATGATTTTTCGTGGTGCTATGGCTGTGGCCGATTAAATGAAGCAGGTAATCATTTTCGTACTGGATGGGAAGGTGAGGAAACGGTGACGTATACTTTGCCGTCAGAAACCTATACTGCGATCCCGGGATTTGTCTATGGCGGATTTCTGGCGTCGTTCTTGGACTGTCATGGCACGGGCTCTTGCTCGCTTGCGTTGCATCGTAAAAATGGTCACGAACCCGGCGACGGAGCAATTCCACCTCGTTTCGTTACGGCTTCCTTGCAAATTACATACAACAAGCCGACGCCTCAAGGTCAAGTGCTGAAGGCGGTTGGGCAAGTCACGGAAATCCATCCGAAAAAGTGGAAGGTGGATGTGAAAATCTTTGCGGGAGAGGAATTATGCGCCAAAGGAGAAGTAGTCGGTGTCGTGATGCCCTCTACATTTACTGAATAAAACGGCAACTAGATAAGGTGTGAACAGATAATGAAGAATTCTCCACAGGCTGCAACGGCTGCAAATCCTGTATTTCCAATCATGATTGCAATCGGTGTCTGTCATTTATTTAATGATACGTTGCAGGCGGTGATCCCGGCCATGTTGCCGATTCTTGAGAAAGAACATCAGTTTTCGTTCAAGCAATTAGGTTTCATTGTATTTGCGCTGAATATCGTGGCTTCTTTGCTACAGCCGGTCATCGGTTATTTCAGTGATCGCAAGCCGAAGCCTTTCGCTTTGCCGATTGGTATGACGTTTTCGTTAGTCGGGATGGCAGGCCTTGCGCTAGCGCCTAGTTACTGGCTGATTATTGTATCGGTGCTATTTCTAGGTTTTGGGTCAGCGGTATTTCATCCGGAAGGTTCCCGTGTTTCTTTTTTATCTGCCGGTAATAAACGAGGACTTTCGCAATCTATCTTTCAAGTAGGCGGAAACTCAGGCCAAGCGCTTGCCCCGTTAATTAGTGCATTTGTTCTCGTTCCGCTCGGACAGATCGGAGCAGCAGTTTTTGTTTTGGTGGCAGCGGCAGGAATTGCGCTGTTGTACCGTATTTCGGTTTGGTATAAGAAACAGTTAAATGAGGAACGTCTGGGCAAAAGAAAAAAGGCTATTTTGTCCACGATGGAGAATCTGTCGAAAAAACAAATTACCATCGCATTAATTCTTTTAATGATCGTTATTTTCGCCCGATCATTTTACGTGACGAATATTACGAGTTTTTATATCTTTCATTTGATAGATAACTACGGATTGACGATCCAGCATGGCCAGCTCTATATCTTCTTGTTTTTAGCGCTGGGCGCAGTCGGAACGTTTTTTGGCGGACCAGCGGCAGATCGGATCGGACGAAAGAAAGTCATTGTCTTGTCTCTGGTCGTGCCTTTGCCGCTCTGCCTGTTGTTGCCGTACGCTCCGTTATGGGCGGTCATATTGCTTTTGCTTGTCATCGGATTCTTCATTATGCTGAGCTTTTCGGTGACGGTAATCTACGCACAGGAATTGGTGCCGTCCAAAATCGGTACGATGGCAGGTCTTACGGTAGGATTGGCATTCGGAATGGGTGCTATCGGCGCGGTAGCGATTGGTGGTCTGATGGATTCGTTAGGAGTGTATCAAACAATGATTATTACATCGTTCTTACCTTTCATTGGTCTGGTTGGCTTGGGATTGCCGCGTGACCAGAAAGTTCAAGCGATGAATTGAAATAACTTATAATTTATATCAAATTACTATGATTTAAAGCTTTTAGTTTGTTATACTAGGTTCACCATTAAAAAAGAAGGTGAACGAGAATGTTAGTTGTAAATAATATGGCGGAGTTGATTGGAGAAACGCCTTTAGTAAAAGTACGTACGCTAGGAAGCCCGAGTGGTGCTGCTGTTTATGTCAAGCTGGAGTATTTCAATCCGAGCCGCAGTGTCAAAGACCGAGCTGCTTATCAAATGCTTGTGGAAGCAGAGAAAAGCGGAGTCTTGAAGCCTGGCGCTACGATCATTGAGCCGACTTCCGGCAATACTGGAATCGGCTTGGCGATGAATGCGGCGGCGAAAGGTTATCGTGCCATCTTCGTCATGCCCGACAACTCGACGATTGAGCGGATCAATTTGATGAAGGCTTATGGAGCAGAAGTGGTTCTTACACCAAGTTCGGAGCGCATGCCGGGTGCGATTGCAAAAGCGAATGAAATTGCTGCATCGATTGATCACAGTTTCATTCCGATGCAATTCGAGAACGAAGCGAACCCGGACAGCCATCGGCATACAACTGCTATTGAAATTATTGAGTCAATCGCTTCGATCGACCGTAAGCTGACGGCCTTTGTCTGTACTTCCGGTACTGGAGGAACAGTAACAGGTACTGGAGAGGCACTGAAACAGCACGATCCAACAATTACGGTCCATGTAGTGGAGCCTGCCGGATCACCGGTCTTATCGGGTGGTCAGCCGGGAAAACATAAGCTTGTGGGTACGAGTCCTGGTTTTATTCCTCCAGTATTGAACACCGATGTCTATGATGAGATTTTCCGAATCGAAGATGATGATGCCTATACGACAGTTCGGCAATTTGCGAAACAAGAAGGTGTGTTGCTTGGCCCTTCTGGCGGTGCTTCACTCTATGCTGCTTTGCAAGTGGCCAAACGGCTGACACCTGAGGACACGGTTGTCTGTATTGCACCTGACTCCGGTGAACGATATCTATCAAGTGACTTGTTTCACTAACAAAATCTATTTATTAACCTCTTTCTGCATAGCAGAGGAGGTTTTTTGATTTGTGAACAATTTGATTCCACCGTTTTCCTGCAGTTTAAAAAATTAATTGCAACTTTAAAAAAGAATTTTTAAAATAGTGTTGACAAATCCTATAGGAATGGTAGATTATATACATGGTTAAACATATAAAGATAGTAGGAATTAAAAGTTTTAGATAGAAAACAAAATGAGCAATAGGGGGAATCGACATGTATTTATCAATTAAAGGGATTGAAAAGAGCTTTCCCCATAAAGAAAGAGGAACGGTCAAAGTATTGGATAAGATTGACCTTGAGGTGGAGAAAGGTCAGTTCGTCTCGATTGTCGGTCCATCCGGATGTGGAAAATCCACCATGCTGTACTTAATTGCAGGACTTGAAAAAGCGGATCAAGGAACGATCAGCATTAACGGAAAGACAGTGACTGGATCGGGTTCAGACCGCGTTGTCGTCTTTCAGGAAGCGGGATTATTTCCATGGCTGACTGTCCTGGATAATGTGACGTATGGCTTGCTGCTGAAAAAGATACCGAAAAAAGAAGCGGAACAGAAAGCGATTGAGATGCTGAAAATGGTTCATTTAGGAAATTATATTCATTCGTATCCGCATCAGTTGTCGGGGGGGATGAAGCAGCGAGTATCTATAGCACGTGCACTCGTGATGGAGCCTGATATTTTATTGATGGATGAACCGTTCGCAGCACTGGATGAGCAGACGCGCATGGTGTTGCATAAAGAGTTACTGGATATTTGGAGGAAAACAAAAGTCACGATTTTCTTTATTACCCATAACATCCGAGAAGCAGTGCTGCTTTCCCAAAAGATTGTAGTATTCGCTACTCGTCCTGGAAAAATTAAAGCGGTCTTCACATCTAAGGATTCAAAAGATGGCGTTGTACCAAGTGACGTGACACTGCAATTGGAAAAGCAAATTTTAGCAGAACTGCAAGACGAAATAGAGAAGGTGCTGAAGGAGGAGATGGGCGATGACTACAGCTTTAAGACGAATAGCGTTTCTCGGGATGCTAGTGGCGATATGGGAAGTCACATCTAGATTATCGGATTTACCCGATTTCATGTTTCCGAGTTTTACGCAAGTGATGGCAACGTTATTTTCCGGGCTCATATCCGGCCAGATTCTAGTCGCAATTGGAGCTAGTCTAAGTCGCCTGCTCATCGGTTTCACCATTGCATCGATTCTCGGTCTTGTGCTTGGTTATTTGATATGGCGCTATAAATTGGTGGAAGATACGCTTGGTTTTCTTGTGACGGCTTTGCAGTCGATTCCCAGTATCGTCTGGTTTCCATTGGCGATCATTTGGTTTGGTCTAAATGACTTCGCTATTTTATTTATCGTTACATTAGGGGCTACTTGGACAATGATAGTCAATGCGACGAGTGGGTTCAAAAATGTACCCATACTTTACCAACGAGTTGCTAAGTCTCTTGGATCCAGTGGAATTCATTTTTTAAGGACCGTAATCTTGCCAGCGTCCGTTCCGCAGCTGATTTCCGGTTTACGTATTGCCTGGGCTTTCTCATGGCGCGCCCTGATGGCAGGTGAGTTGCTTGGTGCTGGTGTCGGGCTCGGTCAATTGCTGGAAGCAGGCCGTGCGCTCGGTCAGATGGATCTCGTAATTTCGGTCATGATCATCATAGGAGTGATCGGAACGATTATGGATAATGTATTATTCTTACGTTTGGAACGAAACGTAGAACGAAAATGGGGAATTCGGACGTAACGAATCCAATTGGAAAAGGGGAGAATGAGATGAATAAAAAGTTACTGGGTGTGTTGATTTCTATAGTGGCACTCGTTGGGATTTTATCTGGGTGCGGTAAAAAAGATGCAGCAGAAGCTGATAAAAATGAAGTGAAGATAGGCTATTTCCCGAACTTAACACATATTGCAACGATCATTGGTCTGGAAAATAACTACTTTGCAGAAGAATTTGGTGAAGATATCAAAATTTCTACGAAGACAGTGAGCAACGGCGGTCTTTTCATGGAAGCAATGGCTACAAATTCAATCGATATTGGAACTGTTGGTCCGGGACCGGTCATCAACTATTTTGTCAAGGACCCAAAATATCATATCGTTTCAGGTGCGGTGAATGGTGGCGCAGTATTGGTGGCAAGTGGTCATAGCGGCATCGATGAATTGGCGGACTTAGATGGAAAAAAAGTCGCGATTCCTGTTATCGGCAGCACGCAGGACGTCATGTTGCGTAAAGCATTGCAAGACGTAAACTTGAAAGCAAAAACAAATGGCGGAACAGTAGACTTATTCGCAGCTGCTCCTGCAGATACCGCTACATTATTCATACAAAAATCAGTTGATGCCGCGGCGACTCAAGAACCATGGGGCTATATTTTGCAAAACCAAGCAGGCGGAAAACTGTTATTGGATTGGGAAGACTTTGCATGGGGCAAAGAGTCAACAAATACTGTTGTAGCGACAAGCGATGGATTTTTGCAAAATAAAGAGCTTGTGACAGCATATTTAAAAGCCCATGCCAGAGCGGTGCAGTTTGTGCGTGATGAGCCGGAAGAAGCACAAGCACTTGTCGTGAAGCATATTAAAGGGCTGACAGGCAAAGAATTAGACAAAGCAGAGCTTGAAGCGGCATTCAGCCGGATCGAAGTGACGACGGAAGTGAATGAAGACGTCTTACAAGAAATGGCGGATATCAGTCAGGAAGCAGATTATATTAAAACGAATGATATTGACGGTTTGATTGATTTGAATGTGATTAAGGAAATTACCGCCAAATAAAATGAAAGCGAGTGTCCAAAATAGGATGCTCGCTTTTCCTATGTCGTTGGAGTTTTGTCAATCCGGATGAAAACAAAATATGCTACTATAAAGAGAGAACGTAATTTCGCTATTATGAAAGGATGAGAATGTATGCTGGCAGATTTATTGAAGAAATCAAAGAGGACAATCGTCTATACAGGGGCGGGAATGTCGACGGAAAGCGGATTGCCGGATTTTCGTTCGGCCAAAACAGGAATGTGGGAAATGGAAGATCCATCAAAAGTGGCGAGTGTGACCGCTCTCAACGAACAGGTCGAGCAATTTTTCCAATTCTACAAACAACGCGTACTGGCCACGAAGGAAACTGGACCGCACGCCGGACACCGCATCTTGGCGAAGTGGGAACAGCAAGGCTTGATCAGCGGTATCATTACGCAGAACGTCGACGGTTTCCATACAATGGCCGGGTCGAAAAACGTGATGGAGCTGCACGGTACGCTCCGTAAGGTTCATTGTGAAAGCTGCGGAAAAGACTACAGTAATGAACGCTACGCACAGGACGAATTCTACTGCGAATGCGGTGGCAAACTTCGACCATCCGTTGTTCTTTTCGGGGAAATGCTACCTGAGGAAGCTTTTCTCCAGGCTATATTCGAAAGTGAAAAAGCCGATTTATTTATCGTCCTAGGCTCTTCATTAACCGTCTCCCCAGCCAATCAATTCCCGACGATGGCAAAAGAACAAGGTGCAAAAGTAGTCATCGTCAATTTGGAAGCAACTGAAATGGACGACATCGCAGATTTGGTCATCAACGGGCGGAAAATTGGAGAAGTTTTAAAGGAAGCGGATGAGGAATTGTTGCGATAAAAGGTTACTGGCCATTTTTATATACCCCGAGAGGAGAATACATTTGAAAATATTCCACACAGCGGACTGGCATCTTGGCAAACTGGTTCAAGGCGTTTACATGACGGAAGACCAGCGCTTCATCCTGCAAGCCTTTATCGAAGATATCAAACAAGAAAGACCGGACGTCGTCATCATCGCAGGCGACCTATACGACCGTGCCATCCCGCCAACCGAAGCTGTCGGACTGCTAAATGAAGTCCTGCAGGAAATCGTTATAGACTTGCAAACACCGGTCATCGCAATCGCCGGAAACCATGACAGCCCAAGTCGACTTCACTTTGGCAGTTCATTTATGAAAGAACGAGGGCTCTACATAACAGGAGAACTATCTGCCGATTTACCGCCAGTAGTCTTGAAAGATGAATTTGGAGACGTACATTTTCACCTCATACCATACGCTGATCCATCTATTGTTAGAAGCCTATTTGAAGACGACACCATCAGCAGCCACCAACAAGCGATGCAAAAAGTCATCGATCATTTACGATTATCGATGGAACCAAACGCAAGACATATTTTTGTGGGGCACGCATTCATCACACCAATTGGTGAAAAAGAAGAGAATACGAGCGACGCAGAGAGACCCTTATCAATCGGGGGAGCAGAATATGTCTCCTCAAATTTGTTCGAGCCTTTCCATTATACAGCACTTGGGCATTTGCATAGAGCTCATTTTGTTGGGAATGAAACGATTCGGTATTCAGGTTCGCCTTTGAAATATTCCATTTCAGAAGAGAATCATCAAAAAGGCTATCTCATCATTAATCTGCAAAAAGACGGAAAAGTGGATGTGGAGAAACGATCACTGACTCCGCGTCATGACGTCCGGACTGTCGAAGGAACTATGGAAGACTTGCTTGCACACCAGCCGAATGAAGACTATGTTTTTGTGAAGCTATCGGATACTGTGCCGATCATCCAGCCGATGGAAAAAATTCGTTCTGTCTACCCGAATGCTATGCACATCGAAAGAAAGCTCCTCACATCGTCGTCTGAAGGATTAAGTGCTGCAGTAGACGTAAAAAAGCGGGAAGACGATCGTGCGATGTTTTTATCGTTCTACAAAGAGCTGCAAGGTGAAGAAGCTGATGCAGAAACAGCGAAGTTATTTGAAGAAGTTTTATGGGATGTCATGAATGAGGAGGACAGAGCATGAAGCCAATCACATTAAACATGACTGCATTCGGCCCGTATAAAGATACAGAGACCGTAGATTTTCGTGATTTGAAAGAGCATCGCTTATTCGTCATTTCAGGTAAGACAGGTGCAGGAAAAACGACGATATTCGATGGCATTTGTTTTGCACTTTATGGGCTGGCGAGCGGGGAAGACCGAACAGATTCAAAAGCATTACGCAGTCAATTCGCAGATGACTCTGTTCAGACGACGGTGGAATTACTATTTGATATTCATCAACGAAGATACCGTGTTTTGCGGCAGATTCCTTACAGAAAACGAGGCAATAAATCCGAAACATCTGCGCGCTGTGAACTGTATGAGGTGAAGGATGAGCAAAACATTCCTGTAGTCGATCGGCAAATTGTCACTGAAGTGAATGAGAAAATCGAGCAGTTATTAGGATTTACACACGCGCAATTTAGTCAAATCATGATGCTTCCCCAAGGGGAGTTCCGTAAATTCCTTACGTCCGATACAGGAAATAAGGAAGCAATCATGCGCAAGATCTTTAAAACGGAACCTTATCAGAAAATCGTTGACCGGTTAAAGGCGAAAAAAGATGAAGCGAAAATGGAATATCTACGACAGAAACAGCTTAGCGATGCTATTCTACATCAAATTCCAGCGAAATTGCCTGTGCGTGATGCATTGCTCTTCACTGAACTGGAATCGGAGTACCCTAATTTTCATCAGCTAATTTTAGGGTTGCAAGAAGAACAACAGTATTACCAAACACAATCCGTGGAAAAACATGAAGACTATACCCGTTTTTATACCTTCCATAATGATAAACAAAAAGAATTGTACTCTGCTCGCACTACTAATGAACTGTTTGAGAAACTGCAGAAGCGTCAGGAAGATCTTCAGCGATTGTACGCGCAGCAAGATGAAATGACTTCTCTGGAGCAACAATTGCAAGCAGCCGAACGCGCTGCCGGCTTGGAAGATCTGGAACAACAAGTGAAATCGAATAAATTAGAACAGGACAAGAAAGACCGCAGTTATCAAGAAGTGGTTCACTTGCTCGCGAATGCTAATGAACAACTTGCGAATACTAAGGCTTCATATGAACAGGAGAAAGTGAAGGAATCAGACCGGATAGCAGCGAAGGAAGAATTACTAAGATTGAACGGACTTCTTCCGACGGTCACTGGACTGGCGGCTCAGCGTCAGCAGCTTGATCAGCTTCAAAAGAAAACGGACCAGCTTGAGACGCAACTACAGCAAAATTATCAAGCGGTTGAGCAACAGCAAGCCACTATTATTTCCCGGAAAATAGAAATCGAGGAACTGGAAGGTACATTGGAAGATTACGAACTGCATCTGGACGAGCTAGCCGCTTTAACTGCCATTGCGAAACAATTGAAATTCTATCAAGAAAGAGTTCACGAACTTCAGCAGCTTCATCTTCAATATGAAGCTGCTAAAGAAGAATACGAAGAGTATGCCTCGGCTTATCGTTTGCTGGAAGATCGTTGGATTGGTAATCAAGCAGTGCTGCTGGCAGCTTCCTTAAAAGAAGGAGAAGATTGTCCTGTTTGCGGCAGCGCTCACCATCCTGCAAAAGCAACAGGTTCAGAAGAACAGAATGTAACAAAACAGCAATTGGACGAGGCAAAGCAAGAGTTGGCATCGAAGGAGCAAGTCTTTCATACGAAATCTGCTGAAACTCGGCAGCTTCAGCAAAATTTAGAAACAATCAAACACGAACTGGATGAACAGGACGTCGATTTCGGGCGTGATTACAAAGCTGAACAGACGAATCTCGAAAACAAAGTGGCTGTGCTTCGAAAGAATCGAGATGTTTTAAAGCAGAAAAGAGATGCCGAAACTCAAGTTAAAATTGCTATGGACAAACAGATGGCTGAAACCAAAAAAATGGAACAGCAGCGTAATGAAACAAAAAGTGAATTGGAAACGAAGCGAGCCGTGTATGACCATACAATCGCATCTGTCCCTGAAGAAGTAAGAGAGTTTGCTGCTTTAAATGAACAGATACGAATGAAAGAAGCCGTTAGTCAGCAGTTAGAAGATGCATGGGGAAAAATTCAAATGCAATTGCAAGAAGCGAATATCTTGCGAACACAAATGGAATCGCGTGAACAGATGGAAAAGCAATCTGTGGCGGAAATGAAGGAGAAATTGAATCGTAGTACGCTAGCATTTAAAAAGCGATTGGCAGAGGAAGGTTTTACGTCGGAGGAAAGTTATCTGAAAGTAAAATTATCCTCGAGCGATCGTCAAGAAATTAGACATCGTTTACAATCGTACAATCAAACGCTCCATACTTTAAGAGCTTCTGTCGATGAACTGAAACAATCGGTTGAAGGCAAAAAACTGATTGATCTCGAGACACTGGAACAGCAAGTAGAATCTTTGAAAGAACAATATGAGAAGGCATTTGCACATTTCAATCAGTCAGAAGGATGGAGAAAGTCTTCAGAAGAATTGTGTGAACAGCTGGAAAGCAGTAAATCACGTGAAGTGGGATTAGAGAAAACACATGGTAAGTACACAGACCTTTACGATATTGTACGTGGTCAAAATCGGTTAAAAATTTCATTCGAACGATATATTCAAATTGAATATTTGGAACGGATTATCCAAGCGGCGAATATCCGTTTACGAGATCTGTCGAATGGGCAGTATGAATTAGTCCGCAGCGATCGTCAGGAAACGAGAGGGAAGCAAAGCGGGCTGGGTATTGATGTCCATGACGCATATACAGGCCAGACGCGAGATGTAAAGACGTTGTCAGGCGGCGAGAAGTTCAATGCGTCTCTTTGTCTGGCACTTGGCATGGCGGATGTTATCCAAAGTTTCCAAGGTGCTGTACGGATGGAGACAATGTTTATAGATGAAGGGTTCGGTGCACTGGATGAGGAAGCCATTCAGAAAGCGATCGATACATTGATCGCTTTGCAACAATCCGGAAGAATGATTGGAGTTATTTCACATATTGACGAAATGAAAGAAGCGATTCCAGCGACATTGCAAGTTACAAAATTGAAAGAGGGATATAGTAAGACGAAGTTTGTGCTGAGCTAAATAGATGGTGATAAGGAAAGGATAGAACTGATCGCTTATATGGTCAGTTTTTTTGTTTTGAAAAAGTATATTAAATAGAAGAAGGCAGGTATATCACGGATACAACTAAATAGTCAGTGAGTTAGCAATAAATTCAATAATTAAACGATTTATCACTCTGTTGATTTTCTGGTTTAGGAAGAGTAATATATTGCATACAGAAAAGTACTGTCGTTAGTAGGAGGATTTTTATTCAAATGGAGAAAAAATTATCATTTTCATCAAGTCTCGTTATCGGGGTTATGCTGTTCGCTTTATTTTTTGGGGCAGGCAATTTAATTTTCCCCGCTGAACTTGGTCAGCTTTCAGGAACTCACACATGGAAAGCAATGCTGGGCTTTTTATTTACAGGTGTTGGTTTACCTTTTTTAGGAATATTAGCGATAGGTTTTTCAGGGAAGAAAGATTTACAGGACTTGGCAAGCCGGATTCACCCTATCTACGCGGTACTATTCACTTCAATATTGTACTTAACCATCGGTCCGTTTTTTGCTGCACCACGTACTGGAGCAGTAGCATTTGATATCGGAGTTGCTCCGTTTTTGGGTGGATTTTCTATTGATTTGGCCAGATTGCTATTTACTTTGGCATTTTTCGGCATTAGCATGTGGTTATCAATGAATCCTGCAAAAATCGTTGATAGGGTCGGTAAATATCTATCACCTCTTATCATTATATTGTTGATTGGTTTAATTGCGATGACTTTCATCAAGCCGATGGGAACAATCCAAGCTCCTCAAGATCCATACATAGAGTCTCCGTTCTTTAAAGGTTTCCTCGAAGGATACAATACGATGGATGCATTGGCGTCGCTTGTTTTTGGAATTATTGTGATTAAAGCGTTGCATGCGATGGGTATAACGAATAAAAAACAAATCCTGACTTCCACTATGAAGACCGGCTTTGTGGCAGCTGGATTTTTGGCTATTATTTATCTCGGTATCGCTTACCTTGGTGCTACGTCGGTCGAATTATTCGGCCAACTGAATGGGGGGGGACCGGTCTTGAGTAAGACGGCGTCTCATTTCTTCGGTTCGATTGGTCTGGTGTTGCTCGGTGTAGTAATCATGCTTGCATGTTTGACTACAGCGATCGGATTAATAACAGCATGTGGTGAATACTTTCATTCAATTATCCCGGCGATTAGCTATAAATCATTTGTGATTTTCTTTTCGACATTTTGTTTAGTCGTTGCGAATTTTGGTTTAGAAAACATTATCAATTACTCACTACCTGTGCTCGTATTGCTTTACCCACTGGCTATGGTACTGATCTTGCTGACTTTTACAGGGCCTTTATTCCGACAAGCCAAGATAGTATACCGGATCGCCACAGTTACAGCTTTTCTGGTCAGCTTTGTGGAAGCGCTCGTGAAATTCTATTCACTGGTTGAGAAACAGATGCCTATGTGGCTAGAAGTAATTAATGATGCGTATATAAAATACATCCCATATTATGAGCAGGGGATTGGTTGGCTAGTGCCCGTATTGATCGTAGCGGTCATTACCGGGACTATGGTCTTTATTACCAACAAAAAATAATAAAATTAAAACAGGATCCGAACTTATCTCGGGTCCTGTTTTTTGAAGAACTAAAAAATATTTGATTGGAAATAGTATTACTTTATGAATTGACTCTCTTAACAGAATGAAACTCTTCGATTGCGCGTAGCCAATTTTCTCGCATAACTTTTGTTACTTGTTCTCCGTCTCGTGCACTCATCAGATCAATTATTTGTTCGTGTTCCGTAATTGATTGGGAAGTTAATATGATGGAGTTATGGAAAAATAGTCTTCGTACATGGGCCTGTAAGGAGACAAGCATTGAAGAAATATATGGGTTTTCAGCCGTATCCACAATGATTTGATGGAATTTTTCATCGATTTTCAATGCCTGAAAATAATCTTCCTTTTCTACTGCCCGTGCAAAACGTTTATTCGTATCCCGCAGTTTCTTAATGACATTGTCAGTGAGATTCGGTATCGAAAGTTCAGCTGATAAAGCTTGTAAAGCAGCGAGCGGAGGCAATAAGTCTGAGATGGTCTCGCGATCTACCTCGGTTACTTGCGTCGCTTTTCCAGGAAACATTTGTACGAATCCCCGGACCTCTAAAAGTTGCAGTGATTCACGGATCGGCGTACGGCTGACACCGAGTGCTTCTGCAAGTTCAACATCATTCAGTTTTTCACCGGGCTGGAGAGTTCCATCGATAATCCACTTTTGTAATTGACTAAAAGCGTTTTCCTTTGCTGTCTTACGGATAGGTTGTTCATGATTAGTTGGTATAGGCAATTTCTCACACCATCTTTCTCTTTTTTTAGTCTATTTTGACGAATCGCAATCTAAATGGAGATGATATACAATATACTACATCTTTTAGCTGTTATTTAACAGAGAAAACTTGTTAAGGTTGAATAAAATCGAAAAAAGGGCACGTTTATTTAGAAAACTTAAAAAATAGCGAGTAATAAAAAATGTTCTTGTAACTTTCACTTGCATTTGATAGATTAATGAGTATATTAACTTGCTTATCTCAGTAGATTTAATTTTACAAATCTTCGAAAAAAAGTATTGCAAATTAAGTAAATGTTTGGTATTGTTTACATGTGTACTATAACAAATAACCTGTTTATTCCGCTGTGACATATTAACTAGACAGGCTAATGATGAAAGCGGTTTCGGAGGAACGGAGGAGATTGGTTAAATCGCTTCACTTTGCTAGATAAAATAGAAAAATAGAAAGGGGATTAACAAATGAGTAATCAATCGAAAACTACATTAGACTATGAGCGACTTGTCCAAACTGAAGACTTTAAAGGTTTGGTGAGAAGGAAAAAGAACTTTGCAACTCCTTATGTCGTAGCCTTCTTTGCAGCGACCTTCCTTCTTCCACTCTTAACTGGTTATACTACGATCCTAGAAACAAGAGCAATAGGCTATATGACATGGACATGGGTGTATGCGTTTTCTATGTTTTTCATGGTATGGATATTCACATCTATTTATATGACAAAAGCGAAACACTTTGACGTTGAAGTAGATAAGATAATAGAGAAAAACGTCTTAAAATAAGGGGGTTCTGTTGATGAAAATGGATTTTATTTCTGCACTAATATTCTTCTCAGTCATTGCACTGACACTTTTTATTACATGGTGGGCGGCAAAGCAAACGACCACAGCGAGTGACTTTTACACAGCCGGCGGATCATTGACTGGTTGGCAAAATGGTATGGCAATTGCCGGTGACTACTTATCAGCAGCCTCTTTCCTTGGTATCGCGGGTGCGATTTCACTTAACGGCTTCGATGGCTTCTACTATAGTATTGGTTGGCTGACAGCCTACCTAGTTGTACTATTTCTAATCGCAGAACCACTACGAAACTTAGGTAAGTTTACAATGGCCGATATGATCGGTGCTCGCTTCGGTGCTAAAAAAGTTCGTGGAGCGGCTGCATTAAATACAATTACAATTGTTATGTTTTACATGCTTGCACAATTAGTTGGTGCTGGAGCTCTTATTAAATTACTTTTTGGTATCCCATATGCGGGATCAGTTCTACTTGTTGGAACGATGATGTTGATTTACGTTTTATTCGGCGGAATGACTGCAACAAGCTGGGTACAGATTGTTAAAGCGATGCTACTAATGGCAGGTACAATTATTATCTCGTTCCTTGTACTTATGAAGTTCAACTTCAACTTCATTGGTATGTTTGATGCAATGAGAAATGCAACGCCACATGGGGAAGCATTCCTTCACTCAGGGGTTGTCTATAAGGATACAATCGGTCTAATATCTGTATTAATGGCCCTTGTTTTAGGTACAGCGGGTCTTCCACATATCCTTATGCGTTTCTTTACAGTTAAAGATGCGAAAACAGCGCGTTCTTCTGTTATTTATTCAGTTTGGATTATCGGTCTTTTCTATATACTTACAATTTTCCTTGGCTTCGGAGCTGCCAAGTTCGTTGGGGCAGATGCGATCATCGCGGAAAATGCCGCCGGAAATATGGCAGCGCCTATGCTCGCCGGAGTTCTTGGTGGTAATGCCCTTGAATCCTTTGTTGCAGCAGTTGCGTTTGCAACAATTCTAGCGGTAGTTGCAGGTCTCGTTCTTTCAGGTGCATCTGCAATCGCTCATGATCTGTATGGTCAAATTTTCAAAAATGGTAAAGTGACAGAGAAAGAGCAAGTTAACGCTGCGCGTTGGGCTTCCATCGCGATCGGTGTATTCTCTATCATTCTAGCACTAGGCGCTGAAAAACTGAATGTTGCATTCTTAGTATCACTGGCATTCTGTATAGCGGCCTCTGCCAACGTGCCGACAATTCTTTTGACAATCTATTGGAAGCGTTTTAATACAACGGGTGCTGTTGTATCCATGTTATCAGGGCTTATCGTAGCATTGGTACTTGTGGCAATGAGCCCGAGTGTTTGGAATCCGGTTGAAGGGGCTGCATTGTTTACAGGAGAGCCAATCTTCCCGTATCCACTTCCTACGATTTTCTCTGTTCCAGCAGGTTTCATTGGTGCATGGCTAGGTACGGTTCTAAGTGCTAAGCGTCACGAAGAACTAGAAGTTTCTTATGCAGAAGTCCGTTTCAAAGCAGAAACCGGCTACAGAGAGCTTGATAATTAATTATCTGTAGACTTGTTCTTAGAAATGCTTCCCCTTCTATTAGTTACTCAGAAGGGGAGGCTATTTTTATGTACTAAAAGGAAAACCGGAATAATAAGTTGTTCATGAACCGTTCATTTGAGAAGGAGGTTTTGTAGTGCTGCAGACGATAAAAGATCGTGCGTTATATGAAAAAATCCATCAGAGCCCATTATTTGAAAACACAACAGAAGAAGAATTCGACAAGTTATTGCTAGAGTGTAAACTAAAAATATATGAAAATGCCGAGAAAGAGAACTACTTTAAAACACCACAAGAAGGCCTTTTGATCATTTTGCAAGGAACTGCAGAAGTTCATATTGAAGGACAAGATGGAAGCTCTGTCCTGTTGGAAGTGATTCAAGAAGACGAGATAATCGGTTTTTCTAATTTTGCTTACTACTTAGGTGAAATGGCTCGACCGCTGGATAAACATCATATTGATATGGAAGTGGCGGAAAATGCAATCTGTCTTCAAATTCCGTATGAAGTAATAAAACAGCGAATGGATGATCAGAACGTACGCGATTTCGTTCTGCGTAAGATGTCATTGCGTCTAGCCAACGTATATACCTCCCTAGGAGAGCAGGTTCGTTTAGCTGATGAGTATGGTGAAAGTGAGCCTTATGTGCGCCGTGTTCAGGACTTCATGAGCAGTCCTGTCATTACGATTGGTGCTGATGCAAGAACGAAGGAAATTGCGGAGCTGATGATTAATAACTCCATCAGCTCAATTATTGTGGTAGATCAAATAGGCAAACTCATCGGCATCGTTACTGAAAAAGATCTAGTGGAACGGGTAATAGCGGGTGGAGGCTCTCCGATGGATCTAGCAGCCAAAGATATTATGACGAAGAAACCTCACACTGTTCGTTTGACAGATTATTATTATGAGGCATTGACAAAGTTCTACAAACACGGAATCAAGCATTTGCCGGTTGTGAAAGCTGGAAAGCCTGTAGGAATCGTTACGTTTGCTACGTTAATCACGAAACGTGACCGTAATTCCATGAATATTTTGCGTACGATTGAAGAATCTTCATTTGAAAATTTGCCAATCGTGAAAGCGGCGATTTATGATGTTCTTTCGAATTTGATTCACGATGAAATTTCTACCATTCATACTTTAGAAATCATCACGAAATTCTATGATCGTTTAGCTAAACATTGTGTAATGCTAGCTGTTAAATCACTGGAAGACCAGGGGAAAGGTTCACCGCCAGTGCCGTTTGCTTGGTATCAAATGGGGAGCGGGGCACGGGGAGAACAGTTCATGCTCACCGATCAGGATCATTTTTTAGTATATGAAGATGTTTCTTCAACTGAAGCACAGCGAGTCGAAAGTTATTTTGAAATTCTAGGGAATGAGATTGTCGTTCATTTGGAACAAGCCGGGTATACTAGATGTAAAGGGTTTATGATGGCGAGCGAGACTCAATGGCGCGGTACGATGAATGATTGGAGAGAGCGTCTGCGAAAATGGGCTTTGCAGTCGACGCCTGAACAAATTTTATTGGGTTATAACTTTCTATCATTCCGTTTCCTATATGGAGAGTCATCGGTGAATGACCGTTTTGTTCTAATGGTGAAAGAACAATTGAGGAAGTCTTCCACGTTCATCTATTACATGGCTCAGCAGGAGAGAGAAAAACCGATTCCTCAGCTCCATCAGAATTTCCTGACGATTTTTAAAGGGCGCAGCAAGGCAGATATTATTGATATTAAAAAGCATGCGTTGTTTCCTCTGCATCATTGTTTGCAGATTTTAGGTGTCAACAACGGTATCATTAACGCTACGCCTTTAGAAATTATTTCAGCTTTGCATAAAAAGAAAAAAATCACAAAAGATTTTGCAGAAGAAGTGCGCCATGCTTATGAAATTTCATTGAGCATTCGTATTTCGATGTCATGGGAAAAACATTTACGAAATGAGAAAATCTCCACAGAAATTGATTTGCGAAAGTTACGCCGTTGGGAACTGAATGAATTACGAACCACCTTAGATACTGTAAGAGCTCTTCAATCGCACTTATTATCAAAATTATAAGATGATTTAGATGAAGATCCCTGTACTAAACACGTGCGTAATGTACTATATAGGGAGGGGAGGCAAGATCATGTTCTGGAAAAAGAAAAAATTAACCTATGAGCTACAGCAATCTCTTCACTTAAACACGCCTTTACAAGATATGAGCTTTACAGTATTCGACACCGAAACAACTGGCTTTGCGATAGGAGCAGACGACAGGATGATAGAAATCGGCGCGGTTCAAGTGGAGGGGTTTCATGTGACGGATCGAGTATTTCAAACATTCGTCAATCCTTCAAGAGAGATTCCGACTGCAATCAAAAAATTAACCAATATACAGCAAGCACAAGTGGATGAAGCTCCTTTGCCTTTACCGGCCATTGAAAAATATTTCACATTCATCGAAGAGAATAAAAGTGGTGGCTGGGTAGGTCACCATGTTAGTTTTGATGAAATGGTCATAAAAAAAGAATTAAGCAGACAGAAATGTACCTTTGAAACGCCTACGTCGTTCGATACGATGCATCTCATCCGCTTTTTAGATCCAGCAAGCGAGCAGCAAGATTTGGCAGATTATGCGCGGATTTTTGGTACAGAAATTTTTGAACGGCATCGCGCACTAGGCGATGCCTTAACGACAGCGCATGTGTTCACTGAACTGCTAAAGAAACTCGACCGCCAAGGAATTAAGACGCTAGCTGATTTATTGCGCATTAAGAATGGCGGAGCACATAAGTTTGTATCCCATACTTGATCAATCCGAATAGCCCGCATTCAAGCGAACCTTGAGTGACGGGCTGTTTTTGTCAGTCGATTCAATGTGTTATATTGAAGATACAATTAGTTAGTTGAATTAATTAAGGGGCGTGACAGAATGAATAAACGTCAGATGATTTTACTGATCCTCATCATCGCAGCTGTTTTACTCTATTGTTGGATTCTGTTTTTTGAACTGCCCGATAAAACTTTATAAGGGCAAATTGAAGAGTATCGCACATTGATCTGCAGAGAAATAATTTGGAAAGAGGTAGGAAAAGTGGAAATTATCATTATTACAGGTGCATCAAAAGGAATTGGACAAGAACTGTATAAACAATTTACTGAATCCGGTGCAATGGTTTACGGTCTAGCACGCACGAATCCAGACCGCTTGCAACGTATGGAGGAAGTGGATATTACGGATTTTGGGAAAACGTCAAACATAGTGAAAACAATCATCCATCGCCATATGGACGAAGCTAAATCTTTCACCTTAATCAATAACGCGGGTGTGATTGATCCGATTGATATGGTTGGTTCATTGGATTCGGAAGAAATTGAGAAAGCAGTGAAAGTAAATCTGACTGCTCCTATTCATTTGATCAATACATTTATCGCCACTTTAGTAGATTTTTCGGGAGAGAAAAAGGTCTTGAATATTTCATCTGGCGCTGGTCGCAATGCTTATGAAGGGTGGAGCATTTATTGCACAACGAAAGCGGGGCTTGATCACTTCTCGCGAGTCGTTGCATTAGAACAACAGCAGTCAGAGAACCCAGTAGGTATTGTATCGATCGCGCCTGGAATTATTGATACGGGCATGCAAGAGACCATCCGATCTTCTTCAGAAGAACAATTTCCTCATTTAGAGAAATTCATTGCGTATAAAGAACAAGGACAACTAAGTACTGCGGCAGAGACTGCGAGTAAATTATTGAAGTTTATTAAAAAAACGAATTTCATTGAAACAGAAACAATTGCAGATATTCGTCACTTCAACTAATTAGAAAAGAAATCCCACGGCAACTTGAAGAATCCAAGCTGCAGCGGGGTTTCAACTTCATTCTATAGCTACTTTGCGAACCTCTTTAAAATCCTTCATTTTTTCCAGCGCAATCAAAAAAGGTGGGTTTCTGCGTTGATTCAGCAATTCGTAGCGGATGGCATGGACATCTCCTTGATGCAGCGTCTTGACATATTCGAGCAGCGCATCGCGTTCTTCGCTGCCACCTTCATGTCCGTCATACACGGTAATCGTGATGATGCCCGTTTTTTTTAGTAAGCCAAGCAAAGCATCCAGCGCTGCAATGGTTGAAGAAGGCTTTGTAATGATGCTTTGGTCTTCACTATAAGGCAGATAGCCTAAATTAAACATGGCACCGCCGATTTCGCCGCTTACATACTGGCGGACGTTCGCGTGACTATCGAGAACTAAAGAAGTCCGGCCTGCTAAATCGCCAAGATGTTGACGCGTCGTATCCAGTGCCTGCTGTTGGATATCAAACGCAAATACCTTTCCGGAGTCTCCGACAAGCTCAGCCAGAAACAGTGTATCGTTTCCGTTGCCTGCTGTTGCGTCGACCACCATTTCGCCCGGTTGCACGCGTTCTGAAATGAGCCGCTTTGCTACAGGCAGGACACGATGCAAAATAATGTCCGTCACTTCAAGTTCACCTCTTGCACATACTTTTTCCCTTGCCAGCTGTTCCGTCTTTCCAATTCCGCGTCAATGCCATTCAGCACTTCCCATTTGGTTACGCTCCACATCGGTCCAATCAATAAATCAATCGGTCCGTCTCCAGTAATCCGATGTACAATCATCTCAGGAGGCATGATTTCCAGCTGATCTGCGACAAGGTTTATATACGCTTCTTTTGTCAGGAATTCCAATTTGCCTTTTTCATATTGTTTGACCATAGGAGTACCTTTCAACAAATGAAGCAAATGAATTTTAATTCCCTGAACGTCAAGCTTTGCAACTGCCTGCGCAGTTTCCATCATCATTTCTTCCGTTTCACCCGGCAAGCCGTTAATAATATGGCTGCAAATGCGGATGCCATGTTTCCGAAGTTTATCGACGCCTTCTTTATAGCACTCGAAATCATGCGCCCGATTGACTAGTTTTGCAGTGGATTCATGAACCGTCTGTAAACCGAGTTCGACCCATAAATAGGTACGCTGATTGAGTTCCGCCAAATATTCAACTACGTCATCGGGGAGGCAATCCGGACGAGTTGCGATGGAAAGCGCAACGACTCCTTCTTGTGCGAGGGCAGCTTCAAATTTCTCTTTCAATACAGGAAGGGGAGCGTGGGTGTTCGTATACGCTTGGAAATACGCCATATATTTTGCGTCTTTCCATTTTCTTTGCGAGCGTTCCTTGATTTCTTTAAATTGCACTTCGATTGGATCGACGCGGTCTCCGGCGAAATCACCAGAACCTGCAACGCTGCAAAATGTACAGCCTCCATGCGCGACAGTTCCATCGCGGTTCGGACAGTCAAACCCCGCATCCAGTGCTACTTTAGCAATTTTACATCCAAATGTATCTTTTAAATGTCGAGACCATGTATGATACCGTTTCCCTTCACTCGGGAACGGAAAAGTTGGTTGGTTCATCGTATCCAGCTCCTTTACAACAGACATTGTACCACGTAGCAAGCGAATAAATCATACAACAATCTGCATGTATACGACAAAAAGCAACAGGGAAGGCTTGTATTCAATCAGGGTTTCGGGTAAACTGAAGAAAATAATGATGGCTTTGATCAGGAATAGTAGTTCTACCGCTTATTTTAAGAGAGCAGACGGCAGGTGCAAGTCTGTAGTAACGTAGATCGAACTCGCCTAGGAGTCTGTATTAGTGAAGAGATGTAACTGATACCGTGATCCGCGTTAAGGAATCAAGTTGGACGGAGAAATCCGTTAATTTGGGTGGTACCGCGGGAAGCTATATAGGCTCTCGTCCCTGTGCAAAGGGACGAGAGCCTTTTCTATTTGAATTGGAGGAATTTTCAGATGAGTTATAATCACGTGCAAATCGAAGAAAAATGGCAGAAGTATTGGGATGACAACAAGACGTATAAAATGATCAATGATCCATCCAAGCCGAAATTTTACGCATTGGATATGTTTCCGTATCCGTCCGGCGCGGGGTTGCATGTCGGGCATCCGCTAGGCTATATTGCGACAGATATTTTGAGCGCATTTAAACGTAAGCAAGGCTACAATGTATTACACCCAATGGGCTGGGATGCGTTCGGTTTGCCTGCGGAGCAATATGCGATCGATACAGGAAATGACCCTGCGGAATTCACTGCGAAAAATATTGCGACATTCAAGCGTCAAATGCAAGAACTTGGATTTTCTTATGACTGGGACCGTGAAATCAATACAACGGACCCGAGCTATTACAAATGGACACAATGGATTTTCATTCAGCTGTATAAGCGAGGCCTTGCGTATATCGATGAAGTTCCGGTCAACTGGTGTCCTGCTTTAGGAACTGTGCTTGCAAATGAAGAAGTCATCGATGGACTGTCCGAACGAGGAAATCACCCGGTTGAACGCCGTCCGATGCGCCAGTGGGTTTTGCGTATTACTGAATATGCGGATCGTCTTCTTGAAGATTTAGATGACCTTGATTGGCCTGAAAGCCTGAAAGATATGCAGCGCAACTGGATCGGTCGTTCAGAAGGTGCACAGTTAACATTCCAAATTGCCGACACGGAACATTCATTTGATGCGTTCACAACACGTCCGGATACGATTTTTGGTGCAACGTATGCAGTTTTGGCACCTGAGCATAAATTAGTACAAGAGATTACGACGGATGCGCAGCGTGAGGCAGTGGAACAGTACATCGACAATGTGAAATCAAAGAGTGATCTGGAGCGTACGGATTTAGCGAAAGATAAAACAGGCGTCTTCACAGGTGCGTATGCGATTAATCCGGCAAGTGGCGAGAAAATGCCAATCTGGATTGCGGATTACGTTTTGGCGACGTACGGAACAGGTGCAATCATGGCGGTTCCAGCGCACGACGAGCGGGATTACGAATTCGCAAAAACATTTGATTTACCGATTGTCGAAGTTGTAGCAGGCGGGAATATTGAAGAAGAAGCCTATGCAGGTGAAGGTGAGCATGTCAATTCTGATTTCTTGAATGGTTTAGGAAAAGAAGAAGCGATTGCAAAGTCGATTGAATGGTTCGAAAAGCAAGGAACTGGCGAACGCAAAATTACGTATCGTCTGCGTGACTGGTTGTTCTCTCGTCAACGCTACTGGGGCGAGCCGATTCCTGTCATTCATTGGGAAGACGGCACGATGACGACAGTGGATGAGTCGGAATTGCCATTGATGCTTCCAGTTACACAGAATATCAAGCCGAGCGGCACTGGCGAGTCGCCACTAGCGAATATTGAAGAATGGGTCAATGTGGTAGATCCAAAAACAGGTATGAAAGGTCGTCGTGAAACGAATACGATGCCGCAATGGGCAGGTAGCTGCTGGTACTACTTGCGTTATATCGATCCGAACAATGATGAAATGATTATTGATCCGGAATTAGCAGAGCGCTGGCTGCCGGTGGATATTTACGTAGGAGGAGCAGAGCACGCGGTTCTGCATTTATTGTACGCGCGTTTCTGGCATAAAGTGCTGTATGATATCGGCGTGGTTCAGACGAAAGAGCCGTTCCAAAAACTCTTCAACCAAGGGATGATACTAGGGGAAGGTCATGTGAAAATGTCCAAGTCTTTAGGTAACGTCATCAACCCGGATGATATCGTTCATTCTCACGGTGCAGATACGCTGCGTCTTTATGAAATGTTCATGGGACCTCTTGATGCTTCGAAGGAATGGTCGACAAACGGTTTGGACGGATCCCGTCGTTTCCTAGACCGAATTTGGCGCTTACTGGTCAATGAAGATGATACGTTGACGGATAAGCTTACGGAAGAAACAGGCGGACCGCTTGAGAAAGTATACAATCAGACAGTCAAGAAAGTAACCGAAGATTTCGAAGGCATGCGCAATAATACGGCGATTTCTCAGATGATGGTCTTCATCAATGAGTGCTATAAAGCGGATAAATTACCGAAAGCGTATATCGAAGGATTCGTTTTATTGATTTCACCGATTACGCCGCATTTGGCAGAAGAGCTATGGGTGAAACTCGGTCATACGGAGACAGTAGCTTATGCACAATGGCCGACGTATGATGAAACGAAATTGTCTGATGACACGGTAGAAGTAGCGGTACAGATCAACGGTAAAATCCGTGCGAAAATCAATGTGTCGAAGGATAGTACGAAAGAAGAGCTAGAGCAAGTTGCACTAGCGAACGAAGATGTAAAACAGTGGATGGAAGGTAAGGAATTGAAAAAAATTATTGCAATTCCTGGACGTCTAGTAAATATAGTCGCTGGTTAATAAAATGTTTAAAAGCCGGTCAGAGAATATTTTTCTCTGACCGGCTTATTTTGATTGAAAAGATGGTCGCGATCATAAATTGTGGGCAAGCGCTCATACTTTTGGGAAAGTCGCTCATACTGCATCGATACATGATCATACCTCTTCGATTCACGCTCATAAAAGTTTTTTACCGCTCATAAACCTTCACTCCGCGCTCATACAACACAATGTTTTCACAGCATCCCTGCATTTATACCAGCTAATCTGCCTGTAACAAGCGCAGCGGTAATATTATATCCGCCCGTATAACCGTGTATATCAAGAATCTCTCCGCAGAAAAAGAGACCGGACTTTTTTCGTGAAGCCATCGTCTTTGGTTCGATTTCTTTCACAGACACACCGCCGCCTGTGACGAATGCTTTCTCGATAGGTTGTGTCCCGGTAACGTGAACAGGAAATGTCTTGAGCAAATGAGCGAGCTTGCGAATAGCTTCCTTGGGAATATCTGCGCCGATTTCAGTTTCAGCGATCTCAGCTTTTTGTAGTAAAAATAAAAGCCAGCGCTCAGGTACAAGCCCTTTTAAAGAAGTCTTCACTTGCTTTTTAGACTCATCCTTCAAAACCTTTGTAATGGATTGCATGAGCTGTTCCTCATGCTGATCGGGTATAGAGTCGATTTGTAGCAACACCGGTTGTTTGCCGTTTTTCATTTGTTCCTTGACGACAAATTGGCTACAGCGCAATATCGCAGGCCCGCTCAATCCGAAATGGGTGTAAAGCATGTCCATTTGATGCGAAACACGCGTTTTACCTTTTTTATTCAGCACCGACACATTGACATCACGCAGCGCGAGACCTTGCAATTCCTTTGAGACGATGAATGGTTCTTTTGACAATAAAGGAACTTCTGTCGGGTAAAGTTCTGTTACAGTATGTCCGGCGCGTTCAGCCCAAGGATAGCCATCTCCTGTACTGCCTGTTTGGGGAACTGCTTTGCCACCGACTGCTACGACGACTGCGTTGGCCTGCAGTTCTTCGCCATCATCCAATCGGACACCAAGAATCTTTTCGTCATTCATCAGCAATTTCTGAACACGGCATTCTAAACGCACTTCCACTTCAAATTTATCCATTTGATTCAATAAGGCATTGACGACATCTTTCGCTTTATTGGAAACAGGGAACATACGACCGTGATCTTCTTCTTTCAAAGGCACACCTAAACCTTCGAAATACTGGATGATGTCTTGGTTATTAAAGACGGAGAATGGTCCGTAGAGAAATTTTCCGTTACCCGGGATGTGCTTGATTATTTCTTCTTGAGATAGGCGGTTAGTGACGTTGCAGCGGCCACCTCCAGAAATGGCCAGTTTATTACCGAGCTTACGCCCCTTTTCAAGCAACAATACACGTTTGTTTTGTTCGGCAGCTGCAATAGAAGCCATTAAGCCAGAAGGGCCGCCGCCGATCACAATTACATCATACATAGTAGAACCACGCTTTCATTCGTTTTGAATTCATTATACACCATGTCGCTTGCAGTTAAAGATTGTACAAACACGTGCCGAGGGGTAAACTATATAAGTATCTCTTGAGAAATGGAAGGAATCAATCATGGCATCGAATTTAATTAAAGGCACAGCCATTTTAACGATTGGCTTATTTTTGTCAAAGGCACTTGGGCTGCTTTATGTTATCCCATTTTATGCAATAGTCGGTGAAAAAAGTGTCGGTCTCTATCAATATGCATACATACCTTATAACCTAGCACTTGCGGTGGCAGTTTCGGGGGCACCGCTTGCAATCTCGAAGTTCGTTTCGAAATATAACGCGCTCGGGGATTATGCGACAGGGCGAAAGTTGATGAAGTCAGGCATGCTCGTCATGTCTTTGACAGGTTTACTGTCGTTTCTCGCTTTGTTCGCCTTAGCGAATCCTATCGCTGGCCTCGTGATAAGAGATGATGAACAAATTTTCACGGTGCAAGATATCGCCTCAGTCATCCGCTGGGTCAGCTTTGCATTGCTTGCCGTTCCGTTACTCAGTATTGGGCGCGGATTTTTGCAAGGCTATCAAAAGTTCGAACCAACTTCTGTATCTCAATTAATTGAACAGATCGTCCGGATTGTTGTTGTACTTGCAGGTGCTTTTATTGTTGTGAACGTACTGGGATTATCTCCTAGGATAGCTGTCCAATTTGCGGTCTTTGCCGCGTTTATTGGTGCGCTTGCGGGTTTGTGGAGTTTGTATCATTACTGGAAAAAGTATCGTGATGAATTCAATTATTTATTGACTAACAGTCCTCCGGCGAGTTCTGTATCACTCCGTCAAATCTATACAGAAGTATTCGCTTACGTTTTGCCGTTTGTTCTTGTCGGCACCATTAATCCGATTTATCAATTTGTCGATATGGTCACGTTCAATGATGCAATGAAATCGATTGGGCTGGCAAGCGTGTCAGATTTGTATTTGACGAAGCTGAACTTCTTGACGCATAAAGTTGTGATGATTCCTGTCATGGTGGCGACTGGGTTTTCGATGGCGCTCATTTCCATTATCACGAGCTATTACACAAAGAATGATCAGCAAGGAGTAAGCCGGTCATTGGACCAAACCTATCAAATCATGTTATTTCTAACGATCCCGATGGTTATCGGGCTGATCGTTTTGAACAATGAAGTTTATCAGTTTTTATATGAACAGGACGCAGCAGGTGCAGGTGTACTGGCGTCTTACGCTCCAGTCGCCATCCTGTTTGCAATGTTCACGGTAACAGCGGCAATTTTACAAGGTATCGATCATCATAAATGGATTGTCTTTACGTCTTTACTTGGTTTACTTGTGAAAATGATCATCAACATACCGCTAATTAAACTGTTTGAAACAAATGGTGCGATTCTCGCTACTGCAATTGGTTATTCAGTAGCGGTTGGCATCAATTTACTGGTCATTAAGAAGGCGTTGAATTATAAGTCGCAGATGGTCATCAGAAGATTGGTTCTTATCTTAATCTTTAATGCGATCATGTTTGCCGGCGTATGGCTGACTACTAAAGGGCTGAACGCATTGCATGTGCCAGTAGGTCGCTGGCAGGCATTGCTTTATGTACTGATCGGAACAGGGGTCGGTATGGCGATTTACGGGTTCCTGTCATTCAAGTCAGGACTTGCACAACGATTATTCGGTGATCGGCTGACGCGGATTGCGCAGCGCATTGGATTTGGAGGGTGACGAATGAGGCTTGATAAATTATTATCGAATACGGGGTATGGTTCTCGGAAAGAAGTACGTCAGTTATTGAAAAAAGGCATGATTCGCGTGAACGGGGCGGTGATGAAAGATCCTGCCCAGCATGTGGATCCCGATAAAGATGCGGTTTCATTACTTGGCGAGGAAGTTGTTTACAAGGAATTCATTTATCTGATGTTAAATAAACCGCCTGGTGTACTATCTGCAACGGAAGATTCCCGTGATCGCACTGTAGTGGATTTACTAGGAGCTGAAGAACGGCATTTTCAGCCGTTTCCTGTCGGTCGATTGGATAAAGACACAGAAGGTTTGTTATTGCTGACCAATGACGGACAGTTGGCACATAGTTTACTGGCACCAAAAAAAGAAGTGCCGAAGACGTATTTTGCCAAAGTATCGGGATGTGTCACAGAAGAGGATGTAAATGAATTTTCTAAAGGTGTCGTGCTCGATGATGGGTATGAAACAAAGCCGGGATTTTTGAATATACTTCATTCCGGCGAAATTTCCGAAATTGAACTTACGATTACGGAAGGGAAGTTTCATCAAGTAAAGCGGATGTTTGAGTCGGTAGGAAAAAAAGTAGTATATCTCAAACGGCTGACGATGGGTCCCTTAAAGTTAGACGGCAATTTGCAGTTAGGGGAATACCGGGAGCTGACAGACGTGGAGCTGCAGGAATTGCTGAAATTGGATAGTTCCAAGCGAAAAGGCTGATGCAAGAATGCGTCAGCCTTTTCCGCTGTATAGACAACTGTATATAGGATGCTGAATCAGGAAGTTAATTTCACTTTCTTGGACGTCGTCGTCCATTCGCCGCGGACTGAGTTCTTGATCAATTCGTTGTACTCCAAAACGTTAAGGTCTCGCTGAGCCGTACGTGAGGAAATATTGAATTCCTCCGCCACATCTTCAGTCGTTACTGTACCGTTATCCCGAATGAACAAATAGACATCTTTGATACGAATTAACATGCGATCGGTAGCTGGGTTCATCGAAGAAACCACTCCTTCATCTTCATATTTTCACACCAACATAGCAAACGAAGACTGTTGGGTATTCTCTGAAATTACCTGTCCTGATCCGCTCCTTTTGAGTAGTTATGCCAGAATAGTATGTAAAATGTTCTGACAATATGATTATAACGTATTTTTTCATAAATCGCACATATTGTTGCTTCACTCTTTAACAAACTCCAATAAGATAGTTTCCCTTT
This sequence comes from Sporosarcina sp. FSL W7-1283, assembly GCF_038003105.1. Taxonomy (NCBI): domain Bacteria; kingdom Bacillati; phylum Bacillota; class Bacilli; order Caryophanales; family Caryophanaceae; genus Sporosarcina; species Sporosarcina sp. FSL W7-1283. Next base: position 2,247,643 of record NZ_JBBOOL010000001.1, on the reverse strand, counting down.
ATTTTATTCACTAAACGTGGGAAAATAGAGTCAGAGGAAACGGCAGCCTATCGTGGTTGTTTTAGGTTCTATAATAGAAGAGGTGACGGACGTATGATCTACTTTAAAGATGGGGAATACCTGCAGGAAGAACAGATGAATCTATCAATGAATGATCGTGGCTATGTTTTTGGCGACGGCGTTTACGAAGTGATAAAAGTGTATGATGGCGTACTGTATACAGCAGAGGAACATATGGAGCGTCTGCTTGAAAGTGCTGCTAAAATTCGTTTGGCCTTACCGTACACTATGGAACAGCTGGTTGGAATTGCAGAACGATTGTTGCAAGAAAATGAGTTATCGGTAGGTCATATTTATTTGCAAGTGACACGCGGGGTAGCTCCACGCGTCCATCAATTTCCAGATCATAGCGTGTCTCCTGTCTTAACAGGCTATACAGTTGAAAATCCACGACCGCTTGAACAGCTGGACAAGGGGGCTGCCATGAAGTCAGTGGAAGACATGCGCTGGCTTCGTTGTGATATAAAGAGCTTGAATTTACTCGGTAATGTTTTGGCTAAGCAAGAAGCGGTGGAACAAGGTTGTCAGGAAGCATTGTTTGTGCGCGACGGAATTGTCCGGGAAGGTTCAGCTTCTAATGTATTCGGCATTAAAGACGGTATCCTACATACGCACCCGGCCAATAACTTTATACTGAATGGCATTACTCGTCGTGTTGTTCTTCAGTTAGCGTCCGATCTTTCAATACCTGTCCAAGAGAAGGAATTTACATTAGCTGAAGCTTTGGCAATGGACGAATTTTTCTTTACATCTACGAACGCAGAAATCACACCGGTCGTGACCATTGATCGTCAGCCAATCGGCGAAGGTATACCAGGCCCGCTCACTCGACAGTTGCAGAAATTATTCGATGAGCAGATACCTGCATTAGTAGCTGCTGGACATGCTTCGGAAAGGGATTCAAATGGCTCAACTAGTTAAGCTAGTCGACTATGTTTCGCGCTATGAGAATGATTTGACACGCTATCCGACACAATTCATCCGTCTAAAGCGTTATCAATGGAAACGGATTAAAAACCAATGGGAACATGGTTTTAATCTTTTTGAAGAACAGGCCGCTACGATTGAAGAGGATCCACGAGAAGATGCGAAATGGTATTCTCTTCTCTTCAAGAAATGGCGGAAGCGGCGAGATGAGGAATTTGAAGAGGAAGAACCGAACGTTGGGAAAGAAGAAGGTACGGAAACGGATTTGGCATTCCAGGCCGCTATCTCCGACCGGCCTTCTACTATTGAACAACTGAAAAAATCGTATACGAATCAATTATTTCAGTTCCAATTAAAATGGGCGAGTTCCACACTGTATGATCGTTCACGAGTAGATCCGAGGTTTTTCTCAGATCCCTTATTGAAAGAGTTGACACAGCGCTTACCTGATAGTTTTTTGCTGTTCTATTATCCGATCGTCAAAGTGAATAAAGCTCCAATTGAACTGGATATTTTATTGCTGACACCAACTGCCTGCTATTGCATCACGGCACTGGAAGATGAGCGGATGGCTGCTTATATCAGCAGCGGTGATCGATTCTGGCTGAAGAAGTTCGGTGAGAAGGAAGTAAAAGTGTTGAATCCAACCATTGCACTGAATCGGATGGAGAAAGTTGTTTCATCATTTTTCACGGCTGCGAATGTGGAGTTGCCTATCAAGAAATTAATCCTCACGAGAAATGGCTATATCGATTATCCTGGAAACCCGAATGAAATCATGTCAATAGATAAAAAAACATACGATGAGTGGCTGGAGCGACTCAGTAACAACCCAAGTCCGATGAAGCATACACAATTCAAGGCGGCACAAGCGATTTTGGAACATGCACAAACGACTGCAATGAGCCGGTTATTTGATCCGGAAGAGCCAGGCGAAGAATAAAAGAATTTAAAGAAAAAGTGAGAGTGTACTGATTATGCGTTTACGAAACAAACCATGGGCGAAAGATTTTATGGCAGAGCATCCTGAGATGTTGATCATGGATTCTGAAGGCAAGAAAAGTCATTGGGCGGAGGAGTTCGGAAACTCGGAGCCGATCCATATTGAAGTAGGGACAGGAAAAGGTCAATTTATCATTGGCATGGCGCTTGCCAATCCTTCCATCAACTATATCGGCATCGAACATTTTGATAATGTCATCGTTTCGGCATTGGAGAAAGCAATCGAGGCAGGCAAACCGTCCAATCTGCGTTTATTACGTGCCAATGGTGAAGATTTAGAAAATATTTTTGCGGATGCTGAAATCGATCGAGTGTATTTAAATTTTTCCGATCCATGGCCGAAAACACGCCATGAGAAGCGTCGGCTGACTCATGCGAAGTTTTTACAAAAATATGAAGGTATTCTGAAGCCGGGTGGAGAAATTCACTTTAAGACAGATAATCGTTCGCTCTTCGAATACTCTTTAGTGTCCATGACAGATTACGGCATGAAATTACTGTCTGTTTCCTTAGATTTACACGCGAACATGCCGGAAGACAATATATTAACGGAGTACGAAGAAAAGTTCTCAAGCAAAGGACAACCGATCTATCGCTTGGAAGCCGAGTATCCAATCAGAAAGAAAATATAGGCTATTCCGCGAGGTCTCCTCGCGGAAATCCATGATGGTGGGCGGGATGTTAATTCGGAAGGTAGGGAGGAATTATTATGGATCAATTAACTTTTCATGACATGAAACTAACATGGTTAGACGGTGGAGTGAACTATTTGGATGGAGGTGCGATGTTCGGTGTCGTACCGAAAGCATTGTGGTCAAGACGCTACGAACCCGATGAAAACAACTTAATCGAATTGCGGACGGATCCGATCTTAATACAGTACCAAGGCAAGAATTTATTGATTGATTCAGGGATCGGCAAGGGGAAACTGGATGAAAAGAAGAAAAGAAACTTGGGTGTCCGTGCTGAAACTAGAGTAGAAGAAAGCTTAGAAGAGCTCGGCTTGACACCGGAGGATATCGACATCGTGCTGATGACGCATTTACACAACGACCATGCGGCAGGCCTGACACAATGGAAAGGCGACCGACTCGTCTCTGTGTTCTCGAATGCTACAATCTACACATCTAAAGTGGAATGGGACGAAATGAGAGAGCCGAATATTCGTTCACGCAACACGTATTGGCCGGAGAACTGGGAGCCGATCCAAGATCAAGTGGAGACATTTGAAGATGAGCTGGAAGTATTACCAGGTATTAAAATGATCCATACAGGCGGTCATAGTGACGGCCATAGTGTGATCAAGTTGGAACAGCAAGGCGAAACACTTATTCACATGGCGGATATCATGCCGACACATGCGCATTCTAATCCACTGTGGGTACTTGCTTATGATGACTACCCGATGGACTCCATTTTCGCAAAAGAGCGCCTCATGAAGGAAGCGCTTCCAAATAACTATGGATTTATTTTCTATCACGATGCTGTGTTCCGTATGGCAAAGTTCAGCGAGGATGGAAAGCAAATCGTAGAGAGCGTTCCGCGTACTCGATAAAATGAAAAAATGAAGCTGTCCTGAAAGTAGAAATCACTTTCGGTGACAGCTTTTTCTCGTGTGGTCAAGCGAGAAAAGAATTGGAACTCACTAAAGTCTCGCTGCACCTAACATACAATATCGACATAAAACAAGAAATGAAAAAGGACACGTAAGATGAGTTACTCAGTCTCCGTGTCCTTACCTGTTATTTGTATATAGATTATTGGCGAACTAATTCCACGACAGTACCTGTCTTCGCATCCGCAGCAAATTCATATTGTTCCAGTCTTCCGTCTTTCATACGAGAAACTCCTCCACGGTAGACCTCCATAGAAATTACGTGATTTGTATAAGGTTCTGGTTTCATTACGATCCAAGAACCGTCAATTGGACCTTCCTCTTTAAAAGCTTCTTTCACTATTTTAAGAACGTTGTCAGCAGGTACTTCTTCATTTAATTTGTTGAATGCTTCATTTACTACTACTCCTGCAGCAACACCAGTTAAAATGCCAGCTAAAAATTCTTTTACTCTCATGGCCAATTGCAGCCTCCTTCGCAAATCTTTTCTTATAGTGTACCATAGATTAAAAGAGCATGGCGATTCAAATGTCTTTCCTTTTTATCCATTCAGCATATTTTTAATCATCTAATTAAAGAAAATGAGGAACCTAAATAGTTTTCATCTGTTTGCCATCTCGATATAATGCAGGTAGATCGTAAAAAAAGTGAGGGATTTGCATGAAAAAAGAAACTTTGGATTTATTTCGCACATTGACAGAACTTCCCGGCGCTCCAGGAAATGAACATCGCGTCCGGGCTTTTATGCGTGAACAACTTAAAACAAATTCAGACGAGATCATTCAAGACGGTCTGGGCGGCGTGTTTGGTGTCCGAAACGGTAAAGAGGGGCAGCCGAAAATCATGGTAGCCGGACATATGGATGAAGTCGGCTTCATGGTGACAGGCATCACGGACAACGGAATGCTTCGTTTTCAGCCATTAGGCGGCTGGTGGAATCAAGTGCTGCTTGCGCAACGAGTGCAAATTATTACGACCAAAGATACTGTAACAGGTGTCATTGGTTCAATCCCTCCACATTTATTGAGTGATGAAGCACGAGCAAAACCAATGGATATTAAAAATATGCTAATCGATGTCGGTGCAGATGATAAGGCAGATGCAGAAAGTTTTGGAATCCGTCCTGGACAGCAGATTTTGCCGATTTGTCCGTTCACACCAATGGCAAATCCGAAAAAAATTATGGCGAAAGCCTGGGATAATCGATACGGCTGCGGGCTAGCGGTGGAATTGCTGCAGGAAGTGAAAAACGACACGCTGCCGAATACTCTTTATTCCGGTGCAACTGTCATGGAAGAAGTTGGTTTGCGCGGTGCACAGACCGCTGCCCGCATGATCAATCCCGACTTGTTCTTTGCGTTGGATGCAAGTCCTGCGAATGATGCGAGTGGCAATAAAAACGAATTTGGCCAGTTGGGAAAGGGAACGTTGTTGCGTATTTTCGACCGTACGATGGTGACACATCGCGGAATGCGTGAATTCATTTTGGATATGGCGGAAACTCACAACGTGCCCTATCAATATTTTGTTTCCCAAGGCGGAACGGATGCCGGGCAAGTCCATTTATCCAATGAGGGCGTGCCAAGTGCCGTCATCGGAATTTGTTCTCGATACATTCACACGGCGGCTTCGATTATTCATACGGACGATTATGCGGCAGCAAAAGAATTGCTCGTTCATTTAGTGAAAGCTTGCGACAAAACGACTGTCGAAACGATTAAACAAAACAGTTAAGCGGATATCGAGAGAGGAAGGAGGGTGCTGAATGAAATTTATAACAGGTTCTGAAAATCAAGCGAAAATGCGTGCGGTGACGCGGATGATTGAACGCTACCTTGGCAACAGGGACATATCTTCAGCATCCGTCGCTTCTGGTGTGAGTCCACAGCCAATGAGTGACGAAGAAACGAGACAAGGTGCGATTAATAGAGCGGTCGCGGCGAGTGCGTTGCAAGAGGATACATATGGAATCGGATTGGAAGGCGGCGTCCGGATAATCGGAAGGACGATGTATTTATGCAATTGGGGCGCACTTGCCACACCGGATGGTCAGGTGTTTACAGCTGCAGGTGCGCAAATTCCGCTTCCGGAAGACTTGGCTGCCGAAATTAAGAACGGTAAGGAACTGGGAGATGCGGTCGATCACTATTTTAAGAAACAACAAATTCGCCTTTCAGAAGGAGCCATGGGAATGCTTACAGCCCAAACGGTTCCGAGGGATGTATTGTTCGAGCACATCATGCAGCTGTTGATTGGCCAATTCCTATACAGCAAGGCTAGCAGTTGAATATTGCAATAGAGACGGCATGCGATTAGAATAGGACTGATAGAAAATTGTACGGAGTAGAGAAGGGGGGAACCTAGATGTTCCGAAATGGAAAGGTTGTCTTGCTGCTGCTTCTGGCCGTAGTCCTCGTAGGATGCACTCAGAAAGTCGAAGGACTGACTGATGAGGGCTTTGTCGCTGCAAGGGAAGCATTTGAGGCAAATGCTAAAAAAACCAATGAGGCGGCTGGTGACATCCATTTTTACAAGCCGACAACGATGGAAGTGGACAAGCAATCCACTTCTCAAACAATTGTCCTAACGAAACGAAATGATTCATTTTATTTGACTGTCAATCCAAACGAAAAGAAAAATAGCCGTGTCTATTATGATTTGCTGATGACAGATGAACCTGAAAACTTAGTAGGAGCGCAGACATTCGCAAAGGACGAGGTGTTTGGCTTTGTTGCGGTCATACAAAAAAGTGAGAAGTTAGTGGAATTGATTGCTAGTGTAGGTGGAGTGAAAGTGGAGACCGTAACAGATGAAAAGAATATCGACTCTCATTTGGGAAAAATGATGCAAATTGCGCGTTCTGTTCAGCAAGACGAGAAGTGATGAAATAGGACGAACGATTGTTGAGAAGGAGAGTGTCTGGAATGGAAGCTAAAGATTTAGTAGAAGAACTGAAAAATCGTTTACCTAAAGAGAAGTTTGATTGGCAGTTCGATCGTAAGGCTGACAAGCTGCGAATCGTCCATCATACACTTCATAGAGGGATGGATATTTCATTGCCGGAGATTTTGGCGAAGTATGAGTTAAAAAAAGAGCGAGCAATCGATGAAGTAGTCTACACAATCCAAGAAACGTTCCATGCGATGGAGCAGGAGCATGAAAAAGGATTTGTTGGTGAAACAACTATTTATCCTGTTATTCGTTCGACATCGTTCCCGACTGAAAGTGCAGCGGGGCAACCGTTTCTGACGAAGGATCATACAGCGGAAACACGTATTTTTTATGCGCTGGATTTAGGTACGACTTATCGTTTGATTGATGAAGGCATGCTTACTGAGATGGGAATGACGGCTCAGGAAGTACAGGAAGTTGCTATGTTCACAGTGAAGACATTGCCAACTGCCTGGAAACGTGATGAAGTATCCGATAATGTATTTTATTTCATTAATAATAATGATGGCTATGATGCGAGCCGAATATTGAATCAGCCGTTTTTGAAGGAAATGGAACAGAAGATTGAAGGTCATATGGTTGTGTCGGTACCGCATCAAGACGTGTTGATCATCGGAGATATCCGGAATGACACAGGCTATGATGTCATTGCACAAATGGCAATGCAATTTTTCACAACAGGCGCGGTGCCTGTTACATCGCTGTCGTTTATTTATGAAGATGGCAAACTAGAGCCTATTTTTATTATGGCAAAAAATCGATTGGCTAGAAGGGACAAGAAAAAATGAACTTATTTTATAATGCCGCAGGTGTAGGCGATGTTTTATTCGTCCAGTTGACAACTGAACGACCAACTGAAGTAGTATGCGAGCGTAAAAATGATGTAGCGATCCTCAAAGAAGCGAAAACTGGTGATATCATCGGATTCAATTTGTTTGACGTGTCGAGTTACTTCCCGCTTGCTGCAGACGGACAAGTGGAATTAACAGAAGAACTTGTTGAACAACTTCAAGAAGCGCTTAGGAAGAATGAAGTGGAATTTGAACTTGATGTCGACTTCAGTCCGAAATTCGTTGTAGGGTATGTGAAAGAAAAAGAGAAGCATCCAAACGCAGATAAATTGAATATTTGTCAAGTTGACGTGGGCGAAGATACATTGCAAATCGTTTGCGGCGCACCGAATGTTGAAGCTGGACAAAAAGTAGTCGTAGCGAAAGTCGGTGCAGTTATGCCTTCTGGGATGGTTATTCGTGATGCTGAACTACGTGGCGTAGCGTCATCTGGAATGATCTGCTCTGCTAAAGAACTTAACCTGAAGGATTCTCCTGAAGAAAAGGGAATTCTTGTGCTGGACGAGCAAAGAGAAGTTGGAGAAGCTTTCCAACTATAAGGTTATTATAATTATCTAAGTCGATCAGCTTTTGTACGAGGCTAAGTCCAGCTCGCTGCAAAAGCTTTTTTTATGACTTCAGTCGTATAAGAGGTCCGAGAATCTTGTTGCATTTGGATAGGCTGACTCTTGCAATATTCTTTTTATTTTCAACATACATAGATCTGTTTGATTTCCACATAGTGAACCTGTTAAAATAGATTGATTGACATGAAAAGAGTGATACATTTGAGTTGGTTACGAAATATGAAAAGGCGTCTTCAACAAATGGAAGAAGACGGAGAAAAAATAAATGAATCCTATGAAAATTCTATCACCAATGATGATATGGAAGGTAATAAAAAAGTAAACTTTAGATTTCCGATTGTTTCAGATCATGAAATTTATGGATGGGAAAAAGAAATCGAGCACAATGAATATACAAAAGATTATTTACAACAAGAACTAGAAGAAGAATATGAAAAGATTCCGCTTTATCAAAATGCACGCTGGCCTGGCAGATTTGAACAAGAAGGTAAGGTTTATAGATCCGAACCAAAATCTGAATCTCCAAAGCCATCGACGATTGCTAAGATTCGCCCCAAGGCAGCACAAGTGAAAAGCACACCTGTTAAGGAAGCTCTGTCAAAGGTACCTAGAAGACCGTTCTCGCCATCTGAAGTACCGTCTCCTATCTATGGCTATGTTAAGAGCACGCCTGTCTTATCTGCTATGGAAGAAGCTAAGTTAAGAAGAAAGCAAAAAGATGCAATGCAAACGGAAGAACTAGAGGAAACCCAAGCTATAGATGATCTGGACCTGCAACAGGCTGAATCGGTAGATGTTGTGACAGAAATCGAAGAAGTACCTGCAGAAATGACTTCTGATAGTGGTTCAATCGAAGAACTCACACAGCCTTTAGCCGTAGAGGAGTTTGAGAGTGGGAGCAATGAAGTTGCTGTAGCTGAATCTTTTGTTATGGAAGAGCAAGAAACTGAGGAAATAGAGGATGGAGTACAAGAAGTAGAAACAGAAACAGACTCACAGTCAGAATTGCCCCTTTCTATGTCAGATACATCGACGATATCTGCCATTTCAGATGAAGAGGAAGACACGACTGCGATTTCCGAAGCACCAATGGTGGCAGTCCGTGAAATCGAGCAATTGGAAGTGGAAGAATCTGAAACTGATGAGTTTGATGCAGAAGAATCTGAATTAGGAGAAGTGGACGAGGAAATTGATCCTGTTCAAACGATTGAAGAAGATGCTGAATCACAAAAGAAAGAAAAAATCATACCTTTTAATGTATTGATGCTCCAATCGGACAAAGAAAAATTGGCGATGAAACATGCACAATCTTCATTGGAAGATAAAAACGTGCAAGAAGCCGTACAAGAAAAACAACCTTTAGTTGAGAAAACGGTCATTAAACCCTCAGTTGCGCAAGCAGTACAGCCTATTAAGAGCATGGAAGATGAAGTGGACGAAGAACCACTTCCTTCGTATGCATTCCCACCCCTGAATTTCTTGGCACCGCCGGAAGAAGAGGTGAAGGATGAGGAGTGGCTCGAGTCTCAGTCAGCGAAGTTAGAAGAGGCACTGTCATATTTCTCCATTCAAGCGACCGTCATGCAAGCTGTTCAAGGTCCTGCTGTGACGATGTTTGAGTTGACGGTGGAACAAGGGGTAAAAGTAAGCAAAATCCGCAATCTGACGGACGACTTGAAACTTGCTTTGGCAGCGCGGGATATTCGTATTCAAGCTCCTATTCCAGGAACCAGTTTGATCGGAGTAGAAATACCGAATCGTCAAACGAGAGCAGTCCGTATTTCAGAAGTGATAGAAAGTGAGCCCTTTAAAAACTCGGACTCACCTCTAGAAGCTGTTCTTGGACTCAGTTTAACAGGTGAACCGCAAACGATCGACCTGCGCAAAATGCCGCATGGAATGATTGCTGGTGCAACTGGCTCCGGTAAATCAGTCTGTATAAATTCATTGCTGATCAGTTTATTGTATAAAGCATCCTACCATGATCTGAAACTACTGTTGATCGATCCGAAGATGGTTGAGCTTGCTCCTTATAATGGCATTCCGCATTTATTGAGCCCGGTCATTACAGATGTCAAAGCTGCTACTGCTGCTCTAAAATGGGCTGTTGAAGAAATGGAAAGACGGTACGAGCTGTTTGCCCATTCCGGTGTACGAAATATTGAGCGCTATAATGAAATGGTCATGGAATCGCGCCGCTTCTCCTTGAAGATGCCATACATGCTGATCGTTATTGATGAGTTGGCGGATTTGATGATGATGGCGCCGGCAGACGTGGAAATTTCCATTAGCCGAATCACCCAAAAAGCCAGAGCTTGCGGCATTCACTTGATTATCGCGACACAAAGACCATCCGTCGATGTGATTACGGGAACGATCAAAGCAAATATTCCGACACGTATTGCATTCGCGGTCTCGTCACAAGTCGATTCACGGACGATATTGGATTCGGTTGGCGCAGAGAGGCTGCTCGGAAAAGGGGATATGCTGTACTTAGGCAATGGACAGTCAGCTTCTATTCGTCTACAAGGGACATTTGTCACGGATGATGAAATTGAGCGTATAATAGAACACGTTCGTAACGAAGCTGAACCTGACTATCTCTTCGGTCAAGAAGACTTGCTGGCCACAGCTATTCAGGAAGAGGAAATGGATCCATTATTCCAACAGGCATGTTCCTTCATCATTGAGCAGGGGAGTGCGTCCACCTCGATGCTACAAAGACATTTCAGCATCGGATATAACCGTGCGGCCAAACTGATGGATCGTATGGAAGCGAATCAGTTTATTTCTGAGCAAAAAGGAAGTAAACCGAGAGATGTATTTTTGACACATCAAGCATTAGAAAACTTCCTAAACTGAAGAAATCAGTAATTCAGTCGCTAATTTTTTTCTTAAACACATGCTATACTATGACAAGATATAATCTTCAAGCGTAAATATTTTTAGCTGAAGATAAAAAGTGGGATGAAAGAATTCCCGGGAGGTTTCAATATGACATTGTTACACTTTACAGGCATAAAAGGATCGGGAATGAGCTCGCTTGCCCAGTTGCTGCATGATTCTTCTTATAAAATCCAAGGTTCTGACGTAGAGAAATATTTTTTCACGGAAGATCCTTTACATGAACGAAATATAAAAGTCCTACCATTTGACGAAAGCAATATCCAACCTGGTATGAAAGTTATCGCAGGCAATGCTTTTAAAGACGATCATGCCGAATTAAAAAGAGCAGACGAACTTGGAGTAGAAGTGATTCGCTATCATGATTTCCTTGGATCTTATATGGAACAATTCACTTCAATTGGCGTAACTGGCACTCATGGAAAGACGTCCACGACTGGCTTACTTTCCCATGTATTGGGCGGTTTCGCACCGACATCGTACTTAATTGGCGATGGAACTGGTAAAGGCGTAGAGAATAGCGAGTACTTTGTATTCGAAGCGTGCGAATATAAACGGCATTTTTTGGCGTACCATCCAGACTATGCCATTATGACGAATATTGATTTTGACCATCCGGATTATTTTAAGAGCTTGGACGATATTTTGGATGCATTTAGTCAAATGGCAAGTCAGGTGAAGAAAGCATTGATTGCTTGCGGTGATGATGAAAATCTTCAGCGTCTACAGACACAAGTGCCAATCGTTTATTATGGACTCGATTCCTCAAATGATTTCTATGCGACCAACATCGAAAAGGACAGAGTCGGCTGTTCCTTCGACGTGTTTATTCGCAATGAATTCTATCATCGATTCACGGTTCCTTTAACTGGCGATCACGCAATCAAAAATGCGCTTGGTGTCATCACCCTATGCCATTATGAGAATATACCGGCTGAAGTAATCGATGCTCGGTTCGCTACGTTTCCAGGTGTGAAAAGACGTTTTTCTGTCATGGAATTCGAAGGCAGAGTGATCGTGGACGACTATGCGCATCATCCGACTGAAATTCGTGCAACGTTGGATTCTGCACGTCAAAAATACCCGGATCGGGAAGTAGTGGCGGTATTTCAGCCGCACACTTTCACGCGTACGGCTGCGCTTCTAGATCAGTTTGCAGACAGTTTGTCCGATGCCGATCAAGTGTACCTGTGCGATATATTTGGTTCAGCTAGAGAACAGGCAGGAAATTTAACAATTCAGGATTTAGTCAATAAAATTCCGAGTTCTCGCCATTTAACAATAGATGATACATCCGAACTTTCGCGACATCAAAACGCGGTCATCCTATTCATGGGTGCAGGAGATATCCAACAATACTTAGAACAATTCAAATCCAATATTTCCAAAGAAGAGACAGCCTAACCATATGGGGAGGCTGTTTTTTTATCTTATTCAACGGGAGACTTAAATGATGAGATGAAGTAGTTTTTATTGCGTGTTTGAGGGATGTTCAAACGCTCGCTGAACGGCAGGAGAACACAGGTTAATGCCTCCGTCCTGCATCAAAGTTTACTGACCTGCATCACGCAGAACTAAGCACAATTCAAATTTCAGGCGCAATTATTCCAAGGAGTAATCGATAAAATGAAACAATTAATTGGAGATTGTAAAAGGATATCGCTTAGTTTTGTCGAAGAATAGCTATAAGGCGAAAAGTTTAAAAGCTCTTTAAGAAGGGTAAAGTTTTCGTAAGAATATGCTCTAGGGGGATAACGTCGGTGGTTAATTTACTTTATGTCGCAGCAGTTGTGGCTGCGATCGCATTTCTTATTCTTTGTGTCAGTCTTGCCATGACGCTCGGGTCTTTAAAGACTACTTTAAAAAGCGTCTCGCATACAATGGACGACATGACTAAACAACTGGAGGGAGTCACAACAGAAAGTACACAACTCCTTCACAAAACTAATCAGCTGGCTGAGGACTTACAAAGTAAGGCGGAAAAGCTGACCACTGTAGTGGATGCAGTAAAAGGAGTAGGTGATTCGGTAAACAACTTGAATCAATCCGTGCACCGTATTTCCAGCTCTGTTACTACACAGGCTGAACAAAACAGTGAAAAAATAGCCCAAGTCTTGCAGTGGGGAACCGTGGCAGTTGGTCTCTACGATCAAGTGAAAGAACGGAAACCGGCAAAGTCCACTGGCTGGACACTATATAAGGCCCGCTCCTAGTTCAAGCATTTTCCTTAGCAGCATACCAAACATTCAACACACAGGAGGAAGTAAAATGACAGAAAACAAACCGAACTACAATACAAACCAAGGTACCTACGCAAACACGTACGGTGAACCACAATACCCGGCAAATTACACGTACCGTTCTACAAACGATTTATATGAAGAAGATAACAGCGGAACAGGAAGCTTCCTGGCCGGAGCAATTATCGGAGGTGTCATCGGCGCAGCCACTGCACTTTTCTTGGCACCGAAAACAGGACGTGAGATGCGTGAAGATTTCACAACACAAGCAGCACAACTGAAAGATAAAAGCATTGAACTTAGCTCAACTGCAAAAGATAAAGCAATAGAATTATCAAGTACAGCAAAAGATAAAACGGCGGATTGGACGGACGTTGCCAAAGAGAAAACAGCTGCATTCACTTCCGCTGCAAAAGACAAATCATCGGAACTTTCTCAAACAATCCAAGAGCAATCTGGTCAGTTAGTGGATAAAGTGAAATCCGTTGCAGGCAAGACAAATATTCCAATGGATGATGGAACAGTGTCTTCAGAAGGTGAAGAGGCAACAGAATATAAAAGCATGAAGGAAAGCAAAGAAGAGTCTGGCAAGATCAAGAAAGCGGATCAATCTGTAGACCAAAATGAAAAAGAGAAGCCGCATAAAAATGTAAACCCGAATAAAACTGTGAGTGCAAGCAAAAAATAATGCTCAATAAATTAAGAGGCTGTCATTTTCTATATGAGAATGACAGCCTCTTTACGCTTTATTCAAATTGAATTTCCAGTCGGTCTCCGCCAAAAATAGGTTCATTGAAACGAATGGATTCTCCGTTACGCAGCAAAAGATAAGCAGAAGCGGAGTTAGTAGGCAGCGAGAAATCTGTGAATGAAAAAATGTCGCTGAAAATGATAGGTGCATCTGAGACGGACTTAAATTCTACTTGATCTTCGGGTTGAACCTGATAAGCATGGTCCGCCAGCTGACCGTTGATGAATACGGCAGTGCGTTGTTTCTTGATACTGACAGGTTCAGTATTGAACATAACATCTGCACGAGCTTCCAAGATAATCTCCAATTCGTCCGCAATTTCTTTAATAGATAAAGGCTCAGGAGATCTGGTCTCAATGATATCGCCGTCTTGGATTATATATTGATGAGTAATCTCTCTACCATCTACGAGATATTTAGACGGACGATGTTTCAGGATATGATTGCTCCCGTTCCACTTTACGGAAAACGATTCTGCAGATACTTTCGGATGTTGTATGCTGTACACTTTTTCAATAGCCGCACCTAATGTGTTTGCTTGCCGTACAATCAATTCATCACGATCTGAGACCATAGTGTCTATAGAGGCAACTTGTCCGTTCAGTAATACCTCGCTGTCAACTGTTACAGCCAAACCATCTAAGTGAAAATGGATCGATGCAGGGCCATCTACTAAATCTTTAACTGCAGCTTCCGCGTCTTTGCCGTCCATTCCGAAATCTAGTTCAATTACATCTTGATTACGAATACGATCTTTCGTGCTGGCTTCTCTGCCATTTAATAAAATCGTGGTGGAAGACCCGTGTTCGCCAGGAATTGTTACCCAGCGCCCGTTTACTTTCACTGTCAAAGCGAGTCCGGGCTTTCCGTATAATTGACGAGCAGTGACATGCGCTGCAAGTAATGCGTCGCCGACTGTCATTTCTTTTAGTTCGAAAAGACGAATATCCTGCTCGTTGACTGTGATGGACATGTAGTGAATCGGTGCTCTCTTCGCAGCAATGGCAATTCCAATCGGCGTGACGAGTGCAGGGGAAGCTTCAATCGTGTCGTTAAGAGTGACGCCTGTCAATGCATCCAAGCTTCGAATCGCCACCCGGTTCTCAGGCAGCTCCAGTTGGACGCTTAACTCTTTTGATAATGTGGGCGTCAAACTTCCGCCTCCAACAATCATAACAGCCTGCGGAGAGGTCCCGTTATTTAATCTTCTAATCTCTTCGCTGATCGAAATAGCCAAGCGTTTTACAGCAGGACGAATGACGTCAATAACTTCCTCCGCTGGAATTTCTTGTTCGAACCCCAAAATATCGTGAACGGTGAGCGTTTCCTGCGAAGCTATTTGACGTTTCATTTGTTCGGCAAGCGGGAAGTCGAGCAAGTAATGACTGCTCAAAGTTTCCGTTACTTCATCACCTGCTACCGGGACCATGCCATACGCTGTTACGGTATTTTCATTCGCGATCGCAATATCCGATGTACCGGCGCCAATATCGACTAATGCAATATTCAACCTTCTCATGGAAGGCGGGATGAGGACATTAATCGCGGCAATCGGTTCAAGGGTTAATGCTTCCATCTCTAAATCTGCCCGTTTTAACGCCGCGAGTAATGATTCAACGACAACACGCGGTAAGAATGTAGCGATAACTTCGACTGTTGCTTCTTTTCCTTTCTGGTCGATCAGACTGCCGATTTCCTCGCCATTTAATTTATAGTGAAGTACGGAATAGCCAACACAGTAATAATGATCGTCCTCTTTCAGTTCATCCGAAGTGAGCAAAGTTTGCTGTGCATTCTGAACCGCTGATAATTCCAAGCGGTTAATATCCTCAGTCGAAATCAATGGTCGTTCCGAGATATCAATCGTTATGGAGCCTTCTGCTGTCTTCAGAGAGCGACCTGCCGCTGCCACGCTGACATGCTGCAACTTACCATGATGCTGTTCTAGCTCTTGTTTAATCTCTTGAATGATAGACGCCACGCTTAAAATATTATGTATTTGTCCGTCAATCATCGAGCGTTCCTTATGTTCTTTCGAAATTAAATCGATGATATGAAACGAATCATCATATTCTTCCAGCACAATACCGACTACAGAACGCGTTCCGATGTCGAGTGCAAATAATGTGTTAACCAGGATTTTCAACCTCTTTTCAAGCTTTATTCTATGTGAAAATAGTGAAAATGTATTAATTCGGTGAAATTGCGTGACTTTTCAAAGATAAGTCATTATACTTGGTCTATTATATAAAAATGTAACATAGATTCCGGACTTAGAAAAGGATGATATGTGCGGGGAGGAGACAGAATGATGAGCAAGCAAGATTTAGGTGAGTTAAGAGGTCGCATTGATCAGTTAAACAATAATATTTTGGATTTGATCAATGAGCGTACCGCCATTGTACAAGAAATTGGTAAACTTAAGGAAAAGCAAGGTGTGAATAGATATGATCCAATCCGCGAACGGGAGATGCTAAACGTCTTAAAGGATGCGAATAACGGTCCATTACCAGACGGAATCCTGGAGCAAGTGTTCAAATCGATTTTCATGTCAGCGCTTGAGGTGCAGCAAGATGAGCAGAAGAACGCATTGCTCGTATCCCGTGCACGGAAAGCTGAAGATACAATTGTAAATGTGAACGGCCAGAAAATCGGAGGTGGGGAACCTACTTTCATTTATGGTCCTTGCGCAGTAGAATCTTACGAGCAAGTATTGGCTGTTGCACAATCTATCAAAGCAAAAGGCTTAACGATGATTCGTGGTGGAGCTTACAAGCCGCGTACATCTCCATATGACTTCCAAGGGCTTGGTCTGGAAGGACTGAAAATTTTAAAAAGAGTTGCGGATGAGACAGGACTTTCCATTGTCACTGAAATCATCACACCAGCACATTTGGAGGAAGCACTCGAGTATATCGATGTAATCCAAATTGGTGCTCGTAATATGCAGAACTTCGAATTGCTGAAAGAAGCGGGCATGGTTGATAAGCCGGTACTTCTGAAGCGCGGAATGTCTGCTACGATTTCTGAGTTTGTTAACGCAGCTGAATATATTATCTCTAAAGGAAATACTGAAATTATGCTATGTGAGCGTGGAATCCGTACATACGAAACGGCTACACGAAATACACTCGATATTTCAGCGGTTCCAATTTTGAAGCAAGAAACGCATTTGCCGGTATTCGTCGACGTGACGCACTCTACAGGACGCAAAGACCTATTGCTTCCAACAGCGAAAGCAGCGATTGCAGTAGGAGCAGATGGTGTCATGGCAGAAGTTCATCCGGATCCTGCAGTAGCACTGTCGGATTCAGCACAACAAATGAACCTAGAGCAGTTTGATACGTTCTATGAAGAAATGAATCGCTTCATGAAGACACACCAAACAATCTGACAATCAGGCACCGATCCCAGTAATGAGGATCGGTGCCTTCTATATAAGTTGAACAACTGATTTTTTACTTATTCACACTAAGTTGCTTGGAGTGGAAGGCATCTTCCTGGAACGGAAAGTGACGGTTGAGACCGTTCATTTCTTTAATTCATCGTATGTACATAATTAGAAATTTTAAAATAAAGAAAAAACCCTATAAAGATGGGCAACACTGTATACTAGTATAGAATAAGGATCGTTGGGAGGATTGGAAATGGCTATCACCATTTACGATGTAGCAAGAGAAGCAAACGTATCTATGGCAACGGTTTCACGAGTAGTTAATGGAAATCAAAATGTCAAGCCTGCTACTCGAAAAAAAGTATTGGATTGTATTGAGAGGTTAGGATACAGACCGAACGCAGTCGCTAGAGGGTTGGCTAGCAAAAGGACAACAACGATTGGTGTCATTGTTCCTGACATGTCCAAAAGCTATTATGCAGAATTATCTAGAGGAATTGCAGATGTGGCGACGATGTATGAATACAATATCATCATCTCCAACTCAGACAAGAGCACTTCACGGGAAGTCGAACTTTTTGAAGATCATTTAGGAAAACAAGTGGACGGCTTAATTTTCATGAGTGATTCGATCTCTCCAGAAGTGCGGGCAGAAATGAAGACTGCCAATGTACCGATTGTTTTGGCGGGTACATTGGATTTTGAAACCAATTTACCCTCGGTGAATATTGATCATGAACAAGCCGCTTATGATGTCGTTAAGAAATTAATTGATAATGGGCATAAGCGAATTGCCTTCGTATCAGGCCCGTTCACACGTGATATTAACCGTGTGTGTAAACGGGTAGGTTATATCCGGGCTCTAGAAGAAGCCGGTATGCCGATTGATGAATCATTGATTGTCGAGACAGATAATACGTATGATGATGCCTATGAAAGTTGGAATGTATTAGGGAAATTGGCAGATCATCCAACAGCTGTTATGACTAGCAGCGATGAGGTGGCGGTTGGAATTATGAATGGCGTACGTGATGAAGGTCTGAGTATACCAGATGATGTAGAAATCATTTGTTTCCAACACTCCATTCTCGCAAGAATCGTCCGTCCACAACTGTCGGCTATTGTCGTTCCTTTGTATGACCTCGGTGCAGTATCCATGCGTTTGCTGACAAAGTTGATCAATGAAGAAGAGGTAGAAGAAACAGAGGTTATCTTACCGTATCATCTAGAAGAGCGCCAGTCTGTAAAGTAAAAACGAGCAACTTATCATTTGGATAAGTTGCTTGTTTGTGTAGATTAAGAAACTAGTGGGTGAGGCACCGTTGACCTGCATTCCGGGCGGTTGCTTTCCGCGTGGCTCCTGCGGGGTTTCACCTGTCGGGCTAATCCCACAGGAAAAGCCGGAACGAAAAACGGCTTTTGCGAACAAAAGCGTAGCGTTGAGAGCATATTTTCGCCTTTCGCCGCCTTCCACCACGATCAACTGGCGTAATATCCTGAGGATGATGGATATAGGAAATAACATTCGAGTTAAAGAATAGAAATATTTTTTTCAAGGAAGAAAATGGCAAAATTTCCACAGAGTTCCCACTATGTATAAAATCTTCGGTATGCAAGCACAGACGATCTTACATCATTTAATTACACTATCATATATTCGCCTTTATTCTATGTAGGCTACATAGTCAAGCAACTTATCACTGAGATAAGTTGCTTGTTTTTTATAAATAGATTACGAACCATTGCGAATGACATGGAGAGCTCTCGTTAGCATTTGCTCATTCTTTTCATTGATATCTTTTTTACGTGGCACAGGCTCGTACAAATTGGGGGGGTCTTCCCATGTTTCAATCAGGGAAACAGGGGATTCCGGCTGCCATTTTTTCAACCATTCTTCAGGCAGAGCGCCGGTTGGAGCTGGAATCGCTTTCATAGTTAACCATAAGTGAGACCAAGCGCGTGGAACGACGCGCCATATATCATAACCACCTCCGCCTATTGCAATCCAACGTCCATCACAATATTCTTCTGCCAGTTCTTTGGCAACCTTTGGAATCTCTTCGTAAATCTTCATCGTTCCATACAAATGGGTTAGCGGATCAAAATAATGTGCGTCCGCACCGTTTTGTGTCAGTATCACATCAGGTTTAAAAAACTCTGCAACTTCCCGCAATGCTGTACGATAAATGTGTAAGAACGATTCGTCTTCCGTGAATGCATCCACAGGGAAATTGAACGAAGTGCCATATCCTTTACCGTTCCCACGCTCCGTTACGTTCCCGGTTCCTGGGAATAAATAACGGCCGGTTTCATGGATAGAAAATGTACAAACACTTGGATCGTCATAGAATGTCCATTGCACACCATCTCCATGATGTGCATCCGTATCGACGTAAAGCACACGGGCACCGTACTTTTCCTGCAAATATTTTATTGCAACAGAGCTGTCATTATAGATACAAAACCCTGATGCTTTGCCCTGAAAACCATGGTGTAAGCCTCCGCCTAGATTCAGAGCAAATCTTGAACGACCTTCCATCACTTCCTCAATCGCAGTGAGCGTTCCGCCGACTAGTAGTGCACTGGCTTCATGCATATTAGGGAAGAAGGGAGTATCTTCTGTTCCGATTCCATATATACTGCCAATATTTTCACTTACTTCACCTTTACTTGCTTTTTTCACAATTTCAATATACTTCGCGTCGTGAGCCAACAGTAGTTCTTCATCGGTTGCCGATCTTGGCACGACAATTTCATCTGGCTGGATCGCATGGATTTCTTCCAGTAAATCTTTAGTTAAGATAATTCGTTTTTGATTGAATGGGTGTGTCTCCGAAAACTCATAATTTAATTGGTCGGGTGAAAATATAAAACTTGCTTGTTTTTTCATAAGTTCATC
The DNA here is from genome assembly GCF_038003105.1 of Sporosarcina sp. FSL W7-1283. Classification (NCBI taxonomy): domain Bacteria; kingdom Bacillati; phylum Bacillota; class Bacilli; order Caryophanales; family Caryophanaceae; genus Sporosarcina; species Sporosarcina sp. FSL W7-1283. The sequence continues at coordinate 2,227,482 of NZ_JBBOOL010000001.1, read as the reverse complement.
TCCGGTTCGCTCGGCCAAAGAACCTGAAACCCTTCCATTTTTAAATCTTCGATGATGGAAAGGGGATTCATCCGTTTGATTCTGACAGCTAGAATTTTATATGATTCGTCATCTTGATAAGGATAGACAAGAACACTCAGCACATTGGTATTATGGTGATGAAATACTTTTGATACTTCAAAAAGAATGCCTGGTTGATTTGGGACTCTAATTTGAATATGAGAACTTGGCTGGTTCGCACCTGTCAATTCAATATAATTGTAGAGCAGATCTGTTTTGGTCAGTATACCGACGAGTTGATAATTTGATACGATAGGTAAACAACCGATTTCATATGTGTAAAATAGCAAAGCAGCTTCTTCTATAAAATCTCTTGGATGACCAATGATCAAATCAGTTTTCATAATTTTAGAAAGAGGTGTTTCATAGAGTAATGTTTCTAACTCATCGGAGAGGCTGGAAGGGGCGGCTTCTTTGACATCACGATCCGTTACCAATCCAATTAAGCGGTCATTTTCTATGATCGGTATATGTCTGATCTTTTTCTTTTGCATCAAATGGACAGCTTCTGCGATCGTATGCGTGGAATTCAACGTAATAACGTCATTCTTCATAATGTCTTGTACGAGCATCGTCATTCCTCACTTTCAGTAGTTTACCCGGTTTTTGAAACGAACTCGATCAAATTGTAGGATCGATTCTTCGTCGACTCTTTTTCCTATCCGTGCCATCAAACAATTGGCTGGGTGTGAGCATACCTCCGGATCGTCCGTTGAGAAAAACTCCATTCCGCCAGCACGCATCATTTTTTCCATGACTTTTCGGTATTCCCAAACTGTCAATCCGGTTCCTTTTAGATCCCAATGCCAATAATACTCCGTCGTGATCACGATATAATCTTCCATTGCATCGTCGATCATCGATAACTCCAGCAATGACTTTCCGATATGAGCACCCCGATAAGCTGCAGCTACTTCGACAGCACCAAGCTCAATTAAGTTGGATAATTTTGCTTCATACCATCTTTCAAGTGGATCAGGATAGAGAAAGGTCACGTAGCCGACGATCATGTCTCCGATTCTCGCGATATTGATGCGTCCTTCTGGAAATGAAGCAATTTTTACTAATGCTTCTTGTTGCTGTTTAGGTGGACGAAATGCTTTCAGTCCTTCATGGAAATTAAGCGCAGACAATTGCTCAGATGAAATAGGTCCTTCAATAATTAATTCACCTTCTTCGTGAGGAAACGATCTTGAAAAATACGTTTTTCTATGTTCCACGCAGTTCACTCCTTCCTTTTCAATTTACCCTTAAAGTTGGCAGGTAATCGCTGTGAGCCCAATATGTGCTACTCTACTTCAAGTATACAATTTATGTTGGAAAAATGCGTGTAGTTTTCAGAATATCATGAAATTGTCAATGTTATTTTTTCACAGAAAAAACCGAATTACAAAAGAATAATTGTAATTCGGTTTCATATTCAATCTGTCTTTGGTGGTTCCTGTTTCTCAGGTTCCGGTTTTTTCGGATCATCTTTGTTTTCATTGTTGTTAGAACCGCCATTAACGTTTCCATCTGTTTCAGGAGCGGGAGAACCACCATTTTCTTCAGGTTTGGTTTCCGGTGTAGTTGAATCCGGATCAGGTGTTGGTTCTGGTTCAGGCTCGGGCTCCGGCGCAGCAGTCACTGTATTGGAAGCACCTGATAATAATCCTGTAATATCAACAGCTCTTACATAGTACGACCCAGCGCCAGCCGGATAGGAAAGTGATTCGCCATCTCGGACTATACCGACGCGAACGCCATTTTGATAAATGTAATAGCCGATTACATCATTAGAAGGTGAAGCTGACCAAGTAAGGACAGAACCATTTTGACTTGCTGAAACTGAAGCTGGCGGTACATTGTCTGCAGGGAAGACGGAGCCGGAAACTACACTGCTTGAATATCCGCTTTGTCCGGAGAATAATTTCGATCCGTCTCCACCAAGTCTGCCAAGCATACGTTTAATAAATTCAGAGTTCAAGCCAACGCCGCCAGATGTCACGAATTCACGTGGTGTGGAAGGCAATGCCTGATACATTTGACCTTTCACTCGTACTCCGGCAGATGAAATGATGCTGTCATCCGCTTTCGATGGGACCATCACTTTAGAATTAAACAAATCAGCGCGCACAAGCCCTGCAGCTGAGCAGGCAGCAGAAGGAGCCATGCCCGAAATCGAACAGAATGAACGAGTTACAACGCCACTTGGACGTTTAAATGTGTCGGACGCCTTGACAATGTCAGGTCGTACGCTGTTGGCTGTATTCATCAGCTGACCGAATAATCGTGCAGTCCGTTCAGAAGGGTGCATTTGACTAGGACTGCCATTGTATAATGTTGTTTTCTGATTTTTATATCCAAGCCAAACACCGAGAGATACATTCGGATTGTAGCCAACGAGCCAAGCATCAGCATAATGCTGAGATGTACCGGTTTTGGCGGCTAAGTCTGGACGGAAATTCATGAATCCAGGAACTCTCGCCCCAGTACCAAAGCCTTTTAATACATCTCTCATCATATCGGTGACGATATATGCGGTCTCTGGACTGAATACTTCGACTGGCTCCGCTTTATGTTCGTAAACAATATTGCCTTTCATATCTTCAATGCGCTCAATCATATAGGATTCAATGAATTGACCGCCGTTGGCGAATGTTGCAAAGGCATTGGTATTTTCCTCAACTGTGACGCCGTATTTTAAACCTCCGAGTGAAGCGGATGGGTTATGGCCATCTTCTTCAATAATTTGAGAAAAATTCATTTTCCGTAGAAAATCAATCGGTTGTCTATCGATAATTTGATTGTAAAGACGTGCGGTGGATAAGTTTTGAGACCGTGCTAATGACTCGCGGGCTGAGATGATGCCCATTTCGCGATCATAGTAATTGGCAGGTTTCCAACCGTGCCAGTTGAACTTCACATCAACAACTGGACTACCTGCCCCGATAACGCCATATTCAATGGCGGGCGCATAGACAAGTAAAGGTTTGATGGAAGATCCGTTCTGTCTAAATGCTTGAGTTGAGTGATTCAACGCTTCAATTTCGTGATCGCGTCCACCGATAAATGATAGAATTCTTCCCGTATGGTTTTCGATCATTGAAGCACCGACTTGTACTGGGTTTTCTACGATATAACTTTTACCGGAATCTTCATCCGTTTTCTCAGTAGTATAAGTAAAACCGTAGTGTTGGAAATTCTTCGCTACTTCATTCATCTTGTCATATAGATCTTTATCAATTGTAGAATAAATTCGGTAGCCGTCTGTGCGCATGGATCGATCTGCAATAATCTCATACTTTTCCTGTATTTTGGAATCTTCTTCAAATCGACTAGCTTCAATACCATCTTTTTCTGCTAAGACCTTCGCAAGTATTTCGACTGTCCGATTCTGGATTTCTTGTGTAACGTAAGGGTAGCGGTCAGTTGCGCGTCTTGCAGGCTGTCTGAAATCTTTAACGATATCATAGGCAAGCGCTTCCTGATATTCTGCTTCTGTAATGTAGCCAGTATCCCTCATGCGGAATAATACCGTCTTCATTCGATTAATTCCGGGTTGCAGTTTTTCTGGTTCTTTCATCCCCTGATTCTTACTATAGAAAGGTGTGTAAGAGAAGGGGGCTTGCGGTATGCCTGCTATGTATGCAGCTTGTGGCAAATTCAGCTCGCTTGCCTTAATACCGAAAATCCCGCGTGCTGCTGTTTCAATTCCCGCAATATTTTGACCTAAGACATCTCTGCCGTATGGAATGATGTTCAGGTACGCTTCTAATATTTCATCTTTAGTCATGAAGTGCTCTAAACGCATAGCAAGTAAAATCTCTTTCGCCTTACGTTCATAAGATACTTCATTCGTTAAAATTTGGTTTTTCACGAGCTGCTGGGTCAAAGTCGAGCCGCCCGTTTGACTAGCAGAATTGGTGACATCTTGGAATACACCGCGAAAAATCGCTTTCGGCACAATCCCTGTGTGCTCATTAAAATACTCATCCTCTGTTGCGAGAACAGCATCCAATGCATATTGTGACACCTTGTCCAAAGTGATCTGCCTGCGCTCGATGTCCGAATTGATTTTCCCTAAATATACATTGTCGGCAAAATACATTTCCGATGTTTCTTCATAGGTGAAAACCGCATTGCGCAGTTCTTCTTTAGAACGCAAAGGTTCTTTCGCAACTAGTGAAGCGAAATATCCGGCACCGACAGATGTGGCGAAAACCGCGCCGATTACACCGAATATCAGTAACAATATGAATAAGTTCCAAACAACACCTGAACCGATTCGAACTTTTTTGGCCCACGGTTCTTTTTTGAGCTGTTCGAATTTACTTTCTAGTTGTTGGATCCGATTATTTTTCTCTTTATCCAAATCATTCTCCCCCTAAAAATCTTACTCATTATATCATAGATTCAACATTAAATAAGCAATTAATGTTGACTTTCATTGGAACTTGGTTAAAATGAAAGACATACGAAATTACATGTCGAAAAAACCGAAGTAATGTTAGCGATGGTCCGTATTAGAGAGGCAGCGGTTGGTGCAAGCTGCTCGGTGCGCTATACATGAATTACAGTTTTGGAGTGTACGTTTTGCGCAACGTTATCAGCGCCTTAAAGCCGGAGAGTTTCTCTCAAGCCGGGTGGTACCGCGTTATGTTTAATTTACTCAACTAGCGTCCCTGCATGATCATTTATTGATTGTGTGGGGACTTTTTGTGTTGAGCTGAGGAGGAAATGGAAAATGGCGAATGAATTAATGGAAGATTTGAGATGGAGAGGCCTGCTATACCAACAGACGAATGAAGAGGGCTTGGAAAAATTACTGACGGATGAAAAGATTGCTCTATACTGTGGTGTGGATCCAACCGCAAATAGTATGCATATTGGTCATATCGTTCCGTTATTGACATTGCGACGCTTCCAATTGCACGGACATCAGCCGATTTTATTGATCGGCGGGGCAACAGGAATGATTGGAGATCCATCTGGACGCTCTGAAGAACGCCAGCTGCAAACGACGGAACAAGTGGAAGATAATGTGCGCGGAATCAAAAAGCAATTGGAAATGATTTTTGATTTCCAATCAGATAATGGTGCGAAGCTAGTTAATAACAATGACTGGATCGGCTCAATGTCATTGATCGAATTTCTGCGTGATTACGGTAAATTATTGAGTGTCAATTACATGTTAGCGAAAGATAATGTCGCATCTCGTTTAGATCAAGGAATCTCCTATACGGAATTCTCGTACATGCTCATGCAAGGTGCGGACTTCAATCATCTATATGACCATCATAACTGCCGTGTGCAAATTGGTGGATCGGATCAGTGGGGGAATATCACGACAGGTCTTGAAGTCATACGTAAAATGCATGACGAAGAAGTAAAGGCATACGGATTTACAATTCCGCTCGTGACAAAGTCAGATGGAACGAAATTCGGAAAAACAGCGGGCGGCGCGGTTTGGCTAGATGCTAAGAAAACTTCTCCTTATGAGTTCTACCAATTTTGGATCAACGCAGCGGATGCAGATGTCGTGAAATACTTGAAAATCTTCACTTTCTTGAGCCGTGAAGAAATCGAAGCACTCGAAACTTCAGTTCAAGAAGAGCCACATTTACGTAAAGCACAAAAAACATTGGCAGAAGAAATGACACGCCTCATTCATGGAGAAGCGGCACTCGAGCAAGCCATCCGTATTTCAGCTGCTCTATTCAGCGGCGACTTGAAAGCGTTGACTGCCTCTGAAATCAAAGATGCATTTAAAGATGTGCCGACTGTTGAAATGGAGAAGGCGGATCAGAACATCGTCGATTTCATCGTTCAGGCAGGCGTGTCACCGTCGAAACGCCAAGCGCGTGAAGATGTGACAAACGGTGCGATTTCATTTAATGGGGAACGCATTACGGATACAGATTTCACAGTGGGGGCAGATCAGCGTTTAGAAGATGCCTTTACGATTGTGAGACGTGGTAAGAAGAAATATAGTATGGTGAAGTTTGTGTAATAGGTAGCTGAATTGAAAAGCAAGTGACCGTAAACGAATTGGTTTACAGTCACTTGTTTTATTTTTAAAGTGGATTGGAAAGCGTGTTCAGCATTTGGTCAGAAACAGGTTATTCACATCCGACTCCATCGCCATCACGGTCTAGGTGCTTTCCGTATCCCGGATCTCCTCGATATACAGGCGCTGCCCCTGCAGCTCTTGCAGCAGTACAATTTTTATAATAAGCAGTAGAGCTCTGTTGGCTCGGCTTTGATACACTGCTGCCAGATGATGAATCTGATTTATTACTAGCAGCATTTACAGTGGCGTTTGTATTCATGCTTGCTACCTGGCCTTTTAGGTTGCTAACTTCACTTGTCAAAGCTGTGTTCTTCGCTGTGAGATCAGTAATTTCCTGTTCAAAAGCTTTGTTGTTCTCTTCGTGAGCAGTTTGTTTTTCCGTTAACTCTTTTGTTAATTTATTGGAATCATCTAGCTTCACCACTAACTCGTCAATTTCTTTATTCGCATTCTTGTTCTCTTCTAGCAACTTCGAATTTTCTTCTATAAGTTTATTGTGTAAGGTTTGCATCTCTTCGTTCTTTGCAATCAACTCGATATTCTCTTCCTGAGCTTTCTCGAACGCAACTTGTACGCTTGTATCCACATTGAAAGCCCCAACGATAAATAATAAAAGACCTCCGATTAAAGCGGAGTAGAAAGGCTTCTTCGGTAATATACGATTACTATTCTTAATTTTCCTTACGAAATGATAAGCCAGATAAATCAATGAACCAAAAAATATAAGTAAACCTACCGCTGCAATTGCCAGCATGTTCCCACCTCAATATAATATTTAATAGAGGACTGATGAAGTCGTTACATTTATCTCAAACATAGATTGAATTACTCTAAGCGAAAAATTAAATTTGTTGGCGACCCTTTTTCACTCCAAACTCTTTCCAACTTATATGAAACTTGTCTATGTATCCACCATCCTTGTTATATATCGTTATCCTATCTGTTTCTTTAAGTGACTTCTGAAAAGTTTCTGAAGTTATATTTAACGTAGTAGGTGTTCTTTAAAGAATGTATATCGAGGGTTAATAATATTATTAAGCAGAAACTCGTGAGGAGAAGAACTATTTCCCCTGAGTAATCAATAAAAAGTATAATGCATCAAACATAAGAACGACTGTGTTATAAATGAGGACGGAAGTTTACGAGACGAGCATTGGGGCCTTATAAAAAAGGATTATTATTGATAATTACAGAGGGAGGTACAGCGACGTTTGCTAAAGAACGTTTAAAAGTGTATTTTGGTGAAGGTATTAAATGAAGGTTTTTTCTTTCACTTATCGTATTAAATAAAGAGGGAGGGATTAATCATGACAAACGAAGAAGTAACTAAACTATCAGATATGCTGTTACAAAGCCTTTATGATTATCATTTTGCGAATAATGGAGGAAGCTACACTTTGCCAAAAGCAATGCTGAATGCCGATGCGAATAGTAAACTGGCTATTGACTATCTTATCGAAAATGAATATGCCGTAGATAGTGGGAAAGGGTCGGATAATTTAGTTTTGTCCATAACGCCGAAAGGTATGGAATATGTAAAGAGCAAATAAGCGATTAATAGGGGCGTCCGTCTTGGGCGTTCTATTTATTTTATTTAAAAAGAGAGAAGTGGGCGGGGATGGATAGCAGTAGGGGACAGTGTTTATTGCTTAAAGAAGTGATTTCAAAACAATAAAGCCAATCAAATCGAATTTTTATTTGTTCTGACTGGCTTTATAAAGATCTGAGATTTTGATTAATAAATATTCCTCCCTCTAATTAAGCAGCTTGATCAAAGTAACTATTAAGCAATACATCTAATTCTTGACTGCATTTTACTACTAGCGGATGTGTGAACCCTAAATTTTCAGCTTTTTTATACATGTCCTTTCTTTTTACTTCAATTTTACGTTTTAATATTTTCTTTAACAAGAAACTTATCATTATAATCCCTCTCATCCAATATTTTTAGCTTTCTTCATCTGGGGCGTTTGATTGAGATGAAACAACCTTTTCTATATTAGCCTACCCATAATGTAAAGAGTGTCGATTTATGCGTAAAAAAGTGATTTCATAATAATGTCATAAACAATGAGTTTTGTGTAAAATAAACCGATTTTGTCTTGACTTTTATCAACCCTTTAGTTTTTGATTTCGAAGATGGAGAATGAAGGTTTTTGATTAAGTTGGGGGATAGGCTTTCATCTAATAATGTTACGCAATTTGCAGACAAAACGACGGAAGTGACACAAAATATGTAGTGGAATTAACTATTTTATATATGAAAGAAGAGACCAATCTCATTGATCTCTTCTTTGTAATATTTTTTTAGCCTAAAAATTTAAAAAATAATAATGAGCTATTTGGAACTGTCCATTTAATTTTCTGGAGGGTCTGCTTGAATAAAGTAGTTAGGAGTTAAAATGTCATTGCTATATGGTTTATGGTAAATGTCAGTTGTTGCTGGTGATAGTGGTGGAATAAGCCATGCCCAATTACCTGTGATAAGTCGACCATTTTTTCTTTCGTTTTCTTCAAAAATCTTAAATTGTTTTGCAGCTGTATGATGGTCGACAAGCGTTACGTGTTCTTTTTGATAAGAATGTATTACTGCGATATTTAATTCAATTAAAGCTTTGTCGATCCACAGCGAGCTGTTTGACTTAGTGTCTAATTCCATTATTTCGGCAACTTTTGGCAGTAAATTATAACGGTCTTGATCGGCTAAGTTTCTTGCTCCAATTTCTGTGCCCATATACCAACCATTAAATGGGGCCATAGGATAATCAACGCCGCCTATTTCCAAACGCATGTTTGAGATGATTGGAACGGCATACCATTTTACACCCAGCTTATTAAAATCATCAAGCTGCGGATGAGTTATCGGCACTTCTTTAATAATTTCATGGGGGACTTCAAATAATTTAGGTTTTTTTCCTATTTCCTGAATGACTAGAGGGAGGATATCAAAGTGGGTATTATCCCCTTTCCATCCCATTCTTTGGCACATTTTTGTCAATTTGATAGATGTTGAATCACCAATTACTTTATCGCCCTCTTTGTATCCGGCATAACGTAGTAATTGATGGTTCCAAATTCTAATAGGATCTTCTCCATTTTTTCGAGGTGCAAAAATCGTAATGGTAGATCGGATTTTCCCACCGTTTGTAGCAAAATCAATATGATTAACTAATTTTTCATATGCATCTTCTGCTGTAAGTGCATCTCGAGCATCAAAAATATGCAATGTGTTCCAGAGTAATCGACCAATACAACGATTGCTATTGCGCCAAGCCATTTTTGCTCCGTGCGTTAACTCAAAAGTCTTATGTGAATATGTTCCGGTAGTATTTATTTCATTTTTAATTTCTTCAATTCGCTTCAATTGATTTTCTTTAGATATATTGAGTTCATCGTAACAATGATTAATAAATTGTGTTGCTTCCATTAGCAATTTATTTGTTTTAGTAGATTGAACCATTAGCATCAACTCCTTACATTGAGCTTAACACGAATATAAGAGGGGGATGACTAAACAATTTGTAGATTCATTGAATTGTTCAATTTGGAAAGATGTGAATGAAACATGAGGGTTAAACGAATTTGATACACATTTCGAAGAAAAGAGGAGTAGACGAAGAAATGAACCAAAAATCCCTAAGGGATGCCTGATCATCTATCGGGTTGAAACCTATGACATTGACGGTAAGCTCTTCTGCATGGTGACAGGAGATGCGGGCATCAGGCGGCATGATATCGCTGTCTACATCTTGGAGGATGTGCAAACGAGCATAAGAATGCAGGTAACAGAATATATAGCAGGCCACTATTATAGTGTTTATGTGAATGTTTTTCTCCATATATTTTACAAACTACGAATAATAAATCAAAGTAAGGGCAAAATGATACAAGCATACTTAGATTGGAGAGATTAACTTGAAAGAGAAAAAGTATATTATTCCACTTATGTCGGTTATTTTATCTGCTGGATTTTTATTTGGCTGCAATGGAGTAGATGAAAACGAACCGGATCCGACAGAGGAACCTTCGGAACAGCGTCAAGATGAGAATAACCAGTAAAGTATGTGGCACCGTTTAGGCGGTGCTTTTTCTATGCCTAAACAAACTACTCCGAAATAGAAAAAACCCTGAAACAATGCCACTAGGCAGTTTCAGGGTTTTTACTAAATGTTCTAATCAACGAGAGTAGAATTCAACGATCAATGCTTCGTTGATTTCAGCAGCCAATTCGCTGCGCTCTGGAAGGCGAACGAACGTGCCTTTTTTAGAATCTTTGTCGAAAGTCACATAGTCAGGAACAAAGCTGCTCACTTCTAGCGCTTCTTCAACAGCAGTTAAGTTTTGAGATTTCTCGCGAAGAGAGATTTCAGAACCAGGTTTTACAGCGAAAGATGGGATATCTACGCGTTTGCCGTCTACTAGTACGTGACCGTGGTTGACCAATTGGCGAGCTGCGCGACGAGTGCGAGCAAGACCCATGCGGTATACAACGTTATCTAAACGAGTTTCAAGAAGAATCATGAAGTTTTCACCGTGAATTCCCTGCATTTTACCTGCTTTGTTGAAAAGCGTGCGGAATTGACGTTCGTTTACACCGTACATGAAACGTAGTTTTTGTTTTTCTTGTAATTGCATTCCGTATTCGGAAAGTTTTTTACGTTGGTTAGGACCGTGTTGTCCTGGTGCGTATGGACGCTTTTCAATTTCTTTACCTGTGCCGGTTAGTGAGATACCAAGACGGCGTGACAGTTTCCATGATGGACCTGTATATCGAGCCATGAGAGACTCCTCCTCTGTTGGTTTTATTTTGTTGTAAAATAAGACCAGATATGTTCAATCCATTTGCCATTCTATTATCTTGCATCTTCGCCTCTGCAGCCCCGAGGTTACGCGATACACCTTTATAAAGGAATAGACTGGACACAATGGAACACATAACTGCTGCAACTATTTTACACAAAGAATAGCATACCAATTAATTAGTCCTAGGTCAAGCTTTATACATATGGAGGAAGTTTAGAGAAACGATTCTTTCACTTTTCGAGAATTCGCGTTACACTGAAAATAGTATAACGAAAATACGCTTTCATATGATTAATTGAATAAGGTAGTAGAAGGAGGAATCAACATGCAAAAGAATAACAACTGGCATAAAGAAACGGCAATGATTCATGAAGGGTATAATAGTAAAGAGCATCAAGGTAGTCTCGCTGTACCTTTATATCAAACGGCAACCTATGTATTTGATTCGGCCGAGCAAGGTGAGAGGCGATTTGCAGGTGAAGAGAGTGGTAATATTTATTCACGTTTAGGAAACCCGACTGTTGGTGTACTGGAGGAACGGATTGCTAGAATGGAAGAAGGTTCAGCGGGACTGGCTTTTACATCGGGAATGGCAGCTGTTAGTGCAGTGCTCGTCCATGTTACAAAGGCGAATGATCATGTGCTTTGTTCTCGCGGAATTTATGGATGCACCTTTGGTTTATTAAAAATAATGCAGGAAAAATACAGTATCACACATAATCTAATTTCCATGGCGACAGAAGAAGAAATTGAAAAAGCGGTAACGCCTGAAACGGTATGTATATATGTAGAAACTCCAATTAATCCGACGATGGAGCTGGTGGATTTGCAGGCTGTCGTCAATGTTGCCAAACGTCATGGCTTGAAAGTGATCGTAGACAATACATTCTGTTCGCCTTATATCCAAACACCTCTGACATTCGGGGCAGACTTTGTGTTGCATAGTGCAACGAAATATTTGAATGGTCATGGGGATGTAATCGCAGGATTATTGGTAGGGAAAGATCAAGAAGAAATAGCGACTATTCGCAGTACTGTTCAAAAAGATTATGGTGGCGTGATTTCGCCATTTGATGCTTGGTTATTGCTGCGGGGAATCAAAACGTTGCCTGTGCGTATGGACAGACATTCTGCCAACGCCAAGATTCTCTTTGATTATCTGAAAAAACAACCGAAAGTAGAAGAAGTCTTTTATCCATTTGATGATCGACATTCACAGTATGAGATTGCGAAGAAGCAAATGAAAATGGGTGGAGGATTGATTTCCTTTACGATTAAAGGTGGTAAAAAGGAAGCACAGCAGTTGCTGAATAAACTGGAGCTTGTGAAATTGGCCGTTAGTTTAGGTGATGCGGAAACATTGATGCAACATCCCGCGACAATGACACATTCAGGAATACCAAAAGCAGAACGAGAAAAAATGGGCGTTACGGACTCCTTGCTTCGGTTATCTGTAGGACTAGAACATATGGATGATGTGATAGCTGATCTCGAACAAGCATTACACTCTATTTAATGAAGAAATGAAGAGAGGTTGCCGTGGAAGGTCTTTCCGTGGCAACCTTTTCGTTACACAAAAAAACGCCCGAAGTGAAAAAAAATTTTCGGGCGGTTCTGTTTACTGTATAAAATTGTGGAAGGGCTGCCTCTTTTGGAAGCAGCCCTTACTTTTGATAACTTACCAGTTTATTATGTTGGATCTCTCTATATCATAAGTGTGTTGGTTTCTATACATCATGTAGAATCTGAATAAACCGTATTTGCCGCGGTTGTTGTTCTACTGGTTGTTTTACTTAAGCAACGCAAACCCTACCTACTTTTGCGTCCTTGCGACCCTATAGTCGCGCCAGTGATGAATAAGTGTTCCGAAAAACATCTGCAGAACGCCATTTATTGTGTCAGATCAGTTATCAATACCAAATACTTATTATATACCATATATCATTACATGTCAACCGAATTGTAAATAGTCAAGATGGACGGAGTTTACATTTAGATGAAAGGGGAACAAATAAATTAGAGCCTGCGCTGTTAAAAGGCAGGAAAATTTGAACTGGAGGGATTAGGATGAACGTAGAAATTGTTAATGAATTTCCACATGAATTTTTGAGGGAGCAAGCGGAGCTATGTATCTCAATCTATCAACCGACCCACCGTTATCGTCCTGAAAATCAGCAAGATCCAATACGATTTAAAAATTTATTACAAAAAGTACATGAAGAACTAGAAAAAGAATATCCTGCGAATGAAGTGAAGGGCTTACTTGAGCCACTTGAAAAGCTAGTAGGCGAGAGGCCATTCTGGGCTCATGCAGGAGATGGACTAGCGTTATTTGCGACGAAAGATCGTTGTATTGCCTATAGACTCCAACGGCCCGTTCCTGAATTGGCAATCGTTTCAAAAAGCTTCCATATCAAGCCTCTCATCCGAGTATTCCAATCGGCAGATCGCTATCATTTATTAGGAGTCAATCGACAACAGTTTAAATTGTTTGAAGGAAATCGCTACGGTGTAGAAGAAGTGGAAATACCTGAAGGATTGGCAAAAACTAAAGCGGAAGCAATCGGTGATCAAGTGACCGAATCATACTTAGGTGCAGGTGATTCAAGTGGAGCTGCCGGAACCGCAATGATGCATGGGCATGGAAGTAAAAAAGACGAAATCGATATAGATATTGAGCGTTATTTCCGCTATGTCGACCGAACGGTTGCAGAGCATTACTCCAAACCAAGTGGATTGCCTTTATATTTGGTCACGTTGACAGAGTACCATACGCCTTTTAAAGAACTGAGCCACAACCCGCACTTGCAGCAAATCGGAATCAAATCTGATTTTGAAGCACTGAGTTTAGAACAATTACGAAAAACCGCATGGGAATGCATTGAACCAAATTATTTAGAAAAAACAAAGAAACTAGTAGATAGTTTTGAGAACGCAAGGTCTAATGGTCAAGGCTCTGAAAAAATAGAGCAAGTTGTTCAAGCCGCCAGTGAAGATCGGATTAGTCGTCTTATGTTAGAAGACGGTCGTTTGTACCCAGGTAGAATTAATTTGGATACAGGAGAAATTCAGACAGAAAACCTGAAGAATACAGCTGTTGATGATGTGATGGACGACTTGGCTGAAATTGTTTTTAAAAGCGGCGGGGAAGTAGTCGTCTTGCCAGAAGAGCGAATGCCTGTCGATACCGGAATAGCGGCAATTTATAGATGGTAATGAAAAGCCGGTTGGGAAAATGTTCTCGACCGGCATTTTGTAGAATTATTCATTTTCTAAAAGTTCTTTTGCGGCAGACAAAGCATTTTGAACACGCGGAAAGCCGACGTAAGGTATTAGTTGCATAATGCATTCGACGATTTCTGTTTTAGTCAAACCAACCGTCAATGCTCGTTTTACATGTGTCTTAATCTGTGGTTCTGTACCTTGCGTCACAAGAGAAGCAAGCGTCACCAACTGTCGCTGTTTACTATCTAATCCAGGCCTAGAATAGATTTCTCCATAACCAAACTCTACGATGTACTTTCGTAAATCAGGTGCTAGATCTTTTAATGTATCGGACGTCATCATCCGTTCTGCTTCTTCCTCGCTAACATATTCTTTGATTTTGCGTAAACCTTGTTCCAAACGATCTGTCGACATAATGTTCCCATCCTTTTTCTATTATTTTCTAATAAATTATAGAGTTAGTATAGCATAGTCCGAATGTACTCTAAACAAATGGAGATTTTTTGCTTATAAAGGAAGTGAGCAGTTTATATTAGTTAGGTGAAAAGATAGTGGGCACAAAGTCGCGAAGTGTGTAGAGGAAGTTTGAAAGGCAGGCTGAATAGGTATAGATGAATAGAGCGGAAAACAATTATTTGGAGGTTTTACAAATGGAAAAGTTTTTCTTAGAAAATGCAGTACAAGCAAAAAAGAAGATTGAAGAGCTAGTGACTCAAGGCTACACACATGACGATATTTATATATTCGCACACAATCAGGATCGCGAAGACAAAATCGCAGATGCGTTAGATTCTGAACAAGTTGGAATGGGGGAGATGGGCTTCCTTAATAAAATGAAGAATATGTTTACTTCTCGTGGAGATACATTACGCAGTGAAATGCAATCAGTTGGATTGACTGAAGCTGAAGCGCAAGAAGGCGAAAGCGAGCTTGATAAAGGCAGACTTTTACTCGTAGCAAAACGATAAAAAAATAAAAAGTCGGTGAAGGACAAGTCCTTTGCCGACTTTTTTTATACTCATAAATTATCCAATGCTTCATAGTAGGCGTCAATCGGAATGAAAAGCCCCACTTTTCCATGGTTGTCTTCGTTTAAAGTAGCAAAAATAATACCGATTACTTCATCTTCATTATTGATCACCGGACTACCACTATTGCCGCGATAAACTGGGGCACGGATCATCACGACAGGGCGGTCCCAATCAGGCAATTGAATATAATCAAGTATATACCCTTTATTGGCTATGCCTGAAAAACTTAAAGGGTTGCCAATGAATGTGATAGCTTCATGTTCATCAAAATGGGTTTGTTCGGCCAACACTAAATAGGGAAGATCCTCTCCCCGCACTTCTAAAATAGCGAGGTCAATGTCTGGGAAAGTACGAGTGACTGTGGCGGAATATCGCTGTCCCTCAGGGAAAAAGACCATAACCGATTCATTCCCTTCGATCACGTGATAATTTGTAAGGATTGTACCTTTATCACTAATAGAAAATCCAGTCCCTTTACCATCCCCGGTTGAGACGACAACAACAGCTTCTTTATATGCAGCAACTTGCGGGTTTCTTGAGAGTTCAGATGAGGTCTTTAAAAATTCAATTGCTGGTATCGAAAAAATTTGAAATACAATAGCGAATGTGCTGACTGCCAATGTTGTCGCCATGATCCAAAACATCCATTTTGGAAATGGGCGGTATACGCGGCGTTCGTTCTTTTCAGTAGCTGCTTTTTCAAGCGCTTCACGTTGCGCTTCCAGCACTAGTTCTTGTAGCTCTTCATCATCCAAGTCTTCATGCAAAGGATCTTTAGAATCCACTCATTCCACCTCTTTCTACTAAGTAGTTTACCAGAAACTGAATGAAAAATACTGTACCGCACCTCTGACCTAATAATGTGAACGAGGAAGAGTGATTCTGTTTGATTTCTTGTCTTTGAAAGTCGATTAATCAGAAATTTGAGATAATATTAGTAGAAAAGCTTCTTTTTATGATATAATAGAAATGGAGATAAAGGACTATTGATTTGGAGGTGAGAGTGTGAAAAGGTCTGTTACGATCCAAGCAGAGACTGTAGAGCAGGCGTTAGAGCAAGCGCTTCAGGTATTGGGGCTCACATTGGATGAAGTGTCTGTTCGAGTAAATCGACCTGCTGGAACATCCATGTTCAGACTGAAAAAAGTTTTAGCAGAAGTCTCAGTTACAGAAGTGGAAGAAAAGAAAGAAAAAATTATGGAAAACCAATCTGTCGTACGAATTCACAACGGACAACTGGAAGCGCACTTTGAAGATCAGAAATATCCGATGATTATTCCGTCCGCTGGGACCGAATTAAGAATTAACGATGATATTGTGGCACGGCGTACAATTCTTTTACCCACAGATCAAATCGTTTGCAAAGCAAAAGCAGAAAAGCTAGATCCTCAGTTCGTCATTCAATTAAAGGATGACGACATGATCGCAAAGGCTATCGTGACACCGGGAAAAACGATTACACGTACATTGATGGATACACAGTGGGAAACGGTTCTGAATATCCAAGTAACAGAAGAAACGCAAAACTTTAACGAATTAAAAACAGAGAGCTTTGTGGATGAACTGAGAAAAATGGGGATTGAGAACGGTTTATGTATGGATGCTATAAAAGAAGCGGCAAATTCATTGGAAGTTAAAGAATTCGTCGTGGCAAAAGGGACTGCGCCAATTGAAAGTAAAAATGCTGCGCTGGTTATTCATTTAAAATTTGATAAAGAACAAGCAGAGGAGCATGAACGAGTAGATTATCGGGAGCAAGATCCCATCCCTACTGTTCAAGCTGGTCAGTTGATCGCAACATATAGTCCACCGGTGGAAGGAATCGCGGGGAAGAGTTTATTTGATGAAGAAAGGCCGGTAAAACCGCCGCAGGAAATCATAATGCGATCGGGTCGGCATGTGAAAGTTTTTCAAAATAAAGTTTATGCAAAAATTGATGGAAGACCCGTAATAGAATGGCGCGGGAAATTGGTGAAAATAGATGTTAATCGAGAATATAGACATTCTGCTGACGTTAATTTGGAGAGCGGAAATATTTATTTTGATGGGGATGTCTGGATTGGCGGCAGTATACATCCCTCAATGTTTGTCGCAGCGTCTGGGTCGATTACGATCATAAAAAACAGCACGAAGGCTTCCATACGAGGAACAAAATCAGTATTTATTAAAGGAAGTATTTTTTCTTCCACTGTTACGGTTGGGATACAGGAAAAAGTGATTTCGATGTTGTTGAAAGATCTTGAAGAAGTTCTTTCCTATTTACGTAATATCGAATTGGCGCTTGTTCAAATATTTACATTACGTGGCGAGAAAGCGGAAGAAATAGCGCCATTTATTTTGAAACAAGCGATTCAACTTTTATTAAAACAGAAATATAGTGATTTCATGCAATTAAACAAACAGTTTATTCAAGTTGTCAAGAACCATTCGAGACGATTGGAGAAAGAATGGCTGGAACTTTCCGAGCGGCTGTATCTATTATTTGCCGATCCGCTGAGAGAAGAACAAACAACCATCTCTTATTTGCGACAATTAATAGATGATGCGGACGTGTTGCTTCAAATATATAATGAAGAGAGTCGGCCTGAATCGGTATTGCAAGCCTCCTTTGCGCTGAATAGCATATTATATAGCAACGGGAAAATCCATATTATGTCGAAAGGTGTCTACAACTGTTCAATTACTGCATTACATGACATTGCCATCAAAGGTGTTTGTCGTGGCGGCGAAGTAATTGGCAGAAGACATATTGACCTAGATGAAACAGGTTCTGCTGCTGGCGTGAAGACGAATATCCAAACTGATGAGGTTGGAGAAATTCGGATTGGAACAGCACATCCAGGAACTGTCATTCAAATTGGAAATCAGCGATATGAGTTTTTCGCTCTCAGGCATCATGTTACCGCAATGCTGAACTCCGAAGGATTTTTGACGATTACCTGATCCATTACACCGAGATGCATAGAGTAGGAAGAGTAAAGTTATCGAATTTCCCTCTAAAAACCGCGTCTAATTGATAAAATATCTGTTATTTCTCAAAAAACATGTTAATTCAAGACGAAAAAGCTTTAAACATGTTACGATATACTATAATATCTAGAGTAATGACTTTATGCGCGAAGTGTGGGATAGGGGGATCATAATGCGATGAAATATTTCATCATTCCATTAATTATTGTCATCGTTCTGACAGTAATCGCATTTCTGTTTAGGCGAAAGCATATACAAGAAATTGGAAGATTGGAACAAGAAAAATTACAAATTCAACATAAACCGATATTTGAAGAAATGACGAAAGTGAAACAATTGAATATGACAGGCCAAACGGAAGAGATGTTCGAGCGTTGGAGAAGCACTTGGACGGAAGTCGTTGATGATCGTATTCCAAAAGTGGATTCATTATTATTTGATGTGGAAGATCACGTGGATCGATTCCATTTCAAAAAAGCAACAGAAACAGAAAAGCATATACAAGAAATCTTGTCTCAGTGCGAAAAGGAAATGCATGCCATCCTTGAGGAACTGAATGAGTTAATCGGCAGCGAAGAGAAAAACCGCATTGAAATGGAAACGATTAAAGAGCAGCATTATGCGGCAAGAAAAGCAATCTTAGCACATCAACACTCATACGGGCCTGCCGTTGAACCACTTGAGAAGAAATGGGAGTCGTTTAATCCGAGATTTGATGAATACGATGCCTTGATCGCAAATGGGAACTATCTACAAGCCCGAGAAATCGTTATTTCATTGGCATCTAAAGGAGATAGGCTATCTCATATTATCCATGAAATTCCTTCGTTACTGACGGAGTTACAATCAAAAATACCTGCTGCATTACGCGAACTACGCATTGGGATTTTAGAAATGGAAGAACAAGCCTATTATTTGGGACATCTCAACCTAACTTCGCAGTTTGATGAAATTGAACAGCGCCTTACCGAACTTCGACAACAGCTTGTTGAGTTGCAAGTGAAAGAAGTTGGGCAAGAAGTATCGGCGCTTCACGATCGGATTGACTCCTTCTATGATGTCTTGGAGGAAGAAGTGAGTTCCCGACATTATGTTGAGGACCGATGGGAAGCGGTGTTGGATTTATTTGAAGAGCTGCAAGGAACGATTCAAGATACGATACGTGAAGTGAATTTTGTACAGCAAAGTTATCGTTTAGATGAAAAAGAAGCTCAAGTTCCGCAAAATGCTATGAAAAAGTTGAATGCGTTGGCAAAACGTATCGAGGTATTCATTGAACGCCAGGATAATCATGTATCCGCTTATTCCGGCCTACAGACAGAATTGCAGGAAATAGCAGAAGAACTAGATCTGTTGGCGGAAGAACAAGAGAGATTTACGAATCGTATAAAAAATCTTAGAATCGATGAAAATCAAGTACGTTCGCGTCTTTTGGCATTGTCGCAACAACTTCAGGCTGCGGATCGCAATTTGCATCGTGCGAATATCCCTGGTATTCCGGATGAAATGGAAATCCAGTTGGAAGAAGCAGATGAACAAATTTTTCTTGTCAAACAAAGTTTGGAAGATGTCCCGCTTAATATGGCTTTAGTGGAGTCGTATATTCAAAAAGCAACGACTGTTGTCGATGATGTATGCAAAAAAGCGGAAGATTTGATTGAAAATGCGATGTTAGTCGAACGAATTATTCAGTACGGCAATCGATATCGCGCTTCTCATCCAGAAGTGCATCAGAAATTAGTACAAGCGGAAGATTCTTTTATGCAATTCCGCTACATGAAAGCTTTGGAAGAGGCAGCTACCGCTGTTGAAGACGTCGAACCGGGCGCCATGAAGAAAATTCAAGAAATGCTTCATCATAAAGTGTAACTATATTCCGACAAAGCCACCGGTTTGCCCGGTGGCTTTGTTTCGCTCATTCTGATTAAGAAGGAAGGT
Organism: Sporosarcina sp. FSL W7-1283; assembly: GCF_038003105.1. Classification (NCBI taxonomy): domain Bacteria; kingdom Bacillati; phylum Bacillota; class Bacilli; order Caryophanales; family Caryophanaceae; genus Sporosarcina; species Sporosarcina sp. FSL W7-1283. Next base: position 2,207,403 of record NZ_JBBOOL010000001.1, on the reverse strand, counting down.
TTGAAATGTGTATTTTGATCACAGTGCGACGACAAAAACGGATGAAAGGGTACTGCGCACATTTATAGAGGTTTCTACAAATTATTTTGCAAACCCAGCATCTTTGCATGCTGCAGGGAAACAAACAGAAAAGCTGCTGGAACGTGCAAGAAAACAATTATTGGATACCATTGGGACAGGACTTACAGAAGGAGTTTTTACATCGGGAGGAACGGAAGCAAATAATCTTGCTATTGTCGGATATGTTTTAGCGAATCAGCATAAAGGCAGACATTTGATCACAACAGTAGTAGAACATCCATCCGTGTTCCGTACATTTCAGTACTTAGAAGAACAGGGCTTTACTGTCGACTATTTACAAGTCGATGAAGAAGGAAGAATCTCACTGAAAGAACTCGAGTCTACTTTACGAAATGATACAATTATGGTCAGTATCATGCATGTCAATAATGAAATTGGTACAATTCAACCAATAGAGGAAAGTGCTAGGATCATCCATAGTACATCGCGTGCAGTCTTTCATTCGGACTGTGTCCAAAGTTTCGGAAAGTTATTGCCGGCTGATTTTCAGGATGGACCAGATCTCATTACAGTTTCCGCTCACAAAATTTATGGAATTAAAGGCAGTGGATTTTTAGCTTTTCGAAAAAATTTGAGGCTTCAGCCGATTTCATTTGGTGGTGGACAAGAGGCGACCTTGCGAAATGGTACAGTTTCCGTACCGCATGCAGCCGCATTCGCAAAAGCCGCACGTTTGCAAGCGGAAGAAGTGGATTTGGAAAAATTTAGACGGTGGAAAAATGAATTGCAACAATTCTTTGCAGAGTTTGATGATTGCAAAGTATTAGCGCCAAATTCGAGCGTACCCTATATACTATCGGTTGCTTTTAGAAATATTACTGGAGAAGTAGTCGTTAATTTTTTACAAGAACGAGACATCATCGTCTCAACGTCAAGTGCCTGCTCTTCCAAAAATTCGGACGTGAGCCATGTAATTGAGGCAATCCGTTTGCCGAAAGGCTTCGAGAAGGGTGTAATACGTATCAGCTTCGGAAAAGATCAGACAATAGATGAAATTCATCAGATAATGGAAGCTGTACGTCAATTGATGCAGCTGCTGAAAAGGGGAATTGGAAAATGAATTGGAATACCATTTTAATCAGATATGGTGAAATGTCTCTAAAAGGGAAGAATAAAAGTAAATTCGTCCGCAAATTAAAAGAAAATATTAAAGCTGCCTTGCAAGAACTTACGACATTGACAATGCGCGCAGAACGAGATCGCATGTTTCTTTATACGGAGCGTCCTGAGGAGTTAATCCGAGCGATTGAGATTTTGCCAACAGTGTTTGGAATCCAATCCTTCAGTCCAATTGCGATTTGCGAACCGACACTTGAAGCGATTAAGCAGACATCACTAGATGTGATCGGCAATACTGAAACAGAGGGTAAAACGTTTAAAGTTGAAGTGAAACGAACAGATAAAACTTTCCCGCTCGTCACAGGAGAATTGCAACAAGAACTCGGTGGACATGTACTTCGCGCGTTTCCTGAATTGATCGTAAAAATGAAGAAACCTGAAATTTTATTATACGTGGAAATACAACGCGGTGCAGCTTATATCTCTTCTCATATTTATAAGGGAGCGGGAGGAATGCCGGTCGGTTCAAATGGTCATTCGCTTTTATTGCTATCCGGCGGAATCGATAGTCCGGTTGCAGGCTATCTTATGATGAAAAGAGGTGTATCGTTTGACGCGATACATTTTGCGAGCCCTCCATTCACAAGTGACTTGGCAAAACAAAAGGTAGAAGATATTGTACGTCAGTTGACGAAGTTCGGAGCTACTATCCGCTTGCATATTATTCCATTTACAGAATTGCAGCAAGCGATTGTTAAGCAAGTACCGAGTAATTTATCGATGACAACGACAAGACGGATGATGATGCAAATTGCAGATCGTGTCCGCGAAGAAATACATGCACTTGGACTGATTACAGGTGAAAGCCTTGGTCAAGTAGCCAGTCAAACATTAGAAAGTTTAACGGCTATTAATGAAGTAACGTCTACACCGGTGTTGCGTCCACTCGTTGCAATGGATAAGCTCGAGATTATTCAAATAGCAGAGACAATCGGAACGTATCCGATATCAATCCGTCCATACGAAGACTGCTGTACCATATTTGCGCCGTCCAGCGCCAAAACGAAACCGCAATTAGAAAAAGTACGTTATTACGAAAGCTTCGAGAATTTTGAAGCTATGGTGGAAGAAGCGGTTAACAAGCGTATCACGATCATTCCAAGTGAACAGAACGAAGAGGAATTCAATGATTTGCTTTAAAGAAAATATTTCCTGTCGAATCTCCTGCATGAAATTTCGAAAAGTGACCATTCTATAGTCACAAGGAGGTGACAACGACATGACAAACAACAGCAACGGCAACAACTCAAACCAGCTTTTAGTACCAGGAGTACAACAAGCACTTAACCAAATGAAAGAAGAAATTGCTTCTGAATTTGGAGTACAACTTGGACCAGATGCTTCATCGCGTGCCAACGGTTCCGTCGGCGGAGAAATTACTAAGCGATTAGTGCGTCAGGCTCAACAACAAATGAACGGTTTCCAAAAATAAGCATTGGTCCAAAGAGGACCGTTCTGCATATGCAGAACGGTCTTTTTAGTTTGTATGTAAAAGTGGAATTTATACATAGAGATCAGGCTGCTGTAGTTAAATTTCATAACTTAAAATTACGATTAATATAAAAAGTTTTGAAAAGTACGCATTGTATTTGTATACTTATACTATTATGTAAAAGGAGGAATGAAAATGAACCGTGAAGAATTGTTAGCACCGTCTAAGTATAACATCGTCTCAGAATTCGAAAAGTATGCAACAGGTGATGGCAAAAAAGCGTTAATTTACGTAGACTCACAAAACCAACAGCAAGAAGTGACATATGATGAACTTATGAAAGCGGCAAACAGAACGGCCAATGTATTGACTGCAAATGGTCTGCGAAAAGGTGATGTCGTATTGGTCATGGTACCTCGCATGATCGAAGCCTATGTTACATACATTGGTGCGCTCAAGGCAGGGCTTGTCGTCATACCGAGTTCAGAAATGCTGCGTTCCTCTGATATTGAATACCGGATTGAGCATAGTGGTGCAAAAGCGATCATTGCATTTGATGCCTTCACCGACCAATTAGAGCACGTTGGCAATATAGACAAAGTGAAAGTTTGTATTATCGGTCAGGCAAGGGAAGGTGAAGTGTCTTTAACGGAACAAGAAAAAAACGCATCCTCTGATTTTACAGCTTGTGATACGGCAAGCACAGACACTGCATTTTTATCTTACACATCGGGCACAACAGGCAAACCAAAAGGTGCAGTACATACGCATGCTTGGGGTTATGCGCATTTACGTACGACAGCACCGAACTGGCTTGGTATAAAAGAAGGAGACATAGTTTGGGCGACCGCCGCGCCTGGTTGGCAAAAATGGATTTGGACGCCGTTTTTATCGGTTCTTGGAAGCGGTGCCACAGGATTTGTTTTTAATGGTAAATTTAATGTTGATAAATACCTCAATTTCTTAGACGAGTACCAAATCAATGTGTTGTGCTGTACACCGACAGAATACCGCTTCATGGCAAAAGCAGAAAATCTCAGCGACTATACACTTACCTCTGTTAGAAGTGCTGTTTCAGCGGGCGAACCGTTAAATCGTGAAGTCATTGATATTTTTGAAAAACAATTCTCACTCTCTGTACGAGATGGTTATGGACAGACCGAAAACACTTTACTGGTTGGAACGATGATCGGAATGGAAGCGAAGCCGGGCTCCATGGGTAAACCGACACCAGGAAATCAAGTGGAGATCATTACGGATGAAGGAACAATTGCTGCAGTGGATGAAGTGGGAGATATTGCAGTTCATAAATTGACACCGGCTCTGTTCCGAGAGTATTTGAATGATCCTGAGCGAACTAAAATGCAATTCAGGGGCGATTACTACATTACAGGAGATCGTGCAAAAAAAGATGCAGATGGCTATTTCTGGTTTGAAGGACGCGGAGATGACATTATTATAAGCTCCGGCTATACGATCGGACCTTTTGAAGTGGAAGATGCGTTGATTAAACATCCAGCTGTGCGGGAATGTGCTGTGGTAGCCAGTCCTGATGCAGAGCGCGGCAATGTGGTGAAAGCATTTGTTGTGTTGCGTGATAGAGCGAACGCTCACTCAGATGATTTGGTTAAAGAGTTGCAAGAACATGTCAAGCAATTGACAGCGCCGTATAAATATCCGCGTAAAATTGAATTTTTGGAAGAATTGCCAAAGACAGCATCGGGTAAAATTATGCGCGTTGAGTTACGTAAAAAGGAACATAGTTTAGAAAGTTAATAGAAAAAAGGCTGTCCAAAGTCGTTTGCTCCGACTTTTGAACAGCCTTTAGTTTTGTAATTAAAAGAAAGTACGTTGCACTTTCTCGAAAAATGAATTATCCGAAAGTTTGGCAGTCCGAATGACCCGGTTACTCAGTTTAGCTTCGACTTTTTCAACCTGCTTGATTCCGAGCGCCTCATTGTCTGCCGCGGTCGAAGGGAACTCATTGCCTTCTTGATGAACATTCAAAGTGAGTTTCCTATTGCCGCTTAAAATAAATGAAGTTCCCAAAGTGCGGTAGCGATTGTTATTTACGGAAGCAAGTTCAGACACTTGGAAGCAAGGCAATAATGGATCAATGACAGCGCCGCGTACCGATTTATTGTAGGCTGTGCTGCCAGTCGGTGTGGAAATGATCAAACCGTCTCCTAAAAATGTCTCAAATAATAATTCGTCAATGGAAATATCCATGACGAATGTTCGTATAATGGTGGAACGAATGCTGAACTCATTTAAGCAATAGAATGGTTTATGTTGGTTGATTGTTACTTCGAGTATCGGATAGTGACGCTCTGCAAGGCTGGGTTGGTTCAATGCGTATACCAATGTCCCAATTTCATCGTATTTGAAGTCGCAATAAACTCCATGAGCGCCCTTTATGGAGATGCCAAGATAGAGACAGTCTTGGCGGAAATCTGTTTTGCGGACAGCTTGAAGAAATGTGCCATCACTTCCTATACTTATGACAACGGTCGCCTCTGTATGGTCATCAGTAAGCGAGAATCCTTCTTTCAGCAATTGTTCTTCAACAAATGTCTTTTTATGAACGGTATCTTCGTCAAGCCGGCTAAAGAGATAAATAGTGTGCTGATTAACCATCGGAAATCTCTCCTCCTCTATTTAATAGATTAAGTGTAGCATGAATGAAACATTTGGACGATTGGTAACGTACAGTAAGATGTAAACAAAGGAGGAATTTTAAGAATGACAGCAAAAAGAGTGATTGCAATTGCAGTCGCAGCGATATTGGTGTTCGTGTCGATCGGCATCAATACGATGTCCTGGTTTTTCACAAGAGATTGGAATGATCTAATCACTGAAATCACAGCTATCGACCAAGATCTGCAAGAAACAATAGTCGAAGACGGGAGTCTGAGTGAACGGATTGCCGTACTGAAAGTGGATGGTGTCATCCAAGATACGGGCGCAGCTTCTCTGTTTAGTGGGGAAGAGTACAATCATCGGCAGTTTATGGCACAATTGAATGAAGTCATGAACGACCCAACAGTTAAAGGAATCGTATTATCTGTCAATTCGCCGGGTGGCGGTGTATTGGAATCATCGGATATTTACGATGCGTTTACAGAAATTCAAGCGACAAAGGAAATTCCGATCTATGTGGCCATGGGTGGAATGGCAGCTTCGGGCGGTTACTATATCTCTGCCCCTGCTGAAAAGATTTTCGTCCACCCTGAAACATTGACTGGATCGATTGGAGTCATTATGCAGTCGATCAACTATGGCAAACTGGCAGAAAAATATGGAGTAGATTTTCCTACCATCAAGTCAGGTCCTTACAAGGACATGATGAGCAGTACGAGAGAGATGAAACCTGAAGAGCGCAAAATGCTACAGGAAATGATCGATGATTCGTATAAACGATTTGTAAACATCATTGCAGAAGGGCGCGGCATGTCAGAAAGTGATGTACGCAAAGTTGCGGATGGTCGTGTAATGAATGGCCGACAAGCGATCGAAGCCGGACTTGCAGATGATTACGGAAAATTACCGACAGTCGTTTCGGCAATGAAAGAAGACTACCATTTAGAAAAGGCTGCTGTCTTTGAATATGGAGCGCCAGACAATTTGGCTTCATTGTTATCCATGAAAGCGCACGATGTATTTGGTGGAGATATGGAGTCCCAAATTATGAAGAAGTTACTGACAGATAACCAAGCACCTCGGATGATGTATTTATATGGTGAGTGAGAAGGGGGAAATCGATGATGACGAATGAACTGCTGAACACACAGCGATCCACACCCACGGAACATTCGCTTTTCCAACCGAAATTTGCAGGGTTTTGGGTCAGGCTGTGGGCATTTTTAATTGACCTGCTGCTCATCTCGTCCATTAGTGGAATCTTTGTCAAACCGATTTTCCGTCTGATGGATATGGCGATCAATAAACCGTTTGCCTTTTTATTCAGCCCATATAAAGTAGCGGCATTACTATTATTGCTTCTATATTTTATTTTAATGACAAAATTGGCTGGGCAGACAGTAGGGAAAATGATCATGGGGATTCGTGTAGTGAAATTAAATGGGCAGAAATTGGATTGGAGCACAGTTTTGTTTAGAGAAGGAATTGGACGATTCATTTCACAAATGCTGTGGATCCCTTATATACTCGTTCTGTTTACACCCAAGAAGTCCGCGCTGCATGATATATTCGCAGATACGGCCGTGATTCATGAGCAGGTATATGAGAAAAAGAAAGTACATGAGTTGAGTCCAACCGAACAACATAAGTTGCATGAAGGCCCTACCGTTTAGTACACTATGTTAAAAGGAGTGATTGGCATGGTAAATGTTACATTTAAAAACAATCCAATACATCTAGAGGGAACAGAAGTGAAAGTAGGGGAACGTGCTCCAGACTTTACAGTTCTATCTAATGACTTGCAGCCTGTTACATTAGCAGATTCAAAAGGTAAGGTTCGTTTGATCAGTGTCGTACCTTCTGTAGATACAGGTGTTTGTTCTCTGCAGACAAAACGTTTCAATGATGAAGCTACTTCTCTTGGGGGCGACGTGGAAGTGTTAACAATTTCGGTAGATTTACCTTTCGCACAAGCTAGATGGAAAGATGCTGAAGGTGTGGAGAATTTGAATCTATATTCCGATCACAAAGATCTTTCATTTGGTACGGCATATGGAACTGCCATTAAAGAACTGCGTTTGCTGACTCGTTCAATTTTCGTTATCGACCGTAATGATAACGTGTCCTATGTGGAATATGTCAGCGAAGCAACAGATCACCCGGACTATGATGCGGCAATCAAAGCCGTGAAAGAATTGAATTAAACTAAAACCCACCTATTAAGAGGTGGGTTTCTTCATGGAGGAAATAGCATGAACAATATGGAAAAAGTGTTTACTTATTATGATGAATATGCACAATCAACGGATGGTTTGTATTTGGATGCAGTGCTTGAGGCTAGTGAACATTGGCTGGACAAACCTTCAGCAGTAGAGTTGGAGGATCCTGTCCAACCAGAAGAAATCCGTAAAGGTGTTCAACTTGCTCTGTTAAAAGGAATGAAGCAATCTGCACAAGCTCATCACCAAATGACTCCCGATTCAATCGGCTATTTGATTGGCTACTTAGTCAATAAATTGATAAATCCTAAACAAGCAGTTATATTTTTGGATCCGGCTGCCGGTACAGGAAATCTGCTATTTACAGTGCTGAATCAATTTGAAGGCAAAGCATCTGCAAGTGCGGTGGAAATCGATGATGTACTTATTCAAATTGCAGCGGCTACGGCAAATTTACTGCAATTGCCGGTATCGTTTTATTTACAAGATGCTCTGCGGCCCCTGCCCATTGATTTGGTAGACGCGGTGGTCAGTGATCTTCCGGTTGGTTACTATCCGGATGACGAAGTGGCGATGGATTATGAACTCATGGCTTCAGAAGGACATGCATTTTCGCATTATCTTTATATTGAGCAATCGATGCGCTATGTAAAGCCGGGTGGATATGGTTTCTTCGTCGTCCCATCAAAATTACTGACGGCGGATGGAGCAGAGCCGATCTTATCATTTGTGAAAGAACATCAGCTGTTAAGAGGAATGTTTGAACTACCTGCTTCTTTATTCAAGGATCAACGTTTTGCGAAAAGTATTTTGCTGCTGCAACAACCGCCAACTGATCGGATTGTCATGCCTGAGGTATTGCTTGCGAAGATTCCAGAGCTTGGAAACGCTTTGGCATTACAAAACTTTTTTGGTAAAGTAAGTCTTTGGATGGAGGAAGGGGAGAGTGACTGAGCACTCGCTCTTCCTCTCTTTTTCTTTTAAAGAAAAATTTTACAGAAAAATAGCTCAAATATCATTTTATTAATTGCGTTTCAAATAGTTAGGTATTATAATAACTTGAACGTCTACCAACGTAAAAGATTACTAAGGGGTTGAGTATAAATTGCCAAAAATTTTATCAGTGAATGCGGGAAGTTCATCTTTGAAATTCCAGTTGATTGAGATGGCAACGGAAGAAGAGATTACCAAAGGATTATTCGAAAGAGTAGGAATGGATAATTCAATTTTCTCCATGACAACAAATGACAAGAAGATCGAAAAAGTACTGGATATTGCGGACCACTCACAGGCTGTTAGTATGTTGCTTGAGCATTTGCTAAGCGAAGGTGTTGTATCGTCCTACGATGAGATTGATGGAATCGGACATCGGGTCGTCCACGGAGGCGAGGTATTTAGTGATTCAGTGCTGATCACTGAAGAAGTAATTGAAAAACTCGAAGAAATTTCAGGATTTGCACCGCTGCATAATCCCGCAAATATTGTCGGTATCAAATCTTTTAAGGAAGCTCTGCCTAACTTGCCAGCGGTAGCAATTTTCGATACTGCGTTTCATCAAACGATGCCTGAAAAAGCATTTTTATATGCACTGCCGTATGAGTATTATGAAAAATATGGTATACGGAAGTACGGTTTCCATGGTACGAGCCATAAATATGTTACAGAACGGGCTGCGAAGATATTAAATCGTCCGCTTGAAGATACGCGTCTCATTTCATGTCACTTAGGTAACGGTGCAAGTATTGCCGCTGTCAAAGGCGGCAAATCAGTAGACACGTCCATGGGCTTCACTCCTTTAGCAGGGGTGATTATGGGTACTCGTTCAGGAAATATCGACCCGGCGCTTATTCCTTACATGATGGACCGCACGGGGCAGTCTGCTGAAGAGGTAGTGAATGTACTAAATAAAAAATCAGGCTTGCTTGGCCTGAGTGGTTTTTCTAGTGATTTACGTGATATTACAGAAGCTGCGGAACAAGGTAATGAACGTGCTCAATTAGCTTTGGATGTTTTCACAGATCGGATTCATCAGCATATTGGTCAATATGCTGCTGGAATGGGTGGAGTCGATGCCATCATATTCACAGCGGGAATCGGAGAAAACAGCGCCATTGTGCGTGAAAAAGTGATGCGAGGACTAGAATTCATGGGGGTCTATTTTGATCCGAGCTTGAATAATGTCAGAGGAGAAGAAGCGTATATTAGTTTCCCTCATTCGCCTGTAAAAGTATTGATCATTCCAACGAACGAAGAGATCATGTTGGCACGTGATACGGTGCGAGTTGGCGGTATTTCAGTGGAATCTTTACAAGTATCGAAATAAAAAAACTCGTTCTTCCTAGAATACCTAGGGAGAACGAGCTTTTTTGTTATTCTTGAGTTTCAGGTGTACGTACTACAAGCACATCACATTTCGCGGAACGGACGATGTTCTCGGAAACGCTGCCGATCAGGAAACGCTCCACACGGTTTAACCCTGTAGCTCCACAAATAATGAGATCTGCATTTAATTTTTTAGCAATATCACGAGGGATCAATGTTTTGGGAGAACCGTATTCAACGTGGATCTGTACGTTGTTCATACCCACTGCGGCAGCCTCGGCCTGATATTCAGTCAATAGATCTTCCGCATACTTTTGAGCTCGTTCTGCGATGGAACGATCATATGCCTCGACTGCTGCATAAGAACGCGTATCAATGATGTTGATTAAGTGTAAAGTTGCTTCGTTACGGTCTGCAATAGCGATTGCTTTTTTGAAAGCCCATTTTGCCTCATCTGATCCATCTACGGCTACGATGATGTCTTTGTACTTAAGTGCCATAATTACCACTCCATCCTTAAAGTTAGATTGTATCTACATCTACTATCTTCTTCATAGCTTGCGAATATCCTTCTTTTTTTGTCGAAATATTTACCCTAAGCAATGCAAACTGAAAAGTATACGGAAAGGTTTTAAAAAACAGAGGTAAAAACTTATATTTTCTGATAAGATTAAATTTATATTAATCGGCAAGATGAAATAGGCGATTAACGTAACTTTCAATTTAGGAGGATTTCGCATGCGTATAGGTGTTCCAAGAGAAGTTAAAAACAATGAAAACCGAGTGGCAATTGCCCCTGCAAGTGTACTGACTTTAAAAACTGCTGGACATGAAGTTTTAATTGAAACAGGGGCAGGACTTGGCTCCAGCTTTTTAGACGAAGAGTATAAAGAAGCTGGAGCTACGATTGTGGCAACTGCTGCTGAAGCCTGGGGTGCAGATATGGTGCTGAAAGTAAAGGAACCAGCTGCTTCAGAATTTCAATACTTCCGTGAAGGATTGATTTTATTCACCTATTTGCATTTGGCTCCAGAACTGAATCTGACGCAAGCATTGCTTGAACATAAAGTTACTGCGATTGCATATGAAACAGTCCAATTGCCAAACGGTGCCTTGCCTTTATTGGCTCCGATGAGTGAAGTGGCTGGACGAATGGCGACTCAGATCGGTGCGCAATATTTAGAAAAAACAAAGGGTGGTAAAGGAATCCTGTTAGCAGGAGTTCCAGGTGTTTCACGCGGTAAGATAACAATCATCGGTGGTGGTCAGGCGGGTACGAATGCGGCTCGTGTAGCGATCGGGATTGGTGCACATGTGACGATTTTAGATTTATCCGTAGAGAGAGTCCGCCAGTTGGACGAGTTGTTCGGAAAGGATATTCAAACGCTAGTTTCCAACCCATACAATATTGCGAATGCAGTGAAAGATGCGGACTTGGTAATTGGCTGTGTGCTTATCCCGGGCGCAAAAGCACCGACTTTGGTAACGGAAGAAATGGTTAAATCCATGAAGCCGGGCTCCGTATTGATTGATATCGCAATTGACCAAGGCGGTATTTTTGAAACATCCGATCGTGTAACGACTCATGATGAACCAACCTATGTAAAACATGATATCGTTCATTACGCGGTAGCGAATATGCCGGGTGCTGTTCCTCAAACATCTACCGTTGCATTAACGAATGTAACGATTCCATACGCCCTTCAAATCGCAAACAAAGGTGTAAAACAGGCATGCTTGGATAACGAAGCACTGCGCAAAGGTATTAATACAATGGCTGGAAGCATAACATACCAAGCAGTAGCAGAAGCTCAAGAGCTCGAGCATACTCGCGTGGAAGACGTTTTGCAAAGCATATAATTGAAAAAGCAGTCCGCGCTTTGTGCGGCTGCTTTTTTATGTTCATAAACTAGTTAAATAATCTTCAAGTCTTTAGGGAACTTCGTCAAGACCTCAACGCCGTCCTTTGTTACCAGTACATCGTCTTCAATTCGTACGCCTGTAATCGTTGGATCGTAAATACCCGGCTCGATTGTGAAAACCATCCCTTCTTCTAAAGGGAGTTCATTCGCTGCTGTCAGAGAAGGGTACTCATGTACGGATATACCAAGGCCATGACCTATTCGGTGTGAGAAAAGTTCACCATAGCCCGCTTCTTCAATCACAGAACGAGCAGCCAGATCCACTTCTTTTGCCAGTGTACCGGGACGAACCACATCAATTGCTGCTTGCTGTGCTTTTTTAACTGTTTCATAGATTTTTCGTTGTTCGTCTGTCGGCTCGCCAAGTGCAATCGTTCGGGTAATATCTGAACAATATCCTTTATATACAACACCCAGATCAAAAAGGATGAAATCTCCATTTTTAATCGCGCGGTCACCGGGTATACCGTGAGGGGAAGCGGTTTTTTTACCTGAAATGACAATTGTGTCAAAGGACATCTTTTCGGCACCCTTTTGTTTGACTGCTTGTTCAACAGCTTGGACAATCTCCAGTTCGGTTTTACCTTCTTTAATTTCACTGCAACCGACTTTGATTGCGTAGTCTGCCAATTCAGCAGCTTTTCTCAAGCAGTCCAATTCAGTTTCATTTTTAATTAACCGATAATTTGTGATTTCTCCATCCAGCTTAGCGAATTGGAGGGCGGGGAACCGTTCTTGTAAAATTTCGAACCGGTCTACTGTTATATGTTCTTTTTCTATTGCCAGTAGTGTCAATTCAGAGATGCGATCTTGGATGGCGTTATCCAAGAATTCAAACGCGTTATCAGTGTCTTTATAGCCGACAACGCCATGGGACCAGCCGATTGCTTTTACATCCGCCACTTCCATGGCTGGACATATAATAAATGGTTCTTCTTCTTTAAAAATAACCACACCTAGTAAACGTTCATGTGGCTCACTTCGAAAATTGGTTAGATAGAAGATGTTATCGGGATTCGTAATAAGAGCAGCATCTATAGCGTGTTCGATGAGGAAATCTTGGACTTTTTTAATATTAGACATTTATGTAGCCTCCTTTGTTTTTGTTAGTATAACAAAAAAAGAGGGTTTTGCGCTGTTTTGCAGAAGGTATAGAGTACAGATTCATTAAAATTAGGAGAGTGATTTTTGTGAAAATCTCATATCACGGCCATTCGATCGTGAAAATTGAAACTAGCGGAAAGACCATACTGATTGACCCATTCATTACGGGCAATAAGCTGACAGATCTGAAAGCGGCAGATGAAAAACCGGATGTGATCTTACTGACGCACGGTCATAACGACCATGTAGGAGATACGATGGAAATTGCGAAAAGGGAAGATATTCTCGTCGTTGCGCCCAATGAATTGGCGGTTTATTTAGGTTTTCAAGGATTGCGGACACACGGCATGAATATAGGCGGTTCAAAAAAGTTCGATTTTGGGACAGTCAAATATACACAAGCATTCCACAGTTCTTCTTACACAACAGAAAATAATGAAATCATATACACAGGCATGCCAGCAGGTCTGTTACTGACCATTGAAGATAAAATCATTTATCACGCGGGAGACACGGCGCTGTTCAGTGATATGAAATTGTATGCCGAAGATCCGATTGATATTGCTTTCCTTCCGATTGGCGATAACTTTACAATGGGGCCGCGCGACGCAGCGAAGGCTGTTGAGATTCTGAAGCCGAAATTAACTGTGCCTGTCCATTTCAATACGTTTCCGCCAATCGAACAGAATCCTGAAGGTTTCAAATCACTTGTAACGTCACATGAAGTGAAAATTATGGCGGCTGGAGACGTGATTGAGATCTAACAATCCAAAATAGGGCAGTGGCGGTCGAGGCGCTTTGTTATCGTCTTAGACCGTTTTTTTGATTGAATTATGGTATGATTAGCTAAAAGCCTAAACCGTTCAAACTAGGTCGGAGAAAAAGGTGAATCCATGTCAACAAAACACGAACAAATCTTGCGCTACATTGAAAGTTTGGCAGTAGGGGAGAAGATTTCTGTACGCCAAGTAGCTAAAGCGCTAGAAGTAAGTGATGGTACTGCATACCGTGCGATTAAAGAAGCTGAAAATCAGAAGCTCGTCAATACAATTGAACGTGTAGGTACCATTCGTATAGAAAAAAAGAAAAAAGAAAATATTGAACGCCTGACATTTGCTGAAGTCATCAATATCGTAGATGGCGTGGTATTAGGTGGTCGCGATGGATTACATAAAACATTAACGAAATTTGTCGTTGGAGCTATGCAGCTTGAGGATATGATACGATACATCGATGCGGGCAGCCTGCTAATTGTCGGAAACCGTTTGAAAGCCCATGAAATCGCTATAAAAGCGGGAGCGGCGGTGCTTGTAACAGGCGGATTTGATGCGACGGAAGAAGTGAAGCATCTAGCGGATGAAATGAACTTACCTGTCATTTCCACGAGCTATGATACATTCACAGTGGCTACCATGCTCAATCGCGCCATTTATGATCAGTTAATCGAAAAAGAAATTTTATTAGTAGAAGACATATTGACTCCGCTCGCCCGTACGGTAACTTTGGCCCCGGAAGACTCGGTTGATCAGTTTTTCGAAGTCAATCATCAGACGGCACACTCGGCTTATCCCGTCGTGGAGTCCAATGGAAAGTTGGTTGGGATCATCACGTCTCGTGACGTCGTCAGTAAACCGGATATGGATACTGTCGGAAAAGTCATGACCCCGGATCCCATTACCGTCAATGGGAAAATGAGCGTGGCTTCGGCAGGTCACAGCATGATTTGGGAAGGCATTGATTTAATGCCAGTTGTTTCCGATGCGGGAATACTCGAAGGGATCATAAGCCGTCAAGATGTCTTAAAGGCACTGCAAATGACCCAGCGTCAACCGCAGCAAGGTGAAACAATCGATGATATTGTAAAGAATCAAATGAAGGTCATTCCAAACGCGCCTGAAAAAATAGAATTCTCTGTTGTCCCTCAAATGACCAATCAATTCGGCTCTCTATCTTATGGCGCTATGCTCACAATCTTGAACGAAGCAGGCAGCCGAGCGATTCGTCTTCAAAAACGCGGAGAGAGCGTTCCTGAAAACGTCACGATTTATTTCATTAAACAAGTTCAGCTAGGTGCTGCAGTCACAGTTGTGCCGAAAATCTTGCACACGAGTCGCAGATTCATCAAATTGGAAATAGAGCTCTTCTCGAATGACAGTATCGTGGCAAAAGCAATGGGGATGTTCCAACTTTTTGAGAAGTAACTTGGCTGGCTTCTAACCGTGATTAAAAATAAAAAACTGATGCCGTTTGGACATCAGTTTTCGTTCAATGCTCGCTCTTCTTCAACGAACTGCTTATAATGTTTCTTCGCTTTAAGATTAAAGATCGCGACATAGCCGCCAAATACTATGAATATACCTGCCACCACATAGGTTAGAATACCTTCGAAAAACAGTATTTGATTGAGCCCAAAAAAGATCAAAAGGGCACCAAGAGCAGATCCTGCCATGCTTGCATACATCTTTTTCCGGATCGGAAACATATGGCTGGTTCGAAATTGACGAGTCTTAAAAACGAAATAAAAAACGCCGGAAGCGACGATACCAAAAACGAATAAAAAATTGACCGTTCCCATTAAAAAGCCTCCATTACATGAAAATAATCTATAGGTTTAAACCTTTAGATCATAATACATTGTAGCGGCTTTTAACAGGAATTGCGAATACAAGAACAAGAACTTGGGGGAATCCGCATGAAAAGACAAATCATTGACACAATTGAACGCTATCAAAAAATCATTATCCATCGACATGTCCGTCCAGACCCGGACGCATATGGCTCTCAAATGGGGCTTAAAGAATTAATCAAAAAAAATTATCCTGATAAAGAAGTACTGGCTGCAGGAACACATGATGAACTTCTCACTTATTTAGGGAAACCCGATCAGGTTACTGAAGCAGATTACGAAGGCGCACTCGTCATTGTTACAGACACAGCCAATACAGATCGGATAGATGGCGAATTCTTCAAACAAGGATCTTTTTTATTGAAGATTGACCACCATCCGAACGAAGATCCATACGGTGATGAGCGATGGGTGAATACGGAAGCCAGCTCTTGTTCGGAGATGATCTATACTCTTTTTGAAGAAGGTCAAGCATCGTATGGCTGGGAAATTTCAACTGAAGCAGCTCGTTTTTTATTCGCTGGGATTGTGGGAGATACTGGACGTTTTATGTTCCAAAGCACTACAGAAAAAACATTTGAAATTGCGAGTTCACTTATCAAACAGCCTTTTGATCGAACGAAATTATTTGCAGGAATGTATGAAGTAGAGCGTAAAATCTTGCACCTCCAAGGTTATATTTATCAAAACTTCACAATTGATGAACATGGAGCCGCGTATATTAAATTGACCCGTGAGATACTTGATCAATTTGATGTGACAGTTTCTGAAACTTCACAGCTGGTCGGTTCATTAGGGAATGTCGAAGGGATCTGTGCGTGGATTATTTTCGTTGAAGAAGACGATCAAATCCGTGTTCGCTTACGCTCAAAAGGTCCTGTGATTAACACCTTGGCGATGCAATATAACGGAGGCGGGCATCCACTTGCATCCGGAGCATCGGTCTATTCGTGGGATGAAGCAAATGAAGTCATTGTGAAGCTAGCAGAAATTTGTAGAAATTACTAAGCAGAGCTGAGGGATTGAAATGAACCTGATGTATCCGCAAATCGTTACTGGCGCAGACTTATTGCGCGGAATCGTAAAGTTAGATGAATTGGCTCCTCTTTTACAACAAAGGGGAGCTAGTTCGGCTGCAATCGTAAATAGTAAACTGTACGGTGTACGATCATTCAGTAAGATGTTGTCAAAATACGGCATACGTCCAGTGATCGGTCTATCAGTCAAAGTGTCGATTGAGGACAAAGATCTTCTTCTATATGTGTATGCAAAAAATCAATTAGGTTTTTCGAATCTAATGAAAATGAGCAGTGCCATATCGACACGTGAAGAGGAAAACCTACCGCTTTCTTGGTTGCATGCATATCGGGAAGGTTGCTGGGTCATTTGTGCGTTAACGGATTCTTCATGGGCTGCTCACAGGACCGCTGAGATGGTGCAACATTTAGTGGAAGCACAAGCGGATCAGTCGACGTTTATTGGGATTGGTCGACCAGGCGGAGCAAAACACGCCGAAGAAGATCACATAATCGAACTGGCTGGAGAATGTGAACTGCAAATTGCTGCATGCCATGAAACTCGTTTTCTGCATGCGGAAGATTTTCCTTCCTATGAAGTGGCAACCGCGATTCGTAAAGGCTATAAATTAAATGACCCTCAAAAACCTCCGAATCGTTTTCGCCAAGCGTATTTACCACAGGCGCATGAACTGTCTGAATGGTTCCATGATCATCCCGAATGGCTGCAACTGACTACAGAAATTCTTAGTGCATGCCAAGTGAACATATCAAATGAAGATTTTCAACTTCCTACATTTCCGGTTCCTGTGGGACGAACCGCTATTTCCGTACTAACAGAAAAATGCCAGAAAGGTCTCCAGTGTCGTTTTCAGCAACTACCTGCTGAGTATGCAAAACGTTTGAACTATGAATTGGAGATCATTGAGCAGATGGGGTTCACTGATTATTTCTTGATTGTTGAAGATTATGTCCGCTATGCCAAAAATGAGAAAATACTCGTTGGTCCCGGGCGGGGTTCATCTGCAGGATCTTTAGTTGCCTTTGCTTTAGGTATCACAGAAGTAGATCCTATTCATTATGGGCTGCTATTTGAACGATTTTTGAATCCGGAACGTGTGACGATGCCGGATATCGACATCGATTTCGCCGATAATCGCCGAACGGAAGTGGTTAATTATGTGGCCGATACATACGGCAAGCAACACGCGGCACAAATCATCACGTTCGGAACATTGTCAACGAAAGCTGTCGCAAGGAACATAGCGAGAGCTCTGGATTTCACTCCGGAAGAAGTTCGTTTTATGTCCAACGAATTAAGCAGTGGACGTTCATTCAAAGACACGGTCCAACAGTCCCGAAAACTGCAGGATTGGATTTCGGTTGATCCTCGCAGAGCCCTTTGGCAGCAATCTGCGGAAAGACTGGAAGACTTGCCTAGGAACGCGTCTACGCACGCGGCGGGTGTTGTACTGTCGACCGACCCACTCGTCAATTTTGTGCCATTGCAAATTGGAACAGAAGAAGTGTTTTTAACGCAGTGGGCTATGAAAGATGTCGAAGAGGCCGGCTTGTTGAAAATGGACTTTTTAGGTCTGAGAAATTTAACGTTACTCGATAGGATTCGTTCTATGGTCCAGTACAATAAGAAACAGGAGATTAATTTTGAAAGTATTCCGCTGGATGATCGGGCAACGTACAATTTGTTCAAAACAGGGGATACGACAGGGATTTTTCAATTTGAATCCCCTGGCATGCGGCGAGCATTGCAAACCATTCATCCGGATAATTTCAATGATCTATACTCAGTAAATGCTTTGTATCGACCGGGACCGATGGAATTCATACCTCTCTATAGTCGCCGTAAAAACAGACAGGAGCCGACAACATATGAGATACCGGAATTGCAGCCGATTTTAGCAGAAACATACGGGATCATCATCTATCAAGAGCAAATCATGAAAATCGCTGTTGAAATCGCTGGGTTCACTTTAGCTGAAGCGGATTTATTACGACGGGCCATCAGTAAAAAGAATCAGCAAGTACTAGAAAAAGAACGGCAGCATTTTATTGCAGGTGCAACAAAAAAAGGGTTTGATCATGCCAAGGCGAATAACGTCTATAATCTAATCGTCAAGTTCGCGGACTATGGTTTTCCGAAAAGTCATGCCGTTGCGTATACGTTAATTTCCTATCGCCTGGCTTTCTTTAAGGCAAATGAACCGACATATTTTTATGCGGCTTATCTATCCTCGCTGACAGGCAGCAAAGATAAAATGATGGAGCTAATTCGAGAAATTAAAGCGAAAGGAATAGAAATTCATCCGCCTTCCGTGACGAAAAGCCGCTATTCGCATACTGTGGAAGGAAACGCTATTCGTTTGGGCCTTGGGGCGATTAAAGGAGTGACTTTCGCGTTCTATCAGCAATTAGCTATTGCTAGAGAGAATCAACAATGGTCGTCGATGTTTGATATGGCTATTGCTTTGGGTGCTGATCATTTCACTGAAAAGACATTGATTCCACTGATCAAAGCAGGTGCCCTAGATGGGTTCGGAGAGACACGAGCAATTCTATTGGCCTCTATCGATGCGGCACAATCGCATGCATTGTATATAGGGGATGACGCGCTAAGTGAACAATTCAAATTCAATTCACATCCGAAATACAATCCAGGCGGAACGATGAATCGTTTAACGGTGCTGGCCTTTGAACGCGATACCTTAGGATTTTATTTATCTGAACATCCTATAGAAGAGTTAAAACGCAATACCGCCGATCTTATTCAGCCGATTTCATCTCTGCTTGATTTGAGGCCAGGTGCCAAAGTCAAATGTATGGGCATTATTTTATCGATTAAGCGAATCCGAACGAAAAAAGGAGAAGCAATGGCTTTTCTAACTCTGCAAGATGAGACGGAAGAAGTTTCTTGTACAGTATTTCCTAAGCTTTATGCGCAAATTAGTGTTCACTTGAATGAAAACCAATTTGTTCAATTAGCAGGAACGATTGATTATCGAAATCAATCTGTTCAGGTAATCATTGACCAAATGACTCCCTTGCCGACTCATGAAAAAGAATGAAATAGAACAGAAAAAAAGCGTTAGCCAGACATGACACAAGACGCGTCATTGCTGGCTGTGCGCTGTACTATTACAAAGCGAGCGTTCAGTCAGTGCGAAATTTGACGAAAAAAAACTATCGAAACTTTCCCATTTATGCTTTACGGAGAGGAATCTTTTTTGTATGCTAGTAAGCAAGGTGGTCTGACCACTTTGCCGGCAGAACGAAAAAGGAGTTCTTTTATGCAAAATTCACAATCGTCATCCAAGAGATTTTTGGATATTATCGGAGAGCTGCAATCGCTGATCAAAGAGCAAGGTATCCAATATGGCGATAAATTGCCCTCTGAGCGACATCTTGCCGAGCAGTTGCAGGTTAGCAGGACAGCAGTCCGAGAAGCGTTGCGCAGTATGGAATTGCTTGGCTTGATTGAAACGAGACGCGGAGAAGGAACTTTTTTATCTGATTTTAAAAAACACCAATTGGTTGAGGTCCTCTCCACGTTTATCATGCAACAAGCTCGATCTGTCCAAGACGTTGTGGAAACTCGAATGATTCACGAACGTGCAGCCATCACCACTGTAACTGAAAATGAGGAACTGCGCGCATTGCCTGTTTGGAAGGGCATGCAAGTTAAATTAAATGAAGAAGAAGCTGTTTTCTTAAGAGAAGACGTGATACGTGAAACGATTATCGCGACGGAAAATCGACTTTCCTTAAAAATTTGGTTTTTATTGAAACAATATAGCGGAGTCTCTTTTGATGTGGCGATCATTGCCCCAGAAGAAATAGAGGTAGTGGGCGCTCTGTTAGAAGAAATGATGGCAGGCAATACACAGCAGGCCATAGCCTATTATGCACAATGGATGAACCGAGTCGAGGGAGAAAGAAGGGAAATGGAATGAGTATCCGAGAGTTATTTAAAAAGAAGTCAAAAGAAGAAAACCACACGATTCCATCAATGAAAAGCAAAAATGACGTACCAGAAGGCATCATGACTAAATGTCCTGAATGTAAGTTTGTAATATTGACAAAAGACCTGATGAAAAACGCCAAAGTTTGCCCGGAATGTCAACATCATTACAAGATGACTGCACAGGAAAGAATCGAGCATTTATTGGATGCTGAGAGCTTTGAATCAATGGATGATCACCTGAAAACAGAAAACCCTCTAGATTTTCCTTCCTATACGGAGAAAGTCCAGGCAGATTCAGAAGCGACAGGGTTAAATGAAGCAGTGTTAACAGGAGTCGGCACTATTCAAGGTAAGCAAGTTGCGGTTGCTATTATGGATGCGCATTTCAGAATGGGTTCAATGGGTTCTGTCGTAGGCGAGAAAATCACAAGAACTGTAGAAAAAGCAACGCAACTAGGAATTCCGATGTTGATCTTTTCCGCAAGCGGTGGGGCGAGGATGCAAGAAGGAGTCCTTAGTTTGATGCAAATGGCGAAAGTAAGTGTTGCTCTTAAACGTCATGCCAACAAGGGCTTGCTTTTTGTATCGATTATGACTTATCCGACAACAGGCGGAGTCTCAGCAAGCTTTGCTTCTGTTGGAGATATCAATCTGGCGGAACCAAAGGCACTTATCGGTTTTGCTGGACGTCGTGTCATTGAACAGACAGTCAGGGAGAAATTGCCGGAAGACTTCCAAACGGCAGAGTTCTTACTTAGTCACGGACAAGTTGATGCTGTCGTTCATCGATGCGATATGGTGGATGTAATGGATAGAATTATTAAGCTTCACGCAGGGAAGGAGACGGATCGTGCATGAGTAAAACATTAGCTTTTGAAGAACCCATCGTGAAACTGCGTGAAAAAATTAGTGAATTAGAAGAGTATACGACAGTAAATGATGTTGACCTTTCAACGGAAATCGTGAATTTGAAAAGCCGTTTGGCGAAATTGGAAAAAGATATTTATGAGAATATGGAGCCGTGGGATCGTGTACAAGTCGCTCGACACCCTATGAGACCGACAACTACTGACTATATCCAGTATCTTTTCGAAGACTTCATAGAGCTTCATGGCGATCGGAACTTCGGTGATGACGAAGCGATTGTAGGAGGCATTGCATCATTTGACCAAATGCCGATCACAGTCATTGGCCATCAGCGAGGGAAGGATACGAAAGAGAATGTCAGAAGAAACTTCGGAATGCCTCACCCGGAAGGATATCGCAAAGCGCTTCGTTTAATGAAGCAAGCCGAAAAATTCAATCGCCCAATTATATGCTTCATTGACACAAAAGGAGCTTACCCCGGGAAAGCCGCTGAAGAGCGTGGCCAAAGTGAAGCAATTGCACGGAACTTGGTGGAAATGGCAGGATTGAAAGTGCCTGTAATTTCGATTGTCATCGGTGAAGGCGGAAGTGGCGGGGCGCTGGCATTAGGCGTGGCCAACCATATCCATATGCTTGAGAACTCTACGTACTCTGTCATTTCACCAGAAGGGGCCGCTTCGATTCTATGGAAAGATCCAAAACTTGCGAAGCAGGCAGCGGAAGCGATGAAAATAACGGCTCCAGATCTTAAAGAAATGAACATCATTGATGAAATCATTCCTGAAGTTCTAGGCGGCGCCCATCGAGATGCAAATCAGCAAGCGATCGAGATTCGCGATGTATTGCGCAGATCACTGAAAACGCTGTGCGAGTTGTCATCGGAAGCGTTAATCGATGCACGCTATGAGAAATTCCGTAATATCGGCGTGTTTTCTGAATGAAAGGTGCGGAATAACCGCATCTTTTCATCCTTACATACTAATTTGATGTGAAAGGAGTGTGGAGAATGAGGAAAATTGCAGTGTTGACGAGCGGAGGCGACGCGCCTGGAATGAATGCGGCGATTCGTTCGGTTGTCCGGAAGGCGATATTTGAAGGTTTGGAAGTCGCAGGTGTATTCAATGGTTATCAAGGGTTGATTGATGGGAAAATTGAACAGTTCCAACTTGGGTCGGTAGGCGATATCATTCAAAGGGGCGGAACTGTTTTACGTTCAGCCAGATGTCCTGAATTCATGACAGAAGAAGGCCGCCAAAAAGCATTGCGACAGATTAAGCTTCACGGTATAGAAGGTATCGTGATCATCGGTGGTGACGGTTCTTTCCGCGGAGCTAATGAACTCGTCAAGCTGAATATACCGTGTGCTTGTGTACCGGCTACGATTGACAATGATATCAATGGCACAGAGTTTACGATTGGTTTTGATACTGCGCTCAACACGGTAATTGAAGCGATTGATAAAATCCGAGACACTGCCACCTCACATGAACGTTCATTTATCATAGAGGTCATGGGGCGGGATGCAGGTGACCTGGCGTTATGGGCCGGCCTTGGCGGCGGAGCGGAGTCCATTCTACTTCCTGAAAAGGAGTTTGACGTGACTTCAGTCGTCAACCGTATAAAGAAAAGTGCTGATCGTGGAAAAAAACACAGTATTATCGTTTTGGCTGAAGGGATGATGCCTGCAAATGAATTGGCGGAGATTCTAAAAAAAGAAGCTAATGTCGATACGCGTGTTTCTGTTTTGGGGCATATTCAGCGGGGGGGTTCACCATCTGCACGAGACCGCGTCATTGCCAGCCAATATGGCGCACGTGCGGTTGAAGCTCTGATGGAAGGAAAAAGAAGTGCTGCTATTGGTATGAGAAATCATAAAGTGGTAGACTATAATTTAGAGGAAGTCTTTACGAAGCGAGAAAAGTTAGATCTGTCATTATTGGATTTAGCTGAAACTTTATCCATTTAATTGTTATCACCAGAGTCTACATGACACAGAGGAGCGATAGTTAGTGAGGAAGACAAAAATTGTGTGTACAATCGGTCCAGCAAGTGAATCGTATGAATCACTGAATAAGCTGATTGACGCAGGGATGAACGTGGCACGTCTGAACTTCTCCCATGGCACCCAAGAAGAACATAAAGTACGTATCGAAAGAATTCGTAAGGCGGCTAAAGAAAGAGGAAAAGTCGTCGGGATTTTACTGGATACGAAGGGTCCTGAAATCAGAACACATAAAATGAAGGACGACCAAATCGAGCTAGTCAGAGGACAAGCAATCGATATTTCGATGGAGGAAGTGCTTGGGACTGAAGAAGTTTTTTCAGTCACGTATAAAGAGCTGATCAATGATGTAGATCGCGGTTCATTCGTACTTTTGGATGATGGACTGATTGAGCTGGAAGTTACCGGCAAAGATAATGACAAAGGGTTGATTCATACTAAAGTGATCAACGCAGGTCCATTGAAAAACAATAAAGGTGTTAACGTACCAAATGTTTCTGTACAGCTTCCGGGGATTACGGATAAAGACAAAGAAGATATTCTGTTTGGTATTGAGCAAGGAGTCGATTTCATTGCAGCTTCCTTTGTTCGACGCGCAGCAGATGTGATAGAGATTCGCGAATTGCTTGAAAACAATAATGGCGGACAGATCCATATTGTGCCGAAGATCGAAAATCAAGAAGGCGTCGACAATTTGGATGCAATACTTCAATTATCAGATGGATTAATGGTAGCTCGCGGAGACTTAGGCGTCGAAATACCGGCTGAAGAAGTTCCTTTGGTTCAGAAGATGATGATTAAGAAATGTAACCAGTATGGAAAGCCGGTTATTACGGCGACTCAAATGCTTGATTCCATGCAGAGAAATCCGCGCCCAACGAGAGCGGAAGCAAGCGACGTGGCGAATGCCATCTTGGATGGCTCTGATGCGGTCATGCTATCGGGCGAAACGGCAGCAGGGATGTATCCAGTAGAGTCTGTTAAAATAATGGATAAGATTGCAGTTTCTACAGAAGACTCCATGGACTTCCACTCGGTTGTTTCCTCCAGAACAAGAGGAAAAGAAGGAAACCTTACAGAAGCGATTGGACAAGCGGCTGCCTATACAGCTCTAAATCTTAATGTAAAAGTAATTTTGGCACCGACAGAAAGTGGTCAAACTGCTGAGATGATTGCGAAATACCGCCCAGGTGTTCCGATTATCGCAGTGACACGTTCTGAATCTGTTTCTAATAAACTGACACTCGTGTGGGGGGTATATCCTATCGTCGGCAAAAAAGCGTTGGATATTGATGGGATCCTCCAAGAATCTGTTGAAGAAAGTGTCAAGCATCAATACGTCACACATGGCGATGTCGTCATCATCACTGCGGGTGTTCCAGTTGGAGAAGCAGGTACTACCAACCTAATGAAATTGCATGTGATCGGTGATTTAATCGCACGCGGGCAAGGTATCGGTAAAAATGTGGCGTTTGGAAAAGCGAAAGTCATCAATTCGGCAAGGGAAGCACTGACTCAAATAGCTGAAGGCGACATCATCGTGACGAAATCAACTGATCGTGATATGTATGCAGCGCTTGAGAGATGTGCAGGTATTATCACAGAAACTAGCGGGCTGACGAGCCATGCAGCAGTAGTTGGTTTAAGTCTAGGTGTTCCTGTTATCGTCGGTGTTGAAAATGTAACATCAATAATTAAAAATGGAAGCGACATTACAATGGATGCAGCGAGCGGTGTTATCTACAACGGTCACGCGAAAGTATTGTAATTCATTCAGACCGCTGTTCTCATTATGAGAAGGCGGTCTTTTCGGAGGTTAATATATGAAATGGTTAGTAGGTCTATTCATCATTGTTCCAACTGCAGAGTTGGCTTTATTGATAGTTTCCGGTAAAACACTAGGAGTGCTTCCGACAATCTTAATCATACTTGTGACGGGGTTCGGAGGTGCCTATCTAGCGAAAAAACAAGGTTTTCGGGCTTGGCGAGATCTTCAATATCGCTTGGCGAATAGGGAAACACCTGGAAAAGCCTTGGTAGATAGTGTTTGTATATTTTTCGGCGGACTATTGTTGTTGATGCCTGGATTTTTGACAGACATCCTAGGATTTATATTGCTATTTAGCTGGCCGCGTAAAATTATATATCCATTTATTGTGAAGTGGATATACAACAAGATGAAAAACGGGCAAATTCGCGTTATGTGAAGGTAGGATGTTCTTTTACTTTCAAAGCTAAAAATAAAAAGAATGGTAAAAATATAATGCCGTAAATGCCAAATAAATAGACTGCACATGCAGTAATGAGAAACGAATGAACGGTTCTTAATTTGAAAGTATGAGCCCATAAAAAAGATTCAGTCATCTGCCTTGTGATGAGCAAAACGATATATAGAATGAGCAAACCGATTGCTAATTGTACGTGATCTATGTAAAACGCAAATGCAATCATTGGTAAAAAGACTAATCCAATTCCTAAAAAAGGAATACTGTCAACCATGGAAATTAAAAATGCTTTTGTCAAAAAAGAGTCGAAACCGAGCAACCAAAAACCGATACTCATGAGTGAAAAGGTAATGAAAAAAAGCCGGATTTGAACAGAAAAGAAATGCCCCATCAGGCTGCTGGCTTTTGAAAAAATACGTGTCGCAGCGGGGCGGAATTTTTTGGGGAAATAAACTAAAAACCAAAAGCGATTCTTCGCACTTTCTCGTAATGCAAAGAAATAAGCAATAACGAACATGAAGATGCTAAACAATTGTTGGAATAACTTTTGGAAAAAACTTAAAATTCCTTCCATTGCTTCATGACTGGACTGTATAAAGTTCTCTGATACTGCGTGAAAATCCAGCCCTTTGCTGTCAATCATCTCCAAGACTAAGACCAACTGATCTTCAACTGTCCAAAGAACTGAAATAAAGCCGTTCACCGAAAAGAAAACAAATGCGTACATTAAAAGCGCAAGGATGAACATAATGATTAAGGTAGCTAAAAAAGCTGGTAATTTAGTTAAAGATATTAAAGAGTTCACAAGCGGGGCAGTGAAAAAAGCTAAAATTATTGCGAAGCCAATAGGCGGGATGATCACTACAAACAGGACAATGAATAAAGCGGGTAACCATTGCCGTGAGTACGTTTGTAGGCGTTTAGAGTCGATCGATATCATAATTTCTGCCCGCTCCTTTCGAATAATTATAAACAAAAAACATCTTTACCATTCACAAAACTGTAAAAGTTGCTTATAATGGACATTGTAAGCGTTTTAGATAAAAATATAATTAGCAGATGGCCGTCATTCTGCACTCCGCATCCGGGGGATGGCCAGACTGGGAAGAAGGAGAGAATATCATGACAGCAACAAAAGGATTGGAAGGTATCATTGCGGCACAAACTCAAATCAGCTCCATTATCGATGACACACTTACGTATGTAGGGTATGGCATTGACGATCTAGCAGAGAACGCTAGTTTTGAAGAAGTAGTTTACCTCCTTTGGCATAAGCGCCTGCCAAGTGCAGACGAGCTTGCTGAGTTAAAACAGCAACTAGAAGAGCATGCGGAAATACCACAAGGAGTAATCGACCACTTTAAAACTTATCCAATCGACAAAGTGCATCCGATGGCAGCACTACGCACAGCAATCTCACTTCTTGGATTATACGATGATAAAGCTGAAGATATGTCACCTGAAGAAAATTACAAAAAGGCGATTAAACTTCAAGCAAAAGTTGCAACTGTTGTTACTGCTTTCGCGCGTATCCGTAAAGGACAAGAGCCAGTAGCGCCTAAAAAGGGCCTTAGCTATGCGGCAAACTTCCTTTACATGCTTTCTGGGGAAGAGCCTGCTGATATCGCGGAAGAAGCATTCAACAAAGCACTTGTGTTACATGCAGACCATGAATTGAACGCATCTACGTTCACAGCGCGTGTATGTGTCGCAACTCTTTCTGATATGTATTCTGGTGTAACTGCTGCAATTGGCGCTCTTAAAGGGCCGCTACACGGCGGAGCTAACGAAGCGGTTATGAATATGCTAATGGAAATTGGCGATGAGGAAAAAGTCGAGCCATATATTCGTGAAAAGCTAGCAAACAAGGAAAAAATCATGGGCTTCGGTCACCGTGTCTACCGCAAAGGTGATCCACGTGCGAAGCATTTACGTGAAATGTCTAAGAAATTAACTGCTCTTCGCGGTGAAGAAAAATGGTATAACATGTCTGAGAAAATCGAATCAATTGTAACAGGCGAAAAGAATTTGCCTCCAAATGTTGATTTCTACTCCGCTTCGGTATATCATTCATTAGACATCGATCATGATATTTTCACACCTATTTTTGCCGTTTCTCGTTTTTCAGGATGGATTGCACATATCCTGGAGCAATACGAAAACAATCGCTTGATCCGCCCACGTGCAGAATACGTAGGACCAGGCATGCAGAAATATGTTCCAATCAATGAACGATAAAAACTAGTAAATTTCGTGGGGCGGTATCTCGTATACCGGCCCACTGATTTTGAACTCAGGAGGATATCAATAATGGCTAATGATGGAAAGATTACAGTAACTAACGGTGTTTTAAACGTCCCAGATCACGCAACGATTCCTTTCATTATAGGCGACGGTACGGGTCCAGATATTTGGAACGCAGCATCACGCGTAATTGAAGCGGCTGTTGAGAAGGCTTATGACGGTAAAAAGAAGATTAATTGGTTAGAAGTTCTTGCAGGGGAAAAAGCATTTAATCAAACTGGTGATTGGCTTCCGAAAGAAACTCTCGACACAATTGACGAATATCTTATCGCGATTAAAGGACCGCTCACAACACCAATCGGTGGAGGATTCCGTTCATTGAACGTAGCTTTGCGTCAAGAACTTGATCTATACACTTGCTTGCGTCCAGTTCGTTATTTCGAAGGAGTACCTTCACCCGTGAAACGTCCTGAGGATTGTGACATGGTTATTTTCCGTGAGAACACAGAAGATATCTACGCGGGGATCGAGTACCAAAAAGGTTCTGACGATGCGAAAAAATTAGTTAACTTCCTTCAAACTGAGCTAGGTGTTGATAAGATCCGTTTCCCTGAAACTTCCGGTCTTGGAATCAAGCCGATTTCTGAAGAAGGAACGAAACGTCTTGTCCGTGCTGCGTTGAACTATACGATCAATGAAGGCCGTAAATCATTGACACTTGTTCACAAAGGTAACATCATGAAGTTCACAGAAGGCGCATTCGCAAGCTGGGGATATGAAGTGGCTGAAGAAGAATTCGGCGACAAAGTATTCACGTGGAAAGAATATGACCGTATCAAAGAAGCTGACGGCACTGAAGCAGCGAACAAAGCACAATCTGACGCAGAAGCTGCTGGTAAAATCATCGTAAAAGATGCGATTGCAGATATCTTCTTGCAACAAATCTTGACTCGTCCTAAAGAATTCGACGTAGTTGCTACAATGAACTTGAACGGTGACTACATCTCAGATGCACTAGCTGCACAAGTTGGCGGAATTGGTATCGCTCCAGGAGCGAACATCAACTATGTAACTGGACATGCAATCTTCGAAGCAACTCACGGTACTGCACCTAAATACGCTGGATTGGATAAAGTTAACCCTTCATCCGTACTTCTTTCAGGCGTTATGATGCTAGAACACCTTGGTTGGAATGAAGCAGCTAATTTAATCACAGCTTCTATCGAAAGCACAATTGCGTCTAAAGTCGTGACGTATGATTTCGCACGTCTAATGGACAACGCAACTGAAGTCAGCACATCTGGTTTCGCTGATGAATTAATCAAAAATCTATAAGAAATAATTAAGAGGGGGAATTCATTCTCCCTCTTTATCTACATTCAGCAACAGACTTTCACCTCTATAGGTGGCGGGAAGAAAGCTTTATATTTACTATTTAGCGGTGTTCAAACGCCTGCTGAATAAAGACGGAGCCTCCGGCGGATGTCACAGGTTTTGAAAGGAGTTAATCGAGCTTGCTCGATTCAAAATCTAGACGCAATTACACCGAGGCGTAATTGATAGTAAATTGTTCTGAAAAGGGGAGTTTTACATGTCATTGAAGCGTAAAAAAGTATCGGTTATCGGATCTGGTTTTACCGGAGCAACAACTGCATTTCTTTTGGCTCAAAAAGAACTTTGTGATGTCGTAATTGTGGATATTCCTCAGATGGAAAATCCAACAAAGGGTAAAGCATTGGACATGTTGGAGGCTGGTCCGGTTCAAGGTTTCGACG
Organism: Sporosarcina sp. FSL W7-1283; assembly: GCF_038003105.1. Classification (NCBI taxonomy): domain Bacteria; kingdom Bacillati; phylum Bacillota; class Bacilli; order Caryophanales; family Caryophanaceae; genus Sporosarcina; species Sporosarcina sp. FSL W7-1283. Next base: position 2,177,830 of record NZ_JBBOOL010000001.1, on the reverse strand, counting down.
CAAATATCATAGGGACTTCTAATTATGAAGATACAAAGGATTCAGATGTCGTTGTCATCACTGCAGGTATTGCACGTAAACCAGGAATGAGCCGTGACGACTTAGTTCAGACCAACCAAAAAGTAATGAAATCAGTAACAGCTGAGATTGTGAAATATTCACCAAATACGACGATTCTAGTGTTAACCAATCCAGTTGATGCGATGACGTATACCGTTTATAGGGAATCTGGCTTTCCGAAAGAACGCGTAATCGGTCAGTCTGGAGTTTTAGATACTGCTCGTTTCCGTACATTTGTCGCACAAGAATTAAATCTTTCCGTAAAAGATGTGACTGGTTTTGTATTGGGCGGTCACGGGGATGATATGGTTCCGTTAGTGCGTTATTCAACAGCAGGTGGTGTACCGTTGGAAAACTTGATTTCTGCAGGCCGTCTGGAAGAAATCGTAGATCGGACGCGCAAAGGTGGAGCTGAGATCGTCAATCTTTTAGGTAATGGTTCTGCATACTATGCACCTGCCGCTTCATTAGTGGAGATGACAGAAGCAATCCTTAAAGATCAAAAACGTGTCTTGCCATCTATTGCATTTCTTGAAGGAGAGTATGGCATGGACGGTATATACTTAGGTGTGCCGACTGTGTTAGGTGCAGGCGGTATCGAAAAAATTATAGAACTGGAATTAACGGACGATGAAAAAGCGGGTCTTGAGAAATCAGCTGACTCTGTGCGTGCGGTAATGAATGTTCTGGCATAATGAATGTCTGAAGAAACGAGCAGCGAATGAAGCTGCTCGTTTTTTTATGTAACTCGATTTTTCGCAAAGAGATTGCTATACTTTAACTAATTGAATAGATCTTCGTTCGCTTTACTGAATAATCCGGAAGCATACTAGGGGGGATTTCTTTGTTGAAAGGTAAACGTATAACGATTGGGAAAGAAATGGCCGAGTTGGAAGTTGGAGAGAGGCTAAGCCTTACTGAGAAAATTGAGGATAAAGACTTAATGCTCTATTTAGGGCTGACAAATGATGCGAATCCGCTGTATATTCAGCATGACTATGCAGCTGAGACCATTTATGGACAGCCGATTGTGCCGCCGATTATGTTGACGGGTATCGTGACAGCTGCAGTTTCAAAGCACTTGCCTGGCCCGGGCGCGCACATCATCCGTCAACAACTACATTTTCCAAAGCCGGTATATCACTATGCGATTGTCGAGTTTTTCTTGGAAATTACTAAGTTGGAGCTCGCAACAAATCAAGTAACGATTTCAGTAGATGCGATCGATGACGAGGGAGAGTGTGTCATGAGTGGGGAAGTAGTCGTCAAGACGCCTGAAAAAACAAACACCGAACAATTGTCGAAAAAAGGAGTTATTAATGGAAACTAAACAACAGAAGGTATTGATCGTAGAAGATGAACAATCGATTCAAAAACTATTAGAATTTACTCTTAAGCAAGCGAATTATCACACAATCTTGGCCAGTGACGGTGAACAAGCTCTATCACTCGTTTTAGATGAAGAGCCCGATTTGATTATTTTAGATTTGATGCTTCCTAAAATTGAGGGCATAGAAGTGTGCAGAATGCTGAGAAAGCAAGATATTGAAACTCCGATCATAATGCTGACCGCAAAAGGCGAAGAGATGGACAAAATCATCGGTCTTGAGATGGGGGCAGATGATTATATGACAAAACCTTTCAGTCCACGCGAAGTGGCAGCTCGGGTAAAGGCGGTTCTTCGGCGTACCGGCGAAAAAAGGGTCCAAAAAACAAAAGAAGAAGTTCTAGAAGCAGGACAATTAGTCGTCTATCCTGAGCGTTTTGAAGTCTATCTCGATAAAAAACAATTAGATTTCACACCTAAGGAATTTGAGCTGCTCGTCTATTTCATGCGTCATACCAACCGTGTACTCACACGTGATCAGCTTCTTCAAGCTGTCTGGAATTATGATTTTGCGGGCGATACGAGAATCGTGGACGTCCATGTCAGCCATCTGCGCGATAAAATCGAAGAAAATACAAGAAAGCCTCGTTACATCAAAACGATGAGAGGGGTAGGCTATAAATTCGGAGAGCAAATTTAAATGAAGAACTATTATTCGAGCCTGCTCGCTGCGTCTGCGATAATTTTATCCATCTTATTAATTGTACTTGGAATTATCCTAGGTCAATTTTTTCACTTATTCGCAGAAGATGTAGACCCAATCATTCAACAAACGTATTGGGTCTTTCTTTTACTTACACTTGTATTAGTATTCATCGTCATGATGTTTGTGATGGCAAAATTACTCCAGCAATACGTTCAACCCATCGACCATTTTACGGATATCGCTCATCAGCTGGCTTCAGGTAACTACTTAGCGAGAGCTCAAGTGGAGGATGGTCATATGAATCAGCAGTTGACGATCACAATCAATCAGATAGCCAGGAATCTGCAAGAGAATTCGATTCTGCGTGCAATGGAACAAGAACGACTTAAGACATTGATCAGCAGTATCGGCAGCAGTCTTCTTGTATTTGGTCGGCAAGGCGCTGTCAATCTTGTAAACCGTGTGTTTGAAGAAACATTTCATCGAACTGGCGAAGATCTAATGGGGAAGACTTATAAAGATATCGGATTACCAGAAGATATTGAGAAGGAAATTGAAGCGATTTTTTTAACGGAAGAAGTACGCTCATTCCAATCAAAAATTCGTTTGGAAGGCGATATAGTTCATTTGGAAGTGTACGGCGCTCCAGTTATTGGGGAAAATGGGAATTGGCTAGGGATCGTTGTCATCATGCATGACATTACGGAGTTGATTCACCTTGAACAAATACGTAAAGATTTTGTTGCAAATGTCTCTCATGAATTGAAAACCCCTGTCACATCAATTAAAGGATTTTCTGAGATGCTATTGGATGGGGAACTTGAAGACTCTGCGCTTAAAAAAGAATTTCTTGAAATCATCTACAAAGAAAGTAATCGGCTCCAATTGCTAATTGAGGATTTACTTCGTTTGTCGAGTATGGAACGCGGAAGTTTTGAAATTACGAGTAAACCTGTAAATATGATTGAAGTTATTAAGCAATCTATCCAAATTGTTCAAACCAAGTTGCAGAAAAAAGATATGGAAGTTGTATTAAATATGCCGCAACAATTAATAATCCCTGCGGATCACGACCGTCTTGTACAAGTGATGGTCAATTTGCTGAATAACGCTATTGCCTATTCACGAGAGGAAACTACGATTACTGTATCGGTTCAGGAAGTATCTGACTTTGTCAATATTGATGTCAGTGACGAAGGAATGGGCATCACATCTTCTGAGCTGCCACGCTTGTTTGAGCGCTTCTACCGTATCGATCGTGCGAGAAGCAGGGAATCGGGCGGTACGGGACTTGGTTTGGCAATTGTTAAACACATAGTAGAAGCACATAACGGATCTGTTACGGTTGATAGTGAAATAGGGATCGGCACCACCTTTAAAGTACAGCTTCCAGTAAGTGAATCTAAACAATGATAGACAATTCTCTATTTCATTGAAACTAAATTGCCGGTTGTTCCGTAAAGTAACCATACAGAGAAAAGGGAGGAACAATTATGGGCACAAAACGAATCCTCGTGACACTGGGCTTAGTCATCACCGGATTATTGCTTTTATTAATCGTATTTACGACATGGTATACCGTTGACGAATCCGAACAAGCCGTCGTGATTTCATTTGGTCAAGCGGGTGAACCAGTCGTGGAGTCTGGCTTGCACTTCAAACTACCGTGGCCGATTCAACGGGCTGAAATTTTATCTAAAGAAACGTATAGTATCCACTTTGGCTACAAACAAGACAAAAGTGGTGAGATTGTCGATAAGGAAACGAAAATGATTACAGGTGATGAATACATAGTACTCACCGATCTAACCGTTCAATGGCGAATTGTCGATCCCAAAAAATATATTTTCAATGCTGAAGAGCCAATTGAAATTTTGCGGGATGCAGCTTCTGCTTCCATTCGCTCCGTCATCGGCAGTTCGACTATCGATGCAGCATTAACGGATGGAAAGGCAGAAATAGAGGCTAAAACACGCGATTTATTAACGAACCTGGTGGAAAGTTATGACATTGGAATTGCCGTTCAAGGCGTAAAACTGCAAGATGTAGAACTGCCAAATGCTGAAGTACGTGCTGCATTTACGGCCGTGACTGATGCAAGGGAAACGAAGAATACGAAAATTAACGAAGCAAAGAAATATGAAAACCAGAAAACAAAAGAAGCGATCGGTGAACGTGACGCGATCAAATCCGAAGCACAAGGTAAGAAGACCGCACGTATTGAACAAGCACGAGGGGATGTAGCGGTATTCAGTGATCTATATACCGAGTATGCGAAAAGCAAAGCAATTACGCGAGAGCGTCTGATCCTCGAAACGCTTGAACAAGTCTTACCTAAAGCAAATCTTTATATCATGAACGATAGCGGAGAAACAATGAAGTATTTGCCTATTCAACAGTTGCCGCAAGCCCCGCCTGTAGAGACTAAAGAGTCGGAGCAGCAAGCTGAGAAAGGAGAGAAAGCATCATGAGTAACGAGCAAAATCCTTTCAAAAAAATAGAAGAAGCGATGAAGAAAATGAGTGAAAATGAGAAAAATAAAACCGATCAGAAAAGACCGGCAACTGATCCTAAAGTAAAAGTTATCAAACCGAAAAAAACAGTCAATATCAAACGTTATACGAAATTAATCGTAATGCTGACCGCCGCATTTGCTGTGCTGGTCATCCTGCTTTCCAATTTGTTCATCGTCAAAGAGAATGAATACCGGGTCGTTCGTCAGTTCGGTGAAATTACCAGGATCGTCAAAGACCCGGGTATTAATATGAAAATACCATTTATTCAAAGTGTCTCGACTTTGCCTAAAAACCAAATGACGTATAACGTGCAGGAAGCAGAAATCACTACTAAGGATAAAAAGCGGATCATCATCGACAACTATGCAGTCTGGCACATCACAGATCCTGCAAAGATGATTTCAAACGCCCGGAACATCGTTAACGCGGAAGCACGGATGGAGGAATTCATTTATTCAGTAGTCCGAAATGAAATGGGGCGCCTGGATTACGTGGATGTCGTCAATGACGAAAACTCAGGACGCGGAAGTTTAAACGACCGCGTTACAGAGAAGGTCAATGACTTCCTAGCTGAAGGAAACTTTGGAATCGAAGTCGTCGATGTCCGAATGAAACGCATCGACTTACCTGAAGAGAACGAGCAATCCATATACACACGCATGATTTCAGAACGTCAATCGACCGCACAATCCTATTTGTCGGAAGGGGACGCGGAAAAACGTAAAATCGAAGCAGAAACGGATCGAGAAGTACAGGAAATGTTGGCGAAAGCAAAAAAAGAAGCAGCCATTGTGACAGCACAAGGGGAAGCAGAAGCTGCAAAAATCTATAACCAAGCTTTCTCGAAAGATCCTGAATTCTACAAGCTTTATCGAACGCTTCAATCTTATTCGAAAATCGTGAATGACGAAACGGTAATCATCCTTCCATCCGATTCACCATATGCGAAGCTATTAACTGGATATTTACAATAATAATAAGTGCGTCATTTTCATTTACAGTTGCCGAATGGTAAACTAAATGAAAATGACGTGTTTTTAATTCAAAAGCGGAAAGCGCCGTCTAGCCTCGACAGGCACTGGAAGCTTTAAAATAAAGGCGCTTTTTGCCTTTATCTTTAAGACTGAAGTGTCCCGAGAGGCTGGCGCTTGCAGCTGGATGATTAATTGTGAAGATACTTAAAGGAGTGGGATAGATTTTGACGAAAAAGAAAATAGTCTTACTGGACGGCAACAGCTTGGCGTATCGAGCTTTTTTTGCTTTACCCTTACTGACGAATGATAAAGGGATCCACACGAATGCTGTATATGGCTTCACGATGATGCTCGAAACGATTCTGGACAATGAAAAGCCGACACATGTCTTGGTGGCCTGGGATGCGGGTAAAACAACGTTCCGGCACAGCACTTTTACAGAATATAAAGGAGGCCGACAAAAGACGCCGCCCGAGCTTTCCGAACAATTTCCCTATATCCGTAAATTGATTGAGGCATTTGGCATCGAGCAATATGAACTCGATCTTTATGAGGCGGATGACATCATTGGTACATTGAGCAGGGAGTGTAGTGAAGCGAAAGCAGAAGTGGTCATCATTTCTGGAGACAAGGACTTGACCCAACTGGCAAACGAACAGACAACGGTGTGTATTACGAGAAAAGGGATTACGGATCTTGAAAAATACACTCCTCAGCATATTGAAGAAAAATATGGCATTGAGCCATTGCAGATCATCGATATGAAAGGCTTGATGGGCGATGCGTCCGACAATATTCCAGGTGTTCCGGGAATTGGGGAGAAAACTGCGCTAAAGCTTTTGAAAGAGTATGGTTCAGTAGAGAATGTTTACCAATCAATCGATCAAATTACCGCCAAAAAAATGAAAGAAAACTTAGTGACGAATAAAGAGCAGGCGTTCATGAGTAAAGAATTGGCAACGATCGAAGTGCATGCGCCAATCGAAGTATCTTTAGCAGATCTAGATTTTGCAGGTCGAAATGAAGAGGAAGTCATCCAGCTTTACAAAGAGCTGCAATTTAATTCGCTTCTCGAAAAATTGGATGCGCCAGTTGAAGTGCAACACCTTGAAGAAATAGAAATTCAAACTGTCGATGAAGTGACTGCCGATATGTTGACGGATACAATGTCTATCCATGTGGAAATCGATGGAGACAATTATTTATCAGCGTCTATTTTAGGGATTGGCCTGTCGAATGAAACCAATACCTATTTCGTTCCGACTAATGTAGCGGCATCTTCGGCTGTGCTTAAAGAATGGCTGGAAGACCATGCGACATTGAAATATGCTTCTGATTCCAAGTCAGCCTATGCGGCGATAGCGAGGCTTGGCATGGAGCTGAACGGCACGGACTTTGATCTCATGCTGGCAGCATATATCGTTAATCCTTCTTTTTCGACAGGAGAAGTAGCAGAGATTGCGCGTTCATTCGGATACCACGGAGTTAAAAGCGATGAAGCGGTTTTTGGCAAAGGTGCAAAAAGATCACTTCCTGCTGCAGAACAACTTGCAGAGCATGTCGCAAGAAAAGCGCATGCTGTGTGGGAGCTGTACCCAGTCGTATCCAAGCAGTTGGAAGAAAATGAGCAACAAGAATTATTTCATGAGCTTGAACTGCCATTAGCGAAAATTCTAGGTAAGATGGAAGTGACTGGAGTTAAGACCGATTTGGACGTACTCCAAACAATTGGTCAACAATTGTCCGAACGCCTAGCATTGATTGAGAAGGACATCTATGAAATGGCGGGAGAGAAATTCAATATTAATTCGCCAAAGCAACTCGGTGTAATTCTTTTTGAGAAAATTGGCCTGACACCGATTAAGAAGACGAAAACAGGCTACTCGACAGCAGCCGATGTTTTGGAGAAGCTAGAGAATGAGCATGAAATCATTCAGCATATCCTACTGTATCGTCAGCTTGGTAAGTTGAATTCGACTTATATTGATGGACTTTCAAAAGAGATTCACGAAGATGGAAAAATTCATACGCGCTTCCAGCAAGCCCTGACGCAGACAGGTCGCTTAAGCTCAATCAATCCGAACTTGCAAAATATCCCGATTCGTTTGGAAGAAGGCCGCAAAATACGGGCAGCATTTATTCCTTCCGAACCTGAATGGATTATGTTTGCTGCAGACTATTCACAAATTGAGTTGCGTGTATTAGCTCATATCTCGCAGGATGAGAAATTGATCGAGGCCTTCAAGCAAGGCGCGGATATTCATACGAAAACTGCGATGGATGTATTCGGCGTAAGTGAAGAGGATGTCGACAGCAATATGCGCCGTGCAGCCAAAGCTGTCAACTTCGGAATTGTCTACGGCATAAGCGATTATGGATTGTCGCAAAGCTTGAATATTACGCGTAAAGAGGCAGGGGAATTTATCGATACGTATTTGGCTAGTTTCCCGGGTGTAAAACAATATATGGATGACAGTATTGCCGATGCCAAGCAAAAGGGATATGTGACGACTTTGCTTAATAGACGCCGATACTTGCCGGATATTACGAGCTCTAACTTTAATTTGCGCAGCTTTGCAGAACGGACTGCAATGAATACACCGATTCAAGGGACTGCGGCGGATATCATTAAAAAAGCGATGATTGATATGGACGCACGACTTGAAAAAGAACAATTGCAAACACGTATGCTGCTGCAAGTACATGATGAATTGATTTTTGAAGCCCCTGTGGAAGAATTAGAAAGACTAAAAGAAATCGTACCGGAAGTCATGGAACAAACACTTCAGCTTGATGTTCCATTAAAAGTCGATTGGAATCATGGCAAGTCCTGGTACGAAACGAAGTGAGAGGATATACATGCCGGAACTACCCGAAGTAGAAGGAGTGGTGCGAGATCTCGCGCCGCTTGTTGAAGGACGGACGATCAAAGGGCTTTCCGTGTCCGATACGGTCGTAACTTCAAAATCAGCTGGTAAAGAAACGATTATTAAAGGAAAAACTGTAGAGGACTTTCTTCAAGATATGGAACTTATGCACATTCAGAAGATCGTCCGGCGCAGTAAATATATTTATTTTCATCTGAAGAAGCAAGAGCAGTCGTATCTACTCGTCAGCCATTTAGGGATGACGGGTGCTTGGTTTGTCGTCGACTCTTTAAATGGAATTGCAGAAGAGAAGTTTCGTAAACATGCTCATATCTTTTTGGAGATGGAAGATGGCAGTTTACTTATTTATTCGGATATCCGCAGATTCGGAGAGATGCGTCTTTTACAATCAGAAGAAGATTTTCCGCCTCTCCTAGATATGGCACCAGAGCCATTTTCAGAGGAAGCGCTAGATCATTTTCTCGAAATGGCGGAATCCACAAAATATAAAAGTAAAGCGATCAAAGAAGTGATCATGGATGGCAAAGTGATCTCAGGCTGTGGCAATATTTATGCAACAGAAGCATTGTTTCATATGAATATTCATCCAGCGCGAGCCGCGGAAAGAATTAGCAGAAAACGCAAAATTCTGCTGTTCAATGAAATTGTCCGCGTGCTGCAAGAGAGCATAGATGCAGGGGGCAGCACGATTTCGGATTATCGTTCTGTCAACGGCAATGCGGGAACAATGCAAAATCGATTGCATATGTACGGAAAGAAAGTGTGCAGTACGTGCGAAACGCCTACGAAAAGCAAGCAGATTGCCGGAAGGACTTCCGTCTATTGTCCTGCTTGTCAAAAATGAGGAGTGATAGAAGTGATCATTGGATTGACAGGTAGTATCGCCAGCGGCAAAAGCACAGTGGCCAACATGCTGCGTGAAAAAGGTTACCCTATTGTCGACGCAGACGTCATCGCCCGCCAAGTAGTTGAACCAGGAAGTCCTCTTTTGAATGAAATTCAACATGCATTTGGCAGTGATGTTATTCAAAAAGACGGATCACTCAATCGCGAACAACTAGGTGCACTAATTTTTCATGATGAAAATAAACGCGTCCAATTAAACGAACTCATGCACCCGGCAATTAGAGGGGAAATGGTAAGCCAGAAGGAACAATATCTGCAGCAAGGCTATCAAACTGTCATTATGGACATCCCATTGCTTTTTGAAAGCAAATTGCATTCCTATGTAGAAAAGATTCTAGTCGTCTCTGTCACTAAAGAACTGCAAAAACAGCGTCTAATCGCACGTAATGAATTGTCAGAACAAGAGGCAGATGCACGAATCGCCTCCCAGCTTGACATGGACATCAAAGAATCAAGTGCTGACGCAGTCATCCATAATAATGGCACGATAGAAGAAACTGAAAAACAGTTAGAAAAGATACTAGCTGACTGGCAAGCGACGCCTTTATAAGGAGTACCCGACGGTACCGCATAATATCCGTAGTTCGTTCGTGTTTGTAAGTAGTATTTCTTTCGTATATTTAGAAAATTTATTTTTTAAAATAAACATCTAATAGTGTTGGCTAAATCGTAATATGTGTTATACTAATTAACGATAAAAGATAATAAGTATAACATACATGCAGGAGGATCCCTTTCATGACTACTACAATTGCAATTAACGGACTCGGCCGTATTGGACGGATGGTATTCCGTCAAATCATCAAGGAAGAAGATGTTAATTTAGTTGCCGTAAACGCGACATATCCAGCAGAAACGATTGCTCACCTATTAAAATATGATTCCACTCACGGTGTGTTTGACGGTGACATTCAAACTGAAGAAAATGCCATCATTGTAGACGGCAAACGTGTACAACTCATTTCTGAACGCGACCCATCAAAGCTGCCGTGGAAAGAACTCGGCGTAGACATCGTGATCGAATCAACAGGTGTATTTAATTCGCGTGAAAAAGCAGCACTTCACTTAGGGTCTGGAGCAAAGAAAGTAATCTTGACGGCTCCTGGTAAAAATGAAGATGTCACAGTAGTACTTGGTGTTAACGATGACAAATTGGACGTTGAAAAACACAGCGTTATTTCGAATGCCAGCTGTACGACCAACTGTTTGGCGCCAGTAGCAAAAGTATTGAACGATGAATTCGGTATTGTGAATGGCTTAATGACAACGGTACATGCTTACACGAATGACCAGAAAAATTTGGATAATCCACATAAAGATTTACGTCGTGCTCGCTCTTGCGGCGAGTCAATTATCCCAACTTCAACTGGAGCAGCGAAAGCATTATCTTTAGTCCTTCCTGAACTTGAAGGGAAAATTCATGGCTTGGCATTACGTATTCCAACACCGAACGTATCACTTGTAGACTTAGTTGTAGACGTAGAAAAAGATGTGACTGTTGAAGAAGTGAATAATGCATTTCTAAAAGCAGCAAATGGACCATTGAAAGGTATCATGCGTTTCACGACGGAACCGCTTGTTTCTATCGACTTCAACACGACAACAGAATCTGCAACGATTGACGGTCTTTCCACGATGGTAATGGGGGATCGTAAGATAAAAGTACTTGCTTGGTATGACAATGAGTGGGGCTATTCAGCACGCGTAGTCCAATTAACTAAAAAAGTAGCAGCTGCTTTGGACAATAAAGTAATTTCATAATGGCAGAGCGAACACTTCACCATAATCGGTGAAGTGTTTTTCATTACCCTTCTGTTGTTGTACCGGCAGTTTCTGTTATAATGAAAGGTACCAATTAAAAATGCGGAGGAACCGACTATGTTATGTCCAGCTTGCCATTACAATGGAACACGCGTTATCGATTCGCGTCCGGCAGAAGAAAATCGCTCAATTCGTAGAAGACGTGAATGCGAAAAATGTAGTTATCGTTTCACGACTTTTGAAAAAGTAGAACATACCCCGCTCATTGTCGTCAAAAAAGACGCAACGCGCGAGGAGTTCAGCAGTGAAAAATTGCTTAGAGGTTTAATTCGTGCCTGTGAAAAGCGAGCCGTCCCTATAGAAAAATTGAAAGGTATTGTTATCTCGATTGAAAAAGAGCTGCGAAGTGCAGGGATCGTAGAAATAGACTCCGATCAAGTAGGTGAAATGGTGATGGAACGGTTGATTGACGTAGACGAAGTTGCATACGTCCGCTTCGCTTCTGTTTATCGGCAATACAAAGATATCACCGTGTTCATAGATGAATTACAGCATTTACAAAGCAGGAAAGACCAACAAGAGTAAATTGTTTAACCAGAGGAGGAGGAGATTGTCATAATGCTTTATACAGAACTACAGCCTGTCGATTCCTTCCAAGTAAAACTAGCGCATCCTTTTTCCGTTTATGACCGGCAGATGATCACTTTGTTTTATCAGCCACTCATCGGTTCAGAGGCTGTCAGTTTGTTTTTGACACTTTGGACGGATGCTGAAAATATGGAGGCCCAAGAGCATACTCATTACTATTTAATGAATATCTTATCATTCCCACTTCAAAGAATTTTTGAAGCGAGAATTTCATTAGAGGCGATTGGATTGCTTCGGACTTATAAAAAAACAGTTGAGATGGAGAACCGCTCTTTTCTATACGAGTTACTGCCGCCGCTAGATGCGCCTTCTTTCTTTCACGATCCGTTATTATCCACTTTTTTATTCAGTAAAATAGGTGAACAGCCATATCGCCAACTACGCAGCCGGTTTCTTCAAGAATCAATCAATGAAGAAATGTATCAAGACATTTCCCGTACTTTTTTAGATGTATTTCAGCCTGCAAGAGGGGATCAGGCTATGGAGTTAACATATGGCTTGGAGTTTCAAGGGAAAACAGTTGCCCCTGGAATCCCTTTTTATATGTCAGATTTCAACTTCGAGTTATTTTATAGCGGACTGTCTGAACAAATGATTCCGAAGTCTTCACTTCGCAGTATTTCCCAGGAAATGATAGCAAAACTTTCTTTTTTATATACATTGACGCCTTTGGATATGCAAAAAGTTGTGATGATTGCAATGGACGAAAACCATCAAGTTACAGAGGAGCGGGCGCGAAAAGCCGCCGCTGAATTTTATAAGATGAACCGCTCGAAAGTGCCGCCTCGTTTAAAGAAAGCATTCGCTTTACCGGTAAATGATGAGCCAATGCCAGAAGACTTGAGTCGGGAAGAAGAGTTGGTTTATTATTTAGAAAATATTTCTACAATTGATATGCTAAGGCAGATTACTGACAAAGAACCATTATCAGTCGATATTAATTTAGCAGAAGAACTTATTCTGACTCACGAGTTTCCAATTGGTGTTGTAAATGCGTTGTTCCAATACATCATGTTGCGTAACGATATGAAAATTACGAAAGGCTTTGCAGAACGCATTGCCTCTCATTGGGCAAGTAAAAAAGTAGAGGATGTCAAGACAGCGCTTGAGCTTGCACGAAAAGAACATGATAAATATATGAAGTGGCTAAAAGAAGGAAAACAGCCGAATACAGGTACACGAAAACCAATTCGAGAAGAGAAAGTGCCTGAATGGTTTACCAAACGTACCAATAAATCGAAAAAAGCAGAAACGCCTTCTGATTTTAACGTAGAGGAAGAACGACGGAAATTAATGAAGGAACTGGGGATTCAAGAAACAGAGGTGAAATAATTGGAACGAATCGGAGATGCTATGAAGCGGGTGGTCAATGCTCCTTCATTGGCTGCAAAATACGAGGAACTTCGGCAAGAAGTGCTAGAAGACATTGCTGTCCAGCAATTCATCAGTGAACATTCAGACGAAATCAATACAGAAGTAGTGAATCGCAGTTTAGGGAAACTGTATGAGTTCTCAACCGCCTCGCATGCTTGTGAACGCTGTCCAAACCTAGAAGGCTGCGTCAATGTCATGAAAGGATTCGAACCCAAACTGGTAATCGCACAGCGTCTCATCGACCTGGACTACGTCGTCTGTCCGACCAAGCAACTTGACGATGAACGTCGAAATGTATCGAAAATGGTCAATAGCATGTATATGCCAAAAGATGTGATGGAAGCTCGACTGTCAAATGTCGATTTTAAAACTGAAGACAGCCGTGTCCAAATCATGCGGGTTGCGAAGAATTTTTTGAACACGATTGACTCCACAGGTGAGATTCCTGAACGCGGTTTGTATTTGTATGGAGATTATGGAGTTGGGAAGTCCTTCATATTAGGCGCTTTGGCGAATGAACTGGCAACACGTAAAATTCAAACAGTCGTTGTATACGTCCCAGAGTTTTTACGTGAAATGAAGCAATCTATCCAAAACCAGACATTGGATGAAAAAGTGGAATTCGTCAAAAAAGCTCCGATATTAATGTTGGATGATATCGGTGCTGAAACGATGTCAAGCTGGACCAGAGATGAAGTGCTCGGTACCATCTTGCAATATCGAATGGCCGAAAAATTGCCTGTCTTCTTCACATCCAATTTCGATTACGATGTGCTCGAACATCATTTGACCACATCTCAGCGCGGTGAAAAGGAACCGATGAAAGCAGGCCGGCTCATGGAAAGAATTCGCATGGTCAGCACTCCGCTCAAACTGGGCGGTAAAAACTGGCGGGATTGATGTTATATAATGTTTTTTATTAAGGCTTAAAGCGTCCCGTCTGCAGCATAAATCTCGTGTCGCCGCTAAACTTTACTTATGCCATTTCATCGGATTTTGGTTATGAAATTAAGGAAATAAGAAAATAAACTTGCAATTCCGCTCAGACTTTTTTATACTATTACTCAGTTCAATATAAATAATTTGTCAAAATGCATCGAAGAGGACAACAGTTACTTTTTCACCTTTCAGAGAGTAGGGGCATGGCTGAAACCCTTGCAGGCAGGAAAAATAATTTACCACCTCCAAGCAGCATCAGTGAATATAGTAGCTGATGACGGTAACGGCCCGTTAGCCGATCGAAAGCTTCATCTATTCGCAAATGCGAACAGAAGGAAGAAGGGTGGAACCACGAGCTCAAGCCTCGTCCCTTTAGGGATGAGGCTTTTTTGTGTTCAAAAAAAGAAAGGGAGTATGGCAAAATGGCAGAAAACATTCATTTAACATTTCCGGATGGAGCAGTAAAGGAATTTGAAAATGGTACAACAACAGAAGATGTTGCGGGGTCTATCAGTCCTGGATTGCGAAAAAGTGCATTGGCAGGGAAAATTGGAGATCAGCTAATCGATTTGAAAACTCCGATCCATGAAGATGGGGAAATCAGTATCGTGACACCAACTTCAGACGAAGCATTGGAAATCTTACGTCATAGTACTGCTCACCTTTTAGCACAAGCTGTCAAACGTAAGTTTCCTGACGCGAAGCTTGGAATCGGTCCGGTTATTGAAAACGGATTTTACTATGATATCGATTCACCGACGCCGATCACAGCAGAGGATCTACCAGAATTAGAAAAAGAAATGAAACGGATCATTGGTGAAAATCTTCCTATTGTGCGTCATGATGTTTCACGAGAAGAAGCAGAAAAACGTTTCAAAGAAATTGATGATGAATATAAATTGGAACTTCTTGAAGCAATTCCCGAGGGTGAACAAGTCTCAATCTATGAACAAGGCGAGTTTTTCGACCTTTGCCGTGGAATTCACGTACCGTCTACCGGTAAACTAAAAGAGTTCAAATTGCTCAGCATTGCGGGCGCTTATTGGAGAGGGAACTCTGACAATAAAATGCTTCAACGTATTTACGGAACAGCTTTCTTCAAAAAAGATGAACTGAAAGAGCATTTGCGTTTATTGGAAGAAGCGAAAGAGCGTGACCACCGTAAAATCGGTAAAGAACTGAACCTTTTTACGAACTCTCAAAAAGTAGGACAAGGTTTGCCGCTATGGCTGCCAAAAGGCGCTACAATTCGTCGAGTCATCGAACGGTATATTGTAGATAAAGAGGAAAGACTGGGTTACGATCACGTCTATACACCTGTTTTGGGAAGTGTAGATTTATACAAGACATCCGGACACTGGGACCACTATCAAGACAGCATCTTCCCGGTGATGGAAATGGATAATGAAAGCCTGATCCTGCGCCCGATGAACTGTCCTCATCATATGATGGTCTATAAGAATGGTATTCACTCTTACAGGAACTTACCTGTTCGAATTGCTGAACTTGGAACAATGCATCGTTATGAAATGTCTGGGGCACTTTCCGGTTTGCAAAGGGTACGCGGAATGACGTTAAACGATGCGCATATCTTTGTTCGTCCTGATCAAATTAAAGAAGAATTGAAAAATGTAATTTTATTAATTATCGAAGTGTATAAAGACTTTAATATTAAAGATTATACGTTCCGTCTGTCATATCGTGATCCCGCGGATACAAAGAAATACTTTGATGATGATGAAATGTGGGAACGCGCACAGTCCATGCTGAAAGAAGCAATGGATGAGTTAGAGCTTCCTTATACAGAAGAAGAAGGCGAAGCCGCATTCTATGGTCCGAAACTGGATGTTCAAGTGAAAACAGCTATCGGCATGGAAGAAACACTTTCTACGGCACAACTCGATTTCCTTCAGCCTGAACGCTTCGACTTAACGTACATTGGCGAAGACGGGAAACAACATCGTCCAGTCGTCATCCACCGTGGTGTCGTATCCACAATGGAACGTTTCGTTGCATTCTTAATTGAAGAGTATAAAGGAGCCTTCCCAACTTGGCTTGCACCTGTTCAAGTAGAAGTGATCCCGGTCTCGCCTGAAGTGCATTTCGACTATGCAAATCAAGTGAAAGAGCAATTGACAGCAGCTGGATTCCGCGTCGATGTAGACAGCCGTGATGAGAAGATCGGTTACAAAATCCGTGAAGCGCAAGTTCAAAAAGTACCTTATATGCTCGTCCTTGGAGATAAAGAGGTCGAGTCCGGTGAGGTCAATGTCCGGAAGTATGGTGAACAAAAATCCGAAAGCATGTCTTTCGAAGCGTTCTTGGAATTGATTCAGGAAGACGTGAAGAAAGACTAAATCTTTTTAGGGGTTTGCTTTCTCTAACTGGACAATTAGTTTTGTGCCGTCGTTCGACTTATAGTGTGTCCGGGACGAAGTACATGTTGTGCTTTGGCATGGGGGATTGCCTCCCGCTAAGAGCCAACTAGCAAAGGACGCTAGCTGTCTCTTGGCTTCGGCCGACCCCGCAGTTGCGGCTTTGCTGGTGTGATGAAGCTAATAAGTGTATTGTTTAAAACTAAGAAAGCTCCGGCACCTGGTTTAGTAGTCAGAAGCCCATGAGCGAAAATATATACCCGGGGCTTTCACTTACTCAACGAAGGCGCCTTACAAGCGGTAGGCGGAGTGATGAGACAGACAGGCGCTTTTCCTGACTGGCTCGTCGCGGGAGCCATCCGCAAGCGCCGAAGTAGTTTCAATGACGTTACTCATTTTTTGTTCCGTTGCTCGAATACCAGTGTGTCCTAGACAGAGTACATGTTGTGCTTTGGCACCGCTACGCCGCTGGGGAATTGCCTCCCGCCAAGAGCCAACTAGCAAAAAGCGCTAGCTGTCTCCTGGCTTCGGCTGACCCCGCAGTTGCGGCTTCGCTAGTGTGGTAAAACTAGTGAGAAAAGTGTTTAAAGTTGGGGAAACTTCGGCAACCGATTTAGTAGTCAGAAGCCAATGTGCAAAAATATATACCTAGGGCCTTCACTCACTAAACGAAGGCGCCTTACCAGCGGTAGGCGGAGTGATGGGACAGACAGGTGCACTTCCTGACTGGCTCATCGCGGGAGCCATCCGCAAGCGCCGAAGTGATTTCAATAACGTTACTTATTTTTGCTGTTTTTTGCTTAAGAAAATAATAGTTGCCAAATATTCACGAGTGAGCTATACTATGAAAGTTGAATTCTTTTGAATCTAAAATGTGCATTCGATAACAAGTTTCAAACCTAGTTGTTGACACGTTATCCAAAACATGATAAAGTAAATAAGGTTAAATGAATACAGTTTGTGGTATAAGAAGAGGCTACCCGCTTCTCACCTGATCGACGCAATAAAGTTGTTGACAGGTTGGCACATGAGTGAATTTCTATGCATGCATTGCATAGATTACTTACGCGGGTAGACAAATAACATTTGTCTACTTTTTTTATTTCGTAAAATGAATGGACCTGTGGGATCGGATTATTCGACATACCCAATACGTGTATTCACGAGACAACATTCGGAGGTGGATTACTATTAGCAAAGACATGTACGTAAATGACGGTATCCGAGCACGTGAACTACGCTTAATTGATCACAATGGTGAGCAACTCGGTATCAAAACACGTAATGAAGCTTTGGATATTGCTGCTCGAGTGAACCTGGACCTTGTTCTTGTCGCTCCACAAGCGAAGCCCCCAGTAGCTCGTGTTATGGACTATGGAAAGTTCAAGTTCGAACAGCAAAAGAAAGAGCGTGAAGTTCGTAAAAATCAAAAGATCATCAATTTGAAAGAAGTTCGGCTAAGCCCGACAATTGATGAGCATGATTTCCAAACGAAACTTCGTAACGGAATCAAGTTCCTCGAAAATGGGGACAAGGTAAAAGCTTCGATTCGTTTCCGTGGCCGTGCGATCACGCACAAAGAAATTGGCCAACGTGTGCTCGATCGCTTTGCAGAAGCTTGCAAAGAAGTCGCAACTGTTGAAGTAAAACCAAAAATGGAAGGCCGGAGCATGTTCTTAATACTTGCACCGCTTGCCGAAAAAAAGTAACACGAACAATTTAGGAGGAACAGAACATGCCAAAAATGAAAACTCACCGCGGTTCCGCGAAACGTTTCAAAAAAACTGGATCTGGTAAATTAAAACGCGGCCGTGCGTATACAAGTCACCTTTTTGCAAACAAGTCAACGAAGGCAAAACGTCACCTTCGTAAATCTGCACTAGTTTCTTCAGGCGATTACAAGCGAATTCGTGAAATGCTAACAAACATGAAGTAATACAGGTAGAACTCGCTGGATGAATTCTAACAACACACACTTACAGGATAAGCAGGAGGTAATGCACTATGCCACGCGTAAAAGGTGGAACAGTCACGCGCAAGCGTCATAAACGAGTATTGAAATTAGCAAAAGGCTACTTTGGTTCAAAACATAGACTTTATAAGGTTGCTAACCAACAGGTAATGAAATCTTATAACTATGCATACCGTGACCGTCGTCAAAAGAAACGTGACTTCCGTAAACTATGGATCACACGTATCAATGCGGCTGCACGTATGAATGGCCTTTCATACAGCACATTAATGCACGGCTTGAAAGTAGCTGGCATCGATGTTAACCGTAAAATGCTTGCAGATCTTGCTGTTACAGATGCACAAGCATTTGCACAGCTTGCAGAAACTGCAAAAAAATCGGTTGCAAAATAAGATGAACTAAAAGCCGCTTTCGTTTTCATTCTTATATGGAAACGGAGCGGTTTTTCTATGTGAAGGAGTGGGTAAGTTGGCACAAACCCTGATGATTTATATGGCAATCCTTTCTATATGGGCATTTGCAGCTATGGGATTTGATAAAAAACAAGCACAAAAGAAAAAAAAGCGTATTCCAGAAAGGAATCTTTGGTTACTCGCACTACTAGGCGGCGGTGTCGGTGCCTACTTCGGCATGCAAATATTTCGTCATAAAACGAGAAAGACTGCTTTTCGAATCGGTTTTTTGTTATTCGCAATGTTAGACGTTGTAATCCTGCTTGCCGCGTCAGGTGTTAAATTGCCGACTTCTATTACCTTTTAAAAAAGGAATAGCCCATATGCGCTATTCCTTTAAAGAATTATGATTTCATTAACTGCTCGATAGGATTCTTCCAATTGATCTCGGCGTGTGGATAATTAGTTTTGACCTCGGATTCTAAAAAATAGAAGTCCTCCTTTGACATCCCTTGCAGTTTAGACTCGTCCTTTACCCAGATGAAAATGGATATGACATCGAATGAATCTGTTGTCGTGCCTAAATACTTCTCGCCTTCAAATAATGCACCTTTATACGTGATGAAGAAATTTTTTCGGATATTTTTCACATCATCATAAAAATAGTATTGCTCTTTTTCATGCGCTTCATCCAGTTTCCGCTTAGCATCCGTCAAATAGCGAATACCTACATAAAATAAGTAAATGACAAGAGCTATAATGAACACGCGAATCAATAAAACCATGAAATC
Source organism: Sporosarcina sp. FSL W7-1283 (assembly GCF_038003105.1). NCBI lineage: Bacteria > Bacillati > Bacillota > Bacilli > Caryophanales > Caryophanaceae > Sporosarcina > Sporosarcina sp. FSL W7-1283. The sequence goes on along the minus strand of NZ_JBBOOL010000001.1, from coordinate 2,158,201 downwards.
AACTCCTGAACACTATATAATACTTTACTATACGGATGAACAGGATATAAGGTTTCATTCTACAGCAAACTTTCGGGGGGATTTTGAAATGAAATTACACCAATTATTCGAAATGCAGAAAGCATTGGATGCATACATACAAGCAAACCACCAACAAGCCGAAACATTCAATGAAAGAGGATTGGCGTTATTGGTGGAATTGTCGGAGTTAGCGAATGAAACGAGATGTTTTAAATTTTGGAGCACGAAAGGTCCTTCCGCGGATGAAGTCGTTCTTGAAGAGTACGTGGACTCTATTCACTTCCTTCTTTCGTTAGGAATTGAAAAAGGGTTTGACGACTTGGATGAATGGCCTACGAGTGATGAACTAGAACGGGATCTAACTCAATTATTTTTACAAACAGGACAGTCCATCTACAAGTTTTTGGATGACTTGACGTTTGACAATTACAAAGATGTTTGGATGCGGTATGGGGCATTGGCCAAAACATTGGGCTTTACAGAACAGCAGATCATTCAAGCTTATATTGACAAAAATGAAGAAAATTATGCACGTCAAAGAAATGGCTATTGAGCTCTACTGCTATGTATTTGATATATCGCGGTTCAGATGATACGATTCTTTCGAGCCTTATATGAATTTCATATAAAATCAATTGACAAAAAGACCTTTTTATCAATAAAATAAATGAGTAGAGCTCAAATGGGGGGTATTTCGTTGAACGAATGGAGTAAAGATGACTTTGGATTGCGTTTGAAAGCACTTAGAGAGCGACGAGGGCTTTCGATGATGGCATTTGGTGCCGCAATCGGAACATCTGCTAGTCGAATAAAAGATTGGGAGCGCGGGAAAAATGCCCCATCCGCTGCCTGGATTGCCAAAATTTCAGAACGTTTTTCGGTGTCTACAGATGAATTGATCATGGGTGAAGTAACCTTTACTCCTTATATAAAAACGACAGGAAACACCGTCGAATCGCTGTATGATCGACTTCGCGAAACAATGAATGCAGAATCCTCTGGAAAATGGCCATCCGAAAGCGATGAGATGTATGCGGAAATCGATTCAACTAATAAAGAACGATACCGCAGTGGGAAAGGCCGACGCTTAGCCGAAAAAGAATTAATGGAACTGGTTATCAGACTGCCTAAAAAAGATGTACTTGAACTATTAGAATTAGCTAAATATAAAAGACGTAACATCTAACACAATGACTCGATTGTTCATTGTGTTTTTTTGTGTCTGAAATATGGAATAGAGTGAAGTATATGAAAACATTTAATAATACGTTATGATAGAAGCGTATATAAATGTGGGAAGGATGAGTTGAATGAAAGCTTTTGTACATGAGAATGGCAAATTGCAGTTTACTAATATCGCAGAACCTATGGCAAGTAAAGGAGAAGTGGTAGTCGCATTGAAAACTGCTGGTCTGAACCGCCGCGACACGAAAATTCCAATTCGGCGGGGAGATGCCAAAGAACCTCTAGTGCTAGGTTCTGATGGGGCGGGTATCATTGAGTCAATAGGTGAAGGTGTAACAAATTGGAGTGTCGGCGATAAAGTAATCATCAACCCATCGCTTCGTTGGTTTGAAAAAAGTGATGCGCCTTCAAAGGAGTTCGATATTCTAGGTATGCCGGATCACGGTACATTTGCTGAAAAAATTTGTCTTCCAGCAGACCAGTTAGAAAAGAAACCTTCTTATTTAACTTGGGAGGAGTCTGCTGTTATCGCACTTGCCGGCTTGACAGGTTACCGCGCACTGGTGACGAAAGGACAAATACAAAAGGGACAGACCGTATTTATTCCTGGCGCGGGTAGCGGCGTCGCAACATTTTTAATTCAGTTCGCTAAGAAGCTTGGAGCGCGTGTAATTGTCTCTTCTCGAAGCGAAGAGAAAAGACGTCAGGCAACTGAAATAGGTGCAGATCTGGCGATTAATACAAATAGTGACTGGCAAGCTGAACTGCAAGATGAATGTGTGGATTTAGTAATAGAAAGTGTGGGAAGAGCGACATTTAATCGTTCCCTTGATGTCTTGAAACAAGGCGGCCGGATCGTTGTATTCGGAGCTACGACAGAGGATACAGTCGATCTTAATTTGCGGGAGTTCTTTTATGGTCAGTACACATTGCTTGGAACGACGATGGGCAGTCGTGAGGAATTACGTAAGATGTTATCATTTATTGAAGCGCATCAAATTCATCCAGTTATTGATTCAGTTCTTCCGCTCGCAGAAACAAATGATGCATTTGCCAAGCTAGACGACAGTGTACAATTCGGTAAAATCGTTTTACAAATTATGCAATGAGACTATCCGAGAAATAGAAAGGCAGTGGGGGCAGTGGCGGAACAGGTGAAAACGCTGACGGATTTAGAAATTGCTTCAAAAGCAAAAATGCAGCCAATTGAAAAAATAGCGGAAAAAGCAGGAATACCTATAGATGCTCTTGAGTTATATGGGAAGTTCAAAGCGAAAATCAATGTGGATTTAATACCAAAAGAAACAAATCAAGCAAAGGTGGTCTTAGTCACAGCCACGAGTCCTACGCCGGCAGGAGAAGGGAAATCGACAGTGACGGTTGGTCTTGGTGATGCGCTTTCCCGCTTAGGTAAGAAAACGATGGTTGCTTTACGTGAACCTTCATTAGGTCCTGTAATGGGTGTCAAAGGAGGTGCCACTGGTGGCGGCTTCTCACAAGTAGTGCCGATGGAAGACATCAACCTTCATTTTACGGGAGATCTTCATGCAATCACAACTGTGAATAATGCACTGAGTGCGATGATTGATAATCATCTGCATCAAGGAAATTTGTTAAATATTGATCCGCGTCGTATAACATGGAAACGTGTTATGGATATGAATGACCGGGCTCTTCGCCATATAACTATTGGACTCGGCGGACCCGCTCAAGGAGTACCACGGGAAGAAGGGTTTGATATTACGGTTGCTTCTGAAATTATGGCTGTGTTCTGTTTGGCGACAGATTTGTCAGATCTCAAGGAGAGATTGGCACAGATTGTCATTGGCTACACGTATGAAAAAGAAGCTATAACAGTAAGGGACTTAGGGGTAGAAGGCGCACTTACTTTATTATTGAAAGATGCATTTAAACCCAATCTTGTCCAAACGATAGAAGGTACGCCAGCATTGATTCATGGAGGCCCTTTTGCAAATATTGCACACGGTTGTAATTCATTAATCGCGACAAACACTGCCCGTAATCTTGCAGACTTTGTGGTGACGGAAGCAGGGTTCGGTTCGGACTTAGGTGCGGAGAAGTTCATGGATATCAAAGCGCGGAAAGGGAATTTTCAGCCGGATGCAGTAGTCTTGGTGACGACAATCCGTGCGTTAAAAATGCAAGGCGGCGTAGCCAAGCAGGAATTGAAATCGGAAAATAGTTCTGCGGTTGAGCTAGGTTTAGTCAACTTAGAGAAGCATGTGGAAACGATTCGTGCATTCGGTGTTCAGCCAGTTGTTGCGTTGAATCATTTCATTGGAGATTCTGAAAGCGAACTTCAAAAAGTTCAACAATGGTGCAAGACAAATGCCGTAAAGATAGCTTTAACTAATGTCTGGCAAGACGGCGGGGCTGGTGGAGAGGAATTAGCGAAAGAAGTTCTCAAAGCATTAGATGAGCCAAATGAATTTGCCCCGATTTATGATGTGGAACAATCGGTCGAAGAGAAGGTGACCGCAATCGTCCAGAAAGTATATGGAGGATTAGGTGTTTTATTTACCGACCAAGCACTAAAAGATTTGGCTGAAATTCAGAAAAACGGCTGGGATTTACTGCCTGTCTGCATGGCGAAGACACAGTATTCCTTTTCGGATGATCCCAAAAAACTTGGTCGGCCTACTGATTTCATGATCACAATACGCAGTATTTTGCCGAAGCTTGGTGCTGGATTCCTCGTTTGTTTAACAGGTGACATCATGACAATGCCTGGTCTTCCAAAACAGCCAGCTGCGCTGAAAATGGATATAGATGAAGATGGCAAGGCAAAAGGCTTAATGTGAACATACTTAGAATGCAAGGAGTCTAATTAGGCTCTTTGCTCTTTTTTTTGTAAAGTAATGCATGTATTGTGACAAAAGACTGAAAAAAACCAAAATAAGGTCCCAATGGACTATTTTAATGATATAATATTTATAGAAGTTTATAACTATTGTTGAGGATGAGAGGTGATGGATTGGATAAGAATTTTCGCGGGAAATTAACAGTCATCCTCTTTTCATTCATGCTGTTTCTTTCACTCATTATCGTTGTGGCCGATTATCAGAAGCTGAAAAAGAATGTGCAAGCAAATCTGGAGACGAAAATTCAGAAGGCGGAAGATGAAATTATCACAAGTCTTTCCACTATTGATAAAGTCTATAACATACTAGACGTGGATCGTGCTGCGAATATGGAAGCGTATTCACTTAAACTGCTGGATCTGTATGAAGAAAATTCGGATTTTTCAACGTGGGATCTTGAGGCAATGGAAAAAGAAAGTGGAATGGATATTTTTATTATTAATTCTTCAAATGAAGTGATTGAGAGCAGTTACATAGAAGATATCGGTCTCAACTTTAATGAATGCTGCAAAAACTTTAGTACGTTATTGACAGAACGGCGTAAGCTTGGAGTTTTTTCTCATGATGCTCTGGATATTCAACAAAAAACAGGCGAATTCAAGAAATTTAGCTATATGCCGACTCCCGATGGAAAATTCTTAATTGAGCTGGCATATTACTTAGAGGATAAACTGGAATTCCAAGAATTTAATTTCAATGATACCACGGAGCGGTTGGAGCAGGAAAATGAGCAAATTAAATCGATCAACGTCTACACATCTTTCGGTTTACTGTTAGGTGACAGGAGAACGGATAGGGATGTAAGGGTGGCTGCATCTCGTGAAGAAGTCTTCAAAGAAGCTTTTAAGAAGTTCGAGAAAAGAGAACTAACTGTCGAGGAAAATGGGCAGACGTTAACTTATCGTTACATACCCTATAAAGCAGAGAAAGCGAAAGGACTTTCAACTAACCGTGTAGTGGAAATAGCATACTATGACGTCCCTTTCGCCAGTGTACTCGCATCATACAGAAATCAATTTATCTTTCAAATTATCGCGATTACAATCATTACCATTATTCTCTCGATTGTACTAGCTCGAATGATTTCAAGACCAGTATATTTAGCCTTCCATGATGTGTTGACTGGATTAAAGAATCGCGCAGCGTTCGAAGATACGGCTGTAGAATGGTTACGCCAAAAAAAGGGACCTTTGCAATTTATGATTATCGATTTGGATAACTTTAAATTGGTGAATGATTCACTTGGCCACGGAGAAGGAGACAAGATTCTAATTCAAGCTGCAGAAATTATTGGAAAAGAAAGTGGGAAAGATCACTTGGCAGCTCGGATTGGCGGCGACGAATTTGTCGTACTGTTTTCTCGGCTAACAGAAGAGCAAGTGAGGGAGCGAGCGGAAAATATGTTAAAGACAATGCGTCAATCCTTTAGTTACTTGCAAAAAGAAGAAATACCCTTGTCAATCAGTATTGGGATTGCAATCGCTGATGAGAAAGATACCATGCATACCCTCTATCATAAAGCGGACCTCGCTTTATACCAATCAAAGAAAAAAGGAAAGGATCAGTATTCGCTATATAATTCCGCAGAATAATCAAAACCGGTCATCTCAAAGTGGGATGACCGGTTTGATTGGAATCAATTAAGATCGTTTACAGCTAACCAATTTCTGATTGAATCGGCAATAGATTGTACGGTGTCTTCTTCAAATGGAGACTGCAAGTGTGCTTCTTTGATGAGCTCCAAAAAGGATTTTGAACCACCAAGTTGGCAAAGATGTACATAATCTTTCCACGCAGAATCGAAATCTTCGATGGAACGTTGCCAGAATTGAAATGCGCAGATTTGAGCAAGCGTATAATCGATATAATAAAACGGCACTTCATAAATATGACCTTGTCGCTGCCAGAAGCCTCCTTGTTCTAAATACGGATGTCCATCATAGTCACGAGTCGGTAAATAGATATTTTCTAACTCTTTCCACACGGATTTTCGTTCACCAGGCGTCAGATCAGGCTGATCATAGATCCGGTGCTGAAATTCATCCACAGCTACTCCGTATGGTAAAAATAAGACACCTTCAAGTAAATGGGTATAACGATAGAGGTCGGCGTCCTTTTCAAAGAAAAGATCCATCCAAAACCAAGTGAAAAACTCCATACTCATCGAATGTATCTCAGCGCCTTCACTCGTGGGCCAAATATATTCGGGGATTCCAATATTTCGACTGGAATAAACTTGGAATGCATGGCCTGCTTCATGAGTTAAGACGTCGATATCACCGGAAGTACCATTGAAGTTGGAAAAGATAAAAGGAGAGTCGTAGTTATCGATGAAGGTACAATAGCCGCCGGCCTCTTTTCCTTTCTTCGCCACAAGATCCAGCAGATTTTTTCGTTTCATATAATCAAAAAAGCGTCCTGTCTCGCGAGAAAGTTCTTGATACATCTTTTGCCCATTTTCAATAATCCACTCCGGCGATCCGCTTGGCTGCGGATTGCCTTCAGGAAAGTGTAACGGTTCATCATAGAACTTTAATTTAGGTACATGGATTCGATTTGCTTGCCCATGACGAATTTCTGCAGCTAAGGGAACAATTGCCTCTCTAATTTGCTTTCTGAAACCTTCTACCATCTTTGCATCGTAGCCTATCCGATCCATCCGGACGTAACCAAGCTCTGTGAAATTCTTGTAACCAAGCGTCGTTGCTATTTTATGACGCACTGCAACGAGCTGATCGAAAAGGTCATCGAATTGATCCGCATGTGCAGCGAAGAAATCGGCTGACGCCTGCATAGCGTCTTTTCTTATCGAACGGTCGAGCGACTCTTTATAAGGTCCGAGCTGAGCGAGAGTTAACGTCTCGCCTTGAAATTCTATTTGCGCTGAAGCGACAAGCTTCGCGTACTCAGAGATCAGTTTATTTTCTTGTTGCAAGAAAGGCTGTACCTCATCGGAGTATGAGCGGATTGCATTTTCTGCTAAAGCGAACAATTGGGGTCCCCATTTAGCCTCGAGATCTCCACGGAATGGTGTAGTGAGCAATGCTTTATAATACTCGCTCTGCAACGCTTGGAATTGAGGTCCGATTTCATCAAAAACATCTCGCTCTTGCTGATAAAAAGAGTCGTTCGTATCGATGGAAGAGCGAATATACATGATGTTTTCCTGTGTACTATAGTTCCTTGTGATCGTATTAATCTGCTCAATAATGGCGGATTGATCTTCGAATGAAGAGGCTTGTTGAAAATTTTCAAGAAGTGCATGGAATTGCTTCGAAAGTTCATTCATGTCTGGTCGGGTATACTTATAATCTTCAAAGGTAAGCATATAATTCCTCCTAATTCGTCTTAACGCAGTCTATCCATTCATTTTCGAGCAACTATTCATGAAAAGCAAACTTTTTATCAGAATTCATGGTCTTAAATTGCCCCCTACATGTAAAATGATGTAGGATAGAGGAAGCACTAAAGTGAACAGCGCTGAAATGCCCCAAGTGGTTGGCGATACTTTAAAGAGCGGGAAGAAGGAGAAGTTGTATGAACATAGTAAACGGCAAGGTAGAAGAATTGGTGGATCCGACAGGCATTATAGAAGGACAGAGGTTTGAGTTCCTTTTGACGGTCAAATTGGATGAAGAAGATGAGCTATACAATGAGAATGGCACGGGACTGCGTATTCTATATTCTGTAAAAGACGATCAACGCAAAATGTTAACATATCAATTTTATGAACTGGCTACCGAAATTCCATTTGACGTAGAATGGGACGAAGAAGAACAAGCAGCAGCAGAACAGTATTGCCTGGCTCATTTTCCTGAAATGTAAAACAAAATAGATGTAACTCTTTAAGAAATAGTAGATAATATAGTAGGAATACGTGTTGTAGATCTCAAGAGTATTATACTAAAGAATTGTTTATAGGAGTGTTTTTCATGAATCAAGAAATAGTAGATATTACGATTATCGGCGGAGGACCGACTGGATTGTTTTCATCGTTCTATGCAGGTATGCGTGAAATGTCTGTGAAAATTATCGATAGCCTGCCGCAGCTGGGCGGACAATTGATCGAGCTATATCCTGATAAATATATTTACGACGTCGGCGGCTTCCCTAAAATCTTGGCAAAGGATTTAGTGGCGAACTTAGTCACACAAGCGCATCATGCGAATCCGGAAGTTTTATTAGGTGAGGCTGCATTGTCTGTAGAGAAAAAAGACGATCATTTTGTTCTGACTACAGATAAAGGACAGCATCTGACACGTACGATTTTATTAACTGCCGGAATCGGTGCATTCCAACCGCGTAAAATCGGTTTGAAGGAAGAAGCTCTTTTTGAAGGCAAAACATTGCACTACGGCATTAAGGACCTTTCCATGTTCAAGGACCAGAACATCCTTGTATGTGGGGGAGGAGACTCTGCACTTGACTGGGCGTTGATGCTGGAAAATATCGCAAGCCAAGTCACGCTCGTTCACCGAAGAGAGCGATTTACGGCGCATGAAACAAGTGTTAATCAGCTGCGCAATTCAACGGTGAATGTTTTGACATCCCATACGGTAAGTGAAATTCATGGTGATGGCGATAAAATCGAGAAGTTGACCTTAACAGAAAAAGGCGGCGACACGAAAGAATTCGAAGTGGATCATGTGGTCGTCAACTATGGTAATATTTCTTCACTTGGGCCATTGAAGGAGTGGGGCTTGGAGATGGAGCGCAACTCGATCGTAGTCAACTCTCGAATGGAAACAAATATTGAAGGTATCTATGCAGCCGGAGATGTTACAACGTATGACGGCAAAGTGAAATTGATTGCTGTCGGTATGGGTGAAGCACCAGTTGCTATCAGCCACGCGAAAGCTTTTATCGATCCGAAAGCTAAGCTGCAGCCATTACACAGTACTAGTGTATTTGGTTGATCTGAAAATAAAATTCATACCCTATAGGAAGCCTCAACCGGGCTTTCTATAGGGTATTTTATTGTTCGTGCATAGATTCAAATGAAACTTTTTTTGAAAAATTTGCGTATGTGAAGGTGCATTTAAATAGGAGGGAGAGTTAAATGAAACAACTATACATTAAACAAAAGGTGTTCAGTATGAGCGGCAAGTTTACAGTAAAGGATCAGACCGAGAAAGATGTCTATTATGTAGAAGGCAGTTTTATGAAGGTCCCTAAGACTTATTCAATCAAAAATTCTGAAATGAATGAGGTAGCACTGATTACGAAAAAAACATTCAGTTTCATGCCGACTTTTTTTGTTGAGACTGAGAATCGAGAAATGGTAACGATCAAGAAGCAATTCACATTCTTGAAAGCAAAATATACTATTGATGCGGCAGGACTTGAAGTGCGGGGAAACTGGTGGGATATGAATTTTGAGGTTTTGCAAAATGGGGAAGTTATTGGTGCTGTAGATAAGGAATGGTTCACGTGGGGGGATAGCTATCAAATAGAAATTATGAAGGAAGAAATGGAAATCCTACTCGTTGGTCTTGTCATAGCTATTGATTGTGCTAAAGCTGATCAGGCAGCTGCTTCCAGTGGGAGTGTTTGAGTTCAAGGTTTTCTTCATACTCAGATGTTGCATTTCCGGACCACCATGGAAATTGGAAAATGGGAGGAGAAAATATGTCTGTTCAGATAAAACGAGTATATGATAAGGCTGAAAAAGCGGATGGGATACGGGTTTTGGTAGATCGTCTATGGCCGCGGGGAGTCAGCAAAGAGGATGCTAAGCTGGATGACTGGTTAAAAGAAGTGGGACCGAGCAAAGAACTTCGTGAGTGGTTTGGCCATGATCCTGAAAAGTTTGATGAATTCAAAAGGAAATACAAAGAAGAGTTGAAAAATAATAAAGTCCAAACAGAAGAATTGAACAAATTGATCAACTGGAGCAAGGAGCATGATGAACAATTGACGCTTGTATTTGGGTCGAAGGATGAAAAACATAACCAGGCAATCGTTCTTAAAGAACTATTGGACCACCAATGTAATGCATGAAAAATACGTTAAAAGCAGTCTGAATACCCTGCTTGGAGAAAACTCCATACAGGGTATTCGTTAACCATATAGTATTAAAGCTTTGTTATTTCAGGATCTGCAACTTTTACAAGTTGTTTCCCAAGGTTTGTTCCTTCGAAAAGACCTAAGAACGCATTTGGGATATTTTTAAAACCCTCAACGATCGTTTCGTTATATTTCAATTTTCCTTCCGCAAGCCATTTACCTAAATCAGCAGCAGCAGTTCCAAAGTCTGCTGAATAATCCCCGACAGTGAACCCTTTCATTAATGCACTTGTTTTGATCATAGCTGATTGAAGGCGAGGGCCGACGTCCTGACCTTCTTTATTATAAGACGAAATCGCTCCGCATAAAGGGATACGCGCATGTTTATTCAACAAACGAAATACCACGTCTGTTACTTCGCCGCCTACATTATCAAAATAAATATCTACGCCATCGGAAGCAGCATTTTCCAAGTCTTGTTGAAAACTGTCATTTTTATAATTCACTGCCTCGTCGAAACCAAGTTCACTTTTCAGATAATCAACCTTCTCATCCGAACCTGCGATCCCCACTACTTTGGCTCCTTTCATTTTGGCGATTTGACCAACGATGGAACCAACTGCTCCTGCAGCACCTGACACAACAACGGTTTCACCTTTTTGCGGCTTTCCGATATCTAATAATCCAAAATACGCTGTAAGGCCAGGCATGCCAAGGATTCCCAAATGTGTAGTGATTGGGGCAATGGATGGATCTATTTTTCGTATATCTTTCTCCATTGCTGCAGTGTACTCCGCCCAGTTTAGATTGCCTACAACAACATCACCTGGTTGGAAAGCATCTGAATTCGACTTCGACACTTCACCTACCACACCGCCAACAATCACCTCACCGAGCTTAAAAGGCGGGATATACGATTTTGCATCTTGCATCCGTCCCCGCATGTATGGATCTACCGATACATATAAAGTTCGGATCAGTATTTCTTTATCTTTAAGTGTAGGAATAGGACGCTCTACAAAATTAAAGTCTTCCATAGTAGGCAAACCAGTTGGACGTTTTGCTAAGTAAATTTCTTGTTGTGCTGCTTGAGTCATTAATAAGTCCTCCCATTATGTTCGGTTATAGGTATTAAACATACTATACCCTGTTAATAAACTTACTAATAGTAAGTTTATATTCAACCTTACTATTAGTAAGTATTCATGTCAATTATAAGGCAGTTTTCTGTGAATATCGCCTGTAAGTTAGCAGTTGAAATACAGGGAGGTGCTTCATTTGATTAACTAACAGGAAAATTGGGGAGCCAGAAGAGAAATATTAAGCCGAAATACTGCTAATCGTATTCTTGTTGTCTGCATTCATAGTGTATAAGATATTTTTTAATCTACTGATTTTTAATAAGAAAATAAGGAGCCATCCGAGTCATTTTCACCTGACTTTACGGATGGCTTTTGTTTTTTTATGTTTATTAAAATAAATGGACTTTTTACATACGATGGATTAAATAATACAAAAACTCTTCTTGTTATTCCATTTACATTAATTCGAAATTTGTTATCATATTAATTGATAATGATTATCAGTATCAAGTGAGTGGGAGGAATTAACATTACAATGATAATAACATTCGTTTAGAAGATAGAGTAATAGTATAAAAAATTGAAAAGGGACGAGATCAATAACTTACATCCTATATGAATTCGTCCTTTCTAATAAGAAGGGGTTAGATGATAAATTCTGAACATTTGGTAGCACTATATGGAACTGCTCCGCTCACATTTTTAGATATTGTTACTCAAAAAATGACGGAGAAAGATTCAATTCGATCCTTTACTTCGAATGTCGGAGCAGGGGGACTGCTATTTCCTATAGAAGGATCAGCTGTTTTTGCGATTGAAAATGTAGAGTATATGTTGGAGAGAGGGAAAATCTTGCATGTAGGACCCGGTTTAGCGATAGAAAGCCAAATAACAAGCGATCGTCCTTTTGAGTATGCAGTAATTCACTTCAAACTTTTATGCGACAAATCAGACCAATTCCCACTTTTTTATAAACATTTCCTGCTCCAGACGAGTGAAAGTATAAAACTAGCTAAGAAAGTTCAACAACTTCAGCAAAACTTTTTGATTCCAGGGGCTTTGTCCTATTTACAGTCTAAAGTGTTGTTTTTGAAGATCTTAGAAGAGCTCATCATAATAAGTGAAAAAAACGCTCAGACAGGATCGACGATATGAGTGCCATCATCGAATATATGCATCAGTTTTATGAGCAGGGGATCAGCGTATTGGATATTGCAAATCATTTCAATACAGAGAGAAGAAAGCTGTCGTCCTTATTTTTCAAACAAATAGGGGTGAGTCCCACAAGTTATTTAACAGATTTGAGAATTCAACAAGCAAAATTATTATTGCGTACCTCTGATTTGCCAATAGCTGAAGTTGCTGAGAATACGGGCTATAAAGACCATTTTTATTTCAGTAGAGTCTTTAAAAAAGAGACGGGTTTTTCACCAACTGGTTATAGAAAGCAAATGGGTTGAGGATGAATTTCACAATATTAATGATAATTATGAAGGTCTTACATCAAAAATAGGAAAAAGGAGAATTTGCATAATGAAAACCAAAGTACAACTATTTATCTTATCACTAGTAGCATTGTTCGCGTTAGCTGCTTGTAGCACCCAAGAGAAAGTTGAGGCAGATACAACAAAGGAAGCAAAAACAGCAACAAGTGAGGCGAATACTAGTGAATCGGAGACGCGTGCTATTACATATTTAGGAGAAATTTATACGGTTCCCAGTAAAGTGGAGCGTCTTGTAATTACGGGTGCAATGGAAGCGATGGAAGACGCAACAGCTTTAGAAGTAGAACCTGTTGGAGCCATAACGATTGCTGGTGAGTTCCCGGAAATGTTTAAAACGGCAATGGGCCAAGCTGAGTCAATTGGAGAAAAACAGCAGCCCAATTTCGAAAAAATCGTCCAATTAAAGCCAGATGTTATTTTAGGGTCAACTAAATTTTCTGAAGAAGTAGTAAGTAAGTTAGAGCAAATTGCACCGACTATCTTAGTTTCACATATTTCCTCCAGTTGGGAAGACAATCTCATGTTGATGGGGGAGTTGAGTGGAAAAGAGGAAAAAGCTCAAACGCTATTAAGTGACTATAAGGAAAGTGTCAAAACAATAAAGCCTTCTTTAGCTGAGGATTTCAAAGACCAAACAGTTGTGGCTATGCGTGTTCGCGGGGGCAAAATGTTCGTCTATCCAGAAGATGTCTTTTTCAATCCTGTTTTGTATGAAGAACTAGGATTGGAGATTCCTGAGACGATTAAGAAAGCTAAAGCACAAGAGGAACTATCAGTTGAACAACTTGCAGAAATGAATCCAGATCATATTTTCATGCAAGTACAACAAACTGGAACGCAAGAGAATGAACAAGCCTTCGAACATTTGAAAGAAAATCCGATTATCCAAAATATTAAAGCGTTTAAAGAAGATCAAGTCTACGTAAACGTCGTTGATTCGCTCCTTGAAGGAGGAACTGTTTTTAGTAAGAATGCATTTGTGAATGAATTACAGAAAAACTATTAATTCTAATGAAAATAGGAGCTATATGTATGTCGAAGATAAGAAATAAACCTACCCTATTACTGATCGTCATACCGCCTGCCTTAATCGTTACAATGATTTGTTCTGTTATGTATGGGGCGACAAATTATGACGTATCAACTGTTTGGAGAGCTATGTTCCATGCAGATTTTTCAAACATGGATCATCTGATCATACGAAATTCTCGAATTCCAAGAGTGGTGGGTGCACTCCTTGTAGGGTTATTTATTGCTATCTCGGGAGCGTTAATGCAGGGGATGACAAGGAACTTTCTTGCATCTCCTAGCATTATGGGCGTTTCAGATGGGTCTATCTTCGTGATTACGTTAAGTATGATATTTATGCCGAATGCCACGCCGTTAACATTGATCCTCTATTCATTTGTCGGATCTATTCTAGGGCTTCTATTTGTATTCAGTGTCGCTAGTTTGATTCCAAATGGGTTATCACCGATTTCCTTAGCGATTATCGGTACAATTCTTGGCATGTTCCTAAACGGAGTGTCGCAAGCGCTCGCTACATATTTTCAAGTCTCACAAAATATTAGTTATTGGTACAATTCTCGCCTGCATGAAATCGATCCAATTATTATTAAATGGTCAATACCGTTTGCACTCATTGGACTCATCATCGCATGGATTGTCAGTAAATCCATCACGGCTATTTCCTTAGGAGATGAAGTCGCACAAGGATTGGGAATCGATCTTCTTAAAATTAAACTTCTGACCATATTGAGTGTTGCGCTCTTAACTGGAATCTCCGTAGCGATGGTTGGGAAAATTACATTCATCGGTTTAATCATTCCGCATATCGCTCGATTTTTAGTCGGCGAAGATTATAAGCGAATTATTTTTTTCGCTGGAGTTTTAGGCGCATTTTTCTTAGCTTGGGCAGATATTGCCAGCAGATTGATCAACCCGCCTTTCGAAACCCCTGTAGGTGTGATGACTGCTTTAGTCGGTGTTCCTTTCTTCCTTTATCTAATACGAATAAAGGGAGGGAAACAACATGCGTAGACGCGCGGCATCAAGACGTTTTACCACTGTTTTCTTTCTTGGTTTAGTGTTAGTGCTACTGGTCATGTACATGAGCTTGGCAACTGGAATTATCCAATTGACTCATTTTGAGATCATCCGCACTCTGTTTGGACTAAATGAAAATCCGGATGATCAACTTGTGATTTATGAATTTCGCATCCCGCGTATTATTATTGCTGCCTTTGTAGGTTGCGCTTTAGGTATAGTCGGTGCTGTCTTGCAAGGTCTTACAAAAAATCAATTAGCGGATCCCGGTATTTTAGGGATACAAGCTGCTGTCGGTTTTTCAGTAGTTTGCTATATGTTTATTGTACAAAGTAATGTAGTCGGCATGAGCGGGCAGTCTATCTTCAGTATGTCGTTATTTGGTTGGCTGGGCGGGGTTCTCGCTGCTATATTCCTCTTTATGTTCTCTAGAAACCGTGGAGAGCTCGATCCAAAAAGTTTGATATTGGTAGGAATTGCCATAAATGCTGGATTTGGTGCACTTACACTTTTCGTTTCATTAAAGATGAACCCACAAGATTTTGAAATGGCTACGGTCTGGCTGTCAGGAAGTATTTACAGCGCATCATGGGAACAGATCTATTCAATCATCCCATGGTTGCTCATCGTGGTACCTTTTCTCATATGGAATTCGCGTACATTGAATTTGCTGCAATTAGATGAAATATCAATGGTTGGTCTTGGATTACGGGCA
Organism: Sporosarcina sp. FSL W7-1283; assembly: GCF_038003105.1. Lineage (NCBI taxonomy): Bacteria > Bacillati > Bacillota > Bacilli > Caryophanales > Caryophanaceae > Sporosarcina > Sporosarcina sp. FSL W7-1283. Next base: position 2,142,759 of record NZ_JBBOOL010000001.1, on the reverse strand, counting down.
AATAGAGTTCGGCTCCTTCTTCTTTTGGGGGCAGTAGGTTTAATCAGTTCCAGTGTCATCGTTTCAGGGAGTATTAGCTTTGTTGGCTTGATTGCACCTCATATATCAAGACGCTTGGTAGGCATCCATTATCAATATGTCATGCCGATCAGTGGGGTGGTCGGAGTTCTGTTAGTAGTAATTGGGGATTGGATAGGGCGAACGATTTTCTCGCCTGCAGAGTTGCCTGTAGGTATTGTCATTTCCATAATCGGAGTTCCATACTTTGTATATTTATTGATGCGTTCAACGAGATCGATGTAGTGAATTGATAAGGAGGTGATGGGGATGCAAGGAAATATTCAAAAGATATTTCGGCACCCTTTAGCGGGACATTTTTATAAAATAACTGTGTCGGTTCCAAATGAAGAAGTGCCTGCAACAGGCTTTCCGGTATTGTATATTCTAGATGGCAATGCTTATGGAACTATGTGCGAAGAAATATTGAAGCTGCAGTGGCGGAGGGCTGAAAAAACCTATATTTCTCCAATGATTATCGTGAGCATTGGATATGAGCTAGACGAAGTATTTCCCGCCTTGCGTGTATACGATTTTACTCCTTCTTATCCCGCTAGTTCATTGCCTGATAAACCAGATGGTACTTCATGGCCGGCACATGGCGGAGCAAAAGAATTTTTAGATTTATTGGAAGAAGAGATTCAACCATTTGTTACCAAGCAGGTACCTGTTGATTTAAATAACCAAATTTTATTCGGCCATTCATTAGGCGGGTTGTTTGTTTTATATGCGCTATTTGAACGACCTGAACTGTTTAGAAATTATTTATGTTGCAGTCCGTCTATCTGGTGGAATGATCGAGAAATTTTAATTCATGAACGAAAAACCTGTCTTTTTCCAAATAAAAAATTGTACATTGCAGCGGAAAAGGTAGAAAAAGGGGATATGTTCGAAAATAGCCTAATGCTTTATCAGAGATTAAAAGCTCATCATCCTGATTTTGTTTCTTTTACCTCTCCAGTTGGAGAAAACCATATGTCCATAGTTCCCGCGATATTCAGCGAAGCAATGCGCTTTTTTTATAAATAACATAGAGGTGATAAAAATGATAGGGATCGACCACATTCGAGTAGGGTATGGCGAGCAATTAATCATCAGCGATCTTAGTGTCAACATACCTAGTGGAGAAATCACTACAATTATTGGACCAAATGGCTGTGGGAAATCTACCTTGCTTAAGACGATTTCCCGGGTTTTAAAAGTACAACAAGGAGCAATTTATATCGATGGGAAATCCGTACACGAAACGCCTTCCAAAGAAATAGCGAAGAAGTTGGCGGTTTTGCCACAAACAGCTGCAGCGCCAGGAGGTTTGACAGTTCAGGAGTTAATTACATATGGGAGGTTTCCGCACCAAAACTATTTTGCAAAGACTACGTCTGAAGATAAAAAGATGGTGGAATGGGCATTAAAAAGCACTAATTTAGAGCAGCTTGCTGATCGTCCGATTGAAGCATTGTCTGGAGGTCAAAGGCAAAGAGTGTGGATTGCGATGGCGTTGGCACAAGATACAGATATCTTAATCTTAGACGAACCGACCACATATTTAGATATGGCGCATCAGTTAGATGTATTGGAGCTATTAAAAGAATTAAATAGCGAAGAAAATAAAACGATCGTGATGGTCCTTCATGATGTAAATCACGCCTCAAGGTTTTCGCAGTTTTTGATTGCTATGCGAGATGGAAAAGTTGTAACAGAAGGAACAGTCTCAGAAGTCATGACTGCCCACTACTTAAATGAAATTTTTGATATTCACCCATTTTTCGCGAAATGCCCTATAAGCGGAAATCCAATATGCCTTTCTTATGAAAAGGCAAAGGTAGGTTAAGTTCCAAGGAGTAAAATGGAAAGAAGAAATTGTTGAAAAAGTCGTGGTTAATAGAAAAACAGCCAACTCCACTTTAGGAAGTTGGCTGTTGTCTATTCAATCAATCATGAAATTGTCTCTTCTGAACGTAACGCTTCAATTTTAGCTAAGCGATCGTTAAACTCATCAACCGTTAAATCGTGTTCCACAAAATAACGATTGCGTGGATGTACACGACATTCATCCGAACAGCTGCGCATATAGAAATGTTCATTCTCTTCAGAACATAAGATTTTCGCATTACACTCCGGGTTCGCACAATTCACATAGCGTTCGCATGGCGTGCCGTCAAAATGATCACGGCCGACAACCACATGCTCCACTTGATTGATCGGAACTGCGATACGCTCATCAAATACATAACACTGGCCATCCCAAAGCTGTCCTTTTGCAACAGGGTCCTTACCGTACGAAACGATACCGCCATGTAAATGCGCCACGTCTTCAAAGCCCTCGCGCTTCAACCAACCAGTAAATTTCTCGCATCGGATACCACCTGTACAATAAGCTAATATTTTCTTACCTTCCAATTGCTCTTTATTTTCTAGAACCCACTCAGGTAAATCACGGAAGTTTTCGATATCTGGACGGATTGCTCCGCGAAAATGGCCTAAGTCATACTCGTAATCGTTACGGGCATCCAGAACAACTGTGTTTTCGTCTTGCATCTGCTCTAAAAATTGTTCAGGCTCCAAATATTCACCAGTTAACTCTAAAGGATTGACATCATCAGGTAAGCTGAGGTTAACGATTTCCGGTCGGTGTCGTACGTGCATTTTTTTGAATGCGTGACCGTCTGTTTCATCGATTTTGAACCAAATATCAGCGAAACGCGGATCAGCTTTCATATGTTCCATGTACGCGTCAGTTTGTTCAATTGTTCCTGAACATGTTCCGTTAATACCTTCTTCACCAACTAGGATTCGTCCCTTTAGTCCAGTTTCCTTACAGAATGCCAGATGTTCAGCAGCGAATTCCTCAGGATTTTCCACGTGGACGTACTTGTAAAACAACAATACTCGATATTCATTCTTTTCCATTTTAATTACCGCCTTCTGTTTTCTCTTTGCAATAGATAACAGCCGAGATCGGTGTGTATCAAAGGAGAGGGTAAGTTCCCCTTACACCCGGATTTGCAAGATTCGGGCCTTGGATATTATACCATAAATCCGATTTCAGGAAAAGTATATCTTCAGGGGATTGCCCAATCTACTTAATGAAAAAATATTGAGAGATTCTATCAAATTCTTGTTTAGTTATAAATTTATTGTATACTAATAAATAGACATATTTTTTTAGTTTTCGCTATAAATCTACCATAGCTGACTGTATACAGAAGAGATTTGTCCGATCAAACTGAATAAAGCAATTTTAGGTAGTTTCAAAGATTAAGAAATATCGAAAAAAGGAGTCTTTCTATGAAGTTCAAAAAGAGAAAACGCCGTTCGCTATGGATCGATGTTGCGTTTTCAAGTGCAATCATGGCAATGACAGCCATTGCATTACTGTTAATATTTAACACATCTGACCGGTCGACAAATGCATCTCCAAATAAATCAAAAAAAGAGACGAAGCCGGAAATATTGGTCGACTCAAGCGACTCAAATTTTCCAGGCGTAAAAATTGTCACTGAAACTACCAATGATCCAAATAATCCGTTTGCAATCCAGTACCCTCAAACCGAGTTTACAGATTTTAATGACGAGATATTGGAGTACATAGATCAATGGAAAACTCGTTATTTGAAATCTGATTCGGATAAAAACAGTACAACACCAAAAGAATTGAATATTTCATTTGAAACAGTACAGCATAAGTCAGGGAACTACTCATTCGTTATGCTGACAACAATTTCAACGAGTGAAAGTGATAGCCAGACAGAGATTCGTACATTCCATATCAAGCCAGAAACAGGTAAAGGAATTAAGATGACGGACTTGGTTGGTGGAGACGTTGAAAAACTAAAACGGATTGCTAAAGTAGTTCGTGATCATATTTATCAAAATCCTGAATTCAAAGACATACTCCTAGCGGAAAATGTCTGGACGCCGACGGAACCTTTATGGAAAAATTATCGTAATTTTTCTTTGACTGACGACAAAATCATTTTTTATTATGATGCAGGCGTTGTTACGGAAGAGTCAGCAGGCCCGGCAATTGTGGAAGTCCCCTTAGAAAAGTTAAATCCATTTTTAGCTGAAGAGTATCAAGTGGAGGTCGCTGAAAAGTCTGAGGGCAAAAAAGTCGCACTCACATTTGACGACGGTCCTGATCCGAAATCCACTGTAAGAATTCTTGAGACACTGAAGAAATACGATGCAAAAGCGACGTTTTTCATGTTAGGAAGCCGCGTTGAATATTATCCGGAAATTGCACAGCAGGTTGCCGAAGCTGGTCACGAACTAGGCAACCATTCATGGAACCATCCTTCGTTAACAAAAGTACCGGATAAAAAGCTCTATGACGAAGTACAGGGGACTACGGATATCATTCAAGAAGTAATCGGACAACCCGCAACTGTTTTCAGACCACCATATGGCGCAGTCGATGATCGTGTGCGAGCTATTACAAATTTACCTGTAGTAATGTGGGATGTTGACACCTTGGACTGGAAACATCACAATCCTCAAAAACTATTAGCAATAGTGAAAGCTCATACCCGTGATGGGAGCATTATTTTGATGCACGACATCCATAAAGCAACAGCAGATGGTTTGGAATCCGTTATGGCTTACTTGCAATCTCAAGGTTATTCATTTGTAACCGTTTCTGAATTAGAAAATTACTAATTTAAAGTTGTTTCATTGTTTTACTTCTAACAATGGAACAACTTTTGTTTTGTACTAGTCCTATTTAGTAGAGGATGGACATACAGTAAGAATATCAGTCCAAATGAGCATTAAAGAAAAATGGTGTCATGTTATTAACAGTTGACTGCGTGATATACTGTATGGAATGAATTTTATTGGAGGAACAATACGCATGGAGTGGAAAAATTTATATCGAGGGTTTTTAATGGGAATCAGTGATTTGATCCCAGGTGTGAGTGGTGGAACAATTGCTTTCATATTAGGAATATATGATCGATTGCTTATCTCGATAAGCGGATTTTTCAGCAGAGAGTGGAAAAAGCATATTGGATTCTTGCTTCCACTTGGCATTGGGATGGGTGCGACCATTATCTTATTCAGTAAAGTAATTTCTTATTTATTGAAGCATTATCATGAACCTACTCAATATTTCTTCTTAGGGTTGATCGTAGGCGTAATTCCGTTTGTTTCCAAGCAGGCAGGATTGAGAAAAAGTTTTAAGTTTCACCATATAATATTAATGTTAGTTGTGGCAGCAGGACTTGCCTCTACCATATTTATTAAGCCGGCGGATCCTAGTCTCATCACACATCTGACAGGAAAGACAGCGGTTATATTATTTTTTTCTGGATGGGCAGGAAGTATGGCCATGTTGTTGCCAGGTGTGAGCGGATCTTTTGTGCTATTGCTGCTTGGCGTCTACACGACTGTTATTACAGCAATTTCAGACTTTAATATTCCGATTATTTTAGTTACAGGTGTCGGAATCGCTGTTGGATTTGTGGTGAGCAGTAAACTTATTCGCATGTTGTTGACTCATTTCCATACCGGAATGTTTGCGGTCATCCTAGGTCTCATTATTGGTTCCATTTTTGTTATTTTCCCGGGAATCCCTGAAAGTGGCACGCCATTTGTCATGAGTGTGGTCGCCATTATTACAGGATTAATCATCGCTAATATTTTGAATGGCGTAGGAGAAAAATAATGTTCAGACAAAAGCGCTTGGAGAATGAACTCCAAGCGCTTTTATATGTTTTATTCTTAGACGAGTGTTGTAGTATTTTCAATGTCTACATCTGCCATTGGAATGTCCAATGCTTTTGCGACACCTTCACCATATCTCGGATCTGCTAAATAACAGTGGCGGATATGCTTGATTTTGATTTCTTTAGGAGCATCTCCCATATTACGAGCAGTATTGTTGAATAAGCGTTCTTGTTCTTCACTGCTTAATAGATTGAATAATTTTCCTGGCTGTGTGAAGTAGTCATCGTCATCCTCACGGAAATTCCAATGATCTGCATCGCCATGAATTTTAAGTGGTGGTTCTTTGAAATCAGGTTGTTCTTGCCACTCGCCGTAGCTGTTTGGTTCATAATGCATTGTAGCACCGTGGTTCCCGTCAACACGCATTGCGCCGTCGCGATGGAAACTATGGAATGGACATTTTGGTGCGTTGACTGGAATTTGATGATGATTGACGCCTAGACGGTAGCGCTGCGCGTCACCATAAGAGAATAGGCGGCCTTGCAACATTTTGTCAGGAGAGAAACCGATGCCTGGTACGATCGCAGCTGGTGTGAACGCGGCTTGTTCCACTTCCGCAAAATAGTTATCTGGGTTACGGTTTAGCTCAAATTCTCCAACTTCAATTAAAGGGAAGTCCTTTTTATACCAAACTTTTGTCAAATCGAAAGGGTTGTATGGCATTTCCATCGCTTGCTCTTCCGTCATGACCTGGATATACATTTTCCATTTCGGGAAGTTTCCATTATCGATATTGGACAGTAAGTCACGCTGAGCACTCTCACGGTCAGTAGCAATTGTTGCAGCAGACTCTTCATCAGTTAAGTTTGCAATCCCTTGTTGGGAACGGAAATGAAACTTCACCCAATGACGTTCATTGTTCGCATTAATCATGCTGTATGTGTGGCTGCCGAAACCATGCATTTCACGATACGATCTTGGTATACCACGGTCGCTCATGATGATAGTGATTTGGTGAAGCGCTTCAGGCAGGGAAGTCCAGAAATCCCAGTTGTTTTTCGGGCTTCTTAGATTCGTCCGCGGGTCTCGTTTAACGGCGTGGTTCAAATCTGGGAATTGCAATGGGTCACGGAAAAAGAATACCGGTGTATTATTGCCGACTAAATCCCAGTTACCTTCCTCCGTATAGAATTTTAATGCAAATCCTCGAATATCTCTCTCCGCATCCGCTGCTCCGCGTTCACCAGCAACAGTTGAAAAACGTGCGAACATCTCAGTCTGTTTTCCAATCTCTGAAAACAGCTTAGCTTTCGTATATTGCGTAATATCATGCGTGACAGTAAATGTACCGTAAGCTCCTGAACCTTTCGCGTGCATGCGTCGCTCAGGAATAACTTCGCGGTCAAAATGTGCTAACTTTTCCAATAACCAAACGTCCTGCAGCAAAAGCGGACCTCTTGAACCTGCAGACATAGAGTTTTGGTTATCAACTACAGGAGCACCAGCTGCTGTAGTAAGCTTTCTTCTTTGAGAATCGTTCTCGTTAATTGACATATAAAATTCCTCCCAATCAGTTCTTTTGTTATCTACAATTACCATTATAGCAGAGCATTTATTAAAAGAAAAGAGTTATTTATAATAATTATCATCTGATAACTATTATTGTTAGATATAAGTTATTAAATGATATATATTATATCTTAATTTTTAGCTTGCTGTTTGTCTAGAAAAAGGTATCGGCTAACGAAAAAAGTTGCAATGAGGTATAATAACAAAAGAAATAGTTTGAAAGAAAGGATGTTAATCGATGAAATCAACGAGTAGATTGTTCGTTTTGCTTACCGTACTTACCAGCTTATTGCTTAGTGCATGCAATGATGAAAAGAATGAATCAGAAGAAAAACCTGAAGTGAATAAGCCGCAGGAGGAAAATGTGGTAATCCCAGCATTAACAGATGAAGCTTTTTTTGAGCAGGTACATAAGAAATTAGAAACAGCAGGTTTTGAAGTGAGGGAACCGATGGAAGCAGATGTGGAACTATTCGGAGCAGTAAGCGGCATTACACTTATAGTGAATAAAGAAACCTTGATGCCCCTTAATCTTTACAAATTATCACCTTCAGATGAACGTTTATCAGAACTCGACAAAACGGGCTATTTAGAGGTGACAACTGAAACAAAACATGAACGCCTAGCAGCCAAACGAAAAGATCACTTCATTATATATCTGCATAAAGGCCATCCGGATTACGAGAAAGTGATGGAAGTGTTGGACGAGTTGTAATCTATAGAGAAATATTATCCCATAAGGCTGTCACTGAAAGTTGCAATTGTCTTTCAGTGACAGCCTTTTCTTTTGTTATTGAGCAATGGAAGCTGGAGAAAGGAACAGAGTTTTGTTGAATCGCACTAAAATGCCTCCAGTCTGAACCAAAAAACATACCGTTCTAAACCACCACCGAAAGAATCACTCCAGCCGCACATCCAAATTACCTTCCCTTAAGTAATTGTCTCAAAGAACAACATTCTTTCGTTATACAAAAACCAGAGCCACGCAATACTCGAATTCATATGACTTTTTTGCCTTGATTTCCTGATAAAGGTAGCCGTTTTAAGGAATTCGCAAGGTCTGAACTTGTTGTTACAAAGCCGCCATAACTTCTGTACAATTCGGACATAAGTTTGCAGCTTTGTAACAGGAACTACGCAGATTGTTCACGAACTCTTTTTCGAACTACGTTATTGTAGGTAATAGAAACAAAGATCGAAAGGAGATCATGGAAAATGGAGGAAGTTCTATTAGCAAGAATACAATTTGCATCCACCACACTATTCCATTTTATTTTCGTACCACTGTCTATTGGCTTGGCATTGGTTATTGCGATCATGCAAACGATGTATGTGGTGAAAAAAGACGAAATCTATTTAAAAATGACCAAATTTTGGAGTGTGTTCTTTCTCATTAATTTCGCCATCGGAGTGGTGACCGGGATCATTCAAGAATTTCAATTTGGCATGAACTGGTCTGCTTATTCTAGATTTGTAGGGGATATATTTGGCGCCCCACTGGCAGTTGAAGCATTATTGGCATTTTTCCTGGAATCCACCTTTATCGGAATTTGGATTTTCGGATGGAATAAGTTACCGAAAAAATTACATTTAGCTTGTATTTGGCTTGTTTCAATCGGCACAGTTATGTCTGCGTTTTGGATATTGGCGGCCAACTCGTTCATGCAAAACCCAACAGGCTATGTATTGCAAAATGGGCGGGCGGAAATGAATGATATTATGGCCGTTCTGTTGAACGAGAAGTTATGGGTTGCATTTCCACATACGGTTTTCGGCAGTTTCGCAACCGGTGCATTTTTCGTAGCAGGGGTCAGCGCATGGTATTTGATTAAGAAACGTAAAGTGGACTTCTTTAAAAAGTCACTGACCATTTCATTGGTCATCGGCATGTTGTCTGGCGTGGGAATTGCATTCTCCGGACACTCTCAAGCACAATACCTAATGCATGCACAGCCAATGAAAATGGCAGCTGCAGAAGGATTATGGGAAGATAGTGGAGACCCTGCTGCGTGGACATTGTTTGCGAATATTGATGTGGAAAATCGTGAAACGACTAGCCGCATTGACATTCCATATATGTTGAGCTACTTGACGTACAGTGAATTCAAAGGAAAAGTCGAAGGTATGAATGCACTGGAAGCGAAAATGATTGAAAAGCACGGAGAAGGCAGTTATATTCCTCCTGTAAAAACGACATTCTGGAGTTTTCGTATCATGGTCGTGATGGGCGGCGTGCTCCTCGGACTAGGTACAGTAGGACTGTTTCTCATGTATCGAAAAAAGATTGCCGAGTCGGTTTGGTTCTTGCGTTTACTGATCGCGGGGATATTCCTGCCGTTTATTGGTAACTCGTTCGGATGGATTATGTCGGAAATGGGTCGTCAGCCGTGGGTAGTGAATGGCTTGATGAAAACAGCAGATGGCATTTCACCGAACGTTTCGGCCGGACAGATTCTATTTTCGCTCATATCATTCTCTACAATCTATACAATCCTAGGTATTATCATGGTTGTGTTGTTCGTAAAGTTTATCCAGCGAGGACCGGAAGAGAAACCAGAAGCGGATGTTTCCGCAACAGATCCGTTTGATACAGGAGGTGCCGGACATGCCGTTAAGTGATATTTGGTTCATATTGATAGCTGTCCTGTTTATTGGGTTCATATTCTTGGAAGGCTTTGACTTCGGTGTCGGGATGAGTACGAAGTTTTTGGCGAAAGATGATACCGATAAACGGATCATCATCAATACGATCGGCCCTGTCTGGGATGCCAATGAAGTATGGCTGATCACCGCTGGAGGCGCCATGTTTGCGGCATTTCCTCATTGGTATGCAACAGTCTTCAGTGGATACTACCTGCCTTTCGTTGTTCTATTGCTGGCGCTGATCGTCAGGGGAGTAGCATTTGAGTTCCGTGGAAAAGGTGACTCGGAAGCTTGGGTCAAAACTTGGGATTGGGCGATTTTCTTTGGAAGTTTGCTGCCGCCTTTCCTATTCGGTGTATTTTTCACGAGTTTGATACAAGGATTACCGATTGACAGTGAAATGAATATGTATGCAGGATTCACTGACTTCATTAATGTCTATACAGTAATCGGCGGTGTCACTTTTGTTATGTTGTCGTACTTGCACGGGCTTTTATTCATCGGTTTGAAAACAGTAGGCAGCTTGCGGGAGCGAGCCAATTCCGCAGCTCTTAAGGTGTATGGGCTTACAGGGGTGGTTGTCGTACTGTTCATGGTTTTCACCTATATAGATACTGGTGCATTTTCAGATCGGGGAACGATTCTAGTCCCGTTGTACAGCGTGGCCCTAGTATTGTATGGTTTATTATTTTTCTTCCTGAAAACAAAGCGGGAAGGCCTAAGTTTCACCATGACAGGATTAATCTTAGTGATTGTCATGGCTAGCTTCTTCATTGCTTTGTTCCCGAACGTCATGATCAGTACAATGGATCCGGCATTTAATATATCGATCGCAGAAGCGGCTTCAGGAGAGTATTCACTGAAAATCATGACGATCGTAGCATTTACTATGGTGCCAATCGTTTTGGCGTATACAATCTGGAGTTATTATGTGTTCCGTAAACGATTGACAGGTGATAAGGAGCATCTAGAATACTAATGGATAAATACTTGCTTCAATATAAAGGAAGTAAACAAGTGTTGGCGTTGATTGGACTACTAACTGTAGTTCAGTCAATTGCCATCGTTTTCCAAGCAATTTACTTGGCGAAAGCCATTACACAATTGTTCCAAGGTGCCGAAGGAAGTATTGCACTTCGGTCATTTGTGATTTTTATCGTTGCCAACAGCATTCGCCACCTCATTCAATGGGGGAAGGAGCGAATTGCATATAGATTTGCCGATCGAACAGCGAAGGATTACGAACAGCAATTGCTGCGCAAGATTTTTACGATCGGTCCTCAAGCTGTCGGAAAGTATGGTTCAGGTCATCTGGTGACACTTGGGCTAGAGGGGGTTCCAAAGTTCCGTAAGTATTTGGAGTTACTTTTACCGCGTTCTCTCTCAATGGCGATTGTTCCATTTGTGATTTTGGTCTATTTTTTTACACTTGATAAAATGTCCGCGATCACATTGCTTATCGTTTTGCCGATCTTGATCATTTTTTTAATTCTGATTGGAATGGTCTCTCAGAAAAAGATTGATGACCAGATGGATACGTATCGATTGCTATCACGACATTTTGTTGATTCATTGCGCGGTATCGTCACGTTAAAGTATTTAGGCCGCAGCCGTGCTCATGAGCAGTCTATCGCAACGGTCAGTAATAAGTATCGTATCGCGACCAATCGTTCGTTGCGCTACGCATTTCTATCGTCTTTTTCATTGGATTTCTTTGCAAGCCTATCGGTGGCTGTTGTAGCGGTGGAGCTCGGATTGCGTTTGATCAATGGCCAGGTGTTGCTTGAACCATCTTTAGCAATTTTGATTTTAGCGCCTGAATATTTTTCTCCTGTACGGGAGCTTGGAAATGATTTTCACGCAACCGCTGACGGTAAAGATGCAAGTATGCAAATTCACGCTATTTTAGAAGAGGCTGAGCCAGAATCGCTTGTTTTAGAAAAAACAATTCGACGCTGGAATGCTGAATCTTCATTAGAGCTGAAAAATCTAGAGGTCAAGATGGAAGAACAGACTATATTTAAAGGTCTTACTATGAAAATGCAGGGTTACGGAAAAGTGGGGGTAATTGGCCATTCAGGCGCAGGGAAATCCACATTGATCGATGTATTATCGGGTTTCACAGTGCCGACCGGTGGGGCTTGCTTGCTGGATGGGCAAGAGCTGCCTCACTTGTCGACTGCGGAATGGCAAGATCAAGTCGCCTATATTCCGCAACACCCAACGATATTTCCAGATTCAGTAATCAATAATATTCGCTTTTATGAGCCCGATGCATCGTTAGAAGAAGTGACGGAAGCCGCGAAAAGAGTTGGCCTTGATCAGTTGATCACGACTTTACCGAATGGTTACGATGAACGGATTGGCGCAGGCGGACGTTCATTAAGCGGGGGAGAAGAGCAACGGATTGCAGTCGCGCGTTCTTTGCTCCAACGTCGCCAAATTTTATTGTTTGACGAACCGACAGCACATTTGGATGTGGAGACAGAGCATGAATTGAAGCAGATGTTATTACCCTTACTTGAAGATAAACTCGTTGTGTTTGCGACGCATCGAATACATTGGATGCAAGATATGGATACGATCATTGTGCTGGAAAATGGCAAGGTTGTAGAGACGGGTTCTCATGAAGAGCTTATAGGCGCGGACGGAGCCTATTGTCGACTGCTGGAAGCACGCGGAAAGGGGCATGCAGTATGAATCTTTACCAACATCATATTTTTCCGTATGTCCGTAAATATAAGAAGACATTGTGGTCCACAATCATTTTAGGCGCATTGACGATCTTGTCTGCGGCGATGTTAACATTCACTTCAGGTTATTTGATTTCGAGGACATCTGAACGTCCCGAAACAATTTTGCTTGTCTATATTCCAATCGTAGCGGTTCGGACGTTTGGAATTTCGCGTGCTGCTCTTCGCTATGTGGAACGGTTGCTTGGCCACAATGCGGTTTTGAAGATTATTGCTGATATGCGTGTTCGTCTTTACCATGTGTTGGAGCCGCAAGCATTGTTCATTCGCTCACGCTTTCAGACCGGTGATTTACTCGGTACACTTGCGGATGACATCGAACATTTGCAAGACGTCTATATTCGAACGCTATTTCCGACAGTCATCGGTTTATTCCTCTATAGCTTTTCGGTGATCGTGCTGGCGGTATATGATTGGAAATTCGCACTCGTTATGGCACTTTGTCTTGCAGTTGTGGTCTTCATCTATCCGATGGCTTCTCTTTATTTAATGAAGAAAAACCAGCAACAATCTAAAAAGCTGCATAGTCAATTGTACAACACAATGACCGAAGGAATCTTCGGTCTGCGCGATTGGATTATCAGTGGGCGCAAAGAACAATTCTTATCAGCTTTCCAAAAAGAGAGCCATGCAAGTCACGAAATCGATAAGAAAATTGCTTATTGGCAACAATCTCGAACCGTACAACTTCAGATTTTCTCAGGTATTCTTGTATTGGTAGTTGGTATGTGGGCTGGTCAACAAGCAGCGGATGGATTATTGCTCCCTACGTATATTGCAGCCTTCACTTTGGTGACATTGCCAATTTTGGAAGGATTGATTCCAGTTTCGCATGCAGTTGAGCGCATGCCTGCCTATGATGCATCCTTACAACGTATCGATCGCATACATCGGCAGAGTCCCGAATATGTGCAGCCGCTTGAAATGCCGAATGAACATCTTGATGTTACGATTGAACTCCAAAATGTTTGTTATCGTTATGAAAATCAACCAGCGGATGCAGTAAAGAACATTAACCTTTCCATTCGACCTGGTGAAAAAGTTGCAGTGCTAGGTAAGAGCGGGGCTGGAAAATCTACACTGATCCAATTATTGCTTGGCACACTCGAGCCGACAGAAGGCGACGTCCATGTCAATGGTCAACCAGTTAGTCAGTATGGAGATTCGGTGTATGACGTAATGAGTGTGTTGAATCAAAAACCGTATCTATTCGCTACGACTGTAGAAAATAATATGAAATTGGGTGATTCTCAAGCTGTCCTTGAAGACGTCAACCGAGTAGCTGAACAAGTAGGTTTGCACGAATATTTACAGTCTCTTCCTGCAGGATTGAAAACTCAGATGGAGGAAACAGGGCAGCGTTTCTCTGGCGGTGAACGCCAGAGAATTGCGCTTGCAAGAATACTCCTAAAGGAAACACCAGTCGTTATTTTGGATGAACCGACTGTAGGGTTAGATCCGGTGACAGAATATTCTTTGGTTGAGACGCTCCATCAATCTTTGCAAGACAAGACAGTCATATGGATTACCCATCATTTGATGGGTATGGAGAAAATGGATACAATCCTTTTCATGGAGGACGGGGAAATCATCATGCGAGGAACGCATGAAGAATTGCTTGCTACGAATGAACGGTATTGCCAGCTGTATACAATGGATCAAGGATTATGAAGAACAACTAAATTGGTAACAAACGTCCGGCATATTGCTAGGCGTTTTTTCTCATATCATGATGTGGTTGGATGTTTAGCGTAAATAACGGTCAAATATATATAGTAGTAGTTTACTAAATATTTGTTATTGTTTTTTCTTTCCAATAAAACTATAATATAAAGTAGGAGAAATAGACTAATTCAACTAGTGCAATCAGCATGCAAAAGAAAAATGAATCTAGGGGTGCTGTATGAGAACGATTGGTTCTAAGCTTATTTTGTCAATTGTGTTACTAGTAGTTGGGGGAAGTGTGTTGCTTGGCTTTTTTACTGCACAAAACAGCTCGAAAGCTCTGTTGTATCAGTCTGAAATTACATTGACTGAAAAATCTAAAGACACTTCAGATTATATCGATGAACATTTCAAGAGAAAATACTTAGAAATTGAAGCGCTTGCAAAGAGTCAGGAAGTAAGAAGTATGGATTTTAAAATACAATCAGAATATTTGGCAAAACAATTGGACAGTCAATCAGATTATCTAACTTTTGCAATCGTAACAGCCGATGGAATTTCGTATTATCTTGATGGAACGTCAGCGGATTTAAGTGACCGTCCATATGTGATTGAGGCATTTAACGGGAAAACATCTTTATCCAGCTCGATTATTAGCCGTGTAACAGAAGAGCCGGTTTTCATGATGGCGACACCCATTTTAACAGAGGGCAGTGAACCCGCACTTTTATTAGGGCGTATTGATGGAAATTATTTAAGCTCTATCGTAGAAGGAGTTACATTCGGAAAGAATGGGTATGCCTATATTTTAGATGAAAACGGCAAATTCATTGGTCACCCGGATAGAACATTGGTGAAAGATGAAATCAACTTTTTAAATTTAGTAGAAGAGTCAAAGAAACAGTCTGATAAAGGGAGCAGAATAAAAGAGATACTGACCCTGAATCATGGTTTGATCAACTACTATTATAAAGAGAAGGATCGCTACGTTGGATTTGACACAATGGAAAATGGGTGGAAAGTGGTTATTGCTTCTCCAATGGAAGATATGCTAAGCGGAATGACGCAATTAAAAAAAGACTTCTTTATAGTAGTAGTGGTTATTATTCTTTTAGGGATTATAATTGCCTATTTCATGGCCAGATCGATCAGTAAGCCAATTCAAGTGGTGAAAAGCATAGGTGAGCAAATTGCAGAAGGGAGTTTTTCTTATGAAATACCTGCACGATACTTACGGAGAAATGATGAAATCGGCTCACTGTCTCATACGCTAGTGAGGATGACGGACAATATGAAAGATATGATCGATAACGTGCGCAACGGGGCTGAAAATCTAGCGGACTCTTCACAATTGCTCGACCGAAAATCCGAGGAAGTGACCAAGATGTCAAATGACATTTCATCTGCGATTGAACAAGTGGATCACGGTTCCGAAATGCAAGTGCAAATGTCCGAAGATAGCGCACGAGCGATGGAGGAAATGTCTACAGGTATTCAAAATGTGGCAGAAATTGCGGCTAATATTGCGGGCAACTCCGATTATATTACAGAGCGTGTGAGTGAGGGGCATGTAGCGGTCCAAACTTCCGTACAACAAATGAATAGTATACAAGCGACAACTGCCCAATCCACCAACGCTATCCGACAATTGGCAGACGAAGCATTGGAGATCGGACAAATATCTAAAATGATAACGGATATTTCGGAACAGACCAATTTACTTGCATTGAATGCTTCGATTGAAGCTGCACGAGCTGGAGATGCCGGGAAAGGATTTGCTGTCGTTGCGAGTGAAGTACGTAAACTGTCCGAGCAGACAGCAGATTCTGCTTCACAAATTAATCGTCTGATCGATAGCGTACAATCTCATACGGGAGACGCAGTGAAAGCTGCTGAACAAGGGGATGCTAACGTCATAAAAGGATTGGATGTGATCAACCAACTAGGCGATCGCTTTGAGGAAATCGTTCGTTCCATTGCACAAATCAGCAATGATATTGGGGAAATGAGTGCCGTTTCTGAGGAGATGTCAGCAAGTTCAGAAGAAGTCAGTGCGGCGATGGAAGAAATGGCGGCTACTGCAAGAGATGCATCCGATTATATCGGCGAAGTGACGAATGCAGCCAATCGACAGCTCGTCACAGTTGAAGAGATGGATCAGTACACGAACCGCTTGCTTTCATTGGCGGAAGATTTACGATCCTCTATCGATAGATTTACAATTTAATACTCCAGCTGGAAAAAGCGTATTCGAGACCCCACTCTCGAATACGCTTTATTTTTTTACAGTAAAGATTTAGAAAAAAGGCAGTCGAATGAAATAGCCGAGAAGGATGCAAATCATTGTCGACACGATCACACCTGGAATTGCGAATAAAATATAACGTCTTACGCTCATCCCGCTCATTCCTGAAACATAACAAACAAAATGGCGCATACCCGGTAAGAAATAACCAATCGTTACTGCCCAAGAACCGTATGCCATAAACCATTGCTCCACCTTTTGCATACGATGGGGCGAGAGGAATAAATAGCGGCCGAAACGATGAACGAGCGGCTTGCCAATCTTCCTTCCGATCATATATGTGAACAATGTTCCGACCATTACACCGGAAATCGTGAAAACCATTGCAAATACGAAATGAAATGTCCCGGCAGATGCTAAATAACCAGCAAATGTTACGAGCAATTCATCTGGCAGCGGTAAACCGAAAATACCTAGCGCCAAAAAGAAAAAAATGGAGAGATATCCATACTGCGCTATATATTCTTGAATCTGTTCCATTAGAAAACCTCATCTATTTAATATTGCCACTCTCCGATTTTATCACCGACCTGCACTTCTGTAAAAGGTAGATTTAGCGGAGCGAGAGAGTTTTTGTTTTCAATGAATAGAATCACGGTAGAACCGAATGCAAAGTGACCAAAATCTTCACCCTTCACACAGTCCTTAGAAGAATCTGCAATACGAATACTATTGACATTCAACGCACCGACCTTAACGATCGCAACCCGGCCACATGCAGTTTCCAACTCTGAAATAATCCGATAGTTTGAGGAGAACAGCTCATCTTTCATTCGAATTCCTAAATCGTTTACAGGATAGGAAGTCGTTCCTAATGCATAGCGGCTGACCAACTTTCCAGAAACAGGGTAGTGGAAATGATGGTAATGCTGAGGGGATAGGTAAAACAAATAATAATAACCATTTTGATAAGGTTCTGCTTTACTTGTATCGCCGAAAAGGTCCGTAATACTGTAGTTTTTGTCCTTCACTACAAACTGCTGTTGTTCATTGACAGGACCTGAGTAGCTCAAGACCCCGTCAACTGGTGAAATCAATGTGTTCGGATCGTTATCAATTGGCCGGCTGCCGGCTTTCAGAGACCTCGTGAAAAAGGCATTCAAACTTTTATATTCATTCATTGGGAATTCTGCTTCCTGTTGCTGAATACGATAGAATGAAGAAAATGGCTTGATCAATGGCTTACTGATTGCGGAGGCAGTGAAGTTTTTTATAATTGAAGAACTGATCGGATGCCCCGTCAACTCGACAAATGTTTTAAAAATATGTTTTTTCATCTTTTCATCCCTTCTGTAAAGGATTATAATGGATTAGTCAGTGAGGAGGCAATGAAATGTTTTCATTCAGATATTTTGATTATACTAAACTCAAATCACAATTGGCGAATATTATTACACTTTTCAATTTAAGTTTAGGAATTATAGCAATATTACTTGTGTTAAAAGGACATGGGCATATGAGTTTGATGTTCATATTCTTTGCAGCTATTTTTGATCGATTCGATGGGATGGTTGCAAGACACTACAATATGGAGTCTTTATTCGGTAAAGAACTTGATTCACTAAGCGATTTAGTTTCATTCGGGGTAGCACCGGCTATTCTCATCTATGACGCTGCTTTGTCACAAACATTATGGATTGGTTTATCTGCAGTGCTGTTTTATATTTTAGCCGGTGCTGTGCGATTAGCTCGATATAATGTCGAAGAGTTTGACGGCACGTTCTTCGGCTTACCGATTACGGCTGCCGGTGTGCTGCTGACTTTGAGTTATTTTGCAGTACCGTATATTCAACCGCCATATTTTGTGATCTTCATGGGATTGCTCGCATGGCTGATGGTGAGCCGAATCCGAGTCGCGAAAGTCTGAAAGACGTCTTGCAGGGAGTTTTCTGCAAGGCTTTTTTTATTTGGTAATATTATGTGTGTTGATTAACCAATGTTTCACTCATCTTTCTGTCTTTATTTAACATTCCCCGAAAGAAGTCTCCCTCTTCAAGCGTGTGCAAGGCGAAGCCCAACGGTAAGGGGGGAAGAATGTCGGCTGGTGATAGAGGGAATGATGTATCAATGAATTTGGATAGCAACAATCATTCATTGTTCTTACTGTATTATCATCTCATGATGGCCGTCAAATACCGCCGAAAAGCGATGGACGATGTGATCTCGGATTATGCAAAAATTACATGATTTCTTTAGTCGAATGGAATCATGATCAGAATCATGTCCACATATTTTTCAAGGCTCACCCAAACACTGAACCCTCGAAATTTATCAATGCTTACAAGGGTGCGAGTTCGAGACGTATCAAAAAAGAATTTCCAGAAATGAAGAAGAGGCTTTGGAAAGAGTTTCTTTGGTCGAGAAGTCCAATCACTCTCGCTTCTATCGGCAGATACAAGAAAAACTTTCAAAGGAACAGAAAGTCCTTTCACGCAGAACGAAAGGTTCCGCTTGATACAAAAAACAGCGAATCAAAGTCGCTGCACTACATGAGCAGGTGGCGAATCAACGAAAGGACTTCTTACACAAGAAATCTCGTCAGTTGGCAAACAAATATGATTGTGTCGTCATCGAAGCCCTCAACATGAAAGGGATGTCGCAATCCCTTCACTTCGGTAAAAGTGTTGCGGACAACGGATGGGGAATGTTCACCACGTTTCTGCACTATAAGTTGGTGAAACAAGGAAAGCACCTTATCAAAATCAACAAGTGGTTCCTTCAACTAAAACCTGCTCAAATTGCGGACATGTAAAAAAGGTTGCCCTTTCTGAACGACTCTACTCCTGTGCGTGCGGGTTCGAATCTGATAGAGATTGGAACGCCGCCATCAACAGTCGAAATGAAGGGAAATTGATGGTAGCATTACCGTGAAATCAAAACAAAAACTCTTGGAACAAGAGGGGTAGCTCGGTCAGTTTTCGTTGGCTAGTAAAAGCAGCGATAAGTCGAGAAGTCCCCACTTCAAACAACCTGAAAGGGTGTTAAGTGGTGGGGAGTTCACGTGTCTCTGCAATTCTGTTATGATTAGGGAAACGATGAAGGAGTGGTTGATATGTCAGGACCCGCTTTAAGACAGCTGCATTCACATCGAGCAATCCATGAAGGTGGCCTATCAGGTGCCGCGATGAAGACGGAAGATTTGGTGGGTTTTCTAGAGCAAGGTGAGCAGGAAATGGTCAATCAAGCGTGCGATGATTTAATAGATTACTGGAAAACGAGAGTGATCAGCCATGCAGATGCCGAAGAGGAAGGTTTCTATAAGCAAATTTTAGCTGAGAATCCAGAGCTCGAACGAGAAATTATCCAATTGACACGTGATCATGATTTGATGCGTTTAGTAGTACAAGATATCGAAGCATTGCGTGAGAAGGATCCGCAAGTGACACCGGAAATCATGCAGAAGTTTTATGGCTTGATGGTAATCAACGAATTACATAGTCGGGAAGAAGAACGGTTATTATTTCAATGAAACAAAATAGCAATTCGGGAAGGAGGCGGCGATCATTCACGATCCATTAGACATATTAGCTAAGCATTTTGGATATTCAGAGTTCCGGGAAGGCCAACAGCGGGTCATCGATCAAGTGTTACAGGGCGATGATACGCTTTGCGTCATGCCTACAGGCGGCGGAAAGTCCATTTGTTACCAAGTGCCTGCTCTTGCGATGGAGGGCACAGTGCTCGTTATTTCGCCGCTCATTTCATTGATGAAGGACCAAGTCGATGCACTGCACCAATTAGGTATCCCTGCGGCCTATATAAACAGCACATTATCGACAGAAGAGTATTTCGGTACGATGGATAATGCAACAGCAGGCATGTATAAGCTTTTATACGTTGCTCCTGAGCGTTTGGAGTCTGAATCGTTCCTGAATCAATTGCAGAAAATGAATATTCCGTTGATTGCGATCGATGAAGCGCATTGTATTTCGCAATGGGGACATGATTTTCGTCCAAGCTATCGAAATATCCACCGTATTCTAGACTATTTAAACAGGCGGCCGATTATTCTTGCTTTGACTGCAACAGCGACACCGGAAGTTCAGGATGACATTTGCCAGCAACTCCACATCCCGCCTGTCAGCCGCGTCGTAACAGGATTCGAACGGAGCAACTTAGTGTTTTCAGTAGTCAAAGGACAAAACCGGGATCAATTTGTCAAAGATTATACGCAGAAGAACAAAAGTGAATCGGGTATCATCTATGCAGCTACGCGAAAAGCAGTGGAGCAAGTATACTCGACGTTAGAGAAAAATGGTATTGCGGTTGCAAAATATCATGCAGGCTTGCCGGATCAGGAACGACAGCATCAACAAGATCGTTTCATAATGGAAGAAGCGCGCGTCATGGTGGCGACAAATGCGTTTGGAATGGGTATTGATAAGTCCAATATAAGATACGTTATTCATTACCAAATGCCAAAAAACATGGAAAGTTATTATCAAGAAGCCGGAAGAGCAGGCCGGGATGGGCTCGATAGTGATTGTTACCTCTTATTCTCTTCGCAAGATGTGCAGACGCAGCGTTTCCTGATCGAACAATCACCTGATCCCACACGTGTTTCGAATGAAATCAAGAAGATGCAGGTGATGGTCGATTATTGCCATACTGAAGGGTGTCTTCAAAAGCATATCATCACATATTTTGGTGAAAACGATGCAGAAGACTGTAAACGATGCGGAAATTGTACTGATACGCGAGAGCAATTTGATGTCACAGTCGACACGCAAAAAGTTCTCTCTTGCGTGATCCGGATGGGACAGCGATTCGGAAAAACTATGGTCGCACAAGTATTGACAGGTTCGAAAAATAAAAAACTGATGGAATTTAATTTTGATCAGCTGACGACGTATGGCCTGATGAAAGAACGAAGTGCCAAAGACGTTGCGGATTTCATTGAGTTTTTGATTTCGGAGAATTATTTGCAAGTGGAAAGTGGTCCTTTTCCGATCATTTTTGTGAGTGAAGAAGGGAAGGATGTACTTCTCGGGAAAGTGAAAGTGTGGCGTAAAGGCGAGATGGTCACGACCGTTGTGGCTAAAGACGATCCATTATTCAATGAGTTGCGTGCGCTTCGCCTGAAATTGGCACAGGAAGCAGGAGTACCGCCATTTGTTATTTTCTCGGATAAGACGCTGCGTGATATGGTGGCCAAAATGCCGGCAACCGACGATGAATTGCTGACGGTACAAGGTGTCGGTGAAACGAAGTTAGAACGCTACGGCGACGTGTTCCTAGAAGCCATCCTATCCTTTTCAGCTCAACAAGCATAAAAAAGAGCCGATTCAATCAATTTTTGATTGGATCGGCTTCTTTTAGTTTTGAATTGTGCTTGGGCCAGCAGGATGTAGCTCATGCAGGCGTTGCCACAGGACGTGGCGTTCTTAGCCTGCGTACTCCTATTGTTCAGCGAGCATTTGAATACCCGAAGAACAGGAAATAACACCATATTCGTTTCATCTACTATAGTGGCGAGAGGTTTCTACTGAATAAAGATAAATTATTGATTTGAAATCACTGCGTCCGAATTAGTTAATAGGCGAGAGTTTTTTTCTTTTCTCGCTTCGATTCGACGACATATAGCGACCAATAAGTAGACAATCGGTGTATCGACTAAAGCAACAACGAATTTGAAAATATATTGCGTGCCAATCAGTACAAGTAAAGCGCTAATCGGCATAATACCGTAGAATGCAATCGTGATGAAGATTACGGTGTCGACCAATTGACTAGCCATGGTAGACGCATTATTACGGATCCATAGTTTCTTCTCACCGTGTTTTTCTTTAAGTTTATGGAAAATCGTGACGTCTAGATTTTGACTAACAATATAGGCAGTCAAACTCGCGAGCGTTACACGAAAACCTGCCGAAAAAATCGTTTGGAAAGCTTCTTGGTCCTGATATACCGGCGCGGCAGGCAAATTGATCGCAAGCCAGATGAACATACTGGATAAAAGCTGGGCAAATAAACCAGTGAGCACAGTTTGACGCGCGACTTCCTTACCGTATGTTTCTGTTAAGACATCCAAAATAGGATATGTACAAACATAGACAATGGCCGCTGCCGGCAACACGATCCAGCTTCCGAAACTGACTAATTTGACCGCCAAAATATTTGAAAGAATGAGTAGACCGACAAATGTTCCGCTTAAATAGTATCTCATTGTTCCATCACCGATTATCCACTTTCTCAGGATACAAATCGTGTTGGAACAAGCGCTGCTCCGCCATCTGTTCGAACTTTGTGCCAGGCTTGCCGTAATTACAATACGGATCGATCGATAAACCACCGCGCGGTGTGAACTTACCCCATACTTCAATATAACGAGGTTCAAGTAAGTTGACCAAATCCATCATGATTGAATTGACGCAGTCCTCATGGAAATCACCGTGATTTCGGAAACTGAATAAATAGAGTTTCAGTGACTTACTTTCGACAAGTTTCGAATCGGGAATGAAGCTGATATAGATTGTCGCAAAATCGGGTTGACCGGTTTGAGGACATAGTGAAGTGAATTCAGGGCAATTAAATTTTACGAAGTAATCACGTCCCTGGTGTAAATTATCGATGGATTCCAGTAAATTTGGATTGTAGGAATAATCATAGACCGTATTCTGATTTCCTAGTAATGTTAAGTCATGCAAAGTTGATTCATCTCTTCCTGCCATTTAAAAAAACCTCCTGTGTAAGTGGTCAGGGAGGTTCATAGACGAGGTGAATTTACTTATTTATTTCTGCAAAAATGCTGCTAAAATAAAAAAAGCCATGTCAATGGACATGGCGAAAATTCATCATCCATAGTTTTTTATAGAGGGTCGCTATGAACCTCTCCCAGACGGGTTATTCATTTCTATCAAGACATTACTGGATTGTCGTCGTTTTGTCAACAGGCTGTATATCTTTTCGTAGACCAATAACCGTAAAAACTCCCGCTAGGAACAAAATGCCACTTGCGAGCATAAACGCATGCTGAGACCCTAAGTCCAGAATACCGATTGCACTGGATCCTACTACGACTCCAAATGAAAAGAATGCATAGAAAAAGCCATATGCCTTCCCTCTGGTTTTAGGTTTAGTAGAATCAATCAGCAATGAATTGATGGAAGGGAATAATAAAGCAAAACCCATGCCGTAAACAATCATGGCTGTCAGCATTAGGGACAATTGATCCACTTGCGATAAAAACAGCATACTGGCGCTCATTAGAAATAACCCGATCGCCAATGTCAACATCGGTCGCGCAAAGTCAAAAATTCGGTTGACCGGCAAAAGGAAAATCAGCACGGCAACAAAACCGAAAACGCTTAGCAGCATACCGGTCGTTTTGGCATCATACTGTAGAAACTCAACTTTTAACGGAAGGACCAATGCTAAAACGCCTTGAGAGAACATCAAGAAGAAAGCACCGAGAAATGCACGGATAATTCCTGGGTGGCGAAAGAATGCCAATGGCTTCACTGCTTTTTGTGTTTCCTTTTTCACCTTCCTAACATATGTAAACGAGCGTAAAAATAGGAAAGCTCCTATCGTCAACAGAACCATGAAGGTCCCGTTAATTGCCATGATCGTCACGACACTTGTATGGACAGAAACGATACCGCTGTAAGCAGGTCCGAAAATGGCTGCCAACCCAACAAAAGCACCTGAAATCGCTGCATTGCGTCCTCTTTTTGAGCGCTCAGAACCGTTCGCAAGAAAAGTGAATGCTGCCGGAACGATCAAACCTTCTGTCAAACCATGCAGGAAACGGACACCGATCAATGTCGCGGAGCCTTCAATCAGCGCATAAGAAAATAAAGATAAGGCAGAAGTGAGCAATCCAAACAGCAATATGTAGAATGGACCCTTTCGATCGGTCAAAATCCCCGAGATAATATTTCCGAAAACATTCGAAAATGAATAGATTCCGACTGACAAACCAACAATAAATGAAGAAGCGCCCAGCGAAGTCGCAAATGGACTAATAACAGGGAGCTGTGAAAATAAATCGAAAAACGAGAAGAAGACAATTAAATAAACAAAAAAGCGCATTATGAACCCCTACTTTTCAAATAATTCAACTGCCCCTATTTTACCATGAATCTCTATGAAATGAACGAAACAGCTCAACAATCACTGACGTCTTGGCGTAATTGCATCCAGATTTTGAATTGCGCTAGCACGATCCCTTTTTCGAAAACTGCGGCTGTCGACATACGCTTATCTTAATTCGGAAAAATATTCGCAATCTATCAACCTTCACGGTAAAATGAGAAAGGTAAACAAGAAAGTAGAAGGGGATGTGTATTCTTGAATAACAAAATACGAGTAGGAATCGCTGGATACGGAAATCTGGGACGCGGCGTAGAGTCCGCGATTAGTCAAAATGAAGATATGACGTTGGTTGGTGTATTTACACGGAGAGAGCCAGTGGACGTGCAATTGCTGTCTGATCAAGTGCCTGTTCATAAATTGGACGAAATTGAATCATTCAAAGACGATATCGATGTGCTGATCCTTTGTGGCGGCTCTAAAAACGATTTGCCAGAACAAGGACCTGCATTGGCCAAACACTTCACAACAGTCGATAGTTACGACACGCATGCCAAAATTCCAGAATATTTTGCTTCCGTCGATGAAGTCGCACAAGCTGCAGGAACAACGGCCATCATTTCAGTCGGCTGGGACCCGGGCTTGTTCTCGATTAACCGTATGATGGGCGAAGCGATTTTGCCAGAAGGCGAAACGTATACGTTCTGGGGCAAGGGGCTTAGTCAAGGACATTCGGATGCGGTGAGACGAGTAGACGGAGTCAAAGCAGGCGTTCAATACACATTACCGGCTGAAGACGCAATGAATCGTGTACGCAATGGTGAACTTCCTGAACTGTCCACAAAAGAAAAACACACACGCGAATGTTATGTGGTCTTAGAAGAGGGGGCTAGCGAAGAACAAGTTCGCGAAACGATCGTCACGATGCCGGATTACTTCGCGGACTATAATACAACGGTCAACTTCATTACCGAGGAAGAATTGCGCCGTGATCACGCGAAAATGCCGCACGGCGGATTTGTCATCCGAAGCGGGAAAACAGGTGAAAGTACAGACCAAGTAATAGAATTTTCCCTGAAATTAGACAGCAACCCTGAATTCACGTCAAGCGTATTAGTAGCCTACGCACGCGCAGCTCACAAACTACAGCAAAAAGGCGACACAGGCGCGAAAACTGTTTATGACATAGCACCGGGCCTTCTTTCTCCCAAGTCGCCAGCGGAGATTCGTAAGGAATTGCTGTAAATACACCTATTCAGGACACTTTAGAAATTTAAGAACTAGGAGGAAGAGCCTTTTATGAAACTAGATGAAACGTTAGAAATGATGAAAGACCTGACGGATGCACGAGGCATTCCAGGAAACGAACGGGAAGCACGGGACGCTATGAAAAAACATATCGAACCGTACGCAGACGAAATCGATCATGACGGACTTGGATCGCTGATCGCGAGTAAGACAGGTGACGTAAACGGCCCGAAAATCATGATAGCGGGTCACTTAGATGAAGTAGGTTTCATGATTACACGGATTGACGACAAAGGTTTCATTTACTTCCAAACAGTAGGTGGCTGGTGGTCACAAGTCATGCTTGCACAACGTGTATCCATCGTAACTCGGTCAGGAGAAACGATCACGGGCATCATAGGTTCAAAACCGCCGCACATCCTAACACCGGAAGCACGCAAAAAGCCAGTCGACATTAAAGACATGTTCATTGATGTTGGCGCTGTATCGAAAGAAGAAGTCCTTTCATGGGGCGTCCTTCCTGGAGATATGGCAGTGCCATACTTCGAATTCACAGTCATGAAAAACGAAAATTTCCTATTGGCAAAAGCCTGGGACAATCGAATTGGCTGCGCAATCGCGATTGAAGTAATGAAGCGATTAAAAGATGAAAAGCATCCAAACCAAGTCTATGGCGTTGGCGTTATTCAAGAAGAAGTCGGCTTGCGCGGAGCTAAAACCGCGACCAATAAAATCCAGCCTGACATCGGTTTCGCAGTCGATGTAGGAATTGCTGGTGATACACCTGGAGTTTCTGATAAGGAAGCTGTTGGAAATATGGGAGAAGGACCTCAAATTCTGTTATATGATGCTTCTATGGTGTCGCATACAGGCTTACGTAATTTTGTCGTAGAGACAGCAGAGGAAATCGGCGTCCCATACCAATTCGCGACAATGTCGGGCGGCGGAACAGATGCTGGATCCATTCATGTAAGCGGGACTGGAATACCGACACTGGCAATCTGTATTCCAACTCGTTATATTCATTCACATGCGGCTATGCTGCATCGAGCAGACTTCGAAAATACAGTAAAACTATTGGTTGAATTAATGAAGCGCTTGGACTCCGAAATGGTTCAAAAAATTACATTTGAATAATACTTTCTAGACGACAGCGATGCCTTTTCAGGTATCGCTGTTTTATTAATAAAAATTCATTTGACTTCATAATTATACATATGTATACTAATGCATAATACTTTAAATGGATGGTAGGGGATCGGAAAATGGCGACTAATAATCAAACAAAAGCGATGATAGAAAAAGAAACGTTAAAGGGACGCGACTTCTTGACATTATTGGATTATTCCAGTGAAGAAATCGCCTATTTATTGCAACAAGCGTATGATATGAAGCAAGACACATTGGCTGGAACTATGCCTCCTGTCCTGGCAGGCAAGACGCTTGGCATGATTTTCGAAAAACATTCAACACGAACTCGTATTTCATTCGAAGTCGGCATGATTCATTTAGGCGGACATGGAATATTTATGAACGCGCGTGATTTGCAAATTGGCCGTGGGGAGTCTGTTTATGATACGGGGCATGTGCTGTCTGAATTTTTGGACGGCGTTATGATTCGTGCGAAATCCCATAAAATGGTGGAAGAGTTGGCAGAGCATACGTCTGTACCAGTAATCAATGGATTGACAGATATATTCCATCCTTGTCAAGCGATGGCGGATTTATTGACAATTAAAGAAGTGAAAGGTGATTTGAAAGGTTTAAAGCTTTCCTACATCGGTGATGGCAATAATGTTGCGCATTCATTGGTCATTGCAGGAGCGCATATGGGTATGCATGTGGCAGTTGCTACGCCGGAAGGCTATGAATACAATGCCGGCCTTCTGGAAAAGGCGAAAAAGATTGCAGAGAAGAATGGCGGCAGCGTTATTTCAACGTATGATCCAGTCGAAGCTGCTTCTGAGTCAGACGCGATCTATACAGACGTCTGGACGAGTATGGGGCAAGAAGAAGAAGCTGCAAAACGTTTGATCGATTTTAAAGATTTCCAGATAAATGATCAGCTAGTGGGCCATGCACACAAAGATTATGTATTCTTGCACTGTCTGCCGGCACACCGAGAAGAAGAAGTTGCAACGTCTGTAATCGATGGACCGAACTCATACGTCTTCCAACAAGCGGGCAATCGTTTGCATGCACAAAAAGCGATTTTAGCTTCTTTATTATAAGAATATAAAGAAAACCGGACTGCTTTCCCTGTTGATCGGGAGAGTGGTTTTTTTGTCGTGATGTTTAGATGAACATTATTTTGTTATAATACGATCAATTGAAATCGAGGAGGAAAAGCTTTGTTGACCTATTTACTCGTATTTTTGATAGCAGCTGTTCCTGGATTTGAAGTGTTGGTGGCTGTCCCGTTAGGTATCTTGCGCGGTATCCCGCCAGTTTTAGCTGTAATCATTGGTTTTGCTGGTAATGCTGCAACCATTTTACTAGAGATCATTGTATTCCAAAAGTTGAAAGAATGGTGGGAAAGCAAAAAGAAAAAAGATGTTTCGATGCCTTCCAAACGTACTGTTCGTGCTGAGAATATTTGGAGACATTACGGGATTCCGGGTCTTTCCTTACTTGGTCCAATTTTAATCGGCTCTCATCTTGCTACATTCTTGGCATTGGCACTTGGCTCGACAAAAAAACAAACTGCTTTCTGGATGTTAATCAGTCTAGCTGTTTGGGCAATTATATTTGGGATCCTGTCGGTGCTTGGTGTAGACATATTCTCTTGGATGAGGCAAAAATTCATTTAATATTCAAATAATGGTAGACAGAATAGTTTGATAATGTGTATACTATGTCCATAAAGTAAACTTAAAGTGTCATTGCAGGAATTCATAGTAGACCTCATCGGCGCATAGAGTACATCCGGGGAAACAAACTCCATCCCATTGCGCATAGATGCTTTTCATTTTAGACGATTGGACAAGCAGATGTTCAGTTGGTAAGGCGATGGATAATGATTTTCACTTCTAAATTAAGAGGAGCGGATGGATATGATGCAGACACCACTAATTTTGTCATCATTTATTAAAAGGGCAGAACGATTTTTTCCAGAAAAGATGGTTATCTCACGTACAGGAGAACAAACAATTCAGCGGTTTACATACCGAGAATGGGCAAAGAGGACACGCAAATTATCGAATGCCTTAACGCAGCTAGGAATGGAAAAAGGAACAAGGGTTGGTACCTTTGCGTGGAACCATCACCGTCATTTGGAGGCATATTTTGGCGTGCCTTGTACAGGTGCGATCCTTCATATGATCAATATTCGATTATCACCCGAACATATTGTCTACGTCATCAATCATGCAGAAGATGAAATCCTTCTCGTCGATGAAGATTTTCTCCCTCATTTTGAAAAAATGGCACCCATGTTGAAATCCGTGAAACATATTGTCGTAATGAGTGACAGCAAAGATTTGCCCGAAACATCACTTGAAAATGTCCATTCTTACGAAGCACTGCTCGAAGCTGCTTCCGATGAATACGACTATCCTGAAGACTTGGATGAAAATACACCTGCGGGATTATGCTATACATCTGCGACGACAGGGAATCCAAAAGGTGTAATATACACGCATCGCGGATTGGTGTTGCATAGTTACGCGCTTGGCCTAGCGGATGCAATGGGGCTTTGCGAGCGCGATATCGCTATGTCCGTTGTACCGATGTTTCATGCAAATGCCTGGGGCCTTCCATTCGCAGGCGTCTTTTTTGGAACAACGCAAGTGCTGCCGGGACCAGGCTTTAATCCGGCGGTTCTCTTAGACCTGATTGAGGCAGAAAAAGTAACGATTACTGCCGGTGTGCCGACCATCTGGCTCGCTGCACTGAAAGAATTGCAACAAAATCCACGCGACCTCTCTTCGTTGCGTGTCATTGTCTGTGGTGGTTCGGCTTCACCAAAGGGACTAATCCGTGCATTTGAGGAAAAATATAATATCCCGTTTATAGTTGGTTACGGAATGACGGAGACAAGTCCGCTTGTCAGTTTATCTGTCCTCACTTCATCGATGAAGGATTTGACAATGGACGAGCGAATTGAAATCCGTGCTTTACAAGGGTTGGTCATGCCGGGACTGGATATACGAGTAGTCAACGAAGAAGGTGAAGTGCCGTGGGATGGCAAAACGATGGGCGAGTTGACGGTCAAAGGACCATGGATTGCAAGTGAATACTATAAAGATGAACGAACAGAGGAAGCATTTAAGAACGGCTGGCTCTACACAGGGGATATTGCGATCATGACCGAAGATGGCTATCTGAAGTTAATGGATCGAACAAAAGACTTGATAAAGAGCGGTGGTGAATGGATTTCTTCTGTAGATCTGGAGAACGCCCTTATGACTCATGAATCGGTTTATGAAGCAGCCGTCGTCGCGGTGCCTCATGAAAAATGGATGGAACGCCCGCTTGCCTGTGTAGTATTGAATGAAGGTGTCACGGAAGATGACAGCAAGAAAGAAGAACTGAGAGACTATTTAAAAGGTCAGTTCGCCAGCTGGTGGGTACCGGATGAAGTTCTCTTCGTTAAAGAAATCCCGAAGACTTCGGTAGGGAAGTTCCTAAAAGCAGCATTGCGCGATCAATTACGAGAACAGTATTCAGTCAATTAAACAGCACAGTAAAAAATCCTCCGCTTTTTTCAAAGTGGAGGATTTTTAGCTGTTGTTCGATTTATTGCGCTTTAGCGAATGCTTGAGACAACTCATTTGTCATCGCATCTTTTTCCTTATCATCGGCACGCTGCCAAAGCTGTTCGAAAAAAACGCCGAGGCCTGGTAACAAATGTTCTTCGCCCCGCTGAATTGCATCATCGATTACACTGCGTACATCCTGTGAACTATTATTCGTCATATTTGCGGCAATTGCATCGCGTATTTGAAAATTCATTTCATCAACCTCCTACCTTCATCTTTTCCACAACAGTCGCTAAATATACGCGCGTTTGGTACACTAAAAAGAAAAAAGGATGTACAGCCTCTTGAATAAACGTATAGAATCCACACAAAATTCATTAGTGAAACATTGGAAGAAATTAGTGACGACACGGAAAGAACGAGATCAAACAAATGAGTTTCTCGTAGAGGGGTTCCATCTCGTCGAAGAAGCATTAAAACACAAGGATTTAGTCATTCAATTGCTTGTGAGAGAAGATTTTGATATTCCTGCTCATTGGGATGTACCGATCATCGAATTGACGGCCGCAGTCTCCAAGGAAATTTCGGAGACCGAACAAACACAAGGTGTCTTTGCCTATTGCAAACAACCGCAATATGACGAAGCAGACCAGCATGAATGGAAACGGCTTTTATTGATAGACGCTGTGCAAGACCCTGGCAATATCGGAACAATGATCCGCACTGCAGACGCAGGCGGCCTCGATGCCGTAGTTCTTGGCAAGGGCTGCGCCGATCCGTTTAATCCGAAGACTGTGCGCTCTGCACAAGGGTCACACTTCCATATTCCTGTCGTGCGTGGTGAATTAATGCCATGGCTGGAACGTCTGAAATCGAATAATATTCCAATCATCGGTACCGGTTTGCAGGAAGCAGTCTCTCTTAATGAAATCACTGCACAATCAGAATTCGCCTTACTTGTTGGCAATGAAGGTAGCGGCGTAGACCCGGACCTTCTTTCAAAAGCCAATCAAGTAGTAAAAATCCCGCTCTATGGGCAGGCGGAATCATTGAACGTAGCCGTCGCAACAGGCATTTTGCTATACACGCTCCGCGATCATTGAGTTGACTGTTGAAGGCAATTGTCTTTTACGGTATACTACAAGATGAATCATACAAACAGCAACGACCGGGAAAAGTACATGGCACAGCACGTTCTTAGGGATTTCACACCTCGACTGAAAATGTGAAAAACGTCGCCCCATCGAATTCACCCTGCGAGCTGCACGCTAGGACCAGCAATGTAAAAGCGTGCCGGCAAAGGACCGTTATTCCAAATCAAGTGATTTTGCATCACATTTTTCAAGATGCAAACTAATCAGGGTGGTACCGCGAACTCGACCTCGTCCCTTTTACAGGGGCGAGTTTTTTGTTTTTCGGAAACTATACAAGTTGATTTGTTTTTTTATTCTTTAGATAGTTTTTCTTGATTTGAAGAATATCTAGTTGATTGTAGTGGAAGACGGCGACTCCAGCGGGATTAGCGGGACAGGTGAGACCCCACAGGGAGCAGAGCGACCGAGGAGGCTCACCGCCCGCCCCGCGGAAAGCGTCCGTCTGGAACGGAAATCAACGGTGCTTAGCAGCCAATCCATCTTACATAGTTTTAAACCACTATTGAACTCAAGAGAGGAGCTATGAACATGAAAGAACAACTGCATGAACTGAAAGAACAAGTCATTGCAAAAATCAAAGAATCCCAAACCATGAAAGAACTCAACGACGTACGCGTGGCCTACCTGGGGAAAAAAGGACCCATCACAGACCTGCTAAAAGGAATGGGTAAACTTCCTGCAGAAGAACGACCAAAAATGGGCGCGCTCGTCAACGAAATCCGCGAAAGTGTAACTGGAATTCTGGAAGAGCGCAAAGAAACACTTGAACAGCAAGCCATCCAAGAGCAACTCGAAAAAGAATCCATTGACGTGACACTGCCTGGTCGCCCAGTAGAGCTTGGCAACCACCATCCGCTAACCCGAGTTGTAGAAGAAATCGAAGACTTCTTTATCAGCATGGGATATGAAATCGCGGAAGGACCTGAAGTGGAAAAAGACTACTACAACTTCGAGGCACTCAATCTTCCAAAAGGACACCCAGCTCGCGACATGCAGGACTCCTTCTATATTACGGAAGATATTTTACTGCGTACCCACACGTCTCCCGTGCAGGCACGGACGATGGAAGCGAAAGATGGTGCTGCCATTAAGATCATCTGCCCAGGAAAAGTGTATCGACGTGACTCAGATGACGCAACACACTCCCACCAATTTACTCAGATTGAAGGATTGGTCGTTGGCGAAAACATTCGCATGAGTGACTTGAAAGGTACTCTTGATTTATTGGCGAAGAAATTATTTGGAGCAGATCGTGAAATCCGTTTGCGCCCAAGTTTCTTCCCATTCACTGAACCATCTGTAGAGATGGATATCTCTTGCTTCAAATGTGGCGGATCAGGATGCAACGTTTGTAAGAAAACAGGTTGGATCGAAATTCTGGGAGCCGGCATGGTGCATCCTAATGTGCTGAAAATGGCGGGCTATAATCCGGATGAAGTGACTGGCTTTGCGTTCGGCATGGGGCCTGAACGAATCGCGATGTTAAAATACGGAGTGGAAGATATTCGTCATTTCTATACAAATGACATTCGGTTTATTTCACAATTCCACCGGGCAGAGGCGTAAGGAGGCGTACTGATGTTAGTATCAACAAATTGGTTAAGTAAGTATGTAGATTGGAATGAACTCAGCGTAGAAGAACTAGCCGAAAAAATTACTCGTGCTGGGATTGAAGTAGACGGTATCATTGATCGTTCATTCGGTATGGACAATATAGTGATCGGATACGTAACGGACTGCGTAAAACATCCAGAAGCGGACAAATTACATATTTGTCAAGTGGATGTGGGTGGAGAAATCACTCAAATCATTTGCGGCGCGCCGAATATTGCGGCAGGTCAAAAAGTCATCGTTGCACGTCCGGGAGCTATGTTGCCGGGTGGAATGAAGATCAAAAAAGCGAAACTTCGCGGCGAAGAGTCAAACGGTATGATTTGTTCATTACAAGAGCTGGGTATTGAAGGGAAAGTAGTTCCGAAAACCTATGCAGAAGGAATTTATGTTTTACCGAGTGATGTACAAGCTGGAGAGAGTGCGTTGACTCATCTTGGATTATACGATCAAGTAATGGAATTTGACTTAACACCGAACCGTTCGGATGCACTCAGTATGCTAGGGGTTGCATATGAAGTAGGAGCAATCCTGTCAAAAGACATCAAATTGCCGGCTATTTCTTTTGAAGAGACTTCAGAAAAAGCAAAGGATTATTTAAAGTTGGCGGTAGAAGCTCCGGAAGACAATCCGATGTACGTCGCAAAAGTTGTGAAGAACGTTAAAGTGGCGGAATCTCCACAGTGGCTACAAAATACATTGATGTCTGCTGGGATTCGTCCGCATAATAATATCGTCGATATCACGAACTATGTGCTGATGGAATATGGTCAGCCATTGCACGCGTTCGATTACGATCGCCTGGAAACAAAAGAAATCGTTGTGCGTCATGCTCGTGAAGGTGAAAAAATTGTGACGCTCGATCAGGCAGAACGTACATTGAATGGCCATCAGCTCGTTATCACGAACGGCATGGAGCCGGTTGCGCTTGCAGGTGTGATGGGCGGAGCAAACTCGGAAGTGCACGAGGGAACTGCGACTGTCGTCATCGAATCGGCTTATTTCGCACCAAGTTCTGTACGTCGGACATCAAAAGAAGTCGGACTGCGTAGCGATGCGAGTACACGATTTGAAAAGGGTGTAGATCCAAATCGGGTGGCTGAAGCAGCAGAACGTGCAGCACAACTGATGGCTGAACTTGCTGGCGGGGAAGTCCTTGAAGGTTCAGTTCAATTTGATGAGTTGGATAAAACTGCCGAGAGAATCATTCTGTCTCCAGATTACGTTAACAATCGTCTAGGTATGAAGATTCCGATGGACGAAATGAAGTCGATCATGGACCGTCTGCAAATTCCTACGGAAGCGATCAATGGTCAGCTCGTGATGGATATTCCGACGAGACGACAAGACTTGCGAATCAAAGAAGATATAATTGAGGAAATTGCTCGTCTTTACGGCTATGATGAGATACCGAAAACTTTGCCGGTTGTGGAAAGTACACCAGGTGGATTAACTCCATATCAAGCAAAGCGGCGCATCGTCCGCAGATTTTTAGAAGCAGCGGGTCTTTCGCAGGCATTGACATATTCATTGGCTTCACCAAAAGATGCACAAGCTTTTGCACTGGAGACAGCTCCCGTCACAGAGCTTCTTATGCCGATGAGTGAAGAGCGCAGCGTACTTCGCCAAAGTTTGATCCCCCATTTACTCGATGCAGCTACGTACAATACGGCACGTCGCAACGAATCGGTTGCGTTATATGAAACAGGTTCCGTGTTCCTTGGCATCGAAGAAGATGGATTGCCGAAAGAAGTCGAGCATGTGGCAGCCGTATTAACTGGCAAGTGGGTTCACCATGCGTGGCAAGGTGAGACGAAAAAAGTAGATTTCTTCGTCATGAAAGGGATTGTGGAAGGGCTGTTTGAACAATTAGGATTGCTCGAGCGCATCCAATTTACTAAAGCTACGGTAGAAGGCATGCACCCTGGCCGAACTGCAACTGTATGGCTAGGTGACCAAGCGGTAGGTATGCTGGGCCAAGTACACCCGACTGTACAAAATCAACGCGATTTGCAGGAAACGTACGTAATGGAAATGAATTTACGCATGATCATGGAAACGGCGGCGGAGGAGCTCTTCTACGAGCCAGTACCTCGCTATCCATCGATCTCCCGTGATATCGCATTAGTCGTTGATCGCGACACATCTGCTGCGAACTTGCAGGCTATTATTTTGCAGGCGGGCGGCAAGCTGCTGAAGACCGTTCAGTTGTTCGATCTGTACGAAGGAAAAAATGTTGAAGAGGGCAAGAAATCCTTGGCCTTCTCGTTAACGTACTTTGATCCTGAACGTACTTTGACAGATGAAGAAGTAGTCAATGCGCACAAGAAAGTGCTGGATGCACTGACAGTACAAGCTAATGCGCAATTGAGATCTTAATAAAAAATGAACCGCAGTTCTCTTACGAGGACTGCGGTGTTTTTACCTTATTTCTTATATGCAAGTTTCAATGCTTTTTGTGTATTGGCGAAATGCACTTTCGTGATGGAATGTAAAAACGGTTCGCCTTTTTTACGTATGATCTGACAAGCGATTTGGTCGACTTTCGGACCGGCACCTTTTGGCAGTGTAACTCCTGCCTTGGCACTCAGCCGATCCATTTCTTCCAAGAAAGCCACACGTGCTAGAATGGATGCCGTTGCTACGGATACATGCAAATTCTCTGCTTTTGTCGAAAATAACACTTTGTTACGAATGATTGTCGACTCATTTTTTAAATGATTGTAGTAAATTCTTCGTTCGGCAAATTGGTCGATTAAAATATATTCGGGCAACTCAGGCTGCATTTGTTCGAGAACTTGTTGAATCGCTTGGTTGTGTAGTACGGCTTTGATTTTTCCTTGTGACCAGCCTTTTTTTTGGATTTCATTGTATTTGTCATTATCGAGGGTCAGCACACAATGTGGGACAACCTGTTTCAAGTCCTCTGCGATTTGTTGCATATAGACATCCGTCAGCTGTTTCGAATCTTTCACTCCTAGTTCGCGGACCAGTTCTATTTTATCACGGCTGACAAAACAGGCAGCTACCGTAATTGGACCGAAAAAGTCGCCTGTTCCAGTCTCGTCTGAACCTATTACAGACAAAGTAGCGAAATTCTCGGGCAAGACATCACCTTTTGCTGCAGAACTTTTTGTTTTAGCAGCCGTTGATGGAGTTAGGGAAGGGGACCAGCGTGCAGCTTCTCGATCGGCACCAGCCCCTTGAAACAGCACTTTGCCGGATCTATATGCTGTGATGGAAGTATCAGCTGTCTTTGCAGCGAAAATCACGCCTGGTGCATTGCGTGTAATTTTATTTTGCTCGTAGAAATTCAGAACTTTAGGCATTTCATTTTCATTAAGGACGATGACTTGGTTACTCACTAAATCGTTCACTCACTTCCTGAAAGGATTTTCTACTTAGTATACCTGAAAAGCTAGTGCATAATGAACAGAACCATTTAAAATAGTTGAGAGAATGTAGATATGAGGCATAATTGATTCACAACCAATTGTTATTCATGGTATGATTATTAACAGGGTTTTTCAGAGGAGGGCGGAATAGTGGCGGACAAAGAAAAGACAAGAGTGGCAGTTGGAATCTATGGACAAACCTATACAATCGTTGGCACGGAAACGTCTAATCATGTACGTCATGTTGCCTCGCTCGTTGATGAGAGAATGCGGGAAATCAGTAAACGCAATCCTTACTTGGACAGTACAAAAATAGCTGTTTTGACTGCTGTTAATAGTGTGCATGACTATTTAAAACTGGAAGAAACCGTACAGCAATTAGAAGAAGAAGTGAAAAAGTTGAAGGGTTGAGAGGCGAAAAATGGTTGATTTACTGATGATTTTCTTGTTAGTCGGCGGTTTGATCACGGGCTTCAGACGTGGGTTGATCGTCCAGCTGATCCATATGCTTGGACTGATCGTGTCGATTATCGTTGCGTATATGTATTACAAACAATTAGCGGAGAAGCTCATCTTGTGGATTCCGTATCCTGGGGCTACGGCTGATTCGAAACTTAGTTGGACATTTGATCACTTAGACTTGGATATGACGTTTTATCGGCTCATCGCATTTATATTCATTTTTGTCGCAGTCAAGCTGGTATTACAGTTAATTGGCTCGATGTTGGACTTTTTGAAGCATTTGCCTGTTCTTGGTTTCGGTGCACGTTTACTTGGCGCTGGTCTCGGATTTATTGAATTTTATTTCATTATCTTTTTCTTTTTATCCGTTTTGGCGATTTTACCAATTGAGGTCATTCAAAATTCCTTGCGCCATTCCTTGCTGGCAAAAGCGATGTTCGAACATACGCCGGTCATCTCATCGGCCATCAAAAATTGGTGGTTTGTGTATATGGGTTAACGCCCGTCTGTAAGCAGTGTACATATGAACTGACAGCTTCCCGTTAGCGTGGAAGCTTTTTTAACAGAGTAGGGAGGGTAACGATTTGAATAAAAAGACAATCATTCGCACGTTTGAAAAAATTGCACTCTATATGGAGTTGCTTGGAGAAAACCACTTTAAAGTAGCGGCTTTCCGAAAGGCGGCTTCTGTACTTGAATTAGATACAAGAAGTTTATCCGAAATGGACGATATCCTGTCATTGAAAGGAATCGGAAAAGGAACAGGTGCGGTCATTACCGATTTGATGGAAAACGGCACATCCGAAGTGCTAAAAGAATTGGAAGACCAAGTGCCAAAAGGGTTAATTCCTTTGCTGAACATACCGGGACTTGGTGGGAAAAAGATCGCCAAATTAAGAGAGGCGTTGAATATTGATTCGATGGAATCGCTTCGGAAAGCATGCGAAGAAAAACAGGTGAGTACAGTGCCTGGTTTTGGCAAGAAGACAGAAGAAAACCTATTACGTGAAATCGAATTGCTTGCGGAACGCTCCGGAAAGACGCCGATTTGGCAAGTAGAAAAAGTCGTAAATATTGTTGAAGCGGAATTGGAACTGATTAAAGAAGTCGATAAGTTTCAAGTTGCCGGCAGTTACCGCAGACGTGAAGAAGAAAGTTCTGACGTGGATTGGATCATCGTGACGGAAAAACCGGAAACAGTGCGTGAAAAAATTCTTTCCGTATTGCCGATTGAAAAGCTCATCGCAGCAGGTGATGCTAAGCTTTCTATTTCACTCGACACAGAAAAACCGATTGATGCGGATTTCCGTTTTGTTACAGAAGCCCAATTTGCCACTGCACTCCATCATTTCACTGGTTCTGCAGCACATAATGTTCGGATGCGGCAGCTCGCGAAAAGTAAAAAGCTGAAAATCAGTGAATATGGAGTAGAAGATGAGGCAGGAAATGTTCAGACTTTCAAAAGCGAGAAAGAATTTTTCGCACATTTCGACTTACCTTTTATTCCGCCGAGTATTCGAAAAGACGGTACAGAGATTGAGCGCGCCGATGAAATTTCAAAACTTGTCACGCCTGACCAAATTCGTTCGGATCTGCATATGCATACGACGTGGTCAGACGGCGGCTATTCAATAGAAGAAATGGTGGAGGCATGTCGGGCAAAGGGCTATTCCCATATGGTCATCACCGATCATTCTCATTATTTAAAGGTAGCAAATGGTCTGACGCCAGAACGATTGCTGAAACAGATAGAAGAAATCCGTGAAGTGAGTGCAAAACATGATGATATTGAAGTGTTTTGCGGAACGGAAATGGATATTCTTCCAGATGGAACGTTGGATTTTGAAGATGAAATTCTGGAGCAATTGGATTTTGTCATTGCCTCAATCCATTCGAGTTTCAATCAGCCGCAAGAGCAAATCATGGAGCGCCTGCATTCCGCATGCAAAAACCCATTTGTTCATATGATTGCGCACCCGACAGGCAGGATCATTGGTCAGCGGGAAGGTTATAATCCCGATATGGATCAATTGATCAAATGGGCGAGTGAGTACGGTAAAATATTAGAATTGAACGCGAGTCCCTATCGTTTGGATTTACGCACAGAACATTTGATTCAAGCGAAAGAAGCGGGCGTAAACATTGCAATTAATACAGATGCACATGCGACCGACCAGCTTAAGTATATGCCGATCGGTGTGGAGTATGCTCAAAAAGCATGGCTTCCAGCTGAAATGATTGTCAATACTTGGCCGCTTGAAACATTCATCAAGAACGTGATTCGCAGATGAAAGGAAGTGTGAGACGTTGGAAAAACGTGTCTTAAAAACACTTGAGTTTAATAAAATAATCCAGCAAGTCGCGACGCACTGTACATCAGTAGCGGGAAGAGCACACGTAGAACAACTTACGCCTTCACGTGAACTGGAAGATGTTCAGCGTTTATTGGAAGAAACGGATGAGGGACTTGCTTTGTTACGTATTCGAGGGAATGTCCCGATGGGGGGAATTCATGACATCCGACCACATGCGAAACGTGCACAAATCGGCGGAATGCTGAGTGCTATGGAGCTTGTGGAAATTGCGGATACCATACGTGCAAGCCGAATCTTACGCCAGTTCTTGGAGGCTGTAACTGCAGAAGGAGAAATTCACATTCCTCATTTAATTGCCCGCAAAGAAGCAATGCCGATTTTGACGGGTGTTGAGCATGAGATCAATGCCGCGATTGATGATAATGGACGAGTAGTTGATAGTGCTTCTTCGGCATTGCGATCGATTCGTCAAAGTTTACGCGTGCAAGAAAGTCGAGTGCGCGAACGGCTTGAAAGTTATACGAGAGGGAAGAATGCAGCGAAAATGCTGTCCGATGCAATCGTAACAATCCGTAACGATCGGTATGTTATCCCTGTCAAGGCAGAATATCGCTCGCATTATGGCGGTGTTATTCACGACATGTCTTCTTCAGGTCAGACTTTATTTATCGAGCCGGACGCTGTCGTTCAAGCGAATAATGAAATCCGCAGTTTAAAAGTGAAAGAGCAGGAAGAAATCGAGAAGATCTTGCTCGCATTATCCGCCAGTGTCCAGGAAGTGGCACATGACCTCTTTACGTTAGTGCAGCTATTGGCGGAAATTGATTTGATCTTGGCAAAAGCGAAGTATGGAACGGCGAATAAATGTACCAAACCTGCTGTAAACGCAGACGGGTATATGCGTCTTACAAAAGCGCGTCATCCGCTGTTGCCAATTGAAGAAGCGGTTGCCAATACGATTGAATTCGGCCAAGATATCACGACAATCGTCATCACAGGACCAAATACAGGTGGTAAGACAGTTACACTAAAAACCGTGGGCTTATGTACACTGATGGCCCAATCTGGCCTGCCAATCCCTGTATTGGACGGTTCTGAAATTGCGGTCTTTGATTCGATTTACGCCGATATTGGAGACGAGCAGTCTATCGAGCAAAGTTTGAGTACATTTTCTTCTCATATGGTCAATATTGTAGACATTTTAAAGAAGTTCGATGTCCGGTCATTACTATTATTTGACGAACTAGGCTCAGGGACAGATCCTCAAGAAGGAGCAGCACTGGCCATTTCGATTTTGGATGAAGTGCATGGCAGCGGCGCGCGTGTAATGGCAACGACTCACTATCCTGAACTCAAGGCGTATGGCTATAATCGTCCGGGTGTCGCAAATGCCAGCGTGGAATTCGATATCGATACATTAAGCCCTACGTATCGCCTGCTGATCGGCGTTCCAGGTCGAAGCAATGCGTTCGAAATATCGAAACGACTCGGTTTGCATAATCATATTATTGACAGGGCAAAAGGGTTTACCGGTGAGGATCGCGGCGAAGTGGATTCGATGATCGCTTCTCTAGAGACCAGTCGGGTGCAGTCTGAAAAAGATGCTGAACGCACGCATGATTTACTTCTTGAAACAGAGCAATTAAAGAAGGAATTGAATGCGAAGCTGGCAGAATTTGAAGAACAAAAAGAGCGCTTGACGGAAGCTGCCAAAGAACGGGCGAAAAAGATCGTGGAACAAGCAAAATCCGAATCTGAAGCCGTTATTTCTGACTTACGTGCGTTACGAATGAATGCAGGGGCAAGTGTGAAAGAACACGAACTAATTGAAGCGAGAAAACGGCTTGAAAGTGCTGCGCCTGCTGAAAAGAAAAAGAAAGCCATCAAGGCAAAAGCCGCTCCTCGTCCATTGCAAAAGGGCGATGAGGTAAAAGTGCTGGCATATGGACAAAAGGGTACGCTCGTTGAGAAAGTTTCAGATAAAGAATGGGTCGTCGAAATAGGTATCTTGAAAATGAAGTTGCCGGAATCAGGTTTGGAATATGTAAAACCTGAGAAAGAAAAGAAACAAGTGACCGCTGCAGCTGTCCGGGGGCGTTCAGGTCATGTAAAGCTGGAACTGGATCTGCGCGGGGAGCGTTATGAAGATGCGATTGCACGAACGGAAAAATATATTGATGATGCATTGTTGTCCAATTATCATCAAGTCTCAATCATTCATGGAAAAGGGACAGGCGCACTGCAAAAAGGTGTCCAACAGTATTTGAAAAAACATTCCCGCGTCAATTCCTATCGCTTTGGCGAGGCGGGAGAAGGCGGTCACGGTGTTACAATCGTAGAATTAAAATAAAATGAAACTTTTCGGCTGCCTGAACCGTATGACATGCAAGAGAACATAAAGAAGGTGCCGAATACATGAATAATACTGGTTTTTGGGGTCATCCATTAGTAGAGACTGCAGGTTACTTCAGTGTCGTCGTTCTATGTCTGATCGTCTCCATGGTTTTATTTGAAATCGTAACAAAATATAAAAACTGGGAAGAAATTCGAAAAGGTAATCTGTCGGTTGCTATGGCAACGGGCGGGAAAATCTTTGGAGTGGCTAATATTTTTCGCTATTCCATTGAGCAGCATAATAGCTTGCCGCAAATGATGGGCTGGGGGTTGTATGGCTTTACATTGCTCATCTTTGCCTACCTTTTGTTCGAGTTCCTGACGCCAAAATTCAAAGTGGATGAAGAAATTCAAGCAGATAATCGTTCGGTCGGCTTCATTTCCCTTTGTATTTCGGTTGGTCTGTCCTTTGTTATAGGAGCCAGTATATCTTAGGAGATAGCGTATTATGGAAAGATTGATTAAAATTTTATTCGCGGTCTGTATACTTTTCGTTCTAATAGGGGTATATTGGCTCTTCAAAAACACGCCTTGACAGTTGTCTTGGCGTGTTTTTGCTTCACTCCAAATAATTCATGTCCTGTTTTGCAAAAAGAACGAAAATGTGGAGGAAAAGGTGTGTTGCTCGGGAATTGCTCTCCAGACGGGGACGCGTTCTGGAGGGCGCGCGGTGAGCCTCCCAGAGTCGCCCCGCCTTCCGGGCAAATCCCCAACTTTTTATCCGGAAGGCACTGAATTTTTTCTGGTGAGTAGCGAGTGGAATAGTGGTTGCTCTTAAAAAAAGAAATTCTAGTACAAAAACGATACCTTTTGGTTTTTATTAATTTCAAACGAAAATCAAATTATCTAGCCTACTCAATGTAGGGATTGGAGCGGAAGACGGTCGACTCCGGGAGGCTCAAGCAACGCCCTCCGGAAAGCGTACCGTCTGGAGCGCAAATCCCCATGGATACACTCATGCCGCACTCACTTGGCCAAAAGAACCCATCGGTTGCATTCGTTTTATTTTTGTTGCATTTAAAATAAAAATTACAAAAAACATGTGAACTATTAATTAATCAACTTATCAGATAGTCCCTCCAAGTAGTAAAGTTAGTCATAAAAACCACTTGCACCTAATAGAATGAAAAGCAAGGGCTCTTGTCTGTCTAGTCATAATTCGCAATTAACGTAGACAAACCATTTAAAATAGCTCTTAATTCAACAGGAGAGTAAAGCGCTTTCATATTTATCTTGTAAACTAAAAGATTTATCGATATACTAATGAACAAGGAATATTCAAACAATTAACTACATGTAGAGGAGTTGTGAAGATGACACAAAAACCTTGGTTGTCCGCTTATCCCCCTGAAATTCCGACGACTTTGGAATATGAACAAATTCCATTGCAAGACTATCTTACTAGGTCCAGTAAGAAATATCCCAATAAAACGGCAATCCACTTTATGGGGAAAGATGTTTCATTTCAAGAGTTTCATGAGTCTGCTTTGAAGTTTGCGACGTATTTGCAGAAGCTTGGGGTTGCAAAAGGAGATCGGGTGGCGATTATGTTGCCTAACTGTCCGCAAGGTGCCGTGGCGTATTATGGTATACTCTATGCAGGTGGTATTGTCGTTCAGACAAACCCGTTGTATACTGAGCGTGAATTAACCTACCAAATGGCAGATTCGGGAGCAAAGGTTATTATCTCGCTTGACATTTTGTTTCCACGAATCTCGAAAATTAGGAAAGACACTTCTTTAGAACACATCATCGTGACAGGTATCAAAGACTATTTACCCTTCCCTAAAAATGTCATCTACCCATTCATCCAGAAGAAAGAACATGGTCTTTCCGTTAAGGTGGAACATCGGGGGATCCATCATCTTTATACAGAAATAATGAAATCGACGAAAGCTGATCCGATTCATGTTACTTTTGAAAAAGATGATATTGCATTATTGCAATATACTGGAGGAACAACAGGGCCACCGAAAGGCGTAGAGCTGACGCATGCTAATTTGATCAGTAATACAGAGATGTGTAACGCCTGGCTGTACGAAACAGAAGAAGGAAAAGAAACGATCATGGGAATTTTGCCGTTCTTCCATGTCTATGGTATGACGACCGTCTTAATCTTTGCGGTTATGAAGGGCCATCGGATGGTATTGGTACCTAAATTCGATTTTAAAACGGCTTTGAAAGAAATTGATAAACAAAAGCCGACACTTTTCCCAGGCGCTCCGACGATTTATATCGGTCTTTTAAATCATCCGGATTTGTCAAAATATGATTTGTCATCAATCAAAGCATGTATTAGTGGTTCAGCCTCCTTGCCTATCGAAGTGAAAGAGAAATTCGAACAGGTGACAGGCGGAAAGCTGGTAGAAGGTTACGGACTGACGGAGACTTCACCGGTTGCTTTAGCGAATTTTGTTTGGGATGGGCTAGAGAAAAGAGGCTCCATTGGTGTGCCTTGGCCGGATACCGATGCTTGCATTTTAGGTCCTGGCTCTTCGGAATCATTGCCTGTCGGAGAGATTGGAGAAATCGCGGTAAAAGGTCCACAAGTAATGACTGGTTACTGGAATAGACCGGATGATACGGCTGAAGCTTTCCGTGACGGCTGGTTTTTGACAGGTGATTTAG
Source organism: Sporosarcina sp. FSL W7-1283 (assembly GCF_038003105.1). NCBI lineage: Bacteria > Bacillati > Bacillota > Bacilli > Caryophanales > Caryophanaceae > Sporosarcina > Sporosarcina sp. FSL W7-1283. Next base: position 2,098,159 of record NZ_JBBOOL010000001.1, on the reverse strand, counting down.
GGTATATGGATGAGGACGGATACTTCTATATTGTAGACCGCAAAAAGGATATGATTATCGCAAGTGGTTTCAATATCTATCCACGTGAAATCGAAGAAGTGCTCTATGAACACCCTGCCATTCAAGAATGTATCGTAGCTGGCGTGCCAGATCCATATCGTGGCGAAACAGTGAAGGCGTATATTGTCTTGAAGGATGGTCAATCGGTTACAGAAAAAGATTTGGATACGTATTGTAGGAAACAACTTGCCGCATTCAAAGTTCCTAAGAAATATGAATTCCGGGATGATTTGCCGAAAACTGCAGTTGGCAAAATTTTACGTCGTTCATTAGTAGAAGAAGAAAGAAAAAAACAAACAGAAGTCCAAGACACTTTAAAAAGTTCATAACAAAAAGCTTGACTCTAACTGAAAAGTTTATTATTATGAAAATATGAATGAATCATCATTCATATTTTCTTTTTTGGTGGTGAAACAAAATTAAACGAACAAAACCTAAATATAAACAAATTGTAGATGCTGCAGTGATCGTAATTGCAGAAAATGGATACCACCAAGCGCAAGTCTCGAAAATTGCGAAGGAAGCCGGAGTAGCAGACGGAACCATCTATCTTTATTTTAAAAATAAGGAAGATATCCTCATCTCTGTCTTCAGAGAAAAAATGGCGATTTTTGTAGAAAACATCAACGAGATACTTACAAAAGATCTTTCTATCAGTGAAAAATTACTTCAAGTAGTAGAAAACCATTTTAGGGTATTACAAAACGATCCTCATCTGGCGATTGTCACACAGCTGGAACTAAGACAGTCAAACAAAGATCTACGATTCCAGATCAACAATGTATTGAAAGAGTACATGATCTTGCTGGATCAGCTGCTGGAAGAAGGGGTAGAGAAAAATGAGTTGTCTTCTGAACTCGATTTACGTCTAGCTCGGCAAATGCTCTTCGGTACAATGGATGAGACCATTACTTCTTGGGTAATGAATGAACAAAAGTACGATTTGATCAGTCTGGCACCCAAAGTGAGTAATATGTTATTGCGCGGTTATCAACAACGGTAAAAGAACATTTTTTGAAGGAGATGTACTAGATGGCGTTGATTAAATTGGAAAAAGACGGACATGTTGCATTAGCAAAAATCGACCACCCACCAGCGAATGCACTATCTTCTAAAATAATTGAAGAAGTGGATCAACTGTTAACCGAAGTAGAGAATGACCCCGATGTACGAGTGGTCGTTCTCTACGGAGAAGGTCGGTTTTTCTCCGCAGGTGCGGACATTAAAGAGTTTACGACAGTGGAATCAGGCGAAGCGTTCGCTAAGCTTGCTGGCAAAGGACAGCAAGTGTTTGAACGCTTAGAAAATTTTCCGAAACCTGTAATCGCTTCCATACATGGAGCGGCTCTAGGCGGCGGTTTAGAATTAGCTATGGCATGCCATATCCGGTTGGTTACAAAAAGTGCGAAGCTTGGTTTGCCTGAGCTTCAGTTAGGGCTTATTCCCGGTTTCGCAGGGACCCAACGGCTGCCCCGATTGGTCGGTGTCGCAAAAGCAGCAGAAATCATGCTGACAAGTGATCCTATTTCAGGTGAAGAAGCTGTTAAGTGGGGGCTTGCCAATCATGCGTACTCCGATGAAGAACTTTCAAGCAAGACATTGAAATTGGCAAAGAAAATTTCACTGAAAAGCCCGATTGCAGTAAAGCATGCTTTGCAGATGCTAACGTATTCAAAAGACCAGTCCTTCTATGATGGAGTGGAAGCAGAAGCTAAATCATTCGGCGAAGTGTTTGTATCAGAAGATGCAAAAGAAGGTATTCAAGCATTTATTGAAAAGCGTCAACCTGCATTTACTGGAAAGTAATTATTGAATAGGAGGTTCTATTAATGAACATTTATGCATTAGTAAAAAGAACATTTGATACGGAAGAAAAAATCTCGATTTCAAACGGTGCTATTTCAGAAGACGGCGCAGAATTCATCATCAATCCATACGATGAGTACGCTGTGGAAGAAGCGATTCAACTCCGCGACGAACATGGCGGTGAAGTAACGGTCATTTCAATCGGTGAAGAAGATGCTGAGAAGCAATTGCGTACTGCATTAGCTATGGGCGCAGACAAAGCGGTCTTGATCAACGTTGAAGATGACATCGATGAAGTGGATGAATTTACTTCTGCTAAAATAATTGCAGATTACTTGAAAGATAAGGATGCAGATATCATTCTTGCAGGTAACGTAGCAATTGACGGCGGTTCAGGACAAGTTGGTCCACGTGTAGCGGAATTATTAGGTATTAATTATGTAACGACAATTACAGAACTAACGGTGGATGGCACCAATGTAACAGTTGTACGTGACGTAGAAGGGGATTCTGAAACAATTGAAACTTCTTTGCCACTTCTTGTAACAGCTCAGCAAGGACTCAACGAACCTCGTTACCCTTCTCTGCCAGGAATTATGAAAGCAAAGAAGAAACCATTAGAAGAGTTGGAGTTCGATGATTTAGACTTGGAAGAAGACGATGTGGAAGCGAAGACAGAAACAAAAGACGTTTTCTTACCGCCTGAAAAAGCGGCAGGACGTATCCTTGAAGGTGAACCAGCAGATCAAGCAGCTGAGCTCGTGAAATTATTGCATTCTGAAGCGAAAGTAATTTAATTCTCATAGAACTGTATTAGGAGGGACTACATTATGTCAAAGAAAATTTTGGTTTTAGGTGAAGCACGCGATGGCGAACTGCGTAACGTGTCATTTGAGACGGTTGCTGCAGCAAAGAAAATATCAGGCGGCGGGGAAGTTGTCGCTGTTTTAATAGGAGACCAAGTCCAGTCATTAGGGGAAGAAATGATTCATTATGGAGCGGACCGTGTGGTTACGGTGGAGCACCCACATTTGAAGCATTATACATCTGATGGATACGGACAGGCATTCATGGCTGTATATGAAGATGAATCACCAGAGGGGATTGTCTTTGGTCACACGGCAATGGGGAAAGACTTATCTCCCAAAATCGCTAGTAAACTAGCATCTGGATTGATTTCAGACGTGACAAAAATCGAAGGAGAAGGCGATGATGCAGAATTCATCCGCCCAATTTACTCCGGTAAAGCGTTTGAAAAAGTGGAAATTAAAGAAGGTTTGTTGTTCATCAGTATACGTACGAACAACATCGAGCCACTTGAACACGATGCAAGCCGTACAGGCGACGTATCTGCGAAAAGTGTCGAAATTACCAATTTACGTTCAGTGATCAAAGACGTTGTTCGAAAGTCTACAGAAGGTGTGGATTTGTCAGAAGCGAAAGTCATTGTAGCAGGTGGACGCGGCGTAAAAGGAACAGAAGGATTCGAGCCGTTGAAAGAGTTGGCTAACCTCCTTGGAGGGGCAGTTGGTGCTTCACGTGGTGCGTGTGATGCGGATTACTGTGATTATTCGTTGCAAATTGGTCAAACAGGTAAGGTCGTCACTCCAGATCTATATATCGCAGCGGGTATTTCAGGTGCAATCCAGCACGTTGCCGGGATGTCGAACTCAAAAGTTATTGTCGCGATCAATAAAGATCCAGAAGCGAATATTTTCAAAATTGCAGACTATGGTATTGTAGGAGATATTTTTGAAATCATTCCAATCATGATTGAAGAAATAAAGAAATTAAAAGCTAGCTAATCAAAAGGCGTTGTAAGCATTTGTTTAGCCCCTATGAAACCTCCATGATATAATGCGAATATAGTCGTATTTAAAAGGAGGCAATAACAGATGGCAATTATTAATGCAACAGATGCGAATTTTGCTGAAAATGTTAAAGAAGGCGTAGTACTTGTAGACTTTTGGGCACCTTGGTGTGGTCCTTGTAAAATGATCGCTCCAGTGCTAGAAGAACTTTCAGGTGAAGTTGAAGGTAAAGCGAATATCGTTAAAGTTAACGTGGACGATAACCAAGCAACAGCAAGCCAGTTTGGAATTATGTCCATTCCAACTCTCCTTCTATTTAAAGATGGAGAAGTAGCGGAGAAGGTTGTAGGATTCCAACCGAAGGAAGCACTTGCACAACTAGTTGAAAAACACGCGTAAATACAAGAGACCGGGAGCTACTTCAGCCACCCGGTCTTTTAGTAGGTGAAAATGATGAATGAAATAATTGAACATAAACTATCGATCCTCCCTGATCTCCCTGGCTGCTATTTAATGAAGGATCGGCAAGGGACCATTATCTATGTCGGAAAAGCCAAAGTGCTGAAAAATCGTGTTCGTAGTTACTTCACGGGCTCACATGACGGCAAAACGCAGCGCCTGGTCGGAGAAATAGAGGACTTTGAATATATTATTACCAATACGGAAATCGAGGCACTCGTCCTTGAATTGAACTTAATCAAAAAGCATGACCCGAAGTACAATATCATGCTAAAAGATGACAAGACCTATCCTTATTTGAAGATAACGAATGAACGGCATCCGAAACTTATCATCACACGCAAAGTGAATAAGAAATCGGGCAAGTACTTCGGTCCCTATCCAAACGCAACAGCAGCCCATGAGACGAAAAAGCTCTTGGATCGCCTCTATCCCTACCGAAAGTGCCAAAATATCCCGACTCGGGCTTGCCTATATTACCACATCGGCCAGTGCTTGGCGCCGTGCATCAAAGAAGTTCCTGCAGAAGCCTATCATGAGATGGTCAATGACATTACACGTTTCCTGAATGGTGGCTACAAAGAAATGAAAAAAGAACTTCAGGAGAAGATGAATGAAGCTTCTTTAGAGTTGGAATTTGAGCGGGCAAAAGAATACCGCGATCAGATCACGAATATCGAAGCCGTCATGGAAAAACAGAATGTGAATACAAATGACTTCACAGACCGTGACATTTTCGGCTATGCAGTGGATAAAGGGTGGATGTGTGTTCAAGTATTTTTCGTACGTCAAGGAAAATTGATCGAGCGCGATGTTTCAATCTTTCCCGCTTATAAAGACGCCGAAGATGAATTATTGACGTTCCTCGGCCGATTTTATGGGGAAACACAACATTTGCTGCCAAAAGAAGTTCTCCTGCCTGAAACGGTAGATATAACGCTTGCTGAACAATTGCTTAACACAAATGTCTATGTGCCGCAGCGTGGGAAAAAGAAAGATCTTGTGAAGTTGGCTGAAAAAAATGCATCGATTGCATTGCGTGCAAAGTTTCAATTGATTGAACGGCAGGAAGAACGAACAATCGGGGCTTGTGAAGAATTAGGTGAAGCTATGGCCATAAGCACGCCATTGCGGATCGAAGCATTTGATAACTCGCATACTCACGGTGTAGAACCAGTGTCTGCAATGATTTCATTTATAGATGGTAGACCGAATCGCAAGGATTATAGAAAGTATAAGACGAAGACAGCTGCCGCTCATGACGACTACGGTGCGATGCGTGAAGTAATTAGAAGACGCTATACCCGGGTACTGAAAGATCATCTCCCGCTTCCCGACTTGATCGTCATTGATGGCGGAAAAGGGCAAATGGAGATTGCTAGGGAAGTTTTAGAGGATGAACTTGGCTTGTTTATTCCGATTGCAGGTCTTGCGAAAGATGATAAGCACAATACGGCACAATTGCTGTATGGCAGTCCGCCTGAGATTGTACCGCTGAAGAAAACGAGTGAGGCATTTTATCTGCTGCAACGAATTCAAGATGAGGTCCACCGTTTCGCGATTACTTTCCACCGACAGCGTAGAGGGGCTTCTTCACTAACCTCTTCGTTGGATGGCATAGAGGGAGTAGGACCGAAACGCAAACAGCAGCTGCTTAAGCACTTTAAAACAGTAAAAGCCATTCGCGAAGCAACAGCTGAACAGTTAAAAGAAGCTGGTCTCCCTGCAAAAGTAGCAGAAGGACTCATCGCGCATTTTCAACAACAATGATAAAAAGTGGCCACGTAATCTAAGTGGCCCCTTCCTTATTATACGGGTGATTTAGGATCACCTTTCACGATGAAATGAATATGATCTTCTTTGGGCATTTTCTGACCGTAACATTCGGTCAAATAGCCGTTGACCTTTTGATGCTGTTCGGCCAGAAAACCTGCCTCGAGCGAGCAAGAACCACCTGAAAGTTCAAGTAAGCTACTATTATGTAATGTATAATGTGTTTCTTGCTTAACAGTCTTTTCAATTGCCAATTGTCCCCAACCGGCTTCTGCGAAAAAGGCGGGTAACTCATCGAGCGACAAGATAGGGAACTTTCTGGCCATGTCTTTACCAAGCCAATACAATATGTCGTCTTCGTGCTTGCCTAGTAACGTGGGCAGTAAATGATCCCGCAGCAGATTGTAGCCAAAGTTTGTGGCTGGTGTTTGTTGAGTATTCAATAGTTTACAATCCTTTCGGAAATAGATATGAACAGGATCAGAGCAGTTTTCGGAAAAATCGCAATAAATTATAAAAAGTAGACAGCATCTTGACCTGCCACATACAGAGGAGTACAATGTACATGTTATCATATTGTACCACGAAGAGAGATACCGAGGAAGTGCAGCTAAATAGAGAATCTGCAATTCTTGTCAGGGAAATCTCAGAAATAAGGGAGGGTAAAAGACTTGTCGAAAGAATCAGATTTTTTCTTGCGCCGACTACATTCGTTGTTAGGTGTTATTCCAGTCGGACTATTTGTTGCCCAACACTTAGTCATCAACCACTTTGCAACGCGCGGTGAAGAAGCATTCAACACTGCATCTAACTTTATGGGCAACTTGCCATTTGTTACATTCTTGGAATGGTTCATCATCTATATTCCATTAATGTTCCACGCTTTTTATGGAGTGTACATAGCTTTTTCTGCGAAATATAACGTGAACCATTACGGCACATTCCGTAACTGGATGTTTACGCTGCAACGTTTTACTGGCGTATTCCTAGTGATCTTCATCGCATGGCACGTGTATGAAACACGTATCCAAAAAGCTCTTGGTGCAACAGTAGACTATAACATGATGGCGGATATCTTATCGAATCCACTTATGCTTGTATTCTATATTGTTGGAATCCTATCTGCGACTTTCCACTTGGCAAACGGACTTTGGTCTTTCTGTGTCACTTGGGGTATCGCTCAATCACCAAATTCACAAAAAATCGTTTCTTATATTACAATGATCGTATTCTTAGTACTTTCAGTAATCGGAATTCAAGCACTTTTAGCTTTCGTTTAATCAACTAACTTATGAAAACATGTATAATTGAGGAGTGAAACAATAATGGCAAAAGGCAGATTGATTGTCGTCGGTGGAGGGTTAGCTGGTTTAATGGCTACCATCAAAGCAGCAGAAGCTGGCACACCGGTTGACTTGTTCTCGCTAGTTCCAGTGAAACGTTCCCACTCCGTATGTGCCCAAGGTGGCATTAACGGTGCTGTTAACACGAAAGGTGAAGGCGACTCAGTCGATATTCACTTTGATGATACGGTTTACGGCGGAGACTTCCTAGCGAATCAAAAACCAGTGCAAGCAATGACGGCAGCAGCTCCTGGGATCATCCATTTATTAGACCGTATGGGCGTTATGTTCAACCGTACTCCAGAAGGTCTTTTGGATTTCCGTCGTTTCGGTGGTACACTTCACCACCGTACAGCTTATGCAGGTGCTACAACAGGACAACAATTACTGTATGCTCTTGACGAACAAGTTCGTTCACACGAGGTAGCAGGGTTAGTGAAAAAGTATGAACACTGGGAATTCCTTGGAATCATCACTGACGAAGAGGGAATTTGCCGTGGGATTAGAGCGCAAGACTTAAAGACCATGGAAATCCAAGCATTTAAAGCGGATGCTGTTATCATGGCGACAGGCGGACCTGGAATTATTTTCGGTAAATCAACAAACTCTGTAATCAATACAGGTTCTGCAGCTTCAATCGTCTATCAGCAAGGTGCATATTATGCAAACGGAGAATTCATCCAAATTCACCCGACTGCGATTCCTGGCGATGACAAACTTCGTCTAATGAGTGAATCCGCACGTGGTGAAGGTGGACGAGTTTGGACTTATAAAGATGGTAAGCCGTGGTACTTCCTAGAGGAAAAGTATCCCGATTACGGTAACTTGGTTCCACGTGATATCGCGACACGTGAGATTTTTGATGTCTGCGTAAACCAAAAATTAGGTATCAATGGAGAGAACATGGTGTATTTGGACCTTTCTCACAAGGACCCTAAAGAATTGGATATCAAACTTGGTGGGATCATCGAGATTTATGAGAAATTCACAGGGGACGACCCTCGTAAATTGCCAATGAAAATCTTCCCGGCTGTTCACTATTCAATGGGTGGACTATGGGTTGACGATCATCAGCAGACGAACATTCCAGGACTATTTGCTGCTGGGGAGTGTGATTATTCTCAGCACGGAGCAAACCGCCTAGGTGCGAACTCATTGCTATCTGCAATCTATGGCGGGATGGTCGCAGGACCAAACGCTATCGATTATATGAAGCACTTGAAGCGTACAGCTGACGAACTGCCTGAAACTATTTATGATGAAGCAGTCAAAGAAGAGCAGCAAAAATGGGAAGACTTGCTCAAAATGGATGGTACGGAAAATGCGTATGTCATCCACAGAGAGCTTGGCGAATTGATGACTGATAATGTAACAGTTGTTCGTTTTAATGATAAGTTAAAAGAAACTGACGAGAAGATTGTCGAGTTACTTAAGCGCTATGAAAATATCAGCATGACGGATACACAACAGTGGTCTAACCAAGGCGCAATGTTTACTCGTCAGTTGAAAAACATGCTATACCTAGCTCGTGTTATCACATTAGGCGCATTGAACCGAGATGAAAGCCGTGGTGCACATTATAAGCCTGAGTTCCCGAATCGTGATGACGAGAACTTCTTGAAGACAACAATGGCGAAATTTGACGGAGTATCTGCACCGATCATAACGTATGAAGATGTAGATGTTTCCCTAATTCCTCCACGTAAACGCGATTATTCAGCGAAGAAAGGAGATTGACCAAAGTGAGTGAACAACAAACAGCAACTGCAACTAAGACAGTCGTGTTTGAGATTCAGCGTCAGGACACTGCTACTTCAACGCCATACATGGAAAAGTTTGAGATTCCTTACCGTCCGAATATGAACGTTATTTCGGCGCTAATGGAAATCAGACGGAATCCAGTGAACGCAAAAGGTGAAAAAACAACACCTGTTAACTGGGATATGAACTGTTTGGAAGAAGTATGTGGTGCATGTTCCATGGTAATCAACGGTCGCCCGCGTCAATCTTGTACAGCGCTAGTCGATCAGTTGACACAGCCAATTAAACTAGAGCCAATGCGTACATTCCCAGTTGTCCGTGACTTGATCGTGGACCGTGAATTCATGTTTGATTCATTGAAGCGAATTAAAGCGTGGGTACCAATCGACGGTACGTATGATTTAGGTGAAGGTCCACGTATGCCTGAGCGTAAACGTCAATGGGCGTATGAGTTATCTAAGTGTATGACATGCGGTGTATGTCTGGAAGCTTGTCCGAACGTAAACGACAAGACGAATTTCATGGGACCTGCTTTGATGTCACAGGTTCGTCTATTCAACTCTCACCCAACAGGTGCGATGAACAAAGACGAGCGTTTGGCAACAGTCATGTCAGACGGTGGAATCACAGAGTGTGGTAACTCACAAAACTGTGTAGTTGCTTGCCCTAAAGGTATTCCATTGACTACATCTATCGGTGCAATCGGTAGAGCAACAACAATTCAGATGTTCAAGAACTTCTTCGGAAGTGACCATCAAGTAGACTAATATCAAAACAAGACGACTTGCCTAATAGGTAAGTCGTCTTTTATTTGTCCTAAAATGATTGATTAAAGGTAAGGCAGTGCCAACCACTCGCAGCCAAGTTGGTTGACGTCTACCATTTTTTTGATATAATAAAAGAATGAATATTCATTCACTTCTATAAGGGGGTATTTTGATATGAAAGCAAGCTATATTGAGGATTTGGATAAATGGAAAGAGGATTTTCAGTTCTTTTCAGAAGTATCGGTGCGTTTCTCTGAGACGGATATGTACGGACATTTGAATAATACGTCAGTTTTTACGTACTTTGAATATGCACGCATAGAATATTTTAAGTCTTTAAACTGTATGGAGAAGTGGATGAATCCGAAAGGGGAGACAATTCCGATCGTTGCTGATTTGCAATGTGATTACAGGAAACAAGTCTTCTTTGACGAAAAGCTTAGGGTCTTTGTGAAAACCCAGAGGATGGGAAATAGCTCAATGGATCTGCATTATATGGGGAAAAATGAACACGATGAAATCGTCTTTACGGGCAGGGGGACAGTCGTGCAAATCAACCGAAAGTCCGGACAGCCTGTGACATGGTCGGAAGAAGAACTGGAAGTATACTTGCAAAACTCGTAAAAGCCTACACAGTCGCGCCCGCGCTCACATATCTTATGTGGAAAGCGTAAAGAGGAGGGGCGCATCTTGGATGAAATGCAAAACCGTTCTTTATTGACGAATCGAGAACGACAAATATTTACTTTACTCGTTGAAGACTTTACCACAAAAGAAATTGCAGGGCAGTTGACGATCAGTGAAAAAACTGTCCGGAATCACATTTCGAATACAATTCAAAAGCTTGGTGTATCGGGCCGGGCGCAAGCAATTGTAGAATTACTTCGGTTGGGTGAATTGCGTTTGAACTAATTTTTATTGAAAGCGTATGAAATTTGGCGTATTTTTGATCAATAGGTGTCCACAAATCCCTCTCTGCTGGTAGATTGCATGAAAAACTGTTGCGTTCATCATTGAAAAAGGTACAATGAAAAGACAGGAATCATTTCAGGGAGCTGATTTTTTGACGAACGAACAGAAAAGCCTGTTGCATGGGATCGCATTGATGGAAAAAGATCTGCGGCATGTTGCAGCGATCATCAAAGAGCAAGGACGTAAAATCTTAAAAAATTATACGATAACGCCTCCTCAATTTAGCGCTCTTCAATGGCTGCTGGAGCACGGAGATATGACGATCGGTGACTTATCCAATAAAATGTTTTTGGCATTCAGTACGACAACGGACTTGGTGGACCGAATGGAAAGCAGTCAGTTGGTGAAACGAGTACGCGATGACAAAGATCGACGGGTTGTTCGGGTTCATTTGTTACCAGAAGGAGAACGAATCATTGAGGAAGTCATAGAAAAAAGGCAGCAGTATTTGCAGGAAGTACTCAAAAATCATGATAAGCAGGAAATTGAACAATTTTCTGCTCTGCTAGCTAAATTACATGAAGAGATGACTAGAGATTGAGGGATTATAGTGAATGCACCTATTGGAGTTATTGATTCGGGTGTCGGCGGTTTAACGGTCGTACGAGAGTTGCGAAAGTTTTTACCGAATGAACCCATTATTTACATTGGCGATGATGCACGTTGTCCATATGGGCCAAGACCATCAGAGGAAGTGTTGGAATTTACCATGGATATGGTGAAGAGTTTGGCAGATATGGGCATTAAAATGTTAGTGATAGCATGTAATACAGCGACTGCGATTGCTTTAGAGGAAGTCCGACATCAATTCGACTTTCCGGTGATCGGCGTTATTCAGCCAGGAGCAAGAGCGGCTTTAAAGGCGTCTCAAACTAGCGAGATTGCAGTATTAGGTACTCTTGGCACAGTGAAAAGTAAGGCGTATGATCAAGCAATTCATATGCAGCAGCCTGACGCAACGGTCCATTCATTGGCTTGTCCTGAGTTTGTTCCGATCGTTGAAAATGGGGAGTATCGCTCTCCAGCAGCCAAAGTAATTGTGGATCAAACCTTACAGCCATTGCACAAAGAGTCGTTTGATACGGTCATACTTGGCTGTACGCATTACCCGTTACTGCAAGAACATATCGAAGAGCATTTCCAACAGCAGAAGCGTATTATTTCTTCTGCTGTGGAAACCGTTGCGGACGTTGAAAGTATTTTACGTAAGCAGCAGATGTTGTCTGTCTCCGCAGTAGAACCGATTTTCTATACGACCGGTTTAAAAGAAAAGTTTCAGTCAATCGTTGAAGATTGGCTGAGCATTCAGAAACCGGATGTACGCACGATACAGTTTTGAGAATAGCGGAATTCACCCGAAAACAGTTACTCGTTTTCGGGTTTTTACTGTTCTTATGGTAAGATAGGTTGAATGTTTATTTATATGGACAAAATAATAAAAAAGGTACATAACGGAGGAAATAGCATGCGACATGATGGCAGAACAACAGAAGATATTCGTACAGTGACGATAGAGAAAGATTATTTAATCCACCCGGAAGGCTCGGTGTTGATCTCAGTTGGAAATACGAAAGTGATTTGTACGGCAACGATTGAAGATCGGGTACCGCCATTTTTACGAGGCAGCGGTAAAGGCTGGATATCAGCGGAGTATTCCATGCTTCCACGGGCTACAGGACAGCGGACGATTCGTGAATCGTCTCGCGGTAAGGTAGGCGGTCGCACAATGGAAATCCAACGTTTGATCGGTCGTGCTTTACGTGCGGTTGTAGATTTGGATGCAATCGGTGAACGGACGATTTGGATTGATTGTGACGTGATTCAAGCTGATGGCGGAACACGGACTTCTTCCATTACAGGCGCGTTTGTCGCGTTAGTAATTGCCGCGAATAAATTGCAGATCGAAAAACAATTGCCGACTTTCCCGGTTCGTGATTTTCTAGCGGCTACAAGTGTTGGTAAGCTTGCGGACGGACAACTTATTACGGATCTTGACTATGTAGAGGATTCATCGGCAGACGTCGATATGAACGTTGTGATGACAGGAGAAGGACAATTTGTCGAACTCCAAGGTACAGGGGAAGAAGCTACATTCTCACGAGCAGAGATGAATGACCTATTAACACTTGCAGAACAGGGAATCGAACGGTTGATCAAGATTCAAAAAGAAACGTTAGGGGAGCTAGCGGACAAAGTCGGACAGCGGGCAGGCGATGCACAATGAAAGAAGTATTGATTGCGACAAATAACCGCGGGAAGGCGAAGGATTTTGAAGTGCTGTTTAGCCCTCTTGGAATTAAGGTTCTTACTTTGCATGATCTAGACGATTCAATCGATGTGGAAGAGACGGGCACAACGTTTGCGGAGAATGCGATTTTGAAGGCCGAAACGGTAGCGAACATGCTCGATAAGGTGGTCATAGCAGACGACAGTGGATTGGAGGTAGATGCCCTAAAAGGAGAGCCAGGCGTCTACTCTGCACGCTATGCGGGCGAACCGTCAGACGATGAAGCGAATATCGATAAGTTGCTAGCGAACCTTTCTGATGTACCTACAGCCCATCGTCAGGCGCGTTTTAGATGTGTGTTGGCGATTGCTGGGCCTGGTGTAGAGACAACGACTTTCTCAGGTAGCTGCGAGGGTGTTATTACGGCAGAAAGACAAGGTATAAACGGCTTTGGCTATGATCCTGTATTTTATGTGCCAAAAAAAGAGAAGACGATGGCTCAGTTGACAGCCGAAGAAAAAAGCGCAATCTCTCATCGGGGTGCGGCGTTAGCCCAGTTAAAAGAACAACTTCCAGAATTCCTTAAAAGTTTAGGTGATAATGAATGAAAATTATTGTATTAAGTGATTCACATGGCGATACGGCAACTGTTCAACAGATTGCCGCTTTGCCTGCAGATGCTATGTTTCATTGTGGAGATAGCGAATTAGCAGCAGATCATCCCTTGCTTGCAGGTTTACATTGTGTTCGAGGCAACTGCGACCTCGACAGCCGTTTACCAGCCTCTCTGTTAGTGAAAATAGGGGATGAATCAGTATTTGCTGTACACGGCCATGAACATGACGTGAAGCGCTCTTTACTGACACTTTCTTATGCGGCAGCCGAACAGCAAGCGACCGTCGCGTTATTCGGCCATTCTCATTTATATGGAGCGGAACTGATCAACGGTATTTTATTCGTCAATCCCGGCAGCACAACACAGCCACGCGGCGGCAGGGAAGCAACATATGCGGTGATTGAGACAGGAGAAAAGTACACAGTCAACTTTTATACTATGCAAAATCATCTAGTAGATCAAATAGTTTTAGAAAAATAAAATATAGTGTTGACATTTATTTAAGTCATGCCTATAATAGTTCTTGTGCCTGAGTTATTCAGGTGTTTGTCTCAGTAGCTCAGCTGGATAGAGCAACGCCCTTCTAAGGCGTCGGTCGGGGGTTCGAATCCCTCCTGGGACGTTTTTGAGTAAAACGAAATACGATAAGAAATCCGAAGATGACCACAAACGTTTATATAATAGCGTTTGTGGTCATTTTTGATTTTTGAGATATACGTTCTGTAAATACATAGTTATATTTTAAAAATCCTCACTTGTTTGTTTCAATAAATTATCGTGTATATCATCTACATAACACCGGAAACTTTTCCACTCGTTTACTGTTGTAGTAATGAGATACTGAATTATTGTCATCATGAATATCTTACGTGCGGTATCCTTTTATTCTATGAACTTATGTTAGTATGGAAATAGTTAATCTCTTTGTTAAGATGCTGCGAATATTAATATAAGTTTTTGATAAATTAAAATGTATTTTACTGTAAAGGGGAAATAGTTATGCCTAATTTAACAGGAAAAGTTGTGTTAGTAACTGGAGCAAATAGGGGGCAGGGAAGGGACATAGCGAAACATTTAGCATCACTTGGAGCAAAAGTTGCCTTAGGCGCAAGGGATATAGAAAAAGTGAAGGCTCTCTCAATAGAAATTGGAGAGGATAAATGCCTTCCGCTACAATTAGATGTAACGAAGGAAGAAGATTGGATATCTGCTGTGAACTCTATTATTTCTACTTATAAAAAGGTGGATGTACTTGTTAATAATGCTGGAGTTTTTATGAAAAAACCAATATTAGATACTACCGTTGAAGACTTTCAAGAATTAATCAATGTGAATCAGTTGGGGGTTTTTAGAGGAATAAAGGCAGTTGCTCCATTTATGCAAAAACAACAAAATGGGTCAATTATCAATAATGTTTCCATATCTTCTTTTGCACCAATTAATCAATCCGCAGCTTATGCCGCTACAAAGGCAGCAGTTTCCAACCTTTCGAAATCAGCTGCAATAGAATTAGGCAGAAAGGGAATTAGAGTAAATGTAGTCCATCCAGGTGTTATTGAGACAGATATGGTCAGTAACAATACATTAAATTTAGATCGTGATGCCATCCCTTTAGGGAGAATGGGAAAGGCGAATGATATTGCCAATGTAATTGCTTTTCTTGCTTCCGATCAGAGCGCTTATTGTAATGGAACTGAAATTGTTGTTGATGGAGGTTTGACGCTAGGAACAGATATTTAATATTATGCTTGTTAATTAACCATAAAGATCCATTTGAAACATGTATAGAGCAGCTGGGAAGACACGGACTTAGATTATTTTTTTAAAGATTTTTATTTAGGTATACAAACAATACTGTATATATTGACACATAAGGTTTCGCGTAGGTCCACCGGAGATGTAATACGAACGATGAAAGAACGTTAAGAAATCGACGTTCTTTTTTATATATAGTTTAAACACTTGTCCTACAAAATTAAGGATAAGAAGGAGTGATTATTAGTGGCTCGAAAAAAATATCAAAATTCAGATCCAACAGCAACAATCAGTTCGCTGAAAGATGTTATACGTTGGCAAAAAGAGCGAATGGGAAAGAAAAAAGATCAAAGCTATCGGATCGGCCAGGCAGAATGTAAACAACAGGAATTTTTGAGAAGTAATAAAAACGAAACAACGCTTACGTGGATTGGTCATTCGACATTCCTGCTGCAAATCGCTGGGCTGACGATTGTAACAGATCCTGTATGGGCAAAAAAAATGGGATTCAGTCCAAGACTTGAAGAACCGGGCATTGCTTTGGAAGAATTGCCGTCCATAAATGTTATTTTACTTTCACATGCGCATTATGATCATCTGCATGTTCCCTCGTTGAAAAAACTTAAAGGCTCGCCAACCGTTCTCGTACCAGAAGGTTTCGGTCGTAAAATGCAAAAGATAATGCCTGGAAAAATTGTACATGAGCTGCCGTGGTGGGGATATGTCAAGATTGATTCCGTTGAATTCCACTTTGTGCCTGCTCAGCACTGGACTCGTCGCACGCTGTCTGACACGAATTCGTCCCATTGGGGAGGGTGGGTAATCAAACGTTCTGAAACGGCTTTAGCCGAAGGTATGCAAAAGAACGATGCGATCTACTTTGCAGGAGACAGTGGATATTTTCAAGGCTTCCGTGAAGTTGGAGAGAGATTCCCGGATATCACCTATGCCCTTATGCCGATTGGAGCGTACGAACCAGTATGGTTTATGGGTACACAGCACGTAACGCCTGAAGAAGCAGTGCAGGCTTTTCTTGATGTAGACGCAAAGATATTTATACCGATGCATTATGGGGCTTTTCGTTTAGCGGACGATACGACAGAAGAAGCACTGAATCGCCTGCTGGCAGAGTGGGATCAAAAAAAACTGCCTAGTGATCGATTGCAATTGCTACAGCACGGAGAGACATTAGTCCATGCGAGAACTAAAACTACTTCGGATCGTAATCTTTCCCAGCATGTTTACCTATAAATAGACACGAAATTATCTTCCAATTCAGCTGAATGGAAGATTCTTTTGTAGAGGAAAGCAAGTAATTAGCGATTTGGATGGAAGGTAGAATGCTTTTTGGAGACCTTATGAAAACTATTCATCCACGAAATTGCAAAACTATAAAGACAGTAACGCGGTGAACCTATCAATTATACTGACACAAAGTCTAAAAGCTATATTGATTATTTTTATTTCGACGCACTATAAAGAGCGTTATCTAAAAAATACTTAAGCTTAGTAATATCTAGAAAATGAATGTAGCCCTGGTCATAATCAATCATTTCTTCTGCTTTCCATTGATTGATTATCTTATAGACGGTAACCCGGGATGTACCGATATAGCGAGCTAATGAGACTTGACTCAATTTTATTCTCAATTCATAATCCCGTAAATGGAGTTTGTATAAAAAATGAGCAAGTCTATAATCAGCGGGTGCATTTAGAATAGCTGTGGTTTCGGCCAATAATCGAACCTTTAGAATTAATGACTGCATAAACAAATTTGAGGCTTCTGGAATATCTAAACAAAGTTGATCAAAGTCTTTTTTTGAAAAAAAGTATAGTGTTGAAGGAGCAGAAATTGATGCGGTTGTAAAGTAAGGATGGTGATTAAACCCGTGTTCGCCTAGTAAGTTTCCAGGCATCACATAATCGATATCTCTTTCAATTCCTTGATTCGATAATAGGCTAATTTTAACTTCACCCTTTTTAAGAAAATAAAAACCTTGTCCTATTTCCCCTTGTCGAAATAAGATGGTGTTTTTTTTAGCATTAATCTTCTGACCATATTCACATGAAATAATATTATCCCAAGTATATTGTTGATTATCCATAAATTATCACCTCTTTTAAATATTAAGGAATACCTACTCAAACTTGTTCTAAATTGATTTAGTTAACAAATTAACATAAAAAAGCTGATCTGCTTCTTTAAATTTATCAAATAATACTGACTATGACAATTATAAAATGTATAAAATAATTTGAATAATTGTAGTATTCAAAAATAAGTATTGAGATTTTTATTTTCTTATGTATAGTAAATAATAAACAATTTTGATGCTATTTCTTCTAGGAGGGATTGTATGTTTGATTCATATCTTAAAGAGGGTCAAAGAATGTTTGTGAAAAAAAATACAGTGATTTATGAACAAGGAACAATTGGTGATGGATTTTACTATGTAGCTGATGGTTTGGTTAAAATGAGCATGAGAGTATTTGAGGGAAAAGAAAGGATACTTGAAATTATTGAGAAAGGAAAAACATTTGGTGAACTATCAATGGATCATAAATGCTACTTTTCATCTGCCATTGCTATGGAAAACTCAGTTATTTACTACTTGGAATATAAAAAAAATCAGGAGTTGATTATGAAGAATAAAAATGTTCGGGATATGATTTGCAATACTGTAATCAATAAATTAAAAAGACTTGGTGATATTATTCAATATAAATCACTTCCTGTAGAAGAGCAATTAGCATATTTATTAATTGGAATTTGTCATGAAAATAATAGTTATGAAATTCCTCTTAATCAACAACAACTTTCCCAATTTACGGGTTTAACACGTATAACTATTTACAAAGTTACAAAGGAATGGAATGAAAAAAATCTGATTTTGAAAAAAGAAGGAAAACTATTCATCAGATGCCCAGAAAGTTTACAAGAATATGTAAGCGCTCTCTAAGTAATAGAGAGCGTTTTTATTTTTTGCAGAATAATAACAATTAGCATCAGTTGAAAAGTTAAAAGGTGTTAATAGGTTAACGGAAATTAAGAGCATGTGACGTTACAATTAACGCATAAGGGACAAAATCATAAAAAGAGAGGGGTTTATTTGATGACTACAAAGAGCACAACAACCTTAAAGAGTCAGGACAACCAAAAGGATGGGCAACGAAGCAAATATACAACAAGTACCGCATTTTTAGAATCATTGCAAGAGGCCGGGGTATCATACATTTTTGCCAACTTGGGAAGTGATCACCCAGCATTGATTGAAGGTTTAGCACAAGCACAAAAAGAAAATAGAGAACTGCCTAAATTGATAACTTGCCCTCACGAAATGGTGGCAATGAGTGCAGCACATGGCTATGCACAGTTAACGGGAGAGCCACAAGCCGTGATAGTTCATGTGGAATGTGGAACGCAAAACATTGGAGGTGCAATTCATAACGCATTCAAAGGAAGAATACCTGTTCTCGTCTTTGCAGGTGCATCTCCATATACACAAGAAAACGAATTACTAGGAAGTAGAAATGAGTTTATTCATTGGATTCAAGACGTCTTCGATCAACGTGGAATTATGCGTGGTTATTCGAAGTATGACAACGAAATTCGCACGGGTAAAAATGTTAAACAACTCGTTCATCGTGCTTTGCAATTCGCAAAAAGTGAGCCTAGGGGTCCAGTTTATTTGATGGGTCCGCGTGAAGCGATGGAAGAGGAAACTGAACCTGTAACGATTAATAAAGATCTTTGGGAACCAATATCTCCAAGTGCAATTCCACCGAAAGGTATAGCGGAAATAGCAGAGGATTTAACGAAGGCCAAAAGGCCACTTATTATCACATCCTATTTAGGAAGAAATCCAGAAGCAGTAGAAGGTCTTGTGCTATTGAGCGACCGTTTAGCGATACCTGTAATTGAATCCGTATCCAATGCAATGAATTTCCCGGCAGATCATCCGATGCATTGCGGTCATCAATGGAATACTGCAGAGCAGAATGAAATGCTTGCAGAAGCTGATCTGGTTCTTGTATTAGATAGCGATGTGCCGTGGATTCCTCTGAAAAATAAACCTTCAGAAGAAGCGATAATTTATTATATTGATATGGATCCGTTAAAGGAAGAAATGCCTTTATGGTATATCCCTTCCAAACGTTTCTTTAAAGCTGACACACAAGTAGCGCTTCAACAACTAAATGAACATTTAATTAGTGTGCAGATATGTGAAGAAACGATTCAAGAGCGCAAGAGAAAAATCACCCATATTCATGAGGAGAAAAAAGCGGAGAATCTTCGTTTGGAAGAAGCGATGGAAGATGTAATTACGCCGGAATATCTTACTGCATGTGTCCGAGAAATTATCGATGAAGACACAATAGTATTAAATGAAGGTATTTCAAATTATAAAACGATTTGTACACATATTGGACCTAGACAACCTGGTACCATCCATGGAAGTGGGGCGGGATCATTAGGTTGGAACGGGGGAGCGGCTATTGGGATGAAATTGGCTAACCCAGATAAAACAGTCGTAAGCCTAACGGGCGATGGGTCTTACCTGTTTAGTATTCCATCTGTCGTTCATTGGATGGCCAGAAAGTACGACACTCCTTTCCTAACCGTAATTTATAACAACACTGGATGGAAATCTCCAAAACTATCGACACTAGGCGTACATCCTGACGGAATTGCAAATGCAATGGATCAGTTTGGGGTGAATTTTGATCCACCTGCTGATTTAGCAAAAATAGCGGAAGCTGCGGGTAACGCGTTTGCTTTAACTGTGACGAAACCTTCTGGGCTAAAAGCTGCATTAAAAGAAGCTTTTAAAATAGTGAAGGAAGGTCGTACTGCTGTTGTCGACGTGAGGATTCCCACAGTTTAAATGACAATGAGAACTAAATAACGATAAATTTAGCCAAATATGTTAATGAGTTAATAGTCTGTAAAAACAAATCAGGTTAATATTAACTCACAAGGGAATTAAAGGAGGTGCTATCTTTCTAATATTTATAAACTTGAAATTAGCAAGTGCGTTTGCAAAGAAATTAATTAATAAAAGAATAAATGATAGCGCTTTCAATGATCTTCTTTAATTATTAGAAATGGATCAATAATGCCCCATACCTCAAATAATAAATTTAATGACTGATTTACTCAGTCGAAATCTAAGGAGGAAAAATTATGAGTATACAACTTAATGAAGAACAGAAAAGAGTAGCAAATCTAGGTAAGGAGTTGGCTAAGGATTTCGCAACAAGAGCTGCTGAACATGACAGAGATAGATCTGCTCCAGAAGAAAACTATAAAAAATTGCAGGAAGCGGGACTGTTTGGTGTTGCTATTCCAAAAGAGTACGGTGGATTAGGAGTTGGGTTCTTAGGATATACAGCCTTCGTTATCGAACTGGCGCAAGGATGTGCTTCAACAGCAAACTCGTTTAATATGCATGCAAATGCAACTGGATCTATTTTGCAACATCCTGATATTCCTGAAAATGTTAAAAGAAAGGTGGCTAAATTAGCGATAGAAAAAGGAAAGCTTATGTGTACATCAGTGTCAGAGCCAGATTCCTCAAGTCTATTAGCAAGTGCCTATACACCTTCACTAGAAGCTAGAAAGGTAGAAGGAGGGTATACACTTCACGGAAAAAAAGCATTTTGTTCAATGGTCGAATCTAGTGATTATGTTTACTTATATGCTCATCCTGAAGGAGATGAAAATCTCCAGGCAAGTATTGGTTTTTTAGTACCTATTGATAAAGGAAACGCGCAAGGCGTAACCATCCACGACGTATGGGATATGCATGGGATGAGAGCTACAAGAAGTAACACTGTTGAATATGATGGAACATTTGTCCCTGATGAGCTGCTATTGCATAAAACAGATGAATTTTTAAACGACTTTATTATTCGGGGTGCAAATTGGTCATTCGGTGGTTTTGCTGCCGTTTACCTAGGTATTGGCGTTGGTATATTAAACTTTGCCTCAGGTTTTTTGAAGAATCGAGTGGCGAAAGGGTATGCACAGTCACAAGCTTATCATCCTGATATTAGGAGACGAATTGGGAATATTGCATCTGAATTACATGCATCAGAATTGGCTATAAAATATGCGGCCTGGCATAGCGATACTTACGGAGCGGGAATTGAAACATTTTATGAGTTTATTAAAGCAAAAAATAGTATTGGACAAGCTGTATCTAATACTGCAAAGTCAGCGACCATAGCCTGCGGAGCATCCAGTTTAATGAAGAAAGTACCTTTAGAAAGAATGATTCGGGATGCCGCTACAGCACCAATAATGCCTCCGAACATCGATGCTGCAGCTGATCAAGTGGGACTATTAACTATGGGACTCAATCCTGCAGATGCGCTACCACCTCTGCAGGCAAAACAAAAGTTAATTGCCCCTGTGACGACTAGCTAATTTTCATTTAGGACAAGTAATGAAATCTAAACCGCTATGGTTAAAAATTCACGTTATTAATCTTGAACACAGGTCTCGGTTTTGAGACCTGGCTTTTTTAAAACATTTACGATGAAATTTCTTAACGATACTTTCTGAAATTTAAGTCGTGTTTTTAGATTCCTATCTAATAATGTACATTCTAAGATGATAAATACTTTGCTTTAAAGAGGTGAGATTTATGACTGTTCGTAAACAACAATCTGTTGTGAACCTTCCCGACTTGTTATTTGCTAAGTATTGTAAAGAAACTTATGGATTGAACAGAGGTGTCTATAATATCATCGATGAATGGTTTTATAGACAAAGTCTAGAAAGTGTCGAAATGCGTCGTCAACAAGTACTAGAATTCCTCATGTTTCTTATGAGTTCAATTAACAAAGAAAGAAATGGAAGTAGTTTAAAATTTGGAAAAGGTGAACTTACAAATTTCTTAGTACAGTTTTGGAAACAGCAAAAAGTTTTAATGTAAATTAAACTAGAATTTTTTATTAATATTAAGTGGGCTTTATAGTATCAGAAGTATGTAGAAGTGGTAAATATCCCAAATGGAGTGATAATAATGGCAAACGATTTAAATACACGTTTACAAGAAAAGGTAGCAATTATTACCGGAGCTGGAAGTGGGATTGGTAAAGCAACCGCTATAAATTTTGCCAATCATGGTGCAAAGCTAATATTGAATGATATTAATAAAAAACGCTTAAATGAATTATTAAAAGAGATTCATAATAGTGAGGACCATATTATTGTCGAAGGAGATATATCAAAAGAAGAAACCGCGAATCAATTAAGTGAAATGGCGATAGAAAAGCACGGCAAAATTGATATTCTCATCAATAATGCCGGTATCCATTATATTGAAGACATAACAGATGTGACACCAGATGACTTTGATCGTTGTGTTTCTATTAATTTAAAGAGTATGTACTTATGTGCTAGAGCAGTGATCCCGCATATGGTTAAACAAGAAAAAGGGTCAATTGTAAACCTTGGTTCTATTTCCTCTTTCGTTGGTCAAGAAATGATGGGGAAGAGCACGTTTTTATATAATATTACTAAAGCCGGTGCAGTCCAAATGGCAAAATCACTAGCCACACGCTATGCAGCAGAAGGTATACGTGTAAACGCTGTATGTCCGGGTGCGACAAAAACAGACCAAATTACAGAAGAGCATACCCAAGGTATAGTGAGTCTTGAAGACTTTTGGGATGGAGCAGGAGAAGCACAACCGATGTTAAGGGCTGCAGATCCTTCAGAAATTGCAAATGCCATCTTGTTTTTGGCATCAGATGAATCCTCATTTGTTACAGGAACCTCATTAGCGGTTGATGGAGGATATTTAGCACGTTAAGAAAAAATGGAATTCTAGGAAGGGTGAAAATTTTCTTAGCTGAAGATGATCAATTTCCTTCCTTTTTGATTTAGGAGGATTTAATTGAATAAGATTAAGGTTTTCATAGAATACAAAGTTATTCCTGAAAAAAGAAATCAATATATTGAACTAACCGAAAAGATTATAGCTCGTTATCAAAGTCTTCAAGTGAATGGTTTTTCAATATACGAAGGAATTGAACAACCTAATTTATTTGTTGAAGATTTTACTGTGTTGAATTACGAGCAATTCAAACTACTTAAAACGGAACGCTTTGAAGAGCGAATTCCAATTTGGAAAGAAGTGCACTCATGTATTCATACTGGAGTAAAAAAAGTGAATGCTTATGCTTTCGAGATGTTATAGCAATAGGAAACTAGATAAATAGAACAAATGAAGAGAAATTTGATTAAATCTAAAACATGAGGTGGCTAACTATTGAAAAGAATTATTAGTTTAATATTTATTGTTTCTATTGTAGGTTTAATTATTTCAGGATGCGTAAATGAAACAGATGCTTCGGGAAGTAATGGGAAAACTAAAGGCCCATCGGATGCGATCACGTTAAGTTATTCTTTTTTTGCTTCAGAAAACTCGTTTCCAGCAAAACAAATGGAAAAATGGGCACAAGAATTGTCTGAACGTACTGACGGAAAGGTGAAAGTAGACCTTTTTCCAGGAGGCACTTTATTAGAGGCATCCAATACGTATGATGGAGTAAGAAAAGGGATAGCTGATATAGGCTTGTCGGCAACATCTTATGAACCAAACCAATTTCCGTTGCTAACAATCTCTGATTTACCTTCTAATTATCCGAATGCCTATGTCGCAAGTCGAACTGTTTATGATCTAATTCAAGAGTTTCCACCAGAAGCGTTCAATGATTTTAAAATTATTGCAGCATTCACTACTGAACCAGCCTATATTCAAACGGCAAAAAAAATTGAAACGACTGATGATCTGCGTGGTCAAAAGTTACGAATTGCCGGATCGATAAGTGAAATAGCTTCAAAATTGGGTGCAGCGCCTGTTGGGCTGTCTCAAGCCGAGGTACCAGAAGCATTGCAAACAGGAAATATCGATGGTTTTGTTACATCACGCGAGACCTTAAAAGATTTTCATTTGGCGGAAAATATAAAGTATATTACTGATTACCCTTTGCATATTACTACATTTGTCGCTGTAATGAATAAAGATAAATGGAGTTCACTTCCTGAAGATGTAAAATCAGTCATTGATGAATTAGGAGAAGAGATGGCGATCTTCACTGGTGAGTACCATGATAAGAATATTCAAGAATCGATTGAATGGAGTAATAAAGAACACGGAACAGAAACCAGCACTTTGTCAGAAGAAGAAAGAAAAAAATGGGATAAAATTATTGAACCAATCCAGGATGAATATGTTGAAAAAATAGAAAAGGAAGGATTACCTGCCAAGGAGTACAAAGAGAGACTGTATGAGTTGATAGAAAAATACAGTAATGAATAATTATTTACCAGGTTAAACACAGACCAAAAACGCGCTAAAAGAACCAAAAAAATACAGTAATCAGTACTTTAACAAAGGAGTGTTTATAAGTGGAGGTAATTGCTAAAACACCATCAAAAGGACTGGAGTTAACAGAAAAGTTAGATAAGTCAAATGTGTATTTAAATAATTTTTTAGCTGTAATGGCGGGTATTTCATTATTTTCCATGATGTTTCTGATTGTAGGAAATTCAATTATAAGAAACTTTTCTGTTCCATTTATGGGAACTACAGAAGTTGTAGGGTGGCTCGCCGCCCTTACAACAGCCTTTGCTTTAGGGCATACCCAGCGATACAAAGGTCACGTTGTTTTAGACCTAGTAATGGATAGATTACCAAGCGTTATACAAAAACTAGTAAATATTATAATTAGTATAGTCAATATTGTATTTTTCGCAGTCGTATTTTATCAATTATTCTTATACTCGTTGGATTTAAAAAGAAATGGTAATGTCTCTGAAACATTAGTATTAGCTTATTATCCACTAGTTACCTTGTTAGCGATAGGTTTTTTCGGATTATTATTCGCCTTAGTTACTGATTTAATACGTGATTTGAAAAGGGGGTCTCATCAATGAGTCCCACATTAATTGCAGTTTTAGGGATCATAGTTCTCTTTTTACTTATGCTTTTAAAAATGCCAATTAGTTTTTCAATGTTTATTGTTGGGTTTTTGGGTCTGCTTGTTATGTCAACACCGACCGCAGCGTTTGGAATATTGACGGCAGACTTATGGAATCAACTTTCTAGTTATAGCCTAAGTGTTATTCCGTTATTTATCTTAATGGGAGAACTCGTCTTCCGAACGGGCATAACCGAAAAGTTATTTCAATCAGCCTACAAATGGGTTGGACATTATAAAGGTGGAATGGCTTCTACAACAATACTTGCAAGTGCTGGATTTGCTGCGATCTCGGGTTCTAATTCAGCGACGGCAGCCACGATGGGTACAATGGCATTCCCAGAATTGAAAAAATATAATTACGATGACAAGTTGAGTACAGGAAGTGTTGCTGGTGGCGGTACGTTAGGGATCATAATCCCTCCTAGTACCGTTTTAATTATCATCGCCCTCCAGACAGAGCAATCAATTAAGGACCTATTTTTTGCAAGCCTCATACCTGGAATTACGCTAACGGTTTTATTTCTATTAATGATTATTTATATTTGTCAGCGAAATCCAGATCTTGGACCAGCAGGACCCAAAGCTGCAATGGGTGAAAGATTTCATTCCTTGATAGGTGTTATTCCAATATTCTTATTGTTTGTCTTTGTTATAGGTGGTTTGTTTTTTGGTTGGTTTACACCAACTGAATCGGGTGCAATTGGAGCGTTTGGAGCACTCATATTGTCTTTAGTCATGCGGAAACTAACTTGGGAGAAATTGGTCATCGCTACATCGAGCTCATTACGTTCCTCGGCAATGGTCCTGATGTTAGTTGTAGGTGCTATGGTTTTTGGACGCTTTCTTACTTTAACGCGTTTGCCTTATGATGTAGCTGCTTGGGTTGGATCATTGAATGTGGCACCAGTATTGATACTGATAGCTATCCTGCTAATCTATCTAATCGGTGGTGCCCTAATGGATGCAATGGGATTCTTGATCATCTCTATTCCGATCTTTTTTCCTGTAGCAATGAGTCTAGGATATGATCCGGTTTGGTTTGCTGTTGTTTTATGTATGGTGACAAGTATGGGGGCAATAACACCACCGGTTGGAGTAAACGTTTTTGTTGTTAAAGGATTGAGGGCAGACGTTCCGATAGAAAAGATATTTATTGGGATTGTTCCATTTGTAATTGCTTATGTACTTTGTATAGCCATATTAACAATGTTTCCTGAAATTGTATTATTCGTTTTGTAGCTAAATCGCTTACATGAACTTTCGTAAAAACATGAAAATATTTAACTAGATCACTACTGAATTGATAAAAAATATAAGAGGTGGAAGAAATGACGAAAACTGTAGAAGAGAATGTGGAATTAGCGGGTAAAATAACCACTCCTACCTACAATTCTAATCTTGCGAAAAGAAATGTTGCTGATTTACAAGGCGTTGTCCAGTTACTAAAGGAAAAGAAAATGCTTGTTCGTGTGAAATCTCCAGTAGATATTAAACATGAAATGGCAGGTATTGCGACAAGGTTTGATGGTGGAAAAGCTGTTTTATTTGAAAAACTTAAGAACACAGATGTTTCATTATTGACAGGTTTGTACTGGAATCGAGAGGTGCTAGCAGAAATTTTCAACGTTAAAGAAAAAGACTTACCTTTCTTGACTGCAGATTCAATAGAGAAGTGGAGTAAAAACCCGATTGAACCAATAGTCGTTGAGAACGGACCAGCAAATGAAGTAATCATTAAAAATAAAGAAAATTTATTAAAAGATATCCCAATCCCAACCCATGGCCTTCAGGATGGTGGTCCCTATTTAGATTCCTGTGTACTTATTGCAAAGGACCCGGAAACGGGAGTACGGAACGCATCCATACAACGTTTGATGGTCACAGGACCAAATAGGATGACGATGCTGATGGATATGGGAAGACATTTACGAGATTACTATGAGCGAGCTGAAAAAATGAATAAACCTTTGGAAATTACGATTAATAATGGAGTAGGTCTTCCTGTTCACTTTGCATCTACTACGCCAAGTAGTGCCGCACCTATTGATGCCGATGAACTAGGGGTTGCCTCACAATTATTGGGGGAGCCGTTAAGATTGCTTCGTTCCCAAACTGTTAATGTAGAAGGTGTAGCGGATGCGCAGTATGTAATTGAGGCAGAAATCCTGCCTCATATTCGAGAAAACGAAGGACCTGCTGCCGAAGTTACTGGATATTATGCTGCAGCGGACGATCGATGGGTTGTTAATGTCAAAGCTGTAACTCGCAGAAAACAACCAATTTTTCATACGATTATGCCTGGTAAGGAAGTTTATAATGCTGTCGGTTTAATGGCTGAAGCGAGCGTATATCAAAAAGTTTCTAGTATGGTCCCTGACGTTATAGACGTGTATTTATCATATGGCGGCTGCGGATTTTATCATGCAAATGTTCAAATTAAAAAAAGTAGTGAAGGGGTACAAAAAAATGCAATTATGGCCACGTTCGCTGCGTTTCCACCATTGCGTCGGGTGACCATAGTAGATGAGGATGTAAATATTTATGATCCCGAAGATATAGAGTGGGCTTTAGCTACACGTCATGATCCAGAAAGAGATATGATCCTTATACCTGATGCCCGCGGACATGAATTGAATCCAATAACAAATGACGGAATAGGCACGAAAATTGGCATTGATGCTACGGCCCCATACCCACGCCCTTGGGAATTTCAGCGCCTTGATATGAAAGAGGTTATGCTAGAAAATTACGATATCGAAGAATAAAGAAATATTATTGTGAAAAAATTGTGAAAAAGAGGAGATAAAATGGAAGAAAAGCGCATTGTTATTGGAATTACTGGGGGTTCTGGTGCAATATACGGCATACGTATGTTAGAAAAATTAAAAGAATTGGATGTAGAAACTCATTTAATTATTAGTAAATGGGGAGAAAAGACAATGCAAGTAGAGACTTCTTATCATTTGGATGACGTAAAAAAAATAGCGACGGTTCATTATGAAAATGATAATCTTGCTGCATCCATATCGTCCGGTTCATTTCGCGTTGATGGAATGATCATTGCCCCTTGTAGTATGAAGTCATTAGCAGAAATCGCAACAGGTATGACCTCTAATTTGATTACAAGATCAGCGGATGTGATTTTAAAAGAGAGAAAAAAATTGATTCTTTTGGCTAGAGAATCTCCATTAAATTTAATTCATATTCGAAATATGGAAACAGCAGCACTTGCGGGAGCAGTTATTTTTCCGCCTGTACCTGCATTTTATAATAAACCTCAAACAATAGATGACATTGTTGATCAAACGATTGGCCGTGTTTTAGACCAATTCGATCTCACACCAAATTGGATTAAGCGTTGGGGAGTAGCACCGAAAAAGAAGAAAGTATAAAATTGTTCCATTTGATAGAAAATATCGTGTGAATAGTAGGAGTGATTCAGGTGGAAAGTTTTGATTCAATAATTATAGGCAGTGGTATCAACTCATTGACTGCAGCAGCTATATTGTCCAAAAAGGGGCATAAAGTTGTTGTATTAGAAAGAAATGATTGGATTGGCGGTTGTATTAAGACCGAAGAACTGATAGCGCCTGGTTTTAAGACAGATGTATTTTCGGGATGGCATCCATTGTTTGTAACTGGTCCTGCTTATGCAGAGCTTAAGGAAGACTTGGAGAAATATGGGCTTGAATATGTCAATACAGATGTTCCAACTGGGGTAATTTTACCTAATAATCAAAGTGCTGTCTTATATACTGATCGAAAAAAGAATATACAGACCCTTAATCAATTGGCAGCTGGGGATGGCGATCGATACGCTGAATTGATGAGTAATTTTGAGGGTAATTCTGAATTTGTATTTCATATGTTGTCAAATGAGCCTTTATCTTGGTCTTCTATTCGGACTTTAGTAAAAACGGCAAGAAAAAAGGGGCTCAAGGAATTTAAAAGGGAAGTTGGTTCGATGATAAAGTCTGCTGATAAGTTACTTGATCAGTATTTTGAGAGTGATTTAATTAAAGCTCTTTTCGCTCCTTGGATTTTGCATACAGGCTTGGGTCCGAATGATGCAGCAGGAAATATTATGATGCAAGTACTCGTATTCTCTCTGGAGGCTGCAGGAATGCCAATCCCTAAAGGGGGAGGAGATCAGCTGGTCAAGGCACTAATGAAGATAGTAGAAAATAATAATGGGAAATTCATCACCAATGCCGATGTCAAAAATTTAATAGTCGAAAACGGCGTGATAAAAGGGGCTAAAACAGAGGAAAAGGAGTATAAATCCAAATATGTTCTAGCAAATGTCACGCCTCATCAATTGTATCAAGAACTGTTACAAGATACGCCATTACCTAAGTCTTTACAATCAGATGTGAGAAATTATGATTATGGCAATGCAGCAATGCAAATTCATTATGCTTTAGATACATCTTTAAATTGGGAAAATCCCGAGCTAAATAAGGTCGCAATGATCAATTTAACAAGCGGCGTTGAAGGGGTAAGTCAATCAGTAAATGAAGCTTACAATGGACTGCTGCCGAAAGAAGGAACGATAGCGGTCGGTCAGCATACTGCATTTGATCCGAGTCGTGCCCCAGATGGAAAACACACTTTGTGGATTCAGTTGCTAGAAATGCCACACGTCCTAAAAGGAGATGCATTAGGAGAGATCGTCACAACTAATGGATATACGAAAGAGGTTTTAGAAGCCTATGTGGATCGTATCGAGAAGCGTATTGTGCAACATGCTCCAAATTTCAAAGAAGCAATAATAAATAGGAAAATTATATCGCCAGTACAGTTAGAATCGGCTAATCGAAATTTAGTTGGGGGAGATCCCTATTCTGGCGTCGCTTCTATAGATCAATTACTGTTATGGAGACCTTCTTCAAAATACACAAAACATGATACACCTGTGAAGAATCTGTACCATATTGGCGCATCAACTCACCCGGGACCTGGTCTTGGAGGAACGTCTGGTTATTTGGCAGCTCATCATATAAAATGAATTAATTTTCTTGAATTAAAACCTAATGAATAACATATCATTAATAGTTTTAGACTATAAGCTTTATATTCGAAATGCTAATTATTCTATTGACAAAAAAAGGAGAGAAATGATATGGCGAAAGAGCGGAAACAAGATATATTCAAAAAAATCATGGGCAATTATCCAACAGGAGTAACAATTTTGACGACTGTGTCAGAGGATGGAACGCCAGTTGGACTGACGGTAAATTCATTTGCTTCCGTATCATTAGATCCCCTAATGCTTCTTTGGTCGATTGACCGTGGCGTTTCTTCGCTTAAAGAATTTACAGAAGGCGGGAAATTCGCAGTGCATGTATTAGCCGGAGAGCAACAAGAACTTTGTAAAGTATTCGCCAGCAAGCACGCAGATCGTTTCAGTACATGTAAGTGGAGTTTATCGGAAAATGGGTTACCTGTAATTGAAGATGTATTCGGCGTGTTTGAATGTAAGACATTTAAAGCAATTGAAGCGGGAGATCATATTGTATTAATTGGAGAAGTTCTCGATCTCAAAGTATCAAAAGAAAAAGATCCAATGCTTTATCATCGCAGAGTATTTGGTCCAATTCCTACAGACTTTTACAACTCAGAAATAACGGTGTCTTAATTCTAGACAGTTCAAAAGTTGACTGTCAGAAAATTAAGGGAAAAGACATTACAATTCATCTAAAATAATAAAGTAATATCTTGCTGAAAATTGCAAAAATGTTAACAGGTTAACGACTTGTACAATCAATAAGATGTAAAATGAAGTAAGCAATAAATATTAAATGGAAGATACGGGGGTAATAGGATGGATGTTCAATCGCAAGTATTACACAAAACATCGCATGATCAATCACACGTATTAAGCCAATTACTAGGAAGTATTGTAAATGATTCAATTGAAGTCGTAGATATGACGCAAGTATTGAACGAAGATACACCAGTAATTCAACTTCCAGAACCATTTAAGAACACGGGCGGTTTTCAGTTTAAACAGCTTTCTAAATACGATGAAACAGGGCCTGTATGCTATTGGAATGATTTTGTCGCAGGTGAGCACTGTGGTACACATTTCGATGCACCGAATCATTGGGTAACAGGCAGAGAAAATGCAAGTGTAGATAAGATCCCAGTAAAAAATCTGATTGGAGAAGCACGAGTCATTAATATTAAAAAAAAGTGTATAGAGAACCCGGATTATTGTTTAACAGTTGAAGATATAGAAGAATACGAAGCAGAATTCGGACAAATACCTAAGCATTCCTGGGTATTGCTATATACGGGTTGGGCGGAGTATCTAAACAGTGAAAAATATTTCAATACAGATAGAGATGGTTTGTCACATACGCCTGGATTTACACCGGAAGCATCCCGTTTTCTTGTCGAACGCGATATTTTAGGAGTAGGTGTAGAGACAGTAGGCACTGATGCGGGGATTGCCCATACTTTCGATCCTCCATTTCCAAGCCATCATATTATGCACCAAGCAAATAAATATGGTTTAGCACAGTTGACGAACGTTGATAAGCTTCCGCCTAAAGGAGCGGTCCTAATTGCGGCCCCGTTAAAAATAGAAAATGGGAGTGGAAGCCCAATTAGAGCCATTGCTTTAGTTTAATACAGTGCTAAATTTAAACCCGATAAAAAATAGATAAACCCCAGAATAAATTGTTGATTTTATATTAATGGAGGAGATTTATATGCAAACAATTAAAGCAAACACAAACGAAATCACATTAGATAGCCAATACGGTTCTTTTATTAATGGTGAATTTGTTGAGTCGGCAAATGGTTATATTGATGCAATTAATCCAGCAACCGGTGCCGTACTGTCCAAAATAGCTAGAGGGAATAAAGAAGATGTGGACCTTGCAGTAAAGGCTGCAAATGAAGCATTTAAAACATGGTCAACTCTATCAGTGGAAGAACGTGCAGCATATCTTCACAAAGTTGCGGACGCACTAGAAGAAAACACAGCACGATTGTCTATGATTGAATGCTTAGATACAGGCCGTCCTATAAATGAATTTGGGCTAGATTATGATATTGCAGTAAAACAATTCCGATACTTCGCTTCTGCGATTTTAACTTATGAAGGTACTTCAAGACCACTTCCTAATGGTCAGTTGATTGTACAGAAAGATCCTTTAGGTGTTTGTGCACAAATTATTCCATGGAATGTTCCGATGATAATGGTTTCTTTCAAACTGGCACCTGCTCTTGCAGCAGGTAACACAATTGTCATGAAGCCCGCTGAAGATGCGAGTTTATCTACTTTGGAATTTGCTAAAATCCTTAAAGATATTCTACCGAAAGGCGTCGTGAACTTTGTTACAGGTTACGGTATTGAGGCCGGAGATGCGCTTATTAACCATAAGGATGTTCATAAACTTTCTTTTACGGGCAGTGTAGGCGTAGGCCGGTTAGTTGGTAAGATAGCTGGTGAAAGACTGCTGCCGGTAACTCTTGAATTGGGTGGAAAGTCTCCGCATATCGTCTTCCCAGACGTCAATATTGACGATGCTGTAGAAAACACTACTCTAGGTTACTGCTTATTTAATGGACAAAGTTGTATTCTAGGTTCTCGTTTATTTGTCCATGATGATATTTATGATGAATTTGTTGAGAAGTTAGTTGCAAGAGCAAAAGAAGTTAAAGTGGGCGATCCAACAGATCCATCTACTCGAGTCAGTGCGCTTATTAATGAAAAGCAGGGAAAACGTGTACTAGGCTATATTGATATCGCTAAAGAAGAAGGGGCAAAACTTTTAGCGGGAGGTAACCGCGTGACTATTCCTAATAATGAACACGGTTACTTCATAGAACCGACGATTTTTGAAGCAACGAATGAGATGAGAATTTCACAAGAAGAGATTTTCGGGCCTGTGATTACTGTTATGCGTTGGAATGATGTGGATGCGGTCATTAAAGAAGCAAATGATGTGGAGTACGGTTTGGCGGCGGGTATTATGACGAATGATTTTAAGGCCGCATTGGATACTGCACAAAAAATGCAGGCTGGAAGTGTCTGGATTAATCAATATTTTAACTTCCAAACAGGAGCCCCTTTTGGAGGTTACAAAGACAGTGGCGTAGGAAGAGAATATGGCAAGGAAGCCTTAAGTGAATATACGCAAACAAAGACAATAGCGGCGAATTTCAACTTACCGCCGGCTGGTTTTTTTAAATAAGTCGTTTGTATTTGAAGGGTCCTTGTGTGACTTAAATGTTTAAGTGTTCATAATAATTTCATGTACTACTACCTGACAATGACAGAGGGGGAGCCCAATGCAAAGTTTGCAACGCGAAATTATTAATCCAAGTTCGATCCACGCTCCAATTGGATATACGCATGTCACGATCCCTAAAGGGAATAAAATTGTGTTTATTGCCGGTCAAGTAGCATGGGATAAAAATTTGCAAGTGGTGGAAGTGGGTGATCTAACGAAACAAACAGATATGGTCTATCAAAATATTGAACAAGC
This sequence comes from Sporosarcina sp. FSL W7-1283, assembly GCF_038003105.1. Classification (NCBI taxonomy): domain Bacteria; kingdom Bacillati; phylum Bacillota; class Bacilli; order Caryophanales; family Caryophanaceae; genus Sporosarcina; species Sporosarcina sp. FSL W7-1283. The sequence continues at coordinate 2,064,309 of NZ_JBBOOL010000001.1, read as the reverse complement.
ATTACATGAAATAGGAGCAACTTGGGATCATATTGCGAAGACAACAATCTTTACCACCCAGCCGAATGAATACGAGATAATAGGAAGCGTAACCGCAAAGTACTTTGGAGATACCCCTCCGCCCTCCCAAACAATAGTTGGTGTGACGGGACTGGCGCTTCCGGAATTTTTAATAGAGATTGAAGCAACTGTAGTAATGGAGGAATAAAAAATAGTGCTAAGTTAATAATGTTGGGAAAAGGAAAATCCCCAATCAAATAATGCATAATCGAACGCAGCACCTCTTTGGTACGATCAACGTATCAAAGAGGTGCTTTCTCGCGGCTGAAAAATGAAGAGGGCCTGTGAGAAAGTTTACATACTCATGTTTGCTGAAACACGTATGAATTATTAAAAAACTATATTCTTTTATCTATTTAACATTATAGATACCCAATACTGTTTCGATTTAGATCAACACGGTGCGAAGCATGCTTTGATGTAGGCGACAATAACCATTCCTTTATTCGTAAAGACTTTACCTGATTCAATGAATAAAAATTTTTTATCTGGACAAACTTTACGTACGCTATTGGGAATAAAGGGGAGGTGTGTCTCCATGGATAATTTGAATTGTGATTTTACACCGATGAAGAGAACATTAACCGAAGATATTCGCCAAGTTATTACGGCACTACAAAAGAATGTCGAAGTAATGAACGATGAAAATTTCTGTGTACTTGGAGATTTCGAGGAAATTAAAGAGGCTTTTTTAAGCATTGAAATGAGAGCGGCTACTTTTTATTTGAACTGTTATTTGTCTTCGTTTACAGAAAAGTATCCGGAGATATCACAGTGCATTCAAAATATGTCTAAGCGAAGACATGGCGGATTAATTGTAATTCAGCGTGAAGATCCTCTTGAATCTTTGGTGACATCAGGAATACCGATAGGCGCAGAATTAACTCACACTTTATTGGAATCAATTTTTTTCCCCGGTAATCCACTTCATGATGGAGCTGTGATGGTGAACTTTAATCACATCGTTTCAGCGACAAATGTTCTGCCGTTATCAGACAGATTTACAGGTGACAAAAAGCTGGGTACCCGACATCGTGCTGCTTTAGGATTATCCGAACGAAGCGACGCGCTTGTACTTGTAGTATCTGAAGAAACGGGAAGAGTTTCATTTGCTATTAATGGACAACTCCATCCTATAACTTCTCATGGAGCTCTATAAACATAACATGCAAGACACAATTTCTTGTATGTTGGAATAAAATTAACATTTTTTAAAAATCATAAAACAGAATTTCCAGCCCTTTCTTTCTATCTAGAAGAAAAGGGTTTTTTGATGTGCACCAACAAGGTGAAACCTCTTCAGCCTTCTTATCGGACAAATTTCATTGTTGCTCATTTGCAAAATACAAATTAAAGTAAAGGATAGACACTAAAAGATTAAGATATTAACTAATACCTAATAAACTATGTAAGAACATCGGAGGAATTGTATTGGATAATAAAAACAAAACAGTGGTTCGATCAATGGATGTCTTAAACCTATTCATTAACCATGCTGAACTGACATTTCAAGAAATCATAGATTACTCGGGTATCCCAAAAACATCTGTTTACCGCATGCTTCGGTCACTTGAGGAAATGGGTTTTCTCGTGAAGGGGGAGGATTCAAAATATCGATTGGGACTTATATTTCTGAAGTTCGGTCATTTGGTCTCTTCTAGGATGAATATTCGTGCCATCGCGTATCCGATCATGCAGGCTCTTCATCAAGAAGTGAATGAAGCGGTGAATCTTATCATAAAACAAAATGATGAAGCCATTTACATAGAAAAAATTGATACACACCAGAAAGTTCGGCTTTACACAGCGATAGGAAGAAGAAGTCCTTTATACGCCGGAGCCTGTTCTCGTGCCATTCTTTCATTCTTACCTGATACGGAAATTGATGACTATCTTGATTCAATTGAGCTGACATCTTTTGGCAGGGGCTCTATTACAGATGAAACACAACTTCGAGAAACGATTAATCAAGCAAGAATAGATGGGTATACTGTCAGTCATTCTGAATTGGAAAACCATACATCCGCGATCGCAGCTCCTATCTTTGACCATAAAGGAGATGTCATTGCGGGAATCAGTGTTGCAGGGATCGAAGCAAATTATCAAGGAGAAAAGATTCAATATTTTGCGGAAAAAACGCTAGAAGCGGCAAAAAAAATATCAATGCAATTAGGCCACGATGGCTAGTGCCTTGAAGGAGCTGCCTTGAATGTTAGAAAAACTTTCAATGGCAGCTTTTACTCATATGAAAGGTGAGAGAAGCGGTGAATCGAGCCAAAGTAACGTTGCACTTGACCCTGTCAAACCTTTAACTGAATCCCTATTTTGAGGCTTGCGATAATTTGTTCGTTTTTCCATAGTTCATTTTCTGCTTCCTCAATTGAAATCACTTCAAACTGGATGGTCCCTCGTGGCCGCAGTTGCGCTAAACTCGGTAAATCGACCGAAATAATTTGTGCGATCTTCGGATAACCACCAGTCGTTTGCCGATCTGCCATTAAAATAATGGGCTGTCCGTTAGGAGGGATTTGTATCGTTCCATAAGTGACACCTTCAGACAAAAGCTCGGTTTTTTCACTTAATGCAAGGGGCGGACCTTCCAAGCGATATCCCATTCGATCGGATGAATTTGTCAATACAAATAGTTCCTCAATTAGCCTTTGTTTACTCATTTCTTCAAATTGATCATACTCTGCGCCTTCCGTGATACGAATAGTTTGCGCTTGACCAAGACGAATGATTGTTTCATGGTTAACGCTCCATGCAAAGTGGCGTTGCAACTTAGATAATTGTTGCACAAATGATCGGCTCGTTGCATTTAGTTCACCGCAGGATAGGCTGTCCCCTTTTTTCAATGCTCTTCCTAAGAAGCCACCAATCCCAGCTCGGACATATGTACTTTTACTCCCCATAACTTTAGGGACAACTAAACCACCAGCAAACGCAATATATGCACGGCATCCTTTTCTTGCCGATTTAAAGGAGAGCAAGGAGCCTTTTCGGACTAATACAGGACGCCACATTGGTACTTCTTTGTCATCTACAGCCGGCATTAAATCACCGCCAGTAATTGCTATTAGAAGATCCCTTTCGAAGAGAAGCGTGCAGCCTACCAATGTCATTTCCAGAGTGCCTTCACCTTCATCATTTCCTACGAGTAAGTTTGCGATGCGAAGCGAATAGCTGTCCATTGCGCCGCCCACGATGACACCGTATTTTTGTGAACCGTATCTTCCCAAGTCTTGTATAGTCGTCAAAAGACCGGGATGAACTACTTGGAAACTCATGATTTCAACTCCTTTATTCTAGTGTACTCCCTAACGGAAATAGACTTGAAGCGTATTTTATATCCTGCCTGCAGATATGTCGGAGGTTGCTGATCGGGAAGGAAAAGATCGACAGGAGTCCGGCCGATAATTTGCCAACCCCCAGGCGTTTCTAAAGGATAAACTCCTGTTTGCAACCCTGCGATTCCTACAGAACCCGCAGGAATAGAAGTTCTGGGTGTTTCCTTGCGCGGAGTGGCAATTCGCTCATCCATGCCGCCCAAGAAAGGAAAACCAGGAGCAAATCCAATCATATATACTAAATATTCATTTTTTGAGTGAATTTCGATTACTTCATCGGGACTCAGCCCATGATGGCTCGCAACATATTCTAAGTCTGGTCCATACTCACCGCCGTAAACAACAGGAATCGTGACGAGTTTTTCTTCGGAACCTGGTTGTTTACCGATTTTCTGAACTAAGTTTTCCATGTAAACGCTAACATATCGAAATGGACTTTTTGGCAATCCATCAGTAATCGACTGATGCACAATGTAAGGATTATAGTAAACAGTTAAACTGGTGTACGCAGGAACGGACTCGATATAGCCGTTAAATGGATGAATCTCCAGCAATCTAGTCAACTCGCCTACTAATTTGTGAATGGAAGGGTCGATCCCTTCACCTAACTGGACAATCAGGGCCGAATCTCCCAATGGTTTAATAAGTGCGTTATTCGTTTCTTTCTTCATTATCACAACTCCTAAAGTTCCGAAATTCGGTACACTGGTTTTAAATATTGGATCATATAGTTATTATAATAGACAGAAAACAAATTTCAAGTCGTCTAAACAATAAAAAGGTTTCGATACCTTATCACAAACTTTTTTAAAATAAAATCTATTCAATTTCAAAACTTTATGATAAAGTGGATTTGTAATTCAAAACTAGAGTTTCGATTATCGGAACTAAACGATTTGTAAGCGTTTACGATAATGCATTTCATTTTATTTTTGGAGGGATTATGATGTATCAAGTTGATTTGAACTGTGATTTGGGTGAGAGTTTTGGACGCTATATGTTAGGTGAACAGAAAGAAATATTAAAATATGTCACATCTGCAAATATAGCATGCGGGTTTCATGCAGGTGATCCGCGTGTGATGAGAGAGACCGTCAGACTTGCTGTAGATCATAATGTGAAAATCGGTGCCCATCCAGGTCTACCAGATTTGAATGGTTTTGGCCGCCGCGAAATGAAAATCACTCCACAGGAAGCATATGATATGGTCATTTACCAAATAGGCGCACTGCAAGGGTTCTTAACTGCTTGCCAAACGTCTATGCAACATGTGAAACCACATGGCGCGCTGTACAATATGGCTGCACAAGATGAAAAACTTGCAGAAGCTATTGCGCAAGCTGTATATGACATTTCTGCCGATCTTATCTTATTTGGTCTGGCGGGAAGTGAATTAACAAAAGCTGGTGAACGAATCGGTTTACAAACAGTACATGAAGTATTTGCAGATCGGACCTATCAGGACGATGGTTCTTTAACTTCCCGCTCCCAGGCTGAAGCGATGATTGTTGATAAAGAACAATCTGCTGCACAAGTGATCAAAATGGTGACAGAAGGAAAAGTGTTAACGCAGCAAGGAATAGAAGTCCCTGTCAAGGCGCATTCCATTTGCATCCATGGCGATGGAGAGCATGCGTTGGATTTTGCAAAATACTTAAAAGAACAGCTACTGCAAAACAAGATAAAAGTTGCGGCAATGTCGTAAGAAGTGGAGGGTTCGTATGAAAGACAAGAATGTGGTGCATACACCGAAGAGTGAGAAAGTAAGTAAAAGTGTTTTATTCGGAGCGGCCTTTTTAATGGCTACTTCTTCGATCGGTCCTGGATTCCTAACGCAGACGACGGTATTTACGCAACAATTAGCGGCAAGTTTCGGGTTTGTGATTTTAATTTCCTTGCTGCTAGATGTCTTTGTACAAATAAATATTTGGAGAATTATTGCAGTATCTGGTTTAAGAGGACAAGAAATAGCGAATAAAGTGCTTCCCGGTCTCGGAGTCGTGCTGGCTGTTTTAATTGTCATTGGAGGACTTGCCTTTAATATTGGGAACGTTGCTGGCGCTGGGCTTGGACTTAACGCCATGCTCGGTATGGATCCCGTTTATGGAGCAGTTTTGAGCGCTGCTTTTGCAATCTTTATCTTTCTTTTTAAAGAAGCCGGTAAGGCAATGGATAAAGTTGCACAAGCTGCAGGCGGTGTCATGATCCTCTTGATGCTTTACGTTGCATTTACTACTTCACCACCGGTAGGAGAAGCGATTGTGAATACTTTTAAACCTGAGCAGCTTAGCATCTTTGCGATTATCACAATTGTTGGGGGATCTGTAGGCGGATACATTACATTTGCCGGAGGTCACCGTTTATTAGACGCTGGTGTGAAAGGGATTGACTCATTACCGGACGTTACGAAAAGCTCTGTTATGGGAATTGCGGTAACAGGTGTTATGCGTGTAGCTTTGTTCTTGGCAGTTTTGGGCGTTGTATCGATGGGTCTGGCGATCGATCCTGCCAATCCACCTGCTTCGGTTTTCAAGCTGGCAGCAGGAGAGGTAGGATACCGAATGTTTGGTGTGATTATGTGGGCAGCAGCCATTACATCAGTTGTTGGAGCTGCATACACATCCGTTTCTTTCATACGAACCTTTCATCCTGCTATCGAAAAGTATCATAACTGGGTCATCATCTTATTTATTTTGATTTCAACACTGACATTTGCCATCGTCGGTAAACCTGTAAATGTTCTGATCCTTGTTGGTGCCTTAAATGCATTAATCTTGCCTCTTGGACTCGGTACTATTTTAGTGGCGGCTTATAAGAAGGAGATCATCGGAAATTATAAGCATCCGCTTTGGTTAACCATTACAGGAGGAATTGTCGTGGTGGCTATGGGTGTGTTAAGTATTATGACTTTAATTGAGCAGATTCCATTACTGTTTTAAGGAAAGGCAAGTATACACAGAGGAGGAGAATACATAATGGAGAACTATGAAGAGATGTCTCCTGCAAAAGTTAGGGAACTGATCCGCAAACAGATGATTACAGGTCCTACTGCAGGTATGTCAAAAGGATTTGCACAAGCGAATTTGGTGATTCTAAAAAAAGAGCATGCGTACGATTTTTTATTATTTTGCCAGCGGAACCCGAAGTCATGTCCTTTATTGGATGTGACGGAGGTCGGTTCGTTCAAGCCCAACAAAATAGCGACGAATGCAAACATTTTAACTGATGTACCCAAATATCGGATTTATAAAGATGGTGTATTTACGGAGGAAGTGCTGGACGCTTCTGACTATTGGGAAGAGGACATGGTCTGCTTTCTGATAGGTTGCAGTTTCACATTTGAAACGCCACTCTTGGCAGCCGATATACCGATACGTCATATCGAAGAAAAATGCAATGTGCCTATGTACAAAACGTCGATTGCATGTGAGAAAGCGGGCGTCTTTGAAGGACCAATGGTAGTGAGTATGCGGCCTATGACTTATGAAAATGCCATACGAGCTGTACAAATCACCACTCCTTTACCTGCTGTCCACGGGACGCCTATTCATATCGGAGACCCAAGCCAAATCGGCATTCAAGATATTGACAAACCAGACTTTGGGGATTCAGTCACGATAAAGGATGGAGAAATTCCGGTGTTCTGGCCATGTGGTGTTACGCCACAGGCAGTTGCGATGCAAAGCAAACCTTCTATCATGATTACACATGCCCCAGGCTGCATGTTTATTGGCGATATTAAAGATACAACGCTTAGTATTTTTTAACACTGTAGAAAACTAATTCAAATGCATGAAAGATTGGACATGAACGTGTGTCCGATCTTTTTTGCAGTAGGATGGCTAGACAAAATTTTTCATAGTAGGTAAAGTGAAGAGCAGGCTAGGGTGATTGGTCAGAGTATTATTAGGTTATACTCCGAACTAAACCCGATTTTAGTAAATAATAAGGAGTGAACGATTATGACAATGAGTAATAAAAAAGAGTTATCACCCGAACAACAAGAAGAACTACTATCAATTTTGAAAGCACGTTTCGAAAAAAACATGAACCGTCATGAAGGACTGGTATGGACGGTGATACAAGCGAAGCTCGAAGCAAATCCCGAAAAACTTTGGTCACTCAATGAAATGGAATTGACTGGGGGTGAACCGGATGTCGTAGAGTATTATGAAAAGGCAGATAGTTATGCTTTTTATGATTGCTCAGCAGAAAGTCCTAAAGGGCGCAGAAGTGTGTGTTACGATCATGAAGCGCTAGAGTCGAGGAAGAAACATAAACCAGAGAATAGCGCTATGGAGATGGCAACTACTATGGGCATTGAACTGTTAACGGAAAATCAGTTCCGTGCACTACAGGAACTTGGGGATTTCGATTTGAAGACATCTAGTTGGGTCCAAACCCCCTCTGACATTAGGAAACTCGGCGGAGCCCTTTTTTGCGACCGGCGATTCGGACATGTCTTCATATATCATAATGGAGCGGAATCTTATTATGCCAGCAGAGGATTTCGTGGATGTCTCCTTGTCTGAACAGGGGAAGTCGTTATTTAAGGAGATATCTAAATTGAGTTGTTAGGATTCTAATTCAGACATCATTAAGGCAACACCATAAATAATGAACCACACGTCTGTGAAAAATAGATGTGCGGTTCATTATTTTTTTACATACCCATCAGATGGATAAATTTCGTTTACAATTCATATCAATGAATGGGGAGGTATATGAAATGACAGATAAACAGAAAGATAACGAAAAAGATGAGCAACTTGAGAGTTTTCGTGTGAATGATAAGGGAAAATATATGACAACAAATCAAGGGTTAAAGGTTTCCGAGGATGAACTTTCCTTGACTGCCGGTGTCCGTGGTCCAACCTTAATGGAGGACTTTCATTTCCGGGAGAAATTAACACATTTTGATAATGAACGAATACCAGAACGGGTTGTCCATGCTAGGGGCTTTGCAGCTCACGGTGAATTTGAGTTGTACCAAGATATGTCGCGTTATACAAAAGCGAAAATATTTACTGATACATCTATAAAAACACCAGTATTTGTACGGTTCTCCACTGTTAATGGGGCAAGGGGTTCAGGAGATACGGCAAGAGATGCTCGCGGATTTGCAACAAAGTTTTACACTGAGCAAGGAAACTATGACCTCGTAGCCAATAACATCCCTGTTTTCTTTATTCAAGATGGAATAAAATTTCCAGATGTTGTTCACGCATTCAAACCAGAACCTCATAATGACATTCCTCAAGCATCTACAGCTCATGATAACTTTTGGGACTTTGTTGCCAATAATCCGGAAAATGCGCATATGGTGATGTGGATTATGTCCGATCGAGCGATTCCAAGAAGTTTTCGAATGATGGAAGGATTTGGTGTAAATACATTTCGTTTTGTTAACGCTGCGGGGGAAGCATTCTTTGTTAAATTTCATTGGAAACCAAAACTCGGCGCCCACTCTTTAACTTGGGAGGAGGCCCAGAAGCTAATGGGAGTTGACCCTGATTTCCATCGCAATGATTTATGGAATGCGATTGAACGAGGGGATTATCCAGAGTTTGAGTTAGGTGTACAAATTGTAAATGAAAAAGATGAATTTACGTTTGATTTTGATTTATTAGACGCAACTAAGCTAATACCCGAGGAAGACGTTCCGGTGAAAATCATTGGAAAGATGACATTAACGAAGAACGTTGATAACTTCTTTGCTGAGACTGAGCAAGTGGCGTTTCATCCGGGGAATGTGGTACCAGGTATTGACTTTACGAATGATCCATTGCTCCAGGCGAGATTATTCTCCTATATTGACACACAATTAATACGTTTAGGTGGACCAAACTTTCATGAGATACCGATCAACCGTCCGATTTGTCCCTTCTATAATAACCAGCGTGAAGGTTATCATAGAATGACGATCAATGTTGGTCGTGTGAACTATCATCGCAACTCCTTAGCAGGGAATACACCGGCTCCCGTACCGCCTGAAGAGGGTGGTTATAAGCATTATGAAGAAAAAGTTGAGGGTCGGACAATAAGAGCAAGAAGTAAAAGTTTCACGGATTTCTTTTCTCAAGCAACTATGTTTTGGAATAGCATGAGTGGACCCGAGAGGAAACATATAATCGATGCATTTAGTTTTGAACTAGGAAAAGTAAAAAATAAATCGGTACGACAACAAAATGTGGATTTATTTGCAAATGTTGACCTTGAACTGGCTGAAACAATAGCAAGAAATATTGGGGTTTCTCCACCAACGAGTGGAGGATCGACTGTAACAAAATCTTCCCCGGCATTGAGTCAATTAAATATGCCTATGTCTGCGAAAACTCGTAAAGTAGCGATAATTGTATCGGATGGGTTTAATGGTCTTTTAGTAAAGTCAGTACTTGAATATTGGAAATCGAAAGGGCTTGTTCCGGAAATCATAAGTGAGGACCAAGGAAAAGTTCAAGGTACGAAGAACGTTCAGTTAGAAGCGACACAAAATGTATATACTGCCGATTCAGTGTTATACGATGCGGTCTATATGGTGCGGGGAAGTAGTGATGATATGGCTTTTAACCAAAAAATCGCAAATTTCCTTGATGAGGCTTTTCGTCACAAAAAGACAATTGGGGCTACTGGTCAAGGCGTACAATGGTTAAATGTCAATAATTTCATCAATAAACCAGGTGTTATTACAGATGAAAATATCCCTAATTTTGCAAATCGGTTTGTAGAAGCTGTTGCACAACATCGTCACTGGGATAGGTAGTTTTCAATGGGGGGCGGTCCAATATTCCCTGACTAATAAGAGGTTAAGACAATAAAACCAACAAATTAAAATATTGGCGTCGTACTCCACACCATGCAATGGTGAAGGTACCGCGCCTATTTTTGTTTTTACTATTTTTATATTTGTTTAGTTTTCGAAGAGAATAACTTGGAAAAAATAAAGTGACGCAATAACTAGCGGGACCTGTGAATATCGAGAGTTTTTATATAAATATTGCAAACGGATGAGAATGAAAATTAAAGAAATCAGGCAGTAGCATTGATAGAAACAAATCAGCTCATTATTCTTCACTTTCAAAATGACTACAAATAAATAAGAAATTTGTAGTCTGGAAAATAGTTATTAAATTTTCAGAAAATTAACTTGATATTTAAAAAATGAATGTGTAGAATAAAAATTAATCAATTAACAGGGAGGTGAATTGCTGTGTCGTTGCGCCAGAAGAAGATAACTAAGAAAAAAGAAGACATTTTACGGACTGCGGTTAGTATTCTCGCAGGAAAGGGCTATCAGGGGACGACAATGGAAGAGATTGCCTCTAGTTTATTGATGACAAAAGGATCTGTCTATTATTATTTCAAAGACAAACAGGATCTGCTTTATCAAAGTCAGCTAATGCTCTTACAGCAAAGTCTGGTAAATATTAAAACAATACAGCAGGAGAATTTACCGGTGGAGGACAGATTTAAAAAGGCTATGGTAGCTCATATCACCTATTTACTAGATGAAAAATCAGGGTTTGAGATGATGGTAAAGCTTGAACAGATTTTTTCAACTGAACAACTTGAAGAGATTTTTCAATTGCGAAATGATTACGAGAAGTGTTTTGACCAACTAATCCTAGAAGGTATCAATGAAGAAGTGTTTGAAGCTGTAGAAATCACAATAGTAAGGAACACAATATTAGGTGCCATGAACTGGGTGACTCAATGGTACTCGCCAGAAGGAAAAAAAGACCCGATAGAAATTGCTGAAACGGTTTCTGGCTATTTAACACGTATTCTGGTAAAAAAATAAACTACATCATTATTGGAGGGAAACAAATGAAAGTAGAAAATGCCGTCGTAGTAGTTACAGGTGGAGCTTCAGGTCTTGGAGAAGCTACAGTAAGGCAAATCGTTTCCAAGGGAGGCAAAGCTGTTATCCTCGATCTATCTGAGGAAAAAGCTCTTCATCTGAAAGAGGAATTAGGGGAAAGTATGTATTATGTACAAACCGATGTAACCGACGAGACCAGTGTACAGCAGGCTCTGGACCAGGCAGTTGAAAAGTATGGAAAAGTTAATGCGCTCGTAAATTGTGCAGGTATTGGCATAGCAGAGAAGACGATCGGCAAAAAAGGGGTACATAGTTTATCTCGTTTTGCAAAAGTTATCCAAGTGAATTTGATTGGTACATTTAATGTCATTCGACTGACATCAGAAATAATGGCTAAAAACGAACCGAATGAGGACGGTGAGCGTGGAGTAATCGTTAATACGGCATCTGTTGCTGCCTTCGATGGGCAAATTGGTCAGGTTGCCTACAGTGCTTCGAAGGGTGGGATTGTAGGAATGACATTACCGATTGCACGAGACCTTGCTCCGCTTGGTATTCGGGTAATGACAGTGGCACCTGGATTATTCGATACTCCATTATTTGCTTCATTGCCGGAAGAGGCAAAATTAGCATTGGGCAAAATGACACCGTTTCCATCCCGTTTAGGTTTTCCTGCTGAGTATGCACTTTTGGTAAGCAGTATTATGGAAAATCCAATGCTAAACGGTGAAACCATTCGTCTTGATGGCGCGATAAGAATGCAGCCACGGTAAGACCAGCCCTGAAGGATAGATGATGTAAAGGAGGATATTTGATGGAAAGAACTTTTTTACATGAAGAACATGAAATTTTCCGTAGTTCATTGAGAAGGTTTCTTGAGAAGGAAGCTTTTCCATACTATGAGCAATGGGAGAGTGAGAAACAAGTTCCCAGATCTTTTTGGAAAAAGGCGGGGGCACAAGGCTTTCTTTGTCCTTGGGCTGATGAAAAACACGGGGCGTTTCAAGCTGATTTTGGTTATACTGTTGTGCTTAGTGAGGAATTTGAACGTGTCGGAACCGGAATGGTCGGTGTAGGTCTCCATAATGATATTGTGATGCCGTATATCGCGTCTTATGGGACAGATGCACAAAAAGCAGCTTGGATGCCTGGCGCAATCACCGGGGATTTGATTTCCGCTATTGCTATGACGGAACCGGGTACTGGATCGGACTTGGCCGCAGTCAAAACGACTGCAATTAAAGATGGTGATGAGTATATCTTAAATGGGGAAAAATCGTTTATTACGAATGGGCACAGTGCCGATTTAGTTGTTGTCGTTTGTAAAACAAATCCTAAAGCTCAGCCTGCTCACAAGGGCATCAGTCTGATTGTAGTCGAAGCCGGGACACCAGGATTTACAAAAGGTAAAAAGCTACGGAAAGTCGGACAGCATGCTAATGATACATGTGAATTAATTTTCGAAGACGCACGTGTTCCAGCCAGCAATTTACTGGGTGAAGAGGGGAAAGGTTTTTATTATTTAATGGAAAAGTTGCAGCAGGAACGTTTGATGGTTGCCATTCAAAGTATAGCAGCATCGGAAATTATGCTGGATTCAACCATTGATTATGTTAAACAACGAAAAGCTTTTGGCCGCAGTATCAGTCAGTTCCAAAATACGCAGTTTAAGCTTGCGGAACTGAAGACTGAAATTCAGATCGGCAGGACATTTATTGACCGACTGATTGTTGACCATGTTGCAGGAAAAGATGTCGTGACCGAAGTATCGATGGCGAAATGGTGGACGACTGATCTCGCAAAGAAAGTGGCAAATGAATGTATGCAGCTGCATGGCGGCTATGGTTACATGGAAGAGTACGATATCGCAAGAAGATATCGTGATGTGGCAGTTTCATCTATTTATGCAGGTTCAAATGAAATCATGAAAGTGATCATTGCAAAAAACATGGGATTATAGAGGCTGACTGCAGCAACTAAAAGAAAGATTCCAATGGAAAACGAGGACTTCTGACGTTGGAAGTCATTATTTTACATCGGCAGGATGAGGAAGTATTAACTTGCAGTACAAATGTATATGTGCAGGTTTAAATGTAAGGGCTTACAAAAAAGTTTGATGGAAAGGAAGATAGTTATGCGTGAAGCAGTAATTATTGAGGCAGTCAGGACGCCGGTTGGCAGAAGAAACGGATTGTTAAGCGGAATACGGGCAGAGGAATTGGCTGCAAAGCCTTTAGAGGAAGTATTGAAACGGGCAGGTATTTCTGCAGAATTGGTGGAAGATGTTATTTTCGGCTGTGTATCGCAAGTTGGAGAGCAGGCTTTTGATATTGCTAGACAAGCAGCGTTGATTGCCGGTTTTCCAGTGGATGTTCCGGGCACAACAATTGATCGGCAGTGTGGTTCGAGTCAGCAAGCGGTTCATTTTGCTTCACAAGCGATTATTAGCGGAGATATGGATGTTGTGATTGCAGGCGGAATTGAAAGTATGTCACGTGTGCCAATGGGATCCAATATGCAAGGCGTACAGCTTAGTGAAGCATTAACTTCAAAGTACGAGATCATTAATCAAGGTATATCCGCCGAGCGAGTCGCGGATAAATGGAACATAACCCGTGAAGAAATGGATGAATTCTCATTGGAAAGCCATAGAAAGGCAATTAAGGCTCGTAAGGAAGGACGTTTTGTAGAAGAAATCATGCCGTTAGAGGTAACACTTCCAGATGGGACAATGACTGTGATGAAAGATGATGAAGGTCCTAGAGAAAATACAAATCTCGAAAAACTTAGCGGGATTAAGCCAGCTTTTCGGGAGGACGGCGGCGTAACAGCGGGTAATTCCAGCCAAATCAGTGATGGTGCTGTTGCGATATTAATGATGTCGCGAGAGAAGGCCGTTGAACTTGGTTTAAAGCCGAGATTTCGTGTGATTGCGCGAACTGTTGTAGGATCCGATCCGACACTCATGTTGACTGGACCCATTCCTGCAACGGAAAAGGTACTGCAAAAAGCGGGATTGACGCTTGGAGATATCGACATTTTCGAAGTCAATGAAGCGTTCGCATCGGTGCCGCTCGCCTGGCTAAAGGAATTTGATGTCGATCCGGCAAAACTGAATCCAAATGGCGGTGCGATTGCGTTAGGCCACCCTCTTGGTGCTAGTGGCGGACGTCTGATGACCACCATGCTGTATGAATTGGAGAGAAGCAATGGACGGTATGGACTGCAGACCATGTGTGAAGGCCATGGGATGGCAAATGCGACCATTGTAGAGCGACTTGATTAGTAAATTGTAAGTTGCCTGTCGTTTTATCATTTTTCTAGAGTGACAGTTACCTTATAATATTCGCACAATTAACTTTGTCTGGAGGTGTTCGTGTGGTATTAACGTCTATTCGTGTTCTCGATTTAACCCGCCTGTTGCCGGGACCGTATTGTACGATGTTACTTGCAGATTTCGGCGCAGAAGTGATAAAAATAGAGGACCCAAAAATCGGTGATTATGCAAGAATGTACGAACCTAAATTAGACGAGGACAGTGCACTTTTTCATTCGCTCAATAGAAATAAGAAAAGTGTTTGCCTTGATTTAAAAACAGAAGAAGGAAAACACAATTTTATAAAAATGGTCGAGAACGCAGATGTAGTGGTAGAGTCATTTCGTCCGGGGGTTATGGAACGACTCGGTTTGGATTATCAAACGTTGAAACTAGTAAACCCACGCCTTATTTATTGTGCGGTGACAGGTTACGGGCAAACAGGTCCCTATAAAGACCTGCCTGGACATGATATTAATTACTTGAGTTTTGCCGGCCTGCTCGATTTGATGGGAGAAAAGGATGGGAAACCGATTGTTCCTGCCACACAAATAGCCGATATTGGCGGTGGGGCCTTGCCGGCAGTAGTAGGTATTTTATTAGCTTTATTTGAGAGGGAAAAATCAGGGAAAGGGCAGTTTGTCGACATCTCCATGTTGGATGGCGTGATTTCCTGGTTGCAGACGATCCTCCCGAATTATTTAGCCGACTCTGTGACGACTAACCGAGGAGAACAAATGTTGTCCGGCGGACTTGCGGCTTACAGCATTTATGAAACAAAGGACGCGCGCTTCCTTTCTGTAGGGGCACTCGAGGAAAAATTTTGGCAGACGTTTTGTCATGGGATAGGAAGAAGTGATTTTATCCCTCGTATATTGGCACCGCCCCACAAGCAACATCGCCTTAAATACGAAATACAAACGATAATCTATCAAAAAACGCTGGCTGAGTGGATGGAGATATTTGAGAATAAAGAAGCCTGTGTCACTCCAGTGTTAACACTGGAAGAAATGACAAGCGATCCTCAAATAATGGCGCGTGAAATGATTCAATCCATGAAACACGAAACTTTAGGAACGATAAAACAAATTGGTATTCCCATTAAACTGTCTGAGACACCTGGTGTAATTCGTTTCATAGCACCAAAACTGGGTGAACATACAGAAGAAATCTTGAAGGAAGTAAATGCCGCTCGAAAAAAAGTATAAGTACATTATATTTTTCTGGAGGAATGTTCATGGATATTGGGACTACTTTAGCGAGGAACGCACGTCGGACGCCGGATAAAGAAGCAATTTATTTTAAGGATCACGTATACACATATGGTCGATTGAATCGGGAAGTAAATAAACTTGCACATGGATTGATTGCAAGAGGAATTGAAAAAGGAGACAAAGTTGCACTTTTGATGAAAAATTCCGACATGTTCGTAATTGCATTTTATGCAGTTATGAAAGTCGGAGGTGTAGCTGTTCCAATTAATTTCCGATTGACCCAAGAGGAAGTTCGTTATATTCTGGACGACTCCGATGCGTCCGCTGTATTCTTTGATGAAGAGTATGCGATGTTAGTCAATCAGGCTGCTGCGGATAACCAAAAAGTTAAATTTCAGGTTTCTGTCGGAGAAAAAGCAGTAGGTGAACAAATCAAAATGGCAGAAATACTGACAAAAAATGACGCGGACCCGCCTATTGAAGTGGATGAATCCGACGATGCAGAAATTTTATACACCTCTGGCACGACCGGACGTCCAAAAGGAGCTTTATTCGATCATCATCGGGTTCTTCATGTAGCGTTTTCTACCGCGATTATGATGAAAATTAGTCCTGATGATAATCTGCTACACGTAGCGCCACTTTTCCACTCAGCTCAACTCAACTTATTTATGATTACTGGGACGTTTTTAGGAAGTACTCAGGTAATTCATCAGGAATTCGACCCGCGTCACGTACTCCAATCAATCGAAAAATATAAAATTAACATTTTCTTCGCCGTTCCAACCATGTACAATTATTTGCTTTTAGTTCCTGATAGAGAGCGTTTTGACCTAACATCCGTAAAGAGATGCGGGTATGGTGCAGCACCCATGCCGGTTGCCCTGTTGGAAAAGTCTATTGCCATGTTTAAGAATGATCAGTTTCATAACATGTGCGGCTTAACCGAGGCGGGTCCGGGAGGTATTATATTACCGCCTGAAAAACATAAGGATAAAATAGGTGCAGGCGGAAAAGCCATGCTGAATACAGAAGCAAGGGTAGTAAGCGATACAGGTGATGATGTACTGCCGGGTCAAGTAGGAGAATTCATTATCAAAAGTGAGATGGTGATGAAGGGGTATTATAAAAACCCTGAGGAAACAAGAAAAGCGCTTCGGGATGGCTGGCTGTATACCGGAGATCTTGCGTTAATAGATGAAGAAGGCTATATTACACTGGTAGACCGTAAGAAGGACATGATTATCTCTGGTGGCGAAAATGTTTATTCTACTGAGGTAGAACAGATTCTATATAAACATCCAAAATTATTGGATGCAGCAATTATTGGCTTGCCAGATGAGCTGTGGGGAGAAAAGGTTGTGGCAATCGTTGTTCCGAATGAAGGAGAAGTAGTGGATGAGGAGGAAATAAAAACTTTTTGCGGGCAACATCTCGCAAAGTATAAAGTTCCCACCCAAATTTTTGTGGAAAAACAGATTCCACGTAATGCATCAGGTAAGGTATTGAAATATCGAATCCGGGAAGCGCTTTCGAATGGTAAACCGGTCAATAATTGAATCAGAGTAAGAAGGGTAATATAAATGATGCATAAGCGGCTAACGCTAGCGTCTATAGAACCGGTTAAGGGACCCCCCTTAGCCGGTTCTACGTGTTTCTTACCGGCCTTGATTTATGTTAGCAAATCGTTGAAAAGTTATACTTAATAATACAAATAAGAAAAGAGCAATACGGCTGAATTAATGCTATACTTACAAAGTATAATTTACAAGCGAGTAGGTGAGCGATATAATAGAAGTGAAACGGTCTCCTGTCAGTGACGGAGAATTCAACAGAGGAGTATTCGCAACATGCGACATCAAAAAAGGCCAGCTCTTACATGAGGCGCCTGTCATTGCGTACCCGAATGAACAACACCAACATATTGAAAAAACCATACTTGCCGACTACGCTTTCGAATACGGAATGAATCATACGGCAATCCTTTTAGGTTATGGAATGTTATTCAACCATTCATATGAACCGAATGCAACGTACGACATTAACTTTGATCATCATACCTTTGATTTCTTTGCACACAAAGACATCAAAGCAGGTGAAGAAATTCTCATCAACTATAACGGCGATGTGGATGATCAAGAACAATTATGGTTCAATGAAGATTACGATGGAACAGCAAATGATTAATATTGAAACTTCGATTCTATACCTGAATCGAAGTTGTTAATCATTTTTATTACTGTGTCCTAGTAGCTCAGCTGGATAGAGCAACACCCTCCTAAGGTGTAGGTCGGGGGTTCAAATCCCTCCTGGGACGTAATTTAAATTAGTCGCGAACATTTTAGTTGTTGAATAAATTTTCTTTAAAAGAAGAGAGTAGGTGAACAAAGTGGGGAAATATCAATTGGATGCTAAAGGTCAGGCAGCTGTGACAAAGTATCATGAAAAACACAAGCCTGCCAAATTTGATAAAAAGCAGCAACTTGAAAAAATACGTGCGGAGTATTTGGAAAAGAAGCAAAAACAAACGGATAAATAAAAGGAAGAAACATCTTCAAAATTATCAAAAATAGACCAACGGCAAAAGGCTATTTTAGAATTAGTGACGGTATAACACTTGTTTAAGTATTTAATATATTATAATTTAAAAGAGTGTATAGAGCAGATTCATGCGGTTGAGAAGCAAGAGAATAAGAGCAGCAATGAGGCGAGTAAACTAAGTGTTTATCTCGTTTTTTTATTTGTATTGTCAAAACTGAAATTGCCATTTGAGAACATCCGTTGAGTGTTCCTAAATTTGAACGAATCCCTTCTGAGAAGTCAAATAATACAAAAAAGAACGCTGATCCACTCAGCGTTCTTTTTGTATACCATTTACCATTATACAGCATGCGATCCTCTGCGTGTAAACAACCGAATAATCCAATTAAATAAAGGCTCGATCAAACGACGTTGCCAAATAATCAAAAATGCAACTACAAGTGCAATGAAAGCGCCCGTCAATACATCGGTAGGATAATGGACACCAACGAATATTCGTGACAATGCCATCAGTCCTGCAAACACTAGAAGCACAGCGCCCATTTTTCTGCGTTTCCAGAAGAGGGCAAGGGCTAGGGCAAAGGAACCGGCAGTGTGATTACTTGGAAATGAAGGGTCGGAATCCAATTTGTCTACTAACATGGTGACATCATGGTTGACGAAAGGTCGTGAGCGGAAAAACGACATCTCAATGACCTTATCAATCCCGATTGTGACCACGGCAATCGTAAAAGCAAACAGCACGATTTTTCGGTTTTCTGCACGGTTTCCGTGTTTCGTGAACCATAGCCAGACGAAAAACAATCCGAATAAAAGCGGACCGTATTTCGTGAAAAATACAACGGATTGATCCAGTATATTATTGTGACCGGCAAATTGATTGATTGCTTCAAAAATCTTAAAGTCTAAATTCATTTGTTTTAATCCTCACGTTCTGTTTCGATAAATCATCATTCTTCATCATTTTTATTTGACGCTAAAAAGTCTTTTAGGATTTCTTTATTTTCTTCGAGATTAATATCCAATACAGCGCCTACATTTACACGTTTATCGGTGTAGGAGCCTTCTACAGGTATGCGCAGCGTCTCCATTTCTTTGGATTTCCCACCTGTCACCATACCTTTGCCGATTGCAAACAATATTTTACTATCTATATTCGTATCGAGATAGGAATCGACCACGCCAAGTAGTTTTGGTAAATTTAAGAGGGTGTGGACACTGATGGCCTGTTCTTTTAGTTTAGACAATGCTTCTTGCTGACGCTCTACCCGGCCAAAATCGCTATGGATGTCATGTCGGAAACGGACATACGCAAGCAGCTGTTCACCATTAAGATGTTGTTCGCCTGGTTCCAGTGTCATACCGATACCGTGCGACATTGGATAGGGGATATCGACATGTATGCCGTCAGGTGCAATCACATCTACAATCTTCGTAAAACCCTCGAAATCGACGATTGCATAATTTTGAACATCTATGTCGAAATTTTGCTTGATGGTTTTGCGGACTAATTCAGGACCACCAAGGAAAAATGCTGCATTTATTTTCTGCATTCCATATTCAGGAACCTCGACATATGTATCTCTCATAAGGGAGACTAGCTTTACTTTATTCGTATGTTGATCGTAATGGCCGATCATCAGGGCATCTGATCGTGCATCTTCCTCATCCGCTCTGGCATCGTTACCGATTAGCAGTACGTTTATTTCACCAAACTGAGGATCCGCGCCTTCAAACGGTTCGAACTTCGTATTCAAATCCCCATTGCCGCTCGAATTGCTATTAAGTTCAGTGTGGACGTTGCTCGTCGTATCCCCATTTGCCAAAGATACTCCACTAGTATATTGATTCACAAAGTAGATAGCACCTGCTAGTAGTATGAACGCAAAAATCAGGAAAAAGTTCCTCCGACCCTTGCTTTTCTTCCTCCTTCTCTTGCTTCTCGTCTCCATCCTTATCACCTGCTAACTTGGTTATTAATTCTTATTTACTGTGCTGGAAGCAATCTGAACAGCGATCGCATCATCGATATAGCCAATTGCGAATAAATAATCCGGTATGGCATCGATCGGGGCAATGAAATATAATAATGCACTGCCAATAATAGCAATTTCTCGTTTACTTCCATTTTGAGCTTTGAACCTGCCGAATAAGTATTTTAGCTGATCCATGAATGGTCCCGTTCCGCCGGTGCTTTGGAGTTTCTCCTCAAAATCATTCAGAATACGATTCTTGCCTTCTGTCGTTTGTGAATCGTCTTTGTACTCTGCCAGTTGTTTTTCTACATTAGAAATGGAAATAGTGGCGGAGAGTTGATCAGATATATCCAAGAGGTGTTGTATGGTTTTATCGTCAGCAAACGTTGATTCTTTTTTGTTTTCTATAGAATAGCCTGCAGCTTCCAATAGTTTCGACAACGGGATATCCAAAACAGATGAAAACTTCTCTAGATGATCAAGAGTCGCTTTACGTTTGTTGTTGATGATTCGAGAAATCGTAGCTGTGTCAATGTCCGTACGTTCACTTAGTTTGCGCATGGACAATGAATGTTTTTTTAAAGTATTTCGTAATAAATGCCCGATCGACAGTGTTTCAAATTCATTTGACATAAAACCAATCTCCTTTACAGAAAAACTGGAAGAAATTAAATGATCACCTAACGGCTTACATTGTAAAGAATTTTAAAGTAGTGTTGACAATTTGTCAACATGTGTAGAAAAATATTGCAGTTTGTTGGAAAATGCAATTGAAATTCACTTGTTATTTTGCAGTAAGATTTCTTTTCATGAGATGTCAAATGTTTTTTCTGGTACGCTACAACATAGGATATAGAACTGTATAGAAAGGAATGGATAATTTGAAAGAAATGATAGCGAAATGCAGACAGATGGTTGAAATTATTTATAATAAATATGATGCGAGTCACGATCTAGATCATATTGATCGCGTGATGAAAAATGCAGAGAAGATCTTGCTTACTGAACCAACTGCTGATGAGCTCGTCGTTCGCTTAGCTGTTCTTTTGCATGACATAGAAGATGCGAAATATGAATCATTGCATGAGGCTACAACGGTAGAGATGCTCAAGCAAATTGGTGCTTCAGAGGACTTATCTGCGAACGTAATGTCTGCAATTGAAAGTGTGTCATTTAACGGAGGGCATTCGAAAGAGATTACTTCTATTGAAGGGGCTATTGTCAGAGATGCGGATCGGCTGGATGCAATCGGAGCAATCGGTATTGCGAGGGCATTTGCTTTTGGAGGGGCGCGGGGCAGAAAGTTATACGACTTAGAGGAAGAAGCTCGCAGGAGTATGTCGGCTTCTGAGTACCGTTCAAAAGAAACAGCTTCTGTTACGCATTTTCATGAAAAGTTGCTATTGCTTAAGGATTTGATGGTAACAGAAGAAGGAATCAGACTGGCGAAGGAACGACATGATTTTATGGTTTTATTTTTAAATGAATTGAAGAAGGAGATTGAGTAAAAAGAATAGTTTGAAATTCAATTCCTTTTCTGGTCTTCATTTGGTAGAATAAAGAAAACAGCTTATTTTGTTCTATCCTGTGAAGAAAAAGGTGAGTACTTGGATAAAAATAATAGATTATTTATTATTACATTAATTGCAATTGTACTCTTTACATTGGGTGGTTTTGCAATGCAAAAAGGTTTTATTACATTTTAAGTGTCTTGTTTCATTCTTTAGAGTCCTATGGTCAGTTCATCGACCAAGGGCTTTTTAAGTTATTTTGACATCATGAAAGATATAAACGAAATACTCAATTAAGGAAGGAGGGAATCAGATGAATATATATCAAAAACAGCCTGCAGAAATAGCGTCTATTTTTGTTGGGAAACCAAAAGTGATAGGGCAGCAAAATGCAGATCATCCGATGGAACGTGAATGGAAAACCTCCATCTTTAAAGAGCCTTTTGACGGACAGATCTTTTTAGGGATGACCAATCTGGAAGGGGATGAGCAGGCGGATCTAAAACACCACGGGGGTCCTGAAAAAGCTGTGTTTTCCTTTCCGTCCGAGCATTATCATTATTGGCAAAATAAGCTCGGAAATTCGGAAATCAAGCCGGGCGGCATGGGAGAAAATTTCTCTACTATTAATTTGCAGGAATCTGACGTTGCGATTGGTGATATATATGAAGTTGGGGAAGCCGTGATACAGGTGTCCCAACCGCGTCAGCCATGCTGGAAGCCTGCCCGTAGATTCCAAATACAAAATCTGGCTATACTTCTGCAAAACTCAGGCCGCACGGGTTGGTATTATCGTGTTCTTCAGGAGGGCTTTGTCGAGGCGGGTCAGACATTTCAACTGAGAGATCGTGTCGCCCCAGAATGGACAATTGAAAAATGTAATCAGGTCATGCATATAGAGCGAGAAAACTTCGAAAAAGCAGCTGCACTTGCAGCAGTTTCTGAGCTTGCGACCAATTGGAAAAAGACGTTGCTGAATCGAATTGAAATGAGAAAGGCTGAGGATATTCATAATCGAGTGTTCGGTCCTAATGTCGAGTGATATTCCTCGTATTTACTTTGCATAATCTACAACAGTTCAATATAGTAAGCAATCCAAGCTGAAAACTTTTTTGTGTTCAGCTTATTTTTTGTTGCAATGGATTTAACGTTGCTGTTTTTTTAACCGTTCTACTTCTTTCATCAAATATTCAATTTGCTGTTGCATCTCCAATTTATCCGGATCATTCGCTGATTCAGGTCCTTTTGAAATTTGCTGTAATGCTAAGTAGGCGGAAAACGTGGTCAGTGCATCGCCAAGAAACCCGAAAGCTTCACCAAGAAAAGCGATTTCCGCAATTTGTTTATCGCTAACACCCTCGTTTTGAAAGAAGTCATTATCCACCCAAACAACCTCCCTTATCCTTTTATCTATTATATGAAAAGCCAGCTAATTGAGTTCGAAATAGAAGTGCTATAGTACATACTAGTTATGCTGAAACTGCATAAAACTCGACTTGAAAGGGCAGGCTTTTTGCATGTCCGTTGTTCGGGTGTTTAGAAAGCAGATTTTGGGTATACGTTTTAAATAGTATGACTCTTTGAAAGGGCGGAGTATAGTGGCTTTAAATGTTACACAAAAGCTAATTAAATCACATTTAATTTCCGGGGAAATGAAACACGGAGAAGAGATTGGATTGAAGATTGACCAGACACTTACACAAGATGCAACCGGTACAATGGTGATGTTAGAGCTGGAGGCAATGGGTGTAAAGCGTGCACAGACAGAAGCATCCGCCCAATATGTAGACCACAATGTCATTCAAGTAGACAACAAGAATGCGGATGATCACTTATTTTTGCAGAGCGCCACACAGCGATTTGGATTGTATTATAGCCGACCTGGCAATGGAGTTAGCCACCCTGTACACATGCAACGGCTTGCAAAACCTGGGAAGACCTTGCTGGGTTCGGATAGTCACACTTGCGCGAACGGTTGTATGGGGATGCTGGCGATGGGTGCAGGCGGTTTGGATGTCGCGCTGGCGATCGCCGGCAAACCGATTTATATTAAAATGCCCCAAGTATGGGGTGTGAAATTGACTGGTGAGTTACCTGATTGGGTAAGTGCCAAAGATGTCATTCTGGAAATGTTAAGGCGTCATGATGTCAAAGGCGGCGTAGGTAAGATCATTGAATATTATGGTCCTGGGTTGAACCATCTAAGTGCCATGGATCGGCATGTGATTGCCAATATGGGAGCTGAATTAGGTGCCACCACGACGGTCTTCCCATCAGATGAAGAGATAAAACACTTTCTAAAGACCCAGGGGAGAGAAGAAGATTGGACAGAACTTACAGCGGATGAAGGCGCAACTTATGACTTGAATGAAGAAATTAATTTATCAGAACTCGTTCCCTTGATCGCAAAGCCTTCAAGCCCCGGAAATGTTGTTCCTGTATCTGAAGTCGCAGGAACACCTATTTATCAATCCTATCTTGGCTCCTCGGCAAATCCGAGTTATCGTGATTTCGCTATCGTATCTGAAATTGTTAAAGGGAAAAGGGCAAAACAAGGTGTTTCCTTCGATGTCAACCCCACATCAAGACAACTCCTGACAGATTTAGTTAAAGAAGGGCATATCGCCAATCTGCTTCAAGCGGACGCACGGTTGCACCAAGCAGGCTGTAATGGCTGTATCGGTATGGGACAAGCCCCGGCGACTGGGCGCAATAGCTTACGGACAACACCGCGGAACTTCCCGGGCAGATCGGGCACACTCGAGGATAGCGTGTTTTTGTGTAGTCCTGAAACGGCTGCAGCCTCTGTTCTGAATGGAAAAATTACAGATCCAAGAACTTTGGGTATGCCGTATCCGCTAGTAAAAGACCCGGAAACGCCTACCGTGGATACGAAACTATTGACAGAACCATTGCCATATGAGGAAGCTCGAAAAGTGGAACTATACAAGGGACCGAATATCGCGTTGATTCCGGAGATGGATGAATTAAAAGACGAACTTGAAATTCCAATATTGCTAAAGATGAATGATAATATTTCAACCGATGAAATCCTCGCAGGAGGAGCGCGTGTCTTGCCTTATCGGAGTAATCTTCCTGAAATCAGTAAATTTGCATTTGAGATAATCGACCGTACCTATTACTCGCGAGCCAAAGCAAGTACTTTGGAAGGCGGACATGCCATTGTCGCAGGTTCTAACTATGGGCAGGGCTCGAGTCGGGAACATGCCGCTCTAGCACCAAGATATCTTGGTCTACGGGTATCATTAGTAAAAGACTTTGCCCGCATACATTGGCAAAACCTAGTTAATTTTGGTGTACTTCCATTAACCTTTGTCGATCCAGATGATTATAAGTTGTTAGAAAATGGAGACGTTCTTCAACTTAGTAATTTACGTGAAGCGGTGAAGAGTGCAAAAGAATTTCCGATTTCTATAAAAGGGAAAAATCGTCAAAATCTAGTTCGACATAGCATGTCGGAGAGGCAAATTGATGTCATGCTCGAAGGTGGTATGATTAATTGGGCAAAAGCTCGACAAGATGAGACGCATGTTTAATTAAAGAGGGGGTATTATAAAATGGTTGATCGAGAAAGTACATGTAAGGCATGTGAAGGTGCAGGAATGTTAGCGGACGACGAAGGTTGGCAATATGCCTGCAGTGTCTGCCGAGGTAAAGGAATTCTTCACTCTGCTGTTTCTGCAGAGGAAGCAAAAGTCATGGAAGTAGACCACAACAACCGATTGTTAGATTAATGGACAGGAGGCTACAATAATGGAAAGAAGTTCATCAACTGAGCGTTTTCAACCGGTTACTTCAGAAAAGAGTAATCAAGGTGTAGAGGTAACGCCTGACCTGTATTGTCATACGATACAAATTGTGAACATCATCTTTTATGGTAAACCTGACGAGGGAGATTGGGTCCTGATTGACGCAGGAATGCCTAAATCCGGGAAAAAAATTGTGGAAGCCGCAGTTGCAAGGTTTGGTTCTCACCGACCTCCAAAAGCGATTATCATGACACATGCACATTTCGACCATGTGGGTGGATTGATTGATGTATTGGAGGAATGGAAAGACGTCCCGGTTTACGCCCACGAGCTTGAAATGCCTTATATTACGGGTATGCAAGACTATCCACAACCTGATACTTTGGTAGAAGGTGGCATGGTAGCCAAAATGTCTTTTATGTTTCCAATCGAAGCTATAGATATTGGAGAACGGGCACATGTCTTACCAACTGATCATTCTGTACCGTTCATGCCGGGATGGAAATGGATCCATACGCCGGGTCACTCAACAGGACATGTATCACTATTTAGAGAATCAGATCATGCGCTGATTGCAGGAGATGCATTCGTTACAGTGAAACAGGATTCACTTTACAAAGTGTTTACCCAAGAACTGGAGATGAACGGTCCACCACGCTATTTGACTCCCGATTGGGAAAGTGCAGAACAATCAGTCAAGTCATTGGCTGCTCTCAAACCAGAAATTGCGATTACAGGTCATGGCGTACCGGTTACGGATGCTTCATGGCTGCAAACAGAATTAGACAACTTAGCCAATCGGTTTAAAAATGTAGCTGTGCCCGATTATGGTAAATTTGTTGATGAATAATTGAAAAGCTTATCTGCAGACAGGATGTACTGCAGATAAGCTTTTTGGTTTTAAAACAAAATAATATCGAATTGACGAACTATTAAAACAACAGTAGTATAGTTAATGAAAGCGAATACATTCAGTTTGTATATAGATAAGCTACAGAGGGAGGAATCGGGATGGCGATAGAAGGAACAATACTTTGGAAACCAAGTGAATCCTACAAAGAACAAGCGAACATTACACACTATATGAATTGGTTGAAGGAAGAGAGAGGATTAGAGGTCTCTGACTATAACTCACTATGGCAATGGTCTGTAAATGAACTAGAGGATTTTTGGGAATCGATATGGAACTACTTCGCTATTGATTCAGCTTCTCCTTATAAACAAGTACTAGACAGGAAGAGAATGCCGGGCGCTAACTGGTTTTCGGGATCAACACTAAATTACGTGGAGCATATTTTCCGACAGGGCGCTAATGAGAAAACTGCGATTTTTCATGAATCTGAAATTCGTCCGCTCGGAGAAATGTCATGGGGGACATTTAAAGAGCAAGTCGTGACCTTAGCGACGAAATTACGAGAGATTGGGGTCAAACCTGGAGATTGTGTAGCTGCCTACTTGCCGAATATACCGGAAACCGTTGTAGCAATGATGGCTACAATGAGCATCGGTGCGATCTGGTCAAGTTGTTCACCGGATTTTGGCAGCAGAAGTGTGCTGGATCGCCTTCAGCAAATCGAACCGAAGCTATTGTTGACGATCGATGGGTATCAGTATGCTGGTAAAACCTTTGATCGGCGTGAAGAGATTCGTGACATTGTAAAGCGTTTGCCAAGTGTTCAGCATGTGATTCATGTACCATATTTATATGCAGAAGAACAGGTAGGACCTACGAAAGATGCGTTAATCTGGAATGATGTGATCAATGAGCCCGCAGCAGTCTCGGTAGCCCAATTTACATTTGAAAAAGTGCCATTTGACCACCCTCTGCAAATTATGTACTCATCCGGCACGACAGGAATTCCAAAAGCGATTGTGCATAGTCATGGCGGAATTTTATTGGAATCATATAAGATTTTAACCTTCCATGCAAACTTGACTCCGGATAGCCGCTTGCTCTTTTATACAACGACAGGGTGGATGATGTTCAATATATTAACGAGTGGATTGCTTACAGGTTCGTCTATCATCCTGTATGATGGGAATCCGGCTTATCCATCGAACGGAAAGTTGTGGGAGTTAGCAGAAAAGACGAAAGCTACTGTCTTTGGTGCCAGCCCGATGTACATTAATTTAATGAAGAAAGCAGGCCTAACGCCAAAAGAGCAATATGATATTTCGGCTATTGATTCCATTATATTAAGCGGCGCGCCGGCAAGCCCAGATGTCTTTGAGTGGATTTATCAGAATGTGAAAGACGATTTATGGCTTTCCTCTCAAAGTGGGGGTACCGATATTTGTTCGGGGTTCGTGTCGGGTGTACCGACAGAGCCGGTATACGCGGGAGAAATGCAAGTCCGCGGCCTTGGCGTAGATGTCCACGCATTCTCCGAAGCAGGAGTTTCTGTCGTGGATGAAGTTGGGGAATTAGTTGTACTGCAGCCGATGCCGTCCATGCCGATTTATTTTTGGAATGATGAACAAAATGAGCGGCTTCTGGAAAGCTACTTTGACACGTATGAGGGAATTTGGCGGCAAGGAGATAATTTGAAGATAACTTCGCGGGGTACTTGCGTAATTTACGGTCGGTCCGACTCTGTATTAAACCGCAACGGGGTCAGGATGGGGACAAGTGAAATTTACGCGTCGGTAGAGTCACTCGAAGGAATCCAAGATAGCATTATTGTGAATTTAGATTTACCGGATAGCCGATCGTATATGCCATTATTTATCGTGGTAAAAGAAGGGGTTTTATTCGACGAAGAATTAAAGTCGAGAATTAATAAAAAGATAAGAGAAGATGTTTCGCCGAAGCACGTACCGGACGCTATTTTTCCAATCCAGCAAGTACCTTATACACTTACCGGAAAAAAGATGGAAGTGCCTCTACGAAAAATAATTACGGGGATTCCAGTAGAGCAAGCAACAAATCCGGATGCTATGGCGAATCCAGGGGCGCTTGATTATTTCGTTCGCTTCTCTGAAACCTTGAACGCACCAGTTGAAGGATGAACCGATAAAAGAGCTGAAGTCTTTATGATTTCGGCTCTTTTCTATATGATTAAAAGCTGTTTTCACGATTTGCTTAGTATGAAAGGGACTAGCTGACGCATAGCAATGTATTAATAGAAAAGGAGAGTGATGGAAATGTATAATGCGTCTTATCATGATCAGCAAAGCCGTTCCATAACTGTTTGGGGGGAAGGGGCGGTGAAGGTAACTCCCGACACCGTTCATATTATTATGATGGTCAATTCGAGAGGAAATGAATTAAATGAAATTCAGCAAGAAAATGCGGATCGGATGAACAATGTCATCAGCTCATTGGTCGCTATGGGCGTCCCGGAATCCTCTATCCAAACGATCGATTATCAGATTCATCCTGTCTATGATTACGTGGATGGCGTACAAATCTTCAAAGGTTATGAAGTCGTCAATACAATACGCGTTACAATCAGTGAAATTTCACGTGTAGGTGAAGTGGTGGACACTGCTGTTTCGAGTGGTGTGAACCAAATTGGCTCAATCCAATTTACGATCCAAGATCAAAGCGAATACTATCAAAAAGCTCTTGCGCAGGCACTGCAAGACGCCGAAATAAAGATGGTGACGATCGGTTCTTCGCTAAAGCTGCCCAATCGACCAATTCCAGTTAAAATTGAAGAACAACATGTCGCACAGCCGGTTGCCTTTCGTGCAGTTACGATGGCGGAAGCAGGGGGGACGCCGATTGAGTCGGGAACGATTACGGTGAGTGCTAGTTTGAAGGTTAGATATCAAATGGTTTGATCATGGGAATAGGAAGCAATACATGCATAATAACTACTGTTTATAAATAAAAGTTAAAAGCCAATATTTACGAATATAAACTTGTCTGTCTTTCGGTATTAGTTAGGCAAGTTAATATTCGTTTTTAAATATTTTAATAATATGAATAATAACTATTGATTTTGAAAACGTTTGCATTTATACTTTTACTAAATCGGTTTACTAAACCGGTTTAGTAAAAAGAAAAAGGTGAAGTGAAATGAAAGTGACTATGGCTGATGTCGCAAAAAAAGCAGGCGTCTCCAAAAGTACTGTTTCACAATTTATTAACAATAGATTTGAATTTATGGCGGAAGCGACCAAAGTAAAAATCGAGGAATCTATTGAAGAGCTGGGTTACATACCGAACAATATGGCGCGAAGTTTGAAAAAGAAAGAATCTAACACTATTGGTATCATTGTTGCAAATATCTTGCACACGTTTTCGAATGAAATCATTCGTGCGATAGAGGATGTATGTGAAGAACAAGGGGTTCATGTATTTGTTTGCAACGCGGATGATGATCCTAAGAAAGAACGTTCGTATATTAAAATGCTACAGGCGAAACAAGTAGACGGTCTAATCATTTTTCCAACAGTAGGAAATGAAGATGTCTACGCAAGTTTACGTAAGTCCAATTTTCCGATCGTATTTTTGGATAGAAAGACAGAAGGAGCTTATTACCCTACGATCATGTTGGACAACCACAAAGCTTCGGAAATTGCAATTAATCAATGTGTGAAAGCAGGCAAGATGAAAATAGCTATTGTTTCAACTTCTATTAAACGAAAAGTAGTCCCTCGGATCGAACGAATTGAAGGA
This sequence comes from Sporosarcina sp. FSL W7-1283, assembly GCF_038003105.1. Lineage (NCBI taxonomy): Bacteria > Bacillati > Bacillota > Bacilli > Caryophanales > Caryophanaceae > Sporosarcina > Sporosarcina sp. FSL W7-1283. The sequence continues at coordinate 2,034,125 of NZ_JBBOOL010000001.1, read as the reverse complement.
TATAAGCGACGAATGAAAGAGCTTAACTTGGCATATGAAGAATCCTGGATCGTTGCAACTGAACGGACAAAAATAGTAGAAGATCTTGACAGACTATGGTTGGCAGATGAAAGACCAAATGCTTTTTATGCGATTAACGACTTAGCTCTCATGGAATTAATGAAATTCATTAAGAAAAACAGCTTAACTATTCCTCAGGATGTTGCTGTGATTGGTTTGGATGACTCTCCTTTCTTGGAAGTTTTTACACCCCCCATTACCGTTATCACGCAGCCGACTTTTCAAATGGGTAAAGAAGCAGCGCAACTATTGCTAAAAATTATTCAGGCGAAAGATATTGAGGATGATTATGAGGTTATAAGACACATACCTCGTTTATTAAAAAGGGAGTCTGTTTAGAAATAAGGAGTTGGGAATATGTCTAAAAATTTTAATGTATTAACGATAGGGGATTCAATGATAACGATGAATCCTTTTACCACAGGCCCTATGCGATTCGTCTCTACTTTTGAGCGGAAAGTCGGCGGCGCAGAGCTAAACTTCGCTATTGGATGTGCAAGACTTGGTATGAAGAGTAAATGGATTAGCCGTTTGGGAGAAGATGAATTTGGACGAGTGATTTACAATTTTGCGCGAGGTGAAGGTATTGATGTATCAGAAGTTGATTTTGTAGAAGGTTATCCAACGTCCGTTAACTTTAAAGAGATTAGAGAAAGTGGAGATGGAAAGACATTTTATTATCGTCATCAGTCACCTATTCTAACACTGAAGCCTGAAGATATTAATGACGGATGCTTGGATTCTGTTGATCTAGTACATATTACAGGAGTATTCCTAGCAATCGATCCACAAAATCTAGTAATTACAAAAAAACTTATCTCATTAGCGAACAAAAAAAGTATTCCGGTTTCTTTTGATCCCAATATTCGTTTGAAGCTTTGGACAATAGAAGAAGCGAAAAAAGTGTATTTTGAACTGTTCCCATATATTGACATCTTATTAACTGGTTTAGATGAAATTGACACCCTTTTAGATGGAAGTTCAGAAGTATCATTGACCAAATTTGCGGAAAAGTACGGAATTTCAGACTTGGTTATTAAGGATGGAGCTTCTGGTTCTAGGTTGTATCGAAGTGGTCAATGGTTCTCAGCACCAGCATTTAATGTTCCCGTTGTCGACACAGTGGGTGCGGGAGATGGTTTTGATGCAGGATACGTGTACAGCTACTTACATAACACTGAACCAGAGCAGGCTTTGCGATTTGCTAATGGCGTTGGTGCACTTGTTGTAACCGTTTCAGGAGATAATGAAGGTCTTCCATATTTGAGTGAAGTGCAGTCATTCATTCAAGGAGAAAAAGAAATTGAGAGATAGAGACTACTGAAAGGGGTGATTGAGGAAATAATGCTAGGTATGTCGGAAGTAGATTACAACTCTAAAGGAGAGAAAAACATGAGAAAATTTAAATGGATTGCAGGTTTAATAATCTCAATTTTGATGTTAGCGGCTTGTGGATCAGATAATGCAGAAGAAACAGCAGGTGGTAAAAGTGAGAAGGTTATTAAATGGAAACTAGGTCACTTAGCAGACGAAAATCATATTTGGCATAAAACCGCAGAGAAATTTGCAGAGTCCGTAAAAGAAAAAACAGACGGACAAATAGAAATTGTAATTTACCCGAACAACTCTTTGGGTGGAGAAACAGATACGATCAACTCGATTCAAGCTGGATCTGCCGATATGGTTGTTTCAGGGGAAACACTGCAAAACTGGGCTCCAAAAGCTGCTTTAATGGCTGTCCCTTATGCGTTTGACGGTATTGATCATGTGAAAAAAGTGGTTGAAGGCGATATAGGAAAAGAAATTGAAGAGCAGATTATGGATAAGGCAAAATTAACACCTCTTTATAATCATCTGAGAGCGCCACGTAATCTAACATCAGATAAAAAGATCGAATCATTAGCTGATCTAAAAGGTTTCACAATGCGTGTGCCAAATGTCCCTCTATTCTTAAAAGTGTGGGAAGCAGCAGGAGCAAAACCCCAAGTTATCGACTTTAACGAAGTATTTACAGGTTTGCAGCAAGGTGTCATCATGGGTCAAGAAAATCCAGTAGACTTAATCCAAAGTGGCGGTCTATATGAAGTACAGAAATATGTCAATCGTACTGAACACGTGTATTCTTGGATTTATGTATTGGTTGGAAACGATCAATTTAATGCATTAACTGAAGAACAACAAAAAGCCGTAAAAGACGCTGCAGCTGAAGCACAAGAATTCGGTGATTCATTATATGATGAATCAATTGAATCAATTGAGCAAGATTTAAAGGAAAAAGGAATGGAGTTTGTTGATGTAGATCGTCAGGAATTTAGTGATGCGATGTTACCAGCAGTTAAAAAGTCATTATCTGACGAGCAAAATGAAGTACTAGACAAAATTCTTGACGCGAAGTAATACAGAAACCAAAAGGTACGACTAGTCCATACCTAGTTGTGCCTTTCCTTAAGAAAGGAAGGAATCACAGCCATGTTGAAGTTAGTGGAACGCATATTAGGCACACTTTCAATTTTGAGCTTTACTGGCGTTATCATTGTAGTGACAGTTCAAATTCTGTCAAGATTTCTGCCGTTTTCTTATGTCTGGACAGAAGAATTGACACGTTACTTATTCTTATTTGCAATTAGTTTCGGAACACCTTTAGCTTTGATGCGCAATGAATATATTAATGTTGATTTGTTGATTAATAAAATGAAAGGCAGTGTCAGAAAGTTTTATGATATAGGAATCTATATCGTTATTTTAATTTTAACTCTTGTGATTGCGAATGAAGGGTACAAATTTATGTTACTAGGACACAATCAACAAGCAGCAACACTACCAATTCAGATGTCAGTTGTACATGCGTCAATCTTTTTCATGGGTCTGTTCATTTCAATATTTTCAGTCATAAAAATTGTTAAATTAATACAGAATAAAGAGCCTTACGTAGATGGGAGTGAAGAAGAATGATGGCACTAGTTTTATTCCTATCTTTCCTAGTTTTGATATTTATAGGAGTGCCTGTCGCTTTTAGTTTAGGTTTATCTTCATTATTATATTTATTCCTTAATGATATGTCATTTTCGATCATCCCTCAAAGAATGTTTGGCGGGCTAAATTCATTCGTCTTACTTTGTATTCCTGGCTTCATTTTAGCGGGGAACTTGATGAACGCGGGTGGCATTACAGACCGGATCATTCAGTTTGCGAATAACTGTTTTGGTCATATCCGAGGTGGTCTTGGACTTGCTAATGTAGGGTCTTCAATGGGCTTTGCGGGTATCTCAGGAACGGCTCTAGCGGATACTGCAAGTATTGGTGCAGTAATGATACCGGCTATGAAAAAAGAGGGATATGGAGCAGGCTTCTCTGCAGCTGTTACTGCGTCATCTTCAACGGTCGGTCCAATTATTCCTCCATCCTTACCTATGATTATTGTAGGTACACTTGCATCTGTCTCGATTGGGGACCTTTTTCTAGCAGGTGCACTGCCAGGTATTCTCTTAGGTCTGGGCTTGATGATTCCAACCTACATTATTTCGGTCAAGAGAAATTATCCTAAAGGTGAACGGAAATCATTCAAAGAAATAACGAATAGTTTCTTGGGTGCTTTTTGGGCGTTATTTATGACGGTTATTATCTTAGTTGGAATATTAGGCGGTTTCTTCACTCCAACTGAAGCTTCTATCATTGCCGTTTTATATGCACTTGTCATTGGAATCTTTGTTTATAAAGAACTTCCTATTAAGAAAATACCAGAAATCATGTTATCTTCTATGACTAGCACAGCATCTATTATGTTACTAGTAGGGTTTGCAAACTTGTTTGGTTGGATTATGGTGAGTGAACAAATCCCGCAATTGGTTGCGAGTACGATTCTAGGGATCTCGAGCAATCCGATCGTCGTGATTATCTTAATCAATGTTTTGCTTCTATTTGTCGGTACTTTTATGGAGACGATTGCCGCACTCGTAATTCTCTTCCCTGTATTGCTTCCTGTCGCTATGGAAGTCGGAATGGATCCAGTGCAATTCGGTGTCATGATGGTATTGAACTTAGTAATCGGGTTGACTACACCACCAGTAGGGGTATGTTTGTTCGTCGCTTCACAAATCGGAAAAGTTTCTATTGGAAAAACTACGAAAGAGTTGCTGCCATTCCTAGGGGTCAGTTTAGTCATCTTATTATTAGTGTCATTTGTGCCTCAGATTACATTGTATTTACCAAGTCTATTTAAGTAGGTGAAGGAATTGAAAGTGAAAGCAGTTCAAGTACCAGAAGCACATAAATTAGTGATTATCGAAAAAGAATGTCCAAAAATTAAGGATAGTTTTGACGTACAAGTGAAAGTGAAGCGAGTTGGAATTTGCGGAACGGACATGCATATTTTCCACGGCACCAATCCTCTTGCAACGTATCCACGCGTGGTAGGTCATGAAGTAGCTGGAGAAGTGATGGCGATCGGTGACTCCGTTAAAACTGTTCAGGTAGGAGATCATGTAGTGATCGAGCCGATCTCATTTTGCGGGAAATGTTATGCATGTAGAAAAGGTCGTCAAAACGTATGTAAACATTTATCTGTTTTCGGAGTACATGAAGACGGTGGAATGCAGGAAGTAGTTGTGCTACCTGAATGTCAAGTCCATCAAGTTAGCAAAGACTTAGATTGGGATGAAATTGTTTTGGCTGAGCCTTACACGATTGGTGCTCAGGCTGTCTGGCGCGGTAAAGTTGAGGCGGGTGATACGGTTTTAATCCAAGGTTGTGGCCCGATAGGTATTTGTATCTTAAAGTTAGCAAAAATAGCGGGTGCCATTGTCATGATGACGGATTTAGATGAAAAGAGACTGCAATTCGCGAAAGAAAATGGTGCAGACTATATTTTAAACGCTGGTAATGTTTCAATTGAGGATGAAGTCATGAGAATCACTGAAGATGAAGGCGTAAATGTTGTAATTGATGCAGTATGTTTACCATCAACTTTTGAACTAGGTATCCAGGTTGCTTCACCGGCAGGAACTGTTGTCGTTCTAGGTTTTGATGAGCGACCAAGTTCAGTTTCACAGCTGCCAATTACGAAAAAAGAATTAACAGTAGTGGGTTCGCGTTTACAGACAAATCAATTTGAAAAAATCATTACGTTATTAAATGAAGGAAAACTTACACATAATGGATTGATCACACACAAGTTCAACTTGGCAGATGTTCAAGAGGCCTTTGACTTTATTGAGAAGAATCTAGATCAAGTTCGTAAAGCATGTATTATTTTTGACTGAGGAGATGAGAAAATGCTTCCAAAACATCAAGTGATCCAACATTTACTAGAACAAAAAGTAGTGGCAGTCATTCGTGCTTCTCATGCTGAAGAAGCGATTGAAATTTCGAAAGCTGCCATTTCTGGAGGAATCACAGCGATTGAATTAACTTTTACGACACCATCTGTCGAGAATGTTTTCAAGGGATTATCAGCTGAACAGGCAGTGATTGGAGCTGGAACGGTCTTAGATGCTGAAACAGCTCGTATCGCGATTTTGTTGGGCGCTAAATTTGTTGTGAGCCCACATTATGATGAACAAATTGCGAAAATGTGTAATCGCTATGCCATTCCTTATTTACCAGGATGCATGACAATTAAGGAGATGAATAATGCAATGGAAGGCGGTTGCGATATTCTGAAGTTATTTCCGGCGAATCAATTCCAACCTTCTATTATATCAGCGTTTAAAGGTCCGTTGCCATATACAAACTTCATGCCTACAGGTGGTATTTCTTTAAATAATTTAGAAGAATGGCTAGATGCAGGAGCTGTAGCAGTCGGTATTGGAAGTGATCTTACAAAAGCTTATGCAACTGGTGGAGAAGAAGCAGTACGCAAGCTTGCTGAAAAATATATTGAAAAATCAAAGGGGGGTAAGTCATGATGAATATCACCTTTCGTTGGTATGGCCGCAATAACGATACCGTTTCATTAGAACAAATAAAGCAAATACCTGGGACCAAAGGTATTGTTTGGGCATTGCACAATAAACAAGCTGGCGAATTATGGACAGAAGAAGAGATTCAAAATGAAGTTGCTTACATCCATTCACATGGTTTTCATGCAGATGTAGTAGAAAGCGTTAATGTTCATGAGTCAATTAAACTAGGATTGCCTGAACGAGATCAATTCATAGAAATCTACAAGCAAACGATTCGGAACTTATCAAAAGTAGGTGTCAAAGTAATCTGTTATAATTTTATGCCAGTTTTTGACTGGACGCGTTCCGACCTGCACCATCCGCTTCCGGACGGTTCAACTGCACTGTTTTATGAAAAAGCGAAAGTAGAAGGGATCGATCCGGCAGAGCTTGTGAAATCTATATCCGAATCTTCTACTTTAACAATGCCTGGTTGGGAACCGGAACGACTTGCGAAGATTACCGATTTATTTGCAGCCTATAAAGAAGTCGATGACAATAAGTTGTGGAAAAACCTAGCATACTTTTTGCGTGCAATTTTGCCGATTGCCGAAGAGTGTGATATTCAGATGGCGATTCATCCGGATGATCCGCCATGGTCTATTTTCGGTCTGCCACGTATTATGACAGGCGGAGATAGCTTGGAAAAACTGTTGGCGATCTCAGACTCTCCTTCAAATCGTATTACTTTCTGTACTGGTTCTCTTGGAGCCAATCCAGAAAACAATATGGTGAAGTTGGCAGAGAAGTATGCAAAATATTCTCCATTTGCTCATGTTCGTAATGTGAAAATCTTTGAAAATGGTGATTTTATCGAGACTTCTCATCTCACAGAAGATGGTTCAATCGATATTGCAGGCGTGGTCCAAACTTTAGCTGATCAACAGTATACAGGATATATACGTCCTGATCATGGTAGGCATTTATGGAATGAGGATTGCCGACCTGGATATGGATTATATGACCGTGCACTCGGAATAATGTATTTGCTTGGGCTGTGGGATGCATATCATATGAAAAATGGGGTGAAGTAACTGTGCACAATATTCACCACAAATTACACGATAAAGTTGCGGTAGTGACAGGTGGAAGCGGAGTGCTTTGTTCAGCGATGGCATTTGAGCTCGCGAGACAAGGCGTGAAAATTGCGATTGTCAACCGGACTCTTAAGAACGGTCAGCTCATTGCGGACCAAATTCAAGAAGCAGGCGGACAGGCTATAGCTGTTGAAGGGGATGTACTAAACCGAGCTTCTTTGGAAAAAGCGAGAGAGCAAATTCTTGCACACTTTTCTAAAGTAGACATACTAATTAATGGAGCAGGTGGTAATCATCCTGATGCTATAACTTCGGAAGAGACATATAGCGGGAAAGAAGTAGATCAGTCTTTCTTTGAATTAGATGAGTCGGGTTTCTCTAACGTATTTGCAAGCAATTTTACAGGCACCTTTTTGACCAGCCAAGTATTTGGAAAGGCTTTGTTGGAACAGAAGTCTCCAGTAATTTTGAATGTATCATCGATGAGTGCTTTCTCTCCAATGACGAAAGTGCCCGCTTATAGTGCAGCAAAGTCAGCGATCAATAATTTCACGATGTGGATGGCAGTGCATTTTGCTGAATCCAATTTACGTGTTAATGCAATCGCACCTGGATTCTTCTTGACGAATCAGAATCACGATTTATTGATTGACGCAGAAGGAAATCACACAGCACGATCCCAGAAAATATTAAACAACACACCGATGAAACGTTTCGGAATACCAAAGGATCTTCTCGGCACGATGTTATGGTTAGTTGACGAGTCGTATTCAAGCTTCGTTACAGGCATTACAGTACCAGTTGATGGTGGCTTTATGGCGTATTCAGGTGTCTAAATATAGGATAAATAACGCAAAGAGAGGAGAATTGTTCTTCTTTGCGTTATTTGGGTTTAGAACTAAACAGGTGGATTCAAGAGGACATATATGACAGCCCCCAACTGGAATCCTAATCTGCCCCTGTGCTATAGTAAAGTTAAAAGGCAGGTGAATGGATTGCGGAAAAAACCTAAACGAGTAATCCAGAAGGGGAATGTCGTAGTATTCCCAGGCACCTTGGAACGATTGCATAGAGAAGGAAAAGAAGCGATGGAGCGGGATCTTCATGACGAAGCTATCGAGCACTTTGAGGCGCTCCTTGATATTGATCCCGAAGAAACTTCCATTCTTGACTTGCTGGCCATTTCGTTATACGAGACGAAGGATTTTGAACGTGCTAAGGAATATGCGCTTCTTGCTATGCAAAATCAATCGGGTGATTACATAGAAATATTGGAATTGTATTTATCGATTTCAATTCAACTGCGGCAGTATGAAGAAGTTGAGTTGACGATACAAGGTTTAATGGAAAAACAGATGATTCCACAAGACAGCATAAGGAAATTTCAATATTTGCGGGAATTAAATAATCGATTGGCTAATCGTTATATAGAAGATTCTACGCTTGAAGAACCTGCCATGGAGCTTGACGATTTTCTTCAAATGACAGCTCATGAACAGCAAGATTTTCTTTTGTCCTTGCAGAATCAACAACTGAAACCGTTTGTGCCTTTGTTGGTTGAACTTGTTCAGTATGAAGACAGTCTTCCCGTTGTAAAGACCTATGCGCTTCTTTTGCTGCAGCAAAATGGTGTGGAAGAAAGACTATATATAAGGAAGTATCATTTTGAGACAGAGACGATTCCGACAAGGCTTGTGTCGCCTGAGGATGATTTATTTATCAATGAAGTACAGTTTATTGCGAAATCACGATTTGAAAAAGATCCGACGGCCAGCGAGTTGGCGATGAATTTAATATTGAAGTACGGTATTATGCTTTATCCCTTTCATTGGGGTCCTTATACAGCAGAAGAAGTGGCAGAGGCATATGTCGCCTACACCAAACATTTATTGTATGGAAAAACGGTAGATGAAACTTCCCTGCTCCAATTCATCCGCTCTGTCGATGAAGAAATGGACGGCTGATGAGGAAATTTTGTTGAAAGATGATTAGACTATGTTATACTAAAATGGTTGTCAACTGCTTATCTGTCTCCACTGTAATTCTCGCTAAATAGCATGGCGGGGAACAATCTATTGGTGGTGTCCAGATAAAGCCTTCGAACGGTGTCACAGAGTTTTTTCAAGTGCTACTGAAAAAGTTTCGGACGCAATCACGCGGAGGTATAATTGATTAAAATAAAAGAAATAAAAGTTGTGTAAATGATTTGGAGGTCAGACATATGACAGTTAAATGGGAAAAATTAGAAGGCAGTGAAGGGAAACTTACGTTTGAAGTTTCTGTCGAACGTTTCAACCAAGGAATGGACGAAGCGTTTAAAAAAGTAGTAAAGAAAGTACAAGCACCAGGTTTCCGTAAAGGAAAAATGCCACGTAAGATGTTTGATAAAATGTATGGTGAAGAAGCACTTTACAACGATGCAATTGATATCGTGCTACCTGAAGCATATTCAAAAGCAGTTGAAGAAGCTGACGTTGAGCCAATCGCAGCTCCTGAAATTGATATTGAAAAGCTAGAAAAAGGCGAGCCGGTTATTTTCACAGCAGTTATCGCTTTGAAACCAGAAGTGAAATTGGGTGAATATAAAGGACTTGAAGTGACTCGTCAATCTACTGAAGTTACAGATGAAGAGGTAGACGCTCAACTACAACAACGCCGTGAAGGACTTGCGGAAATGGTAGTTAAAGAAGATGGCGCTGCAGAAAACGGCGACACGGCTACAATCGATTTCGAAGGCTTTGCAAATGGTGAAGCGTTTGAAGGCGGAAAATCTGAGAACTATGATCTTGAAATCGGATCTGGATCTTTCATTCCAGGATTTGAAGAGCAAGTGGTCGGTTTGAAAGCAGGAGAAGAAAAAGATATCGAAATCACTTTCCCTGAAGAGTACCATGCAGCTGAATTAGCTGGACAACCTGCTACATTCAAAGTGAAAGTTCATGAAATCAAAGCGAAAGAAGTTCCTGAGCTTGACGATGAACTAGCAAAAGAAATCGACGAGAGCGTTTCTTCAGTAGAAGAACTGCGCACGAAGCTTAAAGAAGAAGCAGAAGAAGTGAAAAAGAACGATTCTGAAACTGCGCTTCGCGACGATCTAGTTGAGCAGGCAGCAAGCAATGCAGAAATGGAAATTCCACAAGCAATGATCGATTCTGAAACAGATCGTATGATGCAAGATTTCGAACAACGTTTACAAATGCAAGGCATGAATCTTGAGCTTTACTTCCAATTCTCTGGTCAAGACGAGCAAACTCTTCGCGACCAAATGAAAGACGACGCATTAAGCCGCGTTCGCGTTTCATTGACACTTGAAGCAATTGGTGAAGCAGAAAAAGTGGAAGTAACAGAAGAAGAAGTCAATGCAGAACTTGATAAAATGTCAGAGCAATTCGGCATGGAAGTAGAACAAATCAAGGCAACTCTTGGTGGCACTTCTGTACTTGAAAATGACCTTCGTTTCAACAAAACAGTTCAATTGCTTGTAGACAACGCAAAAATCGTTGACTAATCCAGCCATAAAACTAAAACAAGGTACGGTTTACCGTGCCTTGTTTTTCGTAAATAAAGGTAGGTATGCATAGTCTTCACAAATATCCATAAGCTATCAAGGAAACCGAATACATATTTGTCTTGGAGTTCTAAATAGTTGATTAAGTCATGGTAATCTTGTAGTATATTCACTTGAATAGGGGTGAGCATAATGTTCAAATTTAATGATGAAAACGATAACCTAAGCTGTTCTTTTTGCGGTAAATCACAAGATCAAGTCCGTAAATTAGTGGCAGGTCAAGGTGTTTATATTTGTGATGAATGCGTTGAACTTTGTGCGGAAATCGTGGAAGAGGAAGTTGGTCTTGAAGAAGACTTCGAACTGAAAGACGTTCCAAAACCAAGAGAGATCCAAAGCATTCTCGATGAATATATCATCGGGCAAGATCGCGCAAAGAAATCACTCGCTGTAGCTGTATACAATCACTACAAACGTGTAAATTCAGGAAGTAAAATCGATGATGTCGAACTGGCAAAATCGAATATTGTATTAATCGGACCAACGGGTAGCGGTAAAACGTTACTTGCTCAAACATTGGCTCGAATCTTGGACGTTCCATTCGCGATTGCGGATGCGACTTCTCTGACAGAAGCAGGTTATGTTGGTGAAGACGTAGAGAATATCCTTTTGAAATTGATTCAAGCGGCGGACTTCGATATTGAAAAAGCTGAAAAAGGAATTATTTATATCGATGAAATCGATAAAGTAGCTCGTAAGTCTGAGAATGCTTCCATCACACGTGATGTATCGGGTGAAGGTGTTCAACAAGCATTGCTGAAAATCTTGGAAGGAACTGTCGCGAGCGTGCCACCACAAGGCGGACGTAAGCATCCACACCAAGAGTTCCTACAAATCGATACGACGAATATTCTGTTCGTAGTCGGCGGTGCGTTTGACGGCATTGAAGATATCGTCAAGCGTAGAATTGGACGTAAAGTCATTGGCTTTGGTTCCAACCCGAACAAAGAAATTAGTGAAGATGAGAGCTTGTTGTCTAGATTGATTCCAGAAGACTTGCAGCAATACGGCTTAATTCCGGAATTCATCGGTCGTTTGCCTGTTATCGCTACATTGGACGCACTGGATGTAGACACGCTCTATCAAATCCTCACTGTTCCAAAAAATGCAATCGTCAAACAATACCAAAAGATGGTAGAACTTGATGAAGTAGAGCTTCGTTTCGAAGAAGAAGCTTTACGTGAGATCGCTAAAGAAGCCATTGCACGTAAAACAGGTGCTCGTGGATTGCGTTCGATTATCGAGAATATTATGCTTGATGTCATGTATGAGTTGCCTTCACTTGATGAAGTGAAGGAATGTCTCATTACAAAGGATTCCGTCCTAGGAAAAGCTTCTCCAATTTTATATAAAGCTGATGGAACCGTATTTGACATCGATCAAGAAAAAAATACGGCATAACGCCGATATTGGCAAAAAGCCGGCTCAACCTATGCGTTTTCACGCTAGGTAGTCGGCTTTTTCTTACATATGATTTTGCAGTTTATCTTTCTTACATATACATAACTTAATGGAGGTGGCTTGTAATGCCGAGTAATCAAAAGAAGAACATCCCTTTATTGCCACTTCGCGGAGTGATAGTTTATCCAACGATGCTTTTACATATCGATGTAGGCAGAGAGCGTTCGGTTTTTGCGATCGAACACGCTTTAGCTAATGATCATCAAGTTTTTCTTGCAACACAGATGGACTTAGGACTGGAAAACCCTGAAAAAGAAGACTTACACAGATTAGGTACGCTTGCGACCATCAAATCAATGACTCAATTACCGAACGGTACATATCGGGTGTTAATCGAAGGGGTGCAGCGCGCACACTGGTCTGCTTATCAAGAAGCCGATCTTTATCCCGTCGTAAATGTTCAAGGCTATGAAGAAGAGCAAGAGAAAGACGCTGAAACCGAAGCCCTTATGCGGACTTTGATTGCACAGTTCAAGCGTTATGCTAAAAATAGCAATCGGATTTCAGATGAGACAGTGGAAACAGTGGAAGGGATTCAAGAAGCAGGAAGATTAGCAGATATGATCGCCTCGAACCTTCCTTTGAAGTTGTCTGCCAAGCAAGAAGTACTTGAAATGACAGATGTCCAAGATCGTTTGGAATGGCTAATTAGCAGGATGTACAACGAACAGGAAATCATGGAGCTGGAACGCAAAATAAACGAGCGAGTAAAAGAAGCGATGGAGCGGACACAAAAAGAGTTCTATTTGCGTGAACAGCTTAGAGCAATTCAAACAGAACTTGGGGATAAAGACGGCAAAGGCATCGAAATCGCGGAGCTCAGGCAGAAGATTAAAGAGGCCGATATGCCGGAAGGAGTCCTAGAAGCGGCAGAACGAGAACTGGATCGGTATGAAAAGATTCCTTCGGTTTCCGCGGAAAGTGGCATTATTCGCAATTACCTCGATTGGCTGATCGCTCTGCCATGGTCTCATGCAACGGTGGACCAGCTTGATTTGGCTAAATCAGAAGCTATATTGAATAGAGACCATGAAGGTTTAGAAAATGTCAAAGAACGTATATTGGAATATTTAGCAGTGCGACAAATGACCAATTCGCTGCGCGGACCGATTCTTTGTCTCGACGGTCCTCCCGGTGTAGGGAAAACGTCATTGGCTCGTTCGATTGCAGAGTCCCTTGGCCGAAAATTTGTACGTTTATCGCTCGGCGGTGTCAGGGACGAGTCTGAAATTCGGGGTCACCGCAGAACGTATGTCGGTGCGATGCCAGGCAGAATCATTCAAGGTATGAAGAAAGCAGAAACGATCAACCCTGTCTTTTTATTGGATGAGATCGATAAAATGTCGAATGATTTTCGTGGAGATCCTTCATCCGCAATGCTTGAAGTACTCGATCCAGAACAAAATAGTACGTTCAGCGATCATTATATCGAAGAACCATATGATTTATCGAATGTCTTATTCATTGCGACGTCAAATGATTTAGGTGCGATTCCAGGACCTTTACGCGACCGCATGGAAGTCATTTCGATTCCTGGTTATACAGAACAAGAAAAACAATCAATTGCTGTAAATTATTTGATTCCAAAACAATTGAAAGAACATGGACTGACGAAATCTCAGGTCCGTTTCCAAAGTCAGGCGATTTTAGAGCTTGTGCGCTATTATACACGAGAAGCCGGCGTTCGTTCATTGGAGCGGAAAATCGCGAGCATCTGCCGTAAAGCCGCTCGTCAAATACTTGCAGGTGACAAGAAAAGCTTGACGATCAGCCCGAAAACATTACAAGTCTTACTAGGGAAAAAACTATTTCGGTTTGGACAGGCGGAAACAGTCAATCAGGTTGGTATGGCTACGGGCCTTGCTTATACTACTGTCGGGGGCGATACTCTTCAAATTGAAGTTTCATTATCACCCGGAAAAGGTAAGCTATTGTTAACTGGGAAGCTTGGCGATGTCATGAAAGAGTCTGCTCAAACAGCGTTGTCCTATGTCCGTTCAAAAGCAGTCGATTTCGCGATTGATCCCGAGTTCCATGAAAAATGGGATATTCATATTCACGTCCCTGAAGGTGCTACGCCGAAAGACGGCCCTTCGGCTGGAATTACGATTGTGACAGCTTTAGTCTCCGCTTTGACAGAACATCCTGTTCGCCGTGAAGTCGGCATGACGGGAGAAGTGACTTTGCGCGGACGTGTACTGCCTATCGGTGGGCTGAAGGAAAAATCGTTAAGTGCCCATCGCGCTGGTTTGCGAACAATTATTATACCGAAAGACAATGAACGCGATCTTGATGATATACCAGAAAGTGTACGTGAAGAATTAACATTTAAACTCGTGTCGGATGCTCAGGAAGTACTCGATATCGCTTTGGAGGAAAAGAAATGAAAGTCCATAATGTCGAAATGATCATGAGTGCGGTGAAACCTGAACAATACCCTACGGAAGGCTATCCGGAATTTGCTTTAGCAGGCCGGTCAAATGTAGGTAAATCTTCGTTTATCAATAAGATGATCGGACGTAAAAGCTTAGCCCGGACTTCATCAAAGCCAGGGAAGACCCAAACTCTGAATTTTTATAAAATCGAAGAGCAATTATTTTTCGTCGATGTTCCTGGTTACGGTTACGCAAAAGTTTCTAAAACGGAACGAGAAGCATGGGGGAAGATGATTGAGCGCTATATTACAGCGCGTGAAGAATTGCGTGCGGTTTTGCTCATCGTCGATTTGCGTCACCCGCCCACTGAAGACGACTGCATGATGTATGACTTTTTGGCACATTATAATGTACCGACCATCGTAGTGGCGACGAAGGCAGATAAAATTCCAAAAGGTAAGTGGGAAAAGCATAAAAAGGTCGTACGTACAACGTTGAATATGGAGAAGCATCATCCACTATTATTGTTTTCATCCGAAAAGGGAATGGGAATTGAAGAAGCGTGGCGCGAAATTGAAAGTCGGATGTGAAAATAAGCGATTTTAACTGAACACTGCTAAAAAACGACGTCAAATGTTGTTCACAAATCGCATTCCGACCAGAACACTATGTATGTTATAATGTAGTTACGAAAAGATCTCGAAAGGTGTGAGCACCTAATGCATACAGTTGTCGTCGGTGTTAATCACCGAACTGCCCCTGTCGAAATTAGGGAAAAATTATCATTCGTTGAAGCTGAACTGCCGCAAGCGATGCAAACATTGCAACAGCAAAAAAGCATCTTGGAAAACATCATTATTTCCACTTGTAACCGTACAGAAATCTATGCGGTTGTAGATCAGCTTCATACTGGACGATATTATATAAAACGGTTCCTCGCTGATTGGTTTTCAATTCCGATTGAGGAATTCTCAAGCCACTTAATCATCTTTGAAGAAGATGGCGCGGTAGAACATTTATTGCGTGTTGCAGCAGGTATTGACTCCATGGTACTCGGCGAAACACAAATTTTAGGGCAAGTTCGAAGCAGTTTTCTTTCTGCACAGGAAATCGGTACTACCGGAACGATCTTTAATGAATTATTCAAACAAGCTCTAACAACTGCGAAAAAAGCCCATTCTGAAACAGCAATCGGCGAAAATGCTGTTTCGGTCTCTTACGCTGCCGTGGAACTAGGAAAGAAAATTTTTGGTTCACTGAAAAATAAACATATTGCAATTCTGGGTGCAGGTAAGATGGGCGAATTGGCTGTCAAGAACTTGCAGGGCAGCGGTGTCGGGAAGATCACAGTGATCAACCGTACATTCTCAAAAGCAGAATTATTAGCTGCCAAGTTCGATGGAGAAGCGAAGTCCATGCAGGAGTTACAATGTTTATTATTGGAAGCCGATATTCTGATCAGCTCCACAGGCTCGACCGATTATGTAATTGATTATGAGTTGATGGAGTTCGTTGAGAAATTACGTAAGGGAAAACCGTTATTCTTGGTGGATATCGCAGTTCCACGTGACTTGGATCCGAAAATAGGCGATTTAGCGAATATGTTCTTATATGATATTGACGACCTGCAAGGAATCGTGGAAGCAAATCTCGCAGAACGTAAGCGTGCTGCAGATGAAATTGGCATTATGATCGAAAGAGAAGTCGTCTTATTTAAAGAATGGCTTTTGACTCTCGGCGTAGTTCCAATGATTTCAGCATTGCGTAAAAAAGCAAGCCGCATCCAAAGTGAAACGATGCAAAGTATTGAAAATAAAATGCCTGATTTAACAGAACGTGAAAAGAAAGTGCTGAACAAGCATACAAAATCCATCATCAACCAACTTCTGAAAGAACCGATCTTACAGGCAAAGGAACTTTCTATAGATAAAAAAGCTGAAGAGAAACTGGCTTTATTTGAGCAGATCTTCGGAATTTCAGATGATGTCGTGGCAGAAAAAGAACAACAGGCTATTCAAGCGAAAGAACGCCTGCAAAAACGTGCAAACGAGAAAAGTAACACAATCGACTCAACCAAATTAAATTATTTGTACTAATACACTGGTGGTTCTGTATCTAGCTCTTTCACAAGAACGATACAGGCCACTTTTTTTATGCGGGTTAGTGAGTATAATGCTTTTTCATTTAATAGTTGATAGGAGTGGAGGGCAGCCTAAGTTCGCCGCGTCCTGCGGCAACGGCTGCATGACTAACATCGTGTGAGCCCGCGGCAAAATCGACTCCGGGAGGATCGGGCGTGTGTCTTGAGACTCTAGACCGAGTGAAGCGAGGGAAGCGGCTCAAGACACGCTCTCCGGAAAGCGTCCGTCCGCAACGGAAATCAACGGTGCGAGGAAGGTAATGCAGATGCAATCATTTGCAGAAATGCCCTCTCATTTGAGAGAATGAAGGTAGAATACTTCTGAATACAAAGAGAGGTCTTCGCTTGAAAGGCAGAGAATAGCATATGGTGGATTTGACTATGGCAAGACTTCAGGAATTCATGATCGTCCTATATGCCCTTGGTCTTGTCTTTTATTTAATTGACTACTTTAAAAAGCAAAAAACATTGCAACAAATTGCCTTCTGGCTGATTGTTACGGTGTGGGTGACACAAACCGCAATTCTGCTGCTGTATATTATCGAGATGAAACGGTTTCCGGTACTCTCACTTGTCGAAGGAATTTATTTTTACGTCTGGTTATTGGTAACCCTGTCGATAGTATTTCAATTGATTTACAAAGTGAATTTTATGGTCTTTTTTACAAACATCATCGGATTTATTTTCTTAATGATTCACGTGTTTTCCAACTTGAAATATACGGCGTCTACAGTCGGTGATTCGCTCATTTCGGAAGTATTATTCATTCATATTACGACTGCGATCCTCTCGTATGCCGTGTTTGCATTAGCTTTTGTTTTTGCGGTATTGTATTTGATTGTCTATAAAGTATTGAAGAAGAAAAAGTGGTCGAAGCAATTTTCCAATCTTCCGAATCTGCATCAAACGATGATGGGGATGAAGATGTCGATTTACACAGGGATTCCGATTTTGTTCGTCAGTCTAATCTTTGGAGTGCAATGGGCATATGTGGCGCTTGTAGATTGGTCGATTTGGGATGTGAAGATCATGGGCTCGTTTGCAGTGCTCTTGATCTATACAGGGGTAATGTATTTCCAACACAAAGGTAAGCTTCAATCGATGGAATTTGCCTGGATGACAGTTTTTGCATTTCTCTTAACGGTTGTAAATTTCTTTTTGGGCAGTACATTGTCTGAGTTTCATTTATGGATATAAGGAAGGAAGAGTATTGTGAGAAAAATCATTGTAGGTTCTCGTAGAAGTAATTTGGCATTAACACAAACAAAATGGTTCATTGAGCAAATGAAACAAGCAGGTGCACCATTTGAATTCGAAATCAAGGAAATCGTAACAAAAGGCGATCAGATTCTAGATGTCATGCTGTCGAAAGTCGGCGGTAAAGGTCTGTTCGTGAAAGAAATCCAACAGGCGCTATTTGATAAGGAAATCGACTTTGCGGTACATAGCATGAAAGATATGCCTGCTGTCATTCCAAATGGTTTAACGGTAGGTTGTATTCCTGAACGTGTCGATCCGCGTGATGCGTATATTGCCAATGACCACGTCCGTTTCATGGACTTGCCGATCGGCGCGATTGTCGGGACATCCAGTTTACGCCGCAGTTCTCAACTATTGATGTTGCGTCCTGACCTTGAGATTAAGTGGATTCGAGGCAATATCGATACGCGTATACGCAAGTTGCGAGACGGTGAATATGACGCAATTATACTTGCAGCAGCGGGTATGAAGCGTATGGGCTGGGATGATAGCACTGTCACGGAATACTTGGCACTTGACGACTGCATCCCTGCGGTTGGCCAAGGCGCACTGGCTATTGAATGCCGACAAGACGATACGGAACTTTTGGATGAATTAGCAAAACTGACGGACCAAAAAACATGGATCGAACTGCAAGCTGAACGGACATTCCTCAACGAAATGGATGGCTCTTGTCAAGTTCCGATCGCTGGATTTGCGAAGTATGATGGAAATGAAGTGGAACTGACTGGTTTTATTGCGTCACCTGACGCGATTGAAGTCTTCCGTGAAACGGTGAAAGGAACTGATCCTGTCTCTGTTGGTAAAGAAGTGAGTAAAATTCTTCGCGAGCAAGGTGCCGCCGAAGTAATTGAGAAAGTGAAGGCGGACATGGATGCGTAATGCGTTACCATTAACAGGGGAAACAGTCATTTTCACAGGTACCCCTAAAGCAAAAGAGGCAGCAGAACTCGTTAAAGAGTACGGCGGCACACCTATTTCAATTCCACTTATTGAAGTGGAAGAAATGAAGGACAAAAAAGATCTGCAAAAGTTAGAAGAAGCGTTGCAAGCGGATTGGCTCATTTTCACGAGTCAATCCGCAGTCGGAGCATTTCGTTCGAAGATGGAACGCCATCGTTTGACTGCAGATTCGTATGCAGGAAAGGTAGCCGCGGTAGGAACACGAACGGCAGCTGCACTTGACCAGCTTGGTTTTACGGTTTCGTTCATTCCAACTGTTTTCAGTGCGGATGTCTTCGTTCAGCAATTTAAGCCAAAAGAGTCCGAGCAATTACGTGTTGTATTCTTAAAAGGTTCGCTCGCAGGCAACTTAATTCGTGAAGAATTGCCGTTTCATGTTACAGAATGGACAGTTTACGAAACGAAAAGCGCTACGAGTTCCATAGATAAATTATGTAAACAGATTATGCAGAAAAATCAGGTTTCTGTACTGTTCGCTAGTCCGTCAGCGGTAGAAGTTTTTGCTTCACGCGTAGTCCCGAAGACAACGTGGAACGGTTTTACAGTTTGTGCGATTGGGCATGTTACAGAACGTGCGTTACTGAAAGCAGGGGCACGTGTTCATGTCAAACCCGAAACGTATACGTTAACCGAGTTAGTTCATGCATTAGCTAAACGAAAGGGAGATTTTAAATGAATCCAATAGAATTTAAGCGTCATCGCCGACTTCGCACGCATCCGACAGTGCGTGCAATGGTTAGAGAGACATCGATCAAAGCAGCGGACTTCATTTATCCACTATTTGTAACGGAAGGTGAGAATGTTCGCAATCCGATTGCCTCGATGCCTGGGGTCGATCAGTTTTCGATTGATTTATTGCTGAAAGAAACAGATGAAGTAGTGGAACTCGGTATTTCATCGATCATTTTATTCGGAATTCCTTCCAGCAAGGATGCAGTCGGTTCGGAAGCATATGACGATGAAGGCATCATTCAGCGTGCAACACGTGCAGTGAAGGAACGTCACCCGGAATTGGTTGTGCTTGCAGATACGTGTTTATGTGAGTATACCGATCACGGTCATTGTGGTGTGATTCACGGAACAGATGTTGATAATGACGCAAGCTTGGAATTGCTTGCGAAAACAGCTGTGAGCCAAGCGAAAGCGGGGGCAGACATTATTGCACCTTCGAATATGATGGACGGTTTCGTTGCGGTGATTCGTCAAGCGCTGGATGAAGCTGGATTTAAGCAAATCCCGATTATGTCGTATGCAGTGAAATATGCTTCCGCATATTATGGCCCGTTTCGTGAGGCGGCCCAATCAACTCCGCAATTCGGTGACCGTAAGACCTATCAGATGGATCCGGCGAACCGTATGGAAGCAATGCGTGAAGCGGAATCGGATATTCTTGAAGGAGCAGACTTCTTGATTGTCAAACCGGCATTATCTTATTTAGACATTATTCGAGATGTGAAAAACCATGTGTTATTGCCTGTCGTCGCGTATAACGTCAGTGGTGAGTACGCAATGGTGAAGGCAGCTGCTCAGAACGGCTGGGTAGATGAGAAAAAAATCGTATTAGAAACGTTGACAAGTATGAAGCGTGCAGGCGCAGACATTATTATGACGTATCATGCAAAAGACGCTGCTCGCTGGCTGGAGGAGAAATAATTGGGTAGATCATATACAAAGTCTGAACAAGCATTCAAAAAAGCTGTAGATTTATTGCCAGGGGGAGTGAACTCTCCTGTCCGTGCATTTAAGTCTGTCAATATGGATCCGATTTTCATGGAAAGCGGAAAAGGCGCGATCATTAAAGACATTGATGGCAATGAATACATCGATTATGTCCTATCATGGGGACCCTTGATTTTAGGGCATACAGACCCGGATGTGGTCGCGGCGATTCAGAGAGTAGCCGAGACAGGGACGAGCTTCGGTGCTCCTTCTTTAATTGAAAATGAAGTGGCTGAACTCATTATCGACCGAGTGCCGTCTATTGAAATGGTGCGCATGGTGTCTTCAGGCACAGAAGCGACGATGAGTGCATTGCGGCTGGCACGTGGTTATACAGGCCGCAATAAAATCTTGAAGTTTGAAGGCTGCTATCATGGCCACGGCGACTCTTTGCTGATTAAAGCAGGATCAGGCGTTGCGACATTAGGCTTGCCAGACAGCCCGGGAGTACCAGAATCGATTGCTAAAAATACGATTACAGTTGCTTACAATGACTTGGAAAGTGTTAAAGCGGCTTTCGAACAATATGGCGATGATTTGGCAGGAGTCATCGTAGAGCCGGTTGCGGGGAATATGGGAGTTGTCCCACCTGAGCCTGGTTTCCTTGAAGGATTACGTGAGTTGACGGATGCCAATGGCACATTGTTAATTTTTGATGAAGTTATGACAGGTTTCCGTGTCGGTTATAATTGTGCGCAAGGTTATTTCGGTATTACTCCTGATCTGACTTGCCTGGGCAAAGTAATCGGCGGTGGGTTACCGGTCGGAGCATACGGTGGTAAACGTGAAATCATGGAACATATTGCGCCGGCAGGAACGGTTTATCAGGCTGGTACATTGTCTGGAAATCCACTTGCGATGACAGCGGGTTCAGAAACATTAAAGAAATTGACACCTCAATCTTATGACCGTTTTATTCAGTTAGGGGATCAATTGGAAGAAGGTTTCCGTAAAGCTGCGTCGGAAAATGGAATACCGCATACGGTGAATCGTGCGGGTTCGATGATCGGATTCTTCTTTACTAATGAACGTGTCTATAATTATGATCAGGCTAAAACTTCTGATTTGCAGTTGTTTGCTGAATATTATCGACTGATGGCAGAAGAAGGCATTTTCTTGCCGCCGTCCCAGTTTGAAGGAATGTTCTTATCTGCTGCTCATACAGAAGAGCATATTGCGAAGACAGTGGAGGCATTCCACACCGTGTTTGCTAAGTTGAAACGATAAAAGATAGCGCTGAGAGATGATCTGTTTTAGCATAGATCATCCGCTCAGCGTTTTTTCTGTGAGGCGAAGTGGGATTGGTGAAGTGTGTTAGGATTTTCGCTCGGATTGATTGGGCTTTGGTTCAGTTGTCTGCGGCTTTGGTGCTATACGGTGGTGAATTGGTTCGGTTCTCACTATGTTTGGTGCGTTCTCAATGATTTATACTACTTTTTTCGTTGGTAGTACTTCTATTCTTTTCGTTTGCTTCATATAGTAGCCTGAGTTAAGAAAAGGAGTGAAGCGGATTGACTAATCATCAATGGACGTTGAATGAAACGTTTTATTTTCCTACTGAATATGGTGCTTTTTCGGAAGCAGTTGAAGTGAAGGTAACACCTGGCTATACGGAAGACCGTACGGAGGAAGCGATCCGATTGCAAGGGATCTATCATATTGCAGCGAATGTTACATTTGACCAAGACAAGCTTGTGGAATTGTCTGCTGAGGATCGATTGGTAATTGATGATGTAGAAGTGGAGAACGGTGCAGGTTACTTTGAATATGCAGTGCCGTTAAATGTGGACTTACCCGGCGATATTGCGGGCCCTCTTGAATTGAATGTGGAAGGAGTGCGGGCTGCGCAGCTTGAAGACGGAGGTCTGCGTTTGGAATGGTCTGTAAATTTACAGGAAATAGCTGAGGCACCAGAGGAGATTGTAGAAGAGGTAGCGGTTGAATCGAAGAAGCCTGTACAAACAGCAATTGAATCAACTTCCCATTTAGAGTTTTTAGCCAACGCGGACAAAGCAGTTGAAAACGTCGAAAAAGAAATGGAAGACTTTCTCTTATACATCGCCGAGTTGGATGACGATGTGACGAGAAAGATCTTCCATTCAAATAATATTTTTGTAGAAGCAGAACGACAGGCCAGCGAGGAGACAGAATAGTAAAAAATCTCCGGTCGTTGGCACGATCAGCAAACGGATCAATTGAAACACAGTGAGCGGAAATATGAATCCTTTGCAATAAAACCTTGTCTTCCGAAGCCAAGGTGGCAGCAAATATGGATTATATCCTTTTCGCAATGCACACCCTCCTTTCTTGTTTGTCTAAAGTAAAACTTGACGGTTATGGCATCCTTCCCATATAATAATGGGTGATAAGGATAAAGATGCGAAGAATAGGAAAGTACATGTGCAAAGTTTTCTCTAGAGAGGGTACGATAGGTGGAACGTACCTGTAAACTACAGATGGAAAGTCCCCTATGAGCAGTTTCTGTGAAAAACGAGTAGCAGGAACCGGTGAAAGCCGTTACTGATTCATTAAGATGCATGCTTTTTAGCGTTCATAAATAAAGGTGGTACCACGAGCTCCTTCGTCCTTTAACCGGGATGGACGGGGCTTTTTGTATCCCTTTTTTTACCTTAAGGAGGAACTGAAATGACAGATGAACTAACGATGCCGACAAAATACGATCCACAAGCAGTGGAAGACGGACGCTACGACTGGTGGCTGAAAGGAAACTACTTTGAAGCCGATGTGACAAGCAAGAAAGAACCGTACACGATTGTCATACCGCCGCCGAATGTAACAGGCAGACTTCATTTGGGTCACGCTTGGGATACGACGTTACAGGATATGCTCATCCGGATGAAGCGTATGCAAGGCTATGATGCGTTATGGTTGCCTGGAATGGACCACGCAGGCATCGCGACGCAAGCGAAAGTGGAAGAAAAGCTTCGTTCAGAAGGTGTATCGCGCTATGATCTAGGGCGTGAAAAGTTCGTACAGGAAACATGGAAGTGGAAGGAAGAATACGCCGACCACATCCGTGCACAATGGGCAAAGCTTGGACTGGCACTGGATTATTCACGTGAGCGATTCACATTAGATGAAGGGCTTTCTAAAGCTGTTCGTGAAGTGTTCGTCAAGCTGTATAAAAAAGGATTGATTTATCGCGGGGAGTATATTATCAACTGGGATCCTGCCACTAAAACTGCGTTATCTGATATTGAAGTTATCCATAAAGACGTTCAGGGCGCATTCTATCATATGCGTTACCCATTGACGGATGGCACAGGACATATCGAAATCGCAACAACGCGTCCTGAAACGATGCTTGGAGATACGGCGGTTGCGGTCCATCCAGATGATGAGCGTTATCAGCATTTGATCGGGAAAATGGTCAAGTTGCCAATTGTTGACCGTGAAATTCCGATCGTAGCGGACGACTATGTCGAAATGGACTTTGGAAGCGGTGCGGTGAAAATTACACCGGCCCATGATCCGAACGACTTCGAAGTGGGGAATCGTCATAACTTGCCAAGAGTGCTTGTGATGAACGAAGACGGTACGATGAATAAACTGGCGGGCAAGTATGAAGGCATGGATCGCTTTGAGTGCCGCAAGCAAATCGTCAAGGATTTGCAGGAGATGGAAGTTTTATTCAAAATAGAAGATCATATGCATTCGGTTGGACATTCTGAGCGAAGTGGAGCGGTCGTAGAGCCGTATTTATCGACACAATGGTTCGTCAAGATGCAGCCGCTAGCAGAAGAAGCGGTCAAATTACAGAAAAATGAAGAAGAAAAAGTTCAATTTGTTCCGGAACGTTTTGAAAAGACCTATTTGAACTGGATGGAAAACATCCACGACTGGTGTATTTCACGTCAGCTTTGGTGGGGACATCGAATTCCGGCTTGGTATCATAAGACGACAGGTGAAGTATACGTTGGTCAGGAAGCGCCGGCTGATGCGGACAATTGGACACAGGACAACGATGTGCTCGATACTTGGTTCTCCTCCGCTCTATGGCCGTTCTCGACAATGGGGTGGCCGGACGTCGACAGCGAAGAGTTCAAGAAATATTACCCGAACGCTGCCCTTGTTACAGGATATGATATTATCTTCTTTTGGGTGTCTCGCATGATTTTCCAAGCTCTAGAATTCACGGGAGAACGTCCATTCAAGGATGTTTTGATCCATGGACTCGTACGTGCGGAAGATGGACGGAAAATGTCTAAATCCCTTGGTAACGGCGTCGATCCAATGGACGTTATCGATCAATACGGTGCAGATGCATTGCGCTATTTCTTGGCGACGGGTTCTTCACCAGGACAGGATTTACGTTACTCCACTGAAAAAGTCGAAGCAATCTGGAATTTTGCCAATAAGATTTGGAACGCATCTCGATTCGCATTGATGAATATGGATGGAATGAAATACGAAGAAATCGACCTGACAGGGGAAAAATCTGTCGCAGATGCGTGGATCTTAACTCGTCTGAATGAAACGATCGAACAAGTGACAGGCCTTGCAGATCGTTATGAGTTCGGTGAGATGGGCCGTGCGTTGTACAACTTCATTTGGGATGATTTCTGTGACTGGTATATCGAAATGGCGAAGCTTCCATTGTATGGTGAAGACGAAGCAGC
This sequence comes from Sporosarcina sp. FSL W7-1283, assembly GCF_038003105.1. Taxonomy (NCBI): domain Bacteria; kingdom Bacillati; phylum Bacillota; class Bacilli; order Caryophanales; family Caryophanaceae; genus Sporosarcina; species Sporosarcina sp. FSL W7-1283. The sequence continues at coordinate 2,008,963 of NZ_JBBOOL010000001.1, read as the reverse complement.
GAAGAAAACAACGCGTTCGGTTCTCGCATATGTACTCGATAATACAATGCGGTTATTGCACCCATTGATGCCATTTATCACAGAGGAAATCTGGCAAAACCTTCCGCATGAAGGGGAGTCGATCACGGTAGCAAAATGGCCGGAAGTGAATTCGGCATTGACTGATGTATCTCGTGCAACACATATGAAATTATTGATGGACATCATCCATGCAGTGCGCAATATCCGCGCGGAAGTAAATACACCGATGAGCCGTAAAGTCGATTTGTATATTTCTGCAAAAGACGAAGCGACGGTCGCAGTGTTGGAAGACAATCGTGCGTATATCGAGCGCTTCTGTAATCCGGAAACCTTGACGATCGGTGTGGAAGTAAATGCACCAGGCAAAACGATGTCGGCTGTCGTCACAGGCGCCGAGCTTTACTTGCCGCTTGAAGGTTTGATCGATATCGACGAAGAATTGGCTCGTTTGACAAAAGAACTCGGCAAATGGGAAGGTGAAGTGAAGCGGGTTCAAGGGAAATTGTCCAATGAACGCTTTACAGCGAAAGCTCCTGCAGCAGTTGTTGAAGAAGAACGTGCGAAAGAACAGGACTACTTGGAGAAACGCGCGGCGGTTGAACGACGTATTGCGGAGTTGAAAGAGATTTAATTTAGAATAAAACTTAGGCTGTCCTGTTGGTCATTGAATATGACTTTCAGGACAGCCTTTTTTTCATGGATAATGTGCGGACGCTCATAGAGCACGTCTTTGCGCTCATAGGCCGCTTGTTTGCGATCATAAAACGTGTCGTCGCGCTCATAGCCACCCGGTTTGCGATCATAAACTCTGTCACCGCGCTCATAACCACCTGGCTGGCGCTCATAAAGCATTTACACTTCTAATCGCTCTTTTATGTAATGCAACAGCTTTTCTGCAACTGAAAAATCATGTGTCGCATACAGAGAACGTGCCCCAACAGGATCTTCAATTTCATTGAGCAACCAGCCGCCTTCAGTAGGCAGCAGGAAATCGATTCCTATATAATCGCTGCGAATAGCACGTGAAATGGTCTGAACTTGTTTCTTCTGTGCTGTGTCGAGCGAATACTTTACCACTGTCCCACCGAGCGTAAAATTGGATTTGAATGAATCTACTGGACCTGTTCGTTTTACAGCTCCAAGCACTTCTTCACCAAGCATAAACACACGGATGTCTTGTGCATCGGAATCGATAAAGGGCTGGGCGATTAGTTTTTGCTGATCAAAGCGGCTAAACAACTCCGCTATTTCTTTTTGGGAATGGCAGAGGAATACCTCGCTGCCACCATGCCCCCCTCGTGTTTTAAGTACTAGCGGCACTTTTGGAAGTTGTTGATCTGCCCGAAAAGTCGGCACTACGGGTATACCGAGAACGGTAGCCAATTCGAATGTTCTTAATTTATCATTTGCAATTTCTTGTACAGTGGATCTGTTGAATAGGCGATAGCCGGCCTGTTCCAATTCGCTTGCCACTAGTGGATTGCGGTCTCGGAATAAAATGAAATCAAGCGGTTCGGCTGGATATTTTGTCAGCAATTCAAGATAGATTCCAAGATTTTCCGCTTCTTTTTGTAAGTCCTTAATAAACGCATGATTTCGCTCAGCCTCAGCCACGCTGTAATAGACTGCGCCTTTCATTGAATTTCCTCCAATATGTATTCAATCATCGCATCTGCCACATTGATGCCTGTAACCGTATAGATATTACGGATGTGCGCTGCGGCATTCACTTCACAGACGAGCGGTTCATCATTTGCCCCATACAGTAAATCGACGCCCGCAAACTCTGCACCGACAGCTTTTGCTGCGCGTAAGGCCAGCGATTCCTGCTCGGCTGTCAGATCCACGACTTCGGCTATCCCGCCATTCGTGATATTCGCACGGAAATCGGTCTCTGAATACCGATACATCGCAGCGACGATCGTATCTCCCACGATATTAACACGCAAATCTCGTCCTCTGCTCGTTTCAATGAACTCTTGGAATACGTAATCCACTCCGCGCAAATCATCGACTTTTTCATAAAAACTTTCTTCTGACTCGATCAAATAAACCTTCATGCCGAATGAACCATGACCTTCCTTGATGATCATCGGCAAGCCGAGTTCGTCAAGCACTCGCTCATAATAGCCGCTGTCACGGATGGTGAAGTTCGCATACACTTTCGGTGCGATGATGGTCTTTGGCATTGGAATCCCCGTGTTTGCGAGTTCTAAATACTGCTTTGCTTTATTGTCGCATGTCTCGATCACATCTGGATCGTTAAATATTGGGATGCCCGCTTGCTTCAGGTAACTTGCGAGCAGCGTATCTTTATCGAGAAACACGACGAAGTCAGGAGGATTTTGAATCGGTTTTTGCAAATTCATTGGAAGTTCATAGTTTTTCAGTATCGTAGCCTGCACCCCTGCGCGTTCTGCCGCTTCTTGTATCAAATGCGCTTGATCGGCAAATTTATCGCTCGTCAAACTGCCGTTATAGATCACCCAACAACTTTTCAATCCCTACGCCACCTTTGCTATAATAAAGTTATATATTAATATTAGCACAGGAGGAATTCCTTTGATTCCAAAACTTGATGAATATAAAAAACAATTTGAATTAAAGAGCGATGACGCGATTAAACCGGGACTTGAGGCGGTGGAAGAGGCACTTGCGAAAGTTGGTCATCCTGAAAAAGATTTGAAGATTATTCATGTCGCAGGCACGAACGGTAAAGGCTCGACGATCGCGTTGATGGAAGCCGTGTTGAAAGAGCATGGATTCACGACCGGTGTGTTTTCTTCACCTGCTATTGTCGATTTGCATGATCAGATTCGGTTGAATGGCGTGCAGATTTCATCTGAGGAACTGTCCGTTGTGTTTGAGGAAATGAACAGTGCCGGTCTAAGTGGGACATTAACGGACTTTGAATTATTGACAGTGGCGGCGTTTCTGGCTTTTCGAAATGCTGCACCAGACTATGTATTGCTCGAGACGGGAATGGGTGGAAGGCTAGATAGTACGAACGTTGCAACTCCATTAGTCTCTGTTATTACTTCAATTGCGCTTGACCATACAGGGTTTCTCGGTAATACAGTAGCAGAAATCGCTTCGCATAAGGCGGGTATCATTAAGCCGGGTGTGCCGGTAGTAATTGGCAAGTTGCCGAAAGACGCGAAAGAAATAGTCGAATTTGAAGCCAATCAAAAAGGAAGTCCGTTAGTTGTCTATGGACGAGATTTTAGAATGGCCAACGAAGAAATTGAAACTTTTAAAGGTATGCAGAATTTTGATCTTCCGATTAGAAGAATGAAAGGGCCGCATCAGGCGTTTAATCATGCAGTGGCATTGGAAGCTTTACTGCAAGCAGGAGTTTCCTTAGAACAGGAAAATGTAGCCACAGCCATTCAGAATGTACAGTTGCCGTTTCGTTTCCAAGAAATTAGGGAAGGCGTGTTCATAGATGGCGCACATAACCCGGCAGCTGCTCGTATGCTAGTTCGAACGATAGAGGAAGAGTTACCTGGTGAGAAGGTGGACTGGGTAGTGGGGATGCTGAAGACGAAGGATTATGAAGAGACTTTAAAGATTTTAGCGCCACTTGCTAATAGCTTTACGTTTGTTGATTTTCCGCACCCGCAAGCTGCGAGAGCGGAGGATTTGCAGGCGGTGTGTCCGTTTGGAGACAGTACGATTGTTTCATTCGAGGAGATTGATTTCAAATGTAATGAAAAGTACAAAAAGTTTGTTGTTGGGTCACTTTACTTGTTGAGTGGTTTAGTGAGACAATAGGCTTAATAGAATGCGTTTTTTATTATTATTTTAGGTGATTAAGGTATTTAGGATTAATGTTCATAGTAGATTTGCAATATATGAAAAGTTTCTGAGGGAGGTGTATCATGAGAGCGAAAGATGAGAAGGGCATGACACTTGTAGAAGTGTTGGCGGCTCTTGTAATTTTGGGCATTGTGTTTGTTGGTTTCATGACTATTTTCCCTCAGATGAGTAACTTTAACTCTAAAACAGAAGCGAAATTAGAAACAATGAATCTGGTGAAAAAAGAGTTGAATTTTTGGAAAAACAACCCACTTCCCTTAATGGAAGATGAAGAGTTAATAAATGTTTTATTGCCTGATAAAAGCAATTCAGAGTTTACTGTGTATGAATACGATCGAGTGAGTACACCGAATTACCATTATAAAGTAAAGTATTTTACAAATTCGGATTTGATTACGGATAGATTAGATAATGAAGACCATTCTCTGTCGGAGCTCTATAAACTACACATAACAATAGAGAAAAATAATAGAGAAATAAGCGAGACATTTGGTTATGTGCATTTAGGGGGCATAAAATGAGAAAAAAAGAAAAAGGTATGATTTTAGTGGAAGTGCTAGCCACTCTCGTACTTTTATCTTTGATAGTTGGAATAATTTGGACTACTTACTTCATTGCTTCAAAATCAAACGTTAAGGAAATGTCTGTTTTGCGTTTACAAAAGGAAGCGAATTATATTATTTCGGAGCTACAACAAGTGCATCGTCACTGTCCTTCTTATGAGTTAACGATAGCGAAGGGAAAAATAGAAATCCGAAAATGTACGTCAAATGATAATCAAGAAGCGTATAACGGAATAATAAGTTCCGAATTTCGTTATTTTGCAACATTTACTGAAGTGTCAGATGAAGAACTAGGGGGATTAATAGCTTCAGGTTTCAAAGACTTTGAAGGTATTACTGATAATGAAGTCATTCCGACGGGAACTGATTTGAATTTCCTGCATTTTATTGTGCAAGATCCCCTAAATACAAAGCGATATGTAGATGTTCCTACATTGATTACTCGGTATAAAACTGATTAGCGAATGTCAATATAAATTTTCATTAACTAGATAGTTGAGTGATAAAGTCTCTCTAAAGGCGGTGCTGGCTATGAGAAAGTTGAAAAGTCAGGAAGGATACGCATTGGTTTTAGTTTTGTTCCTAATTGTATTTATTATGATCGTTAGTGCTGTTTTCATGAGAGGAGCGCTAAGTAACGCTAAGCAAGAGAAGATTGTAGACTCTAATCATTTAGCAGTCGTTGCCTCAGAAATGGGAGTAGATCTTTATAAATCTGCTGTTTTAAATGCGTTCTATGGAAAGAAAGATGAGCTGATAAATAGCGCTCAAAGTGAAATTGATAAACTATATCAAAATAGTGATAACCTCACTTCGACTCAATTGAAAAACCAAGAAAATGCTATTTACAATTCATTTAAGCAACAGTTTATTAATGAATTAAATAAAGGTATTGTTGAACAGAAACAAAAAAATAAGATTGAAAGTGATATTTATTATGAGAATATAAGTATCAGAGCTATAGATGCCGGAGCAAAATTAGTAAAAGTGAACGGGATAGTTATTGGAATTAAGAAAGGTGCTAATGAAGGGAATTTGCATGAAAATAAAATGGAGATACAAATGATTTTTCAACTCCCTAGTCTAAATCCATCTGATGGTACAAATGACGGGAATTCAGGTTCGTCAAGTGGGCAGCAAGGTAAAATCAATTTGTATCAATTGTACCCTGCTGACGTCGTGCATCCTAAATGCGATAATAATTTAAAGAATAAAACTTGTGTGGGTGACAATTCAACTAGGTTAAGTGAAATGGATAAAACAAATTTGTACCTTCCCAATGGACACACTTCTGAGAATGAAAATAATCTTAATTTAAAGAACTCAGTTATTTATAGTAAAGATACAATAACCTTTAAAAACATTAATAGTTTAAATAATATTACTATATATACTGATGGAGCATTTAGCGCAAAAAATATGAATGGCCAGGGTTTGCAAAACTCGGATTTATTCATAAATAATAGCTCTGAATTTGACCAAGTAAAAATGAACAATTCTTCTATTGTGCAACGTGGTGCAATCAAAATTAATGATCATCTAACGCTAAGTAATAATTCTAAGATGTGTGTAGCTGGTAGTATCCATGTTGTAAAATCTTTGACAAAGGATGCTTCAAGTAAAGTTTATGTTTGGGGAACGGTACAAGGAATCAACGAGTCAGATATTATTAGAGTAAATAGTGTCGAAGAATTAGTTGGAAAATGTGTTGGTGACAATCAAACGGGTCCAAATAGTCCTATTCTTGATTCGAATTGGCCACCGCCAGAAGTCAATGTGGATTATGTATCGTAATAGAAATGATATTTAGAAAAGGTGACTACCCAATGAAAAGAAAACTATACACAATAAGTCTACTATGGGCAGCCGCCCTCCTAGCCCTATCCACTCTATTCGTCCAAGACACCTACGCAGGCGATGGCTTCTTCTCGAATATCAAACGTTTCGGCAAACACACATACGTCGGACCTTTTGATATTTCTAGACAGAGTCACAAAAAGGCGAAAGAAAAGCTGGTAGCAGATTTCACTGATCTAGAACAGAATCTTTCAGTGGAATTGCTTGTGCAGGATGAGTCCGTGGAGGTACCTTCAGAAGTCGTTACGTTTGATGTCGATTCCACGTTAAGTCAGGCTGCTTCAGGGCAGGATAATTCGTTAATTGCGAGTGTATCGCGAGATGGTTTGCGAACGGTCTTGAAGCAGAATTTTGATTCGCTGGCATTCTCTGAAGATGAAGTAGATACAGTCGCTACTAAAATAGAAGAATATGTGCGCAGCGGGATTATGCCGCAGCGTATTCATTTGCCGGAGTATGTACCGAATTTATATTCACAAACGCAAACTTTGGCTTCTTCCACCTATTCAATCAATGAACTACCAAAAGGGTTACGCCTGATTATGGAAGATCTGAATGGTACGGAAATTCAACCAAATACCACTTTTTCTTTTATGGAGATTTTGGAAGGAAAAGAATCGGCCGGTGCGAGTGATGAACAGTTGACGATCATGGCCTCGATGTTATACACGGCGGCCCTTCAAACGAACTGGATTATTGATGAACGCAACATCAGCAGTGAACTGACAGCTGAAGTCCAGCCAGGGTTTGAAGCGGCGATTAATCGTCAGCTTGGTTTGGATTTTATGTTTTCGAATCCGAATCAAACTATTTTTACCATTCATACGAAGTGGACAAACTCTCAATTGGAGTTGACGATAGAAGGGCTACCTTTTGTCCGTACATACGAACCGGAAGTGGAGAAATTGACCACATATGAGCCCAAAACGGTCATTCGCTACAGTGCATTTGTTTCTCCAGGTAGTGTGGAAACGTTGGAGGTCGGAAAAAAGGGATTGGAAGCAACAGTAAAACGAAAAGTGTTGCTGAACGGTTCGCTTGAAGAGTATGAAGACGTGTCTGTTGATTTCTACGTGCCTCAACCAAGAATTGAACGCCATCATTTGGTTCAGGCTGAGAATCCCTCTGACAGCACAAATCAGGATGGGAATAGTAGCTCGGGATCAAACAGCGCAAATCCAGACAGTTCGGGATCGGACAATACAAGTAAGAACCCAAGCAATTCTGAAAGTAATACTACAGGAACCGGGACATCTTCAGGAAAACCTTCTGGAAACTCTAATGCTTCAGAAGGCTCCGCTAGCGGTAAAGAAGACGATAAAATCATTTACGACAAAGGCGGAAATATTATAAAGTTCGATGAAAACGGGAATCCGATCGATTGATGAAGGAGGATTTAGATGGCTGGTACTAGAAAACGTCTCGGGGATTTATTAATAGAATCGGGTTTATTGTCTGATGAACAGCTAATGAGTACGTTGAAAGACAAACCGCGAGAACAACGACTTGGTGATGCGTTATTGCAGCGTGGATACATTACTGAGCAACAGCTGATTGAAGTGTTGGAGTTCCAGCTTGGAATCCCGCACGTCAATTTATACAGGTATCCGTTTGACCCGAAACTCTTCAATATCGTGCCAAAAGGATTGGCTAAGCAGAAAATGATTGTGCCGCTAAAGAAAGATGGCGATAAATTATTCGTCGCGATGGCGGACCCGATGGATTACAATACAATTGAAGATTTACGTCTCTCGACTGGTTTCCATATCGAAACAGCGATCGCTTCAAAAGACGATATTACTCGAACGATCACTCGATACTATGATGATGAACTTTTCGAAGATCTGACTTTTGAAGAACCAGAAGATCAGCAACAGCAACAACAGCAGGAAGAATTGGTTGACAACGACTCGCCAATAGTCCGTCTCGTCAATCAAATCATTTCGAGTGCTGTTTCAATGAAAGCAAGTGATATTCATATCGATCCACAAGAACACCAAGTGGTCATTCGTTTCCGTATCGATGGGAAATTGCAGACAGAACGCGTCTTGCCGAAACATTTGCAGTCCACACTCATTGCGCGGATTAAGATCATGGGCAATTTGAATATTACCGAATCACGTATTCCCCAAGACGGCCGTATTAAAGTAACCATCGATTTTAGACCGATCGACATCCGTTTATCTACTTTACCTACCGTCTTTGGTGAAAAAATTGTTATGAGGATATTGGATTTAAGCAGCTCGCTGAACGACTTGGCCAAGCTAGGTTTTGGCCATACGAATTTACAGCGCTTTTTAGAAGAAATCGAAAAGCCTAACGGCATTATTTTGATTTCAGGTCCGACGGGTTCGGGTAAGTCTTCCACATTGTATGCTTCGCTGAATCGTCTGAATAATGAAGAGGTCAATATTATCACGATAGAAGATCCGGTTGAGTATCAGCTCGAAGGCATCAATCAAATCCAAGTGAATCCTAAAGTGGGCTTGTCTTTTGCGGCCGGCTTACGTTCCATTTTGCGGCAAGATCCGGATATCGTCATGGTTGGTGAAATCCGTGATAAAGAGACTGTAGAAATTGCGATTCGCGCTTCGTTGACAGGGCATTTAGTGCTCAGTACGATTCATACAAATGATTCTGTGGCTTCCATTTCGAGGTTGCTTGATATGGGGGTAGAGCCATTCTTGTTGACGGCTTCATTAAATGCGATAGTCGCACAACGTTTGATTCGGAGAGTGTGTCGAGATTGTGGGGCACGTCAGCCAGCTACAACTCGTGAGAAAGAGATTTTTGCTCGGCGTGGCATGGAGATTGAGGAAATCAATCGAGGAGCTGGCTGTGCGGCGTGTAATATGACGGGATACAGAGGACGAATTGCGATTCATGAAGTGTTGATCATCAATGCCGAGATGCGCGATGCAATCAATCGCAATGCCTCGCCAAGTGTATTGCGGGATATTGCTGAAAAAAGCGATACGATTTTCTTGATTGATGATGGTTTAGATAAAGTAAAGCAGGGCATTACAACTACTGAGGAAGTGTTGCGAGTGGCCTTGATTGAATAGGGGTGTGTGTGATGCCGATACGTATTGATCAATTATTAACTGAAGCATTTCAAATGAAGGCTTCTGATATTCATTTGACTGTTGGCGTACCTCCAGTCTTTCGTGTTCATGGAGATTTAAAACGTTATGGTGAAACTCCATTGACGGAAGAAGATACACGAGAGATCGCTTATCAAACAATTCCTGAAAAAGTGGTTCCAGACTTTAAAGAGGCGGGTCAGATCGACTACTCGTATGAAATTTCAGATGTGTCACGTTTCAGGGTCAATGCGTTCCAGCAACGCGGAGCGATATCATTGGCATTCCGGACCATTCCGACGAAAATTCCGACTATCGACGATCTGCAGATGCCAGAGACGTTAAAGAATCTTTCGGGTACAGCGCAAGGACTTATTTTAGTGACAGGTCCCACAGGTTCAGGGAAATCTACAACACTTGCCGCAATGATACGCTATATGAATGAAACGATGAGAAAGCATATTATTACGTTGGAAGATCCGATTGAGTATATGCATGATCACGGTGCATCGATTATTGACCAGCGTGAAGTTGGCTTTGATACACTTTCGTTTGCGGATGGATTGCGTGCAGCATTGCGTCAAGATCCAGATGTCATTCTAGTTGGTGAAATGCGGGATTTGGAGACGATCTCCACAGCGATTACTGCGGCGGAGACCGGTCACTTGGTGCTTGCAACCTTGCATACTTGGAGTGCAGCTTCTACAATCGACCGGATTATCGATGTGTTCCCGCATGGACAACAGGCACAGATTCGTGTTCAGCTGGCGGGTGTGTTGGCAGCGGTGATTTCGCAGCGTTTATTTCAAACGATGGATAAAGACGGTCGACGTGCCGCTACAGAAATTATGATCAACAATCCAGCTGTTTCAAATTTGATTCGTTCTGAAAAAGTACATCAGATTCCGAACGTCATCCAAACGAATCGTGCGCTCGGTATGCATATGATGGATCATTCGGTCAAAAGCCTCATGGAGCAAGGCATCATCTCGTATGAGGTCGCGATACCATACTTGCAAGGAGATGATTGACCGTGGCGCGTTTTACATATGAAGGACGTGACGCGAAATCGATCCGTCGCGGCACGATCACGGCGACAAATAAACGGGATGCGGCGGTAAAATTGAAGAATCAAGGCATTCGAGTCGTCAGTATTGTGGAGCAGAAAGAAACTGTTTTGACAAAAGACATCACAATCGGTAGTCCTGTCAAACGAGAACAATTGATCATGTTCTTGCGTCAGTTTTCTACTTTGTTGCAGGCTGGCGTAACGATTGTGGACGCTGTTCGAATTTTGGCCATGCAAGTCGAACAGCCTGCATTTAGGAAGATCCTAAACGCCGTGCAGGAGGACTTGCGCACCGGAACACCATTATCAGACGCATTGGCAAAGCATCCGAAAGCGTTTGAACCATTGATTTTGAATATGGTTGGTGCAGGGGAGGTTTCCGGGACAGTCGATGAATCGCTCGATCAGTTGGCAGATCATTTCGAGAAAGCTTACCGAACTAGACAGAAAGTAACGTCTGCTATGGCTTATCCAGTTGTTGTAGGCATTTTGGCGCTCGGTGTTGTGATTTTTCTGTTGTCATTCGTTGTTCCGATGTTTGTCGATATGTTCGATAGTATCGGAGGGGAATTGCCTTGGTTGACACTTTTAGTGCTGGCGGCAAGTGATTGGATGCAAAACTATTGGTACTTGTTGGTGTTGCTGGTGGCAGCTAGTGTAGTGGGTGTTCTATTGTTGCGAAACAATCCGCAAGGAAAATATATGTTAGATTCTTTTTTATTGAGGATGCCTATATTCGGAAATATCGTCAAAAAATCCTCACTGGCAATGATGACACGTACACTCAGTTCGATGTTTTCGAGCTCGGTACCGATTCTACAGGCGCTTACCATGACGGAGCGAGTCATAGGAAACGAAGTGATCTCAAGAGTGGTTGGTCAATCCAGACAATCAATGGAACGCGGAGGATCATTAACAGAGCCGATGATGAATCACTGGGCATTTCCTCCGTTAATTCCGCATATGATTGCGATAGGTGAAGAAACTGGTTCTTTAGACTCTATGTTAGCGAAAGTTGCGGACTTTTATGAGAAGGAAGTAGAAGCAGCAACAGACCGATTAAAGGCGCTCATAGAGCCGATTATGATTGTTATTCTGGCTGCAATAGTAGGGACTATCGTCTTGGCAATTATGATTCCGATGTTTAGTATGTTTGAACAAATAGATAGTTTGTAATGGATATTATGATTTTTTTTGTGAAATGTGTATTTTTTAGATATTACTAGTGTTAATTTCCTAATTCGTCTGCTATACTATATTCATAGAGTAAGTGAAAAAAGAGGAGGAAACTACATGAAAAAGTTTCTACAAAAGAAATTGAAAAATGAAAAAGGTTTGACGTTAGTTGAGTTACTTGCGGTAATTGTTATTTTGGGGATTATTGCTGCGATTGCGGTGCCGGCTATTGGGAATATTATTGAGAATACTAAGTATAATGCAGTGAAAGCTGATGCAATAAATGCCTTAAATGCAGCAAATATGTACTACTCGGAAAATACGAAAACACCAGAGGCTGGCATAACAGTTGAAACGCTTGTAGAGGATGGTTATCTAGAAAACAAAGGAAAATTAACCGTTGCTATGACTATTGCTAAATCGTCTGAAAAGAAAGTAACTATTAACGGTACATCAGAAGAATATGCTGGAGGAAAAACAGTAACATTTAATACAGCTACTTTAGATGATATTAACTCTGATGAACAAAAAGGAAGTAAGTCTGGTAATAAAACACTGCCTGCATCCTAATGAGAATCCATATAAAGAAAATATAATATCTCGTTATTTAAAAATGGGGGAAGTCCTGTCTAGTAGACGTTCTTCCTCCTCTTTTTTTATATGATTTTGTGAAAGTGAGTGATCCTTATCATGAAGAGCAAACGTTTACTTTTTCGGGAAGAAGGCTTAACTATGATTGAGCTTCTCGCTGTTATCGTCATACTAAGTATCATAGCAGCAATCGCTGTTCCCGCAATAGGAAAAATCGTCGAAAATAACCGGATTAAAGCGGCGAAAAGTGAAGCAATAATTGCTCTAGAGGCAGCCCAACTCTACTTTGCTGAAACGCCAGTTGATTATGGTCGTGAGTATCAAGCTGCAACTATCCCTAACTTGATAAATGAAGGATATATGAGTGGGGGAGGCTATTTAAACAATACTTCTTATATAACAAATGTTACGCCTGCAAAAATATGTGCGCGAACCGAAGGAAGAAGTAAGGTTACTTTCTATAATGCAACAGCAGAAGAAATTGTAAACAGCAATAATGATCTACACGTAGGTAATGAAGCTTGTGGAGATCCTTTGCTCACGCCACCGATAAAGTAAAAGTAACTATCTAACTTTGGTTACTTTCATTATTGCAATTTGTTATAAACAATGTTACCTAAATTTCATAACTTTCTGCTGTTGGTAGGAGAGTCTATAACATGTCCTTTCTTTCGAATCTTACTAAAAATTTCTGTGCACCACACATTTTAGTGAAAATTTAGATGAAAATGCATAACATATCTTCACACAATTATATTGAACATAACATTTGTCGAGACGCTGATTGAGCGCTAAAAGTCTTGCGGATGGAAATGATCAGCTTGAACCAAGCTCAGATGTTATTCTTATAATAAAAAGTGACGGTTGAAGTAAGTGAAAGAACGATATGCAGACTGTTAGCGTATTGTGGTTTCCTAATAATAAATAGAAAGACCGGCTCGCAAGGTAGTCGGTCTTTTTGATGTTCGGCTAATTTGCGCTACGAATACGACAGATGTGTCTTTGAAGAGTTAAGGTAGAATAGATTAAACGCTATATAAGTCTGTATATACTGAAATCCGCGATTGTTATCGTGGTATAATGTTTATATAAATTCCGATGACTACGATGGTGTGAGTAGACGAGAGTAGGTCGATCCTCCCGCTCTATTCGTTCTATTCAATACTCTCAGGGAGGATCTGTCCGCCATCAACAACCAAGGTCTGGCCTGTCACGAATCCTGCCTCTTTTGAAGCGAAAAATGCTGCAGCATACCCAATATCCTCAACTGTTCCTAAACGTTTGAACGGAATGGCTGCCGCCATAGCGCTGAGATAGTCCTCGCCTAACCCGTCTAAGCCTTCAGTTATAATATTACCAGGTGAGACAGCGTTGATTGTTATATCATCTTTGGCAAGTTCAAGAGCAGCTGTTCGCATGAAACCGAGTTGAGCTGCCTTACTTGCGCCGTAATGTGACCAACCTGAATATCCCGTAATAGGTCCGGTGATTGAGGAGGTAATAATGAAACGACCAGCCTCTGCCTTCTTTACATACGGAAGAAATGCCTTGACTGTAAAGAAAGTTCCTCTTGAATTCACGTCTTGGACGTAATCCCATTGTTCTTCAGTTAACTCTTCTATCGAAGATGAGGGGAATATACCGGCATTTGCACAAACAATATCTATGTTTCCGAAGTCATCGGAAATTGCTTTTGCGGTCTTTTCTAATGAGTTCAGTGAAGTTACATCAGACTTGTAAGCCTTTACATAATTATGATCATTTTGCAACTTATCCGCAACATTAGTTGCTTCATCCAAATGCCGAGCAAGGACCGCTACATTGGCTCCTAAATGGGAGAATACCTTTGCGATTCCTTTCCCAATCCCTTTGCTGCCACCTGTCACTACTACAGTTTTCCCTTCAAATTTTCTCATTTAACAACCACTCCTCTTTATAATTTATATTTCAAAAGAATTTCTTATGATTTAACTTTCAACCTATATTATATATGTTGAATTATGTTGATTTCTTATATGCTAGCACTCTTATCATGTGTAGTCAACAATATATTTTATGTATTCTGACAATTTAATTAAAACTAGATTGAGTAGAAAAAGAGTAAAAAATAGTTGGTAATCAACTATAATTAATAAAAGATGTATAATACTTCTTCGAAAATAGTATTTATAGAAATTGATACTCTTAATAATGTTACTTTATATCAATTAGAATAGTTTGAAAATTTAGTTGACTTAGAAAATACTAGATGATATTATGGTTTAAATCCACAAAGATTCAACAACAAAGCACATCTTGTGTTGAGAGTTATAGTCGATTCTTTAGGATAAGACGATTACACTGGGAATTGCGAGGTGTGTATTAGAGAAAAATAGATAGGAGATAATGTAGATGTCTTTAACATTTGAAGAGCGAAAAAAAGTAATTGTTAAAACTCTAACACGAGATGAAAAAGTATATGTTCGTAATCTGTCGAATGAGTTAGGAGTTTCTGGAGAAACAATTCGGCGCGATCTAGATAGATTGGAAAAAGAGGGCGTCCTGAAAAAAGTATATGGAGGAGCTGTCAAAGAAAAGTCGTCTTTGGAACTCTCGTTTGACTTGAAGACGGATATTATGGCATTTGAAAAGCAAGCAATATGCAAAGCGGCAGCGGATTTGGTAGAGGACGGAGACAGCATTATTATTGGACATGGAACTACACCCGTAGGAATTGTTCGGTATTTAGCAAATAAGAAAAACGTAACTGTCATTACGCCTTCCATACCTGTCTTGTTGCTGGCGATGGATCATTTTCATGGGAAAGTCATCTTCATTGGCGGGGAATATGAAGCGGATCAGAAGTTTACTAGTGGTCCTCTCTCAGAATCAGTCCTCGGCCAATTGAAGGCGAATAAGTCATTCATTGCAGCGGGTGGATTATCCATCAATGACGGCATGTCGGATTATGACTTGCAAGGGGCTAGCAGTTCCAAGCAAATGATGAATCGTACAGACGAGGCGATTATTCTGGCAGACCACACAAAATTCGGTAAAACAACGTTTGCTCATATTTGTCCGTTGTCAGTTATTTCGATGATTATTACAGATAAGCAATGTTCAGAGGAATGGAAGAACGTCCTTACCGAGAATGAGATTGAATTGGTTATAGCAGAAGAGGCGAAGCAAGTGCTGGATTTTAATCGAGAAATATGCTGATATTTTAACCCGATGGATTTTCACATCAGCGTTTCAGGGATCATGGCAGCTGTGCAGAAGGAAGGATTAATTCTGACAAAAGATGGAGGTAG
The DNA here is from genome assembly GCF_038003105.1 of Sporosarcina sp. FSL W7-1283. Lineage (NCBI taxonomy): Bacteria > Bacillati > Bacillota > Bacilli > Caryophanales > Caryophanaceae > Sporosarcina > Sporosarcina sp. FSL W7-1283. The sequence goes on along the minus strand of NZ_JBBOOL010000001.1, from coordinate 1,993,494 downwards.
AGAAAATGGTCGAAAATATTAGTAAATCATCTGTGCTTGATAAATCAATACAGTATTGGAATCCTGGTAAAACGAAGCAGTGGCAACGTGACGGAGTAGATTTGGTTATTGGCAAACGGGAAGGTTACTATCTGTATGACATGGATGGTAAACAATTGATGGATTTACATCTGAATGGAGGGACCTATAATCTTGGCCATCGAAACCACGAGATCATTTCTACACTTAAAAATGCGATGGATCAGTTCGACATTGGGAATCATCACTTTCCTTCTATTGCAAGAGCACAGTTGGCTGAAAAATTTAATCAATGTACACCAGATAATCTGCAATATTCCATCTTTTCAAGCGGGGGTGGCGAAGCGATAGACGTAGCAATTAAAAGTGCTCGCTATGCTACGAAGCGAAAAAAAATAGTTTCTGTCAAATATGCTTACCATGGGCACACAGGTATTGCCGTCTCTTTAGGAAATGAACGTTATTCTAAACCCTTTCTGAGCGAGGGGAATGCGGATGAAGTCGTCAATGTTATCTTCAATGACTTGGAAGCAATGGAAAGAGTGTTGTCATGGGAAGATGTTGCAGGGGTAATCATCGAGACCATTCCAGCTACATATGGCTTTCCTCTTCCTGAACCTGGCTATTTAGAAGGCACGAAACGCCTATGTGAGAAATACGGTTCTCTTTACATTGCAGATGAAGTTCAAACTGGCTTGCTCCGTACAGGAAGGTTATGGGGATTTGAATATCATGGAATTAAACCAGATATTATGGTAACCGCTAAAGGCCTCAGTGGTGGGATTTATCCGATTGCAGCTACAGTTGTCAGTGAAAAGGTTGGGCAATGGATGAATGAAGATGGTTTTGCTCATATATCTACGTTTGGTGGTTCCGAACTTGGTTGTGTCGTCGCTATGAAAGTATTGGAAATTTCACAGCGACCCGAAGTTGTGGAAAACGTGGGATACGTTGCCCGTTATCTACAAGCCGGGTTAGAAAGAATCAAAAACCAGCATGCAGATTATTTTACAGGTATCCGCCAAAGAGGAGTCATTCTCGGACTCGAATTTAGCAAACCTGATGGAGCAAAAGATGTTATGCGCGCACTTTATGATAATGGTGTATGGGCAATTTACTCGATGCTGGACACAAAAGTCCTTCAATTTAAACCTGGTATTTTACTAGACCAACGCTATTGTGATGACTTGCTGGATCGGGTAGAAACAAGTATAGCTCAAGTTGTACGTAATATATAGTATCCAAGGCAATACAAAATGTGAAAAGGAGGAGTTTTGGTATGAGCAATACTGGCGTTAACACATGGGAGTCGCCTGTAGAGTTTTTTAATCTGGTTTCACAGAGGGCGAAGGAATTATATGATGGGCTTGATGATTTCACTGTTGAACTTCTAGACTATTCGGAAAATGCGACGTATTTGGTAAAAAATTTAGAAGCTAATGAAAAGCGAATATTACGAGTCTGTCGTCCCGATTATCATTCGAAGGAAGAAATTGAAAGTGAAGTTAAATGGCTGCAATTAATTGATGCTGATACAGAAGTAGTTGTTTCGAAGCCTATACCAGGTTCCAATGGCGAATACTTACAATCTGTTACATTGGATGAAAATAACCGTGAATACCACTGCGTTCTTTTCACTTTTTTGGAAGGAGAAACCCCTGATGTAGATAATGAAGATAAATTGGTTCGAGTATTTAAGGAGATTGGGAAAACAACAGCCTGTTTTCATAAACATTCTATTCGGAATTGGGAACGATTCAACCAAATCAAACGACCCATTTGGAACTATGAAAGTTTAATAGGGGATAATCCGAAATGGGGGAGATGGCAAGACGGTAAAGGTATCAGCCCTGAGCGCGAAGAGCTATTAAATCGTGTATCGACCGTCATTGAGAAACGGTTAGAGAAATTTGGAAAAGGCCGGGAACGTTTCGGGTTAATCCATGCGGATTTACGTCATGCGAATCTCCTGATAGATAATGAAAAGAAGCTTGTGCAGGTTATTGATTTTGACGATAGTGGTTTTGGCTGGTATTTGTATGATTTCGCTGCATCCTTGACTTTCATAGAGCATCGTAGCTATGTACCTAAGTTAATCGAGGCATGGCTCGAAGGCTATCAGTCTGTACGAAAGTTATCTGAAGAAGAAGTGAACGAGATTCCAACATTTATCATGATGAGAAGAATGCAGCTTATTGCCTGGATTGGCAGTCGTGACAATGAAACGGCAGCAGAGCTAGGAGCAGAGTATTCAGAACAGACGGATCAAATGGCAAAGGACTATCTCGAAAAATTTAATTAAGAATAAAAAGTAAGCGCTTTCAATTGGGTGTTATCAAAAAAATGGATTAACGGAAGTTGATGAAAACAAAATTAAATAACGCGAAGAGGAGCATTGCCATGAATGAAAAAGAGAACTTGGAACTGAAAAAGACGCTTACTCCCTTTAACTTATGGGTGATCGGTGTTGGAATCGTTATTTCAGGTAACTATTTCGGATGGAACTTCGGTTTAAGTACTTCGGGCTATGTGGGCATGTTAATTGCAGTTGGGGTCATGGCAGTCATGTATACGTTCATGGCGTTCGGAATATCTGAGCTTTCGACAGCTTTACCATATGCCGGCGGCCCTTACTCTTTCGCCAGGCGGGCAATGGGACCATTTGTCGGATTCATTACCGGCGTGGGTGTAGTCTTGCAATATGTAATCGCAGCACCAGTTATCGCTATCGGAATCGGGGCTTACATCAACTTCCTGTTCCCAATGGTCAATCCAATTGTCTCTGCAGCCGTTATGTACGTTTTCTTCATGATCATCCATATAATTGGAGTGAAAGAATACGCTAGGCTTGAAGCGATTCTAGTGTTCATTGCTCTTGCTCTATTAGTGCTAATGTATTTTGTGGGTTTACCTCAAATTCGTGTGGAGAACTTGTTTGGTAGCGAAGGGCAAGCAATGATTCCGGGAGGCATTAAAGGGATTTGGGCAGCACTGCCGTTTGCCATGTGGCTATTCTTAGCAATCGAAATGTTGCCAATGTTATCAGAGGAGACCCGAGATCCGAAAAAGGATATGCCTAAAGGGATTTTATCTGGCATGTTCACGCTTGTTATCTTGTCTGTTTTGACAACTACAGTGGCAATTGGAATAAGTGGTTTCAATCAATTGAGTACAGCAGAAGATCCTTTGCCGGCGGCCATTGCTGCAGCGTTCGGAAATACGTATTGGTTGGCTCAAATGCTTGCGTCTATTGGTCTCGTCGGATTAATCGCTAGTTTCTCTGGAGTCATCCTGGCATATTCTAGGCAAGTCTTTTCCTTATCACGCGCAGGGTATCTGCCAGAAATCTTTTCAAGGCTACACCGGACTCGACGTACTCCATACATGGCGATCATCATTCCTGGATTTATTGGATTGGCATTAGTAGCATCCTTTAATCCAGATGATTTGATTTTGATCGCAACTTTTGGGGCTTTGATATCCTACATTTCGATGAATCTTTCTCTTATTATATTACGGAAAAAAGAGCCGAACTTGGTACGCCCTTATAAAGCGCCATTATTTCCATTTATGCCAATAGTATCAATGATCTTGGCATGCATCGCTTTATTTGCGAGCTTCTTCGCGAATCTGCCTTTCTTCTTCATTAGTATTACTGTGTTTGTTTTTGCTATTATTTATTATTTCGTCTGGGCTCGTCATAATATCAATGCAGACGCGCCAGAAGAACAGTTCTCTAGTGTGGAAGATTTAGAAATTCCATTGCCTGAACCAGGGTTAGGAAAGGAAATTATCCGATGAACATCTGGGAACAAGGAATAGATACCGTACTATTTGACAAAGACGGTACATTGATCGACCTACCTTCGATCTGGATTCCCTGGGTTGAAGATACAGTTCGCTACTTGCAACGGATGCAAATGGATATATCAATTGATGAAGCGAAGCGTGCGGTTGGGGTGAACCTTTCGGATGGAGGCGTCGATCCGAAAAGTCCCCTTGCGATCGCTTCTATTCAAGAAAGTATCATTATTTTTGCATTTCTTCTCTTTCAAAAGGGGGTGGCTTGGGATAAGGCAATTATTTATTCGGGAGAGAGCATCGCATATGCCGATGAGAGACAGAACTGTTCGAAAGATCTAAAGATCGTAGATGGAATATCTAATCTGCTTGCTGAGATGCGAGGCAGAGGTCTAAAGCTTGGGGTGTTGACTGCAGATGACACAGACAAAGCAAGGAAGCAACTGGAAATTTTACAGTTGGCAAGCTACTTTGATTTTATAATCGGTAGTGATCTGGTGGAAAAGGGAAAGCCTTTTCCAGATATGGCCTATCTTGCCCGCGATGTTTATATGGTTAATTTGGAGAGAGCTGCCATAATCGGAGATACAAGCGCGGATATTCAATTAGGCAAGCTTTCTAGTCTCAAGATGACAATTGGTATTGCGAGCTATACGGAAGGAAAAGCAGAGCATTTACAGGAAGCAGATTATATTATACGTAGTTATAGCGAATTGCTCGGAAGTGAATAAGGAGGTGACAAGATGAACCCCGAATTAATAGCAAAAATCACGAAGATGGTGCTAGAAAGAATAGGAGAGGAAGGGGCGAACCACAGTGAGTCTTTGACCAATGCTGAATTAAGTCGTTGGGACAAAATTAGTGAATCTATACTGACAAAGGATGGCAAGACCAACGGCGAGATGAATCAAGGAATGCAATCTTTGACAACACATGAAATTCAAAAGTGGAATACAATAACAAATCATTTTAGCATTGTGGTCTCGCAGTCCGTGGAAGAAGCTAATCAAGTGAGGTTTCATTCGCATACCTAAATGCTCCTTATTACTTATAGAAAGGAGGGTTTCCTATCAACGCAGTAGAAGAGATGGAAAAAACCATTCGCCAGGCCAAGGCGGCCCAAGAAAAATTCAGTACTTTTGATCAGGAGAAAACTGACTCAATCATTAAGCATATTGCAGAAACCGCTTACGCGCAAGCTGAAACTCTTGCTAAAATGGCTGTCAAAGAAACTGGAATGGGTGTCATAGAACATAAGAAAATTAAGAATGAACTTGGGTCAATGGGTGTTTATAAATCAATTAAGGATGAAAAAACAGTAGGTGTCATCCGTAGAGATCATCAATTGAAACTGACAGAAGTTGCTTATCCATTCGGAGTCATAGGGGCTGTTTGTCCGACAACGAACCCGACATCAACCGCCATCTTCAAAACCTTAATTGCATTGAAAGCACAAAACGCCCTTGTTGTAAGTCCACACCCAACAGCGGCTAAATGTACAGTAGAAGCTTTGAAAATTTGTGCGGATGCAGCAGTGGAAGCAGGGGCTCCGGACGGATTGATCGGCTGGATAATGAATCCATCTATGGAAGCGACAAATCGATTAATGCATCATCCTGATATTGACTTGATCTTGGCAACAGGTGGCAGTGGTTTGGTCAAGGCAGCGTATAGTTCGGGCAAACCTGCATATGGAGTTGGCCCTGGCAATGGCCCGGTATATATAGAAAAATCTGCAAATGTGAAAAAAGCGGCACAGCTGATTGTAGACAGTAAGACGTTCGATAACGGTACACTTTGTTCTACGGAGCAATCTATTGTCGTTCATCGTAATGTAAGGGAAATGGCCATGAGGGAGTTACGCAATAATGGTGCTTATTTCCTGAATGAACAAGAAAAGCGGAGGTTAGGTAAGATCATTGCTCCCAGGGAGGGACAGTTGAACGCTAAAATTGTTGGCCGTTCCGCAGAGGTGATTGCTGAAATGGCAGACATAGATGTGCCGATAGGGACTCGTGTATTGATTGCCGAAGAGACACGAATTGGAATGGATGTCCCATTCTCTTTAGAGAAGCTGGCTCCAATCTTTCCTTTCTACACCGCAGAAAGTGATGAAGAAGCATTCCGAATTTGCCAAGGACTCTTAAATTTTATTGGTCGTGGACATAGCTGCTCGATCCATACAACCGATGAAGGGCTTGCACATCGCTATGGGGATGTGATGCCAGTATCTCGAGTTATGGTGAATACGATGGCTTCAATTGGAGCGGCTGGTGTGACAACTGCGCTAATGCCATCATTGACGCTAGGATGCGGATCATATGGCGGTAATATTTCTTCGGATAATATTACAGCTCGTCATTTATATAACACGAAGCGAATTGCCTTTGGAATTAAAGACATGAAGCTCCCAAAAATGATGCCTGCTCAATATAAGCCGGTTGAGTTGATGAAAGAACGAAGCGAAGAGACGAAAATTGAGCTGATTGTTAATCAAGCGCTGCGAGAAATACAGGGAAGTAAAAGCACGATAGACTTGACGGATGTGCCAGACACAGTTCGACACATCATACAGCAAATCAACAAAACATTATAAGGAGGAATTCAAATGGCGGAAATTAATGGTGCACTTGGAATGATAGAAACTAAAGGATTGGTGGCGGCATTGGAAGCGGCGGATGCAATGGTCAAGGCGGCAAACGTGCAAATTCTAGGGAAAACACATGTTGGCGGCGGTATTGTAACGGTTCTTGTAACAGGCGATGTCGGTGCAGTCAAAGCAGCGACAGACTCGGGAAGCGCGGCGGCACAGCGGGTAGGTGAACTACTGTCTGTGCATGTCATTCCACGTCCACACAATGAACTGATCAGTATTTTGCCACAGGCAAATGGATGATAAATGATCCAGAGAAGGGTGACGATACTAGATGCTAGTTGGCACAGTAATTGAGAATATATGGGCGACTCGCAAAGAGGAAGGACTTACAGGGTTGACCTTACTAGTCATCCAACCGTTGGAGTCAAACCTGGAAGGCGTAATAGCAAGAACACCACTTGTAGCTGTTGATCGAATAGGAGCAGGAATAGGGGATCGAGTTATCGTAACGCAAGGATCCCCTGCGTCCTTTATCGATTCTGACAAGAAAATACCTATTGATGCTCTGGTGATTGGCATTGTCGATTCGGTAATAGAACGTGATTGGTTATGACTAATGCAGTAGGAATAATAGAAACGTTTGGTTTGGCACATTCTCTTCTCGTTGCCGATGAAATGCTGAAAATGTCGGATATTCGAGTACTGGCACGGGAAGATGTTAGCGAAATATATTATACGATTATCATTGAAGGTGAGATAAGTGCGGTTCAGCTGGCGATTGATTATGGTGCTGAAATAGCAAACCTAGGGAATGCTTTGATTGCTTTCAAAACCATTCCAAGGCCAGTTGATGATATGAAGCATATAATGCCAATTAAAGCCCAAAGTGATTGAGAAAAAGGGTTAATGAACAAGATCAAGTGGTAGAGACGATGACTAGGACGGTGAAAGTTATTGGAAAAGTACAGGTCGGTGCCGATATCGTAATAGTTTTTGTAAAAGTATGTGTTGCTGTAATCTATCCGCCGGATTCTGTATCTACCTAATGAGTTTGAAAGCATTTAATTGGGGATCATAAATTAATCAGAAGAGGAAGGTGCCTTTCAATGAACGGAAAAACGATACAAGCGATCGTGGAAGATGTTTTGATAGAACTGGTTCAGCATACTGCACCAAATGAAGTCCCCATTTCTGTGTCGGCCAGACATTGCCATCTAAAACATACAGATCTTGAAAGTCTATTCGGTAAAGGCTATGAATTATCGAAAAAAAATGAACTTTCCCAGCCTGGTCAATTTGCAGCGAATGAGACGGTGACATTGATTGGTCCGCGCGGCAGCATTGAATCAGTCCGCATTTTAGGACCATTACGAAACCAATCGCAAGTTGAGATTAGTAAAACGGATAGTATCAAACTCGGCGTAGATCCGCCGCTTCGCGAATCGGGGGATATCAAGGGATCGGCGCCCATCACACTTCTCGGGCCGAAAGGGAGCCTTTATCTGGTAGAAGGATTAATCGTTGCAAAGGCACATATTCATATGAGTCCACAGGAGGCAATGAAATTGAATGTCTCCAATGGGGAATATGTGAGAGTCAAGGTTGAGAATGAACGTCCGATTACGTTCGATAAAGTGCTCATACGAGTGTCGCCTGATTACATAGTCGACATGCACATCGATACAGATGAGGCCAATTCGGGGCTCGTGAAGACTGGGCAGCGAGGAACAGTGAGCAAGGAAGATGAAGTATGGTAAACGATTCTAAACTCATAGAGAAGATTGTCCGTAATGTAATCATGCAGTTGGATATAAAACCTCAGATGCCTGGGGAGGTATCAAAGCCGTCATTGTTTGTCCATAATGCAGACGAGAGAACAATCAGCAGGTTAGAGGAAAATTGGAAAGTAATTTGCGAACCTATTACAGAAATCCCGAACGTCATCTTCTTGGAAGTGTCTCAAAATATCCTCGCAAAAGGCGCACTCGGTTTGACAGATGATCCGGATAGTCAATTGCTATCCGAGCTTTTACTACAAGGTAAACAAATCACTATGATACCCGTCCTGACTTTAGAATGGGTATTTTCTCCCGAAAGATTAAGAACAAAGTATCATGATCAGTTAGTAACCTATAAAAAGAAATTGGAGAGTTTTGGCGTCACCTTTACTACGTTAGAGATGTTTATTAGCAGTGGATTGGAGAAGAATCAACAATCCTTTTGTGAGCTGTTGACGGATCAAGAGGTACGGAAATATACAGACGAGACTATATGGATTGAAAAATCAACAATTGTCACGCCGTTAGCGCGCGATACCGCGAGAGAACTTGGTAAGACCATCAAGTGGAATGAATAAATAGTTACAAAAGAGAGGTGAATAGAATGGCTAAAGCACTTGGAATGATAGAGACGCGCGGATTGATCGCTTCGATTGAAGCGGCAGACTCAATGTTAAAAGCGGCGGATGTACGATTAGTGAAACAGGAGCAGATAGACGCTGCACTCGTTACGGTGGTAGTCGAAGGTGATGTAAGTGCAGTACAGGCGGCAGTTGAAACTGGAGCTATGGCGGCAGCGCGGGTAGGTGAACTGATTTCCACTCTTGTCATACCCAATCCCGATCCCGGCATGATTAAACTAGCAAAGCGGAACGAGTCGAAAAAACAGGAAATAAAACGGACATCTTCTAAAGGGCATTTAGTGGAGGGAAAAGAAACGGTTGTAAAAGAAAGTAATAGTCGTGCGTCTGAGAAAACAAAAGCAACAAAGCCGAAAAAAGCAGAATAATTTTGTAGGGAAAGGAGGAAATCTAGTGGCGTTCCGTCGAAGAAAAATTGCCGTCGTTGGAGCAGGATATACAGGGATGACAGTAGCTTTAATGTTAGCTCAAAAAGAATTGGGAGACATTGTTGTGGTTGATATTCCAGCACTTTCAAGTCCGACTAAAGGAAAAGCCTTGGATATGCTGCAGGCTGGTCCTATTTTGCAATTCAACTCACAAATTATTGGTACCTCCCAGTATGAAGAGATCCTGAATGCTGATTTCGTTATTATTACTGCCGGTGTCGCAAGGAAACCTGGCATGAACCGTGAGGACCTTGTAGCTACCAATACGAAAATCATGAGAGATGTTGCCGAACAAGTAGCGCGTTATGCACCAGATAGTTATGTACTCGTGTTGAGCAACCCGGTTGATGCTATGACATATATCTGCTATCAGGTGACTGGTTTTCCGAAGAACCGAGTTATTGGCCAATCGGGCGTGCTGGATACAGCCCGATTTAATACATTTATCGCCCAAGAGTTGAATTTATCGGTTGAAGATATATCAGGCTTCGTATTGGGGGGGCACGGAGATGATATGGTACCGCTGATCCGTTACTCTTATGCGGGCGGTATTCCTTTGGAAAGATTAATTTCGGCGGCTCGGCTTGAGGCGATTGTGGAGAGAACCCGGAAAGGTGGTGGCGAAATTGTCGGCATGCTAGGAAATGGTAGTGCATACTTTGCTCCTGCTGCTGCACTCGTACAAATGACCGAAGCGATTCTATTTGATAAGAAACGGATTTTGCCCTCAATTGCCTATTTGGAAGGTGAGTATGGATATTTTGATATTTATTTTAGCGTGCCGACTGTACTCGGAGGAAATGGTATAGAAAGTATTATTGAACTGCCGCTGACTGAGAAGGAGAAAGCTGCATTGGATATCTCAGCGGAATCGGTACGGGAGGTCTTGCAGAAATTATAAGATGACGTTGTGCTATCGCTCTCTGCCTATTACGAGGGAGGTGTATAGATTAGATTTCATATAGTGCTGTTTAAATTCATTTAGAGAGTTGCTAATAAGTTGCAAAATTATGCAAGCGAGAAATTCATTTTCTGCTTGTTTTTTTATTTTTTCAACCTTTTGTAAAGACGAATTCAGATTAGAATTCCGTAAAGCAACAAGTGAAATGATAGAGAACAGCGGTACAGAATTAAAGGTTGGAAAAGAACAATGTGGAGATATGGAACCATTGTAAAATGCTAATTAATAAATAAGTGCGATAAATAAGCATATTTCGCTATGAATCTTTCCTTCTCGCAGTCCATTTGCTATACTTAGCCTAACTAAACAGCAGTAAAAATCATTGATAGTTGAATGCTTGCTATTGCTTGTCCGGAAGGAGCCGCCTATGTCTATTCTTGAAAAACTTTCGCGTCCCATTTCATTATTCGGTCGTAAAAAACGTACGGCATCTTTAACAATTGATGAAGACGCAATCCGTCATGTGCGTATTAAGTCTCGAGATCCGCTCGTGCTGGAAATGGCACAAGAACTTCCTATGCCGCCGGATGTCATGGAAGAAGGCCGGATTGCGGATCATCCTGCGCTTGAACAAATATTGTCTGAGGCAGTGAAAGATTGGAACCTGACAAAGCGAGACGTGGCGTTCCTTGCGCCTGATGCATACGTCATCATCCGACGAGTGGCTTATCCCGAAACAGTAGAAGACGAGGAATTGAAAGGACATTTCTTCATTGAAATTGGTTCCACCATTTATTTACCATTTGATGATCCGGTATTCGATGTTGTGCCTTATAAAGCAAATACTGCCCAGCATGAAGCCATTTTGATTGCCTCGAAGGAAAGTGTCATGCAGACCTATGAGGATGTTCTCGAAGCGGTAAAACTCGTGCCGGTAGTGGCGGACATCGCGCCGCTTTCGTTGTATCGGCTGGCGTTTCATTCGCATCGGTTTTCAGGTGAAGAGCATATTCTACTTGCAGATTTACGAGGCCGCAGTTTGACGGTGTCCATATTCTTCAGCCATTTTCCTTTGTTCATCCGGTCGATGGAATTGGAAGTGCCTCTTAGTATGACAACAGGTGAAGAAATGAATGAACACCGCGTTGAGCCGTTAACTATTGTTATGGAACTTGAAAAACTGGCGAATTTCTATCGTTTTAATTTGGCGGAAAATGAAGTGTCGATCACGCATCTCCTGTGGAACGGATCATATGGACAACAGGACGAGTTGCTGCAGATGGTGCGGGAGCGTCTGGCGATCGAAACGCTTCCTTTAGTGAAGGAGCCGATTACATGCGTGGACGGTTCTGCGGTTTCTGCAGAGTTTCATCGGACGATCGGTCTTGCGCTGAAGGAAGAGGTGTAGGTGAAGTATGTTAGTCGATATAAATTTGCTGCCAGAGAAGTTAAAAGAACGGTCCACATGGTTATGGGTGGCGATAACAATTCTCGCAGCCGCACTTATCAGCTGGGCTGTTCTTTTTTGGCTTGCGCAAAAAAATGACGATGAAGCCCAATCACTTCAACAGCAAGCGTTTGAAGTGCAGAAACAACAAGAAGATGTCACCTCACAGCTTCGGCCTTCTTCATTTGGCCAGGAGAAAGCTCAGCTCGCCGCAACGGTAGAGTGGCTTGAAGGGTATCAGTATAAAACAGTTCCGCTTCTTCAGGAGCTTGTACACGCATTACCTGAGCGAGGATTCTTTTCGGAGTTCACGTTCACCTCACCGAATGAAGCGACCTTCGATGTGCAGTTCGATGATGTGTCGGAAGCTGCTCATTATTTGACGAGAATGAAAGCTTCTTCATTGATCAATGGAGCGACCTTTGAATTAGTAGAGACAGTAGAGCTGACAGAGGAAGAATTGAGCGCAGATGTGCTGCCGCGCTACGTCGCTAGATATTTCGTTCAATTCCTCGATGAACGAGCTCAGACGGAGACGGACGCCATAGTTGAACCGGATGATGCAATTGATCAGTCGGAAGAACTGCCTCTAGATGAAGCGGAGCCTTCGGAGAACGAAGAAACGGAAGGAGGCGGCGTAGTTGAGTAAATACTTTACAAAACGACAGATGGAGATCGGGCTTGTCGTTTTAGCTTCCATTTTCTTTATCGCGCTCGCATTCTATTCCGTATATACGCTCTATTTGCCGACAAAAGAACAACGTGATCAAGCTGCGCTGCAATTATCTACAGAGCGGGATACATTGTTTGCTTTGCGAAAACAGTTGGCGAATAAGGATCCAGATAAAACCTTCACTTCCCGGCCTCTTCAGCAGAAAGTACCCGTCATACCGCTGGAAGATGCTCTTCTTCTGCAAATTGAAAAAGCAGAAGTGAAATCAGGAAGCAGAGTACACGGAATCGTATTTTCTAAAGAAGTGCCGGAATTTCAAGACATGCCGGAAGAAATGCAGAATGTAGAGAGAGTTCTAATGGAAGTAGAATTGGTTGCGGATACATACGACCAAGTGGAGACGTTCATTTACGAAGTCGAAGAGATGAAGAGGATTCTCAATGTAGAATCCATTCAATTTAAAGCGACAGCAGAAAAGACTGAAGAAGAGGTTGCAACAGGACCCATGGAGTTGGTTATCTCCTTTAATGCTTTCTTCCGTCCAGACCTAATCAACCTACAGAATGAAGCGCCGAAAATAGATGCTCCGCCTGCTGCATTAAAGGAAGATCCGACAACGCTCAATAAAATGACCGGCGACGAGAACGTGGAGTAGGAGGCTGTCTATGGAACTACTAATTAGCGTGTTTTTCTTCCTCTACGGCATCACGTTCGGCTCATTTTTCAACGTGGTTGGCTTGCGTGTGCCGATGAAGGAATCCATTGTATCACCGCCTTCTCATTGCACGACATGTGAACGCCGCTTGACACTTGCCGACCTGGTGCCGGTATTTTCCTACGTCTTTCTTAAAGGCAATTGCCGTGGTTGTGGAGAGCGTATCAGTGCGATTTATCCACTCATGGAGTTGCTGACGGGGGTATTGTTCGTCTTCGCCTATTTACACTTTGGTTTTGAGCGCGAACTGATCGTGGCACTTTTATTTATTTCGCTGCTGGTCATTTTGACGGTATCTGATTTGAAATACATGCTGATTCCGAACAGAATCCTTTTGCCTTTCGGCGTAGCGATTTTTATCATGCGCATTTTCAGTCCGCTGACACCTTGGTGGGATAGCTTGCTAGGCGCGATTGTCGGTTTTGGTCTGTTATTGTTCATTGCGATCGTGTCGAAAGGCGGCATGGGAGGCGGGGACATTAAACTGTTCCTAGTGATTGGATTGGTTCTAGGGACGTTGCAGACCTTGTTAACGCTTTTTTTGGCTTCATTGATCGGCGCGATTGTCGGTATGATCTTTCTTAAAAAGACCAAGCAGGGCCGCAAGACGCCGGTACCTTTTGGGCCGTCAATTGCAGTTGCTGCACTCATTGCCTATTTTTACGGCACGCAACTTGTCGGATGGTATACGGGTTTGTTGAGCTGAATCAGAAAATGTTCTAGGACAAGACGACAAGAGTCTTGTCCTTTTTCGCGTCTGCTTTGGTAAAGTGAAGAAAAAAGTGGAGTGAGTGCAGAATGAATTTTCGCAAATCCTATTCAAAATTCACAGTGATTCGGGCGATGGTGCAAGGTGTGGCAATTGGTCTTGCGGCCGTCTTAGTCATTGGTTTGACAATTTTCAGTACTGGAGGGAAAGATGCAAAGCCGTCTAAAACTGTTGCCACATCCGGCCCGAATACAGAGGAGACTGAAGAAAAACCTGCGGATGGAACGGCGATTCCAATGTACGTTAAGCAGCATGGCGTATTTTCAAGTGAGGAGACGGCGACTGAATTTATCACGTCTAATCCCGCCTTGGCAAATACGGCTATTATACAAGTAGGCGATCAGTTCTACATCTGGGGAGCTGTCTGGCTGAAGGAAAGCCAAGTGGTTCTGAAAGATGGAGAAGATGCATTTAAGAAGAAAATCCAAGTTACCCCCGGAACGTGCAAGACGGCGGACATCAATGAAGTGAAAAAGGCGTTACTTGCGGAGGATTTATCGAAAATTAAATTATCCAAAGCGAAAGACGATGCCAAAAAAGAGTCGGATTTTGAGAAGAAATTGACCGCTATCACAGCATTCACCAAGGATTCTTCCATTGCCCGACTTCATTTGCTGTCACACTACTCGAGTCAGGACCCATGCTTCAAAATTCAATTTTGATCGAATATCCAGATCGAAATTCAATTTTGCTGCTTTTTCAAAAAGGGTGCAATAGCGTACACTATGGGAAAGGAGGTTTTCCCAATGAAATTTACAAGTACAAGACCAATTATCCTCGCATCCTCTTCACCAAGGCGTAAAGAACTGTTAAAACTTGCAGGAATCGATTTTGAGGTGAAGCCGAGCCATGTAGCAGAAGATTTACCATTTACCCCGGAAGAACCGGATCTCTATGCGATTCGCTTATCTGAGCAAAAGGCGCAAGCAGTTTTTGAAGAAGAACCGGACTCGATTATCATCGCAGCAGATACGGTTGTCGTGATGAACGGCAGGCAGTATCCGAAACCCGCCAATGATGCGCAAGCGGTCGATTTCCTGATGGAACTTTCCGGTCAGACGCATGAAGTAATTACTGGCGTAACAGTATTGGAGAAAAATCGTAAGCTGCAGTTCGCAAGTTTGTCACAAGTGAAGTTCAGGCGGCTAGGTTTGGAACTGGTTCACGCATATGTGCGGTCAGGGGATGCTGCGGATAAAGCAGGCGCCTACGGAATTCAAACAGAAGGAATGCTGTTTGTGGAAATCATCGCCGGAGATTATCAAAATATCGTCGGGCTGCCAATTGGAAAATTGGTTGAGCGTCTACGAGAAGAAGATTGGTTGTTTTTAGAAGAAGGTGACGCCTGAAATGCCGCTTGATTTAGCACCACAAATGATGATCCGTGATGTTCATTTAGCGGACAGGCCTCGTGAACGTTTGATCCGGGAAGGGGCAGGAAGTCTTTCCAATCAAGAGCTCATGGCGATTTTATTGCGTAGCGGAACGCGCTCTGAGTCAGTTTTAGTGCTCGCTAATCGGGTATTGTCGACACTGGACCGGTTACAGGATTTGAAAGAGCTGACGGTGGAGGAAATGACGGAGATAAAAGGGATTGGCGAGGCGAAGGCCGTACAGCTCTTGGCTGCGGCCGAACTTGGCAAACGTTTATATCGTACAGCACCGCAAGACCGTTATAAAATCCGTTCACCTGAGGATGCAGCCAATTATTTGATGACGGACATGTCTTCACTGAATCAGGAACATTTTGTCGCGTTATTTTTAAATGTCAAAAATGAAGTGCTACATAAGCAGACGATTTTTATCGGCAGTTTGAACTCCAGTATCGTTCATCCGCGCGAGGTGTTCCGCGAAGCATTCAAACGCTCGGCTGCTTCGATGATAATCAGCCATAACCACCCAAGTGGCGACACGATAAACATAGTATCCTAAACTAGAGTACTCTAAGTACTTAAAGTTTAGGATTTTTTTAATTCAATACTTTAACTAATGAATAAATATAGGTATTATTTATAGGAGTTAAGGTATTTAAAGGTGGTGGAGAAATGAAAGTTCAAAAAGTAGTTGTTGAGGAAAAATCATATCCATTATACATACTATTAGACAAAAATTTTGAAGTGGTAGAACCGGTTAAGAGATATATAAAGTACTTGGATAATACGGGGAAAGCGCCAAATACGATTAAAACATATTGTTATCATCTCAAGCTGTTTTATGAATTTATGAGCCAAAGAGGAATTAGATTAGAAGATTTGAAATTCGAGGAAATGTCAAACTTTGTGGGATGGTTAAGAAATCCAACGGGGGAGGTAAAGGTAATAGATTTACAACCAAAGAAGGCTAAAAGAGAAGAAACATCTGTTAATGCCATACTTAATGCTGTAACTAGTTTCTTAGAGTATTTAAATCGTACAGGAGATTTTAAAGCTATAGATATGACTAAAGAAGCGAGGGGAAGAAATTTCAAGGGGTTTCTTCACCATATTTCTAAAGGTAAATCTTATCAAAAAAATATTTTAAAGCTTAGGGTCAAAAAGAAACTTGTACAAGTATTAGAACACGAACAAGTTAAAGCAATAATCGATGCGTGTCATACAAAAAGGGATAAGTTACTTATTATGCTTATGTATGAAGGAGGACTTCGGGTAGGAGAGGTATTATCCCTTCGTATCGAAGATATTTCTACTTGGGATAATCAGATTAATATCATGCCAAGAGATCACAACGAAAATGGGGCTTATATTAAGCTTAGAAAAGAACGAACAATCGATGTTAGCAAGGAATTAATGGCTTTATACACCGATTATTTAGTTCATGAATATGGGGAAGATTTGGAGCATGATTATATATTTATAAATCTCAAAGAATCTTATTTTGGGAAACCTCTAAAATATCAAAGTGTATTAGATCTTATAAGGCGATTGGTGAAACGGACAGGGATTACCTTCACTGCCCATATGTTGCGTCATACGCATGCCACAGAACTCATTAGAAGTGGATGGGATGCTGCTTACGTACAAAAAAGGTTAGGTCATGCACATGTACAAACAACACTTGATACATACGTTCATCTTTCTGATCAAGATATGAAAAATGAATATAAAGCGTATCTCCAAGGGAGAGAAACATAAAAAATGAAATTTCCAAGCGTTGCAACAAATCGAAAGCTCGTCACTAACACAGAGATTAATAAAAAAATAGCGGATATGA
Source organism: Sporosarcina sp. FSL W7-1283 (assembly GCF_038003105.1). Taxonomy (NCBI): domain Bacteria; kingdom Bacillati; phylum Bacillota; class Bacilli; order Caryophanales; family Caryophanaceae; genus Sporosarcina; species Sporosarcina sp. FSL W7-1283. Next base: position 1,976,517 of record NZ_JBBOOL010000001.1, on the reverse strand, counting down.
CTAGTGTCTTACAAGGGTTTTGGGCAGCAGATAGATGGGATATAAGAATTTGCCCACATCCTAGTGCGATAGAGTTAAGTAAGAATCCTTCGTTAAGAAATCGTTGGGTAAATTTTGATAAAGTAGAAAACATCTGGTTAAAAACAGAATTAAAATACTTTTATTATGTTCTCTTAAATAATGGAACTTGGAGTGCAAAAACTGTTTGGATTAGAAAAGGAACAGTGATAAGTCGAATGTTGGGGTTTTTAAATTTAAAATATCCCGATATTACCTCTATAACTGAAGTACCTATAGTAAAAGCTTTGACGGAATACCGAACTTACTTAGTAGAACAAGGAATAAAATCTACGACTAAAAATTACAAGCTTGATATAAATCAAAATAAAATTTCTGTGCAAGCGAACTCCTACTACGTTACTAATTTAAAACAGTTTATGGAGTTCTATGAGGATTTCTATTTTGATGGTGAAGAATGGGATAAAGATGTTTGGGATCTAAGAAAACTTTCATTGCCGGAAGATAAGATAAATCCAACGTCCTACGAATATACAATCAATTTCAAGGGTTTTGAAAATGATTATTTTAAAGAAATCGTCAAGCGATATTGTAAGTTAATGTTAAATACACGTAGCTTTTCCCATGTAGTTGATATGGCGTCAAAATTAAGAGAGTTTTTTAATTTTATAAATACAAATTGTGAAGGCATACGAAGGATTCATCAATTAACTAGGAATGAAGTTGAGCAATATTTAAATGAAATTAATTTAAAAGGTTTAAAACCTAGTACTGCGACTGGACGAATATCTACTTTAGAAGTTTTTTTCTCTACACTTCAAAGGTTTGATTGGAAGGATTCGCCTTCCCAAATCCTTATCTTTCGAGAAGATTATCCTAAAGTGCCGAAGGCACAACCACGTTATATAGATGAACATGTCCTTGAACAATTAAATGTTAAATTGGATAAATTGGAACCTTATATGGCTGCAATGGTTATGGTACTTCAAGAATGCGGAATGCGTATCGGTGAACTTTGTACATTGAAAAAAGGGAGTGTCATAACAGATAAAGAAGGGGATTGCTTTTTAAAGTATTATCAGTGGAAAATGAAGAAAGAACATACCATTCCTATTTCTAAAGAAATTGCTGCATTGATATTGGTTCAAGAGCAAAGAGTGGCTTATGAACTTGACGATGGATGTGTATATGTATTTCCACGGAAAGATGGTTCTCCATTGAAGCAAGATACCTTTAGAGTTAAATTAAATAAATTAGCTTATGAAGAAAAGATAACGGATAATAAAGGAGAGATTTTCCGATTTCATGCTCATGCCTTTCGGCATACAGTTGGCACTAGAATGATAAACAACGGAGTGCCACAGCATATTGTTCAAAAATTCTTAGGGCATGAATCACCAGAAATGACTGCAAGATATGCCCATATTTTTGATGAAACTCTAAAGAAAGAGTTCATAAAGTTTAAGGAAACTTTGGTGACGAATAGCGGTAGCATTCTGGATTTAACCGAAGAAAATACTGAAGCTGACAATACAGATCTTCAATGGTTTAAAAAAAATATCAATGCACAAGCACTTCCTAATGGCTATTGTCGTTTACCAGTAATTGCGGGACCGTGTCCTCACGCAAATGCTTGTTTAGATTGTACGAACTTCTGTACAAGTAAACAATTTCTAAATGAACATGAAGAGCACTTAGACCGAACTAAAGAAATATTAAATAGGGCTAAACAGAACCAATGGCAGCGTCAGGTTGAAACTAACGAACGTGTTAAAAATAGATTAGAGCAAATTATTCATTCGTTAAAGGAGACGAATTAAGATGACTAGAAAGAGTAACACAACTGCCATAATTCAACTATCCAAAGAAAAGTCGGAGAAGACAAGAATTAGGGTTGAAAAGACAATTTCAGAGATGGCACTGAAAAAAGAGAAGATTAATTTTAATTCCGTTGCACAAAAAGCAAGTGTTTCAAAGTCATGGCTGTACAAACAAAAAGACATTAGAACTAGAATAGAGACATTAAGAGGGATGCAAATAAGTGAATTAGTTCCCCGTAAACAGAGTAAAAACCTTCGTTCAGAAGATAGTTTAATTAAGACATTAAAAATCCGAATAAAGGCACTAGAAGAAGAAAACAAACAATTAAGGGATCAAGTTCAAAAATTACATGGCAAGTTGTTTTAGAGGTCTTGTTGAATAAGATAAAATAGTACATTGCAAATTAAAACAAGAAAAGCACTCTGTTAAATATGGAGCAAGGCATTCCCGAAGATCTTCTATGGTTAGACTACAGCTAATGTTACTGGATAGATAACATTCCCTTGGGGAAAAATCAAAATATACAAAAGTAAGTGGAGAAAAACGACTCGTTTTTCTCCACTTACCCTTTATTTTATGATTTTTATAAAAACTTCTCGAAATTTTCCCGAAATAGATTTGTTAATTTTGTTGCTTGGATATCATAAGCCTCTTTATCTTTCCATGTATTGCGGGGGTTAAGAATTTCAGATGGTACATTAGGACAACTTTTAGGTATGTTAAGACCAAAACTCCGTTCCATTTCAAATTCTGTATGTGCTAATTGACCTTCAATAGCTGCTGTAACCATCGCTCGAGTATGGGAAAGGGAAATACGTTCGCCTATTCCATAAGGGCCTCCTGACCAACCTGTATTAATTAAATAAACATCCACGTCATGTTTCCGAATTTTCTCTCGAAGCATTTCAGCATAAACTCTAGGTGATAATGGCAAGAATGGTGCACCAAAACAGGTTGAAAATGTTGCTTCTGGTTCTGTTATGCCCCTTTCAGTTCCAGCTAATTTACTGGTATAACCTGAAAGAAAATAATACATGGCATGTTCTTTTGATAATTTAGAAATGGGTGGTAAAACACCGAACGCATCTGCTGTTAAAAAGAAAATAACATTTGGATGTCCTGCCGTACTCGGATTAAGAGCATGCGGAATGTTATGGATCGGATAAGCTGCTCGTGTGTTTTCTGTTAAACTACAATCATTATAATCTGCCAAATGTGTATGAGGATCGATTATGACATTTTCTAAAACAGATCCATAAGTAATCGCGCGAAATATTTCTGGTTCTTTTTCCTCTGATAAGTTGATGCATTTTGCGTAACAACCACCTTCAATATTAAATACACCTTTGTCTGACCAACCATGTTCATCATCACCAATTAACATACGATTAGCATCTGCTGAGAGAGTGGTCTTTCCCGTACCTGATAAACCAAAAAATAAAGCAACATCTTCATTTAATCCTTTATTTGCAGAACAATGCATAGAAAGAACATCATTAATTGGTAAAAGATAATTCATTATAGTAAAAATCGATTTTTTAATCTCTCCTGCGTACTGTGTTCCTCCAATCAATACGATTTTTTTATCGAAATTAATCACAATAAAAGTTTCGGAATTTGTTCCATGAATGGAAGGTGTAGCTTCAAAATTAGGAACGCAGATTACAGTGAAATCTTCTTTGTGTACAGCTAACTCTTCTTTTGTTGGACGAATAAATAATTGATGAGCAAATAAATTATGCCAAGCATACTCGTTAATGATTCGAATAGGTAGACGATATGCTTGATCGGCTCCAGCGAACCCATCAAATACAAATAGTTCTTTTTCTTCTAGATAATTAGAAACATCCTTTAAAAGAAGATCAAAATTTGCTGACGTCATTTGTTGATTTGTTTTCCAATCAATTGCAAGTTCAGAGGCAAGTTCTTTAACAATAAATTTATCTTTAGGTGAACGGCCTGTATATTTACCTGTTTTCGCTACTATCGCGCCACCAGAAGAAAGTTGAACCTCTTTACGCTTGATAGCGATTTTTATTAGTTGACTAGGTGTTATATTAAAATGTAATTTGAGTGCGTTGTTTAGTCCCATTTTATATCCATCCTTTTTAGTTATCTTTTATTTTTTATATTTCTAGTAATTTAGACTCCTTTTTATCGAGATTTCCTGTATGTGAAAGTTGATTGCATTCATGAAAAGCGAAATGCTTACATCCTAAACATTTATTATGGTTAATTTCTGAGATGGAATAGTCAATGGCTTCGCCTGTACGACTAAATATATACTTTTCACCAATTTCATCATAAAGACCAGACTTTTTCAATGACTTTTTCAAATCATCAACTATACCTGAAAGCACAAGAATTCCACCTTGTTTTTTATAATAATTGACAATATTCTTCAAATTCGCTTCACCTGTCGAATCGATGAACGGTACTTTCCCCATACGTAAAATCAAGACAGTAGGTTCATAATGAATTGTATCCATTATGCGTTGTTCAAACACTTGTGCAGCACCAAAAAAAAGTGGCCCTTCAATTGTATAAATGCTAATTTGTGGGCAGTTATGAGCTTCGTTAACTACATGGGATTGAACAATTTCATTCTTATGAGTGTGGTCTGGTAACACTTTGGAAACAACCAACATATTACTCATGCGTTTTGCGAATAAAACGACAGCTAAGATGAGACCAACCATAACTGCTATCGTAATACTGGTGAAGACAGTTAAAAGAAATGTAACCAATAAAATAAGAGAATCGCCACTTTTCATTTTCAACACATGAAGAAACTGTTTTCTTTCACTCATATTCCAAGCCACTATCATTAAAACAGGCGCCATACTAGCTAACGGAATAAGTGAAGCATAGGGTGCTAATATTAAGAGGGTTAATAAAACAAAAATCCCATGAATAATCCCTGACATAGGAGAAGTAGCACCAGATTTAATATTTGTCGCTGTTCGTGCAATTGCACCTGTAGCTGGAATTCCTCCAAATAAAGGAGTAATGATATTTGCAATTCCTTGGCCCATTAATTCACGATTACTATTGTGTTTACTATTCGTCATCCCATCTGCTACTACAGCGGATAAGAGAGATTCAATTCCTCCCAATATAGCAATTACAAATGCAGGTACTATTAAACGCTGTATTCTTTCCCATGTTATATCGGGAAAGCGAAAATGAGGGAGTTGGCTTGGAATTTCTCCAAAGGTGGAGCCTATAGTTGAAATATTGCCTGAAAAGAATACTGTTGCTATTATTGTTGTTACGATTAAACCAATTAGTGATCCAGGAACTTTCGGCAATAATTTCGGTGTGAGTAAAATGACGAAAAGACACAATATGGCAATTCCTATACTATAAAAATTCATTGTATCAATATGAAAGATAATTTCCTTCATGTTGTCAATGAACTTCTCATGTTTTTCAAGCCCTGTCAGTCCAAAGAAATTTTCAATTTGCCCTGTGAAAATAATAATGGCAATCCCTGAAGTAAAACCAATTGTGACAGGACGAGGGATGAATTTAATCAAAGAACCTATTTTAAAAATCGCCATTAAACACAAGATAATACCGGCTAAAAAACCAGCAAGTAATAAATCTGTATATCCATAAGCTATGACAATCCCAAAAAGAATAGGTACGAAAGCACCAGTAGGTCCTCCAATTTGATATTTCGATCCACCAAATAAAGAAATTAAGATACCAGCAATACATGCTGTGTAAATCCCGTATTCTGGTTTCACACCTGATGCAATAGCAAATGCCATAGCTAATGGTATAGCAATTACCCCTACAATAACGCCTGAAAGAAGATCTTTTTGGAAATGCCGTATTGAATAGTCATCAAATCTTCCTGTAAAAAAGCTTTTCATTATACCCCTTCTTTTTCTATGAATGATTAAAATAGTAAATTGATTGTATATTATTGATTGTTTAGGGAGTTATATCTATTTAAATTTCCATTGATTACTCCGATTCTATGATTTAGAAAGTGTATCTTCTTCATCTAATTCTTCTAACATAGAAAGGGTATCAATTAAATGATTATTGAAGATTTCTCGTGTAACTATTAAAAGTTTTATAATGGATGGGTCGCGAAGTGAATAAACAACTCGTTTACCATTTTTGATACCAACTACAATATTTTTAGAGCGTAATACACTTAGTTGTTGGGAAACTGCGGAACCTTCACTATTAAGAGTGCTTTGAATTTCTGTAACGCTCTTTTCTCCTTCTGACAGTAATTCAAGAATCCGTATTCTTAGTGGATGTGCCAAGGCTTTAAAAAAATCAGCTTTAAATTGTTGTATATCTGTCCACAATCAATTTTCCTCCTTTGACAAATTCGATTATACATATTCAAATGTTTGAATATGTATAATCGAATTATACCTCCAGTTCTTTTGATTTACAAATCATTTTAAGTTAAAAATACAGAAATGTAGTTTTCTATCGTTAATACCTAAATTAATTAGTTAATCAACAATTCCTAGTGCGAAGTATCTTTACAGCGAACGACCAGACTTCGTTTATCCATCCAGTTGGTACAAGTTCCTGTTCTAATAAAGGCAAAACGACATGATCCCCACCGAAAACTAAATTTACAGGGGTAAACGAAATAAAAAGGCGACCACTCATTTGAAGTGCCCCCATAAAGTTAAACAGTTTTTCTTATCTTTTTTGACTAATTCTTTCATAAAAAAGGTAATTTTATAATTTAGTTATGCTAACTCTGAAGACATGTAGTCAAAGCCAAGAGATTGCTTTCATAATATTTCTCCCACTTTACTATTGATATAACCCTACGCCATCCAGGGAGGATATCGAAGTGACGAAACGACTAATGGAAGCGGGGGCGATCATGGGAATAGACATCCTTGATCACATCATTATCGGCGACCAAAAGTTCACCAGCCTTAAGGATAAGGGATATATTTAAGAGGGATGATAGACTGTTAGATGCATGCAAGAGACTGGGGAAATCGGTCTCTTTTTTCGTGTTTTTTGCATTCTAGTGAGACCCCACTGTAAATTTAGTTACCTTTCCGTTATAATGTGGTGTATGCTTTTAAGAAGGCCGTTGACGGTTATGCAGAAAGGAAGAACTAATTTGTTTGGAATCGGAACTAAAGATGTAGGAATCGACCTGGGTACAGCCAATACATTGGTCTTTATCAAAGGAAAAGGTATTGTGCTGCGGGAACCTTCCGTAGTAGCTAAAAACACTGTGACAAATGAAATCGTAGCAGTCGGTAGTGCTGCTAAAAATATGATTGGACGTACGCCAGGCTCCATCGTGGCGACTCGCCCGATGAAAGACGGGGTCATTGCGGATTTTGAAACAACAACTGCAATGATTGAGCATTATATGAAAGAGGCAACAAAGGCTTCCGGCGGTTCATGGAAGAAGCCGAATGTCATGATTTGTGTGCCATACGGAATTACTTCCGTCGAGCAACGTGCAGTCATTGATGCGGCACGTCAAGCAGGAGCAAAAGATGCATTCACGATTGAAGAGCCTTTTGCGGCAGCAATCGGAGCAAATTTGCCGGTTTGGGAACCAACGGGCAGTATGGTCGTCGATATAGGTGGCGGTACGACAGAAGTCGCAGTCATTTCACTTGGCGGTATTGTAACGAGCGAATCAATCCGCGTCGGTGGGGATACGATGGATTTAGCGATTATCAGCTATATTCGCAAGACGTACAACTTAACGATCGGTGAGCGTACGGCAGAGGCGATCAAAATTGAGATCGGTTCCGCTAAAGATGCAGTGAAAGCGGAAAAGATGGATATTCGCGGTCGTGACCTATTGACGGGTCTGCCGAAAACATTGGAAATTTCTTCAGAAGAAATTGTCGAAGCTTTGCGCGAATCTATTTTGCAGATTATTGAAGGTGTAAAAAAGACACTGGAAACTACTCCGCCTGAATTATCTTCAGACGTGATGGAACGCGGAATCGTCTTGACAGGCGGGGGCGCGATGCTTCGCAATTTGGACAAGGTTATTTCGGATGAAACGAATATGCCTGTGTTTATCGCAGAAGATCCATTGGACTGTGTGGCTATGGGTACCGGAAAAGCATTAGATAACTTAGAAGTTATCAAAAAAATGCAAGTAAAATAATTGGAGGAGATGTAGGCAATGCCACGTTTTTTTTCCAATAAACGATTAATCATTTTATTAGTAGGAGTAATCGTCCTTGTGGCATTAATTGCATTCTCACTTCGTGACCGGGATCATTCAAATTTACCGGAGCAAGTAGTGAAGGATGTTGTCGGTTTCGGGCAGTCAATGTTCACGAAACCGGCTCATTTTGTTACGGGGATTATTGAAAATATTGATACGATGCTTAATACATACGAAGAAAACAAACGATTGAAGGAACGACTGGATGCGTATGCGGCTACGCAAGCCGAGCTGGTCGATGTGAAATCGGATAATGTGAAATTGCGGGAGATCGTCAATAAGCTGGATGATTTACGAGCGTACGAGCCGATCCAATCAACGGTGATTTCACGGAATCCAGATCAATGGGAAGATAAGCTGATTGTCGATAAAGGAACGACGGACGGTGTGGAAGTCAATATGGCCGTCATTACTTCTCAAGGATTGATCGGGAAAGTTGTGCTTTCCAATCCATTCACATCTACAGTGGAATTGCTATCAACTGAAAATATCAATTTCCGCGTAGCTGCAATGATTGCAGGAGAAGAAGAGATCTTCGGTCTGATTGAAGGATTTGACCGACAATCACGTCAATTGATCATGAAGCGAATCGACTCTAGCTTTGACGTGAAAAAAGGCATGCAGGTCACGTCTTCTGGTCTAGGCGGGATTTTCCCTAAAGGTATTTTAATTGGCGAAATAACGGAAGTGTCAACGGATGACTATGGTCTTACGAAGCTTGCGTACATTCGACCAGCAGCTAATTTTTCCATGCTGGATCACGTGATGATTGCCAAACGTTCATCGACTATCGTGGATGGCACGGATGGAGGCAGCTCTGCTGACACAGAGGGGGACGATGAATCATGACTCGGTTCGTCATCCCTCTCATTGCAGTTGTATTGTTTTTCTTGGAGCCGATTTTTAGTCTGTTCTCGCCAATTGAACAGAACGGAGAATTATTTGTATTCGTTCCGAGATTTTTGATTGTTTACTTGATTTTCATTGCGGCTTATTACAGTCGTCAGCGGGCCATTTTATATGGTTTAATACTCGGACTCTTGTATGATATGTATCACATTGATATTATTGGACTATACACTTTTATGTACCCGCTCATTTGTTATTTATCTACGTTGGTGATCCGCCAAATTCAGCGGCACACATTGACGGTCATGGTATTATCATTAGTGATGATTGTCTTGCTTGAAATTCTTTCGTACTTTTTTGCTAGCGTGATCGCGCTCACGTCGATCGATTTCAATGAATTCTTGACGAGTCGACTCGTGCCGACGGTGATTGCCAATTCAATATTCATTGTTATGTTTGGCTGGACGTTTAAGCAAATTACATTAAAACGATTTTCTCAAAAACAAGCTGGTTTTTAAGTATTGCGAGGTGATGTGGGTGACAAAATCACAAATGGTAACCATAAAAGGAACAAAAGACGGCTTGGTGCTTCGGCTGGACGACCATTGTTCGTTTTCCGAGCTGCTGGAAGAGCTGGAGGAAAAAGTACAGGGCACCGGACTCGAAGGCGTTGCAGAAGTGCAGTTGCATACAGGGCACCGTTATTGTGACGAACAAGACATGAAAAGCATTCTCTCGGTCATTCATCATTCTCCTCATTTACGAGTTTCAAAGGTTCAGAGTGATGTCATATCGTTGGAAGAATGTCAGCAAAAGCTGATCGAGAAGCAATCCGAAACCTATATTGGGATTGTTCGATCAGGACAAATCGTAAAGGCGGCTGGCGATTTAGTCATTATTGGCGATGTGAATCCAAATGCCCAAGTTATTGCGGGTGGGAGTATTTACATTTTGGGTAGGCTGAAAGGCATAGCGCATGCGGGAGCCAAAGGTAATTTAGAAGCCGTAATAGCTGCTTCTTGGCTGGAGGCTACGCATTTGAAAATTGCGGATAAAATGGAGACGATGACGGATGAATTGACGATCCTTTCCGAACATCCTGAAATGGAATGTGCGTACATCCATGATAATGGGCAGATTGCGATTGACCGCCTCCAAGAACTCCGACATTTACGTCCGGGCCTTGCTACATTTAAAGGAGGTATATAATTTGGGAGAAGCAATTGTTATTACTTCTGGTAAGGGTGGCGTCGGTAAAACAACTACGTCCGCCAATCTCGGCACCGCCCTTGCATTACAAGGAAAAAAAGTTTGTTTAATTGATACTGATATCGGTTTGCGAAATTTAGACGTTATTCTCGGCTTGGAAAACCGGATTATTTACGACCTTGTCGATGTCGTCGAAGGCCGTTGTAAGATACATCAAGCCCTTGTAAAAGACAAGCGCTTCGATGATCGTCTGTTTTTATTGCCGGCTGCTCAGACGACGGATAAAAGCGCCGTGTCTCCAGAGCAGATGAAAAAACTCACCACAGAATTAAAAATGGATTACGATTATATTTTGATCGACTGTCCTGCAGGCATCGAGCAAGGATATAAAAATGCCATTGCCGGAGCGGATCGGGCAATTGTTGTCACGACTCCGGAAATTTCTGCCGTTCGTGATGCAGATCGGATCATCGGACTACTAGAATCAGAAAAAGATATAGAACCACCAAAATTGATCATCAACCGAATAAAAGGCCGTTTGATGGAAAGTGGAGATGCGCTTGACGTCAATGAAATCACAACACATTTGTCGATTGACTTGCTAGGGATCGTCTTAGACGATGAAAACGTGATTTCTTCTTCCAATAAAGGCGAGCCTGTCGTGATGGACCCTTCCAATCCGGCTGCTGTAGGCTATCGTAATATTGCACGCCGCATTTTGGGTGAATCTGTGCCGTTGATGTCCATGGATACAGGGAAAACAGGATTTTTCGGTAAATTGAAATCATTGTTTGGTAAATAATTGAAATGAAACTCAGTGCCATTAAGGTACTGAGTTTTTTTGCGTCTATTTTCCACCCGCATTTCTAGAGCCGTTCTTTCATACACTGCAGGTAAGGGAGGGGAAGTGGTGAAGTGGAAAACCAAATGGATAATCGCTTTTCTTTTGACTGTGTCTGTAGTCGCTTTGTCAAAAATGGAAGAACGCCAACTCGTCAACATACCTATAACGCAATACGTCACAACAGGTAAAGATTTTGTAGTCATGAAAAAATGGGTTTCCTCCTGGATTGCGGATGATGAATCCATCACAGTATCAGCTGAAGCAGCATTCGACCCATTCGCCAAATATGAATCGTTTCAGCCTTACCAAGATGGTGCGATTATTTCGTACACTCAACCATTATCGATAACGTCACAAGGAAACGGACTCGTTGTATTTACAGGCTATACCCGCCAGTCAGGCAAAACGGTGACGATACAGTATGACAATGGAGACGAGGTGACGTACGGATTTGTCGGTTCTTTTTCGACGTTGCCCTATACAACCGTCAGACGAGGGGATGAAATCGCCATGATGGATGAAGACGCTGTGTATATACGTGTGAAACGCAATGGTATTCCATTGGAGCCTACAGTACTCGCAACCTATATGACAGGCGACCTCGAATGAAATTTCGCATTCATCCAATTTTATTGCCGATTTTTTTATTTTTTATGATTGTCGGAGGCGTCTCATTGTATGCCATGATCTTATTTTCACTATTATTCCATGAGGTTGGACACATATGGGCTGCCAAACAAGCAGGGATGAATGTTCGCAGCTGCACAATCTTGCCGTACGGAGGGGAATTGCAAATCGTCAATCGTCAGTTGGCAACAAAACAGCAACGGCTGATCGTAGCACTTGGCGGACCGCTCGCGACAGCCGTTCTGTTACTCATTGCTTTACTCGTCTCATTCCCGGGAAGCGCTCAGCTTATTCAAATTCAACTCATATTGCTGGCCGTCAATTTGTTACCCATCCTGCCTCTAGACGGTGGACAAGCACTCTCCGTATTACTGGAGAGTAAAGACGATAAATACTCCTCACGCTCGATATTCACGCTCTATTCCATCATCGCGTCAATTGCCTTGTTTTTATTTTTAAGCATGTATCTGCCAGAAAGCCTTCCTTACACAATTGTAGCTGCTTTCCTAGCGGTTCAAAACATCATCTCCTATCGTTTCCGAAAGTACGAGCAAGTATTTGAACAAATTTCTTCAGCAAGACGGCGTTCATAATATATAAACTGAAATAGATGACTTGCACTCAAAGTAAAACGTAGAACCCGTTGATTTCCGTTCCAGGCGGACGCTTTCCGTGGGGCGCGGGCGAGCCTCCTCGTCGCTTTGCTTCTGCGGGGTCTCGCTACTCGCGCTATCCCCCGCAGGAAAAGCTGTAACGTAGAACGGCTTTTGCGAGCATAAGCGAAGCGTTGGGAGCACATTTTTGCTTTTCGCCGCCTTCCACTCCAATCAACTGAGTGTCCTGTTCTAAACAAACTCATATAAAAACTTTAATTCAAGATATAAAGATCTAGTTGGCTATCTCTTTCATTATTATTCAGACAATGAAAGCTGATATTTTTGCGATTAGAGTATGTACGCTTTTCTTAGATCTTAAATAACCGCAGTAGTGTTACCATATTTTTCCATAATTGAAGTAGGATTTGCCCGGAAGGCAGGTCGACTCGGGGAGGATCAGCGAGAGCCGTAACGAAGAATAGCTTTTGCGAGTGAAGCGAAGCGAAAAGGAACACATCTTTGCTCTGACAGGTGAGACAGCCAAGGAGCTCGCGACGGCTGGCTCACCGCGCGCCCTCCCGAAAGCGTACCTGCCTGGAGGACAAATCCCGGATCACTTTCAAATTATTCTTTCACTCAATAAATATATCCCTTGACCAAGAGATTTCTATGTGATAATATTTTACTGTTATTGTTTGTAGCACCCGTGCTACAACCGCACTGATCAGGTACAAGCATTCGAGAGCGAATCACCTGTGAAGGCGAGTCTGAGTAAATAGAGGAGGTGCAAGTATGTACGCAATTATTGAAACTGGTGGAAAACAAATCAAAGTTGAAGCGGGCCAAGAAATCTTCATCGAGAAAGTTGCTGGTGAAGCTGACGAGGTTGTAACATTTGACAAAGTCCTTTTAGTAGGTGGGGATGACCTGAAAGTAGGTGCTCCTTTCGTAGAAGGCGCTACTGTAACAGGTAAAGTTGTCAAGCAAGGCCGTGGAAAGAAAATTACGGTTTTCAAATACAAGCCGAAAAAGAACTACCACAAAAAACAAGGTCACCGTCAGCCATACACGAAAATCGTGATCGACGGAATCAATCTATAATTCGGTATGATACATGTCCGAATTACAAAAGAGCCTTCTGGGCGCATCTCAGCTTTTGAGATGGACGGTCATGCTGAATTTGCAGAACACGGTAAAGATTTAGTATGTGCAGGCGCTTCAGCCGTATCCTTCGGGGCGGTCAATGCAATCGCTGAACTTACTGGAACTACACCTATGATCGAGCAAGGAGCGGACGGTGGATACTTGCAAGTGTCGTTTCCGGAAACGGAGCGGGACACGGAAGTCCAACTGATCGTGCAAGCAATGATCGTTTCTTTACAAACGATTGAATTAGACTATGGGCAATATATACAATTATCCTTTACCAAGTAGGAGGTGGCAGCTATGTTACGTTTGGATCTTCAGTTTTTCGCATCCAAAAAAGGAGTAGGTTCTACAAAGAACGGTCGTGACTCCGAATCGAAACGTCTTGGCGCTAAGCGTGCAGACGGACAATTCGTTTCCGGTGGTTCAATCCTTTATCGCCAACGCGGAACAAAAATTCACCCAGGTGAAAACGTTGGTCGCGGTGGAGATGATACTCTTTTCGCAAAAGTTGACGGCATCGTTCGTTTCGAACGCCTTGGCCGCGACAAAAAGAAAGTCAGCGTCTACCCAGAAGTGCAAGAAGCATAATTGGATAGCATGACGAAATAGAAAAAGGACTGCACTTGATGCAGTCCTTTTTCTATTTCTTTGTTGATTATTTTAGTGATTTCCGTACGTAAATGCTATACTAAGAAGTACGAATTCAGCTGGCGGTGAAAACAATGGGAAATATCGAATTAAATGTGTCCGACACCATGAGATACAGTCGGCATGACCATATGAATGACCTGCAATTATTGCTCATGTATTTGGACATGGGCAAGTATAAGGAAGCCAGAAAATGCATCCTGGACAAAACAGCAGAAATGCAGCAACTTGCAATGCTTCAGAAACTTTGTATGCCGCTAACGGAAGAGTGGTTGACTACATTGGACTGGAGATACCCAGTCTTTAAAAGCCACCTGCATTGCGACATCGCATCGAAAATAGAAGTGCAACAGATTGACGAAGTACTTGTGGATTACTTGGAACGTCTTGTACAGGACGTCATACCGAAGATCGACCAATATGCAGAATGTCCAGTGGAAATCACAGTCAGGACAGATGCAGCAGGGTGGAGTATTCAAATGACGTTTTCAGAAATACATGCAAAGCAAATGAACATAAGCGAGAATTCATCTCTGCTTACGGTTGAAGTCTGCGCTGAAGAGGGTCAATGGACGTTTATCATCAGTGGACAATTAGGAGGATTATAAATAATGTTTGTGGATCACGTAAAAGTATTTGTTAAAGGTGGCGACGGAGGCGACGGTATGGTCGCGTTTCGCCGAGAAAAGTATATTGCATATGGCGGCCCTGCTGGAGGGGATGGCGGAAAAGGCGCGGATGTAATCTTTGTCGTTGACGAAGGTCTACGTACGTTAATGGATTTCCGTTATCAGCGTCATTTTAAAGCACCGCGTGGAGAGCACGGAGGAAGTAAGAATATGCATGGACGCGGTGGCGCGAATTTAGTCGTGAAAGTTCCGCCCGGCACCGTCGTAAAAGATGCGGAAACTGGCACAGTCATTGCAGACCTTGTAGAAGACGGCCAGCAAGCTGTCATCGCTCGCGGGGGACGTGGAGGACGCGGCAATAGCCGTTTTGCGACACCTCAGAACACAGCTCCTGAGCTATCGGAAAAAGGTGAGCCAGGTGTCAGCCGTGATATCATACTGGAATTGAAAGTATTGGCTGATGTTGGATTGGTAGGTTTCCCGAGTGTCGGAAAATCCACCTTGTTATCTGTCGTTTCGGCAGCCAAGCCGAAGATCGCCGATTATCACTTCACTACGCTTGTACCGAACTTAGGGATGGTGGAAACGGATGACCACCGTACATTTGTTATGGCGGATTTGCCTGGCCTGATCGAAGGAGCGCATGAAGGAATCGGCCTCGGCCATCAGTTTTTGCGACATATTGAACGGACGCGTGTTATCGTCCACGTCATTGACATGTCTGGACTCGAAGGGCGCGAACCTTTCGAAGACTATCAGACCATCAATGCGGAGCTTGAGCAATATAATATGCGTCTGACCGAACGGCCGCAGATTGTAGTAGCCAATAAAATGGACATGCCGGATGCGGAAGAGAATTTAGCGGAATTCAAAAAAGCGCTGGGAGACGAAGATATACAAATATTCCCGATTTCGGCATTGACCAGAACAGGATTGGATCCATTGCTGTATGCAATTCTGGATTTATTGGAAACAACGCCTGAATTCCCAATGTTGGAAGAGGAAGAAGAGGAAGCGAATTCTGTCTTGTACAAACATGAGGCAACTGGTCCTGACTTTGTTATTTCTAGAGATGACGATGGCGCGTATGTATTGTCCGGTTACACATTGGAGCGCTTGTTCAAGATGACGGATTTCAATTTCGATCAATCTGTGCGGAAGTTTGCACGACAGATGCGCGGTATGGGTATCGACGATGCATTGCGTGAACGAGGTGCACAAGACGGCGATATCGTACGAATCTTGAACTATGAGTTCGAGTTCTTAGAATAAGTCGTCAAATGTAATTGCTCGTTGTGGGGGGAGCCAAATGGAACAAATAGGGGAAGGCCAGTTTTACTTGGTCCGTGAAGATGTTTTGACAGAATCCATGCAAAAAATGCTGGAAGCAAAGAGAATGTTGGCAAGAGGCGAAGTGACAACGATCCAAGAAGCTACAAAGCGGGTCGGTTTGTCACGTAGCGCCTTTTACAAATATCGTGATGCCGTGTTCCCGTTCGAATCGATCGCGCGGGACCGCATCTTGACGATTTTTATTCAATTGGAAGATTTAAAGGGGTCATTGGCCGTGCTGCTGGAAATTATTTCAGAGGCAAAATGCAATGTGTTGACGATCCACCAGACGATTCCTGTACAGGGGCGTGCCAATATCACGCTATCGCTCGATGTAACGGAGATGGAAATTAAAGTGGAAGCTTTTCTACAACGACTGAAAGCTCCCCGATTCATTGATTCCGTTGATTTAATCAGTTCAGGTGTCTTCTGAAATAAGGCAAGACGAACTAGTTAGGAGATGAAAATACATTGAATGATACTAATTACACACCATCTGTTGCATATTTAGGGCCGGAAGCATCTTTTACTCATATTGCAGCAGCTGAGTTATTCGGCCACAAAGGCTTGACGCCCCGTCCGACCATTCCAGATTGTATCGAAGCAGTGACGGAAGGTCATGTAGCCTATGCTGTCGTACCTTTAGAGAATGCGCTGGAAGGCTCGGTGCCGTTGACAATTGATTACTTATTCCATGGCGGAGAATTATTCATCACAGCTGAAATTTCCACGCCGATCGGACAGCATCTAATGGTGAATAAAGCACAGAAAGACTTTACGGATCAATTGGAGTCCATTCAATCGCATCCTCATGCGCTTGCGCAATGTCATAAGTTCTTGCAATATCGTTATCGCAAGATTCCTTTGATTCAGACGACATCCACAGCGGCAGCAGCAAAATATATTTCTGAGCAACCCGCACTGCATATTGCAGCAATCGGCAATCAGCTTGCGGCAGAAACGTACGGCTTACATATAGTAGAAGAAAATATTCATGACTTTCATTTCAATCATACGCGGTTTGTCGTGCTATCGTTAAGGAAAGAAATACTCGATCATAAAAATCATGCGGCATCAAAAAAGACTACGCTTATGGTCAAGCTGCCGGAAGATGACAAAGCAGGTATGCTCCATCAGATTTTATCTGTATTTTCATGGCGACGCCTAAACTTAAGCAAAATTGAATCGAGACCACTTAAGACTGGACTCGGTCATTATTTCTTTATTATCGATGTTAATGAATCTGAAGATCATCCGATGATGAAAGGCGCCATGGAAGAGTTGGCTGCGCTCGGTTGCACCGCTCGATCATTCGGCTCCTATTACGTCTATGAAACAGATCCATCCTCTGAGTGAGGGAGGATCTGTGCTTTTGGACGAAAGAATTGACAAGTGGCTAATGGTAACGTTGATCTTCGTTTCAGGCGGGCGCTTTCCGGGGGCGTGGCTTGAGCCACCTCGCTCCTAACGCTTCGCTTTTACTCGCAAAAGCGAAGCGTTACGGCTTTCGCTACCTGCGGGGTCTCAAGGCTTACGGTGATCCCTCAAGAAGTCTGTTTTGCCTTCCACTGCGATCAACTACCATATTTTACTGAAATTAGTGAGTTGACTGTCTATCCCGGGAAAATACGAAGTGCAGTAAGTAATAGCCCGGGAAAGTACAGATGTTTTTCTGTCGAAGGAAGCGATAACTTACACTACATACAGTGAGTTCGCTATGTACTACAGTTCACTTTATAGGGATTGGAGCGGAAGATGGGCGACTCCTGTGGGACTTAGTGCGAATGATGAGACCCTGGACTGAGCGAAGCGAGGGAAGCGGCTCATCCGCGCCCCACGGAAAGCGTCCCATCTGGAGCGCAAATCCCCGGACCACAAGCCTCATATTCTTTTCTTGCATTTCTATCTTTATAACTTTAATAGTTATCTACATTTTGCGATCCACCTCCATGTGAGGGTGGATCTTTTTTTGTAATAAAGAATTCCCTGCCGAATATACATAACAAGAGAGGAAGCCTAAATAAGAGTCACCAATCTAGGCGTCCGTTCATACGATGGATTGATGGAAGGGGGAAATGTTAGTGGAAGTTCATATTGTCGTTAAAGGTGATACATTATGGAAAATTGCGAGGCAATACAATATTCCATTTGAAGAATTGAAGCGAGTGAATGCGCATTTGGCCAATCCGGATTATATTGTGCCTGGGATGAAAATATTTTTACCGATGGATAAGAAAAAGCCGACTCATAAAGGTGAATCATCCAAACCGCATGATAAGACACCACAAAAGCCAGCAAAACCAAGTCAACCAGAGATGAAACCGCCGACGCCGGCACCGAAGCCAACGCCAAAACCTGAAAAACCGCATCCTCCAGCACAGCAGGTACCGCCACTGCCACAGATGCCGCAGATGCCACAGATGCCGCAGATGCCACAGACACCGCAGATGCCACAGACACCGCAGATGCCACAGACACCTCAGAAGCCGCATACACCGCCGCCACAGAAGCCGCAACTGCCGCAGAAGCCACAGACACCACAGACACCGCAAACGCCGCAATATCCGCAACAGCCATTGGAGCCACAAACACCGCCGGCACCTCAGATGCCGATGATGCCGAATATGCCGAGCGTACCAATGTGGCAAGCAGTTTTCCCGATTTGTGGATGGATGCCGATTTTCGATGCAGACTGCCACCCACATATGCCGCAACAACCGATACATCCGCCTATGCAAGCGCCGATTAAGCCGTTGCCGCCAAAAGCACCGATAGATTGTCATGATGAGTCGCCGCATCATCATAAACCTGCACCTATGCCGGACGGCTGGCAGTTGCTCGAGTCCAGTTCTCTGCACATGCCAATTAAGCCGCTTCCGACACCGAAACCGCCCGTCATGCAGCCCAAACCACCTGTTACGCAACCTAAGCCAATTCCACCAAAAGTAGAGCAGCCAATGCCGATGCCGATGCCAAATCAGCCGTCCATTCCGCCGAAAGCTTGTACACCTGCCTCATGGTGTCCGTCTAATCAGGATTACTGCTCGCCGCAGTGGCCGATTCAGCCGCAATGGCCGATGAATACGGAATGCATGCCGTCGCAGCCGCCAATGCAATGGTATCCAATGGCGTGTTACCCGCCAGCGTCGATGATGCCGCTGCCGTATCCAGGTCCATACCCACAGCAGATGCACCCGCCATTCGGACAGCAGAACGAATCGCATTATCCGATGCCCATTCAGGATGATTGGTATAGAAACCAATAATGGGATATGGCAGCTGAACAACGATTTACAAAGATAAAAAAGAATGTATGGAAAATGGAAGCCGGCGGACGGGTATATTCTGTAAAGAAGTATGCATCCCTTGCACAAGCTGTGAAAGTTCGACAACTTCATCAATTACTTAATGTACATCATTTCCCGCATATCGTGTCAGTGTTAGAAGAAAAGGACCCATTACTCATCATGCAGCCATGGCTTGAAGGAGCGAAAGCCGTCAATTTCAAACGAAGGATTGACCGGATCGATTCTTTCAATGCGCTGCAGGCATTGCATGATACAAATTCGTATATTGATTGGCCGTCGATGTCATTTCTCCCTCATTATCATATGCTGGAGAAATGGGAGGTCCGACTGGCCAGGTTCATGGAGCTTCGAGAAATTTGCCAGCAATTTCTCTCTCCGAAAATGTATGAAGAGTTGCTTGTTTATGGCAAAGAAGCCTTGAAAATCAGCAAGAAACAGCCTTCATCAAATAATTCATTGACCTTGTTACATGGTGATGTCGTCCATCATAATATTTTGCGTGATGGATCCGGCCTAATTCGTTTCATTGATTTTGATTTAGCGTGTCTCGGAGCTGAGGAAGATGAGCTTGTATTGTGGATGCATCGTGTGTTACCGCAGATTACGTACAATCCTTCTTTTTTAATGGGCGAGCATCCCGCATTGCAGCACTTGTCCAACCAAGCGTTGGCAAAATTACTGTATCCCAATGAAATGCTGCGTGAATGGCTGCATTTACTGTCGCTTCCGGCAGCTCAGCAACAACGTATGGTCAGCAAACTCCTCCTCTTTACGGAGACCGCACTCTCGCAATGGCCGAGATTATGGTATGATGTAGAGCGAATGATGAAGTAGGAGGTTTGATCCATGGCTGGCCATTCCAAATGGAAAAATATCCAGAACAGAAAAGGCGCACAGGATGCAAAACGAGGAAAGATCTTTCAGAAGATGTCACGAGAGATTTACGTCGCGGCAAAGTCTGGCGGAGACGATCCAGACACGAATCCCGCTCTACGTCTAGCAATCGATAAATCGAAAAGCGCGAACGTCCCGAATGATGTAATTCAGCGGGCGATTGATAAAGCAACAGGGGCTGGTGCGGATGAAAATTACGAGGAAGTTATTTATGAAGGCTATGGACCGGGCGGAGTAGCTGTGCTCGTCTATTGCCTGACAGAAAATCGTAATCGTACAGGTCCGAATATCCGAGTTGCTTTCAATAAAAATGGCGGTAGTTTAGGGGAATCCGGCTCTGTCAATTATTTGTTCGAACGAAAGGGACGACTTTTTATCGAACGTACAGCAGAGATTGATGAAGATGCGATCATGCTGTTGGCTTTAGAAGCAGGTGCGGAAGATATACTCTCTACTGAAGACGGATTTGAAATCCTCACGGAGCCGTCTGAGTTCCTGACAGTGAAAGAAGCACTGGAAGCAGAGGCGTTTACGTTTGTTTCAGCGGAAGTCGATATGGTACCATCTGTGTATGCTGAATTGTCGGATGAACAAGAAGAGCAATTCGAAAAAATGATCGATACGCTTGAAGATGACGACGATGTGCAAAATGTTTATCATAATGCAGACAACTAAAAACTCAACCCGACAGGAGAAGTCTTTGTC
Organism: Sporosarcina sp. FSL W7-1283; assembly: GCF_038003105.1. Classification (NCBI taxonomy): domain Bacteria; kingdom Bacillati; phylum Bacillota; class Bacilli; order Caryophanales; family Caryophanaceae; genus Sporosarcina; species Sporosarcina sp. FSL W7-1283. The sequence goes on along the minus strand of NZ_JBBOOL010000001.1, from coordinate 1,955,689 downwards.
GGGTTTTTTGATTTGTCATTGTTGGATTTCAAGCGTTTCCAGCATTTGAAAAAATCGGGCACCATGACCTTCCTGTGCTTCAAGTGAATAGGCTTCAGTAATGAGCAAAGTGCCGGCTTCTCCAGCATCCATCAAATAAGCCATAAAAACTTGACTGTCCGGCTCAATGCCAGAAGTACCGTGAAGCGAAGTGGCTTGGACAGGGGATGTAACAGTTTCTTCTTCTACTGTAAAACTAAGATCCTTTTTTACTTCTTCCTTTACTTCATCTGGAGATTGATTGTGAATGTATCGAATTTCCATTTTCACTTCGGGATATGAATCAGGTAATGGCTCGACAGGAGTCAACACATCAAAATTTTCAAGCCTCTCAAATTGATAGCGCTCTTTATCCACGTAAAAGGAATAAAGCGATTCTCTGCCTTCCATTAAATCCATTTTAATCGTCTCATCCTGTCCTTCTACTGAAAACACAACGTCTTTCGTAGGTTTGCGCTCTGTTGGGGCAGCAGTGGCAGAAGAACCCGATGGTGTTTCTTCCATTGTTTCTTTAGGCGGATCTGCTTGGTTTGTAGAATCACAGCTGACTAATAGGATGGATGCGATCACGCCGGAATATAAAACTTTGCGCATATACTTTCCTCCTCAATTTAAATTCTAACTATTCAATCAGACGGATAAGAAACCCGAAATGTTACAGAATATAAGCAAATGATTCGTGATTTGAAACTACAAGCGCTATGATAATAAGTAGAATTTAAACACACAAAAAAGGGGCCATTCTTTATGACAATTAAAGTAAAAGCAATCATCGGCAGCACAAGTTCTACTTCGTATAATTTGAAGCTGGTCAACTACATGGCAAAACGCTATCAAGACGAATTGGAGATTGTTCCTGTGCTCATTAACGATTTGGAAATGTTTTCTATTGATATCGAAAGCGATCCATCTCCTGCAGTCCGCGCATTCAAAGAGGACGTCAAAGATTCCGATGCTGTATTGTTCGCAGCGCCGGAATACAACTACTCAATTCCAGGTGCAATGAAAAATGCAATAGATTGGCTATCTCGTGGAGGAGATTTCACGTTGCAAGGAAAAACCGGCTTCATCGTCGGCGCCTCGATGGGTGTACTTGGTACAGTGAGAGCACAAATACACTTGCGCGAAATCTTATCCAACCCTGCGTTGGCACCTACTTTATTGCCCGGAAACGATGTGTTTATCGGGGCGGTCCATACAAAGATGAATGAAGAAGGCGACTTGACCGATGAAGCGACGATTCAGTTCTTAGATACAGTCGTACAAAATTTCATCGCATTTTATAAGAAGCAAAAAGCGGTCTCATTAGCATAAATTCTTATAACGAACGGACCGAATGGACACGATGTTAACGTGTCCATTTTTTCTGATGAATTTTAGAGGTCTGACAAGTAGAAAACTCGTTCGTATGCTATAATAACAGGTATACTTAGGGGGAGAATGTATTGTACGATTACATAAAAGGACTTGTCACAAGAGTGACACCGGAATATATTGTCTTGGAGCAGCAAGGAATCGGCTGGCAAGTGATGACGCCAAATCCGTTTGCTTTTCATGTCACGGAAGAGTTGCAGCAAGTATATACATATCTGCATGTGAGGGAAGACGCCCAATTACTGATTGGTTTTAAGACACTTGAACAGCGCGAATTGTTTCGTAAGCTGATCACCGTCTCGGGAATTGGTCCTAAAGGAGCGCTCGCTATTTTGGCGAACGGTCTGCCTTCTCAGGTAGTCAGCGCAATTGAACGTGAGGATGAAGGATTCCTCGTGCAATTCCCGGGGGTCGGCAAGAAAACAGCCCGCCAAATGATCCTGGATTTAAAAGGCAAGCTGCATGATCTGTTTACGGAAATCGATATGCCGGATTCGGAAGATACACTGTTGACGCTTGCCGAAAGTGATGCGCTGGACGAGGCACTGCTTGCTTTATCTGCGCTTGGCTATTCTGAGCGTGAATTGAAGAAAGTGAAGCCGAAACTGGCGGATGTTGATCTCGATACAGAAGGCTATATGCGTCTCGCTTTGCAGTTATTATTGAAACAAGGCTAAAACGACGGAGGTGGTTCCAATGGAAGAACGCATATTAACGAATGAAGCAACCCATTTTGACGATAGCTTCGAACAATCATTACGACCTCAATTGCTGCAGCAATACATCGGTCAACAGCAGGCGAAGGACAATTTATCGATTTTTATTGAGGCGGCAAAAGGGCGTGAGGAAAGTCTGGATCACGTCTTATTGTATGGTCCGCCCGGGCTCGGGAAGACGACATTAGCTACCGTCATCGGCAATGAGATGGGTGTGAACGTGCGGATGACGAGCGGCCCCGCCATTGAACGTCCAGGTGATTTGGCTGCCGTTGTTTCTTCCTTGGAGCCGGGAGATGTGCTATTCATCGATGAAATCCATCGGCTGAACCGTGCGATTGAAGAAGTTCTATATCCGGCGATGGAAGACTTTTGCCTAGACATCATGGTAGGAAAAGGACCGACCGCGCGTTCAGTCCGTCTGGATTTGCCGCCTTTCACTTTGATCGGCGCTACAACACGGGCAGGTTCATTGTCTGCTCCGTTGCGTGACCGATTCGGCGTGCCGCTGCGGCTTGAGTATTATGAAGTGGAGCCGCTGACTGAAATCGTGATCCGAAGTGCAGGCTTATTCGAAGTACAGATTGATCCGCAGGCGGCCGTGGAACTCGCGAAACGATCGAGAGGTACACCGCGTATTGCCAATCGACTGTTGCGTCGAGTACGGGATTATGCGCAAGTACGAGGCAATGGAACGATTACGCTCGCCATTGCCCAGGAAGCACTCGATATGCTGCAAGTGGATCATCATGGACTCGATCAAATTGACCACCAGCTGTTGCAAAGCATGATGGAGCGGTTTCGCGGCGGTCCCGTCGGTATAGATACACTCGCCGCAAGTATAGGTGAAGAATCAGTGACGATAGAAGATGTATATGAACCATATTTATTGCAAATTGGATTTATTCAACGCACAGCGAGAGGACGGATGGCGACAGAAAAAGCGTACGCGCATTTCGGTTATCCACTCCCGCAGTGACAGATAGGAGTTACAATGATGGATGTACATGATTTTGATTTTGACTTACCCGAGCATTTGATTGCTCAGACGCCGCTTCTCGACCGCACAGCTAGTCGGTTGCTTGTGATGGATCGTCAGAATGGGGAAGTGTCACATCGACATTTTCGCGACCTTGTCGATGAACTGGAAGCCGGAGACCTGCTCGTTTTGAACGACACGAAAGTCCTTCCAGCTCGTTTGATCGGAACGAAGGAAGATACGGGTGCGACGATTGAAGTATTGTTATTGAAAGAGATTGGTGAGGATCGATGGGAGACTTTGGTCAAACCAGCGAAGCGTGTGAAAGTGGGAACGGTTGTGACGTTTGGAGACGGGCGCCTGCAGGCGAAATGTACCGCTATTGGTGAACAAGGCGGGCGAGAATTTGCGTTTATGTATGACGGTATTTTCTATGAACTGCTCGATCAGCTAGGTCAAATGCCGTTGCCGCCTTACATTACGGAGTCACTTGAAGATCAATCACGTTATCAGACGGTCTTTGCGAAAGAACGAGGATCGGCTGCCGCACCGACAGCAGGTTTGCATTTTACAGATGAAATCTTGGATGCATTGCGAGATAAAGGTGTGAAAATTGCATTCATTACACTGCATGTCGGGCTCGGCACATTCCGCCCGGTGAGCGTGGATTCGATTGAAGATCATACGATGCATGCCGAGTATTATGTGATGACGGAAGAAACGGCAGCACTAGTGAGAAAGACGAAAGCAACTGGCGGCCGAGTAATTGCGGTCGGCACGACGTCTACACGGACGTTGGAGACGATTGCTTCAGAGAATGGCGGAAACGTTGTAGCTGCAAGTGGTTGGACTTCGATTTTTATCTTTCCAGGATATGCGTTTAAGGCGATTGACGGTTTGGTGACGAATTTTCATTTGCCGAAATCGACATTGTTGATGCTATTGTCGGCTTTTGCAGGGCGCGAACCGATACTCGCAGCATATGAAGAAGCCGTGAAAGAGCAATACCGCTTTTTCAGTTTTGGGGACGCGATGTTTATTCGCCCCGCTAAAAGAAAGGAACGAGATTAATTGGCAGCTATTACGTATGAACATATAAAAACTTGTAAACAAACAGGCGCGCGCCTTGGAATCGTTCACACACCGCACGGTTCTTTTGAGACGCCTGCCTTTATGCCGGTCGGAACGCAAGCCTCCGTCAAAACGATGGCTCCTGAAGAACTGAAAGAAATGGGTGCAGGAATCATCTTAAGCAATACGTATCATCTTTGGCTGCGTCCAGGTCACGAGATCGTCAAAGAAGCTGGCGGACTTCATAAATTCATGAACTGGGATCGCCCGATTTTGACAGACTCCGGTGGTTTCCAAGTGTTTTCATTGAGTAAATTTCGGGATATTAAAGAAGAAGGCGTTCATTTCCGTAATCATATAAATGGTGATAAGTTATTTTTGAGTCCGGAGAAAGCGATGGAGATACAAAATGCACTCGGCTCGGATATTATGATGGCGTTTGATGAGTGTCCTCCGTTTCCGGCGACACACGAGTATATGAAAGCGAGTGTCGAGCGGACTTCTAGATGGGCGGAACGTTGTTTGGAAGCACATCAGCGTTCGGGAGACCAAGGCTTGTTTGGTATTGTACAGGGGGGAGAGTATGAGGATCTCCGAAAACAAAGCGCAAAAGATTTGGTGTCTTTAGATTTCCCAGGCTATGCAATCGGTGGCTTATCTGTCGGAGAGCCAAAAGATGTCATGAATCGTGCGCTTGAATTCACGACACCTTTATTGCCCGAAAATAAACCGCGTTATTTGATGGGTGTCGGATCTCCTGACTCCTTAATCGATGGAGCAATCCGTGGAATCGATATGTTCGACTGTGTATTGCCAACACGTATTGCACGAAACGGTACGTTAATGACAAGTGAAGGTCGTCTTGTTGTGAAAAATGCAAAATACGAACGAGATTTCGGTCCGCTTGATCCGAATTGTGATTGTTATGCATGCAAAAATTATAGTCGTGCCTATATTCGTCACTTGATTCGTGCAGGAGAAACTTTTGGTATTCGTTTAACGTCTTATCATAATCTCCACTTTTTATTGAATTTGATGGAGCAAGTACGACAAGCCATTCGTGAAGACCGGCTCGGAGATTTCCGCGAAGAATTTTTTGAGCAATATGGCTTCAACAAACCGAATGCAAAAAACTTTTAAATCTTGTATAATAAATCTTGGTGCTTCAGGAAGGGGGAATTAGATTATGGAACAATATGGTGGAATTTTGACTATGGTGCTTATGGTCGCTATAATGTGGTTTTTACTTATTCGACCTGCACAAAAAAGACAAAAAGCAGCGAAAGAGATGCAAAACAGTTTGCAGCGTGGAGACGAAGTAGTAACAATTGGCGGTTTACATGGAACGGTAGATGCGGTGGATGAAACATCTATCTTCTTGCGTGTAGCTGACACGACAGTCTTGCGTTTCGACAAGCAGGCAGTTGGAAGAGTTGTAACGAACACATCAGCTTAATAAAAAGCGGTTATCTACTGGAATGTCCATAGATTGCCGCTTTTTTGTTTGCATGCGTATAGAACAAATGCCTGAAGGAACACTAGTTGTTTAAGGAGGCAGATTTGGGATGCATGAGTATGTGATTATCGGATTGCGGACGATTTTTTTATATGTCTTTTTATTGGTCATTTTACGAATTATGGGCAAAAGAGAAGTGGGAGAACTGGGTGTCATCGATATTGTGGTCTTCATTATTATGGCTGAAGTGGCGGCAATGATTGTAGAAACTCCTGACAAACCAATCATTGTAGGGGTTCTCCCTATTCTTCTGTTGCTCGTAATCCAATATATTTCTTCATTAATTTCTCTGAAAAGCAAGAAATTCAGGGATGTCGTAGACGGCAATCCGACCTTAATTATTAAAGATGGACAGATTCAAGAACAAGAAATGCGAAAACAACGGTATAATTTAGATGATTTATTTCAACAGCTGCGTGAAAATCAAATCGGCTCGATCCATAACGTCACCTATGCGTACCTAGAGCCTTCCGGTAATTTATCAGTGTTTACACGAGATGGCGATCTTCCCATAGTAGGTCTTGTTCTTGATGGAGAAATTCAAGAAGAACATCTCCGCTTAGTCGGAAAAACAGAAGAGTGGTTATTGAAACAGTTGCAAGACCAAAATATTTCGGATGTCTCGACTGTTTTTTATTGCTCATGGGAACAAGGCGATCTAAAGATTCAGATGAAAGAAAGTTAATACAGCAGGCTCAAAGCGCGACCTCTAGAATGCGTCCCCGCCTGGAGGGCAAATCTCGAGGATCCATAATGGCACACAAATTAGCTAATCCACACGTTCATTAATACCGTTTGACTAAATTACGAAGCATAATCCAATCTGACTTTTTTATTTGCCCTGTCAGCAATAAAAGGGCTAATAATACAGCGGATGTGATGACACATTCTGTAAATAAATGATAGGAACCAACCGGGATGAAGATAGGCCGCATGATCGCGGTTAAAAGGAAAGCAGCATAGGTCATGGCGAACATTGAGAAGCCGGTTGCCGTGGCTTTGTTTTGCCGGATTGTCGCGATATGTAAAAACGAAGTGACCAATACGCCGAAACCGATCGCTAGGACCGCCCCTGTTTCCTGTAGACCAGGTTGCGATGCAAGAATGAACATGACCGCGAGTTTAGCAATTCCTCCGTACACCGAATTCATCATACCAGCTTTTGCGTCACCGGTAGCCTGCAAGATGGAATACAATGGACTTTGAATATAATAAAAGAAAAAGACGGGTGCCAAAATTGTCATATAACTGGCCCCTTCTACTACATGGAACAGCTTTTCGGCTAGTTCTTGACCATGAATATAAAATACCGTCGCTGCAAAAGCTCCAGTTAAAGCAGATAAGCGGAGTGCTAAATGAATGCGTTCCTGCAGCTTCTTTACATTGCTCGATGCGGCAGCCCCACTGACAGCCGGTACAAGCACGACAGATAATGCATACGGAATGAATGCAGGAAACAATAACAAAGGAATCAATACACCTGATATGACTCCGTACAAAGAGGTGGCGGCTACAGCTCCGACACCTGCCATACTTAGTGCACGTAAAAATATGATCGGCTCCAAAAACCAAGTGAAAGTACCGAATAGTCGACTACCCGACGAAGGAAGCGCGACGGAAAGGATGGGTCCCATCGGATAACGCGGCTCTTTTTTACGTTTCTTCGGCTGTTTGCGCTGATGTTGTTTGTATTTGTAAAGGAGATAGAGTACCGACAACACTTCTGCCAAAAATGTGACGACCATCGCATAGGCAGCATTGATCATCGGATCGTTTGGCGCCAGAATATAAGGCAGCATCCATGTAATAAGAAGGATTCGGAAGATTTGTTCAATGACCTGAGCCCACGCCGTTTCTTCTATCCGTGCAATCCCTTGAAAATAACCTCTTATTAAACCTCCAATCGCCGCAATCGGCACAATCGCAATGGCTACATAGAGAGCGGATGAGGTTGCTTCATTACCAAGCAGATTTCCCGCCAAATAAGGCACGAATAAAATACAGGCCGGGATGAAAACCGCTCCTGATAAAATCGTAATGAACGCCGACGTCTTCATCACTTGACGCAACTGCACATTTCCACCTTGCGCCTTCAGTTCAGCAATTACTTTCGCCATCGCAATCGGCACGCCCAACTGTACAAGGGAAAGAAAAAATACAAAAGCAGGATATGCTGTCATATAAATTCCAACTGTTTCTTCTCCAGCTACCCGCATGAACTGAATTCGGTACACGAAACCAAGCAACTTCGATAGAAATACAGCGGCCATCAAAAAAACTGTCCCGCGGATAAATGAAGACACCTCAAACAACTCCTTCTCAATTCCAGACTTTTCAGTTACACTATGAATACGTATTTTAAATTCCAAATATATGTTGAATTATAGTTTAAACATGAATTTATGCAGTAATGGACACTTAGTTGATTGAAGTGAAAGGCGGCGAAAGGCAAAGATATGCTCCCAACGCTTCGCTTGTGCTCGCAAAAGCCGTTCTTCGTTACGGCTTTTCCTGGGAGATCAACGTGCATCTTGAGACCTCGCAGGTAGCGAAGCGGACGAGGAGGCTCAAGCCACGCCCCCCGGAAAGCGTCCGCTTGGAACGGAAATCACCGGTTTCTACGTTTTACTTTGTGTGTAAGTTATTTATTTCAGTTTATCTAGTTAAGTGTATGTACTAGCATCCGAAATATTCCGCAAAACAGACGAGGCAAAGCAGAAGGGGGAAGCGCCAATGAATCAGAAATTAGACGAACTGTACACACATGTATTGCCGGCACTAGAAAGCAAAAAGAACGAATTTCATCTATATGGTTACACCGTAGTTACAGAAAAAGGACTGTGGGACTATCTTGTACAAAAGAAGTGGCGTAGAAAAGATATCTCCAATATGCGCCCTTATGAAATTGTTCAAGATTTATTCAAATTATCTCCTGCTCAATTTATGACGTATACACAGACAGAGGCTCAGCGCAATAGCAGCGCGTTTCCAGAGCTTAGTGAAGAAGAGCGGGCCATTCTATTTTCCCCGAGGAAATCAAATTGATTGGCATTTGACATCATGAACTATTTGACACAGACTTCCGACTGTTTCATAATTGGTATGTTGTACAATGAGAGAACGAAGTACGAAGTACATAACAAGTGCTGTGCCGCTCTAGTATATGAGGGGGAAAAGGAAATATGAAAAACAGAGGCAGGATTGTCGCGTTTTTGCTGCTGATTGTGATATTTGCATCAACGATCTTTTCAACGACAAATCCGATTTTAAAAAACGTCAAGCTAGGCCTTGACTTGCAAGGCGGTTTTGAAGTTCTGTACCAAGTGAATCCGCTGAAAGAAGGACAGAAGATTACGGAGTCCACGGTAGCGGATACTGCACGGGCATTGACGAATCGGGTCGACGTTTTGGGTGTCAGTGAACCAAGCATCCAAATCGAGTCGAACAACCGGATTCGTGTACAGCTTGCCGGGGTAGAAGATCAGGAATCTGCCCGGAAATTGTTGTCCACTCAAGCGAATCTTTCATTCCGTGATGCGGATGATAATTTGATGCTTGACGGGAATGACTTGAAAGAAGGCAAAGCAAAAGCCAATTTCAATGAAAACAACAGTCCAGTCGTCACGTTAGAAATGAAAGATCCAAATAAGTTTGGAGAGGTTACAACTCAAATCCTGCAGAAGAAGCCGGACAATGTGCTGGTAATTTGGTTGGATTTTGAAGAAGGCGTGGATTCTTATAAAGAAGAAGTCACTAAGCCTAAACCGGCATTCATCTCTGCTCCGATGGTGTCCCAGACGATTAACTCATCCAATGTTGAAATTTCGGGGAACTTTACGGTAGAAGAGACGAAGAACCTTGCGGGTATTTTGAACGCGGGTGCGTTACCGGTTGATCTTGAGGAAATTTACTCCACATCAGTTGGCGCACAATTTGGTGAACAGGCACTTGATAAAACGATATTTGCCGGAATAGTTGGTATCAGCTTAATCTTCATCTTTATGGCATTCTATTATCGTTTGCCAGGGATTGTTGCGGTTATCACTCTGTCCGTTTATATCTACTTGATCTTGTTGGTGTTTACACTGATCAATGGAGTACTGACACTTCCAGGGATCGCTGCATTGATGCTCGGGGTCGGGATGGCAGTAGATGCCAATATTCTTACCTATGAGCGGGTTAAAGAAGAATTACGTGTCGGAAAATCTGTTAAGTCATCCTTTACAGCTGGTGCCAAGTCATCATTCACCGCAATATTGGATGCGAATATTACCACTCTTTTAGCAGCGGTTGTATTGTTCATATTCGGGACAAGCTCTGTTAAAGGGTTTGCGACCATGCTGATCATCAGTATTTTAGTCAGCTTTATCACCGCTGTCTGGGGATCCCGCCTATTGCTTGGACTGCTTGTCCACAGTGGCAGCCTGGATGGAAAAACCGGTTGGTTCGGTCTTTCCAAGAAACAAGTCCATTCGGCGGATGAAGGACTTGAAACATTGGACCTTACAACGAAATTTGACCGTTTTGATTTCGTTGGCACGAGAAAACGTTTCTATACGCTCTCAATTGTCCTGCTGATTGTCGGTGCCATTATGCTTGGAGTCTTCAAGCTGAATCTAGGGATCGATTTCTCCGGCGGTACGCGTGTAGAAATCCTTGCTGAACAGGCATTGGATCAAACGGAAGTTGAAAAAGAACTAGAAGCGATCGGTCATCCGTCATCTGATGTCGTCATATCCGGTGATGAGAAGAATATTGCCGTTGCTCGATATAAGGAAGACTTCGCGCAAGAAGAAGTGAATAAGATTAAAAAAGAGCTGAATGGTGTCTACGGCTCAGAACCGAATGTTTCAACGGTTTCCGATACTGTCGGTAAAGAGCTCGTGCAAAATGCGATCAAAGCATTGGCTGTCGCTGCACTCGGTATCATTATCTATGTTGCCTTCCGTTTTGAATGGCGGATGGGATTGGCTTCAATCGTCGGTTTATTGCATGATGCATTCTTCATGATTGCGGTCTTCAGTATTCTACGTTTAGAAGTCGATATCACATTCATAGCGGCCGTTCTGACGATTGTTGGGTATTCCATCAACGATACGATCGTTACATTTGACCGGATCCGTGAAAACCTTCATCACATGAAGCACATTGACAGTGAAGATGAATTGGCAACGATTGTCAATAAATCCTTACGTCAGACACTTGGACGCTCAGTCAATACAGTCTTGACTGTAATCTTCGTAGTTGTTGCATTAATGGCGTTAGGTGCAGAATCCATCCGTCCATTCTCGATTGCATTGCTGATCGGTTTGATTGCGGGTACGTATTCTTCCATCTTCATTTCCGCTCAACTTTGGTTTGATCTGAAGAAGAAGCAGATCAACAAGGGTAACGGTTTGAAAGTAGAAAAAGAGAAAAAACAATGGGGCTCCGACGAACCAGTCGTTTAAGACGTTTGCAGCCTATCAAAAACAGGGTATACTCCGGTATATCCTGTTTTTTGATTGGAGGAATGAGTGGAATGAGTAGTGAAAGTGGAAAGAATTTTCAGTGGACTGTGTTGTTAAGTTTATTGTTTGCGGTCATTATTGCAGTTTTCGCAGTTTTCAATGTCGATTCGGTACCTGTTAATTATCTATTCGGCACGGAAATGATTCCTCTCGTGCTGGTCATCCTCGGCTCGGCATTGCTAGGTGCCTTATTTAGTGGATTTTTCGCCATCTTCAAATCGTATATAGGCAGCCGACGCATAAAGGAGCTAGAGAAGAAGCTGCAAGCGAAAGAAGAGGAACTGACAAGGCAACAACGACAAATGCAAGAGATGGAAGAACAGATCGATACGCTGATGGCAGAAGTGCCGGTTGTGGAAGCAGAAATTCTTCCTCCAAAACAAATGTGATGCAAGAGCGGAATGGGCTGTGTTTCTCGCCTGACCGCTTTTTTCATGTGGTTTCCTTTCCGTCTCCGCCAAGATTCGATATAATACGAGATGAGGATGTGAACGTAATGATACAATCCAAAAAAAGATGGCAAATTGAACGTCCAGACGAACAGCTCGTTGAACAGTTAGCGAATGATCTGCAACTCTCTACGATGCTTGCGAAAATTCTTGTTGCACGGGGCGTCACGACCAGTGAGCAAGCAACAGCGTACTTGCATATGGATGAAACCAATTTGCACGATCCTTTTTTATTATATGGTATGACAGAAACGGTCGAATGTTTGAAGCAAGCAATCAAAGAACAAAAGCAAATTACGGTATATGGCGACTATGATGCCGACGGAGTGACTAGCGTAACTGTCCTCACGACTGCACTAGAACGTCTCGGAGCAAATGTAAACTTCGCTATACCGAATCGTTTTGAGCACGGCTATGGGCCGAATAAAGACTATTTTGAGCAATTACATACAGAAGGTACCGAAGTTCTCGTTACAGTAGACAATGGCATATCAGGGATCGAAGAGATCGCATTTGCTAAGTCGCTCGGCATGACCGTCATCGTCACGGATCACCATGAGATGGGCGAACAATTACCCGAAGCTGACGCGGTCATTCATCCGCGCCATCCGAAGGGCGAGTATCCATTTGGCGAATTGGCTGGAGTAGGGGTAGCATTTAAACTAGCTTCTGCATTATTAGGCGAGCCGCCACTCGATCTGCTGGAGTTTGTTGCAATCGGCACCGTAGCTGATCTTGTTCCGTTAGAGGATGAAAATCGCTATGCCGTCAAAGAGGGAATACGCAGATTGCGGCGTTCTAAGCGACCTGCTATTAAAGCATTGATGCAAGTGAGCGGGCACGAACAAGAGGCTTTATCGGAAGAGACCATCGGCTTTACGATTGGGCCTCGTTTGAATGCACCAGGACGTCTGGGAGATGCAGATCCTGCTGTTCATTTACTAAAATCAAAAGACGAGCAGCAAGCGATGGGGATCGCCGAGGAACTAAATGAACTCAATAAAGAGCGACAGCATTTGGTGAAAGAAATTGCAAAAGAAGCAGAAGAGCAAATCCAAATTCGCTACGGTAATCAGGTGCCGTACGTCTTGGTCATTGAAGGAGAAGGTTGGAACCCGGGGGTGGTCGGAATTGTCGCATCCCGATTGACAGAGAAATTCTATCGTCCTGCTATTGTGTTATCAATCGATCATGAGACAGGTTTAGCAAAGGGGTCTGCACGAAGCATTGAAGGATTTGATCTGTATAAGGAACTTTCAAAGAATGCTTCCATTCTGCCGCATTTTGGAGGCCACGCAATGGCTGCCGGCATGTCGTTAGAAATAGCAGACGTCGAATTGCTGCGGAGCAATTTAAATGAGCAGGCAAAAGAACTATTGACGGATGAATTGCTGCAACCTAAGTTGTCGATTGACGTTCCACTTTCACTTCATGAAATTGATATTGCAGCCATCGAAGCGCTCGAATTGATTCGGCCGTTTGGTGTTGGATTTCCGAAGCCTGTCTTTCTGCTCGAACAGCTGGAGACGGCTTCCGTTCGAAAAATTGGAGCGTCAAAAGATCATCTGAAATTGGAGATGGCAGACGGAGACGAGCGATTGGATGCCATTCATTTTGGTGCGGGCGCATTAGCGGATGAAATGGCGCCCACCATCAAATTAAGTCTAACGGGCGATCTGCAGATCAATGAATGGAACGGACGAAAGAAACCGCAAATGCTAGTGGAAGATATTAAATGCGACGAATGGCAACTATTTGATTATCGGGGAGTGCGGGACCCGGCAAGATGGCTGCCGCTTATACCGGAACAGGCTGCATTTGTGGCGTTTACGGAAGAGGCAATCCATCATTTCACTCCGTTTCTCAAGGATGTGCCGATTCAGTTAATCGGAAGAGACACACTTTCACCGGTGGATTCAATCGTGTTAATCGACTTACCGCAGGACGAAGAACAGCTTAAATCAGCGATCGGATCATCGCAGGCCAATCGAATCTATTTGCATTTATATGTCCATGATTCGATGTATTTCGAGAAAATGCCTGACCGCCAACAATTTGGCTGGTATTACAGCTTTTTGAAGAAGAGAGGGTCTTTTCACCTGCGAGATCAGATGGATATGCTCTCGAAACATAAGGGTTGGAAAAAAAGTACGATTAAATTCATGACAAAAGTGTTTTATGAGCTAGAATTTGTTACACTAGAGAATGGTGAAATCACTATGATGGAACCTGCCGAGAAACGTGATTTGGCAGAAGCGCCATCTTATAAAAAACGCCAACAGCAGATCAAATTGGAAGAGTTACTTCTTTATGCGCCGTATCAGGATTTGAAGAAGGTGTTCAACTCATTACGCAAGATTGAAGCTGTTGAGGAGGAAAAACTGTGGATTTAAAAAAGTTTGTAACGATTGTCGATGACTATCCAAAACCAGGAGTAAGCTTTAAAGATATTACAACGATTATGGACAACGGCGAAGCATACAAATACGCTACCGATCAAATCGTGGAGTATGCGCAGGATCTGGACGTTGATATCATCGTCGGACCGGAAGCTCGCGGCTTCATTATCGGTTGTCCCGTGGCATATGCGCTGCAAGTTGGTTTCGCACCTGTTCGAAAACCTGGAAAACTGCCGCGTGAAACGATCTCCGTTTTCTACGATTTAGAATATGGTCAAGATGAATTGACCATTCATAAAGATGCCATTAAACCCGGCCAGCGTGTGTTGATCGTAGATGATTTGCTCGCAACAGGCGGAACAGTTGGTGCTACAGTTGAACTAGTCGAAAAACTTGGCGGCGTTGTAGCAGGTTGTGCCTTTTTAATCGAACTTTCCTATTTGAATGGTCGAGAAAAATTGACCAATCATGACATTCGGGCATTGATTACGTATTAATTTAAGAATCCTTCGCATATTGCGGAGGATTCTTACTATATTTACCAAGCGCTGTAATTGATTCGTTTTACATTTAAGTGATACTATACATATAATAATATAATTAAATTTCGGAATAGGTTGAAAGGGGTAAGAGAATGGCGAAGAATCAAGACATGACAGAACAAGATATTTTTGAGCTTGTCGCCAAATACATGAACGAAGAACATGTCGACTTTATCAAGAAGGCGTTCGTCGTGGCAAAAGCTGCACATGAAGGGCAGTTTAGAAGTTCAGGTGAGCCATACATCAACCATCCGATTCAAGTGGCTGGGATTTTAGCAGAACTTCAAATGGACCCTGAAACGGTAGCAGCCGGTTTCTTGCATGATGTGGTGGAAGATACTGAAGTCAGCCGTGAAGACATTATCCGCGAGTTCGGGGATGAAGTGGCGATGCTCGTAGATGGTGTGACGAAACTTGATAAATTGAAGTTTAAGTCAAATGAAGAAAAGCAAGCGGAAAACCATCGTAAAATGTTTATTGCAATGGCCCAAGACATCCGAGTCATTTTAATCAAGTTGGCAGATCGCCTTCACAATATGCGAACTTTGAAACATGTGCCCGCTGCGAAACAACGTCGAGTCTCCGAGGAAACACTGGAAATCTTCTCTCCGCTAGCGCATCGTCTAGGAATCTCCACAATCAAATGGGAACTCGAAGATATTGCATTACGTTATTCCAATCCCCAACAATATTATCGTATCGTGAATTTAATGAAACAAAAACGTGTCGAACGAGAAAAGTATTTGCAGGATGTAATGGAGCAAATGCGGGTAGAGCTTGATAATATGGGAATCGCTTCCGAAATGCATGGAAGACCGAAGCATTTATATTCGATCTATCAAAAAATGGTCATTCAAAAGAAAGAATTCAATGAAATATACGATCTATTGGCTGTTCGAATCGTGGTCAAGAGTATTAAAGATTGTTACGCAGCGCTCGGTATTATCCATACTTTATGGAAGCCAATGCCAGGCCGATTCAAAGACTATATTGCCATGCCGAAACAAAATCTTTACCAATCTCTCCATACGACGGTTGTTGGTCCAGCGGGAGATCCACTGGAAGTACAGATCCGTACGGAAGAGATGCACCGTATCTCCGAATTTGGAGTGGCTGCTCATTGGGCATATAAAGAAGGCAAATCCGTCGCAAAATCTTCCAATGATATTGATTCAAAATTAACTTGGTTCCGTGAAATATTGGAGATCCAAAACGAATCTTCCAATGCACAGGAGTTCATGGAGTCGTTAAAGTTCGACCTGTTTTCCGACATGGTCTACGTTTTCACGCCGAATGGGGATGTCGTCGAATTGCCGCAAGGATCTGTGCCGATCGACTTTGCTTACCGAGTACATTCGGAAGTTGGAAATCGGACGACTGGCGCTAAAGTGAATGGGAAAATTGTTCCGCTGGATTCTTCTCTTGAAACCGGGGATATTGTAGAAATCCTTACATCGAAACAATCATTCGGTCCAAGCCGGGATTGGCTGAAGCTTGCCCATACTTCCCAGGCGAAAAACAAAATCCGGCAATACTTTAAGAAACAATTGCGAGATGAAAATATTATTAAAGGCAGCGAACTCGTCGAAAAGGAATTGAAATCCCAGGAATACGACGCTAAAGAGGCGTTAAGCCATGCGAATATTCAACGGACGATCGATAAGTTCAGTTTCACTTCCGAAGAAGATATGTACGCAGCGGTTGGATCTGGTGGCATTACCGCTCAGCAAGTCGTCAACCGGTTGGCTGAACGTATGCGCAAAGAACGCGAGCAAAAAGAGACCATCGATAAAATCGTTTCGGATATGAAAACGCCTCAGCCTGAGAAACAGACGGAATCAGGAGTCATCGTCAAAGATGTCGACAATATGTTGATCCGAATCTCAAAATGCTGCAATCCGGTGCCTGGGGATGACATCGTCGGCTTCATTACGAGAGGTCGGGGAGTCTCCGTGCATAGAACGGATTGTACCAATATTTTATCGGAAGATGGTCAAAGTGAACGATTGATTGACGTGAAATGGGCATTGCCTGACGAGAAAATGCGCAAAGAATTCCAAGTCGACATTGAGATTTCTGCATTCGATCGTCAAGGTTTGCTGAATGAAGTAATGATGGTTGTAGCGGATATGTCGACACCAATTATTGCAGTCAGCGGCAAAGCGGATAAAGACAGTATTGCGCATATCCATATGTCAATAAAGATTCAGAATATTACTCATTTACAACGCACCGTCGAGAAAATTAAACAGATTAAAGATGTTTATTCAGTAGAACGAGTCATGAATTAAAAAGGAGGGGCTGACTTATGCGCGTGCTATTGCAGCGGGCGAAAGATGCGTCTGTGACAGTGGATGGAGAAATTGTCGGCTCCATTGCTAAAGGTTATGTGTTACTGGTCGGGATTACGCACGAAGACAGCGAAAAGGATGCGGCCTACTTGGCTAAGAAAATAGCGGGGTTGCGAATTTACGAGGATGACGAAGGTAAAATGAATCGCTCCATTGAAGAAGTGGAAGGTGCCATTTTATCGGTATCTCAATTCACTTTATACGGCAATGTTCAAAAAGGCAGACGACCGAGTTTTATTGGCGCCGCAAGACCAGAGCAAGCTGAACCATTATGGGAGTACTTTAACGAACAGCTCCGCAACGAAGGACTTCATGTTGAAACCGGACAATTCGGAGCCATGATGGATGTTCAATTGAGCAATGATGGACCTGTGACGTTGTTGGTGGAATCGCCTAAGGCGTAACTTCGGCGTAAGATTTTTATTTAATTATCTGCGGGCATAGTAGTTTTAGTTCTAGTAATGTTATTGAAGCTTGGCAAAGGAAAGCATCTTAAATGATGCTTTTTTTATGTAGAGATTTAATGGAGATGAATTGCTGCCGCTAAGGATGATCAACATTCTAAGTTTGATAATTACTTTAAAAATGAACAAATTGTGATTTGCTAATCGTCTAAAACCGGAATTGGTTACAACTTGCAAGAAGATATTCAAGTAAGAGGTAAATAGAGTGTCATTTGTATTTAATAAGGGAATGAATCTTTGCAAGGCGAAGACGTTGTATTATTAATGATGGCTGCTACAGTGTGAAATTACACTAGGGATGGAATGAAAGATGAAATGATAGATGCGGCTTACTATATTACCTTTGAGAAAGACTTTTAAATTCAATTTCAGAAGAGTTAACTACATATAATTCAATATAAAACGAGAAGTTTTGAAAAAGTATTAATGATTACATCTACAATTTAGTTGGGTGGTGTTTCTGGTTTTATTGTTGGCGCCGGATTTATCAGCACTTGGGTACTTAAAAAGCGTTAAGATAGCTTCAGTTCTGTATAATTTAGTTCATACCTATACCATTCCAGCTATACAAATGATCTGCGGTTTATTGATAGACCACCATCATGCTTTAAAGGTTAGCTTAATCTGGATTGCTCATATCGGGATGGATAGAATGTTTGGATATGGATTGAAATATCCAACAAAATTTCAAGATTCTCATCTTAATCGTGTTTGAGCGCTATACTAACAAAATTTATTTAGGTAAGAAGGTAGTATGTGTTGGATATAATTACTGCAAAATTAATGTATATTGCCATATTTATTTTTATCATTCACTCAATCGAGACACTCGCTTATGCCGTGAGATTATCAGGTGCCAGGGTAAAGATGATTGCTTCCGCTTTATCCCTTTTTAATATCATGGTGATGTTTTCAAGATTGGCAAATATGATGCAACAACCCTTTACGGGAAGTTTAATTGACACTGCACCAGGTAGTCATGCACAGGAGTTCGTAGCAACGCAATTTCGATTTCTTATAGGTGCATCAACAGTTGGAACAATTTTTGGCATGTTGTTACTACCTACTTTTATCGCCCTATTTTCAAGAGCGATTATTCATTTATCTGAAGAAAAGGGATCTGTTCCATCTTTAGTTAAAAGGTTATTTTCCTTACAGTATATAAAACGCGGTGTAACTCATTTCAATTTGCCTAAATTTTCGTATCTAAAAGATACAAAAATGAAAGATATTCCAATACGATTATTTTTCGTCAATATGGTAATAACAGCGATCTATACCATTGGTGTGTTATCTGCGTTGTATGCAGCCCTGCTCGCACCTGAACGGGCATCGACAGCTATTATGGCATCTGGCTTAATAAATGGAATGGCTACCATACTGCTAGTTATTTTTGTTGACCCAAAAGTTTCTGTTGTTGCTGATGAGGTTGTAAATGGAAGAGGGAGTTATCAAAAGCTTAAAAATCTCTCCTTGATGATGGTTTCGTCAAGGTTATTGGGAACGTTGTTGGCACAATTATTTTTTATTCCAGGAGCAAAATATATTGCTTGGTTTACTCAATTTATCGTGTAACATTCTTCGTCAAGCGGGCGTTTTAACCGCATTATGGAGCGCCTGTTTTTATATGAAATACTGCAGCCGTAATAGGCTATATTGCAAATTACTGAATGATTTTAAATTATTGATTTAAAATAGTGTGCTATTCTTCGATAGGGAGAGTAGCTTTTTTGTTTCACCAAATATATTTCACTAAAAACTAAGACAGTATTCTAGATTTTAGAATTTTTTCTCTTTGTTGTAAACTTTCTTAACGAGTGCATTTCATGATTACTAGAACGCCTACTACGATGTGAAAGATTTAAATATAGATAGTATAGAAATACTAGAAAAAATCACTTATGGTACAAAGGATGAAATAGCAGATATTATCAATAAAGCATCATCAGAAGGGGGCAAAGATAATTATTAACAAATACTTGCTAATCGGTAGGGGATGCTCCTCTCAATTGAAGCAATAAGCCAGAATGAATACACATCCTTCAATTTAGTAACATCATCACGAATCCGAGATGTTTCTCTTGCACATTTATCAATTGAGTAGTAAAGTGAAGATGACACAAGGGAGTGCTGGACAATATGAAAAAGAATACTCGTGGATCATTAATCTGGCTGCGACTCGCTCGATTTACACATCAAAGTAACTTACTTTCAAATGACTTTTTAAAGCAATTTGATTTAACAACTGCACAATTTGATGTGTTAATGCAAATTTCAACATACCAACCATTAACACAAAGTGAACTGGCTGAGAAAGTAACCGTAACGCAGGGTGGTATTTCGCGTATGCTCGCTCGCCTTGAAAAAGAAGGGCTTATTGAACGTAAGCAAGATTGGAAAACAAAAACGATTTCCTTAACAAAGAAAGGGCAGGACAAACTGGACAATGCGTTTGAAGCTCAGCTGGAGTTTCAATCTTCATTCTTTGATGAGTCTTTATCTGAAGAGGAACAAAAGACGTTGTATTCGCTCATATCACGCGTGCAAAAAAATAGCGAAAACAAGAAATTGTCAAACAGATAATTTTTTTACCACATCACTTGATTAATCAAATGAAAAACAGGAGGAAAACTTATGAATACAATTCCGGGACATCATCATATTTCAATGATTACAAAAAACGCAAAACAAAATAACTGTTTTTACCGTGACATACTGGGTTTACGGCGTGTGAAAAAGACGGTAAATCAAGACGAACCATCAATGTATCACTTATTTTACGGCGATAGAACAGGAAGCCCTGGTACGGAGTTATCATTTTTTGAGATACCGATGGCTGGCCGGACGCATCGAGGCACAAATGCGATCACTCGAATCGGCTTGCTTGTACCGTCAGAAGCGAGCTTAATTTACTGGAAAGAACGTTTTGAGGAATTCGGCATACAACACAGTGACATCACAACCTATGCCAATAAAACTGCTCTTCACTATGAAGATTCCGAAGGCCTTCGCATGGTGCTTCTTGTGTCGAATGGAGAGAAAGTGGATCACTGGGAAACATGGGAAAGATCAAATGTGCCTGAAGAACATCAAATTCAAGGGATGGGCGCTGTGGAAATTACGGTGCGCCGACTCGATAAACTAGCGCGTACGCTTACGGAAATATTTGGCTATACACAAATTTCACGTACAGAAGATGAAGCGATATTTCAATCGATAGAAGGTCAAGTATTCGGTGAGATCGTTGTGAAATCTATAGATGGACCTAGTGAAAAACCAGGGCGCGGCAGTATTCATCACTTAGCGATTCGTGTGAAAGACGATGCAGAGCTTGCTTACTGGGATGAACAAGTACGAGCAAATGGTTTTCACTCATCGGGGATTGTAGACCGTTTCTACTTCAAGAGCTTATACTTTCGCGAATCAAATGGTGTTTTATTTGAAATTGCAACAGACGGACCAGGTTTTACAATCGATGGAGATATCGAAACACTGGGCGAAAAATTAGATTTGCCACCGTTTTTAGAAGGCCGACGTGCGGAAATTGAAGAAAAACTACAACCTATTGAGGAGGACTAATTATGAAAAACTATCGTATCGACCCGTCAAAAGGGATGGAATTTGGATTGTACTCATTAGGAGATCATATGCCGAACCCACTAACAGGTGAGAGGATGTCGGCCCAACAACGAATCAATGAATTAATTGAGGCAAGCAAACTAGCGGAACAAGCTGGAATTGATGTCTTTGGCGTTGGTGAAAGTCATCAAACATATTTTACCACTCAAGCTCATACCGTTGTCCTTGGTGCGATCGCACAAGCAACAAGTAAAATTAAAATCACAAGTTCTGCAACCGTATTAAGCGTATCAGACCCTGTACGTGTGTATGAAGATTTTTCCACAATCGATTTAATATCCGACGGCCGTGCAGAAATTGTTGCTGGACGTGGCTCCCGTGTAGGGGCCTATCAATTACTAGGCGTCGATTTACAGGATTATGAAGAAATCTTTGAAGAGAAGTTGGAACTCCTTAAAAAGCTAAATGAAGAAGAGTATGTGACATGGCAAGGAGAATACCGTGCCCCATTAAAAAATGCAAATATACTTCCTCAACCCAAAAATGGTTCACTACCAATTTGGCGTGCGGTCGGTGGCCCGCCTGCAAGTGCCATTAAAGCGGGTGTAATGGGAATTCCAATGATGCTGACTACATTAGGCGGACCAGCAAGCAACTTTAAACCTTCTGTTGATGCATATCGCGAGGCAGCTGAACAAAGCGGATATGATCCAAAAACATTACCGATTGCGACAACCAGCTTGTTCTATGTAGCTGAGACTACAAAAGAGGCTTTGCAAGGTATGTACCCTCATATCAACGGCGGATTCCTGGCAATTCGCGGCGGCTATCCTAAGCAGCAATTTGCACAAGCACCTGATACACGCGATGCACTAATGGTTGGCAGTACACAACAAATTATTGAAAAAATGCTGTTCCAATATGAACTCTATGATATGCAGCGTTTTATGGCGCAGATTGACTTTGGCGGCGTACCTTTTGAGAAGATTATGAAAAACATCGAGATCATCGGGAACGATATTATTCCAGCCATTAAAAAATATACAGCAAAATAACGGGAGGTAATAACATGAAAATCGTAGTACTTGCTGGATCAATCGTCGGTTCAAAGACAAAAACCGCTATGCTGAAAACAGTGGAAATCCTTAAACAAAACTACCCTCAGCATGAAGTCATGCTCATAGATTTAGCAGAATATACAGTAGAGTTTAGTGATGGACGTAATTACTTTGAATATGAAGGAGATACGAAATACATTACAGAGACCATCATGGCAGCAGATGCCATGATTATTGGAACGCCGACATTCCAGGCATCGATTCCCGCAACACTTAAAAACATCTTCGACTTACTCCCTGTTAACGCTTTTCGAGACAAAGTCGTTAGTAGTATCGTGACAGCTGGTACAGCGAAGCATTATTTAATGGTGGAACAGCAATTAAAGCCAATCTTGGCGTATATGAAAGCACACATCGTTCCAACATATGTATTCATAGAAGAAAAGGACTTCTTACGTAAAGAAATTGTGAATGATGATATCCTATTCCGTTTAGAACGATTGGTTGAGGATACAGTACTAACAGTAGAAGCATTCGAAGCCATTCGTAGGAAAAAAGACGAAGAATATGATTTTTAAAAGGAGCGCATATGATCATTAACAAAAATTTATATGGGCTGTTCTGTTAATCATTTTTTGGATAGGTATGGATTATTCGGTTGAAATTAAAAACTAATAATAGAAATCTTATTTCTCAGTAATAATTAGATTTAAAAAGTAATTCTCGTTTTCGAGACGTTTAATTTGATTTCCAATCGATTGATTGGTAAAGTGAAACAGAGTTAACGAATGGATTTTATTTTTTGTCCAATATCTCTAATACGAGACATATGAAGTGGCTGCATTAAAAATTGAAAAAGACGCTTTTTTTAGCTGATCTTTATCAATTCAAGAAAATACACGTGTTTTTTCTTGTAGCTAACCCAAACTAACCCATGATGAAAAAGAAAAAATTACTTATTTAGATAAGAGAAAAATGAGGGATATATAATGGAAATCAAAGGAATACATCACGTTACAGCGATCACTAGCAGCGCAGAAAAAAACTATGAGTTTTTCACTTATGTTTTAGGCATGCGTTTAGTTAAAAAAACGGTGAATCAAGACGATATTCAAACGTATCATTTATTCTTTGCCGATGATAAAGGCAGTGCAGGCACAGACATGACCTTCTTTGACTTTCCCGGCATTCCAAAGGGAGTGCATGGTACAAACGAGATTTCAAAAACATCATTCCGAGTGCCGAGTGACGCTGCATTGGATTATTGGGTAAAACGTTTTGAACGTTTAGAAGTCAATCATACAGGGATCAATGAACAGTTTGGCAAGAAAATTCTCTCTTTCGTTGATTTTGATGATCAACAGTATCAATTGATTTCAGATGAAATCAACAAAGGGATTGATTCCGGTACGCCTTGGCAAAAGGGTCCAATCCCACTTGAATATGCAATTACTGGTTTAGGACCTGTTTTTATCCGGATTGCGAATTTTGATTACTTTAAAGAAATGCTGGAAAAAGTTTTATTATTTAAAGAGACAGCTCAAGAAGAGTCATTTCATTTATTTGAAGTAGGTGAAGGCGGAAATGGTGCCTCAGTCATCGTGGAACATAATACGCTTCTTCCTGAGGGCCGCCAAGGCTTTGGTACAGTACACCATACGGCTTTCCGCGTAGAGGATCGTTCAGTACTTGAGGGATGGATTGACCGGATGAATAGTTTTGGATTTCAGACATCTGGTTATATAAATCGCCATTTCTTTGAGTCATTGTATTCAAGGGTTGCACCACAAATCTTATTTGAGTTCGCGACAGATGGTCCTGGTTTTATGGGAGATGAACCTTATGAAACGCTTGGGGAAAAATTATCTTTACCTCCATTCCTGGAGCCTAAACGTGAAGAAATAGAAAAATTGGTTCGTCCGATTGATACAGTAAGAAGCACGAAGGAATTCATTAAAGAATAAAACCAGAGGCTGGAACACAAACTTTCACTAGTAATTTTGGTTTTCAAACGAATGGATGAATTTTTGCGGCTCTAGCAAGGTTTACAGTAAAACAACTTAGAATACACATCCTCTCAACTATTTTGTACTTGAATTATGTTGCAGGGCAAAATATTGAATATCAAATATATTCAAAGGAGGTGGTTATAACTAAACGAAAAGAGGAAATCATATATGGGAATTTTAAATAAAATATTCGGGAGAACAAAGGAGAATAAAGATATGTCAAACGTCAAATTAGCAGTAGTTTTTTATAGCATGGGTGGAACAAATTATCAACTATCAAAATGGGCAGAAGAAGGAGCCAAAGAAGCTGGAGCAGAAGTAAAATTACTAAAAGTACAAGAATTGGCACCGCAATCCGTTATCGATGGGAACGAAGGATGGAAAGCTACTGTTGAAGCAACGAAAGACGTTCCAGTTGCAACATCAGAAGATCTTGAATGGGCAGATGCAATCATCTTTAGCGCTCCGACTCGATTTGGAAACATGCCATCACAAATGAAGCAGTTCCTTGATATTCAAGGCGGGCTTTGGGCTGGTGGAAAAACAGTGAATAAAGTGGTAAGCGCAATGACTTCCGCGCAAAACCCACACGGTGGTCAGGAAGCGACTCTTTTATCATTATATACTTCCATGATGCACTGGGGAGCTATTATCGCAACTCCTGGTTATACAGACCAAGTCCTATTTGGAGCAGGTGGAAACCCGTATGGAACTAGCGTAACTGTAGGACAGGATGGAAAAATGATTGAAGATGTCCAAGCGGCTGTCAAACATCAAGCGAAGCGTACAGTGCAAGTTGCGGAATGGGTTAAAAAAGGAAATCAATAAGAAAATACAAAGGCTGACCGATATTTATTCGGTCAGCTTTTTTTACGTTGTGAAGTATTATCGTAAAGGTCAAATTGAATTGTTTACAGTGATCAGCATTTCTTTTGCAATGAGGAATGCTATTTACCTTTGGCTGAAATTCAAAGAGCTTCACAACAATGTATGGAAATCGATAAAGATTTATTGCAATTCGATAAATGTTGTATTATTCTCAAATAGAAACTAAATATGCGAGGTGCTTTTTGTGAAACATGGTTCAACATTATTTTTAAAGATAGCTGTTATTTTTATTGGCCTTCCTGTTCTTGCTTTGTGCATCTTTGCGCTGCCCCAACTCGCGAGTGTAGCGATTGCAGAGGCCGTGAAAGGTGCAAAGTTGGGTTATGTGATAGTAGGCCTTTTAGTAGTTATGTATGTATCGGTGCTCCCGTTTTACTTTGCATTGTATCAGGCATTTAGACTATTAACGTATATTGACAAGAACCAAGCCTTTTCGGAATTGTCAGTAGGGGCACTGAAAAAAATTAAAACTTATGCCCTCTCAATCAGCGGTTTGTATGTGATCGCGCTGCCATTGGTTTATATCATCGCGGAGTGGGATGACGCACCGGGTCTCATATTAATTGGGCTGGTCATGGTCGGTGCATCCATGGTGATCGCGGTCTTTGCTGCTGTTCTTCAAAAGCTTTTAAAAGATGCGATCGATATTAAATCCGAAAATGATTTGACGGTCTGAGGTGAATAATATGGCGATTATAATTAATATTGATGTGATGTTGGCTAAAAGGAAAATGAGCGTAACGGAGCTTTCACAAAGAGTTGGTATCACGATGGCCAATCTTTCTATATTGAAAAATGGCAAGGCAAAAGCGGTTCGATTATCAACTTTGGAGGCAATTTGTAAGGCTTTGGATTGTCAGCCAGGCGATATTTTAGAATACAAAAGTGATGAAAACGCTCAAGAATGATGAAGGTATATATTTAGTGCAACCTTCTACTAAGAGTACGGCACTTTTGACTTGGTGGTTCTCGTCTAACATTCTGCGCTGTCACCTTTTAATTAGCAAATCCGAATAATACTTTACGAACTGGATCTACTAGATGTAAACCCCAGCAATCTTCCTATGTGAAGTTTGCTGGGGTTTTAAGTTGGATGTGCTGACTATCTGTTCAACATCTCGTAATCTTCAATTCAACTCAATTAAAATAATCCAACAATCCTTGATAAATACCGTGTGTAGCCTGTTCACGGAAATGATTGGTCGTGATTTGGCGTTCTTCATTGTAATTCGATAAGTATCCTAGTTCTACCAGCACGCCAATTCGGTTATTTTCGCGCAACACATGAAAATCTCCGAATTGCGTACCGCGGTCTCGTAACGTGATCGTAGAAGCTAACCCTTTATTGATAGCTTCTGCGAGCGGCTGTTGTTCAGATCGCGTGTAATAACTCGTGAATCCTGAAATCGATGGGTCTACATGCGCGTCATAATGAATACTGACGAACGCATCCGCATCATGGTACTGTGCAATGGAAGCACGCGCTCCAAGCAATACATATGTATCCGAATTCCGTGTTAATACTACTTCAGCCCCTGCTTTTTGAAGCTTCGTTGCAAGCAGCTCTGCTGTTATAAGCGTCAAATCTTTCTCGATCGAACCATGGGCGCCTGTTGTCCCTCGGTCATGTCCACCATGTCCCGGGTCCACCACAATCGTCAACCCTTTCAGCGTCCCTTTGACCCGAGCTTGTTTTGTCTGCTTTTGCCCAGTTGGGGAAGAAGAATCCGTTGTGGTCACTACCCATTCCGCTACAAATGCTTGCTGGCCGTTTGGCAATGAAATTTTATACCAATCGTCCTGCTTGTCGATAATTGGATAGTTCTCACCTGCGTTCACTCGGAAAACGACCGGCGATGAAGTAGAAGGCTCTTCACGTAAATTCGTTCCATCTGTCAGGATGGTAACGATTCCTTGGTCGGTCTCATCAGTCGATGCTACTTTTGTTTGATTCGACGAAAGATGCCCGTGGAATGAATAGACCCAACCTGTCTTTTTCTTATCCAATTGGACTTGCACCCAATTGCCATCAGTTGCCACTACAGGGAACGTATCGCCTTTGTTAATCTGCGTTAGTTTTTTTGACTGCAGTGTCGCTTTTTTACGAACATTGAGCTTTTCAACCGCCACTGTAAATTCATCGGGATCAGTTACTTCTTTAGATACGGCAGGCTGTTCGATTTCATCCTCTTCACCCGACGCTGCGAATGAAGATTCCTTCGCTTCCGACACATACTCAGCAGAAACCCAGCCTTCTCTTCCGTCCAGTATGATTGAAATCCAATCACCTTCTTGACCGGTAGCTGTCGCAATCGCACCTGCACGCATTTTTCCGATGACCGCAGATTGAACGGAAGGACTGGAACGGATATTAAGTGAATCGACTTTCGATACGACTTCCTTTGACTGTTCGCTCGTTTCAGCAGAGCGCGTCAGCCACTTTGCAACCCATCCTTGTTCCTCTCCAAACTGGATTTTCAGCCAATCTCCATCGGTCTCTAAAATAGTTAAGCGATCTTGATCTTTTAATTGACCGACAACAGGATAGGTGAGCCCAGGCCCGCTGCGTACATTAAGGGTCGGCGAATCTACTTCAACGGTTTCCGCTAAGCCGCTTGGGAGACTACTGAAAAATAATAAGAGTGCTAGAGACATTATTAAACCAAAGCGATATTTTCTCATGTCTTCACCTCCTTACTTCGTATTGTACCGAACAAGCCGCAGTAAACGCCACAATTAGATAAAAAAGTTGACAGTTTGAGTAGAAGTGATTAACATAGGAAATAATCGAATCGAACTACATACCGATGAGATGGAAAGTAACTTTACGAACGGCTGGAAAGAGAACAGGGAACTTGGCTGAAATTCCTTGACAGAACAGTAAGGCGAACAACACCATGGAGGTTTTGTGCTGAAATTAGTAGGCATGAACGGAACCGGCCGTTATCCGGATTCGAGTGGGCACAGTATGTGTCAATTTGGGTGGAACCGCGGAAGCTACAAGCTCTCGTCCCTATGTTTTTAGGGATGGGAGCTTTTTTATGTTTTCTGAAAAGGACACCCGCAACT
Source organism: Sporosarcina sp. FSL W7-1283 (assembly GCF_038003105.1). Lineage (NCBI taxonomy): Bacteria > Bacillati > Bacillota > Bacilli > Caryophanales > Caryophanaceae > Sporosarcina > Sporosarcina sp. FSL W7-1283. The sequence goes on along the minus strand of NZ_JBBOOL010000001.1, from coordinate 1,927,676 downwards.
ATTAGGTCATTGAAAGGGGTTATGAACATGAATTTCAAAGTTCCTCGGGGTACACAGGACATCTTGCCTGATGTTTCTTGGAAATGGCAACGTGTCGAAAACATCATCCAATCTGTTTGTGATGTTTACAATTACAAAGAAATTCGCACACCTATTTTTGAACAAACCGAATTATTCCAACGCACAGTCGGTGATACGACCGATATCGTACAAAAAGAAATGTACACATTCACAGACAAAGGCAATCGCTCGATGACATTGCGTCCTGAAGGCACAGCGGCAGTCGTTCGTTCATTCGTTGAGAATAAAATGTTCGGCTATGCAGATCAACCTGTAAAATTATTTTATACAGGACCGATGTTTCGTTACGAACGTCAACAAGCGGGACGCTATCGTCAGTTTGTACAATTTGGCGTAGAAGCAATCGGGAGTGATGATCCGGCTATTGACGCTGAAGTGATTGAGTTAGCAATGACCGTCTATAAGCGCGCAGGATTGTCAGACATCAAACTCGTCTTGAACTCACTCGGTGATAAGGAATCCAGAAACTCACACCGGGAAGCACTCATCGCACACTTCACTCCGCACATCGGAGAATTCTGCCAAGACTGCCAAAACCGTCTGGAGAAAAACCCGCTGCGCATACTAGACTGTAAAGTGGACAGAGAGCATCCGTTGATGGAAACTGCTCCATCTTTAGCAGACTATTTGAATGAAAGCTCATCGGCTTATTTCGAAAAAGTAAAACAGTACTTGGATATAGCAGGAATCGAATACGAATACGATCCAAACTTAGTCCGCGGACTCGATTATTATAATCACACTGCATTTGAGATCATGAGCACATCAAAAGGCTTCGGCGCCATCACCACGCTTTGCGGCGGCGGTCGCTACAACGGCCTAGCAGAAGAAATCGGCGGACCACCAGCACCTGGTATCGGCTTTGCTATGAGTATTGAACGCCTCCTGCTCGCACTAGAAGCAGAAGAAAAATCCTGGACAGATGAACCGTCACTAGACGTCTATCTCGTCACATTAGGCGACGCAGCCCGAACAAAAGGCTTCGAACTCATCGGAAAACTTAGAGAAAACGGCCTTCGCAGCGAAATGGATTACATGGACCGCAAAATGAAAGCCCAAATGAAATCCGCTGACCGCCTGCAAGCAAACTACGTCATCGTCATCGGCGAAGATGAAGTAAACGAAAACACCGTCCAACTAAAAAACATGGCAGACGGACAGCAGAAAAAAGTATCCATGGATGATTTATTGGAAGAACTGAAGAAGTAATATAATTAGGATCGGTGTTTTTATTTATCTTCCAAGACTTTAGTTGATTGTAGTGGAAGGCGGCGACTCCTGCGGGATTAGCGGGACAGGTGAGACCCCACAGGGAGCGTAGCGACCGAGGAGGCTCACCGCCCGCCCCGCGGAAAGCATCCGCCTGCAACGGAAATCAACGGTGGGTGGATATGATGTACCAGTTTTAAACGCTAATGCAAATGCAATTAAAACCAACAACAAAGAATTGAAAGGTAGTGTAGTCGTCATGCAACGCACACATTATTGTGGAAACCTAACAGAACAACAAATCGGACAAGAAGTCACCCTCCAAGGCTGGGTACAAAAACGCCGCGACCTGGGAGGACTCATCTTCATCGACGTCCGTGACCGTGCAGGAATCGTCCAAACTGTCTTCAACCCGGATATTTCTAAAGAAGCACTGGAGATTGCCGAAACACTGCGTAACGAATACGTCGTCGAAATCAAAGGACACGTCATCGAACGCGCGGAAAAAACAAAAAATCCGAACCTGAAAACAGGCGCGATCGAAGTCCAAGTAAGCGACGTCAAAGTCGTCAATGAAGCAAAAAATCCGCCATTCACAATTGAAGACAACACCGACGTAGGGGAAGAAACGCGTTTGAAATACCGTTACTTAGACCTTCGCCGTCCTGAACTTGCACGTATTTTCAAAATGCGCTCAGACATCACGAAAACGGTCCGCAATTTCTTGGACGATGAAGGCTTCTTGGAAGTTGAGACGCCAATCCTTACGAAATCAACACCTGAAGGCGCGCGAGACTATTTGGTTCCAAGCCGTGTGCATGAAGGGGAATTCTACGCACTACCGCAGTCACCGCAACTATTCAAGCAATTATTGATGGTATCTGGCTTCGACCGGTACTACCAAATTGCACGCTGCTTCCGTGACGAAGATTTACGTGCAGACCGCCAACCTGAATTTACTCAAATCGATATGGAAATGAGCTTTATGTCGATTGAAGATATTTTAGAGATGAATGAACGTTTAATGAAGAAAGTCATGAAAGATGTAAAAGGGGTCGACGTCGAAACACCATTCAAGCGACTTCCTTATGATGAGGCGATGAGCCGCTACGGTTCAGACAAGCCGGATACTCGTTTTGGAATGGAATTGACGGATGTATCGGAAATCGTCAAAGACTCTTCATTCAAAGTATTTGCCGGAGCAGTCGAATCGGGTGGACAGGTGAAATTAATCAACGTCAAAGGGGCAGCAGAGAAATATTCCCGTAAAGATATTGATGCGCTTGGCGAGTATGCAAAAGTGTACGGAGCAAAAGGACTAGCTTGGTTGAAAGTAACAGAAGACGGCTTTAACGGACCTATAGCGAAATTCTTCGACGGAGAAATTGGCGAAGCTCTTAAAGCTGCAGGAGAAGGACAAGTGGGTGACTTATTCCTTTTCGGTGCGGATAAGAAATCCGTTGTTGCGGATTCGTTAGGAGCATTGCGTTTAAAATTAGGAAAAGACTTGGATTTGATCGATCAGTCTCTGTATAATTTCCTATGGGTTACAGACTGGCCACTTTTCGAGTACGATGAAGAAGACGGCCGCTACTACGCAGCGCACCATCCATTCACTATGCCTGCTGATGTTGAGCAGTTAAAAACTCATCCTGAGTCGGTAAAAGCGCAAGCATATGACTTAGTGTTAAACGGCTACGAACTCGGCGGAGGATCATTGCGTATTTACCAACGTGAAGTACAGGAAGAAATGTTCAAGGCACTTGGCTTCACTGAGGAATCCGCTCGCGAACAATTCGGTTTCTTAATGGATGCATTTGAATATGGAACACCTCCACACGGCGGAATTGCATTCGGTCTAGACCGGATTGTCATGTTGCTTGCGGGCTCCACAAACTTGCGTGACACTATCGCATTCCCGAAAACAGCAAGCGCAAGTGATTTGTTGACGGAAGCGCCAAGTTCCGTAGATGATGCACAATTAAAAGAACTAGGGATTAAAGTGGTAGCTGAACCAGCAAAAAAGTGAGGAATCTACTATTTTTGAAAGACTGTATTCAAATTGATTGAATTATGAAATAGTATATGATAGGATAAAGATAGTAAAAATCCTGAAGTGTTCGTCATTTGCCAATCAGTTTTGACCCAACATATTATCGTCGGGAGTCTGCTGTTCCAACTTGGATGGCATGCCTTTAATCGGGACGTCAAAAGAGCTGGATAAGACACCCACCTGCTACATGCGGGTTCAAAGCGATATCCAAAGACGGCACAGTCGGGATTTTACTTTCTTGCAAACTTCCAACCTCTTGCATCTGCAGGAGGTTTTTTTGCGCTTCAATTAAGTTAGTTGCACTGTGGGCTATGACTGCATTAACATAGGGAATAAGACAAATTACTTTAAAGGATGGGTATCTATGTTACATCAATTTTCAAGAAATGAGTTAGCAATCGGCAAGGAAGGCGTCGAGCGGATGAAAGGGAAGACCGTTGCGATCCTCGGTGTAGGAGGCGTAGGTTCCTTTGCGGCGGAAGCATGTGCCCGGACAGGGGTTGGACGCATTATTTTGGTGGACAAGGATACAGTTGACATTACGAACATTAACCGTCAATTGGTCGCTTACCTTTCGACTGTCGGAAAATCGAAGGCTGGCGTCATGAAAGAACGGATTGAGGATATTAATAAAGAGTGTGAAGTCATCTCGCTACATATGTTTTATACGGAAGAAACAGCAGAGGAATTTTTCTCTTATAAACCGGATTACGTCATCGATGCGTCGGATACGATCAGTTACAAAATTCATCTGATCCAAGAATGCCTAAAACGAGGAGTGAAAGTAATCTCCAGCATGGGGGCTGCAAATAAAACGGATCCGACTCGCTTCCGAATCGCAGATATTTCAAAAACTCATACCGACCCGCTTGCAAAGGTCATTCGCCTTCGTTTGAGAAAGCTAGGCATTGCCAAAGGAGTGCCCGTCGTGTTCTCTGATGAAAGTCCGATCGTTATTCGGGAAGATGTCGTAGAGACCGTCGGAAATCCTGATGCTTCCATTCGAAAAGCACAGATGCCTCCAGCCTCCAATGCTTTTTGTCCTTCTGTTGCTGGTTTGATTTTGGCCAGCTGGGTATTAAATGATATAGTGGCGGATATTCCTGTTGAACGCGTAAACGATTCAAAATAAAGGAGAGATGTTCGATGGATGCAGTTGAAATGATCATTAATGGAAAGCTAATCGGCTCAAATTTACCGCAAATGGATGTGACCAATCCTGCGACGGGCGAAAAGATTGCAATGGTACCGCGTGGCGGAGCAAAGGAAGCGGTGCAGGCAGTGGACGCAGCTTCTGCTGCGCTAAAAGAGTGGTCTGCACTGTCTGCATATGAACGCAGTGCGTTTTTGATGAAATGGCACGCATTGATCTCGGAAAATGAAGAGAGCTTAGCCACGACGATGACGATGGAACAAGGAAAGCCCTTGTCAGAAGCATTGGGTGAAATGCGCTATGCGAATGGTTTTATTAGCTGGTATGCGGAAGAAGGGAAGAGAATTTACGGTAAAATGATCCCTGCAACCCACTCAACAAAGCGGCTCTTTGTCCATAAGCAACCCGTTGGCGTAATTGCAGCCATCACACCTTGGAACTTTCCGGCTGCGATGATTACACGGAAAGTTGGACCTGCTCTTGCCGCTGGCTGTACGGTCGTGTTGAAGCCGGCTTCTCAAACACCATTGACAGCTCTTCGTTTAGTCGAGTTGGCACACCAAGCGGGCATTCCAGAAGGTGTCGTCAATATCGTAACCGGGAGTGCCAGTGAGATTGCGGGTGCCTGGCAAGAGGATGGGCGTGTGCGCAAGCTGACGTTCACCGGTTCTACTGAAGTGGGAAAAACGCTGATGAAAGGGGCTGCCGATACAGTGAAGAAAATTTCATTGGAACTCGGTGGACATGCTCCGGCAATCGTGATGGCTAATAGCGACCTTGATAAAGCAGTAGAAGGGATTATCGCTGCGAAATTCCGTAATGCAGGCCAGACTTGTGTCTGTGCCAACCGAATTTACGTCCATTCGTCAGTAGCTGAGGAATTTACTCGGCGCATCGGTGAGAAAACGAAGGAGCTGAAGGTTGGGAATGGAGTAGAAGAAGGCGTGGAGATCGGTCCTTTAATCGATGAGGCTGCGATTGAAAAGGTGTTGGAACACGTTACGGATGCAAAAACCAAAGGAGCGACTATCGTGGCTGGAGGAGAGCAGATCGATGGATTATTCTATTCACCTACTGTGCTTTCAGATGTAACGGATGAAATGCTCTGCATGAAGGAAGAAACATTTGGCCCGGTGCTTCCGATCACGTTGTTTGAAACGGAAGAAGAAGTGATTCAGCGTGCCAATGACTCCATCTATGGGTTGGCTGCCTACGTCTTCACTGAAAACATTTCAGAGGGAATCCGAATTTGTGAAGCCTTGGAGTACGGTATCGTCGGTCTGAATGACGGTCTGCCATCTGCCCCGCAAGCACCGTTTGGCGGGTTTAAACAAAGTGGGCTTGGACGAGAAGGCGGGCATCATGGGATCGATGAATATTTGGAAGTGAAGTATATTTCACTGGGTCTTTAATGAAATAAAGGTGCAGGCACGGGTTTGATCGATGAGAAGAAAACAATATCTAACAATATTTTTGGGGAACTAATTCGCGTATGAATTGGTTTCCCTTTTTTATTGAAAGCTAAATTTTTGTGTGGTGTTTAATATACGAATCAACGAGACGTTGCACATTTAAATTAACGCTATGGTGTTAATTGGCATGATGGAAATGATTACAAATTGTATACATCTTAGGTAGCGGTTTGCTTATTATGAGAATAAATAGGTTTCTTGTAGGGTTTAGAAAAAGGTTGTGGTAAAATAAGTTAAAATATTAGAAAGGGTCTGTGCGGGGAATTAAGAGAGGGTTTTTTCTTCAACAAACTGGCCGTTTTACAGAATAAGGATATTAATATACCGGGCGATAGTGGGAGATATAGTTTGTAAGGTGATAAGGGAAACAATGTGGAGGAACCAGTTATTATTGGAGATTACAATTCAGGGTGGTTGAAAGAAAAAAAGCTATTAAGTTAAAATAAAAGCAAAAACGTGTGATTATAGTAGTTCTATGTATAGTAGCGTTTTTAGCTTTATTTTATTTGTATTAACATGTAAGAATTAACTCTAATGATTTTCGGTAATAGAACTATTAGAAAAATAAACGTGTAAGGATGATAGCATACGTGGAAAGAAATATTCTAGCGATTTCCGGTGGTGGTTTTTCTAAAGAAGAGAAAGCTTATATAGACGAGTACTTACTAAAAATTTTCACGTAATGATATAGTAAATGCCTTCAATAATTTTTCATCACTTTTATGGCATTAATTTTATATGCTTATTTGGAAAGTTCAACTATCCGGCCAGATTGTTTAGTGACTCTATTGGATATTTTGAAGAAGTACACTAAACTAAAGAACAGATTTGTTTAGAAGAAAATTGAGTATTATTAAAATTATAGATTTAGGAGGATTTTCAGATGGAATGGTCTCAATGGTTGCAAGGTGGTCCTTTCCTTGAAGTGAGTTTCTTGTTGGAACTTAAAGAAGAAAAAACGAAAACAATACAAGAAATTATTAATAAGTTATCAAGGGTCACAAATAAAGTTGAAATCGTTGATAAAAACGTTGATGAAATTATTGGTTTTTTGATAGAGGTCATCCCTATGATGAAGAAGATCCAAAATCCTCAAATTTGCACTCATTAAGATTAAGATTATATGTTTATTTATCAAGGAAGCGAAAGGCGATATTACAAATAGAAATGGTTTCTACAAATGCACTAATGGTTAATTTTTGGTTTTATGGGGATAAATTTGATGAACCTGAATGGGATCAAATCGGTATAAAAAAAGAGGAATTTGGAGGATTTGTTAGTTTTCTCAAAGAGCTCTATTCCGTTTATGAATTTAAAATCGGTGGCATCGCAATCGATGAAGATGTTCTTGAATTATTTAGGCTCGGCGAACCATACCCTGACGAACGTTATCGTTTTGAGAACCTGTCTCCTGACAGTTTTCTTAAAGAACCATCTCATTTCATATATATAATTTGGAAGGAAAATTATGAGAAATTAAGCCATATTTCTTACAATCACAAAAGGCTTGGTAAGGAAGGAATCCTTATTGAAACCGGTAGTTTTAATGTCTAACCTTGTTCAATCATAGGGCGCTTTTGTCGTATAGAAATATACCGGGAAAAGGTTAGATTCTTTTTAGGCGAGGAAGGGTTACGGTGAAAAAAGTTATTGTTGTTCTATCAATTTGTATATTAATCGTGTTAAGTGGATGTTCGGATAAAGACGAAGGTAGGTTTACAGTTGGCAATATGTCTACCGACGATTTCCTTCCAGATAACACCTACTTTTTGGTCGTGCCTATTGATTGGTCTGGAAGCCAACCTGCCGTTATTGACTCCATTAAGATAGTGATTGGCGACACAGCGATAGAAGATACAGAGGGTATTTCTTAAGAGTTTTATGGTGGACGTCCAAATAAACCTATTGGAGTTTATCCCGGAGATACTATAGGTGGCAAACAAGATATCCAAGGATATGAAATCAAATAGGAAGGAACTCTTATTCTGAAAGTTAAATTAAGCAACGTAAATAAAAAGAATAATAGGCAGATGAAAATCCATTGCAGTGTAAACGGAGAAATAAGAGAACAAACTATATCAACGTCAACTGTAGAAGGGCTTTCAACTAAATAGTTCAGTAAACGGACTAGATTCTAGTAATAAAGATTTGCGCCCATTCATCAATCGAGCCATATTGTAGTGTAAAGAAACTGATAGAAGTTGATTAATAACACTAACTTAGTATATTTTTAAATTATCATAAAAAAGGGAGATTAGCCTATGTTATCGAGCATTGCAGTAAACGTTTTTACAGACACAAAAGAACAAAACGTTACAGGGGTACAGTAATAATAAGCCCTTTACTGCGACCCCTGGAAAAATGGGGGAATCTAAATTGATTAAGAAATATGTTCAAAGTTTTTTAACAGGAGATAAAGTAATTCTACGCAAAATTACAAAAGAGGATTACGAGAGTTTTTCTAATGTTGAGGAGGTAATGGAAAGTCGTCTACTAATGAACGATAGTATACCATTCCCACCAACTGATGCAGAACATGAGAAGTTTCTTAGCGAGATCAGTTCTGACAAAGATGAATACATGTTTGCTATTGAACTTAAAGATGAAAAAGTATTCATCGGAACTATCTCTGTTTACTTGGTTAACTGGAACAATGGTACTTGTCATGTTGGAATCTCTATTGCACCTGACTCTCAAGGAAAAGGTTATGGAACAGATGCAATGATAGTTTTGCTTAACTTTATTTTTAATTATATGAATTTAAATAAGGTGAAACTTCAAGTATTTGGTTATAACAGAAGAGCTATTGGCTCATATGAGAAATGTGGTTTTCAATTGGAAGGCACACTTAGAGAAGAACTTTTTAGATTTGGCAAGTATCATGATATTCTTGTTATGGGTTTGATAAGAAAAGATTGGGAAAAGACATTAGTTTAAACAAATAAATGAGTGAGCAAATCAGTAAGCTGGTTTGCTTTTTTTAATATTATTCCTACGATAATCGAGCGCTTTTCTTGGAGGAAGATCAGTGCTCATTTTTCGTAAACTGTCTCTTTCTTTGTGGAGTGAATTGTACTAGTGCTTAGAAAATTGGTTTATTTACAACAGAGCAAACTAAGCAAGATGTTGAGGGGGAATTCAAGTTGCCGTTAAAAAGGTTTTCCTTTTGGCTACCTGTAATGTCAGTCATTCAATACATATTTTAATTGTTGGCAAACCCAGTTAAAGACATCTTATTTGCTCTTGATCCCTTGTCCGAAAAATATGTTGGATGCTTAACATTCATGATTTTCTGTATGATAGCGAACATTCTAAAATTCTTTTTCCAGGCTTTTTGGTGCACCTTTTCGTATGGCTAATCTATGGCTTTATTATTGATTACATTCAAGGTGTTATTTAGGCAAGATAAAAGGGGACTGGGAGTGCGTGCGTATTAGTTTGCAATTAACTGGCCAGATTGCGAGGGAAAGTAAGCAGTCAATGGAGAAGTTATATAAAAAAAGAAATTATGGATTTTGGAGGAATAAGGTATAGAAGACACTTTTAAAGGTGTTAAATTAATGGATACGTCGATTCCCAACGTCGTTAGAGAATCGATTGCTTAACGATGTAGAGGTGTAAAGCGCATACAAGGTCATTTGGCAAAACTACATTTGCAATTAACTAAGATGTGAATGTCGATACTTACCATTGAACATAGGATTCCAACGAAGGATCGGATGGAAGAATTAAATGAACTTCATTCATAAAAAAGGATGGTGCAGAAATTAAATCTGCTCCCATCCTTTTTAATGTGATCGATATTTTATTTCCTTAATTAACAAACTGATTGCCAAAAGGATACTTGCCCCCAAAATGATTGGTCCGACTTTAAAATAAAACATGCCGATCAAGTAAAAACCAATAGCCTGCGCGACTGTCACGCTTAAACCATAGACAAATGCTTGGTAACGGTTTTTACGAATAGCAAGAAATAGTTGGAGTATAATGATATTACCTAAAAGTAAGATACCTGCCGCAATCAAGTAATCGACTGAAAAAATGCTTGTTCCTTCTGCTGTGCCAAAGAGTGAAAATGAGGCTATCAAAATTGTGGGAATGTTAATGGCAACCAATGCCACTACCCAAATGATCCATTGTACTGGTTTATTCATTGTATTATCTCCTTTTATTTGATTGAATCGACGACTGCACCTATGCTCGATGCACGGACGCCGGATTCGTTCTGTAATTGTTTAAGTGCTACTTTTTTTCCGACCACAACCGACCCGATGACTTTAATATTTGTTTCATCAACCTCACCTTGCTCGGTCAGTGTTTCGTAGAACGTTGCCATATCTCTTTTATAGCGCCCCATGTGATTTTTCCCATACACCACAGAATCCATGAATTCCTTAACAGGATCCTTTAATCTGATGCCTGTTTTGTCTACCAATGAAAACCCGAAGACTTCGTTTTCCGTAAATATATTTGCGGGAGGCTCTGAAGTTTGTAACGAGTTAACTTCTTCGACGGAATAAACATCAACCCACGCCCATTGTAAGGCTATATCTTTTGGTAACATTGCTTTCACTTCATTCAATGAATAAGCTTTATCAAATGAAAGTCCCATTTCAATTAATTGATGATCCTGAAACATATCGATATTCTTTAGTTCGTTCGGGACGTGGTTTAATTTCACTTCTGGGTGAATAAAATTCATCACTTTTCCGCCAAGGTAACTGTACGTTTCGTATTCGTTCGGCGTGAGATGCACTTCGATTTTATCGGAATTATTCGAGATTTCTCCAAGGTATACAGGTCGCCCGTCCAATAATTTATATTGAGGAGCTGTCGCTTTGCTTCCAATAATCTGAATTGACTCTTCCCAAGGACCAACAAACGAATTGGCACCGTGCACTTCATAGTACGTTTCTTGGGCTATCAATTCCTTGTTCAAAAACCAAGGTGTCACTTGCAGTTTCACTAATATGATGAGTGTCAGTCCCAACAGAGAGACTAATCCACTAATAAAGATCATACGGATTGTACTTTTTTGTTTTGCTTTCGTAATGAGGTTTTTTTCGTTTTTCTCAAAACTGAAAAGATCGTCCAATTCATGATTGTCTTTCAACAAACTCACTCCATTTCTGTTTAAAAGTATTCCGTGAGCGATATAGTGTCGTTCGGATTGTGTCAACTTTCATATTTAGTAGGACACTTATTTCTTCGTACGATAAATCGAGCTCATATTTCAAGAGTAGCAAGTTCGATTGTGTAGGCGATAATTGATTCAAAACTGTTTCAACTTCATTTTTATGTTCTTTCTTCAGCACAATTTGTTCCCCGTCCTCATCCATCTGGTACATATTCTCAAAGAAACTTTCATCTATTTGCGCATACGGGTATCGTTTTTGTTTCCTGCATAAATCGTAATAATTGTTTATAGATACCCTAAAGAGCCACGCAGAAGGATTGTCCACATTCAGATGAATCATATGCTCAAATGCTTTAGAAAACGTGGTTTGTACGATATCTTCAGCATCCTCTTTCGGACATCCAATTTTTATTAGGTAACGGAATATGACACGAGACTTTTCCCGGTACAGGTCCTCAATCGTTTGGATTTGCAAGTGGCCACCTACTTTATGTTGTTAACATACATCAGACGCAGAGGTTTGAAAAAAGTATACATGTTTTTATTTATTTTCGTTAAAGAAATATTTCACTGCCAGTTGTCCTGCCAAATTTAATTAATCTACACTAAGTCATTGCTGAAACACTGATTTACGAAAAGTAGAGCAAAGCGGGGCGGATCGAGTTCTTTCAACCATATCTTAAAAGTATCGAGGCATTCAGAGTTTTAGGGCTTTTTTGTTTGTAATTTGTAAAGAAATCTACTTAAAATAACGGCGGTGGTTGGTGAAATAAGTATAGTAAACTTACGTCAAAAAAACGCTCATTTTTCTTAGCGTTTTTGCTGTTTTTATTAATAGTTTATGGATGATTTGAAAGAAAATAGTGATATTGTGTTAAAATGGATTATAAATAAATGTCTTATTCAACAAACAAAGCCGTTTTGTTGTAATGCTCTTTAAATTAAACCTTAATAAATCCGTGAATTGTAAAGCGTTATAGGTTGTATGATGTGCAGGTTTGTCTTTTGAAGAAGGACTATAATACAGACGAACATTTAACGGGCGCAAGAATAGCATTTAATTTAGCGCTGTTTTTGCTGATATCTTTAACCAGTTTAGTCGGTAACTTCAGCAAAACTTTTTTCTTGAATATAAATGGTTTATTCCAACGTTATTGTGAATAGATATTATATTTTTGTTTCTTTACTACTTGAACGTCAAAAATAAAGGCTATCGTAGCGAAGGTATTTATTATTTCATTCTACTATTGCTTTTAGAAATTGCATCGGTAGGAATAATCATTTCTTACATTTTAAGCGGTTTTCTGAAGTATGCTTATCTCAACGAGAGGAATTAAATGGCTATAAAAAGTATACGGATTTTTGGGGGCTGGGTACAGTCGCAGTGCTATTCATACTTTTCATGTCTTGGTTTTAACCATTTTTTCACTTCAGTATATATAAAATTTTTACATACAAACCGACTGAGGTTTTATACCATAACGATAAAACATATGAAGATATTCTCAATAAATTCACTGAATCATACGAGAAGAACTTGGCTAAAGGAATTGAAAAATATAGTAACCGTGATCAGGACGTAACCGTAATGCAGACCCAATATATTCTGCCGATTTTTGAACAGGACTGGCTAATCGGTACAGATCCAGTATCGATGGATCAACATAAATTAGATGAGATGCTTGTCGATGTAAAACAGAGCAGAGACACATTATTGAGCTTGATTACTAAGAAAGATTATTCAAGTGAAGTTAAAGTGTACTTGGTTGATACAATAAATAATTTTTTAAGGCTGGAAGAAGAAATCAGGTATATAAAAGATGGGAATAATTTTTCGAGAAGTGAACTGAATATTTTATTTGGTAATTTACGTAATACTTTCAGAAGCAACTTTAATATTTTTGCAACGACCTTTTATGAAAGTTCCCACTTGCAGCGGCAGTGAATTACCTTATTGTTCAATCGGACCAATATTGTTTAATAGCTTATGTGGAAATTTCATGCGTCAATTTGAGGAGGAGAAATCATGAAATATAGAGTAGGAAACGTTCAACTTGTTTGCCCTTGCTGTCAAAATGATACTTTCGATAAAGACTATAGACAACTCAACACAAGGGGAGCAACGCTGTTTGGCCTTGACTGGGCAAACCGCGATGCGACTATATTGATTTGCAGACAATGTTCCTATATTTCTTGGTTTATGAAGGAACCAGAAGCGGTTAGGTAAAAATTTAAACGATGAGAATTGGAGACGACAGTGGTGTTTCCGCGATTACACTGTTTTCATAAACAGACCAATCTGTTTAATAACAATTTTAAAGTGAAGTGGATATTATGAAGGTTTGCCGGTTTAACCTTATATATCCACAATCTTAATTACATTTGTTTGTATATTGGTTAAAGGTAGGTTTGGAATGGGGGATTAAATGGTTGATTTCTTCTTAATACTTAGGGGTTTCTTTATCGTTATTGCAAATATTATTGGATTTATATACTACAAAAAAAAGAAAAACCTATATTTTGCTGCATTTACAATATTACTACTAGCAGTTTTATTTAGTGCAATTGGTGGTGCATTAGCAATAGTTATTATTCGTGATCCTTTTGCAATATTTTATGGCATGCAAGTGGGACAGTATTTATTGGCAAATAGTGTCATCGTTTTTATTATTGCAATTTTGGTAACTGTGATAAGAAAATATAACAACAGTAAAATTTAAATCATGATTATATTTAACTAACTCGGCGCGATTGCTTAACAGGAGAGTGAGCCAAACGTGCAAGGAGAGTTACTTATTAAAAATAATAGAATAGTATTTTCTTTTAATGCAAAGAATGGGGGATTTTTGGTTTTTACGCTGACCTACTTGTTTCAGCTATATACTATTTTTATTATTTATTTACAGTAAGTACTTTATTTTCTCCTAGTTTGATTTTTTGGAACGGTCTATTTGTTTTCTTTGCAGTTGAATTCATTTCGAGCATTATACACAAGGAATCGGAAAGGAAATTATAATTGAATTGTACTGTTTTGCACTCAGGCGCTTTTCTTCAATAAAGATCAGTGCCAATCGTCGTTTCGATTATACTATTATTCCCTTCTATTAATAGACAAAAAATCAACTTGAAAGAATTGAAAAAAGTTGATGATCTGAATCAACAATTAGAAATGGATAATCAAGAAGTGGGGAGTTATTAAATTAACGGGCGCAGTTGCTTTACAAGGATTGTGCCGCAAACTGGCCATTTTGTTAAGTACTAACTCGTTGGAAGGGAGCAGATTACATGGGCTTATGGTATATAATTAAAGATCGTTACATGCTTTTTTCAATTCTTCTAATAATTCTTCTTGTATGTTTATTTTTACTTTTAGCTACTTGGAAAAGACGCTCTGACATACCTAAAATCTTAACCTTAATAATAACTACAATTTGTACAGTTATAATCTTTTTATCAATATTTGCATTGGTATTTGCAGTTTCCTTTGGATATAACTCTTAAAAAGATTTTCAGAAGCGGATGCGCTTCCGCACTAAGGATTTGCGCCCATTCATCACTCAGGCCAGATTGCTGAAAGAGGTGATAGACAGGATGAACGATATGATTTTTATGGGAGCAGGAAATTGGATTGGTATGCTCTCAACAATTTTAATCATTATTTGTTTTTATTTTACTCTTACATTTTTCCAAAGTTTAAGATCGAATAATGAACGTCTTGCTAAACAGTCAAAGTTAGCAGCAGTTACTTGTTTGGCACTCGGATTGTTGTTGCCTGTTTTATATGGTTTTTATATTTATAATCAGATGATGCGATGAAGAATTAATATTTTGGGTTTTGGCAATCAGGGATGGCAACAGTTATGTAGGAGAAGGTGATTGACATTAAAAACTGGTTTTGGATACTTTTTAATTTAAGCTTTGCGTTCATCCTTCTTGGTTGTGCAAAGGGGGGACATATATTTGATCATATAGTATAGTGATCGGTTTAATATGTATATTATTTAAGATGACTTTCTATTACCGGTTTGTTTGTCGTGCTAAAAGTGAATGTATAATCTAGGCTAGTTCAGTAGCTTCTCCTATTTACAAAACAATAGTACCGATAAGAATCGACAATGTTTGGTATTTTAAAAATCATTGTGTTGAAATGGAATTACAAATTGTGGCCATATCATTATACAACTGCCCGTGTGAAACACATTCATGATTATTTAATTTAATAGGACGGTTAAACAAAAGAAATAGTTTCGTACACAGGTATCCTTCATCGGCATATTTTAGTCAAAACAGGGAAATATACATATGACAGTTTCAGGAACTACAGAAAGGAGATGAATAAGATGGGCGTGCATCACTATTTTAAAAGCTTGTCAGATTTGGAACAAATTATCCGTTGTCCAGGAAAGTTTAAATATCAAGAGCATTCAGTGGCCAGTCATTCATTTAAGGTAGCAAAAATTGCTCAATTTCTTGGGACGGTCGAAGAAAGATCTGGACAGGAAGTAGACTGGAAAACCTTGTATGAAAAGGCATTGAACCATGACTATGCGGAACTTTTCACAGGAGATATCAAGACACCCGTAAAATATGCTTCAAAAGAGTTGAAGCAGCTGTTCAGTGAAGTAGAAGAAGAAATGACAAGAAATTTTGTGGAAAAAGAAATTCCGGCTGAGTATCAGGACATTTATTTGGAACGGTTCAAAGAAGGGAAAGATGAAACACTGGAAGGACGTATTTTGGCAATTGCTGATAAAATTGATTTGCTTTACGAATCATTTGGTGAGATTCAAAAGGGCAATCCGGAGCCGTTATTTTTGGAAATCTACGAAGAAGCATTGCGGACCATCCTGCTGTTTCAAGATATGAGCTGTGTGGAATACTTCATGGAAAATATACTTACAGATATGCTTAGTGAACAATTTACTGAGCATGATGAGCTGACGGACATTACGATGTGGATAATTGGCGAATGCAAGAAGTAAAAGACATCCAGCACTGTCTTGTTTGGATTTAGGTGACTAACTTGATCCTATAATCGGTCCAAGATATATTATGTAACGACGGATCGAAAGTACTATAACATCCGTATTTTAGTGAATGACGAAGAAATCTCTATTGATATCAAAATGGGTCTATAATCTATATCAATGATCTTTGATATTCAATTATCGAACGCGATTTCTGGATAAAAACTCCAAACGTTCTCCTAGGTGATTAAAAAGGAAGGTGGCGTCTCCTACAGACAAGTGAACAGCTAGTCTAAGTTCGATTAACAGACATGAGTGTTGTGCGGAGAACGCCACTCTTTGGAATAAGATAGTGCATCAAAAAACGTTCAGATTTCTGATCGGTTTTTGATGCTATTTATATTTTTACTCTCCCGATTCTGCTTCTTTTTACTTCGTTTCAATCTCCCGTAAAATGCCATGACCATCTCGCACTTTAAAATGTGCAGTAGTGATTCCGTCCTGAAGCCCTTGCGCTGCTACACGATGTCCTTTTTTCGGGACATAAAAAGGATCCAAGCCGAAGTTCACGATATAGTGTTCGCTTTCCCGGTATTCCCGTTCAGTTGTTTGAGGCAACCAGCCCTCTAAATAGACACCGTCTGTGGGTTCCTTCTCGCTTAAAGTGACCAGCTGATCTATTCCATCTTGCTTTTCCAATACGCCGAAGACTTTTGTCATCCCCAATTCGGACGGTTGTTTCAATGTTTCCACTAAACTGTCCGTCATCTGTTCTTTGAGGACCTTTTCAATTTCATAACGTAGGACGATGTAGTTTTCATTTGCGTCCTCTTTCGTGATCGGTTCGGTTTGCAAATAGACATCAGCCCCCGTTTGAAGTGTTTTAAAATGAGGAACTGCGAGACTTGCCAGTAGAAGCAGAGGAATGACAAAGAGAAGTGCAACACTTATTTTTCTATGCCGATTGCTCAAAGCCGGGTCGCCGCCTTTCGGTAGATTTCATAAAAATACTTCTTATGTATGTAGAGCATGTGCATAAATGGATGGTTTTAGTAGTAATTTACCCATTAATTTTATCCAGGAAACATTTTGAAATTGGAATTTCAAGCACAAAAAAAGCCTAATGTGGTAAGCATCAGGCTTTTTCGGTGTATATAAATTAGATCAGCAGTCCGAATAAAGAGCTGTCTTTGTTCACTTCTTTATAAGGAAATCCATTCTGTTCCATTCGTGCAATTAGACCTTTGTAGTCTTCTTTGCGTTTAATCTCTATACCAACCAGTCCAGGACCGCTTTCTTTGTTGTTTTTCTTCGTGTATTCAAACATCGTGATATCATCGTCAGGACCGAGCACGGTGTCAAGGAATTGACGGAGAGCTCCTGCACGCTGTGGAAAGTCGACGAGGAAATAATAGAGCAAGCCTTCATAAATCATCGACTTCTCTTTGATTTCCTGCATTCGTCCAATGTCATTATTACCGCCGCTGATGACACAGACGACGCATTTTCCTTTGATTTCATTTTTATAGAAATCTAGTGCGGCAATTGGCAAAGCGCCTGCTGGTTCCGCGATGATGGCGTGTTCATTGTATAAATCCAAAATGGCCGTGCATACTTTACCTTCAGGCACGCTGACAATATTGTCTACGTAACTCATGCAAATATCAAAGTTGAGGTCACCGACACATTTAACAGCAGCTCCATCGACAAACTTATCGATCGTTTGCAACGGCACCACTTTCTGTGCGTCAATGGAAGTTTTCATACTTAAAGCACCAGCAGGTTCTGCTCCAATCATTCGTGTATGTGGAGATAAGTTTTTGATGTATGTGCTGATGCCCGACATGAGACCGCCGCCTCCGATGCTTGCAAAGACATAATCAATGGGTTCTTCAATATCGTTCATAATTTCTACCGCGACGGTTCCTTGTCCGGCCACGATGTCCCGATCATTGAATGGATGAATGAAGATTCGTTTCTCTTTCTCTACCAATTCAATTGCCTGTTCGAAGCAATCATCAAATGTGTCTCCGACCAATATGATTTCGATACGGTCGCGTCCAAACATTTTCACCATATTCACTTTTTGTTTAGGTGTTGTCTGAGGCATGAAGATTTTGCCGTCAATATCGAGGTGAGCACACGCATACGCAACGCCTTGCGCATGATTTCCAGCGCTGGCACAAACGATACCTGACTTCCGTGCTTCCGTTTCTATACGTTTCATCTTGTAGTACGCACCGCGCAGTTTAAAGGAACGGACATGTTGCAAGTCTTCACGTTTAATATACACATGACAGTCATATTTTTCCGATAGACGCTCATTCTTTTGCAGCGGCGTATGGGCTACTACATCTTTCAGCAGCTGGTTGGCAATTAAGATATCTTCCACTTGAATACTTTTCGACTCCATAGTTTTCACCTTCATAATTAATCATCTAACCTCCGTAACAATTCAACGTTTACTCATAATAACATGAAAAAATCCGAATGAACATAAGAAAGTTCCAAATTGTTCGTTTATTTTAACGACACCTCAATATGTAAGCGTTTACTTGGTTTGAAGGGGTTTCAATGGAGATTAATGGGACAAGAATTTAATATTTTTAGTACTATTCTTCGTTGGCGATTGCTAGATCTAATACAGTTAGTGTTTAATTTAAAAAGCGAGGGGAAAACTACTCAGAGAAGAGGCAGCCAGCTTAAATAAGAAAGGGAGCGTTACTGTATGCAAAAATGGGACAGCAGGCCCGAGAAGCCGGATAACGCGCAGTGGACAGTTTTTGTGGTCACTCTCGTTATTATCGCAGCCGTAATTGTGTACGGCTTAATGATGTAGGAGTCAAAAATTCGGAGCGCCGAGTAATCAGCGCTCTAAATTTTTATTCAATTCTAAATATTTATTCATTCATCCAGCTCTTTTGCATTCTATCGCGGAATACTAGCTTTTATCCAAAAGCAGTGACAAATCTATTCAACCTGTTATATATTAGTACCAATAAAAGTTGCTGTATCAGTACAGTGTATCACAGAAAATGAATGGAGGAATTAAGGATGAAAATGAATAATGAGCAAAGACAAAAGGTTGAAAAGGTTTGCCCGGAGTGTGGAGATAAGTTCACGGAAAAACACGAATCGGTATTGGTGGAGTGCGAACGCTGCATCGGCCGTCATGAAGAGTAAAAGCAACTGTATCCTATGCTTCCATTGTGGAGCATAGGATTTTTAATGTTTTAGAAAAACCCTGAGTGGTATAGAATGATAAGATGTATACAGTCTGTGGAAAGGAGGAAGGATGTATGGCGTATCTTGGCGTGCTATTTATAGCCATTGCGTTTTTGATCGTAGCCATCTACCTCTCCATGTTGCTTGTGAAGTCGTCCCATTTGTTACTGACGGTCACCAAAACAGCGAAGCGAGTGGAAGAGAACTTGGATCAGAGCTTGGAATATGTGAATGGTTTACTAAACGAAACGGAAGAGTTGGCAACAGATGTTCAAGTGAAATTGGATGCGACGACGCCGCTTTTCTCGTCAATTGAAAACGTCGGACGTTCTAGTCAGTACTTGAGTGAAGAATTGACGAAACGAACGAAGCAATTTGAAGAAGATGGATCACTTCCAGGAACGAAACCATTCGTTCAAGCGATTCAATATGGGGAATTTGGCTCCGAACTCTTACGTTCATGGAAACGAGGAAAACAAAGTACGGAAAATAGTCGATAGAAATGAGGTATGAAGATGGATCTCGTAGGAATTGGCGTCGTATTGATTGGTATCGCCTTTATAATTTTAGCCATTTATTTCTCTAAAGTCTTGCAGCAGGTAGGGAATATCTTGCAGGACGTAGATAAGACGGTAGGGGAGTTACCTCGCCAACTGAATGGCATTTTAGATGAAACGGGAAATTTGATTCAAAACAGTAATAACACGTTAGCGGATATGAATACGAAATTAGAAAATTTGACTCCGCTGTTTCAAGTAGTTGGAGATCTCGGTGAAACCACACAAGGTTTGACTTCTTCTCTAGTGGATGTAACTTCATCGGTACAGCAAAAAGGTGAGCATGCTAATAAATCCGAGCAAAATAAACGACTTGGTAATATTTACGGCTCGGCGATGTTAGGTTACTATTTCTTGAAAAAGCGTAAAGAATCTTCTACAGGATCAACCCATTCAAGAGTAGCGCAAGATTAACCCTTGAAAAAGTTACCATCACCTGAAAACACCGGTTACTGAAAGCTGGTGAATTCGGTCCTTGGATAGAAAATAATATATAACAGCTTAACGGGGACACCATTCGTATATGAATTGGTATCCCCGTTTTTATTGATGTACACAGTTTCAAGGAATTTACTGCACGAATGTAGAACTCATAACCAACTTAACTGTATTGCCTGCATCTAAATAAAGGTGCAGAATTGTTTTATGTATCTTGTAATTTATAATTGACATTTGGATACTATATATTACAATCAAAGTAGGGAATTGAGGTGAAGGTTTTTGAAAGAAATCTCAGTTAAAAATAAAGTAAAAATTACTCGGATTGAAAAGGGAAAGATGACCCAAATAGAATTAGCCAACTTGGTCGGAGTTACCCGACAGACGATGAATTTAATTGAAGCACAAAAATATAATCCTTCCATTCGAATATGTCTTCTAATCGCACGGTTTTTAGAAAAACCATTAGACGAGCTTTTTTGGATTGACGATTAAAACTTATTAACAAGAAAGGAGAATTCAGTATGCGTTTACCAAAGTGGGGATTGTTGATATTCAATATGTTATTGTGTGCGGCATTTGCATATGTAAGTATTTCATCATATTCCAATGGGGCGATGATTTGGTGGTTATGGGGGCTAATCTCTATCCTATATGGATTTACCACTATTACTCTTTTTGTAAAGGGGGTTAAGGAAGGTTGGTCTTCAACTGAAATTGTGGAGGATGAACGGACTTGGAATGTTCGACTCGTATCATGTTTCATCTCTTTTATTTTTATCCTGCTTTTCTTAACCGTTGGTATTATTGCCTATTACACAGAGAATTTATCCTTAGATCCTGTTGCTTACATGATTCTTGCAGTCACTGCAAGTGTAGTAGTATTTGCCATAGCTCAAGTTGTACAGTCGATTCAAAAGTAATTTAAGGGCTGTGATTTTGTGCGCTTTAACGGCATAAAGAAACGTGGATTTTTTATTATCGGGCCAAATTTTGGAGGGATTAATATGAAGGACAGGGTATTGTCCATGGTAATATAATCTTTTATTGTAGGAGGTGTAGCTATAAGTAGCATGGATTCCCTAAGTCATGCTTTCAAATCAAATTTTTACATCTTAGCTATGGTTATTTTAGGGGCGATTGTGCTACTTTATCTTTTTGAAAAGGTTAAAAGCATTGGAGAGTAGCCTATATATAGTGTCGGCAATCGGGTGGGCTTAATGGAATAAGCGATAGAGTGAGGTGTTAAAATGAAGTTCCATCTGTTAGGAGAGAAAACTGTATTAGAAATAGATGTCTTAGCTCGTATGTATCCGAACAGTTCTGATTATTGGGACGGAAACTGGCTTAGTTCAAATGTGAAAATTGAAATTCCAGGGTATACAGTTGACTTTAGTGCAAGTTTAAGAGCAGATGAAATTAGAGATTTTTTGAATGACGTAAAGTTAATGCATAGGAATTTATCTGGGAAAGCGAAATTGACAAGTTTAGAAAACTATATACATCTTGAAGGTGAAATGGATAAGCGGGGTCATATAGATTGGTCTGGAGAGACATGTTATCCAGCAGGAAGCGGTGCGGTACTAACCTTTGAATTTGTATCAAATCAATCCTATTTAGAAGAGGTTATTAAAGAGTTAGAGGATATAACCTATGTATATCCAGTAATAGGTAAGCCGTAGTCTTCAATTATGGGCGTGACGGTTTAAAAACATATACTATAATCGGTCCCAATTGTTGAATGACATGTTTTACAAGGTGGGGCAACACCACTAAAATAAACTTGGAGGTTTAAAAATATGAAACCATCAGGGACGCTATACTTTTTCTGTGGAAAAATGGGCGCAGGAAAATCAACTAAATCAAAACAAATGGCAATAGATAAACATGCGGTACTGTTATCTGAGGATGAATGGCTTTCATCTCTTTATCCCAATCAAATCGGATCATTTGAGGATTATCTAAAATTTTCGGCGCAGATCAAGCCGTTGGTGAAAAAGCATGTCCAAAATATATTAAGCGTCGGTACAGATGTAGTGATGGATTTTCCAGCTAACACTCAAAAGCAACGAAAATGGTTTTTGGATATGGTGTTAGATGTCAATGCAAGCCATCAATTAATTTTCCTTAATCTTAATAATGAGCAATGCTTACGTCAAATTGCACAAAGGCGTAACGAACAACCTGAAAGAGCGGATTTTGACACGGAAGCGGTGTTTACTCATGTTACTAACTTTTTTGAAGCACCAGAGGCATTCGAGGGTTTAAATATTTTAGAGTTTAGTGGAAAAGAATAATAAGGAGTTCAACACAACATTGGGGTAGCTTTCAACAAAAGGGAGCTCTTCTTAAATGGTAAATGATTTCTGATTGAGCCTGCCATAGGGCATTTTTTTCATTAACGCATCATGGCTTGCGAAATAATAGTATTTGTTATAAAGGGGGAATTGGAGTGGCAGTAATTATTAGGAAATATGAAGACGCGGACTTACCACACATGATCACAATATGGAATGATATTGTGGAAGAAGGTATGGCTTTCCCAGAAGAGGAGCCATTGACAATTGAGGAAGCACGTTCTTTTTTTGCAGAACAATCCTATACAGGTGTGGCCGTCGACAACGGTGAGATAGTGGGTCTTTATATTGTACACCCGAATAATGTAGGGCGTTGCGGACATATTGCCAACGCTTCCTATGGTGTCAAAGCTGGACAAAGAGGTAAACGTATTGGCGAAAGGCTAGTGGTTGATTCATTGGAAAGAGCAAAATCACTGGGTTTTCGAATCATGCAATTTAATGCGGTGCTGGCTACGAACGAAGGGGCGATTCACCTATACAAAAAACTAGGATTTACCCCGCTAGGTTTAATTCCAGGAGGATTTAGACAGAAAAACGGTCATTATGTCGATATTATTCCTTTTTATATTGAAATGAATACAAATAAAGGTCTTTCTTGAGTTCCGCAAGATGAAGTTGTTCCACAAATGGGGCATCCACCCTGTTAAATGTAGTTTGCATGCAAAATGCCCTCCTGCAACATACTACAGGAGGGCAATCATGTCTTATAGTTTTTGAAGTTTCTTCAGTTCTTTACGCTGTTGCAACAAATAAAACACGATTGTCACTAACCCGTATAATCCTTTGTATTCTTTCTCTTTCACAAAGTCACTTGCATTTCCGACACGCTCTTTCAATCGTACGGAACGATCGAGCGCAGCTGTTGTTACCTCACGTGACGCTTCACCAACATCGCCGACGATTTCGAAAACAGGCGTTACTTCTGTAAT
This sequence comes from Sporosarcina sp. FSL W7-1283, assembly GCF_038003105.1. Taxonomy (NCBI): domain Bacteria; kingdom Bacillati; phylum Bacillota; class Bacilli; order Caryophanales; family Caryophanaceae; genus Sporosarcina; species Sporosarcina sp. FSL W7-1283. The sequence continues at coordinate 1,904,095 of NZ_JBBOOL010000001.1, read as the reverse complement.
TTGCTTGTTTACATTGCTGATCGTTTCATTGCTTGTGTGAAGTATTTGCTGTGTCTGTCCCGTTAAATCCGCTACCGTTGACGGCAGGGTATCTGTCGTCTTTTTAACGCTTTCCAACACCTCGGTTAACTTCCCAAGCGGTTTGATCAGAATGACGGCTACTATAATAAGTGCAATGCCAATTAGTAAGACGCCTATGCCTAGTACCCAATCCATCAAATTCACCTCTTTCCTTTCTGTTGCTTCGCGCTGTAATACATACGCGCTGCTGCTTCAGATAAAACAGTTGTTTGTTGCATCAGTTTTGCGTATTTTCCTGGGGGCGCAGCTACTTGATCGGCTATTTTCGTTAAGGAATGCTGTACATACTCTGTAGAATCACGAAGTTCCTTTGCCGAAGCCGCCAATCCATCAACAGATTGTAATTTGGCATTCGCATCTTCCGCAATTCGATTCGTCTGATTCATCAGCTGATCCGTCTTATCTGTAATGCCACCCACTTTTAATTCTACGCGTTTCATCGTGTCCGTTACGTCTTTCATTGCTTCTTTGACCGTTTTGGCCGTTTTGATAATAGCAATTGCAATGACTACTAAGGCCGCTACGGCGACTATGGCACTAATATACAAGAGCACCTTCAATCTCGTCACCTCCACATAATAAAAACATGAACTATTTTATACAAAACGTCTGCCGAAATGCAATTGCGGGTTGACGTTCCATACCCTTGTCTTTCCACAAATGAAGAGAATCTAAACCCCAGCTTGCTTGTGGCTTCTATTTGATATGCTTAACATATCATAAAAACAGGATTTATCCACTTTGTATCTATCTCATTTTCGAAAAAAATTTCGTTGCGCCAAAAGGGAATACTTTTCTGCCCTTTTTGTGAGTTGAAATCATTTACTGCGCTTATTGTTTAATGTTAAACTAACTGCATGAAGGAGTTGTTGATTATGAAACTAGAAAACAAAGTTGCCATCATTACCGGGGGAGCAGGCGGCATCGGCTTTGGAATTGCAACAGCCTATGTAAAAGAAGGTGCAATCGTTGCCATTGTCGACTTCAATCAACAAGCAGGTGAGGTAGCGATAGAAAAACTGAAAGAAATCTCTCCTCAGTCCATATTCATTCAGGCGGATCTATCCGATCATTTGACCTTACCATCTATTGTGGAAAAAGTAGTCCAGACCTTTGGGAAATTGGATATCTTGGTCAACAATGCGCACGCTTCACGTATGAAGCCATTCGAGGAAACAACTAAAGAAGACCTAGACCTTTCATTCGGCACGGGATTCTACCCTACTTTTTATTTGATGCAGGCAGCGCTTCCACATTTAAAAGAGACAAAGGGAAAAGTCGTGAATTTTGCATCAGGCGCAGGAATTAACGGGGACGTCAATCAAGTTTCCTATGCAGCTGCAAAAGAAGCGATCCGTGCGGTTACTCGGGTAGCTGCAAACGAATGGGGACAATATGGTATTACATGCAACTTGATTTCCCCGATTGCGAAAACTCCGGGGATTGAACAGTGGGCAGAAGAACATCCTGATTTCTATAAAGCCATGCTCAGCAAGAATCCTTTAGGTCGACTTGGAGATCCTGAAAAAGACATTGGTCGGACTGCTGTTTTTCTGGCTAGCGAAGACTCGGATTATATAACAGGTCAGACATTGATGGTGGACGGCGGTTCCATCAAACTTCGATAATAACGCATGCAAAAGGCTGTCACTGAAAGAATTTTCTTTCAGTGACAGCCTTTTTTGACGCATTAAAAATCAGATGAATGTCTCATTCAACTTCGTATAAATCTTTAACAATTGGCTCTGCTCGGCGGCAGATAGATGGCTAAAAAATTCGGTTCGTACTTGTTGACCGTATCGTTTAGCTTCATTCAAGACCTCCAAGCCAAGAGGTGTGATATTCCAATACTTCGTACGTCGATCTTCTTTATCATTTCGCAGCGTAATATATTCATTTTTGATGAGTTTGGTCGATAAATGAGTAAGAGAGGCCGGCGTATAGCCGAGAGTCTCTGCCAGATCGGATGGACGCAGTTCCCCGTTGTTATGTAGTTCTAACAGCACTAGGATGTGAGAAATGCCAAGTGACAACTCAGACTCACGCTGGAAGCGAATGAGCATTTTATTCGTTACTTGATCCATCGTATGGAGCAAATTGAAGAAGGTTTGTTCATCTTTCAAATGGGACACCTGCCTTTCTTTTATGATCAATTATGTCCCGGCGGTATTGCGCCCAAATTTTGGATTTAAAGTTTGTGACCTCTGCCGGAAGCTTTATCTTTGTTCTGGAAATCCGTTGAACAGGAAAGAAAACCGTATTCCTCTCACCAGCCATAAAGGCGGGGGTTTTCTGCTGAATAAAGATAAACCTTATGTTCATATACTATTCATTATACAGCAATTTGAGTATTTACAACATTTCTATGACAAATTCGCCATGAACTACTTTACTTTGCTATCGAAAATAAAGAGATTTACAATTTCTACTTTTTAATTACAGATTGATAGCGTATTATTAAGACAACGAATGAACTAGATGATTAGAAAGAGAAAGGTGGGCAAAAAGATTGATGAAATTTAGAGATTCACTAACATTTCAACTAGGAACGATTATTGCCGGGATCTTAGTAGTAATGCTAGCGATCACATCGATTGCCACGTACAAAACAGCATATGATAAATTATATGACGCAGCTGGAATTGAAGCATATGGCTGTGCCAATATTACAACCGGTCTGATTCGTCCGGATGAAATGGAAAAGGCGATGGCTGGTGATCTTCAGACGCAGGATGAAATTGGAAAAACATTGAATTGGACAACTGATCACAAAGATATATTTGAAACGCAATATATTTTGGATTTGGATGGTAATTTGATTGCATTGGATGACAATCTGAAAAGTAAAGGGTTTAAGCCTGGAGATGCGTTCCACATGGATAAGAAAGCAGTGGACGATTTGCTGGCACACGCCCATCCTTCCTATTCCGAACCTTATGAGTTTGGTGGCATGAAGAGATTATCCGGTTATGCGCCTATCCATAAAGACCATGATCCAAGCAAGGAAATTATTGCGGTCAGTGTCATTGATTTTGATGCCGATATCGTGAAAAATCGTACGTGGGATGTTGTGCGCGACGGCATTTTGATCAGCATTATTCCGATGCTGCTAGCTTCCATTGTAACAGGCTTCCTCATTCGTCGAAAAACGAAGCCGATTTCCAGCTTGATTGTCCAAGCGAAGAAAATTGCGGATGGAGATTTGGCAGTGGAAACCACAACCGTCCACTCGAACGATGAAGTAGGGGACTTGGCACGCACGTTGAATCGCATGACAGTGAACCTGCAAGAAATGATCGGGACGATGAACACTACATCGCATCAGTTATCTGAGAATTCAAATGAAACTTCTAGTTCGTTGAATGAAATGCGAGAAGCTGTCTCTATGGTTGCGAATAGCATTGAAGAAGTGGCAACAGCGGTGACAGATGGAACAACTACCGCCGAAAGTGCAACGGAAATCTTAACGAATTTGGCCAACGACTTACGCAGTACGAAAGAAGATGCAGATGCTATGCTCGTCAATTCCAATGAAACGATGAACATTGCGCTCGAAGGCGCACAGCGGGCTAACGAAATCAGCAGAGACATGGAATTGATTCGAACCGGGTCACAAGAAGTTGGAGATACCATTCAAAACTTGGTGGAATCCACAACGAAAATTCAAGATATTACAGGGTCGATTGCCGGAATTGCGGCACAAACGAACTTGCTCGCCCTGAACGCATCCATTGAAGCCGCTCGTGCCGGCGAACATGGTAAAGGATTTGCGGTAGTTGCCGAAGAAGTACGAAAATTGGCGGAGCAGTCCAATCAAGAAGTGCTGGAAGTGGAGAAATTGGTTCAGGATATTTCAGAACGAATTCAGCAAGTCATCACTTCCACATCAGAAAATACGAAGCATATTACCAAAGGTACAGAAACTGTACGACTCACCTCTCAGTCATTGAGCAATATTTCTTCCGCTGTGGCAGAAACTGTTGAAGAAATTAAAAACATTTCACGCCTGATGACTTCAGAATCAGAAAAGTCGGGTGAAGTCGTGCAATTAATCGAGAATCTGACGCACTCGGTTCGAGATATTGAAGATATGACGAATAATATTGCTGCAGCTGCAGAGCAGACGACCGCAAGTATCGAGGAAATTGCTGATCGCTCAACGCAGACGAATCAAATGGCACAGGATCTCGAAGTGTTTGTCGGTTCCTTCCGATTGCCAGAACAAAATTAGACGATCTATTGAGAAAGAATAATAACTGAAAAGCCTGTATCTTTGATTACCTTGTAATCAGGATACAGGCTTTTTTATTTAAGCTATACTTGTGCTTAAATTAATTTTTATAAAAATTGAACCTAATATGATTTGATAATCGTCTAATTGCTGAATTTGAAGTGGTTTGAAGGGGAGGATAGTCGATTGAACAAAGAAGAAAAAGATTTCGAACTAGAGAGAGTGATGATTAAATACGGTAATGAGTTGATGCGGCTTGCATTCTCTTACGTGAAAGACACAGAGACTGCTAAGGACATGGTTCAAAATTCGTTTATCAAATGCTATAAAAACCTTGATTCATTTCGTTATGACTCACAAATCAAAACCTGGCTATATCGCATAACAATCAACGAATGTAAAGATCATTTAAAAAGCTGGAATTACAAAATGGTACAAGTAAAAAGCTTTATAAATGAAACAGCAAAATCCATATTGCCATCAACAGAAAAAACAGTTATCGAGAAATACAGGAATAAAAAAATAAAGGATACTGTCTTTTCTCTTCCAAAAGTGTATCGGGAAGTAGTTTATCTATATTACTATGATTCACTAAACATGGAGGAAATTGCCGAAGTGTTGGATATACCGGTCAATACAGTGAAAACCCGATTAAGAAGAGCGAAACAAAGATTAGAGTTAATGATAAGGGAGGCAGAGCTGAATGGGAGATAAACGATTAAGAGAAAAATTTTATAATGCGGATGACCAAGAACTACGATTTACGAAAGAAGACCGTAATGAGGTATTTGAAAAAATTCATAAACTGGAGAAGCATAATACAAAAAAGAAATCCATTATTTTTTCTTCAAAAAAGTTCACCCCACTTGCAGCATCTTTAGTAGTAGCGGGCTTGTGTATAATTTTGTTTATTCCATCAATCCTACCTAGAGATATTGCCAACCAAAGCAACGGAAATATTGACGGTAATGCAAATACAAGCAAATCAGTGGTACAAGAAAATGAAGTTTCAACTACTTTATTAACGGTGAAAGATGAGAATAATAGAATACCAATTAACCTTTTATTTACTTATAGTAAAGATAAAAATATGATGAAGATTCTATCGATTCCTCGTGATACCTATGCTCCGATATTGGATAATGAAAAAACTACTCCATATGATAAATTGTCGCACGCTTATGTAAATGGTTCGGGAGGGATTGAAGATGTACGAACAACCATTTCTAATTTATTTGATTTACCAATTGATTATTATGCTGTGATGGATGTAGAAGCTTTTTCAAAGATGATTGATTCAGTGAATGGTATAGATTACGACTTGCAAGAAGATATTCGAGTCCGAGCAATATCCAAAGTAGCATTTGAATTCAAAAAGGGAACGCATCGTTTGAATGGAGAAGAGGTTTTGGCATTACTGATGGATGCTACAGTGGGAAATGAATTGGGTGAAAAAGACCAATTAAACCTCATTAATGCGGTTATAAATCAAACAATAAACGTGTTACCACAAACGCAATTAGAACAATTTGCAACTGAAATAGAAGGTGATTTTCCAATTGAACAATTATTGGAGAATCCATTGGAACTTCCCCCGATACAATTAGTATCTTTAACCGATGGAATGATAGGTTCCATGATGAATGAGTCATACTATATTAAATTTGAGAAGAAATTTTTAAATTCAGTTTTAGAAGAGTTAACTACATTTAACTGATAAGAGTTTTAAAATAAGGTAAACATCTTTGATTTGAGTCCGATTTGGGGAACACGTCGATGGTTCTATTGCTTGTCTGACTATATAAGTAAAAGAACTGATCCAATCAAGTTGAAAGAAATGATAGCGTTATCTATTTAATGAAAAATTAAATGAAACTGGGTCCTCAAGTATCAAGACGAGTTTGTGGCATAGCAATATACCAGGATTGGGTCATTATGCTGAAATTATGAAACTGCTCACTATCTCGTTTCGTCTTAATTAATAAGAACTTTCAGTATGAATGGAGGATGTGTAATTTTGTGGCTAATATTCGGACTCCTAGCAATAACTGCAACTTTTATAAATATATATATGTATGGAACAGGCAAAGATTATAAATTAGCAATGGCGATGGGGTTATCTTTTACTGCTCTAACCCTTGTTGCAGATTATAGTATGGTCTCCAATTGGGTAAAGGCGGAAGATTGGGCTGCTTTATCAGACGTAGTGCCTACGATGGAAAAAGCGTTTTGGATTTTAACGAGTATAGCGATTTTATTAAATATAACTCCCACACTTTTAGAGTTAAAAAATAGAAAATAACTCTTGCGTTAACTTTTTTGTGCAATTAAAGGGCGCAATTGTTGATAAGGACATTGCGTCACCGAATCATGAAATTGAACAAAAAGAGATCATCAATTGTGATGGTCTTTTTTTACATTGCATTCAGAATATATGTTCTGTATAATCACGAACATATATACGGTTTTGGAAGGAGCATTATATGGAGCGAAATCGTGACCGAGGAAATATCAAATGGACTTCTCTGATGCTTCCTGAACATTTAGAACGTCTACGCGACTGGCAGCAGGAAGATCAGTACACGGAACGATCAGAGCTGACGGACTGGGAGCTGCAATCGATGCAGCTGACGCTGGAACATGGCTGGCGAAGCAAGTGTGAACTGTTGATCAAGACATGGCATGACGGTGAAGTGCGTTATCATCAGGGAGAGATCGAAGCGCTTGATTCTGCTAATTCCGCAATTCTGCTTGGCGATCCTTTCGGTACGGAAAGAATCCCTGTTGCCGACATTATCGACGTACAACTGGCAAAAGGTACAGATGGCGCATAAACGAAAATAAAAACTGTCTGCGAATGCAGACAGTTTAGTCTCTGTAAAATGCTTTTTCTGTATTGTACTTTGCGCGTTCCGTATTGATCACATACGTTTCATAAATCTCGCGCTCCATTGGATCATCCACAAGAATAGCAGCTATTTTCGCTACTTCTTCACGGTGATTGCGCAATGGAGATACTTGGTCTTCAAAATGCTTTTTTAGACGCGGGCGCAACTTTCTTGCTTTCCCTACGAATAATAGCTCGTCACTTTGGTTGTAAAACAACAACAGACCGCCTTTATCCCGGGGAATTTCATGGAAATCAATAAAACCGAAGATCGGCTTGATTGGCGTCGTATCCGGCGTCAGTTCCTGCTTTCTGCGAATGATTGTCACAGCTGGTTCTGGTAATTGAATCGTAATCAATTTTACTTCACATCCTCATATGATTAAGTGTCCATCCTACCATATGGCAGGGGAAAAAGCGAGAAACTTTCCGTGTGTTCCTTGCATATGGTAGACAAATGCCTTGGAGAGGATGAATCCATGAAATTGCCTGCTGTTATACAAGCGTATCATGTGTCGCATACGAAACCCAAAGTGAATATTTATTATCCTGTCATCATTCAGCTGGAGGACCCGAAAATTCAGCAGCAGCTCAATCAAGTGATTTTCACGGAGATGAATAAACTGCTTGTGGAACAAAATTATTACGAACCCAGTTTGGTCGAATTAGTAGCTGATTTTGAAATAAAAAACAACCAACGAGGGATCCTCAGTTTAAATCTTATTGTCTATTCCTTCACTGGCGGGGCGCATGGGATGACAGTCTGTAAGTCACTGACGTTCGACACACGTACAGGCAGAAGCTATAGCTTGCCCGATCTCTTTAAGCCAGGCAGCCCATATGTGCAGCGGATTTCTGAATATGTCCGCCGACATATTGAAAAATGGAAAACGCCTGTATTGGAGCCGTTTAAACAGATCCGACCCGACCAAGATTTCTACATCGCAGATACTTCCCTCGTCGTCTATTTCCAGCTCTATGAAATCTCACCTTACGTAGCCGGTTTCCCATATTTCCCGATTCCGCTACTCGACCTGGAAGACCTCATCAAGCCAGGAAGTCCTGCAGATAGAATGCTGCCATTTATCGGAGTTTAACAAAGTTTCATGTGGAAGATATGTAGGAATATATGAAGTATTAATGCTATAATTTGAATATACAGACTATACAAATGAGGTGGAATGTATGCTAAGAGATCTCTTTATCGGTTTATCCGAAAATCAATTGTTGAACCGCGCCGCTCGGAACTATGGCTTACAGCTTGGAGCACAGCAGGTAGTGGCTGGAACAAATATTACAGAAATGATGGACAGCGTAAAAGAACTGAATCAAGCAGGGATTGCGTGTACCATTGATAATTTAGGTGAATTTGTTTACGACAAAAGCGAGGCTATCAGGGCGAAAGAACAGATCTTAGCAGTAGTGAAGGCGATCCACGAGCAGCAAGCGGATGCACATATCTCCTTGAAACCATCTCAGCTCGGCCTCGACATCGATTATGAGTTTTGTAGAGAGCAAATAAAAGAGATAGCAGAAAAGGCAAGCCGCGACGACATCTTCGTGAATTTGGATATGGAGAATTATCCGCGGCTTGAACCTACCTTCCGTCTGGTTAATGAATTATCAGAAGAAGGGTATACGAACATTGGAACCGTCATTCAGGCATATTTTCATCGCGCACTGAAAGACACGCGTGCCTATCGTGACATGCGAATGCGTCTGGTGAAAGGTGCATATAAAGAATCGCCTGCTGTTGCCTATCAAAAAAAGCAAGAAATTGATGAGAACTTCATCCGAATCATCGAGTGGCATCTGCTTCATGGAAAGTTCACTTCAATTGCCACGCATGATGATAGGATCATCGATCATGTCAAACGCTTTGCAGCAGAACATGACATCGAGCGTGATCAATTCGAATTCCAGATGCTGTACGGACTCCGCAAAGACTTGCAGCTGGCGTTAGCGAAGGAAGGCTACCGTTTCTGTACATATGTACCATTCGGTGAAGATTGGTATGGGTACTTCATGCGCAGATTGGCGGAACGTCCGCAAAATATGAATTTGATGGTGAAGCAAGTGTTTAATAAGAAGACCAATACAGTAATAGGTTTGGCGGCAGGTGCATTTTTGCTTGGGCGGTTGTCGAAGCTTGGGAAATGACGAAATCATTGAATAGGGCTATCCGGGAAGTCGTTAGACGATTTCTTGGATAGCCCTTTTTTATATCAAGTGTTTCTTTAGGACCCTCACACTCATAAGATGCCCGTCGGCGATCATATTTTCGGCCGGGCGCTCATATCCATCCGTTTGCCGCTCATACGGACTCGAAACTCGCTCATATGTCTTCTCCCCGCGATCATAAAGGGAGTATTCTCGCTCATACGCCGAATTGCCAGGTGTTATTTTTCTTATGATTCTACTAAATAAAGCTTCATTTAGTAGAAATACACTTATTTTATCAAATGATTTGAAACTTTTATAGAAAATCTCCGTCTGTAGGGTTCTAAATAAAATAACAGATAGCGGAGTGAATATATAGTGAGAAAATTGTTCGGAAAAATAAAGGTCGTTCTTTTCATTAGTTTGTTATTTGTTTTAATTACCCTGGCCAGCCTGTCTTTTTCCCATTTCGGTGCTGCGGTGCAGGACCAGCGATTTTCGGATATAGACAATACATTCTGGGCCAAAGATGAAGTGATGCAGCTGGCGGATGAAGGGATTATTGCCGGGTATCCGGATTTTCAATTTAGACCGAGTGCTGTTATAACACGTGGTCAGGCGGCCAATTTATTAGCAAGTGCATTACAACTACCCGATACGCCATATGAACCGATATTTACAGATGTCAGTCAGGAGTCATCCTTTTTACGTGGAGCGATGGCGACATACCAGGAAAAGATATTTGCCGGAAAACCGGACGGCGCGTTCGGCGTCAGTGACCCCTTAACAAGAGAACAGATGGCCAGCGCAATCGTCAGCGCGTTCAATTTAAAAAACACAGGGACGGCAAGTGGGTTCACGGATGAAAATGAAATCGGCATATCTCATAAACAAAGTGTAAACGTGCTGAAACAATATGGTATTACGACAGGGAAAGAAGACGGCTCGTTTGATCCGAAATCACCTGTCACAAGAGCGACCTTCGCAGTATTCTTACATAGGACGATGATTCAGTCGGGCGCATTGAAAGAACGGGCAGCTGTAAAGCTCACTGAACCGGAAACAATCGGACCATTTGAAGCCGTCCCTCATTCGGAGCAATTTATTGAATTACCATTGGGTGAGGAGTGTAAAGTATTTCTGCGGTCCGATCAGCAATTGCAGTTGATTGAAAAACGGACGCAGGCTCACGGTCATGCAACCGATCAAATGTATACGTACAGTGTGAACGGGCAGGATTCTGTAACTATGACCGTGGTCAAGCGCCAGTTGCCAAACAGTGACTATTTCTTATTTACAGAGTTACGGAATCCCGAGACGACCCCGATCCGTATAGATCTTGTACAGACTGAAGACGAAATTAAATCAAATGCACTCGAACCGTTCAGCAAGTTTTCTGCGAAAAAAGAAGTGAAGAAACTAGTCGGCGAAGATGTGACGACATTTCCTGTTGGTCTACTGGAGACGGTGACGGATGACAAAATCAGTCAGGAGCTGATCGGAAAATCGTATCGTTCCCGTGAATTGGAAATAAACTATGCGCAGGGGAGCAGCCGTACCCGCGAATTTCTGGCAGAAGAAGATGTATACAGCAGCATAGTGATGGGCGGCACGCGTGTGTCTGTATTTGTATTGCAATCGCATGGTGATGATGTTACAGATCAATGGCTTCTTTCATCCGGAACCAAGTTGTTCTCTACAGATGAACAAAGGGATAACTGGATGCATGAATTTGCCCTCCATAGTAAAAAACGCAATCAATGGTATACTGCCAAAGGAGCTTACAGTAAAATGGCCGAGACCGTGGAACCGATTGCTGCTTCCGGACATGCGTATGGCCGTAATTTGCTGATGATGAAAGAAGACCGTGCCATGGAACTGTACCAACAGACGCAAGAGCGGTTCTATGAAGACCTGTTGCATAATGCATTTGTCAATTTACAGTTGTTCAAAGGAGAGGAACAGTATTGGGAAACAGAAGTGACCAGTACCTACCTGAAAGACTTGTACGGCTTTACGGCTCCGTTTATTGATACGCGTTTTAATGAACAAATTGCCTTGTTCTTAAATAAAGCCGGCAATGCTTTTGAACATCCGGATGCGAGCGAAGGCCTGCGCAACTATGCTGATTTGCTTGTCGCTCAGCAGGAAAAAGGGAATATCAGTGGTTTGAAGCCAGATGCTTATTATATTCCAGATTATTTCCCAGTGAGGCAGAAGGTGGTTACGCATACGTCCATGAATCACCAGCTTGGCGGGATGAACATTCTTTTATTGGCCTATCAAGAGTTTGGGGATACTGTTTATCTAGAAACAGCAAGTGCGATTGAAAAAGCGATCGCGCTGGAAGAAAAAAGCTGGATCCGGGATGATGGGGATATATGGTATAAGCGGACACCCGATGGAGAGTTTGCAGGAAGGGACTATACCCATCTGACATTGGAAGATTTGATTGATTCCTATGAGAACTGGCTTGCTGTAGACGAAGCAAAAACGCCTGTGTTTAAGCGGATGATCGAGTCAAAAGCAGGCTATTTAGATAAAAATAAGAAAGGGTATACAACTAAAATTAAAGAGGGGCTGAAACGGATCGATATGTCTAACTTATTACCTAATGGAATCGAGCATACAGATGCTTTGTAAAGTAAAATGGTGTGTAGATGCCTTTGTAGTAAATTAGCGGATTCGTTCTGAAATAAGACTGCACATGCGAAAAAATGTGTTGAAATGAACATTACATACCTTAATTGGTTGAAGGGGGTAAAGAAGGGGACAAGAGGTTTTGTGAATGACTTAAAACTAATGAATAGGGATTTAACTAGGAAAGCGAAATTGGAAAGTTTAGAATGAGGCTAAATGAGTTAAGAGATTAATTAAAGGACTGGTTTTATGGAAAATCAATATACAAGTCGCTTTGTTATGAATTTTGGATCAGGAGATGTTGAAATTAATCTGCAGGGAGATGGCCAAGATATTTGTTTCAAATTTATGCTTGGCTTCATTTCGATACCTTCTTTTCTCAATAAACTCTTTCGGCTATGGAATGCCGAAACTAATAGAGCTGAAACAAACTTAATATGAATGCAGGACGTTGCAAAATAACAGGGACAAGGAGGTACAGATATCAAAATTCGTAAAATTGATCATGTAGGTATAATCGTAAATGACCTCACTGCTGCTAAAGAATTTTTTCTCGATTTCGGGCTTGAAGTGCTGGGAGAAGCATAAGTAGAAGGTGAGTGGATTGAACTCGAAATTGGATTAACTGACCTTAGAAAGACGGTTGTAATGTTAGGTATGCCGGACGGTGAGAAAAAATTGGAGCTAGTCAAATTCCACACACTTTCAGATAGTAAAGATTTTCAACACTATTTTCCACCAACTTTGGGTGTCTGTCATATTGCATTAGCTGTCGAAAATATTGAAGCCATTGTTGCCAAGTTGAAAAAAAGTGGCTCAGAACTTTTAGGTGAGATACAAAACTACGAAAATGTTTTTAAATTATGTTACGTTCGTGGGCCGGAAGGGATTGTTTTGGAATTGGCGGAGAAAATCAATTAAATTTTGGTTGGCGGTTTTCTCCCCATCAATCACTCGTGATTCTAATGCTTTTTTCTTTCATCTAATCTTCATGTTCTCAAAGTGAAAAAGATACAATCGATTTCTAAAAATGAAAGTTGGATTTTTCGAAATCTTTGTTACAATGGATAAAGCCATTGCCACTGGTCCACACCAACGAAAGTGTGAGGCATGAAGCGCTTTAAAAATGGCGAATGATCGTATCAGGGAGGTTATGTACATGACAGAAGATCGTTACCAGCAAGGTTTAGAGAAATTAAAGGAGCTTACGTTATCAGGTGATGAAAATCCAACCGGCGAGATGGACATTGGGGAAGGATTTAAAGACATTGCGCCCGATTTAAGCAAATACGTTGTGGAATTCGCTTTTGGAGAAATCTACTCACGTCCGGGATTGGATAACAAGCAGAAAGTCCTTACCACCATTACAGCACTTGTTGCACAGGGAAAGCCGCAGATTGAGATGCATATCAAGACCGGGTTGAACGTTGGCTTGACACCGGATGAAATTGTAGGCTGCATCATGCACCTGATCCCATATACGGGATTCCCGAGTGTTTTAAATGCTTTAACCGTCGCAAAGAAAGTATTTGCAGAACGCGGTGTATCGGTTACATTACCGGACGATAACTAGATTCTTTACTAAGATAGTTGAATGAAAGATCAACAGAAACGGATAATTGGTTTTCAACTGTTCGAAAAATAAAATGGTTCTAATCCGCATTTTTTCAGGTGGGTTAGAACCATTTTTGACAGGAAGCACACTTCTAAATGTACATGCTAAAAAGGGTTGTTGTATGGAGTTACATGTGAAGGAAACAACTAAAGGAATTATGGTACTTATTAGAGATGGAGGCTATTTTCCAGATGTTGAATTGTTTGGATATGCCTATTGCACACGAGCTGCACATGAATATGGGGGTCTCGCCAATGATTGAGAAAAAGATACAATCATCAGAGGGAACAGTTTATTACTGGACAAATGAATTGGACCTGCGCAATGAATTTGCAATTGTTTTTTGCCACGGACTAACAGCAGATCACACACTTTTTGACAAGCAAGTCCAGTATTTATCTGATAAGTATAAGTTGATAACTTGGGATTGGCCTCTGCATGGAAAATCAAGACCTTATACTAATTTTTCTTTCTCGAATGTTAACGCGGAGCTATTGACCATAATTGAACAAGAAAACATAAATAAAATCGTCTTAGTGGGACAATCAGCAGGAGGGTATATTGCCCAGTCATTCATCCGGGATCACGAAGACAAAGTAACAGGATTTATAGGAATAGGCACAACGCCTTTTGGTAAAGGTTATTACAGAAGTCCAGAACTCTTTTGGATTAAACATTATTCTACCATTGCTAGACTGTACCCTTTTAGTTACTACTGTAAAGCAGGAGCAAAAGCCATTACGATAACAGAAGAAGCAAGGAAAAGTATGTACAATACGCTGCTTCATTTAGGCAAACAAGACATGCTAACGGCAACTGGGGCGGTTTATGACGAATTTTTAAAAGTAGAAGATGAAGTCCAGTTTAACTGTCAAGTCCTCATCACCTATGGAGAGTACGATAAAACAGGCTATATAAAAAAGTATTGTAATAACTGGGCGGTAAAAAGGGGTTATCCATTAAAAGTAATTCGTAATGCTTCTCACAATGCAAATTATGATAACTATGAAGAATTTAATGAATTACTGGATACCTTTGTTCAATCCATATTATAAAAGACTATTCAACGGACGGGCACTTTTGCTGAATCGATTCATTATCGAGGGGGTATTTATAAATCAGCTCTTTTATCTAAGTACTACGTAATCCTTCCTGAATTCTTTACCGCACACGGGGGGGTTCATATTACAGCTCTTTGAGAGAACGCGCAAAAGTATTCCAAGATCATAATGGAAGCTGATGAACAGAATGATGGCAATTCCACAACCAGATTGAAAATGAAACCTTCACTTGGTGTTTTCCGTACCATTAGTTGGAAGGGAAGGATACGGGAAGATGAGAATTTCTAAGAATACTGTGTTTCATGCCATGATCTTTTTTGGCATTTTGTTTTTAAATACTCTCATTTTTAAAAAAGGAATTTCAACTGATATGGGAGTACTATTGTCTGCTGTGGCTTTGTTATTTCTACTTATACTTTTCGTCACGTATATCAGCAGACTAAGGGCTACGTCGTAAAAAGAATTTGCAAGGAGGTATTTCTAACGTGTCAGCAAATTTACCCAACTTACATACCGGCCGCACCGTCGTGATCGGAATCGACGGCTTGGGAGGTTCAGGAAAATCGACATATGCGCGGGATCTTCAGCAGGCGATAAAAGGCGTGCACCTTTTTCATCTGGATGATTTCATTCATCCTAAAAAGATCCGTTACAACGAAGAGTATGAAGAGTGGTATGGCTATTATTATTTGCAATGGCGCTATGAATATTTGATCAATGAGCTGTTAGCCCCCTTAAAAAATGAGGGTGAAGTGAGGCGGACAATCGAGCTCTATGACAAGGAAACAGATGGTTATATCGAACAAGAAATTGACATTCCGTCTGGCTCGATCGTACTTATCGAAGGGGTTTTTCTGCAGCGTCCTGAAATAAGACCGTATGTGGATCATGTCATTTTTCTTAATGTCGACAAACAGACGAGACTCAAGCGTGTAATCGACAGAGATGTCTATATCGGCACGAAGGAAGAGATTATTAGCAAGTACGAACGCAGGTATTTTCCAGCAGAGGAGATGTATATGAAGTTGTGTAAGCCTCTGGCATCTGCTCACTATATTGATAGATGAGGTTGAGCGATTTCTGCCTGCTGGCGAACTGATGATACAAGGCTGTACCAGAACCGAACTTATTAATTGAATCGGGAAGGAATAAAAAATGATATGAAGCGTAAAAGGAAAATTATGAAATACCTTATGTATAGTGCCCTCACCAGCGCAGCATTACTCGCGATAACGCTTTTCTTTCCCACCTGGACATCCACTATAAAAGGTGATGCGAGTATCAGTACACTAGAACAAGTGGAAATAAATGGGGTGGAACATGAAATTATGATACGTGGAGCGAATAAAGATAACCCTGTTATGATTCTTGTACATGGCGGACCTGGATCACCTGAAACACCGTACGCTGTTCAATATGAAGATTTATTGGAAACAAATTTTACTGTGGTGAATTACGACCAGAGAGCAAGCGGGAAGTCGTATCATTTTTTTGAGGACTATTCCAATTTATCCACGGATTTATTGGTTAATGACCTATTAGCGTTGACAGACTATATAGCAGAACGTCTTGGGAAAGAAAAAGTCATCCTTGCGGCTCATTCGTCAGGTACATACATTGGCATGCAAGCAGCCAATAAATCTCCTGAGAAATATAAAGCGTATATTGGGATTGGGCAGATGGGTGATACACTCGAAAGTGAGAAAGAAAGTTTGGCTTACTGTATCGCGCAAGCTGAAAAAGCGGGAAATCTTGATGATGTGGAGTATTTACAAGGGATAACAGAGCAAATTGAAAATGGCGAAATGGTCACTCCGAGAGAATACGTGATGAAATATGGCGGATCCACAAAACAAATTGATCATCCTGATGGCAATAATATTAGAGTTTTATTTAGCAATGAATATAATTTGTTGGATGTTATTCGCTACAATATGGGAATGGGGTACTCTCAAGAGAAGTTAGTAGGCCATATGCTGGAAAATCCATTGCCGGAAATTGTGACAAAACTTGAAATCCCTTTCTATTTCGTCATGGGTACAGATGATTATATGACTACATCAAATGCAGCAAAAAAGTATTTCGATACGATAGAAGCCGAATCCAAGTATTTTGTCCCTTTTGAGAAATCAGCTCATTACCCGCATCTTGAAGAAAAAGAGAAATTTCATGAATGGATGTCTGATACATTTATTAATGAAACTAAGTAATAAGCTTAACAATCCTTAGCAAAATCATTATCCATGCCGCAATCGAATCGTTCTATGATCTGTGCACACGTGAAGGAGAATCATTCTGATCTGTAAGGATAAGATCAGTATATCGCTTAGAAAAAAGACTCTTGACCACTGGAAAAACATATGTTTATTTTGTTTTACCGATCATTCTGCTAGCCGCATTACTGGAAACATACATAGCTGATTTCTTATTCAATTTATTTCAGTAGCTACAAAAGAGAGACTTGATCGAAACTAATGTAGGTAATTTTCAGATCATCTTCAGCGCGCTAAGTACCGTAAATGAAGGAGGTCTCATTGAATTGGATGCAAAATGTATTACATTTCACGAGTTTGGAAGTCCTTTAGACGTATTGAAAATTGAACATAAAAGGATCGAACCGCCGAAGGACCATGAAGTGTTTGTTCGGATGTTAGCACGTCCTATTAACCCATCTGACTTAATCCCAATTAGAGGAGCGTATGCTCATCGAATTTCTTTACCTAATATACCGGGGTATGAAGGTGTCGGCATTGTGGAAGATGTAGGCGCTTCCGTTTCTCAACATCTTATTGGCAAGCGCGTGTTACCTTTGCGCGGGGAAGGTACTTGGCAGGAATACGTCAAAACAGCAGCGGAATGGGCAGTGCCTATCCCTGATTCTATCGATAATTTTACGGCTGCGCAGATGTACATCAATCCACTTACCGCGTGGATTGTGAGTACAGAAGTTTTACAATTAAAACCGAATGATACGTTATTGGTGAATGCATGCGGTTCTTCCATCGGGCATATTTTTGCTCAATTATCGAAGGTCTTGGGTTTTCGTTTGATTGCGGTGACGCGAAATAACGTCTATACAGAACAACTACTTGATCTGGGCGCTACTGATGTCATCAATACAGCAGAAACCCCTCTACAAAAGATGGTGATGGAGCTGACCAACGGATGCGGTGCAGATGCTGCTGTTGACTCTGTAGGCGGATCATCTGGAAACGAATTGGCTTTTTGTGTACGTCCTAATGGAAAGTTTTTAACGATTGGCCTGTTATCAGGAATCCAAGTAAACTGGGCAGATATTGTAAAAAAAGCAAAAGTACACGCGAACATTTTTCACTTGCGGCATTGGAATAAAAATGTTTCAACGGATACGTGGCAAGAAACATTCAATCATTTACTGACATTACTAAATGATAACCAATTAAGACTGACGGAAATGGACTCTCACTATGATTTAGTAAAAGTAAAAGAAGCGGTTCGTGTCGTAGAAACTTCCGAAAAAGGTAAAGGCAAGGTCTTTTTAACAAATAGGACGTAATTTTATAAAAAACAACGATACTTTTAAAGAGTTTAAAAAACTAAATAAAACCCAAAAGAACAATAAGATAGGGGAAACAGTAATGGTATCTATACCGATGGAAGTATTGAGAAAAAACATTTAGAGAAAGATGGGGATGAGAGCTTCCAATATGTGGTTAATCGGCAGGCGTGTTAACGTACAAAAGATTCCCACC
The DNA here is from genome assembly GCF_038003105.1 of Sporosarcina sp. FSL W7-1283. Taxonomy (NCBI): domain Bacteria; kingdom Bacillati; phylum Bacillota; class Bacilli; order Caryophanales; family Caryophanaceae; genus Sporosarcina; species Sporosarcina sp. FSL W7-1283. The sequence continues at coordinate 1,885,689 of NZ_JBBOOL010000001.1, read as the reverse complement.
TTCGTATAAAAGTGGGAATCTTTTGTTTACTTATTATTATTTCGAATTTCTTTCTGGATTTTACGAAGTGCTTTTTTCGATCCTCGCTCTATATCATGATTTAGTTTTCTAGTATTGTAGTCAATGAATAAAGTGTCTAAGTCATAGCCCTCTGGATATAACTCTTCAGCTTTTAATTCTAATACCAAGCGTTTTCCGTTTACTTCAATAAATTGATTTTGATAATACACAGTAACGTTAGAATAGTTGTCCTTTTCTTTATACACTATTCCAAAGTCATCGTGGTCAAGCAGTTTTACCCGGTCTCCTTTTTGATAGTCGATATTATTTTTAACTTTCTCAACCTCTGTTTTTGGCTTTAGAATTTTGCTTTCATTTAATCGTTCCAAGCTATATTCTTTATTTTTCATATAATCCTCTGCTCTTTTTAGAACATTTTCAGGAACATTCATTTTTCTAGAGATCCATAAAGCATTACTATCCCCAGACTGCCCGATGAGAAGTTTAAATAATGGATTCAATGTTTCATTATTAAATTGCATAGCGGCGTTCATAAAGTCACTATGCATTTCGGAAAAACGTTTTATTTCTCCATAATGCGTTGTTGCAACGGTAATACATCCTTTAAGATAAAACTCTTCTAAGAGGGAGATTGCTAATGCTGCTCCTTCATTTGGTTCTGTTCCGCTGCCGATCTCGTCAAATAGTAACAGGGTATTGTTATTTACTGATCGAAGTATCTCTGATAAGTTCTTCATGTGAGAAGAGAACGTGCTAAGTGCATTTTCTAAACTCTGATTGTCACCGATATCGACAAACATACGCTCAAATACTGCAATTTCGGTTTCTTTCGAAGCGGTAATATGGAACCCAGACATAGTTGCCAAAGTAACAAGGCCAATTGTCTTCAGCACGATTGTTTTTCCACCGGCATTAGGTCCAGTTATGATTAAGCTGCGATAATCGCTCCCAATCTGAAACTGTAGCGGTATAACATGACCCGATAGTAATGGATGCTTGCAATTTATTAATTTTATATTCCCATAATCGTTTATGTTTGGCTCAATTCCATCCACATGTTTGCTGTATTTAGCTTTAGCAAAAATCATATCATACTGGGATATAAGCTCAATATTAATATGAATGGCTTGAAGGTTTTCAGTCACTAACCCTGTTAAAGTAGCTAGTATTTGATATTCCAACATGGCCTCTTCGGATTTTAATGTTGCTAATTCAACACTTAATTTTCCCACCACACTAGGTTCCATAAAGACTGTCAAACCTTTGGATGATATTTCAATGATAGTTCCCTGTATTTGATTTTTGTAGGAGGATTTAATTGGTATGGTATAGTGACCATTCTTGATACTTATTATAAATTCCTGAATATAATTTCTGTTTGTGCTACTGTTGAGAAATTTATTTAATCGTTCCTTTATTTTTTGTTCGGTTGTTTGGATATGATGACGAACACGTTTGAGTTCTTTACTGGCATCCGAGTCAATCTGATTATTTTTTATAGAAAAGTTAATATCCTCTTCTACCGACATGAATTCTGTCATGGAATTGACATAGGACGATAATGTCGGAGCAAAAAATTCTTTACTGGACATGAAAACTTTTATTTTTCGGCAACCTCTTAAAAAATCGGAAATACTTAAAAGCTCTGATGGAGTTAAAATTATGCCCTTTTCCAATTTGTCAATTGTATGTTCAATGTTGGAAACACCCATGAGAGGTACGTTACCACCTGCATCCAGAATGGCACGTGCTTCAGATGTTTCATTTAATCGATGTTTGACTACTTTTAAGTTAGAACTTGGAATTAATTTATCAAATAGTTGTTTGCCTAGTCCGCTAACACAATAAGATTTTATGATCTCTTTTAGTTCGTTATACTGTAATTTTTCAAAAGTACTTTCATTCATGTTTTTCATTCTCCTCCATGTGATGAATAGATCAGCAATGAAGAAACCTAGCAGGAAATTTCAATGAGTTGAATATAAATATAAAAAAGCTGCAGTATCCACCGCAGCTTACGTTTACAATGCAAAAATAAAATACATAAATAAAACCATCAATAACGATAGTTCTAATCATGAAGTGATGCACTTTTTTGTAAAGTATGGTAGGTATCTTCATAAGTGGAAATAAGTCTACAACAAAATAAGGGGCGTGAAACTAACTGAAATCCCCTGTTGTTAATACTTCCTTATTTCCTATAATGTTTTCTTATTTAGAAACTACCGCACTCACAAAATTCACCTCTTGTATATAATTGAAATGCTCATTGAAATCGACTTTACAGGTCTATTATACTTAGTCGAAAGCGATATGTAAAGAATGTCAAATATTTCGTAAACGTTCTTACACAAACGGGCGCGCACGACAAGTTCTGTAATAAATGCTTTCCGGTATGAAAACACAGAAGATTTATTAAATACATTTCAACCTTACAACGAAGATTGGTGGGTATCAAGGCCATTTGACGAAGCATTTTATATACCCGAAGGCTTTGAAGGATGCGCCAGTATTGTTTACAACATTAATAATATGGCTTGCAATGAATTTAAAATCATTCTACCAACCATTGCGTTTCTTAAATGAAAAAGGGTATGTACTTAATAAGCTGTTCTTGGCGTTCACACTACAAATAAAAGAGGGATAAACAATGCAATCCTATCTAATGCCTATTTTCATTGCCGGCGTCGTTTTTGTGTTCCTTGCCGTATTGCTGACATTGCCATTTTCCATTTTTCAATACCGCAAGTACGGGTATTTCAGCTTTTGGAAAACGGCACTTCTTGTCAGTTTTATTTTTTACAGCTTAAGTGCGTACTTTTTAGTCATTTTTCCGATGCCTTTCAGTTTTCAAAACTGCGGAGAAGTTCCGCCCGGCAAGATTCTTGTCCAAACGCGTCCGTTCCAATTTATCCGGGATATTCAGCGGGAAGTTAATTTCTATTGGATTGTTCCTTCTACGTATGCTAATTTGCTGTCGGCACCTTCTTTTTATGTCCGATTTTTCAATGTTCTTCTGCTATTTCCGTTAGGTGTCTATATACGGTACTTCTTTAAGAATAGGGAAAAGTGGCAATACGCTGCATTGATGGGGTTAGGCGTTTCGCTGTTTTTTGAAATCACTCAGCGAACCGCTGTATTCGACCTGTTTGCCTGCCCTTATCGTGTGTTTGATGTTGATGATTTACTGGCGAATACAGCCGGCGCCGTTCTGGGTTTCTTGATTGCCCCGCTTTTTCTGATGTTCATTCCGTCGAAAGATGCCTTGGACAGGCAAGAACAGTTTTACGATGGACAGCAGCAGGCGACATTTGGCGCGCAGTTGTTTGAAGTGCTGTTAAATGTGATGGTAGCTAAACTGCTCGCTAATCTCATAAGTCCATTGTTTGCGCCGACGAGTACATTGGGCAAGGCCCTCATTTTTGCCGTTGCCTTTTATTTCTTGATCGTTATCCTTCCGGCAGTTTGGAGGGGACAGACAATCGGCGGAAAAATCATTCGTGCCCGGCTTATAGCAATAAAAGGAAGTCAATTTAGGAGATACAATCGACGATTTTGGATTTTGTATATGCCGTTTTTATTTTCCGCAACCAGTAGAGTCTTGACTTCAGAAATGAAAGATGACATCATTCTAAACCTAGCTGCTTTTGGGCTGGCTGGATTTTCCTTGCTTGTCTGGCTAGTGTTTATCGGGCATCTCCTCGTCAGGTGGGGGAAAAAAGATGACATGCCGTTTTATAACCGCTATGCCGGTGTTATGGTTGAGCGGATGGGGAAGAGAATGGATGGCGAAAGGAATAAATACATCTAATTTATAGGGTGCCTGTGTAAAAAACAAACATAATAGTTTGACGCACAGACATCCTACATGTTAATGCTACAATTGAAGATCTGAATAGCGTATCAAAACTAGGGGAATTGCCCTTACAGAAAGCAAAAGATTTTGCCATTGAAACTGGAGCTAAAAGTATTAGTCAGAATATAGCTCCAGATCAGAAGTTAAAAGTGAAGTTGCCAAAGGTGTATATTGATTTGATCAACGAGCTACAGGAACTACTAAGAAAAGGCGGAAAGTTGAAGCGGATAATCGAGCTACATAATAAGGAAACGGATGGCTATACGGAAAGAAATTGAAATTCTGCCTGGTTCGACAGTACTTATAGAAGGAGTTTTTTTACAGCTACCTGAATTAAGACAGTAATTTGATCATGTTATTTTTCTTGCCGTGGGCAAACAGACTTGACATAGGCGTGTAATCGACAGAGATGACACCTTGTAGTTAAGCATCAAGCACAAGTGTAGTTGAATTGTTATAAACGAAACTTGCATAGGTACCAAACAAAAATAGGGAGGAATTAAAATGAAAAGAATTGTACCACATTTAAGGATTAAAAATTGTAAAGAAGAAATTGAGTACTATAAAAAAGTTTTTGGCGGAGAAATAAAAAACACCCAGTTATCGGATGGCATTGAAATGTTCAAGGGGTATGAAGGTAAGTACATTCATGCTGAATTACATATTAACGAAAATTGTATTTTGTATATGGCTGACGTTTTTGGTGAGGAAACCGTACAAGGTACTAGCATTTTGCTTGGTCCTGATCTTGAAAGTGAAGAGGAAATTACCAACGTCTATGAAGAGTTGGCCAAGGATGGAGAAATTAAAATGGAGCTCCAAGACACATTCTGGGGGGCGAAACACGCTATTGTCACAGATAGAAATGGGATAACGTGGGAACTTAACTTTACAAAGTAGACAATTTACTTGTGTTTAAAATACATTGGACAATCAGTCATGATGTTTGTTAAGAAATTTTCAACATGTAAATAAAGTCAAAGAACGAAATTTAAAAGATCTTTCATCTAATTATGACGAAATCCCTCCTGAACTCTTCACATCACAGGGGGGATTTTTTAATTCTAATTATTTTTAGCTTGCCCCTTCCCTTACGTCACACGTTAAACTAAAGTTACACCAATAGTAATGGAGGGATAGTTTTATGGATACTGAAGAATATGCTTTCACAATTAGTGAATTTGGAAAGCGTACCACAACAACGGTTAGAACGTTAAGATTTTACGAGAAATTAGAATTACTGATACCAACAAAGCAAAATGCCTCTGGTCACAAGTTGTATGGGTTTAAAGAGTTAACGAAACTGCAGCAAATCCAGTCCTTGAAGTTTTTAGGATACTCGTTACAGGAAATCAAAAACTTAATTGATAACGACTCAGACACATCTCAACAACTTGAAAAGTCATTGCCCTGGCAGCATGCACTCCTAACGGAAAAGAGAGATGAGTTAAATCGATCCATCGAAGCAGTTGAGCATGTACAATTTCTTTTGAAAGAAGGAAAGCCCATTACATGGAAAGTGTTAAGTTCCCTTCTTTTTAAGATGGAAAATGAACAAGATCAACTAGAATGGGTGAAAGAATACTATCCAGAAGACGTGGCTGAACAATTTGTTTCCCTTCCGAAAGAGCAGCGAGCTCAAATGGATATTGAAATGCTAGATTGGTTATCGACAATCAAGCAATTGATGAGGGATGGGGTATCTCCACATTCACCTGAAGCGTTTGAAGTGGCCGTAAAATTATCCGAGATTGCAATGAAACATGTAGGTGACAAAGAGGAATTGGCAAAACAAATGCAGAAAGCACAAGAATCAATGAAAGCTGATAGTGTGAATTTTACGTTTCCTACCATTCTGACACAGGAAGAGGAAGCCTTTTTGGAAGCAATAGCAAAGTCGATTAAAGCGTTATATGGTGAAAATGTTGACCAAGAATAATAGGCACACGTGCAATCCTTCATTCAAGAAATTCTAAATTGATTCCTTCCAAAGTAAAAAGACGCTATTCTTTACTAAAGAGTAGCGTCTATTTACTCTTTTCGTATATGTAATTGTGATAGCTGTATATTAAATATTAATATTGGATTTATTCTGACTTCTTAAGTGGTAAAATAGATTATAGAGCACATACTTTCTTTATTCAAGCAAATATACACAAACCTATGTTCTTGGATATGGAATAAACTATTCATACCAGTAGATACAAGTGAAGCACTTTATATTGTGCTTTATTTTTATTTTTAATTCCTAAACAAGACTAACTCTTTTTTGCGTTATTCTCTGAATCCGTTAGTGAGTTTATCACGCGGAAAAAAAATGCGGCTATTAACATTCCAAAACTTATCACAAGCAATCCCATTCCAAGCCATCTGCCAATTATAAAAGAAGCGACAATTAATAAGATCGTTGAAATGACTGTTGAACTAGTTGCTCTTTTTTTATCCTTTAAAATGCCCAAAACTATAAGGTAAATAATCAGGTTACTACCAAAACCAATCCCAATTGGAACTAATATATCCACTCTATTCACCTTTTTCTCATCTTTTTATCGTATAAAAATCGTAACACAAACAGATGTGCACTAACAGCGATAAAGAAGAAAACTAGAGAGATTGTTTTTTGAGCACTTAAAAGAATCAATAAGCTTAGTAAAGAACAGAAACCAATCATTTTATTTATTGACGAGATTTTAAAAGGAACAAATACGATTGAAAGAATCTCCGCATCGGCTGCAATCATGGAATGGCTATCTGTAAACCAAGGAATGGCTGTCATCGCATCGCATGATAGTGAGTTAACAGAAATTGCAGGGGAGTTGTATTGCAATTACCATTTCAGAGAATCGATTGAAGACGGTAAAGTATTATTTGACTATAAAGTTCACGACGGACCTTCCACAACTAGGAATGCCATCAAACTGCTGGAGGTTCTAGATTCCCCTGAAAGTGTAACTACTCAGGCAAATGAGATGGCACGGCATTTCACTGATGTGCATGAATGGGAAAAGATCAGTAACAGATTAACTCAATTGAGTTAACAAGTAGAATGGTGGCAGTTCAACGATTATGAAATCTTCACTCGATGTTTTTGTAAAAAGAATTATATCAGACATGGGATCGTGTCTACTGTGGCATTTCTATTCTTAGTTATACTTTTAATTACATATATCAGAAGATTAAGGGGGAAGAATTAAAGAGTATCTTTGAGAAAACCACAATGGAACAGCCTGTGGGTCGTTCCATTGTATCCCTTATCAAGTAAATGAGTGTACACTGCAAATTACTTTATTCATCTATTAGAAAACAAAAAAGAATCTCTCCAATTATAATTTCCACTTTACCCTCGCATATACAACGAGCATCACGAAGTTTGCCGCAGCACTAATAACCGTACCATAAGCAATTGACGACGCACCAAATGAGTCCATCATCAAATAAATAACTGCTACATTAATGCCGAAGACGCTAATCACGCTAAATAGTACCGGCACCATCGAACTGGCTTTTGCATAGTAGAATCGAGTGATGAAGGTATTGGCTGCAAGGAAAAACATTGACAGAGAAAATGCACGAAATATAGGTACTGTCAATAAGACGGATTCTCTTGTGAATTCTCTACGTTCAAAAACGAGACTTATTAGCGGTTCTGCAAAGACGTAAGCGACAACTGTTGCCGGAACAAGTAATGCAAATAGATAAATCATTCCTTTTTTATAAAGTGCACGGATTGTCTCGATGTTGCCTTCTCCCTCTTTTTTACTAAGAAGAGGATAGATGACGGTTGTCACCGCAGTCATCAAGATCGCTTGCGGTAAACCGGTCGACTTCGAAGCAATGTTAACTGAAGTAATCACTCCTTCTCCAAAACGCTCAGATACAATCCGATAAATGAGAATATAGAATTGTAACGAAGCTCCGCCAAACAGTATCGGCAAAGCGATCACCCATAACCTCTTCATATCTTCCGTCATACCAAAAGATGGTTTCAACGAATAGAGTTTTGATCTCCGAAGTCCTGTATAAAGAAATCCGCCCATCAACAGTGCACCACATAATGCACCAATCCCAAATGATTCAGGGCCGAAATAACTGGTTAATAAGACAGCAATTCCGACAAAGGCTGTATTGTATAGAAGAACCGCAATACTCGACAGGCTGTATTTCCCGTTTACGTTCAGTACCCCGCTCATCCACGTGGATAGGACTAAAATAATTGAGGACGGCATCATCCAGAGATATAGGGTGCGTAACAATGCATATTCTTCAGGACCCCGGTTTTTGAAGAACAGTTTCAAAGTCGGATCTACAAAGATGATTAATACAGCAGTTACGGAAATTGCAGTTGCAAGAACAGTTGTAAGCGACTTTCGAACATACAAGGCTTTATCAGATGTCGTTGAATGATAGACAGATATAAATGCTGTCGTCAATCCACCACCCACCACAAGATAAATAAAATTTGGAATCGTATACGCTGTTGCAATGGCATCCGCTGTGTTCGACGTTCCATACTGATTCGTTATCACAATTTCCCTATAAAAACCAAGCAACCTGGCCAGTATATTTATGATAGCAACGGCCCCAACAACTTTCATTATTTTACTCATTGACACAACCTAGCCTTTCTTGAAGGGACAAAATTAACGGCAAGTCTCCTATGTATCGTCATGCAAATACTGTGCGACTTTCATTTACACAGCTGTTCCATAGATTATATCAGAATTGTCTTGCATGCCCATCTTTTTCCTTTCGTAAAGTTGGGGAAATTTGTAGTTGACATCAGAAAGTTGTTAGCTGAATTTTTATTAAGTCTGGTAGCCATCTATTTATTTCCAATAAGTGAGAGAGAAAGGGAACTATTTCTGGTAATATATATATGAATTAGAGTTTTGGTAAATGGGTAAACCGAAGTTGAAACCAGAGCTTCCAAGCCTTCGTATATAAGCTAAAGGGGAGTATTGAGATGATAAATAAAGCTTGGATATTTTCTGTATTCACTCTACTTTCTATAACAATGTTACTGATTTATGATTTCTTTCCTGAGTTAAACAAATTTTTACGACTATCAACACCAATTTTCATTGGACTATTTCTAATGATCTTACTTTCTGGATTCTATTTAAATCGTATTAAAAATGAATCTTCCTTGCCATTCAATTTGGCATGGCAAGTTACACTTACATCGTATTTGTTCATTTTAATTATAGTATTTATATTGCTTGGGGGCGATTCCCAAGTAGGAATATCTTTGTCCAATCCTGTTCTATGGATTGTTCTTATGTTTACTGTTGTTGAAGATATCAGGCAGTATAGGAAAATGAAAAATGCTCAATCGAATTTAACTCCATAAATACGTTTTTATGGCATGTTGGTTTTAGAAAGGGTGAAGATAATACTGCAATCGATCGCTTTAAATAACTTACCGATGCTAAAGCACCCACGTTATAACTAGATGCTTGGGTAGTAATATAGATTTCCCCAGCTTTTGTGCTCAGTTGTTTTACTGTAGTTTTTTTGTAGATCTAGTATCTGATCAATTTTTGTTTCGTTTCGAATATTTTTCTTCGTCAATGGCATAAATCAATTCCAATTTATGCCATTGACGATTCACATGAAACTTGATATTATTTTCCTATTGTTTTTAAAACAAAAGATATACCTTGTATAAATTCAAGAAGATGGCTTGAAAGTTTCTACCAGCTACCGATATTAGCTGACTACAAGGAATGGGAAAATACTGGTATATTTTACTTCCTTTATGTAGAAAAGCTTTGGCCAACTAGTGGTCGAAGCTTTTTTTAGATTATAGGGAAATAAATGAATTATTTCTAAAATGACAGGTAGGCACATTCCCGTTCAATCTTTAATTTAGCAAATAGGAGATTCCAATATGAAAAACTTTTTTAAATTTGCAGAACGGGGTACTTCCTATAAAACGGAAACACTCGCAGGGATTACGACCTTCTTATCGATTGCCTATATTTTGATCGTCAATCCGATTATCCTTAGTCAATCTGGAATGGATCATGGGGCTGTATTCACCGCAACTGCGCTTACTGCAATTATCGGCACACTGCTGATGGGGGTACTTGCGAACTTCCCGATCGCCATTGCACCGAGTATGGGATTAAACTCATTCTTTACTTTCTCAGTATGTATTGGAATGGGCATTGATTGGCAAGTCACTTTAACGGGGGTTTTTGTTGCCGGCATTATTTTTATGCTATTAAGTTTATTTAAAATCCGAGAGAAGATTATTAATATCATCCCAATCGATTTGAAATATGCGATCGCTTCGGGTATTGGATTCTTTATCACATTTGTCGGGTTAAAAAATGGTGGCATTGTGGTCGGTAATCCAGATACAATTGTGTCGATTGGCGATTTAACGTCACCGATGACACTACTAGCTGTTCTAGGTCTTATTCTGACGATTATTATGTTAGTACGCGGCATTAATGGCGGTATTTTCTACGGTATGGTTATTACAACGATTGTTGGTATGATTTTCGGATTAATCGAAGTGCCTGCATCGATGGTTGGCAGTATCCCGAGCATGGAACCAACATTTGGTGTTGTGTTTGGCCATTTAGATGAGATTTTCACGCCAGAGCTCCTGACAGTTATTTTCACGTTCTTAATTGTAGCCTTTTTTGATACAGCGGGTGCATTAATTGGCTTAACGAGTCAAGCAGGCATGATGAAAGACAATAGGATTCCGAATATCGGTAAAGGCTTGCTTGCCGATTCGGCTGCGGGTGTAATTGGCGCTGTTTTAGGTACATCAACACCTGCGACCAGCGTTGAATCTTCAGCTGGTATTGCTGTCGGAGGAAAAACCGGCTTTACCTCTGTCGTGATTGCTGCTTGTTTTGTCGTTGCTTTATTCTTCTCACCACTTGTTCACGTTATTTCAGTGGAAGTGACATCAGCTGCATTAATTATTGTAGGTGCACTAATGGCCATGGAAATCCGTAGAATCAACTGGACAAAGTTAGAAATCGTGATCCCGTCATTTTTAACAATTATTATGATGCCGCTAACTTCCAGTGTGGTCATCGGAATTGGGTTAGGTTTTGTTCTGTATCCAATTTGTTTAGTCGCACAAAAGCGTTCTAAACAAGTGCATCCAATGATGTATGTGCTCTGCCTGTTATTCCTTTTATACTTTGCTTTTATCGTGTAGGAGTACAAGGAGAATGCAGTTGCGGGGAGATAGAGAGCGACGCCTGAAGGAACATAATGACCTCCATTCTTTTTAGGCAACGAAATTAATGGATTTCAACCATAGAAGACATAGGTTAGTTCAGCTAATCTATGGCTTTTTTTACCTCATAGATAACTTAGAAATCCTATTGTAAGTAAGATTATTAAATAATTTTATTTCAATAGTTTTTACAGGGATATTTCTTGTCGTTTGCATCAGTTTGATTCAATTAAGTTAACGGCCAATGTGGTGATAGTTCAACTAACGGATAAGATTAGGAAACCTTTACTCGGTGTTTCCCGTATCACTAGTAGGTAGGAATGGGTCAGTTAGGATAAAAGTTTTAAAAAACACGTGGCTTTGCTATTCTTGGTTATACTTTTAGTTACGTATATCAGTAAATTAAGATTGAAAAAGGAAGAGACGATTTTCAGAATTTCAATAAAAGATATGAAAGCGATCAAGGAGTGATTGGGGAATTATTGAAGGTTATTCAATGATCTATATTAAGTAAACAAGTACACTAACTGAAATGTAAACGCTTCATTAAAATGATTGGATCGTCTAAGAAAAAATTGCCAGGAAGGAAATGAGTTTATTGGTTGAGAAATCTAGTGTTGATTGTGTAACGCCTACTAATTTTGGTCTTTTATTTCTTAATGGTGACAGCGAGTTGATTTACAAACAATGTATAAAAGACTTTCAAAGACTGACTACAGCCGATCAATTTGAGGAACTAATCACTAGCTTTAATGAAAATGTGACAAGTTATTCAGTGAAATTCACTGCTCAATTTGGCCCGCTCACACATTATATTTGGGTGGATGCTGCTGAACGTAAAGCTATATCTGTATATTTTGATGAGGAAAACCAAATCCACAGATTGCTAATTAAACCGTATGCAAAGTACCTCAAACCGATGCAGTTTATTCGAAGCAAACTTATACGATGCCGGTTAAAGAAGAGTGGACGGTCTTTTGGGGAGGCGCCAATGAATTCTTGAACTATCATTATGTATATGAAAATCAGAGATATGCCTATGATTTGGTTATTACTCACAATGGAGAAACTTTCAGCAACAATCGACTGAAAAATGAAAACTTCCATGCATTTTCAAAGAGTGTGTATGCTCCTAATGATGGAAAAGTTATAAAAATCGAGAATACCATACGTGATAATATTCCGGGAGAGATGAATGAAGAGGCCTTTATAGGTAATTATGTAATTATTAAGCATGACGTAAATGAATATAGTCTAATCGCGCACTTGAAAAGGTATAGTATTACTGTACAAGAAGGTGCAAATGTTAAAACCGGTGAATTGATTGGACTGTGCGGCAACTCGGGAAATTCTTCGGAACCTCATATCCACTTCCAGGTAATGGACAATGCTTCTATTTCAAAAGGGCAGTCGATTCGCATGAAATATCATAACGGCAAAGAGCCCATCCAAGGAGATCTCGTGAATTTTTCGGCTGCTATAAAAGAACAGAAGCTGGACAGTTTGGATAAAGCCGAGATGGCCTTCACCTTGTCGGATATTTTACTTTTCATACCTCGCCTAATCGTTTCTTATTTCAAGTCGTGAACAGTAACCTTGGTTGATAGTTTGATTGGAAGGAAATTATTCTCGTATCAAAAGCGACGAGACCCATCAATTAAGCTTTATTCTAAAAAACAAAGGGAGGCGATTTTAATGAAACGTTTCTTTTACTATTTTGCTTGGACCATTGGGATTGGTCTATTAGGAATGAAGTGGGAGTTCCAGTTAAAAGAAACGGCAAGCATGAATTTTAATATCCTTCCGGTTGTTCCGTTTTCTGCAATTTTCCCTATTGTACTAGGGATGCTATTCCGGTTACCACAACTGATTATTAAAATAAAGGAAAATAAAAAATGGACGTTCGATTGGACTAAATTTCTTGCAGTTGCATTGCCGGCTCTATTAATAGTAGTTCTGTATATTTTATCTTACTTAGCAATCGTGCCTGTTGTACTTTTACTATTAATCGGCAGTCAAACCCTCGTAACAGTAGCAGGAATCGTTTTCGGGTACACGTTGCTAGATAGTTTTAAAAAATAACTATAGTCCTTCTCGGGCGCTAATCTGACGTAGGGAATAGCGCCAATGCTATAGATAAAGACGATATTGCTGGAACAATGCATTGTAACTTTTCACGTCAAACCGTGAGCCGGATAACCCAACTGAAACCCTTAGCTCACAGAAATTCAAGTTATGTCTCCATTAAATTAAAGGAGTGAAATTAAAATGAACGGAGATGCTCTGGTTTGGATTGTTTTATTTCTGTCTATTGTAATCTGTGATTATGTAGCAGTGTATTTATACAAACAAAAGAGATTCCCTTTATGGCTTTCTGCAATTGGTATGGCACTTTTAGTTCCGGTAATCGTCTTTTCCTTTGTGTCTGTTGGGGTTAGTTATAATAACATCGTTGGGCTTGAACCGGATGACACAGGTGAAGGGGTAGCTTTTGCCGGAGGATTTATAGCAGTAGTCCTTGGATTACATTCGATTATTGTGTTTGTTATAGGGGTCATAGTAAGTATTTATAATTTCACAAGAAAAACACAAAAAGTCAAAAAAGATCATGTGTTATAAACGCATGATTTTTTATATTTTGCATGCAAAACACATAACTGTTCGCACATGATATCTATCAAAGCAACTCCCGCTAAGGGCATTTTTATAGGATTAAGGAGCGTACGGTTTTCAATATCAAATTAAATTATGAAACTTTCACTTGATGTTTTCCGTACCAATAGTTGGAAGGAAAGGATTGGTGAGGTTGAAGATTTATAAACAGACTGCGTTTTATACCGTTATCTTTTGTATAATATTGTCTTTAAATGCTCTTATTTTCAACCCGCGAAATATCACGAGCATTTTTGAAAAAGGGATTTTACCCGGCGTGGGAGTTCTCATGTCTGCTGTGGCATTATTATTTTTAATTATACTTTTCGTCACGTATATCAGTAGATTTAGTGCGAAAAACAAAGAGGTATAACTTTCATTTTCATGCCAATTAATAAAACAGAAAAAGATCGGTGGCATTCCTATGTACTTCACTCAATTGTATTTATTTACGTTATCAGCATTTGTGAGTTCAGTTGGCGGTTTTATTTTTTATAAATTAAGCAATAAGTTTCTGTTTCCTAAAAAACTTAGTTATATATTGGGAGGCGTAGTGTCCTTACTATTAAGCTATAGTTTTGCACTATTGTTTATCTTACCTTCACTTTTTTATGGGCTTCTCATTGGATTAGCAGTTTACATTTTATTTCTTGTATTATCAGAAAAAAAGTCATAAAAGTGTTTGTGTCAAATGGGCATGAGAGCTGAACAAATAAATGCTACATTTTAACCGGATTGTGAAAATGTCTAGTACCAGGAGGGCTATGTTGAAAATAACCAATATAGTGCTACCAATCATGGGCACAGTAGCAGGTATTATGTTGCTAGTCACAAAAAATTATTATTTTCTATTACTAGTCAGTTGATACTTAGATCGGACCATTTTCTAAGAAGAAATTCGATTGGCAAATTGAATAATTTAGGGAGAAGATTTGGAATGAAATATTTTGTAGATGATGACCATTGGGATCTATTGGGCTACGTAGAGGAATTAAAAAAGATCTTACCTAGATTTAATAAACAGACCTCAATTTTTTTGAAAAAACACTCATTCCATGATGGAAAGGTCGTTTCCATTACGGCTGTAAATCAGGAAAACGGTCAAACAAAGGACCCTACCACCATTAAAATGGTCATTGAGCAATATGAAGAGGGTGCGGGGATATTTGAAATACAATGGTTAAACGTCCGTAAGTTTTTGATGGATTTTGATATAACACGAAATGTTTACGGTAATAAGCCCAATGAAATTGTCTTCGGCGGAAGAAAAGGTCTTGATGATTGGGGTTATGATGAAATTCTACCGTTGAGTAAAAAAAAATTACAACATGAAATATTTTTATTTTCACAAACGAAAATACTTATACATTGCTCTGATATTAAAATCAGAAAAATTAAGACCTAGAAAACAAGATGCTTTTTTTCCATATTCCGACCTTTTATTAGCATTAAGAAGTGTCTGTTTTTATCATTGGAGCATTTGTTGAAATTCAAAAATAGTATGTTCATTACTAAACTAGGGGGAATCCTTCTGGGAGAGACTATTCTTTATGGATTTTTTCTTGTCACTGTATATGGCATTTTAATTTTAGTCTATATTTTTCCAAAAGAAAGTCTGTTGTTGTTCGGTAGATCGAAGTGTAAAATTGAACCTAAATTCTCAGACTTTAGGATTCGTTTGAACAAGTTTCTTGCGCTCACGGTTATCCTCTTTTTAACATTTATGACAGTTAGCATGTTTGTCGACAATGTAGGTGTACGTATGGTATTTGTATTTTCGTTTGTCATCTACCTAAAATTGGAAAAAGGGGAACAAGAGAAATTTAGAGTGGAGTTAAAATATCCTACTATTGTATTTGGCTTATGTGCACCTGTTTTAGTTTTACTGCTATTATTTTCTGGCATCTTTTCAGCAACGAAGCCGATTCAACATATTGGGACGATATTGTTGATCATTAGTTGTTTATCACTATTTACTTTAAGCTCATTAGGGCGGAATCGAATGAAGAATTGGGCTCTTTCCTGGTCATTTGTCGGCCAAAGGTCTCCTGGATTCTTGATTCACTGAGGGGGGAATGCTGTGAAAAAGGGAAGCGTTGGAATGATAATATTTACTTGTATATTTGTTATGCTCATAATGCTGTTGTTTGAATTTTTAATTCCTACTACTAGGATTATCCGAGTAATAATTGCTGGGTTATCAGCTTTAGTCGGTGGTTTGATAGGAAATAAATTATTTCCAAATAAAGAATGAAAGAACTATGTCCCATTTTTTAGTACTTATATTTATAAAGAAATGGTTATGTTCCCTAAATAGAGAGAGACAATAAACCTTTAATAAGATTTCAATAAATACATAGCAAGAAGATACAAATCAAATCTGGCGGTGATAAAGTGAATAAAAAAGTATTCAACATATTCGGTTGGGTATTGCTTATAGGGTTGGGTGGTTCGTGGATCTGGTTTGGTTATTTGGATATCTACTTATTATGGCTCCCCGTGACGTATCTCTGTTTTGCCATTAGCGATGGTCGTATCAAGAGATTAAAGAAGATGAAAAAGCTATCCGTATCTCAATATTTACAGCTTGTCTTTTCGTTTATTTTGTTTGTAATGGTGGCATATTTCCTTATTCAACTAGCTAATTACTTGATCAGGGATGTTTTGCATCTTCACGGATCGCATAAAACCTTTAGTCAAATAATTGCAGTCATTCTTGTGTTATACCCTGTAAAATTTATGTTTGGCAGTATAATTTATAAAGTGAATGAAGAATTAAATTCCAAAAATTAAGGCTAGAGGAATTGAAGAGAACTCCAACAGGTAATTTTAGTGATGCTTTTAATAGGGCTTATATTGGTAGACTTGAAAAGTAATTTAGCGTCTAATTAAAAATATTGGTGGGGATCAGAGGTTGGAGCATCTTAAAATAAATGGATACATTGTCAAGGTGGATAAAAGGAAAACAAAGGAGTTATATAAGGAACTTCCACTTGTTTCAGAAAAAGCCCATTGTGGATGTCCTGAGTGTTCATATTACGCCAGGGCGATTATGCAAACAACACCTGATATTAAGCAGTTTTTTGATCAGCTTGGTATTGACCCAAGAAAGGAAGCAGAGGTATGGAGAGCTGCTGAAAATGGGGATGGAACATATTATTATGTAGCCGATTATCATTTTATGGGGGAGATTCAGGATGTGAGTGAATTGGATTGGATCGAAATAGATGGAGCATTTTTTGGCTTAACAAATTTAACAGGAAACTTGCATTCATCAATGATACCGGATACTTTTCTTTCACCTATAGTTGAATTGATTGTAAGGATAAATTTACGTAGTGATTTTTAGTTTTCGAACTTTGAGAAGGTTATCACCAAAAACATTGGAAAGTTTTCTAATTGTATAAGTAGATAGTGAGGAGGGCTTATTTTGATGAAAAAGAAGAAACAAGTAATCAAATTATCGTTTATAAGCTTAATGCTCGTGCTATCTGGAGTTTTATAAGCTTAATGCTCGTGCTATCTGGAGTTTTATTAGCTGCTTGCTCAAAGGCGGGCGCAGAAGATGTAAATGTAGGAGTTATAAAAAATGTTTTGGAACTTCAATTCAATGGTCCAGACGAGAAATTTATGGCACTTATTCATGATCCTACGTATACGACCGTTGTAGAAGGTTATGGAGTGAACTCTGAGTTGGATAAGTATGTACAAGAAGTATATGGTCCTTACTTTACAGAGTTATATGTCGAAACCTTTCTTAACACTATTGGATTGAATTATCCAGTTACAGCTTATAACTCAGGAAATAAGTTGAGATTAAAAGATGCGGTTATTGAGAAATCGAAGGAAGCTTCCAATCGCTATACATTCTCAGCAACAGTCGGATATCAGAAAGATGGAGAGAAAGAAAAATCTGCTGAGGTATCAGGTGTCGTTCTCTTTTCTACAAAGGAAAAAGGGAAAATCGGTAAGTTTGAATATGTGGATGACAATGGTTTTTCTGAAGAATTAACGGCAAATGAATAATTGTTTTAATGCGTAAGCATCAGAAGTATTATCATTCCAACAATCGGGCCATTTAGCGAAATAAATAGCCGTGGCTGTCTATTGCTAGGTATATATGATGAACAAAAACACAGAAGGGCTTGAGTAATATGATGATTTTAGCACCTTTTTTAACAGCTGTTATATTGGGGAGTACTATATTGTTGATTACTTGGTGGTTTAAGAAGATGCACTTTTCTTTGTTTGTTCAGACATTACCCGGAATCTTAACAGCTATAACGGCGATTGTTCTGTTTTACATTGGTTTTGTAAACATTAAGGGATTCGAAGGGGCAGCTTACGGATTTCTTGCTTTCTTTTTAATTAGTTTTGCAGCTATTTCTTTTGAAATGGCCAAGAAGAACAAGGAGGAAAAGTAATGTCCAATAAAGTAAAATCAAGAAAAATAATTTTAGATTTAGCCGTTACTCTAGATGGATTTATTGAAGGAAAAAATGGGGAAGTTGATTGGTGCATAATGGACCCTGAAATGGAGTTTACTAATTTCCTACATCAAATCGATACAATTTTATATGGAAGAAAAAGTTATGATTTATGGGGACAATATACCCCCACAATCAAAGCTGCTGATGATGAAAAAGAAATGTGGGAGTTGATTCACAGTAAGGAGAAATATGTATTTTCCAGAACGCAAAAAGGGTCTAACAATAAAGCACTATTTGTGAATAAAAATATATCCGAAGAAGTAAAAAAATTAAAGAGTAAGCCTGGTAAAGACATCTGGTTATACGGTGGGGCAAGCCTCATCACCACTTTTATGGATTTAGGGCTTGTTGATGAATTTAGATTATCTGTTCACCCTGTGGTTTTGGGGGAAGGGAGACCACTGTTTATTGATATAAGACAGAGGTTGAATTTGAAATTGATTAACACCACAACTTATTCTTCCGGCGTTGTTCAATTAATCTACCATTTGGATAGAAATTAAATACAAAAATGTCATTAGGCAATATTTGTTAGTAAATTTTACAACAATCGTGTGCAATTCTTGAACGAGAATTTTCGTTTGTTCAGAAATAGAGCCAAATTGTTAAAAGAGGATTGTCCTGTTAAAAGAAATGAGGATGGAATATGTCAGTAGATCAATATATGCAAGAAAAGTTTCCTAACTTAAAACTTAGACCACCACTATTTTATAATTGGAGTATTGGTATTCGCTATGAATTAGGAGTGAATTACGAATTAGAAAATATCCATGAAAGCCATTCTTATTTAGAGGAGGTTTATAAAAGAGCTAGTACTTTATTTAAATCTATCCATTCGTCGAACGATGATGTTTACATCGTAGTGGATGTGAATGACTTTGGGGAGCACAAAGCTTACAAGAGAAAATTAAACATCTTTACTAAGTATGTAAAGGAAAAAGCAATCCTATTTAAGTTACAACACCATATAATTCCTTACATTTTTCCAGAAGATGACGAGGAAGGAACATATAGCACACATAGATTCAGTTTAAAATGTAAAGTATCTGATTTTAACTACTCTCCTATACTTAAAGCAATTTGCAACCAAGACATGGGAGTAAGGCCAAGTATTTTTCACAGAATATATTTTATCAATGTCAGTAAAAACACGATCTTTCACATATATGATGATCGTGGTTGTGATTTGCTAGCTAACTCACTAGATACAATTCGAGGTAATTTTGAAGAATACAATGAATGGATATTAGATTACGACCGAGACGAGATTGATAACATCTTTAAGAAGAGCCACTGAATTACTCGAACAATCATATGTCAGAATCGAGTCAGACTTTAAAGCAACATATGACCAAATTTTTCTTAAGTGGTAGGAAAGAATAAGAAGGGATTATAAATGACATGAGCTATAATGAGACATTTAATCGCTTTTCTCTCTATTTTTTAGCGATCTTGATTTCCACCGTACTTTTTGGGTTCTCTTAGCAATCTATTCAATAACATATTTACATGATTCTTGGAATTTCGGTCCAACAATACTGGTAGTGATCCTTTATTCATTTCCGTTTTTTATGTTTGAGGCTTTCCCAGTTTCATTGTACATCGATTTTTCCGCTAGAATTAAAAATTGTTCGAAATGGATAAAGACGTTTTTATATGCGGGTTTCGGCAGTTTGGCAGGTCTTTTGGGGAGCGTAGTTCTATATGATTTATTTCCAATTTTGTCTATGCTTATTTTCGGCATGGTCGGTGGAGTTATTCACTATTTCATATTGGCACTAATAAAAAGATTATCAAATAGCAACGTTGCCGGTGATTTGTCTGGAGGAAAAAGCCGTACAACGTTGTGCCAGTAAAAGTTCATTTAACTGATTACAAATAGGTAAATTAAGGAGGGTTTTAATGAAGTTGTTGTTATCCGTTCTCTTAGCAGGGTTTTTAGGCACCTTGGTTTTCCTCGGTCCTATTGGAATATATATTTTATGTGCAATTATTGTTGGAGTCATTTTCAGGTTATTTATCTTAATTAATGAGATACATAAACAGGTAGTACCGATCAATAGCAATGACAGATCGAAAGATGTTTATGAAAGATACATAAAAGAGAGGGAAGAAAGAGAACGGGAAACTAATGTATGATGTTCTTGTATCATAGAGAGTATCTGTATAAAAAATGATCGCGAAGTTCCAATAGTCCAGCCTATTGAAACAATCGTGAATGTTTAAAAAAGGAGTATGATTCCAAATCGTAACGTCTACTATGCCAAACATAATCGATAAGGCTTTATTTAAAAGAGCTATTAAGTTTTTCATATTTGCAGCATCCATAACAATACTTGCCGCAATCATAACGTACATAATCAATCCGGATTTAAAAGAGGTAATGAAAGGAATAGACAGTAGGGCGTCCGAACAAGTTAAAGAAGCTACTGGTGTGGATAAAGTATGGTCATATATTGTAAATAACGGTTTCATGGTACCTTTTCAGATGTTTATCCTAGCCTTGATTCCAATACAATTTTTGTATTTTCTCAATATCATTACAACAGTCTCCTTGCCAGGAATTCTTTTTGGAGTTGCGTTGCAAAGTGATTTTGGAAAAGGCTGTGAAATTATACTTTCTTCTCTTCCTCACTATGTTTTTGAGGTTTTTGCGTTATGCTTACTTGCAGCGGCTCTATTTGAATTGAACCGAGTGATTAGAGCGAATATAAAAAGTATATTTAAGAAAGATAGATTGGGATTATCATTTATTAAGCCATTTTTAGCAACTATAAGGACGTACGCTTTTTTTGTTTTACCCATCATTATTTTAGCCGCATTACTGGAAACGTACATAGCCGATTTCCTATACAATTTATTTTAATTGATAGAAAAAACTTTTTAAAAGGAGCGGAGCGTCATGGAATATGCTGCAGACAGGACTCAAAGCAAATATATGATCGGGGTAGCGGCTCTCATATTATCGGCAATCCTCACTGCGCTAAGTCAGGTTTATTATGGAAATCGGGTACAATCTGTTCATCCTTTTTTATTCACCGGCATTAGTTTTTTTATTACGACTTGTTATTTTCAATGGTTTGCACGTAAGCAAAGGCTGCCTTATTATTGGCGGAAAGCCATTTCTCCATTAGTAAAGTTGAATCTTTCATCCGCGTTAACGTTCATGGGTTTTTACTATGCGTTAAAGTATATTGAGCCAGCCATTGTCAGTTCATTGGAGATGGGGATTGGCCCTTTGTTTGTCATCTTGATTGCCCTTTTTCAAAGAAAAGCCGTTACACTAGAAAAATGGGGAATAGCAGTTGGAACTTTGCTTACGACTTTTTTGCTAATTTATGCAGTTTTCACGGGACAATCCGCTACCGCAATACAATGGGATGTGAATGTTCTTCTTGGTATTTTTGCGAGCGTGGCATGTGGTTTAGGCGCAGTGTTATGTACTATTTATTCCAAGCAGTTAAGCAATGAAGGCTGGACGAGTTCAATGATATTATCAAAACGATTTTACGGTATTATTTTACTATCATTCTTTTTTACATATGATCTGATTTTTGATTATACGCTAGAGAATATTGGATGGATTTTGGTAATAACATTTACAGGTGTTCTCATCCCCATGTACTTACTGCAAAAAGGAATACAGTACTGTGAAACTTTTTTGGTTATGATGTCTTTATGTTTCATACCTGTTATTACCTTTTTCTTGCAGTTGTTTGATTCGAGACTGCAATGGTCGAATTTAACTCTAGTAGGGGTATTGCTGTTATTCGGGCTAGGAATTTCGAGTGTGTATGTGGAAAGGAAAGCTTAACTCCCAATATCGAACTGTCCTATTTTGGTGATTCGCTTTCTCTAGCTTAATTTTCCCAATAGATTGCAACGATCCTAAAGAAACGTTAATAAAAAATTAATTGGAAGATGGTGGATCGGTCATGGGGAGTATTTTTGTAAAGTTAATTCTAATGATATCTGTTTTCAGTCTTTTCGTCTTTTTTCTTAATAAGATTCTTAGGAAATGGCTGAACGTGGAAAAGAAAAAGCCTTTTTCGTATGACCATGTAAATGCCAAACATAAAAAGATTGATTGGACAATTAGAATTGCTTCCACTGTTTTGCTGTTAATTGGTTATTCCGTTAACATTACACGCGTACCTACAGAGCGTATTTGGTTTTTGGAGACGTATTTCATTTTATTCGCCTTTATGATTGTATCTGAAACAGTTAGAGCTGTTATGGAAAAACGATATGCTGAAAATGGGAATAATTATATTTTCACGATTATTCAAATGGTAGTTTTCTCAATACTTTTATTTTCGTTATTTATAACTGATTTTTTCGGCTTATTTGGATAACCTTAATTAGGCGCGATTTATACAAATTTTATGATTAGAGATGCTTTATCAGTTAATTAAAGGGAGAGTTATATTATGATTATCGGTTTACACCATGCACAGATTACAATTCCCACTGGGGCTGAAGAAGAGGGGAAAAAATTTTATTGCGAAATTCTTGGTTTAACGGAGAGAGAAAAGCCAGATTCCTTAAAAGGACGTGGGGGATTTTGGTTAGAAGTCGGAGATCGAGACGTTCACGTGGGGACAGAAGATGGGTTTGACAGAGTCACAACAAAAGCTCACTTAGCTTATCAGGTACAGGATATTTCATATTGGCGAAGCGTGTTAAAACAGCATAACATTCAAGTGATTGAAGGAGTTCCCATCCCAGGTTTCGAACGATTTGAATTCAGAGATCCTTTTGGTAACCGAGTGGAGATGATCCAGGAAGTATGAGGTTGAGATTCAGAAGCTTGAGGTGAACCGGAAAAGAGAGGATGTTAGACCATGGATGGTAGTATATTTTTTGCTTTTCTTCCCATTTTAGGTTTGTTATTTTATATGGTTCCGGCTATATTCATTGTTTGGTTTCTAGTGAAATTCATTAAAATACAGGACCGCAGAAATGACATACTGCAGAATATTGCCGATAAGTTAGATAAGTGATAAGGACTCTGAAGGTATATCGTATGATTTATCAACAAAAGGATGCTAATTCACCTAATGGGCGCTGTTCTTGAAAAAAGATCAGCGCTCATTCTTCATAATTGGAGCTGATTTGTGAATTGAGTTCAGAAAGGGAAAATGCCAATGAAGAGTAGATTATTAGTAGCATCGGTAGTTTGTTTGTCAGTTTAGGCAGCTCTCTCGTGTTCAATTTGAATTCACTTAGTTGGACCTTTAAAACGACTTATTTTGTTATTGTTGCAAGTGTTTTAATCGTTATCGGGGTAGTCCTTCTCTTCTGACTCTTCAGAAAACCGGAAAACCGTGTAAGACTGATAGTGTAAAAATTAATGGGTTTAGTCTACGAAGAACACTGTGCCTGAATCGGATCCAGATTACAGAATAAAATATAGTAATATCTCATTGAGTAATTATGAGGGGTGTAATTTGTTTGGGAAAAGATCGTCTGTGTGGAGGGGTAAAATGATTAATAAGCGTATTTTAAAAACAATTAATTGGTTTGTGTTCATATCCCTTGTTTTGATAGGGGTTATTACAGCAGTTTTTGCATTTTTAGATATAAATAGTACATCACATTCTTTTGATGCTGATCAATCTCGCGCTGAGTTTCGTTGGAGTTCAATACACACAGCTTTCTCGGTAGTATTAATTCTTCTTTTGACCTTTTTGGGATTAGGTTGGAAGCGACTGTTTCCTTTCAATGTTCCCATTGCTTTGATCATAGCAGGATTATTGTATTCGCTATTTTTTTTAACGTTTACAGTTGGCTGGGTAGGCATGGTGGGACTACTTGGCTTAGCCATTGCTATCGTGGTAGGAATGATATTAATAATAGTGTATTCCGTTTATTTATTGAATGAAAAACGGAAAAGGTCATCTAATAATACGTAGCCACCACTTTTTTCTGCAATTATTATAGGAAAATCTAATACGTCGATTGAAGTCTAGTGAGGAGTAAAGTAGCAATTTTAGGAACCCATTCGGACGGTTGTTTGATAGTTATTAGCCTTGTCAGAGATAAGGGCTTTCGCGAGCAATAAAATGTATCAGAAAGTTATACATCCAGTTCAATTGATAGAAAAAGGGGGGGACAAAGTGAGTAATCACAATAATAAGTTCTTTAATACTTTCATTTGTTTTCTACTCCTTTGGATCCTATTTGGATATAACCCTCAGTCAACGTTTTCTGCGAATGAACATATTGATTTAGAAAATAAATTAGAGAATTATATGCTAGAACACGAGGGAAATGTTGCTGGATTAGCAACGATTGTAATTGACCAAGGTGAAATCATTTACAAAATGAAAGGTTATTCAAATATAGAAGAACAACACCTAGTTAATGAAAATACGGTTTTTGAATGGGCATCCGTTTCTAAAATTCTAATTTGGATCAGTGTTTTGCAATTAGTAGAGTCAGGAATGCTTGATTTAGAAACAGATATTGAGACTTACTTGCCAAATAATTTCCGCTCCAAAACAAAATTTGAGGATCCGATCACGATGCAGTACTTAATGCATCATACAGCGGGATTTGATGATAGTTATACAGATTTAATGATTCATCGTCCAACAAAAAAGAGCTCCTTACGAGAAGTACTTGAAGAGGCCGATATTAAACAAATATTTCCTCCTGATGAAGTCGTTGCTTATTCAAATTACAGTAGTGGTCTCGCTGCCTATATTGTTGAGGAAGTGAGTGGTCTAGACTATCGGGAATACGTACAGAAGAATATTTTAGAACCACTTCAAATGACGAAAACCGCAATAGATCCTGAACAAGACGATAACAAATGGGTGAAAGAACGGCGGAAAGAAGTGCAGGGATATTCGAATACGCTGCAATTAATCGAACCTAATTTTTACTCGATTCCTATGTATCCAGTAGGTAGTGCTATGGGAACAGCTACAGATTTGCAAAAGCTGTTACAAGCGTTATTAGCAGAGGATGGAGCCCCCTTATTTAAAGATAAAAAAACGATTAATATAATGTTTGAGCCAACATTATATTACCCAGAAATTAATATCCCAAGGGTTGCAAACGGTTTATTTTATTTACCTTCGAAAAGTCAGCATGTTTATGGTCACAGTGGGAATTCTAAGGCTTTTAGCTCCTCATTTTATGTAGATAGAAAAGAACGTATCGGAGTTTTAGTGTTGACAAACATTAAAGATGAAAGTACGTTCACAGCGGGGATTCCTGAAATCATTTTTGGAGAATATGAACATGGAGAAAATGAAGAAAAAGTAGAAAATTCATCTCAGTGGAAAGGTATTTATGAGCCGGCCCGGTTACCACGACACGGATTTAGTAGAGTGTACGGGTTATTTTTAAGAAGCAAGACGAAGCAAAATGGGTCACACGATTTAATGGTAAACGACTTGAAGTATTCACAGCTAGAACCAGGCATCTACAGAACAGAAGATGGATTCAGTATACACAGTCTGGACCTTTATTCACATCATCCGCAAACTAAAAAAATGTTATCTAATATGTATTCAGATTTACTTTACGTCCCTTACTATAAACACTTCCTAGAGTGGGGAGGTATTATTCTAGGATTATTCGCTATACTGTTTTCTTTACTCTGTAGTATAGTCACGATTTTCAGAAGAATATGGAATGAAAAACATCTGCACTTATTACTATTTACTCAACATATTTTAAATCTACTTGTTTTTACTAATATTCTTTGGATAGTTTATAAGGCCTCATCTATGGTAAGTTATTCATTTCTTAAGCCATTTTTAACTTTAAATTTTGTTTATATAGTGATCACTCTTATCAATAGTGGGTTTATAATTGTTAAAATAAAAGGTAAAATACTATCTAAATATAAGAAAATCGTTTGGATTATGACAATTATTTTTACAGTTATTTTGTGCGTAAATATTTTGTATTGGGCGTTTTATTATTAAATATTTCATGTCGATAATGAGAAAATAATTTGAGATACCAAGTATAGATACAACCAAAATAGAACGACAATTTTAAAAATAGATTGTATAACAACCAGGCCATTTAGTTGAATAAAATAGCTAAGGGAAGTAGAAGAAAATATCATTGATTAAAAGGAAATGGTGGAGAATACCTTGAAAAAAGTTGTCATTCCCATATTAGGGGAATAAGAATTTAAAGGTTCTTTACCTCACCTAAGGAGAAATAATGAAATAATATTGATTTAATTACTGTCCAACTCAGAAGGTTGGTTCAGTTCAAGAATTTACTTAATAACAAGAGAATAAATCTATGCCAGTTATACCAATAATAAACATTGAAGAGACACCATTTAGTGACCTATTGTAAAGACACTGAATGGTATCCTATTTGTGAGGGGGGGAGGTTTTGAACGAGAAAAAAGAAGGTCGTGATGTTTATGAAGCCGTCGCAGACCCAACGAGACGTAAATTGCTACGTATATTGGCAGATGCAGGGGAGTTACCTTTGTACGAACTAACTGCCCCATTCCAAATAGGGCGTACTGCAGTTTCTAAACATTTGGCTATCCTGAGAGAAGCGGGTTTGGTTACCGTTCGTAAAGTTGGAAGGGAAACAAGGTATCGAATAAATGCGGCCCCCTTGCAGGAAATTAAAGACTGGGTATCCTTTTATGAGAACTTTTGGGTGGAAAAGTGTCGCATTTAAAAAAATTACTATCGGAGGAATAAACTAAGGCAGACGTAACATTAGATTTTCAATTTACAAGTTCTATTGAACAAGTGTGGAAGGCATTAACAGATTCAGATATGTTGGCAAAATGGATATGGAACAATGACTTTAAACCAGCTGTCGGAGAAAAATTCCAATTCCGTTCTGAGCCAAATGAATGGTGGGATGGAATTGTTAATGGAGAGGTACTCAAAGTTGAGGAACCTCATATATTGTCTTACACTTGGGCAAGCGCTGGAGAAACCACTACGATTACATGGACATTGAAAACAGGTGCGGACGCTGCTACACATTTGCATTTTGAACAAACAGGTTTCAGTGAGGAAACAAAAGCAACCAAAGGAGCTATTGAAGGAGCTAAATATAGTTGGACGAACTTTGGTGAGCAACTTAAAAAAGTGTTGGAACAATAATCGTATTTTGCTTTAATTAAATGAATGGATAAAATAGATCATGTTAAACAGATCACTAAAATGATCTGTTTTTCGTTTTAAGGAGAACAGGATGATGAGCTTTATTCAAGATACCTTATCAATATTCAAAAAGAGAGAATTGTTATTAATAGAAAGCAAAAAAGAGTCTGAAGGGGTATATTCCTTTCTATTCTAAAAAGAACAGGGTTTAACCTGGAAAGCAGGACAACATGGTCTGTTTATGATTATACATAGGAAGACAAAAAAACCGATACGGCCATTTTCTATTGCATTTGCTCCAACCGAGAATGTGATTAGACTCACAATGCGTATTAGTAACAACCAAGCGATTTTAAGAAAGCCATGTTAGAGTTAAAACAAGACATGAAACTTAAAATGAATGGACCATTAGGCGGGGGGGCGGGTTATCTCCAAAATAACAGTCCTTCCCTTCTAATTGCAGGCGGGATCGGAATAACACCATTTCGGTCGATAATAACACAATTGAAGACTGAAGAGATTGGACAGAATAATTTACATCTGCTTTATTTAGATAGCAATAAAGCATTTATATTTAAAGATGAACTTGATGGAATTGCCGAAAATACTTCAATAAGTGTAACTTAACTTGATTCAAGAGATGAATTACATCAGGAAATAGACAAGTTTACCAATGTATATAAGAATGGTAGTAAATACTATATTGCGGGACCGAAGCCAATGGTAGATACAATTTCAATATCCCTAACAAACAATAATATTTCAAAACAAAATATCAAAAAAGATGCCTTTTTCGGAAATTAAAAATTAACACACACAACCAGACCATTTTCTAGAAGAAAGGAGTTTTAATTTGAAAAAAATTGATGCATTAAAAGCCGGGGTTGCTGTAATTATTTTGAACCAAGAGAATCAAGTTCTATTGCAAAAAAGAGCGGATGTGGGCCTGTGGGGTATCCCTTCAGGACATGTGGAAATTGGTGAAACCGTGTCTGAAGCAGTTGTAAGAGAAGTAAAAGAAGAGACGAATTTAGATGTAAGAATTGAAAAGCTAATTGGTGTTTATTCCGATCCTAATTCACAAGTTTTCAATTATCCAAATGGCAAGACAGTTCATTTTATAACGACTTGTTTTCTTGCTGAAATTACAGGTGGAGAATTGAAATGTAATTCAGACGAATCGCTTGAAATTAAATTTTTCGGCCAGGATAATTTACCAGAAGATCTGTTAACAATGCACCCTCAATGGTTAGAGGATGCTCTTTCAAAAAAGGAAGCAGCATTTATTCGCTGACCAATATTCTGGAATCGTTTTTACGTTATCCATTTTTATATTCCGTAATAATAGGGTATGTATTGAAGGTAAACAGAAAAGAATAGTAAAAATACGTGAATGAATAGGAGGAAAACAAACCAATGGCATATATAATATTAATTATTGGATTTGCATTGTTAATAAAAGGAGCTGGCTATTTTGTTGACGGGGCTTCCAATATCGCGAGACTGCTTCAGGTTCCGCCTATTTTAATCGGATTAACAATTGTAGCTTTTGGGACAAGTTCACCGGAAGCGACGGTCAGTATTATTGCAGCACTGGAAGGAAGTGCTGAGGTTGCAGTAGGAAACGTAGTTGGAAGCAATATTTTTAACATTACTCTCGTCGTAGGAGTGGCTGCTTTTCTATATCCTTTGAAGGTTGAAAGTGAGACTATTAGAAAAGAAATTCCATTTACCTTACTCGCAAGTGTGGCATTGCTTATTCTTATGAGTGACATGGCATTGCAAGGGTTCAGCAGCAACATGATTACACGTGGTGATGGATTCATCTTCTTATTGTTCCTATCCATTTTCATGTATTACGTTATCGAGATTGGACTAAAAAGCCGAAAAAATGCTGCGAATGAACCCGTACCTGAGAATATTAGCTGGGGTAAAAATATATTAATTACCATATTAGGCTTGGCTGCTATTATATTTGGAGGGGATTTAGTAGTAGATAATGGTACAAAAATCGCCTACTCTCTTGGCATGAGTGAAACATTGGTGGGACTCACAATTATTGCAATTGGAACATCTCTTCCTGAACTTGTCACATCTATTTCGGCGGCACTGAAAAAAGAAAGTGAAATAGCACTGGGGAATATTGTAGGGAGTAATATTTTCAACATTTTATTTGTACTTGGTGCTTCGGCTGCAATCTCTCCATTAGCCGTGAATGATAAGGTGTTTATTGATGTGGTGTTCATGATCGTCCTAACTGTTGTGTTAATGATTTTCTCAAGGACCAATTTCAAGATTGGGAAGCGGGAAGGATCAGTGCTTGCTGCCGCCTATATTGTTTATTTGGTATATATTATAATACGGAATTAATGGGAATCGATATGCCCTGGGGTGCTGTATGAAACCCCGGGCTATAACAAGTTTCACATTTGGTGATGAGACTTGGTGAAAGAAGTCGCGGTATGACCAAAGAAGATGAAACGGTTGATGAAATTGACCTTGTGTTATCTTCTTTTCTATATGACGGAAAGATGATAGAGCCAGGTCCTTTTAAAAATTGCGTTTTTTACATAAGGAGAGAGTCGGCTTCGAATGTTAAAGTATATTATTTTTTATAAGGTTTAAGGAACTGTTGAAGAGACTGATGGAACTAACATCCTGCCGTCGCGTTCATAGTGGAACGAATAGAATAAGAACTTGATTCAGGTGGAAATTTTCTTTACCAAACTGCCTTTTTAAAATAAAGTATAACAAATATAATTAGATTTTTTAGGAGGTCAAAATGAGTGAGTAGTTCCCCAAATAAAATGAAACTTATCATTCCAAAAGGATGTGATAATGCTCCAAGAAAACAAATAGTCATTGACTTTACAGTAGCTATAGTTAAGCTGCAACATGAAATCATTAAGGAGTATGCAGTTGAATCAATTATATGGTATCAATTAAAAGATCATAAAAAAATAGAAGGTATAGGTTCATTTGTTACTACCTTGCAAGATGAAGTTAAAAACCTTGTTTCCTGCCTTGAAATTCACCAAGTGATAACTCACGGGAAATTTGCTTCTATAAATGGTGTGATTTCATTAATAAGTGGTACAGAAATTGACTTCTGTGATGTATATACATTTAGTAATAGTTCGAGGTCTGGAAAAGTTAAAGAAATTAAATCCTATAGGCTATAATCTGGAAAGTGAAGTTTTTAAAAACGGAACTAGAGGTGAAGTTGTGTATATTTTAGACCAAACGAATGAATTGGATATCGATTCACCTGAGTTCGATGTGCGAAATAACGAAGTGAAAAATCAGCGGAAAATGCTTTTTGATTATTTTATTATGAAAGCCTGTACTGTGGATATATTGATGTACAAAAGGTTAACTGAAGAGAAGATACTAAAGCAGATGAAGAAGCTTTTTAAAAACCAACGAGTAAAAACAGATCATCATGGTAAATGCTACAAATTCTTTTTAGATGACGCTGCCAGGAGTTGGATTACAGCAAATAATATCAGTGAATGTACGAGCGTTATATATGATAAACATGACAAAGTGATTGCCGATTTTAATAGACATGTATCGTTTTATGAACAAGTGCCTTTGCCATGTGGTGTGTTGCCAGTGAAAGAGCTGCCATTTCAACTGGAAATTTATATTCCCGATAAAGATAGAGAACGTGATGTAGATTTACAAGAACAGGCTAAATCGTATTATATCAATACGGACTATGATTGTATGGAGAAATTTGCTTTTGAAACAATTGAAAATCTTTATTTTTATCCATTGTCTATCTATATTGAAACGCACGACGGAGAGCAACGTCAAATGCAGAAGGATTGGGCGGAGTATGATGTAGAATATATAGACTCTGGGCAGCGTGTGTTGACCCTCTCTTCAAAAGGGATGTATCATGCGGAAGTCCCCGGCTTCTTTTTAACAGTAAAGAACACCGATAAATTAAATATTGTGTTCGAAAAATTATTTTACTTAGCATATCAAAACGACACGTTCATTGTATCTCAAAATAAGCTGGAAATCCGAACTGGCCGTAACCGAATTTTCAAATCAAGTGATAAAGTCGTTTTAACTTTCGATCATGATGCACAAGGGATTGTCCTATACAGCGCGCTGAATCTAGAAAAAGTAAAGAGCTATTTTACAAATTATATGATTATACATATACAACAAGAGAGTTAGGCAATTAACTTGCCTCTCAAATTCTTACAAAAGAATATTTTGTATTGGGCGTTTTATTAATAGAAATGGGGGTGTTTTAATGAGCAATTGATAAGAACTCATACAATTTAGCACGCAATACTATTTGAATACCGCCTAGTCAGGGTCTTTTTCATTGGTTGGCCAGCAAAATCACAAAATACAAAAACATCGCAAGCAAGCCAAGTATTAAACCGACGCGGGCCCACTCGACGCTGTGTATA
This sequence comes from Sporosarcina sp. FSL W7-1283, assembly GCF_038003105.1. Classification (NCBI taxonomy): domain Bacteria; kingdom Bacillati; phylum Bacillota; class Bacilli; order Caryophanales; family Caryophanaceae; genus Sporosarcina; species Sporosarcina sp. FSL W7-1283. The sequence continues at coordinate 1,853,923 of NZ_JBBOOL010000001.1, read as the reverse complement.
TTCAATTTGCCGGGGATTCAACATCCCGCCACTAATGAGCAATCAAAACAAAATCGCCTAAATCTTTCGAGTCTTGTAGCTGGGAGGAATAATACTCATTATCTTAAGTTGCGTAATATAAGGTATTGATAAGTCTATCATTGGAAATGGGCACCTTTATATAGGGATGCATATGCTAATTTATAAACATGCAAAGGCTAATATGGGGGTGCTGGGGTGGGTAAAGTTCATAGTGGGAATTTAACGTTTGATTATATCGTAATTGGTACTGGACCAGCTGGATCAGTCATTTCGAAAAAGCTGACAGATGATAAAAAAACATCCTTGCTTGTTTTGGAGGCGGGGGATCATAACAGTGGGGAGCAGCCAATAAGGAATTCGCTTTTTGCCCCGCCATTCATTCTAACAGATAACTATTTGCCTGAATATTTTTGGCAGGGAAAGGGTGTCCCACAGAAAAACGTAAATAGCCGTTCCTTTGAGTGGACGGGTGGACGGGACTCTAGGCGGCAGTTCCTCAGTTAATAATGAACAATATGTACGACCTTCGCAAGTGAATATAAAACAATGGGAGAAGAGCCTGGGTCAGCTTTGGTCGCCGGAACAGGAAACCTATCAATTTACCAAGCTTGAGAACTATAACGGCTCAACTTATAATCCATATGCTCGAGGATACGGTGGGCGGTTGAATATCAGACAGACCCCCGCGTACCCAACTGACATGGCAGAAAAGATGGTTTCAGCTATGGAACGGGCCACTGGTCTTTCAAGAATTCTTGACTATAATGACCCGAATACACCACTTGGTCCCTTTACGAGATGGCAACTTTATCAGATGCCTGACGGTCAACGAGAGAGTGCGAATACCGCCTTTCTATCGCCCGATGTTATGACTGTGAGTGGTCAAGGCGTAAATGAGAGAAAGCTAACAGTATATTATAATTCAACAGCTCTTCGTGTGATTTTTGATAATGAAAAACGCGCAATTGGCGTCGAGTTCCTTAGAGCAGGGAAGTGTGTCCGTGCGTACGTTCGCAGAAAGGTCATTGTATCCGCTGGAATCAATAGTCCTCAGCTGTTAATGCTTTCTGGAATTGGATCGTCAGACATCCTGGATAAAGTCGGAATCCCCATTGTGTTTCATAATCCCAATGTCGGAATGAACCTAACCACCCACTCCGCCAATATAGCTACTTTTACAACGAATCCAAACGACAAAGCACTGCCAGCCAATGATCCATTTGCACTTTATACAGGTGGAGCCTTTTTACCGGACCCAACGCCTGGATCTGATCCAAACCGTCGTGGGGTACAAATTATTGGCCAAATTGATTCCAATGGAATGTTAAACATTGTCTTTTTCCTGTTAGAACCAAAAAGCCGTGGTTCTGTTAAAATCCAAAACTATGATCCATTAAAGATTGTGCTTGCGGACGAGGGGTTTCTGAATAACCCAGCCGACCTGGAATCCCTTAAAACAGTTTACAAAATCTATATTAGAAATATTGCGGCGGAGCTATTAAAGATTGACTCAAAGTATCAACTTGTTTCGCCCACACTTGATACTATTAACGACAATAGCAAGCTTGAAATGTATATAAAGAACAACCTTGCCCCCACACATCATGTACAAGGTACGCTTCGAATGGCACCCAATGAAAAGAGTGGGGTTGTAGATGCCAGGGGACACGTTTTTGGCGTACAGGATTTGATAGTTGCAGATGATTCGATTGCACCGTTCGTTTCGGACGGTAACACCTCGGCGCCTGCATTCTTCATTGGAGCAAACATTGCGGATCATCTCCTTGCGGGTCATTAAACGAGGTGACAGTGGCTGCTATAATACAAGGTACCTAATGTGAAAAATCTTGAGATTTTCGATATTCACGATTGTTTAAACAAACTCAATAGTTTCGTGCACAGGTACCTCAACCAAAGAATCGACGAAGGAGGGATATGAGATGATTGAAGCACGCGAGCCGATAATTGTAGAGTTTCCTTTAAGAGGAGAATGGTACTCTCCAAACACGCCAGGGACAAAAATTCCTAGTCACGGCACAAACCAATTAGGATCAAGATATGCTTATGACTTTATTCAAGTGGATTGGGAAAGAATGGGTTGGCCCGCCTATCGCACTAGTTTGGCGCAATATTTACTTTTCGGGGTTCCCTTAGATGATTATTATTGTTGGGGGCAAGAAGTATTTGCTCCTTGTGAAGGAATCATTGTCCAAGCAAAGGACGGTTATAAAGAACGAGCAAGAACAAAATTGCTTTCAGATATGTCTAACGCTTATAAAAATGCTCATTATTTCGACCTAAAAAAAGACGATATACAATCAGTGGCTGGCAACTACATCATTATAGAATGTGCCGACAATATATATGCTGGATTAGTCCATCTTCAAACAGGGTCAATTCAGGTTTCAGTTGGTCAGCGTGTACAAAAAGGTGAAGTTATTGGTAGAGTTGGTCACTCGGGCAACTCCTTTGCTCCGCATTTGCATCTTCAACTTATGGATAGTAGTGACATAGCTACCGCAAATGGATTGCCTTTTGCTTTTGAACAATACGAAATATTTAAAAATGGCCTATGGGAAAAAGTAAATAATGGGATTCCAACAAATAAGGATAGAATAAGATTTTAAAAATTCTGATGAACGGGAATAAATGAAAATAGGCTCGTAGAATGTACCTGTGTGAGAAACTAACAGGGAGGTTTCAATAGTCTTGATTATTTCATTAATCGCGTAAGTTTAAACAAACTCAATGGTTTTATGCAAAGAAAAGATATAAATAGTCTCCTCATTGCTCAAAAGAGCTTAAATATGACAAAGGCATCCTGAATAGATCTATTCAGGATGCCTTTGTCTATCTAAAACAACCATGTCATTAGTAAATGGTTTATAGTCTACAACTGAAGATAATTTTATTAAGGTAGTCGGTTCTCCGAAAGATAAAGTAGCATCAATAAATTCTTCAAGTATTTTCACTGATTCCGTTACAACCTTTACTAAGTAACTAAACTGGCCAGCTAAACGATGGCACTCTACTACTATAGGTTGTTCTTTGCAAAAATCTTTGAATTTTTCCCCTTGTTTTGTATCGAATAAGATAAAAGCTGTTATATTTTTATTTAGTTTTTCAGGATCAAGGATAGCACGATACCCTTTTATAACTTCTTTATCTTCAAGTTTTTTTACTCTTTCATTTGTTGCAGGCGTTGAAAGACCAATTTCCTTTCCTAATTCTGTCATTGATATTCGAGCGTTTTTTTGAAGTTGTATAAGAATGCTATGATCAATCTCGTCCAAGTTTTTTTCCTCCTTAAAATTTTAAGTACATATATACTATTAAAGTTTTAAATTAGGTATCTTTAAAATAAACCTTAAAATGGTTATGTATTCAGAATAATATACCATATATAATTGTGATTAAGAAAAAATTATATTAAATAGGAAGGGGAAAGGAATTTAAATGAAAATATATCATGCTATCATTGAAGATTTAGAAGGAGTTTCAAAATTATTTAATTTGTATCGCATGTTTTATCAACAACCATCGGATTTAGAAGGGGCTAAGACTTACATAAAAAAACGTTTAGCAAGCAGGGATTCTGTTATATTAGTTGTTAAAGATAAGCAAGGATACGTTGGATTTACTCAACTCTATCCAACATTTTCATCAATATCGATGAAAAGAGTATGGATATTAAATGACTTATATGTGGATGCAGAAGCTAGAAACCAAGGGGTAGGAGAAATGCTCTTAGACAAAGCTAAAGAGTTTGCTGCTGAGACAGGGGCAAAAAGTATTAGTTTAAGTACGGCACCGGATAATTATTCTGCACAAAGACTATATGAAAGAAACGGGTACGTTCGAGACTCACATTTTTACCAATACGAATTAGGTTTGTCCTAATAAAACTTCAAATGTATTATTTGTATAGAGTACTTGTCTGAGAAACAAATTCAATAATTCCATGTAATCCATTTCCCAACCAAACACTTCGGAGTGACTTCGTCTAATTGCATGCAAATAGAGAAAAGACCGCCAACTGAGCGGTCTTTTTTCATTGCCTAGCCAGCAAAATCACAAAATACACAACCATCGCAAGAAAACCTAGCGGCACACCGACTCGCGCCCATTCACCACTGCGTATATTCAATTTACCTGCCGCGATGATATTCGGGATATTCCCCGGTATCAGCATCCCTCCACTAATGAGCAATCCAAGCAAAATCGCCTGAATCGTCGCTTCGTCCATAGAAGGACTAATTTCCGCTGCAGCCAGTGTCGCATTATCGAGAACGGCAGAAATCATATTGATCCAATACAGCGTCAGTGGATGAAGATCGAGTAAGTAAAGACGAATCAACGGTTCGAATCCGGCGCCGAGAAGTGTCAAAGCAAGGACAAAAACATACACTTTCATGCCTCTCACGAAAATACTCCAATAAGATTCCACCGCTTGTCCGGATGATTTGCGGACGGTTAAGCGAGGACGGATGATGAACAGTGCCAACAGTCCGAAGACAAAGACCCCTGCTATGATATCCGTTCCGAGCAAATTCATCAGATAATAGAAATCTTCATTCAGTTTATTGGTTGCAATCGTTGAAAGCGGCTCTCCGATGGGGGTAAGCACTGCCCCCATGCCGATCGCATAACATGCCAAAATGACGAAGCGAATTTCCGAGCGGCGGTCCATTTGGAGTACCGAAGCAATCGCAACGAGGACGAGTGCCGCGATAATTGCGGTGATGATACTGGAAACGAGACCTAAAATCATAATAATACAAGCTAAATACAGACGAAAAGGGATAAGCCGGCTGCCGTATAGAATGGCTTTTTCAAACGGCACACGCACCCAACGGAATACAATGCCGGCTGCGACGACTGCTATTGTAATATGGAGCGGGTCATGAAGCGCCTGCATGATTAATTCGGGTTGAAGCACTCCGCTAATATATGCGGCAGCACAGCCCATGAAAAACAGAAAAATTTCCAAGTTTCGTTCTATACGAGTAACGGTAAAAGGCAACAACAATACAAGCATTAGAATCACTATCAAGCCAGCAACCATAAGCTACTCCTTTCTTTCATTATTTCCTACTACTCTATGCAAAGTGCCGCCTCATTTTGCATAGAATGTCCATACGATAGAAAAAAAGGAGAGACGGAACATGGAAGCGACAGATATCGTATTAATTCCCGTCATTATCGGCTTGATTGAGCTGCTGAAATTATATGGTTTGCCTAAAAAATTGATGCCCATTTTCTCACTGGCCCTAGGTATCGGCGGAGGCATGTTCTATTTGTTCCCGAATGATTGGAAGTCCGGTGTGTTAAGCGGGCTGATTATGGGATTGTCCGCGAGCGGGTTGTATTCTGGAAGTAAGACGATGGTGAAGCGGAAGGATTGCGAGGAAGATGGCAATGGAAAATAAGATGGGCAAACTAGGCGAATAGTAATTACGAGAGTGGAGGCAAAAAGCTTCGACTCTATTTTATTGTTCATTTTCAAAAAACAAAAAATAATTTCAACAACAGTGTATCCTTTTCCAAAAAAGATTCTATATGACAGATAAAGAGGTACCCTCTGTTCAATAAAAGGTGGTGAAATAATGAACTACTTAAAAGAACTTGTTTCGTTTCATGACTGGCTGGACACAAACCCTCTATCGAGCGGGGCGATTGCTTTATGGCACACACTGATGGCGATCAACAATAAAACTGTCTGGTCGGATGAGTTTACGGTCGCAAACTTAACATTACAAGCAAAATGTGGTTTATCCCGACAACAACTAGACAGATCCAGAACGCAATTAATGAACGCAGGACGAATCGTCTACACAAAATCCGGTCGGGCCAATCAAGCTGGTAGTTATGCGTTGGTACGTTTTGATACACAGGAAGGTCACAAAGCGAGCACCGTACGGACACGAAACGAACACGACGTAACCACATTAAGTAAACCTAAACAAAATGAAATAAAACAAATCGTTAGACAACAGCCAAGTCTTTCGGATGAACGAATTAAATCGACTAGAGAAAAAAGCTCGGCTGTTGTGGACGCTGGTTTTGCAGAAATCGCCAATTTTTATGAAACCAATATCGCGCCGCTTACCCCACAAATTGGACAGGTTCTCGGCGAAATGTGCGACGAACTAAATTCCGAACTTGCATTACTCGCTTTAAAGAAGGCTGTATTGGCAAACGCGACGCATAAAATTAATTATTCGTTCGGCATCATACGCAACTGGAGGTCGCAAAATTTTACAACGATCACTGACGTGGAAAATGACGAAAAGCAAAAAGCACGCAAAGGGCAACCAAAAGCCAAGGTTCGGTCGTTATTCGATGCCTCGTCGGAAACCCTTGAGCGACAAAGAAAAACAGTGGAGAACTACAAACCGAAAGAAATCGATTACTCGAACTTGCCATTCTAGGAGGGATTGTATTGGTTCATGCATTTGAAAGTGTATTTGAGAAGCTGAACGTCAGCAAAGTAGAGGATTTATTTTTTAAGATCCATCCGGATTATGTGCAAAGTGTATCGGAAGTGCGTATGGAATATGTTCAATGTCCAGCTTGTCAACAGCATACAAAACAAGCATGGGTATATTGCTTTGACGGTGACCGGCTTCAAGAAGACGTTTGGTCGATTTGTCATGAATGTCAGAAACAATTTTATACCCTTCAAGTGGGGGCTAAATTGATTCAGAAGCGCCAGGATATCGTGGATGGTGATTGGTATTACATCAATAGCGATGACAAAGCAGGCTTTAAGAATTTTGAAGAACTGAATTCTGAATTGACGGCGGCGAAAGGAAAAGCTACCGACTATATCAATGATTTGTTAGAAGGTAAGATCCGGAATTTACGGATATCAGGAACGCCAGGTACAGGCAAAACGCATCTCGCTAAGGCGATTGCGCGGACACTCAAACATAAGGGCAGAAAAGTGGCGTTCATCGAATCTCGAAAGCTCTTCGACAATATCAAAAATACGTTTGGCAATCGGGTGGCGCAAGAGCGTTTTGAAAAACAATTTGCTGACTTTGATCTAGTCGTGTTAGATGATGTCGGAGTTGAAACAAATAAAGCGGCCGACGAACTCTCCTGGTCTAGCCGTGAATGGGTAAAACTAATTGATTTGCGACGCGGTAAATCAACCGTATACACAACAAACTTCGACAAGGAATCGCTAAAAGCGGTGATCGGCGCTCGTTCTGTTTCTCGGATAGGTGAGAATTCAGAAACCATCGAATTATTTACTCCGGATCATGATTATAGAGATCGATTATTATATTAGGGGTGTTGGAAATGACTAATTGGATAAACAACAAAGGGATTTACACGGTGTGGCCCGTTGCTGAGGTTAACAAGCAACAAATCAAAGCGGACATGGATGCCTTGGAAAAGCGTCTGCAAATTGCGGAAGCGGCAATGGTTGCACGAAGGGGGTTGGCGGTATTTGAAAAGGTATCCGGTCAGTAAATGGTTCAAGGGCAGTTCGGATTTTATTTAAATTGTACTGGAGGCAGGTGTCTTAACTTAACTTTCTTAAGCATACCTAGGTGTAGAGATCGTATTAATGTGGTAAGATAACCATATACTAAAAAAGACTAGGTGCGACTACACCCAGTCAATGCAGCTGACATCCGCATGAAGTGCGGTTGGCCAGTAAAAGTTATAAGGTGTTACAAAGAGAGTAACCACTCAGCTTTCTGGACAGTTAGCGGAGGGTGGTTACTTTTTTCTGTTGATGAATAGTGCAATCATCGCTACAACTGCTGTTGCCATTGCCGCGAGAAACATTCCAAATTGGAATAACATGTTCATTGCATCGTATGTCACCATGTAAGCACCCCCTTTCAAAGGGAGTGCCAACCGCCCATCCGCTATATGTCGTCTACCTATTAATTATACCATTCTAGCGGATGAAATGACATACTGTTCATATTGCTGCCTATTTCATGCTCGTCATTACTAGTTCTGAATTTCTATGCTAAATCAGGTGTAGAGTTCGTATAAGTATGGTAAACTGAACATATACTAAAAAAGACCAGGTGCGCTTACACCCGGTCAATGCAGCTGACATCCGCATGAAGTGCGGTTGGCCAGTAAAAGTCTTAAGGTGTTACAAAAAGTAACCACTCAGCTTTCCTAGTCATAAGCGGAGGGTGGTTACTTTTTTCTGTTGATGAATAGAGCAATCATCGCTACAACTGCTGTTACTATTGCTGCGAGAAACATTCCAAATTGGAATAGCATGTTCATTGCTTCGTATGTCACCATTTTAACACCCCCTTTCTCAAGGGAGTGCCAACCGCCCATCCGCTATTTGTCGTCTACCATTCAATTATACCATTCCTAAGAGTGAAAAGAAACACAAATAGACCATATGTTCGCCTTCTGTTGATTAAGAAACCATTCCGAATTTAATTTACTATAAAAGCAACAAAAGAGTAGATAAGATGAAAATCTCCACTGAACACGATAAGATAGAAACGTAATCGATTAAAGAGAGGCGGAGATTTTTAATGAACGCATACGATGAGTACATGAGGGGCATTGTACAGCCCATGCGCGAAGAGTTAGTACAATCGGGCTTTACGGAATTAACGACAGCTGAAGATGTGGAACATACATTACAGGACTTAAAAGGTTCTGCAGTCATTGTGATCAACTCGGTCTGCGGTTGTGCAGCAGGTTTAGCGCGTCCCGCGGTTCGCGAAGCAGTTGCGGAAGTAAAACCGGATCATTTATTGACCGTATTTGCTGGACAGGATAAAGAAGCGACGGAAGCTATGCGTTCGCATTTCCCTGAAGTGCCGCCAAGTTCACCATCTGTCGCGATCTGGAATGATGGGAAATTAGCATACTTCATTCCACGTGAACAAATTGAGAACTTTCAAAAAGAACAAATCAAAGATCACCTCGTCGATGTGTTGACGAATGTTGTTAGTCAGTGAACGTGATTATTACGACTGCCGGCCGACCTGATGAACAATCTGCTGCTTTATTGAAATATGCCGAGGATTGTTTGGGTGCTCCTGTTGTCGAACGAAAAAAGCGGTCCGTGTCCAAGTTGCAAGACGTCTATCAATCGGACGTCTTGGTGGCTGGGAAGGACCGTTATTCGTTTTACAGACGCGGGATGTCGGAGCCATTCTTTTTTCATCCGAATTCTGCTACGTATCGATTGAAGCGTCTGTTGAAAGGTGAACTAGATCCTTTAATTGAAGCAGCAGAGTTAATGGCGGGAGATTCTTTTTTGGATTGTACGTTGGGTCTTGGATCGGATGCCATCATCGCGGCTAGTAGCGTAGGTCCGAATGGGATAGTCGAAGGAATCGAAGCAGATAAGGTAATCGCTTTTTTGGCTGCGACTGGATTACGCAATTTTCCGATTGATTTTCCTTTGTTGAAGGAATCAATGGAACGGATTGAAGTCATTCATTCGGAAGCTGTTCAGTTTTTGAAGCAGTGTCCGACAAGTTCGCGTGACGTGGTGTTTTTAGATCCGATGTTTACAACACCCATTGAGGAATCTTCCAATTTTGAGAGTTTGCGTGAAATAGGTGCTATGTATCGTTTGTCGGAAGAGTGGGTAGCTGAGGCTTTAAGAGTGTGCAAGCGACGCGTGGTATTGAAAGACCATTACCAGTCACCAATGTTCGAACGTTTTGGCTTCACTCAGCAAATTCGTCTGCATACGAAAGTGCATTATGGCGTGCTGGAGAAGTGAGTGACGGAGAACCGAACGAAAACTCGTCCGCACCGCACCAATCCAAGACAGAGCCGCACCAAACTGCTTTGTACCGAGCGAAAGTCTACCACAAACGCTCGTAACTCGCACCACACCGCACCAAAACAACCGTAGTGCGAGCGTAACAACTTCTTTCCATAAAAAAAGACTGCACAGGCCGAATTCTTGGCTTGTACAGTCTTTTTTGCGTTTCGCCTGTCGAGACTAGACGGCGTCTTTCACTTTTGTACCATCCAGCTGCAGGCGCCAGTCTCTCGGGACACTTCGGTCTTAAAGATAAAGGCAAAGAGCGCCTTTATTTTTAAGCCCTCCAGTACCTGTCGAGACTAGACGGCGCCTTCCGCTTTAGATCAGTGAGTGAAGTTTAAGGAACTTAAGTATAATGTCAAAACGAGCATTCCGATTCCTAGTAGGAAGTTAACGTCCATTCGTGCGACCTCCTTTATCCTGCGTGTTGGTTGGTTGAATTCCGCTTAACTTGCAATCAACGAACTTTTTGTGAAAAGAATGATTGAAGTTTGACTTTATTGTACAATGAATTGGAGAAAGAAGAAACCTTTTGTCGGCTTTTTCGTATGAGTTACTAGGATGTATGACGAAATGTTGAAGGGAGTGGTAGCATGAAACAATGGTTGCAGCGATTTATGATCGCATCGGTCGCAGTCTTGACGCTTGGGGCCATTACGTCCAATCATGAAATTTGGTCGAACTTTCAGTCGAAGGACGAGCCAAATGAAATGGATTCTACAACTGGAGATTCGCACTATTCAATTGAACTCGACGACTCGCCTACGGAATTTTTATCTACACCTGATTATCCGATTCATTCAGAAGAAGACCAACTGCTCGATCTCGCGCGTTCGCTGTCTTATGAAAAATTCGGTCAGCGCATCGGTCCGGTGATTCAAGATGAATTTGATTCGGAGATTTTCCCTAGAATCGAAGCAGTGATACAGACCACTATACATAATGCAGCAGAACGTCGTCTTGCGATCACAGAACAGCCCTCCGGCGATTACGCAGAAAAGATTTTCCATGTGCATGATAAAATGGCGGGACAGGACGTTATTCGTTTCCACGTTCGCACCGAGAAACGTCCTCTTGATGGGTACTTTTACAATTTCCATTATCATACGGCTGACGATGGGTTCACAGCTCATCATACATTGGGCGACATTTATTGGTCCAAAAACACACCGCCGAAATGGTTGTCTTAAAAATGTTGAAACACTCGTTATGAAAACGGGTGTTTTTTTATTTTGTTATTTTACGGCAACAAAAACAATGAATAAATTACTATTCCGGAGAGATGATAATAACTCTACGTACTATAAATCATTGGAGGTGCCAAAATGAAAGGGAAATTTTTAGCATTGCCATTGGCGGCAGTATTGTTGTTGAGTGCTTGTGGAGAAGACAATGACAAGGATAATTTCAAAGTAGAAGATCCGCTGACAGAGGACAACGGAGAAAATGATGTAGGTACGTGACAAGAAAGAAGTAAATAAAAAGCGGAGTCAACGCGATCCACTTGATGTGAGCGTACAAATATTGTGTTTATATACAACCAAACAGTATAAACACCACCAAAATTCAGTCCAAAAACACACCTCCAAAATGGCTTTCGTAATTCGCCATCTAAAGAGGTGTTTTTTTGTTCTCGATTTTAAAAATGTCATTGGTAGGGTCATGACTAAAATAATGCTATACTGTATGTAATTTAGAAGCAGTTGCTTGAAAAAAGGAGTCTGAAAATGAAGCAATATTTAAATCTTTGTCAACATATTCTGGAAACAGGAACGAAAAAAGGAGATCGGACCGGTACGGGGACATACAGCGTTTTCGGTTACCAAATGCGCTTCGATTTAGCCAAAGGCTTTCCTTTATTGACGACCAAACGAACAGCATTTCGTCTGATCGTCTCCGAGTTATTATGGTTTTTGAAAGGCGATACGAATATTCGGACGCTTATCCAAGACCGCAATGGAATTTGGGATGAATGGGCGTTTGAACGATATGTAGAGAGCGATGCATATACAGGGCCGGATATGACGGATTTCGGGCATCGTGTAGTGGAAGATGAACAATTTGCGAAAACGTACAAAGCTGAACTTGCTGCATTCAAAGAAAAGATTCTCACAGATGAAGATTTTGCAAGGAAGTATGGCGACTTAGGTCCTGTCTATGGCAAACAATGGCGGGCGTGGGATACAGACCACGGTGTCATTGACCAATTGGCTCAAGTCATCGAAAGTATCAAAACCAATCCTGATTCACGTCGCCATATCGTCACGGCTTGGAATCCGGCGGAAGTGGATGAGATGGCGTTGCCTCCTTGCCACCTACTGTTTCAATTTTACGTGGCGGACGGAAAATTATCTTGCCAGCTCTATCAACGAAGTGCAGATGTCTTCCTAGGTGTACCTTTCAATATTGCTTCATATGCGTTATTGATTCATTTGATTGCCCATGAATGCGGTCTGGAAGTGGGTGAGTTCGTTCACACACTCGGAGACGCACACATCTATCAAAACCATCTGACGCAAGTACAGGAGCAGCTATCGAGAGAGCCTAGAGACTTGCCGAAACTAAACATCAATTACGCAGGTCGTTCCATCTTCGACTTAAACGTAGAAGACATTACGATAGAAGGCTACGATCCGCACCCGAAAATCACTGCACCGATTGCTGTGTAAGGAGGAGAAAAATTTTGATTTCACTACTAGTTGCACATGACGTACAGCGCGTAATAGGAAAAGACAACCAAATGCCCTGGCATATTCCTGAAGAATTGGCTTATTTTAAAAAGATGACGATGGGTAAAGCGATCGTTATGGGGCGTAAAACATTTGAATCGATCGGGCGTCCGTTGCCTGGGCGCTTGAATATTATTGTCACTCGGAATGAATCATATGAAGCAGAAGGTATAACGGTCGTGCATGATCTGCAAACAGCCATCCAAAAAGCTAAAGAATACTCCGAAGAAGTAGTCATCATTGGAGGAGCACAGATTTTTGATATGGCAATGGACTTGGCGGATCGACTGTATATCACCGTTATTGAAAATTCCTATCCAGGCGACACGTTCTTCCCTGAATATAAAGATGGCTGGCAGCTGACTAGTGAGTCCGACGTACAATATGCAGAAGACCGCACAGCATATGTCTATCAAATTTGGGACAAAAAAGAATAGCGCCCTTCTTATACATACAGAAGGACGCTAAAATACATGGCTGCGCTGCCGGCAATGACGAATAAATGCCAAATTGCATGATTGTACGGCAAGCGCCGCCACGCATAAAAAACAGAACCGAATGTGTAGAGAACTCCCCCAATTACGAGCAGCCAAAAGCCTGCGGGCGGAAGTTGTTCATACAATGGCTTGATTGCAATAATGATCAGCCAGCCCATGACGATATAAAGCGCCAGTGAGGCTTTCTCAAAACGGTGAATGAAAAAGATTTTGAACAAGATCCCTAGTATCGTAAGTCCCCAGATAATGCCGAACAATGTCCAGCCGAGAGCCCCTTTTAATGTTACGAGCAAGAAGGGTGTATATGTTCCCGCGATTAAGACATAAATGGCGGAGTGATCCAAAATCGAGAAAAACTCTTTCACTTTAATGGGCATACTATGTAGTAATGTGCTCATTAAGAAAAGCAACAGCATAGAGACCCCGAAAATCGTGAAACTGACAACGGCTATCGCGGTTCCGCGCTCTATACCTGCCAATATCAGAAAGACCAGCGCAGGTATGCTGAGCAAGAAACCGATTGCGTGGGTAATCGCATTCCAACGTTCTTCCGAAAAATTCTTGAAATCAAATGCATCTGACAAAAAGCAACAACTCCTCAAACCTCACTATAGCAAAAAATGAACAGAAAATCGCATTTCACAGTACGCGAAGGAGACCATAAACATGAAAAAAATACACATCGTCACGGATTCTACCGCTGATCTCACTAAAGAACTCATAGAAAAACACGAAATTCACGTTGTACCTTTGACTATCCAAATTAACGATCAATCTTTTGTGGATGGAGTAGAACTTCAGCCCGACCAATTTTTAGACCTCATGCGAGAGTCAAAAGAACTTCCAAAGAGTTCACAACCCGCTGTCGGTGTCTTTCAAAAATTATACGATGAACTAGGAGCGGACGGCTCTCAAATTATCTCGATCCACATGACGGGCGGGATGAGCGGCACAGTGAAATCTGCCCAAGCGGCGGCCCAGGCTTCTTCTGCAGACGTTACGGTCATTGATTCCATGTACATTTCACATGCCCTAACGTTTCAAGTACTCGAAGCATGCCGTATGGTGGAAGAAGGGAAATCTGTCCAAGAAATTGTGAACGGGCTTGACAGCGTTCGTAAACGTTCTTCACTATATGTAGTGGTGGACGTACTGGATAATCTAGTAAAAGGCGGCCGGATCGGCAAGGGGAAAGCGATGTTCGGATCATTAATGAACATTAAACCGATCGCTACATTGAAAGATGGCGTTTATACCCCTGTCGCGAAAGTACGCAGTCACAAACAAGTCGTCACATATTTATTGAATGAGTTTAAAAAAGAGACTGCGGGGAAAGTAATTCGTAGCGTTGGCATCGCCCATGCGAATGGACTATTGATGGCCGAACCTTTGAAAAAAACGATTGAAGAAATGGGTATTCAAGTAAAGCTTACATTTACAACGCCAATTGTCAGTACCCACACGGGCGAAGGCGCGATTGGTTTTATGTTTTACACAGAGTAACACTATCAAAACAAAGGGGAAGATAGAGTTTATGAGAAGAATGGTTTTATTCCTGTTCGTCTTCTCATTGTTTTTATCCGGGTGCCAAGCACCATTTAGCCAAAAAGAAACGGCTTTGCCAGAAAGAGAACCAGTTCTCTTCGAACCTTTCTCAATACCGGAATATTTTGTTCCAAAGCGGGTCAACGTACTCGGTTTAGGAGATTCATTGACACAAGGGGTAGGGGATGAACGTAAAGAAGGCGGTTATTTCGGACGCTTAACAACAGAGATGGAACAATGGAAAGGGATAATGGAAGTAGATGCTGTGAATTTAGCAAAGCGAGGAAAGAGAAGCGATCAGCTGTTAGATCAGCTGGAAGATACCGACGTGCAAGAAGCAATCGTGCAAGCCGACTATATCGTTTTTACAATTGGCGGCAATGATTTGATGAAAGTAGTCAAAGGGAATTTCATGAAAATGAAGCTTTCCGATTTTTATAAGGAACTTGGTAAATTTGAAAATAGAATGGAAGAGTTATTTCAGTTGATCCGTTTGCTCAATCCAAATGCACCGATCATTGTAGCCGGTCTATACAATCCATTTTCTGTCGTTACGGATGAAGTGCAGGAATTTGAGGAGATTGTCGATGATTGGAATGCTTCATTGGAAGAACAAGTACGGAAAGACGGAGCAGCTTGTTTCATTCCTGTTAAAGATTTATTTAATTCGAATACAAATATGGTTTATCATACAGACTTCTTCCATCCAAACAGTAAAGGCTATGATTTGATGGGAAAACGATTTGTGGATGAAATGAAGAAATGTTCAGCAATTGATTTGGAAGTGGAGTGAGCAACTAATGAATTATTGGAAAATAGCATTCTTCAGCCTTGCAGGATTAATCGCAGCATCGATCGTCGGGCTGATCATAGTAATCGGCAATACCGCATCTTCACCTCCTCTTCCTGAATCAAACGCTTCCTCGAAGGCAGGATATTCGCTGGAATTAAATACGACGAAGGAAAATTTCGAAGGCATTGCGAATACGTACATTCGGAAAGCGGTCAAAGGCGCATTACCTGTTGAGTTGGAAATGCGTGATGATGTACTCCTGACGTCAGAACTAACCGTGTTTTCCTATACGTTGCCACTTGCCATGCACTTTGACCCGATCGTGCGGGAAGATGGAAACTTAATCCTGAAGCAATCGTCTATGGAATTAGGGGATTTGAATATTCCTCCTTCGACTGTATTAAAGCTATTGAAAAACTCTGTCGAATTCCCTCCATGGATGATCGTTCGGCCGAAAGAAGAAGAAATTTTCATTGATTTGCAAGATTTGCCGATCTCCGGTGACGTTAAAGTGAAAGCAAAAGAAGTGAATTTAGCTAAAGATGAGATTATATTGGAAGTATTGATTCCGAAAAATTAAGGAGGCAACATAGATGGCGACACAATACGCAACATTTGCAGGTGGTTGTTTTTGGTGCATGGTCAAACCGTTCGACCTATACGAAGGCGTACATTCTGTTACTTCAGGCTATACAGGAGGACATACAGTCAATCCGACGTATGAAGAAGTCTGTTCGAACACGACGGGACACCGCGAAGCAGTGAAGATTGAATTTGATGATGACATCATCTCGTATAACGAATTATTGAATATTTTCTGGCAAGTGATTGATCCTACTGATGCAGGCGGACAATTTTACGACCGTGGCGAGTCCTATAAATCTGCAATCTATACACATTCAGCTGAACAGCAAAAAGAGGCTGAAGAATCTAAAACAGAGCTTCAGGCGAGTGGGAAGTTTGACTTGCCAATTGTCACAGACATTTTACCGGCGCATCCATTTTACCCAGCTGAGGAATATCATCAGCAATATTATGAAAAGAACCCTGGGCATTATGAAAGTTACACCGTAGGATCAGGACGAGCAGGGTTTATTGAAAAGCATTGGGGGGATCCATCATGAAAGAGGACTTGAGAAACCGATTGACGGATATGCAGTATTATGTAACGCAGGAAAGCGGGACAGAGCCGCCCTTCCAAAATGAATTTGATGCACATTATGAAGAAGGTCTATACGTGGATGTCGTTTCAGGCAAACCGTTGTTCAGTTCCCATGATAAATTCGATGCGGGCTGTGGTTGGCCAAGCTTTTCGAAGCCAATTGAAGCGTCTGAAGTGACGGAGCACTTTGATACCACTCATGGGATGCGCCGTACAGAGGTCCGCAGCAAAACGGCAGATTCTCACTTGGGACATGTCTTCCCGGATGGTCCAGCTGATCAAGGCGGACTGCGCTATTGCATCAATTCTGCAGCTATGCGTTTCGTTCCTGTCTCCGATTTGGAGAAAGAGGGCTACGGAGAGTATAAAGGGCTATTTACGTGATGGATCGATCCTTTTATCATTTTGCGTTGAGGTATCGTGGCGGTGGAAAAGACGATGTGAAGGCGATGTTTGCAGAAAAGATGTTTCGTGATCCGAGTTTTCCAAAAAATGAAGAGGAATTCGATACGTTGTCACGTTATGTCGAGGATCAAGCCGATCACGATTTAAGCTCCACTACCTTTGATGAACTGTACGCAATCTATCAAGACGTATGCAGCAGATAAATGGCGAGGTCTTCATTGCATCTCGCCTTTATTCACTGTATGATAAAATTAAAATAGCGAAATGAGGCTGAAAAAGACATGAGCATACATATTAATGCGAAAAAAGGCGATATCGCCGACACGATTCTTCTTCCGGGAGATCCACTGCGTGCAAAGTATATTGCGGAAACGTTTTTAGAAGATGTTGTTCAGTACAATGAAGTACGAAACATGTTCGGGTATACGGGTACATACAAAGGAAAACGCGTTTCAGTGCAGGGAACAGGTATGGGCGTTCCTTCTATTTCTATTTACGCAACAGAGTTAATGCAGGAGTTTGACGTGCAGAAATTAATTCGTGTGGGTACATGCGGTGCCATCCAAAAGGACGTAAAAGTTCGCGATGTGATTTTAGCACAGGCTGCGACAACGAACTCATCGTTAAACGATACAACGTTCGGTCCCATCCGTTATGCTCCGATCGCAAATTTCGATCTTTTATTGAAAGCATTTCATGCAGGGAAAGAAAAAGGCCTTCATTTGCAAGTGGGGAATGTTTTCACAGAAGACTTCTTTTATAATGAAGACGCACAGCATGAAAAATTAGCACGTCATGGTGTATTGGCTGTAGAAATGGAAGCTGCTGCACTTTACACGCTAGCTGCTCGCTTTGGCCGTCAAGCGCTTGCTGTGCTTACGGTTAGTGATCATATCCTTACAGGCGAAATCACTACGCCTGAAGAACGCCAATTAACATTCAATGACATGATCGAAGTAGCACTAGAAGCAGCAATCGCTGAATAATACACAG
Organism: Sporosarcina sp. FSL W7-1283; assembly: GCF_038003105.1. Taxonomy (NCBI): domain Bacteria; kingdom Bacillati; phylum Bacillota; class Bacilli; order Caryophanales; family Caryophanaceae; genus Sporosarcina; species Sporosarcina sp. FSL W7-1283. Next base: position 1,835,994 of record NZ_JBBOOL010000001.1, on the reverse strand, counting down.
TATTTTAAACAGCGGAATGGCTGCACATAAAGAACCTTTGAACAAAGACCGCTCTAGACAGCGGTTCTTTTCATGGGAGTTTAGAAAGTAGGGAAGACGATGAACGAGAACGATTCAAAAGAAAACGGAGAGGTAGAGCCGGAAAAGAAACCCGAACCTAGCCGGTATATCCGGATTAAGCCGTTTTCGCTGATCATGCTCATCTTTGCCCTTGTACTGGCGACAGCAGCGGTTACATTCTTCGCATTAACAGTCGGTGATGATAAAGTCGTAGAGGTCGTCAAACCCCAACAAGTGGGAAGTGAACGAAAAGAATTTAAAAAGCTTTTCGATGCGTATGATCAACTGAAACAAAGTTATTTCGATGATGTCGACGAACAAGTCATACTGGACGGAGCAATCAACGGTATGGTCGATGCGTTAGGAGATCCTTATTCGGACTACTTGAACGAAAAGGAAGCGAAGCAGCTGAATGAAAGTATATCATCCAGTTTTGAAGGAATCGGCGCAGAAATTCAAGAGTCCAATGGCTATATCAGCATTGTATCTCCTATTAAGAATTCGCCTGCAGAAAAAGTCGGGCTATTGCCGAATGATACCATCCTTTCGGTAGACGGAAAAAGTATCCAAGGTATGTCCTCTTCGGAAGCTGTACTGTTAATTCGCGGGGAAAAAGGGTCAACGGTCACATTATCGGTCCGACGTGGGACAGCCGCAGAGCCGTTCGAGGTGAAAATCGTACGAGATGTCATCCCCGTTCATACGGTATATGCCGAAATGCTGGATGACAATATTGCACATATTAACATTACGTCCTTCTCTGAAAATACGTATCAAGAATTACTGGAATCTTTAAATGAAATGACGGAAAAAGGGATGAAAGGTGTCCTGATCGACGTACGTCAAAATCCAGGTGGTGTGTTGAGTGCCGCTATCGATATTTCTGATCTATTTGTAGAAGAAGGGAAAGCTTTATTCCAGACACAAGAAAAGGGTCGGCCGGCAGAGATTTTCCCTGCGTCAGACGGTCAGAAAATTAACGTGCCTGTTGCATTGATCGTAGACGATGGAAGTGCGTCGGCATCTGAAATTTTAGCAGGTGCGCTGAAAGAATCCGCTCATATTCCGATTGTCGGTATCAAGACGTTCGGTAAAGGGACTGTGCAGACACCGACACAGCTGCAAGATGGTTCCAATCTAAAGTTGACGACAGCCAAATGGTTGACGCCGGACGGCAATTGGATTCATAAAAAAGGGATTGAGCCTGATGTTAAAGTGCCATACCCTCCTTATGCATCACTTCCGTTCCTAGATGCCTCTGAAGAAATGAAGGAAGGCATGGTATCTCCTGCGGTTCAAGCTGCTGAAGAAATGCTTGAAGTAGTAGGATACCATCCTGGGGAAACGGACGGGTTGTATGACGCAAACACTGCACAGGCCGTTAAATCATTGCAAAAAGACCTTTCACTCGAACAAACAGGCATACTGACTGGCGATTCGACGATTGGTTTAATGCAAAAATTGCGGGATAAGATGAAAGAAGACGATCCTCAATTGCAAAAGGCAAAAGAAGTCGTCCTGAAGAAAGTAAAATCATAATCCGTTTAATACGGACAAGAAAACGCGTCCAGCCTTGTTTGGATGCGTTTCTTCTATAGAAGGGATAGAGGTTTATGATCGATGTATATTTATTGAGTGGATTTCTTGGCAGTGGAAAAACTTCCTTGCTTGTTCAATTGATTGACCAAGTAAACAAACAAGGGAGGCAGCCCGCTGTTCTGATGAATGAATTCGGCGAATTGAATATAGACAGTCAAATCGTTGAAGAGAAAGAGGAAGTGCCGTTAAAAGAGTTGCTGAATGGCTGTATTTGCTGTACAGGTGCTGAATCGACGGAAGCCCAACTGCAAAGTCTATTGACTGACTATCCAAACGTTGACGTGCTGTTCATTGAGACGACAGGCGCTGCCCATCCGGTAGAGTCGTTAGATGCCGTCTATTCACCCTTATTCGCCGACCAATTAGATGTGAAAGGTATTATCACGGTTGTAGACGCCATGCGCTGGCTGGATCGTGATAAGCTTTCTCCGCGTATGCTCGCATTATTCTTGGAACAGGTCCGACATGCTCATTTCATGCTGCTGAATAAAGCAGATTTACTAACAGCGGATCAATTGACATCTGTAACGATGCAAGTGACACAATTCAATAGCTTTGCTCCTCTCGTACAAACAACGAATGCGAAAATCGATTTTAGCTATATCGAGAAGATGGTGGATGCCGCCTCTGCTCCGAAACATGCCGTCAGTACAGGCAGCGGCCTTCCACTCGCTTCGAAGGTACTGTCTTTTGAGAAACCGATTAATCAAGAGCATTTTGAAGATTGGGTGCGTTCCTTGCCAGACACCGTATATCGGATGAAGGGCTATATCCAATTAGAAGGCTCCAGGTACTCACACTTGTTCCAATATGCGTATGGAATGGTCAATTGGATACCTGAATATATGCAAATTCCTTCAAAACTTGTCCTCATAGGTGAGCAGCTTTCAAGCATCGAATATCCGCCTGAAAAGTAGTTGTCAATAGCTTTTCGCTGCCAATAGTCTTCATGGAAGGGCATATCTGCCAATTATAAGGAAGCTGAGGCTCTTGTCTCATAGGTTTGTAGATTGTATTGGGCGAGTTGGCAATTTCCGTCATATTTTCTTCTTTTCTAAAACGTTATGATAAGTTTCGTAGAAGAGGAGGTATGAAGATGAAAAAACCATTGACAATCATCTTATTAAGCTCAGCTATTTTATTGCCTAACCATTCAGCGGAGGCAAGCACGATCAAAACTGTCCACATCAGCCAAACGTACACGTGGAATATACTTCAAGGACAAGATAAGGGGATATTCTCTAATTTCTGGGATAAGTATTATAGCATCTTGAACAACGAGCTTAAGAATCCGGTAGAAAAGCCAGAGCAGCCTAGTAAACCAGTAGAGAAACCAGAACAGCCGAGCAAACCAGTGGAAAAGCCAGAGCAGCCTAGTAAACCAGTAGAGAAACCGGAACAACCGAGCAAACCAGTTGAAAAGCCAGAGCAGCCTAGTAAACCAGTAGAGAAGCCGGAACAACCGAGTCAACCAGTAGAAACACCACAACAGCCAAGCACACCGGCTGAAACACCACAGCAGCCGAGCACACCACCAACAGCTGAAAAGCCAGAACAACAACAGCCGTCTGCAAATGTGTCTGCTGAAGAACAAGCAGTACTAGATCTAACAAATGCTGAACGAGCAAAAGCAGGTCTGAAACCATTGCAATTTGACGCAACTCTTCAGAAGTCTGCTAAACAAAAATCAGCAGACATGGCCAAAAACAATTATTTCTCACACACAAGCCCTACATATGGCTCTCCATTTGATCAAATGAAGATGAATGGCATTACATACCGTAAGGCAGCTGAGAATATTGCACAAGGTCAACGGAACGCACAAGAAGTCGTAACAGCTTGGATGAACTCTGCAGGTCACAGACAAAATATCTTGACACCTGAGTTTACTCATATTGGAATCGGTTATGATGCGAACGGAAATTACTGGACACAACAATTCATTCAAAAATAAGCGGTAGGACGATGGAGAATATTCCATCGTCCTTTTTGCATATAAAAGATGAATTTTATGCATACTGACTTGCATAGAGGTGAGTTTCATGAAGAACCCCGCATCAACGATAGATAAATATTTTTTGGAAGACTTGTTTTATGGATCATCTGATTTAGTTATCCAGGAAGTACAATGGACGATAGGGAAAGGTTTCGTTTGTTATTTCACAACCCTAGTAGATACTGTTGAAACGGCTAAACAAATTGAGTTGATGCGTTCGCGCTCTGAACAAGCGTTGAAAAACTGGGGCACGACAGCTATTTCAACCGTTCAGGCTTTCAATCAAGAGCAGTTAATCGAAAGCATTTGTTCAGGCATGACCCTACTGATCTTCCCTGAGATGAACATTCAAATACAATTATCAACCCAACACTTCACAGCCCGTTCTCCCGATGAACCAATTGGAGAAACAACCGTCCGCGGCTCACACGAAGGTTTTGTAGAGTCTTTGGAGCAAAACCTATACATGATTCGAAAAAGGCTTGCCATCCCTGATTTAGTAATTCGTACGGTCAAGATGGGTAAAGAAAATAATTCTAACGCAACATACATTTATATTGATTCTCTTGCAGACCCGGATGTGGTTCTTGAGGCGGCAAACCGACTTAAGAATATCCCAGGCGAATATGCATTGGGCTCTGGACAAATGGAAGACTATCTTGAAGACACGGTATACTCTCCGTTTCCTCAGCTATTAAATACAGAACGACCGGATCGAGTAGTGGAAAATTTATTGGAAGGTAAAATTGCTTTTTTAATCGATCATTCACCTACCGTATTAATTGGGCCGGTCACGTTTTTTTCGTTTTTCCAATCCCCCGATGATTACAATGCCCGCCCTATTGTCGGTACGTTTTATAGACTATTGCGTTTAGGCGGCTTGGTAATGGCTGTTTTACTGCCAGCATTCTATATAGCCGTAGTGAGTTATCATTTTGAAATTTTACCGAATGATATTAGTCAACAAGTAAAGCTTACGGTAAATGATCTCCCATACCGACCTATTTTCGAAGCGTTATTTTTAGAACTCTTCATTGAACTGATTCGGGAAGCCAGTCTTCGATTGCCCACTCCTATCGGTCCGACAATTGGGATCGTGGGTGGATTGGTAATAGGAGACGCGGTCGTAAACGCAGGACTTGTATCGAATGTCATGATTGTTGTGGTAGCCATTACAGCTATTTCGAGTTACGTCATTCCTTCACCAGAAATGAATATGAGTATCCGAATTATTCGTTTTCCTTTTATGATTATGGCCACGTTATTTGGCTTTTTCGGAATGTGTATCATGGCATTGCTTTTGTATATCCATCTACTTAATCTTTCATCATTAAAGCAGCCTTATTTTTCTCCATTAATACCATTTGATGCGTCTCGTCTATGGGTTGTTTTTTTAAGGCTGCCTTTTTTCCGTCATCATCCACAGCAAAAGACATTTTCGTTTTTTCGGAGAGGTAGGAAATGATGATGTTTGAACTATCCAAAACTCAATTCTTCTGTATATTGTTTTTCATACAGACAGGCGGCGTCTTTATGTCGTTTCAGCATTACTTAATTCAAGATGCAAAACAAAATAGCTGGTTGGTTTTTTTAGTGATCGCTCTCATACAGTACTTGCTGTTTCTACTCTTTGAAAAGACTTATCATGGGTTGCGCGTACCCACCTTCATCCAATGGATATTCAAAATTTATTGGTTGTTCGTCATCATTAGCGGACTCAGTTTTATCGTCTATTTATTGACGTTATGGACATTACCAAACACCCCAATTATTGTGACATCGGCTATCATTCTTTTTGTTTCGTATTATGCGAACTACGGAAAGGTAACTGCTGTATTAAACATTTGGACGATCGCAATTCCTGTAGTCATTTTTATCGTATCCACTTGGCTATTAGCCATCCCTCATTTGGATTGGTACAGGATGGCTCCCCAAATAGATTTTAATGTGGTGAAAATGGCAAGAGCGTTTTTAGTCGCGACAGCACCGATGATTGGCTTGGAGTTTTATTTATTTTTACGACCCTCTGTTAAAGAAGTAAGATCATTGGCGGGCTGGCCGTTATTCTCCTATCAACTGTGTTGGACGCTTTTTTATTTGGCAGCTATCCTGATCAACCAATTATTCTTTGGGATAGAGGAAATCAAGACCATCCCACAGCCCACTTTGTACATGATGAAATCTCTAACATTGTCTTTCATTGAACGGGCGGACTTGTTTTACATGATTGCATGGATCATATGGAGTATTGTCACCGTCATTTTATACATTTTCTTCGTTGTGATGATTTGGCCAGCCGACAATGAGAGCAAACGAAGACGGCAAAATATAGTTATCCACCTATTTTTATTGGCAGTCATTGGTTTTTTCGTTTCAAAGGAAAGAAATGAATGGATTCGGGAAATAGTGAATTATCTCCACTTAGCAATAGGTATCGTCTTGCCGATCATTCTCATTCTTTTAAAGAAAGGACTGAATAAATGGATAAAAGACTCCTCGTCTTAATACTGTCCTCTCTACTGCTCAGCGGTTGCTGGGATGAGCTTTTATTTAAAGATGTGACCATCGTTCCGCTGGCGGGAATGGAAGGAGGCGATGACGATGTTCACATGACCTTTGCTTTTCCAGTTTTTGACGGTAATCAGATTACGTTTTCAACATCCAAAGGGAAAGGGAATTCCATGAAGGAGGCTCAAATCAACGCCAATTACAGTACGAAGGAAGTACTGAATTTATCTAAAATGGAAGTTCTTCTTGTCTCTGAAGAGATGGCTCGAGATGATTTATATCAGTATTTAGATAACGTCTATAGAGCGCCCAGAAACCGTCTGCAAAGTTACATGGCTTTAGTAGAAGGCGATATTCAAACTTATTTTAATCCTCCTGGTGATTTACAAGGAGAAGTATCCAATTACTATACAGAACTCTTATTAACCGGAAAGATTTACACATATTTCCCCCCTGCAAACCTGCAGCGTGCAGGTACCTTGTTATTTGATAACACACAAGACCTCGCATTGCCTTATCTAAGAATAGATGAAGAAGGGCTACCTCAATTGGTAGGCGTGGGACTGTTTTCGGGGAGGGATTTTACAGGTCATGTTCTACAGAGTAGAGAAGCAATGCTCGCTACGCTCTTAAGTGGGGAGAAAGGAAAATTCACTCGCATCAGCTACAAACTAGAGAATGATGAAAAAGAAAACGAACTGACATTTAACGTTTTGAAAGTAAAAGATAGTTGGGATATTTTGAACGATCGTATAATAATCCGCATGAAACTGAAAGCGACCATGGAGGCATTTCCTGAGTATCACCACAATACACAAGCAGTGGAGAAACAACTATCGGAAAAGTTAACGAAAGACTTCAATGATGTGGTCGGCAAAATGCAGGAAGCAAAAAGCGATATGATCGGTCTCGGTCGTAAAGTGCGAGCATTTCATCCTGAGCTTTGGAAGCGTGGAAAATGGCAGGACACTTTTTCTGAGCTGCCGATTACGGTAGAAGCAGAGCTGACATTCCGTGATTTAGGCATTCTAGAATAAAAAGGCCAGCAGAATATCACTGCTGGCTTTGTCTTTTTTGGATATAACGTAAGCGAAAAGAAAGAATGACGGCACCAACTGTCAATCCTGTGATGAGTCCGACCCAATAGCCATACGCCCCTAAACTCGTATAACCAGCCAAAACGTACCCTACCGGCAAACCAATCACCCAAAATGAAATGACACCAACCAAAAACGTCATCGTTACGTCTTTATACCCTCGCAGAGCGCCTTGAATAGGTGCTTGCACTGCATCGGACAGTTGGAAGAACGCAGCATAGACAAAAAAGTGAATGGCGAGTGTAATAATTGCTGGATCCGGCGTATACATAGAAGCGATGGCTTCACGGAACGTCAGTAAGATGAATATGGATAGGAAACTGAACAATACAGCAAATCCAATTCCGAGATACGTAAACTCCCGGGCATCTTTTGGCCGATTGCCGCCAATTGATTGACCAACCAAAATCGTCGTACCCATCGATACGCTTAGCGGCACCATATAAAGTAAAGAAGTAAAATTCAAAGCGATCTGGTGCGCAGAAATCACCTGGGCAGTATAGCCGCTCATGAGTAACGTTACAACTGAGAAAATACTCGTTTCCACGAAAATCGAAAGTCCAATCGGCACACCGACCAATAATATCTCTTTCCACTTCGTAAACGATACAGGTTGCCATTCTTGGAACAGAGCAAATTCTTTAAAGTGCTTAGATGACCAAGCGATTAACGTGGCTATGAAGAATACTAACCAATATGTAATTCCAGAAGCATAGCCCGCACCTGCGCCGCCTAATTCAGGAAAACCAAAATTCCCGAAAATCAATAAGTAGTTTAAGACAATATTAATCGGAGCAGATAATAAAATAATGAACATGGACACTCGAGTTGCACCTAAGGCATCGAAAAAAGAACGCAACACGGTATAGGCCATCAGCGGTACCAAGCCGACACTCATACCGGTCAAGTAATTCGTAGCAACTTCCACAACTAGATCATCGAGCGGCATTTTGGTGATCGCAGGCAAGATTCCCCACTTGATCAATACAAAAATGATTGCCGAAAGAGTGAGGGAAACGTATAATGCTTGCTGGACAGTAGGCCGGATCGCACTTTTATTCTTCGAGCCGATTTGCTGTGCAATAATAGGGGTAAGACCCATCAAGATACCAGATAGCCCTGTGTAAACAGGAATCCAGAAAGAAGAACCGATCGTGACGCCTGCTAAATGATAGGTATCATAGCGTCCGGTCATCAGGATATCGAAGAAAGACATCAAGTAGAGTGCAACTTGAGTAATTAAAATCGGCAGCATGATTTTAATGAATAACGAGCTTTTCTGTTTTAATGTGTTCTCAGCAATAGACATAGTTTTCATTTCCTCTATAATTATTTTTCAATGGCTATTGTATCATGAAAAACAAAGCGAAAATTACATTACATAAGATTTACAAGGAAGGATGGGAAGAATGAAGCGACCGGTAATTGTATTAACAGGTGGCGGTACGGCTGGGCATGTATCCGTCAATCAAGCTTTAATCCCGGTTTTATTGGGTAAAGGATATAGTGTGCACTACATTGGTTCACATGAAGGGATAGAAAGAGAGTTAATCGGTGATGGACATCCTGAAGTGGTCTATCACTCTATACAAAGTGGGAAGTTGCGGCGTTATTTTTCCATGAAAAACTTTACCGATCCATTTCGCGTGGGAGCAGGTACCTTTCAGGCATTGTCTATTATAAGAAAGCTCAAGCCAGAAATCATTTTCTCTAAAGGTGGGTTCGTTTCGGTTCCTGTTGTGATGGCGGCTAAGCTGGCCAATGTGCCCGTTGTAGTCCACGAATCCGATGTCACGCCAGGATTAGCAAATAAACTCGCATTGCCGTTTTCTTCGCAGATTTTCACCGTGTTTGAGCAAACTTTGCAATATGTGCCGGCTGGAAAATCTACTTGCACGGGTCCTATTATCCGTCCTGAACTTTTTAACGGCAGCAAAGAAGAAGGTTTGCACATAGCGGGGTTAAAATCCGACCGTCCAATATTCATCGTCATGGGCGGAAGCCAAGGCTCAGCCGTATTGAATGAAGCGATACGCGGTGAATTGCCTCAACTATTGAAGAAGTATCAGATCATTCATTTATGCGGGAAAGGAAATGCAGTTCATGAGTTAAACGACTTAGCAGGCTACGTTCAATTTGAGTATGTAACAGGGGAATTGCCTCATTTGTTGGCGGCTTCCGATTACGCGATCTCACGCGCCGGCTCCAATGCAATTTTCGAGCTGCTCGCTATCCATAAACCTATGCTACTCGTTCCGCTCGCTGCATCCAAAAGTAGGGGAGATCAACTACTGAATGCATCTTATTTCGAATCAAAAGGATTAGCGCTTAAAGTAGAGGAAGAACATCTTGCAGATCAGCCGATGGATGAACTCTTCAAATATCTGGAGCAAGAAAAAACTCGACTGCTGTCGAATATTGAAAAAACGACAGAACCAAAAACCCCTGAGAAAATGGCTGAAATGATTTTGTCTTTTCAGAAATAAAAAACAATAGCAATACACCTTTGTCAAAGACTTTGTCGCGATTTTCATGTTTTTTTCGTGTCCTTTATAGAAAAGTTCACAACTTTGTATTAATCCCTTTCAGTTCTAAGATTTGCGTGCTATTATTGTATGGAAGTATATAAAATAATCACAACAAGCCAATAGGCAAATGTGGAGGTAATATTACATGTCGAACATTGTGGATTCCCATCGTTCCCCGTACTCTGCTTTTTCGGGTCCAAACCTTGGGTATGTAATGGAAATGTATGATCTGTTTAAAACAGATCCAGATGCAGTTGATCCTGAGTTAGCAGAGCTATTCAGGAATTTTGGTGCGCCTCAGATCGATGAGTCCGGCGAAGTAGCAGTTGTAGCGCAAGGTTCACAAACAGATCTGCGCAAAGTACTTGCCGTCTATTCTTTACTAGAAGCCATTCGCTCGTATGGGCATCTTGCAGCAGACATTTATCCATTAAACGATCGACCAAAGGATACATCACGTCTAGAATTGTCATATCACGGATTGACAGACAGCGATCTGGTCGGATTGCCAGCATCTTTGTTCTTGAAAAATGTTCCACCAACAGTGGAAAACGGATTGGATGCAATGAATTACCTGAAATCTTTATATACAGGTTCCATCGCATATGAGTTTTCACACTTAATCGACGAAACTGAGCGTAACTGGATTCAAACTAAAATTGAAAACGGCGACGTGCAGTCAAGCTTGCAAGGCGATGAGAAAAAGGAACTTCTCGAACGCTTGACGAAAATTGAAGGTTTCGAGAAATTTATTCACCGTACATTCGTCGGAGCCAAGCGCTTCTCTATAGAAGGAGTGGACACTCTTGTCGTATTGATCGATGAATTGGTTCGCCGTTCTGAAGAAGCGAAAGTACAAAAAATGTTGATTGGCATGGCTCACCGCGGACGTTTGAACGTGTTGACACATAATCTAAATAAACCATATGAAATGATGTTTGCAGAATTTGCAGGCGTACCGGCATCCCCATTCTTACCAAAAGACGGCTCATTGGAAGTTACGCGCGGTTGGTTTGGCGACGTAAAATACCATATGGGTGCTCTTTACAAAGGTGAATCCGGTCTAAACCGTTTCTTAGCCTATAACCCTTCACATTTAGAAGTTGTGAATCCAGTTATTACAGGACAAACTCGGGCTGCACAGGAGAACACAGATCAGCCAGGGATTCCAAAACAAGATACAAATGCAGCGTATGCGGTACTTGTACACGGTGACGCAGCATTCCCAGGACAAGGTATTGTACCTGAATCATTCAACTACAGTCGTGTACGCGGCTTCAGAACAGGCGGATCTATTCATGTAATCGCCAATAATACTATTGGCTTTACGACTGAATACTATGATTCTCGTTCTACGCATTATGCGTCCGATCCAGCAAAAGGCTTTGAGGTACCTATATTCCACGTGAATGCAGACCATCCGGAAGAAGTTCTTGCTGTAGCGAAGTTAGCATTTGAATACCGTCAAAAGTTCGGTAAAGACGTCCTAATTGACCTGATCGGTTACCGCCGTTACGGACACAATGAAATGGACGAGCCGCTTGTAACAAACCCAGTGATGTATCATGAGATTCATAAGCATCCAACAGTTCGCCAAATCTACGGACAGCGTCTGGTGGAACAGAAAATCATGACAGACGAAGAAGTGCAGCAGATGGACCGATCCGTCATCGCGTCTATGCAAGAAGCTTACGACCGTGTGAAGGAAGATTCTGCAGACGCTCCAAAAATTTCGAATGCCACACCAGAAGGGGTACTTGCTGGACTACCGCGTGATCTTGAAACAGGTGTTGCAGAAGATCGTCTTCGTAAAATGAATGAAGATCTATTGACTTATCCATCTGAATTCACGGTATTTAGCAAACTGGATAAAATCCTTAAAAGACGTGAAGAACCGTTTAACGGAAAAGGTAAAATCGACTGGGCGCACGCTGAGCAACTCGCATTCGGTTCTATTTTACAGGACGGCAAACCAATCCGTATGTCTGGTCAAGATATCCAGCGCGGTACATTTGCTCAACGTCACCTAGTTCTCCATGATGAAAAAACAGGTGAAGAATTCGTTCCGTTGCATCATATTGGTGGCTCCAACGCTTCGTTCGTAGCATACAACAGCCCATTAACGGAAGCGGGAATCGTCGGTTATGAATTCGGCTACAACTTGGAAGAAGACAAAACGATGTCCATCTGGGAAGCACAATACGGTGACTTCTCGAACATGGCACAAGTTATGTTTGATCAGTTCGTATCTTCCAGCTTCTCCAAGTGGGGTCAGCAATCAGGACTTGTCTTGTTATTGCCACACGCATTCGAAGGACAAGGACCTGAGCACTCCAGCGCTCGTATCGAAAGATATTTACAACTGTGTGCAGAAAATAACTGGACAGTTGCGAACATCTCAAGTGCAGCTAATTACTTCCACGTATTGCGTCGTCAATCGAAGATTCTTGGAAGTGAAGCAGAGCGTCCGTTAGTTATTGCGACGCCTAAGTCGTTATTGCGTCATCCACTAGTTGGGGCAGACGTCAATGACTTAGTGGAAGGTCACTTTAAAACAGTGCTTGAACAGCCGGGTACGGGTACGAAGCCTGAAAAAGTTAAGAAAATTTTATTTGCAAGCGGTAAGGTAGCAATCGATCTTGCAGAGAAAATTAAAGATGGCGAAGGATTTGACTACTTGCACGTCATTCGCGTAGAGCAACTCTACCCATTCCCATCCGACAAAATCAAAGAAATCCTTGCTCGCTTCCCGAAAGTGAAAGACTTGGTATGGGTACAAGAAGAACCTAAAAATATGGGTACTTGGTCGTTTGCATATCCATACTTGGAAGAGTTGGCAGATGGCAAGGACATTTCATATGTTGGTCGTATTCACCGTTCCAGCCCGTCAGAAGGCGACGGAGCTTCTCATAAAGTTGAACAAAATCGAATTATTGAAGAAGCATTAAAAAAGTGATATAACAAATAAGGAAGCTTTTCAAAAACAGTCAAAAACTACTTATACAAAAGTAGCTATCCGTGAAAACGGTACACCTACGAGGAGGAATTTATTGTGGCAGAGATCATAGTACCTGAACTAGCAGAATCGATTACAGAAGGCACAATTGCAAAATGGTTGAAACAACCCGGTGAAAACGTAGATAAAGGTGAATTCATCGTTGAATTGGAAACAGACAAAGTGAACGTCGAAGTCATTTCAGAAGAAGCAGGTGTGGTATCTGAACTACTGGCTGCGGAAGGCGACACAGTTGAGGTTGGCCAAGTAATCGCGATTGTAGGCGAAGGTTCAGGTGCACCGGCACAGCAAGCTCCACAAGCAACAGAAGCAGCGGCTCCGGCAGCAGCTCCAGCTCCAAAACAAGAAGCTGCAGTTGAGCAAGCAACTTCTACAGACCGTACAATTGCAAGCCCGGCAGCACGTAAGATGGCACGTGAAAAAGGAATCGATCTAGCAGCGGTTTCACCTGTAGATCCAATGGGTCGCGTACGTGCACAAGACGTATCCGCTCATACAAACGCTCCTAAAGCACAGCCACAAGCTAAACCGGCTGTAACTGAAGCTAAAGATGACGGCCGCATCACACGCGAAAAAATGACTCGCCGCCGTCAAACGATTGCAAAGCGTCTTCTTGAAGTGAAGCAATCGACTGCAATGCTTACTACGTTCAACGAAATTGATATGACAAACGTGATGGCTCTTCGTTCACGCAAGAAAGATCAGTTCTTCGAGCAAAACGATGTGCGCCTTGGCTTCATGTCATTCTTCACGAAAGCAGTCGTTGCGGCATTGAAGAAGTATCCTTATGTCAACGCGGAAATTGATGGCGATGAAATTTTATTGAAAAACTATTTTGATATCGGTATCGCAGTTTCCACTGAAGGCGGATTGGTTGTACCAAACGTTGTGGACGCAGACCGTAAAAACTTTGCTGAAATTGAAGCTTCTATCGGAGAGCTTGCGAAAAAAGCACGCGACAATAAATTGACAATTGCCGATATGACAGGCGGTTCATTCACAATTACGAATGGTGGAGTATTCGGTTCATTACTATCTACTCCAATCCTAAACGGTACACAAGTAGGTATCCTAGGTATGCATACTATCCAAAAACGTCCAGTAGCTGTTGGCGACAACATCGAAATCCGTCCAATGATGTATGTAGCACTTTCTTACGACCACCGTGTAATTGATGGAAAGGATTCAGTTGGATTCTTGAAGATGGTTAAAGAGTTGCTTGAAAACCCTGAAGACCTTCTACTAGGTTCTTGATCGTCTGATTCAAAATAAAGCGACCCGCGTTTCAATTCGCGGGTCGCTTTCCTTTATGAAATATGAGAGGGGAGATGAAACTATGTCTTATCTGAACTGGTTAGAGGCACCTACTTTGAAAACTGTCACGTGCACACACACCGACGCGGAAAAATATGTCGTCAATCATATGTTGACAGCAGGGAATACGTACGAAGTAAAAAATGAAACAGATGAATTTTTATTCATCGTCGACAATTCTGGAAAAGTCGGCGGCTATTACAAAACGTACTTTGCAAACGAACAGATCTAACTGCAAAAATGTCCTTATGAGGTAACAAGTTCGATTGACATGAAAAAACGCTCAGATTTCTGAGCGTTTTTTTTATACTATTTTACGAATAGAAGGTATCCATAATGTTTTTTCCACGATCGCGACCATTCGCTTTGAAAAGCTATTTACTATTGCAAATTTAAAAGGTCTGTAATAATTTCTGAGCTATTAGGCGTTAATAAGAAAACGGATAAGATTACAAATAGTCCTCCTGTAACTAGTGGAACAAACGCTTTAATTCCTCCAGCTGTCTTTATTTTAACTAACCCCACAATAAAAACGACAACACCTGTCAGAAGTAAAAGTAAGTACCAGAACCCCATAAAATCACCCATTCCATTTTAGATTTTGATTAAAGTTGTTCCTATCGAACCCCTTCTCGAAATCTTTGTAATATAAGACGGATTAAATTCATTACGAGTTTCATACTTGCAACACTAAATAGCCAGTTCATTAAACAAATTTCAATTCCTTTTTTAAGGGATGATTGCACTATTCATCAATAGAAAAAAGTAACCATTCTCCTCTATGACTCAAGATTAGAAACCCTTCCTTGAATCATGCATACTTTTTACGTTAGAATGGGGGCAGATAGTAAAAGATAGAAGATCTTGAACTCTCCCGCAATCTTAGCCATCCAGGTGAGTGGTTGTCAATTTAAAATTCCTTTTTATCTCAAGAACCACCCTTTTGCTTCTTACGGCGCAGAGTGGCTTTCTTTTTGTCTAAGGTTGACTATTTCTTCTCTGATAAAGTATCCACCTATTTCCTATTGATTTGTCAAATAACGAATATCCCAGGAAGAAGTAGTGAAGATATAGAATCATTTGTTAAGGATTTAGGAAAAGGAATTAATACACTAGGGATTAGCAAAGCTAAATCTTTAGGTCCGTTTATTAATGAAATTGTAAAAGAGTTTAGCAAAATAAACGATATGTTTTCAACGGTTGCTTATCCGGACATTTCAGTAGAACCTATTGCAGTTTACAAAGAAATGAAATTATAATTTTGAATATTATTTTTGTGGTTTTAACATTGGATTTACTCAGGTAACGGGCGCAATTGCGGAATAAAAATTTCAAACAGACCTCCTTAATTGATTGGAGTGGAAGGCGGCGACTCCGGCAGGATTAGCGGGACAGGTGAAACACCTAGGTGAGCGAAGCGAGCAGTGTGGTTCAACGCCCGCCCTGCGGAACGCGTCCGCCTGCAACGGAATTCAACGGCTGCCAGGCTGTAACCCGTTAGTCAGGTTAAATTCATAGTTCAATTAAAAGGCACGATTATCGGACAAACAACTCCCAACGTCTGTAAACTATTGAACTGCAAAAACGCTCAGAATCAAATCTGAGCGTTTTTATTTGCTATGTGTTTTGTCGTTTTACTAGTGAACTGCATACTAATTAGAATAATACTTATAGTACTAGTTCCTTTCAACCGAACTTCGCACTTTACGAAGGACGGTTTTTTGATTCTTCATATACAGAAAGCAAACGAGTTTTAAGATCTTCTTCCATACGCGCGATCTCGTGTTCCGCGGCTTTACGTTTCGCTCGGCCATCAGCTTGGATGACAAGTGTTTCTTCAATCGTTTGGATTAAGTTCTCTTGTGTCTTTTTCAGAGTATCGATTTCAATTATGCCTTTTTCATTCTCTTTGGCCGTTTCAATACTGTTCGTTTTCAGCATCTCCGAATTACGCAGTAACAGATCATTCGTAGTCTTTGTTACAAGCTTTTGAGATTCTACAGCTTTTTGCTGACGATTCAATGTCAATGCGATTGCAATTTGGTTTTTCCATAATGGAATCGCCGTCATAATGGATGCTTGGATCTTTTCTGCCAACGTCTGATTGGTTTGCTGAATCATCCGGATTTGCGGAGCACTTTGAATCGTAATTTGTCGTGACAGTTGCAGGTCGTAGAGACGTTTCTCCAGGCGATCGACAAACTGTGCCATATCATTGACTTCTTGAACCATCATTTGATCATCCGCAAGCTCTGCTTTTCTGTGCAATTCAGGAATAATCGTATTGTTGATTTCCTCGACTTTCAGTTCTGCGGCCGCAATGTAGACGTTAAGTGCTTGGAAATAAGTCTTGTTCTGCTCATATAGATTATCAAGCATGCGCACATCTTCCATTAAACCGCGTTTTGAATGTTCCAATTGCACCCCGATTTTATCAATCTGGGTACCTAATTTTTGATATCTCGTCATCATTTCCTGAACAGAGCGTGTTGCTTTACCAAATAGGCGGCTTAGGCCAGATTTCTTTTTCTCCGATAAGTCATCCGGGTCGATTTCGGATAGTTTATTCATCAGTTCATTGAGCACATCGCCAACAGGTCCTATATCTTTACTTTGTACATGATCCAGCATTTTATGGGAAAAGCGCGACAGTTCGTTTTGAGCATTGGCACCATACGTAATAATTGCTTCGTAATTGCCTACGGGAATTTGCGAAGCCAACTGTTTCGCTTTGTCTTGTTCTTCTTTTGATAGGCGGTCTACGAGCTTAGTAGACGCGCCGCTTTCCGCAAGGGTAGTCTCCATTTCTTGCGGTAATAGGCTGGCATCCATGTCGAATGGATTGCCGAGTAAGTCATCAATTGTGGTTTCCTCTTGTGCATTTTTATCTGTCATTAGAATGTTCTCCTTTCGATTCGAGCAACGGTTTATCTTTATTAATTGTAACATCAACAAAATCAATTTCCATTTGTAGTTGCTCTAAATCTGTCGCAACTGCATTTCGTAAATCTCTTTCCATCTCTTGACTTAAATCAGATAACGTCTCCCGTGTATGCTGAAGAGCTACTTTGATTTCTCTATCTTTTAGCGGTTGGTTAACTAATAGGCCATACTTAGAAGTCAATTCTACTGCAGAATCTAGATGTGCGTAGAAAAACGTCTCCACCTGATAAAATTTACGTGGATTCGTTTGAACAATTTTAATGATCCTTCTAGCCATCGAAGACATATCATATACTTGTCTAAACGCTTGGATAGAACGCACTTGTCCATACATATTGGCCAAACGTTTCAATTTTTGCTTGGATTGGGTGAGTTGGTGTTCGATATGCTTATATTCAGTACGCGTCATTCCAAGTTGTTTCAGGTTGGAACGTAATTGTACTTCTTTGATGGCCACATTTCCACCTGCATACAACGCGATACCAATCGCAGAACTCACAAAGAAATTCAGACTCGTAGCTCCGATCAGAGTGAACCAAGTCAGGAAACTAGCAGGAGCCATAATTGCGTGTCGCGTAAAAAAGTTTTTTATTTTATTCATAATTTGTCAGGCCACCTTCCATTCTATATACATTACTTACGGATTAACAACGAAAAAGTTTCATTCGGCCCAATGGGGATGTTGACCATAATCCATCCTATCCTAATTATAGCTGAAATCGGATAAAAACTCATATATTTCGTCGCGCCAATCTTTTTACTTTGCTATAGGGAATAGATTTGCTAGAATAAGTGTCATTCATGCATAGAGCGGATAAAGGGGTGCATACTAATGTATGAAGTGGTCTATATGAAAGCTGATTTTGAACCATGGTGGATGTTTGAAGAGTGGAGAGACTTTACAATCTCTGCGAAAACATTTCCAAATAAAATTGAAATGCAAGAATATGTGAGTGCTATGGTTATCGATATGAAAACGCGTTACGAGCACTATGAGACACGCAAAGGCTGTTTTCATGCATTTTGGTCGCCATCTGAAAAGCATTATTGCGACGGCTGTGAAGGCGATTTGCAAATTTATCATGGACTTATTGTATTGGTGAATGATCAGCCAGATATATCGTAAAAAGATTCTGTAAGTTCGGTATGCTTTTTATTGACAATCCATCCAATTATGATATACTTGCTCTAAGTAAATTAATCGAACGATCGTATGCTAATTGATTCACCTATTACAAAAGGGATCGGCGACGTCGGCACCTTTTGTAATATGTGAATTTTTTTATGCGAAAGTTCATGTATTAACAAGTACTTATACATTTTTGGAGGTTATCGAATGAAACAAGGTACAGTAAAGTGGTTCAATTCTGAAAAAGGCTTTGGTTTTATCGAAGTTGATGGAGAAGACGATATTTTCGTACACTTCTCAGCAATCCAAGGCGACGGATTCAAGTCACTTGACGAAGGTCAACAAGTTGAATTTGAAGTTGTCGAAGGAAACCGTGGTTTACAAGCAGCTAACGTTGTGAAATTATAATCCACTTGCAGAAAGGCGCCTATAGAGGCGCCTTTTTATGTGGGATAAATCATTCAGGTTGTGTTACTGTTTCCAGCAGAGAAGTTACTACAAAATCTTCTTCTGATGTCATGATCGACTCTCGTTTTACTTCGCCGAATCCTTTCACTAAATAGATGCGATTGATAATGTCTTTATCCTCTTTTTCGATGACGATCGCATCCTCAAATTGCTGATAAGGTGTTTCTACAGAAGCATCCATTTTTACAATAGTCCAATCATCAAACGTTGTGCCTTTTTCGATCGGTCCCTTTAAATAGACGCGGATCGGCTGCAATGCCTCCAACTCTTCTTTAGAAGGAACGTCGGCATTCAATTCGACCGGCTCTTCCTGAAGAACCTGGATTTCATCTCCTTGAAGCTTGTATACTTTCTGAATGAAAGACCCACCGTTATTTTCATGGATTACAATATAATCCTCAATAGGGGAATTCACTGTGATATCCAATTCAGCAAACTCATTTCCTTCACCTTTATAATGGGCACTTGATCCATCAGGAAGAAAATAGTCGAGTAATTGCACTTCTGTTTTTTCTGCATCCTGATGATCTGTTTGGCTCTCATTTGTTTGTTCATCCTTAGTCGGCTTATCATTTGTGCTGCCACTGCCATCCAATGATGTAGCGGGCTTAGAAGAACAACCGGCCATTACAAGCAGAAGCGCAAATACAAGAACGATTGAATTGCGTTTCATGTAAAAAACCTCCTTTATTCTGTGGTATACCCTCAATGAAACCAACTATTCATGAAAATTAAAAAGCCCGCTTTCTCAAAGAGAAAGCGGCCATGAAACAATTATGCTTTTTGACCTTTCCATTCCAAATACTCATCATACGACATCATTTTATCGAAAATTGTTCCATCTTCATTGATTTCGATAATACGGTTGGCGATTGTCTGAATGAACTGGTGGTCATGAGATGTGAAGACCATTGCGCCTTTAAACGCAATTAAACCATTGTTCAATGCTTGGATCGACTCCAAGTCCAAGTGGTTGGTCGGCTCATCAAGTAAAAGAACGTTAGCACTTGTCAGCATCATTTTAGAGAGCATGCAACGTACTTTTTCTCCACCTGATAATACACTTGGTTTTTTCTTTACTTCTTCACCCGAGAAGAGCATACGGCCCAGGAATCCACGCAGGAAAGTTTCCGTTTCATCTTCTGGAGAATATTGACGCAGCCATTCGACCAATGTCTGCTCAGATCCTTCAAAGTATTTCGAGTTATCAATAGGGAAGTACGCACGTGTCGTTGTAACACCCCATTTAATCGATCCTGTATCCGGCTCAGTTTCTTCTGCAAGCAAATCGAGCAATGCAGATTTAGCAAGCGGATTACCTAGTAAAACGACTTTATCTTCTTTGCCAAGTGTGAACGTAGCATCTTTCAAGAAGGTTTTACCATCTACTGTTTTCGTAACGTCTTTGATCGATAATACATCATTCCCGATTTCGCGGCCCATTGTGAAGTTCACAAAAGGGTAACGGCGGGACGATGGTTTGATATCGTCTAATTCGATTTTGTCGAGTGTCTTTTTACGGGAAGTTGCTTGTTTGGACTTCGAAGCATTCGCACTGAAACGCGCAATGAACGCTTGGAGTTCTTTAACTTTTTCTTCTTTTTTCTTATTCTGCTCTTGAGAAAGCTTTAACGCAAGTTGGCTGGATTCGTACCAGAAATCATAGTTCCCAGCGTAGATTTGAATTTTACTGAAATCAAGATCCGCAATATGCGTACAGACTTTATTCAGGAAATGACGGTCGTGGGAAACAACAACGACAGTATTTTCAAAATTGATCAAGAATTCTTCCAGCCATTGGATGGCTTTCAAGTCCAAGTGGTTGGTCGGCTCATCGAGAAGCAATACATCCGGCTTGCCGAATAAAGCTTGGGCTAGCAATACTTTAACTTTATCCGATCCAGTTAATTCGGACATTTTAACATGGTGCATACTTTCAGAGACGCCCAGTCCTTGAAGAAGAACAGAAGCTTCTGATTCTGCTTCCCATCCATTCATTTCAGCGAATTCGCCTTCTAATTCAGCTGCACGCATACCATCTTCATCTGAGAAATCTTCTTTCATATAGATGGCATCTTTTTCTTTCATAACCTCATATAGACGCTTATGTCCCATGATAACCGTTTCCATTACTTCAAATTCTTCATATTCGAAGTGGTTTTGCTTCAATACAGCTAAGCGCTCGTCTTTACCTAGGATGACATTACCTGTTTGAGGTTCAAGTTCACCTGAAACGATTTTGATAAAAGTTGATTTTCCCGCACCATTCGCTCCAATTAATCCATAACAATTGCCTGGATTGAATTGTATATTGACGTCTTCGAATAGCTTGCGGTCGCCGAAGCGAAGACTCACATTACTGACTGCTAACATAATTAAATCCTCCTAAATTCACAATGCTCCTATTATACATGAAAAAACGATGGAATGGAATGTTTGGGCTGGAACTGTTTGCATTTTGGGTTTACGATAAGAGAAGCAGGAGTTTGCTGACACAGCAAATCATCAAGCCTTATTATTTGTATTTCCACTTTTATTTTCGGCTATGCTTATACTGACATTGTAAAATCGCGAATCAATTTGAAACGTATAATCCAGACGCAACCCACCGGAGGCAAAAACGTCATTATCTATATTCAGCAGGAGACTCCCACCTCTACAGGTGGTGAGATGAATGGGGTCTTATTTCCTGTTCGATGGGTGTTTAAACGCCCGCTGAACAAAGATAAAGCCTCCGGCGGATGTCACAGATTTTGAGAGATGAAGTTAACCAAAGATCGCCGCGTCCTGCGGCATAGGTTAACTGACCTGCATCACGTAGGCCTAAGCACAATTCAAAATCTGGACGCAATTACGCCGAGGCGTAATTGATTAAAGGACTACAGGGTTATTGGAGGAATGAAGGTTAAATGGAAGAACACTTGGAAGAACAACTGCCGCGTCGCAGAAAAAAGAAACGCAAGCTTCGGATCGGCAGGGTTTTTATTACCCTTTTATTGCTTGGTACGATCACAGTTGCAGCGTATTGTTATTTTCAATACAAGCAAGGTAAAGCGATGACTGCGGGAAATGAGATTGACCCTGGAGACTTTCAAGGCGATTTACTAGATCCCCAAGACCCCACAACGGAAAATTATTTGTTGCTTGGAATTGATAATGATGGTTCTGGTAAATACCGTACGGATACGATGATGGTACTTTCTTGGGATCAAACACACGGAAACGCCAAGTTGATTTCATTCATGAGAGATATTTATGCTCAGATACCGGGTTATCAATCCTATAAATTAAATACGGCATACTACTTAGGCGGTGTACAAACCGCAAAAGAAACCATCTCAGGAATGTTTAATATTCCAATTCATCATTACGCGGTCGTCGATTTCGAAAACTTTGAATCAATTATGGATATTATGTTTCCAAAGGGCTTGGAGATGGATGTGAAAAAGGAAATGTCTGAAAAAATAGGCGTTACGTTAACTCCGGGGGTACAGAAGCTTAACGGCAAAGAATTATTAGGTTATGCCCGCTATCGAGCGGACAACGAAGGAGATTTTGGCCGAGTAAACAGGCAACAGGAAGTTATTTCAGCTGTTAAGAATGAATTATTTAGTTTATCTACTATTTTGCAGGCACCTAAAGTAGCAGGCGCACTTGATAACTATATCCAAACCGATCTCACTTCGAAAGAAGAATTGACCAAAGTCGTGACCGTTTTGGCGAAAAGAAAATTGGATCTCGAAACATTGAGGATACCAGTAGAGGATAGTTATTCGTTCACCTCTTACCGGCATGCAGGTTCTGTTATAGAAATCGATCTAGATAAAAATAGGGAAGCGATTCATTCTTTTTTAGCCGCACAATAAAGGGTCGTACAGAAGGGGGAAGAGGATCTTGAGACAGCCACCAAAAAAGAATTCTTTACGGGATTTTTGGTCTATTCGTTCAGCGTCACCGATCGTTGGATTTCTTGGTGGTCAATCTACATTGTTTGTGCTGCTTTGTTTATTGCTTATTGGATTGATCATTTTGATATTCACTCAAGTTTCATTTATTTTTTATCCGATCCGTGTGTTTTTCTCAACAGTTGTCCTGCCCATGGTGCTGGCAACCATTTTGTATTATTTAATGAGACCCATTCTGCGTTTTTTGGAAGTACGACTGAAGATACCACGGGTTTATGGGATATTGATCTTATTCCTAGCTGCAGCCGGATTGCTCACATTAGTCATTTTCCTCGTGCTGCCATTTCTGCGTGAGCAGACGATCAATTTATTCGATGAATTTCCTTCGTATTTCAAACAGCTGATTTTGGATATGGACTTATTTTTTAGAACTTCCATATTCGCTCCTGTTTATGAAGGATTTAATTTCAATGTCAACAGCTTTTTGGATTCAGGATTTGAGAGCATCGGAAAATTCTTCACCGAAACAATTGGAGGGATCGCTTCCGGTGTCACGTCCTTTATTTCCGCATTGACGGGTATTATTTTAAGTTTGTTTACGGTTCCATTAATATTGTTCTACTTGCTAAAAGAGGGCGAGAAGCTGCCACAGATGATTTTGCGTATGTTGCCGCCTCGTTTGCGTGACGACGCATCAACCATTTTCAGAGATGCGGACAAACAGATCAGCGCCTATATTCAAGGACAGATTTTAGTGGCAATTGCGATCGGTATTATGGTTTCAATTGGATTCCTAATCATTAAAATGAAATATGCACTTTTGCTCGGTGTTCTGGCAATGTTTACAAGCATTGTGCCTTATTTAGGACCTGTCATCGCCATTACGCCTGCGGTTATTATCGCCATTGTGACGTCACCTTTCATGTTGGTCAAGCTGGCGATTGTCTGGACCATTGTACAAGTCGTGGAAGGTAAATTTATTTCGCCGCAAATCATGGGCAAATCCCTACATATCCACCCGATTACAATTATTTTTGTCTTGTTGACCGCCGGATCGTTATTTGGCGTAGCCGGTGTCATTCTTGGAATCCCTTCGTATGCATTGCTGAAGGTAGTAGCGACACATGCCTTTCATTTATTCACACTGCGCTATAATCGCTTCGAAACCGAGGAAGAGATGTATTATGATACTTTGGAAAACTATGAGGACATAGAATAACCCGCCATGTACGGCGGGTTATTTTTATGGTGTTTCGTATAAAATGGAACCTGTATTTGATAAATCATAGCCGCCGATTGCAGAGATTTTCTCTTGGAAATTTTGAGAATTTAAAGTTTCCAAAACCAGATCACGCAGTCTTTCATTGTCCTGTGTTTTCAGCAATACAAGATCATACTGCTCTTGAATCAACGGAACGAACTCCACATCAATGAGACGCGAGGCCTTTTCAATTCCTACTCCCACATCTGCCTGACCCGAGGCAATGCGCGCCGCTACGGCCATATGATTCAACTCTTCGTCCTCATAACCTTTTATAGCAGACGGGGCAATACCTGCAAGACGCAGCTGTTCATCTAGCAGGACGCGTGCACCCGAGCCTTTCTCACGATTGATCAGGCGAATGCCGGGCTGTCCTATATCAGACCAGGTACTAAACTCTTTCGGGTTGCCTTTTTGTACATACATTCCAGCTGTTCTACCGAGTAAATTAACGACCAAATAAGATTGGCCAGTAAGTAAACGTGTAATATACGGCAAATTATACTGTTTCGTTTCACCGTCAAACAAATGCGTACTGACAATATCTGCTTCTCCTTGAACCATTTTAATTAAGCTATTGAGACTGCCTGTAAATGAACGTAATGGACGAACGCCTAGTCCGGCATCTTCAATCGTATTGGCTAAAATATCAAGGCTCAAATCTTGCCCGCTAATAATAATCGAGGAAGCTCTAGATAATCCAGGTGCCTGTTCTTCCGAAATTGCTTGGACTGGCTGTCTTGTAGGAAAGTCACCTCCGCTTTTTAACCGCTCTTTATAAGCCGATAAATCCACTGCATCTACACGCATTTGCCTTCCCACACGATAGGCACGTATTTCACCTTTCTTAATTAAATCATAGACCGTAAGTTTTGAAACTTTCAGTAGTTGGGCAATTTCTTCTGTTGTATACGATACACTGTTATCTAGATTGCTCATTTCTTCATCCTCCAATGCACATTCATTCTATCTTCCGTCATTTCTATGAAAAATGCAAAATTGACAAGTATAGCAAACCATATTAAGATAATTTTAAATATAATTAAATATAACTAGTTATAGTTAGTTTTATTCAAGAGAAAAGGAGGAATAACAGTGAAACGTTTTTTACTTTCGGTTACATTCGCCGTGCTGTCTGTCCTATTGTTCGGATGTTCGAATAACAATGAGCCAGAAAAAACAGATGCGACCGTAGATCGGGAAACGCCTGAGTCAAAACAGCAACCTGATGAAGAAGTGGCGTTATTAATTTCTGCTGCAGCCAGCTTGACAGACGCATTAGAAGATTTAAAATCGACTTTTGAAGAAGAGCACGAAGAAATTAAGCTGACTTACAATTTCGGTAGTTCTGGAAAATTAGCTAAAAACATTGAAAACGGAGCACCATCTGACGTTTTCTTATCTGCAAGCTCAAAAGATATGAATGATATGGAGGAAAAAGGATTAATCAACAATGAATCTAGAGAAAATTTCACATTAAATGTACTTGTATTAATCACACATAAAGATTCGGACAGTACGATTGACTCGTTTGAAGATATCGATCCAGCTGCTCTCGATCACTTTGCAGTAGGTGAACCTGAATCCGTTCCAGTAGGACGCTATACGAAAGAAACATTTGAAACTCTAGATTTATGGGAGCCTTTGCAAGATAAACTAGTGTTAGGTTCAGATGTTCGTCAAGTGTTGACACATGTGGAGATGGGTAATGCAGATTATGGCGTGGTTTATTCAAGTGACGCATATATTTCGAATGATGTAAAAGTATTGGCTGAATCAGATCCTGAATGGCATGCGCCAATTGTTTATCCCGGAGCAGTCGTAAAAGATTCCAAACATCAGGAGGCTGCACAGCAATTTTTGGATTATTTGACGAGTGATAAAGGAAAAGAAACATTGCAGGAATTTGGATTTAAGTAAGAGGAAGGGGGGAGTAGGCTTGCTTGAAATGGATTATTCACCTTTGATTTTATCGTTGAAAGTAGCTGTCATCTCCACTTTTTTCGTGTTTTTAGCAGGAGTTTTCATAGCTTATTTACTGTCAAAACGAGATTTTTTTGGTAAAAGTATATTGGAAGCTTTGTTTTTGTTACCTCTCGTATTGCCGCCTACTGTAGTGGGGTTTGCTCTGCTCATTTTATTCGGGAAAAAAGGGTGGATCGGTAGTTGGCTATTGGAATGGTTTGATTTTCAAATTGTTTTTACGTGGATTGGAGCGGTTATTGCTTCGATTGTCGTGTCATTTCCGTTAATGTACCAGAGTGCTGCAGCTGCGTTTGAGAGTTTGGATGAAAGGCTTTCAAATGCAGCACGAACGATGGGCGCTTCCGAATGGCGTGTATTTTGGACTGTGGTTTTTCCACTTGCCTGGCCAGGCTTGCTGGCAGGATTGGTTTTATCGTTCGCAAGAGGTCTAGGAGAATTTGGAGCAACATTGATGCTTGCGGGATACATACCAGGCAAAACGGATACGATCCCAATGGCTATTTATTTTGCAGTGGAGTCCGGTCAAATGGAAAAGGCGACATTTTGGGTCGTCATCATCATTACATTCGGATTCAGTCTGATTTTGTGGGTGAACTGGTGGAGCAAGCGTAATATTCGTCGATTTAGCAGGATGTGAATGAAGAAATGGGGGAAGCGGATGCTGAGCGTACAACTAACTAAACGGCTCGCGCATTATGAAATGGCTATTCAATTCGATGTGGGAGCAGAAATCCTCGTGTTGGCCGGTCCATCCGGTTCAGGAAAAACTACAGTGTTAAACTGTGTTGCAGGACTTGTGCATCCTGATAGTGGATTGATCGCATTGAAAGATCGGTCATTTTACAAGAGTGGTGAAAAACCAGTACCAGCGAGAGAGCGTCAAATTGGTTATTTATTTCAAGATTATGCTCTGTTTCCGCATATGACAGTCGAAAAGAATATTTGGTATGGCGTCAAGAAAAAGCACTACAAAGAGGAACAGGATACAATTAAGCAACTTCTGCACGTGCTCGGTATTGAACATTTGCTGCAAAAGTATCCCCATCAAGTGTCAGGCGGTGAAAAGCAAAGAGTTGGGCTAGCGAGAGCGCTCGCCACGCGTCCATCTGTTTTATTACTGGACGAGCCATTGTCTGCACTTGATAAAGAAACCAGGCAACAATGTCAAGAAGAACTGCTTCGCCTACATGAAATTTGGCAAATTCCTTTCATTATAGTGACGCATGATCTGGAGGAAGCCGAGAAGCTAGGTGATCGTATACTTTATTTAGATCAAGGTCATATCGCAGATGAAAAGCGAATTAAACATTTGGTAACCGCTTATTGAGGTAACGAACCAATCAACGAAGCTCCGATTCAATGGATCAGAGCTTTTTCTATGTCTTGCTGGACCTAGACATGGCTTGTATTTAAAACAAAATATCGCCATACTAGTAGGTATCAATCCATTGAAGAGGGGCCAATCCTGTGAGCAAACAGCTAAATGACCGCAAAGCAGAACATATCCAAATCGTCTTAGAAGAACAAGTGACAGGAAACACGATTACAACGGGCTTAGAGCACTATCATTTTATACATAATGCACTGCCTGAACTGGCATTTGACGATATTGATATAGAACAGGCTTTTTTCACGAAATTATGCAAGACTCCATTTTTAATCAGTTCCATGACAGGAGGTGCTAATTTTGCTGAAACGATCAACCGAAACTTGGCACTGGCCGCAGAGCAAAGAGGCTGGGCCCTTGCACTTGGCTCGACGCGTGCTTTAATCGAAAGTGAAGCATATAGACAATCTTTTGATCTGAGAGAGTATGCTCCCACCATTCCGATCATCGCAAACTTGGGCGCAGTTCAGTTGAATTACGGCTTTGCTGCAACAGAATGCCGAAAAATCATTGATTATACAGACGCAGATGCGCTTGTCCTTCATCTTAATATTCTTCAGGAAGTCATTCAGCCGGAAGGAAACACAAATTTCAGCAGTTTACTGCCAAAAATAGAAAAACTATGTACTGATTTGTCCATTCCAGTTGGTATTAAAGAAGTGGGATGGGGAATTGATCGGTCCACTGCTGAAAAACTGCTAGATGTCGGTATTTCTTTTATCGATGTTGCAGGAGCAGGAGGCACATCATGGAGCCAAGTTGAAAGATTTCGGACGGACCCAGTTAAGCAACAAGCTGCCGCCGCATTCAGTGAGTGGGGCATACCTACTGCGAGCTCTGTGGAGTTAGTGAAACCGACTATGGATGAAAAAATATTAATTGCAAGTGGTGGGTTGCACACTGGCGTAGATGCTGCAAAGTGTTTCGCATTAGGTGCAGATTTTGTCGGTTTTGGAAGATCGATTTTAGAGGAAGCAACCGTCTCTGTAGAAAGCGTTTTACAAACAATGGAAATTAGAGAACTCGAATTACGGATGGCAATGTTTGCAGTCGGCGCACAAAACCTTACTGAACTGCAGCAAACAGAACGACTTCAAAAAACAACTCCGTGAATTTTTGGTCACGGTTTGTTTTATATATTAAAAGGAGGAATTATCATGTGGAAATTAGTGAACGGAAAAATGATTCAAACAACCGATGAGACGCGTGTGAAATTTCGTACGAACATCAGCAAAGAGATTTTACAGCGACTAGACGATTTATCCGAGGAATACAATACATACAGCAATTATTTATTGGAAAACGGTTTACGAAATATTATAACGCACGATGTGATTCAGTATGATAAAAATTTACGCCCGAAAGATCGAATTCAATATAAAACTACATATGACAAAGAATTATTGGAAACCGTCAAACAGCTGGCAAAAGAACAAAAGCTGTTCGTCAATGATGTCATTGAGTATTGTGTGGATCATATTGATTTTAGCGATTTGAAAACAAAAGAACATAAAAACCGCTTAGAAGAGTAGCGTGGAAGGTATTAGAGAGTGCGTAAAATATAGAGCGCGTTGAACGCCCCGAACATAATATAAATTATAGGAAGTTAAGTTTCAGTTATAAGTATACTTATGATATTGAGATATTAGCGGTTTTTTAAGGTAAATTTTACACTCGACTTATTAATAATAATTGCGAATTGTACATATAAAAATGCAAAGCTCGACAAAAAATGAGCTTTGCTTAGTATCACACTATTTTAGTGCCTGTACGTTCGGTTTTTAAACATTAACTACGTATTTGAGTGAAGCTGACACATATTAAGTCATTCCGACTTACGTTGTCCAGTCCTTCATCTTTTTATAGACGGTTTGTGACGGAAATGATCCACCTCGTTCAATATTGCTTATATAGGATGTCGAAATATTCAATTCGTCGGATACTTGTTTCAGTGTTAAACCACGTTTGATGCGGCATTCCTTAAAAATACTACCAATGTTCTTGCAAACTTCTTCTTTAGTTTGTGCTAAGGAAAAATTGTTTGGTGTCTTGATTGATTTCTTTCTCTCAATCGGCTCATAATAGCTAACAATCTCGTCAGGTGGCGCGATGATGATCGTAGCATCTAACCAGATACGTAGCCATCCTTTTTTCGACATACCTTCCTCGTTCCAATGATTGTACTGCCAAAATGTGATTACGCCTTCTTCTTCCAATAGGTCAAGGGCTTTCTCCAGTCGGTCCCGAATACGTGAAGGTGCTTGTGAATCTATTTGTATACCGATTTTTTCGAGTAATGTACTGATTTTATGCGGCTGCAAATAGCTTGCTTTTCGTGCCTGAGTACGCCAACGCCAGCTTACATAACGGATGAGTTTCTTCTCCCATTTCCTTTGATACGGATTGAATTCAATCGCTTGATTCGGTAATAACTTTACTTGTCTGGCAGCACCTTGCAAGAAAGGCTCAAAAACTTCCCCAATCGTTACATATAGACGTTCGGGTAGTGACTCTTCATTTAATTCGCATGGACTGCCGTCTACATTCGAAAAAATGAACGCACGCCCTTGCATCTTCTTGTTGACAGGTTTACCTTGTTCATATACTAAGACCGTCTCAAGCTCCATCCATAGTGACTGTATATTTGAAAGCGCTTTCAACACTTGGATACGTTGTTCTTTTTCATAACCACCGCGCCTACCTGTTCCTCCAAGTTTTGTCTTCAGTCCACGGATTGTCAGTAGATCATCGAAGCGGATTTCTACGCGGTCACCTAATTGCGCCAAATACAAATGGCATAGAGAATCTAATACGTCCACATCGACTTCTGATAACATCTGAGCATCATTATGCAGTTGATTCATACGACTTGCTGTTCGATCCTCTTCACGCGGAAGTAGCTGTAAAGAACCTGCTAATCTAGCACCTTGAATAGTTGCTCGTGGCCATTGACCGAGCTCGCAGACAAAGTTTTGGTTAGAAATCGCTTCCGTAATGAATTGATAGATAGCATTGCTCATGACAACAAGATTATTCGTTTTTGCTGTTGATTCAATAGGCTGATGTACGGAAACCTGCTCGCCGACTCCGAGTAATTCATTGATCTGTTCCATTGAATTTTTTTCTAATTCAAACACCGCAAGTATTTCCGAAAGCATTTTTTCGATGTAAACGTTGACGTCAGCGGTAAATTTATTCAGAAAGCTATCGTTGGAAGCGAAATTCATCCTCATTTCTTCGAGGAATAATACATTCAATATTTCTCTTTCAAGAGCGTTCAGAGTATCGTATCCATGCTTTTTCATCATCTCACTGACGGTATGGTTCATTAAATACGTCCTATACCACGTGCTGAATACATTCCAAGAATTCTCATCATTTAGACGTGTATGTGCACGTACCATTTTATCGTATTTAGCATATAATTTATTTAGGATTTCCCATTTGAGTGTTGGCTTATTCACAAACAACGGTGCAAGATGACCTTCATAAGTACTAAAAAATTTAGCGACCATGAACTCTGTCGATTTCGCGAGCACTTCGCGTCTCGCATCAACACGAATCTTGAAAAATAAATCAATATTGTTTTCGTAGTCTTGCTGACGGACGATGAATGTCTCGTTTTTCCCCCTCGGGAAAATACGGTTGGCATCCACTTTTTTTCGTACGTTTTCAGATGGAAAATTAATTAAGTAGTTATAGTCAAAGAAGTTATGCCGGTGATCGTGTATAATGATCACTTGGAAGTGGTCGATTTTATTTGCGATGTTTTGATGATGGGTCAGTTCACAGTTCGTGTCATTTAACAGTAAATCGTAATTGTTCAAAATAGTCCCCCCGATAAACCGTAAGTTTCAAGTAGTATATCATGAATTTACAGAATTATCTATTCGCTTTCGCGGTAAAAAAGTTAGTCGCGTTATAGACTAAGCCAAAAAAGCTCGTACAGTTCATAAATTGAACTGTACGAGCTTTTTATGGTTAACAGGCACTTATGATACGAGCGCACCTTCTAATTTTATTTCTTTGATGAGTAACGGAAGAACTTCGAACAGATCTCCAACAATACCGTAATCTGCCATCTTAAAGATATTCGCTTCTTCATCGCTGTTGATTGCGACAATCACTTTGGAGTTCGACATGCCTGCCATATGCTGGATTGCTCCGGAAATACCTACCGCGATATAGAGATCGGGCGTAACCACTTTTCCTGTTTGACCGATTTGCAGCGAGTAATCGCAGTAATCTGCATCACAGGCACCTCGAGAAGCCCCTACAGCGCCGCCTAGCAAGTCCGCTAGCTCATACAATGCATTGAATCCTTCGGCGCTCTTGACGCCGCGTCCGCCAGCAATAACGATTTTCGCTTCCGATAAATCTACGCCTTCCGTTTTCTTGCGGATAACTTCTTTGACGATCGTACGCAAGTCTTTGACATCCACTTCTTTTGCTATGACGTCACCCGTTCGGCTAGCGTCAGGCTCCAATGCGGAAATATTATTTGGACGGATCGTGGCGAATAGCAGTCCATCGTCTTTCATCACTTTCTTTTCAAACGCTTTACCGGAGTAGATCGGTCTAGTGAAGACTACTTGATCGTCTTCTTTTTCAATTGCCACCGCATCCGAGATCAATCCAAGCTCCAGACGACTTGCGATTTTAGGTGTCACATCTTTACCGACTGACGTATGGCCCATGATGATACTAGATGGTTTCTCATCCTCCATCACTTCCATGATGACCTGTCCGTAGCCTTCCGATGTATAATTGCTCAAGTTAGCATGTGAGACGGTAATGACACGATCTGCACCATAGTGAATCATTTCTTCAGCCGGTTGCTGCAAGTCTCCGTCACCTAGTACCAATGCCAGAATTTCTACGTTTTCGTTTATTTGTTTTGCCGCTGCGATCGTCTCATAACTTACTTTACGAAGAACCCCTTGCTGCAATTCCCCGATTACTAGTATCTTTTCACTCATAGTAAAACTCCTTTCGTTTCGTAGATTGCTTAGATTACTTTCGCTTCATTGGATAATAAGCTGACCAGTTCTTTGACTTGCTCTCCTGTCTCACCTACCAAAATGCGCCCTGCCTGCTTTTTAGGAGGCAAGAAAATAGAAATCGTTGCCGTCTTCGCTTCCAAGTCGTCTTCATCGAGATCCAAATCATCGAGCTCAAGTTGCTCAAGTGGCTTTTTCTTCGCCTTCATGATACCAGGAAGGGACGTATATCTTGGCTCATTCAGTCCTTGCTGGCACGTTATGAGCACCGGCAAGGATACTTCAATTTTCTCGAGATCCCCTTCGACGTCCTTCTCAATTTTCGCCGTGCCGTCTTCAATATCCAGCTTGACGATCGTCGTAATAAAAGGCATATTTAGGCGCTCCGCTAGACGGGGTCCTACTTGTCCGCTCGCCTCGTCAATTGCCACATTGCCTGCGAGGATCAAATCCGCTTCTTTTCCTTCAAAAAATGTCTCAAGAATCTTCGCTGTCGTGAATTGATCACCTTCATCAAGGTCGTCACTCGTATCGATGAGTACCGCGTCATCTGCGCCCATCGCAAGTGCCGTACGCAATTGCTTCTCCGAGTCCTCATCACCAATCGTCACAACAGTCACCGTTCCGCCGTGCTTGTCACGTTGCTGGATCGCTTCTTCGACTGCGTATTCGTCGTACGGATTAATAATGAACTCCGCACCACTTTCATCTATTTGATTGCCTGACACGGAAATTGCTTCTTCCGTGTCGAATGTTTTTTTCAGTAAGACATAAATATTCATGTATAAGTCTCCTCCTTGTACTCTAGAGTTACCATTATTTGATTTCTTCAGTGTTTAAAGGTTTCGGCAATATTTTCGTACCAACTAAATCCTCTTCACTTGTATGGATCCCGTGAATTGTTTTAGGAATTAACGGCAAGAATAATAGTGCAATGACGATGAAACCCATGATGACGAAAGATGTATTCACTACCGCGCCGACGTTATTACCGCTTGCAGAGAAGATTGAGAACGCGACCAACGCAAACGAAGCACCCATTCTCTGTGCAAGGTTTTCTATTACCGTGTTTGTAAACGTCACGACATTCATCCGTTGCACGGAAGCTTTAGAAACGACCAATGCTTTGACGACAGGCGTTTTGAGACCAGCTCCAACCCCCACCAGACTCATCGCCGTGAACAAATAAGCAAACGATGTAGTAAGATTAACGAAACTCAACATGATGATCCCGGAAGAAAAGATGAGAATTCCCGATCCCATAATGGTCCGGGCCGAAAATTTCTTTAAAACTCTTCCACTGCAATATGCTGCGACCGACGTCCCGAGGAACACTGCCATCTGCAGGAAACCTACAGTCGTAGCGTCTTTTCCTTGTACGTTTTGTACAAAGAATGTCAGCAAGTACATCACACCTGCGTATCCAATAAGGATGAATACAGCAATCGTCGTAGGTACCCAGAAGTTCCGATTCGCAACATACTCTAAATCGAGCAACGGTGCTTTTTGTTTTTTCTCTACAACGATCAAGATGATCAACGCAGTGACGAATACTAGCAATGATGGAACCCACATTCCAGATTCGATTCCGAAGCTGTTAATGAATGTTGGAATCGTCAGCAAACCGAGCAATAGAGCGATAACGAAAATCAAACCAAGAACATCCAACTTCTTACTTGCTTGTGCTTTGACGTGTGGAACAAAAGCAAAGAGTGCAATGCCTAAACCACCAAGAACAGCAGTGAATATAAAGCTTGCCTGCCAGTTCATCGTATCGACGATCATACCGCTGATGACCGGACCAAATACCGCACCGATTGTAATAAACGCCGCAAACGTTCCAATCGCCTTCCCCCGCTGTGTCCCGACCATGAATTTACCGGCATAGGCAATCCCCGATGGCGCAATCGCCGCGCCCGAAATACCTTTAAAGAATAAACCGAGAACGAGCACCCAGAAAGAAAACGAGAATGCTACGAGCAATGATCCGATTACCATGAAAATACCGCCAATTAGGATGACGATCTTCAATCCGAACGAATCTCCAATCCA
Source organism: Sporosarcina sp. FSL W7-1283 (assembly GCF_038003105.1). NCBI lineage: Bacteria > Bacillati > Bacillota > Bacilli > Caryophanales > Caryophanaceae > Sporosarcina > Sporosarcina sp. FSL W7-1283. The sequence continues at coordinate 1,801,745 of NZ_JBBOOL010000001.1, read as the reverse complement.
TCCAAGTAGTGGCTGGAATCCTGTTAAACCAACAGCCAGACCCAGTTGCATCCAGACTGCGTATCCCGGCGTCAGATTAAATTCGGCAATCATATGCGGGTATGCGGGAAGATGGGTTGCTAAACTTAACATAATAAAGAATGCTCCGAAACTTATGAATAAAAAACCTCTATTAATCGATTTATCTTTCAATGCCATTTCACTCATATAGTGGCCTCCCTTTATCGATGATGGAATGGTTTTCAAGCTTTGGTTATTATGTCAAATCTAGCTGTGGTCTAAAAAAGTAAATCCGCAGAAGGAGTTTCAGTCTGCTCAGAGCAAAACCGAAGCTCTCCCGCCACAGATCAGAGTGTTACTGGCTATTTAGCCGATATTAATGACACAAGCTTTTTCCTGTGAATAATCCAAAATCGAGTCCGTACCGTAACCACTTTCCTTCACACCACTAAACGGCAGGTCCGCTCCTACTCTAGCGTACGTATTGACCCATACATTACCCGCTTGAAGCTTATCAATCATACGATGTGCAAGACCGAGATTTTGCGTCCATACACCCGCTGCCAGACCGAAGTTCGTGTCATTGGCAATTTGAATGGCTTCTTCTTCCGTATCAAACGGAATAGCAACCGCCACAGGACCGAAAATTTCTTCACGAGCTAGTTTCGTTCTGTTGTCCGCTACTTTCACGAGTGTAGGCTGTACCCAGTACCCGTCCGCGAATTCCGGTTGACCCGGCAGAACCTCCTGTCCACCGTATTTTCCGCCGAACACTACCTCATACTCGTCTTTTGACGCTTCGTCGATATACCTGCAAACCGACTTGAATTGCGCTTCATTTGCGATAGGCCCCATTGTATTAGTAGAATCTAGTGTGTTACCGTGCTTGACAAATTCCTTGTCCGTCATCAACTCTTTTAAGCGACCTATCACTTCATCGTAAATAGAGCGCTGGATCAACATGCGTGAACCACCCACACAAATCTGGCCGGAGTTCGGAGTAAAGATTCCGTTGATCAATCCATGTACCGCCTGCTCGATATTTGCATCTTCAAAAACGATATTCGGTGACTTGCCACCCAGTTCAAAAATCAGTGACTTCGGTGAATGGGCAGTTGCTTTTGTGATGCGTTCCGCTGTTGCCTTTGAACCTGTCAAACTCACTTTATTCACTTCTTCGTGACTGACAAGATAATCTCCAATTTCGCGACCGGAACCAGAAATGACATTGAGTACGCCAGGAGGCAGGATTTGTGAAATCAATTCACCGTAGCGCAAAGATCCAACCGCTCCACTTTCAGCCGGCTTGATCACTACTGTATTGCCTGCTGCGAGCGCATAAGCAGCTTTGATCGTAAATGTAAACAATGGTGCGTTCCAAGGTAATATTCCGACTACTACTCCGTACGGCTTGCGTACAGTGAAACCGAAATCTCCTGCACCCATCTGTACAGTGCGCCCTTGTCCGCCTACTAATGTTGCCGCACTCGCTGCATCGTACCAGACTTGCTTCAATACTTCCGCGAGATAGCCATATTCATCCAGTACCCAGCCGTTGTTACGCGTCTCAAGTTCAAGCAGCTCTGCAGCGTACTTGGGTATCATATCCCCGATCTTGCGCATATAATCGCCGCGTGTACGTGCCGGTAGGTCAGCCCAGCCTTCAAATGCTCCGCGTGCCGCCTGGATCACGAGTTCTGCATCTTCTTTCTTACTTGACGGGATCTTTGCCCACACTTCGCCTGTTGACGGGTCGATACTGTCGGCTACGGCCCCGTCCTTCGCTTGTACGATCTTGCCGTTGATGATATTGCCGTAAGTCGTCAATTTGGATTTCTCGGATACGTTCGTCATATATTTTCCTCCTTCAAATTACCAGCCTAGTGAAGAGACTACTTTTTCTTGATAGAAAGGGGTGGAACCTAAATACTGATCATAATAGCGAGCGCGCTTTACAAATAGATGACAATCGATTTCTTCCGTGATTCCGATTCCGCCGTGAATCTGGATATTATGTGCCGAAACTTCGATGAATTTCTCCGTCGCATATGTACGGGCGCTGTATACTGCTGCTTCTCGATCGAATTCGTCCGTATCTACTACCCAGTTGGCATAATGACTCAGTGAACGGGCAATTTCCAAATTCACTTTCATGTTGACGATACTGTGTTTGATCGCCTGGAAACGTCCGATCGCTTGGCCGAACTGCTCCCGAATCTTCGCATATTCCGTCGCCATATTAACAACACTTTCCATTGCGCCGACGATGTATGAACTAAGCGCAGCGTTGAAGTACAACAGACCTTCTTGAAGCTGCATCCATCCCTTGTCTACTTCACCTATAATTTGATCTTCTTTGATGACTAGATTATTGAATTCGATTTTCGCTACATGTTTTGATTCGTCAAAGGAAGATAGTTTCTCGATGTTCATCCCTTCTGTCTTGTCGATCAACACAAGAGATAATCCGTCCTCTTGATCCTCCTGGTTTGTGCGTACCAATATGAGGAATGCATCCGCAAGTTCCGCTTCCGGTACAAGCGTCTTCGTGCCGTTAAGCACATACTGTCCATCCTGCTGTACTAATGTACATTGGATACCTGCTGAGGAGAAGTCGTTGAAAGGCTCCAGTGCTGCGAATGAAACCAGTTTCTCTCCTGAGGCAACCGCTGGCAGATACTGTTGCTTCTGCTCCTCTGTGGCGTATTTCTTCAGCGTCGGTACTACCAACGCTGAAGTTTCCATGAATAAGCCGGGTACTAGTGAACGTCCCATCTCTTCGAACGTCGGAACGAGATCGAGTGCATCCAGATCCATACCATCGTATTCTTCAGGAATGTTGATGCCACTGCATCCAAGTTCAGCTAATGTCGTGTACACCTTCTTCAGATTTTCCGGATTATTGTCAATCATTTCTCGAGCCAACTGTGTACCGCCGAATTTATCCAACATTTTGCGGATATGTCCACGGAACATTTCTTGCTCTTCTGTCAGTGAAAAGTCCATATTTTATCCCTCCAAGTCAATTAACGTCCCATGTCTTTCGGCAAGCCTAGTACGCGCTCGCCAATCGTATTGCGTTGTACTTCACTCGTACCGCCACCGATTGTCTGTCCGAATGATGCGAGGAATAAATGTTGCCACTTCGGATCCGCTGCGGCATCCTTATCAAATAGCACGCCTTGGTGTCCTTGAATCTCCACTGCAAATGCAGAGAGTGCCTGGTTCAATTCAGTTACCACCAATTTATCGATGGATGTTTCCGCTCCTGGTTGACCGTTTTTGATCGTAGTGGTCAGGTTTTTATAGTAATTCAAGAGCGATCCACGCACGCGGGCATAAAAATTCGCCAATTTTTGTCTCACTAAAGGATTTTCAATCAATGGTTTGCCATTTACTTTATACTGCTGTGCCAGTTCCACTGTATCGTTGAATTGCTTTTCGAGTGTGAAGAGTTCTGCACCGATCCCCGTACGCTCATGGAGCATCAAGGCAATCAAAACATGCCAGCCCGAGTCTACTTGTCCGACGATATCTGCATCTGTCGCTACAGCGTCTGTCATATACACTTCGTTAAAGTCTTTGTGTCCGTCCATCTGCACGATCGGATACGTTTCGACTCCTGGTTGATGCATATCCATCATGAACACCGTAATACCACGGTGCTTCTTTTCTGGGTGCGTACTCGTTCTTGTCAGAAGAAAGCATTTATCCGCCACGTGGCCAAAACTTGTCCAGACTTTCTGACCATTGATGAGCCAGCGGTCACCGTCTTTTACTGCACGTGTTTTCAGGCCTGTTAAATCCGACCCTGCGCCCGGCTCTGAATAGCCTTGGCACCATATTTCTTCACCTGTTAGGATTTTTTTCAAGTATCTCTCTTTTTGTTCATCCGTCCCAATGTCGATCAATGTAGGACCTACCATATGGATCCCGATATAGTTGATGAGTGGCGGCGCTTTGACGCGTACCATTTCTTGGTGGTAGATGATTTCTTCCATCAAGCTGGCGTTGCGGCCGCCATATTCTTTCGGCCAGGCGATGGCTGCCCATCCGCCTTCATACAATTTATTTTGCCATGCACGTAACACACGTGAGTATTCATCCAGGTCTTCCGGCAAGTCGCGCTTGCCTTCTAGCCAGCCTTCAGGAAGGTTTGCTTCAAGCCATGTTCGTAGTTCGATTCTAAATTTTTCTTCTTTTTTTGTAAAAGAGAAATTCACACTCGCTCATCCTTTCTATCTCATTTATCGATCAATTTGTAGCCGGAATCCATTGTGGCAATGCACGGTCTTCCGTAATATCCACCCATGTCATTTGGATCGGCATACCGATTTCCAAATCTTTTTCTTCGCAATTCAAGATGTTGCCCATAATTTTCACTTCTGGCACTTTGTCAAGCTGTGCGAGTGCGATAATCGTCGGTAACTCATCCTGGAAACCTGGTAAGAACGGACGGTAGGAAACCACATACGAATAGACTGTGGCTTTAATATCGTCGCCGAACTGTTCCCAGCTGACGTTTTCACTTCCGCATTTTGCGCACGTAGGGCCCGGCGGTTGTGAGTACGCATTACAGTCATCACATTTTTGCAGAGCTAGTCGGTGTTTGTCCGCTGCATCCCAGTACGGAGCATTATCTATATCTTTCAATGGAATGGGTTTTTGGTAAGCAGTCTTTGCTTGTGTCATAGTTATTCCTCCTAGTTTCGTAAGATCATGGCGCCTGCGATATCCGGTCCAGCCCAACCGGTACAAATACCGATCTTGCAATCTTCTACTTGGCGGTCGGTTCCTTTGTAGTCATGGCGCAGCTGTCTGACGATTTCAATGGCATTGTTCATTCCGTGTGTGTAACCTTCGGATAGCATGCCGCCCGCTGTATTGGTTGGTAGTTTACCGCCGATCTTCAAGTTGCCTTCTGCAACGAAATCTCCCACTTCTCCACTTTTCGCAAATCCGTATGCTTCAAGCTGTCGCATAACAACCCAGCTGAAACAGTCATAGATGGAGGCAACATCGATATCGTCCGGTGTCACACCCGCGTTTTCATAGAGCTCTTCCGCTACGTAATCAGAAGCAACCTGGTCGATATCGTTCCAGTAGTGAGCGTGCGGATGACATTGTCTTGCCGCCATTCCCATGATATAGACCGGTTTTGACGCGCAGTCTTTTGCTTTTTCAGCAGACGTTACGATGATCGCATTACCTTCATCGAGTTCCAGGCACGAATCATGAATATTGAATGGAGAACTAATATCCGGTGTAGCGAGATAGTTTTCCATCGTTAACGGCTTACCATGCAGGAACGCTTTTGGATTTCGTTGCGCATGCTCATAGAAGCTCAAGCACACGTGCCCGAGATGTTCTTTCGTAATGCCCGTTTCATGCATATGACGTGTCGCATACATGCCGAACCATTGCGATGGGCTTGCCGATCCGTACGGAATCACAAAGCTTCCGCCTATGAGCGCTCTCTGCAGCATATCGGGATCATATCCGCGACCTACACGAGTTCCCGAGCTACCGTTCATGGAACGATAGATCAATACCGTGTTCAGCTGGCCGGCTTCAATGAGCGCCACTGCATCCGCAATGAGCATTTCCGTACTCGCTCCGCCGCCCTGGATATCCTTAACATACTTCGGTCGTACACCAAGATAGGTTGCTAATTGGTGGGACGTACAGGAATCCCCTTCGTTATAGTTCATGAATCCGTCGATGTCCGTCGCTTTCAAGCCCGCATCTTTGATTGCTGCGTTGGCCGCATCGAGCGCCAAATGCAGAGGCGTTTTTCCCGATTTTCTTGAGCGTTCGCTCTCTCCTACGCCTACAATGGCATAGCGGTCCTTAATAGTTCCCATAGATATATTCCTCCCATTTCACGTCTGTTTATGTCAGTTGTAAGATGGCGCTGCCTGATCCTACTACTTCTCCCAATACTTTCTCGGCCGTCAGATCCAGTGCGATCCATCGCTTGCCATCTTCTTCATATGTTCGTTTGACAACACCCGTGCAGCTTATTTCATCGCCCGGTACCGTCATTTTGCCGAAACGCATCTTAAAATTTGCAACGCGTGCTTCCTTGCCAGCAATTTTCATCACATATTCCCCAAGGAAACCCATTACGAGCATGCCGTGCGCTATGACGCCATCCATTCCGATTTTCTGCGCAAAACCATCGTCCAGATGCAACGGATTAAAATCCCCGGAAGCACCTGCATATTGTGCTAGTTGCACTTTCGTAATCGGCGGCTTCACCATCGGTTCAAGTTTCTGATCCACAGTCAATTCTTCCAACACCCAATCTTTTATCATACGAAGTCCCTCCCATTAGTTTCTCGCTGCGCGATAGACGATATTCATTCGGCTAATACAGACCAGTTCGCCTGTTAGATCTTTCATTTCCGTATCAAGCTTCAAGAACTGCATTTTTCCGCTCTTTCCTTCTTTGTCATACAGATCACTTACTTTGATCTGGCAACGTAGTTGATCTCCTATGCGGATCGGTTTGTAGTAGAGGAATTCTTGCTCACCGTGCAACATCCGCCGGTGGTCAAGTTGTAAGGGCATTTCTACTTTGCTGTCGTTCATCGCAATCGGGAATGTGGGCGGGACAATTAGCCCTTCGTATGCCGACTCCTTCGCATATCTGTCATCTGTATAGAGTGGATTGTCGTCTCCGATGGCAGTGGCGAATTGGCCGACATGCCGACTTTCGACTTCAAACACGTATTCGTCGCTCATTAAGCCTATAACACTTTTATCCAAGTCCATTTTCCATCCTCCTCTTATTTGGTGATGATCAATGCATCTGCCGCTACAATTCCGTCTTCGTAAACGATTAACGGGTTAATGTCTATTTCCTGAATAATATCCGAGTAGTCTTCAATTAATCTAGAAACCTTCAATAACACGTCGATGATTGCTTCTTGATCGACGGGCTTTTTATTGCGTACGCCTTGTAGGATTTGATAGCCCTTCAAGCTTTCCATCTTATCGATAGCATCTTGTCTTGTGATCGGTGCGACACGGAAAGATACATCTTTGAAGACTTCTACAAAGACACCGCCGAGACCAAACATAATGACAGGACCGAATGTCGGATCACTTGTTACACCGACGATGACTTCCACACCTTCCGGCAACATTTCCTGGACGGATATGCCGTGAAGATCCGCTGTCGGGCAATGTTCTTTTGCACTGCCGTAGATTCCCTTGAACGCCTGGCGCACTTCCTGCCCGTTCTGGACATTCAGCCGAATGCCGTTGACTTCTGTCTTATGCGGAATATCAGGCGAATCGATTTTCATGACAACCGGATACCCCATGTTATTAGCAGCTTGTACTGCAGCATCCTCCGTCTTAGCAGTGATTCGCTTCGCTGTGCGGATACCGTACGCGGAGAGAATTTCGCTCGACTGCGATTCGCTCAACGTTTGGTTTGCGGGTAACAAGTGCCGGATGTTCGATACGTCCAGTTCTGTTCTTGCCGGCTCATCGCTGATTTTGTGCGCCTTTCTGTAAGCCTCTGCATAATCCACTAATTTTGCCAACGAGCGGATAGGATTCATGTCACCGAGAATGAACGGGATACCGTTGTCCTCGAGATACTGGACGCCTTTTGGAATAGACATGCCTTTTAGCGGGAAGTTCGATATCATCACGAACTTATCCGAGTTCTTGCATATCTCAACGAATTCCTGAAGGAGCGATGTGTTTTCATCCCAGTGAATAGGGAACTCAGGGAATAAGATGATGTCCGTATCCGGATCATTGACTAGTACTTTTAATGGTGCGAGATACAATTCTGGATTGGTAATCGATGCGGCTGCAGTTAAATCAACCGGGTTGGAAGCGCTTGCAAAATCAGGAATGTTTTTTTCAATTTCTTTTCGTACTTTATCGCTTAGTGCATGGATGTTTAATCCGTACGACTCACAACGATCCGCTTCGTTGATTCCTCTGCCGCCTGAACTCGTGACGATAACTGTATTTTTGCCTGTCGGGAGTTTATTGGCCAAGAATAATTTAGAGAATGAAAGAATATCATCGTAATCGTCCGCACGCACAATGCCTGCTTGCTTGAAGAATCCGTCATATACTTTATCAGCACCAGCCAATGAGCCGGTATGTGATGCCGCTGCACGACTGCCTGCGTTGCTTCGTCCGGACTTCATGATGACGATCGGTTTATTGATTTGAAGCGCGAATTTCGCTAGTTTCCGTAACTTGGCTGCGTTTTTCTCGCCTTCCAAATAGCCGCTTGCTACTTTTGTTTTTGAGTCATGCAACATGTATTCAATGACATCGGAGAAGCTCACATCGACTTCATTGCCGACACTGACAAAGTAATTAAACGTCAAACCATGTTGAGCTGCCGCAATATACGTCAACACGCCAAACGCGCCACTTTGCGTAACAAATCCCACTTCACGTTTCTTGCCAAGCGGCACATTCGTGAGTCCTGGAGAGAATGTCCCCATCAAGCCATTTGTTGTATTGAGAAGACCTACACAGTTCGGTCCGATCAATCGCATATGGTATTGTTCCGCGATTTCTTTCAGGCGGTTTTGTGCAACAATTCCTTCTTCTCCGATCTCCGAGTAGCCGGATGCAAAGACAATCGCCGCCTTGACACCGCTTTCACCACAATCGATCAAACATTTCTCTACTTGATTAATACCGACACAGAGAATAGCTAAATCGACTTGTTCCGGTGTATCGCCTACGCTTGCGTAACAAGGCAATTCTCCAATTTCTTTCGATGTAGGATGGATGGGGTAGATCTCGCCTTCAAATCCTGCGTCTAATAGCGCTTTCAATTGCAAGTAACCAATTTTATTCGTGTTTTCCGAAGCACCTAGTACGGCAACTCTTTTTGGGTTGAATAAGGGATCCAGCTCAATATTCGACGGTAGTACTTCATTCATCATTTTCATCATCTCTTCACCTCTACCCTTTCTTATCAACTTTTTCTTTTTACTTGCTTGAATAGAATCATAGCAAAGTGGTTTTTCCATTACTTTTTCTTTTTTGAATTAAGTAATTAATTTTATTAGGTCTGGAAAAATAGTAAATGGAGTGGCGGACACTCGACAGTAAAGAGTTTTTAAATTTTTCAATTTTTCAATCAGTATGCGTGCCCCCGACTCTCGTGAACGATCACCGCGACAATGGAGCGGGACAAGCGCTTTTCCATACCATTCACTCTACAGCTGAAAGTCTAGTAATCAAATCAAAAAAACGCTTTGCAATAGGGTCGCAAACCGTTTTTTATCTCTATTTAACTTCTTTCCTCATCACAAATCGGTATATTTCGAAGATGCCAAAAGTTATGATCCCACAGAAACAGCAAGCCGCATCGCCAACCGTATAGGAAGTGCCGGATTCGCCATTTGATTTACATCCCCAACAAAAAGCATGTCCTGCATAGGTTGATAAAAGGCAAACGAACCCGTTGAGCCGGAATGCCCTACCAGCTCCCCTTTACCCGTAAACAGAGTAGCGAGACCACTTAGGGGTACTATCATAAATCCAGCGCCATATTGAATAGGATACATGCTGACTTGCAACTTGTTCATTGTTTTCAATTCATTGAAAATGGTTTGATTAAATAACTTTCCTCCAAAGAATGACTTGAGGAATATCATTAATTCACGTGCCGTAGAAATACCACCACCACTGGCACGGCTGCTTCTTATGAATTTTGGACGATACAAGACGATATCCTTATAATAAACAGCGGGAACGACATCGTCATCACTTTTCAGGAGACAGGTTTTTCTGAGTTCTAATGGGTCAAAAATAAATTGTTGATACACATCTTCCAATGTCGAGTCCGTGACAGTTTCGATAATCTCTCCAAGTAAATCAAAGTTTATATTCGAATAGTGAGCCCTTTTTCCCGTACCAGGCACGAAATGTGGTTTCAGTTGCTTAGTCATAGCGATCTTATCATCAAAATTAAATTGCCGATCTTCGTAGATCGCACGTTTTTTTGCCTTGTTACTGCCTTCTTCAAAAATATCAGGCAATCCACTAGTTTGAAATAATAAATTAGATAGGATCAGCCCCGTGGAATAGTCCTGTCTTTTGTACATATGAAGTTGGCTCAGCGTATCCTTTGCTAAATATTTTGCTACTTCATCATCGAGCGACAGTTTTCCCTGCTCTTTCAAAATTAAAATACAAGCAGTAGTAAATAGCTTTGTGATGCTTGCCATAAGGAATGGTGTATCGATATTCTTTCCACCGTATCCAGTGCCGTAAGAAAAGTCGCCATCCATGTTTTCCACGAAGAGCACGGCTTCATGTATTTGATTAGTTTTTGTCGTTCGTTCAAAGATCCTGTCGATTTTTTGTTTAGTTCTTTCCATAATAAAATCTTGATCCTCCCCGGTCGTATTGGAGACAATTAAATCTTTTTAAAACTACGTCTATTTACTACCCAATATGCCACAATCCGGAGCCGCTACTGAAAAATTTTTGTTACAACATGCAGGACATAAAAGGCAAGTCCGCCGACCGTGGCAATGTATCTTTGCACCGCACCAAACTACCCACAGAATGATCCAAACTAGCCCTCCACCGCACATTTACTCAATCCAACGTTAGAGAGAGCAATCGTTTTGCTCGCACAAAAACAAAACCCACTCGAATTATCAGATAATCCTGACATTTCGAGTGGGTTTCGATCTCCGCTTTGTTTCTTCACGATATGCTGCATCGGTCATGCATCCGACTGTCAGGATTTAATACAGCCTATCAATTCACCTCGTCAATACTCAATCTGCACGATTTCTCGTTCACATATCGAATGACCTTCTCCACCAATGCCTCTGCATTCTCCGCTTCAATGGTTTGCAATTGAATCTGGCAAAACGGTTTGACTCTACAGCGCAGACAGCGTCTGAAGCATCCCGTTTCATAGACGTTCACAAGTTCTGAATACTCCTTTTCAAGGGTTTCCTTAGCCTGTTCAGATGCGGTTCTGCGAAGATTGTTTTCACAAAATTTAACAGCGCGCATTAAGCTTCATCATAATGCGTGAATTGAATATCGAGTGTGCGCAGATAGGTTTGCAGGCCGGCATCTTGAATAGGTATGATATAAGCTGCTTCGTCCGATTCGTTATGATGAGAATGCCAAAGCCCCGGCGGTGTAACGAATGCCTTGCCTGTCACCCAGTCGATGCGAATTGGATCAATGATTTCATTGGTCTTCGGATCAATTTGATCGCCAACCAGTGTATACGTGCCAGGTGCCGCATACGCAACAAAATCGAGAGCAACCGATTTGTGGCTATGGGGAGCCTGATTGGATCCGACCGGTACAATGCCGAGCATCGCCCACAACACATGCGTAATCGTCAAGGTTTGATCAAACTTTTCATTGTTCAACAAAATGGAGATTCGATTTTTCAAATGCGCATCCGGAGCATTCGCCACTTCTTCCAAATGCTTTTTCGCCATTTCCGCTGTATATACCGTCGGTTTGAAACGGGCCTCTGTCGCCTTTACGCCTAAATAATCAAGAAGAGGCGTATCTACAATATAATAAATCGTTGTATCTTCTTTCGCCGTATGAATACTATTCGATCCAGATGGCATTGTGACAAAATCTCCTTGTTTCCAGTCAATGGTTTCCCCATTCACTTCCGTGTGCCCTGCACCTGAAATAATATAGTAAAGTTCACTCGTCGCATTCGGTTCCGTTTGAATGGAATCCCCCGCATTGATGCGCATAAATTGCGCAAGCAGCGAAGGACTTGTCGCCAAATAATCGGTTTTTAATTCTCTACTCAGGTCTAATGTGACGATTCTCGTTTCACCAGCATGATAAAGCTCCGGACCAAATTCTTTGGCGGGTATCGGACTGATGATACCGCTTCCAATTGGATCCGCCGCATTGGTATACTCCAAAAACCGCGCGTCCCCCGTCCAATTTTCCACCGCTTCCCCAATAGCAAATTTTCCAGCCTGTGCATTTGTTGACAATGACATCTCCTCCATTCATTTGTTATCTGTAAGTTTAGCTTGCTAGTCATCATTCGTGAAGTATATAATTCATATAACAACGATACGTTTTTCGAATAGTTAGAAAGTTGGTGACGCAACAATGGAATTAAGACAGCTCCGCTATTTTATAGCTGTGGCGGAAGAATTAAATTTCAGTCGCGCGGCAAAACGATTACATATTACACAACCACCATTAAGTATGCAAATTCAAAACTTGGAAAAAGAATTGGATATTCTACTTTTTTCTAGAACGAACCGAAGCGTGGAATTAACAGAGGCAGGACAACAATTCTATCAGGATATCGTCAAAATTATCGATTCCCTAGAAGGTTCAATTGAAAATGCAAAACGGATTCATCTTGGAAAACTTGGGTCTTTGCGCGTCGGATTCGTTGGTTCTGCTACCTATGACATTCTCCCTGCTGTGTTACGGGAATTCCGACACCAATTCCCCGACGTCCAAGTTCACCTTTCTGAATTATCGACACCTGACCAACTCGAAGCACTGCGACAGAACGAAATCGACGTCGGTGTCCTAAGACCCCCTGTCCTCGATGACACACTCCACACCGAAATCGTCTCCATTGATCCTTGCGTACTCGCGGTCCCGAAACAGCATCCCTTACTCGAATTAAAAGCAGTCACCCTGGACGATTTAAAGCCATACCCGTTCGTATTATTATCACCTAGAACATGGCCCGGCCTCTACACCGAAATCCTAGGCATATGTAATCCCGTCATCCAACAAGAAGCGCTCGAATTTCAAACAGTCATCGGTTTAGTTGCCGCAGGAATCGGCATCACCATTGTTCCTCAATCGACCATGAACCTTCATACACAAGAAGTCGTCTACATTGAGTCCATTCAACAATTGCCTCTCGTCTCGATGGGCATTACGTATCGGCGCAGTGACCAATCCATTCTTGTGAAAACTTTTTGTGAGATTGCAGATCGGGTGGCTCGGAGTGTTGTGTAGAATCCTCAGAGATGCAGAGGCCTATTCTCGAAAAAATGCCAGATCCTAAACAATTCGAAGTTGTTTAGGATCTGGCATCATTTCTTGAAACTTGAAAATGTTAGTTACTTTTTTCCACAACTGCAAAATAATTTTGTTCACTATCGGCAAAGTTAAACACCCTACCAGTCGGCATTTCCATAATCTCTCCGACAGTAACACGTTGATTTGCTAAGTCGTTATATAATTTATCGAGGTTTTCTGTTGTAAACATCAAAGATGGAGTACTAAGATTTAACTCAGGAGACATCTTAGCAATTACTTCTTTATTGTGTAATACGATGCTGGTCTCCGCATCCTTTGAGGGAGCTATTTCAATCCATCTCATTCCTTGTCCATTTTCTTCCGCAACGATAATAAAGCCTACTTTTTTCGTCCAGAAATCAACTGCTTCTTGTTGATTAGTTACATAAAGCATAATTTGACCGATTTTAGTAATCATTCACGTTTCTCCTTTTACCTTTTATTGTTTACCCGTTTTCAATGATCGATTCTTAAAACTTTCAAGTATAACAGCAAAATTAAAAATGATCAATTCCGTCAAAGTACAACGAAATTGATCATTCATTCACGTCTTAATGTTCCTCGGCTTCTGCATCAGCTTTCGTTTCTTGAACGGTACCGAATGGGTGGTGCGGCGGTGCATAGATTGAATAAAGCTTTAACGGAGAATTACCCGTATTGGTTACATTATGCCATATACCAGCGGGTATCATAATGGCAGAATCATTACCGACGTTTCTTACATAGTTTAGGTTATTCTTGCTTTTTCCCATCTGGACAAGTCCTTGGCCTTCCTCTATGCGCAGGAATTGGTCAACGTCTGGATGAATCTCCAATCCTATATCTTCCCCAACGTTAATACTCATTAAGGTAACTTGTAGGTGTTTTCCGGTCCAGATAGCGTCACGATAGGTATTATTTTGCTTGGCAGCCTGACTGATGTTTACTACAAAAGGGTTTTCTCCATGATCTTTTAACACGAGATCGCTTGTATTTCTAAAATTATTTGGATACGTTAAAGAATGGTTCGGAGTGTCCGCTGCATCTGAAATATTCCAATAGCCGTAATTCCAAATAGTATTACAGTTACACATTGGTACATAACTGTAACAAAGGTTTAGACAAGGATACATAAAATAAGGGTTATTCACTGTAATATACCTCCTAATCCATATGATCATAAACTTAGCATATGCACTAGGTAGTTAGGTTGTTATTATCGATACTGATATTTGGCTTCGACAGCCTACTGACTTAGTTTTCCATTCAACTTATAAAGCATGTAAGAATTTAGTGTTTTCTGTAATTACGCTCCGTGAAAAAAATCTTTTATCAGCATAATTGTACTGCATATTCCAAATTTCCATATCTTGTGCCAATGCTACCAGATATCTAAGAAAGACAATGAGAAGATCCTTGCCAAATGCCCGCTGCACATTTACTTGATCTGACGATGAAAGGGCGGGTTTCTGTTTTTATTTATCTTCCTTCTTTATTACAGCCACTTGGACAATCTTTCCTTCTTTCGCTTCGTCCACAATAGAACTACCAGTGGATTGTCGATTCGTATTCTTCAATGACATCGGATCAATCTCAATTTTTTGGTCTTTTGTCGTCAATAATACAAATTGTTCGTCTTCCTTCACTGCCTTCATATCCACAACCCGATATGGATTGGATTTCAACTCTTTTAGTACCGTTACGCCTCTAAGTGCTCGTGAAGCCACTTCGAACTCTGAAATGTTCATTCTTTTCACCGACCCGCGCTGAGTCGCAACGAAAATATTCTTGACTTGCTCTGTAATCACTTCAAATGCTACCAGCTCGTCTTCTGCCTTCAAATGAAGCCCTCTGACGCCTCCTGTACGTATGCCAGTGATGGCCAATTCAGATAAAGAGAATCGCAATGCATATGCTTGCTTGCTTACTAATAACACGTCTTCTTGACCTGTGACCACCTGCGCACCTACGAGTGTCTCGCCTTTTTTCACATTCATTGCTTTGAATGAACGATTATAGCGCTGTACCTGGAAGTCGGTCAGTTTAGATAATTTCACATTGCCGTTTGAAGCTGCAGTTAATATACTCAAGTTTTCATCAAACGTTTCGAGCCCGATAACGTCCACCAGCTCTTCATTCGGCTCAAGTCCGACAACACTTGATAGATGCTGCCCTAAGTCGCGCCAGCGGATATCAGGGAGCTCGTGGACAGGCTGATAGATATAATTCCCGGATGACGTGAACAATAAGAGATGATGCTGTGTATTCATCGCAGCTTCCAATAAATTATAATCGGATTCCTTCATCTCCTGGCCTGTACCATTCGACGCCGAATACGAGCGCATGCTAGTGCGCTTAATATAGCCGCCTTTCGTTACAGACACCATGACTTCCTCGCTTGGCACTAAAATATCCAAGTCCACTTTCAACTCTTCTATTTTTTCTTCAATTACAGAACGTCGCGGTTCAGAGAACTGTTTGCGAATAGCCTTCAGTTCTTTCACCAGAACAGCTACAAGTTTCTTCTCACTTGCAAGAATTTCTTCCAGTTCATTAATCAACATGCGCAGTTCTTCTTTTTCCTCTTTCAATTCGGTGATATCCGTATTCGTCAGACGATATAACTGCAAAGAAACAATTGCTTCGGCTTGGACTTCCGTAAATTGATATGCATCGATCAAGTTTCGTTTCGCATCTTTTTTATCTTTTGACGCACGAATGGTCTTAATGACCTCATCCAGTATAGACAAGGCTTTCATTAAGCCATCCACGATATGCAAACGGTCTTTTGCCTTTCGAATATCATATGTGGAGCGTCTTGTAATGACTTCTTTTTGGTGATCGATATACGCATCGAGCAGCATTGGAAGCGACATGAGCATAGGACGTCTTCCGGCAATCGCAATCATATTGAAGTTGTACGTGATCTGCAGATCGGTATGTTTCAATAAATATTGCATGATGGCATTGCCGTCCATATCCTTCTTCAGTTCCACCACAATTCGCAATCCGGTCCGGTCGGATTCATCACGAATTTCTGCAATTCCATCCAATTTGCGGTCATGGCGCAATTCATCCATTTTTTTCACTAAGTTCGCTTTATTGACGTCATACGGTATTTCCGTAACGACAATTTGTGATTTACCGGCTTTCAACTGCTCGATTTCCCACGTAGCGCGGATAACAAAGCGTCCTTTGCCTGTCTTGTACGCATTGCGTATGCCGTCGGTTCCTTGAATAATGGCGCCTGTTGGAAAATCCGGTCCTGGAAGCACGGTCATTAAGTCTTCAACGCTAGCTTCGGGATTTTTTAGTCGCATAAAGACCGCATCGATGACTTCATGCAAAGCATGAGGCGGAATGTCTGTCGCATAGCCTGCTGAAATACCTGTCGCTCCGTTGACAAGTAGATTAGGAAAGCGTCCCGGCAAGACCGTCGGCTCAAGTTCCGTATCATCAAAGTTTGGAGCGAAATCAACCGTTTCTTTACGGATATCGCGCAACATTTCACTGGCAATGGCAGATAGTCTTGCTTCCGTATAACGCATTGCCGCAGCTGAATCGCCGTCAACAGATCCGTTATTTCCGTGCATATCAATCATTTCATGGCGCAGCTTCCAGTGTTGACTCATCCGTACCATCGCATCGTAAACAGATGTGTCACCGTGCGGATGGTAGTTACCAATGACATTACCGACTGTTTTTGCCGATTTACGAAATGCTTTATCATGGGTATTTCCTTCATGATACATCGCATATAAAATCCGACGCTGAACTGGTTTTAAACCATCTCTGGCATCGGGAATCGCACGGTCTTGAATGATGTATTTACTGTAACGCCCAAATCGGTCGCCAATCACTTCTTCTAAGGGAAGATCTTGAAAAGTTTCTGAATGGGTCATTCCATATCCCCCTCAACATGTATAAATGCATTATCTAATATATTATGTTCTTCAATTAAGCCGAAATCGACATTTTCTTCGATCCATTTTCGACGCGGCTCCACTTTATCACCCATTAATGTCGTGACACGACGTTCGGATTTCGCACCGTCTTCAATCGTCACACGTATGAGTGTCCGTGTTTCCGGATTCATCGTCGTCTCCCATAATTGGTCAGCATTCATTTCTCCAAGCCCTTTATAGCGCTGGAGCATATAGCCTTTACCGATCTTCTTCATCGCTTCATCCAGATCGTCTTCTGTCCACGCATACTCCAGCTTCTCGCTCTTGCCTGACCCTTTGAACACTTTGAACAATGGCGGCAGTGCGATATACACTTTCCCTGCTTCGATCAAAGGTTTCATATAGCGGTAAAAGAATGTCAGCAATAATACTTGGATATGGGCGCCGTCTGTATCGGCATCCGTCATAATAATGATTTTGTCGTATGCAGCGTTTTCGATTTGAAAATCTGCTCCGACTCCTGCACCGATCGCATGAATAATTGTGTTGATCTCTTCATTTTTCATGATGTCTTCGAGCTTGGCTTTTTCCGTATTGATGACTTTACCACGCAGCGGCAGAATCGCTTGGAACGTACGATCACGTCCTTGTTTTGCAGAACCGCCTGCAGAGTCACCTTCCACTAGATATAATTCATTTTTAGCTGCATTACGGGACTGGGCAGGTGTCAGTTTTCCTGATAATAATGTATCGGATTTTCTGCGTTTTTTGCCGGAACGTGCATCTTCTCTCGCTTTTCTTGCTGCTTCGCGGGCTTGATGTGCACGGATCGCTTTACGCACAAGATTCGCACTTAATTCAGCATTTTCTTCCAAGAAGTAGAGTAACTTTTGAGACACTACTGCGTCCGTCGCGGTACGGGCTTCACTCGTTCCGAGCTTGCCTTTCGTCTGGCCTTCAAACTGCAGAATTTCTTCCGGGATACGAACAGAGACAATCGCTGCAATCCCTTCTCGGATATCCGCGCCGTCCAGGTTCTTATCCTTTTCCTTCAGCAAACCGGTCTTGCGTGCATACTCATTAACAACACGTGTCATCGCTGCTTTAGCGCCTGTTTCATGTGTCCCTCCGTCTTTCGTCCGGACATTATTGACGAACGAAAGAATAGTTTCCGCATAGCCATCGCTAAACTGGAAGGCGAATTCGACTTCAATGCCTTCCACTTCACCTTCTAGATATGCAACGTCATGCAGAACATCCTTCTCTTCATTCAAATACTCGATAAACGCTTCAATACCTGATTCGTAATGAAAAACATCTTTTTTATCGGTACCTTCTTCTTGCAGGACAATCTTTAATCCTTTCAATAAAAAAGCTGACTCACGTAATCTCTCAGCTAGTGTGTCATATTGATATTTGATCGTTGAAAAGATTTTTTTGTCCGGTTTGAAATGAATGATCGTGCCCGTTTCTTTTGTCGTGCCGATTTGCTCTAGCGTAGTAGCAGGATGTCCGCCGTTTTCAAAACGCTGACGGAACTTTTTGCCTTCCCGAAAGATCGTCACTTCCAACCATTCAGATAAGGCGTTAACCACGGATGCGCCTACACCATGCAATCCGCCGCTTGTCTTATAGCCGCCTTGTCCGAATTTACCGCCTGCATGCAGTACAGTTAAAATGACTTCCGCTGTAGGCTTCCCGGACTGATGCAAACCTGTTGGCATGCCTCGTCCATAATCTCGAACACTGACACTGCC
Source organism: Sporosarcina sp. FSL W7-1283 (assembly GCF_038003105.1). NCBI lineage: Bacteria > Bacillati > Bacillota > Bacilli > Caryophanales > Caryophanaceae > Sporosarcina > Sporosarcina sp. FSL W7-1283. Next base: position 1,783,045 of record NZ_JBBOOL010000001.1, on the reverse strand, counting down.
ATCAGAGTGAATCGTCACATCAATCTCTGCTCCGAACCCTGCTAACGCTTCGTCTACCGAGTTGTCGACTATCTCGTAAACTAAATGATGAAGCCCTCGAGTATCCGTGGAACCAATGTACATTCCCGGTCTTTTTCGAACAGCTTCTAAGCCTTCTAAAATTTGAATGGAACTATCATCATACGTATTTTGTATTTTCTGTTTCGTCAAAATGAAACCCCCGTCAAACAAATGTTCTCTTAATTTTATCATACATCTTCTGATAAACCTTGTCAAATCAACGTTTTGTTTCAGCTCAACCTATTGTATAGAAGAAATCTTAGGATTGCAACGCGGAAAAGGTGACAACCTAATGAACGACATCTTCCGACAGATATTTTTTAAAAGCGTTCTCAACCTGCACAAATCAGTCATTGTCCAGAACTTACTCTTCTGCTAAACTTAATGCAAACATTTAATCACGCAAAAGGGGTTCATTATGGAAAATTATATGATCATTCTGGCAGCCTATCTGCTTGGGTCGATTCCTTCCGCTTTGTGGATCGGGAAGATTTTTTATCAAACGGACGTCAGGCAGCATGGCAGCGGAAATATGGGTGCTACGAACACTTTCCGGGTTCTCGGAAAAAAAGCAGGGATCGTTGTCACCTTGCTCGATATCTTAAAAGGAACTGCAGCCGTTTTATTGCCTTTATTACCGTACTTTCATGATACTGCGGTGCATCCATTGTTGCTCGGGGTTGCAGCCGTGCTCGGACATATATTCCCTCTTTTTGCGAACCTTAAAGGCGGGAAAGCTGTGGCCACCTCAGGCGGTGTCCTGCTAGGATACAATTGGCCGATTTTTCTTTTGGTCATCATTACGTTTTTGATCGCATTGAAACTAACAAAAATGGTATCCTTAACTTCAATCATTGTTTCAATTCTCGGACCCATCTATTGCCTCATCTATTATCTGATGACAGGAGACCTATACTTATTCTTAGTCGTTGCGTTAATGGGCTTCTTCATTTTTTACCGACACCGAGACAATATCAGCCGCATCAAAGCAGGAACAGAACCTAAGATCAAATGGCTGTAAATCATGAAAAGAAAGGACGTACCCATCATGAATATCAATATATCCGAAAAGGCAGTTCATTGGTTCAAAGATGAAATGGAAGCCTCTTCAGGCGATTATGTAAAGTTTTTTGCACGGTATGGAGGATCTAGCCCATTGCACGACGGTTTTTCGATGGGAATAACGAAAGAAACTCCCGATGAATTGGCTGTGGAAACGGTCATAGATGGTATACATTACTATATTGAAGAACGGGATCTTTGGTTTTTCGATGGTCATGATTTACATGTGGATACAGATGTAAATCATGGAGAACTTGCTTTTCACTATGAGAAGGCATCTTAAAATCACTACATAAAATGGTAAGAATAACTCACATGTTATTCTTACCATTTTTTAATCGCGTCAATTGATCTAAACAATTTTCCTGTTTCAAAATCTCCACTTGTCGTTCACCCATCAAATCAAAGTGCGGGTACTCGTCTCTTGCATGAATCCACTCTTGGCGCAAACCATACTGCTTCCCCCAATTGATAAGCTTCTTCAGGTCGCTGCACCCGACTTTTGTGACTGTGTTCGTATCCGGAAACCGATCGTCTAGCCAATAATGCGTTAAAAAAGCAATCTCCCCTTGTTCTACTGCTCTTTTCCAAGCATACAGTTCCTGTCGCTTAATTCCGAAAGCCATCAGCCTTCTCCACGCTGAACTTTCGTATATTTTGCATCCCATTGCGGATGAATTCTCCGTAATGAAACAGGGCGGAAATTGTCTTTTTTTACTACTACGTGCTCAGAGACAGCAGTTGCAGCAACCGTTCCATCTGCATGCAAGATTTCATAGCCATAGACGGTACGCAGTTTACCATGCGATTCCACCCATGTCCGGACGGTTACGGTCTCTCCGTATGTAATGGATGTCTTGTACTTCACTGACAGCTCGGTAACCGGCGATAAATAGCCATCCTTCTCCAGCTGTGCATAATGAAAGCCTAGGTCCTGAATGAGCGATGTACGTCCAACCTCCATCCAAATCAAATAATTGGCATGATACACGACACCCATCTGATCTGTTTCCGCATAGCGAACTTCAATTTCTTTTTCACTGTAAAACATCCAAACTCACCTCATCCTCTAGTATAACGAACGCAAAAAAACATTGCTTGCAATAACATTCCAAACGACACGAAAAAAGATGCCCAACAAAGTCGGACATCTTTTTCTTAAATCATATACTTAGTTTGATTTCAACTTATCACGTAGAACCATTTGCAGGATTCCTCCGTGACGATAGTAGTCGATTTCAACTTCAGAATCGAAACGTGCAAGTACTTCAAATTCAGTTTCCTTGCCGTCTGGAGCTTTCGCTACGACTTTCAGGATTGAACGCGGCTTAACACCTTCTGCGATGTTGATCGCGATTTCTTCTTCGCCTGTTAAGCCAAGAGATTCAATGTTCTCGCCATTGATGAATTGAAGTGGAAGTACACCCATCATCACTAGGTTCGAACGGTGAATACGCTCGAAGCTTTCTACGATAACTGCTCTGATTCCAAGCAAGTTTGTTCCCTTAGCAGCCCAGTCACGTGAAGAGCCCATTCCGTAGTCTTTACCGCCTAGAACGACTAGTCCTGTGCCATCTTCTTGATACTTCATAGCTGCATCATAGATCGGCATAACTTCTTTAGTTGGCCAGTACGTAGTGAACCCGCCTTCTGTACCTTTAGCGATTTGGTTACGAATACGAATGTTCGCAAACGTACCGCGCATCATCACTTCGTGGTTACCACGGCGTGATCCGTATGAGTTGAAGTTACGAGGCTCTACGCCGTTTTCACGCAAGTAGATTCCCGCAGGTGTATTTAGACCGATTGCTCCAGCTGGTGAAATGTGGTCAGTCGTGATGGAATCACCGAACTTACCGATAACACGCAAGCCTGCAAGTGTTTGGATATCTTCCGGTTCTTTCGAAAGGTTTTCGAAGAATGGAGGGTTTTGGATATAAGTAGATGACTCATCAAAATCATAAAGAGAATCATCAGTAGTTTCGATTGCATTCCATGCTTCGTTTTCCGTGAATACGCGCGCATATTCTTTACGGAACAATTCAGGCGTTACAGTAGCTTTCACTACATCCTGAATTTCTTGAGTGGAAGGCCAGATGTCTTTGAAGAATACATCGTTGCCGTCTTTGTCTTGACCGATTGGGTCTTTTGCGAAATCAATGTTCACTGTTCCAGCTAGTGCATATGCAACAACTAGTGGAGGTGAAGCCAAGTAGTTCGCTTTAACAAATGGGTGTACGCGTCCTTCGAAGTTACGGTTACCGGAAAGAACAGAAGTCACGAGTAGATCTTCGTCACCGATTGTTTTTTCGATTTCAGGAAGCAATGGACCGGAGTTACCGATACATGTTGTACATCCGTAACCAACTGTGTTGAATCCGATTTTGTCCAAGTACTCGGATAGGCCGGAATCATTCAAGTAGCCAGTAACAACTTTTGAACCTGGTGCCAATGAAGTTTTGACGTATGCTGGAGGAACAAGTCCTTTTTCGACAGCTTTCTTCGCAACAAGTCCCGCGCCTAACATAACGTAAGGGTTGGAAGTGTTTGTACAAGAAGTAATTGCTGCGATCGCAACATCACCAGTTTTCAGTTCTACTTTACGTCCATCTTCGAATTTGATCGTTCCAGACTTTTCAAGCTCTTTCGGTGTAAGACCAAAGCCTTGTGTTCCTTCTGGTGCAACTACTGCGTCTTTGAAAGACTGTTGCATTTCAGATAGAGGAATCAAGTCTTGTGGACGCTTAGGACCAGAAAGATTCGCTTCGATTTTACTTAGATCGATTTCAACCACATTTGTGAAGTTCGGCTCTTCCTTTTCAGGAGTGAAGAACATATCGTTTTCGATCAAGTATTGTTTCACTACTTCGATATGGTTCTCATCGCGGCCTGTTAAGCGCATATAGTTCAGTGACTCTTCGTCAACCGGGAAGAATCCACATGTAGCACCGTATTCAGGCGCCATGTTTGCGATTGTCGCACGGTCAGCCAATGGCAAGTTCGATACGCCAGGACCGAAGAATTCTACGAATTTTCCTACTACACCTTGTGCACGAAGCGTTTCAGTTACTTTAAGTGCTAGGTCTGTTGCAGTAGTTCCTTCAGGAAGTACTCCAACCAACTTGACACCAACTACTTCAGGAATCGGGAAGTATGAAGGTTGTCCAAGCATTCCTGCTTCCGCTTCGATACCGCCAACACCCCATCCAAGTACGCCGATACCGTTGATCATTGTAGTGTGGGAGTCTGTTCCGACAAGTGTATCCGGGTATGTTTCGAAAGATCCATCTTCATTTTCAACCGCATGGACAACGTTAGCAAGATACTCAAGGTTTACTTGGTGAACGATACCTGTTGCAGGTGGTACTGCGCGGTAGTTATCGTATGCTTTTTGTGCCCAGCTTAAGAATTGGTAACGCTCAGCATTACGCTCGAATTCAAGCTCCATGTTCATTTGAAGAGCTTGTGGCGTACCATAGCTGTCTACTTGTACGGAGTGGTCAATTACTAAATCTACTGGAATTTCAGGGTTGATCTTGTTTGGATCTCCGCCTAATTCATCCATTGCAGAACGTAAAGATGCAAGGTCAACTACAACAGGTACTCCTGTGAAGTCTTGAAGGATTACGCGTGAAGGTTTGAATGGCACTTCAGCATCTGCATTTACTACAGAGCCCCATTTCGCCAAGTCTTCAACGTGCTCATCTTTGATCACATATCCGTCGTGTTGACGAAGAACAGATTCCAGTAATACTCTCACTGAATAAGGAAGTTTCGAAACGTTTGTAAGACCTGCTTCTTCTAAAGCTTTTAAATGGTAGTAGTTATACGTCTTTCCATTTACTTCGAAAGACTTTCGGCTATTGTGTAAATTGCTTTTTGCCATGATTTGGTTTCCTCCTTTATGTACTGAAAGATTATAAATGCACATCTTTCCTCTACTCCATCATAGTATAGCAAAGGAGATTAGTAAAATACATATAATTTATAGGGCTCCATAAGAAAAGGTAATGACTAAATCAAATTTCATTAAGAATTCTCAATTAGTCTTTTCAATTCTCAAATAGACCACTTTTTCCTACTTTAATGTGCTTTTTTGTTACATTATGGCAGATTCGTGAAAATCCATTTTATAGTTCTCTCATAGTCTTTCACTTAAAAATGGATATCCTAATTTGGAAAGGAAACACACAGAGAGGAACGGGTGTATTCCTCGGGATTTGCCCTCCAGGCAGGGACGCTTTCTGGGCACATCCCCTTTGGTAAGGCATTAATATTTGCCTTGTGAGTAGTGAGTTTCATGGTGTTCTCCTTGGGAAAAGAGAAATTTCTCACCGCGTTGTCTTTACATATGTCTAGATATTCAACCGCCACTATGGCAAACTAACAGAAAGGAGATGATGGAATTGAAGAAAGCATTGCTTGTCGTGGATTATACAGTTGATTTTGTGGCTATAGACGGAGCCTTAACATGCGGTGAACCCGGTATCGCGTTGGAGAATCATATCGTACAGTTAACAAAAGATTTTCTTGCACAGCAGCAGCCTGTTTTTGTCATTAATGATCTTCATGAAAAAGACGATCCGTATCATCCTGAAAATGCTCTGTTCCCCGCCCATAACATCCGCGGCACATTCGGTCGGAATCTTTATGGTAAGATGCACGATCTATATAGTGAACATTCGGATGAAATCATTTGGATGGATAAAACCAGATACAGCGCATTTGCAGGAACCGACTTGGACATCCAATTGCGCGCACGAGACATCAGGGAAATCCATTTGACTGGTGTCTGTACAGATATCTGCATTTTACATACTGCGATAGACGCTTACAATCTAGGCTATAAAGTTTTTATTCATGAAGGCGGCGTCGCAAGTTTCAATCCCGCGGGCCATGACTGGGCATTGTCTCATTTCCAAAACACGCTTGGTGCAACAGTGATCTCTAATTAATTTCCCCTTAAAATTCAACAGAAATTACTCTGTCTGAACTTTTTTATTTCGCCAAACAGAATAAAAGATGTTTCATGTATTAAAAAGACGGTAATACAAATAATAAGCACGTACTAGATACAAAATTTTAAAGGAGATGAACAGCATGAGTTTTATTTGGTTCTTAATTATCGGAGGGATTATCGGTTGGTTAGCTGGCCTTATCGTAGGTAGAGATATTCCAGGCGGTATTATCGGTAACATTATTGCAGGTATCGTGGGTGCATGGATTGGTGGTGCGCTGCTGGGTGAATGGGGTCCTCAGATTTCCAGTTTCTACTTCTTGCCGGCATTAATCGGTGCGATTGTTCTTGTCTTCATCGTAAGTCTGATTATGAAGAGTATGCGCAAAGCATCTTAAATTAGACGCTAAAAAATGTGGAGCTACCTTTAACGGTGGCTCCACATTTTATTTAGCTGCTTGTATTTTTGATTCTTTTTCCTTGCGTTGGTCTTCAAATTCCTTAAAATACCAGAGAACGTCTTCTACATAGGTTTCACTGTGATTGTAATGAAAAATCGCTTTTTCTATATCTCCGTCTGCTGCTCCACTTTTGGAGAGATAATTCGCTGCGCTGAATATCGCATCTTCGATATCAAACGGGTCGGCAATACCGTCACCATTTGCATCTACACCATAGCCGCCATATTTCTTTATCACATCGGGATTCGTTTTATCCTTTTGAGGAATATCACCTTTCCCAAGGTCTTTACAGCCAGGATAACCCCATCCTACAAACGTGCACGGCATGAACTGCATTGGTCCTTCGGCTCCGGCGGGTGAAACATCGGTATTCATTGTAGAAAACCTCGTCTCGATCCGATGATGTGCAGCGAGAAGCGTCCATGGGATATCATATTTTTCAGCTGCAGCTATATAGATGGGGATGTACTCTTCAGGTATCACGGTTCCTGTCTGTCGATCCTGGATACTCAAAAGCGTGGAAGCAGACTTGCGAATGACATCGCTTTTCTCAATGCTCGTCCAAAGTATCGCAGCAATCGTGAAGACGGTGACGGCAACGGGAATTAATAAGATCAAGAAGGCGACTTTGATGCGGATCGACCGGCTGACCTTCTTTTTCTTCATTGCCCCACCTCTTTCTAAAATTAGTTACCTTCTTTAATCAATTCTTTCATGTCTTTGACGATTGTATCATATGGTACGTCGCTATACCCATCATATAGTTTTACAACCTCGCCTTTTTGGTTAACTAAGCCAAAAGCAGTACCGTGTAAAACTTGATCACTATTTGGGATGTCTTTTACAGCAGTCTTAAATGAACTGGCCGCTAGCTTCTCAATTGTTTTCATATCATATCCCGTTAGCATCTCCCATTTACTTTCATCAGGAGGGCCAAATGCTTGCATATACTCCTTCAAAGCTTCCGGTGTATCGACATCAGGGTCAATGCTGAAGGATACGATTTTGTAATCCTCCACACCTTCTGCTTGTAAATTTTCCTGCAACTCCACCATATTATTCATCATTGGAGGACAGGCAGACGTACAGACCGTAAAAATGAACTGTGCCAACCACACATCACCTTTCAAGTCTTCATTCGATACTTTTTCATGATTTTGATTGGTAAATTCAAATGGTTCCACCTTATACTTATGGTCCGCTTTGAATCCGCCGCCACACGCACTAAGCATGAGTACAAAAATAAGCATCAGCGGTACAAAAAACTTTTTCTTCATAATCAATTCCTCCAGCTTCTGATAGTCACTTTATCATATCGAAAGTTCGTTTGCCAAACAAGGCGGAGCTCTGTTCCTATTTGGCTAAACATTGACGGTTTCATGAAGTTCTGATGAAGTTCAGCGGTTTTTAATATCTGAGAGAACTTCATGGATCGCTTCCAGCTTTACTTCCAAACGATGTAACAGGTAAAACGATACAAAGACCGGAAACCCGATATCCTGGATCAGTTGCAGCCATTGCTCCATAGTCCACTCCTCCTCTCTTTTCAAAGTAAAAAAACCGGCGTCCAGTAGAGAACTGAATGCCGGTTTTCTTTCATTACTAACGAGTCAATATGGTGCGCGCATCCCGCTCAACGATCCGTGCACTTTTAATAGACGCGAGTTGAGAGTCATCTGCCACAAAGACGCCACTTTCGATCACTCGCTGCATGACCGACTCAACTTGCTCTTCCGTGATGTCCTCTCGCGGCTCATCGACCGTTAGTTTGACCGGTGTTTCTACTGCAGTCAGAAATGTCAATTCTAATACTTTTGCCATGTGTGAATTCCTCCTTTTGTTTTTTAGTCTTTCTGTACTTCTTCCGTTACCACTTTCTCCGCCTTCATCATCAAATAGCTAGAAAGTGACGCTAATTGCGTGAATGCTACATTCAAGTCCGTTGCAGAAGACTCTCTTGTAATGTGTTTATACGTCTTTACCTTACGAATGATGTTGCCCTTTTCATTCGTCCCTGCATTGAAGTGAATCTTGCCTACTGCCTGATTGAATTCTAGTGAAGCTGCCATATGTCTCACCTCCTTTCATCCCTTACATAGAACGAAAGAACAAAAAAGATACTTTGTTAGTGAAATATTTTCGAAATGCTTTTATAATGGATAGTAGAATGGAAGAGGTGAAAAACAGTGCAAGACCTATTTATGTGGTTTATCCTATTTTGGGGCGTTGTACTAATTGGCTTATTCGGTATCGGCGGATTCTTTATGTTCCGAAAGTTTCTTAAAGTCTTTCCGAAAGAAGACGGCAAATCGACGCTCGATTGGGAAGAGCATTATGTCAATGAATCCCTGCATTTATGGAATACGGAAGCAAAGGGTATGTTGAATGAATTGGTTACACCGGTTCCTGAACTATTCCGGGATGTAGCAAAACAAAAGATCGCTTCTAAAATTGGCCAAATTGCGCTAGAAGACCGAGCAAAAACAATTGAATTCGACCATATTATTAAAGGCTATATTCTTGCGACACCCAAACGAGACCATAATTTTCTGCGTAAAAAGCTGAATGAGATGGAAGTCGACATGCAGCCGTATGAACATTTATTCGGCTAATAAATGATAAAAAAGCAATCTGTCCAAACGATCAAAAGTGATCAATGGACAGATTGCTTTTAGTTTGCGCTCTTTTCAAGCTTTTTAAATTTCACAAGCATGCCGACTCTCCATGGCAAAATCATCGAGAATGCCAATATGAAAAACATGCCACCTAATTCTCCTACATCTATCGAACTGCTGAGCACGAGCTTGCCGACCATCCGTAAAATCAACAAGCTGAATAGGATCACGAGGAAAGCTTTCGATTTCTTCAAGTAAATTCCGTCTTCCTTCATTTCAAACATTGTGGTTTTAATGAGAACAGCAGAGAAAACCAATCCCACGAGGCTTGCTTCCAGCACTTGTATCCATGGCACTTGAAATTCATCGAACAAGAACATCAGCATTCCAGTAGACATGAACAACGGCGGCAGAATGATCTTCTTCGCCTGAATGGGTTTACTCGCGGCTCTTGCACGCATTGTATAGACAAATGTCGTCATGACAATAAAAATCACGGTAGAGCCAATAATCAAATAAACCGGCGGAATGCTTGTGAAAATATAATCTACCCACTCTTGTAACTTAAGCATCCTCTATGTTCCCCCACTCAACCAGTTCATCCATCCGTTTCGTCAAGTCATTCATCGGGACAATTCGAGCAAAACGAGCCAGTTCTTTCTTCTGATGAAACAGCAATACGACAGGTGCTGTAAAGAGTGCCAGCTGGCCAGCCAGTTCAGGAACTTCCGCTGCATTGACTCTGTAAAAAGGAAAAGGATAACGACTTTCAAGTGCCGCCACTTGAGGGTATAGCCCTTCACAAACAGAACAATGATGGGTCTTGACGAACAATAGTAATTGCTTGGATTCGTTCAATACGTGTTGCCATTCTTCAAAAGAAGTAAGTTCCTGCATAGTACACCTCTTTTCTGTTTCATGACCTTTAATTAGAAACCTTGGAAATCACCAAAGATTGGGCTGAGCAAACTAGTCAGGTACACCATTCCATTAAAGAACAGCAAAATCCCAAATGCAATCATGAGATATCCGCCCGCTTTGGTAATTTTCATGCTGTGCTTTCGAATCCAACCAATTCTTGTGATGAAGAAAGACAAGAAGAAGAACGGAATCGCAAAGCCAAGAACATACAACATCATATACAACATACTAGAAGCCGGATTTGTAGCCGCCAAATAAATGATCGCTCCAATTATTGGCCCCATACAAGGCTGCCAGCCAGCGGAAAACGCTAACCCGATTAAAGCAGTGCCGAGATAACCGGCCGGCCGATTCTTGAATTGCAGCTTTTTCTCCTTCATCAGAAATTCAGGTTTGAATAATCCAATGGTCATCAAACCAAAAAGGACAATGAAGATCGCACCAATTTGACGGATTAAATCTTGATACTGTAAAAATATTGCTCCGATAAACGATGTACTGAATCCCAGAAAGACAAACACAACGGAAAATCCGAGTAAAAAGAATAACGTATGTAAAATACCGGTACGGTTCATACCTTTTGACTTATCTCCCAGATCATCCAACGACATTCCGGTGATGTACGATATAAAGGCTGGGTATAACGGCAAGACGCACGGAGAAATGAAACTTAGAAAACCCGCTCCGAACGCAAAAAATATATTCACATCCGTTCCCAAACTATTTCCTCCTTCACGCTAAGCAATAGTAGATAGACGGCAGACATATTTTATCCCGCCAACTCTCCCACCCTATCGTAACAAAACCGCGTATAGATTACGCCCCATTTGTTTGTGAAATCTTTTTGACAACCTCTCAGCCATTCTCCTGTATGCTGTTCTGAAGTTCATACATTGTGAATTGTATAGTACCATCCTTTTTGCTCAAGTAATTTCTGGTGAGTTCCTAACGCCGGTCGAGGCTAAACGGTGTCTTCCGCTTTTATTTATAATGCCCGCCAATTAGCTTGTTTCGCCTGTAAGCAGTCCCGCCGGAAGTGATGGAGACGGCGCGGAGTATGGCTGTGGAGCCGTATTTTAGGCGGAGTTCATCCATTACATGACCGATCCGCTGTTGTTTCCAGTTGGTTGGTTTGAACAAGTCGAGCTGGATGCCGTGTTCAGTTTCTAAATTGGTAAGGGTGACGGAAATGTGGCGGACGGGTCGGCCATCGTGGTAAGTCTCAAGCAGTTCTACACATGTGTGGTAGATGACCAAGGTTTCATTCGTTGCTTCCGCCAGCGTTTTTCTGCGTTGAAATCCGCCACCTAAGGCATGTTTGGAATAGCCGAATGACAGTTGCACAGTGCGACCTTTCTTGCCTGCCAATCGTGCGCGCATAGCAGTGTCCTCACACATCTCCAGGAGAACGGTTAAAATCTCATTCATCTTTATGTAATCTCGCAGCAAGGTCTGACCTTTGCCGTAACTGATTTGTCCTTTGATCAAAACCGATCCGAGCGTTGAATAATCAATTCCGTGCGCATGATAATATAACTGGTTTCCCATGACGCCAAATTTCTTTTCCAGACGCTCAAGCGGTGTTCTTGCCAGGTCGCCTACAGAATAAATCCCCATATCTTCCAATGTGCGTTCCATTCTTCTGCCGATTCCCCACATATTCCGAAGAGGTGATACTGGCCAAAGCTTCTTCGGCACATCTTCGTATGTCCAGTATGCCACACCTGTTTTCTTCGCCTCCAAATCAAGCGCCAGCTTAGCTAACAGCATATTCGGACCAACCCCGCAAGCGGAATGAAGTTGAAACTGCCGATACAACTCATCCTGTATCCGGTAGATGATGTCATCCAAGGGGCCCCATAACTTTTCCGTCCCTGTGAAATCGACGAAACTTTCATCAATGCTGTATACATGGATTGCTTCTTTCGGAACATAGCGATTCAATAACTTCGTCAGTTCCATCGAAACATCAATAAAAAATTGCATTTTCGGCTCAATCAAATGAATACTTGCATCGTTTGGAATCTCATATAGCCGCATACCTGTCTTGATGCCGAACTGTTTTTTGAGCGGCGGAGACGCAGCAAGGACAACCCCGCCTTTACGCTCAATATCGCCGATAATCGCAATTGGCACCTTCATCACATCCAACCCTTCCATCGCAGCAGCACAGCTGGCGTAGAAACTGCGCATATCTAAACAAGCGATCTGTCTGTGTGGCAAGTGCTCTGTCATGACCTTCACCCCCATGAGAACGAATGTTCCTCAACCCTATATTACCCACTCACACAGAGTTCAATCAATGGGAGTTGGCGGATAAATGGCATAAAATTGGGCGTAGTAGGTTTTTTGAACAAAAAAACAGCCAAACAATAGGCTGTTTTTGTCCTTATTTAAAGAGAAATATCCTGTGGCGGTTCTCCGGATTTATTCATTAGACGAATGGCTTCAGGTTCAATTTTCAAAATCACCAATTTCGGATCCTCGGGACCATCAAACCATTTTTTCATTTGATTATTCCAAATTTTCTTCTTGATCTGTTCATCTGAAGAAATGGATACACGCCCTGCGTATTCGACATACGCATCACCAAATCCCTCTCCCTCATAACCGATTAGAATATGGGTATACGGATTATCTTCTAGATCCTCCACCTTATCCGTCTGGTTGCTCGTAGGTGTGTAGAGCGACAAGCCATCATTCACAAACGTCATATACCGACTATACGGCTTATTATTATCAACCGTCGCCATCGTACCAATAAAACTTTCATCTAAAATTTTCTTCACTGTATCCATCGCATTCATCAACGATCGCTCCTTTCACGATTACTTCTACTCTTCCCAAATGATCATTTTCTAAACTTTGAGAGAGAAGCAATCCATTCGAGTGACCGGACAAACCACGAATTCCAAGATCAAGAAGGCTTCTTGACATTATATCCTTGCTCATCATAAGGCTGAAGACAGCCCAACCACTTATCCTCCAGTTCCATCAGCGCTTCTTTTGCATTGTAAAATGGACCTTCCTTCTTTTTAAGGGTTTCCAGGATGTCTATTTGAAACGCTTCTTTTCCAAATGTGTTCCACTCTTCTTGCAGCGCTTTATTCATATACACACCTGTATTCAGACTGAATTTCACCCCATTTAATGTTTTGAAATTCGGTGTACTGCCAATAAACAATTTTTGATTTACGGTGTTTTTAATTTGATATACACCCGCCTCGATCTTCGTCTCTTTATATAACTGTTTCAATTCTTTTTTTCGATCCATTTGCATCTCCTGCTTCCTCATTATGATTTCAGCCAATATTGACTCCCATCTGACGTACGGTCCAGTAATCCATACTCGATTAAATACCTTCTGATCAGCACATAATCTTCATAAACTTCTTCTAAAATATAATTTGTTTCCTGTTCACTGTAAGTGACTTCATTGTCAAACCGCTTCGTAAGCTCCCGCAGAACAATTAGGCGCTGTTTTTCTTTTGGTGGGAATTTCTCTAACCGTCCAGTCGTTCCATCAGGGAAAAACTTCTTAATGGTCTCCTGTTTTTCTTTTTCCGTCACAGCGTATCGGTCATCGACCATTTTAGCCGTCTTATGAGGCGGTATGAAAGCTGGTGCATATTCGTCCTTTTCTTTCAGTAATTCCATCATCGCTAAAAACGTCTTCGCTTGACGTTCCTTCTCTTTCAAGACAAAGCGATGATGCCGTACAGTAGACGTACTGCCGATCCCTAACGTCTGCTGTACGTCTTTATCATTCCTGCCTTGATAAAAGAGATGAAGAAGCTGGCTTTGATGACTTGTAAGACCAGTCAATTTCTTATCCAAACCGATCAAATAATCAAATACCGATCCGTGAGTACGTTCAATATGCAGCCTCATATATCTCTCCGCTTCATAGAGGATATTTTCAGAAGGGTAAATAATTCCCTTCTCAACTTCCTTGCCACACAGCAAGCAAATGTAACAGTCTTTTTCCAAAATATAGCCTTGTTTTAATTCTGGCATCGTGGCATTCCAAAAAAGTTCAGACAGATCCATTACTAAACACATCCAATTAAAGTTGATTTTTAAGCAAACACATTCAAGATTCGTTTGCATTATATTGATTATAATAGCTTCAACATATCAGTGTGTCAATAAAAAAACAAACATTTTCATTCTGCGTTTTAAAATATCCAAACGAAACGAATGAATGTCTGTTAACAAAACAAGAAAATTTATCTAGCCAGCGTTTACATGGTACACTAACCAAAACTACATAAAAGGCGAGGTTCGATAGAATGTGTCTACTAGCTTTCCAATTACAGAGCCATCCAAAATACAAGCTCATCCTCATGGCAAATCGAGACGAAGCGTATGATCGCCCGACAGCTCCCGCCGAATTTTGGCAAGACCATCCGGATATCTTAGCGGGGCGAGACTTAGAACAAATGGGAACTTGGCTGGGCGTCAATAAACAAGGAAAAATTGCTGCGTTGACCAATTTTCGTGACTTCTCACTTCCGATCAAAGGAATACAATCACGAGGGCATATTGTCTCTTCCTATTTACAATCACAGACTCCGCCACGTGAATTTATGGAACAACTGCATGCAAATCATGACGAGTACACTGGTTTCAATGTATTGGCCGGGTCAAGCGAAGAACTGTTTTATTACTCAAATATGGAACAGTCAATCAGGTATCTAACAACAGGCACATACGGACTTAGCAACGCATTGCTCGATACACCTTGGCCAAAAGTCGAAGAAACGAAAAGGCTTTTGAGCGATTATACGAAAACTGCAGATAAAATCGATGTCGATATCTTGTTCGAAATGATGCAGCGGGCGGAAGGCTTTCCACTTGAACAACTGCCTGATACAGGGGTGGGGGAAGAGTTGGAAAGTTTGCTATCCTCCATATTCATTACTTCTGAAGGGTACGGGACTCGTTGCACAACCGTAGTTTTAATAGATTCAGACGACCGCGTATATTTTGAAGAGCGAACATTCAAGAATGGTGAATTTACCACCACACAAAAATTTTCATTTGAAATAGAAGAACCGGCAACCTCATAACACAGGTAGCCGGTTTTATTATTCCAATAAAACAAATAAACTATTTTCATATAATCAATTTCGTAATTATATCGAAATAACTAAGATGTTATATCCATATATTTCTTAAATTCCGTTAACGCTTTTTCTCGATCCGCAGTGCTGAAGAGCCGCCTATCCTCTTCCCCAATAATCCGGTAATGGCCGCCCGTCGTATGTTGTTGGAGCTTATAATGCTGCCATTGCCCGATCTCCGTCCACCAATTGACAGTTCCACTTGTTGCGAGCTCACGTATATGGACCTCTGGATGTACAGCAATCTCGGCCAACTCTACCGGATCATCCCCTAGGACAGAGCGCAGCAAGGCACTTTCCCTAAACAACGCGCAAATCGCCACAGCAACCGTCCAACTCAACTCTTGACGACCTTTCTCCAGTTGCACAAGAGTCTTCTTCGAAATCCCTAATATATCCGCCATCTGATCTTGCGTATAATCCAGTTCTGTACGAATCAACTTCAGCCTAGGTAACACTAGATCAATTACCGTTTGTTTATTCATCTAAACACCCCTTTTACACTAAAAGTGTATTAATACACTTTTAAAGTATTTAGTTACTTTTAGAGAGTATAGTAATAAATATTGTAATTTAGTTGAATATCTTATTGCTAGTCTACCATAGGCATGCAGTATTTATCGAAATATCTTTAATTTTAGCATTCTCAAAAATGTTTAATTCACAAAGAAAAGAAACCTGCGGAGGCTAATTCACTCAGCAGATTTCTAAAATAAAAAATTCAATTAGAATGCTTTTCGTTGGTAAATGGTAGTGGTAACTCCCCAAGATACAGTATAAGCTACCAGGATAATAGCTGCAGCGCCCCAATATAAATATGTAGTGGGTACGTTGACAATAAAATCAGTGATCGCTGTTAAATGTTCAGCAAAAAACATCACAATAGGCGGTACGACACCTGACAAAAGGATAAAGCCAATAAGAACAACCGTTGTAATATTACCCGGTTTAAATATATGGAATAACGGAAAGGTAAACGCGGAAAATAATAAGAATAAGCCGCCACCAATCGCAATATCAGTCATCGTAAATGATTTATCCAAAGCAAATAGTGCCAGACTCGTCACCCCAATAGCTAATATCATATAGATGATAGCGCCAAGATAGCGTGACGCGATAATTTCCCTGCGCGTGTAAGGTAAAGAATTTAATAGTATATTCGTCTCCGCTTTTTCATCATAACCATACGCATTAAAGGGAATGAAAATACTGGCAACGAGAAAAATCAGGGCTGGATGTGAGTCCATAATAATAAAGAATGCGATAAAAGGAATAAAGGTTAACAGCAGCCTTTTCTGAAGTATGACATCTCGTCTGATCAAATTAAACATAGCTCTCTCTTCCTTTCATGTAATACATGATATCTTCCAATGATGCCCGTTCAATGACAACCGAATTCCCGAACGTATTATTCACCGCATTCACATTATTCGTTAATGCCTCAAATCCTGTCGGCGCACGATGTATATGAACGAAGGCCTTTTCTGTATCTCGATCCAGCAGTTCCACCCTTCCCTTAACGAGCGCATAGTTTTCAGCTACATCGTGTATCGATTGATTAAATACTAATTCGCCTCTCTGCAGGAAAGCTATATAATCTGCGATGCGGTCTAAATCAGTTGTAATATGAGTAGAGAAAAAAATCGTCCGATTGCCGTCCACCATGAATTCCTGTAAAAGATTCAGCAACTCGCGTCTGAAAATGGGATCTAAGCCTGCTGTCGGTTCATCCATAATAATCAGCTCTGCATGATGTGAGAGCGCGATCGCTAATGAAGCCTTCATTTGCATCCCTTTTGAGAATGTTTTTATTGCTTTATTAAGCGGTAGTTCAAATTGGTCCACAAATTGCTCAAACAACGTATCATCCCAATGTTTGTAAGCCGGCGCAACGATGCGTTTTATATCTTTTAAATTCAGTCCTTCAAAAAATACATTGCCATCGTAGACAAATCCAATACGCTCCTTGATCTCCTTCTCATGTGTCTGATAGTCCAACCCGAAAATTTTAATTTCCCCGGTATCCGGTTTTAGTAGATTCATGATCATTTTTATCGTTGTCGACTTACCAGCTCCATTGGCTCCAATGAATCCCGTTACAAAACCTTTCTTTACCTGCAAATCAATATTTTCTACGGAAAAACCTTTGAATTTCTTCGTGACATTTTTTAATTCAACCACATTTTCCATTCATTTCACTCCTCGGATAAAATGTTCAATAATTGTTGCAGCTCCTCAGTCGACATGCCAATCTCCCTGCTATTCGCTATGACCATACTAAGTTGCTCCTCAATGACCTTTAACTTCTTCTCTCGTATCATCTCTAAATTTTGCTCAGCGACAAAAGATCCCTTTCCGACAATCGAATAGATAAAACCTGCCTTCTCCAATTCCTCATAGGCCCGTTTCGTCGTTATTACACTGATGTGTAAATCCTTTGCGAGTTTTCGCATGGAAGGTATCACATCCCCCTCCTTCAGTTCTCCTGCTAAAATAGACGATTTAATTTGATTCGTGATTTGTTCATAAATCGGCTCCTTTGAACTATTGGAAATGATTATTTGCATGCCAATCCCTCTTCACTATTTTTTTGAAAATATAATAGAATGAATGTCCTGTATCGCTTGAATGAATATCGCCAGAATATGGACGATTGTAAACATATTAAAAAATGGATAGGAATACAGAGTGATCCATTCTGTAAAGATTTTTAAGTTCAAAATCCACCTTCCTGTCCTGGCGAACAAGTTGCCGCTATCGTTTATGTTTGGTTCAAGGAACGTGCCATCCACAGCAATAAAGACCAACTGAACAATTAAAAATATTCCAATGGTGAGCATCCAGCGTTTCGCTCGCTTAGTAGGAAATGTTTTTACTGTGCCTAACAATTGGACCCATCTCCTCTCTACTTCAATATTTGATCGTTTTTTAAATTCGAACTGCACAATGTATATGTTCTATATATACACTATATACAAACAGGAAACATTATTCAACTAATTTAAAAAGAATAGATCAGAAGCACGGTAAGACTAAAACAGCATGAAATAAGGCAAGCTGAAATATATTGGATCTCAACTCCATTTGTTTAAGAAGCAAACAAAAAAAGCACGTTTTGAGGTTTTCCCCCAAAACATGCTCCTATTAAGTAAAAGTCCTTTAAAAAATCCGCCTACTTCCAACTTCTAATTGTACTAATTTACATCCGCTCAAATTCATAAAACCTATTTTTTCATAAATTGTTTTTTATAATGATCTGTTAAAGGGATCAATTCACCATCTTCGATAACAAATATTTCATCACATAACTCTTCAATATCAGCAAAATGGTGACTTGTCAGTAATATGGTCTTCTGCTGTTCTTTTAAGTGTTTAATAATTTCTTTTACGTCTTGATATGTCTTATAATCCAGTGCGTTGAAAGGTTCATCTAAAATTAAAATATCTTGATTTTCCATAATAGCTTGTGCAATTCCTAACTTTTGTTTCATACCCAGGGAGTAATCCTTTACTTTTGCCTTATTTTTAGGGTTTAAGCCAACTAATTGCATCGCCTTCTCGATCTGCTTATCGGTAATACGATTCGTAATGGCAGCCAAGTATTGTAGATTTTTAAAGCCACTAAAAAGTTCGATGTAGCCAGGTTCGTTGATAAAGACGCCTACACCTTCCGGAAAATCGATTTGTTCTCCTAGAACTTGCTGTCGTATTTTTATTTGCCCACTAGTCGGCACAACAAATCCACATATCAATTTAAATAGAACTGATTTACCGCTACCATTCCCACCGACAATCCCAACCGTTTGACCTTGTCCAATCTTTAATTGAATATTTTTTAATACTTCGTGACCTGAAAATTGTTTTGATATATCTTGTAATTCAATTGCATATACCACCCATTTCACCCTCTCTCAAAATATTTATACGTTTTCCATTTTATAATGCCAATCATACAGATGAGGGCAATAAAACCACTACTCGACATGTCTAACATCGTTCTTCCCATTTCCTCTATACGTGCTAATTGACCAATCCCTGCCACATTGTACGACAACCAACTTACTGGAAACACATTCAATAGATACAAACTCATGCTAGCTAGAAATGACCATGTCACTCGATTGGTTACAATAAATAACAAGAATACTAACGTCAGCATGCAACATAATTCTAGTATTTTAATAAGGATAACATATGTCAGTAAATGCCAATCGATCATCAAAATTTTATCAAAAGATATACCAATAAGTAACAAAATGGCGACTGACAATACAACATAGACAACTGCTACTAATAGTATATGACCTAAAACAGTTGTTCCCCATATGGATTTCTTTCGTATACGTATAAACAATGCCATATTTCTTGGATGACACCATGACTGCAAAAATATACTGAACATATAAATCGGTGTTCCGATATAAATCATTTGTTCCAACCATGTCATGACATGTATAGAACCTAGGGGTAATCCGTAAAAGAAACGTATTACATACTCATTCAATGTTTCCTCACTAAATATTGCCTTTGTCACTGCTAAAATAACTAAACTTGCACACCAAACCAGCACTAATCTAGGTATCCAGAAGATACGAGTGTAATAATAGAACAATCCCTTTTTTAACTTTTTAGGATATGCTGGTGTCCAGTGCCAAAACTGTACAATGCAAAAAATTTGCAAGAGACTTAGTATGACTATCGCTATAAGTGTCCACCAAAGCGGGTAATCCCCAGAATAGTTATGATGTAACACAATATAACGATTGATTGTGATGAAAGGTATCTTTTCGACCCAGGGCACTTTGATAGATAATATCATAAGGATGTATAAAAATACGATACAAAAATAAGTAGCTTTTCTTGAGAAAAAGTGTGCCATAGTTACAAATGTACAGCCAATGAAACTGTAACCCGTGACTAAAAATAACACGGTATAAAGAATACCTTGTAACGGGCTACTAAATGTACCCATATAGTACTGCATCATATCTGCATCCAGCGAGCTATGCCAGTCATTTCTCATAGGCAATCCAATTGAGACCACTAGTGAAATCATACCAATAATCCCTACAAATACAGTAGAAAACAGCGTGATTGTTACCCATCTCATAAACATAAAACGATAAAACTTTTTCATACGGATTAATTCAAACATACGTGGCATTGTATATAATTTTGATACGCACAGGAAGAAAACCGGCGTCATAATAAAAATTATGATATAGTGATTCGTCATGAGATGAAGAACAAACAAACTGAAATTTCCTTCGTAAGTTTTGCGGTCTGCTACTGCAGTCAATGCGAAAATGATCACTACAAGCAAAAGAGATTTCGTCATTACTAATTTCAAATGCTGCTGAATGAGCATTTTCATATGTTCACCTACAATTCATAAATGCGTGCATTTACTATTTTTCGTTTGTACACAAGATATCCGAGAATAACTAATAAAAGCAAAACAGGTCCCGTGACAAAACTGGTCCATGAAATAGCTTCTACCCACACAAGTGACGGTTCAAAAGCCGTAACCAAACGATACTTCTCAAGTCCAAAAACAGACCAACAAAAATTCTCTAGTAATACATAAACAAAAGGTCCTGTTAAAATAACAAATAAGTTTTGGCTATATAAACTAAATACAAACCCTAGTGTTGCAACCAATGCACCTATAATGCCTTTCCATAAACTTAATAGCAGACCATATAGGAAAGGCTGCTCCAAAAATTGCTCTCCATAAATATGAGTTTGTACAATTTTTCCCATCAACTCACCTGTTTCAGGATTAACCAATGACAATTGGACCGTAATGGGTGGGACAACATATAATGCAACAAGTACACTTATCATCGAAACGCAGAAAACAACTAAGTATCCGCTTCCTGCACTTACGATCCATTTCGAAAATACATAGTTCTTTTTATTCACACGTGGTAGCGTATAGTTAATAAATCCATTTTTGCGCTCAAAATACATAAGCCAACCTGTGGGAATGACTGCAAGCAACGGGAAAATTAGATTAAAGATCTCAAAACCCACCTCATACACTTCCAGTTGTGCCTCTAATGCATAATTTTTGTAAATAATTAATGTACAGATTATAGCGGCTAGCATAGCAAGTACGGCTGTGAAACCGACTGCCACTCTTACTTTCCGCCATTCATTCCTAATTAATCGCTTCAAGCTTTATTCCTCCTTCCTGCCCTCACTATAACGAAGCCGTTTACTGGCTACAATGGTTATAGAACAAAGAAAGGTTTTACGGGAATGAAAATATTTTCATTCCCGTAAAACCTTCGTTTATTCCTGAAAACGTAAACCAATTGTGACATAGTTTCCTGTCCTCTGCTCATTTTTCAAAAGAATATGAGCCTTATATTGTTTGGCAATTTGTTGGACATTGTGCAACCCAAAACCTCGCATGCCTTTTTTCGTTGAAAATCCAATATCGAACATCTTTAGGAAATGATCGTTTGAAATATAAGGTGATGGATTGCTTACTTGTAACATATATTGATTTTCTTCTTGCTTAAGCGTGACATATACAGTGTCTCCACTTTGACTAGCATCAAAGGCATTATCAAGTAAAATGCCGAGCACCTCAATTAAATCCACGTCTTCACAAGCCATTTCATGAAGCGAGATGGAATTATCTATCACTACCTGAATCCCCATTTGTTCGGCTCTTTTTACTTTTGTATATAAAAAACCAGCAACAATTTTATGATCCATCGTTAACAGTTGTTGTTGATGAGAAAGCATTTTTACATTTCCAGTGTAACGAGTAATTTCATGCTTTGCCTCTTCTAACGTATTAGCCGTTTCAAGAATACTTGAAATAGCCAACATTTTATTAGAAAATTCATGCTGTCTCGCACGAACCTCTAGTACTAGCTCGTCAATAATCGGTAAATATTTTTCTGTAGCTAAGATTCGGGCTTTCAACGCGTGTTGTTTCTTTTGTTCAAAAAATAACCACGTTAGTAATAAAAAGACAAAGATCGATCCTAACAGCATAAGCCAGCTACCCAATTGAGTAATTTCTGTTGTTTGGAACAGATACATACCCAAAAAGGAAAAAAAGATTATACTCATGAATAGCTGTTGCATCAATGTCATTTGTTCGAATTCTGTATAGGCAAAATGTCTGCGAATGAAGAAAACAAGACCTAGTACCACAGCTAAGCAAATCAAATGATTCCAATCGATTTCTAGCGGTAAAAGCATCGTCAACAAGACTGCTTGCATTCGGACCATCATCCAGACCATTAAACTGAGCATTGTGATCAAAAGAATGGTTAAGTGACTACGCTTAAATAGATAACTATTCGCTACGAGTGTAAGAAAACAAAAACCAATCAGACCAGGTACATATTGCACAGGTAAAACTCCAAGCCCCTTAAGCGTCATGATTAACCCTCGCTCATCGGTATCACTTAGCAAACAAAATAATGAAATGATGCTCACCCAGAATACGTGTGCCCATTTAAATTTGATGGGTTCACGGAAAAACAAACAGGTAATAAGCCAAAGAGCCAGAATATCTGATAGAATGCTCATACTATTTCCTCCTATAAGATATACTGACGATATTTTAAGCCAATTGGAATAAGGGTATCTACGCCTCGTAAACGGATTGTTTGCCCCACTTTATCTATTTGTTCTACCATGTCTTGATTGATAATAAAGCTTTTATGTACTTGCACAAACCGATCATCTAGTAATTCCATGCTAGCCTTTAATGAATAACTTGAGATCATTTCATTCAGTAAGATTCCATCACGTTTTATATGTAAACAAATTTTCTTACCAAAAGATTCGATATAAAACAAATCTTTTAATAGGTACTCAAAAATGAATCCTTTCTGTTCAATACGGATCTTTCCCTCATCCATCTCAAAGTGTGACAAATACTGCAAGACATCTTGGATCACCTTTTGGCATTCTAACTGAGTAAACGGCTTCACTAAATAATAAAAACATTTAAGCTCTCGGTATGCATACAATTCTTCCGTTAAAACAGCCGTTTCAAAAACAATAGGAGTATACATATAAGCGGGCATGGTGCGTAACTGTTTGACTAAGTCCGTTCCCTTGTAATCAACTAGCTGAATATCCACAATAAAGAAATCTATTTTAATATCTTGTGCCAAATTCATAGCTTTTGCCGCGCTGTCTGTAAGATAAACATTAAATACTTGTGGTAACGTTTCTAATGCATTTTGTAAAAACTTTTGGATAGCTTGATCATCTTCAACGATTAATACATTCATTACAAACACCCCTCTAATGTGATAAGTGCTGTTTGTCAAAAAAACAAAAACGAGTCAGCAAGAAAGCGAAAGCTAGGATCTTGTCGACTCATTCGTATTTACTAATGAATAAATCCAGCATCGCCATCTCCACTTTACTCGTATCATTCGTCTTATTTAGAACGCATCGCTTGATTCACGACAACCATCACTTCAGTCCGAGACATTTTCTCCCGACCTTCTTTCAGCGCATCCAATGTACCGTGCGCCAAAGCTAACGGTATCTTACAGAAGTTCAGGATCGTTTTCGTCTCGATGTCTTGAATATATTCATCCGCTAACGCCAAGTTCTCTTCTGCAAAGCGGAACATTTCATCCAGTTTCCAACCGTCCGGGAAGAAGTTCACATCGCGCTCCGCGTCTTCTTTATAGTTACGCAGGATATTGACAGACTGTAAGCCTCTTCCAAAGCCAATTGCCAAATCACGATCTGTTTCGGTTCCATCGTACCAACTCCAAATATCCGTCAGCATGACACCTACCAATCCCGCAACGTAGTATGTATAATCTTCTAAGTCTTCACGCGTATGGATCACCCAATCTTTTTCTGCCCACTTCGCCATGCCTCTGCCCATAATCGCAGTCGATTCAAGTACTTTATCGGTGACCGTGTCAGGGCAAAATTCCACCCAATCGGCAAGGCGCAATGTCACTTCCGGCAATTGCGATTGATAAGGAGCAAATAGCTTGTCCAGCGCTTCCGCAATGGGTGCGCCTGTTGCGATTTTATTTTCCAGTAGTTCGCTGACTTTGTTCAGTAACGTTACGACATCCGCAACACCCATTTGTTCATGATCTTCAATTTCATCGATGGCCCGCATGCACAAATAAGCGGATGCTACAGCTTCTCTTACTTCAGGTTCAAGAAGTTTAATTGGAATAAAAAATGTGCGGCTTGTTTCTTTCAATACTTTCATCGCATCTTTTTGTAGTTTTGTATCAGTTTTCACTTTGGGATCCCTCCATCAATAATCATGGCTGTCAAAAAATATTCTCAATTGAATATGATTCCTTCATTATATCATTCATTGTAACATTAAGACGTTTATAATGGATTGTCAAAATCCAAACAAAAAGCCGGATGCGCCCTTCAGCACCCAGCCTTTATGACGATATCATTTTGCAGATGGTTTCTCCATCGAGACAATGCTAGTTTACATAATATTATTATGCACAAAAAATGCTTACATAATAACAACGTAAGCATTTTCTTCACTTTCTAACTATCCAGTTACTTCTTATAGAAAAAAGGACGTCCAATAACTTCTACTAAAGAAGGAGCAAGAGCATATAGTTTACTGGTCAGACCCATAACTTTAGGTAAGTTTACTTCTCGCCTCGGTTCACGAATCGTCTGTATGACAGCACGCACTACCGTATCGATGGAGAGCAGTTGGGACCCCATAGCTTGCTTATACTTTCCTGTTTGATCCGCTAATTCGATAAACGGTGTATCTATCGGTCCAGGATGAATGACTGATACATCCAAATGATACGGAGCCGCTTCCATTCTTAATGCATTCGTATAGCCAATAAGTGCATGTTTCGTCGCCGCATAGACCGATGTTTTGGGTGTTGCGACTTTCCCCGCCTGCGAACCGATGAACAGCAAGTGTCCGCTTTTTCGTTCCATCATAGCAGGCAGCAAACGTTTCGTCAGTTGCATCGGAACAAGCACGTTCGTTTCAAGCATTTCTGCCATCTCTTCGTCGGATGCTTCATGAGCGAAATTAAATCTGCCAACTCCTGCTGAATAAACGATTACATCCGGCACTTCGCCTATACGTGACACGAGCCAGTCCAGTTGTTTGGCATCCCGCAAATCAGCACAAAAACCTTCCACCCCTACTTGCTGCAGTTCTTGCAGCGCTTTCGTATTGCGACCAGTAGCCATTACGCGCATCCCTTTTACCGATGCCAGTCGCCTGGCCAGTTCAAAACCGACCCCGCTCGTTGCACCGGTAATTAAGATGGATTTAACAGCTGGCATATTGATGAACTCCCGACTCATCTGCCGTTTCCCTAATCAATTCCTTGGAAATCAAATAATCAAGCTGACCAATCGTTTCGGACAATGTTAATCCAAGCTCTTTTTCATACACTGCCGGAAACAAGCGTTTGGTCACTTCAAAAACGGTCTGTGGCTGTTCACGCAGCATGCCGAGCACTTTCATCGCCCGATCATTCTGCTTCTCCAAGCGTTCCTTGATAAGCGAATGTGCGTTATGGACTTCTCCGGCATGCCCTCCATAAACAATGTTGACGGGCAAATCGAGTAAACGTTCAAGTGATGCGTTATATTGAAGCAACGCCCGAGGCCGGTCTTCTTCTTTTCTAAAAGGTGGTTCGATCAGCGGATTGGACGAAACCTTTTCCAATAAAAGATCGCCACCGATTAAGATTCCCTCTTGTTCATTCCAAAGCGATAAATGACTCTGTGCATGACCTAATGATTCTTGCACTTTCCAGCCCGGATGGCCCGGCAAATCATCCCCTTCATTCACCATCCGATCGACAGGACGATTACCCATAAAATCGACAGAGCGACGAAATCTTTTTATCCATTTAGAATATTCTTCAGGCACGCCTTCTTCATGAAGAGAATTTTCATAAAATCGATCATGTCGATCCAGAAAATCTTGATCGCGCGTCAGCCAATAATTGAGGTAGGGATGGCCGAGTACTTCTGCACGATCGAATGCTTCAATCCACCCGCAATGATCGGGATGATGATGGGTAACGAAAACTTGTTCTATGTCCTTGAATGAGTAACCGATTTCTCGTAATCTATGTTGCAGTGCTTCGTATGCCTCTGGTGTCTTCGTCCCTGCATCGACTAAAGTCAGTGTATCGCCTTTTAGTAAGAAACAATTCACATCTCCGACTGCAAATGGAGTAGGTGTTATAATCTTTTCTATCATAAGAAAGTTCCCCCTTGAAATGAATGACTGTTCAGTACATTGTACTCTTTATTTTCCTATGCGTCACGTATCCATTCTCGTTATTTTTGAAATATTTACATGTAGTTGAAACCAAATCGTTTATTCTTCGTATGGTATACTACAAGAAATAGCGGTATTTGCAATATGCTGTCTAAATGGAGGGGTTTCAATGGGGATTTTCAACTTTTTCAAAAACCAATTTATTGAAGTAATCGAATGGCAGGATCAAGATGCCAATACACTAGTTTATCAGTTTCCAGTTCACAATAATGAAATCAAAATGGGCGCAGAACTGACAGTCCGGGAATCACAAGTCGCAATTATGGTGAATGAAGGTGAAATTGCGGACGTATTCACTCCTGGCAGACATATTCTCTATACACAAAACATGCCGATCCTGACGAAGTTAAAGTCTTGGAAATATGGCTTTGATTCACCTTTTAAAGCAGAAGTGTACTTTATCAATACGAAGCAATTTATTAACCAGAAATGGGGTACGTCCAATCCGATTATGATGCGTGACCCGGATTTCGGTATGATCCGTCTTCGCGGCTATGGAATTTATTCATATCGGGTATCTGAGCCAGTTGTGTTCTTACGCGAATTATTCGGTACGAACAGCTCCTATGATACGAATTCTGTTGAAGGTCAGTTGAAGAAAATGATTATTTCGGGGCTATCCGACTTATTTGCAGAGTCCCAAATACCGGCACTCGATTTAGCGATGCATTACGATGAACTAAGCGAACAAGGCAAGCAAAAGATGATGCCGCGTTTCTCTTCATTCGGATTTGACATCACGTCCCTTTATATTGAAAACCTTTCACTTCCTAAAGAGGTCGAACAGGCGATGGATAAACGGACGACAATGGGCGTCCTTGGCGATATGCAGCAATACCAGCAGTATCAGGCGGCAGAAGCAATTCGGGATGTAGCAAAGAACGATTCCAGCGGTTTGGCGGGGGCAGGTATGGGAATGGGCGCAGGTGTTTCAATGGGTCAGGTTATGGCAAATGCGATGGCACCGAATACTCAACCCACACAAACCACTGCCCCTGCAACGAAATCCTGCCCACATTGTCAAGCTACCATTAATGCAGATGCAAAATTTTGCGGTCAATGCGGGAAATCTGTTGAAACTGAAAAAGTCTCATGCGTCAAATGTGAAGCGCAGATTCCGAAAAATGCAAAGTTTTGCAATGAATGCGGTTCCGCGCAAATTACCGAAAAGATCTGTCCAGCGTGCTCACATGCGAACCTACCAAACGCGAAATTTTGCGCTGAGTGCGGTGAGACATTGGACGCGAAGTGAGGGATGAATGTTGACTTCATTAGATGAACAATCATCCACAATCGTTGAAGAAACAGAGAATATCAAGTGTCCTTCTTGCGGTAGTAATACAAAGTTCGATCCAGAGACAGGAGGGTTGAAATGCCCTTCATGCAGTCATGAGATGGCGATTGAAGCTACGAGTAAGCACAATGTCGAGCTGGACTTTAATGCAGCCGGCGACAGTCTTTATCACTTATGGCAAGAAGATAAGCGAGTCTTTTCCTGTGATAGCTGCGGTGCTGAGTCTGTTCTCGATGCAAATGCCATAGCAGACTTCTGTTCATTTTGCGGATCATCGCATATTGCGGTAACTGAAAAAGATGCGGGCATCCAACCAGGGCTCATGATCCCTTTCCACATTTCCAAAGATGAAGCACATGCCAAATTCAAGGAATGGATCAAAGGACATTTCTTTGCACCTTCAAAACTGAAAGTGTCCTATCGTCTTCAAAAAATTTCAGGAGCCTATCTACCCTACTGGACATATGATAGCGAGACCAGTTCCCGTTATGTTGTACGTGTAGGAAATTATTATTACGTTACAGAGACGCGTACCGTTTATGAGGATGGCAAGGCAAAACAAGTGACGGAGCAAGTGCGTAAAATCCGCTGGCATAGGGAGAGCGGGATTTATCGAAAATTTTTCGATGATGTGCTCATAAAAGCCTCTACTAGAGTAGAACCTAAATTACTGCAAAAAGTGCAGCCTTTCCAAATGGCCAGCTTAACGGATTACAAAGTAGAATATATGTCTGGATTTTTGGCGGAACGCTACTCTGTCTCCCTGCAACAAGGATTCACGGAAGCACAGGATTATATGAAACAGCGGATCATCAATGGAATCGAAGGAAGCATTGCGGGTGATATTGTCGAGGTCGTGAATGTCTCGACCGATTACTCGGATATTACATATAAACATGTCTTGCTGCCATTATGGATTTCATCGTTTCAATTCAATCAAAAGGTCTATCAATTTATAGTGAATGGGCAAACAGGTAAAGTATCAGGAAACTATCCTATTAGTATTTTAAAGGTAGTTCTAGTATCGATCAGTGTCTTAGTTGTTTTATTCATCGTCTATCTGTTTATTGACAGCTGACGGCCCATCCGACCTCTGTTTGACATTTCGTTAGGTGCATGACATAATTCAGTGAAAATAAAAACGTACGAGCAGTAAGGATGGATAGAAATGGAGAAAGTTTTATTTGTAGGCGCCGGTTCGATGGCGGAAGCAATTATTGCGGGAATCGTGGAACAGGACGTACTCCCCGGCAAACAAATCTATGTAATGAATCGTTCCGATGCGAATAGGCTATGTGATTTGGAATCTCGTTACGGCATCACGAAAGTATGCGAAGATCGCTCGTTCATGGAAGAAATCGACTTGGTTGTTTTGGCAACGAAACCAAAAGATATTCAGCAAGTCATGGCTGATATACATCCGTTCCTAGCCGACAGCACAGCAATTCTTTCAGTCATTGCGGGAACCTCGATTGACACATTTGAACAAGGTCTTGGTAAACGCCCCATCGCCCGTTCAATGCCGAATACTTCCGCAACGATCGGAAAATCGGCTAGCGGCATCGCATTCAATGACGAAGTTTCTATTGAAATGAAGCAGTCGATCCTTAGCCTGCTCGGTGCGATCGGCATCGTCAAAGTGGTGGAGGAAGATGATCTACATGTGGTGACGGCTCTTTCCGGCAGCGGTCCCGCTTATATTTATTACTTAGTCGAGGCATTGGAAGAAGCTGCTGTTGCAAGAGGTTTGGAAGCTCATGATGCCCGTGAACTAATCGTACAAACACTTGAAGGTGCTGCGGCTATGCTGAAAACAACCGGCGAAGAACCTAGTACGTTACGCACGAATGTTACGAGTCCAGGCGGCACGACAGCTGCCGGATTGCGAGCACTGGAAGATCGTCAATTCAAATCGGTGATTGCAGATTGCATCAACAGCGCGGAGGCAAGATCACGCGAGTTAGGTGCATTAACCTAATAGAAAAACAAGCATCCATCCCCTAAGGCGGGCATGGATGCTTATTTTTTTGTCAGGCAAGTCAACTGGCCGTTCTTCCATTGAAAACGCATGAAATCTTCTGCGATGGACAACTGCGGAAACACCGCTTCGCCTTCAGCAAAAAATGCGGCCATTTCACCTGGCATAAAGCGAGCACTAATATGATTGACAATCAAATTTTTGACATGTGCTTCTTTTGCAATTTGAGCTGCATCGACGATCGTTGAATGACCGTATTCCCGAGCACCTTTTGCATATTCCTTTGTAAATGTGGCCTCATGAATGAGAATGTCTGCATTTTGGGCAAGATCGATGGATGATTGACAATAGGATGTGTCTCCAATCACGGTAATGATAAAGCCATTTTTCCGTTCCGACGTCACGTCTCGGCTGAACACTGTCTTGCCGTTGTCCAGTTCGATATCCTGACCTTCTTTCAAGCGCTGCAACAACGGACCTTTTGGAACCCCTTGTTCAATGGCTCGGTCAATCAATAACGTGCCCGGCAAATCTTTCTGCTCGATCCGATACCCGTAGCTTTTTACGACGTGCTGGACTTCCATTGCATACACTTTAAATTGATCGCTTTCAAAAATCAGTCCATCTGCTACTTCATGGATGTTTAGCTCGTAAGGCAGATGAGTGCCGGTGATTTGATAGGTGTGCTGGAGCCATTCTTTTAACCCAGCCGGACCGTATAAATCGACCGAGGCTTCACCACCTAAAAATGCGCGTGAGCTGAGAAATCCTGGTAAACCAAAAATATGGTCGCCATGCAAATGGGTAATGAAAATTTTCGTGATTTTCCTTGGCTTGATTGCGCTGTAAAGCATTTGGTGCTGGGTTGCCTCACCACAGTCGAATAGCCAGTTTTCTCTATTTTCATCTGTAAGGTCCAGAACAAGTGAGGAAGTGTTTCGCTGTTTGGAAGGCATTCCGGCTCCTGTGCCTAAAAATTCAATATCCATTTAGTCAGGCTCCTTTCTATTTATTTGTCCAACCTTTTTTAATGACTCCCTCTCCGAAGCGGTCGGTTAGGCTGGATACAAGTTGATCCATTTGGTATTCCTTTTCTTGCTGTTCGAAGTTATCGAAGGTTAGTTGCTCGACCATCTCATTTCGTTCGATGAGATTGCCGACAGTGACACCCAGAAGGCGGATAGGTTCATTGTTCCAATGTCTACGAAATAACTCCAAAGCGATTTTTGTAATGTCTTCAGCTAGATAGACAGGCTGATGAATGGTTCGGCTTCTCGTGGTGTTTTGCCAGTCCGCATAGCGGATTTGGATTGAGATGGTGACGCCTGCCAGTGATTTAACAGCTAGCCGGGTCGCCACTTTGGCTGCCAGTCTTTCGAATATAGGAATGCAGTCCTCCATTTCCGTGAGGTCAACGGGTAATGTAGTGGAGCTCCCAATACTTTTGCGTTCATCCGCACGTTCCGGATCGACCGGTCGTGTATCGACTCCATTTGCACATTGCTGCAGGCGCATACCATTCTTTCCTAGAAGTGCTTCTATTTTTAATTTTTCAGCGACCGCAAGTTCCCCGATTGTATGGATACCTGCACTATGCAACTTTTCTTCAGTTCGCTTTCCAATGCCATGCATTTCGAGGACAGGCAACGGCCACAGTTTTCTTGCTACTTCACGCTTCCGCAAAATGGTTATACCCATTGGTTTTTTCATGTCGGAAGCTGTTTTCGCCAAAAATTTATTGGGTGCAATACCGATTGAGCACGGCAAGTCAAGTTCCTGAAAAATACGCATCTGTATTTCGCGGGCGAGTTCATAAGCATGTGTTAAGCCGCCGATTTCTGTCGTATCGATGTACGCCTCGTCAATGGAAACGGGTTCTACCCATTCTGTATAACTACGCAGCACTTCAAAGACAGAATCGGACATTTGGCGATACAGTTCATGGCGCGGCGGTACGATATGTAAATTAGGACAGAGTCGCTTGGCTTCACCTATCGTCATTGTAGTATAGACACCAAAAGCCCTCGCTTCGTACGAACACGTCACTAAAATCCCTCTTCGCTCCTTTGGATTACCTGCCACCGCAAGGGGAATTCCCTTTAATGCCGGATTGGCAGCCTGTTCCACCGAAGCAAAAAAGCTATTCATATCAAGATGCATGATGACTCGTGGATTTGCTGCTATCAGATCCGTCATATGTACACCTTACTTTCACTGAATTCTCTCCCTATAGTATATCAAACATCCAAAGAAATGAAAAAAGGCAAGCCAAATTTAGCTTGCCGCTTTTTCTTAATATGTCGACATTCTATTCATGTGATATTCAATCAATCCGTTTCCGACGATTGGCGCTGTTCGTTCACATATGCAGATATTTCATCCATACCTGCAAGAGAACTGGCCAATAAATTAGGGGCGATGACAGTAATTACACGATTTTCTAAGTTCGCGACTGTCGTGAAGTAAGGTGTTTTGGAATAGGCTTTGAGAGCCGTTGAAGTCAACTTTTCTTCAGGCAGATCCAGTATCTCTTTCGCATCCAGCACGAGTAGTCCCACTTCCAGCTGATCAGTTGCCAGCACAACGACATGAGATTCTTCATCTCGTGCCGTTGGCTTGTGATAAAGAATTTGACTGAAATCTAAAATAGGCACCAATTCCCCACGTGACTTCATCAGACCTAGTAAATAATCGGGTAAATGAGGAATGGGTGTGATGTATTCAAGTTTTTCGATAGAGACGACCGATTCTACTGGTAGCGCGTACTCTTCATTGCCAGTTCGCACAATAACAGTTTGCATAGCTGCACCTTCTTTCATACAGGAGAAGTAAGTTCTTAGTAGTTTTGTTATTCAGCAGTCGTAGCCGCTTGCTCGACAATCTCAAGCAATAATTCCGTCAGCAAATTCAGTTCTTCGATTGGCATGCGCTCATTTTTCGTATGGATCTCTTCATATCCTACAGATAACGTCACTGTCGGAACACCCATTCCGTTAAACACATTGCCATCACTTCCGCCGCCGCTCGTCATGATGTTCGGCTCCCGGCCAATTTTTCGGATCGCCTTCATTGCGACTTGTACGACCGGTTCCTGTTCAGTTAAATTAAAGCCCGGATACATCAGCTCTGTCTTCGTTTCCGCCTGTCCGCCTAACGAGCTGGCAGTCGTTGCAAACTTTTCTGTCATGGAATCAATTTGCTTTTGCATTTTTTCAGGATTAATCGAGCGAACTTCCGAAAGAATGAATGCTTCTTCGCAGACAATATTCGTTGCTTGTCCGCCTTCAAATCGTCCGATATTCGCTGTCGTCTCGTGATCGATTCGTCCAAGTTTCATCCCCGCAATGGATTTAGCCGCAAGTGAAATTGCAGAGATTCCTTTTTCCGGAGCTACGCCTGCATGCGCGGTTTTGCCGTAAATTGTTGTCCATAGTTTTGATTGGTAAGGAGCTGCGGTAACAATTCCGCCAACCTTCCCGTCACTATCAATTGCAAAGCCGTATTTTGCTTTTAATGCGTCGGGATTCATTTCTTTTGCGCCGACCAATCCGCTTTCTTCGCCTGCCGTAATAATGAACTGAATATCGCCATGCGGTTTGTTTTGTTCTTGAAGAACTTTCGCCATTTCAAGAAGTGCTGCAATCCCGGCTTTATCATCTGCACCTAAAATCGTTGTGCCGTCACTGTAGACGTATCCATCATCCTTAACTACCGGCTGGATCTGCTGGCCCGGTACGACCGTATCCATATGACAAGTGAAATAAATCGGGTCTGCTTCAGGAATAGAGCCTTTCAAATTGGCAATTAAATTTCCTGCGCCATGACCTGTTTTTTCACTTGTATCATCTTCCGTCACTTCAAAACCGAGCGCTTCCAACTTCTTCGTCAGGACATCCGCAATTTGTCGTTCATTTTTCGTCTCTGAATCAATTTTCACTAATTCCAAAAATTCATCTAGTAATCGTTGTTTGTTCAAAAGAAAGACTCCCTTATCTTTATTCAGCAAAAGACTCACACCTCTATAGCTGTTGAGATGAATGCTGGTATATTTCCTGTTCAGTGGGTGTCCAAACACCCGCTGAACAAAGATTATACCTCCACAGATTTTGAATTGGGCTTGCACAATTCAAAATCTGGAAGCAATTACGCTAAGGCGTGATTGATTTATAGAGGTATATTGCCGTGCTTTTTCTTCGGACGGTCTTCTGTTTTATTGCGCATCATTTCCAATGCTTGCAATAATTTAATACGTGTTTCACGAGGATCGATGACATCATCAATCATACCATGTGAAGCTGCTACATATGGATTGGCGAACTTTTCACGGTATTCCTCAATTTTCGCTGTACGAGTTGCTTCCGGATCTTCACTTTTCGCAATATCACGCGCAAAAATGATATTTGCCGCACCTTCTGCTCCCATAACCGCTACTTCAGCATTTGGCCAAGCATAGACAACATCTGCACCGATGGACTTGGAGTTCAGTGCGACATAGGCACCGCCGAATGCTTTACGCAAAATCAATGTGATTTTCGGCACGGTTGCTTCAGAATATGCGTAAAGAATCTTCGCTCCGTGACGGATAATCCCCCCATGTTCCTGTTTGATGCCCGGGAAGAAGCCCGTCACATCTTCAAACGTGATCAACGGAATATTGAATGAATCACATGTGCGAATAAAACGTGCGATTTTATCGGAAGAATCGATATCCAGCCCCCCAGCCATGACTTTCGGCTGATTACAAATGAAGCCAACTGTTTCACCTTTCATACGTGCATACCCAACGACCGCATTTTTTGCGAATTCCGGTTGAATTTCAAAGAACGTACCTTCATCCACTACCTGCTCAAGTACTTTACGCACGTCATATGGACGGATCGTCTCGTAAGGTACAACGTCCGCTAAATTCTCGCGGTAATCATCCTGCTCTTCATATGGCTGAACCGGTGTTTTTTCATTATTATTTTGCGGCAGATAGGACAGTAAATCACGCACCTTATTCAGTACGACTTCCTCGTTTTCACCACGCAAGTGTGCATTCCCACTAATTGTGTTATGCACTTTCGCGCCGCCAAGACCTTCTGAAGTAATTTTCTCACCTGTAACGGTTTCAATAACTTTCGGTCCTGTGATAAACATTTGGCTCGTTTGATCTGTCATAATGACGAAATCCGTAATAGCAGGCGAATAAACTGCGCCACCTGCACAAGGCCCTAAAATAACAGAGATTTGTGGAATCACGCCGGAATAAATCGAGTTACGATAGAAAATCTCTCCATATCCATCAAGAGATAATACGCCTTCTTGGATTCGCGCGCCACCCGAATCGTTTAATCCAATGAACGGTGCACCATTCTTAGCTGCCAAATCCATCACATTCGCTATTTTCATTGCATGCATTTCTCCAAGAGCTCCACCGAACACTGTGAAATCTTGTGAGAACAAGTAAATTGGACGGCCGTGGATTTTTGCATATCCTGTTACCACTCCATCCCCAGGCCCTACTTGCTTGTCCATGCCAAAATCACGTGTACGATGGACTACGAATGGGTTTAATTCCACGAAAGATCCTTCGTCCACCAATAGTTCAATTCGTTCCCGCGCTGTCAGCTTGCCTTTTTCATGTTGCTTAATGATTCGCTCGTCCCCGCCGCCCAGCTCAATTTCTCGCTTTTTGTCATACAACTCATTAATTTTATCGTAAATATCCATCCCTTACTCCCCCTTTGTCTTTTCACATAATTCATACAGCACACCATAAGATGATTTCGGATGCAAAAACGCAACTTCCGCTCCGCCAGCACCAGGTTTCGGTTCATCTTGCAGCAGCTGAACCCCTTTTTCATGTAATTCTTTCATTCTAGTGCGAATGTCCGAGACGCCAAATGCAATATGATGTACTCCTTCACCGCGCTTAGCTATAAATTTAGCGATTGGACTGCTTTCCGTCATGGGCTCAAGCAATTCGATTTTCACATTATGCGCATCGATAAAAGCCACTTTGACACCTTGGCTCGCCACTTCTTCAATCGCCATGACTTCCAATCCGAGTGTATGTATGTAGTAGTCCATTGATTCTTCTATATTCTTAACCGCAATCCCGATATGATCTACCTTATTCATAGGACATCTCTCCCCTTGGCAACTTGTAATTGATTCTTTCTATAGAACAGTCATTCTAGTTGTGAAAATCCATGATTCTGTTAAAATAGAGCTAAACCTATTTCAACGTGTAAGGAGTCTTGTTGCGTGAGTAATAAAAAAATTCAAAAAGTAGTTGTCTATATTATGGTGGCGGCTATGGTTGCTTCCACTCTAGTCATGGGCCTCAGTATGTTACTTTAAGCTATAATGACAGTTCGCATGTATACACATGCGAACTGTTTTTATTTTGCAGCTGTTGGACATCCAGCGTTTGTCGAAGCTAAACAGCGCATTCCGCTTTTGTTAGAGTTCTTCACAATACTCTTCGAACTGACTTTGCAAGTTCACGACGACGGACATTGGATCGTGACCTTCAATTTCGAAACGACCTACTTCAGAGACGAGTTTTCCGTCCTTCAATAGTGCGAATGAAGGTGAGGATGGAATATGGTCTTCACCAAAGTGCATACGTGCTTGAGCTGTCGCTTCTTTGTCTTGCCCTGCAAATACGGTTACCAAATGGTCCGGGCGCTTATCATAATGAACCGCATGTGCAGCTGCCGGGCGTGCAATTCCGCCGGCACAGCCGCAAACTGAATTCACCATAACGAGAGTAGTTCCTGGACGATTGAATGCTTCCTCCACTTGTTCAGGTGTTTGCAATTGCTCATAGCCGCTCGCTTCCATCTCAGATCTCGCTTGGCTTGTAATATCATTCATGTAAAAATCAAAGTTCATTGTCATTTTACAATATCCCCCTTCTTGTTACGTATAATTGTGATAGCCGTAACCGTTAAACAACGATTGGCCATCCTCTTCAATCATAGCATATTAGACTAGAAATCAAGAAGTAATCAAGAAGAAAACAATCGATCGATTGCACCGGATACAGTGACTGTACCTTCCAATAATTCTTCTTCCAACCCTTTAACTTGAGTTTTCCGACCTTGTTCCGCAAAAAACGAATCAATCAAATGATCTTTTATCATCGAGTGGAACCAATCTCTTGTTTGAAGTTGGCGTCTAGTTTGCCAATAATCCGTATCGATCATCTCTTGTTGAAACTGCAGAATGGTCTCCCACACTTCCTTCAAACCAGTTCGCTCAATGGAGGAAACCGCCTGGGCAGTGGACGTCCAGCCAGGAGAAGCCGGCTGTAACATGTGTAAAATACGATTGTATTCTCTGACAGTCTTCTTCACAAGCGGCTTATTGCCTCCATCGTTTTTATGGACAACGATGCCATCTGTCAGCTCCATAATCCCTTTTTTCATCCCTTGAAGTTCATCTCCTGCGCCTGTTAACACCAGGAGCAGGAAATAATCGACCATGCCTCGAACGAGCGTTTCACCCTGCCCAACGCCTACCGTTTCAATCAAGATGACATCATAACCCGCAGCTTCACAAAGCAGCATCGTTTCACGTGTTTTCTTATGCACCCCGCCAAGTGTACCAGCGGAAGGAGAAGGCCGAATAAATGCATTTTGATGACGTGCCAGCTCCTCCATACGGGTTTTATCACCTAATATGCTACCGCCGGTCAACGTCGAACTAGGATCAACCGCGAGCACTGCGACTTTATAGCCCATATCGGCAAGCATCAAACCAAAGGCTTCGATAAATGTACTTTTACCTGCACCGGGAACTCCTGTAATGCCAATTCGAATACAATTACCAGTCTTCGGCAACAGTTTTGTCAAAATATCTTGTCCTAATCGCTTATCACTCTGTTTTGTACTTTCCAGCAATGTAATTCCCTTGGCCAAATGCAAGCGTGAACCATTTTCAATTTCCGTGCGTAAAGAATCAAGGTTTGTATCGGTGGGATCTTTCTTAACAAAGCGTTTACGTGAAGAGGCAACAAACCCATCATGTGTCGATTCTATTCCGCGCATCACATGCATTGCTGAATCATCTCGTCCGTTTTGCCTGTTCGTCAATCCATCACTTCCTCATAACCTAACTGTCGGTAGATTTCCTCAATTACTTTTTGAGCCGCCACCGGAATCACCGTACCCGGCCCAAAGATTGCGGAAGCGCCATTCTTACGCAAGAAATCATAATCTTGCGCAGGTATTACCCCACCGACGACGACTAAAATATCTTCGCGCCCGATTTTCTTCAACTCTTCCCGCAATGTCGGCACCAATGTCTTATGACCTGCCGCCAGCGAACTAACTCCGATCACGTGAACATCGTTTTCTGCTGCCTGCAGCGCGGTTTCTTCCGGAGTCTGAAATAAGGGTCCGATATCCACGTCGAATCCTAAATCTGCAAATGAAGATGCAATTACTTTCGCTCCGCGGTCATGTCCATCCTGCCCCATTTTGGCAATCAAGATCCGCGGACGGCGCCCTTCATTTTCAAGAAACTCGTCTGTCATGTCTTTAACTTCCTGAATCTCTTCTTCATTGGAGAAGTTGGAACTGTATACACCACTCACTGAACGGATCACCGCCTTATGTCTGCCCGATACAGATTCAATTGCATCTGAAATTTCACCGATTGTCGCACGCGCCCTCGCTGCATCGACTGCCAATGCCAGCAAGTTGCCTTCTCCACTTTCAGCAGATTGCTTAAGCGCCGACAGTGCAGCTTGGACATCTTGTTCATTACGACTCTCTTTCATTTCGTTAATACGGTCTATTTGCTTTTGGCGCACAAGCGTATTGTCGATATCTAAAATATCGATTGCATCTTCCGTATCGAGTCGGTATTTATTTACGCCTACGATTGTTTCTGCACGCGAATCAATTTTAGCTTGGCGTTTCGCAGCCGCTTCTTCAATCTTCATTTTCGGCAACCCTGTCTCGATTGCTTCTGCCATGCCGCCTAACGACTCGATTTCCTCTATTAAGTCCCAAGCTTTCTCCATCAATTCTTCCGTCAATTTCTCTACATAATAGGAGCCGCCCCACGGATCGATTACTTTTGTCATCATCGTTTCTTCTTGCAAGAACAATTGAGTATTCCGTGCGATTCGTGCAGAGAAGTCTGTCGGCAATGCAATTGCTTCGTCCAGCGCATTCGTATGCAAGGACTGAGTATGGCCCATCGCTGCTGCATTTGCTTCCACTAGCGTACGTGTGACGTTATTGAATGGATCTTGCTCTGTCAAACTCCAACCGGAAGTTTGTGAATGAGTACGCAAAGCAAGCGTTTTCGGGTTTTTCGGATCAAACGACTGCATCATCTGCGCCCAAATTTTGCGTGCCGCTCTCATTTTCGCTATTTCCATGAAGTAGTTCATACCGATCGCCCAGAAAAATGACAATCGCGGAGCAAAGGAATCAATGTCAATTCCTGCCTGCAATCCGGTACGGACATATTCGAGACCATCCGCGAGCGTATAAGCAAGTTCAATATCCGCTGTCGCTCCGGCTTCCTGCATATGATAGCCTGAAATAGAGATGGAGTTAAACTTCGGCATGTTTTGGGAAGTATAAGCGAATATATCTGCGATAATCCGCATGGACATGGCTGGTGGGAAAATATACGTGTTCCGCACCATGTATTCCTTTAAAATATCATTTTGGATAGTTCCTGACAGTTTTTCAGGAGAGACGCCTTGCTCCTCTGCCGCTACGATATAAAATGCCATGATCGGTAATACTGCGCCGTTCATTGTCATCGAGACAGACATTTGATCAAGCGGGATTCCGTCAAACAAAATCTTCATATCTTCAATTGAATCAATCGCAACACCTGCTTTTCCCACATCACCTGTTACACGCGGGTGGTCGGAGTCGTAACCTCGGTGGGTTGCCAAGTCAAAAGCGACAGATAATCCTTTCTGTCCCATTGCGAGATTTCGGCGATAAAAAGCATTACTCTCTTCAGCAGTCGAGAAGCCCGCATATTGTCTAACCGTCCATGGCCGTGCCACATACATCGTTGGATAGGGACCGCGTGTATTCGGTGCGATTCCAGGATAATCGGATAAATGTTCCGTTGATTTAATGTCTTTTGAAGTATAAACCGGCGATACAGCAATTCCTTCATTGGTCGTAAAAGCTTCTTTAGACTGCGTCTGTTGTGACAGCTCATTCAATGATCGTTCAAGATCCACTTTACGAAAATTTGGTTTACTCAACTGAATGACCTCCTTTCTTGATGTCTGCAATTTCATTTAGCTTAGCTATTTTATCTTGACCGGCAAAAATGAAGCCATGCAATCCATTTGCAATCCACTGACCGGAAACTTTTTGATCATATTTTCCAGCAACATCGACGATGCATTCGGCTGATTTTTCTTTCAAGAAGTCTGCAACTATATCTTCTACTTGTGTTGGAGGTGCGCAAATCACTGCGTAATCCGGCCGTTCTTTTTGAATCCAAACGAGCGCTTGGTCGATTGAATCAAAAGAAGGGCTCCATATCGCTTCGATTCCTCCAACTGCCAGAAATCCACTGACAAAGTCCGCACGAGGCTTATAATCTTTCAACGCACCAAAGTTCAGTAAAACGGTCTTTGGCAGTTCCTCTTTTCGGCTCGCACGTAGATTTTCAAATGGCTCAGCCAAGCGTTTGGAAACCGCAATAGCCGGGGAATGATCAAAATTCGCCTCGGTCAATTCCGCATAGACATTCGTTCCGATCAGTGACTTTTTACCGCTAGCTGTCTCTTTTTGCCGATTCGCATACAACACACTAAGTTCGCCAGACTGCAAAAATGATTGATAGCCGCCGCTCTCTTCTATCGCTAAAAATTTGTTCCACGCTTTGCGAATCAAGTCCGCTGTCAATGTCTCGATAAAATACGAACCACCTGCAGGGTCGAGTACTTGATCGATATGCGTCTCTTCCTTCAATATCAACTGGATATTCCGCGCATAGCGATTCGAGCTGGACGAAGTGCCTGTCAGCACGTCATGCGGAAGCACCGTCAACCAATCCGCTCCTCCAAGAACAGCAGCGAACGCGGAATTCCCGCCACGCAATAAATTAACGTATGGGTCGAGTTTCGAATAAGAGCGCAAGGAAGTAATCGCAAGTAATGGGACTTGCTTCGGATCTTCGACTCCGTACGCTTCATTAAATAATTTCCATAACACACGGAAAGCACGGAATTTCGCAATTTCCATAAAGAAATGCGTATCTGTAGCAAAACGGGCATAAAATCCATTTGTAAATTCTTCAAAAGTCGCAGCTTCTTCGGCAAGTTCAGCGGCAATAGCCAGACTTACAGCTAGTTCCGTAACCGCATCGGCTCCTTCATGATGCGCTAACCAGAGATCTGCCCCTTTCGTCTTGATTTCAGAAAATCCTTCTGGCAAAACGCCGATGCTGCTAGTAAAGATACCCTTTACATTTCCACGATCCTGTAAGTCCACAAATGTAAAGGCTTGCAAAATAGGATCCTCTTTTTCAATCTCTGTAAAAAGAATCGGATATTTCGTCAGCAACTCCGCCAACTCCCGCAAATCCTGCTCACGCCAGAACAGAGGCGTTAAACCATTGTAAACGATAGCTTGGTTGCCTCTTTCCAATGATTCTTTTAAATTCAACAGAAACTGCTGCCCATTTTCTGCACTGACAGGTTGCGCGATCGTCCATCCAAAATGAGGCTTCGTAACGCGTGAAACCTTTTGCTGATCCAGATGCTCTTTCGTGTACAGGGGCATCAAATCAATTCCTTCTGCCGTCTTTGTACGTAGCGATTCAAAAGGTTTCCCTTTTAATGATTGCACAGCAGTATGTTCCCAGTCTTCGTAAGAAGGTGCTGTAAATGTGAATGTTTTCATTTTATGTATAGGCATAATGGTGCTCCTTCCCTCTTTTAAACCATCTATGTTTCT
This sequence comes from Sporosarcina sp. FSL W7-1283, assembly GCF_038003105.1. Classification (NCBI taxonomy): domain Bacteria; kingdom Bacillati; phylum Bacillota; class Bacilli; order Caryophanales; family Caryophanaceae; genus Sporosarcina; species Sporosarcina sp. FSL W7-1283. The sequence continues at coordinate 1,741,318 of NZ_JBBOOL010000001.1, read as the reverse complement.
AGTGTACCGTAGAGAGCTATATGAAGAAAGAGAAAAATCAGAAGTTTTCTCCTGATTTTCTAAATCATTCCTAAAAAACAACCTTCAGGTGTTAGACTGAAAGTTGTTTTTTCTCAATAAAGTGATGTCGTTTCTTTTGACATATTTTCCAATAACTCTTTTATGCGTGCCAGGAAACGACCGCATACTAAACCATCCAATACACGATGATCTAAAGATAAGCATAAATTGACGATATCACGCACAGCTACCATCCCATTATTCATGACAACTGGCCGCTTAACGATCGTCTCCACTTGCAAAATAGCGGCCTGAGGGTAATTTATAATCCCCATAGACTGTACAGAACCGAACGAACCTGTGTTGTTAACGGTGAATGTGCCGCCTTGCATGTCTTTCGTCTGCAATTTGCCGTTGCGGACTTTCCCTGCCAGTTCATGTATATCACGCGCAAGTGCCTTGATCGTTTTTTCATCTGTTTGTTTGATGACCGGTACATACAAAGCATCATCTGTCGCTACAGCAATCGAGATATTGACATCTTTTTTCATGATGATCTTATCCCCTGCCCACATAGAATTAACGGCAGGGAATTCCTTCAATGCCTGGGAAACAGCTTTGATGAAGAATGCAAAGTAGGTTAAATTAAAGCCTTCTTTTTCTTTAAATTCAGCTTTCACATTTTCTCGCAACAATACCAGGTCTGTTACATCTACTTCCAACATCATCCATGCGTGCGGAGCTTCCGTTACTGAACGAACCATATTTTTGGCGATAGCACGTCGGACACTCGTCACAGGAATCTCGATATCCCCATTTTCGAGTTGAATAGTTGGTGTAATGTCTTGCTCAATTCCGGACTGTCTATCGTTAGAAGAAGCTAATTCTTGCTGTGCCGGCTGTTCTTGTTTGGAAGGAACTTCCGGCTGTTCATACGCGGAATTTCCTCCGCCATCAATGAACGCTAGAATATCTTTCCTCGTAATTCTGCCTTCACGACCTGTTCCTACCACTTGCTTCAGATCAATATCGTGTTCTTGCGACAGTTTTAAGACAGCAGGCGAATATCTTCCAGCCGCTTTCCCTATAGCTGCTGGTTTCGCAGGTTGTTTCTCTTTCGGCTGTTCTGCTCTTTGATCTTCAGCTGGCTGGACATTTTTTTGAACAGATGCTTCGACAACTGGTTTTTGGCCGGTCTCTTCTGCTTCAATCAGACAAACCGTTTCGCCAACTTCTATCGTCTCGCCTTCTTGTGCGACAATTTCAGTGATTTTACCAGCAAATGAAGATGGAATTTCGGCTGTCACTTTATCCGTTGTAACTTCCGCTAATGCATCATATTTGCTAACCGTATCACCGACTCCGACTAACCACTTTTCAATCGTACCTTCTGTCACACTCTCACCGAGCTGTGGCATGGTAATTTTTTCAATCCCCATAACACACGCCTCCTTAAACTAGAATTCTGCTAATTCCCTCGCCGCCTGCTCTACTTTTTCCGGATTCATCATGAAGAACTTCTCCATAGAAGGTGCATAAGGCATGGCAGGTACATCAGGTGCTGCTAACCGTTTAATCGGAGCATCCAGTTCGAATAGGCAATGTTCGGCAATGATAGCGGAAACCTCGCTCATGATGCTGCCTTCGAGATTATCTTCCGTCACTAGCAACACTTTCCCCGTCTTCGAAGCTGCTTCGATGATTGCTTCACGGTCTAACGGATAGACAGTACGCAAATCCAGGATATGGGCTGAAATGCCGTCTTCCGCCAATCGTTCTGCTGCTTGCAAAGCAAAATGGACACACAGACCATAGGTGATGATGGTAAGATCATCCCCCTCACGTTTACAATCTGCCTTGCCGATTGGAAGAACATAATCTTCATCCGGAACTTCCCCTTTGATTAAACGATAAGCCCGCTTATGTTCAAAGAATAGCACTGGATCTTCATCCCGCACAGCTGCTTTCAACAGTCCCTTGGCGTCATAAGGCGTGGATGGGATGACGATTTTCAATCCCGGCGTCGAGGCGAACATCGATTCAACCGATTGCGAGTGATAGAGCGCACCGTGCACTCCGCCGCCGAATGGAGCTCGTATCACGACTGGGCAAGACCAATCATTGTTCGAACGATATCGAATCTTTGCCGCTTCAGAAACGATTTGATTGACTGCAGGCATGATGAAATCTGCAAATTGCATTTCCGCAATTGGACGCATCCCATACATCGCTGCACCGATCGCAACACCAGCAATTGCCGATTCCGCAAGAGGCGTATCCAGAGAACGATATTCTCCAAACTGATCGTAGAGTCCGGTCGTCGCTTTAAATACACCGCCTTTTCGTCCGACATCTTCCCCTAGTACGAATACCTGATCATCACGTTCCATTTCTTCTTTCATCGCTAAGTTGATGGCATCTATAAATGAACGAACGGTCATTAGGCTTCGCCTCCCTTTTCATCATACACATAGCGCAATGCATGTTCAGGTTTTGCGTAAGGAGCCAATTCCGCATATTCCGTGGCCTCATCTACAATTTGGTTGACCCGTTCTTCTATTTCATTGTGCTTTTCCTCGGTCAATACATTTGCTTCTTGTAAGTAGTGGATAAATGTCAGTAACGGATCCAACTTCTTTTCGTTTTCCAATTCTTCCGCATCTCTGTACAGGCGTTGATCATCATCAGATGAATGTGCTGTTAGACGATAACACACCGCTTCTACCAATGTTGGTCCCTCTCCGCTTCTTGCGCGGTCTGCCGCTTTTTTAACTGCTTCATAGACATTCAGAGGGTCCGTACCGTCAATCGTTACGCCTGGCATGCCATAGCCTACAGCGCGATCCGAAACATGTTCACAAGCAAGTTGTTTACTGGCAGGAACAGAAATGGCATATTTATTGTTTTCAACCATCACCACGGTCGGCAATTTATGGACTCCTGCAAAGTTCATCCCTTCATGGAAATCTCCTTGATTCGATGAACCTTCGCCTAACGTCACAAAAGTGATAAAATCTTCTTTATTCATTTTAGCCGCAAGCGCTACTCCAACTGCATGCGGTAATTGAGTCGTAACAGGAGATGAACCTGTTAAAATCCTATTTTTACGCTGGCCGAAATGACCTGGCATTTGTCGACCACCCGAGTTTGGATCTTCGGCTTTTGCAAAAGCTGACAACATCAACTCTTTAGGTGTCATACCAAAATGCAAGACTACACCCATGTCCCGATAATAAGGTGCAATCCAGTCTTTCTCATGATTCAGCGCAAATGCAGCGCCAACTTGAGCCGCTTCCTGCCCTTGACACGAGATGACAAATGGGATTTTTCCTGAACGATTCAACAACCACATCCGTTCATCCAAGCGACGAGCCATTAACATGGTCTCGTACATTTGTAAAACCGCTTCATCTGTCAATCCTAATTCAATGTGCCGATTGTTCATTTCGCTTCCCCCTTTACATATGAATGGCGAGTCCTTCTACAGCTAGTGCCGCTTCACTGAATGCTTCTGACAGTGTTGGATGGGGATGAATGGTCGTGGAAACTTCCCAAGGTATCGCATTCAGCACCATGGCGAGCCCCGCTTCAGAAATGAGGTCCGTGACATGCGGACCTACCATATGAACACCTAAAATATCATTGGATTGTTGATCCACTATAATTTTGACAAATCCATCCGAATGTCCATTTACCAAAGCTTTTCCATTCGCTTTGAACGGGAATTTACCGATTTTCACTGCTAAGCCGCTGTTCTTTGCCTGCTGTTCAGTCAAACCTACAGCAGCCGTTTCAGGAAATGAGTAGACACATCTAGGTACCAACTCATAATCGATCGAGTCTCGCGTGATCCCCGCGATATGATCGACAGCAAATAGTCCTTCATGCTCCGCGACATGCGCTAATTGAAGGCCGCCGATGACATCGCCGATCGCATAAATATGCTGATCTTTCGTTTGATAGGTTTTGGCAGTCTGAATAAACCCATTCTCTACCTTAATATCCGTGTTCTGAAGCCCGATGTCATCTGTGACCGGTGACCGTCCAACAGAAACAAGCAGTTTTTCACTGCTGACCGACTGTACGTCTTCCCCTATTTTATAAGAGATCGTCACGCTATCCGTGCTTTTCTGGAGAGTGTCGGTCTTGATATCGGCCCCTAATGCAAATGTGACGCCACGCTTTTCTAATGCTTTTTGTACAGTTAGCGCCACTTCGCGATCCTCAGTAGCTAAAATCTGCTTCAAACGATCAAGAACTGTTACTTTGACACCAAAATCATTCAGCATGGATGCCCATTCAATACCAATCACTCCACCGCCTATGATTGTTATCGAAGCTGGGAGGTCCTTCATTGCAAGTGCACCGTCTGAAGTCAACACTTGTTGTTCGTCAATGTCCAGTCCAGGCAGCGTTTTCGGTTTTGACCCGGTCGCTATGATTAAATTCTTTAATAATAAAATTTCATTTTCTTGACCATTGTCCATCTCTACTGAAATGGTTCCAGGCATAGGAGAGAAAATGGAAGCTCCCAGGATTCTTCCCTTTCCTTGAAAGACATCAATTTTGCCCTTTTTCATTAAACTTTGGATGCCTGCATGTAATTGATCCACGATTTTATTCTTTCTTTTTTGCACTTGAGGGAAATCTAACGAGACCTCCCCTGTTTTGACACCAAATTCGTCCGCTTCTTCACGAGCAAGGCGGTATACTTCTGCACTTTTCAGCATTGCCTTGCTTGGAATGCATCCATTATGCAAGCACGTTCCGCCTAGCTTTGATTTTTCCACGATGGCTGTTTTTAAGCCGATCTGGGCTGCACGGATGGCTGCCACGTACCCGCCAGTTCCGCCGCCTAAGATCACTAAATCGTATTCATTGCTCAAATTATAGGACCCCTTCCATCTATGTTTTGAATGTCCTACTGTAAAGAAAGCACGCAATTTCAGCGGCATACAGTTTACTAGCTGTCTGCCGCTTCCTTTACTTAGGTAGTACTATTTATTTTTTATTTGAAAGAATGTTCTTTTCGTTGCGCAAGAAGGTGTTTCTCGTTGCGCCCACTCTTGCGATCCGTTCTTCTGCTAAACGATCGGCAGCCTGATAGGAAGGAATGCTGTCTCTTTTTGAAATTTCAAAGATCTTGGCGATTGTATCGTAAATTCCTTCGACACGCTTCAATGCGCGTTCTTTATTGTATCCTATGAGTTCGTCTGCCACGTTGATGACGCCGCCAGAATTAATGACATAATCCGGTGCGTAAACGATTCCCATTTCATGCAGGCGATCTCCATGCTCTGGTGCTTTCAATTGGTTATTGGCTGATCCAGCGATCACTTTCACTTTAAATTGCGGGATCGTTTCATCATTGATGACGGCGCCTAGTGCACATGGAGCGAAGATATCTGCTTCCTGAGAATAGATTTCATCCGTCTCGACAGCCTTTGCATCGAATGCTTCTACTGCGCGTTGAACTGCTTGCTTATTTATATCAGCAACGATCAGATGAGCACCTTCATTATGTAAATACTCACATAAAGTATACGCTACATTTCCGACACCTTGGACCGCAATCGTTTTGCCTTTCAATGAATCATCGCCAAAAGCTTCTTTGGCAGCAGCTTTCATCCCTTTGTAAATCCCAAGAGCCGTGACCGGAGATGGATTCCCTGAAGTGCCTTGACCGGAGGAAATGCCTGTTACATAGTCTGTTTCCAAGTGAATCAAGTCCATATCGAATTCAGTAGTTCCTACGTCTTCAGCTGTAATGTACCGACCATTCAAACCTTCGATGTAGCGTCCTAGCGCACGGAATAATTCATCATTTTTATCTTTTTTCGGATCGCCGATAATGACCGTTTTTCCGCCACCTAGATTTAGACCGGCCGCCGCGTTTTTGTATGTCATTCCTTTTGCTAGACGTAACGCATCTTCAATCGCTGCTTCTTCGCTCTCATACGTCCACATACGCGCACCGCCTAATGCAGGCCCAAGTGTTGTGTCGTGAATCGCGATGACCGCCTTCAATCCAGATGTTTTATCATAGCAAAGCACCAATTGTTCGTAGTCGTGATCTTCCATGTAAGTAAACATTTCCATTCGTATATCCCTCCAAGTTAGTAAAATAGTATTTGTATGTAATTAATTTTAGATTTCTTACCGCAAGAAAGCAACTTTGACAAATATCAATATACTTTTCATGCTTGTTAACACAATGTCTATATCTCCATCCTACATGATGCCGCAAGCCTTGACAATCCATCCTTACACGGTAAAATTAAATAGGATAAGGGGTTGAATCTTATGGCACGTCTAGCTGCGTTTATCGTTCTTTTAATTCCAGGAATTGCAGCAGCGCTCGGTATTAAATTAATGCGTGATTCTTTGTTCGGGCAACTTTTTCAGCCATTTCCATTCATCTGGCTGCAGTTTTTAGGCGGTTTTCTATTATTCGCAGCAGGGTTAGGATTCTTTGCAGGATTTTTGCTGCGACGCGATCGGAGAAACGGCAGAGTGGCTGACCGATTTAAAAAAGACATGAAATAAAAGGATCAAGGTATTTCAACTACCTTGATCCTTTTATTTTTCTCTGAACACGCGCAGGGTAATCAGTGATCCATCCCTCTATTTGGGGCGACTGACTTAAGAACGACTCCTTGCCCGTCACGCCATACATTCGCAGCGTCTTCTGACTTTCCAACAAAGGCGTCAGATAAGGTTCTTTCCATAAACGCTTATGGAAATGGAAAGCATCCACATCATATGCAGGTAAGCAATCCCAATCCACTGTTGCTTTCTTCAAAAGCAGGGCCGTTTCCACAGAAGGGTCTTGTTGTCTGACCAGCTGCAGCGTTGGATAGTCAAAAGAGGATATATGAACATCTGGTACTCCCTCGATATAATGCAAAATTCGTTCGATGACAGCTGGCTTCCCATAGACAGTTTCCTTCAGCTCGATATTTAATGATAAGCCGTTTTGCTGACAAAAAGAAATTACGTCAAATAAAATCGGGATAGGATGCCCGAAAAGAAATCTACTTCCACCTTTCCCTATCCTGATCTGCCCCAGCTCTTCTGCGGTTAAGTTATCAACCTGCTGATCAATCCCTGCCAGGCGCAGCAGATTATCATCATGAATGACGACCAATTGTCCATCCTTTGTTTGCTGAACATCCAATTCAATGCCGTCTGCTCCCTTTTTTGCTGCTGCCTGAAAAGCACTCATCGTATTCTCGAAATGACTCCCAGATGCACCTCGATGTGCAAACACCTGACTTTTAGACATTCAATACTCCTTCGCTAGTTAGTTCAAAAACCCCTTTTGTGACACGATTCAACATCGTAGAAATCTTTCCAATTTGGATGTTCACTCCAGGATAAGCTTCTTTCGTTATGTTGATCTTTGGAGAGCTTGCTGTTTGTACGAGCTGCAATTTTGTTTTGATCATTTGATCTAGATCCATGATCTGTTGTTGTTTTGCTTGCATGGTCGTTTTCATCTTCTCCAACATGTTGAGTTGTTCACCAGTCAAACTTGCCCTGGTTCCTTCCATCTTCTTCAAAGTAAGCTCTATTTTCTTTAAATCTTCATGTTCGTTCTTCAATTGCTCGGCCAATCTCTGAATCTCTTCAAGTTCCATCTCTTTATTGACACCTTTTACAGTGAGTTTTGTCAATCGTTCGTGTGTATTCCCTGCAAACGCACATTCAATCGAAAATAGTGCTTCCGTAATACCCCCAATCACTTTTCCTTTATGAGGGTCGATGCTGATGTGATCGGCGTATATTTCAGAGCCTAATGAATACAATCCGATATTCACTTGCTTGCCATAAATTTTGCAGTTGTTTGCATGTTTGACGTATACGTTATTTTTCGCTTCGATAACCGTTTCTCCTGCTCCAAACACACCGCCTTTAATATAGACATCCCCATCTTCTGAACGGATTTCTTTAGCGTTTGTGATCCCCTCTTTGCCCTCGATTGAAATATCACCGGTCGCATTCACGGAAAAACCCGCCAAAACAGTTCCATAGATTTGGACAGAACCATCAAATGTAATGGATCCTGTCTTTGTCCCGACATCGTCCGGTATAACCAGCTGCTTGCCTACCCCGATTACGCCGTTCGTCTGTTCCAATGCCCCGCCGTGCAGAGCACGAAGAATCACTTTCCCGTCCTCTTCAAACTCGCCGACGGACTTGCGATCATAGAACAACTTCACATCTTCGCCTTTTTTAGCGGCAATCACTTCTCCGAATACATTAAATCCAGGGATGCCTTCTTGTGCAAGTTCTTTCTCTCCTATCCAATCACCCTTCGCAATGGAGGTAACAAAGTTTAATTCATAATGATCAGCCGAGCCATCATCCCGGATAATTGGCTTGCGATCCGGCATTTCGATATAGCGGACAACGGCATCTTGCCCTTTTACAGGTTCTTGACCGACAGCAGCCGTCATTGGATTGCCGGGAACAAAAGGGATTGTACGGAGTTGTTCAGATTGATATACCACTCCATTTTGCTTTAATAGTTCCTCTGCCTGAAGCAAGAAATGCTCTTTACCTTCTGCAAATTCTTCTTTTGTCGCATAAATATGCAGTTCGACTTTCATTTTACTAGGAGAAATATACAACTCACAAGGAGCGGCATAAAGCCCTATTTCATGATCTCCTTCATTTTGTAGCGCTTTCATTAATTCTTTGAATGAGTGCAATTTCAATCTCGGGAAACCAGATGTTACTGTATCTAAGGACTTGATAGGAAAGCCTTCTTTTTTTGTTCTCATGATGACTTTATTATTTTCTTCAAAAAGGATAAAATGTTCATTTTCTACTAACAACAAAATCCCTCCCCTACTCTCCCTTAGTATAGAAGATTAACAGACCGGGGGAAAGGTCTTTCTGCTTGAACTATTTGCAAATAAGCATTTCCACTCACTCACATAATCTTTATTCTAATAAAATATTTTCAACCTGACGATTCACCCATGGCCCGTCTTATCAATAGAAGAGTCTTTTTGTCTTTATTGCTCTTTCTCACATTGAACATAAAAAACCAATGAATGTAACTATTCATCAGCTTTTTAAGTATAAGACTATGGCTTCACTATTGAAGTGCAGTATACTACTGTGAATATTTCAGTTTACCAACCAATTAAAGCGCTATCATTTCAATGTTTTAGCTCACCATATGCTCCAGACGGATTTTGTCAGCAATCATTGCAATGAATTCACTGTTGGTAGGTTTACTTTTTAGATGATGCACTGTGTAACCGAAAGTTTTGGAAATTAAATCGTAATTCCCTCTATTCCAAGCCACTTCAATTGCATGTCGAATTGCTCGTTCCACTCGAGAAGGGGTAGTATTGTATTTTTTTGCAATATCCGGATATAAGATTTTAGTGACAGAACCTAAAAGCTCTACGTCGGTATATACCATCTGAATGGCTTCACGTAAAAATGCATAGCCTTTAATATGCGCAGGTACGCCAATTTCTTTAATCATGGATGTAATGGCAGTGTCCAATACTTTTTGAGTGACTGCTCCTGTCGGCTGTGTTGATTCCTGAACAACGTATGATGGTGTAGTCGTTTTTGGTTTTCCAGCAATTTTCAAGATTTGTCCAATCAATCTATCAAATTCAAAAGGTTTTAGCATGAAGTAGGATACACCTAATCCAGCTGCTTGCGTCATGACATTCTCCTGACCAAAAGCAGTCAGCATCATAATCTGCATATTCCCCATGCCGCCGGTTTCATGTATGGTTTCCAATACTCCAATACCATCTAAGTGAGGCATGATAATATCTAATAATAAAATGTCCGGGCGTTCTTGCTCCAACATCGATAAGCATATTTGTCCATTATTCGCTGTCCAAATCACATCGATCTCCGGATGTTTTTCAAAATAAGACACCATCGTTTTGACCAACTCTTTATTATCATCCACAATCGCAATTTTAACGTTATCCATTATCCATTCCCCCTGAAATAATATCTGAGCAAAAATGCTAGCATTCGTTGAATCCCTCTTATCATCGTAAGTGAAATTTCTGGCAATTTCTACTTTAACTTTTAATTTCGTTCAAATTGATACTTCTGTACGATGGTTTCTATGTATTTCGACGTTTTTCTTTTTTATTTTCAACAGGCAGCACATAGGATGGAAAACTGCCTATGCAAAAACTTTGCATAGGCAGTTTTGTCACTTTTCGTTCGTTCTCATCGTTTTAAGAAACAAACCGGCCCCTTTTTCCGGCTCATCGACAAACATATGAGTGATTGCACCGACAAATTTTCCATTCTGGATCACAGGACTTCCGCTCATGCCTTGTAATATGCCGCCAGTCTTTTTCAACAACTTTTGGTCTGTCATCAGGATTTGGAATTGTTCTTCTTCTATCTTCGTGATTTGGATAGTGAATTTTTCTACGGTCGACCCTTGTACAGTCGTATAAATTTCTGCAGGACCTACCGTTAGGTCAAGAGGCTGCATAATTTCAAGTGGTTCTGCCAACACTTTACTGTAAGCATTTTTCCAACTGCCAAAAATCCCATAGACATTATTGATCCGAATATTCCCAAGCAAATTATTTGGATCTACAATCGAAGAGATTTTATAACCTGGGGAACCCGGCGAACTTTTCTTGATTTGATTAATTTCCGATAAATAGATCGCGCCTTTTTCAAAAGCAGGAGGCGATTCGAGCGTACTGTCGATAATTTGATGGCCTAGCGCTCCGTATGTGTCGGTTTTCGGATCCACATACGTCAGGGTACCTGTCCCCTCAGTCCGGTCTTTCAAAAAAGGCGTGACGCGCTTAATGAGCTGCAAATCTGCCTGGAGTGTTTGCTTTTCTCCATTACGCATAATGCTTATCTTCATCGTAGCAGCATCATGCTTTTGCACCGACCGTTCAAAATGGACGAGTTGCTTTATTTCTTCTCCATTCAATTCTTGAATGATATCCCCTTTTTTCAGCCATTGTTCCTGACCAATCAAAATGTCGCTTGTTACGTAAATCCCACTTAAATCCATCTCGATTCCGATTGAATCCCCCATCGGAATAAGGAATTCCTCTTCGGCATTGGCAATTACAGGCAGCATGTAGAGCATCAGAAGTGTGGCCAAAAAAGTCTTAATTGATTTATTCCATCCCATGATTCACCTCCTCAACGAAAGATACCTTTGGTATGTCCGATCGCCCGGAAAGTATGAAAGGGTAAAATAAACAATGCGTGTAAATTGAATTGGTTAGGGAATAATTTAACTAAATATCTTTACGAAAAGCTTGTTTCCTTTGGCTGGCCAACGTCAATAATTCATCTGCATGTTGAAGTGTCAAAGGTGTGATTTCAGCACCCGACAACATTCGAGATAATTCTTCTGTCCGCTCTGTCTTCATGACATCATGAATCGCTGTTGTTGTTCGGCCGTCATGGATATCTTTTTTAATTAAATAATGATGATCTGCCATCGCGGCAACTTGCGGTAAATGCGAAATACAAAGGACTTGGGAGTGACTGGCAATCATTGCAATTTTTTCTGCGATGGATTGTGCTACTCTTCCGCTTACACCCGTATCGACTTCATCAAATATAATGGACGTCACGCCTTGATGCTGAGAAAATATGGTTTTCAACGCCAGCATCATTCGTGATAATTCGCCGCCTGAAGCTACTCTTACAAGTGGTTTTAACGGTTCTCCTAAATTGGTGGAGATCATGAAAACCACTTCATCAAAACCGTTCGCATCAAATTGTTTCGGCTCTTTCTGTTGAATTTGCACTTTGAATGTTGCTTTTTCCATATAAAGTTGTTTCAGTTGTTCCTCTATTCCTTTTTCAAGACGAAGCGCAGCTTTTTTTCGAATAATCGATAATTCATTCGCTTCTATTTCCAAGTCTTTTACGTATTGTGCTAATAATTCTTGGTTTTGATGCAATCTTTCGTCACGATTCACCAATTGATCAAGTGCATCGGCAATTTTATCCCGATACAACAAAATTTCTTCTAACGATTTTCCATATTTTCTTTTTAATGTCAGAAATAACGCTAAACGCTCTTCGACAAAATTCAAACGATCTGGCTGAAATTCCATACTGTCGATCAGCCGTTTTAAATCATGCGAAACATCTTGCAGTGAATAAAATGAAGAATTCACAGTCTCCGACAACGGTACCAATTCCGTGTCAATCGATGCTGCTTCTTCCAGATCACTCATCGCATTACCAACCCAATCCAAACCATGAGATTCCAGGGCAATTGCCTCATAGGAAGTATTCAAGCGATCAAAGAGTCGATGGAAATGCTGCAATTTCACGCGTTCAGCCTCTAATTCCTCTTCTTCTCCAATAACCAAATTTGCAGCATCGATCTCTTCCAGTTGAAATGAATAAAGATCAATTTTCTGAGCGATTTGCTGTTCATCCTGTGTTTTCGCAGCGATGAGCTGTTGAAGTTTTTTATATTTATCATAAATCTCGGTATATGTAGACAGAGCACGCTCAATTGGTTCTCCAATATAAAAATCAAGTAAATGAATATGGCGGCGTTCATTCATTAATTCCTGATTCTCGTGCTGCCCATGAATATCAATAAGCATACCACCAATCTCACGCAAGATTGCTATGGTCACCAATTTGCCGTTGACACGACAAACTGACTTTCCATTTACGTTCAGGTCTCTGCGCAAAATGACGACGCCTTCCTCTGCTTCTATACCGAATTCTTCTAATCTGTCCATCACAGCCTGTCGATTGACATCAACTGTGAACATCCCTTGAAGTTCAGCTTTTGTCGTCCCATGTCGGATAAACTCCTGCGAGCCTCTCCCACCTGCCAATAATTGCACTGCATCAATAATGATTGACTTTCCGGCACCTGTTTCACCTGTCAGAACGGTCAAGCCTTCTTCAAATGTGATTTCAAGTTGTTCTATAATGGCAAAGTTTTTTATCGAAAGTTCGCTTAACAAAGAACTATTCACCTCACTTATAGCATTGCTAATAATTTATCTTTTACGTAATCGGTCATCGATTCTTCCCGGCAAATGATCAGACATGTATCATCGCCGCAAATCGTCCCAAGCATTTCTTCCCAATCCAAATTATCAATTAACGAACCGACAGCTTGCGCGTTGCCGGGAAGCGTTTTCAACGTGATAAAATGACTTGCGCTGTCGATACCGACAAATGCATCCTCCAGCATTCGTTTTAACTTTTCTTCTGTGTTGTACCGATGAATAGGCGGGAGACTATATTTGTAATTGCCTGAAGGCGAAGGTACTTTAATTAGATGTAATTCTTTTATATCTCTAGATACAGTCGCTTGTGTCACATCTACTCCTGCATGTTTCAGACTGTCTACCAGTTGATCCTGCGTCTCGATTTCATTATTCGTAATAATCTCTCTGATCCGAAGATGGCGCTGTCCTTTGTTCAATTTTCAATCACTCCGATTCTCTTCTATACCTAACTTCTAACATGTTGATCAACTATTTTAAAGGCCCTTCACTTCGAATTCAGCAAACTAATTCGTGTGCTGTTTTGGAAAAGGCACGACAAGTATATGAACAGGTTTTTCCTAATTACAAATGAAAATAATATTGCCTAGCTTATGCAATTTAGGGATTGGAGCGGAAGACGGTCGACTCCGGGAGGATTAGCGTGTGCCTTGAGACCCCGCAGGTAGCGCAGCGGACGAGGAGGCTCAAGCCACGCCCTCCGGAAAGCGTACCGTCTGGAGCGCAAATCCCACAGCTACACCCATGCTGTACTCACTTGTTAAAAGGACTCACTTGCTGCATTTACTATGCATATTTCAAAAATAACTATGTGAATTATTGGTTAACCAACATGCCTGACCTGACCTAACTTAAAATTATACATAGCATGTAAAAAACGCGCAACTCTCTGCGCGTTATGTTAATTCGTTATGTGCCTCTTTGACTAATTGATGGAAGTTTTCTGATGTAAAAAGTGACGTAGAGGGATCTTCTGCTTCTAAATAAAACAAGAACTCTATATTCCCTTCTCCACCCGTAACAGGAGAAAACGTCGCTCCTTTTACTGAAAACCCTTCAGCAACCGCCATATTCGCAATTTTTTCAAGAACTTCTAGATGTGTAACCGTTTCACGTACGATTCCTTTTTTTCCAACTTTCTCTTTCCCCGCCTCAAATTGTGGCTTCACGAGAGCAACAACTTGACCGCCCGGCACAATGATTTTCTTTAGCGCAGGCAAAATCAGAGATAAAGAAATAAACGATACGTCGATGGTAGCTAATTCAGGCAAGCCCTCGCAAAATAAATCAACTGTTGCATGGCGGAAGTTCGTTCGTTCCATAACAGTCACTCGTTCATCTTGTCGAATTTTCCAAGCAAGCTGGTTATAGCCGACATCCAAAGCATAGCAATGAGCGGCACCGTTCTGTAGGGCACAATCCGTGAAACCGCCAGTGGAAGCGCCGATGTCCAAAACGATTTTTCCTTTCACAGAAATAGGAAAAGACTCCAATGCCTTTTCTAATTTCAAGCCGCCCCGACTTACATATTTGATAACAGGTCCTTTAACGGTCAAAGGCGCATCGACAGAAATTTTTTCTCCTGCCTTCTCAATTCTTGTCAAATCGGAGTAGACGAGACCTGCCATGATGGAACGTTTTGCTTGTTCACGAGATGCGATCAAGCCGCGTTCCACCAGTAAAATGTCTACACGTTCTTTTTTCATCGAAGGGTTCATACGGTTTCTCTTTCTGCAGCCTTTTTAATAGCTTCCATCGTGACTTCGGCGACATGTTCCGGCGTCATGTGGATCTCCATTAATAAGTCATCGACATTTCCATGTTCAATGAATTCATCCGGAATACCAATTCGCTCAATAATCGTAGATGTGTGATTCACTTCTGCCGCATATTCAAGGACCGCGCTGCCAAAGCCGCCCGCAAGCACTGCTTCCTCAATTGTGATGATCGGCTTGCCCTGTTTAAATAATTCATCCAATAAATCGGTATCAAGTGGTTTAATGAAGCGCGCATTGACGATCGATACATTTTTCCCCTGCTGTTTCATTTGCTCTGCTGCTGCAAACGCCATTGGAATTGTCGTACCGAATGTTAAAATGGTCGCGTCTTCACCTTTTTTCAACACTTCCCATGTACCGATTGGAATGGTGTGGAGTTCTTCATCCATTGGAACGCCATAACCGTTTCCACGAGGGAATCTCATAGCGATTGGACCTTCATTATGCTCGATCGCCGTCTTCACCATATGCTGACCTTCGTTTTCGTCTTTAGGCATCATAATGACCAAGTTCGGCATATGACGCAAGAATGCGATATCAAAGACCCCATGATGTGTTTCACCATCTGCACCGACTAAACCGGCTCTGTCAATTCCGATGAAGACATTCAATTTTTGTCTTGTAATATCATGCAGCATCTGATCATAGGAGCGTTGCAGGAACGTAGAATAAATAGCCAAGAACGGCTTCATTCCTGTTGCTGCAAGTCCAGCCGCCATTGTCGTCGCGTGCTGTTCAGCGATTCCGACATCAAAAAAGCGATCCGGAAATTCTGCCGCAAAAGACTCAAGTTTTGAACCTACAGGCATAGCAGGAGTAATTGCAACAATCCGTCGATCTTTTCTCGCAAGCTTACGAACGGTTTCAGACACTAACGCGCTCCATGCTGGACCTTTCGCCGGAGACTTTACGAAATCACCCGTCTCGATCTTATAAGGACCCGTGCCGTGCCAAGTACCGATTTTATCCATCTCAGCCGGACTGTAGCCTTTTCCTTTTTTCGTAATCACATGAAGCAGGACCGGTCCTTCCATTTTCTTTGCATACTGCAGTGAACGTTCTAATTCGGTAAAGTCATGTCCGTCAATCGGACCTAAATAGGTGAACCCTAATTCTTCGAAAAACACACCATTGACGACCAAATATTTCAAGCTGTCTTTTACACGCTCTGCAGCTGTTGCAACTCTTCCACCAACCGCAGGAATTTTCCGCAAAATAAATTCCAGCTCGTCTTTAACATTGTTGTACTTTCCAGCCGTACGTAACTTACCCAAAATGGAATGCAACGCACCAACGTTCGGAGCAATGGACATTTCATTGTCGTTTAAAATCACGGTAATATTCGTCTTCTCATGACCGATATGATTCAATGCTTCCAGTGCCATACCACCGGTAAGCGCTCCGTCTCCAATGACCGGAATTACATAGCTTTTTTCATGTTTAATATCTCTCGCAACAGCCATTCCCATGGCCGCAGACAAAGATGTTGAACTGTGACCGGTTTCCCACACATCATGAATGCTTTCCGACATTTTCGGGAAACCGCTCAATCCTTTATATTTTCTAAGAGTATCGAATTCTCCGGCACGACCTGTCAAGATTTTATGGACATATGATTGGTGCCCAACATCCCATAAAATTTTGTCAGTCGGACTGTCAAAAATCCGATGTAAGGCGATCGTCAATTCAACGACACCTAGATTGGGTCCGATATGACCGCCTGTCACCGATAAATTTTCAATTAAGAAACTGCGGATATCTGCCGCCAATCCCTGTAATTGTTCTTTATCGAGCTCTTTAATAAAAGATGGATTTGTAATCGTTGTAAGATCCATCGTGATCACACACCTTCATCAAGTAAGTAATTCTTTCTATTCCTGCACAATCAATCGCATGAACCGTCTTATACGTGTTGCGTGCGACTTCCAAAAGGGAACTTTTTTTACCCAGACATTGAGTTTACTGTTTGTTTTCTACATTATAACAGTAAGATCGCCGGTGACAAATATAATGGTCTCGTTCTACTTATTCCGCTCAATAATATAGTCCGCCAACAAATGCAATATAGAATGCTCCAAATCAATCGAACGCAAGGCATTGATTGCTTCTTCATGACGTGCTTTTAACTGAGTTTGTGCGCCTTCGATTCCAAGTAAGGATGGATAGGTCGATTTCTCACTCGTCATATCACTGTTTGCAGGTTTACCCAGCTGTTCAGTTGTAGCCGTGACATCTAATATATCGTCTTGAATTTGGAAGGCAAGACCGATATTTCGAGAAAAACGAGCCAACTGGAATCTTTGGTCAGCCGTCGCTTCGGCTAAAACTGCACCCGCATCGATGCAATATGCCAACAATGCACCTGTTTTATGCAGATGTACTTCTTCTAAATCAGCTAAAGGCAATACTTGCTGTTCGCCCTTCATATCCAGAACTTGCCCCTTTACCATGCCTTGAGCGCCGGAAGCTTTTGCCAATAAACCGACCAATTCAATTGCGGCAGCTGGCGGTGTTTCCCGCAGGTCTGCCAATGCTTGGAATGCCAAAGCTTGCATCGCATCGCCTGCCAATGTAGCCACGTCTTCTCCGAATTTCTTATGGTTGGTCGGCTTCCCTCTTCTGAAATCGTCGTCATCCATGCAAGGCAGGTCATCATGTATCAATGAGTATGTATGTATCAATTCAACAGAAGCAGCAACTTTTAATGCATCTGCAGAATCCAAATGTAAGTCTGATAAAACAGCTAGGACTAGTAAAGGCCGAATTCTTTTACCGCCTGCTTGTATGGAATACGTCATCGATTCATGCAAAATATCGGGAATATCCGACTTTGCCAATTGATTCGTCAATTCTCTTTCGATTTCAGGGATTTTTTCATCCATAAATGTTTTTAATTTCTCATTCATTCGATTCACCTTCTGTCGGATCAAATGGAGCTTCTTTTCCATCTTGATCAATCATTCGAATCAGTTGTTTCTCTGCGTTTTGCAATTTCTTTTGACAATAGGCAGAGAGCTCCATCCCTTGCTTATACAATGTAATTGTATCTTCCAGGGGAGCCTCCCCAGCCTCTAACTTTTGCACAATTTCTTCTAATTGATGCATTGCTTGTTCAAATTGCATTTCTTTTTCTTCTGCCATCCCTACTTGACCTCCTTCGGAATTATGTTTTCTACAACAGCTTGAACTGACCCATCTGACATTTGTACGGTCATTTTCTCACCAACAGAAAGGTTTTCAATCGATTTGACGACTTCATCTTCCTGATAGGCGATCGAAAATCCCCTTTCCATTACTTGCAGTGGATTTAGTGCTTGCATCATGCGTGTGAGCGAGATAAAACGTTGTTGCTGATGTTTGACGTTCTGCTCGGCGGCACGATTCATTCGCATTGCCAACTGTTTTGTCTGTTGTTGTTCGAGCTGGATGCGGCGAATAGGTGTGTAGTACTGCAGACCAGCATATAAATTATCGAAAACCATACGCTTTTCCTGGATCAATGTGTTGCCGCTGCGCCGTAGTCGTTCTTCCAGATTGTCCATTTTTTCTATAAATGGCCGATACAATCGATCAGGATATTGTAGAGGATAGGCAGACCGTGCGGTTTCTAAACGCTTGTTTTGCTGTCTGAGTAATGTTTGGACAGCTAGATACATGGAACGCTGCTGATTTTTCAGATGCTGAAATAATTGCAATTGATCTGGAACCGCCATTTCAGCAGCAGCAGTCGGCGTCGGTGCACGAAGATCTGCGACATAGTCCGCTATTGTCGTGTCTGTTTCGTGTCCTACCGCACTGATGATCGGAATTCTGCTGGAGAAGATCGCCCGTGCGACTTCTTCTTCGTTAAAGGCCCATAGATCTTCTATGGATCCTCCTCCTCTGCCGACTAATAATACATCGATATCCGCTGTTCTGTTTGCCTGTTCGATTGCCTGCACGATAGATGGCGCTGCAGTACGTCCCTGAACTAATGCAGGAAACAAGTACATCTTAGTCATCGGGAAGCGGCGGGTGATCGTAGAGTACATATCTCGCAGAGCCGCCCCGGATTCTGCAGTGACTATCCCGATCGTCTGAGGGGTTTGTGGGATGGGTTGTTTGAACCTGGCTTCAAAGAGTCCTTCTTGCTGCAGCTTCTTTTTCAACTGTTCAAAGGCTAGATAAAGAGCCCCAATCCCATCTGGCTCCATCGTTTGAACGTATAATTGGTAGGACCCGGCAGTTTCATAGACCGTGACATCTCCTGTTATCAATACATTCATGCCGTTTTCAGGTTTGAATTGGAGTGTATTGGAACGCGAGCGGAACATAGCTGCCTGAATTCTCGTTTTGTCGTCCTTTAACGTAAAATAGATATGCCCAGATGGATGGAGCTTGACGTTGGAGAGTTCTCCTTTTACATAGACGTTTCGCAGATGTGGATCTGCGTCGAATTTGCGTTTGACGTATTTTGTTAGCGCTTGAACGGTTAAAAAAGTTTGATTGGACATGTTGTTGTCACCTGCCCTTTTATGTATAGAGAGGCGCCTGGGATTGGCGTCTCTCGGTTAAAGTTACTGAAATGAGTGCTGATTTATTTTGATTATGCACCTTTGATTTAAGAAAAGACAATAAAACTACATGATTCTTAGTTCTTAGTCCGGGAATTCAATTTGTTTTCTGCACTTTCTACTGTGTTCTTCAATAGCATAGTGATGGTCATCGGGCCTACTCCGCCTGGGACTGGAGTGATGGCGCTGGCTACTTGTTCTGCAGATGCGTAGTCTACGTCTCCGCAAAGTTTGCCGTTTTCGTCGCGGTTCATGCCGACGTCGATGACAACAGCACCTTCTTTAATGTAATCGCCTGTGATAAATTTTGCCATGCCGATGGCAACGATCAAAATGTCCGCTTGTTTCGTGAAGCTTTTAAGATCATTTGTGCGTGAGTGGCAATAGGTGACAGTGGCGTCTTTTTGCAACAGCAGCTGTCCCATCGGCTTGCCTACGATATTACTTCTTCCGATGATGACAGCGTGTTTGCCCGCGATTTCTACTCCTGAGCGTTCGAGCAATTGCATGATGCCATATGGTGTACATGGCAGAAACGTTTGTTGACCGATCAGCATTTTGCCGACGTTCATCGGATGGAAACCATCGACGTCTTTTTCAGGACTGATGGCGCGAATGACTTTGTTTTCGTCGATATGCTTCGGTAATGGAAGTTGTACAAGAATCCCATCGATCGAATCGTCTTGATTCAATTTTTCTACTTCTTTTAAAAGATCTTCTTCAGAAACCGTATCAGGCAATTTGATCAGCTCAGATTTCATGCCTGCTTCGATACTGGATTTTTCTTTGTTTTTAACATACGTCTGAGATGCCGGATTTTCTCCAACTAAAATAACAGCTAGTCCAGGTTGATAGCCCTGTTTCACTAAAGAAGCCACTTGTTCTTTCAGTTCTTCTCGGATTTCTTGTCCAATTGCTTTTCCATCAATTTTTTTACTAGACATGATTTTCCCACCAAACATTTTGTTATTTGTATTGAAAGTTGATCGAGCTCTAACGTGCATACTTCACTTCATATGGGAAGTGAGCCGAAATCAGTTGAATTTAGATAATACACCGTTGACAAAACGACCGGACTTTTCGTCTCCAAATGTTTTACACAATTCAATCGCTTCATTTAGGATCACTCGGTCAGGAACTTCTTTATTGTGCAGGAGCTCGTAAACAGCAAGCCTCAGAACCGTACGTTCTATTTTCGGCAGTCTGTCAATCGACCAGTTTTCCAATTTATTTGTGATTTCGTTATCAATTTCCGTCAAGTTTTCCGCTGTGCCTCGAACCAATTGTTCGTAAAACGTATTAAGAGGCGCATCGACTACATATCCGATGGCTTCGTCTACATTCATTTCACTATTGTCCAGCTGAAACAGCGTTTGAATTGCCTTTTCACGTGCTTCTCGTCGTTTCATATTTCTTATCTCCTCTGCCGCGCATCTTCAAAACCTAATGATAGCACAAAAGCCACGAAAAGAACTAGTAGAATCCTGTGATTTTGTGCGAACCATTGCGATTTAGAGACAAAGAACTTTGAATAGATGCAGATCAAGGAAAAAAGAGGCTGCCCGATATGTTCACCTGACTTGCAGACGGCTATTTTCCGGCTGCAAGAAATGCTTTTTTACAACTAACTCGTGACAGTCGATATCGTCAGGAAATGTGCGTTGCGCTACCTACTCTTCTGAATCACATAAAAAAGACTATCACTGAAAGATATTTCTTTCAGGATAGCCCCTTTTACTTTTCTATAGATTATTCATCGAATTGAATGCCCGTAATATGAACATTCACTTCATGAGTAGTAAGTGAAGTCATATGATAGATCGCTTGGCGAACTTCATTTTGAATTTCTGCCGCAACTGCAGGAATTGAATGGCCATATTCGATAATGCAATACACATCGATCTTCAGTCCTTCATCTGCCCACTCGGTCTTCACACCCTTACCATACATCACTTTACCCAGTTTTTCCGCAACTCCTGTCGCAAAATTCCCTTGAGTGGCAACAACACCACCGACTTCCGCCGTGGCAATGCCTATGATGACTTCAAGTACTTCAGGCGCGAGTTGGACACGTCCAAGTGCAGCATCTCCAGACGGTGTCATTCCGACAAACGATGGATTTGTTTTATCAGCCATTACACTTCTCCTCCAATTAATTCATGACGTCATATTTCTCTAAAAACTTCGTATCAAAGTCACCGGATTGGAATACTTCATGATCCATTAATTTAGAATGGAATGGAATCGTCGTATGTACACCTTCAACTACGAATTCATCCAATGCACGTTTCATCCGAGCGACCGCTTGCTCGCGCGTATCGGCATGTACAATCAATTTCGCGACCATTGAGTCATAAAATGGCGGGATCGCATACCCTGGATAAACAGCTGAATCCACACGTACTCCAAAACCGCCAGGGGGCAAGTACATAGTCACTTGACCAGGTGAAGGCATGAAATTCTTTTCTGGGTTTTCAGCATTTATACGGCATTCGATCGACCAGCCGTTCACTTGGATATCTTCCTGTTTGATCGATAGTTTTTCGCCAGAGGCTACTTTCAACTGTTGTTGGATTAAATCGACACCAGTAATCATCTCTGTAACAGGATGTTCCACTTGGATGCGCGTATTCATTTCCATAAAATAGAACGTTTGATTGATATGGTCGAAAATGAATTCTACTGTACCTGCACCGCGGTAATTGACGGCTTCAGCAGCTTTGACAGCAGCTTCCCCCATCTGCTTACGCAACTCCGGAGTCAAAGCTGGAGATGGCGCTTCTTCGACTAGCTTTTGCATACGGCGCTGAATCGAACAATCACGTTCTCCGAGGTGAATCGTGTTGCCGAATTTATCTGCTAATACTTGTACTTCTACATGACGGAAAACTTCGATGTATTTTTCAAGATAGACCCCTGGATTACCGAATGCTGCAGCAGCTTCTTTTTGCGTGATGTTCACGCCTTTTACAAGTTCTTCTTCATCGCGTGCGACACGGATTCCTTTCCCCCCGCCGCCAGCTGTAGCTTTGATGATAACAGGGAAGCCGATTTCTTTTGCAACTTTTAAAGCGTGATCTGCGTCATCCACGATTCCGTCAGAACCAGGAACAATCGGAACGCCTGCTTCTTGCATCGTGTTTCGCGCTACATCTTTCGTACCCATTTTCGAAATTGCTTCAGATGTAGGTCCGATGAATTCAATATTCACTTCTTCACATAATTCTGCGAAGCTGGCATTTTCCGCGAGAAACCCATAGCCTGGATGGATCCCGTCGCAATCAGTTGCTTTCGCTACACTGATGACATTCGAGAAATTCAGGTAGCTGTCAGTTGATAAGCGAGGTCCGATGCAGTAAGCTTCGTCGGCCAGTTGGACATGCAGCGCCTCTTGATCGGCTTCTGAATAAACTGCCACTGTTTGAATGCCCAGTTCTTTACAAGCACGGATAATCCGTACTGCGATTTCTCCTCGGTTTGCAATTAATACTTTTTTCATTTGTCAGTCCCCCTTAATTCTCTTTAACAAGGAATAAAGGTTGTCCGTATTCTACAAGTTGACCGTCTTGCACTAACACTTCAACGATTTCCCCGGATACTTCGGATTCGATTTCATTAAATAGTTTCATAGCTTCTACAATACAAACAATGGATTCAGCTGTGACTTTATCGCCTTTTTTAACATATGGAGCAGCGTCAGGTGAAGAAGCTTGGTAGTATGTACCAACCATTGGCGAAGTAATTTTGTGCAATGATGCATCTTCTGCTACTTCAACAGGTGCTGATGCTTGTGCTGGTGTTTCTGCAGGAGCCGGAGCTGCTGGCGCTGCAACTGGAGCCGCAACTTGCGGTACTGCCTGTGGAGCTGGAGCTGCTAACGGAGCATCAGAAACCACTGTAAGCGTTTCCCCAGAACTTTTTTCTAGTTTAATTTTTCCACCGTCCGATTCGAACGTGAACTTTTGGATGGATGATTGATCGATTAGTTTGATAATTTCTCGAATTTCTTGAATTTTCAACATAACTGATTCTCCTGACTATTTTATTCTTCCTATCTTCTACTATGATAGACGTTTTACTATAAATTTGGAATAGTAAAATCGTATTTTATTCATTAATCAAAGAAAAGTCCCAATTATTTCTAACATACACTTTACTAAATGATCAATAACATCGTGACTTTATTGCGTTCAGTTTTTGAATTGTGATTAGGTCTGCGTGACGCAGGATGTAGCGATCTTATCCTGCATTCTATTGTTCAGTGAGAGTTTTCTGCTGAATAAAGATAAAAACCAGAAGCCATCGAGGCCCCTGGTTGAACTGTTTATTCTTTTGATTCAGCAAAATCCACTTTGACAGTTTGCGCGCCATCCCAGCTTGACATGATGTATTGAGTGATTTCATCCGCCATTTGAGGTGAATGCTCTTCATTTGATAGGACTGTAACGTTTACACGTTCTTCCTCTCCTCGGACAAATACTTCCGGGTAGCCCAGTGCTTTGATTTGCATTTCCATCAAAGCTTCTGTGGAGCTTACTTTGCGCAATTCTGCAATCTCATCAAAGATTTCATTTTTTTCTTCTGCTGTAAAGTCGGAGGAAGTCATTTTTGCGGTTAACTGCTCCACCATTTCACTGCGCTCGTTTCGTACTTCCATTCGCATATCCTGGAAGATATACGATTCGGCAAAGACTGGTTTCACTTCATCCGTTTTACCTTCTTTCTCCAGTAACTTCGTCGCATCTTTTGTTTCTTTCGTGAAGATCGCGATTCCATCAAACGGCATAGGTGCCTCTTTTTTGACGTAGTAGATGGAGATGACTGCTACAAGACTGAGTAATGTTAAAAACCAAACTGTTCGTTTATTTGCTTTCAAGATGATTCCCCCTTTTCTTCATTTCCACGATAACAATACGATGTTCAGGCAATTGAAGGACGTTGGCTAGTAATTGTGAGAGTTCGTTTCGCACAGCCTGATCTTCGGCTCCTTCCGCCACAACGAGCAGGCCTTTTAACTTAGATTCATTTTTAGCCTGAGTGTCGGAGATCGAAAAGTACCCAGCCAATGAACTCTCGACTTCTCTCTCGTCATAATGAAAGTAAACCGTAACTTTCCCTAGTCCCTCCATTTGTTCAAGCGTTTCTTCTAATGTGGATTGCAGACGCTGCTCTTCTTTTTTTCGGTTTTCCCCTCCTAGACTTTCCGTGCTGGTGATGTACAAGATGCCAAATACAATCATCATAAGACCGACTAACAACATTTGGGATTTTTTCTTTGTTTTTTGCATGTTTCCATCACCATCTCATAGTGGCTTTCATTCAGTTACCAAATGGGATTCTACATTTGCATAGTATGTAGAGTTAAAACAACTTATGACCTGCAGCCTGTAAAAAAAATTGTAAGATCCACAATCCAATCGCTAATTTAATTAACGGAACAAAGGCTTTCTCCATTTCCTCCGATGCTACCAATTGGAGAATCAACGCAAGCAACACCAGGTTTGCAAGACCGGTTAGAAACAGATGCATCAGAGTACCCCCTCCTCACTTCCCAAGCGTCATCATTTTAATAAACGTTACGATAAAGATCGTCGTATAGATGAACGCAAATGAAATGAGAAAAGATATAGCGCAGAGAACAAAAAGAGTACGTCCTATATCATCAAGTAATCCGCATACTTCTTTTTGAGAAAATGGTTCGATTAACGCCGCAGTCCATCTGAATAAGAAAGCAGTACATAATATCTTCAATGCCGGCAACAAAGCTACTGTCCAAATGGAAAGCAACAGCCAGATGCTTATATAGGCGGTTGCACCGGAAGAATAGCGGCCGATTGAGCCGAGTGTATCCGTCAAAAGTGAACCGATCAGCGGGATATTCTGGCGGATCAACTCCTTTATCGGTTCATTTAATGTACCGGACAATGTCCAAGTCAACGCACCGCCAGCTGTAATAAAAATCGAATAGGCCGCTACCATAGCAGAGACTATCGCAAGCAACGATGTTCTCAGTAAATCTGCCATCCTAGTAAAAACGATTTCAGGCATCAACCGAGTAAGGATATCCAGTAACAGCGCCGTCGATAAAATCGGCAGCAAAAACTTTTCCGCAAAGACTACAGCACCTTGAGCAAACAACAACATCGCAGGCTGGAAATTCACCACACTGAACGTAGCGCCTGATGCTAAAATCATTGCTGCGATAAGTGGATACATTCCGAGAAATAAAGAAGCGATCGAGTGGGTGATGAGTTGGATTTGTCGAAAGCTTTCGGTTGCCGGTTCCATCAGTAAAAGTAAAACGAGGAGAAGCAGCACAAACCTCGTCCATTTTTGGAACGCCGGCAGAAAAAAATCGACTAGTAACGTGATCAGTAACATGACCATTAGCAGGAAAAAAGGTCCTAATACTTCGGCGATTATGGAATTCAGAAAATCAGGCATAGACGTCTCGTCCATTCGTTGTAGTAGTTTCCGATCCTCCTACCAAGGAATCAAAGCGTGAATGGTTTCAATCAATTGTTTAATGGACGGAAACCAAAGCGTCAGAATCACGATTTTCATGACCGTCTGAAATAACCGCGCAAACGCTCCGTATCCCTCATCTTTCATTTGAAGTGCCAGTAGCTCACCCATATAGTACAGTCCCGCGCTGACAACTAATAAGGTGGTGTAAGGGACCGGCACCTTCTCGACTAGTGACAGGACAGAAGTAGCAAAAGGCACTAAAAATGTAAATAGAACATACACTGCCGTAAGCAAAAATAGCGTCGTATAGAGAATCGGATGCAATGCGGGAGCGGCAAAAGATAATAAGAGCAACAAGATGTAGACAATAAACAGTTGAAAGATGACCGCCATTACATCGCCATCGACAACCAGCTGAAGAATTCTGTAATTTCCGTGAAAAACACGCGAAGAAACATCAGCAATTCAATCGAAATATAAAGATACGCTAGGAAAAATAGAAAAAATGAAAATTCTTTCTTTCCTGTCTGCTCAAAAAACACATGCAAAACACCAATCACCAATCCGACGCCGGCGATGCGCAATAAATCGTTCAATTCCATCCCGCTACGCCTCCTCCATGGTCCACTGTATGAATAGCGTGCGGGCGATATGACAATACGCAAAAAAACACACGAGAGCTATTCTCGTGTGTTTCGGGTATGTTTGATCGCTTTATGCGCGTGAAACGTATTCTGCTTCTTCTGTATTGATGATCAGCTTATCGCCTTGATTGACGAAAAACGGAACCTGTACAACTAATCCAGTCTCCATTTTAGCCGGCTTGGAACCACCGCTCGCTGTATCGCCTTTGATACCAGGCTCAGTCTCTGCTACTTCCAATGTTACAGTACTCGGCAATTCAACCCCGAGCACTTCATCTTTATAAGAGATGACATGCACTTCCATATTCTCTTTCAAGAATTTCAATTCATATTCAAGCTGTGAAGAAGCAAGTTCAAGCTGTTCATACGATTCATTGTCCATGAAAACATGCTCATCGCCATTGGCATATAGATATTGCATACGACGGTTATCGATCTGTGCTTTTTCTACTTTTTCACCTGCACGGAACGTCTTTTCATTGACGTTGCCTGTACGAAGATTACGCAATTTCGAACGAACGAATGCTGCGCCTTTCCCTGGCTTTACGTGTTGGAAATCCATAACACGCCAAATATCACCGTCAAATTCAATTGTTAATCCTGTACGAAACTCGTTTACTGAAATCATTCGTATTCCTCCAATTAATCGATTATAAAATAAGCAGTTCTTTTGTAGACTTAGTCAATCGTTCATTGCCCGTTTCAGTGATCAGAATGTCATCCTCGATCCGAACACCGCCGATCCCAGGCAAATAAATCCCCGGCTCCACCGTCACGGCCATATTCGGCACCAAGACCGTTTCTGAGCGGTACGATAAGGCGGGTGCTTCATGGACTTCCATGCCAATCCCATGACCCGTTGAATGACCGAATGCATCTCCGTAGCCTTTTGACTTGATGTAACCGCGAGCAATTGCGTCTGCTTCAATCCCTGTCATGCCAGGCTTGATATTTTCAACCGCTAATTGCTGTGCGGTCAATGTCACATCATAAATCTCTACTAGTTTAGCAGAAGGCTGGCCTACAGATACTGTTCTGGTAATATCAGAAATATATCCATTATAGAGCGCACCATAGTCCATTGTAACAAAATCACCATTCTCAATCACTTTATCAGAAGCAACCCCATGTGGTAAAGCCCCTCTTTCGCCCGAAGCGACAATGATGTCAAATGAAGAGGATGTTGCGCCTTGCTTGCGCATGAAAAACTCCAGTTCATTGGCGATTTCCAGTTCTGTTTTTCCTGCTCTGATGACGGAGCAAATATAAACAAACGCAGCATCCGCAATGGCGGCAGCTTGCTTTAATATTTCAATTTCTTCCGGTGTCTTAATCAGACGAAGTTTTTCCACCAGGCCGGCAACAGGGACTAGTTGTGCATCTACATGTTCATCATACATTTGGAATTGACTGTAGCTAAGATGCTCTTTTTCGAACCCTAATTTGCTGATTTTCATTTCTTTCACTTGATGGGCGACTTCTTGAATCATCGTTCCTGTATGCTGCACGATACGATAGCCTGTAAGCTGAGTATTCGCTTGATCCATATAACGAAAATCTGTAATGAAAACGGCGTCGTTGCGAGAAATGATCACGGATCCCGCAGAACCTGTAAAGTTGGTCATATAGCGGCGGTTGTAAGGGCTCGTAATGAGTAATGCATCCAATTCTTGTTCTTCTAACAGTTTGCGCAGTTGTTCAATTTTCAAGACGTTCTCCCCTCTCGTTTTAGCAGAAATGCATGGAAGGCGAGATCATATCCTGCTGTACCAAATCCGCAAAGCTGCCCTGCCGCAACCGGCGCAATGACAGAGGTATGACGAAACTCTTCGCGGGTATGTATATTTGAGATATGGACTTCGATTACTGGAACAGATATGGATGCAATGGCATCCCGGAGCGCAATGCTGTAATGTGTGAACGCACCTGGATTAAAGATGATTCCGTTAATTCCCGCATCTTCTGCATCGTGGATCCGATTGATGAGTTCTCCTTCTACGTTGGATTGGAAACAAGACAGTCCTATATCTGATTCGTCAGCCAACCGCTGAATTCTTGCTTCTATATCTGCCAATGTCTCCGCCCCGTAGATATCAGGCTCTCTCTTGCCCAAACGATTCAAGTTCGGACCATTTAACAGTAACAGTTCCATCTAATTCCCTCCCACTCATTTTCCTTCCTATTTTAGCACAATGAGTTAGGCTGACAAACTAATTCTATTTCTGTTTTAAAACGTTTTTCTCATATAGACGGATGTGCCGATAACAAATCGGACGACCATCGCGAGTAGACAAGCAAATGGGATGGATAGTTTTTTCAAAAATTGCTTCATTGTTAATTCTGCGTTTACATGGATTGCCCATTCAATGAAAAACAGCGCAATGATGGTGATGATCAGAGACGATACTGAAGGTGGAATTTTGGATGTAAAGAGCGCGATCATATATAAAAGAAAAAAAAGTACGAAGCAGACAATTCCTAATAAAGTCCACTTGAACCAGCCCGGAGTCGTAGTGAATATGTGTAATCTTTCTGACCAACCGACTGGAGACCATTTGATAAATTTGAAGACTTGCAGAAATTTTAATGAAAAGATAGATAAGACAGCAGCCATCAGAGCTGTCCAAAAGTGTGTTGCAGTTATTCGCATAATAATCCCTCCTGCTTCATTGTCGGATTTTTTTGCTGTTTTTAAACATCTCAATGGTGCATTTTCAGTTTTTTTAGTACACTATAGATATCGTTTCTAACGACAGAAAGTGTGGGTATGTAATGGGTAAACCTAAAACTCCTCCTGCATACGGAGGACAAGCACTTATAGAAGGTGTAATGTTTGGCGGTAAAAAGGATACGGTAACCGCCATTCGCAGGAAAGATGATACGATTGAATATTTTCATGTACCGAGGGAAGAACATCCCGTCCGTCAAAAACTCAAGAAAATCCCTTTAATTCGGGGAATTGTTGCGTTGATCGAATCTGCTGGGAATGGTTCAAAACATCTAACATTTGCGAGTGACCGCTATGATGTGATGCCAGGAGAAGAAGATGAACAGCAAGGAGAAGAAGAAACATCGAAGCTCGTAATGGTTTTAGGTGTAGCCGCAGTCGGAGTGCTGACATTTTTATTCAGCAAGTTCGTCTTTACGCTCGTGCCAGTCTTCTTGGCTGAATTATTCCAGTCGGTAGCGCCTGGTAAAACCGCACAGATTATGCTGGAAAGTTTTTTCAAGTTAGTCCTTCTGCTGACATACATCGGTCTTATTTCTATGACCCCGCTCATCAAACGTGTTTTCCAATACCATGGTGCGGAACATAAAGTGATCAACAACTATGAGAACCATATGGAGATGACGGTTGAAAATGTCCAATCGCAATCCAGACTGCATTATCGATGCGGCAGCAGTTTCATATTGTTTACAGTCATCGTTGGAATGTTCATCTATTTCCTAGTTCCAACCGACCCGCTTTGGCTGCGTGTCGTCAACCGGATTTTATTGATTCCTGTCGTGTTGGGGGTTTCTTTTGAAGTACTTCAGCTAACCAATGCTGTACGAAATGTACCTGTTCTTCGTTATCTAGGCTATCCTGGACTTTGGTTGCAATTACTGACAACAAAAGAGCCGGACGATAAGCAAGTGGAAGTAGCGATTGCTTCTTTCGAGAAGTTATTGGAAGTGGAACAATACGGGGTCAGTGCGTTGAACTCGGAAGTGGCGGTTGAAAAAGAAGCAGTGGATGAACAGAAACCTGTAACGATTCTGTCATAAGTTAAATGGCACCTCAGAGGTCGGGTAGTATCCTGACTTTTGGGGTGTTTTTGATTCTAGGCAAACCGGAGCTTTACCGTGAAAGTATGATTGAAATTATGCGGAACATACTATACTCAAATTTAATTTAGGATGATGAAATTGAAAAAGTTTTTTTCGGTTCTACCGGTTTTATTTGGTGTAGTAGTTTCCGTATTGATTTATGGAACAGCTAAAGTGAATTCATCCAATATACCGCCCTCCCTTGAGGAAGTGTACACTCGAATTGGATATAACATCCCCGGATGAAACAGTGAAAAAGTATGAAAGTCATTTTAACCATGTTTTAAAATTGCCAAAGATCAAGTCTTCTATTTCTTTCACTCATCAATTAGGAAGATTTTCCGAAGACACCGAATACAACCTCAATGACTCTTTGGAAATCAAGTTTATTAATAGTGAAATTGTAGAAAACCATTATAAAATTGTTATCCTACCTTTGGAGAATACATTAACTTTTAAAAGTAATGCCAATCAGAAAGATTACACACTTACAAATGGACAAAAAGCCCTTTATATTGAGCATCCGTTATTTAATTTTTTGATTTTTGAACATGATCATTGGCAATACGTGCTCGCAATTGATAAAAGAGTTTCTAAAATAACAGCTGATACATTGGTTGAGATTGCCAACTCAATTGAATAAGTCGTATCTCTTCTTACATCAACACTTCTGAACGTTAGGTATATACACATTGTAAAGACCGCTAATCCATTATGAATTAGCGGTCTTTGTGTTTTATTGTACTCGAATTAACCAGATGTTTCTTCCTTACAGCCCACACTTCAATTGCGCTTGGCAATTCGTACACGTATTGCATCCGCCAATTTCCTCAACTGTACCTTGTCGGCAGACCGGGCATGTATCGCCTACTTCAGAGCCGATTGTGACGTTAGTAGAACGCAATGCTTGAATCGTATTGACGAGTACGACTTTCGGCTGTTCCGTGACTTCTACTAACTCTTCTGTATCCGGAATATTTTCTTCCGCTTTTAGAGTCAAGACTTGCGAATCACGGCTGCCGTCGACATATACTGTGCCGCCTTTTGCTCCACCTTTATACAATCTTTCATAGACGCTCTCGACTTGCTCAACAGTATAGCCACGCGGCGCGTTGACCGTTTTCGATATCGAGCTGTCGATCCAGCGCTGGATGATGCATTGTACGTCCGCATGCGCTTCAGGTGCAAGCTCCATTGATGAAATAAACCAATTTGGTAAATTTTCCGGATCAGCATCTTGATTGTTTTGCAAATACTCTTCTACGATTTCCGCTTTCACTTCGATGAATTTACCGAGACGTCCGCTTCGGTAATACGTAAAGGAGAAATATGGTTCAAGGCCGGTAGAAACTCCAACCATTGTTCCAGTGGACCCAGTCGGAGCAACTGTCAGTAAATGGGAGTTTCGGATACCATGCTCTAGAATCGCTTCTCGAATATCTTCAGGCATACGTTTCATATAACCTGTCTCAATAAATGCCTGACGCAATGCTTTTGTTTCTTCATCTGTCTTGCCAATCAAGAATGGGAAACTTCCTTTTTCTTTCGCAAGTTCAATTGATTCGCGGTAAGCAGTAGTCGCAATCGCTTCAAATACTTCATCCACCAATTGATTGCCTTCAGGCGATCCGTATTCTTTTTCGCAATAGATGTGAAGATCTGCGAGTCCCATGACGCCCAGTCCTACTCGGCGTTCGCCAAGGGCTTGTACTTTATTTTCTTCTAAGAAATATGGGGTTGCATCGATGACGTTATCTTGCATGCGCACACCGATTCGAACGGTTTCTTTTAATTTCTCGAAGTTCACTGTCTTCGTTTCTTTATCTGCCATCTCAGCAAGATTGACAGCTGCCAAATTACAGACAGAATATGGTGCAAGTGGTTGTTCACCACACGGGTTCGTCGCTACAACTTGCTGTCCATACGCTTTCGCATTCGTTTCGTCATTCGCATTATCAATAAAGAAAATTCCCGGTTCCGCAGAATATGTTGCGCAAATATTGATAAGATCCCATAATGCGCGGGCTTTGATCGTACGGTACACGCGGACTTCGTGACCAAGTCTTTCCCATTCGCGCACATCACCGACTTCATGCCACTGTTCGTTGTAATGCACCATTTCTTCAGGTGAATAATTTTCAACTGCCGGGAAACGAAGATCGTAATCGCCGTCTTCCTCCACGGCTTTCATGAAATCATCCGTTAATGTAACGGAAATATTCGCACCTGTTAAAAATTCCGGATTATGAACTGTATATGTTCCGCCATCCTGCAATTTCAGCTCTGCATCGCGAATGATTGCATCGTTGAAGCCGCCTTGGCCAGGAATTTGCTTATAATTCGTGATACCTTGATACATCGCTTCTTCTTGCGGTGTCAATGGTTTGAAATTCAATTTTTCATTCGCGAGTTTCTGAATTAACTCGTCTTCCGTGTTTTCGATCAAATAACGCAAAATTCGCGGATTCTGCATCTTGGAGATGATAAATTCACAAATGTCAGGGTGCCAGTTAGCTAACATAATCATTTGTGCTCCACGTCTTGATCCACCCTGCTCAACTAGATGTGTCAATTTTGCAATATCGTCCAGCCACGAAACAGAACCAGAAGATCTTCCGTTCACTCCGCGTGCCAGTGTGTTTCGCGGTCGCAATGTCGAACCATTCGTCCCTACACCGCCGCCACGACTCATGATTTCCATCACTTGCTTGCGGTGATCTGAAATTCCTTCACGAGAATCCGGAACGAAAGGCATGACGTAACAATTGAAGAATGTAACATCCGTTTCCGAACCTGCTCCGTACAGAACTCGTCCAGCTGGAACAAAATTTAATGATTTCAACTGCTCGTAGAACATCTCATACGATTGCGTTCTTCTGTCCGCTGTTTTCTCTACAGTAGCTAAGCCTGTCGCATTCCGTTTTGCGATTTGTTCGTAATACACTTCAAGAGGTTTCTCTAGCACATCTAACGGCCGCGAGATGATTCCTTTGTGTTGTTCCTCAGGATCGTCAATGGAAGAGCGGTATTCTTCTTCGATCCAAATTTCCGCCTTCCCTTCTGCCTTGTCCAACTTTGTAATATATCCCAATCCGCGTGCAGGGAATTTCGGATCTTCCCTAACTGTCAAGACAACAAAGTCTCCTACCTTCAACGTCTTTTTTTCAGTGTCTTTAAATGAATAGCGATCGATCATCACGAGACGCGACACCCCGCTATGCGTCAGTTTCATATCCTCAGTGATCGGGTGCACTTGATGAAATTGTGAAATGTCCTCATTTAACTGCTTTTTGTCCAGAAATGGCTCGCCTTGTTTCGAAACCGTAACCATATAACATCCTCCTTCGACTTCATAGAACACAACATGTTGTGTTCTCTCTATTCCCTAATCTACTATATCTTGAAACTTTGTCAATCCACAAATTTTGTATTCGAGTTTAAAAAGATTGATACAACAACCTTCCTTTAAAAAAATAAAGCAAAAGAACTAACTTTACTTTTTGTAATTCCAGTCATCATTGGCATATTTTTCATTCTCAATTTGACGCACCAATGCCATTTGTTCTTCCGTTAATTCGAGTGGCTCCAATGAAATATCCAATGCCTTTTCAAAGCCTTGCGAAAAGGCCACTTTGCATTCATCGACTGTGATGTCTCGATCTGTCAGCCGATCAATTGCAATTGCGCGGTCTGGCAATGTTCTGCGCACACGTTCCTTCAACTCCGGAGATGAATATTTAAAAATAGACGTCAGCTTGTCTACATCTAGACTCATCAGTATGGCACCGTGTTGAAGAATCACTCCTTTTTGACGTGTCTGCGCACTGCCCGCGACTTTTTTTCCTTCCACCACTAATTCATACCAACTTGGCGCATCGAAGCAAACCCCACTCTTAGGGTTCCTTAATTGGTCCGTCACGTCTTTATCCGGAATGGAGAACTCCGCCTGCAAACCTAAGTTGCGGAAGCCTTGGAGCAGACCGCCTGAGATCACACGATATGCTTCTGTGACGGATTCCGGCATTCCTTTATAGTGCTCACTGACAATCACACTGTAAGTCAATTCATGCTCATGCAGAACGCCTCTGCCACCCGTCGGTCTGCGGACAAAGCCCAACTCCAGTTCTTTTACCTTTTCCATATCGATATCTTTTTCTATACGCTGAAAATAACCGATGGATAATGTTGCGGGAGACCATTCATAAAAACGCAGAACCGGTCCGATTTCCCCACGGCTATGTAAGTCAAGAAGCGCTTCATCCAGCGCCATATTGAAAGAAGGTGTACACTTACCCGAATCCACATAATGCCAAACTGCTTTTGTCATATTCATTCTCCTTCGTCTATCGTACTGCATTTATGCTATATGAAATCGTGAACGAAAAAAACAATAACGCATTACATTTTATCATTCCGATTGAACTGATGCTAGAAAATCTTTATACTAGAGATATTGATAAAAGGGGGAAGTTTTTTGACGTATTATATTTTAGGAGCCATTGTGCTCGCGATCATTCTTTATTTCGTTATTACATATGTTCGGGTGGGAAAAGCTCTTACCACTTTAACACAGGAAGAATTCATTCAAGGATACCGAAAAGCACAACTGATTGACATCCGTGAACCAAAAGATTTCGACGCTGGACATATTTTAGGTGCACGAAATATTCCATTCACTCAGTTTACCCAGCGCTATAGAGAAATACGTCCTGATAAGCCGATTTATCTTTACGACCAAAACACTAGCCGTACAGGCCGCGCAGCTTTATTCCTTAAGAAAAAAGGTTGTACGGAAATCTATCAACTACGTGGCGGGTTCAAGCAGTGGACAGGCAAGATCAAAACAAAATAATAATACTAGATCCTCCTTAACCGGGAGGATTTACTATTTCTAAAGGAGAATTACACAATCGATGAAACAGGAATTTTTAATCTCTCTCAGCTCGGACCACTATGAAAAATTGCCTCATTACCAAAATTACAGCGTCATCATCCAGGCCATTATAAATAAACTTAACAAGCACTCCGCTGCGGATTGGCGGATTGTCCAAGTAGATGAATTCGCTTCGTATACAGAGACGATGCTCCCTGAACTGATCCATCGTAAAAAATTGCCCTATCAATCACTTTGCCACATTTATGAGACGCTGCCCACAGAAAAGATTCAGCAAGATGGATCAACAAGTGGTTTTGCTTTACAAAGCGCTGAAACAATTGACAATCAGTTGATCTTTTTTCCTGACCATCAAATAGCGATCGCGAATATTAGCTATTATGTCGCCACTGGTTCTACTTGGTCGGAACATACGGTCTTCGCTCCGTCGGCAGAGCATGTGAAGAAC
Source organism: Sporosarcina sp. FSL W7-1283 (assembly GCF_038003105.1). Classification (NCBI taxonomy): domain Bacteria; kingdom Bacillati; phylum Bacillota; class Bacilli; order Caryophanales; family Caryophanaceae; genus Sporosarcina; species Sporosarcina sp. FSL W7-1283. The sequence continues at coordinate 1,705,698 of NZ_JBBOOL010000001.1, read as the reverse complement.
TTTATTGAAGAATTGAATAATCTGCAACGCGAGTCGATGAAGACGAATATCACGTATTTAGTCGACACGGAAGAAGGAATCGAAAAGAAAACTTACGGCTTAGGAGAACAAATTGAACGAAGCGACGTATTATTGGATGAGCATTTAAAAAACGAGCTTTACCGCTCAATCGATGAATTTTTCCATGACGACGGTGCATTTTTCAAAGAATACGGATTGCCATATAAACGAGGAATTTTGCTCTATGGCTCTCCGGGCAACGGCAAAACGACACTTGTTCGCTCGATTACCGGAACAACTGACGCACCTGTTGTTTATTGGCAAATCACGGAATTCACAGGGAGTCATTCCGTACAGGAAGTGTTTTCTACAGTGGAACGGCTGGCGCCTGCAATTCTCGTTATTGAGGATATTGACTCTATGCCAGAACATATGCGAAGTACTTTTTTGAATATATTAGACGGTGTGCACGTCAGAGACGGTTTATTCATCATTGGCACGACGAACTATCCCGAACGGATTGACCCTGCTTTAATCAATCGGGCAGGCCGCTTCGATAGTACGTATGAAATCGTCTCTCCTATTGAAGAAGTACGGAAACAATATATCGAAAAACTTGATCGCAAGAAACTATTGGATGACAACGCAACGAATGAAATAGCTAAAAAAACAAAAGGCTTATCGATCTCTCAATTAAATGAATTGTATATGTCGATTGCCCTAACCTACCATTACGAAGGCATTATTATTTATAATGAACGCATCCGGCAACTACAAAAACAACATAGGCAAGCCACTCGAAATGATTGGGATACCGATTCTTCTATCGGATTTTAATGTTCGCGTAAAAAAGGAGAGACGAGTCATTCCGTCTCTCCTTTTCTTATTGGTTAAGCTTCTCCTTCGTGTAACGCAATACCGGCTTGCGAGCTGCCTTTGTTTCATCCAAGCGGCCGATTACTGTCGTATGCGGTGCTTCCTGGACGATTTCAGGGTTCTCTTCTACCTCTTTAGCAATTTGAATCATTGCCTCAATAAACGCATCCAGTGTCTCCTTAGACTCTGTTTCCGTCGGCTCAATCATCATGCCCTCTTCAACATTCAACGGGAAATAAATCGTTGGCGGATGGTAACCGAAATCCAGGAGGCGTTTCGCCATATCGAGCGTGCGCACGCCTAATTTCTTTTGACGACGACCCGACAACACAAATTCGTGTTTACAATGTTGTGTATACGGCAAATCGAAATAAGGCTCCAGACGACGCATCATATAGTTGGCATTCAACACAGCGTATTCCGTCACGGCTTTCAAGCCATCCGGACCCATCGTACGGATATATGTGTAAGCGCGTAAATAAATACCGAAGTTACCGTAGTATGGTTTCACGCGGCCGATTGACTGCGGTACATCATAATCAAGAACATAACGATCTTCTTTCTTCGCAATAATCGGTTTCGGCATGAACGCGGCCAATTCCTCCGTTACGCCAACTGGACCAGAACCTGGGCCACCGCCGCCGTGTGGACCCGTAAATGTTTTATGCAAGTTCAAATGAACCGCATCAAAGCCCATATCGCCTGGCCGTGCTTTTGACATAACAGCGTTCAAGTTCGCTCCGTCGTAATACAGTTTGCCGCCCACTCCGTGAACGATTTCCGCCATTTCTAGAATATCTTCCTCAAACAGACCAAGCGTATTCGGATTCGTCAACATCAACGCGGCCGTATCGCTGCCTACTTTAGACCTTAAATCTTCCAGGTCCACCAGTCCGTTGTCATTCGACTTCACTGTCACCGTATCAAAACCAGCCACTGTGGCAGAAGCAGGATTCGTACCGTGAGCTGAGTCAGGCACAAGCACTTTTGTCCGCTCCGTATCGCCGTTTGCTTCATGGAAAGCACGGATCATCATCAATGCCGTCCATTCACCGTGCGCCCCGGCTGCAGGCTGTAATGTGACCGCCGGCATACCTGTAATTTCAGCCAGATGTTCCTGCAGATCATATGCTACTTCCAAAGCACCTTGTACCGTTGATTCATCTTGCAGTGGATGAACACGTGCAAAACCAGGGAAACGTGCGACGGCTTCATTGATCTTCGGGTTGTACTTCATTGTACAAGAACCGAGCGGATAAAATCCTGAATCTACTCCGTGGTTCCGTCTGGATAGCGCTGTGTAGTGGCGCATGATGTCCAGTTCCGCTACCTCCGGAAGTTCAACGTCTACTTGACGAATGAGTGGCTGCGGCAAAATAGACGCTACATCTACTTCAGGTACATCCAATTCGGGTAAACTGTAACCGACACGTCCAGCTTTTGACATTTCAAAAATGAGTGGTTGATTTTCGTTATGCATGGAAAGCCTCCAGTTCTTGCACGAGTGCATCGATTTCTTCTTTTGTACGTTGTTCTGTTACGGCAATTAACGCATGATTGGCCAATTTTTCATCGACCAAACCGAGATCATACCCGCCAATGATGCCCGATCCGAGCAAATGCTTATTAACTTCCTTAATAGGTGCTTTGCAATCAATGACGATTTCATTGAAGTGTGCTGGACCAAATTTCACTTTAAAGCCGGCCTGTTCAAACGCCTGACGGGCATAAGCTGTTTTAGCGATATTTTGATAAGCAATTTCTTTAATTCCTTTTTTGCCAAGTGCCGTCATTGCAACGGATGCTGCAAGTGCTGTTAAAGCCTGATTCGAACAAATATTAGAAGTCGCTTTATCGCGGCGGATATGCTGCTCACGTGCTTGTAAAGTCAATACATAGCCTCTGCGCCCTTGATCGTCCGTCGTTTCTCCGACTAATCTGCCCGGCACTTTACGCATCAACTTCTTCGATACTGCAAAATAGCCGCAATGCGGGCCGCCAAATGATTCTGCAATCCCAAACGGCTGAGCATCCCCTACAGTAATATCCGCACCAAGAGCTCCTGGAGGCGTTAAAACTCCGAGTGCAAGCGGATTCGCAGATACAACGAACAAAGCACCGTTCGCATGCGCGATTTCACTCATTTTCTGAAGATCTTCCACTTGCCCATAAAAATTCGGGTATTGAACGAGCACAGCAGCCGTTTGATCGTCAATCAATTCCGTAAGTTTCTCAATGTCTGTCACGCCGTCTGTATTTGGGATGGTCACAGTTTCAATAGATTGCCCGTTAGCATACGATTGGACGACAGCTTGAGATTCCGGATGAACAGTGGAAGAAACGAGTAGTTTTTTCCTGCGTGTATACCCAGCCGCCAGAGTTCCCGCTTCAGCCAATGAAGTTCCGCCGTCATACATGGAAGAGTTCGCAATGTCCATACCCGTCAATTCGCAAATCATTGTTTGAAATTCAAAGATCGCCTGCAATTCCCCTTGCGAAATCTCCGGCTGGTAAGGTGTATAAGCCGTATAAAACTCTGAACGCGAAATGACATGATCGACAATGATCGGCTTATAGTGATCGTAGACACCCGCCCCCAGGAAAGAAGCATAGTCCTGTGCATTCACGTTTTTAGCAGCCAAGCGGCTAAGTTCTTTTAACAATGAAGTTTCAGATTTGGCTTGTTTTATATTATACTCCCCAGTAAATCGGACTTTTTCAGGAATAGCTGAAAACAATTCTTCGATTGAAGAGACTCCGATCACGTTCAGCATATCTTTCTGGTCTTGCTCCGTCATTGGAAGATAACGATGCTTCATAATATTTCTGCCCCTTTTCCCTTATGATCTTTTATAGAAAGGTGTTTCAACCACTTTAGCTTTCAACCGCTTTGCACGGACTTCGACTTCTACCTCAGTTCCAAGTTCTGTATAATCGATAGCCAGCAATGCAAATCCGATATTTTTCTTTAATGTAGGAGATTGAGTACCCGTCGTCACCTGACCGATTTCCAGACCGTCCGAAAAAACTTTATAACCTGTGCGCGGAATTCCTTTATCAATCATTTCAAGTCCCACAAGCTTCCTAAGCAAGCCGTGCTCTTTCTGCATCTTTAATGCATCTTTTCCAATGAAATCAACCTCTTTGTTTAATTTCACTACGAAACCAAGTCCGGCTTCCAGAGGTGAAATATCAGCCGACAGTTCTTGACCATACAATGGAAGTCCAGCTTCAAAACGCAAAGTATCCCGGGCGCCAAGTCCTGCAGGCACGACACCTTCCGCTTCACCCGCCTGTAAAATCTTCGGCCATAATGCTTGAATGGCTTGTGGTGCCCCATAGATTTCAAACCCATTCTCCCCGGTATAGCCTGTGCGTGAAATGAGTACGTCTTCTCCGCTCACTTGTACATGCTCTTTAAATCGGAAAAATTTAATCTCTTCTAAAGCTTGATCTGTCAGTTTTTGCAGCACTGTCTGAGCCTCCGGACCCTGCAATGCCAATAATGCATAATCCGTGGATTGATTGTCAATGACAACATCCTCTGTTTTCTGCTGTTCCATCCAAGCAACATCTTTATCGATATTGGAAGCATTGACAATTAACAAATAGCGATCTTCCGCTAACTTATAAATTAAAAAATCGTCGATGGTGCCGCCTTGTTCATTACACATCACTGTATATTGAGCTTGACCAATCGCTAGTTTCGATACATCATTTGTGACGAGCATTTGCAAATACTCCAGAGCTCCGCTTCCGCTGACCAGCACTTCACCCATATGAGAAACATCAAATAAACCCGCTTTTGTACGAACTGCTTCGTGTTCAGCTTTAATGCTCGAAAACTGAACAGGTAATTCCCAACCTCCAAAATCGATTGTCTTACCTCCATACTTTTTGTAACTTTCAAATAATGGGGTGCGCAATAATTGATTCGTCAATCTGTTTCCTCCTTCATTGTCTGATCGACGCTGATGTTAAGATGATCGATCAGTATGTAATAGTTCAATCAAAAAGGACAGAGGTCCCCTGTGATAAGAGAACCCCTGTCCTTTTGCCTGAAAACTTCTTCGGTCTTGTCCAGAGATGCGTCCTGCATGCGTTTTTTTACCTGAGAGATTCATAACATTCGTTACTTGCTCCTTCGGCGGCGCCCAATGCGCGCTCTCCCCATGCAATCATTCGCATTATTTAATTAACTTACTTGTCACTGATATCTTAACATTAATTATAAGAAAGCGCAATCTATTTCTGAAAGCACGCAGAAGACGAATGATAATAAAAACGTTCTAATCATCGTTCGCCTTCTAACTTAATAATTATTGATATCTTTCTATTTGAAAGATAATATACTCTGCAATTTCTGTCAATGACTTCCCAGTCGTCTCTACTGTGAAATGGCTGGCCTGCAAATATTTAGGCTTTCGTTTCTTGTACAATGTCTCTAGCTCCATTCGCGAAGATTGTTGAACAATCGGCCGATTGACATCAGTCGATATTCTTCGCCAAATATCCCGGAACGAGGCATTTAAGAAAAACACCATGCCGGTTTCTCTCATAAGCTGTATATTTTCTTCTTTTACTGCCACGCCCCCACCTGTTGCGACGATACAAAACTCTTCAGGAAACGAGCGCAAAAACTCAGTTTCTAATTGACGAAAATATGGTTCTCCATATTGATCAAAGATTTCAGGTATCGTCAATTGCATCTGATCTGCAATGACATGATCCATATCATAGAATGGAATGTCTGTAAGCGTATGAAGTCTTTTACCAATCGCACTTTTCCCGCACCCCATGAATCCTACTAAGTAAATCCTTTTCATTTTCATCCATCCCGTTTCATTAATTCGACTGCTTCTCGCTCATAATAGCGTTCGAGAGAATCGTATATTCCATAAAGACTATCATGCCATGAAACGAGGGAGAAAAGAAAGAGGCTAACGAAAAATAATAGGACAATGGCAAAAACAAACATCCCTCCTTTTTCATTCTGTATATAATCCAATGGCAAACGTCCTTTCTTTCTTGGTCCCGTCAACCTTTTCTACAGATACGTGCAAGCGATTGCCATCCACTATAAATTCACATGATTTCACACCAATCAATAAAGGTACATGGCCTTGTCCATTTACGAGCTTTCGAATCAGCCGCTGGTATACTTGAATGGTAACCAACCCCCTCTCCGTTGCAAACGAGACACTAGTACTTGTAGGTACTGCGACAAACTCCACTTCTTCCAATAATTGCTGGAGTTCTAAAGAGAATAACTCCCACTCACCTAGAAAATCATTCTGGTAACTCGTTTCAATAGGTGCTTTCCAATAAAAGAAAAGAACCGTTAACTGGATAAGGATAGAAAAAATCATCAAATGAATTATACTCTCGAATAATGAAAACCCTTTTTCATCCAGATTCTTCATAGGTTCACACATTTACTGCCAAGTCCTCGTACTTCTTCGTACGTTACGCAGATTTCTCCGCCAGACACCGTCCAATGATAGTCACGGCCTTCATGCGTTCTGCTGCCTGAAAGCTGGCCGTTTGCCCGAAAATGAATGGCAGCCTGAAAGCTTGTTTCGGCGGCAATCATGGCGTTTTTCTTGATAAGGACAGAGGATGTTAACTTCGTAGCCATAGGCAAGAGCGAGCTAAAAATCACCAGGATAATTACTAAGGACAGCATCGCTTCCGGCCAAGATTGTCCTTTTTCATCCACTGATCATCATCCTTCCCCTTTCAAACTGAAAACTGATTGTTTTCTGCCCGGATTTTTTTGTGCGAATCTTGATTTTGCCTGTCGGAGACATATTCCCGGAAGGACTAAAACTCAAATCTCTTAAGCCATCGTTCGGGATTTTCATCATTCCTTCTGGAAATTTGCCTTCTAATAATATCGTCCTATCACTACTATACGCCCTATAACCATTTCCTTCATCCCTAAACTCAACTCGAGTAGCTTCTTGATGCGTAATGGCATACAACTGCGTCTCATGGACTGCCACCATAAACGATTTCAATGCGTCTTCTTCAGTCACCTGGAGGAGACGTTTTTCACTGAACGGCAGAATGACCGCAGTTAATATAACGATGATGGAAAGAACGAGTAAAAGCTCCAGGAATGTGAAACCCTGTTCTCCTTGCAATATGCGTTTATCCTCCTGCCTTTGCAACCTTCACTTTACCTTCCGCATCGATTTCTAATGAGCTGCCATCCGGGCAAACCGGAGTTTCGGGTAAATAGTCCTTTGACGTGAGATCTGCTAAACTAGGAGTTTTCTTTTCATCCATCTTATACGCTTGTATTTGTCCTTCCACCATTTTCACATAAGCACCGCAGCCTTTTTCATCTATTGATTTCGAATGTTTTGTGACATTTGGTATGGCGATAAGAACTAAAATAGTAATAATAAGTAAAACGATCATCATTTCGATTAGAGTGAAAGCTTGTTCGTTCTTTAAAAATCTTTTTACCAATTTCTATTTCCTCCTCTTTAAATACTATCGATCATGCGGTAAACAGGAAGTAGGATCGACAAATAGGATAGTAAGATACAAACGGCCAGTATGCCAAATAAGGCTGGTTGCAAAACAGCAATTCCTTTGTTCATCTTCTCTTCTAACTGTTCGCTTGTATGCTGGCTGTAAATCAGTAACTCCTTCGGTAAATATCCACTGTCTGCACCATGTTTCGCAAAATCCGCTAAGCTACTGGAGAGACCATCTGTTAACCGAATGGCTTCATGCAATGGTTCCCCGTAGATGACGTGGGCACTCAGCTGTCCTGATATTGCAGATAAAATTGGATCTTCTTTTTGCTCTACCAAGACATTCAGTGCGCTTTGCAGCGACAAACCGGATTGTAGTAAACTGCCTAGCTCGTTAGCGAAATCTCTCGTCTTCATCGCACTATAAAAAGGGCCAAGCCCGGGAACACGTAAAAGCTGCTTCAGCATTTGCTCAGCTGTCAGTTTCTTCAACCAGATTCTCAAGCCCAACATTGCAATACCTGCTGTCGTTATCAGGAGCAAAATTAAATCCGGTATAGAGGAAACCAGTCGAGGTAAATACCGGACCACACCAGATTCTTGACTAGCACGCATCAAAGTTAATGCTTCAAAGTTCGGCAGGAAAAACTGGCGAAAAGCAACCAACAACGCGAATAAAAGTGAAAATAAAACAGCGGGATAGGCTAGCAGTTTACGTAGTTGTTTTTGCTTTTCAGCGGTACGGTTGACACGCATTGCCACTTCGTTCAAAGCGCGAACTAAATTTCCATCGACTTCTGCAATGACAATCGGCAACATAATACTTTTGCTGAATCCCAAGCTTTTTAATATATAGGAGACACCGAAACCCATTTTTAATTCGGATTCAACTTTCGCCAATTTCTTTTCGTATTCTTTTGAATGATAAGGCAAGATAAGAATCAGTCCTTCATGAAACGTGTAACCTTCCCGCAGCAAAACAGATAGTCTATGCAAAAACTCTGCAGGCTTCACCAGCTTTTTCTTAGGCGAACGTCTGCCAAGAAGTTTAGACACCATTGTTTAGCACTCTTTCATAGAAAGCTGACTGTATATCGATTTTTCGTTCAGATGGCATTGAAAAACGATGTCCTTTCGAGATTGCTTCTGCCGCTTGTTCGATGTATGGGTCTTGCAAAATTTCAAAAATGGCGGCTGTTTCGCCTGTTTGCTTTGTAATCAAGCGCTGGGCGGAAATCGCGATGAGCGTTTGTCTAAGTTCTTCTAAGTGAACTCCTAGATCAAGCAATCGATAAAGACAGCCTACCGGATCTTTCGCATGGATCGTACTGAGTACGAGATGCCCTGTCAAAGCAGCTTCTACCGCAATTTGGGCTGTTTCTGCATCCCGTATTTCACCAATCATGATGACATCAGGCGAATGCCGTAAAATAGCTTTCAATCCGGCAGAATATGTAATGCCGGATCTTTCATTCACTTGGATTTGCAGTAAATGACTGTGCTTATTCTCCACTGGATCCTCTAATGAAATCACATGGCGCTTTAACTCGTTCACACAATGAGCCGTCAGTGAATACAATGTCGTCGTTTTGCCTGAACCAGTCGGGCCGGTGACAAGAAATAATCCCTGCTTATGAGCAGCAGCTTCTGATAATTGTCTACTCCACTGGGGATTTATACACAAATCTTGAAGGGGTACAACCTTGTCATGTTTCTGGATACGGATGGCGACACTTTCCCGCAATTGAATAGACGGAATGGTTGATATACGAAAAGAAAAGTTGTAGTCAGAGAACGACCGATGAAAGGAGCCACTTTGAGGCCGGCGTTGTTCACTAATATCCAGCGAAGATAAAAACTTATAAAACGAAATCAAACGGCCGCCTAATGTATGGGGGAATTGGCCAATTTTCGAGAATAATGCATGCTTGCGAATGGTCACATCATAACCTTCAGCGGTCGGCACAAAATGGATATCTGTAGCCTCTAAATGAATTGCTTTCTCCAGTAACTGAAAACACGTTTTTTCTATTGGATTCGCTATAATTTCCATAATTCTCCCCTTTCTCCGTATGATGAAAGACCACTTTTCATCTTACGCAGGAGTATACATCGGAAATGAATTGTTGGAAAATTGTATTCATTTAAGACAATTTAATTATCATCGTGAATAAGAGGACAAAATGTATTTTTAGAACTCAAAATCACAGAGAAAATGAATTTTCATATTATTTTTATTGGATGGTTCTGCTATACTGAGGATAGCTAATGTCTAAGTCACCGAAACAAGTACACTTTTTTGTCACAATGTGAAATTGATTGGAGTTTACTTTTAGGCTGACGTTCTATTATAATGGATAAGAGCTTATTGTATTGTTGTGAAGGAGGGACGCGTAGATGGATAATATGTTCAAACTTTGCGGATTCTGGACAGGTATTTTTGCGGTCATGTTCTATGTTGGACACATGATTCCTGCTTCTTTACTGCTAGTCGCAAGCACTATCTTCTTCGTACTACTTGGATACTTGAAACTTTCAGAGCGTATGTACATGTACTTATTCGGAGCATACTTAATGATCTTCATGGTTGGTTTCAGTTACTATTCCATATTTATTCATGTACCAGGTGGAGGACACTAATCCGTACATACAAAAAACAGCCTCATCACGAGAGCTGTTTTTTGTTTTGCTTTAAAATCCATGCAGGAACGGATTCTGATCTTGTTCGATACCAGGTGTCGTCGCCGGGCCGTGTCCCGGATAAATCATCAATTCTTCATCTAATGATAATAATTCGTTGTGGATAGAAGACAAAAGCGTTTCTGTATGACCTCCCGGAAGATCGGTACGCCCTATACTACCTCTAAATAGCGTATCCCCCACAATGGCGAATCCCTCGTCTGCAAAGACATAGGACACGCTTCCAGGCGAATGGCCCGGCGTATGGCGGACCTCCATCGTGAAAGGCCCCACTTGCAGGTTTTTTTCATCCTTCAATAAAATATCGGCCGGTTTGCAAATCACGTCCGGGAACATCGGATATTTCCCTGATCCGTTCAGCTGCGGGTTGCCTAGCCAATCTTTTTCAGCTTCATGCACGTAGACCGGGATATCGTATGCACTTCGAATCGTCTCGATTGCACCAATATGGTCAAAATGTGCATGGGTCAGCATGATCGCGACAGGCTTTAGTGATAACTTTTGCAGTTCAGAAAGCAATGCCTCGCCTTCTTCACCCGGATCAAACACCAAACAATTTTTCTCTTCATCTTCAATTACATAACAATTTGTCTGAATTGGACCTAATGGATGTATATGTATCTTCAATTAACTCACCTCTTTTTCTAATATTAATGAAACCTTGCTCATATTTCAAACAATCGTCATTATTTAATCTCGACAAAACGTTTGTTTAACAGTACAATAGAGGAGGAATATCGCTATACGGCATTCATTTTTTCAATGTTGAAAGGAGTGTCTACTCAATGAACTTATTGGTCGTCATTTTTGGATTGATTGCAATCTTAGCAGTCTTTGGAACGGTCCAAGCTTTTAAAGAGCGGAATGTATTAAGTATAATTTTCAATGTGGTAACTGTTGTCGTTATCGGAGGCTTTACAATTGCTACCGTTATATATTCAGGATACCCGCCACAGCTACACAAATAATCAGTTCCAAAAAATAAGGACACCTCTATACTGGAGGATGTCCTTATTTTTTATTCTTCCGTTATTGCTTCTGCTGTTTCAATCACCGGTTCCTCTTCATTGAGTTGCAACCACTGTGTGGTTCCTCCCGTCTCTAGATCAATCAGTGTATCCATACGGTAGCCTACAAGACACGTTCCGCCGTCTGGTGAACAATTCAGCAGACCGCCTTCCACCTCAGGATCATATCGCTTTATCGCTTCCCCATCTATGACTTGAACCATTGTAGACATACCATCTTGATCATCGGACGAAAGATTAGTTGACATAATAATATTATCGTCATCTGTGAATTCAACATCCTCCATTGTTTCCGATGGATGTTCAGCCTGCCATGAATGCTTCTCTTCCCCATTTGCATCGAGAACTGTAAAGCGTGTTTGTTCTTCGTCAGGTATCTCCACAACTAGTTGTTCTGATGAAGCATGAAAGCGATTAACCTCGGTGACTAGCTCACTTCTCTCACTCGTTTGAAGCGATTCCTTTACTATAGTAGTGTCTTCTAGGTAAACGAGCTGATCTTCTCCCATCCATTGTGGAAATGGATCAGTCAATTCGATAGGTTCTAAAGATTTTTCACTCATGTCATATAGGAAAACCTGATAACTCCAGTCTTCTCGAAAAGCAGAAATCAACAGTTTGGACGCTTCTGCATCGTTCCACTGAATCTCAAGTTCCGACGAATCGACAGTTAATTCATCCAGCACTTGGCCTTCTGTATCTATCACAGTCATATTCGCCTCTGTAGAAGTATCTGATGTTTTGACAAGCAGTTGTTTTTTTGATCGATGTATCAGTACTTCAGAAATTATCGAAGCATCCGTATAGATCGTATGTATTCCTCCCGTCTTTAAGTTGAATACCTGAAGACGGTCTTCTGCATCATGATGATCTACATAAGCTATATTCATATCGTCAAGCCAGCCCGCCACAAACCGCAAGTTCTCCTCGGATGTTTTCAATGTTTTAACAGACAATACTTCTTCATCAACCACAAGCGGGTTCTTTTCTTCCGTTTTCTCTATTTCATTTTGCTCACAGCCCACCAGAAAAAGAGCTAGTAAGATCATTATGATTGTCTGCTTCAAAACGTTTCCCCTTTTCAAGATGTATTAAATGAAAATGAAAAAAGCTGCGCGGCATAGGCGACCGCGCAGCTCCATCAACTTATTCTCTCTCTTTCATCTCCGGACTGCCATCTTTCTGATCTTTGAAACGAAGCAAGTCGCCATTGATGACCGTATCTGAGTAATTTAACTCAGTTGTGGCACGCTCTACATACGGCTCACATTGCGCTTCATCTGTCGGCTCTCCTGTTTCGATATCATAGCAGACTTCCTGAGTGTAGATGTTTTTATCTGTCACAAATCGGCCATCACGGAATATGACAAACGGTTCGTGATCTGGTGAAAACACGTCAGATCCAAATTGCATATCTGCTTTCGTGTCGATACCTAATAAGTGAAGAATTGTAGGACGCAAGTCGAGCTGCCCTGAAAGTTCATCCATTACTTTCCCTTTTCCGTAACCTGGAATGTGAACGAACATAGGAACTTTTTGCAGCTCCGCATTATCGAAAGGTGTAATTTCTTTATCCATGTACATACCCATCGCTTTGTTATGGTTTTCGGAGATTCCGTAGTGGTCTCCGTACATGATAATAATGGAATTATCATACAAGCCATTTTCTTTTAAGTCCTCAAAAAACCCTTTCACTGCTTCGTCCATATAACGAACAGTTTGGAAGTACTTATTCAATGTATTGGAATTCGAAGTGTATTCAGGAATCAACTTATCTTCTTCATCCAAGTCAAACGGGTGGTGGTTCGTCAACGTAATCATTCGTGTAGCAAATGGCTTCTTCATATCTTTCATCAACTCTACAGATTGATCAAAGAACGGAATATCTTTCATACCCCAGTTAACAGCTTGACCTTCTTCGATTGAGTAGCTCTCCACGTCATAGAACTTTTGAATATCCATTGCTTTGTACATGATATCGCGGTTCCAGAAGCTTTTGCTGTTCGCGTGCATAACACTTGTGGAATAACCATTTTCACCCAAGCGATTGGATAGGGAATCGTACGTATTGCCGCTGTGTGTGAAGAATACTGCACTTCCGTTACGACCATATAGTGAATTCTCTACGATAAACTCAGAGTCAGATGTTTTACCAAGCCCTGTTTGGTGGTAGAAGTTATTAAAGTAAAATGTGTCTTTGTCTTTTGTTAATTCGTTTAAGAACGGCGTAATCACGTGGCCGTCCATTTCATTGTTGATCACAAAGTTCTGCAAGGACTCCAGTGAAACGATGATAACATTCCGGTCCTTTGCCACGCCGAACATTTCAGGATCCGGCTGCGCGTGATTGGCTTTTACATAGTTCTCTATTTCCGTCAACTCAGTTCCATCTGCGAAAGCTCGCTGTGCGTGTGATTTCGATTGGACAAATAAATCATAGAGATGATAGTTATACGTCCCGATGTTTTTCACAAGCAACTCACGGTCAAAGCTTCGAGTCAGAAGTTGTGGGCGCTGTGCTTCTGCCATCGCCAAGTTGAACATCAGCAATGTAGCTGCCGCCGCGAAATAGACTTTACGCCCCACTTTTCGCCCTGTTACTTGAACCGGCTCTTGTGGTATGAAGCGAATTGCCAGCAAGACAATGATGACATCTGTGAAGAAGAACACATCTAGAAATCTCATGTTCTCTGTAATTGATGAAGTCAAATCTGCAAAGTTATTCGTTTGGAATAGCAATGGCAGTGTAATAAAGTCTGTGAAAAAGCGATAGAACACAGCGTTACTGAACATAATAATCGATGTCAGCAAACTAACTGTTACTATATATCGATTTCTTGTCTTAGTTTTTTTGATAAACAAGGCGATTCCGTACACAAACAACAGGAATGTTAGTGGATTAATAAATAATATAAACTGTTGCATCGCATTATCGATCTTCATATTAAAACTGGTGAGATACCCGATATAAGTAGTCAACCAAGTTGCAATCACGGCGATAATGAGTACGGAATGCTTTGGCCATTCGAATTTTCTCATTCCTTCTCTTCCTTTCATATCTAAATAAAGAGTTGTAGTGTTATTTATCTAAATTCAGCAGAAAACTCCCACCTCTATAGGTAATGAAGTGAATGCAATTTTGTTACTGTTCAGTGGATGCTCAAACGCTTGCTGAACTCAGATAAAGCCTTTGGCGCACATTACGGATTTTTTACAGGAGCTTTTCAGGCAAGCTCGAATATAATCCGGTCCCATTTATGCAAAAGCATAATTGATAGTTGCCTAACAGATAGACGGTTGACTGAAAGAAAAGTTTCAAATACCACCGGGAATGAGTCCATCCTCCTATAATTTGTTAGGGAAACTATCATTTTTTTGTTCTTTTCGCAATACTAAAACAGCTTGCATATATGTTTGCTGATCAATAAATTGATGATCAAATAACTCTTTTATTTCAGACTCCATTAGTATGCTGTCTTGCTTCTTATTGCCTGTATAGATAATGACTCCGAATCTTTTTAACAATTGGAGGACATCGTAGAAACTATTCATTCATCTCACGAGCTTTCTGACAGTCTATGATACGATCTTCTGTATAAAGATATGATACAGGAAAATCATGCGGCTCCCTAATTACATTATCCAGTATTTGACGTTCAAATGCTAGTGATATCGTTTGAAATGGATATCCTGCCAAATACCGATCGTAATAGCCGCCACCGAAACCAATACGGTAACCTTCCGGTGAATAGACAACACCCGGTACGATTTGCAAGTCAATCTCTTCAGGAGGGACAGATTCCGTCAGATCGACGCACGGTTCTTTTAAATCCATATAGACGACTTCAGTCTGGTCAAAGGAGTCGATTAAGCGAAAGTCCATTTCCCTCGTCGAAGAGATGCACTTCGGGATAGCAATTCGTTTCCCGCACTGCCAAGCGAATTCAATCAAATGATGCGTCGCCACTTCCGGAAATCTAGAAAGCGTGATCCCGATCGTCTTGGCATACTTAAATTCATCCGAAGCAAGAACGCGTTTCTGTATCAGAGCAGATTTCTGTTCGTGATCAGATGGACTTAATTGATGTAATTGCTTTAAAACCTGTTCGCGAAGTTTTTGCTTTTCCACTGCTTTACCTCCCGTAAGAAAAAACCAAAACCGAAGCAGGTTTTGGTTTCACTAATTATTTCGTTTCACGGTGCAAAGTTTGTTTTTGATCACGTGAGCAATATTTTTTCATTTCAAGACGCTCTGGATTGTTACGCTTGTTTTTCTTTGAAATATAATTGCGCTCTCCACATTCCGTGCAAGCGAGTGTAATATTTACGCGCATTACTGTCCCTCCCACTCATTAGCGATAGATATAAGATTAAATATGAGCATGATTTATACGACTTATAAATTATAGCATATTTTCTTTCATTGTACAGCAGAAAGATTGAAATTTCATTCGCCGGGTCGCTATGGTATTATGAAGGAAACTCTAGTTATTTTGGAGGGAAACGAAATGGATATCGCCTTAATTTTACTCATTATCGGGCTGCTGGC
The DNA here is from genome assembly GCF_038003105.1 of Sporosarcina sp. FSL W7-1283. Classification (NCBI taxonomy): domain Bacteria; kingdom Bacillati; phylum Bacillota; class Bacilli; order Caryophanales; family Caryophanaceae; genus Sporosarcina; species Sporosarcina sp. FSL W7-1283. The sequence goes on along the minus strand of NZ_JBBOOL010000001.1, from coordinate 1,690,057 downwards.
TGTCTTGGCTTCTTTCTTTGTAGGGAACCCCACTCGTACATATGAAGATGAATTAGAAAAGGTTTCCGTCAGTCTTCATCAGGAAACAAGTAATCTAAAGAAAAGGGTGCGGGTGCTCGAAGATGAGTTGATGGTTGCCCCGCCTATGACAGAAAGTTACACGGCTTCCCCGAAAAAACCTGTTCACGCAATTATCGTCAATCAGATCACTTCTTTGCACAGTCAAGGCTATACAATGTCTGAGATTGCACAAAGAGCTTCCATGCAGGAAGATGAAGTGGCTGCTGTACTCCGTTCAAAAGGAGTGCGCACATGATCAAAGAAGTATTTCGCTCGGTAGGTATCGGTTGTTTGCTGGCAGGCGGTATTTTATATACCGTCGACAATTTGCCGGCAACATCAGAAGCATCCTTACAAAAAGAATTGACGGCAACTCAAAAAGAATTAGAAGTTATTAAGAAAGAATTGGCCATATCCCAAACCTTGACGTCTGAAGGTGAACCAAAAAAAGAAACTGCTTCGGAAACTAAACCAATTGAACAGCAAGAGCCCGAGAAAGAAGTTGAAACAACCGTTATCAAAAAGAAAATTGCTGTGCAAGCTGGATCCAGTTCAGCAGATTTATCCGGGACGCTCGAACGTGCCCATTTAATAGAAGATGCATCGAAATTCGATACGTATATGAAAGAAAACGGTTATGCCGGAAAAATCCAGATCGGCACATTTGAATTGAACTCTGACATGAGTTTTAAAGAGATGGCCGATGTATTGACAAAATGAAACAACCTCCTGTGAGTACAGGAGGTTGTTTTTTATTCGTCTTCTGGAGCTTTCTTGATTTTGATATCCGGAGAAGAATTGGGGATTTTTGAGTTTCTCTCTTTTTCCAGGTCAAAATATATATCGAGTGCTTCTCGGACGATTTCACTGGCAGTCGCAGAAGGATAGCGTCTTGTATTCGTTGAAATATATGGAATCATTACAGAGTAAGCAACTTGTGGATTCTCGGCAGGTGCATAGCCAACATGGGATAAATTGATTGTCGGAATGACTGGATTTGATTTATTACCAGTATAATAAAACGACTGTGCCGTTCCCGTCTTCCCCGCCCCATCATAGGAAGCCCCTTTTAATAATCCTGAAGCTGTTCCATTCGAACCATAATATACATAATGCATTCCTTTTTTCACTTGATCGATTTCAGCTTGTGTATTGTTAATATGATTGAGAACCTTTACAGGAGTTTCTTCTACCAAATTTCCAAAAAACTCTCCGTCTGGTGAAGGCTCGCGAATTTCTTTTAAAATTTTCGGGGCGATTCGATTACCGTCTGCTGCAATTGTGGCAACATATTGCGCCAGTTGCAGCGGCGTATAGGTGTCAAACTGACCGATCGCAAAGTCCATCAGTTTACCTGTGATTGTTTCAGTACCCGTCACACCTGTGTATTCTCCCGGCAAATCGATACCCGTCTTAACGCCTAAGCCGAATGAAGCGAAATTTTGACGGAATGTGTCAAACGCTTTTTTGTCAATCGGCAGCGCCTGACCTGGTCGATAACTTGCACCACCCAATGCAAAAGAAATCCGGAACATATAGACGTTAGACGAACGCCCAATAGCTTGAATATCATTTAGTGCGACCCGGCCGTTCTGATTAAATAGGGATCGTTTTACCGTGCGGCCGATTCGGATCGGTTCGTCAATTTTGACATCTCCGATTCGGATAGCCCCTTCACTGTAGCCTGTTAGCATGGTAGCCAATTTTACAGTTGAGCCCGCTTCATAAGCAGAAGTGAACGTGCCAAAAGTATAATCTTGAATTGCCCATTGGCCAGTCGATTCGTCTCTTACGACTTTCTTGCCCACCAACGATAAGATTTCACCATTATTCGGATCCATCATGACAAGAAAAGCAGACTCCAGTGCACCTGCACTTGCATTCCGCTTCAATTTCAATAATTTATTGGACACGACTTCTTCCAGTGCCTTTTGCAGTTCACTATCCGTTGTCAAGATGAGATCTTTTCCAGGCTCTCCTTCTTTCACCGTTTTAGTTTCAATCACTTTACCCGTGCGGTCCTTAATGTTTTTTACGATGGTCTTTTGCCCTTTTAATAGATCTTCATAGTAAGCTTCCAAATAACTTCTGCCGACCCGGTCGTTACGAGAGTAACCTCTGGCTAGGAAATAATCTAAATGGGAACGTGGAATCCCTTCTACTGGACTCGTTGTAGAACCGAGAATTGCGCTATCCGATTTCTTGACACGGTCCCAATCCGTCGTCGTATTGACGCCGGGCAATTCATTCAGCCGTTCCGAAACGACCGCAAATTCTTTATCGGTCACTCCATCACTCTTAATAATTTGAGGCGAATAGGCATATCCTGCCATCATTTCTCGATAAATTGCCAGGACCTTGATGTCTTCATCCGATAACGAATTGATTTCTTCGTCTGTGATCCGATCTCTCGTCAATTGGTTGATTTCCCTCTGGATATCTTTTTTAGATTTTTTATCGTCCTTACCAATACTGCTTTGTTCTTTTTTTGATACTTTCTCAGCAGCTTTCTCAGGGTTGAGCAAGATCCAGAAATCACGCTTATCTCCCATTGTCACTCGCTTTGTATCTTGATCGATTAACTTCGATAACTTCCTTGCGAGCTCCAACATATCTGCAGTAGAAGTAGATGAAGTTTTCGTATAGGTAATTGCATTTTTCGGTTCATTGTCTACAAGTACTTGACCATTTCGATCGTAAACTCTTCCTCGCGGCGTACTCGTATTGACGGCAATTTCTTCCGTTCGCTCAAGCATCCGTGTATAATCTTCCCCTTTTACAATTTGCAGATAACCTAGCCGGAATATGAGCAAGGAGAAAAGGACGAAAATTGCCACGAAAAGAAAGTTCATTCGAAAAGCAATATGTTTACGTTGCCGGGCTTTCGCCTGATCTGCTTTTCTTGTTGTCTTTTTCAACGGGAATCTCCTTTCTATATTTTTTTATGTATGCCTCAGTATATCATGAACCCATAAAAGAACACACATCTTGACGAATCAGATGTGTGTCAGGTTTCAATTATTTATTGTCTTGGTAACGCTTTTCAACTTCATCCCAATTGATTACGTTCCAGAATGCTGAAATATAATCAGGACGACGGTTTTGGTAGTTTAAGTAGTACGCATGCTCCCAAACATCCAAACCTAGTAAAGGTGTTTTGCCTTCCATGTAAGGAGAATCCTGATTTGGCGTAGAAGTTACTTCAAGCTCACCGTTGTTCAGAACGAGCCAAGCCCAACCTGAACCGAAGCGTGTTGTTGCAGCTTTTGCGAATTCTTCTTTAAACGCGTCAAAGCTACCAAACTTCTTGTCGATTGCTTCAGCAACCTGACCTTTTGGATTTCCACCGCCATTTGGAGATAGGATTTGCCAGAAGAATGAGTGGTTGGAATGCCCACCGCCATTATTGCGGACTGCTGTACGCTTGTCCTCTGGAACTTTGTCCAAGTTTGCAACCAATTCATCAACCGACATGCTAAGAAGTTCGTCGTGACCTTCTAGTGCATTGTTCACGTTTGTTACATACGTGTTGTGATGTTTTGTGTGATGGATGTTCATCGTTTCTTTGTCGATGTGTGGCTCCAACGCGTCATAAGCGTATGGTAGTTCTGGTAATTTGTAAGCCATTTTCCATTCCTCCTCTAGTTATATCTGTTTTGCCCTACCTATTCACATTATCAAAATATGAGTCAGCATTCAAAGAAAATGGACTATTAACGGAGAAAAAACAGAAAAATAGCAATCATGATTCCCATCACGGTCCCTTTTACTACCACCGATGTCAGAAAACCGACAACAGAGCCTACTCCCGTCTTGAACGCTTGTTTGATACCCGAGCGTGTAACGAGTAATTCCGCTACGATCGCCCCAAGAAATGGGCCAGCTAAAATACCGGCGACCGGAATGACAAATGGACCGATCAGCAAGCCAATCGTACTTCCCCACATCCCTGCCTTACTGCCCCCAAAGCGTTTGACGCCTACGAGATTCGCAACCGTATCTGCTCCGAACAGCAAGATCACAAACAACCCCTCTATTACCCAGAACAGCCACGTAAGCTCTTCGAATGAAACAATGACACCATACAACAAGAAACCGGCCAGTATAAAAACAACAGAAGGAATGACCGGATAGATAAGTCCGGCGAATGCTATACAAAACATCAAAATAGCTACGATCCAACCGATCCATATCATAAACTGTCACTCCTTCTTCATTATGCGTGCTTTCCTAAGATCGCTTCCGCAATATTCACTGCATGGTCCCCGATCCGCTCCAAATTCGAAACGATATCTACGAATACCATCCCTGCTTGTGCACTACAATGCCCTTCATTCAGACGGACAATATGATTTTTTCGGAAACGACGTTCCATATTATCAATCAAATCTTCCTTTTCGGAAACTGTACGTGCTAATCCCGTATCATTTTTATCCAAAGATTCAATAGCTTTTTGGACCGTTTCGATCGTTAACGTAAACATCTCTGTCAAATCATCGATCGCACCATCTGTTAGTTTTAATTTATTCGTCTCACGCAAATCAATTAATTCAATAATGTTTTCGAAGTGATCACCGATCCGTTCGATATCACGTACGCTGTCCATCAACATAACATGACGGCCGGATTCCGCTGGCGATACGGTTACAGCTGAAATCTCGACTAAGTAATCTGTGATTTTCCGATCGAGATTATTAATGGCATCTTCTATCTGATAAGCCATTTCCGCGTGTTTTTTCTGTCCTGTTTTCAAATACTCGAATGATTGCTGCAGTCCTTGCACACTGAAATCTCCCATTCGGATAATTTCTTCTTTTGCCTGTCCAATCGCAACTGCCGGCGACTGGGTAATGAAATGCCGGTCAAGATGCTTCGGTTTGTATTCGATCGTCACGTCTTCCCCAGGAATCAAACGGGTGACGAGATACGCCCAGGCGCCAATGAAAGGAAATTGCAGTACTGTGTTCGCAATGTTAAATGAGCCGTGAGCAAACGCAATTTGCATTTTACTTTCTAAATTCAATGCGCCAGACACCCATTCTACATAGGCTGTAAACGGAATGAGCAGCAACATGAAAATAACTGTGCCGACAATATTGAATAACACATGCGTAGCAGCCGCACGTCTAGCTGCAACGGATGCACCGATTGAAGCGAGAACAGCCGTGATCGTTGTCCCGATGTTATCACCGAAAAGAATCGGCAACGCTGCTTTCATTGTAACTAAATCTTCTGCGTATAGACCTTGTAAAATCCCGACAGTCGCACTGGAACTTTGGACGATTAACGTGAAGATTGTTCCGGCTACTACACCTAACAACGAATGTTCACTCATTGCCAGCGTGAAGTCTGAGAAAGCTTCCAACGAACGCAGAGGTTTCATTCCGTTACTCATTAACTCCAAACCTAAAAACAAGCCACCAAAACCAAAAATAACTTCTCCCAAGTTTTTGACTTTAGCTTTATTAATGAAGAAAATAAGAAACGCACCGATCGCCATGATAGGCAGTGCATAAGCTCCAACATCTAAACCGATAATAAACGCAGTCACCGTCGTACCGATATTGGCACCCATAATGACACCGATTGCCTGACGGAGCGTCATGAATCCTGCGCTTACCAGTCCTACAGTAATAACTGTAGTACCCGAACTGGATTGGATTAAAACAGTTACAATAATACCGACAAGAACGCCCATAAATGGGTTAGTTGTAAAACGGTCTAAGATTGCACGGAGTCTGTCCCCTGCAGCTTTTTGCAATCCATCCCCCATATACTTAATTGCGAATAGGAAAATACCTAAGCCTCCAAGAAATTGGAACAGCACTTCCTGCCAGTTCACTTCCATTTAATTGTCAACCTCCATCAAACGATTATGTATAGTCTTACAGTTGCCCCTCCGCATGGATTCATGTGAAGTTTCACCCTATTATGTTCGGACCATACACCAATTGTAAAGTACTGAACACAAATCTTTACATCACCTTTACAAAGCCGCAATAATTTGTCATAAGAATGTCGAAATTTCACGTATCCTGCAGGTTTCACATAAATGATAGACTATACAGTAGAAAGGGAGGCCTATTTCGTGAAATTCCATCAAATATTCAAAGCTTCTTTGCATGAACCGAAAAAATTGGCTGCATTTCGCTTGCTACCGATCGGAAAAGTCATTCAATACATATTTATTTTTGTCTTTCTTTACACTGCTGTATCGTTTACCCGTTTTTTATTTGGTGATCATTCCCTTTTTCAATCGACACCTGAAGTAGCAGAAATCGGAAAAACAATCGGTATCTTAATATATCCTTTTGCATTCGTTTTGCAACTTGTGATTATCACGTCGTATTTATTTATTCGGGTCAGTATTTTTGGTATTATAGGAGTATTGCTGCTGAAACTATTGCACCGTCGCGGCGAGTTTCGATTTATGTGGCGCACTGCGGCAATTGCTGCCACGCTGCCTATTTTATTGACAATGGTTTTTGAATTCATGCCGGACTTGCAATCTTACGGCCTCTTGGTTGCGTCACTTGTCCATTTACTCTATGTTTGGCGCGCTGCAACCTATTATCCAAAAAAGCCCACAAAATGAATAGTCTTGTCCTTGCCTGCATAGTGTGATGCAGGAGGGATGATCTATGAGAATATTTTTGTTGGCACTCGCTGTATTTTGCATTGTTCATTTTGTGCGTGTGGATTTAACAGATGGGACAATCCCTCTTGCAGCCTTTTTCGACGAAGAATCGTCCTGTATAGAGGAAACCGCTAATCATTCAATTGTCATTCGGGCCGTTGAAGGTGATACAATAGAATCGTTATTTGCATTATATCCAGATCCCACGCTTAATTTTCTAGAGAGGCTGGAGAAATTTTATTCCTTGAATCCTCATCTGGAACGACAGCAGTTTCTGGCCGGCGAAGAAATCAAACTGCCGCTTGGCGAACAGCCGGATACGGAATGCGAGGAAAGCAACGAACGTTAATTTACCATTCCATCTATGATGGTATTTATCTATTTGAAGGAGAGAAAAGCAATGACCGAAATGATTCATCGTGCGAACACCCGTCCCGTTAAAGTCGGTAATTTGACGATCGGGGGAAGCAATGAACTATTTATTCAAAGCATGACGACTACGAAAACTCACGATGTGGAGGCAACTGTCGCTGAAATCAATCGTTTGGAAGAAGCAGGATGTCAAATTGTACGTGTAGCATGCCCAGATGAGCGTGCAGCGTATTCGATTGGCGAAATAAAAAAACGCATCAATATTCCACTCGTCGTAGATATTCATTTTGACTATAAACTAGCCTTGATCGCAATCGAACAAGGTGCAGATAAAATCCGTATCAATCCCGGAAATATTGGACGCCAATCCAAAGTAGAAGCGGTCGTCAATGCCGCCAAAGCGAAAGGCATTCCAATCCGAATCGGCGTTAACGCTGGCTCACTTGAGAAGAAGATCCTTGAAAAGTATGGTTATCCAACAGCTGAAGGCATGGTAGAAAGTGCCTTGCATCATATTAAGATCCTAGAAGACTTGGATTTCCATGATATTATCGTGTCGCTGAAAGCATCTGACGTCAACTTGGCGATCGAAGCGTATAAGCTGGCTGCAGCTGCATTTGATTATCCGTTGCATTTAGGTATCACGGAATCCGGTACGCTATTTGCAGGCTCCATCAAGAGTGCAGCTGGACTCGGTACGCTGCTATCAGCAGGTATCGGCAACACGATGCGCGTATCATTAAGCGCGGACCCTGTTCAGGAAATTAAAGTGGCGAGAGAACTTCTGAAAGTATTCGGTCTTTCTTCGAATGCTGCAACACTTATTTCTTGCCCGACATGCGGTCGGATCGAAATTGATTTAATTTCAATTGCCAATGAAGTGGAAGAATATATCTCCACTATTAAGGCTCCTCTTAAAGTCGCAGTACTGGGATGCGCGGTAAACGGTCCCGGAGAAGCTAGAGAAGCAGATATCGGGATTGCAGGAGCTCGTGGCGAAGGGTTGCTCTTCATGCACGGTAAAACGGTTCGGAAGGTTCCGGAAGAAACAATGGTCGACGAGCTGAAGAAAGAAATCGATATTTTAGCAGAAGAATATTTTGAAAAAAAACGACAAGAGAAAGCACTTGCCCAAGGTGGCGCAGCCGAATGAAGCAACTTCGTTTCGGCATCGATATTGATGGAACTGTAACATGCCCTACTTCTCTATTGCCCCATATCAATAAGCGCTTTGGCTCAAACCTGACGCTTGACGATATTAAAGAATACGATCTGACAAAAGCATTTGACGTAGATCCTGTGCAGTTCGGAAATTGGTATAAGGAAGCAGAGGAACTGATATACCAAACGTCTCCTGCACAGCAGTACGCGAAAGAAATATTAACGAATTGGCAAAAGAATTATGAGCTGTTCTATATTTCTGCCCGCGGGCAAAATGTGTTGGAATGTACGACCGCTTGGTTCCGTGAGCATCAAATTCCTTTTGATCACGTAGAATTGATCGGAACACATCATAAAATCGAAACAGCGAAAAAATTTTCTGTTGATGCTTTTTTTGAAGACAAGCATGACAATGCGGTAGGAATCCACGAAGAGCTGGACATACCGGTATTCTTGTTTGATACCCCTTATAACCGGAATCCGATCCCTAAAGGCGTAATCCGAGTCAAGGATTGGCAGGAGGCAAATCAGCAAGTTCAACGATTGTTTGCTTAACTCCTCGACACAAAAAAGCAGTCCCAAAAGTCGATTTTCCCGACTTTTGGGACTGCCTGTTTTTATTCAATACACCTCGGACATCTCCCATAAATTTCAAACTTATGGCCCTCTATTTCATAATCCGATAAATTTACTGTCACCTGATCCATCGGACAACTAGGAATGGATTTCGTATTTCCGCAGGTTGTGCAAATAAAATGATGATGGTGACTATCTGAAGCACACTGCATGCGGAAAAGACGTTCCCCATTCAGTTCTGTCTCATCCAATATTCCCAATCTAGAGAAGACCGCCAGATTACGATAAATCGTATCGAAGCTTATACCTGGATTGTCCTGTTCAACTGCATTTCGAACCTCCATTGCTGTAACATAACGATCAACTTGATCAAAAAAACGCAACAGGATGTCACGGTTTTTCGTACGTTTATAATCATGCTTCAAAAGAATTTTCCACGCTTCGTCCATTGTCATCCTGAACCGCCTCCTTTCTCACTCTTTACGCGCGAACCTTTTTCCAAAATAGTACGATCAGTAAAATGAAAACTGAAGTCACTACTATTGTTCCGCCCGGTGCGATATCTAAATAATAAGCAGAAATAAGTCCGATAATCACGGCAATTTCACCGAAGATTACTGAATAAACAAGCGCTCCCTTATAACTTTTTGCAAGTTGGATGGCTGCAGCAACGGGAAGTGTCATCAGCGAAGACACGAGCAAGATCCCGACGATCCGCATCGAGGCTCCGATGACAAGCGCTGTAATAACCATGAATGCCGCTTGAATGATCCGCTCATTAATGCCAGATACTCTCGCATACTCAGGATCAAACGCCAATGAAAACAACTCTTTGTAAAGAAAATATAAGAACGCTATAACGATGATTGCAATCAATAGCACAATATATAAATCCTGGCGACTAACAGCTGAGACTGAGCCAAACAAATAGCCGACTAAATCCGTACCGAAGCCTTTTGCCAACGAAATAAAAATCGCTCCAAAACCGATACCGGCAGACAGGATAATCGGAATCGCCAATTCTTCAAAGCTGCGGTATACTCTGCGCAATCGTTCAATCAACAATGAACCAACGACAGCCGCTCCCATCCCTAAATATACAGGATTCAATGCTGCAAAGAACAATACTTGCTGACTTAAATACAAACTACCTGCTATCCCAGCCAAAGCAACATGGCTTAACGCATCTGATATCATCGCCATGCGCCGAACGACGATAAACAATCCAAGCATGGGCGCGATCAATCCGATGATCAGCCCGGACAGGACTGCGTTTTGTAAAAATTCATAAGTGAAAATCGCTTCAATCATCTGGCACGCTCCGTTTCTTTTTGATGAAGCCGGCGAACTGGATGTCCATACCAGCCGGACAACTCCGACTCACTCATCTTCTCATAATCTGCATGCACGCCATGGAAATGAATGGTGCGATTTAAACAAGCTATATGCGTCGCAAGCTGTGTCACCAGATCAATTTCATGTGTTACCAATAAAATCGCAATACCATAATCACGATTTAATTCACTAAGCATAGAATAAAAGGATTCGACGTTTTGACGGTCAATTCCAACTGTCGGCTCATCCATGATAAGAAGATCCGGCTTGCTCACCAATGCTCTCGCGATAAACACACGCTGTTGTTGGCCGCCCGACAGATCACCAATACTTTTTCCATGATAGTCCGCCATTTTGACGACCTGTAACGCATCTAATGCCCGTTGTTCGTCTTCTTTAGTAAATCGTTTGAAGAGACCTTTTTTACTCGTCAAGCCGCTTCTCACGACTTCCAAGACCGTAGCAGGGAACCTTGTCGTAAAGGCATTGGACTTTTGCGAAACATAACCGATTCTCTGTTGTTGCTTGAACGAATCTATCGGTCCTCCAAATAATTGAATTGTACCTTCCGTCGGTTTCAGCAAGCCTAGAATGATTCTGAGCAACGTGGATTTACCGGAACCATTCGGGCCAATTAACGCCCAAAACTCCCCCTGTTTCACTTCTAGACTGACATCAGAAAGTGCAACGGAGTGGTGATACTTATGTGTAATATGATCTAATTTGATAATGGAATTTGTCATATACATATCCCTTCCTGTAATTCGTAATCATTACGATTACTTAATAAATTATAGCGGAATATGTTAAAGGATACAACCAATTGAAAGGATTTGAGGAGAATGGATTTACTACAGTTGATTCAGGAGATCAAACAGTTGTCCGATAATGAGGCGCAACAGTATGCGGCAAGTCATGGTGTGCAGTTGTCAGTGAAGCAAATTCAGCAGTTGCGCCCTTTATTGGATGAGGTGTCGTTGTCATGGCTGTTCACTGGTATTCCATCTGTTTTTCTAGAGAAAGTATCTTCTGTCATCGGATACGAACAAACGATGCTTTATTTAGATCAATACAAGTTGCAATAGAAAAAGCGCTGCAAACTAGCAGCGCTAATTAGGTATGTTAGTTATTCAACTCTTGCAGTAACTCAGGTGTGAATTTTTTATTTTTCAGCATTTCGATTTCAACTGCATAAGGTGCTTTTTTGTTTGCTTTGTCCGTCCCGATGAAAGGTGTTTCCAAAATTTTTGGAATGTCTTTGAAAGTTGGGTGGTGGACGATGTATGCAAGCGGGTCGAAACCGATGTGGCCGAAACCAATGTTTTCGTGACGGTCTTTTCCGGCGCCGCAGACATTTTTGCTGTCGTTGACGTGAATAACGGAAATTCGATCCAGGCCGACGATTTTATCGAATTCGTCGAGTACACCTGCGAAGTCATTGACAATGTCGTAGCCTGCATCATGGACGTGGCACGTGTCGAAGCAGACCGACAGACGTTCATTGTGTGTCACACCGTCGATAATTTTCGCAATTTCATCAAAGCTTCTGCCGCATTCTGTACCTTTTCCAGCCATCGTTTCCAGGGCAATCCGGACATTGGCGTCTTTAGAGAGCACTTCATTCAGACCTTCTATGATTTTTGCTATACCCGTGTCCGTTCCAGCGCCGACGTGTGCTCCTGGATGCAGTACGATTTGATTAGCTCCGAGTGCTTCTGTCCGCTTTATCTCCTGCTGCAGAAAATCCACGCCTAGACGAAACGTTTCAGGCTTCGTCGTATTCGCAATATTAATGATGTACGGTGCATGGACGACGATTTTGGATTGGCCTTTAGCTTCCATATGCGCCGTTCCTTTTTCTATATTCAATTCTTCGATTGGTTTACGTCTCGTATTTTGAGGTGCTCCAGTATAGATCATGAAGGTGTTCGCTCCATATCCTAATGCTTCTTCACTTGAGCCGAGAAGCATTTTCTTGCCGCTCATCGATACGTGGGAGCCCAAAAGGATGTCATTTGCTGTCATTATTTCTTTTTCATTCTCCTTTGTCTCTTTTTGAATTTTTCTTGTTCTTCAGCTAATTTTTTCTTATAGCCCGGCTTGACTTTATCCGGCTTACGGATTATAGATGCAGCCTTCTTATCAATTTCGTCGACTTCTCTTATACGTTTCTTCCGGGCTTGTCGTTCTTTCACTTCGATCCACTCACCATTTTTCACGTCTTCATGGACAAATGGAATGCCTAGTTTTTCAATACGGTTGATTTGATCTTCGTCTGATGGAGCATATAGCGTGATGGCCATACCGCCGAGACCCGCACGTGCCGTCCGCCCTACACGGTGGATGAAGAACTCTAGGTCCTCCGGTAATTCGAAGTTGATTACATGGCTTACACCCGGAATATCGATCCCTCTCGCAGCAAGATCTGTCGCCACAATATATTGATACTCAAGGTCACGCACTTGTTTCATCATTCTTGTCCGTTCACGCGGCGTCAAATCCCCATGAATCCGGCCCGGCTTATAACCGTGCTCGGCTAAATAATCTGCAAGTTCATCTGCATTTTGTTTGGTATTCGTAAAGATGATCGCCAAATACGGTTGAATGGCATCCATAACGTGAAGCAACTTTTTCTTTTTGTCCATACTTCTGACTGGTACTAATGAATAATGCATATTCTCCGTCAGTGGTTTTTTATCATCCATCTGCACATGAACAGGAGAATTCATATATTTAGCTAAAAACGGTTTCAATTTCTCCGGAATGGTCGCTGAAAATACATACATGCTAAGCTTATCAGGCATTCTTGAGGCAAATTGATCGATATCCTCAATGAACCCCATATCAAAAGCGAGATCCGCTTCATCGATTACAAGCTGAGTAGCTGTATGAATCGGCAGCGCTCCTACTTCCGCCATATCTCGAATACGGCCTGGCGTGCCCACGATAATATGAGGAGTACTTCTCAAGCGCTCTGCTGATCTTTTCTTATCCGTCCCACCAATCAAGATGGCACTTTTAATATCTGTCTCTTCGATTAGTTTCTTTAATTCTGTATGGAGCTGAGTCGCCAATTCACGGGTCGGTGCCGTGATGACTACTTGCAATTCATCTTGTGCTGTATCGATCTTTTCGACGAGCGGGATCAGGAAACTATGTGATTTCCCTGTACCTGTATGTGCTTGTCCTATAGCACTTGTGTTCTTCATTATAAGCGGGATCATTTCTTTTTGAATGGGTGTCGGTTCTTCAAAACCCAATTTTTGAATCGCTTCCCTCAAAAATGGTTTGAATTGATAATCTGTATATTTCGACATATCGTTCCTCCTCTAGCGTATTTCTTATTGTACCATGATTCGGTGCCATCAGTAGTTTTTTTCGCATAGGATACTATGAGAAGTACTCAAAACGTTTAGAAAGGAGTTCGTGATGAGATATCAATCATTTTATCCGTTCAGTAATCAACAGTCAGCCATGAGGCCCAGTCCTCCTCCCCCGCAATTTACTGGCGGCGGGATGCGGCAGCCATTTTCTTCCGGCATGCCGCCGACTTCAGGGTTCCCGCAAGCAGGCGCAAGCGGACAGCAAGCCGGCGCTGGTGGGGCTGGCGGGCCTTCACGAGCAGATCAATACATGCAGACTGCCAATCGATTTTTGAATACCGCTCAGCAATTTGCGCCGCTTGTACAACAGTTTGCACCTATGCTCCAAAATTTACCCGCCATGTGGAGATTATATAAAGGATTCCAGTCTATGCCAAATGCACCTGCAGCAACACCTACTGCACAACCAGGTAGTTCACCCGCGCCTAGTGCCCGAGCAAGCGCTGCACCTGTCAGCCAGCCTTCCGCACCGCGTATTTTCCAGCCTCCCTTCTGAACTCTTTGAATCACCCGCCAATCTCCGCTATAATGAAAGAGAAGTTAGTAGAGGAGTGGAGTGGAATAAATGAAAGTACTCAAGATTTCACCAAGAGGTTATTGTTATGGTGTGGTTGATGCGATGGTCATTGCGAGAAACGCAGCTCTCGATACATCCCTGCCGAGACCCATTTATATATTAGGCATGATCGTCCATAATAAACACGTTACAGATGCATTTGAAGAAGATGGGATCATCACCTTGGATGGGGAAAACCGCTTAGATATTTTGCGTAAAGTCGACAAAGGTACCGTTATTTATACAGCACACGGCGTTTCTCCTGAAGTGCGTAAACTGGCAAAAGAAAAAGGTCTCGTCGCGATTGACGCTACGTGTCCGGATGTCTCCGTCACTCATCATTTGATTGAGGAAAAAGTGGCAGAAGGCTATGACATACTTTACATCGGAAAAAAACACCATCCCGAGCCTGAAGGGGCAATCGGTGTGGCGCCAGAGTCGGTTTATTTAATCGAAAAGCTGGAAGATATCGAAAACTTGGAAGTCGAGAATGATCGTCTGTTGGTGACGAATCAGACGACGATGAGTCAATGGGATGTCGCACATTTAATGGAAGAACTGCAGCGCAAGTTTCCTCATATTGAAGTGCATCAGGAAATTTGTTTGGCGACTCAAGTGAGACAGGAAGCAGTCGCGGAACAGGCTGGAGAAGCGGATTTATTAATCGTTGTAGGAGACCCGAAGAGTAATAACTCGAACCGCCTGACGCAAGTATCTGTGGAGATTGCCAATACGCCATCTTACCGTATCTCCGATGTTTCAGAAATCGATCCCGCATGGTTGATGGATATCGAGACAGTTGCGGTAACGGCAGGTGCTTCGACGCCTACTGTAATCGTTAGAGAAGTTATTGCCTACTTGAACAAGTTTGATGCAGCAGATCCTTCGACACATCAACCAGAACGGCAATTTAAGTTGGAGAAAATCTTACCGAAAATCAAAAACCCGAGTCCCGTCATTCGGATTGAACCTTAAACGCAACGTACGAATAAACCGGCTAGAGAATAAATCTCTCGCCGGTTTTTTAGAATAAAAATTGAAAAGGCTCCGTATTCACTTTTGATTCGATGAATTCTATATCGTATTTCTTTTCGTTGCAGAGTTTGGATAGGTTTCGGGCGACTCCCTCAATCATAATCTTCTCTATGTTATGTCCAGGGTCGACTACAGCCAGTCCTAAGCTTTGTGCATCTTGTGCGACATGGTAATATAAATCACCGGTCACCAGCACGTCCGCGCCCTTACGCTTAGCTGCTGTGATGTATTTGTTGCCGTCGCCGCCTAACACCGCTACTTTGCGAATAGATGTTTCTGGGTCCCCGACAAAGCGTAAAGCTGGCACCTTAAAAGCGTTTTTGACATGCTCTGCAAATTGTTTTAGTGTCATCTCTTCGGACATGCAACCGACTCTTCCGATGCCATGCACATTTATTTTTTGTTGCATTTTGAACAAATCAAATGCCGGCTCTTCATATGGATGCGCTGCAAACAAGGCTTTAATGACTTTCGGCTGAAGACTTTCCGGAAAAACGACTTCGATTCGTTCTTCATCCACTGAAGTAGGCTCTCCCACTTCTCCAATTGTTGGATTCGCTCCGTCAACCGGGGTGAAACGTCCGATTCCATGCGAGCTGAAACTGCATCCGACATAGTCTCCAATAGCCCCGGCACCTGCTGCCGCTAACTCTTTACGGAGCTGATCTGCATCTGTCTGCGGACAAAATACAGCCAGTTTTACTAAGTACTCAGAACTCGTTTCCTCGATTGGTTCTGTATTCGTAATGCCGAGACGGTCTGCCAGCATATCATTGACACCGCCTTTTGCGATATCTAAATTGGTGTGTGCCGCATAAACGGCTATATCATGCTTGATGCACTTTTCTATCATTTTTCCTTGCGGTGTATCTGTCCATATCGTTTTCAAAGGCCGGAAAATGGGCGGATGATGCGCGATGATGAGATTAGCTTCTTGTTCAATCGCTTCGTCAATTACTTGTTCGTTAACATCAAGCGTCACAAGCACTTTATTCACTTGTCGATTTAGTTGACCAATATGCAGACCAATCGGGTCTCCTTCAAATGCGAGCTTCTTAGGTGACCACTTTTCAAAAACCTCAATAATCTGATATCCATTTACTTTTTTCATTCAGCTAACACCTTCCTGACTAAATCGTAATTGGTTTGGATTGATTGCTTTTTCAGTCGAATTTCGTTTGTTTGTTCTGCTTTATCCAAAGCTTCTAATACACGTACCCATTCCCGTGTTTCCCTCTCCCATTTCGCACGGAAAACGGGTGAAGATTTTTGTCGCAAGATGGGTCCCAGCAGAAGGTCTGTTGGCGAATACTCTGCTGATCCCCTTTCCAATACTAGAATTTCATAAATTTTACCGTCTTCTTCTAAAATCTCTTCATCCACAAGATGAAATCCATTTTCTATCGCCCATTGTCGAATGGCAATCGCATGCAAATTCGGTTGAGCAATAATTCGTTTAACATGAAGCAGACGTTCTTTTCCTGCCTTTAAAATCGATGTGATCAACGTTCCGCCCATGCCCGCGATGGTTACGGTTTCTACTTCATCTGCATTTTCAATGGCCAGCAAACCATTCGCTAGACGCACTTCAATACGATCGGCAAAACCATTCGCTTGTACATTGCGTTTTGCTGATTCGAATGGACCTTTCACGACTTCCCCTGCAATCGCTCGTTGAATAACGCCTTTATTCATCAAATAGCATGGCAAATAGGCGTGATCGCTGCCGATATCAGCGAGCACAGTGTTTTTTGGAACGAACCTTGCGACCATTGCAAGGCGTTTGGATAATTGGTTGGTGTTCATAAGTCCCCGCCTTTCATTCCATTCTATTGTATATTTGACAAACCGTACATGCAATGCAAAAGAGCCATCAAACCAAGGAAGAGTAGTCCCCTTCTAGGTTTAATGGCTCTATTAGTAAGTAGATACTCAGTCTAACGATAAAATGTATTCAACCATTTCATCTATGTTCTCGTCCGGAACAAGTCCAGCTGGCATAGCAGTTCCTGGAACGCCATCTTTGATTGCGTCATGCATTTCTCCCGCAGGGAATGCTTGTCCGTTTAGAGCAGGTCCCATTCCGCCTGATAAGTTATCTCCGTGACAACTTACGCACTTTTGTTGTGCGACAGCTTCTGCGTCAAATTCGCCGGTATTTGCATTTTCTTCAGTAGCGGCTTCTTCTTCATCTGGTCCAGCAATTTCTTTCTTTTGATCTAAACCATAAAGTGACATGAAGAAAATCAGTCCAATTCCTAGCGCAAAAATCAAAAGATAAGGTACAACAGGATTTTTATTCATTGGATTACCCTCCTTCATCAGAATCTATTCTGTAAAAGATACAGTACACAATTAACATTGTACTGTATCTATGAGAAAACTGAAAGTGTTATTGAACGACTTTTCACCTTTTGTGACAGATTGGACATAATTCAACATTCAGCAACCAATTTGTCGAGCAATCACCATACGCTGTACTTCTGAAGTCCCTTCCCCTATCTCGAGCAGCTTCGCATCCCGCAAATATCGTTCGACTTCATATTCACGCATATAACCATAACCGCCGTGTATCTGAATTGCTTCGTTGGCAATTTCCATGGCGATTTCAGATGCGTATAATTTACACATCGATGCTTCTGTCGTGAATTTCCTGCCTTGGTCTTTCAACCAAGCTGCCTTATAAACCATATTCCGCGCCAATTCGATTTTCATAGCCATATCTGCAAGCTTAAATTGGGTGATCTGAAATGAAGATAGGGTCTTACCGAATTGCTTACGTTCTTTTGAATAACGCAACGCTCGGTCATAGGCTGCCTGCGCAATCCCAACCGCCATTGCGCCGATCCCGATACGTCCACCGTCCAATGTCACTAAAAATTGTTGAAACCCTTTCCCTCTTGCACCAAGCAAGTTCTCTTCCGGAACGACAACCTGATCGAGTACCAACTCTGTCGTATTGGACGCATGAAGACCCATTTTTTCATAGTTATCCATGACCGTAAAGCCTTCTGAATTTGTCGGCACCATAATTGCACTTATTTCTTTTTGACCGTCCGCGCGACCTGTGACGGCTGTTATAGCTAAGTGCTTCGCATAGCTGGCATTTGTAATATAAACCTTGGAACCATTGATCGTGAACTTTCCGCCTTCTAATCGTGCTGTCGTTTCTGTCCCTCCAGCATCTGACCCGGCATTCGGCTCCGTCAGCCCGAATGCTCCAAATGATTCCCCTGTGCAAATAGGTGTCAAATACGCTTGTTTTTGCTGTTCTGTACCGAACAGATGCAACGGGGCACCTCCAAGCGAGATGTGGGCTGAATACGTTATCCCTGTAGATGCACACGCACGGCTCAATTCTTCCGTCACAATGGCGAAACTGATCGTATCTGCACCTCCCCCTCCGTATTTCTCAGGGAACGGCAAGCCCATCATGCCCATTTGAGACAGCTTCTTAAAAATTTCGATAGGGAATGTACCCGTTCTGTCTCGTTCAACCGCGCCAGGAGCGACTTCTTCATTCGCAAAATCCTTCATTAACTTCTTAACCATCTGCTGTTCTTGAGTTAAATCAAAGTTCATTTTGATCATCCTCTCTATGAAAGCCCTTACATAACATTATATAGAGATTGGATGAAATATAACAATGAATATATTATCCTTCATCCTATTTATCTTTATTCAACAGACAACTCCCATCTCTATAGGTCGTGAGATGAATGCGGTTTATTAATCTGTTCAGCGGATGTTTAAACGCCCGCTGAACAATAGAAGTACACAGGCTAAGATCGCCCCACAACCTGCGGCAAAGGCTAACTGACCTGCGGCACACATCCCCTAAGCACAAATCAAAATCTGGAAGCAATTACACCGCGGTGTAATTGATTTAAATCAAAATGATAAAATTAAAAAGCCGACGATCGTCAACAAGCCTAAAGAACCGGAAATCGTAAAGTATAGTAAGTTCATTAGTCTGCCTGTAAATAGCCACAGACTGCAATTCAAAACAAGTAATCCAATTAATAATGTAGTCTCACCATTAAAAAATGCTGTCCAGATTTTCAAGGACATCATCAGCAACAGAAAGGCCATCGATATGTATAGGAAAGGAGCAAAACCTTTCTTGATGAACAATTTTCCTGAGGAAATCACGAGAAAAAGCAGCGAAAGGACCGTGGCTGCAAGTAACGTGGCTATCGGATATTCTTTCAGTAAAAACATGGCGACGGATACCAAGCCTGCCAGCAACAAACTGATGAGCAGAATCATCAATTGCTTTGTTCGCAACTGTTTTTTCTCTTTGTGCAGAGCGGAAGATTCCTTTATGACCATCTCGTCAGGATCTTCTCCTTGCGCGTACAGTGTAATCAAAAAATCACAGTAGTGTTCAGGAAGAAGTTTATTCTGTTTCCAATAGCGGATTTCTGAAATGATTATTTGCTTCTTTTCTTTTGTCATCCTTTCTCCCCCATTAATACCAATCAATAAAATTGTTCTTTGTATGGATCCAGAAGAAAAAGCATCGGCTAATTTGAAGCCGATGCATCTATTACTCTAAAAAGTCTTTTAAGCGTTTGCTGCGTGATGGATGACGCAATTTTCTAAGTGCCTTGGCTTCAATCTGGCGAATCCGCTCACGTGTTACGCCGAAGACTTTACCTACTTCTTCCAGCGTACGTGTACGGCCATCATCCAGACCGAAACGCAGACGCAAGACATTTTCTTCCCGGTCTGTCAATGTGTCCAAGACATCTTCGAGCTGCTCTTTTAATAATTCATACGCCGCATGATCTGAAGGAGATTGTGCTTCTGAATCTTCGATGAAGTCACCTAAATGAGAATCATCTTCTTCTCCAATCGGTGTTTCCAAAGAGACAGGTTCTTGTGCGATTTTCAGGATCTCACGTACTTTTTCAGGAGTTAAGTCCATTTCCTCTCCGATTTCTTCTGGAGAAGGCTCTCGTCCTAAGTCTTGCAGGAGTTGACGTTGTACGCGAATCAATTTATTGATCGTTTCAACCATATGCACAGGAATACGAATTGTACGGGCTTGGTCTGCAATCGCACGTGTAATTGCTTGGCGGATCCACCACGTAGCATACGTACTGAATTTAAAGCCTTTTGTATGGTCGAACTTCTCGACAGCTTTAATCAGACCCATATTCCCTTCCTGAATCAAGTCAAGGAATAACATACCACGGCCGACATAGCGTTTAGCGATACTGACAACCAATCGCAAATTCGCCTCCGCCAATTTCTTTTTGGCATTTTCTCCACGAATAATAGCTGCATCTATTTTAGGTGTCATTTCGTTTGTTTCTGCCAACTCTGCTTCCGCTTCAATACCTTCTTGAATCCGAATCGCCAAATCAACTTCTTCTTTACCTGTCAATAAGTCGACACGCCCGATTTCTTTCAAATACATACGAACGGGGTCGTTGATCCGGACTCCTGGCGGCACACTCAAATCATTTAAGTCGAATTGTTCTTCCGCATCACTCTTGGCATCTGCTTCTTCTTTTCTATCCATTTCGATACCTTGTGCTTCTATCTGATCGAGAAACTCTTCAAATTGTTCAGGTTCCATTTCAAAAGATGCCAGTTTTTCTGTTACATCCTCTAGTGTTAGTTCGCCTGTTTTTTTACCAGCCTCTATAATAGCTGCCTTTGCTTCTTCAATAGTCAATTCTACTTCTCCCGTTTGTTCTTCTTTTGTCATAGCGACTATACCTCCTTACAGAACCTTTAACGATCTCACAAGTTGGATTACCTCTGTGGCCAACTCCATTGCTTTTAGTAGGTCGTTCTTTTTTTCTGCTTCTTTTGATTCATGTTGTTTTTGTTCAATCAAACGTTTTAGTTGATTGCGTTTTAAGTGACGGATACAATCTTCTACTTCTTGCCCTGTATGCTCTTGTGAACGTTCTGTCAAAATAGCTTCCATGACGATTTTCTTCAATTGCCGGTCTTCCAACATTTCAGCAAATCGTTGATAGTTGGGCAAGTCATATTGTTCATAAAACGCGGCCAACTTGAAAAATATTTTGATGACGTCATCTCTGACAAATAAATCTTGAAGTTCTGCACGCTTTTCTTCAAACAAGTCGGCGTCCATCAATAGGTGAGCAAGGAGCAGCTGTTCCGCTCGATCTGTCTCCGTTCTGTTCGCTGTAGCACTGGTTAAGCTTACCGATCGGCTTTCTTCCACTGGATCTGCAACACGTGTCTGTTTCGCCTTTCGTGCTATAGACTTTGTAAACTCCTGTCCGAGTGACTCTTTGGAAGCATGTGTTTCACTATGGAGTTGTTGAATCAATAAATCCTTTTCAATAGGAGAACAACGGTGAGCAAGTTCATTGAAAACTTCATGAACATACTGCTTAATATCATGATCAATCGATAAGTTTTTGTCTCTTCTATAATAGGCAGCGACAAAAGAAATATACGAAAGTGGCTGATCTAAGATTTTCTCTGTAAATGCGTCGACTCCCTGTTGGGCGATGAAATCATCGGGATCCATTCTATCTGGCAGAGTGGCCACGAGCACATCCATTCCACTATCAATCAAACTGTCGGCAAATCGTTTGGC
Organism: Sporosarcina sp. FSL W7-1283; assembly: GCF_038003105.1. Lineage (NCBI taxonomy): Bacteria > Bacillati > Bacillota > Bacilli > Caryophanales > Caryophanaceae > Sporosarcina > Sporosarcina sp. FSL W7-1283. The sequence continues at coordinate 1,668,353 of NZ_JBBOOL010000001.1, read as the reverse complement.
GGCCCCCCAGCCAGCAGAATCTCCGTCACAGCAAATGACCACTTTCTTTGCCATTCGCTTCAGTTTTACGATATGATGTGATGATAAAGCAGTACCCATGACTGCGACCGTATTCCCGATTCCACCGCGGTCTGCAGCAATCGTATCCATAAAACCTTCGAATAGTATTACTTTACCCGATTTCCGAACATTAAGACGTGCCCGATGAAAATTAAACAAAACCTTGCTCTTTTCGAATATCGGAGTCTCTGGACTATTGATATATTTAGCGTCTGAAGACGAATCCTCCAATCTTCTTCCAGAGAAGGCAATGGTCATGCCATTATCATCCTGAATTGGAAACATGATTCTTCCCCTGAAGCGGTCGAAATATCCCGATCCATCCTCTTTTTGAAAACAAAGTCCTGCGGTTTCCATTTCTTTCAGATCAAAGCCCTGCCTAGTTAATAATGAAGACAAAGCATCTGATTGAACAGGAGACCATCCTATTTCATACTGTTCGATTTGATCACGCGTAAACCCTCTATTTTCTAGATATTCTAATGCTTTTTCGCCTTCTATGGTGTTTAAGAGCAGATGGCTATAAAAATTGGCGGCAAGCGTATACGCTTTAAGCATTTGTTGGTTAGAAGAGGTTTTCGTCGTTTGCGCATCGTTTGTTGAAGCTTCTAGCTCCATTCCAATACGACTTCCGAGTTTCAGAATGGAATCGATGAACGAACGGTTTTCCATATCCATCATAAAGGTGATGGCATTCCCGCTTGCTCCGCATCCGAAGCAGTGAAATAGTTGCTTGTCTTCGGAAACAGAGAAGGATGGGCTGTTTTCTTCATGGAACGGACACAGTCCAAACCAATTCTTTCCCCTTTTTGACAATTGGACATATTCACTGATCAAATCGACAATGTCTGTTCCTGAGCGGATTTCCTCAATCGTGTCGTCAGATATTCTTGTCATTCTATCACCATTTCCACTCTATATACATAAATTCGAGGACTTTCTCAAAAACCCTTTTTTATCGACATCATTCGCCTCGAAAACTTTTAACTTCGCATGAATTGAGTATTCAAGTAGGAAACATGTACTTCCCAACACAGTTGACCGCTGTTCCAAACAGCTGCTTCCAATTCCCCCTATAGTTTGCTAATAATAATCAATTCATATACTCTGTTGCTACATTTCGGCCTACTATCCAACTAGACACAGAAAAAAGAAGACCTAACCATCCGTTAGTTGGCCTTCCTTGCTGTAAATGTTTTGAGAATCGTATTGGCTGTTTCTTCAACTGCGCGATTGGTCACATCAATGACTTCGCAGCCGACTTTTGTCGTAATCTCATTAAAATAGTCTATTTCTTGTTGAATACGTGCTATTTTCGCATAGTTTGCGTCATCTTTCAAGCCCAACGTTTCCAAACGCGCTTTTCGAATAGAGTTTAATTGATTTACTGATATATAAAGTCCGAAACATTTAGTTGGATCGATTGAGAATATCTCTGCTGGCGGATCGACTTCAGGAACAAGCGGCACATTAGCCACTTTATATCCTTTATTCGCCAGAAATTGTGACAGCGGTGTTTTGGATGTCCTCGATACACCGAGCAGTACAATATCTGCTTCCAATACACCGCGCATATCTCTTCCGTCGTCGTATTTTACTGCAAACTCAATAGCCTCGATTTTTTTGAAATAATGAGCATCCAACTGCCTGACCAAGCCTGGTTCCTCAAAGGGTTCTAGGCCTAACTGATTTCCAATTTCGTCGATAAGCGGTCCTAACAGATCTACGGACTTTACGTCCAATTCTTCACAAAGAATACGCAAATGATCGCGCATTGCCTCTTTGACTAAAGTAAAGACAATCAAAGCTTGCTGTTGTTTAGCTAAAAACACAATTTCCTCTAACTGTGAATTCTCCTCAATATAGGAGAATCTCTTTATGGAAACGCTCTCCAAATCATGCCGGAATTGACTAGCAGCCGCCTTCGTAACAAGGCCAGCTGTTTCCCCGACAGAATCAGAGACGATAAATAATGTAAAATTCGGCATACCGTCACTCCTCATAAGTCATGATCTTCCGCTAATGAAAGAAATGCGGCTGTTATATTGGTCTTTGTAATCCGACCGATCACTTCCAATCCGCCCTCTTTCTCATTGATGATTGGCAATGAATCAATTTGACTGTCCATCATTTTTTTTGCTACTGAAATGAGGGTATCCTGCTTCCTGCAATACATAATATTCGGCATTCTTGTCATGATGACATGCACAGGAATTTTATCTAATTCCGTTCTTCCGATACTTGTCCGCAACAAATCTTTTCTGGAAAGTACACCTGTCAATAAAGATTGCTGATCCACTACGAAAAGGGTTCCGACATCCTCCAGAAACAATTGGCAGATCGCATCATAAACTGATAGATTCTCCGTGATCACGACCGGTCTTGATTGAAAATCCGCCGCTGTCATATCTACCATACCGTCCGCTACCGATTGAATAGGTTTTTTGCCAGAATAGAAGTAACCCACACGCGGTCGTGCATCCAAATAACCCGCCATCGTCAAAATTGCTAAGTCAGGTCGGATAGTTGCACGCGCTAAGTGTAGACGCTCAGCTATTTGCTCTCCTGTAATCGGTCCGTTTTCTTTGACGATGTCAAGGATTTCATTTTGACGTGTATTTAATTCCAAACATGTCACCGCCTTCACACTTCAAAGTAGTATTTACTAACCAATTATATAACAAGACGCTCACTATTGCGAAGAAAGGAGAATCATGCTAAACTAATTTTGAATGAAGTAAGCGAAGAACGGTCAATAAGTAGTGTAAAGATGAGCGAACAGGGACAGTGAGAGCCTGTACTACACGAAGACGGCAGCCGGGAGTTGAACCATTCATTATGAAAGTGGGTTGAAAAACCAATCGGGGTGGAACCGCGGGTCATCATGCACTCGTCCCCGGACATGTCTATGTCCGGAGACGAGTGCTTATTTTAATTGGAGGGATTTATAATGTTATCTATGGAACAAGTAGTGAATCTTTCAAAGCAACGGGGTTTTGTGTTCCCAGGCTCTGAAATCTATGGCGGTTTGGCGAACACATGGGATTACGGTCCGCTCGGCGTTGAGTTGAAGAACAACATCAAACGTGCTTGGTGGCAAAAATTTATTCAGGAATCGCCTTATAACGTAGGGCTGGATTCAGCCATCTTGATGAACCCGAAAGTTTGGGAAGCATCTGGTCATATCGGGAACTTCAATGATCCAATGATCGACTGTAAAAAATGTAAGACGCGTCACCGTGCGGATAAATTAATCGAAGAAGCATTAGATGCCAAAGGGATTGAACTCGTAGTTGACGGCTTGCCATTTGAAAAGATGTTCGAACTAATCCAAGAACACGACATCGTGTGCCCGACTTGCGGTGCGATGGACTATACAGAAATCCGTCAATTTAACTTAATGTTCAAGACGAGTCAAGGAGTGACGGATTCATCCGCAAACCAAATTTTCCTTCGTCCTGAAACAGCACAAGGAATCTTCGTCAACTTTAAAAACGTTCAACGTTCGATGAGAAAGAAAGTACCGTTTGGAATTGCGCAAGTCGGTAAAAGTTTCCGTAATGAAATCACGCCGGGTAACTTCACGTTCCGTACGCGTGAATTTGAACAAATGGAACTGGAATTCTTCTGTAAGCCTGGTGAAGATGAGCATTGGTATGGATACTGGCGCGACCAATCCAAGAACCTATTGTTGAACCTTGGATTGAAAGAAGAGAATATCCGTCTTCGCGAGCATAATGAAGACGAACTTTCCCACTACTCTAAAGGAACTGTAGATATCGAATATAAATTCCCGTTTGGCTGGGGAGAGCTTTGGGGTATTGCTAACCGTACGGACTTCGATTTGAAGCGCCATATGGAATATTCAGGCGAAGACTTCCACTATCAAGATCCTGTAACGAATGAAAAATACGTTCCTTACTGCATCGAGCCTTCTGTAGGTGCAGATCGTGTTACACTAGCTTTCTTATGTGACGCATTTGACCAAGAAGAGTTGGAAGACGGCGATACACGTACAGTGTTGCGTTTCCACCCGGCACTTGCTCCTATTAAAGCTGCGATCTTGCCATTATCTAAAAAGCTTGCAGACGATGCAGATAAAGTGTATACGGAACTGGCGAAGCATTTCCCAGTACAGTATGACGATTCCCAATCAATCGGCCGTCGCTACCGTCGCCAAGATGAAATTGGAACTCCTTTCTGTATCACATACGATTTTGATTCATTAGAAGATCAGCAAGTGACTGTCCGTCACCGCGATTCTATGGAACAAGAGCGTATGCCGATTGCAGACGTTAAAGCATATATCGAAAAACATCTACAATTTTAATTTTAAAACCCGGAGAATCGGCATTAGCCTTCATTCTCCGGGTTTTCTTTTGGTTTTTGTAATTCTGGTGTCCGTTCCAACTGCTCGATAAATTTTCTGGATTTCAAGTAAATCCCGACTTGTTCATGATAAATCGTCGAGACCAGTTTCTGCATAAAGGTTTTCGTCGGTTTCTTTAATTCCAGCTTACCGATCTGATCCAATGGCACATTATAAAACATCCGAATCAACTTGATCTGAGTCGGAGACAAGCGAATAATGTATGGATCCACTCCAAAACAACGATGACAAAGAAAGCCGATTTGCTGAAATGAAAAAGCAAACTCCCCTTCCGTCGCCCCGCAATTGGCGCATTCATGAAGGATGGGGTGAATACCAGCGACGGGCAGCATCTTCCATTGAACAAATAACGAAATTGCCTCTGCATCATAACCCTCTTCCATGGCATGGAACGCCTCTTCCAACAGTCGAAAAATCCCAGCATTCGGTTGCTCCGATTCGGTTAAGCGATCGATCAACTCAACGACCAGTCCCGCATATGCAGTTGTCTCCAGGTCAGCGCGAATATGCCGTACACTGCTGATCAACTCACCTTGTTCAAGAGATCCCATTCCCCTGCTTGCCCGTATCATAAAAAAACCATGTGTGAACGTTTGCGTAATGGCAGCTAGTCGACTCGCCGGCTTTTTCGCACCTCTTGCCATCGCGGTGATTTTACCTGCCTCTTTTGAATAAATCGTTACGATTTTATTTGTTTCACCGTAAGGGATGCTCTTTATAATAAATCCTTCCACTTTGTTTAACAAAGTGCTCTCCCCCAATCAAACATACTGGACAGATGAAGAATTAATAATCTTCCTCATTGAATCCAAATTCTTTTAGGCGGCTTGGACGATTGCGCCAGTCTTTCTGAACTTTTACCCATAATTCAAGAAATACTTTTTCTCCAAGCAGCATCTCAATATCTTTTCGTGCTTTCGTTCCAATTTCTTTTAGCAATTTACCGCCTTTGCCAATGACAATCCCTTTTTGTGAATCTCTTTCCACTATAATCGTAGCTCGGATATGCGTCTTTCCAGTAGATGCATCCTGTTCAATGCTTTCAATGGCCACCGCAATGGAGTGAGGAATTTCTTCACGTGTCGTATGCAGCACCTTTTCCCGAATCATTTCTGAAATGATAAAGCGCTCAGGATGGTCGGTAACTTGGTCGGCAGCATAATATTGAGGACCTTCCGGCAAATAACTTTCCAGCGTTTCCACTAAACGTTCAATATTATTGCCGTTTAAAGCTGAAATCGGAACGACTTCAGCAAACTTCAGTTCATCTGTGTACGTCGTGATGATCTCGAGTAATTGATCGGGATGCACAAGGTCGATTTTATTAATGACCAGGAATACAGGAGTCTCGGACTTTTCAAGCCATTCCATAATAAAGCGGTCCCCTGTACCGATCTTTTCATCTGCATTCACCATGAACATGATGACATCTACTTCACTCAATGTACTGCGCGTCACTTTCAGCATGAAATCGCCTAGACGGTGCTTTGGTTTGTGGACGCCTGGCGTATCGATGAAAATCATTTGGGATGTGTCACTTGTCACAATGCCCTGTACTTTATTTCGCGTTGTTTGCGGCTTATCACTCATGATGGCGATTTTTTGACCGACCATCCGATTGATGAATGTTGATTTCCCGACATTCGGACGACCAATTATTGAAACAAAGCCTGATTTGAATGGTTTATCGTTCTTCTGCATAGTCTAAATCCTCCTTAGAAAAAGCGCCTGGCAATAGTTCTGCAACGGTCATCTCTTGAACGTCCCCTTTAAGATTCGTTAGATAGACCGGCATGCCCGGTGCGCAAAACTCCGCGATCACTTGACGGCATGAGCCACACGGTGCAATCGGTCCTTCTGTATCCCCGATAACAGTAAGCGACTTGAAAGATTTAACGCCTTCAGAGATTGCTTTAAAAATCGCTGTCCGCTCTGCACAATTCGTAAGTCCGTAAGCAGAGTTTTCGATATTACATCCTCGGAAAATCGTACCGTCTTCTGTTTCTAAGGCAGCACCCACCGGAAACTTAGAGTACGGGACATATGCAGTTTTCATTGCTGATTCTGCTTCGTTTTTCAGTTGTTCAAATTTCATCTAGTTCACTCCAGTTCATTTGATTCAGCCAAACCATTTCGGAAAAAAGATCAAACAGCCAATGACTGCACTGGCGATAGCGAAAATCAGTACCGACCCAGCCGCGATATCTTTGGCCTTTTTTGCTAGTGGATGGTATTCCTTTGTTACGAGATCTACGACGTACTCAACAGCAGTATTCATCAATTCCAATGCCAGCATTCCGCTGATCAATAAAAGAACAATCAGCCATTCGGTCATAGAAAGAACAGTGAACCAGCCAGCAAGGATGACGATGATGGCTGACAGGGCATGAGATTTCATGTTGCGTCCATTGACGAAACCGTCTCTCATCCCTTCCCACGCATAGACAAAAGATTTGAAAAATCTTTTCATCTGATCACTGTCGCTCCAAGCCAAAAGAAGTTAAGATTTCTGTTTGTCTTCCGAACATCTCTTTTTCATCATCCTCTTCAATGTGATCATATCCGAGTAAATGAAGAAATCCATGTAACGCCAAAAACCCTAATTCTCGTTGAAAGGTATGATTGTATTCAACCGCTTGGCGTTGCGCCGTTTCAATAGAGATGATGATATCACCAAGCACAACTGGCATATCTCCTTCATGTACGATCGCCACTTCCCCTTCAGACAGTTCTTCTAAGGCAAATGAAATGACATCGGTCGGTTTATCCTTGCCTCGAAATTCTGCATTTACTGCTTGGATCGCATCATCATCCATAAAAGTGATTGAAAGCTCGTATAAACCTTCCAAATCTTCCATTTTCGCTGCGTGATTCAATAGATCGGTAATTAACACTTCCGACGTTTCGTCAACTGCATCTGTATCATCTTGAAAATAAAAGTCTATCATTGCCCATACTCCTTTTTTAATCCGGATATTCGATTCGATTATGGAAAATTCCATTCAAAGTCTCACATATCACTTTTTTCACCTGTTTGATTTCTTTCATCGATAAATCGCATTCTTCAAATTGATCATCTTCAACTTTTGACCGAACGATCGCTTCGACGAGTACCGCAATCTTATCGGGTGTCGGCTCTTTCATGGAACGTACCGCTGCTTCTACACTATCCGCAATCATAATAACAGCGATTTCCTTCGTTTGCGGCTTTGGACCCGGATATCTGAATTGATCCTCCGCCACATCTGAACCTTGTTCTTTCGCTTTTACATAGAAAAACTTCAGTAAGCTTGTTCCGTGGTGCTGCCTGGCAATCGCTATTAACTCTGCAGGCATATGATGCTTCTCCAATATTTTCGCACCATCTTCAGCGTGAGCTATAATCATATCACGACTTTTCTCAGGTGGCAGGGAATCATGTAAATTCTGTCCGGCATGCTGATTTTCAATAAAGAAACCAGGGTGAACCGTTTTCCCGATATCATGATAATAACTCCCTACGCGTGCAAGCAAGCCATTCGCTCCTATCGACTCACACGCAGCGTCTGCCAAATTCGCGACCATCACACTATGGTGATATGTTCCTGGCGTCTCCACTAAAATTTTCTTCAGTAACGGATGGTTTGGATTCGACAACTCGACCAACCGCATGTTGGAAAGCAATTGAAAGCCAGATTCGAAAAACGGCAATAGTCCGATCGTCAACGCACCTGACAGTACTCCTGATGAAATCGCTGCAACTGCATAAAAAGTCAGCTCCGGTAATGTATAACTAGTTTGTGTCATTAACAGATAAAATATGATGAAGATCGTGTTAGAAGCCGCGACTGCAAGACTCGATTGTAAAATCGTTGAGCGCCTGCCGTGTGCGCTGAGAACATATATGCTGACGATCCCACCAAATAAAATATACAAAGCGACTTCCATCTGCAAGATGGCGGCAATGCCTTCCTGCAGCATAATGCCTGCGGTTGCTGCGGTAATAATTACAGATAGTATGGCCGTTCGCTCATTAATCAGCAGCTTGATCAACATAGGCGCCAGCGCAGTCGGAAATAAAAACGCAATTTGCACGTCAAATTCATGATCAATATAACTGATGATCTTCATGAGGACAACAACTGCGAAAATTATGACGTAAAACATCAATACAGCTTTCTTTTTGAACTGATTATTTTCTGACCATGTAGAGAAATGAATCCCTATCAGACTAGAGATAAAGAGTACGAATAACCCAATCCCTAAGATTGGTTTAATGGATGACTGATTCGTCAGGACACCTGATAATTTCAATTGTTGATAAATATCACGATCAATCAGCTGCCCTTCGCGTACAATGACTTGTCCTTGAAGAATACGAATCGGCTCAATCGACTCACGCGCATCGGCTTTATTTTTTTCAGTCAGTTCTTCATCTATCACTTCTGTTTCTACGACAGCCGTTCGACCTAAGGATAACGCCACGTCCAGTAATCCACTTGGTAATGTACTGGATTGACGAATCTGTCTTTCCACTTCATATCGATGAGTGGATAATTGATCAGACTTGAAAGGTTTGGACAGCTCTTCACCAATAATCGTTAGCAGTTGTTCATGCAGATTGTCTATTTCAGTCTGATCGGATGCCAATAATTGTTTCAATTGGTCATCTGATAAGCGTAAAAAAGATTGTTCTTTCTCCAATCCTTCCAACTTTCCCCTGAGTAGTTTCAGTTTCTTACCGGCCGTCATATCAGTCTCTTTGTTTTCTTCCATTTTCACTTCACTGACAGCTGTGAATATCGAGCTGATGATAGCTTGTCTATTTTTCATGATATCTTCTGAAAAACGATAGGACGCCGGGACCGCTTGCTCCGCTCGAACACGTTCAAGTTCGGTTTTCTCAGTATCTTCAATCGTCTTAGGCGATCGTATCGTTTTTGGAGAGATCTCATATGCTGAGATTTCATAGGTTTCATTTGTACTGTTGCCATACATCAATACGAATAAAAGGATACTGGAAAGACTAATGACAACGAGCAATAGGAATGTAAACTTCACCTTCCTCATTTGTGAAAATAACCCCTTTAAGTCCGCCAAATTTCTTGCCCCCCTCGACAATTTTTGCCGCCTTGCCTTATGTATATATATATTTAATTCATAAAAAAGCAGTCATTTACTGGATGACTTAGATCGCTTAATGAATGGAGACCGATAATGAAAATCATACGTTTTACTAGTAAATACAGCTATGTTAGCCATTATACCTTATTAGAGGGTCAAACTGCATTTATTTTCCTGACACTGAAAATCTGAGGATGAGATTAACTATTGGTTGCTTAGCTTTATTCATTATTCAAATCTCAATTTAGAAGTATTTCAAGCTATCCTGGTCTTTACGAGAGCCTGTGAATAGAAATTCAAATGAACTTTTCTTTACTTTTTAGCAGTCGCTTAAACAATCCGTACTATAAACCGAAAACCCTCAAGCCTTTAGTATAAAGGCTTGAGGGCTATTCAGCAGTCATCAGTTCGATTTCTGTTCTTTGTCATATGCATCAATGATTTTTGCTACAATCGGATGCCGTACAACATCCCCTTGTTCCAAGTAAATGAATTCGATGTCTTGTACTTTCTTCAATATGTGTTCCGCTACATTTAAGCCAGAGTCCACGCCGCGCGGCAGGTCAATCTGTGTTTTATCTCCGGTAATCACCATCTTCGAACCAAAACCGAGACGAGTCAAAAACATTTTCATTTGCGCTTTTGTGGTATTTTGAGCTTCATCCAAAATAACGAATGCGTCATCGAGTGTCCTGCCTCGCATATAAGCCAGCGGAGCGATCTCAATCACGCCTCGCTCAATTAGACGCTCTGTATGCTCTGCCCCCAGTATATCGTGGAGTGCATCGTACAGTGGCCGTAAGTATGGGTCCACTTTTTCTTTTAAATCTCCTGGTAGGAAACCTAGGCTTTCTCCTGCTTCTACGGCAGGACGAGTCAGAATAATACGTTTCACTGAGCCTGTTTTCATTGCCTGCACTGCCATGACGACTGCAAGATAGGTCTTCCCCGTTCCAGCCGGGCCAATACAGAAAACCAGGTCTCTTGAGCGGATCGATTGCACATACTCCCGTTGGCCAATTGTTTTCGCACGAATCACTTTACCTTTAGTATTGCGTGCGATTTCCTCATCATATAAAGATGAGAAATATTCAATTGTACCGTTTTTCGCCATTTCAATCGCAGTGGCAACATCACGCAAATTGATGTTGATGCCTTTACGAATCACTTTCAATAACTGTTCCAGCAGTGCTTTCGCTGCTTCACTTTGCTCGATTTCCCCGCTGATCGATATTGTTTCTCCTCTTGTTCTAATGGAGATATTCAATTCTTCTTCAATTAAATTCATATTTTGATCGGAAATTCCAAGAAGCATAATCGCTTCATTCGGTTCTTCAATATGCAGTTGAATGATTTGTTCGCTCAATATATTCAGTCTCCTTGAGTTATCGGTCGTTTTTCAGCAATGTTTTCATTAATCAAAAATAAAAGAGTCCCACTAACTTTATCATTAGTGAACGATACATGTAAAATGTTTTCCTCTTTAATTACAAGTTCATTCGTCTTCTTTGATAATAGATCGTGCTTCAAAAGCGGAAGAATAACGGTCTCCTCCATTCCTTTTTCTAAACGGACAGTATGAATCGGATCCTCTCGTGACTCTTTGAAAAGTATTGGGTTTCTGAAACGAAAAACCCCTTCTTTACTTTCAAGCCATGGAGTTCTCCAATTAATATTGACTTGTTCTTCGCCTTGCGTTGAATACTTGACGGTTCGCGGTAATTCAAAATGATATTCTAACCAATAATCCGCAAAAACTTCTCCATCCGCCCCTACAACAGTCGTCTTTTCTCCTTGTTCCAGAATACCTGTAGCGAGCATATCTCCCTTTTTTACAGTTTGGTGAACAATACTCGCACGCTCACCTCTCGTCAACGCAAAGTGAGTGATCACCCCTCCTGTTTTAGCTACTAAATGAGATGGTTTTTCTTTTTTATCTTCTTTCACTTCAGCAGATAACGGAGCCAACATAGGTGAAACAATTAAAGAAGTCCCCATTTTCTTAAAGCGTATCCACGACAAGGAAGACTCGTCTTGCATGAGCAGTCGGCGAATCTCATCCTCTTCAGGTAACTTGGAGAGAAGAGATGGAACCCTAATATTCGCTTTTTCCATTTTCAGCTCCATGCGTTCAGCTAATTCAGGAACCTCACTCTCGACTTCAATGTTCCACAAAAACAAGGAAGCACAGAGGGGTAGCATACACCCGATGATAAATAGAAAAGATGAGAAAAGCCGATAATTGACGGTGTCGTTTCCTATATGTGAAACTTTCACTTTCACATGATACTTTTTTCTGAAACGACGAATCGTTTGAATCCCTTTACTGTCTGTTTCAAAATACACGGAACGTCCTGCCACATACAAATTTTTTATTTTGACTTGCTCTACTTGCAATTTTCCAAGGAATGAAGATGTTCCACCAACTGCAGTCAATTGAACCTTAAAACGTTTAGGACTCATACATCGGCCCCTCATTGGGTTTATATCGAATTGATAAATCTTTCAGCTCTATGATGGAAATATGGGCATTTTGTTCAGTTAATGCAAGTACAGTCACTTCTTCACCTTGGATCGTTAAAAAAAAGTCGTCGGTTTGAAAGGACACGGATTGTTCGCTTAACGCCTTCAATTGGTAGAAGCCCGTAATCCGTAATGAATTGAATTCATCTAAAATAATAGATGGATGAAGTGCGAATAATTTTTTCACGAAAAAACCCCCTATCTCAACATATGACGGAGATGGGGGTCGCATGATTACCGTTTTGCTTTCGGTGGTCCTAAAATTTCCGAATACACAATTCCCTGCAGAACCTGTTGCGGAGTTGTCGGAATTAAATCTTCTTGTAAGATACGTTGGTCTTCCTGAATGACCGATTGCCGTTCCGTCTGGAGTCTTCCTCTTCCGGATTGACGTTCAGATCTCGGTGCAGAAACCGGCTTTGCAGCTCGTTCAGGACGTTTGTTTTCAACCTTAGGCTCCGGGTAGAAGATTTCCGTTTGCGGCGCCTGAGTCTTCTGTGGAGCTTCTGGTTGCTGAGTTTCTTGCTGCAACTCTTTGAACTCTTTCTGGATATCTTCGAAAAGACCTTTTGATAGATCTTTCAATGTGCGCGGCTTATTCGTCGGTTCCGCATTCGCGCGCTGCGGTTCCTTTCTCGCCGGCTCATATACTGTCTGCGTATGAACAGGTTTTTGCTCGCTAGGCTTTTGCTTCGGTTCAGGCTTTTCTTTCTTTTTACTGAACAGGGAGCCTAACGCCGCCATGATTACCAAAATAATGAGCTGTTCCATTATGCATCCCCTTCCCGGGAATTCATTGTTTTACTTTAGTCTTTCTTCTGTTGCGGTGGCTGCTGGTCTCCGCCAACTTTGCTGATGGAGTCACGCATGCCTGTATCGGCTTGGATGTTCTTGTAGTTCATATAATCCATAATACCAATGTTTCCTGAACGCAGTGCTTCCGCCATTGCCAAAGGCACTTCGGATTCCGCACCCACCACTTTCGCGCGCATCTCCTGGGTTTTCGCCTTCATCTCTTGCTCATTGGCAACAGCCATCGCACGACGTTCTTCAGCTTTCGCTTGGGCGATATTTTTATCTGCCATTGCTTGTTCCGTTTGAAGTTCGGCACCGATATTTTTACCGATATCTACGTCCGCAATATCAATGGATAAGATTTCGAAAGCAGTTCCGGAATCCAACCCTTTCGTAAGGACCGTCTGAGAAATCATGTCTGGATTTTCCAGCACTTTGGCATGGTTGACGGAAGAACCAATCGTACTGACAATCCCTTCGCCGACACGGGCAACAACCGTTTCTTCACCGGCGCCCCCGACGAGTCGATCAATATTGGCACGAACCGTAATCCGTGCTTTCGCCTTCACTTCAATACCGTTCATCGCAACACCTGCAATGAATGGTGTTTCAATAACTTTTGGGTTAACGGACATTTGGACTGCTTCCAACACATCTCGTCCTGCCAAGTCAATCGCTTGTGCTCTTTCAAATGTCAGCGCGATATTCGCTCGTTGTGCTGCGATTAATGCATTCACGACACGGTCTACGTTACCACCCGCCAAGTAATGGCTTTCCAGTTGATTAATCGTTACAGTCAACCCCGCTTTATGTGCTTTGATCAGCGGGTTAACGACTCTGCTCGGGATTACTCGACGCAAACGCATCCCAATTAATGTGAAAATACTTACTCGTACTCCTGCCGCCATGGCGGAAATCCATAGCGTCACAGGAACAAACGTAAAGAATATCGCTAATACGATAATGATGATAAAGACTGCTGCTACCAGTCCTATTGTTCCTAGTCCCATCATAAGCCTTGTTCCTCCTCATTCTTCTTTTCTCTAACAACGATTCTGAAGCCTTCCACCGCCACGATCACTACTTCTTTATTACGATCAATATAGCGCCCTTCTGATACAACATCAATCCGCTCGCCGTCTAAATCAGCGACACCGGATGGACGAAGAGGTGTAAGCGTTGTCGCAACTTTTTGCAATAGATCCGTACGGTTCTCGTTGGATACATAACCGTTTTCCGTATCCATCGTATCCATTAGAATGATTTTATTCAACAGATGAAGTTTTTTTCCGAAGAATTTCATAATAACCACCGCTCCTATACTCGCCACGGCCATCGCAATCAGCACTGAAACCGCCATGAATGCCAAGTTTGTGCCTGCCAGCAAAATACTTCCTATGATAGCCAAGACTCCGAAGATTCCCGCTATCCCACCTGCAATAAAAAATTCGGCGATGATGAGTCCTACACCCAAAAGGAACAAGATCAAGGTCTCATAACCCGCCAGACCAGCCACTGTATGACCGTAGAAAAATAAGAATAAGGCAGTCAGCCCCATACTTCCCGGTACACCAAAGCCTGGTGAGTACAATTCCACAATCAGTCCAAGACTCGCAACAGAAAGTAAAATCGGGACAACTATCGGATTCGTAATGAACCGAGCCGCTTTTTCCGAAAATGTTTCTGTCGTAGAAATGACTGTTGCCTCTTCCAAGTCCAGCTTCTGCAACAATTCATCAAATGTTGCAACCGTCCCCTCACTATAACCTACTTTCTCGGCTTCGTCTGCAGTGAGTGTCAACAGTTCACCTTTAGGGGCACGAAGCTCCGGCATGTCAATTTCCGGATTGGCCATCGCCAGTGCATAATCCTTATCACGTTTCGAATGCTGTGCAGCATTTTTCATTTGTGCAAGCCAGTAACTGTTGGCTTTCGTTTCTGCTGCATTACCGGATCCATCGATGACTTGAGCAGCACCTATGGAACCATTTGGCGTCATGTAGATTTCATCCGCATAGAGTGCCAAGAACGCACCTGCTGATAATGCCCGATCATTAATGAATGCGACGATTTTGGCGTCAGTCGATGTCATCAGCTTCGCGATTTGATCCGCAGCATCCACAAATCCGCCGGGAGTATCTATATCCAATACAATCGTCTCTGCACCTTCGTCAGCCGCTTCTTTAAATGAACGTTGCAGGAATGCATGCAGTCCCTTCTCTACCTCTTGATGGAGCGGCACCCGATATACTTTCTTTTCAGCTGCATCCGCCGTGTGTATAAAAGGCAAAGCGATTGTTCCGATGAATAAAATGAGCAGAAAAATAGACCTAATCATTTTAGTCATTGTTTTCTCACCTCTCTCTACTGCCTATTATACTAACTATTTACGTTTGAAAACGTTTTTGGTTTCATTTTATCGAAAAAAAATATATCAATTACGCCTAGGCGTAATTGTGTCCAGATTTTGTATCGAGCTTAGGCCGGCATGACGCAGGTCAGTTACCCTTTGCCGCAGGAAGCGGCGACTTTTGTCTAACTTCATCTTTTAAAGATCATCTCAAAATTTGTGACATCCGCCGGAGGCTTAGGACTACAGGAAGTAGGTCATGCAGGTGTTGCCACAAGTTGTGGCGATCCTAGCCTGCGTACTTCTATTGTTCAGCGAGTTTTCAAACACCCGTTGAACAAAGAAAAAGCCACACTCATCTCGCCGCTTATAGAGCGGAAGGCACCCGCTGAGTAAAAATAAAATAAACCGAAAATCCTTTGATGGATTTTCGGTTTATACGAAATTACATTAATAGTTAATCTCAAAATTCAATGTAGGCAGAAATTAGAATTTACGCTTACGAGCAGCTTCTGATTTCTTTTTACGTTTCACACTTGGCTTTTCATAGAACTCGCGCTTTCTTACCTCTTGTATTGTACCACTTTTGGATACAGTACGTTTGAAGCGGCGAAGAGCGTCTTCAAGTGATTCATTTTTGCGAACGACTGTCTTAGTCATATCTCTTGTCCCTCCCTCCGAGCACACTTCGAAACATAGCTGTTTGCCATGTACTAGAAAATTATAACGTAAAATTTCCGATCGGTCAATAAAAAACTATTAGAATATTAATAAGAATTTCTACCGCTGGCTGCCAATTTCAAACAAGTGCCTGTCGAGACTAGACTGCGCTTTGCACTCTTGAGATCAATAGTCCGATGTAGATTCGAGACCTTCCATTATTGCGACGCCTGAACTTGCTCCGATGCGAGTGGCTCCCGCTTCGATCATTTTGTTGACGTCTTCGATGCTGCGGACACCGCCAGATGCTTTAACACCGATTTTCGGTCCTACTACGGAGCGCATCAGCTTGACATCTTCAGAAGTAGCGCCTCCTGTTGAGAAACCTGTGGAAGTTTTTACGAAGTCTGCACCTGCAAGTACTGACAGTTCGCAGGCCGTACGTTTTTGCATAGCGTCCAGCAATGACGTTTCCAAGATTACTTTTACAATCGCTTTTCCTTTTGCCGCTTCAACAACACCTTCTATATCCTTTTGAACATATTCAATTAACCCGCTGTGAAGAGCACCGACGTTCAATACCATATCAATTTCTCCTGCTCCGTTTGCGATGGCATCTTTCGTTTCGAAGATTTTTGTTTCCGTCGTACTGGCACCTAAAGGAAAGCCGATCACGGTACAAACTTTGACATTTGTATTCTCTAATGCTTCCGCAGCTGTCTTAACCCATGTCGGGTTGATACAAACAGAAGCGAATTCGTACTTTTTCGCTTCTTCACATAACTCAATTACTTGTTGCTTTGTAGCATCTGCCTTCAATAGCGTATGATCAATATACGCGGCATAATTTTTCGTCACTGAAAGCGCTCCTTTTTTAACATCTTTTCTTTTAGTATAGCAAAGCTTCATTTTGCTTGCACGAAAAAGACCACCCATACAGGTGGCCTTCATCAGATCAAGATTTCTTGATCTTCAATAATTCGTACCGGCTGGCCTTCATTGTAAGGATACCCGGCTTTCGTTAATTTCACTCGGACAATTTGGCCGACCATCGTTTCATCTGCCGGCAAGACCACTTTCAAATAGTTGTCTGTATAGCCTTCAAACAAGTTTTTTTCAGGGTCTAGTTTATAGCGCTCTTCCGGGATGACTTCCAGCACTTCGCCTTCAAATCGAGCCGCATAGTCTTTTGCCAGTTGATCGTTCAATGTAATCAAACGATGTACACGCTCGTTTTTAACGCCTTCATCAATTTGATCTTCCATACGAGCTGCCGGTGTACCTGTTCGCTTAGAATAAGGGAACACATGCAGTTCAGAGAATTTATGATCACGGATGAAATTATATGTCTCCATAAATTCCTCTTCCGTTTCGCCCGGGAAACCGACGATGACATCTGATGTAATCGCAAGCTGCGGTAATGCTTCGTTCAAGCGGACGAGACGTTCAGAAAAGAACTCCATCGTATACTTACGGCGCATTCGTTTCAGGACTGTATTGGAACCTGACTGGATTGGAATATGCAAGTGACGGACGATAATTTTGGATTCTCTCAATACATCAATTACTTCGTCAGTCAATTGGCTCGCTTCGATTGAACTGATTCGAAGACGTTTGAGTCCTTTAACGTTCTTCTCAAGATCCCGCAATAGGCGTGCAAGATTATAGTCTTTCAAATCTTCACCATAGCCGCCTGTATGAATCCCCGTCAAGACGATCTCCAAGTAGCCTGCATCAACAAGCTGCTGCGCTTGGTGTATGACTTCTTGCGGGTCACGTGAGCGCATCAAGCCTCTTGCCCAAGGGATGATACAGAACGTACAGAAGTTGTTGCAGCCTTCTTGGATTTTCAATGAAGCGCGTGTACGGTCCGTGAATGAAGGTACATCCAGTTCTTCGTAGACACGGTTCTTCATAATATTCCGCACAGCATTTATCGGCTGCCGTTCTTCACGGAATTGTTCAATCAGCCCCAAAAGCTTCGTGCGGTCTTGCGTGCCTACCACGATGTCCACGCCAGCTATCGCCATAATTTCAGCAGGAGAAGTTTGTGCATAACAGCCTGTCACACAAATTACTGCGTCCGGATTTTGACGGATCGCACGACGTATGACTTGGCGACTTTTTTTATCTCCTGTATTCGTTACCGTACATGTGTTGATCACATAGACGTCTGAGTTTTTTTCAAATTCAACCCGACCATAGCCTGCCTCCTGAAACAGCTGCCAAATCGCTTCTGTTTCGTAATGATTCACTTTGCAGCCTAACGTATGAAAAGCAACCGAAGACATCAGTCGCTCACCTCTTTCATTCAAATTCATAAGACATAGCGGACAATAAATATAAAGGGGCCGTTTCCGTCCGTAAGATTCGAGGCCCGAGTGCCATCGGAAGGAATCCCGCATCTTTCAAAAAATGCGCTTCTTCCCTGGCTAAGCCGCCTTCGGGTCCAAAAACGACCAATATCGATTGTTTATGATACACGTTTTTCAGCCGATCTGCAATCTTATGCGGCACTTCGCTCTTTGCATCCTCTTCATCAGCGAAAAGTTTGACGTCAAAGGAAGCCGCATATTCTGCAAGTTGCTTAATAGATTGGACTGGGAGAATCTCGGGTATGTGATTACGGTGGCATTGCTCCGCCGCTTCTTTTGCAATCTTTTGGAGACGTTCCACTCGCTTATCGCTTTTTTTAAGGTCCCATTTAACGACTGATCGACTAGCCGCCAAAGGAATTAAACGCTTCATACCAAGCTCCGTCCCTTTTTGCGTGATCAAGTCCAGTTTATCGCCTTTTGGAAGACCGCAGGCGATCGTGACATGTATAGGCATCTCATTGTTTTGATCGAGTTCCTCTTGCTGAGATACGATGACTTCATCATCAAGAATCTCTTCAATAGACGCCAATGAGACGACTCCGTTATATACTGTCAGTAACTGTTCACCGGATGTCATTCGCATAACCTTAACGATATGCTTATGATCGTCTCCGCTGATCGCTACCCGCTGTTCTCCATCGAAAGGCTTTTCAAGAAAATAACGTTGCAAAATTATCCACGCCCTTTGCGCGCAATAATTGCTACCCAATCTTCCATGAGCACCGTCTCGACAATTTCAAAACCTTGCGCGATCAAATCTTCACGTACTTCATCACGTTTCTGAAGGATGATCCCGGATGTGATGAATAGCCCGCCCGGCTTAATCAGCTTAAATGCATCTTTCGAAAAGGACATGATGACATCCGCAAGTATATTCGCGATAATCAAGTCAGGCGGCTCTTCTATCGCATCCAGCAAATTCGCTTCCAAAACTGTAATCCGATCATCCACATGGTTGTATGAAACATTTTCCTGCGCCGCCCGGACAGCAACTTCGTCTAAATCCAGCGCAGTAATATGTTTCGCACCGAGAAGAGCGGCACCAATCGCCAGAACGCCCGAGCCTGTTCCGACATCTACAATACTTTGATCAGGCAGCAAATACTTCTCGAGTGCCTGCAGGCAAAGAACTGTTGTCGGATGAGTTCCTGTACCAAACGCCATCCCCGGATCAAGTTCAATGATTAATTCATCCGTTTCCACCGGTGTATAGTCTTCCCAAGTAGGCACAATTGTAAAACGCTTGGAGATTTTTACCGGATGATAATACTGTTTCCAAGAGTTTGCCCAATCTTCTTCGTCGACCTCTGTAATTCCAATTGTGAAGCGCCCTGGATCGAGAGAAAATTGACGGAGCCCCTCGATTTCTAATTCTAATTCCTGAACCGTTTCATTGATGAAACTATTAACCGGCAAATAGGCTTTGATGATGACACCTTCACCCGGAAAATCTTGTTTATCCAGCGCATAGAGTTCACCGTATTGGTTTATCCGTTCTTTATCCGGCTCTGTGGAATCTTCTATGATGACACCACTAGCTCCCGCTTCATGCAGTATATTGGCCACGGCTTCGGTTGCTTCATGCGTGGTATGGACGGAGACTTCTGACCATTTCACAGTTTTTCAATCCTTTCATTCGCCTTTGAAAGTACGTTTGATTTTGTCGAAGAATGAGCTGGAGTATTCATCAGGTGTTTCGCCTTCAATTGAGGCAAATTCTCTCAGCAACTCTTTTTGTTTTTCTGTCATCTTTTTCGGAGTAATTACTTTGACGATGACGTGCTGATCCCCTACTCCATGTCCGTGTACGTTCGGTACCCCTTTACCGCGCAAACGGAAAGTCGTGCCGTTTTGAGTACCAGCCGGGATTTTCAACTTTACTTTCCCATGTACGGTTGGAACTTCGAGTTCATCGCCGAGTGAAGCTTGCGGGAATGTTAAGGACAATTCTAGGATAATATCGTCTTCCTCACGGATAAAACGTTTGTGTGGACGGACGTTAAAGACGATATATAAATCTCCTGGAGGTCCTCCGTTAATTCCTGCCTCACCTTGACCTCCTACGCGTAAACGCTGGCCTTGGTCCACTCCTGCCGGAATTGAAACTTCAATAATCTTCTTTTTAGTGACTCGGCCTTTACCGTGACATGTTTCACATTTTTCAGGAATGATCTTTCCTGTTCCTTGACAAGTGGAGCATGTTCTGCGGTTCACTACTTGGCCAAACGGAGTATTTTGCGCCACTGAAATTTCGCCGGAACCATTACATTCTGTACATGTTTTGACACTTGTACCTTTTTTGGCACCTGTTCCGTCGCATGTGTCACACACTTCTTCACGTGGAATTTCGATTTCAGTCTTTTTGCCGAAGATGGCATCCATGAAATCCACTGTCATCGTATATTGAAGGTCATTTCCTTTTTGAGGAGCGTTTGGATCTCTTCTTCTCGCACTGCCGCCAAAAAATGTACTGAAAATATCTTCGAAACCGAAGCCTTCAGCACCGCCGCCGCCAAAACCGCCAAATCCTTGGCTCGGACCTTCATGACCATATTGGTCATAGCTGGCACGTTTGTTTTCATCGCTTAGCACTTCAAATGCTTCCGTTACTTCCTTAAATTTCACTTCAGCATCCGCTTCTTTGTTCAAATCTGGATGGTATTGTTTGGAAAGCTTCCGATACGCTTTGCGGATCTCTTCCTTTGTGGCGGACTTAGAGACCCCCAACACGTCGTAATAATCTCGTTTACTCATTCACTGCACCCCTCATCGCATTTTACCTGTGGTCCATTGTAACATGTTGAAATGATTTTTGTTATGATAACAGACGAAAAAGTCAAAGCCGGAATTTCGGACTTTGACTTTTCCGTCAACATCTATTTCAATTCAATTATTTCGTGTCTTTGTCGTCTACTTCTTCAAAATCTGCATCGACTACATTATCGTCTGCTTCACCTGGTTGCCCATCACCTTGAGCAGCTTGAGCTTCTGCTGCAGCTTGTTCATAAAGCTTGACGGAAAGCGCTTGTACCAGTTCGTCGAGTTTTTCTTTCTTCTCGCGGATCTGATCAAGATCTCCAGATTCATTTGCAGTTTTCAACTCTTCTAATGCTTCTTCTGCGCTTTTCACTTCAGCTTCATCTACTTTGCCTTCAAGATCTTTTAGTGTCTTTTCAGCCATGAAGACTAGCTGATCTGCTTCGTTGCGCAAATCTGCTTCTTCTTTACGCTTCTTATCATCTTCAGCGTGTGCTTCTGCGTCTTTTACCATTTGATCGATTTCTTCATCAGAGAGACCTGAAGAGGATTGGATCGTAATGTTTTGTTCTTTCTGTGTTCCTAGATCTTTCGCTTTTACGTTAACGATACCGTTTTTATCGATGTCGAATGTTACTTCGATTTGCGGTACACCGCGTGGTGCCGGTGGAATATCCGTCAATTGGAAACGACCTAACGTTTTATTGTCAGTTGCCATTGGACGCTCACCTTGCAATACATGAATGTCTACTGCTGGCTGATTATCCGCTGCAGTGGAGAACACTTGTGACTTACTAGTCGGGATCGTAGTGTTACGCTCAATCAATTTCGTGAAGACCGAGCCCATTGTTTCGATACCTAGAGAAAGAGGTGTAACGTCAAGCAATACAACATCTTTTACGTCTCCTGTCAAGATCGAACCTTGAACTGCTGCACCCATTGCAACGACTTCATCCGGGTTAACGCCTTTAAACGGCTCTTTCCCAGTCGCTTTTTTGATCGCTTCTTGTACAGCTGGAATTCGAGTAGAACCACCAACTAGGATAACACGATCGATTTCAGACGGAGACAGTTCAGCATCTTTAAGCGCCTGACGAGTCGGCACCATGGAACGCTCTACTAAATCTGCTGTCAACTCATCGAACTTAGCACGTGTTAACGTGATTTCTAAGTGAAGTGGACCAGCCTCTCCAGCAGTGATGAACGGCAAGGAAATCTGAGTGGAAGTTACACCCGACAAATCTTTCTTCGCTTTCTCAGCTGCATCTTTCAAGCGCTGCATTGCCATTTTATCTTTTGATAGATCGATTGCATTTTCTTTACGGAATTCTTGTACAAGATAATCGATGATGATGTCGTCGAAGTCGTCACCGCCGAGCTTATTGTCACCCGCTGTAGAACGTACTTGGAATACACCGTCACCAAGTTCTAGGATAGAAACGTCAAATGTACCGCCACCTAAGTCGTACACAAGGATCGTTTGGTCTTCATCCGTCTGATCCATACCGTATGCAAGTGCCGCTGCTGTCGGCTCGTTGATGATACGTTCTACTTCAAGACCAGCGATTGTGCCTGCATCTTTCGTAGCTTGACGCTGTGCATCGTTAAAGTAAGCCGGTACGGTAATTACCGCTTTCGTTACTTTTTCACCTAGATAGTCTTCCGCATAACCTTTCATATATTGAAGGATCATAGCTGAAACTTCTTGAGGTGTATATTCATTGTCTTCTACTTTTACTTTGAAGTCCGTTCCCATATGTCTTTTCACGGACATAATCGTATTCGGATTCGTGATGGATTGGCGCTTTGCAACTTCCCCTACTTGGCGCTCTCCATTTTTGAATGCTACAACTGAAGGAGTTGTACGGTTACCTTCAGGATTTGGGATAACTTTCGCTTCTCCGCCTTCATATACCGCTACTACTGAGTTTGTTGTACCTAAGTCAATACCAATAATTTTACTCATGTTCAATTTGCCTCCTAATTATTCGCAAGTTAGTTTTGTCTGTTTTTATTCGTTTACTTTGACCATGGATGGACGCAGCACACGTTCTTTCAGCTTATACCCTTTTTGAAGTTCTTCCAAAACAATGCCGGAAGCTTTCTCTTCATCATTTCCTGTCATAACTGCTTGATGGAAATTCGGATCAAACTCCTGATCAATTGCTTCGATTTCTTCCAGACCTTCGGATTTCAATGCTTCGACCAATGAGCGGTAGACCATATCCATGCCCGTCAAAATCGACTGACTTTCTGTTTCTGTTGCCTCAACAGATAGAGCGCGTTCGAAATTATCCAATACAGGCAAAATATTGACCATCACATTTTGTGCACGATAGGTCTGCAACGCTTGATAGTCGAGGGAAGCTCGTCTTTTTACGTTTTCCATATCTGCCAATACACGCAATTTCTTACCCTCTTCTTCCTCAAGGGCTTTTGTCAATTCATCTATTTTTTTCTTTAGTTCGTCTTCTTCAGTGACTTCTTCAGCTTGTTCTTCTGGCTGATCTGTCGTATGTTCTGCATCTTGTTCTTCTTCAGAACCATTCTCAAGTTGTTCATTTTCATTGAGTTCTTCTTTTTCAGTCACGTGTCTTGCCTCCTATCTGCGTCTTGTCCGATCGTCAATCTATGAAGTGCAGAAGATAAATCACTGCTTAAAATATCGAGCAGCGTGATCACTCTTCCATAATCCATTCGTTTCGGACCGATAATTGCAATGGAACCTTCCATATTCTCACCTGCAGAGTATGTGGATGTGATAACACTGTAATCTTCCATGTCGATCACTTTGTTCTCAGAACCGATTCGAACTTGAATACCTTGTTCGTTCTTCTGAAAAATAGCCATGGCAGGATTGCCTTTTTCAATCAGCTCAAAGAAGGACTTCATTTTTTGAAAGTCATGGAATTCCGGTTGCTTCCACATATTCATTTTTCCACCGAAATAAAGACGTTCTTCGGGTTCTACCGCAACCGCTTGCTGCAGCGAGCTGAAGAGTTTCTCGGCATGATGAATATGTTGTTCAAAAACATGCTTTGCTTCCTGTAACAGCTTTTGCTGCAGCTGTACAAGCGAGGTGCCTATTAGGCGTTCATTTAAAATATTGACCGTCTTTTCAATTTCTGAAGCAGTCAATCCTTCTGGAACATCAAAGATCCGATTTTCCACATGACCATTATCTGTAACGATAATGGCGACTGCCTTCTTTTGATCCAAAGGAACAATTGAAAACTTTTTGACGGCGTGCGTCGAAGTATCAGGTCCCAGCAGAATCGAAGTGTAATTCGTCAGCTCCGATAAAATCGTTGCAGACTTACGTATTAGCTCTTCAGATTCCCCTACTTTTTCCTGAAACAGTGTTCGCAGCTGCAGACTGTCTTCCAAGCCTAGAGTTTGCGGCTGCAATAAATGATCCACAAAGAATCGATACCCTTTTTCAGAAGGCACTCTTCCGGATGAAGTGTGAGTCTTTTCAAGAAACCCCAAATCCTCGAGGTCCGCCATGTCGTTCCGGATAGTGGCCGAACTAAACGGCGCCTCCGGTTTCTTTGACAGTTGCCTAGAGCCTACGGGTTGAGCAGACTCGATGAAATCTTTCACCGTCAATTGTAGTATGAGCAATTGTCTGTTTGTCAACATGATCATCACTCCTGTTAGCACTCATTAACTTCGAGTGCTAATACTACTCATAATTTATCAAATTATATTTTACCTGTCAATGAATCAAGCTCACTCTTCAAGTAAAAATTGTTCAAATACCGTATTTCCTTGAAAGACACCTTTTTTCGTCAGACAGAGACGATCTTCTTTCATTTGCAGTAAGCCTTGCTGCTGCAACTTTTCAATGGATTGTCCGAATACTTCTTGAATCGGTCGCCCGTATTTCCGTGCGAAATGCTCCATGGAAACACCTTCGATTTTTCGCAGACCTAAAAACATTTCTTCTTCCATCGATTCGCCTGCTGTAACTTCATGTACTTCTTTAAGAGGTAATATCCCCTCTTCCAAATGGTCGATATAATGTTTTAGCGGACCTACGTTGGCATAACGTTTCGTCCCTAAATAGCCATGTGCGCCTGCACCAATACCTGCATAGTGAGAGTTTTCCCAATAAATCAAGTTATGAAACGAAGGATAGCCCGGAATGGCAAAATTACTGATCTCGTACTGTTGTCTATTTGCTGCATTCATCAGGTCAATGACCATTTCAAACATTTCTGTTTCGGTATCTACTCCAGGCAACGGCAACTTTCCTTTGATCATTCGGTTGTAGAATACAGTTTTCGGTTCGACGATTAAGGAATAAGCAGAGTAATGCGGTAAGTCGAGAGCTAGGGCCCGGTCAAGCGTTTCTTGCCACTCTGAAACTGTTTGGTTCGGCAAGCCATACATTAAATCTAAGCTGATGTTTTCGAAACCAATGGATCGGGCAGTAGTAATCACGCGTTCCACATCCTCAACAGAATGCGTTCGACCGATTTGCTTTAATAAGCGTTCATTAAACGACTGGACGCCAATCGATAAACGATTGACCCCTTTCTCCTTTAAAATAAAGAGTTGTGCTTCGGATAGATCATCCGGATTTGCTTCTGTCGTAAATTCGCGCAACGACGGGACATCAATGTACTGCCCGACTATTGTCAACAATCGATCGAGTTGCAGAACAGAAAGGGCAGTCGGTGTTCCCCCGCCTAAAAAGACCGTTTCCACTTGTTCAAATGAATGACCTGCCTCCTTCATCAATTGAAACTCTTTTCCGATCGATTCAATATATTGATCGACAGGCTGATTCTTTAAGAAAACTTTATTGAAATCACAGTAATGGCAAATTTGCTGGCAAAACGGTATATGGATATACACACCCCGCATGCGGTCACTTCCTTCTATCTTAATTCAATATGTAAACGTCAAAAAGAGGGCGCTTCTGCCCTCTCTTTAAAGTCGTAGTTAATCTTCATCCATCTTCAGAACCGCCATGAATGCTACTTGCTGATTAGACTTAACAAACTGTATCATACAGCATCGCGAGATACTATACAAACGTTTTAGCCATGCGTGTTTGTCAAGGTTTGTTTTAACACAAAGTTACTTAGGATCGCTTAGTGAAATTTTCGCTGTTCGCTTGGCTGGATGGCAATAGGAGGAAAAATCTATTCAAGCATCCATGCAGTGATTTCATGACTCTTATTAAAGGTTCACGATTTTTTATTGGTATTAGACACATTAAAAATCTTCTATATGGACACACTAGATGTGAATACGCTATAAGGAGGAAAGTAAATGAAAAAAACAAGTTTTTTAATGATTGTTCTTTTGGTTGCACTGGTCGTGATGGGTTGCGGAACAAAAAAGGATAACACAACTCCCGTTGAAAAAAATACTACTACGAATGAAACATCAAATGATACCGTTGACGAAGATGCTACTTCCCCTAGTACTAACGAGACCAAGGTAGAGACTGCTGATGAAGCTGCAGACAAAATCACTGAACTGACAGAGGTGGATAATGCCACTGTACTGGTTACTGATCATAACGCTTATGTTGCTGTTGTCTTAAAGGATAAGGCAGTGGAAGAAGCGACAAAAGAGCTGGAGGATAAAGTTGCAGAAAAAGTCCGATCTTCTAATTCTGCTATCGAGAATGTCTACGTTTCCCTTAATCCAGATTTCGTCGAAAGAATGACCGATTATAGGGAAAAAGTTAGAGCGGGAGAGCCAGTAGAAGGATTCTTTGATGAGTTTTCAGAAGCAATGAAACGAGTATTCCCTGATGCACATTAACATCTCAACATAATTAAAAAGTAATTAACTACTTTTATTCCTTTTTATAAAGACGGCTTTAAACAATAAAGATGCCTCTATTATTGGAAAAAAGCGGTCAGTCCAATTAAGGATATGATGTACACCCCGAAAGTTAGAGTTTCAAAACCTAACTTTTGGGGTGTTTTATTATGGCTAAGTATAGAAATGATTATAAGAGGATAATTATTCATGAATATCTTGATGGTAATTCTAGATATAAGACATTAGCCAAAAAATATGGCGTGAAGGTTGATATACAAATTAGAAATTGGGGGAAGTCTTACGAGAAGTATGGTGTTAAAGGAGTATTTAGAAAGAAAAGTAAGGAAGTTTACTCTTTTCAATTCAAGCTTGATGTACATAGCTTTATGAAAAGGACAGGTATTTCTTTAAATGAAACAGCACTTCATATGACCTCACTCCCTTTTTGCGAAATAAAAAAGAGGACAACAAATGACGCAGCGCCATGCTGCAATCAAATGTTGTCCCCGGTTTTTCCAGTAGACTTTTATAAAATAAGAATATTTTTTTCATTTTGTCTGATACTGAGTATTACAAACAATAAATGAGGTGCTAAATTTGTATTACTACAAAGAAGAATTGATTAACCCTATCACTCCTCCCGATCAACCAGACCCTGCAGCTGCGAAGGTACTGCAGGAAATTCTAGGAGGTCATTATGGAGAAATGAGAACCATGATGCAGTACTTCTTTCAAAGTTCTAATTTCCGCGGAAAAGACACACAATATCGAGATTTACTCCGCGGTGTATTTATTGGAAGAAATCGCTCATGTTGAGCTTGTGCAAAATACAATCAATCAATTACTAAATGGCTCTGGTGATACCGATTTACCAGGTAATAGCGGAAGAGATCATGCACCACTAGAAGATGCGGTAAGACACGCAAATCCTCATCATTTCATCATGGGCGCTCAAGCTTCTCTTCCCGTTGACGCCGCAGGAAATCCTTGGAACGGTTCTTGGGTTTATAGCCACGGCAATTTGATTGGTGATTTGCTTGATAACCTAGTATTGGAATCAACTGGCGTCTTACAAAAAACTCGAATTTATGAAATGAGCTCCAATAAAACTTTCCGTGAAACTTTAGCGTTTCTTATTGTCAGAGATAATGCACATCAAAATGCATTCGCTAAAGCGTTGGAAACTCTAGGCGTTGAATGGGGCAAGCTTTTCCCAGTCCCGAATTACGATATTAATAAATATCCTGAATGTAGAAAATATGTTGAATTAGGTTATCATAATGCACAATTCAATTTCAGATTAGACCCGACTAGAATCGGTGAAGTTTTCCAAGGCCAGTCTCCTAGTAGAAATAAGGAAGAACTTAACGTAACCCCTCCACCAGCTGGCTTCCCGGTCCCACTTATGCCTGACATGCCTAATGAGCACAGCCCTGGTATACAAGACATGAATAATTAAGTGAGGTCAGTCCCTATTCGAGGGACTGATTTTAATCTTTTTGTATAACTAACTTCATAAAACAACGGCTTATCATCCTGCCAGTTGAAGATTTGCTTCCCGAATCCCTCTCCCGGCTTGTCCGACTCATCTATGAACTTATCCATCACTCGATAAACCGCGTTTTTCACTTTTACAAACTTGCCTGCTCTCTTAACGTATACATCTTCTTGAATAACACCCAAAGGACCCCTCCTTATGTGTTATACTAATGTCAGCCATGATGGGAGAAATCCTGTCTTTTTTATGTCTTAATACTCCATCGATAATGCAATAAACGGCTTGCACTTCTAATTGATACACATTTACATTTTCCATTCCGATCACTCCCCGATTTTTAGTTTCCAAACAACCCAAACCGCCGCTGCTCAATTTGCCCCGCTCTGCCTGATCCATCACAACGAGCGCAATGTTGCGCTTATTCGTCTTAAATTCCTTCGGCGGCTCACTGTTATCAGCGCCAGCATTCCACATCTGCCGGAAACGGAACAGCTCGCTCACTTTCCACTTCCACTTGACTGTCGCATCCTCTAACAATACGTAGAATGGCTCATACCTAACGCTGACCACTTATTTCACCTGCCATAAACTCATTTATTACATCAATGATTTCGTAAGGTTGTATCGTTCTTCCATCAGTGTCGCAATGTGTAGCAAGTAGTTTCAATATCTTTACCAATTCCCGCAGACAGGCGTTTTCCCGTTTATAATTTAAAGCCGCTTGACAGTTTCCTCTTGATTCTTCCACAGGGATTCATTTAGCATTTCCACATCCTGCGCTCGTTCTGCTTGCTGGATGAGCCATCTCAAGTCATTTAACGATAGTTTCATCGATTCGACCTAACGCACTACCTCCTGCAACCGTGCCGCATTCGTTTCAGTTGTCATACCAAAACCTTCGTTCCTTTTAACGCATTGGTCAGCTGCATAAAACGATCTGCGTCCCCACAAATCCAACGCATGGTCAATCTGTACCAACAACATGTCCCTATCGGTTATGATCGTTTCACTATTTGAAGGAAACTCTAACTCTTGACGTTTCGATGTAGTTTCCTCGTGCACAACTACGACGTTTTTTAAGAGACTTGGGTGTACATTCATGTATGTCCTCCTCATATAAAACTCTTCACTGTTCATCCTGATTCCTCCCCACTATATTTTCCGCATATCTCAACTGTTGCCAAACATACTGATCATCATGATTGCCGCCGCTAGCACGCCAATCATCTATGTGTATGTGTATGTGTATGTCTTGAAACACCTCTAACGGCAACTGCTCCCGCATGTTGTTGATTTCATAAATCGAATTTTTGCTCATGCTCTTCTCCTGTTATCCAAAATTTACTATGTTTATTAATAGCCTTACTTGCTGAGACTGTAATTACACCAAATGGTGAGTGTAGACCGCGCTTTGCGGTCTGTTTGTCATGAGATTTTAGCGTAAACATTCCATGACCTTTCGTTTCCCTTTATGGTTAATCTTTTGTCCTGGTGAACACCATCAATCCGCATGGTGTCTTCCAGTGAGCCGACACGCCCGTCCAACACTATGTATTGCTGTTCCTACAAATATTGAAAGCGGGGAAGAAATTTTAATCATTTGTTTATTTGAATAATTTTAAGGAAGCGGAAATCATGCATGGATGACTATGTAATAGAGGTAAAAACTGTTTCTATTATTTTGACTTGGGCATGGCGGATGGCAAACGGTAAAGGATAGAACGCGTGGTAGTGCCTGACAAGAAAGAAACAGAGCGAGCATCGAGACAAGCAATAACAGAATATGAAAACACGGGTATGTATTTCGAGCCAACTACATTGACCGTTGCAGACTTTATGGATTACCGGTTCAAAGGATACACAGAAGTGAATCTTAAGGATAATACGCAGCTGAACTTTGAAAAGGCTATTCGTTTTCAAATTAAGTCGGCAATTGGAAAGTTCCGGTTTCGGTTGCGGTCTTTGACTCACGCTATCTTGCAACAATTTGCGAATGATTTATATAGAGAAAGTTATGCCAAAAAGTCATTGAGTATCTTTGGAAATGTCGTTAACCACGCACTACGACGCGCTGTGCATCCATGGGGCTTAAACAAAGATTAATCCATCTTATGACGAAAGAAAGCGTTCTGAGAAGGAATTAAAGATTTTACCGATAGAGGACTTAAAGAAGATTAGCGAGCAGTTGAAAGAAGATCATCCGCTATACTTTCCTTTCCATCTTGGACTGCATACAGGTTTGCAGGTGAGTGAAGTGTGGGCTTGCGGGGACATATCGAGTTAGCGAGAGGTCATTACATGTAGAGCAAGCTATGATCAACGAAAACAGTCAGTGGGTATTCGACACAACTAAGACGATATCATCTGAACGTCAGATTTCATTGAGCACTATAATCGTCCAGACATTAAAAAAACACCGCACTTGGATTCAGAAAAATCAGCTTAAGTACGGTGCCCATTATACAAAATCAAACATGTCTGAGTGAAAAAATGTGGTAGCATTATCACGCTAGTGTCATTAAATATAATACCCGGGAGATGCAAGATACTCCAAGTATTGATTTCAACTTCCATACACTGCTTCATACCCATGTAACAATACTCATGGAAAATAGTGCAAAGGTGAAAGTTATCCAAGCAAGACTCGGTCATAGTAGATCAGCCATTACCATCGGCACCTATTCACACTTAACGCAAAAGATGCAAACTGAAACGATTGATATCTTTGAACAATTCATGCAAGCTTTAAAATGAAACACAGTTTTCACTATTTTGCACTGCCACCGTATTTTTAATATGATGGCAACACGGTGGCAAATCATTTATATTAACAACCCACACAATATACAAATCGCATACCTACGCTAGTTAATCCTCATCCATCTTCAGTACCGCCATGAATGCTTCTTGCGGAACTTCTACAGAGCCCACTTGCTTCATCTTCTTCTTACCTTCTTTTTGTTTCTCAAGAAGTTTACGTTTACGTGAAATATCTCCACCGTAACACTTGGCTAAAACGTTCTTACCCATTGATTTGATTGTCGAACGTGCAACGATCTTTTGACCAATCGCTGCCTGTACCGGCACTTCAAATTGCTGTCTTGGAATTAAGGACTTCAACTTTTCTACGATTGCTTTGCCGCGTTCATAACTGAAATCATTATGGACGATAAAACTCAAAGCATCGACTTGTTCGCCGTTCAACAGGATATCCATTTTCACGAGTTTCGAACGTTTATAGCCGATTAGCTCGTAGTCAAGAGATGCATAACCTTTCGTGCTCGATTTTAATTGATCAAAAAAGTCATAAACAATCTCAGCCAATGGAAGCTCATAAATCACATTGACGCGAGTGCTGTCCATATAATCCATCGTAATGAAGTCGCCGCGCTTGTGCTGGCATAATTCCATTACAGCTCCTACATAATCATTCGGTACCATAATGGAAGCTTTGACGTATGGCTCTTCTACGAAGTCGACTTTTTGTGCGCTCGGCATCATGGATGGGTTATCTACATTAATGGAAGAACCATCTGTCAAATTGACTTTATAGATAACACTTGGTGCCGTCGTGATCAAGTCGATTTTAAATTCGCGCTCGATCCGTTCCTGGATGATTTCCATATGCAGTAAACCTAGGAAACCACAGCGGTAACCGAATCCAAGTGCTTGTGAAGTCTCCGCTTCATATTCGAGGGCAGAGTCATTAAGCTCCAGCTTTTCAAGAGCCTCACGTAAATCATTGTATTTTGATGTGTCAATTGGATAAAGACCGCAGAAAACCATCGGATTCATCCGACGATAACCTGGCAACGGCTCACTTGCAGGATTGTCAACAATTGTGACCGTGTCCCCTACGCGTGTATCCCCTACATTTTTAATGGACGCCGATAAAAACCCGACGTCTCCAACTGTTAATTCTTCTCGTGGGGAAATAGTGGGCGTAAAGACACCCGTCTCAATGACTTCAAATTCTTTCCCTGTCGCCATCATCCGAATTTTATCGCCAGGCTTTACTCTTCCTTCAACAATCCGGATATTGACGATGACGCCTTTATATTGATCATAGTGAGAGTCAAAGATTAGCGCTTTCAATGGAGCATCAGGATCTCCTTGTGGTGCAGGTACTTTTTCGACGATTTGCTCAAGGATCTCTTCGATACCGATACCAGCTTTTGCTGATGCAAGAACTGCTTCAGACGCATCGAGTCCGATAACATCTTCAATCTCTTGTTTGACACGCTCTGGATCAGCAGCCGGAAGATCGATTTTATTAATAACGGGTAAAATTTCCAAGTCATTGTCGAGTGCCAGATAGACGTTTGCCAATGTCTGAGCTTCGATTCCTTGAGCGGAGTCCACTACTAGGATTGCACCTTCACAGGCAGCCAAACTTCTCGATACCTCATAGGTAAAGTCGACGTGTCCTGGTGTGTCAATTAGATGAAAGGTATATTCTTCTCCATCTTTAGCGTTGTATGTCAATTGGACGGCATTCAATTTAATCGTGATGCCGCGCTCACGTTCCAAGTCCATGGAATCCAATGTTTGTGATTTCATTTTTCGTGAGCTTACTGTTTCTGTTTTCTCCAAAATCCGATCAGCCAGCGTCGATTTCCCGTGGTCGATATGGGCGATAATAGAAAAATTTCGTATATTCTTTTGACGTGCCAATCTTTGTTCTTGATTCATCCCTGTTCACTCCTACGTTTACGAACCTATTTAGACTAATTGAATTATAGCAGTGAACCGTGCAGACTTCAATATTTGAAAGATTATTGCACAGTCAGTAAAGCAGATACGGATTCTCCAATAATCGAAACTGTCTGATTTAGCTCTGCTTCGTTATTTCCCACACCGCCAAGCTCGACCAAGATCATGCTCGTGTCCAAATCCTGATTGTATTTGCCATCTACTCCACGGCCGCCTTTAACAATAATCTCCCTTGTAATTCCGGGTACTCGCTTATCCATTTCACTTTTTAATTGTTTTGCCTTAGTTAAGTTTTTTTCGAAAAACGGATGATCCCTTCCGACAACAAACGCGACCTTTGCATATCGTTGGTTGTTATGTGTAATTGTCGTCCTTGAAGGTCCTAAAGAATCTCGATGCAGATCAATAACCAAGTCGTATGATTTACTCTTCACTTTTTCCTCAACATAGGGACGGATGGCCGCATAAGAGCGGTGATAGGGAATTTTCTTTTGTTGCATAATTTTCACAATATCGATATCCAGCTGTTCGGCCGTCACTCCATTAACAAGTAAGTTATCTTTCAGTTTGCCGCCTACTTTTACAATATTTTCTGAATGATGAGAGGCTGCCACTTTTCCATCGACCGCTTTAGTAATAGGTTCGTACGCTTCATGAGAATGGGTAGAATAAATGAGGACATTGCCTTCTGCTTTCGGCTGAATGTCTTCCTCTAGCACATTGGATGCGTAGACAATCATGCTGGGCTCCTTCAAAGAGAGGGTGGATGGAATATTGGACTGTTTGGGTAGGAACTGCAGAACTACAGGGAAGATGAACAATAGAAAAATGATGCTCATCCAGATTTTTAAAGTTTTTTTCATTATGATCCCTCCATCTTCCACTCTATGCAGAAGAAAAAAGGACCATGACTGGACTAGGCTTTTACTTTATGGACCCAGTCCATCAAAGAAGACGACAGGGCAGAGGCATATTGCGCTACCCACGAGTCAATTTCTTTTGGCGAAATAAATGTAGACAGTTCTTGACTCGTAAGTACTTCTTCAAATAATTGAATACGCTCATCATGCGTCCAAGAAGACCAATCTCCAAATATAGGTGCCAATGAAGTACGGTCTGCATCTTTCGTCGACCGCTGTGGAAAACGACCAGTCGCAAGCTTAGACGACGGCATGCCTTCCTCCTCGATTTTCGCAGCAATATAACCGAACATTGTATCAATTGCGTCCGCTACGAGCACCGGACCATCCACAACAGTCGGGACACCGATCGCAATGACAGGGATCCCAAGACTTTGTTCCGAAAGCTCTTTCCTGCTATTTCCTACTCCAGAGCCCGGATGGATGCCGGTATCTGTCAACTGAATCGTACGGCATAGACGTGAACTGCTCCTAGCAGCCAGCGCATCCACGACAATTAAGACATCAGGTTTCCCTTCGTCCACAATCGCTTTGACAAAAGAAGCTGTTTCGAGTCCCGTCTGAATCGTAACACCCGGTGCATAAACCATTACACCACTATCATCCGCTTCATAATAGTCCGGAATGATTTCCTTCACAGAATCCATCGTGATTGGTCCTACTGCGTCAGGGGTGATATCCGGATTGCCTAGTCCGACAAATAACAGCTTCCCGACTTTTCCTTGCACTTTTTCCTTGATCAAAGCGTCCATTTTTTCTACAACCAGTTTGCAGAGCTTTTGTAATTCATCCGTTTCATGGACAGCGAGCGTTGGAATGGTCAGCGTAACGTATGTTCCTTTTGCTTTCCCAATCTCTTCTTGCCCTTCAGCAGTAACTTTTACGGTGGTGGATTTTATCCTTCCGATCACTTGTTCTTCTACTTTAATGCCTGACATTTTCTTTAGTTTATTTTCTTCACGATCCGATTGATGCTTGACAAATTCATCACTCTCATCGATCAAATCGGTCCGATAGTAATTGATCTTGTCCATTGTCTTCACCTCTTTACTTGAAGCTTGTGCAAAATCCGGACGTTTATTCTAAAAGTAATTGCTGTAAAGCCAATAAGCTTTACCTTTTTTTCTTGCAATCTAACAGAAGCTTTGTTAAAATTATGCTTGTTGTAAAGAGATGTCCGGATGATTGTGGAAACACTCTTGCCTTACCTGAAAGCTGGAGGTGAATGAAATGCCAAACATTAAAGGTGCAATTAAACGCGTGAAACAAAGTAGCGCTGCTAATGAGCAAAACTCTCATGTCAAAGCTGCTATGCGTACAGCAATCCGTAAAGCGGACGCTGCTCTAATTAATAACGAAGAGAACGCACAGGCGCTTTTGAAAGACGCTGTGAAAAAAGTGGATACTGCTGCCCGTAAAGGTCTTATCCATAAAAACACTGCTGCTCGTCAAAAATCACGCTTAACTAAAAAAGCTCAATAATGAACTGTTAAAAGACTGCCTATGTGGGCAGTCTTTTTTTCTTTATTATAATCCGTTCAGTAAAAACAATTCCAATCTTCTCTGCCGATTGCCGCTTGTCGTCTTCAATTGAAGATCGATTGTCGCTAAATCATCCAATGCCTTTAAAAGGATCTGCAAAGTAGGCAGATTTCTCTGCATCATCAGTTTGACCCGATACGGATGAACGTGAAGCGTAGTAGCAATTTGCTGTTGCTGATAGCCTTTTTTACGCAAATTCACTATATGAATCATTAGACGGACTTGGCTTGCAATCAATGACGCCAGCATAATAGGCTCTTCTCCGTTACGAAGCAAGTCGTGATAAACCGATAGTGATTCCGATTTTCTGCCATTTACAAACGAATCAGTCAGACGAAATACATCCATTTCAGGAGTCCGCGCCACCAGTTGTTCGATCATTTCAATCGTCACTATCCCATCAAAAGACAAGTATGCGGCCAATTTCTCCACTTCCGTCGATAACGTCAGCAAATCTGTACCCGCCATTTCAAGTAGAAAAGCAGCTTCTTTTTTATCAATTTTAATTCCTTTGTCTGTTCCTTGCTGCATAATCCAAGTGGTCAGATCCTGACCTTGCAGCGTCTCCGCTTCCACTACAACGGCATGCTTCTTAATCTTCTTAGTGATTTTTTTGCGCGCATCGAGCTTTTCATAAGGCGCCACAAAGACGACCGTCGCAGTAGGAGATGGATTCTCCAACCACTTTTCCAATAATTCCAGTTGATGCGGTTGTTTCTCTTTCGAGTTATCGGTAGCTTTCAAAAATGAACAGTTCTTCGCAACAATTAATTTATGTTCGACTAAAAAAGGCAGTTCATCCGCTACTTCGAGCACCGCCTGAATCGGAAGCTCTTCCAGGTCAAAACGATTCACTTCAG
This sequence comes from Sporosarcina sp. FSL W7-1283, assembly GCF_038003105.1. Lineage (NCBI taxonomy): Bacteria > Bacillati > Bacillota > Bacilli > Caryophanales > Caryophanaceae > Sporosarcina > Sporosarcina sp. FSL W7-1283. The sequence continues at coordinate 1,632,017 of NZ_JBBOOL010000001.1, read as the reverse complement.
AAGAAGTCATTCCCGGCACCGCACGGATTAACCTTTTCACTGTTTCATCAATCAAATGCTGTTCCGTCCCGGTTAACAGATAAACGGACTGGATCTTACCTTTTTCAATCTCATTCCATATTTTTGTGACCATGTTCTTCACCTCGATTGACAACTATCTTTTAGTATAACGTAAAAAGCTTTACGCAAAAACCTTTGTCCACTATACATTAAAATCAATACGTTCTCCATACTAACTTCAAAAGGAGGTTTTATTGATGACAGAAAACAAACGAAAGAAAACAGACCATCGTGCACCAGCTAAAACGAATGAAAGAGAAGAAATTTCAAACGAGCTGACTGAACTGGGTCACTTACAGCCAAAACATGAACCGATGACACCGAACCATCGAGAAACTGCTGAAAAGGATAAATACTACGGATAAAAGCCATACAGTCTTTGAACAAATTGTGTCATCCGTCAATGAACCGCCATTAAACTGCAATTTTTATGGATTTTTCTTTCACTTTCCTCTATACTTAGTATGGAATTAGGAGGTGTAGCAATGAATGAATTTGAACATGATGTCCAATCAAAACGGAATGACGCGATTGATTCAGGCATCGGCTTTATAGTATCGTTTATCGGTTTTTCTGCAATTTTTGTTGTTGCTACGATCATCGATATCGTCGCCCGCTAATCAATATTGGATAAAATAGACACAACCGTCTCTTGGCGGCTGTGTCTATTTGCATTTTAAGGATTCTATCGACTGGAAGAAACACTGTATGACTGACCTTTCACTCGAATTTCGATTGTACCTCTCTCCGCTGTTGACCAATATGGAATTCCATGTTCATCAAACCGCTCAACTACTTCGGCATGCGGATGTCCGTAACGGCTATTTCTACCTGCAGAAATTACGACGAATTCCGGTTCTAAGAAACGAATGAACGGCTCAGTACTCGATGTTTTGCTGCCGTGATGCCCGGCTTTTAAAACTACTCGACCAAAATCCGTTGTTGGATATCTGCGCAAAAATCGCTGCTCTCCATCCGACTCTAAATCTCCAGGAAAGATAAATGACAAGTCTTCTGTTACCATCATCATCACTAACGAGCTATCATTCCCATCATATTCTCTTTCTTCAGGTGCAAGGTATTGAAAATGATAAGTCCCGAGTTTCCAATGCGCCCCTTCACCAACCAACTGAACCGGGACATTTTTCTGCTTCGCCAATCGCAGCACTTCATCCATCGTTTTCTCTCGCTCGCTCCCGGGTGGAATATGAATTTTCCGTACCCGTAGTTCCTCTAAAACTTCATCCGCTCCTTCCATATGATCGAGGTCTGCATGTGTAATGATCAACTTATCGATCGTCGTGATGCCTTTCGCCTTCAGATACGCAACGACAATGTTCCTGCCGACTTCGAATGACTGTTCAGGCGTCTTCCAATTCTTCTCGCCAAAATGAATCACTCCCCCTGTGTCGATTACATAAACTGCTTTCCGAAAAGGCATTTCAATGATCGTGCTGTCCCCTTGCCCGACATCTACGTACGAAACAATAACATCTGTATGCAATATCGGCTTGAATTCTAAATAAACCGCTGGCATGAGCAAGCAAATCACGCCAAAAACAATCGATTTCTTCCTTTCAAGACAGACCAAAAACAGTAAAATACCTACCACGGCCAAAGCTGCACCGATTCCGTCCGGTTGTCCGGGAGTCCAGACCTGACAAGGCAATGAAGCGAACCAAGACGTCATACTTCCAATCCATTGGCGAAATGGTTCATACACAATGAAGAGTGTGTTTGACAAAGGAGGTAACAAGTAGCTGCAAGCAAGCAGAACGAGATTTGCAGGCAGAATGACGACAGAATACAGCGGTACATAAAGTAAATTGGCCACAAACGAAGAAATCGACAGTTCGAAAAAATGGTATAAGAGCACAGGATACAATGCCACTTGCGTGATGACCGTCACTAAAAACGAGATATGCAAGCTGTTTTTTGCATTTATGAGAATCTTAGATGAATAGAGCAGCGAAAATGCGGCTAAATAAGAAAGTTGGAAACCTGGCTGAAAGACAATAAACGGCTGCAACCAAATAAAACCCATCGCACTCAATGCAAGCGCATCATCGAGGCGCAGCTTCAGCCTCCCCGATGCAGCGAGCAAGAGAATCATTGTCACTGTCACTGCACGCCATACCGAAGGAGCCCCACCCGCAATACACGCATAGATAGGAAGAAAGATCAACAGACAATACGTCACCCATTCCTTGCGAAAACCAAGACGCAGCAAAATTTCCCGGATGAAAAAAGTCAGCAATCCTACATGCAGCCCTGAAATGGCAAATAAATGTGTGATCCCGAGTGTCCGATATTCTTTTTGCACCGCTTCCGTCATACCTGAACGATCGCCTATCAGCAAAGCTTCCGCTTCTGTAACGAGTGACTGTGGAAAATTCATCTCAATATGCTTTTTTATATCATGTCGATAATAGGATAATCTTGAGCGGACAGTGGACAAACGTTCTCCTGATTGAAGTTCTGTCACTTCTAGAATACCTGCAGCCCCATTCATTCGTAAATAGCGCTGCATATCAAACGCATACGGATGCGCCGCTGGTTCCGAATCTTTTTGCTGCACCGCGGCAGTAAATTGGTAAGCTGCCAAATTTATCGACTGGAAACGTTCCTTCTCATGTTCTGACTCAAATGGATACATCAGATACACAACCGTGCCATCTACCAAACGTGCGAAACCTTTTACTTTGCCGCCATCTATTTTCGCTTGATCTTTCCATTGAAAAATAACAGTTGAAGAGTGGTCTGGAAGAGATGATGTCTTATGGGAGAAATAATAAAATGAAAGAAATACAGTGGCAGTGCAAAGAATGAGATGCAGAAAATCTCTGCGCAAAAAGAGGAATGGAATGAGGAATAATAAATTCAGTAATAAAAGCGACCCTGAGAGCTCAGCTGCAAATGCAGAAATCGCTATAAGGATCGCTATATACATCCATCGTATCGATCGGATCAGTTGCCAAATAAATGATTCACCCTTTGCGAAAGGGCATCCAATTCTTCATCGTCGGCGCCAAGCGCTTGCATTTTTGTCAACATTTCACTGAACAAAGCAAACTTATCTTCACTCGCGAAGTCGATCGAACGTTCATCAAACGGAACTTTTTCAATTTCTACTCCAGCTTGCTCAAATAGCTCCAAGGCATATTCGCTGTTGCGATAATCCGTTGCATAGTTGACACGCTGAATCCCCGCTTGAATCAATGCCTTACTGCACTGCAAACAAGGAAAATGTGTCACATAGATCGATGCTCCCGCAACTGGTATGCCATATTTCGCACATTGCAGCAAGGCATTCATCTCAGAGTGGATCGTCCGCACACAATGATTATCTACCACATAGCATCCATGCTCAATACAGTGGTCACCACCAGATATTGATCCGTTGTAACCCCCTGCAATAATTCGTTGATCGCGCACCAAGATGGACCCGACTGAAAGCCTGGTACATGTGCTGCGCATCGCCAGCAAATGACTTTGCGCCATGAAGAACTGGTCCCAAGTAATTCGCTCCATACGGTCGCCTCCATCAATTAAGTGTTATAGATGATTCTAATTTCTCAAATGTTTTATCGCCAATTCCTGAGACATTTTTCAAATCGTCCAATTGCTTAAAAGCACCATGCTCTTCTCTGTATTGGACGATTGCTGCCGCTTTTGACGGACCTACGCCAGGCAGCGTTTGAAATTCCGTTTCATTGGCTGTATTGATATTCACCTGTGCTGTCTGTGTGCCGCCAGTAGCGGAAACCGCAGTTGCCGCGGGCTGCGAATAGGCGGGCGGTTCTTCTCCCGCAACGGGTACATAGACCACTGACTCGTCCAACAATTTCTGTGCATGGTTCAATAAACGAGTATCTGCTTCCTCCGTATAACCGCCTGCTTTTTGCACAGCATCAAGCAAACGATCTCCTTCTTGCAAAGAATAGAGACCTGGATGTTTCACAGCACCTTTAACATCAACCAAAATCGCAACAGACACTGCTTCTGCCACTAATTCAACAGGTGGTACGACTTCTTCAATTGGTTCAACAACTTCTAACGTTTCAAAAAGGGATTGTCCTTGTTCTACGGATACTGAATCCATTTGTTCTCGGGGAAAGAACAGAACGAAGGAAAGTACAGCGAGTGCTGCAATAGGAATGATCAATTTACGCCATTTTTCGGTAATGAATGAACGGATAGTTCAGCATCCTTTCTTTCAGCACCGTATGGAGTCCCCTTAACTATAAACGATTTTCTCAAACTTTGGAAGAGTTATTTACGCACTTGAAAGAATACTCTTTCACTTTCATCCGTCGGCGGTTCATCTTCCCAATCTGCAAAAATCCTTTCGATCTGGAAGCCGGCATCATTGAGCATCCCAACATACTTGGTAACCGAGAACGTGCGCTGCATATGTACTTCGTCAAATCGTTTGAACAATCCATTTTCCTGTCTGACAAAAAATGCAAGCTGCGAATAAATAGAATGCTCTTCGTCACCAGGAGCAGTTTGCCACATATATGTGATGCGCTGATCATCAAAAACAAACGGCCCTTCCAAGAAGATTTCATCCATTTTGAAAATCGAATGAACGTCAAACAGCAAGACGCCATCCTTGCCAAGCGCTTTATAAATTCGGCGGAATGTTTCTCTTACATCAGTTTGAGAGATGACATAATTTAACGAATCAATCGAAATGACCGCAATATCGTATGTATCTTCCACTTCCAGTTGTTGCATTGGCTGCTGAATGAATTCAATATCGAGCCCAAGCGACCTGGCACGGTTCGAAGCAACTTCCAACATATCTGCGGATAGATCGACACCAGTGACACTCGCACCCTTTTTTGATAGCATCGCGGACAACAAACCCGTACCGCAGCCAATATCCAAAACTTTTTTCCCCACAACGCCAGTAGACGCCAAATCGAGCAAATCGATGTAGGCGTCATATGGGATATCATTCATTAATTCGTCATAAATATGAGCGAACTCTTGATAGGAAGAACTCATTGTTCATTTGCCACGTTTAATAACGGCGCGTCTCCCCAAAGTTTTTCAAGATTATAGAAGCCGCGTTCTTCTTTGTGGAATACGTGTACAACTACATCCAATAAGTCGACCAATATCCAGCGTCCAGAATCAAATCCTTCCATCCGCTTGACAGTAAAACCTTCTTTTGCTGCCTGATCTACGACTTCGCGCGCGATCGCTTGTACTTGTCGCTCAGAGTTTGCGTGGCAAATGATGAATTGGTCGGCTATTAATGAAATGCCCTCCATATTCAACACGACAATATCCTCTGCTTTTTTACTATCTACTGCTTGATAAGCTAATTCCAATAAAGTTGGCATATTTCACTGTTCCTTTCTTCTGCGTACATGTTCATTATAGCAATCAAATGAATAAGGGAAAATGACTGCGTACTGATGAACTAAAAATTTAAGTGTATGTTGAATACACTCCGTCATTTGATCTTCTAATGATTGACCGTTGATGCGTTTCCGTAAGTCTTCGATCCCAGGAAACTTCCTGCCCGGTTCGATTAAATCTGCAATATAGATGACTTTCTCTAAAGGTGACATTCCTGCCCGACCTGTCGTATGAAAACGAATCGCTTGAAGAACGTCCTCATCTTCTACTCCATATCGCTCTTTTGCAAGCAATGCTCCTACTGGCGCATGCCATAACTCGGCATGATATTGTGAATACAAATCATACTCTTGATCTTGTTTCAATAAATCATGTAATTCCTCTTTATCCATGAACTTAGCGTAATCATGGAATAGTCCGGCGATTTCTGCTTTTTCTACCGACACGCCTACCTCTTTGGCTAACTCCACAGCAGTCGCAGTTACACGCAGGACATGTTCATAGCGTTCTTGCGGTAAACGCTGCTTCAGATCATTTCGAACTTGTTGAAGATCCATATAATCTCTCCTCTCGAATGTATGCCTCGACAGCAGGAGGGAGCAGCAATTGAACTGTTCCTCCCTCTAAAAAGCGTTGGCGGATCAAAGTAGAAGATAAATCAAGCTGTGGCGTCTCCACCATTTGGACCGGAAAATCAGATGCACTCACGGCGCCAGGACGCTTCACGCCGATAAACTTGATGATTTGCAGCAGCTCGTCAATTTTGTACCACGTCGGCAACTGATCGATCATATCGCCACCGATGATGAAATAAAATTCATGTTGCGGTTCATCTTGGATCAATTGCGACATCGTATCGTATGTGTAAGATACACCGCCGCGCTCAATCTCAAAAGACGAAGCACGCAATCCTTCTATCTCATCAACTGCCAATTTTACCATGTGCAAACGTTGCTCCGCTGTAGCGTCTCCAGCCGCAGTTTTATGGGGAGGAACCGCAGTCGGCATCAGCCACACTTCGTCTAGATCACCTGCATACCGTACTTCGTTTGCAATCAACAAATGCCCTGTATGAGGCGGGTTGAATGTTCCACCTAAAATGCCGATTCGTTTCATCCGACTCTCCTTATGGTAGTAGTATGCGTTTCTTCTCTTTCGATTCTCTGTACAAGACGATGATATTACCAATGACTTGCACTACTTCGATTCCTTTGAACGCGCCAATTCGTTCTGCTATTTCGTTCTTGTCCTCCTCACAATTTTGAAGGACGCTGACTTTCAATAGTTCACGTGCTTCCAGCGCTTCATCAATTTGCGCCAGTATCGCTTCTGTCAAACCACTTTTCCCAATTTGGAATAATGGTTGCAAATGATGTGCTTCACTGCGCAAAAATCTTTTTTGTTTACCTGTTAACATGTTTACCCGCCAACTTTCATTGTAATCGTTTCAATCATTTTTTTCGTATCGGGATAGACGCCTGTCCATTTTTCAAAAGCGAGGGCACCTTGGTGTACAAACATCCCGACACCGTTCATAATACGCGCGCCTGCTTGTTCTGCCGCCTGTAGAAATTCTGTTTCCAGCGGATTGTAAATAATATCCGCCACTATTGCATCTCTTGCTATGTTTTTAGGATTTAACGGCATACCTTCCTGCGCAAAATTCATCCCGACAGAAGTCGTCTGGACGACGAGACCAAATTTGCCTAGCCGTTGTTCCGCTTCCTCTATCGAGAAAACGTACGCATTCCGCATTTGTGCAGCCAGTTCTGCCGCCTTGGAAGCTGTCCGATTTGCAAAATAGAGAGGACCGTAGCCAGCAGATTGCAGTGCAAATGCGATTCCTCTCGCCGCACCTCCAGCTCCTATGATCAGCACAGGTGCATCTACACCGTCGTCTCCCGCAAACTCTTCCAACGATCTCACAAAGCCTGCACCGTCCGTGTTGGTACCAATCAGTTTCCCGTCATTTGTTTGATAGACCGTGTTGACTGCGTCCATGAGTTTTGCTGAATCGTCCACTTCATCTAGGAACGGAAGGATCGCCTGCTTATGCGGCACCGTGACATTCCATCCACTGCAGCCGAGCGTACGTAAGCTTTGAATCGCCTGCTCAAGATTTTGCGGCTCTACATGGATCGGCACATAGGTTGCATTCAGATTGCTCTGTCCAAACCACTGATCATGCATCGTCGGTGACATCGATTGTGCGATCGGGTCGCCTAAAACAGCATACCATTTCTTCATTGCTATCCCCTTCCGTCTCATAAGCTATTTGCGGACCTCAAATCAATGAAGGTCGTATAATCACATTCACGCCTTTAGGTGCATGCACAGCTACCTGTACATCCGCATGCTGAATCGTAATCCAGCCAAGACCTGAAATAACGACATCCGTCTTCGCTTCTTTAATTGAAAATTCATGACGAACGAGTGGCGGCAGTTTCTCAAGTGAAGCCGCACTCGGCGGAGACAGCATGTCCCCCAAATGATTGAGATAGAGCTCATCCGCATTTTCTAATTTTGTCCGATGCAGCGGCAGACCGTTCGCTACGTAGATATTGAATGACGAACGATCTCCTGCGATAAAATCAAAGCGAGCCAAACCACCAATGAATAAAGTTTGCTCAGCATTTAACTGATAAACTTTAGGCTTCAACTCTTTTTTAGGTGTGATGAGTTTCAAGTCTTTGGCGTCCAGGTCATGTGCTATTTGATGATCGTTAATAATGCCTGGTGTATCCATTAAGGACTTGCCGTCATCCAACGGAATCTCCACAACATCAAGTGTTGTACCCGGGAAGTAGGACGTTGTTATGACATCCTGTACGCCTGTCGCATCTTTTATAATGCGGTTGATGAATGTGGACTTCCCGACATTCGTACAGCCCACGACGTAGACGTCCTTGCCTTTACGGTAGGTCTCGATGGCGTCGAGCGCTTCCGACATCCCTGTACCTTTCACTGCAGATACAAGCAGGACATCGATCGGTTTCAATCCTAATTTTGCCGCTTCGGCTTTCATCCAGTTGGTCACACGTTTCGGATTGATCGACTTCGGCAGTATATCGGATTTATTGCCAATCAATAAAATGTCTTTCTTGCCGACGAAACGATGCAGCCCATTGATCCAGCTGCCGTTAAAATCGAAGATGTCGACCACTTTGACAATCAGTCCGTCTTTTTCACCAATACCGTTCAAGATCGCTAAAAAATCATCTCCCGATAAGGACACCGGCTGCAATTCATTATAGTTTCGTAATTTGAAACAGCGCTGACAAATGACATCTTCCTTCTCTAAAGAGGAAGGCGGTGCAAAGCCTTCTGCTGTTTTATCTGTCGTCTGGATCGCAATCCCGCATCCAATACATTTGATCGATTCCAAATTTACTCCTCCCACGTGATCAATCCTTTTCTTTTAAACCTTGCCATAATCCTTCGTTCAATCGCTCTGTTGAATTTCGTAATAGGCGCATCAGAGCTTGCTACAGGAACGACCAATATCGTCTGCAGACCGACCCGGTTCGCACCTAAGACATCTGTCAACAGCTGGTCACCAATCATCACAATTTCATCTTTTGGCAATCCTAATGTCGCGATTGCTTGATGAAATGCTTTTTTCAGTGGTTTCCGTGCTTCACAAATAAACGGAATGCCTAATGGATCACAAAAATGACTCACGCGTTCTATATGATTATTGGAAACAATCGTAATTTGTAAACCTGCATCGTGCATCGACTTGAACCACGCCATAATATCCTGCGTAGCATCTGCACGGTCCCATTCAACAAGTGTATTATCCAGATCGGTAATGATGCCCTTAATGCCTTGTTTCACAAGCTTTTCCGGCTTGATATGCAACACCGATTTGACATATTCACTCGGTAAAAAATGTTTTAACACGTTATCCTCTCCGCCCTGCATCAAATTCTTGTCTGATTATAACATAGTTGCGTATTCCACACGCACTCCTATGTCTAAATTCCCCGGTTTTCTTGTCGGGTGATAGTCCCTTACATCTTCGCATATGTTGAAGTATTAAGAATCGGAGGTGGTCACATGAGCGGGTTTTTCATGGCCGTCGTGCAATTGTGGTTAGAGATCCCCGCATTACTCGGCTATATCAGAGGGCAAGCATTCCTTCGCCCACTCTCAAAAAAGGAAGAAGCAGAGTGCCTGAGACGATTAGCTGAAGGCGATGAAAGTGCGCGCGATGAGTTGATTGAACACAATATGCGGTTAGTAGCTCATATCGTGAAGAAGTTTCAGCCGAAACATGAGTTGTTGGACGATTATATTTCCATAGGCGTCATCGGCTTGATGAAAGCAATCAACAGTTTCACACCTGACCGAAAGACGAAACTCGCAACGTATGCCGCTCGCTGTATCGAAAATGAAATTCTTATGTATTTGCGAACACAGAAGAAAGTCCAGAAAGATGTCTCCCTTTATGAACCCATCGGCCTCGATAAAGACGGCCAATCCTTAGAAATCGCGGATCTTCTCCAAACAGATGATATTCCTCCACAAACCACAGTTGAACAGAACGAGCAAAAAGAGCGCTTGTATAAGCATTTGGGTAAGCTCGATGCCCGAGAGTTGGAGATTATCCAACGACGCTATGGCTTGCTCGACGACAAACCAATGACCCAAAAAGAGATTGCCAAACAATTGAATATTTCCCGTAGTTATGTTTCTCGTATTGAGAAAAGAGCCATTGTGAAATTATATCAATCTTTTAAGCATGAGTATCAATGAGTTTCTGATTCGGCTAGCTGCAAACGCCAGAGGCTAGGATCATAAGTCAAAACAGCTAGGGTGTTCCAAAGGTCGCCACTTCGCTGTTTAGCCTTATGCCTGTCGTCTCTTACACGGCGTTTGCAGCTTTTGAATTTAAAAAGCGTTTCCACTGGCCAGGGTCCCGGGGTTCCGGGGGTCCCTGCACATCGGAAACGCTTTGTTTATCTTTATTCAGCAGAACCTCTCGCCCTGTAAATAGAGAGAGGTATAAGGTTTTATATCCTGTTCAGCATGTGTACAAATACGCACTGAACAAAGATATAGCCTTCGGTAGCTGTCAGTCCGCCTTGACCTCACGTAAAATTACTGCCGCCAAAATTGCTGTTACTACAAATGCACCACCCATAAGGAATCCCATCGGTTGTCCCTCCTTTCGACGAAACTATCATATGCTTTGTCTACTAATTAATTTTACCATAACCGAATCAAAGTTTCGAGATGACGCGTAAAACAATCTGTGACGAATGTTTTGCTGCAAGGGGTAAAAATTCATCAAAACTGATAGACGACTCTTTCCCTGCGATATCGGAGAGCGCACGAATGACTACGAATTTTGTGTTGAATTGATAACACACTTGAGCAACGGCTGCTGCTTCCATTTCGACAGCGATGACTCGCGGAAATTTCTCTTTTACTGACAACACTCGATCAGCATCAGACATAAATACGTCAGCAGACGCAATCGTTCCTACCGCGTGCTTGTATGTATCCAACTCTGTAACTGTTTCCTTTGCCAGATTGATCAATTCCTTATCTGAAGGGAACGTAGCAGGAAGTTGAGGTACTTGGCCGAGTTCATAGCCAAATGCCGTGACGTCTACGTCATGGTGAAGGACGTAATCGGAAATTACAATTGTCCCTACTTCGAGGTCGGGATGTGTACCGCCTGCTGAACCTGTATTTAGTACGATGTCCGGCTTGTAGTTTTGCAAAAGAATGGTCGTAGCCATAGCAGCGTTTACTTTACCAATACCACTTTTTGTAACGATGACTTCATGTTTGCCAACTTTTCCTTCGATGAATTCGCAGTTGGCGATAGTAGTAATTTTCCCAATGCCGATTTCACGGCGCAGTATTTCTACTTCTTCTTCCATGGCTCCAACGATAGCTATTTTCATTGTTCTCTCTCCTTCGAAAGTTTGTTTCCATTAAAATAATAAAACCTAAAACATTGTGTATGTTCAGGGCATCGTTGATTTGCGCTGCGGGCGGGACGCTTTCCGGGGGGCGTGGCTTGAGCCTCTCGTCGCTACACTCCTGCGGGGTCTCAAGGCTCACGTTAATCCCCCTGGAGTCGCCCTCCGCTCCAATCAACTAGTAACGCTTTTTGGTATTGAAATAAAAACAAACCATAGCCACTCATAATAAATAGTGTAGGTCTATTTCGTCTCCAATGTATTCAGAACATCCATTTTTACTGGTGTCCAGCCTTCGCCGTCTACCCATTCTATGTAGACTTTGTATTTCTCTGATTTGTCCAGACTTGAGACGATGCCTTCTGATTTTTGGGGGCTTCCACCGTTTTGGATGCGCCAGTAGATCAGTTGGTCTTCAGGAAGGCCTGTGGCGTATGAAATCGCTGCTTTTTTCTCGTGCCAATCATCAGATTCCCCGTCATATTTAGAAACGTGCTCACCTGTTTGTTTTGTTCCGATTGGTTTCCAATTTGAATTCACTATCGTCTCTTTAACAGCACTGTCATTAGATGGAGTGACGGTAAGGGATTCGGATTCGTCAACGATCTTGCCGCCTTCCTCCTCTTCGTCCTCCACATTGGTATCTTCATCCGGATTTGTTTCTTCTGTGTCGTCTTCATCCGGCTGCTCTTCCACGAGCACATTATCATCCGGTGCCTCTTTAGTCTGTTGCGGCTCCTGTTTCTGATCTTTGCTTGCTTCTTCCTTGTCATCGCCAATAATAAATGTGACGCCGACAATTAAAATGAGCAATACAACGATGCCGATTAAAATGTTTAATATCTTATTTGCCTTATTCCCTTTTTTACGTGACATTCTGGAAAAATTAGGTTCTCGATCTGCCATTTATCACATCTCCTTAAACACAGCATATACTCTTGTCCAATCAGACGTTTTAGCCGACCAATTGGTTTCAAAAAAAGCAATACCGTCTTCTGCCAGTGAGAAGACGGTACATTTGTCATTTTATCTCGAGTATTTCAACTGACATTTCGCCGCCGGGAGTTAAAATCTTTACTTTGTCATCTTTCTTTCGTCCAATCAATCCCTTAGCGATAGGAGAATCATTCGAAATGAGTCCTTCCAAAGGATTCGCTTCCGCGGAACCGACAATCGTGTACGTCTCTTCTTCTCCATCTGGAATTTCTTTGAACGTCACCGTTTTGCCTAATTGCACTTCATCGTTGTTCAACTCATCTTCTGTGATGATCACTGCATTGCGAATCATAGATTCCAATGAAGAAATCTTTCCTTCAACAAATGCTTGGTCTTCTTTCGCTGAATCGTACTCGGAATTCTCCGATAGGTCGCCATAACTACGTGCTATTTTGATACGTTCAACGACTTCTTTACGCTTTACCGTCTTAAGATATTCTAGCTCTTCTTCTAACTTTTGTTTACCCGATACCGTCATAGGGAATTTTTTTTCTGAAACCATTTAAACAACACTCCTCAAATTTCTGTTCATAAAAAATACTATGCCACACCAACTTCAGGTATGTGACATAGTGGAACTATTATTGTTTACGTTTACCTTACTCCAATTCAGTTTAGGCTAACTGAATTTCAGTAGACCGTGCATCCTTCCAATAGCTTATAGCGACAAGGTCTACGTTGAATTAATTTAAAATTATGTCATCATCATATTATACTTCGTCTGCAGAAGCAAGAATTGTTTTTATTTTAGTCACCATCAAATCGATAGCAACCGCATTCTCTCCGCCTTCAGGAATGATTATATTGGCATACTTTTTTGTTGGTTCAATGAATTGATTATGCATTGGCCTAACTACGGATAAGTACTGTTCGATGACCGAATCCACATTTCGACCTCGGTCATTGATATCGCGTAATAATCTTCTGATGATCCGAATATCTGCATCCGTATCGACAAATAATTTAATGTCCATTAAATCACGCAGACGTTCATCCTCGAGCACGAGAATCCCCTCTAAAATGATCACGTCCTGTGACTCCACACAATTCGTCTCCGCAGACCTAGTGTGCAATGTATAATCATATGTCGGTACTTGGATCGATTGTCTTTCCAATAACCGGTTGATATGTTCAATTAATAAATCAGTGTCGAATGCCAGCGGATGATCATAATTCGTTTGCAGCCGTTCTTCAAATGCTAAATGTGATTGGTCTTTGTAATAGTCATCTTGCTCGATGACTACAACGGAATGACCTTGAAACACTTCATGAATCTTTTTGGTGACACTCGTTTTACCGGAGCCGGAACCTCCGGCAATGCCGATCACAACAGGCTTTTTCTTCACAGCGATTCCCCTTTGCTGCTTTCTAATTCGTTTTTCCTGACCGCAATCAAAATTCCATCTCCAATGGGCAGAAGAGACGTCTCATAACGTTCATGGTTCATTGCCCAATCAGTGAATTTTTGCAGATTGCGAATCATCGTGCGATTTCGTTTCGGTACTTCTGCATCTTTCAACAGCACCATACCATGCATGAACATATTATCACAATAAATTACACCTTTTGCGCTGATCAATGGACTATATTTTTCAAAGAACTTTTGATATTGTCCTTTTGCCGCATCAATGAACAAGGTATCAAATGGTTGCTTTGGCAAGTTCTTTTCGTCAAATTCCAAAGCATCATCCTGGATGATTTGAATACGTTCTTGTAAACCGCTTCGCTCAATATGCTCGACAGCTTTCGCATAACGTTCCGCGTCTCTTTCAATTGTATAAATCATCGCCTCAGGAAACGCTAGAGCTATTCGGATTGCCGAGTAGCCAATTGCGCTGCCGATTTCTAGAATTCTTTTTGGCTTCTGTATTTGAAGCAGTCCAATCAACGTATTCAAACCTGTATCATCCATGATCGGTACGCGGTGTTCTGCCGCATAGCGCTCCATTTCAAGAATGAGCGGCTTTTTCTCTTTGGCAAAACCGTTAATATAGGCACTGTAATCCGCCATATAATTTCTCCTTTATAGAACCTTCTTATTTCTTATTTATGCTGACTATCAATATACTCAGCTTTGTTTTTCAAATGCTCTTCATAAGTCTTCGCGAAATGATTCACACCATCTTTATCTGCCAAGAAAAATAAATACTTTGTTTTGGAAGGTTCGACAGCTGCTTGTAAGGACGCGGCTCCCGCATTGGCGATAGGACCCGGTGGCAATCCTTTATTTTGATAGGTGTTGTATGCATTTTCCACTTTTAGATCCTCGAGTAATACACGGTCTTTATGCTCTCCTAAAGCATACAAAACAGTAGGGTCTGTTTGCAAAGGCATACCTTCATCCATTCGGTTAATGAACACACTAGCGATGGTTTCACGATCTGCTTTGCTCGTTGCTTCTTTTTCAAGCAGGGAAGCAAACGTTAATAGCCAATGCGCGGACTTTTCTTTCTCTTCTAAAAAGCCTTGGAACGGAATGATATTTTGCACCGTTGCATCCACCATCGTATCCACTACTTCTTCCACTGACGGCGACTCATCATAAAATGGATACGTGGCCGGGAATAAATAGCCTTCTAGAGCATAGCGAATGTTTTCTTTTTGTATTTCTTCGGTAATAATATCGGGATACTTCGTCATATATCGCAAAACGGCGTCTTCACTCGTTACAAAATCCATAAATTCCTCTTTTGTGAACGCTGCCTTTGCGCTTGTCCTTTCTGCGATCTGATCTAGCGTCAAGCCTTCCGGTATCGTCAGCGTGAAGGCAGGCGTTCGATACACCACACCTGTTTTCAAACTCTGCAGTAATTCATCAGGCGTCATAGATTTAGTAAGACCATATGTTCCAGCTTGGAAATCTGCTTCATTGTTTACTTTTGCATAGTATTTAAACACTCGAGCACTTTTGATAACGCCCTTTTTTTCCAGAATCTCAGAAATAGTATCCAACCCCGAACCAATCGGTACGACCACTTCTACGACTTTTTCAGAGTCCGGATCAACTGGCTTTAATGCACCTTTTATGTATGTATAGATAGAGAAACCGCCAATTATCCCAATCACGAGAATGACGGATACGATCCAAAACACGATTTTTCGAACTGTCCTCACTTCTTCCTTTTGTTCAAGCATCCGTTGAAACATAACTTCCTTTTTTCTTTGGGGCTCTTTTTCCATAACCCTCACCTCTTTTTCACTACTGCTGAATTAAGTTAAAAAAGACGGAACGGTCCGCACCATTCCGTCCGTCACATGAATAGAACTCTCAGTCGCCTTCTTCTTCAAGGAAAGTATTCAATACTTCTTCAATCATATCCCATTCTTCATCGGATTCGATTTCGAGTAATTCTCCGCCTTCTTCGCCTTCCTCCGTAGGAATGAAAGCAGATGCGTGGATTTCGACATCTTCGTCATCGTCCACTTCTTCACCGTCTAAAATGTGGTAAAGTACATACGATCTTTCATATTCTTTCGAATCAAATGTCAAGATCACTTCACAAACATGCTCTTCACCGTTCTCGTCAACTATTGTCATTGTTTCTTGTCCGTGTTCCATTCTAATCACCTCTAAATTTTTTTTGAATCCAAATACCCTTGAAGTATCATGACAGCTGCCATTTTATCAATCACCGATTTCCGCTTTTTACGGCTTACATCCGCTTCGATTAAGACACGTTCGGCAGCCATCGTCGTCAGCCGCTCATCCCAAAGAACAACTGGAAAACCAAATTTCTCGCGTAAACTTTCGGCGTATTGTTCAGAGGCTTGTCCCCTCGGGCCGATTGTATTGTTCATATTTTTAGGATAGCCGACGACAAATTCATGTACTTCGTATTCTTTAGTTAGTTCTTCGATCCGCTCCAAACCGAAAAGACCTTCTTCTTCGTTGATTTTGATCGTCTCGATGCCTTGAGCAGTCCATCCGAGACCATCACTAATTGCGATGCCGACTGTTTTCGTGCCGACATCCAATCCCATTATTCTCATTCTGCTTTTCCTCTATTCTCTCGAATGTAGAACTTCACTAATTCTTCGAGAATTTCATCTCGTTCTAACTTTCGTATTAGACTGCGAGCGTCTTCGTGGCGCGGAATATAGGCCGGATCCCCGGATAGTAAATAGCCGACGATTTGATTGATCGGATTATAGCCTTTTTCTTCCAATGCTTTGTAGACATGGAGCATGACTGCTTTGACTTCTTCCTCCATTGATTCCTCTGGAAAGTTGAATTTCATCGTTTCATCAGATGAATTCATACTCGACACCCCGCTTTCCGATTCCATTATGTGTATACCAACCAATCGTTCTTTCGCTTCCTAGACACCGTTGATTTCCGCTTCGGACGGACGCTTTCCAGGGGGGCGTGCCTTGAGCCTCCTCGTCGCTTCGCTCCTGCGGTGTCTCAAGACACACGCTGATCCCCTAGGAGTCGCCGCCCTACGCTCCAATCAACTAGAGATGTGAAATAATAAGCCTATTTCAATAGTGTATATCAGTAGAACGATTGCTGAAATTGGTTAAACAGATTTTACATAATCATACACGGATTGGAGCGCGTCATCAAGTTTAGACGCGTCTTTTGCTCCGGCCATTGCCATGTCGGGACGACCGCCGCCTTTTCCGCCGCATAGGGATGCGACGTGGTTGACGATTTTCCCTGCGTGATACTCGCTGCCTTTTAAATCGTTCGTGATGCCAGCCGCGAGCATTACTTTGCCGTCTGTGACGGTTCCTAATACAATGACGCCTTTGGAAGTTTTTTGTTTCAGTTCATCGATCAGCTGGCGAAGGCCATTGTTGTCTTTTACCTCTACATTGGCTGAGATAACTGTGATGTCTTCGATTTGTCGAGCTGTTTCCATGACGTCCGTCAATTGGCTGTTGCCCATTTTTGCAGCTAATGATTCGTTTTCACGCTGCAAGTCTTTATAGTCCGCCAAGATAGATTCGACTTTCGTTACGACCGTTTTCGGTGTTGCTTTCGTCGCCGTCGCTACTTGATCGATGACGGCTTGGTCTTCTTTAAATGAATGGAATGCTTGTCCGCCTGTCAAAGCTTCGATTCGGCGTGTTCCTGCTCCGATTCCGCTCTCCGAAACAATTTTGAAGACATTGATGTCAGATGTATTGTTTACGTGACAGCCGCCGCATAGTTCGATAGAGTAGTCGCCTACTTGCACCACTCGGACGATGTCTCCATATTTTTCACCAAACAGGGCCATTGCACCCATTTCTTTAGCTTCTGCAATTGGAGCAAGTGATGTATTGACAGGAGTTCCTGCCCAAATTTGTTCATTCACTTGATATTCAATACGTTCGAGTTCCTCTTTCGTCACTTGGCCGAAATGCGAGAAGTCAAATCGCAGTCGATCGGGTCCTACATAAGAACCTGCTTGATTGACATGCTCTCCAAGGACATCTTTCAATGCACGGTGCAGCAAGTGAGTAGCTGTATGGTTCTTGACCGTCAGCTGACGTGAATGCTCGTCGACCACGGCAGTAACTGCAGCGCCCCCATTCATTTCTCCGGAACTGATGAAAACGGTGTGCAAGTTTTGGCCATTCGGTGCTTTTTGGACATCCTGGACTTCTGCAATGAATGCCTCATTGGTCAATTTCCCTTTATCCGCAATCTGTCCGCCACTTTCTGCGTAGAAAGGGGTCTGATCTAAGATCACTTGCACGGTTTCACCTTCAGCTGCATGTGAGATGCGCTGGCCATCTTTTAAAAGTACGGTAACCGAAGCATCCGTTTGCAACTGCTGATAGCCGATAAATTCACTTGGAACATGGATTTCACCCAGCACACCGGATTGGATGTGCATGGAATCTACGTCCGCTCTCGCAGCGCGTGCGCGATTTCTTTGTGCTGCCATCTCTTCATCAAAGCCGATACGGTCGACTGCAACATTCTCTTCCAGTGCGAATTCTTCGGTTAATTCGAACGGGAAGCCGTATGTGTCATACAACTTGAATGCGTCGCTTCCTGAAACCACAGGCACTTCAGAAGCTTTAGCTTTCTCGATGATTGTTGAAAGAATCGCCATTCCGTCATGCAATGTTTCGTGGAAACGGTCTTCTTCATTTTTTACAACCTTCATGATAAACGCTTGTTTCTCATGCACTTCAGGATAAAAGTCTTTCATAATATCTCCTACAATCGGAACGAGCATGTACATGAACGGCTTATCAATTCCTAATTGCTTAGCGAAACGGACCGCTCTTCTTAGTAGTCGGCGCAAGACATAGCCACGGCCTTCATTGGAAGGTAGCGCTCCGTCCCCTATCGCGAAGGCAACAGTACGAATATGGTCCGCGATTACTTTAAATGCAGTATCTGCTACCGTTGTTTCCCCATACTTCTTGCCTGAAACGTCTTCTACTGCTTCGATGATGGGCAAAAACAGATCTGTATCGAAGTTCGTCGGGACATCTTGGATGACTGAAGCCATCCGTTCGAGGCCCATCCCTGTATCAATATTTTTCTTAGGAAGAGGAGTGTACGTATGATCCGGATTATGATTGAACTCAGAGAATACCAAGTTCCAAATTTCCAAGTAGCGATCATTTTCTCCTCCCGGATATAATTCAGGATCGGAGAAGTCGTCTCCATAAGCAGGACCGCGGTCATAGAAAATTTCTGAGTTTGGTCCGCTTGGGCCTTCTCCGATATCCCAGAAGTTCCCTTCCAAACGAATGATCCGCTCTGTAGGGATTCCAATCTTGTCTTTCCAAATGGAGTATGCTTCTTCGTCTTCCGGATGAACGGTGATCGACAACAATTCCGGATCAAAGCCGATCCATTTATCGTTCGTCAGAAAATCCCACGCACGAATAATTGCTTCTTCTTTAAAATAATCACCGATCGAGAAGTTTCCGAGCATTTCAAAGAACGTATGATGACGCGCTGTATAGCCAACATTTTCGATATCATTCGTACGGATCGATTTTTGTGCATTGGCAATCCTCGGATTCTCCGGTATGACTCGTCCATCAAAATACTTCTTCAACGTTGCAACGCCACTATTGATCCATAGAAGCGATGGGTCATCGACAGGCACTAAAGCGGCCGATGGTTCTACTTTATGCCCATGCTCTTTAAAATAGTCTAAAAAAAGTTGGCGAATTTCAGATGCCGTTAGTTTTTTCATCGTTTACTCCTCCTAAAATTAAAAAAACTCCACCCCTGTATAAAGGGGCGAAGGTTAAAGAATCGCGGTACCACCCTAATTACCGCAAGTTGCGGTATCTCGAGTTGCTTTAACGCAGCAAAGACGGCAGGGATTAGCTGCAACTTCGGAATAGCGTTCCTCAAGTCCTGCGAGAGCTTTTTCAGCCTGGAAGCTCTTTTCTAAACACAGAATACATGAGTACTCGTTCCTTCGACGTTTTTCAATATTTCTAAACGAATTATAGGAAAGTTCTACTGCTTTGTCAATCGGCCGCTTCCAGAAAGTCGAATGGCGACACATCTGACATTCCAATCATCGGATCAATCATACTGAAATTGTCCATCGTCAACTTTGCGGGTGTTGTTTCCACAGCCTGCTCGATTGGCTGTTCCGCCTTTTCAGAACCATTCGACTGAACTGTTTCTTCCGCTTCTTCTATATCAATAAAACCAGCAATCCGCTCTTTCAATGTCGTTTGACGCTCGGTTTCATCCGTTCGTTCGATGCCGGCCTTAAACTCTTCCGCCTCACCGCATAGTATCAAGAAGTTTTTGGCTCTCGTGATACCTGTATAGAGGAGATTGCGTCTCAGCATTTTACGTTGACTTCGTACAATCGGCATGACAACGATCGGAAACTCACTGCCCTGAGACTTATGGATCGAACAGCAATAGGCTAGCGTGATTTGATTCAGATCGCCGCGTTCATAGTTCACTTCATTGCCGTCATACGAAACGACCAACATCGCTTTTTTATCAGTCGTCTCTTTGGCCAGCATGATGGCTACAACTTCTCCCATATCGCCATTAAAAACATTGCTTTCCGGCTGATTGACAAGTTGCAGCACCTTATCCCCGACCCGATATGTCGTTTCACCGAAGGTCATTTCTTTTCTGCCTGCAGCGGGCGGATTGGTGATTTCCTGGATCATTTTATTCAGACCGTCAATGCCAGCCGGACCTTTATACATCGGTGCTAGCACTTGGATATCTTTGATCGAATGCCCTTTAGAAGTCGCACTTTGAATGATTTGTTTGACCGCAGGGAGGATTTGCTCACTGGAAGCCCGTATGAATGATCGGTCAGACGTCTTCTTCGTCACATCCATCGACCATGTCCTCTGCTTAATCATATGCGCCATTTCGATAATAGTAGAGCCTTCACTTTGACGGAAAATATCGGTCAATTCAACAACCGGAATCTTGCCTGACTGCATAAAATCATGCAGTACTTGGCCTGGTCCGACAGACGGCAGCTGATCTTGGTCACCGACGAATAAAAGCTGTGCATCATTTCGGACCGCTTTCAATAATTGATGCATCAGCCACGTATCGACCATCGACGTTTCATCGATGATGATTAAATTGCCCTCTACTTCCCGCTCAGTCTCTTCTTCCGATTCCTGACCGGTAAAGCCGAGAAGGCGGTGAATCGTCATAGCGGGCAATCCTGTGGCTTCTGACATACGTTTTGCTGCCCGTCCGGTAGGTGCCGCCAATATAATTGGAAACGGTTCTTTCTTACGTGCGTATTCTTCAAGATCCAATGAGAGTCCATGTAATTCTGCATATACTTCAACGAGACCTCGGATAACGGTTGTTTTCCCCGTCCCCGGTCCTCCCGTCAAAACGAGCAAAGAAGAATGCAGCGCCCGCTCAATTGCTTCCACTTGCGTTTCCGCATACTCCACTTCCAAACGTTCTTCAATTTCGCCAATCGCTTTTCTGATCTCAGAAGCAGGGAACTGTTCATCCACTTCATTGTCCAGAATGCGTTGTACTTTTGCAGCGATTCCGATTTCCGAATAATAAAGGGAAGGTAAATAAAGCCTTTGCTTTTCGGCAGACAACGTCCCTTCCTCAACCAATTCGATAACCGCTTCCGAGATGGATTCATACGATATGTCATGAGGCTGACTTGCTTCGAGCAATTGCTTCGCTTGCGGTAAGATCTCTTCAGATTCCAAATAAACATGACCTGAAGACTGCACTTCACTATGTACACTGTAATAAACAGCAGCTTTTATTCGCGCGGGATGATCGCCTACTAATCCCAATTGTTTCGCCAAATCATCTGCGCGCTGAAAACCGATCCCCTCGATTTCCTTTATGAGCCGATAAGGATTTTCCGTCAAGATGTCGATTGCATCGTCTTGATAAGTCTGATAAATCCTCATGGCGATTTGAGGTCCGAAGCCCCATTCATTAAGTTGCACCATGGTTCGTTCAAGACCTAAGTTTTCTTGTAAAACTGCTACAAGCGTATCTTTTCGTTCCTCTGACAAACGCGGGACCTGATCGAGGACGGACCGATCTTCCAAAATCTTCTGTATGACGTTATTGCCTAAAATCTTTACGATTTCTCCTGCCGTCTTCTTCCCAATGCCAGGAAATAAATCACCTGATAAATAATGAATGAGCCCGGCTTCGGTTGCCGGAAGCTCTTTTGAAAACGTTTGGACGTCAAATTGCTGACCATGGACAGGATGGTTCACCATACGACCGGTAAACTTATAATCCTCTTCAGCAATCAATGGAGGAAAGGAGCCTTTGATGACGATCTCTTTATCCCGATAATCTGTATTGGTCGATGTGACTTTCATTTTCACTATGGAAAATAAGTTCGTTGCGTTATGAAAGATCGTTACAATCGGTCTGCCGATTATATACTGCTCAGATTCATTCATCAGGCCCTCACCTCCTTTTCTCTGCTATTCGCTTTGTTCGTCGCCGAGCTGGATCATATCGTAAATATAACGCGCTTGCGTGTGCTCCGGTTCGGACGTGAAGGCTTGTTCCAAGTGAGACAATGCGCGCTTTTTATCCTCCGTGGAGACTGCAAACAACACGCCTAGATTATAATGGGCGTCCGCATGTGCCGGTTCCTTTTCTAAAATGGTCTCAAAAACCGGCTGCGCCTCTTGAAACAGTTCCAGTTTTGCCAATAAAATGCCGTAAGACAATAAGACTTCCTGATCGTCTTCGTTCAATTCAACAGCCCGCTGCAAGTAAGGCAATGCCAGACGGTCATTGCCTGCCTGTTCCATACTTTTCCCCAACATAAAATAGACGTCTGCCGTTTCCAGTCCCGTCTGGATGGCTCTCTCATAAAGTTTGGCCGCCTCTTCAAAACGCTCTTGATTGTAATACAAATTGGCGAGGCCATAAAACGCTGTGCCTGCCTTCTCGTCAAGAGTCAATGCTTTTTGGAAAAACGGTTCCGCACGCTCTGTGTCTCCGAGCGAAGCAAAAATATTTCCAATATTAATATAGCCGGTTGCATCCTCAGGATTTTCCTCAATGGATTGCATGAACAACTCGACTGCTTTTTCATAATTGCCTTCTTGCATTTCTTGAATTGCTTCATTCTGTAACGACATCATATACCCTCCTTACCCAACGTATGTCAGCTTCTTGCCATTTTTAAACACTTCATCGATCGTTCCGCCGCCCAAGCATTCCTCGCCGTCATACAGGACGACCGCTTGCCCCGGGGTAACCGCACGTACCGGCTCCGCGAATGTAACGATGGCCTCTTCACCTGAAAACTCCACAGTCACTTGTGTGTCCGGCTGACGGTAACGGAATTTTGCCGTACAAGAAAATGTCTTCGGCAATTCTTTTGTTGTACAAATATTCATATCTGTCGCTTTTAAGCTGGTCGAATACAAGGCATCATGATGAAACCCTTGCTCCACCAGTAAGACATTGCGCTCCAGATCCTTACCAACCGCGAACCAAGGCTCCCCTGAACCACCGATCCCAAGTCCATGGCGCTGGCCGATCGTATGATACATCAACCCATCATGTTTCCCCATGACTTTACCGTCCATTGTTTGCATTTCCCCTGGAATCGCAGGCAAATATTCACTCAGGAATTCTTTGAAGTTCCGTTCGCCAATGAAACAAATGCCTGTAGAATCTTTTTTCTTCGCTGTCGCCAGTCCTGCTTTTTCCGCGATTTCTCGAACGCTTGATTTTTCCAAGTGACCCAGCGGGAACATAACTTGCTGCAGCTGCTCCTGTGTCAATTGATTCAAGAAATACGTTTGATCTTTATTGTTGTCAACTCCACGAAGCATCGCGACGCCATCTTCACGTTCTACGACTTGTGCATAATGACCTGTCGCCAAGAAGTCTGCTCCCAAGCTTTTAGCATGCTCTAGAAATGCATTGAATTTTATTTCTTTATTGCACATTACGTCTGGGTTCGGGGTGCGTCCTGCTTTGTATTCATCCAAGAAGTACGTGAATACTTTATCCCAATATTGCTTCTCAAAATTAACGGAATAGTAGGGAATGCCGATTTGATCGCAGACACTTCTTACGTCTTCAAAATCTTCTGTCGCTGTGCAATGTCCAGATTCGTCTGTGTCATCCCAGTTTTTCATGAAGATTCCAATCACTTCATAACCTTGTTCTTTCAAAAGTAATGCCGCAACCGAAGAGTCCACTCCGCCAGACATTCCAATGACTACCCGTGTATCTGCTGGGGCTTTTCTCGTTCTCATTTCCACTTCATCCTTTGCTGATTCATTTCACTAGTCTTTTCACTACAGCGGAGATTCTCTCTGCGGCTTCTTCAATCATGGATTGCTCCAGACCGTATCCAAAGCTGATGCGTATCGAGTTTCGAGCGTTATCGGAGTCGTCACCGAACATAGCCGTCACGACATGCGACGGTTCAAACGAGCCCGCTGTGCAAGCGGAACCGCTAGAAACCGCAATTCCTTCTAAATCCAAACTCATCAAAAATGTTTCCACGTCTGTCCCCGGGAACGAAACATGGTAAATATGCGGCAGTACCGGAATTGATTCATGTACTGTCGGCAAAAATTCTATTTCATTTCGTTTGAAAATTTCACTCATCGTCCGCTTGTATGACTGATAGGTTTCGGCGGTCTCATCCTTTGTTTGTTCCGCGATGGACACAGCTTGCGCAAACGCTGCTGTCGCCGGAACATTTTCCGTACCAGCACGCCGTTTTTTCTCTTGTTCACCGCCATGCAATTGAGCATCCAGTAATTTTCCGCTTCTCTGATAGAGGAAACCGATTCCTTTTGGACCATTCAGTTTATGTGCAGAGACCGACAATAGATCCACTTGTAGTTCATTTACATCGAGCAAGGAAGTTCCATACGCTTGAACTGCATCTGTATGGAAGATCGCTTGATGCGACTCCAGAAGATTGCCAATTTCGGCAATTGGCTGTATCGTGCCTACTTCATTGTTTCCATACATGATCGAGACAAGAATGGTTTCGTCTGTCAATGCATGCCGAACTTGTTCCACAGAAATAAGGCCGTTTCGGTCAGGTTGCAAATACGTCACTTCATAGCCTTGTGACTCCAGTCGTTTACACGGATTTAACACCGCGTGATGTTCGATTTCTGTCGTGATGATATGACGTCCCTGTGGCTGCATTATTTGCACAGAGCCGAAAATCGCTAAATTATCCGCTTCGGTGCCTCCTGAAGTGAAGATGATTTCATTCGGCAGAGCACCGACTGAGAGAGCTAACGTTTTACGCGCTTCCTCCAGCAGTTTTTTCGCGTTCCTGCCGAATTGATGCGTGCTCGACGGATTGCCGTACGTATCTGACAACGCGGAAGTAAAACGTTCCAAGACTGTTGGATGCATAGGAGTCGTAGCAGCGTAATCTAAATAAATGGCTTGTTTCATCTGGTAAACTCCTTTAAATATAGAACATGTATTCATCTTGTGTTGGCGTGTCTTCATACTCGATCAGATCTTTAATTGTCGTATGGTCGAGTACTCCGCGGATTGCGTCACCAATTCGTTTCCATAATTCGCGCTGTGGAATTTCATCATCCTCAAGTCCTTCCACGAGCTGGATCGGTCCTTCAAGCAGACGAATGATCTCCCCCGCTGTAATTTGTGAGGGATCTTTAGCTAGTTTGTAACCTCCGTATGCTCCGCGAACACTTTTAACGAGTCCACTGTTGCGTAAAGGGGGGATTAATTGCTCCAAATACGCTTCGGAAAGATTTTGCTCTTCTGCAATTTTCCGCAGCGGCACAGGGCCTTCCCCAAATTTTCGTCCTAATTCTACAATAACCGTGAGGCCGTATCGACCTTTGGTGGAAATTTTCATTTTGGCATCGTCCTTTACTAAAATTGCTGTCGTTAGTATAGCATAATTCTAGCGTTCGTTCTTCGAAATGACTTCATTCAGATTTTACGATATAATGAAAGAACAGATGTACGGAGGATTGATATACATGCATAACGAACCTTTGGCCTTCCGCATGCGGCCTGAAACGATAGATGAAGTCATCGGACAAGACCACGTCATCGGGGAGACGACCCCCCTTTATCGAATGATCAAAAATGGGCATGTCCCATCTCTTTTATTATATGGTGAACCTGGCATAGGTAAGACTTCCCTTGCCTATGCCATCGCAGGAACTTCCAAATTGCCATTCATTGCGCTGAATGCGACAGTGGCAGGGAAAAAAGATGTAGAAGATGTCGTCAAAGAAGCAAGAATGACAGGAAAAGTATTGTTATTTTTAGATGAAATACACCGCTTCAATAAATTGCAGCAAGATACGCTTCTGCCCCACGTAGAAAGCGGATCGATCATTTTGATCGGAGCGACGACAGAAAATCCTTTTCATGACGTCAATCCGGCGATACGCTCTCGATGCGGTGAAATCGTGCAGTTAAAACGACTGCAGCCGGAAGATTTGCTAAATTTATTGAAACGCACATTAGAAGACAAAAAGAAAGGCCTTGGACAGGAAGACATCGTCATAACGACTGAACAGCTTCAGAAAATCGCTAAAGGGGTCAATGGAGATGCGCGTAAAGCGCTAACGTTCCTCGAGTCGTTGCTCGCTGCGAGCGATGAAGAAAACGGACAGATCATCGTTGAAGATGATTTGCTGCAACAATTGCTCACAAGAATCAGTTTACTAGGCGACAAAAAAGGCTCCCATCATTATAATTTGTTATCCGCACTGCAAAAAAGCGTGCGAGGCAGCGATGTCAATGCGGCGCTTTACTACTTGGCACAACTTCTCGAAATCGGGGATTTGACGGCGGTCACGAGACGATTGCTCGTCATGAGTTATGAAGATATCGGCTTAGCTGCTCCCGATGTCGGTGCGCATGTCGTCGCCGCTACGGATGCCGCTTTGCGCTTAGGTATGCCGGAAGCCCGCATTCCTTTGTCGGTCGTTACGGTGGAGATGTGTTTGGCTTCGAAATCGAACTCGGCTTATCGGGCAATCGATCAAGCGACCAAAGTTCTTCACGAGCAACCAACCGGCGAAATCCCAATGCACCTTCGCGATACTCATTATGGCGGAGCAGCACAGCTCGGCCACGGAGGATATGTCTACCCGCACGATACGCCAGTCGGCTCATTCGGCGGCTGGACGGATCAGCAATACTTGCCCGACAGCTTAGCAGGCACAGAGTTTTATTCCCCAGTTGAAGCAGGTGATGAAACGAGAATGGCCGCCATCTATAAACGACTGCTCTCGTTTAAAGGCAAAAAAAATCCACGATAGCTTAAGGGCTTCGTGGATTTAAATTGCAGAAAAAAGTTGCTATTGGAGAAGGCACCGTTGATCTACGTTCCAGGCGGACGCTTTCTGTTGGGTTTAACGAGAATGATGAGACTCTGGACTGAGCGAAGTAAAGGAAGCGGCTTATTCGTGCTCAATGGAAAGTGTCCCGTCTGTAGCGCAAATCCCCGAACCACAAACCTATTTTCTTTTGCTATATTTAACACTTTGACTTCCCAACTGTATTAGTTTGGGATTCGTCTATATGAGAAAATCCACGAAAGCTATTGGCTTCGTGGATTTTTTTATCTCAGTTCAGCAATTCTGCAAAGCCCGCAGGCGTTTGAATTGGATCGATGTCGTTGAAATAACTGTAGTTGGCATCTAGTTTTTGTTTATAGCGAATATAGTCGCGACCGAAATAGCTTGTAATATTTGCGGACAGCTTCATACCTGTAACGAAAAATGTTTTTTCATTCACCGTCAATTCCAGATCCATTTTCTCAACGACTGGAAAACCAGTATGGGTATGTATGAACTGTTCAGGCATCGGACTGTTCACCGCCACTTCTTTCATGAATCGTCGGTACTCGGCCGGCGTTAATGAAAACTGAAGAGCATAACCATAATCGATTTTTTCCAACTCTGCGCTCTCTATGAAAGGCTCCAGTAGAGAGAGGTCCATAGCAGGAGCAGTGAATGGCACCCATACATCCAGTAATTCTTTGCGTTCTTCCTCTGTCATCGCTTGCCAGTCGCCCTTTTCTTCCTGTACTGCCAATTGATCATCCTGTCGGAAAATATGAAGGTTTTTTGGCTGTTGTTTCGGAATCTGTAAAACTACTTCTTCTGAAACTTTCACAGGATCCAGTTCGACATTCGATTGGATATGCAGCTTTTTACTGTCGCGCTCAACCGGATCAGAAGTGACGCTGCTCTCATCAAAGACAATGCTCGTATGTACAGATTTCAGCTCCTTCATCGCTGCATCTGCTTTCTTCAGCACATCTTCAGGGCTAGATGGTGCCGAAGATGTTTTTCCGCATCCTGCCATCGTAAATATTACGAATGTCAGGAAAAGAACGAAATATCGTTTGTTCATCAAGAAACTTCCTTTCAATCAAATCAATCAAAACTATTTACAGTGTACTGCACGGGAGCGCACTTGTCACGAATGATTCGATATCCGTTCCATCTTCCTATAAGAGGAAGATCGATCAATCTACTTTGACAACCCAATTGAACGGAT
This sequence comes from Sporosarcina sp. FSL W7-1283, assembly GCF_038003105.1. Taxonomy (NCBI): domain Bacteria; kingdom Bacillati; phylum Bacillota; class Bacilli; order Caryophanales; family Caryophanaceae; genus Sporosarcina; species Sporosarcina sp. FSL W7-1283. Next base: position 1,603,694 of record NZ_JBBOOL010000001.1, on the reverse strand, counting down.
CTTCCACTCTACCTGTCTGAATTCCTGTAATTGTTTCATATAATTTCAGAGACAATTCTCCGATTTGATTACCATTGATTTCACATTTTTCGCCGCCCCAAGATAATTCACCCATCGGCGAGATTACTGCAGCAGTTCCTGTGCCGAACGCTTCTTCCAGAGTTCCAGCCGCATTGGCATCGAATATTTCTTGGATGGATACTTTACGTTCCGTTACTGGAAATCCCCATGATTGCAGCAATTCGATGACGGATTTACGTGTGATCCCTTCTAAAATGCTGCCGTTCAGACTTGGCGTAATAACTTCTCCATTGATTTTGAAGAACACATTCATCGCGCCGACTTCTTCAATGTATTTATGCTCTTTTGCATCCAACCAAAGCACTTGCGAATAACCCGCAGCTTCTGCTACTTCTTGCGCTTTCATCGCACCTGCATAGTTCCCTGCGGTCTTCGCACTTCCTGTCCCGCCTACCGCAGCACGGACGAACTCTGATTCTACCGCAATTTTCACAGGGTTCATACCTTCTTTGTAATAGGCACCTACCGGAGATAAAATGATCATCAATCGATACGTCTTCGAAGGCGCAACACCTAAATAAGGCTGTGTCGCAAAAATGAATGGACGGATATACAGTGAAGTGCCTTCCCGATCAGGAATCCATTCTTTATCTAAAGAGACCAATTCCTTTAATGCATCAAGCACCAATTCTTCATCAAAGTTCGGCATGCATAATCTTTCATTGGAACGGTTCAGGCGTTTCATGTTTTCATCCGGTCGGAACAGCACGACTTCTTTATCGTCCGTTACATAGGCTTTTAATCCTTCAAAAACAGTTTGACCGTAATGCAAAACAATTGCTGCCGGGTCAAGCATGAACGGCTCGTACGGTACAATGCGTGCATCATGCCAGCCTGTTCCTTCCGTATAATCCATTACAAACATATGATCCGTAAATTCTGTGCCAAAAGCCAGTTGATCGGTTGCCGGCTTTTCTTTCGGTTGTGCGTTTTTTTTGACTGTTATCTTGTTCTTCGCTGTCATATCTATACCCTCCTGAATATTTATCTGATTTGGCCAGTGCCGCGGATGACAAATTTGGATGAAGTCAACGCTTCTAATCCCATTGGCCCCCGTGCATGTAGCTTCTGCGTACTGATCCCAATTTCCGCACCGTAACCGAACTCGAAGCCATCTGTGAATCGGGTCGATGCATTGACATAGACAGCCGCCGCATCCACGCTATTCAAGAACTGTTCCGCATGCTCATCACTTTGCGTAACGATACCGTCTGAGTGTTTTGTGCTGTATTGCCTAATATGATCAAGCGCTTGTTGGAAGTTCTGTACATTTTTCATCCGCAATTTCAAATCCAAAAATTCGCTCGACCAGTCATCTTGTTCCACTTCAGCAATCGAAGGATCAAATTGATGGATTGTCTCGTCTCCCACTAACTGGACATCTTTTTCACGCAAACTATCGATCAGCTTTTCACCGTGTTGCTGTAACCAATTCTGATCAATGATCACCGTCTCAATTGCGTTACAAACTGAAGGACGGTGAGTTTTTGCATTCACAACGAGGTCGATCGCCATTTGCGAATCCGCTGATTCATCAATGTATAAATGACAGTTTCCAGCTCCCGTTTCAATAACCGGAACAGTAGATTCACGGATAACTGTCTGAATCAATTTTGCGCCGCCACGTGGGATCAACACATCCAAATAGTCATTTAACGTAAACAATTCCTTTGCAATTTCGCGGCTCGTATCTTCAATCAACTGCACGGAATCGACTGGCAAGGCACTCTTTTCCAGTCCTCGCTGAATGACATGCCATAGAGCGAGATTTGAATATTTGGCTGACGAACTACCACGTAATACGACTGCATTACCCGTCTTCAAAGCGAGAGATGCTGCATCAATTGTAACATTCGGCCGCGCTTCATAAATCATCGCAACAACTCCGATAGGCACACGCTTTCTAACGATGTGCAAGCCATTTTCCTTTTCGATTTCTTCCAAGGTTTCCCCGATTGGATCTTTCAAGTCAATCAGTAAACGAACGCCTTCTGCCATTGCTTCGATACGGTCCGGCGTCAATAGGATTCGATCGAGCACAGCTGCCTCGATACCGTTTGCATGGCCTTCTTCGATATCTTTCTTATTTTCCTCAAGAAGATGTTCTTGCTCCTCCAACAATTGATCCGCAATCAAACGAAGTGCTTCGTTCTTCTCTTCCGTCGTTGCCGTGTTCAACGCATAACTCGCTTCTTTAGCCGCTTTCCCTTTACGTCTGATCTCACTCATTGCCCAATCTCCCCTTTAAGTTAATTGTACCCAACGATCTCTGTGAATCACTTCGATCATCGGTGCTAACACTTCGTCATTCTTGTCTCTTTCGGTCAGGACTTTTTCTAATTGCTCCGATGAATACGTCACTTCTCCTCTACCGATCAAACCATCCATACCATACACTTCCACGACTTCCCCTGCTTCAAAACTTCCTTTTACTCTAAAAACACCAGCCGGTAAAAGACTGCGGCCATTGTGTAAGATTGCCTCTTCTGCACCTTTGTCGACATACAAACGGCCGGTTGATTCTGAATGCAGCGCGATCCATTGGCGCTTCGTATTGATGACACTGCCGAGCGGACTTGAAATATATGTACCGTCTCCATTCCCTTGCAGAATCTCTAAAAGTTTATAAGAGCCGCTGCCTGTTCCAATAAAGACGGGTACTGCCAAAGTGTGTGCAGTTTTTGCAGCCAGTAACTTCGAGCGCATGCCGCCTGTACCGACTTTCGAACCGAGTTCGTCTGTACCGCCAAGCAACTCATCCGTAATTTCATCGAGCTCCGTCAAACGAACAGCGTCAGGATCTTTTCTCGGATTGCTTGTATAAATTCCATTGACATCCGTCAAAATGATCAATTGATCTGCATGTAAAAATCCACTTACTAACGCAGATAACATATCATTATCGCCAAATGTTAATTCATCTATGGAGACAGTGTCGTTTTCATTGATGATCGGCACGATGCCTCGTTCCAATAATTCCGACATCGCCGCAAACGCGTTACGGTAACGATCCCGGTTCGAAAAATCTTGACGGGTTAGAAGGATTTGAGCCGGCACGACGCCATGCTCACCGAATCGCTCAATGTACGATTGAATCAAAAGACTTTGACCAACAGCTGCTGCTGCCTGTCTTCCTTTGATGGTTACAGGGCGCGATGGGTATCCAAGCCGCGCAAATCCTGCAGCTACGGCTCCAGACGATACGACGATGACTTCATGACCGGCATTTTTTAACATTGCCAACGCATCGACATGGTCATTCAATTTCAGCTGGTCGATTTCCCCGCTGTCGTTTGTTAAAGAGCTACTGCCTATTTTCACAACAATTCGCTGTCTCTTCATTTTAATTTCGCCTGCCATTTCTGTAATTCATAATTAAATCTTTTGTGAATTTAGTTCCTGTCGAGGCTGTACGGCGTTTTCCGCTTTAGATACAAAAAAGCCCAGTCGTCCCGAAGTTATCAGGACGAAAGGACTTTGCTTCCGCGGTGCCACCATCATTGGATCCAGTTCATGAATCCCGCTCTCCCCATAACGCCGAGGTACGCGCCTATGTTTTCATAGGACTCCAAAGGCAGGTTCAACAACTGCCATGTGACGGGATTTTTCAGCCGATGAACCCCGCTCTCTTGCACACGCTGTTTGTCTACTATTCCTTCATCAACGTTCAACATTCATTTCACCCATCATACAATATTGGCGGTGATTGTCAAGCGTTCAATGTTTGTGAGGAGAATGAAGCATGCGATCGAGTGCCATGTTTGCTTCCGCAGAAGTCGAACTATCTACGGCGATGATATTGCGCGCAGCTCCTTCTGCAATACTTTCCAAACACCAAAGCAAGTGTGGCAAGTCGATGCGGTTCATCGTCAAGCAAGGGCACATAAGCGGGTTCAAAGAAATAATATCTTGCTCTTTATGTTCTTCTTTCAATCGATTCACCAAATTCATTTCCGTTCCGATTGCCCATTTTGTGCCGGGCGCTGCGGCGGTGATTCGGTCGATAATATATTTCGTCGATCCATTATCATCCGATTGCATCACGACTTCATGAGGACATTCAGGATGAACGATAATTTGTCGTTCCGGTTCATTTTCACGGATATGGCGGATATTTTCGACCGTGAAGTTTTCATGTACGGAACAGTGGCCTTTCCAAAGAATCGCTTCGCAGTCGTCATCGGGTCCAGAGTATTCCAAAACGTCCGCAATCGGATTCCAGACTGCCATATGATCTAACGAAACCCCTAGATCATATGCCGTGTTGCGTCCTAAATGCTGATCCGGCAGGAAAAGGATCCGTTTCTTCTGCGCGAATGCCCATTCCACGATTTCCTTCGCATTCGATGAAGTGACGGTAGCTCCGCCATTTCGGCCGACGAATGCCTTAATCGCGGCAGTCGAATTGACGTATGTCAAAGGCAGTATCGTATCGCCAAAACGTTCCTGTAAGTGTTCCCACGCTCTTTCAGTCTGAAAAACATCTGCCATATCTGCCATCGAACATCCGGCACGCATATCCGGCAAATATACTGTTTGGTTAGGTGTGGTCAGAATATCAGCGGTTTCTGCCATGAAATGCACTCCACAAAACACAATATGCTCTGCTTGTTCATTGGAAGCGCAGATCTGAGCCAATTGCAGTGAATCTCCTGTTGCATCTGCAAACTGAATGACTTCATTTTTTTGATAATGGTGGCCTGGAATAAATAACTTGTCCCCGAGAGATTCTTTTATTTTCCGAATTCTGTCTTCCATTTCACTGACAGAAAGTGTTTTATATTTTTCAGGCAACATTACATCTACATGCTCTTTCGTTAAATCAAGTATGGGCATTGTCTGATTCCCCCTGCTTTTTTAATTTGTATAGTTGCGCTGATGTCTGCAGCTCTCACTGAATGTGTCAGCGCACCAACCGATATGTACTGAATGCCTGTCGATCCATACGCAGCGATCGTTTCCTCCGAAATCATGCCGGATGCCTCAGTCACGATTTGTTTCGGCACAACGGGAAGCCACTCTTTGATTTGCTCGGGCGAACAATTATCGAACATGATAATATCCGGTGCTGCGTTTACTGCTTCTTTGAGTTGCGCAAGCGTTTCGATCTCGACTTCTATTTTCACAGTATGCCCAAGCCGACTTCGCAGCTGCTTAACGGCTTCAGTAATTGATCCGGCATAGGCAAGGTGGTTATCCTTCAACATCACCGTGTCGTAGAGTCCATTGCGGTGATTAAATCCGCCACCAGTACGGACTGCATATTTATCCAGCATCCGCAAACCAGGCGCTGTTTTCCGCGTATCACAAACCCTTGCTTTCGTACCCTTCAGAAATGCAGTCAGTTGGGAAGTCTTGGTGGATATTGCACTCATCCTTTGTATACAGTTCAAGATAACACGCTCTGCTGACAGTAAATTCTTCACAGAGCCTATAGCAACAGCCAAAACCTGCTGTTCTTCCATCTTCTCTCCATCCTCAATAAAGCAAATCACTTCAATGGAAGGATCCATGACTAAAAATCCTTCTCTTATGATGTCGGTTCCGCAAAAGACTCCTGACTCTTTGGCAATGATCTGCAATTCTCCGACAGCAGTATCAGGAAACAACGTCTCGACAGACAAATCGCCATCCCCTATATCCTCAATGAAAAATTGCTCAAGCATTGATCTCAGTTTGATTCTATTCATACGCATTCTCCCTACTAACCTTCAATTTTATGTGTCTTTACATCTATCTTTACACATTTACAGAACTATGACAAGATGAATAAAACAATTAAACTAGGAGGTATGTACATTGAAGTATTTCGATTACGCAGCTACGACTCCCCTTCACAAGGAAGCTGCCGCAGTTTATTTATCTACAGCACAGCATCAGTTCGGCAATACGACGAGTCTCCATGACGCGGGCGGCATGGCTCAAAACGTACTGGAACGGTGCCGGAAACAACTGGCCGCTATTTTAGGTGTTCATTCGGAAGGTTTGTACTTCACGTCTGGAGGGACCGAAAGTAATTCACTTGCTCTGCTTTCCCTCGCACAGGCTAATATGCATAAAGGCAATCATATTATTTTGACTGCCGCAGAGCATCCTTCTCTTCATTCCGCAGCAGCGTATCTTGCAGATCAAGGGTTCCACATTACGACCATTCCTTTTACCGCTGACGGCTTCATAGACTTGCAAGCATTGGAAAACGCCATCAACGGGCGGACGATCGTCGTTTCTGTACAGCATTGCAACCCGGAGATCGGAACCATTCAGCCGATCCGCTCCATCTATGAGACATTGCAGCCAAAAGGGATTCTCTTACATAGTGACTGCGTTCAATCATTCGGCAAGTTGAATGTGCAGGACATCACACCATATGTTGACAGTCTTTCTGTTTCCAGTCATAAAATCTATGGTCCAAAAGGCGTTGGTGCACTGTATATCAATCCGCGCTTGCGTGCTGTGCCGCTATTCCCAGGGACTGTCCAAGAAAAAGGCTTCAGAGGGGGGACGGTCAATGTTCCCGGTATTGCAGCATTCCTGATAGCAGCACAATTGGCAGAAGAAACGGGAAACCTCGCCCATTACCAAAAACTCCGGACTATATTTTTCAATGCGTTGTTGCCGCATAAAGAATTTTTTACTTTTTTCGGTTCGGATCAAGCTGCAGAACAGTTGCCGCATATTATCGGATTGCGTGTCAATCATTCGGAAGGCCAGCTGATTATGTTAGAATTGAATAGACGCGGATTTGCGGTATCGACAGGAAGTGCTTGCCAGGTCGGCAAACAACAGTCTTCGACCACGATGAATGCTATGCAGATTCCAGTTCATCTATCGAAAGGATTGGTCCGTATTTCATTTGGACAGTCTTCCACCGGAAAAACTGTTCAACAATTGGCAGATTGCTTGGTGGAAATTGCGAAAGAACAAAACAAAAAACACTGACAGCAGGTGATTTAATTGCAAAATAAAGAAAAAGTATTGGGAAAAGAGCGTCGAAAACTCATTTTGCGCACGTTACAAGAAGCAGGACGTCCTATTACAGGACGCGAGTTAGGAGAACTGACGAATGTCAGCCGGCAGGTCATTGTCAGCGACGTTAACTTACTGAAGGCGAAAAAACAGCCGATCATCGCGACGAATCAAGGATATCTCTACACTGCCCTGCCTGAAACAGCAGAAGAGTATGAAAAGATCATCGTCTGCCGTCATGAACCTGAAGCAACGGAAGAGGAATTGAATATTCTCGTAGATCACGGAGTAACAGTGAAAGATGTTCGTGTGGAGCATCTCGTATATGGCGATGTCCGTGCCTCCATCATGGTCTCCAATCGCCAGGAAGTGAAGGCGTTCATCCAGCAGATTCAACAAGCGAATGCACCCTATTTACTGAATTTGGATGAAAGTGGCATTCATTTGCATACTATCTCAGCTCCCCGAGAAGAGCAACTCATCGAAGCAGAGCAAGCATTGAAAAAAGCGGGATTCCTAGTCGAATAGGAATTCCGCTTTTTATGGGAACAGTATGAAACCAAACAACGGACCCACCAACGCACCGATGATCGCCGATAACGTCATGGCAACCGAGCTCATAGAAGCTTCCTGTTCGCCGTATTCGAGAGCTTTAGAAGTACCGATGGCATGCGCTGCCACACCAAGACCGATGCCTTGTCCGAGCGCTGTATCGATCTTCAACAGTCGATTCAATTGCGGGCCTATTAGGATTCCAGCCAAGCCGGCAATAATGACAAAAACCGTAGCGAGCGAAGGAACGCCACCGAGTCCTTCGGCAATTTGCATCGCGATTGGCGAAGTGATCGACTTAGGCAAAATTGTAGCGAGAAGTTCATTTGAAAACCCGACAAGCCGCGCTGCTAAAACGCCTGTCACCATTCCGACGACTCCCCCAACGACCACTCCACTTGCGATCGGCAATAAATTTTTCTTAATCAAATCACGCTGTTTAAATAATGGAATACAAAGAGAAACAATTGCTGGTCCGAGAAGTGCATCGATCCACTTTCCTCCAACCATATATGTATTATAGGAAGCATCGAAAATCGTTAAAGTGACTATCACTGCGATGGTAGTTGTTAGGATCGGCACCAAAAAAGGTGATCGTAGCCTTACATACAATGCATTCATTATGAAATACATTATCACCGTCAAGAGGATCATCGCGAGTGCCAATAAAAATGAATTCATGACAGCTCCACCTCATCTTTCTCATTACGTTTCGCCATCGATTGACTCACCAGGCTAGCCACAGCCATTGTGATAAACGTGCTGACGATTGTGATGACAACAAGTAGCAGGCCTTTCCCTTTAAAGACATGACCGTAATTCATCACACCGACCGTTGCAGGTATCAAATAGAGCGGCAATGTGGATAAAAAAACGTATGCACCTTTTTCCACCCAATTAAGCGGAATGATTCGGAATGATAGCAATCCCCATAAAATCAATAATCCAATTATGCTTCCAGGAAGGGGAATCGACAGCCACTGACGTAAAAAATTTCCTAGCATGAAAAATAGATATAGAAAGACCACTTGAATAAGCGTTTTGACTATTTTCATTTGATTGCTCTCCTTCCCTTGTCAATGAACACTTATTCATTATAGTGTTGAAAAGCCTAAAAACCAATACCTTGTTCCAAATAGTACAAATCGATTGAAAATTCTTCGGAATTTATCTTTACATCGTTGACCTGATGTAACTGTTCATGTATAGTGTAGGGAGCTATATAGGTATGTTGGGGCTATTTTGCTTTCCAATACTTTTATATGGCCGCTATGAATTTCTGAATTGCCGAGGAGGAATTTACATGCACCAAGGTAAAGTGAAGTGGTTCAGCAGTGACAAAGGTTATGGATTTATCGAAGCAGATGATGGTGAAGACGTGTTTGTCCATTTCACAGGAATTGCAACAGATGGATTTAAGACACTTGCTGAAGGTCAAACTGTTTCTTTCGAAGTAATTGAAGGGAACCGAGGTCCTCAGGCGGCAAATGTATCTACACTCGAAGAAGAAGTTTAAAGACAGCTCGGCAGGCAGAGCAATTCCACTCAATCATTATGGAATTTCAGCTGAATGAAGATAAATAAAGCATCCACGCGTAAAATGCGGGATGCTTTTTCTATTTAATCATTTGGAAGATGTGCCAAGTTTATTGATTTCTGATCCTAAAAACTTCAGTTGGTCGCCGATTGTACATTCGGATATGCAAAATTGGTGAGCTCCTGTCTTTCCACGTTCCTTTATCAGTTGTCTTTTGACATAGCATCCTTCACAATATATATCGAGCAATTGATTGATATCTTTCATGACCATTACTTTATTCATTAGAAAAGAACTCCCACCTTTCTTTCTTCTATTTTAGGTGGGCTTATGGAATGTTGCAACCATTTACTGAGTCTTCCCCATTCATTTCCAGAGAGGAGCGATGAAGACCGTGTTAGAAATATACATAGATGGCGCTAGCGCAGGAAATCCAGGATTGAGCGGAATTGGCGTTTACATTAAAGGCGAAGGACACGATGTGAAAATCAGTGAACCGATCGAACCAACGAACAATCACAATGCAGAATTCCAAGCGCTTTTAAGAGGTTTGGAAGAAGCAGTGAAGCTGACGAGCGGCATGGTGTCTGTCAGGTCGGATTCCAATGTCGTTGTTCAGGCGATGGAAAAGGAGTTTATCAAGAACGAGGAGTACGCTCCTTATTTAAAAAAGGCAATAAAACTCACGGAGCAGTTTGATTTCTTTTTCATCAAGTGGATCCCCGATCACACAAACAAAACAGCAGATGTCCTCGCTCGGCAGGCGATTCTCCAACAAAAAAAGGCTAAGGGTTAAGGTCCTTAGCCTAGCTTAAAGACAAGCATCAGAATGATTTAGCATGGGAGAAACATGGGCTTGCGGTCCTGGGATTTGCGCTCCAGACGGGGACGCTTTCCGGAGGGCGTGGCTTGAGCCGCTTCCTTCGCTTCGCTCAGTCCAGGGTCTCAAGACTCACGCTGATCCTCTCGAAGTCGCCCCGTCTTCCGTACAAATCCCAAAACAGTACGTTCTAGCACATAGTAAAGCTCGCTGTATAAAGTATGTGTATCTGTAACCATAGACAAAGAAGTTTGCATTCTTTTTGAGATATTACTTCTTGCCCTTATACCTCTCTCTAAATGGACTTGCAACCCACTAACATTAGGAAAATACGCAAGTTGAACGTAGTAGAAGGCGGCGACTCCTGCGGGATTAGCTCGACAGGTGGGACCCCGCAGGAGCGAAGCGACGAGGAGGCTCACCGCAAGCCCCGCGGAAAGCGTCCGCCTGGAACGTAGATCAACGGCGCCTTTACCACTCCCCCAATTCTTTTCCACTGCCTAATCCCCTTATCCTCTTTGTGCTCTCATAAACCGCACCGTACGTTCTTCCGCATTAAACAGTACCCATTCCCTTGACCCGACAACAGCGCCAACATTGACAATATTTCGCTTTCCAGACAGCGAAATTTTGCCGCGTCCTGAAATCAACATTTCTTGCTGATCTCGCGTGTAGCCGGCGCGGTGTGTATGCCCGTGGAAGACGATTGTTTTGTCTGGTATTTGCGCGTTCAGCCAGGCATTTCTCTCGTCTGAGTTCCATTGATGCCCGTGTATGATGACGGCTTCCCCTGCCGAAAGAGTCTCGGACAGGTCATGGAGATAATCACGCAGCGGCTCCGCATGTTCCGTAAGCAACAAAATCCGCTCTTCTTGATTCCCGTAGACAGACGGGAAAGTTAATAACTTTTCGAAGCCTTCCGGATGTTTGATCACTTCATTTACAGACGGATAAATCTGCCCGCGCAGATCTTTCTTGCTAACTGTACATTCATATAAATCACCCAAGCCAATGACCTCAGCATGCGGTGCCTCAATTGAAATATGTCCTAACACGGCTTTCAGGTCTTCGATCGATGAATGGATATCACCTAGTAATGCATACTGCAATTTTGTCAACTCCCATCTTCACGACGTTTCGATCGGGGCGTCATCTTCTGAGATCCAGTCACTGAAACTGCCTACGTACAATCGGACGTCCGAATAACCGAGCTCTGTAAGTGCAGCGAATAAAGGAGACGCCGTCACGCCGCTGCCGCAATAGACAATCACTTTATCGTCAGGCGCTGCCACTTGCTGGAGCTGTTTTTCTGCAGCTTGCACGTCATAACGGCCATCTTCTTTTAAATCTTCCCAATTAAAATTGCTGGCCGTCGGAATATGCCCTGCCTTATGATCAATCGGTTCCTTTTCACCGCGGTACCGTTCAGGAGCACGTGCATCCAGCAGCACTGCGTCCTGTTCTCTAGCAACCACTTGTTTTACATCGCTTCTGCTCGCATATAGATGATCTTGCCATTCCGGCTGAACAGATGACTGTGCAGGCGATACAAACGTCTCCCGATCGACCGCGCAACCTATCTCCTTCAGCTGGTCATAGCCTTCAAGCAAAATACGGGCATTTTTAAATCCTCCGTATTGTAAGATCCACCAAGCACGTGCGGCAAATGGACTACCCCCATCATCGTAGATCAGAATCGTATCTTCTAACTGTAGGCCGCTTGCACGATACAGCTCTGTCAATTTGTCTTTTGCCGGCAACGGATGCCGACCGCCGGAGACAGATTCAGCGGAGAGCTTCTCTGCTAAATCCCAATGAACGGCATTTTGGATATGCTCTTTATTATATTCATCAATTCCGTAGTCTGGATTTTGAAGGGAAAACCGTGCATCGATCCATTTCACTTGCTCCACGTCAACATCTTTAGCCGATACGAATACATGCATTATTGAGCCAGCTCCTCCAAACGTATTTTTTCATAAATACTTTGCCAGTGTTCCAGTTGCTCCGAACCGTCGAGCAACGTGCGTTCCGATTCAATTTGCACAAGACTTTCCTGCAACAGATGAAGACGTAATGCTTCCGCTTCATCTTCAATCCATAGATCCGCCCATTTTTCTATACGTTCTTTCTGTTCACCTAAATACTTCGACGCATCGTTCTTCAATGCCTCTTCCAGCTTGTTTTTCAGTATATCCCGGTCCCCGCGCTCAAAAAACGCTTTTTGATTCTTGAATGATTTATTGGCCGCGCTGTATACTGTCGGGTTCTCATAAGGCGTTTCAAACGATAGCATTTCTTTGTCGTTCGGCTCATATGGAGAAGGTACGATGGACTGATCCATGTCCGCTAATGAACGAACTTCCATACGTTGACGTTCCAGCAATTGCTTCTTCATATATTGCAAAATCCGCAAATTCGTCACTTTCAATTCTTGAGTCAAGTCAAACCCAACCATGTCGACTGTTTCCGCCAACGCGATTTTCAACGCGCGGTCGGAAGAATTCTTAGCGAATGTCGATGGGCTGTACCCTTCCTTAAAGAAATCCCCGAAACGCAAGAACACACGCTGTAAAATATAGTAGACGAGTTCGCTCAATTCATCCTGTGTCGCTTTCACTAACACTTCGCTGGCGCTCTTCTCAAAGCGTTGCTTGATCGCTTGTTCAGCAATTGCCAACTCTTCCAATCGTTCTGCCTTACGTGAACGGTTCTGAATTGTCCGGTCGATCAATGAGGCGAGACGGTCAATCGTCTTCGTCGTTTCCTCTTCCAGTGCCTGAACGACTTGCGCACGCAAATCATGCTCAAGGAATGCATAGAACTTCTCTTCAAAATGCTGCATTAAAGGATTCGGCTGTTTATTCAATTTACCTTCAAGCGCTTCAAGGCTTGAAATCCCATGAACACGCGGGTTACGAATACCGAACTTCTGCAGTTCATTGGCCACAAAGCTTTTTACTTCTTCGGATTCTTCTTCGTTCGACGCCAGGTCGATCGCATTGACGATGAAGAACATCTTATCGAGTTCGAACGCGTCTTTCACACGTCCGAGCTGGATCAGAAACTCACGGTCTGCGCGAGCGAACGCGTGATTATAGTACGTCACAAATAAAATCGCGTCGGCATTACGAATATATTCGAACGCTACGTCGGTGTGGCGGGCGTTGATTGAATCCGCTCCAGGTGTGTCAACGAGTGTGATGCCGTGGCGTGTCAGCGGACAATCGTAGAAGAAATCGATCGATTCTACGAAACAACTGCGTTCTTCCTGTGCTACAAACTTCGTAAACTCCTCACGCTCCACAGTCAACGTCGTGCCAAGTGCGGATGTGTACACTGGATAGCCTTTCTTGAACGCTTGGATGAATGACTTATGGATATGCAAATTTTCATTTTCGAGCGGCTGTTTCAACGCTTCATCCGTCTTCGCGAACGCTTCTTCAAGAGTCGAAATATGAATACCCAACGCTTCGAATGACAATGCTACGTCTTCCGTCATCGTTGCAGCATTTTTCAAATGAACGTCTGCTGTATTATGCAGATGCGTTTCACTGACAGGACGGATTCGGTTGATTGCCGCTGTTGTTGGATTCGGTGACACCGGCAATACTTTTTCCCCGATCAACGCATTGGAAAATGAAGATTTCCCTGCACTGAATGCCCCGAATAACGCAACGGTGAACTCCTGCCCTTTCAATCGGGCGGCTTTCGTCTGCAAGTATAGAGCCGTTTCCGCAAAGCCTGGAATCGTCTGAACGGATTGTGCAATATGTTGGGCATAGGTGATCGCTTTTTCGGAATCGACAAATTTGCGTTCCTCTTCTTCTTGTTCGACTACTTCAGTCGATACGGATTCTTCTTTTTCCGAACCCGCCACATAGTCAATGGTCTCAATCTGTTTTGGCTTTTCCCATTCTTCCAGCAATTTGTCTCTACCAATGCGTGTAGGTGCAGACGGATTCCCGATCTCTTTATCCACCCACTGCATACGCTCTTGCCACTTGTTCATTTCGTTGATCGCATCGACTTTTTCCTGAAGTGACCGGATTGCAAGAGCAAGCGGTGCAGACTGTTCGCCTCCAGCTGATTTCGCAATGACGGACATTTCTTCCTTCCATGCGTCGGTCTTACGTTTATAAACTAAATGGATTGCACGCTTCATTTGTTCCGTATAATTCAGGATGGTCTCTCCTGTAATGACTTCCGCCACATGAAGCTGCTCATCTACCTCATCAAAAGGCAATGACAGATCCATGGAATCGATTTCCATTGACCGTTCATCCGTCAAGATTCCCGCTTGCTTCAAAGAGTCTTTCATCAACGTCTTCATATAGATTTCAATTTGTGTATGGGCCAGTCCCGTGATATTTTCCTTCAATTTTTGACGGCGTTTTTCGCGCTCCTCGGCAGTTTTCTTCGCGCCGAATAAAAGTCCTACCTTAAACTTTGGAGATTTTGATTCCAAGTAATCCTTCAGCAATTCTCTTGTTTCAAATGGCCCAAGTCCGGCGCTTAATAATAATTCATTGCGCTCTTTCTCAAAATTGACGTAGAATTCATCTCCAGACAGAAGCTCCATCCGTTTTTTTGCTTCCTTCAACTCTCGATTAAGCTCCTCGAATTGATTCCATTCATTGTCCATAACGATATCGCGATTGTTTTCTTTAACGTCATCCAGCTGTTGCTGCAAGAAACTCATATGCTCGTCTTTCAGCTTACGAAGGGATTGATCGATATTTTGTTCAAAATTCTCCTCGCGGTGTTCAATTGAGCCATCCACGATCGCTTTTACTTTTTCAAAATCATTATGCGGATGATCAAGCTCTTTCAATGACGTATAGAAAATCCCTTTCGGCTCCACGCCCCACAGCTTGAACGAATCCTCTACTGATTTCTTGAATGCATCAAAAGACAATTCACTTTCCCGATGCTTATCGATTTGATTGATGATCAAGTAGACGTTGCTGTTATAGCGCATCAATTCTTTCGTGAAACGGAAATTCATTTCGGATTGTACGTGGTTGTAGTCCATCGTATAGAACACTAGATCCGCCAAGTGCAAAGAAGATTCCGTGGATAGTCGGTGTGCATCATCTGTAGAATCCACCCCGGGCGTATCCATTACTGTGATTCCTTCCGGCAATTTGGATTCGGTATGGCCGATTTCTACCAGTGAAACAGCCGCTCCATCTTTACTGAATTCTTTGACGGCTTCCGAGAAACCGTGCCCGCTGAATTTCACAGCACTCCCATCTACACGATGGATGATCGCGAAGTCTTCATCCGCCTTATGTACCTTTACAATATTCGCACTTGTAGGGATCGGGCTTGAAGGCAATAGATCATCGCCAGTCAACGCATTGATTGTAGATGATTTACCTGCCGAAAAGTGACCTGCGAACGCAATTGTATATTCTTTCTCAATTATTTTATTTGCGAGTAATGTGATTTTTCCTTTTCGTTCATCATCTTCATTGGTAGAGAAAATCTGTCCATAGGTGGCAGACTGTTGTAAAAATACATGGTTTGTAGACATAATCGTCGTCCTTTCACTTATAACTCACCCTATCATACCATTAATGATTGAAAAAATAGAAGCTTACTTTTATTTGAGTCTACAACTTTTAAGTAGGCTTTTCGACCCTTTAATGATATGATTGAACTACTACTATTTTCTGAAAGGGTGTCTTTATTCGTGAGCACTGCAAATAACGTGCAAAAAGTCTTAAACGCTACTATTTCTTCACTGACTACTGTCGTTCCGATAAAATTCGATGTCCTCTCTCCTTCGTTGATCAAGCAACCCTATGAACAGCGCGAAATCAGCGTGCTCATTGGTTTGATCGGAGATATGAAAGGGCGTCTTATTGTAGAACCTACCCATGGCATTATTGATAAAATTGGCCTAGCGATGTTTGGTATGAATATTGAAGGAGAAATGGCCGAGTCTTTTACCGGTGAACTCGGGAATATGATTGCCGGCAATCTCTGTACAATACTGGAAAACGATGAATTGACACTCGACATTTCACCGCCCACTGTTTTAACCGGGCATACGAAGTTTTATGGCTTCCAACAAGCCTTTAAAATTCCCGTGAAATTTGAAGATGGCGAGGTATTGAATCTTTTACTGACGATAGATGACGAGAGCTGACTGCGTCGTAAATTAAATAAAAAAGGCACAGACATTGATTATTCAACGTCTGTGCCTTTTGCTATTCTTCATGAAAATGGTACAGGTAAAACTCTTTCTATCACAGGCAGTAACTCACTTCTCTCCGGTTCAACGAATAAATGAATAGAACCCGCATCCTCACTCGTCCGGATCAGCCGGCCGATTCCTTGACGAAGCCGCAACAGCATGAATGGGAGATCCACTTCATCAAATGCATCTTCCGCGTATTGTCTTCTCGCTTCAAACAACGGGTCTTTCGGCGGGAACGGCAGATCAAAGATGATGACACGCGTCAGGGATTCATTCGGAAGATCTAAACCTTCCCATAAATGATAGGAGAAAAAGACTTGGACCTTGCGCTGCTGGAAGTCTTTCACCAATGAAGACAGCGAACGCTCTCCTTCATAAGCAACTAGTACTTGAAGCTCTAACGGCAGTTTTTCATAGGCTTCCATCATCGATTGCTTAGAGTTAAACAATACTAAAGTTTGCTCTTCCTCTGAAAGAAGCTTTGACAAGCGCTCGATGTTGTCTTCGTGTACACCTTGTTCTAAATGGATCTTCATCACATTCTCATAATCAAAAGGCGATTCAATGGAAAACGACTGATACGACTCAATTCCGAGACTGTATGCCAAGTAATCAAACGATTTCTCAACAGATAACGTAGCGGAAGAGAAAACGATCGGCATTTCGCCAGTGAATAACTTTTCTTTCAAAATAGACGTCACGAGTCGCGGCATGATCAGCAAAGTGCTTTCATCACGTCGATTTTCCAACCAATCTACAGCGTCATTCTGATCAGCAAATAATTCCATCGAATATATATACTGCTCCAAATACTCCTCCACTATTTTCAGATCGTATTCCGGAATGACGTACAATTCACCCTCAAAGACGAATTCCTCTAGAAGTTCGTTCGATAAAGAGACGGCTTTCTTAGCTAGTCTCATCATTTCATCGTTCTTGTTAATCGTCAAACGCTCATTATCATTTTGCGTCGCACGCTCTCGTAATTGCTTAAAGAACAATTCATGGATATCCAATAATTGCTCCATCAACTGCAGAGACTTCTCCCGAATGCCATCGACCATGATGCGCTCAAGCAATTGGACAATCGTCTGCTCCTGCACTTCATAAGTCAATGCCCGCTGCGCCGAATACTCAAGCAGGTGTCCTTCATCAAAGACCACCATCGATACTTCTGGCAGCAAGGGCAACTGTCCTTGACGCACTCTCGATTCTTTCGTCCACAGATGTTCCATATAAAAATCATGCGAGCAAATGATTAAATCCACTGCTTCTCTATAGTGATTACGATGAATCGTCTGTCCGCAACGATTACGGATATCACACGCCGCACATTGCTGAATCGGATGGTAATTGATCATTTCCCACTCTTCATCTTTCAAATATGGATAGTCGGAACGCACTCCATATGGAAAAACAGACTGCAACGAACGATCGGCATAGATAAAATCAGGCAGCTCATCTTCAACTAAATCAACAAACTCTTCGTCTGTTCGATTACTTGTCTCTTCTAGACGCTTTAGGCAAATATACTGATTTCGCGCTTTGGCCAATCGTACATCGATCGATAAATCGAGTGCCTGACTCAATTTCTGAATGTCGCCTTCTTCTTTGATCAACTGATCGATCAACGTCTCATCTGCACAAGAAATCACAGCAGGCTTTCCTGTATAGCGTGCATATGCAAGGGCTGGAAGCAAATAGGCAATCGTCTTCCCTGTACCCACACCCGCTTCCGCCAGTAACACATTTTTGTCCTTAAGTGCTTGTTCGATTTGAAAAGCCATATAAATCTGCTCATCCCGGCATTCGAACCCTTTTTCCGTCAAATCATCATATAATGTATCGCCCAACCAATCATTCAGTGATTCAAAGAACGTTTGGTCTTTCACTAATTGAAATGGAATTTTTGTACTCATACTGACTCCTCCCTGAATGCAAGCGAAAGGAAGAGGAGTGCTTTCCTCTTCCCATCGATTTCGATATGGTTATACGCGCTGTCCCCAAAACTGATAATAATCAGTGCGGATGAAGCCGTTAAATAGTTTACGTTTTTTCGTCGCTCTTTTCCCATACATCGTCTCATAGTTTTCGAGTGAAGATAAAATATAGACGGACCAGGATGGGTGATGCTCCATAATTGACCCAAGGATTTCTGCTATATCTTCCGCTTCCTCTGTTTCGCCAAGTCGCTCTCCATATGGCGGATTGGCAATGAGGACACCATTTTGTCCTTCAATGTGCAAATCCCGGACGTCTTGCTGCTGCCATGAAATCAAATCTGCAAAACCGGCTTCCACCGCATTTTGCTGAGCTATTGAAATCATTTTTCCATCGACGTCGTAACCACGGATGTCAAGCTCTTGGTCGTACTTCGCTACGTCTTCCACTTCTTCTCTGACGCGATCCCATACTTGCGCTTTCATCCAAGGCCATTCTTCACTTAAAAATGAACGATTATAGCCAGGCGCAAGATTCTGTCCAATCATCGCCGCTTCAATTGGAATCGTTCCCGAACCGCAAAACGGATCCACGAACGGGCGACTCGGACTCCACTTCGATAATTTCACAAGTGCTGCAGCCATCGTCTCTTTAAGAGGCGCATCTCCTTGTCCTAATCGATAGCCGCGTTTATGCAATCCGGAACCGCTCGTATCGATCGTAATTGTTACCTTATCCTTCAAAATTGATACTTCCAATTTAAAAAGAGGACCTGATTCATCCAAGAAGCCAATACGCTTATACGCGATCTTCAACCGCTCCACAATTGCTTTCTTCACAATCGCTTGGCAGTCCGGCACACTGAACAGCTTCGATTTGACCGACTTTCCTGAAACCGGAAAAGCGGCATCAACCGGCAGGAACTGTTCCCAAGGAATCGCTTTCGTCCGCTCAAATAACTCATCGAATGTATAAGCTTTAAATTCACCAGCCACCACGCGAACCCGATCTCCCACACGAAGCCACATATTGGCTCTGGCAATCGTTTCTGCATCTCCATTGAAGAAGACTTTTCCGTTTTCGGTCTGGCAATCATACCCAAGATCTTTTATCTCAGATGCTACAATCGACTCCAGCCCCATTGCGGCTGTAGCAATCAATTTATATTCACTCACAATAAAAACTCCATTCTCCGTTACTGGATCAGATGAAGAAATTCATCAAACTCCAGAGGTTTACTTATATATGTTCCTTGTGCATAGCTGCAGCCTAACGCGCGCAACCGCTCAGATTGGCCAACGTCATCTACACCCTCAAAAGACAAGTCAATCTCTAAAGCCCCAGCCATCGCTTTAATCGCCTGAGCAATCTTCCATTGATCTTCTTCAGTCGATAGCCGTTTCACTAGATTACGATCTAGTTTCAAATGCCCGATAGAGCTATCTGACAGCAAAGGAATTGATGAATAACCGTAACCGAAATGATCGATCAGCAGATGAAACCCCAACTTTTTCAAGGTCCTTAACTTATGGATGGATTGCTCTTCATCTAGCATAATAACCTTTTCATCCAATTCTAATTCAAAATTTTCAGGCTTAACATCAAATTGTCCGAGAATTCCACAAACATTTTGGATGAACTGAGGATGCGTGAAGTACATGCTCGAAATATCGACGGCAATCACTGTGCGCAAACGTACAGCTTCCGGCATACGGGAAAGGTCCTCGCAAATCCTCTCAATGGCCAAGTTGGTAATCGGAATATCAAGACCCATCTCTACCAGTTCCTCGTAGGAATCCCTCAGTGTAGTAACCGATTGTTTACATCCGCCACATCGCAACGAAATCTCCGCACCGCGGAACACACCTGTCCCAAGATGAAGTTTCGGCTCATACAGTAACTGAAAGTCCTTATTTTCGACCATGCCAATCAAATCTTGTTCCAGCTCTTGAAGCTTGGCAATGCGCTCCTCCAAATCTTGCTCAAACAGCGTCTGTCGATTACGGCCTTTTCGCTTGGATTCATACATGGCGACATCTGATTTTCTCATTAAGCTCTCTCTGTCGGTACCATTTTTCGGATATAAGCTAATTCCGATACTAGTCGACATCCCGACTTCATAGGAGGCACTGTGATAGGGCTGCTCAATCGCTTCAAAGATCCGATCCGCTAAGAGCACTGCTTCCCCTTCATGCTTAATGTCTGTTTGAACGATAACGAACTCATCGCCGCCTAACCGGGCAAACAAATCATTTTTCCTAAGAATTTTCTTCACTCTTCGTGTGAACTCTTTCAATAATTCATCTCCGACGAAATGTCCCATCGTGTCATTGACTTGTTTGAAACGATCCAAATCTAAAAATAACACAGCGTGCATTTTCTTTCTTTCGGGATCACCACAGAATAGCTTGTCCATTTGACTCGTCAAATAGTTACGATTTCCAATTTTCGTCAAAGGATCTGTACAGCCATCGCCTTTTGATGTCGGCTGGTTTATCATGGAAGCGGGTCGGCAAATTCCATAATAATATGCCTGGTCATTAGTGGTATCCAAATGGAAGAACAATTTGACGTCTCCATCTTCTCCATTTTCACCAAACGGCAGACCGCCTTCCCAATACCCTGTCTTTTCAGCTTCTTCCCAAATATCATGTTGCCATGTTGCCGGAAAAAGCTGAAGCATGGACGGATCTTCATTATTGTATTGGGTCAGTGTAAAGAAAACAGAGTTAGCAAAAAGCAGGTTTTTACTTTCATCTGTAACGAAAACGCCTTGTTTCATTTCCTCAATAATTGTATTATAAATTGTTGGCGGGAAGGCAGGGTTTATTTGAAAGAAATCAGACTCATTTACCATTACCTTCCCTCCTTATGTATCGCCTTTTCAATCGGTCTCTTCTCAGTATTATGTCAAATAAATGCGATTAGCAAACCTTCTGTACAAAAGAAAAACTCTCCCAATACTATAGGAGAGCTAATTGTGATGTAAACCATAGAATATTCTGTAAGCCATGTTTTGTTCTTCAGTACTCAAACGGTTTGCACCTCGTACTTGAAGCGGTAATCATCTATCTACAGACAATTGCCTGTCCCTTCCTCCATTGAATTCTTTCGGAAGAGCGCCCCTACCATAATTTGGGTTTCTCACTCGTGGGGTTTACCCGTTCCACTTGACATGTTTCCATGCCAACTACGTCACTGTGGCACTTTCAGAGAATCTCATCCATATCCGAAGACTTAGGATTTATTCTCGCCATCAATGCAAAAGCATTGCCCCGGCTTATTTTTTCACCGAGCACGAACACTACGGTCATCTCAGAACCGTGTGAGCATGGACTTTCCTCTACAATAAAATTGCAGCGATTACCTGAATAGACTCTATGGTACTCTTTAGTATACATCAATTCATCCCGGCTATCAATGATTTCGTTCAAACTGGTCATTTCCAATTTAAAGAAAATCAGTTATCAGACAGCTTGCTGCCGAAAACTTGTCTTTCCAAGTTGGATAGGCGCTGCAAGATATCAAAATTCGTTGGTTGAGGAGTCGGCGCAGACGTTCTATGCTGCGAAGTACTTGCTGACGCTTTCAACCGTTCGTTTTCTTCTGTAAGTTGCGCGATTTCTTTTTTAAAAGTCTCATAATCTTGGATTACATCGTCCAAAAATAAATCCACTTCTTCTTGTTTATATCCGCGCATTGCTGTTTTAAATTCTTTCTCTAAAATCTTCTTTGAATCTAACTTTATTTCCATGACAAAACGTCCCTCCGTCTGTGATCCCATACGGTCATTATAGCATATCATGTCATTCTTTGTCTTAATTGAGAAGGTCCTTAAGACTCTCTTGTCGGTTTCTGCGCTTGCCCGGGAAATAGTTTCTTCTTCACGCGTATTTCCCGCTTGGAAAAGGCGCTCTGCATGCTATCAATAAAGCGTTTGGATAGTTTATTTTGTTGTTCGAGCAAAGATTTCCCCTTGTTAATTCGATCAACCGCCAGCGGGAAATCTTTCAGCTTATGTTCATATAATTTTGCCAATTCTTCATAGGCAAGTATTTGTTCCCGGCCTTCTCCACTCGAAGCTACGATTTCAAATGATTGGACCGCACGATCGTACTCTCTATATCGCTTCAATAGAAACCCTAAATGAAAATGTGTCAGCGGATAACTCGATCCGTACACTTCTGCGATTCTTTCCAGCTCGGCAAAACTACGCTCAGTCAAACCAAGATCCTTGAACCATTTGGCGATATTCGTTGCGACTTGAGCAGTTGGTTTACTCTCCTCCTGCAAAATCATGTCAGAAGAAAGACTGAACAGCGTGACGAGGGAAAGAATATCCCATTCATTGTGCCACATAACCTTCATCAAGATTTCAGCCCGCCCATTCTTCACGGCATCCTGATAGATGATCGGCGCCATATGCCCTGGAATATCATCTTTCCGATGAAAGCCTAGCTGTTTGCGCTCGATTTCCGTAAGTTTGAAAGAGTCCATTTCGCCTTTCCAAATACGCCGCGAACCATGCAACAGATCAATTTGCTTTGGAACCGGCAACTTAGGGAGCTGTTTTCTATGCAGCGACCAACGTGTCTGCAATTGCGGAAAGTCAAAACTCTTTCCATTATAAGTGACAAGCGTCAGCCCTTCCTGCCAAAGTTTTGATGCATAGAGAAACGCTGCTTCGTGATCTGGATTCGGCAGCACGTACTGTGTCATGACGAATTCATCCGATTTCAGTTCCAATAACCCAATCAAAAAAATTATCGCTCCCGCCCCTTTAAGTCCAGTTGTCTCGGTATCGAAAAAGAGCAGCTGATCAGAAGAAGGAGCAAGCGGATGAGCATATCCAGTCTCCATCCAATTGGTCAACTTCTCTTGTATGTCCCCTAAGCAAATATCGCCATGCATATAGGTAAGCGGATAATGAATGACACGCTTATAAACGATACCTAAGTCATTTTCGATTTTTTCCAGTCCCGTCGTCAGCCATCTCTTTTCATATGATGGCGCCGGCGGTTTCGTAAACGTTTCAACCGACTCTTGCACGACTGTCGTTTTTTTCACTAGCGATTTCATGGCCATAAGTTTTTTCTCATAAGACACGGCAAATCAACTCTTCTGTATGCGGGCTTTCCATCGTATGCTCCGCAGCCCGGATATAGTATTGCTTATTTATCTTTAAGAACATCGATACACCTCACCCCTCGAAGCAATTACATGATTTGTATTGAATTATACTATACTTGAAGGACTTATTAATAGAAACACACTCGTAAACATACAGGCCAGTATTTCTTGGGGAATAAATAGCAGATGAGAATGAAAAGTATTGAAACGAAGTAACCGCATGCCGCATATTTCCTCCACCACAGTCATTCTCACTATTGCAGTCATAAACGTGGGACAACTTCACATATGTTGACATGGTAATGCTTGCGCAATTTATTTAATTAGGAGGAATTTGATAATGGCACAGTATAAGTACAGACTCGATTTAAGCAAACCTATGGAACAACAAGAGCAACCCGGACACAATCGTTGGCACCCTGATATTCCTGCTGTTTTTTCAGTAGAACCGGGAACCGCATTTCGAATGGATTGTAAAGAATGGACCGATGGACAGATCCATAATAATGACAGTGCAGAAGACCTTCGCACCGTTAATCTTACTCGTGTCCACGTATTAAGCGGTCCTGTCTACGTCAATGGCGTGGAGCCTGGTGATTTGCTCGTCGTTGATATTTTGGATGTCGGAGCCCATCAAGAATCAGAATGGGGGTTCAATGGGATTTTTGCGAAAGAAAACGGAGGCAGCTTCTTAACAGATGAATATCCAGAGGCCGCCAAATCAATTTGGGATTTCGAAGGCATTTATACGACGTCCCGCCATGTGCCTGGTGTCAAATTTGCAGGTCTCATTCATCCAGGTTTAATTGGAGTCGCTCCCTCAATGGAGCTTTTGCAAAAATGGAACGAACGCGAACAAGCTTTAATTGATACGGATCCTAATCGAGTTCCCGCACTTGCAAATCCCCCCTCCGAAGAAAGTGTAGTGTTAGGGCATTTGGAAGGCGCGGAGTTTGACCGGATCGCAAAAGAAGGCGCGCGTACAGTCCCGCCTCGTGAAAATGGAGGAAACTGCGATATTAAGAATCTCTCCAAAGGTTCTAGAATCTTCTTCCCTGTATTTGTGGACGGTGCCAAGCTGTCCGTCGGCGATCTGCATTTCTCTCAAGGCGATGGAGAGATTACGTTTTGCGGCGGCATCGAAATGTCAGGCTGGATCGAATTAAAAGTGGATGTGATTAAAGGGGGTATGGAGAAATATAAGATCAAGGAAAATCCCGTATTCCAACCTGGACCTGTTGAACCGAATTATAATGATTTCTTAGTATTCCAAGGCATTTCCGTAGACGATCGTACAGGAAAACAACATTATCTGGATGCTAATCTCGCTTATAAAAAGGCCTGCTTAAATGCCATTGAGTATTTAAAAACGCTCGGCTATACAGGTGAACAAGCCTTTATGCTTTTAAGCTCAGCACCTGTGGAAGGTCGAATTAACGGCATCGTGGATATTCCAAATGCCTGTTGCACGATTGCGATCCCAACACAAATCTTTGATCAAGACATTATGCCGAAAAAATAGGAGGGTAAATCTTGCCAAACTACACATTTCGTTGTCCAGGTTGTGGAGAATTCACGCTGTTCTTCAATTCCATGTCCGGCAACAGGGAGAATACAGAATGTCCTACTTGTAAATCAGAAGCTGCCAGAGTTTATTTTGCGCCTCACCTCTTCACCCTTTCTCGTAAGCTCAGCTCGAAGATCGAGAAAGGGATGGAACCGCAACGAATGACTCGGGATGAACTAGGTGCAAAACAGAAGCAAACAAAGGTAAAAGCAAATCGTCCTTGGCAAGTCGGGTAGACTCCTCCATGAATCTTGAATCAATATAATAGCATACAAGATAAGAGGCTTGGACATAACCAGCCTCTTTTTTATGTGATTAGACTTCACTGAATAAATGGGATTACTCAAACTATTGCAGGCAAAAATGCAACAAAAGGTACTACTCTCATCAGTGAATCAAATTCGCCTAAGAGGAATATGTTACTTGTTCCATTATTGAACTACTACCACTTTCACTACGTTTAGAAGTGAGAGATTCCTAAGATCACCGGCGTAACCGCCAGTTATTGATTAGGCTATCCCCGCAGCCCCTGCGGTTAGAAGTCTGTTCGCTTCCTTTTCAAGAATTATACTTGCGTTAAGATCTCGGTCGTAATGACTTCCACATTTCAGACAGCTCCATTCACGCAAAGCCAGATTCTTAACGTCTTTGTTTCGATCTCCACACTTCGAACAAAGTTGACTCGATGGGAATGTTTTTCCTACGACTACAATCTGTTTGCCGTACCACTTCGCTTTATATTCAAGCATTGTACGAAATTGTGACCAGCTAACTTCGCTAATTGATTTAGCCAATTTTTGATTTTTAAGCATAGTAGTGATTTGCAAGTCTTCTATTCCGATTACATCGTGGTTTTTGATGATATCGGTTGAGAGTTTATGCAAGTAATCCTTTCGCTTATTCGCAATGCTTTCCTGGATACGCGCAACTTTGACACGTTGTTTTTGATAATTTCTCGCTTCACTTAGCTTACATTTTCTTTTGATAGCTAGTTCTCTCCGTCTTGAGAGAATCCGTTGCGCTTTCGCTAACTTCTTCTCTAATGAACGAAAGTACTTGGGATTGTTATACACTGTGCCATCTGATAAGACTGCGAACTCTTTCAAACCCACATCAACACCCACGGAGGAATTCGTTTTAGGTACTTCTTGTACTTCTGTTTCCACAAGAATCGAAACGAAATAGTTGTCCGAAGAAGTATGTCGAATCGTTGCATTCATAATTCGACCCTTCACTTCACGACTTCGCGAAAATTTTATCATGCCCAACTTTGGGAGTTTAATTTTGTTGCCAACGATTGCGATATTGCCATTTGTTTGTTTTGTTGTGTACGATTGAACATCATGATTTTTTGATTTAAAGCGGGGTGCTTTGTTTTGTTTTTTGAAAAGTCTTGTATAAGCATCAGCCAAGTTTTTTAAGGAAGATTGAAGGGAAATGCTATCCACTTCGTTTAACCAAATGGTACTTTCTTGCTTTTTTAACTGAGTTAGTTCAGCGGAACAGGTAGTGTACGAGAGTCCTTTCCCTGTTTCTTTATACGTGCTGTCCCATTTAGCCAAAAAGTGGTTAAAAACAAAGCGGCTACAGCCAATGGTTTTTGCGATTAAAATACGTTGTTCTTTGTTCGGATGAATTTGAAACCGATAAGCTTTGTGGATCAGCATGAAATTCACCTCCACCAAAAAGAATGTATGTTCTCATTATAACCGACTGACATACTCTTTGGCTAGCGCCAACCGACATTCATCACCCACTTACTCATTGGGCTGAGCCCTGCACATTCCTTGAAGTGGGCGTCTTCTGTCGGAAAGTAATAAATTCCCTATGAACGGACATACTTAAGGTATTCATGAAATATAGGGAGAGACTACTAATGACCAATCTCGAAAATACTTTGTCGATTTTTGCTTTAGGCGGGATTAATGAAATCGGGAAAAATATGTATGTAGTGCAATATGAAGATGATATCTTTGTCATTGATTGCGGCTCAAAGTTTCCTGACGAAAGTCTTCTGGGAATTGATTTAATTATCCAAGATATTACGTACTTACAACAAAATAAAGACAAAGTCAGAGCTCTTATCATTACACACGGACATGAAGATCATATTGGAGGCATCCCCTATTTCTTAAAGCAGCTGAATATACCCGTGTATGCAACGGAATTAACGGCTGGTTTAATAAACCTTAAATTAAAGGAACATGGTTTGCTTCGTCGTACGGAATTAACAATCTTCCACGCAGCATCTAAATTATCATTCAGAAACGTGGGCATTTCGTTTTTTAGGACAAATCATAGTATTCCCGATTGTGTAGGAATCGTTTTCCATACACCTATTGGAGCGGTTGTTCATACTGGGGATTTTAAGTTTGATTTAACCCCTGTGAATAATGACGCGCCAGACATTCACAAGATGGCGGAAATCGGAAAAAATGGTGTGTTGGTATTGCTTTCCGAAAGCACCAATGCAGAGCGTCCTGGGTTTAACCCTTCAGAAATAACGGTCGGAGGTCATATTGAAGAAGAATTCAGAAAGGCACAGAAAAAAGTTTTTATCTCTACGTTCGCATCCAATGTACACCGTGTTCAGCAAGTCGTCGATGCAGCACAAAAAACGGGTAGAAAACTTGCTCTGCTAGGAAGAAGCATGATAAATGTGGTAAGCGTCGCCACGGAACTTGGGCATTTGAGAATCCCTGACGATATGTTGATCGAACCATACGAGATAAGTAAAATGGACCCTGAAAAAGTCGCCGTTTTATGCACCGGCAGTCAAGGTGAACCGATGGCAGCCTTGTCGCGGTTGTCGAGTTCCAATTTCAGGCATGTAGAAATACTTCCAGACGATACCGTTATTTTAGCTTCGTCCCCTATCCCGGGTAACGAAAAGAATGTTTCACGGATTATCGATAATTTATATCTTCTGAAAGCGAATGTAATTTATGGCTCAGGCGGTTCAACCGGTATGCATGTTTCCGGCCATGCAAACCAGGAAGAACTGAAGCTCATGCTCACGCTGATGAAACCGAAGTATTTCATTCCCATTCACGGAGAATATAGAATGCTCTATAAGCATCAACAACTGGCCGAATCTGTAGGCGTGGACCGAGAAAATATTTTTATAATCAACAACGGAGATGTCGTGGATGTCGATCATACTAAGGCATATCAAACCCGAAGAGTTCATGCTGGCCGTGTGTTTGTTGACGGATTAGGTGTAGGAGATGTGCGTAATATTGTGCTGCGTGACCGAAGAGTCCTGTCAGAAGAAGGGATGCTCATCATTGTGATTACGGTTAGTAAAACGGATGGTCAACTTATTTCTGAACCAGATACCATCTCGCGAGGCTTTGTTTATGAACCCGATGCGAAGGAACTCATTAAAGAAGTCAATGAAATTGTTAAAACCACGGTCACTAATTTGAGCTCGATACACGGCAGTAAACGAACGGCTATCAGACAGAGTGTAAAGAAGTCGGTGGAGAGTTTATTATTTGAGCGAACGAAAAGAAGACCGATGATTCTTTCGTTTTTGATTGAGATTTGATTTTGAAAGGATTTTTATAAAACGATACTTTGTAAACTGCATAATTAAGGGGACTATCTTTTGAACGGCTTCTAATCCTTTTCATTTACTCATCCGGCTCTTTGAACATTCTTATTCTCTTTTTAATCCTCGCCCCCTATAAAGGGAGCGACTCTTTCATACCTAAATAGCGAGTATTTCACAACCGATTTCAATCCACGCTCTCTATAAAGAGAGCGACCCTCCTTCCGATATCTTAAATACTTAAAATTCTTTATTTCAATCCACGCTCTCTATAAAGAGAGCGACGACGGCGTCAGAATGGTCGAACTGATATCTCCATGGGATTTCAATCCACGCTCTCTATAAAGAGAGCGACATTTAGGATCAAGTACGAGATTCATGCTCATTTATTTCAATCCACGCTCTCTATAAAGAGAGCGACACCGCTATAAAAAAACAAACAAGTGTTAAGGATATTTCAATCCACGCTCTCTATAAAGAGAGCGACCAGTTTCCTCTCTGCCAAAAGTATTTTCGGATAACTATTTCAATCCACGCTCTCTATAAAGAGAGCGACCGCAAGATATAGACACAAGAAACACTCTAGCTCTATATCTTGTGTTTATACATATATAATTCAAATATCCCTATCCATTTTATACCTATTAAAACAAAAAAGTATAGATTATCATGCAAATTATGCGCGAACCTCCCCGGGTTTTCATGTTCACTATAGGTTCGCACATTAGAACACAAGCGGATCTTCTACCTTAATTGATGGCTTTGCACCAACATGTCTTACTTTTTTATCATGATTATTTCCTAAACGGTAATAACGTAAGCTGTCAACATCGGGGTCAATGATTTCTTCTAATGCAATCTCTAATTGACGTAATTGAGTGCTGTCTACAATACACTCAAAAACTGAATTTTGCACACGTACACCGTATTCTTCACATTTCTTTGCAATTTTTCTTAAGCGCTTTTTGCCGCTGCTTGTGTAAGTCTGAACGTCGTATGTAACAAGTACTAACATTTTACAACACCTACCTTATTAGAATAGGAGGATAGGCATCAAGATCACCGCGTAAGAAACGAGCCAATAATAATGCTTGTATATGCGGAATTAGCCCCCAAGAAACTTTTTCCTTTAAAAATGGATGAGTGATCATTTGTTGTTTTTCCTTTTGCCATAATTGTAAAAACGATCGTCGAGCTTCATCCGTCAAAATCACCGCTTTGTTTTCCTTCACAATAAAATCATCACTGCTTATTTGCTGACGGTTAATTAATTTAAGAACAAATCGATCAGCGATTAGAGGCCTCAATTCTTCCATCAAATCAAGTGCAAGCGAAGTACGCCCAGGCCGATCTCTATGCAGAAATCCTACGTACGAATCCAATCCAACTCCTTCAAGCGCTGCCGCTGTTTCTGCTGCAAGTAGTGAATAGGTGAAAGAAAGTAAAGCATTCACAGGATCCAAAGGTGGTCTCCGATTCCGGCCCTTAAAAAAGAAGATATCTTTCTGTTGCAAAATACATTCTTCAAAAACACTAAAGTATGCACTTGCCGCGTTACCCTCGATTCCTCGCAGTGCATCTAAATCATTACATTTACTTGCTACTTTTCTCGCATCTCGTAGTCTCACAATGATCTCTTTGATTCGGTCACCGTTTACCCTTAATGCATGGTCTCTTATTGTACGTTTCAGAAGTTGTTCACTATTGAAAATCTTGCCAATGATCATGTTTTTGGCAATACAGACACACTCCTCTTCATTTTCTGAAACTCGATACTGTTTTTTTCGGAGAGTCACATTGCCATTCAGTTCACCAGTGACACGTCCCCGAAACCGACCGCTGCTTGTAAAGAATGTTAAGTTGATGTTCTGCTTCATACATTCACTCATTAAAGCCGGACTAGCTCCTTGATGTCCAAACGTACAGATTGCTTCAATATTATGCAATGGAATACGCGCTAAAGATTCATCCGCTTTCAATAGATTTAGGTTTTTTCCCTTTAGGGCAAGATATACTTCTGGATCAGAAACATATACGGTATTTAGCAATTGTTTCATTCCGCCAACATCCTATCCATATAAATTGATACCTTCTCACGTTCGAGTAGTTCAGGAAGACATCGATGACGAAGGGAACAGTGTAAACAATGTTTCCCTGTCTTGACACGCGGCGTATGGCGCCGCTTATAATAATGGTGCATTTCCTTTGTTATTTCTTTCACTCGCATCTTCATTTCTTCCGTTATTGTTACCGGCTCCCGGCGCTTTACTTCATGGTAAAAGAGCGCCGCTTCCTCAATGTGAGTTCCAAGCATTTCTTCTAGACAAATCGTTTGAGCTGTAAGCTGAAGAATATCGGCATCATGCGTCTTAGGTTTACCTCGCTTATATTCAATAGGTTTTACTCGATACAAACCTTTTTCTTTATCGAGCTGGACACCACCACTGTCTTGAATAAATTCAACCATATCGCATATGCCACTAATGCCCAAATATTGTGAATGGATCGGTAATGCCCTGACGTAAAGAGTGTCACCTCTTTTCTCTCTCGTAAAGGGATTATCTACTTTCTCATGCAAATAATTTCCTTCTATCGTCAGTACATTCTCTTCCCACTCCTGTTCTACATGTATGAGCGCCCACTGTCTTCGACAGAATGCAAAATGCTGGATACCCGAAAGCAATAGGTACTCTTCCTCGTTATATCCCAACATATTCTTCGACAGAAAGCCCTTCCAAAAGTGTCGCAGAAATTTGATAATTTTCAATAGACGACTTCATAGCATCGCCCACTTTTTCTATTTTCACAGTTCGATGCACTGCAGCCGAGGAATATTGACCTAGTTTTGAATTATGTTCCCACCAAAATACCTTATTGACTTCCATGCTGCCATCAGGTCTGGCAGATGAAGCGTCATTCGCAAATAACGTTTTTAATGCTTCTTTTAATTTTTCTGCATCTTCACAAGTAAAGCCAGTACGTTCAGCAAGTTGCGGGTTGATACTGCCATAGAAAACATAAACGCCAAAGTCTACTCGATGCTTCATACCCATCGTATCCGATGTTTTTTGGCTCGGATCCTTTTCATTGGTTGTTGAGTTCACACTTTTTGTGATTTGCATACTTGTAACATCGACAGGTTCGATACTTGTTGCTGTATGGATAGATACTGGACCGCGAACTCCAATCGACATCTTCGCGCCTTTAAAAGCGAATACTTGTCCAAAAGCACGCACATCAAACCAATTCCCACATGCGAGCATTTCTGCAGTCTGCTCATCTGTTCCTGTTGCTTTTGCTTTTGATAATAGTTTCTTTAACTCATCAATCGATTCCACTCGATCTTTTATGCTTCTGTATTCGTGGGATCTTCTCTCATCTGATTGAACCAAAATAGATTCACCTTCATCTTGAAGCCGATTTCTCAATTTGCGTTTGATCGCAACATCTGATACCTCACCGTGACCAAAAAAATCCTGACGTGGTCGGTTGCCGTTTAGTGGGTCACCATTCGGGTTAGCCTTATTCACCGTAAATGCTACCGCAAAATCAATTTTATTCTTCAATACTGACATTTTCTTTCTCCCCCTTTTTCGTATACATCTCTTGAATTTGACTGCTATAGCCGAGCAAGAACACCGGACCGAGCGGAGCGTCTGTCATTTGTTCCACTGTTAATCGGTCTTCAACTTTTTGCAATCTCATCGCATAATACCCTGAATTACTTCCAGATCTTTCGAAGTAAGGTGACAGCTGTTTACGAATCACCATCCATGTACGGGCAGGATGTTGGGAAAACGCATTGAAGTACCGAGTGGCATTTGTCGCTCTGTTTTCATCACGCTCTTTCAGAATACTTCTTTCCATGACTTCAGCAATTCCAAGCAAACGCCCAAATAAATAGTCTCGAGAATTATTCTCTTCTTGAATAGCCACGCTATATCCCTCGCTTTCATACTGTTTACTGATTAATGCACATGCAATATTCAGCGTTGCATCCCATGACTCTGTTGTACCTTTAAAACTGAATGGATTCTTCACGCGATTGAAAATCAATGACACAATATCTTTTGGCAGGGGCTTCTGTTCCACGATACAAGGAAGCATCCTTGTATAAAAATCTTTTTTAATCCTGCTATCGGCTTTACTCCCGTAAACAGCTTCGGCCAATCTATAAGTAGAAGGTGTGCCGATGAAAGTTTGTATCTTATTCGTATTGGAATTCTTATGTGTTTGTAGCCATCTGCAAGTGCTATGCCATTGCTCAATCGAATCTAGAAACAAATCGACACTTAGTTCTTGATAGTAGACAATTGCAAGTCGGCCTTTGGTGGCTGCGTCCAGTGCCATCACAATAATATTTTCCAGATGATCTTGATTGAGCGTATGGCGCATACCATGTATAGCTTTGTTCAATTCTGCAGCTACCAACTCTTCAGTATGGGCAAGTTTCCGGCAGAATTCTGCGGTTTCATCTGCAAAAATATCCTCAAAACTTTCTATGCTACTCTTACATAGATCCAAGGTGCCATCAAACTGATTCGGCACGTCCGGCTGTTCTTTCCCAAATGTTATAAAATATCGGGAATCTACGTACGTACTTTGCCTTTGAATCAGCCACCTTAATGCATGATGCGCTTTTTGAGATGTCTCGTAGCCAATTTGCACCGCTTCCGTCGGTTTTGCGAAACGTCCCCGATATGTAAAACCTGAACTATCATTAGCAGAAATCAATTTGGACATATCGCCTGCATTTCGAATACGCGATCCATGCTGATTCGTTAAGGCGGTTGCTTCTCCCGTGATGTAGCATATTCCGCTTTCCATTTTATTAACACTAGCTAGGAACTCAATGAAATTATCAAATATCTTTTTATCTTCCCATACGACCGGATCGCTTGCTTTCTCATGCATAACATCAAAACGGACAAAGGCAGATGATGCTTCAGCTGGGATAACTTTATAAATATCAGGCTTCTCTTCTTCGGCAGTAGCCGGCCATTTATCCAACATCTTAGCCTCGGCATTAAGATAAAGAATTTTAGCTTCGACCAAATCTTTAATCATATGACCTTTGGCAATATAGTGATAGATACATTGCACTTTATAAGGGGCTCCTTTTGATTCTGCCCATTCTTTCATTTGCTTCCTGTAATTCTGATGATGCTCTACATATTTTGGATTTCCACCAAACTGCACGTAATCCCCTGCTACATAAGCCAATTTATCATGGAGAAAATGTGGTGCACTTGCGTTAGCTCTATTTGCTGAATTAGGAGTCGCTGGGACTATTGTGCGAGCATTTTCCTTCTCAATCACTTTCGCGCTATGAAATTCACCGTCTCGTGTCAGTAACACCGCAATCTGTGCACTCTGCATCACATGCGATACCGGCAATAGTGTCATTCGTTGCTTTCTTCTTTCTTCGAACTCTCCCACTTGATGAACGTTGTGATCATACACTTCTGTCAGCTGTTTCATCCAACTCATTTGTCCACCTCCTCAAAAATCATTCCGTATTCTTCATCTACCGAAGTAAAGTTTATGCCTTTCTCAAATGATTTCATCGGCTCCTCGTGGATCGTTCGAATAATTTCGCATTCCTCCGGACGATTAAATTGAATGATCCCGTCTTTCATGACCGGTACACATAAGCGCGCTTGAAACGATTTTTTATCTCCTTCATCCGGATACGTAAAACCATGAAACATTTGTCCGAAACCGATCTCGCCGTACTGATCGTAGAAGCCTTTTCCTTCACCAAATGTACACGCTTCGACGTACCCTTGACCTTCTCTTGTCCCAAGATAAATATCCCGTCTCCCACCCCTCTCGACAGAACGCTTCGCAATATTATGATGCTTGTTTTCGTTTCGGTCATAGGCAAGATCGGGTCTATTTTCGTTAAATTCAAAATGTGCTCGAACTTGATAAGCCGGGTTACGTAAATAGGTGTAGTACATCAAATCATTCTCGTCACTTTGATACTTAATCGGACGAATCGCTTTTACTTCTGTCTGAATCGGGTTCATCACGCGTACTTCATCGATGAACCAAGTGATCGTAGGTTTCCAGTAGATCGATTCTGTAATGCCTTTCAATGCCTGATAGGTTGGTATTTGATACGTAAATTTTTCCCCACCAATTCGAGTTACTGGATCTGTGAAAAGTCCATACTTGCCGTGCACAATAAATTCAATTTGATTTCTCACTTCATTCACCTCCCTAATAAAGTTCCAATTGCAATCCTGCTTGTCCTTTTAACGTCACGCCATATTCAAGATCATAGGCTTTCTTTGTTAAACAATAGATAGAATCCTCGTAAAGGGATTCGATCAACCCTTCATTATCTAATATCCTTAGTTCATGTGTGTAAAGATTTACGCTATATTGCTGTGCTTTTTTGATCAGCTGATTGAATAGCTTAAAATCACGTATATCTTCATTCAAGCTAGCGATAATTTCTTCTCCTTCTCCAAATGGCACCAAAACGGCTGTAGTTGGAGAATGAATCGCTTCAAAGTGCTTTTCTATCGTTTTGAACATCCCCGAAGATCTCGTTTGCTTCGACTGTTTTGCAGCAGATGTACCGTTCAACAGAGTAAACAAATCACAGTCCAGTTCTGGAGGCGCAATCCGAATTTCTCGTTCAGCCTGCGCCAGGAAGTGACTAAAATACGTTTCGATGGTTTTCGGATGAAGTAAGCGATCTATATATGCAGGATTCGTTAATATATAATCACTCGTTACTTCTGCACCTATCCGAATTTCAGGAAGCTTGGATAAATTTTCATCTTTGGAGCGAATGATAAACACCTCCCCTAGATCCCTTTCCCCATTACGATTACATCTGCCCGCTGCCTGCGCAATCGAGTCCAGTCCCGCGAGAGATCGAATAACCGATTCAAAACTGATGTCTACACCTGCTTCGATTAATTGCGTACTGACACAGACCACTTTCTCTTTCCCTAGCTTTTCTTTGATTCGTTCTAGTATTTCTTTGCGATGCATCGCGCACATCGAAGTGCTTAAATGGGCAACATACACATCTTGTA
Source organism: Sporosarcina sp. FSL W7-1283 (assembly GCF_038003105.1). Taxonomy (NCBI): domain Bacteria; kingdom Bacillati; phylum Bacillota; class Bacilli; order Caryophanales; family Caryophanaceae; genus Sporosarcina; species Sporosarcina sp. FSL W7-1283. The sequence goes on along the minus strand of NZ_JBBOOL010000001.1, from coordinate 1,568,284 downwards.
GTACTACCAGTTCTTGATACAATTTTTTCACAGCAGTTTTTGTATTAAGAATAACCAAGACAGAATCACGATCTTCCAAAAGCTTTTTTGTAAAGTTTGCAATCTGTGCAGCATCCCAGCCGTCCGGATCTACTTCTGAGGAAATGGAGACCCTCTTGAACGCATCTACCACTTCATCCAATCGCGGAATCATTTCCGATTCCTTTTTTAAAAGCAATGGAACCTTTATCTGCTTTATCGACGCGTTATTGGCAGGCTGCGTGGCTGTACAAAGAATTATGCTGCTATTGCCGATTGCCTGAAGAAAATTGACAGCCGAATGAAATAGTTCCCTATGTTGATAAGGTACGGATTGCACTTCATCGAAAACAATTATGGCGTCTGTCAAATTATGTAGGCGCCGGCTCTTTCTCGTCCCTTTTTGATAAAAAGCATCTAAGAATTGGACCATGGTAGTAAAGATAATAGGATAATCCCAATTATCTCTGCCAAGCTGCATATTTTTGTGATAAGGCTGATTATAATAATCCGTTTCATTATCTATCCCTTCATCATCTACTACATTTGCATGATGTTCGAGTACAGCTTCTGGTTGCTGAATCATCTCCCTGACAGCTTGTGCGTTTTGTTCAAGAATCGTCGTATAAGGAACAACGTATATAATTCGAGATTTTTTGTACTTTAGGGCATGTTTTAAAGCATAACGCAGGCTCGCAAAGGTCTTTCCGCCACCGGTAGGAACGGTAAGTGTATAAATGCCTGATGGATAACCAGCAAATATATCGCAACTTTCCGACATCTCATTGCGCAATGCGTTGATACCTTGGTTGTTCTGTTTAAATTCCGTAACCTTCTCCATCAAATGCTGGTATCCTATTTCAAAAACGTCTCCGGCATACATTTCTGAAGTATTGCTATTCTCTTCGAAACATCTTGTATTCGTACGATCCGCATCAATAAGACAGCTAAAGACTAACTTTTGCATTAGTGTTAAATATACATTTGCATTTCCAAGTGGTTTCACAAGCTGAATAAATTTTTGCATTTCTAGTTTTGCTTTGTCTATGAGTTGCTGAACTCTTTCTATATTTCCAGTTATACTTTCAAAATTCAATACTACTTCGTCATAATAAGGGAGTTGCTCATTCGTCACACGTCTTACATAATCGGAAGGTTTTAAATCTGGTTGCAAAAAATTTTGCATTCCCGAATGGTGAGATAAGACAGCCATTCCTACTGTCTCCACTACATAATCTTGTAAAGGATCTATGCCATAGTATCGTTCGTACAAATACTTTGCACCTGCTGTCGAGTGATCGATTTTTTCGCCGACAATTTTATTTTTAAGCACTGCATTTTTCAGATAAGTAGTAAAGTGCTCCGTAAACTTCCCCATATCATGCAAGAATCCTGAAAGTTCGGCATGAGCCCCGAGATTTACCAGGTCTCCAAAACGACGAGCCAGCTCAGCCACCTCTTCTAAATGCTCTTGAACAGATTGTTCAGCGAAATCACTCTGTCGAATATGTGCGATTAACAATACATCCACCCCACTCATAGTCTATACGACTTATTTCACGTAATTAAACATTACCAATGTATCATAAATTATCCAAATATTGAAGACTATTTAAATTTATTTTGGAAAGTCCAATAAACTAAAGGCGTCAGGCTATGTATCATTCTTAGAAAAAGTAGTTGAAAGCACGTCGGTCGATCACTAGAACTACGTGTAATTAATTTAGATGAAGGTCCCTTCAGTAATTTTTCCTGACTTCTGTCTATCGTTTAAGTAGAGAGTATTTCAAGATTAACTTGTTTATCGGTTGATGAAAACGTTTATATAGTGAATAAATTAAGGATAGAATTTGAACGATCCAGCTAAACTCAAGTGGAAGTAGTTGGAGAATAAATGCGCAAATAAAAACTTAGAATTTTTGTTTCCATCCAATTATTGTGATACATTGAATATATTCTGTAATGTGCGAACGTTAAGTGAACATGAAAACTCAGGGAGGTTCGCGCATATTTTGTATGTTTTTATGTCTCTTTTTATTCAAACAGGCATAAAGAAGAAGTGTAAAATTAATTTAAAGAATAATAAACACAAGGTATAGTGTCATGTTGATGATAATGCCTATATTTTGCGGTCGCTCTCTTTATTGAGAGCGTGGATTGAAATACTTTGTGAATATGAAGTACAGCACAAAAAAATGAGTCGCTCTCTTTATTGAGAGCGTGGATTGAAATCAATACAAGAAACCTAGAGCGAATTCGGGAGACCTAGTCGCTCTCTTTATTGAGAGCGTGGATTGAAATAATACCAAATTTACATGAGAGATTATATGATCAAGGTCGCTCTCTTTATTGAGAGCGTGGATTGAAATATAATAATTACTTAACCCAAACAGACTATAGCCATCCACATGCTATCCTTCCCAAAGATTGTCTAGTTGCTTCTACCACTCAAAACCTATTCATACATCATCACCGAATCTAGGACTCCAGCATAAAAAAAGAACGCCCAAAATGGACGCTCTCTGTTAAAGGTTTACTGCTTCGGTATTGCTGTATACATCGGCACCCCGCATTGCTTTAGGCGGAATGTAGCTATCGCCGTTAGTAGCAAAATGATAACTATAAAGACTTTGCAGTAACAGATCTGATAGTTTGGTCACTTCTTCATTCATTATGAATCATTCCTCCTTATTTTCATAACTCGGAAATAACCCGAAGAAACTTATATTCAATATTTAATATTTCTGGGGCTCCCACCAGTATAGCTAAATCAAAATAGGAATCTAAGCCAAATCACCTTACAGCTTCATCCCACCAATTCCCTCAAAAGACTCTCCGCCCGGCTCTTATTCTCCGTCTGCCCCGCTTCCTGCGCACCAATGCAAACCGGACACCCATACTCACACCGACACTCCATCACATGTTCGGCCGCCAGCGTCAACAATTCACTCCATCGGCTATAAATATTCTCGCTCAATCCGATTCCACCTGGATAGCTATCATAAATGAAAAATGTCGGACGTTTCATATGAATAGCTTTCACTTGTGGTACAACGTGGATGTCACTACGATCACACTTGATAAAAAGCGGGATCAACGACTGAATCGCGTATGCCGCCGAAGTCATCGCATCTGTCAAATCTGATTTCTCCCAATCACTCGGCACATCGAATGTCAACCAAGTGCCGGATGTGTGCATTTCCTCAGATGGCAATGAAATCGGTCCTGATCCGATATTGTCATGTGTATCAAACTTAATCTTAATGAAGCATAATTACAACGCTTGTTAAAAATTAATATGCTGCCTTATATAATTCGTTATAAATTTTTCAATATCCTTAAAGTTCTTCATTTCAAGTCGACGCGACGGTTCCAATGTAATTAACGCTTGAATTGCCGATGGATTCGCGTCTATGAAATATGTCCGCTTAACCTCATCCGTAATTTCTCTGCTCGTCGTAACTTTTCGATTAAACTCCATGAAAAATAATTTCCCTGGCTCCAACAACATAATTAATTTAGGATTGATCTGCCAAGCTTTACGTTCTTTAATCTGCTGGTGGCCATCTGAATATGTAACAGTCATTTCTCTCATATGTAGCACCCCTTTTGCCTGACTTCATTCGACAACGTTCTGGATTTTCCTTTAATTATCGAAAAAATAATAAACGGCCTTCCATAATCGGATGGGTCTTTTTTACACTTCACATACGAACATTTATTCTATATACTGAAAACAAGGAGGGGAACGCATGTGCTAAAAACATTGGAAAGATCGGTAAATTACGGAGAGGTATTGGAAATGATGTATTTAGCGAAAGATGGATCAATCAGCAAAAGGAAAATCAAAGTGCTGTGGGTTGGAGATGCTTCATTTCGTGCATATTGTTTTCTAAGAAGATCTAAACGAACTTTTCTTATTGAAAATGTTTTAGCAGCTGTTCCTGTCAGATATAAAGAAAGAGTGGTTATATAATGGAAGGTAATCGTGATCGTGGTGCTATCAAGTGGACTTCCTTATTCATCCCTGAACACTTGGAACTCATACGTGAATGGTATGCAGAGGATGATTACGTGGAGAAACCTGAGCTGGACCAGTTTGATTGGGATAACATTCAGCAGACATTGGAAGCTGCTAATAAGCGTCAGTGCATAACGCAAATCCAGACGTGGAAGGATGGTAAAATTAATCCCTATCGCGGGAAAATCTTAGAAATCAACGCCCAATCGAAAAGTGTCATGTTGGAAGATCCGTTTTGCATTGAGCGTATAGTATTTAGCGATATTACCAACGTGCAATGTGTAAATTAAAAGAGGCGACCTTTCCGTAATCGGAAGGTCGTATTTTTTTGATAATTTACCGTTTATTTCACATAAACCTATTCAATTTATTTAATAGGTATGGTATAATTAATTTATAGAAAGGAGGTGAACAAGAGTGGATGATTTCGAAAAAAGTCCTTGCTGCGGTCGCACTTGTCGCAACAGCATTCAAAGCTTTCACATCAGGCTTGAAAGACATTTACGACATGACACAAGGCAAAAAGAAAAAGCGACGCCCCTCTCGCAAAGGAAAACGTCGCAAGTGATACCAGAAGGAGGTTAACGCCTCCTTCTCAATCCAATTATATCACATCCACTTATATGTATGAAAAAAATGCTTAAACAATTTGGTTACACAAACATCGCTTTATTGATCGTTGGTATAGCAATAATACTGACATATGTTGATTTTCAAAATCCTAAAATATTTGATTATGTATTATTAACGCTATACGGAGTCACAGTTTTAATACACCTTGCGAGGTTAATACTGTTTATGTTTCAAAAGGAAAGGTGATATCATGGAATATAAATTTGCAACTACAGAGGAACTTCTGGAATTTCTGAGTGAGGAATTACTTTCTGCAGCAGAAGCAGCCGAGGTGTTAGATATATCAAAAGTAAGGCTCGGAAAATTAGTGAAGGATGACAAATTAATTGCCGTCAAAGAACAACCGAAAATGTTTTTGAAAAGTATGGTATTGGAGAAAAAAGATGAACTCGAATCACTTCGTAAAAAATATAGACCGTATGATGAGTAAATTAAAAAAGCGACTCTGTCCGCAATGGATAGAGTCGCTTATGTTATGGGTATTTTGCATTTTTCAGATATTCCGTCGTTTCTATTTCTGCACCCTTTTCATAAGCGGCACCGAAGAAACGTTCTTTTGAAAAATAATGGTATTCGTATGTTCTTTCCGGGTATTTCTTAAAATATACGCGCGTATAAAATTTACCTATTTTAAAGTCATACTTGGTTTCTCTTGATAATATATCATTTTGATAGCTGTGTTCCTCTAAATAAGAATCAAAATGGCGTTCTACTGTTCTTTTTTCAAAATATTTAACTGTTAAAAAGATCGAACCAATTACCAAAAGAACAATAAATAAAATTACTAATACTTTTTTCATAAAAACCTCCAAATTTGGAAAATAGTTTGTTTTATTATTCATCTATGATAATATCATATTAACATTGCAATGTAAAAAATTTCTAAGGGAGACAAAAATGAAGAAAATTCTAAGTTTATTATTTTTATCGTTACTAATTACTATCTCACCTATTTCTACGAAAGCAGATACTACCTTATCTAAAGATACAGTTGGGAACCCTGAGTTGACTTATGAAGTTTATTTAGAATTAATTGATTCAGGTATTTTAGATGAAACTATTACTTATGACGTTTGGGTTCAATTAAATTCTGAAGAAAGAAGCAATTCTATAAAAGAAGAAGCTGAATTATCTTCTCTTCCTACAACTTTGAGTGGATCAACCTCTTCATTAGTGAGAGGCGATATTTTAATATCTAATGGATCAAGCTCCTATGGTTTAACTGGGCATGCTGGGATTGTAGTGGGGAATGATCGAATACTACACATAGCTGGGCCTGGATATAAAACAAATATTATTAAGTTTAGTACGTGGACCAATAAATATGGAAAGCCAAGAGGCGGTATAGTTAATACTGAAGTTTATCGAATTAGTAATTGGACACACAGGAATGCTGCGGCCGACTGGGCTGTTGCAAAATATGAAAATTTGGGAGCTAGTTATAGTCTAACGACCGGGTTATATACTTTTAATCCAACATATTGTTCGAAAATTGTTTGGCAAGCATATCATTATGGACCTTCTACATCATTAGTGAACGCACCTGGAGGACCACTTGCAACGCCTTATGGTTTACCGACGTACTTTAAAAGTACAGCAAATATAAGTTACCAATTTAATTTTTAATCTAAACGCTGGAGGACACAACTCTTCCAGCGTTTAGATTTTTTTATTTTGCAACTAAATACATATTTTTTATCTTGCTATTAAAAATAGTATATTTTGGAGAGCTGACGAGCCACTACAAATTAAGCAACGTAAAACCCATTTATGGATGGACGTCAGAATTTATTTATTCGTATCGATAATATACTTAGCTGCTAGTCCTAACAAATCAACATCTATGATCTGGCCATCTTCTAATTTCTTTTGCCACGATTCGTGAGCGCAAGCTTTTACAGCTGCATTTACAATAATCTTGCGTCTGGCTTTACTACCTAACGTTAGCTCAGTTTCAGCTTTTAATGCTGGACTGGAAAATCTCAATTCGTCATCCTCCTTTGAACTGCTTGGCGTTGCTACTACTGTCTTAATGCCAAAATAGTCATTGATGCCCTTTGCAGTTAAACGTGCCAGCTTGTCCACTTCAGTGATTAGTAGCGACTCATCGTTATTGTTACTAATAAACGCATACTCCACCAGACAGGCCGGCATGTTCGTCTCACGTAATACAGCAAAGTTTGCACGCTTCATACCGCGATCGCGCAAACCAATCTCTTTGATAAGAGCGTTATGAATGGCTCCTTGAAGTTTAATTGTTTTTGCGTTTGAAGTCTTATCAAAAATAAACGTCTCAAAGCCGGTTGCCGTTTTGTTGGTTGCGCTGTTGTCATGCAAGCTAACAAATATGTCTGCCCCCCATTTATTCGCCGCAGCTGCTCTTTGCGATAGCGTCAAATAGACATCAGTTTCTCGCGTTAAATTGACCGTATGACCATGTTGCTGGAGCAGCGTTTTCATTCTCAAAGCAACTTTCAAGACGTTATTTTTTTCGTAGGACCTTGCTCCTCCTGCCCCACTATCGTGTCCGCCGTGTCCTGGATCGATCAAGATTTTTACCATCAGTCAAACACCTCATTCTCCGAATCCGCATAGCATTCCTCGCACATCGGCTCTCCGTTGTAATTTTCCAAAAGCCGGATCTCTTTTTCACACACAACGCATTCGATTGTATTACTCATTACTTATCATCCTTTCTTGGCTTCTTGTATCGCATAACCTGCTTACTGTCATCCACGCCATCAGTAGTTGGATCAACCACCACACCGATAATGACTAGCAAAGCAAATAAGGCGTTAATAAAATTGGCCGCTTCTTCTCCAATTGGGTCTGCAGCTAATACATACCCAAACCAACTCGCTACAATCTGTGCAACCAATAAAAAAGCCGGCACCAAGGCCAGCCAAAACAATTTATTCTTTGCTCGTACTTTCCAGTTAATTTTCATCTTATAGACCTCCATTATTTTAATATTTGAAGCAAGCCCGCTATGCCTGCTAGTATTCCACCTGTTCCCGCAAAAGCTCCTACTATGCCTAACACAATTTTCTCACGCGTGGAAAAGCGTTTTAGCGTGATCCGCTCATCCTTGTGGATGACATCAGATTTCATCTTCATTTTCTGCATATCAACTTCGAAGTAGTGTTCCATGAATCTACTTTGAATACCCCTTGTTTCCTGACCATCCTTCATAATCGTTAGTTCGAGATTAGTTTGCGAAGATTTTATTTCTTTCACCTGACTTGTAATTTCCTGTACTTGCGCGCTTACGTTAAGCTGTGATTTTTCCACTTCTTCCAGACGCGGCAAGATATTATGGTGTATCAATTCGTCATGTCTTTCAAGCATTTCAAGCTCCTCCTCTGTTCGAGCCATATCTCACCCCACCACACTTTTCTATTTATAAATGGATATAAAAAAGAACGCCCCATGAGGACGTTCCTGAACTATTCTTTTACTTGCTCCAGCATGAAAATGTCGGCCATGGTGATTTTTTTGCCTGTAATGGATTGTAATGCAGAGTTCTTGCTTATGCCCATCCCATATATCAATTGCATAAAATCCCGTGGTCGACCTTCCACGATGCATTCTTCCCCGTCAATCAGTGTCAGTTTTGTTTTCATTACCCCGTCTCCCCCTCTGTAGTACCAATATACGACAGAGAGGGAGTTTTACCCTTCTATTTACCTAAAACTTTTTACCTAACAATGTCATTCCGAACCTCGGCAAACTAAACTCCAACACTCCTTGTTGCACATTAGGGTCCGGATGTGCAACAAAAAAACAACTAAGTGTTGATTTAACTTTTTAAACTAAAGCACCCGTTTAGTTTAATAAGAACAGCGACGCTATATAACAATCGTGCCCGTTTGTTGAGTAAATACCTTACTCTTGTTACTGTATTGGGACTAATATTTCACATAAATGGTTATCAATCATTTGTGAGGTATATCTTTCTACAATCGGCTGTTCCCTTATTGATAGATTGTTTTTTTCTATTTCAGAAAAAATATTGTCCCAAAATTCACCGACTGCCTCTTTTGTATGGTCAAGGACGAAAACAGCATATTTTCCACCAGTAAATTTACTAACTCTAGCTGGTCTTGCCACATTAAAATCCTTATTTACAACAACACAAACATCATAACGACATTCTTCTTTAGGGGTAACCTGGGGGTTATCCTGCGGTATTCCTAAAATCGTGGAATTATCAAATACACCGTTCATCTGTGCCCACTTTTTAAAGGACTCCATTAGTTCCTTGTTTTGCTTTTCGCCATACTCTCCAACGTTACGGAAATAAGCAATCCATGATTCAGGTATTTCTTCAATAGTGATTTTCATGTTTTAAATCTCCCCTTTTGGATAAGGTAATACGATTTAAAATATTATTCAAGCACTTTTTTAAAAGAGGATATTCCGTAGACGTTCCTTCACAATCTGGCCCGATTGTTGAACAACACTATTCAACTAAACTGCCCTTGCCGTTGCGCTCGATATATTTTTCAATACTGGCAATGGTAGTTACTAATGAAGTCGCGATTAAAGAAATCTCGTCATCAGTTAATTTCACAGTGTTCATGCTGATCTCCACTTTTAGCATAAAAAATAACGCTTGCTTGAACTGCTTTTACTCTGTTAAATCCTTTTCTTCCCTTTCATCGATTTCAGGAGTAATCAACTGCTCTACTCTTGTGATTGCTCCATTTTCTCTTTCATACTCCCTAATCAATACATCGTTATTAAATTCCTCGCTAATTAAATTCATGGTGTAGTTCACCTCACTTCTCAAGCCAATAGTTATAATCCAAATAAAATTCCCAACCTGGCGAGTTTGTTTTAGCTAATATTGATAAAGACGCCCCGAATTCAATCAACTCTAAATTATCTCGTCCACTTGACAGTTCGTAGATATTTCCCCACCTTGACAATCCTCTGTTGTAGCTGAAATGACCATGACATATAATAATACCATCTACAACTACAGTTACAGTATTGGTTCCGGTATAATCTTTTATATTATATAATGAAAATCTCCCACCACCATTAATATTTAATATTGTTGTTGTAGAAACCCCTTTTACATATACTTGATGTTTTCCCATATAATTATATGTCCCACTACCACTTAAATTGTTTTTTATATCTTTTAACTTGGCGTGCACACTCCCCGTTGCAGATGCAGTGTTTGCGTTACTGCCGACATTAGAGTTGATCGTATTTACATTAGTATTGACCGTGTTAACTGTATTCGCAATGTACCGCAGTTTAGCGTGTGCAGAACCGTTTAAATTTGCTGCATCATTAACCTTACCAAGACTATCTAGTATCTCATCTACTTGCGCCTTAGTAGGCAATATAATCTCAGGCATTATTCAACCTCCTCATAAATAAACTTTAAATTCCCACCTTCAACCCTCCAGCCATACTTATATTCAACACCTGCGTCGACAAATTTGTGAGGTAAAGGATCTTCTTTGTGCTGATCGATTTGTAACTGTAAGTTCCCTGCCGCATTAGTGTCCAAAATATTTCTGATGGTTTCAAACCACGTATCAAACGCTGCCCTCTGATCTGCACTCCAAGTTTGGAAAGCAATCTCTTCTAAATCCCTCCACAATAAGAATGAAGTTTTTTGATCCTCCGTCCAAGCATTAAATTCATCTGCCTTTAGATTGGAATAATGGTCAAACCAAGCTTGATACTGATTAAAGATGGTTGTGGTATCTACTTGATTGACCACAGCATGCATCAATCCGCATAAATTATTATTTAGGCGGGTATCGGTAATGATTGCCTGTGAAATATTCAACGATCCTTTTGCTACGTATACATCTGCAAGTGCCAACTCATAAGCATCCGCATCACGCTTCAATATTGGTGCAACTGGCGAAGCAGACAATGTTCCTCTCTTGACCTGTACACTCATTTTCCGCTCCGTGTAATCTAGTCGAATTACAATCCGATCAATCCGGTTCAGCGTGGTATCGCCTTTATCAAGAGAGAGCGTATAATCTTCATCATTGATTAAGTAGTAGCCGTTGATCCAAGCTTTGCCTGGTCGGACAATGACGCTCATCGAATCGCCGTTTGCCAGTATTTGCAGACAATCTGACGGACGAACAAAAATACCATTGCCGATAAATGTGGCAAAGTATTGTGCGAAGTCCTCCGCTTTATACCGCCGATCTCCATTGACCGAGTTAAACATTCCAAATCTCATCATGTTATTTCACCATCCTTTTTAATGCTTGTGGAAGAGTAGGAACCGACTTGCCAACCGTACAAAAGATTGATTTGCCGTCCTCTTTAAATACTTCATCTGCTTGCATGACACGGCTATTCATTAAAATTCCTAATTCATCATCTTTAATTGTGATTAGATCACCCAAAAAGAAATCTTCATTATACTTGGTGTTTTCTTTAGTCACGTCCAGTTCGCAATCAAAACCAATAATATCCGTATACTCTTTTATTTTTTCCGAGCCTTTCGCAATAAGCAGTTGCTGGTATTCTGCAGGAGGTATTTCCACTTGTTGCTCCCCAACCTCTTTTGTATCTGCAATCTCGCGGGCATCGATGAAAATTTCTCTTCGAATCAATCCACTATTCGCTGTTCCTATACTGGCTAATTTCCGTAGTGGACCTTCACCAGCACCACCGATCAGCGCTGTATTTTTCAGATCATTATTCGCATCCTCATATGCACGGGTTAGCACATTAGCACGACTCTTTGACAAGATGATACGTGGGTTGTCAAACTGATTAATGGTCCGATCAGCCCCCTCGTAAATGTCGTAAAACAACTGTCTGCCATCAAACAAGCAGCGGAAGCCTATATCATGCGTATTGCATAGATTTTCCGTCACTTCATACACGTCTTTATAGGAAATTTGCTGTTCAATTATAGCCCCTATGTTCTTCTGGGTAGCCATCTGCACCTGTCGTATTTTTCGAGCGCTCACTGAAGGATTAATCATTGTTTCATTTATTGCTCTACGGATAATTTGTTCCGACGTTGTATAGAAATTATATTGACCCCATAAGATTCGGCGATCCATCCAGCGAGATAGCGAGAAACATTTAATGACCAATTGATCTACACCGCTACTGTCATCGAAACCACGGTAGTAAATGTACATGACTTCGTTATCATCTTGGCGATACAGGATATTTCCTTTCTGCAGAAGCTGAATATTTTTCGGTGTCACATCCACATGCAGTTCTGCTTCACTTCCTGGACCATACTTTTTCCTCCACAACAGATACGAGAACTTCCCGATCATGCCAAGGCGTTCAAAGTTTTCATTGCATACATAAAGCACGACTACATCCCCACAAATTGCGGCGTAAAGTAAATGGACACTTCAAGGTTCGAAACGAATTCTTCCGCTTCATACCGAACAAGATTGTCACCGACATCCACAGACAGATGAATGTCCGAATCCAGCGACAGATAGTTAAAGTAATTGATCTGTTGTCCATTACGTTCCAATATCACATACTCATCACCGCGTTTGGTATTGACTGTGACAATATCGCCACCTCGTAAAGTAGCATCAATCATAATAATATAACCCGTATCCACTACCTCAATCTGTGGACGAACAACACTTCCTAACGCTTTGAATTGCACTCGCAAAGGGGAAGCAGTATCACTATCGTTAAATACATTGACCACGTTATTCGGCTCCCTGTACCCCATTTCAATCCCATCTCCGGCATCATCAATTTCTAATTCGAATTCAAACGATCCTACCCACAATGCAATTTCATACTTCTTTTCTTCCGTATACCACCACGGATTTGGGCAGAGAAATGAAATCAGAAACTCCGGCCAAGTATCTTTTGAAATCAATGGGGATTTTTCCACACGACAATCGATAAAGCGACTGATATCGCCATTCGTATATTGCAACGTAAAACGGTCTTTCGGATTGAAGAAACGAATTAACCTTTGACGATTAATTTCCTTGTCATTCCGTTTCATCTTTCCACCGACTACAATATTGCGCTCGCGGACACTGGACCCTTTTACATTCGTTCCATCTTCGTTATAATTTTTCACATTGTAAAAATCGTTTTCCAAAGAATCAATTCCCTCTGCGGATTCAAGAAAAAAAGGACTCGTCACCGATATTTCCAGTGACTGCCCTTTTGAATTGTGGAAGATTAATTTTTCTTTCCTGCCGAATGAAATCACTTGCTCACCACCTTATAATTGCAACGATAATTCTTTCATGGCGTTTTTGCCTAATCTAGCTGATTCATACGGATCAAGAGCCTTTGGTGAATGGAACGTCATATGATAATGGTTTTCTGTATGAGTAGAAGTGGAACTCGAAACAGACGAACCACTTGGTCCAGATAATGCAGCAGACAAACCATCCATTCTTGCCATGTTGCCATAGACAGATAACATGGTGCGCTGGACTTTCGCATAAGACTGTTTAATTCCTTCTATCAATCCTTCGTTGATATTGATACCAAAATCCTTAAATACACGACTTGGCGAATGAATATCCAATGCAGATTGGAAAGTACTTGTCACGATATCGGCTAAAGATTGCGCTGCATTCTCCAACTCGCTTTTCTTGGATAGCATACCGCTAATCAAACCACTGACAGCATATACACCAATATTCGGCATTTCAGCCATTTCATTTTTCACGGTACCTTTCGTGGCAATCATGCTTGTACGCCATTCATTTTGATAGATCCGCAACTGTTCAGCTGTCTTGATTCGCAATTCATTGATTTGCTTCTCAGTGTTCTGTCTCTGCTCAGTAAGTTCAGATGCAGCTTGTTCACGAGCCTGTTTATTCTTCACTTGCCATACAGCTACATATTCTTGTAACTGCTGATCGGTCAATGTATTAAGTGCAGCTATTTCCGCGCCTGCTTTAGGTCCCATCTCACGTAGCTCTGCTAACAAACCATCGTCAATACCTTTAGCAGCCAATGCCGTAATATTCTTCTGCCAATCTTCAAATGCCGATACCTGGTCTTTCAAATTTTGAAGAAGAGCACTGCCTAATACTTCCCTTGAAGTAATTTCATCAAAGATGCCAGCAAATGTGTAAAGGGATCTTGCACGATCATCGAGTGCCTTTTGGTATTCATCATTCAACTTCTTTTCGCCATCTAAGAATTCTTTATTCAGGTTCTCGACTTTTGAAAGGTAGTCTTTATTGATAGATTCTACTTCTTTATTAATTGCATCCGTAGCTTTTTTATAAGCCGTCTGGACCTCCACACGCTCTTTTGTACCCTCTTTAAATACTGACAATGACTTGCGCCAGATTTCAGATTCAGCATACAAAGAAAGCTCCTCTGCACTCTGCTTGTCCTTTACATATAACTTAATGGCTTCAAGTCGTTCTTTGCTTACTTTTTCTTCGGCTTTCTGCATATCCGTCCAAGCCTTGTCATTGATCTTGGCCAGTTTCTTTTGCTCGTCTTCTTCCAATTTTCGAAGTTTAGCTGCAGCGTCTGCACGGATATTGTGGACTTTTTGAGCGCCTGTTTTTACAATCTGTCCTTTTTTGTTCTTAGAAGTTTTGGTTGCTGACTGAACAGATTGAGATGTCTTATGTTCTAGTTCAATACGTTTCTTCGCATATTCCTGTTGATCTGCAATCTTTGTCACTTCACTGGCATTTTGTTTAGTAGCTGCCGTGATAACTTTTGCGACACCGGCGATTGCCTTTTCATTGGTTGCCTGTGTGGATGAGATTCCGATTGCTAAACCTTCACCAATATGTCCGCCTATCTCCATCATGACGCGAGAAGGGGAATGAATATCCATTACGGAATTTATTTTATTTTTAATATTAGTAGCGATATCTGACATTGCATTGGTGACTGCAGACATTTTGGACTTTATTCCATTTACTAGCCCTTGAATAATATCACTGCCGACACTCATTAAATTGATATTGGTTAGGAATGACTTTGCTTCATTCCATCGATTGCTGATAGTTGTTTTAACTTCAGTCATTTTCCTATCAATCGCTGCACGCTTTTCTTCAAATTTATTCTTGGCAACAATCACAATTTCAGCAGCTTTGGAAATGGTGTACTTCTTTCCATTTTCCCAACCATCGCTGATCGACTTAGCGGTTTGTGACATCTTTTGGATAGTATCAGATTTTAGTTCATCAAACTTCTTCTTAGCACTTACAGTGAGTTCAGCAGTCTTTGTGATTGTTGCTTGTCCGGCTTCTTCCCATTTCTGTTTTATATCATTCTTAATTTCTTCGAATTTGGACTTTGTTTCATTTTTGAAGACTTCCCACTTTTTTAGAACTTCACCAGTTTCCCAATTCACATGGTTGACATGTTCATCGGCTTGGGCTTTTGCTTCTTTGACAACATTCTGATGCATATCTTCAGCATGCTTTACCGTTTCGTCTTTTGCTCTCCCTGCTTCAGCGATCATTTTATTCGCTTCTTCGGTAGTAATATGCCCAGTCTCATCTCGCATGCGAATGATAGCCGCGACTGTCTCGTTATAGAGTGCTTCGGCCTCAGCAACCACTTTTTCTTTCTGCTCAATAGAATTTTTAACGACTTCAGCCGCTTGGTGCGCTGTAATTGCACTAGCTTCCTGTTTCAATCGTTCCATAATAACTTTTTGCTCGTTTTCGCTTTCAGATAAATATTTAACAGCATTTTTATTCATCTGTTCTCTAATATGATCAAGTTCTGCTTTTTCACTTTCACGAAGACTACGGTTTTCAGAGACAGCGACTTCAATGATTTCACTCATGCGGGATTCTGCTAATCTTTGAGCTTCTATACGTTCATCATGAGATTTTTGTGCTCGTTGTACAATGGCCGTTTCATGTTCATCAGTTAATACAGATGAGTTCATGAATAATGATTTTAATGTCGTCATTTCTTCATCATGACGTTTATTCATACCCTCAATAATTTGAGTATTCATTTCGGAATACTTTCCAATCATGTCGGTTTTAAATTCTTCTGTCACTACACTTGCGCCCATCAATGAAACAGCCAGACCATCAGATAACTCAAAAAAGCCTTCCATTGCCTTTCTGGTAGGTTCTGAAAGTCCATCGATTTCCTTACTAAACCGTTCAACTTCTGGGATTGCTGCAGACGTTGCTTCCTTGTACGCTTTAATGCCGCCCACAATCATGCCGATTGGACCGCCAAGTACCATAATGGCGCCATGCAATAATTTTGAACTACCAACTAGGTCATCCCAGTTTTTATAAAGTAATACCCCAGCTGCAGTCATAGCGGATACAGCCGCAACAGTAATAACGATTGGACCTGTGATAACAGTCAATGCGCTACCAAACACTGTCGCCGCTCCACCTGCCGTTCCTATAGCTGTAGAAAGAGTAGCAACTGTGGTAACTAATCCACCTATGCCAGACATGAGCATGCCGCCTACTACTAACACAGGACCTGCAGCGGCGGCTAATGCACCAAATGCGACAATGTTCTTCTGTGTTTTCTCATCCATATCCGCAAACTTGTCAATTAGCGGTTGAACCGCACTCATCGCATCGCGCGCCATTGGTATCAAAATACCACCAATAGTAATACCGATGTCCTTGATTTGGTTAACCATCATCTTCATTTGAGATTCAGTTGTCTTATAACGTTCTGCAGCTTCATTAGAGAGGGCAGTATTCTCATCCCATGCATTATTTGATATTCCTATAGATTCAACGACTAACTCATGAGCACCAGACATACGTTTGATAACATCGATCTCTCGAATACCTTTAATGCCTAAATCATCTAATATATCGGTCATATTCACTCCGGCTTCAGATGATTCATTTAAGCCTTTGAGTAACGCGGTAAACGCAACGGTAGGTTCTTCTTTCCATGCCTTAGCAAAGTCTTTTGCAGACATACCAGACGCTTTTGCAAATGCATCTAGCTTCTTTCCTCCACCATCCACAGAGTTTGTAATCTTAGTGAACGCCATGGATAGAGCAGTACCACCTGCTTCTGCTTCCACACCAAGCGAACTAGCAGCAGCTGATATAGCCATAATTTCGGCTTCGGTCAATCCGGCTTGAGTTCCAGCTGCGGCAATACGCATACCAAGAGAAACAATTTCACCCTCTGTAGTGGCGCTATTGTTTCCTAGATCAACAATTATGGAACCAAGGTTTGAAATCTTGTCCATCGACATTCCAGTGATGTTCGCAAAACGGGCCAATTGGGTAGCTGCTTGCTCAGATGTCATATTGGTAGATTCGCCAAGATCGACCATGGTACGAGTAAAACCTAGAATGTCCTCTTTCTTAATACCTAGCTGCCCAGCTGCTTCCGCGACACCAGCAATACTCGTAGCGCTTGCTGGAAGCTCCTTCGACATATCACGGATGCCTTGTGACAAGACCGCGAATTCTGCTTCTGTCGCATCGGTTGTTTTACGAACTCCGGCGAACGCACTTTCATAATCTACTGCCGCTTTAAACGCACCTGCGCCCATTGCCAGAAGTGGAGCAGTGACCGACATAGATATCTTTTTCCCTACATCCGTCATACCTTTACCGATTGACTTCATCTTTGCACCAAGTTGTGTCCATGAAGATGATTGGATTTTTAACTCTTTATCAACCGATGATAATTGGGTAGATAACCGATTATATTCGGCTTGTGCTTTATTGACGGCGTTCGCTTGCCGCTTAATCTGAGCCTCTGTTGCCTTACCGCTTGCGGTCAATTCATCATAGCGCCTGCGTTCTTCTTGCAACTTCAAAGAAGACGCTTCTACCGCACGAGTTAGGATGCCTTTTTTTGGGTCAGACCACTGATTGATTTTTCGTACTCAACACCCTTACCTTTGACCGCTTGCAATTCAGAACCCATCGATTTGATGTGACGATTTGCTTGAGAGACTGTATTGTTAAAGTTATCGGCATTCAGGGACAACTTGACCTCTAACGATCCGATTTCTGCCATATTCTCACCTTCTTTCAGTCAAAGACATAAAAAA
The DNA here is from genome assembly GCF_038003105.1 of Sporosarcina sp. FSL W7-1283. NCBI lineage: Bacteria > Bacillati > Bacillota > Bacilli > Caryophanales > Caryophanaceae > Sporosarcina > Sporosarcina sp. FSL W7-1283. Next base: position 1,550,621 of record NZ_JBBOOL010000001.1, on the reverse strand, counting down.
TCACAGCCAATCCAAATCGTCGGCTGTGATGTGTTCTACTTCTATTTGTGTTAATTCAATCCAAAACTTAATGTCCATAGCATCGATTTCATGTAGCTTGTATCTTTCTTTCAACCGTGCTCGGTAAAAATCTTTAATCCATAAATATGGATCGATTACTCCCCTGGCTCGTTTCCCCCTTCTTCGGGTGGCGTTTTAACAGCCAATCCACCTAAACTTAATGCTTCGTTAAATATCCGAACTGGTTCTGTTTGAATTTGAGCAGCGGATAAACCATCCCATACGTCTTCCACTGTGAATTTATGGTCAAACGCCATGCATATGAACTCCACCATCTTTTCAAAGGTTGTAACATCACCTAGGTCTCTTCCTTCCGAAAAGTGTTTATTTAATGACAAGGCATTTTTAAATACCCGTGCGCTTACAAAGTCATTGATGAACGTTTTATTTTCTCCTTTAATACGCAAAGTGATTTTAATTGAGTTTTCCATGTAGTTCCCTCCGATTTTTTGAAAAATAAAAAGAGAGGCGTTATGCCCCTCTTTCGTTAACCAATAATAAAGTTTTTGCCTAATACGGCTTCCCCCACTGGTTGGGGGTCATTAGGGCGTAGGAACAGCCTTAGTCGGTACGTTGACGGTTTTGAAATATTCATCCGCTGTCACAGTTACACCATCTTATCCTGCCATTGAGTAGCATCAGAATTAAAAATACGATAGCCTTTTTGTGTTTCGATGGCTGCCCATACTGTGACATGTTCTGTCCATTCCTGAGACGGCCAGCCGCCAACAATTTGCCCTGGTGGATTCAAGAAGGTAACACGATGCTTTATTTCAGCTGGATTATTTCCGTAGCGATAATTCATAATCTAACACCATGCTTCAGTTGCAGAATGATAGTCTGCAGACCGTAGGGCAACGGCACCGATTCGCCACGAATTATAGATGGTGTAATAACTGTGCGCTGTTCGTAATAATGGGTAGCAAGCATTAATACAGCCAACCGATAACTTGCGTAAATGTCTTTCTCGCCCACCTTTAAAAACGGATCTGACGGCACTGGAACACCTGCAATAGAAATAGAGTTTTCGGCAGCCTGTAAAAAAAGGGACAGCGTCTGATTTTCATCATCGCCGTCTATCCTTAAATATTCTTTTAGTTCATCCATCATTTTCATTTAATTCACCCCTCAGGGTTTTCTAAAGCTTCAAGACGCGCGATGATATCGTTGTATTGTGCTTCGGTACCAAATCCATCAGCACCCTTATCTCCCTTGTCACCTTTATCTCCTTTATTCCCAGCAGTCCCTTTATCCCCTTTAGGGCCTTGTGGACCTTCAACACCTTCAATCAGTTGGGCGAAGTCATCACCAGTAGGCTTCTTTCCAGTGCTAAACATTTCTTTCAATTCGTCTTTCGTTTTTGTCATGATTTAATCATCTCCTTATCCAATAATGAAACTCTTGCCTATTTCGGCTTCCCCGATTGGCTTTGGTCGGGGCTCATTAGGGCGTATCAATCACTTTCGCAATACGGAATGCAGATTTCAATTTGATTTGGTGGTCCACATAAGCAGTCAAGACGAAATCCTCAATACCTGTACGAACGTTTTTGTCGCGCTCGAAAAGCACGTCCAAATCGTAGTTGAAATGAGAGTAAGAGAAATCTCCGACAATTGGATCTGTTGCAGCATCAATAAATTTCACCGTTTTTCCCCAAACTGTTTCAGGTGGTGCAGCGAAATAAGTAGAATTGCCATTGTTTAAGAAAGAAACCACTTTCGTGTAATCCGCATAGTTCATAACAATCCGAGCATTTTCACGATAGTCTTCATGAAGATCGGCAAGCGCATTGACAATCGCTTCGTAAATGTTCGCACCTTCCACAACCTTGATTGCAGTGGATCCAGTTTGATAGAAAGACATGTGTTCTTCGTCGGACTTAGGTGATTTCGTAAATGCCACTTTCTTTTCTTTTGCTGCCAAACCAGATTCAAGCGCACGTTCTACCGATTGAACAAGATTTACATTTGTTCCGCGCAACACCGTTTCAGAAACAGGAGCGAACACTTTAAATTTGTTCCGGCCGAACTTCACAACATCGCCAGTGACTTCCATTTCCTTTGCGGTTTCTGTATCAGCAATAAAGTCATCATCGTCCAATTGGAATGCAATTTTCGGCACTTCCAAATTCATGAGATTTGTAAATGTGGAGATATCACGCAATGGATTTTTTACAAGTGGCTCCATTAATAATTGATCGGACATTGTAGTTGGAAGTAGCTTTTCCCCACCTGTATTGTTTCGATCACCAAGGATTTGCTTTACATCAGCTGGGATCGGCTGCTGGCGAATTGTTGCTTTGATCAACTCTGCTTTTGCCTTCATGACTTGCTCATTCGGATCAGCGATATTTTGAATGTTGTCTTTCGCGGCAAACTTCGCTTTCTGCTCTGCTTCCATTTGATCATGCTGTTCTTTAATCAAATCAAAACGCATCTTCAAATCGTCGCGTGATTTTTGAGCTGCTTGAATATCTTCCATTGAGGCAGTCGGGTCAATCGCCTTCTGTGAAAGTTCCCCTTCTGTTTTCTGCAGTTGTTGACCAATAGTGGCCATATTTTGCTTCAATTCATACAGAGTTTTGCTACCCCCGAAGAATTGAAAATTGCCCTTTCCTAAAGACATTAAGAATTGTTGTTTTTTCAATATAAAATTCCTCCTAAGATTGAGTCATGGTAAGCAATATTTGCTTCCGCTTCTTCTCTGATTTTTTGGCGTAACACCATTTCATCCGCTGACATAGTAGGTGACGGTTGGGATTGTTGCAGCTGTTTTGGTATATTGTCATACCGTTTAGCCCACTCATCATCAAATGCATAGGCAACTGCCTGATTGGATTCAGAGACAACGTCCACCAACCCATATTCCAGACATTGTTGGGCCGTTAGCCAAGTGTCTTCTTTGAGCATTTCGTTCAGTTGATCCGCAGATAACTTGTCTCCTGCACGCTCCAAATAATACTGACACATGGACTGACTGATACGTTCAATTTCATCTGCTATTTTTCTAAGAACAGCAGCATTTCCGCTCGCATAGGTCCAGGCATGGTGAATCATCATCAATGCATTTGCAGGCATAATAACTTGTTTCGATATCATCGGCAGGACAGAAGCACAAGATGCTGCAAGCCCATCTATGTGTGAAATAATATCTGCCGGATGGCGTTCTAACATAGCAATAATCGCCATTGTTTCAAAAACGCTGCCCCCTGGACTATTAATGTATAAGTTGATCTGTGCAACATCGCCCAGCTCATCCAACTCATTTTTGAAGCTTATTGACGAAACTTCGCCGTACTCTTCCCAGGCGTATTTTGTGATTTCTCCATAAATAAAAATATCAGCAGATTTATTGTCAGTAGCCGACATTTTCATATCCCAAAACTTATTCGGCTTTTTCTTTTTCCCCATTTTCTCCATCACCTCCCTTCGTAGATTTTCGTGCAGTCGGGTCCATTTCGATTGGATACAAGTCTCCAGAAATCCAAAGCTCATTCGCTTTACCTTCTTCCGGCGGCAAGTCTTCAAGCATCCGGACTTCATTCGGCTTCATCCCACCAGATCGAAGCATAGTCTGATAAAACTGTGTACGTGCAGCCGTGTCACCACGTAATAGACCACCAAGGTTGAATTTAAAATACAGACCATTTTTGCGGTCTGCAGCTGTCAGTAGTTTTCGATTAAATTCATGTTCATATTGCCGAACAATCGGTGTAAGCGTCATTTGCACGAACTGGATCATCATTTGCTCATTGGATCCGTAGCTTTGGCTTTCCGTGTCATTCAGGAAAGATACAGGGACATTAAAAACGTTGGCCACCCGTGAACGCGTTACTCGTTCGGATGCCAACGTATCAGTCGCATTATATTTTCTTTCTAACTCTTGAACACGAACACCAGGTTCTTGGAAAAGGACGCCACCATTCTCACGGTAAAATCTTCGGAAGTCCTCCACAATAGCATCTCTGGTTTCCTTATCGACATGAGCCCCATATTCAAGCACGAAACTGTCCTTTTTCTCCATTTCAGAGAGGGAAAATTCTTGAACCGCCTTGTCATACTTGATCGTATTACAAAGCACATCAAGTGGTCGTATGCCTTTCAAACGTGATACTCCCGAAATATGTTTAACATGAATCATATTCAAATTGTGAATATAAACGGTGTTATTAACGCCACGTACTTCATACCACAAATCACCATCATCTGAATTCATGAATGGCGTCACGTATGCGGCATTAATCGGAATGATACTTTCTGGTTGCATTCGGATGTCACGCTGGATAATTGCATAGCCGTTGCCGTCCTCGTTACGAGATACTTCCAATTGATTCATTAATTCAAAGCCACTCATATTTTGATTGGGTACGTTAATTAACACGTCGGCCGCCTGGTTCGTCACCGTGTCAAATTTCTGATGCAACTTAATTGGCAGAGATGAAACACTATTTGCCAAACGACTGACCACAGAAAATATAGTTTCATTCGTCACTAATGTAGAATTATCAATTCCCCAAAATGTTCGTCCCATCCAGTTGACGAAGTTGAAGCCTGCGCCTTTCCATCCAGCTGCCGCCCCTTTTACTGCCATCCGTGCGGACAGCCTAATTCGTTGATGCCATTTCAATTTCTCACCGCCTTTCAATTAAAATAGATGTCGATCACATTCATTCCGAAAACTCATTACCGTAAGCTTTTTTTATAATAGTAACAAGCTTTTTCATAATGATAGGTAAGCAAAAATCTGTGAGACGGATTAATTTTATCTTTCATTTCAAGTGTCGGTCAATTAGAAATCCATAAAAGAGTCGCTTTAATAATTGCAAAATAAATCTCCTCCTGGCTACAAATCATGAATAGACACAAATCGAATGTTGCCACCGCCATCTGACGGTTGCGCAAAACGCGCACGGACATACGCATTAATAACTGCAGCAATCGGGTCAATCCGTTCTCGTGATTTCTTTTTAGATAGTTTGATATTTTCCTTGTCGTCCATGTCGGCAATCGCATTCCCTACCGCCCAGGCAAGCAACGGATCTCCGTCATGTGTAATCTTCTCCGAATACACATCTTCCCTAAACCCTTTTGTCGGTTCAGAAAGAGTAGGATAACCTTGCCTAATTTCAACAGGAACAAAACCCTTTCGCTCCATGTTTTGCGCAAATTGAGTAGCACCATAAGGGTCATAACATAACTCCAAAGGTCTCCATCCGTTTTCCGCCACTTCGTTGATAATCCAATTCTGTACAAAATCATAATCCACGACTGCGCCCGGCGTGACAGAAAGATAACCCTGTTCAATCCACAAACGATACGGCACCTTATCTGTCGATTCCCGTTCTTTCAGTGCTTCTTCTGGCATGAATGAGTGTTGTTTAGCGTGGAAGCCGTAATCAGTCGGGAAGACGAAACCAACAGAGGTAAGGTCAATCTTTTTCGACAAGTCCACACCAATATATACGTCAAGCTCATCCACACTGACGGAAGAATTTGTACATGCTTTCCATTTCGATGACGGCATATAGCCTCCTTCTTTCATGTCCACCCATATATTCATGGTTTTTGTCATGAAAGACCGCATTTTTTCAGGAACATCGAGAGCTGTTCGTAAATCGGATCGGATCGATTCCAGTCCTTCCTCGTATGTAGCCACAATCGGATTGGCTTTGATCCAATTTGATTCATCTTTAATATCGTCACCCTCTTCCAACTCGCAGATGATGGCAAAGTAATCATCATTCTCAATCGGATCGTCGGGGTCTAATATGCGACTGACATATTCATATTCCGTAAAACAAGGTCGGCTCAAATCAAATCCAGCAGTAGTGATAATGAACATTAACGGTTCTTTCCGTGCGACCATACCAGACTGCAGCACATCATAGATTTCCGATGTTTCATGAATGTGGTACTCGTCCACAATGCCGACTGAAGGGTTTTTCCCATCCCCTGTCTTCCGCGTTTCACGAGAAAGAGGGACTATAACCGATCCATTGTTGTGAATTTCAATCTTTCCGTATGCTTCTTTCCATTTCCCGTCTAGCAACTCACTGGAACCGATGCCGTCCTTAACTGCAATGTAAACTTCATCCGATTGGTCCTTCTGCCATCCTGCAATGTACATACGCTGTTTCTCGTCACCAAGAAATGCAATATAAGAACCGATAATGGCCAAGAATTGAGACTTCGCATTTTTACGAGCAAGCTGAATATACACTTTTCTAAAGCGTCGTGCACCGTTACGTTTCTTCTTGAAGCAAAAGACATTTACAGAGATAAACAACTGAAAATCAGTTAGTTCAACAGGTTCACCAGCAAGCACACCCTCCACGTGATGAAATTCCCTTGCCCACCAGTAAAAGTCCTCTCCTTCCACTTCGTCAAAATAAAAAGGACTGTCATCATTTTGACAATCCTAATAATCTTTCAGGAAGCGTTTGACCGCCCATTTATGTTTTTTACAAGCCTTTATTTTGCCGGATAATATATCATCACAATAAGCAAAAACACGATCCATCACGCTGTTTTCTGTAGCAATCATAACCTATCACGGAAACGCCGCTCCGCTTCACTTTTTGGCTGACTATTATCCGGCTGAGGAATTACCAGTTTCAAACGTGAAGAGATAGTCAGACCGAGATCAGAGGCAGCCGCCCGGCATTCATTGAACAGCGTATTTTTGGCTCGCAATAATTTCGGATAATCGTCATTCGCCACTGTGATTTTTCGGCCATCATCCATCTGGATTGTTTCTGTCGGCTTAATTTTCTTCATATCGCGCACGAATTGGATGTACTGATATTTCGAATCCAAGTATCTGGCCAAGGCATCCACGTCCAAGTTACTGAAAATTCCAAGCGACATTAATTCATCCGCCAAATCTTCAAATTCCCTTTTCTGCTTGGCTGTCAAATAAGAAGGCGCCGCAACTTTATCAATCGAACCGCGCATTTTTTCTTCATGATTCTGTCGCAACTCTATTTCTTCTTTGGTCAAATGTTTAGATTTTCCCTTTCCTTGAATCACAGCAAGCGGCTGTTTTTTTCTGCCTGCCATCTCTATCACCACACTTTCTCAGGAAAGATTATTTACTTAATCCAATTCACATCTTTAAGCTTGAGATAAACTTCATTTTCTTCGAGCCAAATTTGTTTACCGGTTTTCTTCATCTCTTCATCCAGCCTGCATATACTTCGCTTATAATTCTGTCGGTTTCAACAATCACATAAACCTCTTCACCGCGTTCGCTTATAATCACGTCATCCACATGTAGGCTCTATACCCATTGTGTCTCCAACGGTCGAAAAGGCATATGTCATTTGCCGAGTATCGAGCAGAGTACCATTGTTAAAAAAATACTTTTCAACTTCCCTCATCTTTGTGTTCGGCCAGCTGTGATAAAATTCTTCATGCCCCCTTTTTTATTTCATCAAGACAAAAAGAGATGGCGATCCTGCCATCTCTTTTGTCTTATTTTTTGTTTCTTTCTTTTGATTTCATAATAATTAAACTGATAATGCTTACAATTGCAATTCCATACATGATAGTTTTATTTATATTTCCCATGCTGTCTATTAAGGCTACAAGAATTATGATTAGTAATAAAACGTAAATTAAATAGCTTCGCATTTTTAAAATCTCCTTTAGGCGAGCATTTTGGCATTATCTTCATTGAGAAAATAAACTTCATTTTTGAGGTTTTCATTGTACGTGAATAAAGGTGCGCAAGCTCCTCCAATTGCACTTATGTTAAAGAAATCTTTTAATAAAGCTTTCGATCCAGAACTTAATTTCTCTTTAACAGAAAAGTCTTCGAGAGCTTGGTTTAATGCTTTCTTTTTAGAGTATTTTTTTTCAACACGATAATATTTATAATTCATATGAACATATTTCATTACATTTACAGCGCCACCGGCAGCTTTTAAGACTTTATTGATCTTAAGTATTTTTGTAGCAGGCACAAGCCCGCCTAAAGCTCCTATACATGCTAAAGCTCCAGGAACTGTAAAATCATAAGTTGAAATAATAGGTTCACTGGATTCTTTCCCAGATAAGAATCCAAAGTCTAGATACTCTCCTTCAGCAGTGATTGGCAAACCTGTTTTAATTGACAGTAATTGTGCGATTTCTTCCGCGCTTTCCACATTTTCAGGTAATTCTTCAATCGCAATTAATACATCATAAAATACACTATCTTTGTCAATTCCTAACTCGTTAAAATATGTAAGATCCTCTTCATTTTGTGGGGTAACCGATTGAGCAGATGTGTTAGACATGGTTAATCCACTAATTAATAATGTGAGACAACAAAACGCTGCAATAGTTTTTTTAATCATTTTTATTCTCCTTTTTTTAAGATTACTCACAGACTAACATAATTAAAATGGAAATTCGAGGAATTTAAATAAAATGTTTTTTCAAAATATATTCATCTCCTTCGTAAAGAGTATAAAGAAAATAATTTCAAAAACGGGTTTTTCTGCGATGAAAACGAGCAGTCGGTGTAGAGGCATTCGCTCATGCGTTCGTAAGGGAGGGGGGCTATACCCGTTTCACTCTCTTCTCATCCTCCGCTGTCTTCTTGTTATGGCAACTATGACAAAGTAACTGCAAATTATTTTCTGTCAATCGTAATTGCCAATCTACTTTGATGGGAATGATATGGTCCACGATGGTACCGATCACTATCCGTTTATCAACCAGACACATCTGACACAATCCGTTATCTCGAATCTTAATCATTGCTCGTAACTTACGCCATGCAGTCGAATTGTAGAATGCCTTGGTTTTCGAATCACGGCCATACCGGTCATAGTCTCTCGTCTGCTGAGTTTGAGAATCTGAATGTGAATCGCAAAATCTTTTGCGTGTTAAGTTAGAGCAACCGTACTGATTGCATGGCCGCAATGGCTTCTGGTTCACCTCATCACCTACCCTTCCGACTGTGCACGCGCTTCGTCCATACTCTGCTTGATCATCGCCTTCAGTTCCATCTCCTGCCGTGTCAGCTGTACCATGTCGGATAGACTGGCACCGCGCATAGACACATGGAGCTGTCGCATCTGTTTCTGCAGGCGCTTGGTTTCCTTGCTGGCATAATAGGCGACATACTCCTGTTTGCAATGCGGACAGAGGAAGTACAACTTCTCGTTGCTGTGCTTCACCTTACGTGTGCGGAACCTGTTGAGTGTGAACGACTTGCCGCATCCTTCGTTACAGTGAGTAGTGTGTGGTTCGGTCGTCATGTGGATCGTCTCCTTTCATTTCGAAATCATTTATGTAAAAGAAAAAGACACCCGTTAAACGGATGCCTCGTAGTTTATTAATCTAAGTTATCAATTGCATACTTTGCCCGTTCTTGCGTGAACTGTTCTCCAGCACTTGACGTTAATTGGTTCATCAATTCCTGGTCGGACATCGGCATAATTTCCTGATAGCTCTTCGCAGATCTAAGTGCCTGCTCGTTATAGTCCACTTTAATGTTATCGATTGCGTACTGTGCAGCGTCTGCAGGATATCCATCACCCGCGTTAGAGGTCAACTGATTATACAATCCTTTTTCTGAGAACGGCATGATCATTATGTAATTCTCTGCAGCTTTCAAAGCGTTCTTATGCTCGCGAGGAACATCCTTTTTCTTTTCTGCAGGAGCTTTTACCGGAACTTCCACTGGCTTTTTCTCTGCCGGCTCTTCTTTCACAGGCTCTGCTTTATCAGGTTCATCCACTACCTCAACTTCCTTATCAGGCTCATCTATTACAGCTTCTTCCGCCTCTTCCGGCGCGTCTACGGTCATACCAAACCCAACGACAGAAACAATCATTACAGCTACCATAATGCCTGTCAATTTTAACTGGCTTTTTTGTTTGACCTTATCTTTTTTTACAGCAGCCAAAATCGAACGAACTCCGAATACTGCAGTTAGCACAAAGCTGACCAAAAACAATATGAGAAATAAATTATCCAAATTAATCCCCTCCTTACCAGTATTGTAATTGATTTGGAAGGAAAAGAAAACCATTGAATAAGTAAAAAGCCACACCCGCAATGGACGTGACTTTTATACATAGTACTCTGAAACAACCGAATAATTGTAATAATAGCGCCATTCTAATAAAATAGGTCTTAGGGAGGTGACGAAATGGAGAAAAGACCTGATAGCAAACCTATTTCAAAACCTAGCAGATTGCAACCGGATAGAACCAACTCTGCTGATAAGCCATCTTCTACTAGCAAGCCATCAAGACCAGTAACACCTAAGAAATAATTCCATCAGGGAACCTTTCATTAAACAAAGCTTCAGCCTCACGAGCTCTGTTTAAATTGTAGACATTAATAACAATCCCATTGTCTATGTCTACATAGGTTTGTTCAATTTCAACATCGTAATACTCCATTACATTAGTCCAATGTTCTACAGCCTCGAGTACGATCGCTTTGCCAGCTTCGTGAGCTCGAGGTACTCTTATTAAGCATCCCTTTACTGACTCCGCCTCTCCATTTCTTTTATACCCGACTATTTGCGACTCATTATTCAGGAAGGTTGAATCCCATACTGTTGAATGTGTCCCTAAAGGAGCAATATGATTCTTTTCTCTGGCTTTATTCACTTGCTCTATCATTTTTCGATATACATACTTTGAGATTAATTGAGCTAAACAAAAACTAACGACTACAGTTAACAATGTGTAAAAAAGAATGAACCATACATTACCTGATAGCGTTATCAAATCTCCAAGATTATCAACATATCTCCATTCTTTTTTCAGAATTGGAATGTCATAACTAAAATTCGGGATATTTAAGCGTGATAGTAATGCAAGTAGGTTATAAATTAGTAGAACAATGCACATTATTGGAACCCACATTAAAATACTAATGGCTGTTACTTCGCTATTATTTCTTTTAGTAGTTGGAGTTATGCCAAAAAGGTTTATCCAAAAATATGTTAATAATCCTGGAACAGTGAAAATAATCAATGTAATAATCTCTTGCATACTAACTCCCACCTTTACTTTGTATTATACCAAGTTTCATTTAAAGAAAACCACCCACCTACAAAGTGGATGGCAAAGGAAAGGAGAGATATACAGTGGCAACCTGTACATTTACCAACAATACAATTATTACACGGTTCTCACCAAATGCTCTGCCGTGTTCCTGCCAATTGTCTGCCACGTTTCTGCCATCCTAAATAACAATCCCTTTCCGCTTCCGGTTCTGGTTCAGGATCTTCTGGACAAATAGATGGAGCTGATCGCCCTCTTCTGCTTTTCCATTCAGCATCTCCGTGACGTCATTGCTGATGATCTTCACCTGCGCCTGCTTACCAGCAACCAATTTCCCTTCTCTGCGATAACCAAGCTCATTCAATGAAGTAGCGACTGTCTGTACATTGGTCGTCTCCGCATACAACTTCACCGCATGCTGCTTCACATTCCCCGGCTCGTACCCTTCATAAGCATCCACATAATCCTGCAGATCCTTGATTCGTTCCCTGGCTTTATCAATCTTCAAGTTCTTCCCCTCCGGTTTACTTCAAAAGTGGGTTTGTCAAACTCATGCAATACGCCCAAGCCCTGTATTATCAAGGGTTAGCAGTACTTCTCACAAGTGAGTTTGACACCATCCGTTTGAAGCTAATTAATAACTAAAAAAGAAGGAGTTAACTCCTCGCATTCTTGTAGACGTTACGAATTAAGGAGTCAACGCTGTCTTGTTCAATACCTATATAGCGCAATGTTTCTTCTGGATTACTGTGATTGAATAGCTTTTGTAAAGCAGCCACGTCTTTTGTATCTTTGTACACCCAGTAGCCAAATGTCTTTCTCAATGAGTGCGTACCAATAGAGTCTAATCCTACTTCCTCGGCTACGTTTTTAAGAACCTGATAAGCCATCGCACGCGAAATTGGCTTATTCCCTCCCTCGCGGCTTTTTATAAGGAACTCATGCGGTTGCTTGTCCGCTGTATAGCTCCTTAATGCTTTTCGTAGATCTGGGTTTAAATAAACGCGCCTAAACTTCGATGTCTTCTTTTCACGGATATTGAGATAATCTTTCTGGATGTCCTCTACTCGTATTCTTAAAATATCAGAAATACGAAGAGCTGTATATAACCCTACCATCAGCAAGATATAATTGCGCTCACTTCGTCCCTTTAATATCCTCATGATTTCTTCTACTTTTTCGAAATCACGAATCGGCTGTACAACCTTCATTTTTTTCACCCTCCTTGAAAACCTCTATTTTCAATGCAAAGGCCAGCTTATAAAACATGCGTGCTTTCATTCGATAATAATTTCGTTCGGACATATTAAACTCTGTATAAATCTGATAGTCAAACAGCTCCGTGTCCTGAAGGTAACGCTTATGAATAATCATGCGTTCTGTTTTGGTCAGACGATTTACAGCATTCGCTATCCAGTTGATGTATTTAAGTCTAGCTTGTTCATAATCAATATTAGCAATTGCGGCCTGTTCTGTAGAAGAGGATGGCAATTTGGCAGATGGTGGTGTAAATGAATAACTGGCTGTAATAGATGGTAGGCGGTCCAAACTCACTTGTAAGGAATATAAACGGTATTTTTCCAACGCCTGCTCGACTGCTTCCTTTGTTCTGTCTCGATCAATTTCTGGTAAGTTGAACTGTAATTGCATCAATATCCCCTCCGTTATCTTCGTCTAAACGCTCCACCGACTCGCTGGTAAGTATCACGATTCATCCCCATTAGTTCGCGCCACTCTCGGTCTGTCAATCGCTCTTCTCTTTTCTTCCTAACGCTAGTATCTTTTTTTGCTTCCACTTGTTTGATAGGCTGCGCAAGCCCTTTTTCAGTTAGCTGTTCTTGCAATGTTCTCATTTTCCTCACCCCTTATCGCAGTATCTTTCTCACCGTGAATACAGGCTTGTGATTCATCCATTGATTGCCCTTACGTGTATCCCAATTGATATGCCATGTAGATCGCGTGTACTGATTGTGCTTATGACGTGCTACGTCTCGCTCATACTTCTTCATAAAGCTTATGAATGTCTTAACTTGCACCTTGAACCAACTAGACACAACATCGACAAATTTCCTGATCCACACCTTCGCCGCATCGACAAACTTCCGTGCCTGTTCCGCTAAATTCTTCTGCGCTTCTTGCAATGTGTTCTGCTTTTCCGTCATACCACTCACTCCTTTTTTAATATAAAAAGGACACCAAACAACAGCAAATAAGCTGTCATTCAGTGCCCCGGTTCTTCCGCTTGGCAACTAATTTATTAAACTGTTTCCGTAAACTGTATATCTACACACTTTGGTTTTCCGTCTTTCCAGACAATCGTCTGTGTGCCATAACCCTTCGGCAGATCTGCCACCTTAACCAATTTGCCCTCTTTGACAAAATACGTTGCGTTTTCTTCTAAGCTTACTACCACTGTTTTCTCCACCAAGACCCCTCCTTGTGTGTTACAATAATGTCAGCGATGACGGGAGAGATCCTGTCTTTTTTTATTTAACCAAAAGTTCAAGTTGTACGCTAAAAGATTGCTCCTTCATCTAGTGTTGATTTTGTGTAATCTACTGAAACACCGTCCTCATGACCTTGATGATAAGCGGCCAGTTCTTCAATTCTAGGCACTTTAAAACTTAATCTCTTTTTGCCTTCAAACATATCATCGTAGGCCTGTTGCACTTCAGTTGGAACTAACACCATTAAGCCGTATTCTTGTTTCATTTCTTTTACTTGTATTTCGAACTTTTCATTTATACCATCCAAAAATCCGCGCATATAAGAATTTTTCAAATCCATCGTGTACCCTCTAGAACGACATTCTTCGGTTTCTGCATAATGGTTTTTCACAAAATCGTTAGCGTAAAATGTTAATACATCGTAAGCAAGGAAATACATTTCTTTCGCTAATGCAACATCATTTTCAAATCCAAGAAAAATAATCGCTCTTTTTTTCTTACTTTCACCTTTTAATATTTTGCTGTTATAAAAAAATGTAACTTTAAAGTTTTTCGTAATAATCTGTGCAAGTTTTCTTTCCCACCAGTACAAAGTTTTATGGACTGTGACTTTTCCTTCAAGAATGGAATCGCTCTCCTGCCGTTCTTCTACTTCGCCGGAAGAAATATCGTACTTAACCATAAGTTTTTGAGCCATGATGAATGCTGTCTGTGACTCTTCATCATTTTTATTATCGTTGGCTATAGCGAGTAGTCCTTTTATTTTTTTGATGATATTCTCATTCCTATCACCCATCGGAACCCTCCCTTTCTGTTAGTCATAACCTTCGTACTGTTGATTATGGTTTTTTAACAAAGAACCTTTTTAGAGGGTATTGCTCGAATGAAACTCTCACTCCTATGGTCAATGTATACCCATGCCATATCGCTAACCCAGTAATAACTGTAAACATCAAAGACATAAATAATTTTATAATTAAAAGTAACATTTCCGGACTTACCCTCCTCAACCGTGTTTTTGTCTGGTGTTCCTCATCTTCGGAATGCTTATCATCCACAGGTTGTAATGTGCTCAAAATATAAGTCAAAATCATTGATTTCGTCCTCATCAAGATTATTCATTTCGAACTCTTTCCCGCAATGAGGACACTCTGCAATATCACCAAGCCCAAAATCTTCAGTCATGTATATCAACCTCCTTCGCATTATCTTCGGGCTGTGCATTAAGTAGAGGGCAGATTAAATGTTTTATCCACCTTCGCTAAATAAATTTGTGCATCAGATATTTCTGCCCACTCATCAAAATAATCTAATGCTTCTTTTTTGTTACGAAACACATCAACAGACGTTTCGTAACCCCAATCTCTTACTACAATCCACATGCCTATCACCCCTTCGCTTTATCTTCGAAATGTTCATTAACGGATTCCGTATTTTTCTTTCATTTCTCCGATTTCATTCGTAATTTTATCTAATAGTCGACTTTCCTCTGCTATATCTTTTTCCGATGCAATTGGTCTTAGGATATATCGTTGCAAAGCATGTTTGATTATCTGTAACTCCTAATACTTCAAGATTCATCACCCTTTCTTTATAACGCCTAATCTGTCTTGTACTTATCATCTTCGTACTGAGACGTTTATTTTACATTTACATTATTATGAGTATATTTTATAATCAGGTTGTTCCTAAACATGGAAAGGACTGAACTATGCGCAGATAGATGTCAGTATTTTTAATCCACCATAAATCACTAATTGGGAGGTAAAAGTATTGATTAAAGATTTATTTACAGAACGAATACATTTAAGAAAAATTACAACCGCTGATTCAGCTAGCTTATTCAAAATATGGTCTGATCCCGATGTTGTTAGATTCATGAACGTCGATTATTTTACGGATGAAGAACAAGCTAAAGAAATGATTAATCACATTAATAAGCTGGCTAATGATAATAAAGCGAATCGATTCTCCATAGTTGAGTTAAATACTAATGAAGTGATTGGTTCATGCGGATACAATTCATTAGATTTTGAGAATGCTAAAGCCGAAATTGGATACGATATAGCAAAAAAGTATTGGGGCAATGGTTTTGCAACAGAAGCTGTATCTACTTTATTGAATTACGCATTTGATTCTCTAAATCTCAATCGAGTTGAAGCCAAAGTAGAACCTGAAAACATAAGTTCTATAAAAGTCCTTGAAAAGTTAAATTTCACTTTCGAAGGGACATTAAGACAAAGTGAAAAATCTAAAGGAAAATTTGTTGACATAAAAATTTTCTCTAAACTAAAAACAGATTGATTTTTCCGCCTCTATTTCACCTGAAGTAGAGGCTTTTTATTTAATAAGTAGTTGCACAGTATCCGTCAATCTTCTTCTACAGGAATTGCACAATCAGCCCATTCAGCGCCGCAACCACCACAAACGACATCACCTTCATAATTTGTCGGGAAACCCATATCGCAATATTTGCACTCCATTATTTCACCTTCTTTTCTTCGGAATGTGACGTTACATCGTTTGCCAATAAGTACCGTCCAAATTGATAGTTCTTTTACCGTATACTTTTCTGTTACGCCCTTCTGGCGCTTTTGTTATTTCGTACCATTTGCCGGTATCATCGTCTTTTACGACGCCCTTACTTGGCTTGTAAGAGAATGAAAATATCCTCTCTCCATCCACGAAAAATGGATACATAATTTCACCCCTCGAACGGTTACTTTATTGCAAAATCACGTTGAATTTCTTCAAATTTAATAAGGTTTTTTATAAATTCTTCTTTGACTTCATCAATATCAACATTATTCATTAATGATTGTGTGGTATAAACGAACTCCAGTAACGTTTCTAGCAATCGCTGTTCTTTATACTGGAGAAAGTACTTCCCTCCAAAACTGACCTTGCCTGTTTCTTTATCAATCCACAGAAAGGGAGTATCTGATTCATCGACTATTACCATTTTCCCCTCAAATACTTCGTGTTCTTTAAAAGTAAGTTTAAAAGTATCATGTTTAGTTTCAAAGTATGCCCCCGTTATTTTCTTCCTTTCCTACGTCGCATTTTCCGTCTACTGTTCATTAGAGACTCATATCAGTTTGACCCGCAACAATGATCTCCATCGCCTGACTTTCAGTAAAACCTTCTTTTGTTAAAGCGTTGAATTTTTCACGTTTTAGACGGGCGTGAATTTCGTATTCATCTATGAAAGTAGGAAGCATCGCCCACAAACTTTTTATTCGCTCTCCATACTCCAGCAGCTTCTGTGCAGAAAACATTGGATCCATAATATTCACTTCCTTGATAGTTTTTTTATCCGTCAACTGCTCACCAACAATTCGTCTGCATTAAATATTCCGTTACGTTCTATTCCCTGAAATTGAACCTCGAACTGATTTAACCTCTTGCTGGTTCTTTTTATAACCTCACCCGTTCGGTCGGCGTAGTCCTGCAGATAATAAAACGTTTCTACATCATCTGAAGGAATGGCTGGACGGACCATCACTTTATCGAAAATTCGTATAATGGAAGATTCCTCTCCCAAATCAGAAAATATGGTTAGTTGCTCCTGCATGTGAAGCATCTTCTATTTCACCTCTTTGTTTTAATACAGAAATACGATTACACACAGAAGAATAAGACCGTTCAAATTCAAATGCGATTTCTGAAATGGTACGGATTCCGTGAAGCTCCTTCAATCTTTTTTCTTCTGTTTTTGTCCATCTTTTTGCGTCTGGCTTTCCTAGCTCTTTAGGTGTCACTGTTACAACTTTTCGCTTGTAAAGTAAGTTGCCTTGTTTTTCAAGTTCCACCGCAATAGGACAAGTTGAGCAAACTGTGCTGCGTATCATTCCGCCCTGATAGGGACAAACTTTGCAATAGTGATCAAGCAAATCCCCTATGCGTTCTACGACTGCAATACGTTCTTTTTTGTTCATGTATTGCACCCCCCTCAAATAATTTAATGTGAAGGGATGAATCAATTGCTTTTTCAAACTGCAAATAAATGATCATACAGCTTTTGCAGCTCTTCATTATCCAAGCCTTCTAGATAATCCAATGAGTAGTTCTTTTTTAGATATATGGCTGTGATCAGCACACCGCGTTCTTCCTCCCGCATATGTTCCCCCCCAAATATCCCATTATTTCGCACCGTTATTAAGCCGGCGATAGATTGATCTATAACAAAAATCGCCACTTCCAACTGGGTTCTTTTCAATGTTTTCGCAATATAATCGATATGGAATCCTTCTTCCCACAGTTCTCTAAACATCTCTGGCTCAGACGGACGAATATTCCAATCGATGTCCGCATTGTCTAGCAACACTTGATCCATGACGTTACCTCCTTCTGTTTAAGCGGCTAGTTCCTTTTCTTCAATCGTAGCCAACAGTATTTCCATTGCACCTTCATGGTTAGTTCCAGTAGCCAGTTGCAGGTCGAACAATTGACGCTCGAATTGCCATTCCAGAACTTTATCCTTTTGACCTGACTCATTCCATGCCCCTGCTGTCAATATCAATTGATTGGTGATATGCTTTATCACTTCGCATCCTCCTAGAAATTAATATTCCTAATCCTCTTGTCTACGGTGTTTTGAAATCTTATCAAACAGGTGTCACGCATTAATCTGGAGACCAGCTTGGCATCATACATGCTTTCCAGGTCAACCAATGACAAGTTGCTCGTGATGATTGAAGGCTTGTTCTGACGTCCATTTGCTATGGCGTAAAGGACACGCATAGTAAAGTCGGTTGCTCGCTTCGCCGTTCCTGTGCCACCTGTCTCTGCTCCTAAGTCATCTAGAACCAAATAATCTACTTGGGAAAGAAGATCGACGAAATAAAACTCCGTATACTTGCTCTCTTTGTCATTGAAACTATTACGAATGCGTAAAAGCATTTCATCCACACTGACGAACAAGCAACTTTGATCTTGATTGCCCCACTCGTTCAGGTTTCGAAGGATACTCATGGACAAGTGACTCTTCCCGACCCCAGGCTTGCCAACAAACCATGTATTGAAAACTTCCCCGCCTTTATAACGCCTGAAAACTTCAACCGCTTTGTCCTTATTTGCAATCTCTTCAGATTCAACAGCTTCATAGTTTTTAAACGATGTCTCTAGCAATCCTATATCTGTCAAAACGCTTTTTTTCTGAAAGACATTGTACGAAGTTTTTCTGTCAGCGACTTTGAGAAGGTTCTCTTGCTTTTTAGCAAGCTCTTCAGTTCTTTTCTCCCCTTCGCATACTGGGCAAACTTTCTCTCCGTCAATCACCATCAAGTGAATGGGCTTGTCTCCACGAAGTGGATGGTTGTCACAAACTTCAGAAGTCAATTCCATCGTAATCCCCGTTTGGATGTTGAGTAGGCTTTCCAGACCTTTCATTTCTGCCATTCCGTTCTCTCCCTGTTGTTCGTTTTGATTCGGCTGCCATCACCTGATCAACGTTGGTATATTTCTTATTGCTCCAATCTCGTAAAATACTTTCTGCATAATTCCAACGAAGTGCGGAATTTTCTACAGCTATTTGCAAAGCGTATATTACTAGTCCTTCATTTGTGTCATCTATCCATGCCCCCATCTTGTCAGCGACATGTGGAGTAAGTATGCCAAATCCATTCTGCTCGAAAAATTTGAATGCCGATTCGACAGGTTTATGCGCGTTGTCGTTGTCGTTGTTGTTGTTATTAACTGTAGTAATCTCTGTAGTAATCTCTGTTAATGTTTCTGACGTTTTGTCGGAATCCATTCTGACATTTTGTAAGATTCCATTCTTACCTTTTGTCAGAATCCATTTGACAAGATTGTCAAATAGCAATTTGTAATGAACAGTTGGTGCCCCATTGGCTTTTAGCAGTTTCGTTTCGATCAGTTGCTTCTCTTTCAGTTTCTTCGTTGCATGTCTAACCTGTCGTTCAGTCAGGCAAATTTCTTCCGCCCACTCTTCGTATTTTTTGTAGAAGAATCCGTCTTTGCGACTAGACTTGTCTGAATAAAATACGATTTGATTCAGCAGGATTGCTTCCGGCAGGCTGCCCGTCAGCTCGATATACAGCTTTGGTATCGTCACAATACGGTCATGCCCGCTCACCTGCGACAGAATATGCCGGACTTCTTGGTACGTGCTCATGTCAATTCACTCCCCATTCGGAAACAAAATGTAAGGCATCCTGCAATTGACTTTGCTTAATATCCCGGTATGAATCCACCTGATAACGCTCCCGGATCTCCGAGTAAATCGACCGAAACATTACCGGACGAGCACCGGCATCCTGCTTGGATAATTGGTAAATCCGCTCACCAACAGCTAGACGCAAACGCCGCTGTTCACCGGAATGTAACGTGACCTGTTTCATATGCGTTTCCAACTCTATCAACCTACCTTCCAAAAGTGCGATGGCCTGAGCGATGGCCTGAGCAACAACAGGCGGCAAGGCTGACGTCATGCTGACGTCACCTTTACCGATACGTCTGGACAGCTGATAATACTGATCGTTCAGCAAATGGTAGGCCTGCCACGCTTCCTGTTTATTCAGCGACTTGGCATGTAAAAAAGCGCCTTGCTCCGTCCAAAGATATAGGACTGACGTATATTTCAGGCTCGCGTCACCTTGACGTGAGGCTTTGAATGCTTTCAAGTCTTCACCTGCCAGTACAAAATAATGCGTGCCGACCGCATACTGTTCCTGATTGCGTTGGAAGTTCCTCGCAATGACTTTGCTGTTGGTCGCAAATGAATCAGCCAGTTGGCTAGTCGTGAGCACGCGCTGTTTCTCATGCTCAATTATCTGCGGTTGCTGCATCGTACTCTCCCCTTCCTCTTGACAGTTCTTCCATGATCAGCGATAATCATAGGAGAACGTTTGTTTTATAAGTGGTTTACATCCTGCTCATTCGCATGCCAGTGCGATTGGGCTTTTTCATTGGTTGAAAGGCTTGCGTCATTTTGACGTTCGGTTCTAATTTTGAAAACCTTCTTCGGTTTTTCCGTCGTAGAATACTTGTCTACTATTTCATCTGGAATGAACCCTCTTAATAAATGGACTTCGTCAAGATGCGTACGTGACACGAATACTACGCCTTCTACTTCTGTAGATAACCTGAACGGATAATCATCCTTAAAAGTCTCTTTCACGTCGAAGCTACTAAATGTTTTAATGATGTATTTCGGATCAGTGAAGAATTTAACTCCTCCCGACGCGCTAATATCAAGCCCATAAACTTCCTTGTTATCATCCATAACTGCATCTAGTTGCCGAGCTAATTCAATCAGTTCTTGTAGATGTTCCATATCTAATCTCTCCCTTTTCATTCTTGATGGTTGAATCCCATCGAGTAGCCCAGGAACAGAGTGGTATTTACCATTAATTTTGGGGGCAAAATTTCGGCATGATCCCGGACTACTCGACAGGAGCCAAAGCTCCGTCTTTGTGTTATAATGTAATTAATCAAATATTCTTCACATAGCTGATTGACGCTCCAACGTCGATCGGCTTTTTTATTGCCACAATATCGATACCGGCTAGTTGCATTTTCTCTACAAACAGCGCTAGTTCTTTTCTGAGTTTGTCTGATTGTCTTTCTGTTTTCATGATTGCCTCCTAAAATAAGAAACTCATAAATCCACCCACTACTTTCGTTAGCATGTCTACCAATAGATTGATATCCACTCCATTGAACACATATAAACTCGTCTCTAATGTTGTTGTATTAGCTGCCAGTTTCGCTTGGATCGTCTGCAGCCATCGGATAAAATCCTCCGTTGCCAGTGTCATTTCGTTGCGTTCGACTTTAGATATGGTGCTTCTTGAAATATTGACTAACGGGGACATGTCCTCTTGTGTTAAACCCGCTCTTTTTCGTGTGGAGCGCAAGAGTTGTCCAACGTTCATCTACTCACCCCCTCAACCCTAAATGTTCAAAATCTGAACATGTTCAAACAATGAACAGCTTTTTTCTATGAAGCTGGTAAAATTGTTAATAGTAGCAAAGAGTACAGACCTCAACGACTCCACGTTATGCTCCCCGCAATTCCCGGCAGGTATGCCAGCGTATTCTATCATTCACCGTTTTCAACTCCTCGGCGAACTTCGCCAGCAGCCTAAGACGGAACCTCATGACCTCACTGGACGGGCTGTTGGTGATCGCCTTCATTTCCCTCATTGATCCGCTTGATCAGTCGCTGCTTTTCCTCATGCACGTCACATACCTCCTATTCACGAACTGAATTTCACTTCATACGGTGCCAGGGCATCGGTCACTTCTTTCCATAACGTCCGGAGCGTCTTTGTCCCGTCTTCCTACGCCTGAAGTAACTCCAATGCTGTCTCAGGCTCAGACTTAGCCAGCTCTGCAAGCTTCACCGGCATATAAGCATTCATTTCAAGAAGCTCTTTTGCGATCATTTTTTTCTCTCCTTTTCACGTATTCATATATTTCCTCAATTCATCGAGTGACATTTCCAGCGCATCCGCAATTGCGCACGTGACTCGAAATGTAGGATTTGGGGATTCACTTTTCTCAATATTCTGTAGTGTCGATTCTCTTAATCCTGTTAGCTTTGCGAGTCTATATCTCGAAAGTCCTTTAGAAACCCTCAATTCTTTAAAATCCAATATATTGTGCTCCCTCCCTGTTGAATACCACTATATATTGTGGTATTTTGATAGATAGAGTAGGTATCTTTCGAAAGGAGTGATTATATGTCAAGAATTCCTTATGCACAGAGTAATGGGCAATTGAGTGTAGAAGTAGAACTTCAGTATGCTTCAGATGTATTCCTGGTGGATGAAACGAACTATAGAAAATACCAGACAGGACAGAGATTTAGATACTTCGGCGGCCACTACACTCAATCACCAGTCCGGATTTCTGTTAGCGGCATCGGGCGATACTACTTGATCGTCCAAGGCGGTGGCAGATATAGCTATAGGTTTTATTGACCTCTTTGCAAGACTAAACCTTCGGCAGCTTGCATAGTTCTTGGACATATGGCTGTCGCATGGACAAGTTCAGCAAGAGCGCTAATCTCTTCTGGACTTGTCTTATGATTAAATGATTGAACCCTTTCGACGATAAAACTTTCTAAAACATCTACCATTTCGACTGAATTATTTATATCAGCCATCATTGCCGTGGTGGCTGCCTTTCTTTCAATTTTGCTCACTTACCTCACCCCTCTATCCAACTACTTTTTTTATTTTTAGACACGATTCGTTTCCATTTCCCTTAAAAAAAATCTCTTCAATAGAAGTTTGGTAATAATCAGCGATTTTTTTTGCTAACGGGAGCGAAGGTGTTCGATCTCCCCTCTCTATTGCTCCAAGCATTTGTGGGGTAATTCCTAAATCTTCTGCAACAGAAGGCCGTGAATCTTCGCCACGCATGGCAATTAACTTCTCCCGCATTCTGTTCACCTCCTTAAAGAAACGTTTTGTTTCTAATTAATTAACACTACACAGAAACGTTTTGTTTCATTTGTAGAATAGAAACTTATTGTTTCCTATAATGTAGTTATAACACTGGAAGAAGGTGACCAATTTTGTTAGGGCAAAAACTGGCTGAACTTAGAAAGAAAAAGGGCTTAAGTCAATACGAAATGGCTGAAAGGCTCGGAGTTTCAAGAGGGAAGCTTGCTAATTATGAACAAGGTAGTCGCCAGCCAGATTTCTTTGATGTTTCAACTGATTATCTTTTAGGTCGAGTAGAGACAAGTAAAGCAGACAATAATCTGCCTGAGCTAACAGCAAAAGAAGAACGCGATATCGCAAAGGACTTAGAAAATATGCTGAATGCTTTGGATTCAAAGGATGGGTACGCAGCGTTCGATGGTCGCGATATGCAGGACATGGACGAAGAGGATCGGGAACTACTGAAGGCTTCATTGGAAAATTCATTGCGTTTAGCGAAACGCATGGCAATGCAGAAATTCACCCCGAAAAAATATAGATAAGAGGGAGTGATGCCCATGCCGAAACAAACGGCTGCCAAGTTGATGGCTAAATACCAAACGAATAATCCGTTCGAGATTGCAGAGCAGCGCGGCATCACCGTGCTGTATGAGTCGCTGGGAAGCGCCCTGGGTTTTTACAACAGTTATAAACGGATCCAGTTCATACATATTAACAATGCGATCGAAGAAAGACTGCAGACATTTGTCTGCGCTCATGAGCTGGGACATGCTATCCTTCATCCGAAGGCCAGTACCTCTTTCATGAAGAGGAATACTTTCTTTGCGGTGGAACAGGTCGAAGTGGAAGCCAACCGATTTGCAGTTGAGTTATTGATGCCTGACGAATCTTTGTATGAACATACGAGTAGAACTATGACCGTACAAGAATTAGCTTCCGTCTACGGCGTTCCAGAGGAAATTGTACATCTAAAGAAAATAGATCCACACGGTTTAAATGAACGTGTTAATTTTTACCGTTGATATGGGGATATCTCACTATCACAAGGTTGCGAGACAAATTGATTATTAATTATAAGCTTGACTCAAATCGATGTCTTATTTAAGAGTTTTAGTTAGAAAGAAACCTTGTTACATTTCTCATAACTACAGAGGGGTTGATATATTGCGAAACATAAAGCATGAGCAAATACCAGAAGGTATTGATGATTACATTTTTAAGTATAGATACTCCAATCACTTAAAAGCACACGGCTACAGATATTCAGGTAATAAGCAACAATTAGTTGAGAGAATTGAAAATATGTTTAATGATGATATATTTTATAATAGCTTTCTAGAATTCGTTAAATTAGAAATTAGTAATGGGAAGAACAGACAAATATTTTTCTCTCGTTTTGAAATTTCTGGCTTAGCTATATTAAAGGATGTAACCACAGTCAAGAACAACCTAAGAGCTAATGAGCTTCCTTCAGACAACTTCAATGACCTACTTAGGGATGATTTAGAGGATGGTAGTTTAATTTACTTAAATATATTGAGTAACAGTGAAGAACCTAGTAAAACAGAAAAAATAGAGCTGTGTTTTTATAAAGAGGTCGAACCTACCGAGGATTATACCGGTGATAAAGATAAATTCACCGATTACATTTGGGTAGAAATTAATACCAATGAACAATACGTAATAGTTAAAGTAAAACCTCATACACAACAATATGTCTCTAATTACCATACTTCTAAAAAAACCTATGAATATATACTGGAAAGACTGAAAACTATTTTTTCCTTAAAACGCTCAAATATGATTTATTTTAAAGAAGTATTTTATAAAATGTTTAAAGAGTTTACTGAGGCTGCTGAAGAACCTTTCAGGCAAATAGTTAATCAGAAGAGAGAAGAAATATTTAGATTTCAAGATACTTTTTTACCTTCAGTTGGAATATCAAGTGACTCAGATATTAATGATATAACCAATAGGTACATGCGTTTGATAGAAAGAAATCTCATCATTAATGACATACATAATTATTTACGATACCATATTGATAGAGCAGGTGTAATTGATAGAATTTCTTTGACAGATTTATCAGGTGCCTCTGCAAATGTGTTATCAGGAGATAGTGACGGGTTGGATGTTGCCAATATCTACTTTGATATTAGAGAAACGATTGACGAAATTAAAAAGCTGGATAAAGTATGGATAAAATGGTTCTCAGGTCAAATAATTTCATCTTCTGCTTTACAGGTACAACAACAGCTAGAACTATTTGAAGTTGAGGAGCTTGAGGAAAGTGAAGAAGAGCCTGAACAATCTACCCTATTGGAAGATGAAGAGTCCAATACTATTATTACAAGATTAGAAGTTAATAAAGACTATGTAGTTATTAATTTCCTGAAAAAATACTGGATAAGTAAGGAGGTTCAGGATTATGTACTTTCCATCATTAAAGAATTTGAAGAAAAGACAAGTTAGCGATCATGACATTGATATATTTGATTGGTGGCTAGCTACTAGAAAACCTAACACCCGACATTATTTAAACCCTTTGCAATTTAGCATTGACTGCAATATCGACAGTAGTTATTCACTTGAATTATTTTCGTATTGCACTTATGAAGAATCAATTAGCTTGTTTTCAGTAAGATACGTTGCAAGGTGCCCAGTTTGTCAAACAGTTCTATTAAAACATAATAACGTCTTAAACAAGTCCAAAATACCAAAGCAATGTTATGAATGTGGAAGCAATTTAGCAGAAGATATAGTCGTTGATCATCTTGATGTTTACTTTTCATTACTTAAATTCCCAGAACGCCCTTTAGCTCATACCTCTCCACCTGTAGGTGTGGGGAAGGATAACGTACAAACCCTACAAGGAGCCCAAATAATTGAGAAGATCAACGGCAACGAAGTTATTGGAAAATTATTTTCATGCTTAAATTAAGATGAGGTGTCACATTTGAAAAGAAAGTTTGAGCTTTCTATGTCTTCCTTAATATTACTTTCTATCGCAATTTCTATACTAACCATATCTGTAACTCTGTCTATTATATTTTTATTTAATTATTCTCGGAATAATTATGAAGTTATACCTCCTATTATAGGTAGTTTAGGCAACGTGATAGGAGGAATTATGGGAGGTATTGTAGCATATTTGGTAGCGACATACCAAGTGAATAAAAATATTGAATTAGATGGAAAGAGAACTATTTCTTCTAGCTTTTCTTTACTGCGATTAATTAAAACAGAACTTGTAAGCAATAAAAAAATATTAGAAACATTTAAGGGCGATGTAGAAATTGGAAATAATCTATCAGCATTAGAATCTATCTCACTAGATAATTGGATAAGATGTTCTGATAAGTTAGGTATAGAAGTTTCAGATGATACTATTAACAGTTGCCATCGTTGCATTACCAAGTTAGAAGCTTATAAAAAGACATTAAATGCAATTCCAGAACAGCATACAAATGATCTAATTTCATCAATAGATTCTACAATACAATTAATCGATAAAGATATAAAAATTATGTCTATATAAATAAATTTGTTTATAACCACTCACCTGCCGGTGAGTTTTCTTTAAGAATAAAAAAGAACGTACATTCTAATTTGATTTACGATAATAATCATAGGGGTGATTTCTCTGAGAGCAGCCATCTATATCCGCGTATCAACCAAACTCCAAGAAGATCGATACAGCCTAAACGCTCAGACAACCGAGCTAATCCGATACGCCCAATCACAAAACTGCACATAGTCGATATTTTTAAAGACGTAGACAGTGGAACCAAGCTGGACAAAGACGGCCTGGAAGCAATGCTGGATCAGGTGGAAGACGGTAAGATCGATGTCGTCCTCTGCATAGAGCAGGACCGACTCTCCCGTTTGGATACAATCAAATGGGAATACCTAAAAGGTGTGCTTCGTGAGAACCGTGTCAAGATTGCAGAGCCAGGAAACATTGTGGATTTAGCGAATGAAGATGATGAATTCATTTCCGATTTGAAAAACCTTCTCGCTCAAAGGTCAAGACGGGATTTACTTCGTAAGATGATGCGTGGAAAACGTCAGAAGACTCGGGAAGGTAAGGTATGGGGTAAGCAGCCGGAAGAGTACCATTACAACAAGGATACCGAGGAAATCACGGTGAATGAGGAACGTTCTTGGCTGATCCCCTACATCGATGATCTGTACATTGAGAAACGGCTTGGCGCTACTGCCATTGCGAAAGAGCTGAACAAGATTAGCAAGACAGCTGATTGCAAGCGATGGACAAGCCAGCAAGTACTCAGCAAGCTGAAGAACCCTGCATATCATGGCGTGCTGCAGAAGTCTTTCAGCAATGGGGAAACCATTACTGTACCTAACGTCTATCCCCCACTTCGTACTGAACTTATGTATGCCCGTATCCAGAATGAACTCAGTAGGCGATACCGTCGCAAACCGGCAGACCCCCATTTTCTTCGAGATGTGAAAATTGTTTGTGACTCTTGCCAGAAAGAAATCAGCGTGAAGAAACAATATACTTACAATAAAGATAAGTCACAGAGATACGGCTTATATGTACTGACCCATACTAACCAAGAGACATATCATGCATGTCAGGTAAAACCAACTATTAATGATAAACGCATCAAGCACCGCATCACGAAAGCCGTTAAGGACATCCTGACCGATACTAGTAAGATTGCTGAGTATATCGACTCTGATTTCGATGAGGCTGAGCTGGTACGTCTGGATGCCGATGTAAAGCGATTGGAGAAAATGAAGTCTGATGTGCATTCCAAGATGGACAAGCTGCTGGATCTCTATCTAGATGATAAATGGTCAAAAGCAAAATTAGACGAACGTCATAAGTTGTTGGAGAAACAGGCACAGCAAATTCAGAATGACTTGAAAGAGCGAAAAAGAAAGCAGTATTTGATTCAGAAAGATAAGTTAAACTTTGATACAGTTGCAGAGTTTTTCGGTGTGGCCAGCCGTTTTGAAGAACTGCTCGATCCAGTTGATCAGCAGAAATTGATCGGTAGCCTGTTCCCTTCTGCTACGTTACAGGATAATCTGTTGATTCTGCATGCCCTTCTGCCGCAAGAAGTGAATGTAGATGTAAAGATAAGGATTGAATCAATGGAGGAAGCGATGGAGCGTGAAGTATTGGAGAATGCCCGTGAGCGATATGCCAAGGCGCAGAAGATACTTACTGAACATCGGGGATTGTCGCTTGAGGCGTTAGGTAAAATGGTTGGCAGCCAGTCGTCGACGTTGAAGTTGGATCAGGAACGTTTCGGTCCGTTCAAACATTTAGCACCTAACAAACAATGCCCTGACTTGAAAAGGCAGCGAGTGATCATGTTACAAAAAGAATTGAGAAAAAATCCGGAACAGAGCGGACGGCAACTAGAGAAGTGCACAGGGATTAACCGGAAGATGATTTATAAACTAATGGAAGAAGAGGAGTCGAAGCGTTGACCGCCTCGACTCCCCTTTTCATTTGACCAAATCTCTTAACAACTGTTCGGCATTCAACTTATTCTGTGTCTGCCCAGCTTCCTGTGCTCCAATACAGATCGGACATCCAATTTCACAGCGGCAATCATTAATATGTTCTGCCGTCATGCTTAGCAGCTCATCCCAGCGGTTAAAAATATTCTCACTCAGTCCGATGCCCCCTGGGTAACTATCATAAATGTAGAAAGTCGGCTTTTGTGTATGTGTGGCCTTCACCTGCGGGACGACGTGTATATCGCTTCGATCACACTTAACGAATAAAGGTATAAGCGACTGGATGGCATAGGCTGCCGCACCCATGGCGTCCGTCAGATTGGATTTTCCCCACCCTTCCGGTACATCGAATGCAAGCCAAGTACCATTCGTATGCAATTCCTCTGCTGGAAGCGATATTGGACCCGAACCGATATTGTCGTGGTTATTTCCAAACTTAATCTTCTTAAAAATCGTCGGGATCGCAAGCACCGCCAAATCACCAAACGCATACGTCCGTTCTCCCGCGTCCTGCCTCTTATCTTCACTAATCACTTTCAATTCCACCGCTAAATTCGCATCTGTGAAATAGTCGACGTCTACGACCGTGACATATGCCTTTTTCTCTGTCCAGTCCAATTTCTCCACTTGATACTGCGTACCTTGATGCAAATAAATCGCTTCCTCATGCAAAAGTGTCATCGCGCTGAAACGATCCATTTCTCCAATGACCCGGGTTTCTTTCGGAAATGACTGATCGATGATAACCACATTTTCCTGTGAAGCAGATCGCAAGCTGATTTCTCCTGCTGGAAAACGATCCGTCATCCAGTGCCATTTATCCGATGTTTGCATTAGCACGCCTTCGCTCTGCAAAAATGCCAGCAGTTCCTGCACTTCGAACTCACCGTATGTTTCTGTTGAAGAAAACGGCAATTCAAATGAAGCACATTTCAAGTGATCCATTAAAATCAACATATTATCCGGATGAATATGAATTTCTTCAGGCTGTTGACCCAGCAAATACGACGGATGTTTAATAATGTATTGATCGAGCGGCATAGACTGCGCTACATAAATAATCAACGCATCTTCCTGCCGTCTCCCCGCTCGTCCTGCCTGCTGCAGGGCACTTGCTATATTTCCCGGATATCCCGTCATGATACAGGCTTGCAGCTGACCGATGTCGATTCCAAGCTCTAAAGCGTTCGTGCTGACGACCGTGCGTATATCACCGTTTTTCAGTCCGCTTTCAATTTTTCTGCGCTCCGTCGGAAGATAGCCTCCGCGGTACCCCATCACCGTCTCATCAAATAACTTCTTTTTCGTCAGTTCTTTCATATACGTAACGAGCATTTCTACGCGGACCCGGCTGCGTGCGAAGATAATCGTCTGAATATGCTGCTGATAAAGAAATGCGCCTAAATCCCGCACTTCAAGGACCGCACTTCTTCGTATGCCAAAGACATCATGGACAATCGGCGGATTGTAGAAAACGAAGTGTTTTTTTCCGCGTGGTGCGCCGTTTTGATCGATGAGCACCATTTCCCGATTCGTTAAGTTCTCGGCTAATTCTTTCGCGTTTGAAATCGTAGCAGAGGTACAAATGAAAATTGGATCACTGCCATAAAACCGGCAAATGCGCTGCAATCTCCTCAACACATGCGCGACATGACTGCCGAACACTCCTTTATATGTGTGAAGTTCATCCACCACAATATATTTCAAGTTCTCAAACAATGAGATCCATTTCGTGTGGTGAGGCAGGATCGCCGAATGCAGCATATCGGGATTGGTCAAAATAATATGCCCGGATTTTCGAACTTTTGCCCGTAATCCTGGTGCCGTATCCCCATCATACGTATGGCTTAAAATCGTCTCCCCGCTATCTTCGATCAATTCATGCAAATCCGCCAATTGGTCTTGCGCCAATGCTTTGGTCGGAAATAAATACAATGCGCGCGAAGAAGGATTATCCAAGATGGATTGCAGCACGGGCAGATGATAACAAAGCGACTTCCCTGACGCTGTCGGAGTGATCGCCGTAATCGAGTTGCCCTTACTGACTGCGTCGAACGCTTGCCTTTGATGGCTATAAAGCTGGGAAATACCTTTTCCCGCCAACGCTTGTCGAATGGAAGGATGCAAAGCAGGCGGAAATTCAGCAAGTTTTGCTTCTTGCTCCTTCAACGTTTCGATATAGGAAATATTCGGCCCAAAACGTGGATCAGCAAATAATCGTTGAATGGTTTCAGGTATATTTTGTTTATTCATTCGGACGGCCCTCTCCGGTTTCATTGCCCATTGCATTCAAAACAGTCTGCAATGTATAGCGCGCAGCATTGATAGATAAGATAAAACGCTTCTTCCCGGTCTCTTTATAAAAAGATTGGACGACAAATTGCGTCATCGAATCTTTTAATGAATCGATCTGCACTTCATGAACATATCGTGGTTTAGCAACCTTGATCCAAACCTTCATATCCGCAGACCAATCCGCGATCGCACGATGGCTGCGGTCCGCATAAGGCTTCACTTCTTCAAAAAACTCCGGTGAATGATCGGTTTCTCTCATTGTATAAAAACGCTGCTCACATTCGTCACAAATGGCAAGCAAGCTCTTTGTCTCTTCAACTAAACTCATCATATAAAACTCCTTCATCACTCTATGCTTATCTATATTTTATCAGAAAGCCAGCCCCTACTCCACTTATTACGAACAAGTATTCCGCAAGTTATTTTTCAAAGCTTTACATTGCTGTGAAACTTTCTTTTTGGTAACTCGTCTAGTAGTGGGTATGGTATGATTAAGAGCGCGAGGTGGTCACATTGGCGATTCGTTATCCTAACGGAAAAAAGTATAATCCGTCCGTACCAGCAGCAAAAAAGAAAACCTTTGCCCACTCCTTCAGTAACCGTGGTAAATCATTGGAAGACGAACTAAACGACACGAATGAATATTATTTGGCTAATGAAAAGGCGGTAATCCATAAAAAGCCGGTCCCCATTCAAATAGTCAATGTCCGATATCCAGCTAGAAGCGCGGCAGTCATTACGGAAGCGTATTTCCGCACACCTTCCACTACAGACTATAACGGGGTCTTTAAAGGCCGCTATGTGGATTTCGAAGCGAAAGAGACAAAGAATAAAACATCTTTTCCTTTGCAAAATATTCATTCGCATCAAGTGCTTCATATGAAGCACGTAATAGATCAATTGGGCCTTGCTTTTT
This sequence comes from Sporosarcina sp. FSL W7-1283, assembly GCF_038003105.1. Taxonomy (NCBI): domain Bacteria; kingdom Bacillati; phylum Bacillota; class Bacilli; order Caryophanales; family Caryophanaceae; genus Sporosarcina; species Sporosarcina sp. FSL W7-1283. Next base: position 1,518,974 of record NZ_JBBOOL010000001.1, on the reverse strand, counting down.
TTATTATTCATTTCAGTTCACTTGACAGATACTTCTTATTGCCGTTCGAACAATTTCACCCTCTATGGAAACGTATGGAAGACGGCGGAAGAAAGTCGATCACATTGGAGGAAATGGAAGAGCGATCCATTGAGATTACAACAGGTTACCAACCCAGGCTAGATTACTTACAAGCCGTTGAACAATGGCTTCAACGCGAACGAATAGATCAAGACATTGAAAGGCAGGAAAAAGCATGAGTGACAATATAAACTCAAGAACCGCTAGAAGGAAGCAAGAGGAAGCGAAGCAAAGAAAAAAGCCTCGTAAAAAAGCGCCTAAAGGATGGTTCAAGAAAATCATAATGGCGGTTGTCATACTAGGTCTCGCCGTCTTAGTCGGAGGCGCTTCATTGTTCGCCTATTATGCGAGTACAGCACCTGATTTAGATGAAGAGCTTCTAAAAGATCCGCTCACGTCCAACTTTCTAACAAAAGATGGAGATATATTCTTGAAATTTGGTGCGGAGAAACGAGATTATGTACCGTATGATGAAATACCCGAACAAATGAAAAATGCTATTTTAGCAACTGAAGACATCCGTTTCTTCAAACATCACGGGTTGGATTTCTATCGTCTAGGCGGAGCAGTACTCGGAAACTTACGAAGCGGTTTTGGTTCCCAAGGTGCTTCTACACTCACGCAGCAAGTAATCAAAAACTCATTTTTAACGGATGAAAAGACATTAAAAAGAAAAGCTCAAGAAGCTTGGCTTGCGTTTAAATTGGAAAGAGAGTATTCAAAAGAAGAAATTTTCGAAATGTATTTCAATAAAATATTAATGTCCGGTAACCGATATGGTTTCGGTACAGGAGCAAACTATTTCTATGGCAAGAAGCTCAATGAATTGGATTTGCAAGAGACTGCAATGCTTGCAGGATTGCCTCAATATCCGAATGGCTATAATCCGTTCAAACATCCAGAACGTGCGGAGAAGCGCCGAAACATCGTGTTGACACTTATGTACCGACACGAAAAGATCACAAAAGAAGAGATGGAAGCAGCTAAGAAAATACCTGTCACAGCCACTTTATTACCTGAAGAAGAACGTCAAGCGAATGGTAAGTACCCTGCCTACGTAGACGCCGTATTGGATGAGCTAGAGGAAGCTGGTCTATCCGATTTATTGGCAGAAGGCATCACGGTACAAACCTCACTCGATCCTAAAGTACAGGAAACAGTAGAAGCCGCCCTCGATGATCCGAGTTATTATGAATCGGAAAAAATGCAGGCGGGCATGACCGTGCTGGATACAAAAACCGGTGCCATTGTCGCTGTTGGCGGAGGACGTGAGTACGCGGGACGGAACTTGAACTTCGCGGAGCAAAAACGTCAACCTGGTTCAGTCATTAAACCTATTCTCTCTTATGCCCCGGCAATTGAGAACTTCAGCTGGTCTACAGGTCAAACAGTTGTAGATGAACCATATAAATATAAAGGCACGAACAAATCCATCAATAATGCAGACGGACGATTCCTTGGGTCATTGACAATGCGGGAGGCATTATACTATTCCAGAAATATTCCTGCCGTTAAAACGTTCGAGGAAGTCGGAGCAAAAAATGCCAAAGCGTTTGCTGAGACACTTGGCTTACCTTATGACACGATCAATTCCAGCGACGCATTGGGCGGTGGCGGCGGATTCTCCACTGTGCAAATGGCCGGTGCCTATGCTGCATTCGGCAATGGCGGGATTTACACGAAACCACATGCCGTGACGAAAATCACGCTACGTGATGGGAAAACAGAGAAAAATCTTCGTCCAGATCCCGTGACGGCGATGAAAGATTCTACAGCGTATATGATTACAGATATGTTGCGTGACGTCTTAACTTCTGAAGGAACAGCTATAAACGCTGCAATTAGCGGAATGGACATCGCAGGTAAAACCGGGACGACCAACTACTCTGCCGATACGATGAAAAAGCATAATATGAAAAACACAGACGTACCCGATACTTGGTTCACAGGCTACACGACGGAGTATACGATCTCCACATGGGGTGGCTATGCGGATTATGTAACGCCAATTACAACATATGATAAAGGCCGACACGTACCGCAAAAATTATTCAAAACGGTCATGAGCAGCATTGCAAACAATCCTGACCGATTCACACAGCCAAACTCAGTGGAAGAAGCAAAAATTGTCAAAGGCAGTAATCCACTCGCCTTGGCTAGTTCGTTCACTCCGAGCAATTTAGTGCGGACGGAATTATTCGTCAGGGGAACACTTCCTACCATACAAGAAGTGCCAGAACAGATTGAATTGCCGAGTCCAACTGACTTGACCGCACAATTTGATGCCGATTCAAATTCCATTGAATTGCAGTGGAATTATGACGTTCCAGATGAATTTGAAGATCTTGGAGATCCTGAGTTCAACGTTAGCGTATCGATTGACGGAGGCGCAGCGCAAAGTATCACAACTACTGCCGATCACCAAGCAGTCTTCCAGGGAGCAGAATTAGGCAAGACCTATACATTCAGCGTGACTGCCAGCATGGGTGGCTATACAAGCGGCGCGACTTCCACCCAACTGCTGCTAGAAGGAGCAGATGAGCCGGACGTCGAAGAGGAGCCGGATGAGGATCCAGACAATGAATTTGAAGATCCAAACATTGATCAGGGTGATTCTGACAACGATGGCCAACCCGATCAAAATAACCCAGGTAATCCCGACCAAGACAACTCAAATAACCAAGGAAACCAGGGTAACCAAGGCAATCAAGATGGCCAAGGAAATCCGAACGATCAAGGCAACCAAGGGAATCAAGGGAATCAAGGAAATCAAGGGAACGAGGGGAATCAGGGCAACCAAGGGCAAGGGAATCAAGGCCAAGATTCCAACCCTTCTATATCCACCCCGAATTCTTCACAATCTAACAATAACTAAATAAAAGCCGCCCGAGAAGTCATTTTCACCTGACTTTTCGGGCGGCTCTTTTTTGTGTCGGAAAAGCTGTTTATCAGTTTCAAGGTGTTGAAATATAGGCACGAAATCGGGTTGGTTTCGTTAACGGCACTTTAGTGCGTATCTACATTCAATGAAAAAAGCTGTCTCTGAAAGTCATTTTGACCCTCAGTGACAGCTTCTCCTTGTTTTGAACCTATATATTACCGCCGCACACGCAGTCGGGCTGCTTTCTTCTTTACTTCATCGTAGAGCATGTTCAATTGAACCAATGCATAATGACTTGTGTTTTGAAGTTTGATAAACTCTATGCGTTCCGTGTAATTATTCGGCTCCAACACATACTGAATTCTGTTTGTATGTGGATGTTCTTCCGTTCCGCTCTGCTCGATTAGCCGTTCCAATTGTTCAATCGCCGGCTGCAGTAAAAGCATGCGGCTTTCATCCCGCACTGCGTAGGCTTTCTCAAGATTCGGCTTCTGTTCGTTCCACAACTCGAGTGTTTGTCTTACCGACTCTTTAAGTTCTTCATGATTCATTTCGCTTTCATCCTTTTCTGACCTTCCCTGCACAAATGCAATAGCGGGCATTCCGGACAGTTTGGATTTTGTGCTTTACAATGATAGCGTCCGAAGAAAATGATTTGATGATGCGCCTGCGTCCACTTTTCCATCGGCGTCCAACGCATAATTTTCTCTTCCACATCGATGGGACGGTCTTTCCAACGATTCATGCCGAGCCGTTTTGCAACGCGTTCCACATGCGTGTCCACCGCTAAGGCTGGGACGCCGAACGCGTTGGATACTACGACATTTGCAGTTTTCCGGCCAACGCCGGGCAGTGTCATCATGACATCGCGACTCGCCGGCACTTCCCCGCCATGTTCTTCAATCAATATCTCACTAAGCGCTTGGATATTTTTTGATTTATTGCGGTAGAGACCGATCGAACGAATGTCTTGCTGTAATTCCTCAATGGAAACTCCGAGATAATCTTCCGGGACCGTATACTTTTGAAATAGATCAGCAGTTACGCGATTCACCAATACGTCAGTGCATTGGGCGGATAATAACGTTGCGATAAGTAACTCGAACGGATTTTTATGCACGAGCTCACAATGAGCATCCGGAAACATCTCTTCGAACGCTTGCAGGCAGACTTGCCATTGTGTTTTTGTTAACATAGTATCCCCTATTCTCGTTCTTCCAACCAATTATAGAAAGGTACACGTTTTATAGATTTTTTTGTCGTCTGCTGTGTTACCGTAGCAGCCGCGACAGGACGGAACGATTGAACTTGCCTTTCAACATCTTTCATCGTTCGTACATTTTTCTTTTTCCATTCAAATAAAATGCGGTCGATGTAGCGTAAGCTCATCTTTTGGGCCAGTACGGCTTCCCTCAATGCGGCGCGGATAATTTCAGCCGAGTGGCCATCCTTATCGATCCACATCCCGATTGTTTCACACTCCATAGGAGAAAGAAAACGTCCGAATTCTTGCTCGAATAAAGAGAAGATTTCCCCTTCATCATTTTGTTGCTGTTGCTCTGTTATCTGCGCCTGATTTTTCGCGATAATTTCTAGTAGTCGTTCCCATAGAGGCAGTAAAGAAAAGCGCTCGTGCAAAACTTGATGTTCGTCCGTACTTTGTACAATCGAAAAAATTCCTTTTTGCATCAAACGTTGTAAAGAGTCCGTTATATCCTTCTCTTGCTGCTGCATACGGTTCGCAATATCGGTCGGAGTAGGAAAATGTTTTCCTTCTCCTTGAAATGCGATAATATGCAAAATCACCATGGCGTCACTATCTGAAATCAGCAGTTGTTTATAATGTTGAAAAAAGAGCTGGGAAATAGAGACATTTCCCTGCTCAATCCAAATTTTCAGCCGCTCATCTTGTTGCATGTATGAAACTTCCTCTCATCAGCAAATGAAAATTTGCTTCCGTACTTTCCAAAGGGTGAAGGTTAAGCCTTCCAGTGATCTTTTACAAACTTTTCAATACGTTCCAAGCCTTTTTCAAGCTGATCGATCGATGTAGCATAGGATAACCGAATCGTCGTGTCTGATCCAAAACCGGACCCAGGAATTACCGCTACATTTGCTTCTGTCAACAGTGCTTTTGCGAATTCGTCGACGGACGCAAAGCCGGTATGCTCCAGTGCTTCCTTTACGTCAGGCAAGAAATAGAATGCGCCTTGTGGTTTCAATACATGGAAACCAGGAATAGCGGAGAGCTTCGGATAAATCTGATTCATACGGGATTCAAAAGCAGTACGCATGACTTCGACTGCATCTTGCGGACCGTTATATGCTTCAATCGCCGCATATTGTGATGTTGTTACAGGGTTTGAAGTCGAGTGGCTCGCCAAATTCGTCATTGCGCCCACAACGCTAGCGTCACCCGCGATATAGCCAATGCGCCAGCCCGTCATCGAATGGGACTTCGATACGCCATTAATGATGAATGTACGCGCTTTTGCGTCTTCCGTCAATTGTGCAATGGACACGTGCTGCTTGCCATCATAAACAAGTTTTTCATAGATTTCATCCGAAATGATCCAAATGTCTTTTTCACGGCATACATCCGCGATCGCCTGCAATTCTTCTTTCGTGTAGATCATGCCTGTCGGATTTCCCGGCGAATTGATGATGACGGCTTTGGTTTTCTCCGTTATCGCTTCGCTAATTTGTGCTGCCGTCACTTTGAATTGTTCAGCTGCCGTCCCCTCGATAAATACCGGCACGCCTTCTGCCAACTTTACTTGTTCTGGATAGCTCACCCAATAAGGTGATGGGATGATAATTTCATCGCCTTTATCCAGCAATACTTGAAACAAGGTAAATAGTACATGCTTCGCACCAACGCCAACCAGTATTTCATTGCGTTCATACGTCAACCCTTGATCTGTTTTCAATTTGCCAATTATCGCATCTTTCAATTCCGGAAGACCGCCGGCTGGAGTATATTTCGTCTTGCCATCTTTCATCGATTGATAAGCTGCTTCCAAAATGTTTTCAGGCGTATTATAGTCCGGTTCGCCCGCCCCGAGTCCGACGATATCAATGCCGGATGCCTTCATTTCTTTTGCTTTCGCAGTAATCGCTAGTGTTGTAGATGGTGTTAAAGTACTTACTCTCGATGCTAATTGTTTTCTCAAATTGACCGCTCTCCTTTAATCCTAATTCAACAGTAATCTATAAATGCATAATTCGCTTTTGCCACTTGCCATCTTTAAAATTAAGATAGACATAATTCAAACTGTCATCTTCCCCAAGATATGTCACTTCCCAAAAAAGGTTTTCTTTTTCCATTCCGAGTGAAGTGTGTAGGATCTTTTGGACCTTATCTTCTTTTTTAACGATGTCTGCGGCTTGTTGCTTTGTAATGCCTGTAGAGGGCGTAATCGTACGGACGACTTTTCCTGCTTTTTCATCCACTAAAATTACTTTGTTCTTGCCTTTTTCATCTGTACCATAAACAGAGACCAATGCGGCGGTGCCATGATAAATATCTGCCCGGTCCACTGTCGTAAGCGCTCCTTCACTGAGCACGAGATCCATCGCTGCATCTCTTGTAGAAGCAAATGGCTTTTCAGCTTGATAAAAAACTATGATCGTAATCGTTACAAAAAGGGTGAATAAAAAGATGGATAAAAACTTAATCCAATTGAGCATAAGCAACCCTTCCTGTCGAATGAACCGCCAATTTTTTTCGATTCATTTTCTAACCTACTTTCGATTTTGGTACAACCAATTTTGAGACATCTAGCTTTAAGCGCCAGCCTCTCGGGTCGTTTCGGACTTAAATTAAAGGTAAAAAACACCTTTATTTTCAAGCCCTCCAACGCCTGTCCAGGCTAGACGGCGCTTTACACTTTTGCATCATCCAGTTTCAAGCGCCAGCCTCTCGGGTCGTTTCGGACTTAAATTAAAGGTAAAAAACACCTTTATTTTCAAGCCCTCCAACGCCTGTCCAGGCTAGACGGCGCTTTACACTTTTGCATCATCCAGTTTCAAGCGCCAGCCTCTCGGGTCGTTTCGGACTTAAAATAAAGGTAAGAAGCACCTTTATTTTTAAGCCCTCCAACGCCTGTCGAGGCTAGACGGCGCTTTACACTTTTGCATCATCCAGTTTCAAGCGCCAGCCTCTCGGGTCGTTTCGGACTTAAAATAAAGGTAAGAAGCACCTTTATTTTTAAGCCCTCCAACGCCTGTCGAGGCTAGACGGCGCTTTACACTTTTGCATCATCCAATTCAAGCGCCAGCCTCTCGGGTCGTTTCGGACTTAAAATAAAGGTAAGAAGCACCTTTATTTTTAAGCCCTCCAACGCCTGTCGAGGCTAGACGGTGCTTTACACTTTCATAAATCAGTATAACAATTTTCTATCTCATTCACCAGACTCTCTAGCGATACTTTTTTTACATGAGACTGTGGTAATGCATTCAAGAATGATTTGCCGTATGATTTTGTATCGATTCGCCGATCTAGGATGATGAAAAATCCTTGTTCATCTGAAGAGCGGATCAGTCGGCCGAATCCTTGTCGGAATCTAAGGATTGCTTCCGGCAAGCCGAGGTGTGTGAATGCATTTTTTTGCTCTGCCTGCAATGCAGCAGAACGCGCTTTAAAGAGAGGTTCTTCAGGAGAGGTGAACGGCAATCTCACGACGACAACAGCTGACAGCTCATCACTCGGAACATCAACGCCTTCCCAGAAACTTGTCGTTCCAAACAGAATCGCTTTCTCTGATTGTTTGAATGTCTTAAGAAGCTTGTGCCGACTGCCTGAACTTACGCCTTGCGCTATTAATGTATATTCATCCTGTAACGATTCGCTATCCACGATTTCTTCGTATGTTTTCTTCAGCATATCGTGGGATAGGAACAGAGCAAACACACGTCCATCAATCGCGACGGCCGTCTGAATCAAGGCATCAGCAACGGCCGCAATGTATTCGTCGTCTGAAACTTGCTGTATATCCGGCATATCCTCAACAATAAACGTATTCGCCCCTGCATAAAAATCGCTTGGCGCATCAAATACATGAATCGGAACCGTTTCAGGCACACCCATTTGATCCAACACAAATCGTTCGTCCTGACCTGCTGTTAACGTACCGGACGTCCAGACGATCCCCGCCTGCCCTTCAAATTGATCAATGAATGAACGGACAACGGAAGCTGCATGAATCGGGCTCTTTTTAATCTGCAAACTCCCAGGCAAGCTTCTGCTGTCTCTTTCCATCCAAATTGTCATATGAGACTCGGTATCCTCCAAAAAAAGCTCTACCCAATCCCCTGCTTTTATTTTCATTTCATCCAACCAATACAGCCATTCATTCAGCGCGGCTTGTTCGTCAAGTGTCAGTTCACTCGCGTGCTGCTGTACAGGTCTGATATAGTTTTCTGCGGCATGCAAAAACTCATTCAATTTCCGCAGCACCACACGGAAGCTTTCATGTTGCAGCAAACGCTTCTTCAGGGTTTTCACTGAACGTGTCGTCCGACGGTTCTCCTGCTCCATTTTCGTGTTCGCCAAGATCAGCATTGACTCATCAAAAGCAAGCATGAACGCGTCATACGCACTCTGCAGTTTTTCAGTGGAATGCCTATGGTTGAAATGAAAACGCGTCAGGATCTCTTGTATATCAAAAAGCAATTGCCCATTGCTGAATGAATTCAATTGGCTCATCACGTACTTCCAATTTGTAAAGGAGAAAACTTGCTCCTGCGTTCGAATGGCCGCTTGATACAATTGATGTGCCTCATCGATCACAAGTCCTCCCACCGACTGGAACAGGGGCGTGTGTCGCTCTTTGTCGTTCATCAGCATCGCGTGATTCGTCAACAATAGCATCGAATTTCGGCAACGCTCCAAAGTCCGCGAATAAAAATCGACCACTCGCTCATCCCGTTTCAACTTCATGGAACGCTTGCGAATTCGGTCTATAAACAGCTGACCGCCCCCTGAAACATTCACTTCATCCAAATCACCTGTTGTCGTCTCCGTCAGCCAGACCAGCACTTGCATGATCGTTATGGAGTCATCATAGACCTCATCATTGAAACGTAATAACTCTTCAAACTTTCCGAATGAAATGTAATTCGCCATTCCTTTGACAACAGTAGTCGGAATGTTCATTTGCAACGCTTTACCAAGATTCTGCACTTCCTCCGCTAACATGTCGACCAAATGGTTTGTGTAGGTGCTTATGACGATCGGTTTTTTCGTAGCAGACGCCTGAATAATTGAAGGGATCAAATAGCCCATTGTTTTTCCAACACCTGTCGGAATCTCGACAGCTACTTGTTTCTTCTCTACAAAAGCCTGCCATGTCAAATCCATTAATTCGGCTTGACCTCTTCTCACATGATACTTGGCATTGATCTTCTGTAAAAATTGTTCTTTTGTTTCGTCACTCGAAGGAAATGTCGGCAGCTCAGTAGGACATGGTGCCATCTCCTGTTCTTTCCGATAAGGAATCCCACGAAACAATGAATACTCTTTAGCAGTTTCTTTGCTTTGTACAGAGCGCAGTCCTTCATAAAACAATGTCGACAGATCCGATTTCATTGCAAATGAACGTTCATGCAGCCGACCGAGCGTTTCTTTCGGCAAATCATGGATCTTAGCCAATGCTTTTAAAAAGAATTCTGCAGTAGCTTTTGCATCATCGTCTGCTCGATGTGCTTGGTGCAGTGGTATGTTCAGAGCTTCCGCAATATCCTGCAATCGATATCCCGGCAATGTCGGATATAAAATCTTCGCAAGCTCCACCGTATCGATTTTCTTACCCTGCCACTTCGATACCCCGCAGCGCACGAGTTCTTTTTGTAAGAAGGAAACATCAAAGTCGGTATTATGTGCAACAAACACACACCCCGCAAGCATATACGCCACCTCCTCGGCAATCTCTTCAAAAGGAGGCGCGTCCGCTACATCTTCATCACCGATTGAAGTCAGTTGATGGATGAATGGTGGAATGGTGCGTTGCGGATGAACATAACGCATATATGTATCGATAATTTGATTGTTTTCAATAAAGACTATAGCAATTTGAATGATCCGGTCGCCTTTTGAAGGTGAGTGACCCGTTGTTTCCAGATCAACAACTGCATATTTGCTTGTAGACATACCATCATCAACTTCCTGTATTGGTTTCTCTAGCAAATTGTATCATACTTGGATCAGCTACTCACGTCTTCCCTCTACCCAAAAAGAAGAGAACCCATTTGAAGTTTCTCAAATAAGTTCCCTTTTTGCATTCCTAGAGAAGAGCGACGCCAGGCTTCTCGGTAATCAGCTCTTTTATGCGATTATTTTCATCCATGATTAGGACATTCGGCTGATGTACGCGTGCTTCTTCATCAGATAAATAGACATAATTCAAGATGATGACAATATCTCCCGGCTGCACGAGACGCGCTGCCGCTCCGTTGACACAGATCACGCCACTGTCTCGTTCCCCTTCGATAATATACGTTTCAAAGCGTGCACCATTATTATTATTGACGATCTGCACTTTTTCATTCGGCAACATGCCGGCGGCTTCGAGTAATGCTGCATCGATGGTAATGCTGCCCACATAATTCAGATTGGCTTCCGTAACAGTTGCGCGGTGGATTTTTCCATTCATCATCGTTCTAATCATTTTTCTCATCCTTTATGGTTGACATAATAATATTATCTATTAATCGTGTTGAAGTGAATTTCACAGCTGCCGCGATAATAACTTCCTCCGCTTCACTGAAATTTTCATCCAATGAAGGATAAGCTAGCGCGGTCACATAGTCGATCGTTCCTGACGTGTCTTTTTCAATAGCCGTCCGAATGATCTTTTCTACTTCTTGCAATGGTACTCCGTCATAGTAACTTTTCTTTCCAAGACTTAATGCTTTATAAATCGCGCTTGCTTCACTCCGCTCCTGTTCTGTCAAACGAACATTTCGGGAGCTTTTCGCAAGCCCGTCTGTTTCCCGTACCGTGGGAACACGGGAGATCACCGTCCGTAAATTAAAATCACGCACGAACGTTTCAATGATCGCCAACTGCTGCGCATCTTTCATTCCGAAATATGATTCATCCGGATCAATGATATTAAATAGTTTCAACAACACTTTCAACACGCCATCGAAATGGCCGGGTCTGGATGCACCGCATAGACGCGTCGCTTGCTCTCCAGGAAGGATACGAATCGTGCTCTTATTAGGATACATCTCTTCTACAGATGGGATAAATAAATAATCGACGCCCGCTGCAGATGCAAGGTCCGCATCACGTTGCTCGTTACGTGGATATGCTTCATAATCTTCACCAGGACCAAATTGCGCCGGGTTGACGAAAATGCTCATGACAACGATATCATGATCTCTTCTCGCATGTTCCACCAGCGTCAGATGACCTTCATGAAGAAAACCCATCGTTGGCACAAAACCAACTGTACGGCCATTGCGCTGTTTTGGGTTCACTATAGCTTGCAGCTCATTCACCGTGCGGACGATTCGCATCGTACCAGCCGCATTCATAACTTTTTACCTCCGTATAAAGCATCGAGTTCTTCTTCTTTCATCGTGAAGCGATGGCTTTCGGAAGGGAATGACCCCTCTTTCACGGCCATATTATAGAGCTTTATTGCTCCTTCGATATCTTTACCTACATCGGCATAGCTTTCTACAAACTTCGGCAATTTGTGATTACCATAGCGAACCATGTCATGGAACACAAGTACTTGTCCATCGGTATCTGCACCGGCCCCGATACCGATGATCGGAATCGAAACGGCCTGCGCCACTTCTTTTGCCAGTTGGAAAGGAATGCATTCCAAGACAATCATGAACGCACCAGCCGCTTCACATGCTTTTGCATCCTCGATCAATTGTTTCGCTGCTGCAGCTGTCTTGCCCTGTACTCTATATCCGCCAGTAACACCTGCCGACTGAGGAAGGAGCCCCAAGTGCCCACAGACCGGAATTCCAGCAGACGTCAGTAAATTGATTTTATCAACTACTGCACCGCTGCCTTCTACCTTTAGCGCGTTCGCAGCTGTTTCTTGGAATAAGCGCAGTGCATGCTGTAGTGTAGTATCCTCCGATCCGTGATACGTACCGAACGGCATATCGACAATAACAAATGTTTCTTTAGCGCCTCGTCTAACCGCTTTTCCGTGATGAATCATTTCTTCTAACGTCACAAGTGCTGTAGAATCATAGCCCAATACGACCATCCCAAGAGAATCGCCGACGAGAAGTACATCGACCCCCGCTTGTTCTGCGATTTGTGCTGTTGGAAAATCATAAGCCGTCAGCATGCTGATCTTTTCACCAGCGACTTTCATCTTTGAAAAATCCGTTGTTGATTTCACTGTTCATCTTCTCCTTTTAACGAATTTCAGCGGGGGCTATTTATCTTTAAAACAAAAATAAAACCCTGCTGATCCAAATTTGGACAGAAGGGTTGCGTAAGCGTACATAAATTGCGTCCTCCGTCCCTGTCTTTGCAGATCAAGGCAGATCTCATCACTATTTCATTTTCAAAACAGGTGCAGCTCTTCAATGATACCGCCCTTCGATGTATACTATATCAAAACAGTAAGATTCTGTATAGTTTTAATTTTTCACTTCAATATCGGCAGAGTAAATTCCCCGGACCGATCCGTCAGCCAGTTGTAGCTCCAACATTCCTTCTGCCGAAATACCAAGTGCCACGCCTTCAACAGTTTCGTTCACCATATTGGCCCGGACACGCTTGCCTGTTATCGAGGCATAGCTTTCCCACAATAGTTTTATAGGAGCAAAACCTTTCTCCACATAAAGTGATGTGTATTGCTCCAAGTACTCCAAGATTTTGGCCACCAGTTTTGCCCGATCAACTTCTTCGCCTTTTTCAATTTTCAATGAAGTAGCAATCGATTGCAACTCTTCCGGGAAATCCGTCAGCTCTTGGTTAACGTTAATGCCCATGCCAAGAATAACAGCTTTTATACGGTCTGGGTCAGCTTGCAGCTCCGTCAAAATGCCCGTCACTTTTTTATTGTTGATCAGAATATCATTTGGCCACTTAATGACCGGATGGATATCGGTTATGTCTTCAATCGCACGCACAATCGCGACAGCAGCCACAAGAGTAAGCTGCGGAGCTTGTTGAGGCGCAAGATTCGGTCGGATGATCAGACTCATCCAAATGCCTCGTCCTGCATTTGACGTCCAAGGTCTAGCAAGTCGGCCTTTCCCCGCTGTCTGTTCTTCCGAAATGATCAACGTCCCGTCCTCTACACCGTTTTGTGCTTCTTCGTGGGCAATTTTCTGGGTCGTTGGACAGGTTTTAAAATAATGGATCGTCTGACCGTATGTTTTCGTTTCTAAATGCTCGTGAATATTGGCCTGATTGACAATGTCAGGAATTTCAATTAAATAATAGCCTTTTTTACGCAACGAGCCAATTTCATAGCCCTCTTCTTCTAATTCTTTAATGTATTTCCAAATTGCGGTGCGAGAAAGACCGAATTCATCGGCAATATCTTGTCCGGACACCGGTTTTCCCTGCGCAGCAAACAGTCTCTTCAACAGTTCATTCTTCACGGAAAATTTCATATAAAAACCATTCCTTTATCGCCTTTGCGTCGTTTTCAACTCTTCTTTCCACAACTGCTTCCTCAATCTTTCCAATCCATTCGCTCGTCCACTTCCCGCCACGCCGCCCCAACCAAACGAGCAGGTCATTGCCGGTGAACGCAAGCTCTGAACGCTGCTTGATCGGTAAATTGTTTTTCCGTTCGGCTAATTGTTCGAGAGTCCGTGTCGTTTCATCTGGAAATTGAGCATTATGGATTCTTTCACCAATGTCAAGCACTTCCAAAGGATATCGATAAAGTTCGAGATCTTGGAACGAATGATCGACCCGGATGGCAGATGCTTCCTCTATTTGCTTTAGAAAACGTTTCTCTTCGTTCGAAAGTTTAAATTTCCTCGCGAACTCTGCCGACGAAACATTACTGAGCAAGAGCATCGCAGCCCAGCCATGACGTGCATTCAAAAAAGGTGTGAACGAATCCAGCTGAGCAAAAGAAGAAAATAATTTTGGGAAAAGCGTCGGCAATCCGATTTCCCTGCTGTATTGGAAAGCGATCGAAGAGTTTTTCCCTTGCAATAATTTATCCATTTCTACTTTGATGCGCTCCATGGCGATATGACTCAATTCATGTGCCAGCTTTTTCATCGCTTCCAAAGTCTTTTCCTCGATTCGGAAATCCAAAACAGACGAAAAGCGTAATGCCCGAAAAATTCTCAATGCATCCTCGCTAAATCGTTCAGCCGGACAACCTACAGAGCGGATCAAGCGCTTCTCCAGGTCGTCAAGCCCTCCGAATAAATCGACCATTTCACCTTCCAGCGTCATTGCCAGCGCATTAATCGTAAAATCACGACGTTGTAAGTCTTCTTTCAGTGAAGTGACATAAAAGACTTCGTCGGGTCTCCGATGGTCGCTATAAGTACCTTCCGTCCGAAAGGTAGTGACTTCAATCGGTTCATCCATCATGAGAACTAACACCGTTCCATGTGCGATGCCTATATCGATTGTATGGTCAAATACCTCTTTGACTTGTTCAGGCGTAGCAGACGTTGCGATATCGATATCGGTAGGCTCCTTGCCTAACGCAAAATCTCGCACTGCTCCTCCGACAAATACAGCTTCGTAGCCCGCCGATTGTAATTGCTGAACCACTTCACGACTCGCAAGTGAACCAAAAGAAGTTGTCATTTCATCTCCGCCACTTCATAATATAATGCTTCGTATTGTGAAACGATGTATTCTGAACTAAAATGTTGTTGCACAGTCAGTTCCGCGTTTTCCTGCATTTGCTTATACAGCTGATCGTCCGTTAAAAGCTGAGAAACTTTCTCCGCAACCGCTTGTACATCACCCAATTCGACAAGAAAACCATTATAACCGTCTTCCACCACTTCCGGTATGCCGCCGATTGCCGTTGCAACGGCAGGGACTCTGCACGCGAAAGCTTCGAGTAAGACAAGCCCGAACGCTTCCTTTTCTGATAGCAGCAACATGACATCGCTCTCCGACAGCAGCTCTGGCAGGTCGTCCCGTTTACCTAAGAATAAAATGTCTTCCTGAAGTCCAGCCTTCTGCACATCCTGCTCCAACTCAAATTTTTCTGGTCCCTCGCCAACTAACAGCAATTTGACGTTATGCTTCCGGCGGATTAATTCAAAGCTTTCAATGATGTCGGGAATACACTTCACTTTCCTGAAGTTCGAAATATGAATCAATATTTTTTCATCCGGCGCAATCCCAAGCTCTTCGCGCAGGTATACCGTTTCATGCGGAAAATATTTTTCTTCGTCGATAAAATTATAGATCGTTTCGATTTCTGTCGTCGGATGCAGCAGTTCAATCGTTTCGTTTTTTAGTGAATCTGAAACTGCTGTGACTCGATCTGATTTATTGATTCCATATGATAATGTGTTTTTCAGCGCGGGGTCATAACCTAAAATGGTGACATCCGTCCCATGAAGTGTCGTGATGATTCCGATCGCCGAGTCTGCCATATCTTTAGCCAAAACTGCGGAAATCGCATGTGGTACAGCATAATGAACGTGCAGTAAGTCAAGCCCTTCAGTTTGAATAACCTGCGCAATGCGGTTAGCGAGCGCGATATCATAGGGTGGATACTTAAACACAGCATACCCTTCAATTTTCACTTCATGAAATTGGATATTCGGATGGGCATCCAGAAAACGGAAAGGCTTGCTGGATGTTATATAGTGCATTTCATGACCTTTATCTGCCATTTTCTTCCCAAGTTCTGTTGCCACCACTCCCGAACCACCTAATGAGGGATAACAAATCACGCCTACTTTTAATCTTCTTTGTTGTTGCATACGTTCAACCGCCTCACTGCCGAAGTTTAGTCGATAATCTTTTCTAGTCCGTAAACGAACTGTGTTGTCGAGACCGCTTCACGAATAGCCAGCAAAATCCCTGGCATGAATGATTTCCGATCGAATGAATCATGACGTATCTTCAGCAGTTCGCCTTCTCCTCCAAGTAATACTTCTTGATGCGCAAGCAGCCCGGGAAGTCGGATACTATGGATTTTCATTCCTTCTATATCTGCGCCTCTAGCTCCCGGAATCGTTTCCTGCTCTTCAGGATGCCCTTGAATATGCGCTGCACGCACCTCCCGAATCATCTCGGCTGTTTTGACTGCTGTGCCGGACGGAGAATCCAGTTTACGGTCGTGATGCATTTCGAGTATTTCGATGTCGCCTAAATAGCGGGCTGCCTGCTGGGCAAATTTCATCATCAATACAGCACCGATCGAAAAGTTCGGCGCAATGATACAGCTTTTCTGCCGTTCCTTCGAAAGTCTCTCTAAATCCGTTAACATTTCCGCTGTCAGGCCAGACGTCCCGATGACGACATGCATGCCGAGTGTTAATGCCTCACTTGCGTTTACGAAAACAGCATCTGGATCCGTGACGTCGAGCAAGATATCGGGATTATGTGCTGCTTTTAATGCAGTTAGTGATGTATAAATCGGTATCCCATCTTCCATTTCTGTTACCGTTTCATTATGTAAAAATTGGCCATCATATTTGTAATCGAGTGCTGCCACCACTTCTATATCAGCTGCTTCATTCGCGGCCAGAACTGCTGTGCCACCCATTCGTCCGCGTGCGCCAGCTATCGCTAATTTAATCGTCATTCCATTTCCTCCTTTTTCGTCCATCGATTCGCATCTCGAGTGTTGAATTTCGTCAGTACATTTTCAAGTGCTTCCGTTAAATCTATGTTTTGCGAGTTAGCGAAGCAAATCAGGACAAACAATAGGTCGCCTGTTTCTTCTTCAAGTGTCCGTACGGCTTCCGAAGATTTTTTCTTCTTCATACCATAGCGATCTTGAACTTCACGAGATAATTCGCCTAGCTCTTCCGTCAATCTTGCCATTAGTTCCATTGGAGGAAAATAGCCTTCTTTAAAACTTGTTATGTATGCATCAACATCTTGTTGTAATTGTACCATTGATTTGGATGGTTCCATTACTATATCAACTCCCCTTTCTATCGTATGCATTCTACTCACTATTGTCAAAATAAAATATTTAGCACATACTGTCTATATTGGTCAAATCGCGGGGAAAGATTACTATTTGAGCAGGCGCGTGATTTGTGCTTAGGTCCTGCATAAGGAGTGTTGTCGTTGTTTTCTGGCATCCGTATTCGCAATATATTGTTAATCTTACTTGGTGCAGCCATTTTTAGTTTTGGGCTCGTCAACTTCACGATTCAGCATGAATTGGCGGAAGGTGGATTCACTGGGATTACACTGATTTTGCTATTTGCGTTTCAATGGGATCCTGCTCTAATGAACTTGGTGCTAAATATTCCGATGTTTTTTCTTGGGTGGAAGATGCTGGGTAGAAGATCTTTCATATATACGGTAATTGGAACGGTTGCTGTTTCGGTATTCATCAAAATTTTCATGAAGTATCAAATGCAGATTCATATGGAGGGCGATTTGTTTCTTGTTTCTTTATTCGCCGGTGTTTTTATCGGTGTCGGCCTCGGTATTATCTTTAGAAGCGGCGGTACGACTGGCGGCTCGGACATCATTGCACGGCTCGCTCATAAGAAGTTCGGCATCACAATGGGAAAAACGATGTTTGCATTTGATGCAGTTGTTATTTTACTGAGCTGGGCGGTTTATTTGGATTATCGTTCCATGATGTATACGTTGGTCGCTTTATTTGTCGGCGCCCGGGTCATTGACTTCGTGCAGGAAGGTGCTTACTCGGCGAGAGGGGCATTTATCGTCACGAATTATCCAGATGAAATGGCGGAAATGATTGGCACTGTCATGGGCAGAGGCGTGACGGTATTTAAAGGATATGGACATTTTTCAAAGGAAGACCGTGAAATCCTTTACTGTGTAGTTGGGAAAAACGAAATGATCCGACTGAAAAACATCATCAACTCTGTCGATCCTGAAGCCTTTGTATCGTTAATGGAAGTTCATGACGTGATGGGAGAAGGCTTTACATTGGACGAACAAAAACGTCCGATTCAAGATTAAAAAATCCGTCCGCTGACACTATGTCAGCGGACGGATTTTCATCGTACATGTTCATTTAAGTGATCAGTCGCGATTTACAAAAATCAGTACTAAACGCAGTAGCTCGAGAACAGCAACTGCAGTAGCAGCAACATACGTCATCGCAGCTGCGCTCAATACTTTCTTTGCATACGGTTCTTCGTCATTACGAATAACCCCTAATTCCACGATTTGATCCATCGCACGAGACGATGCGTTAAATTCCACAGGCAATGTAACAACTTGGAATACGACCCCAACAGCCATCAGCAAAATTCCGATCCCAAGCAATGAATTCATACTTGAGAAAATTAAACCGATCATGATGAAGACCCAGGATGCATTCGAAGTAAGATTCGCAACTGGTGCTAATCTGTGACGGAAACGCAGGAATGAATAGTCTTCCTTATCTTGAATCGCATGGCCCACTTCGTGTGCAGCTACCGCGGTACCTGCAACCGATGCTTCATGATAGTTACTTGAAGATAATGCAACAATCTTTGTCATCGGGTTATAGTGGTCACTTAAGAAACCTTTACTTTCCACTACTTTCACATCATGTAAACCATTTTGGTCCAAAATGAGACGAGCTACTTGTGCTCCAGTCATCCCTGACGTGGAACGTACTTTTGAGTATTTATTATATGTGCTTTTCACTTTAAATTGCGCATAGATAGGCAGCAATATGATCATACCAAAATAGAGCCAGAACACGTCAATCTCTCCCCTTTCTATCTTCTTCAATTTTATAATCTTTGTCGGCTTACTGCAACTTTTAACTACCGATTAGTTTGCAGCGGGTCCAATCTTGTTTTGAAGCTCCACATGGCAATTCCAATACATGCGATGGACAACCAAAACGTGAAGTATCCGATTTGTGGACTAAACTTCATCAAATCGTGATAAATCGGCATTTGACCAAAGACATAATCGATGACATCATTATGCAATGTCCAGATGGCGGCAATTGCAATGTGCCGCCCAGTGAATCGATAATTCGGTATATAGAGGACACCTTGAACAGCCATCGCAAAATGAGAACCAATGAGCATCCAGCCTACCCAACCGATCGAACCTGTTTCCGCTAATGTAAGAAAGTTCATTACGACTGCCCAGACGCCATACTTAACGAGCGTAATCAATGCGAGCGCTTCCATTAACTTGAAGTTTCGTTTCACTAACCAACCAATGATCGCCAAACAGAAAAACAAAGTAGCTGTCGGACTGTCGGGAACAAATATCCAAAATTTTGGTTCCGTTATTTCCAGCTGCCACATATACCAGTCATATCCGTATACCGTACCGAATATATTGATGAATAGAAGTATCCATAAAAATGATTTATGGGACAGGATGAACCACAGTTGCGTAAATAGGATGCGCAAAAACATACCCCCTCGTTTTTATTGCTGATTCTGTATGTATTATGATTATGCATCATTCAAACTGGATATATAGAAAAAAAGAGTCAGTTTCCTGACTCTTTTTTCATCAATCCGTATTCAAACCTTCAATGAACTCAGCAAGTACTTGAAGATCTTCATCCGAACCTTCCCATGTACCAGGAGGCATAGATCCACGGCCATCATGAGCAATTTCAATAATTTCATCTGCAGTCATGCCTGTGTTCGTCAACGGTAATCCCAAACCACCCTGGAATGAGTCCCCGTGACAGCCAATACAGGAAGAACCTTGATAAATCTCATAGCCCTCGGCTGTTTCATCAAATTCTACTTCATCAACGATCGCACCTTGAACTTTTGCTGCTTCCCAGTCGTGGTTCACAACGGACTCCCAAGTCAAGTAGAACATCGCCAAGAATGAAAGAATCATGAAGCCTGTTGGCAATGGACGCTTAAACGGACGTCGCTCTTTCGTCGTATCCGTGAAAGGAACCAGCATTAATGCCATAAATGCCAAACCAGGAATGATGATCGCACCGATCACGTTATAAGGACCGGATGCGAATTCATATTTCAATAATTGATACATGAATAGGAAATACCAGTCTGGAACCGGTATATACATTGTATCCGTCGGGTCCGCTTGACGCTCAAGCGGTGACGGGTGTGCAAGTGTGACGATTAGGTAACCGATCAAGAAGATCGCTCCGATCATCCACTCTTTCAATAGAAAGTTTGGCCAGAATGCTTCGGTTTTACCCGGATATTCTGAGTAATCTTTTGGAGTGTTCGGCATTTTATTTGTAGCTTTGATGCGCGAATCTCCAACAAATTTCATCCCTTTTCCGCGGTGCATGTTATTCCCTCCTTCTTAAATTTCAGATGACCCTAACCAATAAATTGGTTCTTATAGTGGTCCGGAAATACCTTGTCTTCTGATCATGATAAAGTGTGCTGCAAGCAACCCAAGCAAAGCAGCCGGTAGGAAAAATACATGAATCGCGAAGAATCTTGTTAACGTCTGTGCACCTAATATCGTGGAATCACCCGCGAGAAGAATTTTAATCTGTTCTCCGATGAAAGGTACTGACGCGGCAATCTCAATCCCAACTTTTGTTGCGAATAGAGCCTTCATATCCCAAGGCAATAGATATCCTGTGAACCCTAGACCCATCATGACGCCGAAAATCATAACGCCGACGATCCAGTTCAATTCACGAGGTTTTTTATAAGACCCTGTAAAGAATACACGTAAAGTATGTAGGAACATCATGACGATAACTAACGAAGCTCCCCAGTGGTGCATCCCACGCACAAGTTCACCGAATGCAACATCATTTTGAAGGTAGAAAACTGATTTCCATGCGTTCTCGATATCCGGTGTATAATACATTGTCAGGAACATACCAGACAAGATTTGGATCACCGTTACGAAAAACGTCAAACCTCCGAAACAATAGATGAATGCAGAAAAATGATGTGCAGGGTTTACGTGCTCAGGTACTTCATGGTCAGCGATATCTCGCCAAATTGGAGTGATATCTAACCGTTCATCCACCCAATCATAAATTTTATTTAACACTACGGTCGTACCCCCTTACCCTTTAGACTAATGTGTTCGGTATTACTCCACCAAGATTGACAAACCCGTCGATGACTTCAACTTCATACTCATCAAGCGGTCCAAGCGGCGGTGTTCCTGGAATGTTATCACCATTTTTTTTGTAACGTCCTGCGTGACATGGGCAGAAAAACTCATTTTTATGCTCATCGCCTTCCCAGTTCACTGTACACCCAAGGTGCTTACAAACTGGAGAAAGTGCTATGACCTTGTCGCCTTCTTTGTAGACCCAAGCCGTGTTCGATACGTCAGAAGTATACCATGCGTCTTGTCGATCTTTGATTGTATAGTCTACGCGAACCGGAGTTTCAGTTAACTCGTCGGCTTTTTGTGGTGTCGGGATAAAATCCGAACCGCCAGCACTCGCCAATACAGGATCAATTGCGAAGCGAATCATCGGCATCAGCATCGCAGAAGCCATGAACCCACCAGTTCCCATTAGTGTATAGCTAAGGAACGTGCGTCTAGACACTTTATTGCTCATCAGTAATTTCCCTCCTCTTACTCCAAAGTCAGTCCCACGGACATTCTTTTGCTAATTGTAATACTAGGACATATCTATGATATATCAAGATGAAAGTAAATTCAATAATGCTTTTAGATGGCCTTTAAGTTTGTGAACAAATATTAAGATTTGGTGACAAACGAGAAAGGTTCTTTAATTTTTCTCAAATAGGTGGTTTGGATGAAATTCTTTCTTAACTGGACTGGGCTAGTATAAGTAAAATTTTAGCTAGCGGTCCGGGGATTTAGACCAAAGATGTGCTCGCAAAAGCCGTTCTTCGTTACAGCTTTCACTCTGGGTGGACGCTTTCCGCGGGGCGCGCGGTGAGCCCCCCCGGAAAGCGTACCGTCTGGAGCGCAAATCCCGGACCGCTCACTTCGTTAGCTTTTAATGTTCTAAAGCTGACTCACTGCACATTCCACTCTTCCATAAAGTGCGTAAGGACTTGTCTCAGTTGGTCTTCCATGATCGTTTGACGCAAATGGTTGTCCATTGTTTCTAACGGAATGGATGGCAGCCAGATCACTTTTTCTTCTAACGTCACAGACGTCCATTTCGAATCGGTTGTCAAGTAGAAGATGTGTGTGAAAGGCGATTGCTTGAGATCTTCCGACAGCGTATCTGCGAGTTGTTGGAGATCTGTTGACTGCGTGTACGAGACAGGAGGCAGGAACATCATTCTGCCTTTGAATTGCTTCTCGATGAACATCGATAGATTCATTAAAAACTCTGAGGAAGATGCGCTGTTTTTCATTGTTTCCGGCCTTGTATCAATTGAGATCAATGGCACTACGAGTGTATCGATATAATCTTTTTGACTGATATATGTATCCACATCTTTTGGTACCCAGTTCATTTTCTTCCCTCCCGTCATTGCTTCATAAGAGTTTAGCTCAAAATTTCCAGCAAGGCAAACCAATGACTCCACCGCGTTCGGTGAAGTCATTGGTTTTTGTCTTTTTTCATTTCGTTCAACAGAGCAGTCAAGCTGATAAAGAGCTCCCGGTCCCCATTATCAAGCGCTTCATCAATCCTCTTTAATAACATTTCATTGGTCATGAGCGTCACGCTTTCTTCAAGCAGGCGTTCGGCTATTTCCTGGTCTCTCTTTTTGGTCAGAATGTCTTCAGGCAGATATGGATTTTCTTCTGCAACACTCGCATACTCCGGACATTTATTGCTATCCCTGAAGTTCAATTGAATGAACATTTTTTCATCAGGATGCAACCGCAAATCGTGAAATGATTTCTCGGCATCTGCAGTCATTAAATTTCCTTTGTAAAATCGAAATGGGATACTGTCTACTTCTGTGGTGGAGATAATCATTGCCCGCGGACAGTGATGAGCCTCGTCTGTAAAGTGAACATTGGTCAACAAATGCTCATTGCTAAGAAGATAATTTAAAATCCATACACATTCCCGCCGCTTCAATCTGTAGCGTTTTAAAAACCACCTCAAAAAATCTTTTTTAGCGGTTACAGGAACCATGGCTTTCATTTCACACCTCCTCTTCAGATTGCGCTTCTAAGTATGCTGTCCACTCTTCTGCATCGGGAGCGATCTTGACGAGTTGTCGAATCACTCGCTGCGCTTCTGCGTGTTTGCCTTCCTCCAGTAAGAATTTCGCATAACTGTCTAAAAAGCCAGCATCTTCATTCATCCCATCATATGCTTTCCGGTACATTTCATATGCCTCTTTATATACTTCTGTCCGTTCATAAGCATACGCAAGGAATGCATGGAGGAGAGGGATCTCCAACTGATCGGCTTCTGAGTATGTCAGTAATTCGATTAACAGCTCATCTTCTTCCCTTTGGTTATACAAGGAAGCCAGAGTCACCAGCGCATCGATATATTCCGGATCAAGAACGAGTGCCTCTTTCAGATAGCGTTCAGCCTCTTCCGGCAACTGAAGTTTCAAAGCAGACTTTCCAGCAGCAAGCTGTAGCTCCTTATCAAATGTATCCCGCTCGATCCCCATTTTATAAAATTCCAAGGCTTTGTCATCTTCGTTCAACTGAGCATGACTTTGACCCGCAAGCATATAAGCGGAAAAATAATCAGGATCCATTTCAATCAACCGTTTTAATCGACTAATTGCATCAGCATAACGTTCGGTCTGATAATAGGCCAATCCTAGTCCAAACAGCTCTTCAGGATTCGTTTCCTGATTGAGCAACTCTTCATAGTACGGAATCGCTTCTTCGTATGCTGCACCCGCACTGTAGGCTTCCGCAAGGCGAGATGTCAATTTGACGCCTGCCAATTCTTCAGCCGTTTCGAGAAGCTTTTTATAGAGCCGTACCGCTTCACTGTACCGACCGGAATCCAACAGCAACTCTGCCTGGGCCAACTGGATGACTGGTTCATGCGGAGCCAACTCACTCGCTTCACGGACCTTGGCAAGCGCTGTTTCCGCCAGACCAACCATTTGATAATAGTCCGCCTGCGCAAGGAGTGCCTGCACATACTCTTCTTCATCCGGTCCAATTTCCGTCAATAAGAGCAATGCTTCATCTTCTTCACCCAATTCAAGCAATGCAGCGGCACGATCGATTTTCAACTGTGCTTCATCGGGAAAAACGAGCAGCAAGTGAGAGAAAATCCCATCTGCTTGCCCGATAAATCCATACTCGATCAAAAGATTTGCGACGTCATACAGAAGATCGTATTCCGTTGTAGCTTGAAGCTTTTCTATTCCATCGTTCAGGGCATTCAAGTCCCCATCCAATAAGAGCTGCTCCATATCTTGCAATGTATTCATTTTTTCACCTGAACTTTCTGTTGAACTTCATCCATTCGCGAGATTTGAAAGATCCTCGAAGAATTGCGGATAAGATATTGCGATGCATGAAGGATTTTCAATATGAACCGGACCAGAAGTGATCAAACCGGCAATCGCCGCCATCATTCCCAACCGATGATCGCCATACGATTGAAGGGTAGCACCAGTTAACGGCGTCGGTCCGTTGATGATCATACCATCGGGAGTTGTTTCAATGTCCGCACCAAGTTTGCGCAGTTCTGTTGCGACAGCTTCTATCCGATCGGTTTCTTTGACACGTAATTCTTCGGCATCCGTAATAATTGTTCTGCCTTTTGCTTGCGTGGCCAATAAAGCCAACACAGGAAGTTCGTCGATCAATCTCGGAATCAGCTCACCGCCAATTTCCATAGCGTTTAACTTCGAATACATAATTTTCACGGTACCGTAGCGTTCGCCAGAAAAACCTTGCTCCTGTGACTGCTCCAAACGCACGCCCATAGCCTTCAATACATCAAGTATACCTGTACGCGTCGGATTCAATCCAACCTTTTCGAATGATACTTCGCTATCTTCTACCATAGCGGCCGCTACCATGAAAAAAGCTGCGGATGAAATATCCCCAGGCACGACCACATCCGTCCCGGATAATTGCTGCCCGCCCTGAATGCGAATTGTCTTTCCTTCTTGTGTAAGCTCAGCACCAAACTGATTTAACATACGCTCTGTATGATCTCGTGAAACAACCATTTCAGTGACAGATGTTTCACCTTCTGCCTGAAGACCTGCCAGCAACACAGCGGATTTCACCTGTGCACTGGCAACAGGCATTTGGTAGTCAATTGCCGCAAGCTTTGTGCCGTGTACTGTCAACGGCAAGTAGTCATCGTGTTCATCACTTGTAATGTTAGCTCCCATTAACCCGAGTGGTCCAGTCACGCGTTTCATTGGACGTTTGGATAAATACTGATCTCCGCACATCGTTGAAGTAACAGGAGATCCGGATAAAATACCGAGCATAAGACGTGCAGTCGTTCCTGAATTACCTGCATCCAATGTTTCGGTCGGAGTTTGCCATGCGGAAATACCAGGACTATCCACTACAACATCCGTTCCTTCACGGGTAATCGATACGCCGAGTTTTCGAAACATATCGATTGTACTCAGACAATCTTCTCCATCCAAAAAACCTGAGATTGTCGTCTTTCCTGTAGCGATGGAACCGAGCATGACTGCACGATGAGAAATCGACTTATCTCCTGGCACTTGCAATGTTCCACGGAGGACAGGTCGTTCAAATGAAACCGTCTTTTGTTCTGACATACCGCTCTCCTCCTTTAAAAATACATGCATAAATCAAAGAACATGCATGGAATAATCCGTTGCTTGCGCCAGCACTTGCCGGGCTCGCTTGCGCTCAGCTGCCGATTGGAAGCTGATCACCAAAATCCCATAGACGTCCGTGCGTGTTTCCACAATCCGGATATTCGTCAAACTGATATCCGCGTCAGCCAGGATTTTTGTAATTTCAGAAATGATTCCTGGGTGGTCAGGTATATCAATATGCAAATCAAATGTCATATACAATGCACCTTGAACCGCTCCCTCATACGTTGAAGGCAGTTTATCCCGATACGTTTTAGCCTGAGAAAAGAAATCGAAAATTTGATCCGGGTTATTTTCTACAAGCATCGACCGAATAGTATTCATTTGGTCCAGCCAGCCATCCACTTGGGTGAGCAGTTCATCTCTATTTTGGATTGTGATGTCCCGCCACATAACAGGATCTGCAGATGCAATGCGAGTTAAGTCACGGAAACCGCCTGCCGCCAGCCTTTTGACAAAGGGCTGTTGCTCTTCTTGTGCAGCCAACCGGCCGACCAATGAAGAGGCAACAAGATGCGGAAAGTGACTGATAATGGCCGTCATCCGATCATGCTCTTCAGCCTGCAGCACGATGAGTTTCGCTTTCGTTGTTTCAAGCAACGTTTCAAGAAGCGTAATTTGATGTTCAGTCGTTGTTTTACTTGGAGTCAAAATATAATAGGCATTCTCAAAAAGATGTTCCATTGCTGCGGAAACACCACTTTTATGGGAACCCGCCATTGGATGGCCGCCAATGAAAGTAATGCCTTTTTCTTGTAGGGCGACAGCTGCATCCATGATTGGTTTCTTCGTGCTGCCGGTATCTGTGACAATCGCATGTTCTTTGAATGTCCACTCCAGTGCCTCTTCGAAAATCGCCACTGTCGTATTGACAGGCGTTGCGAAAATGACAAAGTCAGCCTGCTCACAGGCTGATTTTGCTGAAGGTGCAATTGTGTCAATGATGCCTCGTCGGAACGCTTCGTCAGCAGTCGCATACGAGCGGTCGAAACCAACTAGGTGAACATCTGGATTTCGTTTCAATGCGAGACCGAGTGATCCTCCGATCAATCCCAGTCCTATAATACTTACAGTCGTTTTCATCGTCATCTATCCTTATTCAGTAATTAATAATTGATCAAATGCTTTGAAGAAATCGGTATTTTGCTGTTCAGTCCCTACCGTCACACGGACATACCCCGGAGTACCGAGCAAATTCCCGCTGCGTACGATAAACCCATGCTGTAACAGTTTTTCACAAGCTTCATCGGAATCCATCGGTACTTCTATCAATACAAAGTTTGTTTCGGAAGGATAGATGGCTATAGAATTTTTCTCTGCATAGTCGACATACCGTTTACGTTCTGTGTGATTTTTCTTCACACAGTCTTGAAGAAACTGCTGGTCTCCAAGCGCCACTTCTGCCGCTGCAAGAGCCAGAGAGTTATTATTGAATGGATTGCGTACTTTATTTAATTCTGCCATATTGGCTTTGTTCGTAACGCCATAGCCAAGACGGAAACTAGCCAGCCCGTACGCCTTGGAGAACGTCCGCAACACAATTAAATTGTCGTAATCATGGATCCAATTCATCGCATCTTCCTGTCCAGGATCCGTGACATATTCAAAGTACGCTTCATCAAGAACCACAAGAGCCGTTTTAGGTGCCTGATCTAAGAAATCTTTGATCTTTTTGCTCGATAGCAAGTTACCTGTTGGGTTATTCGGATTACATACCCAAATAATGGCTGTATGATCATCCGCTGCCTTCAAAAACCCTTCTAAATCATGATCCCCATTATCGAGCATAGGCACTTGACGGATTTCAGCACCTTCAATTTTCGCATTATGTGCATATTGAGGAAATGTAACGGAAGCCATTACGGTGTTTGTACCTGGCTGCAAAAGCGCTCTTGAGATCATCGTTACCATTTCATCGGAACCGTTACCGAATAAAATTTCCATCGGATCGACCTGATGAAATTCTGCCAGCTTCGTGCGCAAGCCAGCAGTGAACGCATCTGGATACATTTCAAATTGATCCGCTTTAGAGCGTAGATACTCTGCGACTGCGGGAGAAGAACCATACGGATTTTCATTTGATGCGAGCTTGTTTACTTCCTGCAGTCCGTATGTACGTTTTACTTCAGCAATTGAACGGCCTGGAGTATATGGTTTCATAGTTGATAAAATCGGCTTCCAATTCATTTTGGGGCCCCCTTTTAGAAATGAGTTATTTTTGTAGGTCCGGTCGTAATTGAACTGCATGATTTTGGTAGATGTGTTGGATATCACTTTGCTTCGTTTCGATATTGACGTTCATCATGACCCGGATGCATTTACGCATGGAACCTGGAACATCGATTTCATGTGTACACATGACAGGAACATACGTCCAACCTTCTATCGAACGAATGGCTTTAGCGGGAAATGCCGCTTTGACATCCACCGTCGTAGACACGATGACCGAAGCGATATCTTCTGGATCAAACCGGTTCACTTTCGCCATTTCCAACACAAGTTCTTCAGTTGCCTTCAATATTTCCTGTGCTTCGTCTTTTTCTACAGTCGTCGCGCCTCGAATACCTCTGACACTCACACAATCCCCCCGCTCTCTAGTTTCTGCTTAAACTCTTCAAACACTTCCCTGCATTGCTCAGTAGTAATTTCCTTGACAAATGGCTGTCCGATTTCTTTTAACAAGACAAAATTCATCTTTCCGAATGAAGCCTTCTTATCTTTCTGCATATACGACAACAACTCATCGAAGCTATATGAAAATACCGGTTCAAATGTATAGCCGTTTTGCTTCGCAAATTGTAAGTATTGATTCGTGAAATCAGCCGAAATATCCCCATGTTTTTCACTAAGAAGAAACGCATAACCCATCCCAATCATGACACATTCCCCATGGCTCAATTTGCCGTATCCCGATGCCGCTTCCACCGCATGGCCGAACGTATGGCCGAAGTTCAAAAACTTACGCGTGGAATGCTCAAATTCATCTTCTCCGACAATCTGCGCTTTCACATGTATCCCTTGCATTAATTCACTTTCTAACCACTCGATCGATGGCGTGGAAAATTGTTCTTCTACGAGAAGCTGCTCAGTCCAGACCGCATCGGAAATAAACGCGTGCTTAATCAATTCAGCCATCCCTGAACGCATTTCAGAAGCCGGAAGCGTCTTGAAGACATCTGTATCAAACAACACTGCAGCCGGCTGATGAAAAGCTCCTACCATATTCTTTCCTTCCGGCATATTAATCGCCGTTTTTCCTCCAACCGCGCTGTCATGAGCGAGCACTGTTGTTGGACATTGAATAAAGCGAATGCCTCGCATGAAAGTTGCTGCAACAAAACCAGTCAAATCTCCGCAGGCGCCGCCGCCAAAAGCAATGAGAAGCGAATTACGTGTGAATCCTTCCGTCAGCAGAAACGACTGGCAATCAACATACACGTCGGAACTTTTACAGCTTTCGCCACCCGGCACGATTTTGACCGAAATCTCGCGTCCTGTGCGTGCAAGCGCATTTTTCAATAACGGAAGATGCAGTTCAGCTACATGTGAATCTGCAATAATGCCGATTTTATCCGTGCTGTTAATCAGGTCCGCGTATTCTGAAGCAAATAATTCATACGTTTTTGAACCCACATAAACATTGTACTGATGCTCTTTGACGGAAACCGTTAACTTTTCCATCTTAAAACTCCTTTACATACTGTCTATATTGTTCAATGTCCTTTTGCAGACCGTCCATTGTATCAGAACGGAACTCATTCATGATCGCTTTAGCCATTTCTGTCGCAATGACATGCTCTGCCACGACAGACGCTGCAGGCACTGCACAAGGGTCCGATCGCTCGATTGTTGCTGTAAACGGCTCCTTCGTATCTATATCAACACTCTCAAGCGGCTTGTACAATGTTGGAATCGGCTTCATTACACCTCGTACAACGATAGGCATTCCAGTCGTCATACCGCCTTCCAGTCCGCCTAAGCGATTGGACTTACGGTAGTACCCCCGCTCTGAATCCCAACTAATTTCGTCGTGCACTTCACTGCCCGGCATCCTTGCCATCTCAAAGCCTAATCCAATTTCAACACCTTTGAACGCATTGATGCTCATCATCGCGCCAGCCAATTTGCCGTCCATTTTCCGATCAAATTGTACATAGCTGCCAATCCCAGGAGGACACCCTTCAATAATCACTTCGACGACTCCACCAAGCGTGTCGCCCCGCTTTTTAATATCATCAATTGCCTCTGTCATTTTGGCCGAAGCTTCTTTGTCTGCACAATACACTGGGTCTTCCTCGACAGTCTGACGCAAGTCTTCAATCGTAAGGTTTGCATATGTAGAAGGATCCGTCTCGATTCCTCCGATTTCTGTCACATGAGCAACTGTTTCTATGCCTAGCTGACGCAAGAATTGCTTGGCAACTGCGCCGATTGCAACCCGCATTGTCGTTTCACGTGCAGAAGAACGTTCCAACACATTCCGTAAATCGCGATGTCCATATTTCATGCCGCCGACTAGATCTGCATGGCCTGGGCGCGGTCTCGTAATTTGACGTTTGACGTCCTCAGGATTCATATCTTCTGCCAAAGGTTCGATACCCATAATCCCCGTCCAGTGCTTCCAGTCATCGTTTACGACTGTTAGTGTGACAGGAGAACCGATTGTCTTACCGTGCCGTACACCTGAAGAAATTTCTACACGGTCTTTCTCAATCTGCATTCTTCGACCTCTTCCATGACCGCCTTGTCTTCTCTTTAATTCCTTGTTGATCATGTCTGCCGTCAATTCCATTTGTGCAGGTAAGCCCTCAATGATAGCTGTCAATTGTGGACCATGTGATTCTCCAGCTGTAATAAAACGCATGTTCAGTTCCCCCTTGAATGTTCGTATTATTTTTTTCTATAAAAGAATGTATCCACTGATTCAAAGTTGTATTTTTCAGGGTTGAATATCTGCTCTGTACTGCCGACAAATAAAACGCCCCCTGGCTTTAATGCCTTAGAAAAATTCGTATAAATCTGGTCTTTTGCTTCTTCTGTGAAATAAATCATGACATTACGGCAAACGATGAGATCATAATTCGAATCGTAACGATCTTCCAGCAAATTATGCTGTTTGAATGTTACGGTTTTCTTGATCTCCTCTACCACTTGATACGATTGCCCTTCTTTGACGAAGTATTTACTGACGATTGATTTTGGCACTTCTTTTAACGAACGTTCGCCATATAACCCTACTTTGGCACGGTTAATGACGCCAGCGTCCAAATCAGTAGCCAAAATTGAAATATCTGGCAATGGAATGTGCGTTGCCATCACCATTGCCAATGAATACGGCTCCTCGCCAGTGGAACAAGCAGCACTCCACACTTTCAATCTCTTATTCTTCTCCAATAATTGCGGTAGTATCTTGTTCTCCAGCACATTCCACCGGATTGCATTGCGGTAAAATTCAGAAACATTAATCGTCATGCGGTCCAAGAATTCATCCAACATCTCTTTGTCAGATTGAATCGCTTCAAAATATTCTCTGAAGTCCCGGAAGCCCTTCTTCTCATATAAGGAAGTCAATCGACGTTTCATCTGGGCTTCTTTATATAACGATAAATCAATGCCGGTCTTCCTTTTAATCCCTTGAATTAATATCGAATAATCAGACATGCAAAGCCCTCCTACTGCCCTATCTTTCTATGTATGTTCCTATTATAACGGAAAAAGCATGCCGTATGTATAAGAAAAACAGCCACGCGAAATTCGCTCGGCTGTTTTTGGCGATTAGTTAATCCAGCTGTTCACTGATTTGTCATAAGTCACAAGCTCTTCTTCTTTGAAGAACAAGTTGATTTCGCGGCTTGCTGACTCAGGTGAATCTGAACCATGAATAATATTTTTGCTTACCGTTACAGCGAAGTCTCCACGGATAGTTCCAGGAGCAGATTCTTTTGGATTCGTAGCACCCATCATCAAACGTGCAGTTGAGATGACATTCTCACCTTCCCAAACCATTGCGAATACTGGTCCAGAAGTGATAAAGTCTACAAGTTCACCAAAGAATGGGCGTTCTTTATGTTCACCATAATGTTGTTGTGCAAGCTCTTCGGAAATGTTCATTAATTTCCCGCCTACCATTTGATACCCTTTGTCTTCAAAGCGGCTGACAATTTCACCGATCAGGTTACGTTGTACGCCGTCTGGTTTTACCATTAAAAATGTTCTTTCCATCTGTCAAAACACTCCTTCATCTGTCTATCGGGGAATAACCCTTTTAAATCGTACCACTGACGTCTTTTTCTTTCAACTATAAACAAGATTCGTCAATATTTTCGTTGCCCGATGAAGTCTGCAATTTGGATTAATGCTTTTTTCGACTTGCCATTCGGGAGACCATCAAGTTCTTTTAGCGCCTTTTCTAAATAAAGATCGCTGACATGCTGTGCTTTGTCTATTGCGTCGCTCTGCCGGATGTAGCGTAGCATATTTTGCCGATCGGACTCCAGCATATTTCCAGCGAATGCACGTTCCATATACGGTCTGAATTCAGCATCGTCTTTTATGTATAAAATAGGTAACGTAATATGACCATTCAATAAGTCACTGCCCGCTGGCTTACCAAGCTCCGCGTCTGTTGACGTGATGTCGAGGATATCGTCCACTATCTGAAAAGCCATTCCTGTGAAATAGCCATATCTTCTGAGTTTCCTTACAGTTTCCGCATCCGCATCCGCACTCAATGCACCCAGTTCACAGCTGGAAGCTAGCAATAGTGCCGTTTTCCGCTTAATACGTTGCAGATAATCCCGCATGCCTTGGTCGGTTTGTCTCTGAAAATCAATTTGAATGATTTCACCTTTGCATATTTCCAACATCGTCTCCGCCAAAATTCGGTGTACCGCTTCTTTTTCAATGCTGCCAATAGAAGTCAGCGCACGTGAAAAGATGAAATCACCGGCATACATGGCTACACGGTTATTCCACTTCGCCTTAACCGTCTCCAAACCGCGTCGCATGTCGGAATCATCAATGACATCATCATGTACAAGAGATGCCATATGAATTAATTCAAGCGACACAGCTACCTTTGCTGCTTTTTCGAGGGAGTAGTTGCCGAATTGTGCAGCCAAAATAACGAAAATGGGACGAATTCTTTTCCCGCCAGCTTTTAATAAATGTAAAGAAGCTTGACGAACAATGGGAGAAGAAGATTGCACGGAACGTTCAAGCTCTTTTTCAATACAGGCCACATCTTTCCGGAAATCCGTGTAAAGTGACATCAACTTAATTTTTTCCAAACCCATTACCTTCTCCCATTTACTCATTATTTGTATGCGATATGTCCCGCCGCAGCCCCGCCACTGTAAGACTTATACGAAACTTCTTGATAGCCCGCTTCGACAAAAAGCTGTGCCAGCTCTTTCATCCCCGGAAAATCATTCGCCGATTCTTGCAGCCAGGAATATTCTTTATAACTTTTTGCGAAGAGCTTCCCAAATAACGGCATGATGTATTTAAAATAAAATCGAAAAGCCTGACGATAAACAGGTATTTTAGTCTGAGAGGTTTCCAGGCACACAGCCATTCCACCTGGTTTTAGTACGCGATGCATTTCTTTCAGAACAGTTAGATAATCCGGCACATTCCGCAAGCCGAATCCGATCGTTACGTAATCAAATGAATTATCTGGAAAAGGTAGTGACATGGCATTCCCCTGAACTAACTCAATATTCGGATAGGGAGCCACTTTTTCTCTGCCTGATTCCAGCATATTTGCGCTGAAATCAAGTCCTGTCACTTCGCCAGCAGGACCTGCCGCTTTAGCTAACGCTACCGTCCAATCCGCTGTGCCACAACAGACGTCCAATGCCTTTGAGCCCGGCTGCACATTCATCCGAACCATAATATCGTTCCGCCATTTTATATGCTGATTGAAACTGATTACGGAATTCATTTTATCATAGTCTGTTGAAATCTTTTCAAAGACGTTATGAACTTTTTCTTCTTTTGAGACCGCCACGATTTGCCCCTACTTTCTAAATCAGTTTGCTTGCCCCTTGCTTTGCCATCTTCAGTACTTGATCGACTAAAGGTTTATGTAAATAAAAGTTATTGTGTAATCTATCATCTAAGTTTTCCTGCAATTGCTGAATCCATTTTTCCGTATCTCTTGCATTCGGAGCTAAATGCGGAAATTTCATTCGATTCAAGTCCTGTTGACCGCTTTCTATCAGCCAAATTAAAGGAAACAGCACTTCAACAATAGAAATATATCGGGTAAAACCGAACGTATGATAAAACTCTATTATGCAAGCACTTTCCACTTCACCAATCAATTGTAACCGATCCTCAATGGAATTTGGAGGTTCTTGCAGCAAAGTTGTCTTGCATTCATTGATCCTGCCGATCGCAACAGATAAAGAACGGATGAGATGGAAGTTTGGAATGGATGCCAATAGCTTATAATGAATGCCACTGAAATGATCACCAGCAAGCACCATCAGCTGCTGTTCCTTGGATGAAGCATCTGTACTATCGATTTGATCATGAATATCAAACGCCGTGTGAATTGCGCCAATTGCTAAAGACGCTTGATGCATTTCATCCGTCCATGACTCTCCATTCAACATAGGCAGTAAAAGCAAAAATGCCTTTTGTCTATCGATTGGTGCATGTCCCGCATCTCGCTCGACAATCGGTTGATAAATAGCGCTTCGCAAGTTTTGTATATAATTGTCGACTTGGTCAGTGAATCCTTTTGTATCCATCAGTAAACTCCATTCCCATCAGCCTTAAATTGCCGGTCATTCTTTTTCTTCGCTCGAAACGATTCCATGAGCTGTATGGATTTCAGCTTCACCCCGAATTTTAATGGCAGATGTATGCTCTGTAAACTGAGCAATCATGACCTCTCCTCGATCCAACTTCTCAGTATGGTGAAACTTTGTGTCGTTGCCTCTCGTCAACCCAATGACATTTACTCCGTCTTTTTTCGCTTTAATAACTAAATAGTCAGGTTGTGTCATCTTTGCATCTCCAGTCTCTATATGGTCTTAATGATAGCATATAAATCGAGCGTTCCGCAAAGGCCTCAGTTCGTTTTGAGCAGAGATAGAATTTCAGCACGTTTTACGTCGTCATGTTCATAAATTCCTCTAGCTACTGTTGTGATCGTCTTAGAACCAGGTTTTTTAATACCTCTCATCGTCATGCACATATGCTCAGCTTCAATGATGACATAGACACCGATCGGATTCAGCATTTCCATCATCGCATCTGCGACTGTCGATGTAATGCGTTCCTGCAGCTGCGGGCGTTTTGCAGTCGTCTCCACGGCTCTAGCTAATTTACTTAATCCAGCCACCACTCCATCACGCGGAATATACGCAACGTGGGCAACTCCGAAGAACGGGACCAAATGATGTTCGCACATAGAGTAAAATGGAATATCTTTTACTAGTACGACTTCATCATGGTTTTCATGAAAGACTACTTCAAAATATTCTTTTGGATCTTTATTCAATCCTTCAAATACTTCATGATACATTTTGGCGACACGCTTGGGCGTATCAAGTAAGCCTTCACGGCTTGGATCTTCGCCGATGGCTTCCAAGATCATCGTGACTGCTTGTTCTATTTTATTTAAATCTTGCTCATTCATCACAGTATGTCCTCCTTATAGGAACAAAACCTATTTCACCAAAATAGTAGCATATTCTACACATTCCGTACAGTTAGGGTACTTTTCTTTATCCAACAGACACGCCGGCGGATTTCACAGTTTTTGAAAGGAGTGAACCGAGCACACTTACTTCAAAACCGGGACGCCACTACACCGAGTGTAATTGATTATGTACAAACGTAAAGGAGTCCATCCATTGCCATCTGTTTGACAGATTCGCTGGACGGACTCCTATGTAAAATCTCGAATTATTTTACTGCGTCTTTTAGTGCTTTACCTGCTTTAAAAGCTGGAACTTTACTTGCAGCGATTTCGATCTCTTCACCCGATTGTGGATTACGTCCTTTACGGGCAGCGCGTTCACGAACTTCAAAGTTTCCGAAACCAATCAATTGAACTTTCTCACCCTTCGCAAGAGTCGCTTGAATTGTATCGAATACAGCTTCAACAGCTTTAGTCGCGTCTTTTTTCGTCAGACCTGCCGCTTCTGCTACAGAGTTAATTAATTCTGTTTTATTCACACCGTTCACCTCCTCTCAAAAGGGGATGCTATTGCTGTTAACACTGTAAAAAGAGTAACATAAGAAAAACGGCGGTGCAACAATATTATTGCGCTTTATCGCGATAAACAGTTTTTCTGTGCTTTTCTCCCTTTTTAAAGGAAAAACAATAGAAAAAAGACCCGCTTTTGTCGGATCTTTCTCTACATTATCTTTATTCAGCAGATTATTTCTTTCTCTAATAGGAGATGGGATGAATTCGGAGTAGTTCCTTGTTCAGCAAATGTCGTCAAAAGTGGAAAGCCCTGATTAGTCTTGACAGGCACTGGAGACTTTCCCGAAGTGACCCGAGAGACGGGCGCTTGGAATTGAACGTCACAGATTTCGAAAAGAGTTATACGAACAGGTTCGATTCGAAATCTGGACACTTCCTCACTGAGGCGTAATTGATTCATTAGACGATAAATGTGATCATGCCTTTATTGCCGTCATTCACCATTTGTTCAATTGTTTCTCTCAGTCGTTTTCTAGCTTTGTCCGGGACCGCTGCGGTCTTGAAACGAATACTTTCTTTCATCACTTCATGCAGCGGGGTTCCAAACAACTGTGTTTCCCATAGAGCATCCCGATCATGTAAATAAGCATTTTTCAATTCTTTAAGTAAGTGATGACTATGGAATTCCGAACCGATCAACGGAGAAAATTCAGCTTCCATATCGATTCGTATTATATGCAGCGAAGGCGCCTTCGCTTTCATTCGGACACCATAGAATGTATCTTGTTTGATCAGCTCTGGCGGTGTCGGCTGGAAGTCTGCGATCGTAGGGAGGGCAACACCATAGCCCGACTGCTTTGCTGTATCAATCGCTTCCGCATACATATCATAGGACTTCTTGGCTTTCACGGCTTCTTTTATGAAGACGAGCCAATCTTTTTTGGATCGCATCTCTTTACCCATAAACTCTTCACATACGGCAATATAAGCACGTTCATCCATATCTATATTAACGATCGCTTTTCCTTTACCTGCATCGACTTCTACGACGTCAGCCTGCCGTACAAACTCCTCTTCTTGCAATAATTCAGCAATCTCCTGTACTTTACGTATTTTTGAAACACCCAGGAAACCATCATTGATGACATGGTCGATTCGAGCATTCAGTTTGTGATCATCCCCCAGCTCTTCCATCCAGTCCGGACGTTGCAGTTCAATATCAGTGATCGGAAACTCATACAGTGCTTCTTTTAAGATCAGCTGAATTTCCGCAGCGTTCAATTGATCAGCACTGATCGCAATGACAGGAACGCCATATTTTTCATGCAGTTGCTGTTTTAAATCCAGTGCACG
This sequence comes from Sporosarcina sp. FSL W7-1283, assembly GCF_038003105.1. Classification (NCBI taxonomy): domain Bacteria; kingdom Bacillati; phylum Bacillota; class Bacilli; order Caryophanales; family Caryophanaceae; genus Sporosarcina; species Sporosarcina sp. FSL W7-1283. The sequence continues at coordinate 1,481,709 of NZ_JBBOOL010000001.1, read as the reverse complement.
CTCATGCGCAGGCATTTTTGAGTTCAATACAATGACGAACGGTTTACCAATTTCCTGCAGCTTAGAGACGATTTCATTCTCCGCGACTTCCGCAGCAGAGCGAGAAATATTATTAACGGTACCATCCGTTGTCAGCAATATTCCGATCGTTGAATGATCCCGGATGACTTTGTCTGTGCCGATCCTTGCCGCCTCTTCGAACGGGATCGGTTCATTGTGCCAAGGGGTATGAACATATTTCGGTCCTTCCTCGTCTTCATAGCCTTTGACGCCGTCGATTACATAGCCTACGCAATCCGCTAGTCGAATCTGAAATGCCAGTTCTCCTTCTCCAATTGATACGTTTGTGCCTTGAGCGGGCACAAACTTCGGTTCTGCCGTCATGATCACCGGGCCAGGGGAACTCTGAGGCAACTCGTCTTGCGCGCGTATACGGTCGTTTGCATCGGTCATATTCGGAATAACGACTTCTTCCATGACTCGTTTGACAAAGGTGGATTTACCTACACGCACAGGGCCTACCACACCTATATAAATATCACCGTCTGTTCTTCTAGCAAGATTTTCATATAATTCTTCTTTCATCTTTCGCCCTCCTTTTTCTCCGCATAGTAGTTTATGAAACAGAAAAACGTTTCATGCATAATAAAGCATGAAACGTTTTTCAATATCTAGCTATTTATGACTGAGTGTGGGGGCACCATTGATTTCCGTTGAGGGCGGACGCTTTCCGCGGGACGTGCGGTGAGCCGCTTCCTTCTAAGAGCGTGTGCTCCTAACGCTTCGCTTTTACCCGCAAAAGCCGTCCTTCGCTACGGCTTTCGCACAGTCCAGGGTCTCACCTGTCACGCTAATCCCGCAGGAGTCGCCGCCCTCCACTCCAATCAACTAGATAGTCCGTTCTGCAAATTGATACAAAAACAAAACTTTCACTGCGATCAGTTGAACAACTTCCAGCAAAACAAAAAAATTATTTCTTCATAAATACCGGCTCATTGTCTTCGTTCACAGTATATGGCAATGAGTAGGCTGGTAGAATGGCTGAGGTTTCGGAAAGCAGGTAGCGGATGTCCGTTCCTTGCTCGACTTCAGGTTTTTCTTCCGTAAGAATCTTATTCAAATCTATAGAGTAGTCCACGTAGAAATGGCCGTCTCCTGCTACGACAATTGGCAGGTGAGCGTTAGAGTATGGGCTTTCTACAGTTAAAGGTTCTTTGAAACCCATTTTCTTAAAGTCCACTTCATAGACAAACTCGCCTACCGGGTCTAAAAATGGCAGTTCGCCATTGATGAATTTCCGCAAATTCAAATCACGTAATTTCTCTGCTATTCGGAGGTCTACAAGTTTCACAGTCGGGTTTTCTTCAACGTCTGTAAGGACATACTGAAAGATTCCACCGTTTTCGAAAGCATTGGATGGAATTTTTTCAGTGAAATCCGGTACGATTTTTGAAAACTCTATTGGATATTTGATATATTGATCGGTTTCCATGTCTCGCGTTTTGATCGGCAATAGACCACCTGCTTGTTCTTGGTAACTATCCACTGCTTTTTGAACTGTTTCCAACTGGTCAGGATATGGCGTTTCACTTACTTGTTTTTCTTCAGGTGTACGTGATATACAGCCCGACAACAGCAATCCAACACACAACATGACAGTTAATACGATTACTTTTCTATTCATATTTTATGCTCCTCCAGTAGGTCCATTGAATACTAAATAGACCATCGCAAAGAACGAAGTAATTAATAATACATAGGCTATAATGGCAAACAAGATTTTAAGTACGCGATTTTTCAATTTATAACGACTTGTATAGATCAAGCCCATTGAAATCGCCATAAAACCCATCGCGTAAAAAGATAGCCACATTTTATCTAACGAGGACAAAATTGTCACCTTCCTACTATTTATATACCGCCAAAGAACATATCGATTTCTTGTTTCTTCCCGCGGCTCATCAATTGGTCGACTGCTTGCTTCGGTGGAATGCCTCCAAATAAAATCGAGTACAAAGCTTCCGTCAACGGCATGGTCGTGTCGAAATGGTCTGCCAGCTGATAGGCAGCTTTTGTTGTGCGCACGCCTTCTATCACCATTCCCATTTCATCCGTCACCTTCTCCAGTGACTGTCCCTTGCCAAGGCGATTGCCCGCCTTCCAATTTCGTGAGTGGACACTCGTGCACGTTACGACAAGATCACCGAGACCTGTCAAACCTGAGAACGTTTGTTGTTCCGCTCCCATCTTAACACCCAATCTCGTAATTTCAGCCAAGCCTCGTGTAATAAGTGCGGCTTTGGCATTGTCGCCATAACCCAGACCATCCGATATTCCTGCAGCCAACGCAATGACGTTCTTCAACGCACCGCCAAGCTCAACACCCACTACGTCAGCATTGGTATAGACTCGGAAATAATTGTTCATGAATAAATCCTGTACACGCTCTGCCGCCTCCATATTGGATGAAGCGGCTGTCACAGTCGTTGGATGACGGAGCACTACTTCCTCCGCATGGCTCGGACCTGATAATACGACAATTGCAGAGCGAAGCGATTCATCCACTTCTTCTTCAATAATTTCCGAAATCCGTTTTAAGGAATCTGGTTCAATACCTTTTGAGACGTGAACAAAAATTGTAGGAGTTTTAAGTACAGCTTGAATTTTTTTGCACGTTTGACGCATGGCAACTGTCGGAACAGCAAGGACGATTATATTCGCATGCTGCACCGCCTTGTCCAGTTCACTAGTGGATGTAAGATTTTCGGGCAGCTTCACATCAGGCAGATATTGACTGTTCGAATGCTGTTGGTTGATTTCATCCGCTTGCTCAGCACGTCTTGTCCAAATCAAGCTGTCATGCCCATTTTCAGCGAGTACGAATCCAAGAGCTGTTCCCCAGCTTCCTGCTCCTATTATAGAGACGTTTTCCATTACCCCAACCCTTTCTTATCTAGTACTTAGCTTCTTGCTCTCGTGATCAAGCGAATCGGCGTACCTTCAAAGCCAAAAGCTTCCCGCAATCTATTTTGCAAGAAACGTTCATAAGAAAAGTGCATAAGCGATGGTTCGTTGACGAATACAACAAAAGTCGGCGGCTTGACGGCAACTTGTGTCGCGTAATAGATCCGCAAACGTTTCCCTTTATCAGCAGGCGCAGGGTTTCTCGCTACAGCATCTTCGATTACTTCATTTAAGACACTCGACTGGATGCGCAATGCATGATTTTCACTAATCATTTGAATATTGGAGAATAATGTATGCACTCTTTGCTTTGTTTTAGCTGACACAAAAAGAATCGGTGCATAATCCAAGAAACGGAACTGATCCCTGATATCGTCGATAAAATTATTCATCGTCTTATCGTCTTTCTCCAATGTGTCCCATTTGTTCACAACGAACAAGACACCTTTGCCGGCCTCTTCAGCGTATCCTGCAACCCGCTTATCCTGCTCACGAATTCCTTCTTCCGCGTTAAGGACGATTAAGACGACATCAGATCGATCAATAGCCTTCAATGCGCGGAGCACACTGTATTTCTCCATGTTTTCATACACTTTACCTTTTTTACGCATACCGGCAGTATCGATTATCTTGAAGAGTTGTCCATCCACTTCTTTAACAGAGTCGATCGCATCAGTTGTTGTACCAGCAATATCACTGACTATTACGCGGTCTTCGCCGAGAAGCGCGTTAACTAGTGACGATTTTCCGACATTCGGCCGTCCTATCAAGCAAAAACGGATTGTGTCTTCATCTTCCTCTTCAAGATCCATTTCCTTAAAGCTTTCAGCGACCGCGTCCAATAAATCACCCAGACCTAGCCCGTGCGAACCGGATATCGGATACGGTTCTCCAAAACCAAGTGAGTAGAAATCATAAATCATTTCTTTCATTTCCGGATTATCCACTTTATTAACTGCCAAGACAATCGGCTTTTTTGTTTTATAAAGCATTCTGGCTACTTGTTCATCCGCATCGGTTACGCCGTCTCTCCCGTTCGTCAAAAAGATGATGACGTCCGCTTCATCGATGGCGATTTCAGCTTGAGCACGGATCTGTTCCAGCAATGGTTCGTCACCGATGTCAATTCCGCCCGTATCGATTAAATTGAATTCATAATTCAGCCAATCCGCCGGGCTGTATATGCGATCACGTGTCACGCCGGACACATCTTCCACTATGGAGATCCGTTCGCCTACGATGCGATTGAAAATTGTCGACTTCCCGACGTTCGGTCTCCCTACGATTGCTACTGTTGGTTTTTTCATTTGTTTCATTACACCCTTCCGACCTATCTTTGAATATTATACACAAAAAGAATGATGATGCATATGAAAGCATCATCATTCTCATCATACATAGTAATTAAGTTGTTGTTAGTTGATCACAATCGACTCATCACTGATAATATTATTCTTTGAATTTCTTTAGCTGATCGCCGATGACATCTCCGAATGAAAAGCCGGTTGTTTCTTCAGGCATTTCATAGCTGAAGTTCTCTTCGCGAGGATCGTCCTCTTTTTCCAAAAGATCTTTGATGCTTAATGAAATTCGTTTCTCTTCTGGATTGACATCGAGTACTTTCACCTGAACCGTCTGCCCCTCTTCAAGCACTTCGTGAGGTGTACCAATATGCGTATGTGCAATCCTTGAAATGTGGACAAGTCCTTCGACACCCGGGAAGATTTCCACGAATGCACCATATGCCACTAGACGCTTTACTGTTCCTTCTAATACAGAACCGATCGGTGCTTTTTCAGCGACATTTTCCCAAGGTCCAGGCAGCGTGTCCTTGATGGATAGAGATACACGTTCAGCATCGCGATCTACAGACAAGACCCTTACCTTAATTTCGTCTCCTTCTTTCAAGACATCGGAGACACTTTCGATATGTCCATGGGAAATTTGTGAAATATGGACAAGGCCATCTACGCCGCCAATATCAACAAAAGCTCCGAATGAAGCGATCCGTTGTACAGTACCGTCTAAAACATCGCCTTCTTGGATCGACGAAAGTGCTTCTTCTTTTTTCTTATCGTTTTGTTCTTGGACGACCGCGCGATGTGATAGAATCAATCGATTTTTTTCTTGATCCATCTCCACAATTTTAAATGTCATCGTACGTCCTTTATAATCTTCGAATGATTCAACGAAATGATCTTCAACTAGTGAAGCCGGGATAAATCCACGAACTCCCAAGTCTACGACAAGTCCGCCTTTCACTACGTCTTTTACTTCTGTTTCGATGATTTCACCGTTCTCAAATTGTTCTTTTAATGAATCCCATGCGTTTTCCGCGTCTACTTGGCGCTTCGATAAAACATATGCATCGTCCTCAACTTTTGTAATCGCTAACTTCAATTCATCACCGACCTCGACTGCATCGGCTGCTTTTTCAATATGCAAGCTTGAGAGTTCACTGATCGGAATGACGCCATCAAATGGAGCGCCTGCGATTTCAACAGTTACCGATTTTTCTTCAACCTTTGTAACTACACCTGTTACATGATCACCTTCACGGTATTCTTTTACTTCATCCATATTCATCTCTTCAGTCATATGTAGTCCTCCTCCATAATGAATCTTATCTCTATAGTATTCGAATCTACACTTAAAAACAAAAAATTGCACTTATTCTTTTATTTGTGTTGCGCTATCAACTTGGAGATCTCTGCCATAATCGCTTCTGTCACTTCTTCAGCAGAAGCTTTTCTTTCGCGAAAAGGCGTCATATCAATTGCATCGCCATAAACGACTTTCAGTTGTGAAAAAGCTTTATACGGTCCGATGATTGCACAAGGTACTACTTTTGCTTCGCCTCCTTTTAAGGCAAAGAAACCTGCTCCCGCTAACCCCTTACCGAGCTCCCCTGTCTTGCTTCTTGTACCTTCAGGAAATAGGCCGACAACTTTCCCATCACGAAGTAATTTGATCGTCGTCCGGAAGGCGTCACGGTCGCTCATGCCTCTTTTCACTGGATACGCTTGTACTTGCGGCAGAACGGACTTGAGAATCGGCTTTTTGAACAGTTCTTCTTTCGCCATGAAATGAACCGTTCTCGGGCAAGTGATTCCGACTACAGGCGGATCAAGATTATCTATATGATTGGTGCATAAAAGCACCCCGCCTTCTTTAGGGAATTTTTCTTTGCCAATTACTTTAATTCGATAAAGTGGATAACAAATCGTACTGATCAAAAATTTGCCTAAAGGATATAAGTTCATCGAGCTAACCTCTTTTCGGCATATTCAACGATACTATTTGTCACTTCTTCTATTGTTTTCCCCGTTGTGTCAATTATAATCGCATCTTCCGCTTTTTTTAATGGAGAAATTTCGCGTTCGCTATCTGCCTTGTCTCGCGCTGATATTTCTCCTTTCAATGTTTCATAATCCACTGTATTGCCCCGTTGCTTTTCTTCTAATAAACGTCTCTCTGCTCTTTCTTCCACGGATGCCGTCATGAAGATCTTCAATTCCGCATCTGGCAGCACAGACGTGCCGATATCCCTGCCGTCCATTACGACAGATGAATCTTTTGCTAAGTTCTGTTGTTTTTTCATTAAAAGTTGACGAACTGACGTAAGTGCCGCAATTGCGGAAACTTGGGAAGTCACTTCATGTGAACGAATGACCTCCGTCACATCGCGACCGTCCAAAATTACCTTTTGCGCTTGCTCACCTTGTTGCAACTCAATTTCTGCTTGTCCCACAAGTTGAGCGATGGCTTCTTCATCATGTGGATCCACGGCATTTTGAAGTACTTTATACGTGATGGCCCGATACATCGCTCCTGTATCGATATAAGTGTATCCTAATTTTCTCGCCACTAATTTAGCAATTGTACTTTTACCGGCTGCCGCAGGTCCGTCGATTGCAATTCTCATTCCACCAGTCATGCTAAAAACCCCTCCATTTTCGCCTTTATTGTACCATATGCAAAAAGGAAAAGTCTTTTGAAGATAGACTTTTCCTTAAGAATTACGCAACTCTAATTGACGTTCAAAACAATACCGAATGATATGCTGGCGATCTTTTTCATCAATTTCTTCAAACTTTAAAGAGCTTAGCCGGCGAGTGTCCTGCTCCCAATTTCTTACGACCTTCGCCTTGCAGGAAATATATTTGATTTCATTTTTGGAAAAATGAAGTACAATCATCAAATCCAACTCTGTTTGTTGGGGGAAATACTCATGATTTTTCATATTGACTGCCAACCCGCCTGCACTCAAGTCGGATGAAACCAATTGCAACGATTCTGAATCAGCTTGTAAGGCTACATCCAATGATGTCTCGACCCGGACAAATTCACGCCTCTGAATCTTGATCAGTTCTTTATCTCCAGGATATTTCAGTTTTAACATCGGAATTGTTCGATTCATCCTGCTGTGAATTTCGGTACGAAATGCATAGGACATTTTGAGGTCATCAACAAATGTGATCAATAACTGGGTGCCATCAATAAAGAAAGCCGTTTTCCCTGTCTCCATACTAATTGGATAGTCCATCATAAAATGAGTGTGATCTTCTTCGATATCTACAACACGGGATTTAAACTTCTCGGATTCCTCTGTGTAATCCTTCTCAATCGTCAACACCGTACCAATTGTTAACTTCATCTCTCCACCTGCCAATAGTTACTTTTGATACTATTATGTCACGCGGTGAAGAGTTTTCCAATCTATTTCTTATTGTTTTTCGGTTTTAATTACTTCTAATGTGTCCGTATCCACTACAATTTTATAGGTCTCTGGTTTTTTATCATTGGAAACGACTGTAAGATAATGAGTCAAACGTTGCTCTAATTGCTGATTTTCAACATATGCAAGCTCTTCTTCCATTACCTTTACGCCCGTTCGGAAAAACTCTTTCCAATTCACGTCCCGGATGGGTTGCGGCTTTAGTGTTTCTTTACGAATATATTCAGATGTATCCATACCTAATACTTCCCCATTATCCTTCGCCATTTTAATATGGATCGGATCGGAAAATACTTTTGCATTGTTATCTGGATTTACCCTGACGAAAACAAAATGCCATGCCACATCATTTTCCCTGGACTCCTCCAATACAACGTCTTTGTAATCCGCCTTATCTAGGAACTCCGAAGCCATTTTCTTTAATTCCTCAAATGACTTTGTTGGTTTTCCCATTCGACGTTCTACCAAATACGATAAGATATGTCCGCCTTTTTGGGTGATGTCAATATATCCGATTGATGAATTTTCGGAAAAACGAATGTGATAAAAAGGATAGGGTGCTCCTTTTCTGCTTTTCTCTGCAGCAATTACATCATTCGAGACTTCAGGTAAAAGCTTTTTAAATCGTTCGATTGCCTCATCTTCTGTAATTTTATGGTCTTTAATATTACGTAATTCTTTTTTCTTTTGCGCATCCGACTCACTTGCCGTCAAAGGAAATACAGCTTCTCCGTATTGTTTGATGGATGCCCCCATTTTACCCCAATTACCTTCATCCTCGACGTTACTGCCAAGTTTATTCTCCCAATGCTGCATGGTCATATCGCCTGATAATAAATCAGAAGTAGCCACTTGCCACTCACTTGAGAGTTCATCCAAGTTATCCGAAGCCCGTTTCATGACAGCATAATAATCATCTTTATTGCCCTGCTCCGTAGATTCTTTCGCATAATTCCCGAGACGGCCTAAATAGTTCATCCAAGAAGTTGAAAAGCTCTCATTCACAGGAAGAGCACCTATTGAAGCTTTGATATCCGACGACAGTCGCCAAACATCTTCTCGCTCTTTAGCTGAGCTTTTTTCGTCTTCAAACAGCAATGATTTTTTAACCGATTCTTCAAGTTCGCCTAGCTTTTGTGAAGCGTCCGAAATACTTTTTGAATACTGTGTATTTAAAGCCACCGATAATTGCTCGGTCTCTTGAGTTTTACCAAAGGCATAAATCCCGAGTACTATGAATGAATAGGTCATAATAAAGAGCATTCTTTTCATATCGTCGCCTCGCCCTCCTTTCCTTTAATTACAAAATATGTGCAGTCCGATTTTCTTAATTTGCGGTCGTGACCAGATCCACTTACTCGTTGCTGTAATTGGATTGAAATAATAAATCGCATTTTCAGATGGGTCCCAGCCATTGATCGCATCGATGACAGCTTCTTTTGCCCTTTCATTCGGGGTCAGCCAAATTTGTCCATCTGATACAGCGGTAAAGGCTCCTGGTTGGAAAATAACTCCCCCGACGGTATCTGGGAAATCAGCATGTTCAATCCGATTCAAAATTACAGCTGCCACCGCAACTTGCCCTTCATAAGGCTCCCCCCGTGCTTCCCCATAAACCGCATTGGCCAATAACTTTATATCCTGATCCGAATATTTCGCAGGTGTCTGCATTTGTTTCTGCGGTTTGCTGCCTTTCTTGACTTGCGCCTCTAAAGGCTGGCCGCCATAATACGTAAATTGATTCCCTTTTGCAATTTGCCCTTTGACATACTTCTCATCGTAATCGGAGATTCCCTGCAACTTCTTCTTGACGTTTTTACCAACAATACCGTCTACCGGCATGCCATATTGTTCTTGAAAGTTCCGTAATGCCCAGTATGTTCCATAACCAAAGTTGCCATCAATTTCACCATGATAAAATCCGATGTACTGCAGCCTTGCTTGCAATTCAATAACATCATCGCCTTTAGCACCTTTTGCCAAGTCACGCGCACTGAATGCTTCCGTTTGAATGACAAATAATGAAAGAACCATTACACCGGCGATGAGTAAAAATAGGAAGCGTACAGCAACTCGCTTCATGTAACATCCACCTCCAAATTTTTCTGCTTTGTTCTAGTTTGTCCAATGCTTTAAATTTTATGATAAAAAATAAAAAATCCGCCTAAGTAGACGGATTTTCTGGTTTTGCATTTATTTTCTTTCTAAATTGTTGCATCGCAAATGTATGGGCATATTTCACACGAGTCAAACCAAACCACCAAAGGAACAGCATAAAAGGAATCATTAAATATAGCCAATAGTCATATAAGAACAAGATTGCATTATAGAATGCGTGGAGCGTGAACGGAGCTAAAAAGGCAATCCAAACCCATCTGCCTTTTTCGGATTCTGTCGAAAACTTGGCTTTACCAAAATAATAGCCCATCACAACGCCAAATAAAGCATGACTCGATACGGGCAGCAACGCACGGATAAATGCTGTGTCCAGTCCGAATGAAAGAAGATATAAAATATTTTCAACGGTGGCAAAACCTAGCGAAACACTAGCGCCATACAAAATTCCGTCGTACGCATCCTCAAAATCAATGATTTTGTATACAAGGATAAAAATGATGATCCATTTGAAAAACTCTTCTAAACTACTAGTAAATAAAACGTTACGTAAAAATTCATTAGAAAATACATGTTCCTCTTCAAAAACGTGCTGAATGAACAAAATCGGAAAAGTCATAATAGCTCCATACATAAACGCATGAAACAATGTTCGCGATGGCTCTTTTGCGATTTGCTTTCGGAGATATAAGTAACTGAAAAGTGCTAGCCCTGGCGCAATCGCGACAGTAAGTAGAATAAACATAGGCGCCTCCCCATGACGCTAGTGTATCACAAAACCTACTTGCAGCACTCTAGTATTATAGTTCTCCTACTAAAGAACCGCCGGACGTTTTTCAGTCCGGCGGCTTTCTCATTCGTTCTGTTGTTTGATCGCTGCTGCAATCATCCCGCCGTGAAAGCGGCCATTCTCGATAAATATTTCATTGGCATTATTGCCCGCAGCTATCACACCTGCGATAAAAAGGTTTTCCACATTCGTTTCCATCGTCTCTTCATTAAAAATCGGACGTCCTGACGCTTCGTCCACTTGTATACCTATTCTGCGTAAAAAAGGATGGTCCGGATGATAACCGATCATCGCAAAGACGTAATCACTTGCCAAATCAAACGTCTTTCCTTGCTGAGTGACGGTTACAGCCGTCTCCGTAATCTCCGTGACACACGCATTAAAATACATTTGAATTTGTCCATTTCGCACCAAACTATCAAACCCTGGTAAAATCCATGGTTTTACACTCGCTGAATAGCTGTCTTTTCTATAAATAACCGAAACATGCGCCCCTGCTCGCTGCAACTCCAAAGCCGCGTCAACGGCTGAATTCTTGCCGCCGATCACAACAACATTTTTATTAAAATAAGGATGGGCCTCCTTAAAGTAATGATAAACGTTCGGCAACTCTTCACCTTTGACGTTCAGACTGTTCGGTTGATCGTAATAACCCGTTGCCACCACTACATAGGAAGCTTCATATGTCGCTTTATCAGTCTGGACAATGAATCCGTTCCCTTGCTTTTGAACGTTTTCTACTCGTTCGTGGCTATTGATTCGCAAATTCTTAAGTTGAGCCACCGTGCGATAGTACACCAATGCATCATTTCGCTTTGGTTTATCAATCGCCGTAATGAATGGAATATCGCCGATCGATAATTTGCTGCTGGAACTAAAGAATGTTTGGTGGGTCGGATAATTGTAAATGGAATGAACGATATTTCCTTTTTCAATGACAATTACGGACAACCCTATTTTTTGTAATTCGATTGCTGCGGATAAGCCACACGGACCGCCGCCGACAATTACTGCGTCAACAGAATACATGAAATCTACTCTCCTTACCCCATCTGCTCAGTAATGTATTTCCACTACATGACATTCAGGTTTGGCACCAAGCCGTAATGGCACCATCGTAGTGCCAAAACCATTACTAATCAACTTGGCACCATTTGTTGTTTTTTGAAAAACACCTAAATCTTGCAATCCCCATTTACCTAAACGGATTTGTCCCCCATGCGTATGGCCAGCCAACATGAGATCCGGCTTCATACGCCCTTCAATCTTACGAAATAGAGAAGGATTGTGGGCTGCTAAAATGAGATGTTTAAAACCAATTGTCGAGGCAACTGCCTGATCGACATCAACTGTACCATTTGAAGGGTCTTCCAATCCGCATAGTCCCCATGTCGGATGCCCTGGAATACGTATCGTTTGATCGACAAGCGTCACTCCGCCTGACTCTTCAATGATTTTCAAGAGCTCCTCTGTTCCCACCTCTTGGTCATTGTTTCCGAAAATATAATAAAGAGGACCAACCGTGGCCAACAGTTGAAAATTTCGTTTTACACGAGAAAGCGGCACTCCTTTTTCAGCCACATCTCCTCCTACAATGACTGCGTCAACAGGAAAAGTACGAAGTTTATTTATCAGCCCGTTTGAAAGCCGGCGCCTATGAATATCAGAAATAAAAAAAACCGTCAACTTCTTGGCAGTTGCGCCTTCTAAAGCAACTGTGTGCGTCAACACTCTGTTCCGATGTGCGAGTGAAAACATATATGCCAGCAGGCCAGCGCCAGACATTAAGACGGATAACAAAGTCGTTTGATACCTTTTCATCACACAGCTCCCATAGAAAAAAGCAAAGCATCCACTTTGCTTTTAAAATATTAGTAAAAAAACCATCATTATCATATCAATTTTTAGATAAAAGTCATAAAATGTTGCTCAATTGTACGTAACCTAAGGCAACACAAGTGTCTGCCCCACACTTATATTATTGGACGATAAGCCGTTCGCCTGTTGAATCTTCTGAACATGAGCGCCACTTCCATAATAATTGACAGAAATACGGTACAGCGTCTCGTTCGGTTTGACGACATGATGTCTAACACCCGTAGCAGGTTTATTTTGCGCCGGTTTTTCCACAGGCTTCTCCACCGGCTTGGGTGCTGGCTTTTCCACTGGTTTTGGCTTTGCTTCAGGTTTTGGTTTTGGTTTTGCTTCTGGTTTCGGCTCCGGTTGCTTGGCTGGCTGCTTATGTTTCTCCACCGGCTTTTCAGGCTTTACTTCGACTGCAGGCTTTTTAGCAGCATCCGCATTTGGTTTTTTTGTTTCTGCCGGTTGCTCTTCATTTCCCTTAGCAACTCCGGTCAAATTGCCATCTGCAACGGAATTATTGCTGACTGAAACCTTCGATTTTTCGACCGGCACTTGGTTCGGGACGGCAGGCGAATATAAATCGGATAAAACGTATACTAAAATCACAATCGGTATTAACGTAAATATAGCAAGAAGAATATTAATTAACTTCGTCCGATTCTGATTCTCCTTCTTTTTCTTTCTATGAATTTCTGAACGAGAAGGTAGTTTATCAGACTCTTTTTCTATAGTAATCTCTTTACGATTTTGCTCAAAATCCAGTTCATAGTCATCTTTTTTCATATGCAACTTCTCCTTCACATCTCATAATGTCAGTTCCAATTATGTGATGTAATTCATTTCTCAAAACTATCAAGAAATAGACATCATCCGAACGTATTCATACTTCCATTATGCCGAATTTTGTCGGAAAAGTAAATAAGGACAGAAGGCTTAGCCTAGTAATTGATGCAGTCTTTCTTTCCAATCCAATTTAGTCGAACGTTTTTGTTCAACTGTCGTCCTAACCAGCCATTCATCGGCGATATTCTGACATTGTGAACAACAATCGAAAGTTGTAGCAGATTTTTCACCGAAATAACTGAGAAGCTTTTCTCTTAAACAATCTTCACTTCTCACAAATCTCTCCATGTCCGCGATTTGTCGTTCTTTCACTTGAAAGATTTGACGAATTTGACGAATGACATTTTCCTCGTCAAACTGCTCGAAATAATAATCCAGCAGTCGGGCCGCCACTTCTGTCAGTCCGGATTGTTCAATCGCAAGCGATCCACTTACCCCCGTCTGCATCAATGAATGATAATAACGGATTTGTTGTTCGTCAGGCAAGTCTTCAAAAACGATGAATTTCAATTTTTGTATATCTCTTTCACTGTAAAGAAGTGTTGCTGCTGCTTTTTCTCCATCGCGTCCCGCCCTGCCTACCTCTTGTACATAAGCGGATGGAGTAGCCGGTAAATGCTCGTGGATAATTTGACGGATATCGTCTTTATGGATTCCCATCCCAAACGCATTGGTTGCACAAATCCACTCTAGGTCACCTTGTACAAACTGTTCTTGAATGATGGAACGTTCATCTTGTTCCTTGCCTCCATGATAACTCGCCACCCGGATCCCTTTTTCTTGCAGGACCGCCGCCAATTCATCCGCTCGCTTTCTAGAAGCGACATAGATAATGCCTGGACCGATCGTAACGTACAATCTTTCAATGATCCAGTCTGTTTTCGCCAATTGATTTTCTAAATGCAATACACGATAAGATATAGAAGGCCGATCGATCGGCTGACGTTCGATATGCGGTTGATTGAGCTGCAGATAAGACGTGATATCTTCTATTACCTTTTCACTTGCCGTCGCGGTTAAAGCTAAAACAGGTGCCCTTTTCGATCCTGCGAAAATTTCTTTCATCCGCAAATAATCCGGACGAAAATCGAATCCCCACTCCGATATACAGTGTGCTTCATCCACTACATAAAACGCCACGTTCAATTGCTCGATCAATTGTTGAACCGCTGTTTGCATAAGCATTTCAGGTGACAGAAAAATGAATTTATACTGATGCAATGTATTCAGAGCCAATTCTTTCTCTTGTCTCGATAAAAATGAATTTATCGCAACAATTCTTTTTTCTTTATGATTACGTAAATTAGCGACTTGATCTTCCATTAATGCAACCAGTGGGGAGATTACGACTACTGCGCCATCCATTACGTAGGCAGGAAGTTGATAACAAAGTGACTTGCCCATCCCGGTGGGAAAAATCGCGACCGCATCCCTGCCAGCTACAATATGACGGATCACTTCTTCCTGTCCGGGCCGAAATGCAACATAGCCAAACCTTTGCTGTAAAACGTCTTGTATGTCCATCAACTGTCCACCCGCTTTCCATGGATGATAATTAACCGAAGCTGAAAATATGATAGTTCCGCACACCGCTCTTTTAATACACGCAATCGTTTTGTCTGCAACCGGTCAATTTGCTGCCAAACTTTCTGGATCTGTTCAGCGGTGACAAATTCTTCATACGGAAAAGTTTTTACATTTGCAGCCATTTCCACCATATGATCCTCTATTGTACTGAGTTTCAGATTGCGCAGCGAAGCAATCTGCTCTATAGAATACCCTTGTTGAACCAATTTACGCGATCGTTCTGCAGATTGCGTCAAATAGTTCTCCACTCTGCACCCTACAGCCAAGCTTTTCACTAAAGGCATGTCCTCATGTTCTTCAATGAAATCTAGTACGATATGTAAGCTTTCCAGGAAATAGATTTGAACACTTGTGACAGGCGAATTCAGCGCTTCCGCTATTTGCTCCCATGTATAAGCCGTCAATTGCACACCAGTCAACCTATATGAAAGAATCGTTCGTTGCAGATCGGTCAGATTCGCTTCAGATAGAATCTGTACCAATTCTTTATGTACTCTTTTTGCAAGTTCATCCACCGATACCGTCTGTCTGCGAAGGAATTCTTTGACGAATTGCTGTATATGCAACTCCTTTTGTATCGGCGCAAACATTGTCTGCCCGGTCCGAATATACGATAATGTTTGTACAGTAAGTGCCAGCCGCTTAACGAATTCCCTTTCTCCGCCACGGTATTCCCACCCATTGAAACGCCATGGCGCATGCAGCATATTCTTGCGGCCTTTATCTGTAACGTAAACGACTTGATTTTCAATACGTATTAAACCTTCTGCTATCAAACGTTCAATTTGTCGACGATAACCATCGGTTGATAGGTTTGGAAATAACGAATAAAATGGTTTCAATTGATAGTTTTCGACATCCTGCAATGTTTGCCCGGATCTTTTGCCGCGAAGAATATGATACACTCCTTGTGCAGATCGTTCGCCATGAAGGCGCTGAAACATCGTTAATAAGATTGAAATAAAAACCAATTACGCTTCCTCCCGAAGAAATAGAGTTTTATTGTTGAAAAGTGATGAAAACAGCTTTAGAATAGAGTAGATGCAAAATAGGTTGAGTGAATGGAAGAAGGGAGAAAGACAATGTCTAGCAAAAAGTACACAATTGTCGATCAGGATACATGTATAGCTTGCGGTGCATGCGGGGCTGCTGCACCGGATATCTATGATTATGACGACGAGGGAATCGCGTTTGTTATTTTAGATGATAACATGGGAAACACTGAAGTTCCAGAAGAACTGATGGAAGATCTCGAAGATGCGTTCGATGGCTGTCCAACTGATTCAATTAAAATTGCGGATGCTCCTTTTGAAGGCGATCCATTAAAATATGAAGATTGATTCATGAACAACAACACTTCCGAACGCAGGATGTGTTGTTTTTTGATTGTTATAAAAAGAATATGTTTCTAAACAATTAAAGTACATTGGATTGTGGCCGGGATATGACGTGAAGTATCAAGAACTTTATGACTCTTGCCTTTTCAGCTTTTCCTGTAAGTATTCTTCAGACGCTCCCTTGGGGATACTAAGGCTTTCCCAAATGTCCCCTTTTAACTGCTTACCAATATAAACTATCTGCCCTATATGATAAGCATAGTGAGCCATTTGCCTTTCAATCGCTTCTAGCACCGTATGACTTTCACCACGAATTGTTACCTTCTTTACTAAATCTTTATCATCTAAATCTTGTAATGTGCCGAATAGAGTATTCCAACCATTTTCCCAAACTATTATTAATTCTTGTTTCGATAAAACATGATCCACAAATTCCTGATCACGATTCCTATAGGTTTTTTCTCCATCCGAAGTTAAAAAGTCCGACCATCGAGATATCATATTTCCGCTTAAATGCTTGGCTATAACCGCAACACTATTGGAAGCTTCGTTTAACTTCCAATGAATGTCGTCTTCTGTCAATTGATTTATCGTCTTATCTCCAAGATCTTTAACACTTCTAAACCTTTCCTGCACAACTTTCAAATATTCAGTTCCAAGATTCATGGGAGCTCCTCCTAGTAAAATAATGTGACTTACTAATTTATCATCTGTAAGTTGATAAATGATCTGATGGCACAATTTTCATTTAGCTATAGCACTCTTTGCAGAAGATATTAAATTAATTAACTAAGTGAGAATGTGGGTTCGTAAAACAACAAACCCACATGTTAAAATACTATTCCATTATGTTCCGAACAAACAAATGCTTATTCTTATATACAATCAACGTGACGATAGCAAGCATTAGTCCCGAAACAAGAAAAACACTCCTGACCCCAAATAAATCTGCCAGAATACCCATACCAAGAGAGGATATTCCGAATATCCCTGTTGAAATCGCCCCCAAAGATGTATATACAGTAGACAACTTTTCCTTCGCTACGCTGGTTTGAATTACTGTTTGTTGAGGAATGCTCTTTAACTGCCCGAATAAACCAATTCCAACTGCCAACAATAAAGCAATCATCGGATTGCTGGTTGCACTAAATAATATAGTTATAAAAAAGCTAGATAAAGAGCCAATGAAAATTA
Source organism: Sporosarcina sp. FSL W7-1283 (assembly GCF_038003105.1). Lineage (NCBI taxonomy): Bacteria > Bacillati > Bacillota > Bacilli > Caryophanales > Caryophanaceae > Sporosarcina > Sporosarcina sp. FSL W7-1283. The sequence continues at coordinate 1,464,278 of NZ_JBBOOL010000001.1, read as the reverse complement.
TTTTGGCAAGCTTTCTTTCGACTAGAGAAGAGTATTTTATGCAATAGATGCTTCCGATTATTAGCCCTAAAAAGAAGGTGCCGTTGATGAAGCCCCACCATTTTTCGTCTACGTGCAGTGCATCACTGACAAACACATACAAAATAGCGGCAATCCAAACTGTAGCAGCCACGGTTTCCAAGACTTCCATATATGCTATTTTCCGTAATACAGGGACATCAAACAAGGTTTTCCAACCAACTTTAATCCGATCGAGCTTTCTTTCCTGTTTCGCTCTCCGACGTTCTACATTATCCAATAAATACATCATGATACTTGATAGTGCAAACATGAGACTAACAACCCAAATTAACTGCTGTGCATCCATGAAAATCAAAAATAAACTGCCTACAAACCACATCACCGTTTGAATGAATTGGGATATCGTTTCAGCTACACCGTTCGCTCGAACTAATCTTTCTGGCTTTACGTACTGCGGTATCATGGTTAGTTTTATCGGATTAGCACATCCGTCAAGGAACGCAATGCCAGAGATGACGAGAAACACCAAATAATAATTTGCTCCTGATATCCCACTTAAAAATAGTCCTAGTACTACGATCAGGCCTGTTTTTCCCAATTGTGATCCAGTCAGTAACCACTTCAAATTAACTTTACCTATTACTAGAGGTGTCAAAAGACTCGATAAAAACATCGAGGACGTAATTGTAAAAGGCACAAAGGACGCAGCCGTTGCAGATCCTGTTAACGCAAAAATCGTGCTTATAATGCCAACCATATACAGAACATCACCAATACTTGCAAGTGACTGCCCTGTTATGAGTAAAATGAAGTTTTTATTCAATTGTATATCCCCCAATTAAAATTAATTAACTTAGAAAGCTGGGGATTCTTAAATTGGACTGTTCATATACCCTTGGCTCCTTTACCTTTAGAGATAAACCTCGGGGGATTAAGGTTTATCGTTTTTTGGTTAGACAATTTAAAACCTATTGGTATAACAACTAAACTTTGTAATCCAACATTGTTTACCATGTTACGAGCACCAAATCAAAAAATAAAACAGCAGCCCCTTTTTAAAAAGAAACTGCCGTTTGTTTAATTAAACTAATAACTTCTTCTGTTGCTGGAGAATCCACTTCTCCATACTTCTATATAACATCAACGAAATCGCCAATAATATGACACCTTTAATGAGGTTGAATGGCAAGATCCCTAAAATGACCATTTTATAAAGTGCATCACCTGTTACAGCTGGCATACCAAGGAAATAAGTGTACATCGGGAAAAACACAAAGTAATTCAATACACTCATACCAATCGCCATTGCTGTTGTACCTGCGATCAAACCTGCCGCCAGCCCTTTTGTCGTTCGATATTTCATGTAGATCCAATAAATCGGCATGATGAACATGACACCTGTTGCAAAGTTTGCAATTTCACCTACAGGAACACCCGTTGGACTACCGGATAAAAACCAATACATGATATTCTTCAATAATTCCACACCGATCCCAGCAACTGGTCCCATTGTCATGATTGCGACGACAGCCGGAACTTCACTGAAATCAAACTTCAGAAATCCAGGCAATGCAGGCAATGGAAAGTTAAACTGCATTAAAACGGTGGATATACTTCCTAAAACAGCAATCAAAATTAACTTGCGTAACTTCATGTTTTTCATTTGTTCCTCTCTCCTTTTGCGATTCACTTCAAAAGAGGAAAGGCTTGCTCATCTGCTGCTTCGCTAAAAATCCCTAAAGCAAATCGCTTTAGGGAGAGTTAAATGCACTGTTAATAACAGATAAATTTTCAAGGATTTATCCGAGTTTAAACAAGCATCATTTTGCGTACACAAAAAGATGGCTGCACCTTCACCTTCTCCCATCCAGACTATACTGTCGGCTCCGGAATCTCACCAGAATCAGCTGTTAAGCTCGCGGGCTAAAAATAGAAGACTATTTTATTTCCGCCGGTCGGGAATTACACCCTGCCCCGAAGATGAATCAATATTATGTTATATTCCTATTGTAACTAAAAAAAACTGTTTTGTAAACTACTTGAGTCTACAAAACAGAATTATTTGAGAATAAGGAATTTCGGATTCGCTCCAATTGGTTTCGGCAGCGGCTGTGTAAAATCAAAATCCTGCCATTGCTCTTGTATTATTTGATCGAACTGTACTTGTCGATCAAAGCTTGCAGCAGTCAATAAAATACCTTCGATTAATTGCATAGCCTCTTCCACTTGCATATTATCCAAATCTAATACATCACTAAATTCCACATGGAGCACTTCCTTGTCTTCCGAGACTTTAAAATCTACGCCTTCTGGAACGACACTAGAATAAATGTCATTCGGCTTTTTCTTCATGCTCAACAAAGCTTCTTGTGGCGATTTAAAGGATTTACCGAAATTCGAAGAAAGCAACTCTTCCCCATTTTCTTGAGTGAATCGATAATAGGCTTGTTGCGATTTAGAGCCTTTCAGCACAATAGGTTTGCTCGCTTCACCGATCTGATCAAATACAATAGGCGATCCGTCTTCTCGAAGAAATTTGACTTCATCAAATCCGTAAAACGTATCTTGAACGGCTTGATTCAACATCTCTAGCGTAGCGCTCGCCATGTCGTACGAATGATCTGCAGCAAATTTCATCCATACTTGTTTTTCATTCGATGAAATCACCGCGTTAAACGGGTGATACTCAGTGAAGCCGAGTGATTCCTCATCTAGTTTTCCGGCATACATATTGTAAAGTGCAACAGCATCCGGCTGTATCGTTCCTAAATCACTTTCTACCAACTCATTCGGTATAAGGAAGGTCACAGGTACAACCGTTGCCTGATTCGTCGCCAGACCTATATGAAAAGCCTTCTGTTTAGCTACGTCAGACGGATAGACGGCATAATGCGGGGCCGTCGGTAAAGCTCTAGAGAATGTCGCCATATCTTGACTTGACTCGGTTGATTCTGAATTTTCTTCCAGTGATGCCGGAGCAGGGTCCGCATTATCCACCGGTTCTGCTTTATCCATCGATACTTGATTCGATGGATTGAGAAACGTCGGCACTAAAATACTGAGCAATAAAATCGCTGCAACGGCCACAAGAACCGGCTGCCATTTTGCTTTCATTCGCTTCTTCTTTGGCTGGAGTTCTTCTTTTACTCTCGGATCTTTCTTAAGTCTTGCTAGTACATCTTCTTTAGAGCGGTGATCTGAAATCGTAGGCATTTCGCGTAATGTAGTTTCAATTTTTTCTTCATTCCACTTATCATTACTCATTTGATCGCCCCTTTCTCACCGAACGTGCTTCTACCTTTTCCTTCAAAGCCTTTACTGCACGATGCTGGGTAGTTTTTACTTTACCCTCTGTCCATTCCAAAACTTCTGCAGTTTCAGCAATCGTGAGGTCTTGGAAGAACCGCATGAAAATGACCATTTTCTGATCGCCTGTACAGTTATGCAATTCTTCCAAAACTAGTCGTTTCTCTTCATCCGATTCGATAAGTTGCTCAGGCAGGAGATCGTGTGCAACCAATTCCTGTGTTTCCCAATCGAAATGAAGATCTGTATGCTTCTTCATGGTTGCTTGTTTACGGAAATAATCAATCGAGACATTTTTCGCAATTGCAAACAGCCATGTTTTCTCTGAACTTTTTCCTTCGAAGTTGCTGTATGATTTCAGTACGCGAACATATACTTCATGCATTAAATCTTCGGCTATGTCTCGATTACGAGTCAAATAGATCAAAAAATTAAATACATCTCGGTTATATTCTTCGTACAATCGCAGGAAAACGGAATCATCCATTTAATCCCCTCGCTCTATTATAGTAGTCGATTCATTTGAGGAAAGGTTTCAATTCTTTGGAGAATCAAATGGAAGTGAGCAAATGAAGACGGTTCCTTTCTCATCTCCATGTTTCGCCAAAATTGATCCGTGATGTGCATCCATGATGTTTTTTGCGATAGCCAAACCTAAACCTGTCCCACCTTTACCTCGCGTCCTCGCTTTGTCTGCTTTATAAAAACGTTCAAAGACAAATGGTAAGTCTTTTTCAGGAATCCCTACGCCTGTATCAGAAACCGACAGATCAAGCATCCCATTCGATCGATGGATTCCTAGTGTCACTTCACCTCCATTAGGTGTATGACGAATCGCATTATCAATCAAATTGGTAAATACTTGTTCAAGGCGATCCTCATCGGCAAGTATAACTAGATTTGATGATTCTTCTGTATTTAAGGTGAGATTCACTTGCGCGTCTTTTGCTACTTGAGAAAATTTTGTTACCATACGATTCATAAATTCGAAGATCGGCAATGGGTTCTCATGCAACTGGATATGACCCGATTCCATTCTTGCCAAGTCCAGCAAGTCTGTCACCAAGCGACTCATTCGCTTGGATTCATCATGAATAATTCGAACCATTTCCATGCGTTCTTCCTCACTGCTGACCACATCGTCAATAATCGCTTCACTGTACCCCTGCAACATTGAAATAGGAGTCCGTAATTCGTGGGAGACATTGGCAATAAAGTCTGAACGCAATTTATCCAATTTATGCTGTTCCGTCATATCCCGAAATACAGCGACCGCACCTCGAATATTATTTTCGCTATAGAGAGGACTGATGGAAATGACATAGAACTGTCCACCTAATTCAAGCTCATCTTCCACTTCCTCCGAAAATGAGATCGCATGCTCCAACATATGGAAGACTTCCTTTGGCAGAGGATGATGCTTTTTCTCATTGTAGCCATACCATTTTTTTAATAACAGCTCGGCTTGTGGATTCTTCAGCAATATCGAATAATCCTGATTAAACGTAACAACTGCATCTGTCATGGAAGTTAGAATACTGGATAATTGTTCTTTCTCCTGTTTGATTAACTCCATATTGTATTTTAATTGACGTCCCATTTGATTAAATGCTGTTGCGAGTTGACCAATTTCATCGTTTTGTGCAACTGGCAAATGAGTATCAAAATTCCCTTTGGACAATTCGAATGCAGCTTGTTTCATTTTCCGTAACGGCAGCGTAATCCGTGTCGATAAGAAAAAGGCAAAAAATGTAGTTAGTATGAATGCAATGAATGCTGATAAGAATACAATATTAGTTGTACTTTTCGTCGTGCGGTGTACTGCGTCCAAACTTTGGTACATGAGGACACTTGCTTTTTCTCCTGAAAATTGTTCATAAGGATAAGAAAGAATCAAATATTGCCCCATTACTTCGTCTTCGTCTAAAGATGGAAGGATCATTTCCTTTACAATCTGATCGCCAACTTCCGGTGATTCAAAAAGACTTCGTTCAGATAACAATTTTTTTTCAATTTCTTCTTTACTTGCAGCCGTATGGAACGAATAAAGAATTTGCCCTTCTTGACCCACTATTATCGCATTGGTCTCGGTGTCCAGTATGTCTTCTATGATCAAATGCATGGAACTCGTAGTTTGTCCTTCATGATCATTGACAATTTTGCTGATGGTGGCAGCTTCCCTCTGCAAGGATTCTTCTGCTTGTTTCGTATGAAAATTATCCAGAAACTCCAGCAGAAGCAATGTCACGATAAACAGGACAAATGAAACGAGAAGCAATATGGTGGCCCATAGCTTCCCGACAATTGAATTCCATATTCTAATCATTCGTTCGGAACCTCGAACTTATAACCGACGCCCCAGACGGTGACGATCATTTTGGCTGCCCGTTCAGATACACGACTTAACTTTTCTCGAAGGCGTTTGACGTGCGTATCTACCGTTCTCAAATCTCCAAAAAACTCATAGTGCCAAACTTCCTTCAATAACTGCTCGCGATCGAACACTTTATCCGGAGATTTCGCCAAGAAATAGAGCAATTCATATTCTTTCGGCGTCAAATTCACTTCTTTACCCTCCGCCGTTACACGGTGTGCATCGTGATCGATTGTTAATTGAGGGAATACGACTAAATCTTTCGATGTGGTAGACGATGAAACATTCGGGAAAGAAACCGACCTTCTAAGCATCGCTTTAACACGCAGTACCACTTCTCTCGGACTGAATGGCTTGACGATATAATCATCCGCACCGCTTTCAAATCCGCCTACACGGTCGGATTCTTCACCTTTTGCAGTCAAAAGAATGACAGGTGTCATTTGCTTATGTTCACGCAGTTCTGCCAACACTTCCAACCCATCTTTTTCAGGCATCATGACATCAAGCAATATGCAATCATACTGTTCAGCAAACGCTTTCTCCAAAGCTTCTGCTCCATCCACCGCTTCGTCGATTTCATAACCTTCGCGAGATAGATACATATTCAGCAGTCGGCGAATCCGATCCTCATCATCCACTACTAATAATTTCACTGTTTCTTCCACAAATCATTACCCCTTTCGACAATCTTCTATGTCCATTGTACAATTTCTAGTGTTTAAAAGAAATCAATTACGCCTCGGCGTAATTGCGTCCGGATTCTTTCGAGCGCACTCATAATGATCCATTAAAAATCCATGACATCTGCCGGAAGCTATAACTGAGCTCAGCAGGCGTCTGAATACCTACCGCTCAGTAATAAATTCACATACATCTTACATACAATAGAGGTGAGAGTTTTCATCTGAATTCAGATAAAAAGACTGCATGACAAGTTTTGCCATGCAGTCTAAGCTTACGCGTATGAATGCAAGCCTGCAATAATCAAGTTAACTGCAATCAAGTTGAACATAATGATCACGAAACCGATCACTGCCAGCCATGCTGATTTTTCTCCTTCCCAACCGCGAGACAAACGCAGGTGAAGGAATGCAGCGTAGAATAACCAAGTGATGAGCGCCCAAACTTCTTTCGGATCCCAGCCCCAGAACCGTGACCATGCTTCATGCGCCCAAATCATTGCGAAAATCAATGCACCGAGCGTGAAGACAGGGAAACCGATTAAGACTGAACGATAGCCGATCTCGTCCATCAGCTGAGAGTTCGCTTTCTTTGCAAGCGGTTGGAATACTGCGGCGATTGGTTTGCGTGCAATTAAACGTAATAACAGATAAAGCACAGAACCTACCGCAACGGCCCAGACAAGAGAGGATAACTTTTGTGCGTTTACAATTGGCGGCATCTCAATCCAAGGAGTCATAGTATCCGGCGTCATCGCTTCGTATTCATTCATTCCGAATAACGGAGGAACATGATACGTAATTTCAGCAGGTGCCTGATTTTTATCAATATACGTAAATTCTGCTTCATAATTCATTACCTTGAATGTCGTGGATGTTACGACAAAACCAAGTACAAGTATTAATGTATACATAACAGCTTCAATCCAAAAACGTTGTTTAGATTTCTTTGTCATATCTATATTTTTCACTAAAAACACAAGGCCTGCTATAGCACTGATTGCTAGTATTGATTCACCAATAACCGTTGTAATTACATGGATGAACAACCATTTACTCTGCAATGCAGGGATTAGCGGAGTAACTTCTCTCGGGAACATCGTTGCGTATGAAATAATGATAATCGCAATCGGCAAAGCAAATAACCCAAGCGAAGGTGTCCGGTATATAATATATAACAGAATAAATGCCCCTACGAGCATCATCCCGAATGCAGTCGTGAACTCAAACATATTACTGAGAGGTGCGTGGCCTGATGCGGCCCATCTCGTAAAGAAATAGCCTAAGTGAGCAAGGAATCCAATAATTGTAATGACTAATCCAATCGTTCCCCACTTACTGTTATGGTAGGCCTTTTCAGTTTTCGATTTTTTGATGGCTCCGCCAAAAAATAATGTCGCCACTAAATAAGAAACAAATGATACAAACAACAAGTTACTACTGACAGCAACTAAATCCATTACTCTTCGTCCCCTTCCTGTTCTTGCTTGTCCAATTCAGGATCTTGACGATCTATATAAGCAGGCAAGACGGCAGACTCTCGAACTTTATCCAGATCTTTTCGTAAAGAGAACCAGTTTTTATTCGTATGGGCCGCAACCAATATATGACCTTCCGCATCTTTTTGGACCCAAATCCGGCGGTGTTGCCAATAAGATCCTTGGATGACACCAATCATGAAGATCAGACCACCCAATAGCAAAATATAGAGCGTTTTGTCTTTTCGGATCGTTAAACCTGATATGTTACGTGTTTCAGCAGAAGCAAATTTAACGGCATAATCGTTCTCTTCCACTTCCAGCGTTTGGCGAATCGCAACGAAACTTCTTTCACCTTCCGGCTTATCCGGTGTCTTCATTTGGAAAATGAACGCTGGATTATTCGGAACTGGCGATTTAGAGTATGGTTCACCGTCCTTCACTCCGTCATAATCCGGATAGAATCCAATCATCTTAACGGACGAACCATTCCCAAGATCATACTCTTTTTCAGGCTTACTCAAATCAACTGTGAACTCGCCTAATGATTTTTCCGTTGATTTGTTCACCAAATGAAAAGTCATGGTACTCAATTCATTCAGCTTATAGTCCATCTGGAAAACATTATAGCCATTAAATTTCAACGGCTTGTTGACTACAATAGAATAATCCTGCATTTTTTCGAGGTCGTCACTCCCCGGTAATGCGCCTTCTTTTTCTTTGTAAAGGGTGACATCTGTCTGATACGTCTTTACAATCGAGCCCACTTTATCTAGAGCCTCACCGAAAACTTCTTCAGCTTCGTCCTTCGTATAATTCTCTAAAATGAATCCTCGGTTTTCGAGTACATAGCCAGGCGCTCCTACAATATTACGCGTTTCCCCTTCACGCAGCCACATCGCTTCATCGACGTAGAAGCCAGGAATCCCTCTCAATAGAACTCCCGCAAAGAAAATGATCAAACCAGTATGATTTACATAAGGGCCCCAACGTGAGAAACGATGTTTTTCTGCTAAAATAGCACCATTTTCTGTTTTCACGTTATAGCGCAGTTCTTTCAACTTCTCTTCTGCCTTGGCAAGAGTCTCTTCCGTGTTTTCTACATCCCCTTCTCCATAAATACGCTGGCGCTTCATGAAGGATGGGTGGCGACGTGTACGTTGCTTTTTCAGTGATTTATATAAAGGTACCACACGGTCAATACTCGCAATGATAATTGAAGTTGCCAGCATGACAATCAGTACTTTAAACCACCAACTATTGTACATATCATAAAAGCCGAGCTGATAATAAATCTTTCCTACCACACCATATAGACGTTCGTAGTATTCCGCATACTCGGCATCCGTTGTAGCGGGGACGTAGAATTTCTGCGGAAAAATGGTTCCGATCGCTGAAGCAGCCAGTACAGCTACAATTATACTGACACCAATCTTCACACTGGAGAAAAAGTTCCATATTTTATCGACAATCGAACTTTTATACGTCTGGGATCTTCTGGAAGATCCTTCGTATCGCATATCCACTATGTCACTTTTCTTTGCCTTTTCAGACAAAGGACGCCCACACTTCTCACAAAGTTCCGTACCATAAGGGTTTTCATGACCGCATTGGCATTTAATATTGCTCATTGAGTAACAAACTCCTTACTTTGGTTGAATACTTTCTAAATATTCCCTTATTTGCTGTTCACTCATCCCTTGCTTAATAATCTTCGTAATCTTGCCTTCGGGATTAATCAAGAAGGTGGTAGGCAGCGGTTTGATGTTGTAAAGATCCATTACTGTTTTATTCTTATCCCATAACATCGGGAATGAGAGGTTCAAGTCATCTCGGAAGAGTTCTACCTTTACTTTCGGCTCTCCTACGTTGACTGTCAGTATATGTACACCTTTTGCTTCAAAATCTTTGTACATATCCTCCATATGAGGCATTTCTTTCTTACATGGCGGACACCAAGTTCCCCAGAAATTCAAAAACACACCTTCACCTTTATAATCCGATAGACGATGTGCATTTCCTTCCAGATCTACAAGCTCGAAGTCAGGAGCCTTGTCCCCTTCTGCTAAGACCTTCACTCTGTCTTTTGAAGTAATCGCATATACAATGATGGCTGCCATAATTAATAGAAGGACTGTCCTGCTAATTAGCCTGATCTGTTTTTTATTTTTCTTGGCCAATCATAATACCTCCCGTCGTAAATACGTTCCAATCGCTATTATACCAAAACGCAAATTCAGTTGACGTCGCACTAGTGATAGGTTTGTGAACTTTTGAGGCTTTCTTAGCCGATCTTCCCGGTTTCCGCAAGAACACGCAGTTGTTTAATTTCATGGGTCGTCAATTCTCGCGCTTCTCCTGCATTCAGCCCGCGTGTCGTCAAATTGGCGAACTGCTCACGCTTTAGCTTCTGCACAGGGCAGCCAATCGCATCGAACATTCGGCGGACTTGTCTGTTGCGTCCTTCATGAATGGTGATCTCTACAATCGCAGAGTTGGTTTTTTTATCGACAGTTGTCATTTTCACCTGAGCAGGCGCTGTTTTACCATCCTCCAGCTCAATGCCTGTCTCTAGTTTTTTAAGATTTTCTCGCGTAGGGATTCCTTTAACTTTTGCGACATACCTTTTTTGAATCTCAAATTTCGGATGTGTCATCAAATAAGAGAAATCTCCGTCATTTGTCAGCAACAACACGCCCGACGTGTCATAGTCCAGTCTGCCGACAGGGAAAATCCGTTCGCTAACTTCCGGTACTAAGTCAATTACTGTTTTGCGTCCTTTGTCATCTTGTACAGTGGAAATATAGCCACGTGGTTTATAGAGTAAGTAGTAGACAGGCGATTCTTTTGTCAGTTGAACACCTTCTACTGCAATTGTGTCCATTCTGCTAACTTTTGTTCCAAGTTCCGTCACGACTTTGCCATTTACTTTGACCAAGCCGTCAACTATGAGTTTTTCTGCCTTTCTTCTAGATGCGATGCCGGCCTGCGCCAATACTTTTTGTAATCTTTCCATGGTTTCCTCCTTGATGTTACCTAAATAGAACTCTGCGTGTAGATGATGCGTTGTTACTTCTGTATGAAGGTCGGTAAAAAACGACATACCTAACTTATTCTACTTTAATTGATACTGAAAAAATTATGTCACACTTTGCGGTAAATGAAAAGAAGACTGACCTAGACAGGACAATCTTCGAAATTGTGTGTATTCAATTCACTTTTCCGTTTCGATATCGACCGCTACTGTCTTGATCGGTTCTGTGTCCAAGTAAATCGACCAGAAACCTTTTTTTTGAGTTTCTTCGGTTTGGGGTATTTGTAAAACGTTGGATAGGTGTTTTTTCTCTTCTTTTGATACGAGTAATTTAATGGGAGTATCTAGTTTTGCGGTCATATGAGGGAAGATTTGATAGCGTCCTTTTTTTGCGATGGTATGGTTTTGGTATTCGGAAAACGCTTGTTGCGATAAATGTTTGTGTACTTTCCAGTCGTCTCCGTTATTTAACGTTACAACAATAACGGACTTACCATCTTTTTCGAAATACGTAGCTAATGTTCGACCGGCCACCTTTGTAAAGCCCGTTTTGCCAGCAATTGCTGTAGGTTCGGATAGCAGCAAACGGTGCTTATTCTGCCAGCTGTTTTTGCCGTGTTCCGTCTCAAATGGATAATTCGTCGTAGTAGCAATCTTCCGGAATTTCGGGTTTTCCATCGCATAATAAAGCATTTTAGCCGTATCGTACGCTGAAGATAAATGTCGATCATCATGTAGGCCGGATGGGTTTGTAAAATAGGTTTGTTCTAATCCATGGCTTTGCGCTTTTTCATTCATCAAGTGAACGAAGCCTTCTACAGACCCGCCCGCATGTTCAGCTAGTGCTTGAGCAGCATCGTTCCCTGAACGAAGCATCAGTCCATAGAGTAAATCGTCCGTTTGCATAGCGCTGCCATATTCCAAGTAGATTGATGAACCTTCTGCAGACGCCGCTTCTTTTGAAATGATTGTTTCCTGACTTTCCGATTGCGACTCCAAAAATGTATAGGCCGTCCACATCTTCGTTAGACTCGCAATAGGCAAGGGTTGATGTTCATTCTCTCCTTTTAGCAGTCTGCCGTTTTCAGCGTCGATCACTGCCCAAGCTGATCCTGCCGCACTTGCAGCTTGGGGTGAAGCGAATAGCACGAATCCCAACAACAACAAAACAATGACTGAAGACTTTCTCAAGCGTCAATTCCTCCTTCGTCTTGAATTGAGAATGCTTCCTGAAACTTTGTCATAAATAAGTCTGGATCTTCCTGCTCCTTTTCTTCTTCCAAAGAAAGTGGCGGCAATTCTTTTAAAGACGCAAGACCAAAACGATCGAGGAAAAAATCCGTCGTACCGTATAAAATCGGTCTTCCCGGTCCTTCCATTCGCCCAACTTCCGCCACAAAACCTTTACCTGTCAATGAATGCAGGGCCCGTTCAGATTTCACACCCCGCAAATCATCTACTTCAACCCTTGTAACCGGCTGTTTATATGCGATGATCGCAAGAACTTCCAATGCTGCTTGAGTAAATGTTGAAGGCTTCGGATTCTCCAACATCTTCTTGATCTCATCTGCCAATTCACTTTTCGTCACCAATCGGTAGCTGCCGCCATAACTTTTCAAGGTGATGCCTCGCTTCGAGTCCTGATCATAGTCCTCATGCAAAGCAGTTAGTATTTTTAGCGTCTCATCTTCATTACGTTCCAATAAAGCAGCCAAATGAGTAAGAGTCAGTCCTTCCTCACCTGCTACAAATAAAAAACTCTCCGTCATGCTCAAGAGCTGTGATTCTATTTCCAATTTATACATCTCCTTGAATCAATGAGATTAGCAACTCTTCGAAATTATTGCTTTGTCGAACTGTAACTTCCTGAAGTTTCATCAGTTCGAGCAGTGATAGGAATGTCAACACCAATTCTGCTGTAGTTTCGGTCTCAAAAAGCGCATGAAACTCGCATTCACCGCCACAAGTCTCCAGCTTACTCATAATGACAGACATCTTATCCCCGACAGATTGCTCTGTCTTTGTTATACTCGCTGTTAGGGGCAAGCGAAGTTTTTTTCTATGAAGCATCTTTTGGAAAGCACCGATTAAATCAAAGACGTTTAACGGATCTTCTGATTCCTGAACTGGCGGTTCTCCATAGCCCGATAGATCTTCAGGCTTTTTCGTGAAATGCTCATCGCGATCCGCAGCAGATTCTCGCAATACATTCGCCGCTTCTTTGTATTTCCGGTACTCAATCAATCTGGCAATGAGCTCTTCACGAGGGTCCTCTTCCTCATAGTCGAAATCATCGTCAAATGCTTCCTCTTCATTGACCGGCAACAACATTTTACTTTTAATTTCCAGGAGAGTGGCCGCCAATACAAGATACTCACTTAGTTCGTCTAATTGGAGAACGCGCATCGCATATAGATGCTCTATGTACTGGTGTGTCAATTCCGCCATGGGGATATCGTAAATGTCGATCTCCAATCGATTGATCAAATGCAATAATAAATCTAGCGGCCCTTCAAAAACTTCTAATTTCACACTATAACCCATTTTAACTACCTACCTTAACAGAAAGGAATGATTTAGGATGCATCCTTACTCTCATCCTCTATTTCTACATTTTATTGTGTATTTCAACGACAATCAAGATTATTTCGAATGCCACGAAGTGCTAGAAGAATATTGGAAAATGCAAGAGGATTTTTCGAAAGAACATCCCTTGACCGGCTATATTCTTATGGCTACTGGATTATACCATTGGCGCAGAGGCAACTTAACAGGTGCGGCTCGCACATTGACAAAAGCACTTCATCGTTTTCAACAAATGCCGATTGAATACAGCGTCTACAAAGAAGAGGTAGCAGTGAATCAACTGATCAACCACTTGAAAGACAGCTTGGACCGTCTTGAAGGCGATGCAATCTTTACTCCATTCATTCTGCCGATTTCACCAGCACTTCTGGAACTGTCTGAAAAAGCCAAGCCGACGATTTCACTTCTTCCGAAGAACAGCGCATCTGTCATTCATAAACATATGCAAAGAGATCGGTCTGATATTCTCATTCAACGCGAAGAAAAGAAGAAGGGCAGCAGTTAAATATCTGCGCCTTCTTCTTTTCGTTTACATCTTTCTATAAACTGCTCAGTGAAATCAGTACTTTGACATTGATAGCCGGGATAGATTAGCGCCAGTTCTTTTACCATATCATAGCCAATTCCTTCGCTACGAAAAGATGGATTGACCGAAATATGCTGAATGGTGTAGGTTTTATCGTGTTCATGTACCTCTACACCAATCAATCCGATATAATCCTCTGACTCTTTATAAAGAAATAGCTGCCAATCCTCATCACAAAGATATAGTTGGATGGTTTCTTGTAGTTTACGCAACATTTTTTCGCTAGGGATATACGATAAAAAACCCATAGCAATTTTCTCATGCGCCTTTTTAAAACGTATAAGTTTCAATAGTAACCCCTTCTTTTCAGAAATCCTTTGTACAGTTTACATGAACATTCCATTATATTCAACTCATCACTTTACAGTTACCGGGGATCAATCACTGGCACAACAAAATACCAATAGGCAGCTCCCCAAATTAAACCAATGACGAGAATCGCTAGGAAAAGGATCAGATTCTTCTTCCTCATTGAGAAATCTCCTTCGCTTGCTGATGTAGCGGAAGATCCAATTTAATAATGTCTTCATAGGTTTCCCGTCTCACCACTAGTTGGTGCTGACCCTTTTCCGCGAATACAACAGCTGGCCTAGGCAAACGATTGTAGTTGCTGGCCATGGAATACGTATACGCACCCGTACAAAAAACAGCTAGGAGATCACCAGTCTCCACTCTAGGCAAAAAGGCTTCTTCAATCAATTTGTCCCCTGACTCGCAGCATTTCCCAGCGACAGTCCACTGTTGATCGTGCGGCTCATTCATCCGGTTGGCGATGGCACTTGAATAGTGCGCATCATACAATGCCGGGCGAATATTGTCAGACATCCCGCCATCAACTGCTACATATGTCCGGATACCAGGCACTTCTTTCGTGCTGCCAGCAGAATAAATCGTCGTGCCGGCATCGCCGACAAGAGACCGGCCAGGTTCAATCCAAATTTCAGGAACCGGATATTCGTATTCCCCTGCCATCGACTTCACAACTTCAGCCATTTCTTCCACATACACTGCCGGCTCAAGTGGATGGTCTTCCTCAGTATAACGAATGCCGAATCCGCCGCCTAAATTCAATACCGGACAAATAAACTGATGAACTGTTCGCCACTCCATCATTTTCTCCATCAATACTTCTGCCGCAAATTTAAATGCATCCGTTTCGAATATTTGTGATCCGATATGGCAATGCATCCCTAGAAAATTAACGAATTCATGATCGAGCAACGCGTTAAAGGCTTGATCAGTTTGTCCATTTTTCAAATCAAAACCAAACTTCGAATCCTCTTGTCCAGTCGTAATATAATCATGGGTATGAGCTTCTACTCCTGGTGTAACGCGAATCAAGACATTCATTTTCTGCTTGCGCTCAGAAGCGATTTCCTTAATGATGTCGATTTCCAAAAAATTATCGATTACGATACAGCCGATTTGTTCTTCAAATGCATAAGTAATCTCTTCTCTGCTTTTATTGTTTCCATGGAAGTGGATGCGCTCGCGAGGAAAGCCTGCTGCAACAGCAGTATATAATTCTCCACCCGATACGACGTCAAGAGACAGCCCTTGCTGCTCTGCCAATTGATAGATCGCAATGGAAGAAAAAGCTTTACTCGCATACGCCACTTGCGCCTTCATGCCTTTTTTCTCAAATGTCTCTTTGAAACCTGACGCGCGTTCCTTGAACAACTCCGTGTCATATACCATGACAGGCGTTCCGTATTGTGAAACAATCTCGGTGACTTCCACTCCTCCGATTGTTAAATGGCCTTTTTCATCCACCGTTTGTGTCCCATAAAGATGCATCTTACATACCCCTCCCGAATTCTCTTAGATAAACTTTATCATAAGAATACGGAAAGAGGCAATGTTCGATCCAAACAGGTCCTAAGCATTCAAGACATCCTGTCACGATTAGGGGATTTTGTAACAAACGGCCGCGGATCATCGATTGTCATCGGGAATCGAATCAATACACGAAGCAAGGCTTTCGGGAAGAATGGGGTGAACGGCCACAAATACGGCACATTCATCGGTTTCAAAGAACATAAATAGTAATAAATAAAAGCAAACGCAAGGAAAAATCCAGGTGCTCCAAGCAAAGCTACGGAAACTAACAAGAAAACCCGAAAAACTTTCGTCGTTATACTTAATTCAAAAGAAGGAATCGCGAATGTCAAAATTGCACTGACAGCGACATACAATACGACCTCAGAAGAAAAAAGTCCCACGTCTATTGCAACTTGTCCGATGACAATAGCAGCCACCAACCCCATCGCAGTAGATAGCGGGGTCGGTGTATGGATGGCCGCCATCCGTAAAATCTCTATCCCTACATCCGCCAAGATCAGCTGCACAAATAACGGCACTTCACCCCATTCATTCGGTCCTATATATTTAATGGCTTCCGGAACGAATTCACTTTTGGTAGAGAGTAAATACCAAAACGGCAGCATCACTAAGCTGAAAAATGTGCCGATAAAACGCACTCCGCGAATAAATGTTCCGATCAAGGGTGCTTGCCTGTACTCTTCCGCGTGCTGCAGATGATGAACAAGTGTGACAGGCACCAGAATGACGGAAGGTGATGTATCTACAATAATCGCGATATGACCTTCCAGTAAATGAGCCGCGCAAATATCTGCCCGCTCGGTATAACGAACGAACGGCATTGGATGGAATCCTTGTTTGAATAAGAATTCTTCCAATGATTTGTCCGTCATCGTGAGGCCATCAGTTTTTAGATCATCCAGCCGTTTTCGCACGAAATCCAAATGCTCTTCATTCGCTGCGCCCTTCAAAAAAGCAATGGCAATATCCGTTTTTCCTTTTACAGATGTTTCATGCATTTCAAAACGAAGCTCTGTAGCACGCAATCTTCTGCGAATTAACGACGTGTTGGTCAAAATATTTTCCGTGAAACCGTCCCTTGAACCGCGAATAACTTTTTCGGTGTCCGGCTCTTCTGGTTGTCTTCCTGGATAATTTCGAACATCTAAAGTGAATGTGAATCCATCACTCATGACGAAAACGGCTAATCCGCTTAATATAACCTTTGCCAGCGTATCTTCATCCTCGACTACCTCAAGCGCATGATATGGAAAATAATCGATCATCGCACGATCTGTTCCTTCGTCGGAAGAAGCATCTTTAAATAATTCATTGCGGTATTGCATTTCTGTCAGTAAGGTAGTTAAGACCTCGCCATCTACTAGTCCATTCATATACAGAAGAAGTATCTCTTTATCCCACAGGTGAATCAACCGACGTGTAGCGTCATATGTTTCGTCTTCGCCAAACTGGTTGATGAACCACCTTTCCCCTTCTCTTATAGACTTAAATAGATTCTTGGTCAAATTATTTTCTCCTCACCTTCTCGAGTGCCTCTTCGGCATTCGCTCCCATCCAAGTTTTCATCTGGGCCAAGATTTTCTTTTCCAATCTGGAAACTTGTACTTGTGAGATACCGATCCGTTCAGCGATGTCACTTTGGGTGTAATCTAAGTAGTAGCGCATATAAATAATTGTTTGGTCCCGTTTATTCAAACGAGTAATGATGTCTCGCAATGGAATATGATCGAAAACCCGCTCTGAACGGTCGTCACGTAGCTGATCCATTAAGGTCAGACTATCTCCATCACTTTCATATAACTGCTCATGTAACGAAGCCGGGTCACGCAACGCATCAGACGCTAATATAACATCTTCCACCGTTACTTCGAGTAATTCCGCTACTTCCGAGATGGAAGGGGAGCGACCATTTTTCTTAATGAAATCATCCGTCGCATGTCGAATCTTATAGCTCAGCTCACGGATAGTCCGGCCTACTTTCACCATACCGTCATCACGCAAATAGCGTTGAATTTCTCCTACGATCATCGGAACTGCATACGTTGAAAACTTCACCTCATACGAAAGATCGAATTTATCTATTGATTTCATCAAGCCAATACAGCCAATTTGAAACAAATCTTCTAAATCCGCACCACGCGAAGCGAATCGCTGAACGATAGACCACACAAGTCTCGTGTTGCCTTCTACCATCATTCTTCTAGCTTCTTTGTCACCCGTTTGTGATTCTTTGATGAGTTCTCTCATCTTCTCTTGGGACAGTAGAGCGTGTTGCTTCTCAACAGATGCTTCCATATGTCACCTCATTCTACTTACTTCTGTGACCGGCGAAAAGTTCTTTTCGAATGTCACGATAGTCCCGGCTCCGAGGGTAGAATCTACACGGATACAATCAGCGAAACTTTCCATAATAGTAAAGCCCATGCCTGAACGCTCCATTTGCGGCTTTGTCGTAAACATCGGCTCCATCGCCTGCTCTACGTCAAAAATCCCCATTCCTTCATCCTTTACAGTCATTTTGATGAGGCGGTCTTCTATCGTCGCATGAATGGTTACCAAACTTTTTCCATCGCATTCATAGCCATGAATAATCGCATTCGTGACAGCTTCAGATACGATGGTCTTAAATTCGGAAATTTCTTCTAAAGTCGGATCTAACGGTGTGATGAAGCAAGTCATCGCCATGCGTGCAAGTGCTTCATTTTCTTCGATCGCCAGAAACGATAAGGTCAACTCATTTTTCATGTACAACCCCTCCGATTTCGTCGATTGCTTCTTCGACTGTACATTTTCTAATCACAGCGCTCAGGCCTGAAAATTGAAAGATTTTCTCCATTGTTGGTGACGGATTAAGTATCAAGGTTTCTCCGTTGACGGGTGCAAGATCACGCATTCTGCCAAGTATGAGGCCAATGCCTGCGCTGTCCATAAAGCCTAGCTTGTATAGGTCCCAAATGATTGCGCGTGTTTTTCCTGTGAATATTGCGGTTGATACTTCAGTTCTAATTTGATTGGCTTCATGGTTGTCGAGTTCACCTGCCAGCGTGATCAAAACAATGCCATTTTCCAGTTGGGTAATAGTTGCCATGTGTTCAAACGCCTCCTTCATGAAGCTATCATTCCACATTTAGAACCCGAATCCTTTACTTTTGACAAAACTAGTCATGAGACGTTAAAACTTCTTAACTTACGACATTGAAAAGTAGTCTCGGCGCCGCTGGTACGGCAAAAATCATGCGTCTGCTTTTTCTTTTTACTGAACGTTGGCGCCTACCGCTTGTGCCGAAGTAAGTTCAACAACGTTACTCTTTTGTTGTCTCGTCCCTCGACTTTTTAATGTGTCCGAGATAAGGGACACTGGGATGCACATTGACACCGCTGCGCGGCTGGGGGATTGCCTCCCGCCAAGAGCCAACTAGCAAAAGCATGCTAGCTGTCTCATGGCTACGGCTGACCCCGCAGTTGCGGCTGCGCTGGTATGGTGAAAATAAGGTGCGTAGCGTTTAAAATTTTCAATGCTTCAGTGTCTGCTTAGTAGTCTGAATTCAGTTTGCAAGGAGAAGTTACCTTATCTCTTCCTCTTACTGAACGTAGGCGCCTTACAAGCGGTAGGCGGAGTGATGAGACAGACAGGCGGTCTTCCTGACTGGCTTATCGCGGGAGCCATCCGCTAGCGCCGAAGTGTATTCAACGACATTACTCTTTTGTTGTCTCGTCGCTCGACTTTTAATGTGTCCAAGATAAGGGACACTGGGATGCACATTGATACCGCTGCGCCGCTGAGGGATTGCCTCCCGCCAAGAGTTCACTGGAGTTCACTTAGCTTTACAATTGGTTAAACTATCTCAAGCTAAATAAGAGTATGTACATTGAAAAACTGTTTTACACATAAACAACAAAAAAAGCCATATGTCCCGGCAGATTCCTTCTTCGCGGAATCACCTGGACATATGGCTTTATTATTTATAAAGAATGAATTAAGGATGGTGCTTCTGCTTTTTCGGCGGAGATGTATATATGGTCCTGCAGCAGCTTGATAGAATCGTCCACTTGCTGCTTATTCGAATGAAGAATGGCGAGTGGTTCGCCTTCTTTGACGTAGTCTCCGATTTTTCTGCATAAGACAATTCCAACTGACAAATCGATGACATCTTCTTTTGTGGCGCGACCGGCTCCTAACAGCATTGCTGCTACTCCTACCTCGTCTGCATCGATCTCGCTTACATAGCCGCTTTGTTTAGCAGGTACTTCGATTTGATACTGTGCGTGCGGAAGGAGATCAGGATTTGCTATAACTTCCGCGTTACCGCCTTGTGCTTTGATTAATTCGCCGAATAGGCGTAACGCTTCACCATTTTTAATGACGCTTTGCAACTGAGCCCGTGCATCTACATCGGATGCTGCTTTGCCGGCAGCCAGCAACATTTTACTGCCAAGAACTAAGCAAAGTTCCGTCAAATCGGCTGGTCCTTTACCTTGCAGTGTCTCAATCGCTTCTTTTACTTCTAACGCGTTACCTATAGCGAGCCCTAACGGTTGACTCATATCCGAGATGACGGCACTCGTGTTACGTCCTACTTCATTGCCGATTGCCACCATCGCGTCCGCTAACTGACGAGAGTCTTCCAATGTCTTCATGAACGCGCCGGCGCCCGTCTTGACATCCAAGACAATCGCATCTGCACCCGCCGCAAGTTTCTTACTCATAATGGAGCTTGCGATAAGCGGGATACTGTCCACTGTCGCCGTGACGTCTCTCAGCGCGTATAACTTCTTATCGGCAGGTGTCAAGTTTCCGCTTTGTCCGATCACGGCGATTTTTAGTTCATTCACTTGCTGAATGAACTGCTCCGTCGAAATTTCCACATGGAATCCTTCAATTGCTTCGAGCTTATCAAGCGTACCGCCTGTGTGGCCAAGTCCTCGACCACTCATTTTGGCAACCGGCACACCACAAGCGGCGACTAACGGAGCTAAAATCAACGTAGTCGTATCCCCCACGCCTCCAGTGGAATGCTTATCCACTTTCACTCCCTCAATGGCTGACAAATCTATCTGATCGCCTGACTCTGCCATAGCCATTGTTAAATGGCCTTGCTCTTCCGTTGTCATCTTCTGAAAAAAGACAGCCATCAAAAACGCACTTGCCTGATAATCCGGTATTGATCCATTTGTATAGCCAGTGACAAAAAATTCGATTTCTTCTTTTGTCAGTACTTCCCCGTCTCGTTTCTTCTCAATGATATCCACTATGCGCAGCATGCCGATTAGTCCTCCCTATTCAATAAAGATAAAAAGCTCTCTCCGTATTCAGGTTTGTCTACCTGGAAATTCTCAGCTATGGTTGCGCCGACGTCAGAGAATGTTTTACGTATCGGCAATTCCCCAGCCCCTTTATTGCCAGGTGAATAGACGAGCAACGGTACATATTCTCTCGTATGGTCTGTACCTTCATGAACTGGATCATTACCGTGATCTGCTGTAATGATCAATAAATCGTCCGGCTGAAGGGCTGCCATAATTTCCGGCATACGCGCATCGAATTCCTCCAATGCCTTGCCGTAACCGATCGGATCACGACGATGGCCATAAAGTGCATCGAAATCGACTAGATTGATAAAGCTGATTCCTTCGAATTCTTTTTGCATCACATCGACCAGTTTATCCACTCCATCCATATTCCCGCTTGTACGAATGGCTTCTGTCACGCCTTCTCCATTATAAATATCTGCAATCTTACCGATTGCGATAACGTCATATCCTTTATCTTTTAACTCGTTCATAACTGTTTTACCGAACGGCTTCAGCGCGTAATCATGACGATTCGTCGTCCGTTTAAAATTACCCGGTTCACCAACGAATGGACGCGCAATAATACGTCCAACCAGATACTCCGGACGCAACGTCAATTCTCTGGCAATTTCACAAATACGATATTGTTCTTCGATTGGAATGATTTCCTCGTGGGCAGCAATTTGAAGAACGGGATCCGCAGAAGTGTAAACAATGATTGCACCCGTTTCCATATGTTCTTGACCGAGTTCTTCAATGATTTCCGTTCCGCTTGCCGGCTTGTTACCGATCACTTTACGGCCCGTTTTCAATTCCAGCTCCTCGATCAATTCTGGCGGAAAACCATTCGGATACACTTTGAACGGCTTATCTATGCGTAAGCCCATGATTTCCCAATGCCCTGTCATCGTATCTTTACCGACTGATGCCTCTTCCATCTTTGTATAATATCCCAATGCATCTTTTTGAGGTACCAATCCTTTGACAGGCGCAATATTGGCTAGTCCCAGCCGCTCCAGATTCGGCATCTTTAAACCATCCATTTCTTCCCCGATATGTCCAAGAGTATTGGCTCCAACATCCCCGAAAGCCTCGGCATCGGGTGCTTCCCCAATGCCTACTGAATCTAGTACGATTAAATGAACTCGGTTATAACGTAATTTTTTCATAAAAAAACCTCCAATATAGTGGGTTACGCTCTTGGATGATACATGCTGTATACATCCTTCAAACGCTTTTTGCTGACATGCGTATAAAGCTGTGTCGTAGAAATATCAGCATGACCAAGCATTTCCTGGACTGCCCTCAAATCTGCTCCATTTTCGATTAAATGAGTGGCGAATGAATGGCGCAACAAATGCGGAGAAATCACCTTTTGAATATTCGCTTTCTGCCCCGCATCCTTGAGAATCTTCCAACAGCCTTGTCTTGTCAATCGCTTTCCATGCATATTGACGAATAAAGCATCCGGGTCCTGCCCGGCTCCAATAAACTTCGGGCGCGCGTCATTCAAATAACTGCCACAAGCATCAATTGCAGAACGTCCCAATGGCACAATCCGTTCTTTGCTTCCCTTACCAAAGACCCTGACAAATCCCATTGTCAAATGAAGATCAGCCAAATCAATCGCTATCAATTCACTTACCCTCATTCCGGTCCCGTATAACAACTCCAGAAGTGCTAAATCTCGTAATCCTTGGGGTGCAGTACAATCCACTACATCCATCAGCTGCTCTATTTCTGGGATGGACAAGACATCCGGCAACTTCTGTTCAATTTTCGGAAGTTCCAAATGGATGGTACAGTCATGTGTCGTGAGTTGTTCTCTCACTAAAAATTGATGGAACGAACGGATTGAAGAAATATGTCGTGAAAGTGTGCGAGAAGACTTGCCGCTTTCCTTTAGCTTTTTTATATGCTGTAAAACAGTGGAACGTTCAATCGAATTAAGCGTTTCCAACTGTAAACTTTCTAGATAGCGTATGTAGGAAGTCAGATCTCGCTGATAGGATTTCACTGTATTCTGTGCTAGCTGACGCTCCACTGTCAAAAAGTGTACATAGTCTTCCAGCGCAAACCGTGCTTCTTTCATAAAAGGTGACCCCTTTCTAATGAAAAAGTAAAAAAGGATAGCACTTATGCCATCCCATCGTCCTCTTTCTTCTTTTCTGTATCTTTACAACGTTTGCAAATTCCGTGGAAGGTCAGCCAGTGGTCTTTCACCGTAAATCCATAACGGCTCTCCACTACTTTTTCCACTTCACCAAGTAAGTCTTCTTGAATTTCATCAACGACGCCACATTCCAGGCAAATCAAATGGTGATGGAAACGCGCTGCGCCTTCTTCCCGCAAATCATAGCGTGCCACGCCATCGCCAAAATTAATTTTATCGACAACTTTTAATTCAGTCAGTAATTCCAACGTGCGGTAAACAGTAGCAAGCCCAATGTCTGGAGCTTTCTCTTTTACTAAGAGGAATACATCCTCCGCACTTAAATGGTCTTCTTTATTCTCAAGAAGAACGGCTACAGTCGCTTCACGCTGAGGCGTCAACTTATAGCTGGCCCCGTGCAATTGCTTCTTGATCCGTTCGATTCGGCTTTCCATACGACGCCCCCCTCAAATTGTCTCCATTATACCAAACTGTCTTTCAAGTTGACAATAGAAAGGAAATGATCAGTTCTATCTGGTTATTAATAGAGCTTATTTTATAAAATAAAAGATCGATAGTTCCAATAGCTGGATGATTAAAAGCAATCCGATCAGCAACGGAATAGCAGAAAGCGGACGATCTTTCTTGAGTGCCGGTGCAACAAAGAATGGCGGGTTCAATACGGTGCATAAGATAAGGTAAAGAAAGCAACCGACCAATTGAAACGGGAACCACCAAACGGCATACATTATAAGCTTCATGCCAGTCGACAGTAAATATGTAGAGGAAAGGCCGAAGAGTACGCACTTCGTTGCCCCGATCAACGGAAGGATAAAACGGACTCTCTTATATTTAGACAGAATGATGATCAACGTAATGAAAGTAAACGTCACGATTATAGGAGACCAGATGGACGCTTCTGCCCCTTTCACTACTCGCTGATCATATAATCCGACGATTGTTTCCAATGCATTGATCGGCCACTCCCTGAATAACAACGCCCCTCCAATATAACTGATTGCGAGTATAACGAATAAATAAATAAAAGACAATGATCGAGCCATAATTAGGACACCTCCGCATCGTTTTTACAACATATGCTTGTCCGTCCTAAATTAGCTCAATTTTAATCAAATTGAAGACTTTTTACATACCAAACCCCGACAACCGTTTTAGCATCATAGATTCGTTCGTTCGCGATCAATTCTTCTGCTTCTTCGACTGTCACTTCCAGTACATCGATAAATTCATCTTCGTCACCTGCAGCAGGTTGATCGACTTTTTCCAAATCTTCCGCTATGTATAAATGAATAATTTCATCCGCGAAGCCCGGTGAGGTGGAAAAGGTTTGGAGATATTTAAATGAATTCGCACGGTAGCCAGTTTCTTCTTCCAGTTCCCTGATCGCTGTCAGTTCCGGTTTTTCTCCTGGCTCGATTTTTCCTGCCGGGATTTCAAGCATCGTTCGTTCCAGCGCTTTTCTGAACTGTTCCACTAAGACCAGTTTACGTTCTGCGGTAATTGCGATGATCGCGACAGCGCCCGGATGTTTCACCAGTTCTCTTTTCGCAATTTTTCCGTCAGGCAGTTCGACCTCATCCACTTGCATTGAAATCACTTTACCTGTAAAGATCTTTTCTGTCGATAGGGTGCGTTCTTCAAACTTCAAAACTTTCAACCCTTTCCATTGGTTTTCTATCTCGAATTCATTGTACCATGAAAGGTATAGGAGGGATGCAAATGAAGAAGCGAAAAATAGGTTCCAGTGATTTACAAGTTTCCGAACTTGGACTCGGCTGTATGTCATTACCTACTGACCTGAAAGCGGCTCAATCGGTACTCGATGCTGCCATTGATAATGGCATCAACTATTTCGATACGGCAGATCTGTATGATAAAGGAACAAATGAAGAACTTGTAGGAACTATTTTAAAAGAAAGACGAAAAGATCTGATTATTGCGACGAAAGCGGGTAATAAATGGACAGCAGGCGAGGAAGGCTGGAAGTGGGATCCATCAAAGCAACATATCATGAAAGCAGTAAAGCAAAGCCTACAGCGTTTACAACTCGATTATATTGATTTGTACCAACTACATGGAGGCACGATGGAAGACAACGTGGAAGAAACGATTGAAGCGTTCAAGATGTTGAAAAAAGAAGGGATCATTCGGGAATACGGCATTTCTTCCATACGCCCTACTGTCATTCAGCGGTTTCTGGCACAGGGCAGTGCAGTCTCTGTTATGATGCAATACAGCCTACTGGACCGTAGACCTGAAGAATATTTCCCGATGATTGAACAGCACGGTGCATCCGTAATTACACGAGGTACAATTGCGAAAGGCTTGTTGACAGATGAAGGCAATGCACGAGCTGAAAAGATGAATGGTTTCGCGTCCTATTCAGAAACGGATCTTCAGAAGACTGTGCAGGCGCTTTCTGAAAAAACAACGGATCTGCATGCAGCCGCTATTGCTTTTGCATTGAAGCAGTCAGCTGTAGCCTCTGCATTAATTGGCGCTCGAACTCCTGAGCAACTACAGCAAACACTGAATGCCTATGAGACAGTAATTGACCCGCAATTGCTAGATGAACTGACGCGCGCGACGGCACAGCATCGATATGAACAGCATAGAGTTGAAAGTTAAGATAATAATAAAAAGAACTATCCGAACGGTCGGTTCTACCTGACTTTTCGGGCAGTTCTTTATTGACTAGATGTCCATTTCCTTCTCCATCGCCTCCCATATCACCCGATGTTTGGCTTTAGGTATACCATGAACTTGCTCATATCGACAAAGCTTGCATGAACAGTGTACTTTTCCTTTGCTTAAGGTCCCCCGAATGGGCAAATGCCGTTCTTCGTATCCAAGAATATCCCGTAAAATCGATACTTTCTTTTTAATAATTCGCTCGCGTTGGTGGCGAGTATACGCTCTTGACCGGTCTTTCACATATATTCAGCTCCTTTGATCAACCCAAGCTTGCAAGGTGCCTCAAAGGATTATAGAGCTACTTACAAGCTAGGTATGGAGCTGAACAACACGATGATTAGATTCATTACGCAGTTTCCTTTCCTAATAAATTTTGCACTACATAATAAAAGGATGAAACTACCCACAAATATTTGACCAATGATCTGCCACAGATACTACTGTTGAACGAGGATTTTATTTTAAACTAGTTTAGCTGCCAGTTTCGTATAAATTAAAGTTATAAAAAGAACTAACAAACCAAGTAAAATAGAGCCACCCCCCAAAAACAGGGATATTGCCATCCCATCCCATGCCCGCACGATTAGTAACCCATAGTAATGGGTTCCCGCACCTAGCAAGAGTAGAATATAACCGATCAAATATCTCTTACTTTTCCTCACACTCCATCCAATCCCAATTAAAGCAATGACAAAAATGATTGTCGGGAAAATATAAAACAAGAAATTAAAAAGGTGAACACTCATCGTTAATCAATCCTTTCTTGATTAGATTAACATTGTACTCCGATCCGCTTCAGGTATAATTTTGTCCAACAAGCACGACCATTTGCGGGAGATTTACTACCGCATCTACAGTTCATAGTTTTAAGTTCAGTTAAATATATTATCTCGGAAACGCCGGCAGATCAGTATTAATGCTTTTGGCTTATAATTTTGTTCTTAATACTTCTTTAAATTTGACTGAGTCATCCACTCGTATAGCAACTTGCTCATATTTTTTCTTTATGCCCATTAGCAAAGTTGCTTCTCCTGGATGCTTTAATTTTATTATGACATCTGGATAAGTCTTCTCAAAATCGCGGGCCACAAAATCAATAGTGTTCTTTGACAGCTTTTTTTCCAATATAGAACGATCTTCTATTACCTCTTCGATGTCCTCCCACCTTATTTCCATACGTTTCATTAATCCCAATGAAACATACATACGATCATTTTCAATTTGCAGGGGATTAAAGCGCATTGCCTGAATATCGCCTAAAAATAAAACAACAGAATATATATTTAAAACTAACAATATTAGCGATAAAATCAAAGATTTATCATGCAACCACCAATGAACACCCAGTGTTTCCACCACGATGGCGTGGATCATCATCACTTGAAATGCTATTAAACTTGAATTTTTATAGAGAGTAAACGTATTTTCTTTATACTTAGGTTCTTTTTTCCAAAGACTAAAAGCATAATAGAACATAAGCATTTCGGAACATATAACTTGTATAATCGGATGTTTTCTTACTTTTTGCTCTACCGCATTTGAAAAAGAGAATAAAAGCGGAATTGGATTCTTCTTTACAATGCGGATGATTTCAGGTAAATAGTTAAAGAGAGTGAACAACAATAATACCTCGAGTAAAACGATCGCACCCTCCATAACAAAACCTACTAGTGTAAGCGTCTTAAAGGGGGCTAGATATTGCATCGGAATCATAAATCGTGCGACGATCAGTCCTCCTGCCATCAAGGTAAGAAGAGACTTCCAACTTAATTTTCGTTGCCAAGCTAAAAATAAAATCGGGGCTACAATGGTTAGGTCAATTAGTGAACCAAGAACCACAGGATTGGTATTAGCCGGCAATATGCTGATTCCCAAAGAAGAACGGTATAATGCAAAGTTGGAAACAAGTACGATAAAAAATAAGGTTGGCCATATCATATGGAGTGAAACTTTTTTAAACACCATAATTTTCACCTCAGTCATTTTCGATTTTAATAATTTTCATAAAATATGACGTTACTTCTTTACAGATCCTGTATTCCTAACAAAAGAAAGCACAATTAAAAATCACTATCCCTAGCTTTTAATTATCCTTTCCGCAAAATCTTCTCCATCGTTTTTCCCTTTGCCAACTCATCGATTAACTTATCCAAATAGCGGATTTCCTGCATTATCGGTTCTTCAATTTCTTCCACTCGAATACCACAGATTACTCCTTTGATCAAAGCCCTTGCAGGATTCAATTGAGGAGCTTCCGCGAAGAAGGTCTCAAAGTCTGTCTGGTTTTCCAGTTGTACTTCAAACTCTTCTTGACTGTATCCTGTCAACCAACGAATGATTTCATCGACTTCTGATTTGGTACGCCCTTTTTTCTCCGCTTTCACAATATAATGGGGATAGACCTTTGCAACACTCATTGTATAAATCTTATGTTTTGTCATGATATTTCCTCCTAATTATTTCGTATTAAAAAAATTCAGTACTTTATGAAACTCAACGCAGGAACTCTTCATTTAATTTTACTTCATATAGCCGCATTGCCTGAAGATCCCCTCTGTATACAAAAACTTCTTTGGAAATCAACGCTCGGAGTCGAAATTCTATCCACTCATCTCCCGTATATTGCTGCATATGACCGATCACTTCGCCAATCAAGCGAGCTGATTTCATAAAATTATATGTACTTTGTTCTTTATGCAGGTACTTTGCACAACGAATAATGATATCATCGTCTCGATCGACATTTGAGTGCCACAGTTCCCCATGCTCCCATGTTCTCAAAAGACTTTCCATTCGCAATAAGTTCTTCCCTTCGTCACAAAGCGCATGCCGTTTCGCTAAACGCATTGGTCTAAGTTCAAATTGTTCATAGAATAGCAGAAGTCGCTCGGGAGTCAGTTCGCCAGATGTACGAGGAAACAACTCCTCTTCAAGTTGCGAATACATAAAGTTTTCATGGAAAGCTTTAAATGTATTGAGCTCTAGGACTTTATTTGGTTTCTTGTCCAATAAATAAAGTACGATGCGTAACCCTGTTTGCTCTGCAGCGTTCTCACCGGTCCAAATAACGACCTGTTGATCAGGTGTTATTGCTTTTATTTTCTCAACCGCTTTTACCATACCTGCTTTATACTGTTCAAAATCATCGAAGAACGGATGATAATTCTCCTTAAACCATTGAAAACGAGATTCAAGCCCTTTTCTTGTATGAAGGGATTCTATAGGACCGACCGAAAAGTTGTCGGACAATACGATAATCTCCTCTGTTAATTCGTATGAAGTTTCACGAAATGAAGCTTTTAAACTCCCTCCCGTAGAATCTCCGAACACAATATGTACAGTCTCCAGACCTTCTATTTTCCCATCATTTTTTGAAAGACGACGCAATGATTCTTTCACCGACTGCAGTATTTCGCTCAGTTCATTTTCTTCATGCTGTTCAGAACGCACTAGCAACACATGCAATAGCGCCTTTGCTTCTTGCTCATCTAATTTAGAGATAGCTTGTTTCAACCAATTTATATCCTCCATTTTCATCCTCCTCTGCTTTAGTCCTAAGGAAAGACAGAAGTTAATTCAAAAGTCGAACCTTTCCATAATTATACCATACCAGCCACTTACCCCCCTGATATTTTTACCAATAAAAAAGGGGCTGGGACAAAACTAATTTGTTCATAATGAAAGACGAACGATCGCAAAAAACACAAAAAGGTTCGGGTTACTTAGTGTGCGGTTAGGGATTTGCCCTCCAGGCCGGGACGCTTTCCGGAGGGCGTGGCTTGAGCCAATCGAACAGCGAAGGGTTCGATTTGTATAATTTCTGCGCTTCTTTGCAGAAATTATACAGCACGTGCTCCTAACGCTTCGCTTTTACTCGCAAAAGCCGTCCTTCGCTACGGCTTTCGCTCAGTCCAGGGTCTCAAGACACACGCTGATCCTCCCGGAGTCGCCCTGCCTTCCGGGCAAATCCTACGTTTTGTTCGGTAGGGCAGTTGCCTTTGTCCCAAATACAGAAAGTTTGGCTATGTTCAATTATAAAGCATAGAAACTCGGTGCTTACTCCGTATTTCAGGGTTTACAATTATGTAAAATTGCTATCAAACTGCCTTGTACACGAAAAATCGGGATTGAAGCGGAGGGCAGGGCGACTCCTGCGGAATGTAGCGCAAATGGTGAGACCCCGCAGGAAAAGCCGTAACGAAGAACGGCTTTTGCGAGTATAAGCGAAGCGTTAGGAGCACCGGTTTCCGAAGCGGACGAGGAGGCTCACCTGCGCCCCGCGGAAAGCGTCCCTGCCCGCAGCGGAAATCCCATAGGCAGCTCCAAGTCTGCAATACCTTTGCATTAGAAAAAACCGAACAATTTTACAAAACTTCGTTGGAATGTTTTGTAATTGTTCGGTTTTTTATCGTTTTGAACCCTTTTGTCCCAGCCTCTTTTATTGGTTATACATTTTTCACTTATTCACTTTGAACAGAAGCACTTACCAATACGGAAGAAGGACCTTCTTTCATCGTAACTGGCTGTGTCTTCGTTTCACTAGCTTTCTGTTTTGTCTGCTTCTTTCCCGAAGGCACCATATTGAAGATGATATTTAAGAAAATCGCAGTTAAACTCCCTAACACAATCCCATTACTCGTTAAAATTTGCACACTGTCTGGCAATTTTGCAAACAGATCCGGTACAACTGAGACCCCTAGACCAATTCCAATCGAACACGCAACGATCATCGCATTGTCCTGAGATTTCGATATGACTGGGCTCAGCATTTTAATTCCTTGAGCGACCACCATTCCGAACATCGCAACCATCGCCCCTCCAAGGACAGCATTCGGGACGATTGTAGCAAGTGCTGCAACTTTCGGTAAGAAGCCCAATGAAATCAGCATGACCGCTGTCACTAAAATGACGCGGCGTGATTTGACACCTGACAACTGCATTAAACCAACATTTTGTGAAAACGTCGTATATGGAAAGGCATTGAAAATTCCACCGATGACAGAAGCCAATCCTTCTGCACGGTAACCTTTTTCCAGTTTACTTTTATCAATCTCTTCATCACAAATGTCTCCAAGCGCGAAATACACACCTGTCGACTCTACTAATGAAACCATTGCAACCAACGTCATGATTGCAATCGGCAACAAGTGAAAAGTTGGTGTCGCTAAGTAAAACGGAAGCACCATATGCACATAGGAAGCATCTTGTACATTTGAAAAGTCCACGATGCCTAAGAATACAGCCGCCACAGTACCTCCTACCAATCCAAGCAAGATCGCAATCGACTGCAAGAAACCTGTAGAGAATCTATACATCAGCACGATAAACAACAAGGTACCAAATGACAAACCAATATTCGTCAGTGAGCCAAAATCAGCAGCCCCTTGACCGCCACCCATATTATTTATCGCAACTGGAATCAATGTAATTCCAATAATTGTCACGACCGAACCTGTCACAACTGGAGGGAAGAAACGAACTAAGCTTCCAAAAAACCGGCTGATGAAAAAGATAATCACTCCAGAAGCGATGACCGCACCGTAAATAGCCGAAATCCCATATTCATTTCCAATCAAAATCATTGGGCCGACTGCCGTGAACGTACAGCCGAGCACAACAGGCAAGCCAATACCGAAATATTTATTACGCGAAATTTGTAAAATCGTTGCAATTCCGCACATCAGAATATCAATCGACACGAGATACGTCAGCTGTGTTGGTGTCAAACCGATAGCGTTCCCAACGATCAGAGGGACTAATACAGCTCCAGCATACATAGCTAGTAAATGTTGAAAACCAAGCAAGGTAGTTTTCATTAGAAGGTTTCCTCCCCGACGAATTGCACTTTTCCATCCTGCAAGGACTGTAGTTCCGCCAATGATTCCAGTCGAATCCCGGCCTTACGTATTAATTCCCCGCCTGGTTGGAATGCTTTTTCAATGACAATACCTACACCAGCGATTTTTGCGCCTGCTTGTTCTGCAATATCTATTAATCCGAGTGCTGCTTGTCCATTCGCTAAGAAATCATCGATCAACAACACGGTGTCTTCATTGGAAATGAAATCTTTAGAAACCGAAATATCATTTGATTCATTTTTCGTGAATGAATGTACTTTTGCGGAGTAGAGATGATCCGTCAATGTAAGAGATTTTCGTTTTCTCGCAAAGACGACAGGTACACCTAAAATTAGGCCAGCCATCGTGGCAGGAGCAATTCCTGAAGATTCAATCGTGACGATCTTTGTGATGTT
The DNA here is from genome assembly GCF_038003105.1 of Sporosarcina sp. FSL W7-1283. Classification (NCBI taxonomy): domain Bacteria; kingdom Bacillati; phylum Bacillota; class Bacilli; order Caryophanales; family Caryophanaceae; genus Sporosarcina; species Sporosarcina sp. FSL W7-1283. The sequence goes on along the minus strand of NZ_JBBOOL010000001.1, from coordinate 1,431,956 downwards.
CTGGTCACTAAACCGCGCAACGAATTCCTTCCCGATTTCCTGCATCAGTACTGGATCGATTTGATGATTTAAAAACGAATCGACTTTCAATACCTCTTCCGATAATACTTTACCTTCTTGTCGAATCTTTTCTTTTAACAACTCCACTTGTGTTTTGCTCCCTTCAAATGTACGAATAAAAAAAGCGTACATGCCATTTCCCCATATAAACTATGAGAGAGCGGCATCTACGCTTTTAAAGATGAAAAAGCATTTTCCTGTCGAACGACAAAGAAATCTGCTTTTCATACTCCTCATAGGCGACCCATTTACGGTAGATCGGTAGAAACTTGCGGGCCATATTCCCGCGATTATATGAGTTCTATTTAACTGAATGGTAATAGTATAGCATGATTCGACAACATTTCAATACTTAATTCTTCCAATTAAACTCATTGGATCCTTTCCTTTTGGAGCTTGGACATATTCCTGTCAAAAAAATATGTATCATAACTTCAGTCGAGGCGTAACAAAAAGCAATGACTGCTATTCCACTCTCTTTTTTCCCATTACTCAAATAAAAATGATAGAGGACGAATAAATCACCAAGCCGACTGTAAAGCTGCTGATCACAGTAGTGAACAAGACAATTTGCGCTGCCAGTTCAGCCTCTATGTCATACTCCAATGCCAGAGTGGAACTGTTCCTTGACGTCGGGAATGAACTTGCGATCCATAAAGACTGGGCTGTGACACCGTCAATCTTCAACAGTAAGATAAAAAGAAGCGCAACAGTCGGTGAAAGAATGAGGCGCCCAAATGCGCTAAGGAAAATCAGTCGATTCCATAGCGCCTTCACTTTTATTTGCGCTAATTGTGCGCCTAATGTAATGAGCGCAATCGCGATGAACGCGTTGGATAAATGTTCGATCGGCAATTCAACGAAGAGAGGTAATTGGATGTTTGCCAAGTTCAGAAATCCCCCGAGCCAAAGTGCATGAATGATCGGCATCTTAATAAATTGTTTCAGAATGGCCGCTCCTGATTGTGTCGCAGAAACTAGATTATATAAACCATAGGAATACGTCAGGAGATTTTGATAGACGATCAAGACAATTTGAATTGAGACACCGAGCGGATTTGCATGGAAAACCAATTGGCTGACCGGCAATCCATAGTTACCAGAGTTAATGAGGACAATACTATTTTTCATTACTGCGGATTGCTGGCGGTTTAGACGCAGCATTTTACTGAATAGATGACCTATGACAATCAGCGAAGTACTGAATAATACAACAAAAAATAAAACATCCAGCAAGACTTTCACATTGATCACCGTATGGTATAAATTCATGAATACAGCAGCCGGGATGAGACAATACGTTAAGATATTCCCTAACGCCTTAACGTTAAAAGTAAATTTTATTTGCAAAACAACCCCAATTGCTAATAAAATTAGCATCGGTGTGATAACATTTACGAAGACTATGAGTAAATATTCCACTAGGAGATCTCCTTTCTGTTCTTATAGCCATATACTTCTTGGATCGATCTTCATTAATAGGAGGCTTCACTATTTTGAATTCAAAAAACGTACGACCGAACAAACATTTACATTTTCCAAAGAGTCAGTGGATCCTGTTAGCCGGCATTCTATTTATCGCCGCAACGATTCGATCACCACTGACATCTGTAGGACCTATTATCGGGACCATTCGAGACCAATTGCAAATATCCAATTCGCTAGCGGGCTTCTTGACAACGATTCCGTTGCTCGCTTTTGCTATTGTTTCACCATTCGTGCCTCGTATATCAAAAAAATACGGCATGGCGCCCACTCTTTTTTATTCGTTGATTGTACTAATGGCAGGTATTACTCTGCGCTCTGTAGGATCTAGCAGCTTACTACTAATTGGTACATTTTTAATAGGTGTAGGCATCGCTTTTGCGAATGTTCTACTTCCCGGCTTGCTGAAACTGAGTTTTCCATTACATATCGGATTGATGACAGGCTTGTATTCCGTTTCCATGAATATATCCGCAACACTCGCGTCCGGGATCGCTGCACCCATTGCCAATAACACTACATATGGATGGCAAGGTGCGCTCGGCATCTGGGGTGTCATTACATTTATAGCTATCATCGTGTGGATTCCGCAAATCCGAAAAAAACCGGAAACCGAAAAAGAAGTAACGAATGACTTGAATGCACGTCCGAAAACTCCGCTTTGGCGTTCGCCAATTGCCTGGAGCGTCACTTTTTTCATGGGCTTCCAATCCTTTTTGTTCTATACAACTTCCTCCTGGATACCCGTGGTTCTTCAGACGACCGGCTTATCGAACGAAGCAGCCGGCTGGATGCTGTCTCTGGTCCAATTCGCACAGTTACCTATGTTGTTTATCATACCGATGATTGCAGATAGATTGAAAAATCAACGCGTGCTTGTCGTCGCTATATTTGCATGTTATTTTATCGGATATGCCGGCGTGCAATTTGGCAGCGAAAACTTGACTGCGTTATGGATGATTTTCATCGGACTAGGTGGAGGCTCCGCATTTGGTCTATCGATGATGTTCTTCACATTGCGGACCAGCACACCAGAAGAAGCCGCTTCTCTTTCCGGCATGGCACAGTCCGTCGGATACCTACTTGCAGCGGTCGGTCCTGTTCTTTTCGGTTATTTGCACGACTGGACAGGATCTTGGACAACTCCGCTCTATGCATTCATGTTTATCGCATTCTTGGTATTCGTAAGCGGAATGTATGCAGGAAAAAATCGAATCATATCTCAAGATCCAAAGACTTCATGACTAAAAAAGCAAGTGCTGTTGCACTTGCTCTTTTTTCATTCAAATACAAACTCTGCAGAAATTGGACAATGATCACTTCCTAAGATCTCTGCATGGATTTCACTAGTTTGAAGAGCGGACTGAAGACGATTTGAAATGAGCAAATAGTCAATTCGCCAGCCAATATTACGGGCTCTGACATCCCGCATATAGGACCACCACGTATAAGCCCCTTCTTGGTCAGGGTGCAAATAGCGAAACGTATCAATGAATCCCGAATCAAGCAAACGTGTCATCTTCGCACGCTCTTCTTTCGTAAACCCTGAATTGCCATAGTTGGATTTCACATTGCAAATATCAATCTCTTCGTGTGCAACATTCAAATCCCCACAGTAAATAACAGGTTTCTGTGCGTCAAGTTCTGTTAAATGAGCGAGCATTTCATCTTCCCATTTTAATCTGTAGGAAAGACGTGCCAAGTCTCTCTGTGAATTCGGAGTATAACAGTTTACTAAGTAAAACTCTTCAAACTCTAGCGTCAGTACACGGCCTTCCATTTCGCTATCTTTCCCATTCAATCCATATTGGACAGAAAGCGGTCGTTGCTTCGTAAAAACAGCCGTACCGGAATACCCTTTTTTCTCCGCATAATTCCAATAGTGTTCATATCCTTCAAACGGCAGTTCAATTTGCCCTTCCTGGCATTTGATTTCCTGGACACAGAAAATATCCGCTTCTATTTGCTCAAAAAAGTCATTGAAGCCTTTTTTCACACAAGCCCGTATGCCATTGACATTCCAAGATACTACTTTCAACTTTACACAACCTATCTAATTTAATTGCCATTGAAACTAACAGCTAATTTTGCAGCCAGTGCCGCATTCGATTTCACCAATGCGATATTCGCATCCAAACTTTTTCCGTCCGTCAACTCTTGGACTTTCTTCAACATATACGGGGTAAGTTCTTTACCGCTTATGCCTAATTGTTTCGCCTCAATCAACGCATTCGATACAAGCTGATCCATATGGAGCTGATCCATCGCATATTCTTCCGGAATTGGATTGGCAATTATCGCACTGCCTTCTAGACCGAGATTCCATTTGACACGCAGCATTTCCGCCATTAATTCGATATCGTCCACTTGATAGTCTACACGATGTTCGCTGCCTCTCGTATAAAAAGCAGGAAAAATATCCGTACGGTAGCCCATTACTGGTACTCCTTTAGTCTCCAAGTATTCGAGTGTCTTACCTAAATCAAGTATAGATTTAGCCCCTGAACAAACGACCGCTACACTCGTACAGGCAAATTCCTCTAAGTCCGCAGAAATATCCATCGTCTCCTCGACACCACGATGAACCCCACCAATTGCACCTGTCGTGAATACACGTATACGCGCCAAATCCGCGAAAAACATAGATGCTGCTACAGTCGTAGCGCCAGGCTGCTTGGTAGCGATAAGATAACTTATATCTCTTCTGGACGCTTTGATAACCCCTTTGCTATCTCCGAAACGTTCCAGCTCTTCATCCGACAACCCTATTTTAATCTTGCCGTCCATGATTGCAATCGTGGCAGGTACTGCTCCGTTTTCACGAATAATCTGCTGAACCTCACGTGCAGCTTTCACATTTTCTGGATAAGGCATTCCATATGTGATGATTGTCGACTCCAACGCAACTAAAGGTTTGCCATATTTCATCGCTTCTTTGACTTCTTCCGAATAAGATACATATCTTCTCATCTGAGTTCCCCCTTTACCGTTCAATAACTTTACCCCCCATACCAAAGATAAACATACTCTATCATTTGTTCAATGTTCTTCAGCAATGATTTGTTCGACCTGATAGCTTTCCAGATTCCATCCCGTCGGTTGATCCAACACCAACTGGGACAACAATTTACCGACGAACGGGCCCACTGTTAAGCCTGAAGACCCGAGTCCGTTGGCTACCCAAATCATCGGATGATCGGGCAATCGGCCAATGACCGGCATGAAATTCGGTGTGTGTGGTCGAATTCCAACTCTAACCTCAGCAATTTCAGCTTCCTTCAAACCCGGCGCCACCGGTAAAACATTCGTCAATACTTCTAGTATACCACCAGCTGTTGGCCGAGTATCAAAATTGTCTGTATTTTCATGTGTTGCCCCTGCAACAAATTTCCCATCTTCAAAAGGCACGATATATTGTGTGGCAGGTGGCATGATGACCGGCCAATCCCCTGATGATTTGTATGATGTCTGCAAGTGAAGGATTTGCGCTTTCTGGCCATAGACTAGCAGCTTCTTCCCTAAAGGCTCTGTAAATTCACTGGCCCATGCACCTGCAGCTAAAATGACTTGATCCCCTTCGATTATCTGATTTCTAACGATGACACCACTGACACTCCCACCTGTCATGTAAGGAACGGCAGAACCTTTAATCAACTGCACCCCTCTTTTTACCACGACTCGCTCTAAGGCTTCGCGCAACGCCTGGCCATCCACTTTGGCAGCCCCTGTGATTCTAACAGAACTATATTCGTCTGAGAGCGCAGGGAAATATTTCGCCGTTTGCGTCATGTCCAATAACTCCACTTCTCCGATTTCGGGAGATGATTTTTTGCGCCATTCCAATAAATCTATTTTCTTATGTAAACGTTCACGCTCGGTATGGATAGCCAAGGCTCCAACTTTCTTATATCCTGTTTCAGTTTCTCCTTCCTCTTCCAGTGATCGAATCAACTCGGGATAATAGGCTGCTCCTGCTGTTGCTAGTGCATACCATGCCTTGTTTCGTCGCTGCGAAGCCCAAGGACAGATAATGCCTGCCGCCGCTCTCGTCGCTTGCCCTGGTTCCTGTCGATCGATTACAATGACTTCCACATCTTGATTGGATAGATGATACGCAGCAGAAATTCCGACGATCCCCGCACCGATAATAATGATTTTCTTCATACTAAATTAACTCCTTTTTATATACTTTTCAAATTCGACAAATTTTTCACTTTATTTTTTCTGAAAAAGCAGTATAATGATTCTATTCGAAAGATTTTTCGGAATATTCTACATCCAGAGGAGATCTGATGATTATGACAAGAGTACCTATGCAAATACAACTTACACAAAGCAAAAAAGAAAAGCCAGATCCAGCAACTTTAGTTTTCGGGAAAACATTTACGGATCACATGCTCATCGTAGATTACGAGGAAGGCAAAGGCTGGCACAGTCACCGTATCGTACCCTATGCACCACTGACGCTTGATCCTGCAGCTATCGTCTTCCATTATGGGCAAACAGTTTTCGAAGGAATGAAAGCATATAAATCGGAAGAAGGAACGATCCGTATGTTCCGTCCTGAAGAAAATATGAAACGCCTCAATTATTCATTGGATCGTTTGTGCATGCCGCGAATCGATGAAGAGAATGCCCTATACGCACTAAACCAGCTTCTGCAAATCGACAAAGATTGGATTCCGACTCTCGATGGGACTTCATTATATATTCGACCATTTGTAATTGCAACGGAAGCTTTCCTTGGCGTAGCACCGGCAAAGAAATATCAATTTTTCATGATTCTTTCTCCGGTAGGTTCTTATTATAAAGAGGGAATCCATCCTATAAAGATTCTGGTTGAAAATGAATTTGTTCGCGCCACAAAAGGCGGAACAGGAAGCGCGAAAACAGCGGGCAACTATGCTTCCGCATTAAAAGCGCAAGAAGTAGCCGACCAACAAGGCTACTCACAAGTGCTTTGGTTAGACGGTGTGGAACGTAAGTACGTAGAGGAAGTCGGCAGCATGAACATTTTCTTCAAAATCAATGGAGAAGTCGTGACGCCTGCAATCAACGGCAGTATTCTGGAAGGTATCACACGGAAGTCTATCCTACAGCTACTGCGTCATTGGGATGTACCTGTGGCCGAACGAAAAATTTCGATGGACGAAATTCGAAATGCCTATGAAAATGGGCAGCTAGAAGAAGTTTTCGGTACTGGAACAGCCGCTGTCATCTCTCCAGTAGGCGAACTGAATTGGGATGGCTATAAAATGATCATCGGCAATGGAGAAACTGGAGAGCTTTCAAAAAAACTGTACGACACACTGACAAATATCCAAACAGGCAAAGAAAACGATCCTTTCAATTGGGTCTACGAAATCAAAAAACATATTGCTCAACTTGCTTGACCAAGATTGAAATAGCCCCTATCCATGGATAGGGGCTATTTCTTATTTATACAGATAGCAACGCAGCATCACTTGTCAACTGCTCACCACGAATTCGTTGGAATTCATCCATCAGCTTCGCAATTGTCAAGCCTTGCTTTTCTTCTTCTTCCACTTCTAATATGATCTGTCCCTTATCCATCATGATCAAACGATTTCCAAGGTCCAGGGCCTGCTGCATATTATGCGTTACCATCAAAGTTGTCAACTTATCATGCTCGACTAACCTCTTCGTCAAATCCGTGATCAACTCTGCACGAGAAGGGTCTAGTGCCGCCGTATGCTCATCCAGCAATAAAATTGACGGCTGAGTAAACGTAGCCATTAACAGCGACAGCGCTTGCCGCTCCCCGCCAGATAACAATCCCACTTTAGCGGACATTCGGTTTTCTAAATTCAAGTGCAATGTTTCAAGAGACGTACGGAACAATTCTTTCCGCTTTTTGTCTACACCGCGATGAAGCGAACGACGTTTATTACGTGAATAAGCCATCGCCAAATTCTCTTCTATCGTCATTGTCGGCGCCGTGCCTGCCATCGGATCTTGAAACACCCGCCCGATCATTTTCGAACGCTTAAACTCGGCTAATCTCGTTACGTCTTTACCGTTGATGAAAATACTACCAAAGTCAGGCGTCAATGCACCTGATATCATATTCATCATCGTGGACTTCCCTGCTCCATTACTCCCGATTACTGTAACAAAATCACCAGGATGCAAATGAAGATTAATCTGGTCGAGCGCCACTTTTTCGTCTGGGGTAGCTTCATTGAACGTTTTATTGATTTGATCCAGTTTCAACAATCCTATGACCCCCTTGTGCTGCTTTCATTTCCATTCGCTCGGCTTGTCTACGTGCTTTTCGGGCTTTTTCCCGTCTCTTTTCTAAAATTTGCGGGATAATCAATGCCGCGATCACAATGATCGCAGTAATCAATTTCATATCGCCGGAGTCAAGAAACTTCACTCGCAAGGAAAGACCTAACACAATTCGATAAATGACAGCTCCGAAGATGACCGCCAATGTCGTACGGAAAATTGTTTTTGTTCCGAATATCGCCTCACCAATTATGACAGAAGCCAAACCTATGATGATCATTCCAATTCCCATTCCATTATCAGCGAACTTACCATACTGGGCTATCAATGAGCCTGAAAATGCCACCAATGCATTGGAAATTCCTAATCCTAAAATTACGAGAGTATCTGTATTCGCGGAAAAGCTGCGAATCATTTTTTTATTATCTCCCGTCGCACGTATAGCCAATCCGACTTCCGTCTGCAAAAACCAATCGGCAATCAATTTAATCAGGATCGTCACCAAGATCATCAAGAACAAAGTGCCCCATGTCGCAGGTAAATGTTCAATACCCAGGCCTGACAGGAAGCCATTTATAGCCCCATCAATTCCAAGGTCGCTCCAAAAACCTTGGAACTTGCTGAAAATCGTTTCTGCATTCAAGAGCGGGATGTTCGGGCGTCCTACTGAACTTTCAGTAGTCAGTCCCATTATCCGAAGGTTTATCGAGTAGAGAGCTATCATCATGAGGATTCCGGATAAAAGTGGATTGATTTTTCCTTTGGTATGTAATAAGCCTGTTATACATCCCGCAAAAAAACCGACGACAATTGCGGTTAGTGTTGCAACGAGTGGATGGTAATCAAATACAATCATCGTGGCCGCCACTGCTGCTCCTGTCACAAAACTTCCGTCCACCGTCAAATCTGGAAAATCAAGCACTCGGAATGTAAGATACACTCCGAGCGCCATGATCGCATAGATGATGCCCTGCTCAACTGAGCCAAATACAGCTGAAAACATGCAAGATCATCTCCTAACTTATTCTACCGTTTCGGCATTCCAATCGTCTTGGATTTCAAGACCGATTGTTTCAACAGTCTTCTTATTCACTACTAATTTTAAATTCTGGGGAACTTGTACAGGTAAAGAATCAGGAGTTGCTTCCCCTTTTAGAATCTTCGCTGCCATTTCACCCGCTTCATAACCGATATCGTAGTATTCGAAGCCGTAAGCCCCCAGGCCTCCTCTTTCAACTGAATCGAATTCCCCAACCATCATCGGAATCTTATTATCATTTGCAACAGAAACGACGGATTCCAAAGCCGAAACTACTGTATTGTCTGTAATGATATACAGTGAGTCGACTGAACCAACCAATGACTCAGCTGCCTGTTTCACGTCAGCAGATGTAGCAACAGAAGCTTCGACTACTTCCATGTCCATATCTTTCAAAATTTCTTTCACCTGATCTACTTGAAGACGTGAATTCTGCTCTCCAGAGTTAAAGATCATACCTACTTTTTTGGCACCAATTTGTTCTTTCAAAAATTTCATTGTGTTCGAGATTGCATCAGGATGGTTATCAATTGTGCCCGTCACATTTCCACCAGGTTCTTCATTGGAAGCAACCAGTTCTGCCGCTACTGCATCCGTAACAGATGTAAAGACAATTGGGATATCTTGTGTAGCGCTTGCCGCTGCCTGAGCACTTGGTGTAGAGTTGGCGAAAATCAAATCTACTCCAGCTCCTGCCAGGTTATTAGCAATCGTAGAGTTTGAACTATTGTCATTTTGCGCATTTTGTTTATCGTATTCAACATCTAACCCTGCATCTTCAATCGCTTTTTCAAAACCTTTTAGTGCAGAATCTAAAGATGGGTGTTCAACAATTTGTGTCACGCCGATCGTGTATTTTTCTCCCTCTTTTTCATTATCATCATTTTGATCGTTTGCCGATGAACCTGATGACTCCTTTTTCCCTCCACATGCAGCTAAGATGAGCACGATACTAAATAGCGCTGCTGCATAAGTCATCCAACGTCTCTTCATAGAAAATCCCCCTATACTTTTCTCTCTATTACCTTGTCGATATATTCAGAAAAGGCAATAATTATACGTTATCGTACACTCTACTAAGTTATCCGTCAATGCATTATTCGATATTTTAAGTAAATTCCCATAAATCGAAGATCTTCTTGTCATTATTATGTATTAATTAAGAAAATTATAGAAGCAGAGAGATAATTAAACTGTAATTAGCCAAGCGCTAGTTACCTCGCTTGGCTAAACAAAAAAATTACTCTTATCTTTTATTCACTTAATTCATAGTTTAAAAATTGTTTCGTGCGCAGTTCCTTTGGCGATTTTAAAACTTTCTGTGGGTTCCCTTCTTCGACAATCAATCCTTTATCCATAAAAATCACTCGGTTTGCGACATTGCTCGCGAATTCCATCTCATGAGTAACAACTATCATCGTCATATGTTCTTCCGCAAGCTTTTTCATTACTTGCAGTACTTCTTTTGTCAGCTGCGGATCCAATGCAGACGTCGGTTCATCAAACAATAAAATATCCGGATTCATCATCAAAGCTCTCGCGATGGCCACACGTTGTTTTTGGCCTCCCGAAAGCCTAGAAGGAAACTCATCTCGTTTGTCAGCCAGACCGACTTTCTCTAATAATTCAATGCTTCTATCACTATATTCTTTCGCTTGTTCTTTTTTTACAAGCTTCGGTGCCAATTCTAAATTTTGTTTGACTGTCAAATGCGGAAATAAGTTGAATTGCTGAAATACCATTCCCATTTTCGCGATGATTTTTTTACTGTCTGCCGATTTAGCATAAAGACCATCCTTCACTAGATGATCGCCATCCACAGCAATACTGCCCCCTTCTACTTCCTCCAACTGAATCAAACTTCGAAGCATTGTACTCTTACCTGAACCTGAAGGTCCGATGATTGCCAAAACATCATTTTTCTCTACATTAAAAGTTAAGTCTTTCAATACTTCTAATGGTCCAAATGATTTCTTTAAGTTACGTACTTCAATGAAAGACATAATTTTCTCTCCTCAATCGTATTGCAGCTTTCTCTCTAAATACTTGAAAACAATCGTCAATGCAAAGGCAATCAATAAATAGATCCCCGCTGCAATGAAAAATGGAATGATCGTAAAATCTCGATTGACCACGGTCTGCGCGTAGTGGAGCAGCTCGGGTACCGCCACTGCATACAATAAGGCTGTGTCCTTTACTAAGGAGACAGACTCATTAGCAATCGGTGGTAACGTCACTCGGAACATCTGCGGTAGAATGACACGCGTAGTCGTTTGCCATTTTGATAATCCGAGGACTTGCGAAGCTTCGTACTGTCCTTTATCAATGGATAGGAGGCCACCGCGAAAGATTTCAGCAAAGTAGGCCGCATAGTTCAAAATAAACGCCAATGTGGCAGCGACGAACCGGTCTAACACGAGAAACTCCCCAATTACCGGAAGAAGTGGCAAACCAAAGACAAAAAACAATAGCTGCAATAACAATGGGGTCCCACGCATGATATAAATATAAGTTTGCGCTAAAAAAGAAATTGGTTTCATACTACTTCTTACGGCAAGTGTCAGCAAAAAACCAAGTGGAATCGAAAGAACGATAGCGAGCACGAATAATAGGACGGTCGCTTTAGCTCCTTCGAGCATTGGGATCAGCATAGACATAAAATAGTCAAAATTCATCGTTTAATTCCTCCAAAAACACAGTTAAAAACTCTTGGACTTCCATTATAAAATGCTGCAGAAAGTCAGTACTCTCAAATTTCTGCAACACAGTTGATACACTATTTTTTTGCTATATACGCTAAAATAAATAACTTACACTCAAAGTACAACGTAGAACCCGTTGATTTCTGAGCAAACTCATATAAAAACTTTAATACAACATATATAATTTCGAATCAACGAAGCACTTTATCTTCTCCAAACCATTCAGTGGAGATGTCAGCGGAAGTGCCATCTTCGTTCATCGTATCTAAAGCTTTTTGCAAGTTTTCGAGTAACTCTTCATTGCCTTTCTTGACACCGATTCCGTACTCTTCAACCGCTAAAGAACCATCTAGTTTCTTGAAGACTCCTTCTTCTTTTGTCATATAGTAGTCGATGACAACTTCGTCAAGTACGACCGCGTCGAGACGGCCTGTTTTAAGGTCTGTCAGTGCCAATACATTATCTGCAAACTCGGTTACGGTTTTTAATTTTTCATGGATCGGGTGACTCTCCAGTGCCGGTCCTGCTGAAGACAAAGCTTGCAAGCCAACTACTTTCCCATCTAGCTCTTCTACTTTTCCAATATCTGAATCCGCTAATGTTACAACCACTTGGTTATTATCCAAGTACGGCTTTGTAAATAATACTTTTTCTTTTCGCTCATCAGTAATCGTATAACCATTCCAAATTAAATCAATTCGTCCACTGCTTAATTCGGTTTCTTTCGTTTTCCAGTCGATTGGCTGGAATTTCGCCTCAGCTCCCATATGCTCAGCCGCTGCTTTTGCCATATCGATATCAAATCCTACTAGCTCATTTTTATCATCTCGGAACCCCATTGGTGCAAATTTATCATCCACGCCAATGATGATCTCTTTAACTTCTTTGTCTTTCCCTGTGTCTGCACTTGTTGCAGGACTATCCCCTTCAGCGGACTTGTCCGAACAGCCTGCCATAACTAGTAGTAAGACGGCGAACAGGAATATGAACGACTTCTTCATGTTATTTCCCCTCTTTCTTTCTCTCTTTAATACGCTAAAGAATTAACGTATTACTAAAATACCATTAGATATCCGAAATGAAAAGCCCCTACTTTACTAAATTTAAATTAATCATAGAAAAAAGAATAGACGTCCGTCTATTCTCTTCCGCGTTATTTAGATCGCCGGAACACTTTATGCCCATCATATGAAAATATGAGTGACTTGTTCTCAAGTACCGTCTCCATATGAACAATGCGGCCCCACAGCCGGTGGATATGCGGGAGGACGTGCTCTAAATAGGGCAGATCAAGCTCCGTCTCCTCGTAACGATGCACAAGATACAACTCACCATTTTTCATATAATCGCCATCTTCCACTACGATATACGGAAACCCTCCATTCACCCGCATCCCGATCAACTGATTTCGGACATTCTCTGCCTGCAGATCCGAAACTTTGTACATATTCTCCTGTTTCTGAAAGACATACATATTCTCTTGCTTAATAAAGTCATCGGTCAAATAATTGCGGATGAACGATGTGTCATTCTCTATTTCCCTCGCTTCAAAAATCTTTTCTCGCCCTGTCATAGGACGTTCACCTTTTCCATCTGCTCCTTGCGCAAGTAAATCATATCGCTTTTCAATATCCTCAAAAATTTTCACTCCAAGATAATATGGATTGATGGAAGTCTTGGAAGGTTGGAGAACATTAGCATTCAACTTTGCAAATTCAATCGTCTCAGAGGGCGTCAAATCCATTTCCCGAAGTATTTGTTGATGCCAATAAGAAGCCCATCCTTCATTCATGATTTTTGTTTCCAGCTGCGGCCAGAAATATAGCATTTCCTCACGCAACATCGTTAAAATATCAGCTTGCCAATCTGTTAAAATTCTGCTGTTTTCCAATATGAAAAGCAGTACATCCTTCTCCGGCTGTTCGGGAAACTTTTTATTCATCTCGATCGCTTGCTGTCCAAGGACAGGATGCTGATCTAAATTCCATAAGTCATCGTAAGCTGTTCGTCTCGCAATAGGCTCATCAAATGAGGAAGAGGATGGTTTAATGTCGCGTACGATACTTGGATCAATATGCTCCTGGATAGCCAATACGGCATCCAAAAACGTTTCAACTCTTTGCTTACCATAGCGTATTTCATATTCCGCGATGCGCTCTGCTGTCGCTGCCATACTTTCCACCATGTCTTTACGCGTCTTGGAAAAATAAATATTATTTTTAAAGAAATCACAATGAGCCAGCACATGGGCAATGATCAACTTATTTTGAATCAAACTATTCGTATTTAATAAAAATGCATAACACGGATTCGAATTAATCACTAGCTCATAAATCTTGCTTAATCCGATGTCATATTGGAGTTTCATTTTATGAAATTGCTTTCCGAAACTCCAATGCGTATAGCGGGTCGGCATGCCGTATGCCCCGAATGTGTAAAGGATATCTGCAGGACACACTTCATAGCGCATCTGATAAAAATCTAAACCAAATCCACTGGCAATCTCGGTTATTTCTTCAATTGCTCGCTCTAATGCTAGCTGATCATTCAGCGTAATCCCTCCGTTCGCTTTTCAAAGAACTTCTTAAGTGCAAAGTAAACATCTCGGTTTTTCTGTAAAATGTAATAATTAAATTTCGGATGCTCTATCGATTTATACGCGGACATTAACGTGGACATTCTACGGTGTTCATTCACTTCTGCGTAGCCGAACATATTAGATATCGACAGTAATTCGTCTACATACTCCAGGCATTTCCTATTATCGCTTGTCATGTTTTCTCCGTCTGAAAAGTGTACCGGATAAATATTATAGCTGGCTGGCGGATACGATTCTTTGATCACTTGCAAAGCTTTTTCATAAGCTGAAGAGCATTTCGTCCCGCCACTCTCTCCTTTATTGAAGAAATTCTCTTCCGTCACAACTTTTGCTTCAGTATGGTGTGCAATGAATTCGATTTCGACTGTTTCATATTTTGTGCGTAGAAATTTTGTCATCCAGAAGAAAAAGCTTCTCGCCATATACTTCTCAAATTTCCCCATCGAACCACTCGTATCCATCATCGCAAGTACGACTGCCTTTGATTGGGGCTTCTCAACAGGATTCCACGTTTTAAACCGCAAATCATCTTCTATGATCGGAGCAATTTCCGCTTTCCCTTTCATCGCATTTCGTTTAATGGCAGATAGTAAAGTACGTTTTTTATCTATATTGCCAATCAATCCTTTTTTTCGAATATCCGTAAAGTCAATATCTTCAATTGTCGTCACGGATTGTTCTTTTTGTTCCAAATCCGGTAACTCCAGCTCCTTGAAGAAAAGCTCTTCCAACTCTTCCATCGACACTTCAGTTTCATAGATATCTTGCCCTGGTTGGTCTCCCGCTTCTTTGCCGTTGCCTTGTTGTGCTTGCTTTTGCTCTCCTTGCGCCACGACATCTCCAACTTTACTGTCTCCCTTTCCTTGTCCAACGTGCTTGGACTTCTCATGGTTGTAACGAATTTTGAACTCATCCAATGAACGAATCGGTATTTTCACTACGTCTTTTCCATTCGAAAGAATAATATTTTCTTCACTAATTAAATCAGGCAAATTACTTTGCAACACTTCTTTAATTTTATCTAGATGGCGTTGCTGATCCTGATGCCCTTTGCGATGGAGAGACCAATTTTCCTCAGTGACAACAAAACGACTTTTCTGGTTTTCTTCCATTCGAATCCCCGCCTATCTCTCGAACAATTTGTTTCCCTATCATATGCGGCAGAAGTTTGAATATTGACTAAAAAACAAGGTCCCTATTTCTGGGACCTTGTTTCTTTCGTCAACGATTCAGCAAACTGCCTACATAACGCAAAAGTTCATTGGCGGAAACTGAATTATACCCATGCTCATCAATCAGTCGAGCCACTACCTCGTTCATCTTCTTGAGCTGCGTCTCGTCTGGCGTAGCAGAAGTCGTTGTGATCTTGACGACGTCTTTTAAATCAGCAAACAGCTTCTTCTGTATAGCCTCCCGTAAGCGGTCGTGCGAACGGTAATCAAAGCGCTGATTCTTCCTTGCATAAGCGGAAATGCGAATTAAAATCTCTTCACGGAATGCTTTTTTGGCATTCTCAGAAATACCGATTTGCTCTTCAAGCGAGCGCATCAATTTTTCATCCGGATTTACTTCTTCTCCAGTTAATGGATCACGTAATTTATTTTTATTGCAATAGGCTTCAACATTGTCTAAATAGTTATCCATCAGCGTTTTAGCCGACTCTTCGTAAGAATACACAAATGCCTTTTGCACTTCTTTTTTGGCAATTTCATCATATTCCTTACGCGCCATGGAAATATAATTCATATACGTATCACGGTCTTCGGCAGAAATTGACGCGTGCTGATCGAATCCGTCTTTCAATGACCGCAGTACGTCAAGCGCATTGATACTAGGTACTTCTTTACGAATAATGGCGGAGGAAATTCGGTTGATCACATAACGTGGGTCGACCCCATCCATTCCTTCATCCATAAATTCATTTTTCAATTCTTCTGTGTCCGCATCGTTAAAGCCTTCTACACTCTGTCCATCGTAAAGACGCAGCTTCTTCAAGCGATCAATCCCTTGCTTTTTAGAAGCTTTCAAACGAGTCAACACAGAGAAAATCGCGGCAACACGCAACGCATGAGGCGCAATGTGGACATGCGCCATATCGCTTTCACGAATCATTTTCTGATAAATTTTTTCTTCCGCACTCACTTTTAGATTGTATGGAATTGGAATGACGATGAGTCGAGAATGTAATGCTTCATTCTTTTTATTGCTAATGAATGATCGATACTCCGTTTCATTCGTATGCGCAACAATTAATTCATCTGCACTGATCAACGCAAAACGTCCTGCTTTGAAGTTTCCTTCCTGCGTCAAAGACAATAAATGCCAGAGGAACTTTTCATCAAGCTTCAACATCTCTTGGAATTCCATCATTCCTCGATTTGCTTTATTCAATTCACCATCAAACCGGTACGCTCGAGGGTCGGATTCAGAACCAAATTCTGCGATTGTGGAGAAATCAATGCTTCCTGTTAAGTCCGCAATATCTTGTGATTTAGGATCGGATGGTGTAAACGTACCAATTCCTACTCTTTTATCTTCGGATAATAAAATTCTTTCTATTATAACATCTTCAACCTTGCCATCATATTCCTCTTCAAGACGCAAGCTATTCAACGGGGATAGGCTTCCTTCAATCCGTATACCGTATTCTTCAAAAAATGAATCACGCAATGGCATTGGAATGAGATGCAGTGGGTCTTCGTGCATCGGACAGCCCTTGATCGCATACACAGCTCCTTCGTTCGTGCGTGAATATTGCTCAAGCCCGCGTTTAAGCATTGTAACGATCGTCGATTTCCCCCCGCTGACTGGTCCCATCAATAATAGTACACGCTTCTTAACGTCCAAACGTTTAGCTGCCGGATGAAAATACTCTTCTACCAGCCGTTCAATTGACTCTTCTAAACCAAATAATTCTTCATTGAAAAACTGATAGACTTTCCGTCCATTTTGTTTTTCAACTCCTGCACTTTCGATCATCTCATAAATTCGTGAATGAGCAGTCTGCGCAACTTCTTTACGTTCCTTCAATAATTCCAAGTATTCCTTGAACGTCCCTTCCCACTTCAACTCATTTTCTTCTCTGCGATAATTATGCAATTGATTAATAATATCCAACGTCTCTCCTCCAATTAGGCTATGATGTATTATCGTATGCCCGTAGAAGAAAAATGATTCTTATCGTTGGAACGAGGAAAAATAAATTTACTTGATTTCATACTTTGTTCTTTTTTTAGATTCCTTTAAAATAGAAAGTATAAGTTACGGAAAAGGGGAATTTTATGAACAAGCAGCATAAAAAAGAAGCAGCCGGCCATTTGATCAGGAGATATTTGTTTATATCAATTGGCGTTGTGCTGACCGCTGTCGCATTGGATTTATTTCTCATACCAAATTCCGTCATTGATGGAGGGATTATTGGTATAGCACTCATATTGAACTTTTTGACAGGCGTACCATTTGGAGTTCTTATATTGATCTGTAACCTTCCGTTTTTATTTTTCGGCTACAAGCATATCGGGAGGAACTTCTTCATTTCTTCATCGTTTGCCATCGCGTTACTTGCAATTGTGGAGTTCCCGCTAAAGACTATCGGTCCGTTCGTCACGGATCCGTTGCTTGCTACTGTTTTCGGTGGATTACTATTGGGTGCAGGTGTTGGAATGATTATTCGGAATGGAGGAGCCTTGGATGGTACAGAGATTCTGGGGATTTTATTGACGAAAAAGATTCCGTACAGCGTCGGGGAATTTGTTATGTCCTTCAATCTCTTTATCTTTACATGGGCTGGTTTTGTGCTTGGTCCTGAGAAAGCGATGTATTCGATCATTACTTACTATATCGCGTCCAAAGCAATCGATATTGTTATTCAAGGGTTGGATGAGACAAAAGCAGTCATCATTATTTCTGATGAATATGAGGAACTCGGTGAAGCGATTCGATTGAGACTGGGCAGAAGTATTACGAAGCTGCATGGTCGAGGCGGCTATACAGACAATGAAAAAGATGTCATCTATGTTGTGGTGACCAGACTGGAGATTTCAAAGCTCAAGCAAATCGCACAAGATATCGATCCCTCTGCATTTTTGACCATCATGAATACTCAAGAAACGCATGGAGCCACATTCAAATCGGCGATTCATTAACAAGTACCTTCTATATAATAGAAACAACCTCTCCGAAAAATTCCGGAGAGGTTGTTTCATCTATTAATGGAAGACAATCGTTTTATTGTTTTCAACGATAATACGATCTTCAAGATGCCATTTCACAGCACGCGCAAGAACACGTCTTTCGATTTGGCGACCAATTTTCTTTAATTGGACTGTGTCATCACGATGATCTACGCGTTCGATGTCCTGTTCAATAATCGGACCTTCATCCAAATCGTTTGTGACATAATGTGACGTTGCGCCAATCAATTTTACTCCTCGCCCGAAAGCTCTTTCGTAAGGACGGGCACCGATGAAGGCAGGTAAGAATGAATGGTGGATATTAATGATTTGATTCGGGAAGTGACTGACGAAGTTCGGTGTTAATATTTGCATATAACGCGCTAGCACGAGGACGTCGACGTCGTATTCTTCCATTAACTGAATCTGCTGCTGCTCTACTTCTTGACGAATGTCTTTATTCGCCGGAATGTAGTGAAAAGGAATTCCGAGCGCTTCGACCATTTCTCGTGCATCCTCATGATTACTGATCACGACGACAATGTCCGTGTTTAAGTCGCCATTTTGCCACTCCCAGAGCAATTCCATCAAGCAGTAAGGTTCTTTCGAGACGAAAATAGCTGTGCGTTTAAGTTCTACGGCGTATGAAAAACGATATTCCATCTCATACGCATCGGCGATCTTTTGAAAGTCTTTTTCTAATTCCTGCTTTTTCTCCAAGAGATTATCTGCATGGAATTCGATGCGAAGATAGAACGTTCCGCCTTCAGGGTCGGTCGAGTATTGGCTGGATTCCACGATGTTTGCTTGATGATTCAGCAAAAATGTAGAGACCGCTGAAACGATTCCGGGTCTGTCGGAGCATTGGACGAGCAATCTTCCGATATTTTGTAGTGCAGATGATTGTTCTGCTAGGTGTGTTGACATTCTACTTCTTGTTGACATGTATTCTCCATCTCCTACTTGATAAGTTGATTTGATACGTTGAATTGCTGCTGAAAACCGTTGATTTCCGTTGCAAGTGAACGCTTTCCACGGGGGCATGCGGTTAGCCTCCTCGTCGCTTCTGGAGGGCTCACCTGTCACGCTAATCCCGTTGAAGTCGCTGCTCTCAACGATAAATCAACTAGGTTGTTGTATAGCTTTGTAAATGGTTTCAATCCAACTTCCTGTAATCAATAAATTTCTCCAACCATCTAATAAAAGAAAGTTGGAGAAGGTTTTTGCTTCGTATAGTTTTCGAAAACCTATTCTAATGAAGCGTGACTCTTCTTTACAGTATGAAGGATTCGGCGCTTTTTCGCAAAGGTTTGTTATTCGGCTGGTTCATTCAATCCTTTTCCCATTCCTTTAAGGAAGTTCATGCCAAATGTCAGGGCACGGTTGATGTCGGGATCGTTTAAGGACTTCATTAATTGCAAGGCTCCGGTTTTTTGGTTTTCTCCATTACCCAACTCTGCTTCATGCAAACCACGTTGCACGCTTTGAGATAGTTTTTGGATCGTGGCCGGATCAATTGCAGTTAGAGTGCCGGCTGCGGCCATTAAGTTATTCAACATATTGGTGACCGGCTCTCTAGACACTTGACCGACCGCTATCCCTGCAATTTTTTCTTTTGCTTGAAGCATGGCTTGCAAAGCATCTAAGGCACCGATATCATGCAATTCACCGGTGATTTCCATTATTTTCTGGATAGAATCTTCTTGCTCTGCTAGTAACTTTTGCAGTTCAGCTAATTTTTCTTCTTGAACTTCAATTTCCGTCCGTTCGGTTTGTTTAATAGAAGTAATCGGTGTTGCCATTCCCATTCACCTCCCGATTCATTGATCTGTTAATTGCACATACCCCGGCCTTTTCCACTTACGCTCTACTTCCACTCCGTTTTGCGGATGCCTTTTCTTATCACGGTGATTGCTCTTCGGCAATGGATTCTCACCTTCTTGAGGTAAAACTTCCATACGTACCATTGTCTGCTTGTAAGCTGGTGTATTCGTCCGTTGATCGGTTGCCGGACCAGTTAGAAAATTGATGGCAGACTTTTTCTCTACAGAGTTCATCGGCAGGAACAGCTCATTTTTCTGTACTCGATCTGTGACAAGTGCCGGTAGCTTCAACGCACCATACGGTGAAATGAGACGTACAAATGTACCGGATACCACGCCGCGGTCTTTCGCTAATTCTGGTGATACTTCAACGTAAATATTCGGAACTTTCTCTTGAATTCCTTCTGATTTATTCGTCAGATTCCCTTCATGGAAATGCTCCAACATCCGTCCGTTATTAATATGAAGATCATATTCATCCGGGAACTTAACCGGCACTACCCAATCGGATAAAGCAAAACGGGCTTTTTTATCCGGAAAATTAAATCCATCTGTATATAACAAAGGTGTACTCTCCCCATCCAGGCTGCCCCAAAGGAAACTTCCCCATCCTTCTAGCTCTTCATAAGACGCTTGAGCGAAAATCGGGCTCAAGCTCGTCATTTCTTCAAAAATATCGCTAGGATGCGTATAATTCCAGTTTGCGCCTAGACGATTTGCTACCTCTTGAATGATCCACCAATCCTGACGCGAGTCACCTTTATTCGGCAGTGCTTTATATAGACGCTGAACACGTCGTTCCGTATTCGTAAATGTTCCGTCCTTTTCAAGTGAAGGAACAGCCGGTAAAATCACATCGGCATATTGCGCTGTTCGTGAGAAGAAAATATCTTGTACTACCAGGAAATCCAGCTTTGATAATACATCGTGCACATAGTTCGCATTGGAGTCAACAAGTGCCATATCTTCTCCGACAATATACATACCTTTCATAACGCCTTCATCAATCGAATGAAGCATCTGAATATTATCGAGGCCTGGCTTGCCTTCTATTTCCACGCCATAAGCACGTTCAAATTTTTCTCTCGCTGCGTCATCTGTAATATGCTGATAACCCGGCAGCCAACCTGGCAAACTTCCCATGTCGCATGCACCTTGCACGTTATTATGACCGCGCAAAGGATAAGCCCCTGCTCCCGGACGTCGATAATTTCCTGATGCGAGCAGCAAATTCGAGATCGCTGCTGATGTATCAGAGCCACCTGTATTTTGTGTAACACCCATTCCCCACAATATACATGTTCCATCTGCATCACGGATCATTTCGGCTGTTTTTATCAATACTTCTTTCGAAATACCGGTTACGTCTACAGCATAATCCAAAGTATATCGGTCGAGCACTTCTTTAAAATCTTCAAAATGCAAGACGTTTTCATCAATAAATTTCTGATCGTGCCAACCTTGATCGATTAAATATTTCGTAACAGCCATCAACCACACTTGGTCTGTTCCTTGCTGCGGCGTCATGAAGATGTCCGCGCGCTCCGCCATTTCATGCTTTCTAAGATCCGCGACAATCAGTTTTTGACCATGCAATTTATGTGCTCGTTTGACACGCGTAGCAAGAACGGGATGACCTTCTGCGGGATTTGCCCCGACAATAATGACAAGTCCGGCTTCCGCAATATCTTTAATCGTTCCTGCATCCCCACCCATTCCGACCGTACGGAACAATCCGTCTGTCGCAGGTGACTGACAATAACGAGAGCAATTGTCTACGTTATTCGTCTTGAATACTTGCCGTGCAAATTTCTGTATAACATAGTTTTCTTCATTGGTAATTTTCGAAGAAGAAATCACACCAATACCATCTCGGCCATGCTTCTTACGGATTTTCCCTAAATTTGAGGCGACCAAGTCTAATGCTTCTTCCCAAGAAGCTTCGACAAACTCATCACCTTTTCGAATGAGCGGCGATGTAATCCGTTCCTCGCTATTAACGAAGTCCCAACCAAATTTCCCTTTGATACATGTGGAAATTTGATTCACCGGCGCATCAGAAACCGGTTGGATCTTTAATATTTTACGATCCTTCGTCCATACTTCATATGAACAGCCGACACCGCAAAATGTACAGACGGTTTTCGTTTTTTTGATTTTAGACTCTCTCATTGCGGCCTCTACATCGGATACTGCCATAATGCTGCTATAGCCAGGCTCCACATCTTTGATCAAGTCAATCATTGGTTCCATCAATTCGTCATCCATTTTCGTCATAAAGCCGGCTTCTCCGAGCATCGTCTTTTCCATCAAAGCATTACATGGACAAACTGTTATACAATGTCCACAGCCAACGCATGAAGACTCATTGATTTTTGCTCCGCCGTCCCAAAGAACAATTGGGCGATCCCGTTCCCAGTCAATTGATAACGTCTCGTTCACTTGCAAGTTCTGGCAGACTTCCACACATTGACCGCAGGCGATACATTGATTCGGATCATACCGGTAAAATGGATGGGTGAAATCCACTGCGTCCTTTGAACATTTTGGCTCGTAAGGATACTTTTGATGCTCGACCTCCATCAGTGCAACTGTATTGTGCACCTTGCAGTTGCCATTATTGTTGTCACATACGGTGCAATACAGTAAATGGTTTTCGAGTATCCGATCCATCGCTTCTGTCTGTGCTTCTTTTGCACGCGGTGAAGCCAGCTCTATATTCATACCGTCTCTTGCTTTTGTAGAACAGGCTCGCATTAATTCACCGTTTACTTCCACGATACATGTATCACAAGTTTCAATTGGATCCACTTCTGGCAAATGACATATTTGCGGATGTTCTATTTTATTCGCATTTATAATTTGGATTAATGTTGACCCCTCTGCGAAGTCAAAGGGCTTGCCGTTAATTGAAATAGACATATTCACGTCCCCTTTCTTAAACAAAGATAAAAATCCACCATGAAAAAAACCGGCGTAAGCGGCAATTTTCATGGTGGAATAGTTTCTTAACAGGACTTGCTAAAGAACCAATCCATACTTACTATTACATGTAGGCGATAAGAACCTAGCAATCACGTACTAGAATCTCATCAATTCTTACTTTAGTATAAAGTAAAATAGCATGTAATACAATGCCTGTAATAAAAATGTTAGACTATTCTGCTAAATGAATCGAGGAAATGATATGAAAAAAATCCACATGTTCAATGATATTATCAGGAAGTTACGAAAAGACCTATTCGGCAAAGGGCCCGAAAGAATTCATACAATATTTGTTGACAATATGGCTGTGTCGACGCTTTATGGAAATCTTACTCCCACAGAAAAATTTATCGCCAGCACGCCTGAAGGAAAAGAAATGGTTCACAGGGCGCGTACAGGAATGATTCAAGCTGTATACGCAAAGGCCCCCCCCGAAGGGCTTGAAGAATTGATGGAAGCTAAATTTTTACACTTGTTCAGTGATTTTAAAATTGATGATGATATTGCTGTATCGGTTTTTTTATTTGATCGTTCGATTGATTGAAAGGGGGAAAATAGTATGGAACAGCAACATCAGCGGCCGATCATTCGTTTTCAAAATGGGCATTTTACTCAAAAAAAAGATCTGGTGGCAGTAGAATATGCAATTACCATTAAACTGAATGAAAAGGAATTCGCAACGATTGTCTGCACACCAGAGTATATCGAGGATATGGTGGTGGGGTTTTTAGCGTCTGAAGGCATTGTCCCGAAATGGGAGCAAATAAAAGATATTCACTTGGACACAGAAAATGGTTTTATTCATGTGCAAACAGACACTATCTATCCCTTTTTCGAGCAATTACAGAACAAGCGCTATATCACTTCGTGTTGTGGTATGAGCAGACAAGGCTTTGTCTTTGCTAGTGACGTTTTGACCGCAAAAAAAATGAGCAGTGTCTCCGTGCAGTTAACAACCGAACAAATCTTTTCGCTGATGAACGAAATGGAAGAGCAAGCGGACATGTTTAGGCATACAGGCGGCGTCCATAATGCCGCCCTTTGCGCGCCAGACCGTTTATTGCTATCTAGAATGGATATCGGCAGGCATAATGCTTTAGATAAAATTTACGGACACTGTTTAAGAAATAAAATTTCCGTAAGAAATAAAATTATTGTTTTCAGTGGGCGGATCTCATCCGAAATTTTATTGAAAGTGGCAAAAATCGGTTGTGAAATCGTTTTATCGAAGTCGGCTCCAACTGAGTTGGCACTGACATTAGCCGAAGAACTCGGTATTACTACCGTAGGTTTTATCCGAGGAAATTCATTCAACCTATACACACATCCGGAAAGAATTGTCTTAAATAATTAAAAACCTTTTTTCAAGAGCGGACAAAAATTAATATTGACAATAATGTGAATTGATAATAATATACAGCTTAATCCCAAATCACGTTCTTTATCTATGAAAAATTTGTAAAGACCTCTGTAATAAACATGGCAGAAAAGCTGTAAAATTAGCTTTTTCGACAAAGAACGAGACACTGGGCTCTTGCACATGTTACGTGGCTTATTAGACATCACAGAAACCGCTCGCTGAATTTATCAGTAAAAAAGGGAGGTTTATGAATGAAAAAGACAAAGAACAGATGGCTGATCGCATTGTCTGCAGTTGGGATTCATATTTCCATTGGATCGGTTTATGCTTGGAGTAACTTCACCAATCCATTGATCGATGAATTCGGCTGGACAACAAGCCAAGTACAACTGACGTTCAGTATCGCTATTTTATTCCTAGGATTGTCAGCTGCTTTTCTCGGACACTTCGTAGAAAAGTATGGTCCTAGAAAAGCCGGGTTGCTGGCAGCAACTTTCTTTGGTGTCGGAGTTACCGGAGCCGGTCTCGCAGTTAGTTTATCTTCTTTGCCGCTGCTTTATATTTCTTACGGCATGCTCGGTGGAATTGGGTTGGGCGTCGGGTATATAGCCCCTGTTTCTACACTTGTTAAATGGTTCCCTGACCGAAGAGGCTTAGCAACTGGACTGGCAATTATGGGCTTCGGTTTCGCGGCTGCGGTCAGCAGTCCGATTATGGAATATTTAATTGTCAATGTGGGGCTGCAAAACACTTTTTATATTCTTGGAATCTCTTATTTTATCATCATGTTGCTTTCTTCTCTTTATCTTGAAAAACCTGAAGAAGGATGGGCACCACCTGGATTTATCGAAAAAGTTCGTTCTGGAAAAACTGAAATCAAAAAAGATCTTGCACAGCTAACAGCGAACGAAGCTATTAAAACGAAGCGATTTTATTATTTATGGTTCATGTTATTTATTAATGTCACCTGTGGAATTGCGATTCTGTCCGCTGCTAAACCGCTGGCGATTGATAGCATCGGAATGACTACCGTTCAGGCAGCCGCTTTAGTTGGAGTACTTGGAGTATTTAACGGGGCCGGAAGACTGGGCTGGGCTGCAATCTCAGACTATATTGGCCGTCCGAATACCTATACTACATTCTTTGTCGTTCAGCTTATATTATTCTCAGTGTTGCCATTTACAACAAACGCGATCATTTTCCAAGTGATTTTAGCAATCATCTATACATGTTACGGTGGTGGTTTCGCATCCATCCCGGCATTTATCGGTGATATTTTTGGAACGAAGCAACTCGGAGCGATCCATGGCTATATTTTAACAGCATGGTCCGCTGCCGGAGTAGCAGGCCCGATGTTTGCGGCTTGGATGAAGGATACTACTGGCAGTTACGAAAGCAGTTTATTATTTTTCGCCGGATTATTCGTTGTGGCATTTGTAATCTCTCTTTTGATTCGTGTTGACATGAAGCGACTGCGTAATGAACAAGCTGGAATCGATCCATCCGCAGTTCCACAAATAGCGGCTACGAAATAATGAAAAGCGCATCTCATTCATGAATTCTGAATGAGATGCGCTATTTTATCTTTCCGTTTCACTAAACGTGTCTCCGCCTTTGATGGTGCCAAGTTCAAATCCGTGTTCAAACCAATAGATCCGCTGCTTTGCAGTTCCGTGCGTAAAGCTTTCCGGTACTACATAGCCTCTCGCACGTTTTTGGATCGTGTCGTCTCCAACCGCACCAGCTGCTGTAATCGCTTCCTGTAAATCTCCTTGCTCCAAGTAGCCAAGACCTTGTGCATGATGCGCCCATACGCCAGCAAAATAATCGGCTTGTAATTCAAATCTTACTAAGTATTTATTGAATTCTGTTTCACTCATTTTTTGACGTAAAGGCATAACTTGATCCGATATTCCAAGTAAAGTTTGTACATGATGACCGACTTCGTGCGCTATAACATAAGCCATCGCAAAATCTCCCGGAGCTTTGAAAGAACTCTGCAATTCATCGTAAAACTCTAAATCAATATATAATTTACGATCTCCTGGACAATAGAACGGACCTGCCGCAGCACTTCCAAAGCCGCATGCAGTCTGTACTTGACCGGTAAAGAGGACAAGCGTAGGATTTTCATATTGAAGGTCTTGTTGCTGGAATAGCTCTGTCCAAATATCCTCCGTATCGGCTAATACGACCGATACAAAATCCGCCAATTCTTTATCTTGTTCCGTCTCAACATACGGTTGCTCGGGTTCAGACACGGATGCATTATCCAGTAAATCAGTCGGGTTTCCACCCAGCAATAAAAATAAGATGATTCCCACGATACCTAGGCCACCACCGCCTAATGCAATCGCGCCGCCACCGCTTCTACCTCTTCGATCCTCCACATTGGAACTTTTCCTGCGTCCATCTGTCTTCATGACATCTCCTCCACTCGTTCTTCCAGTTTAGTGGAAGGCTTAATGAGCATGTACTTGCACTTTATTTCAACATACCCAAATTGGTAAGGAGACAAACAAGGCGGCTGCACCAGATTATGATGAAATTATTGATAATTGACTGTTATCTATTTCACATGTTCATTTTTTCATATATACTTTATAATAGTGTCTTACATTTATGAAGGAGTGATTTTGTTGATTAGTCAGAAGTCTGTATATAATTTCAACGCGGGTCCATCAGCTCTTCCACGTGAAGTGTTGGAGAAAGCACAAAAAGAGCTAGTGGATTTTAAAAATTCCGGAATGTCCATTATGGAAATGAGTCACCGCAGCGCGGCTTATGAAGAAGTACATAATCAAGCAATCCAACGCTTGAGATCACTTTTCGCTATACCTGAGAATTATGAAGTTCTTTTGCTGCAAGGCGGAGCAAGTCTTCAATTTGCTATGATTCCAATGAACTTTCTTACTTCCGGAAAAAAAGCCGGCTACATTATGTCAGGAGCTTGGTCTGACAAAGCATTAAAAGAAGGTAAAACAATCGGCGATGTGTTTGAAGCTGCTTCCACTAAAGAAACAAACTACAATAGAGTACCATCCCTTGCGGACATCCAGTTTGATGACAAGGATGCATATGTTCATATCACATCCAACAACACGATCTTCGGTACACAATTCCAAGAGTTTCCTGACACTGGAGATGTTCCATTGATTGCGGATATGTCGAGTGATATTCTCTCAAGACCTATAGACGTCAGCAAATTCGGCATGATCTATGCAGGGGCGCAAAAGAATCTCGGTCCTTCCGGCGTAACAGTTGCAATTATCCGTAAAGATTTATTGGAAAATGCGAATGTAGAAATTCCTGCTATCCTAAAATACAGCACGCATTCTTCAAACAATTCACTATACAATACTCCGCCTTCATTCGGTATATATATGTTAGGTGAAGTTTTAGGCTGGATGGAGCAGCAAGGCGGCCTTGAGCAAATCGCTAAAAATAATGAAGCGAAAGCTAAGCTAATCTACGACGTCATCGATGAAAGTAATGGATTTTATACAGGACATGCTGAAAAAGACAGCCGTTCACTTATGAATATTACATTCCGTTTGGCTGATGAACAGCTTGAAAAACAATTTTTACAGGAAGCAAGAGAGGCAGGTTTCGTTGGGCTGAATGGACACCGCTCCGTAGGCGGATGCCGTGCTTCTGCATACAATGCAGTGCCGTTCGCAGCTTGCCAAGCATTACAGCAATTCATGTTAAACTTTCAAGCGAAAAATCAATAATACTAAAAAACCAGGCACTCTAATATAAGAGTGACCTGGTTTTCTAATTGAGGACTACACTGAATTCCTTTGAAAATGCTTGTTGCAGAGAACTGAAGGTCTCGACATTACTAAAATCAAGACCTAGTTCTGTCGATGCTTGCGCAATTTCTGGACGAATTCCAGTAATAGTAGACTTCGTACCAAGCAAAGCCAACACTTGTGTAATTTGATAAATCTGTTGCGCAACCAATGTATCGATAACTGATACTCCTGATAAATCAATAAATAAATGAAGGATATTGGTTTCCATACATTTTTCTGGTATGCTTTCTAACATGATTTGAGCACGCAGTTCATCCATATCTCCAATCAATGGAACGACTCCAATCTGATCCGTCAATTTAATCACAGGAGAACTCAATTCATTAATCAAACTTTGCTGCATATCAAATCTACTGTTAACAAATTTATTATATGTCTCAGCAAAATCAACATAAATCTGATCAAACGCACTGTTAATTGTCTCGCTCCAACGTACATAATCTTCAATTGTTATGCTTTCCTCATTAGCGACGTAAAATTCTTTAATTACACCCCAATAAGTTAGGCGTACTTTGCTTAATGCATCTAATACATCTTCAATTGGCGTTTTACTATTGACCCTGCTCGGTGCAACTACTGCTGCCCACTGTTTTTTATTTTTCAGAAATATCTCTTTGTCATCCAACAGACTGCTGGTAACCGTCAAATTGGTTAATCTGTTTTGTTCCCGAAGCGTCTCTTCCATTGACTGACTGGCGCTTAAAGAATAAACGGAGCCTTCCTCCACTTTTCTCATCGCAAGCCACGACTCAGTTATATTTGGAAATTCAGACAATAAGTATTCATACAGCTTAACATCAATCTCTTTCATTCTATATCCTCCACTGCTGTTCTCGTTATACTTTTAACTTCTCCTTTTTAGAAGAATTTGTTCATTGAATAAATACGAGTAAGCGGTTTTTTTCAAAGTCAAAAATATTCAAAATCACTCCAAGTGCAGTGACATATTTATATAAAGACTCATAGTAAATAGTTCCGTACTCTTTTTCATATTGCGCGATCATAAAAGGATAATGTTCATCATCAGGAATAGGTAGATACTTCCAAGGCCGCGGTGTATCTTTTGATTTCTCAGCATGAGCTTCATTCAATAAATTGTTAAGAAGTTCGACTTTTTCTTTCGGAAGATCAAAATAATGAATCTGCCCTTGCTCTGCGACAGGGATTAAATTCTTCCTGATCCAGTCTACAATCGGGTGTTCAATTGGAGCTCGATGAACTTCTCCAAGACTTTTCCCTAAAGTTCGGCGGCCCCTCATTTCGCTTTTATCAGCATAAACAATGTGTAAGAATTTCACAGTACGCCTCCTCAAACAGAAGATTATAGATCAACCCACTAAATAATTTATACAGTGCCTGTACACTAATTATACAGCAGACTGCTCAAGTTTATATTACTTTTCAATACTTAGTTCCTTGGTCACCATATTCTTCAAGTAGCTCTTCAAAGCTTTTAT
Source organism: Sporosarcina sp. FSL W7-1283 (assembly GCF_038003105.1). NCBI lineage: Bacteria > Bacillati > Bacillota > Bacilli > Caryophanales > Caryophanaceae > Sporosarcina > Sporosarcina sp. FSL W7-1283. The sequence goes on along the minus strand of NZ_JBBOOL010000001.1, from coordinate 1,402,204 downwards.
TCTTTTCACGCTCTTTGCGTTCTTGAATTCTCTTTTCTTTATCTTGCTCTTTTTTCGTTTGCTCCGCTGCTGTAAGTTCTTGCTTGGCACTTTTTAATTTCGCCAGCATGTCTTCACTCACTAAGTCGGAAAGGGATGTGCCTACTGCTTCTGTATCCGCTTTTTGCTGTTTCGGTTGAACGTTATTTCTTTTTTTAGCCATAGTTAACCCTGCTTTCTCTTTTTTATGTAATTTGCACTTGCTATTACGCAGCTGTAAAATTACTAAGGTTTATGGATTGCCCTATATCTTCTTTATTACGTACAATAAGATAAGGGAGGGATGTTTATGTTTAGTTTACCAAAAAACGTTACACTAATCGAGGTTGGACCGCGAGATGGTTTACAAAATGAAAAAAACAATATCCCGACAGAAGTGAAATTAACCTTTATCCAGGCGCTTCATGAAGCTGGGATAAAGGAATTGGAACTCACCTCATTTGTGTCTCCCAAATGGGTACCGCAGATGAAGGATGCACAAGAAATAGTACAGCGAGTAAGTAAGAATGGCCGGCAGCTCGTTCTGACTCCCAATAAAAAAGGTATTCACGCTGCAATCAATGCCGGTGCTGAAAGTTTGGCTGTCTTTGTTGGTGTCAGTGATACATTCAATCAGAAGAATATTAATTGCTCCACTAGCGAGAGTGTGACTGCGCTACGACCTTTAATTCAGCAAGTAAAGCAAGATGGGCATTATGTCAGGGCCTGCATCTCGACTGCGTTTCACTGTCCGTATGAGGGCTTCATACGACCTGAACAAACAGTCGCGCTATGTAGACAATTTGTTGAAATGGGTGTCGATGAATTGAGTGTGGCCGATACAGATGGGATGGCGAACCCGTTGGCTAGTCATTCATTATTCAGTAATCTGAAAACGCAGTTCCCTGAAGTACTGATCACTGCTCATTTTCACGATACGCGAAAAATGGGTATCGCGAATATTTATGCTTCTCTACAAGCAGGCGTTGACCGCTTTGATACGTCTGCGGGCGGGCTGGGTGGCTGTCCATTTTCTCCTGGAGCTACAGGTAATGTAGCGACTGAGGATGTTTTATATTTGCTGCAGTCTTTACACATCGAAACAGGAATAGATTTGACTGGAATTTGCTTAGCTGTAGATGAAGTAGCTCCCTATCTTTCACGGCCAATTGAAACGGCTATGTATCAATTATATAAAAGGGAACAGTTAGAAAGAAAGGAGTAATTTTGTTGAAACGGAGAGTCATGTACATTACAGGTATTGTCTCAAGCATTTTCACGGCCATCTTTACTGTTTTTGGCATCTTGGTAACCAACCGGATGATGTATCTCAAAATAAAAGATTCCGAATTCATTTTGCAGCGGGAAACGCTGGCAAAACGTTTTGACCGACAATGGTACGAAACCGTTCGGAAAGATGATATTTGGATCCCTTCGCCGAATGGCTACAATTTACGGGCAGTCTTCTTACGCCCTTTGGACACAACGAGAACTGTCGTAATTTGCCACGGCGTCACTGAAAACAAAGTAAATTCCATAAAATACGCTCGACTTTTTGAGCGTCTCGGTTTTAATTCGGTGATTTTTGATCATCGACGGCATGGCGATTCTGGAGGCAAGACGACTAGCTTTGGCTTTTATGAAAAAATTGATTTAAAGGAAGTAGTAGCTGCTGTACGAAAGCGCGTAGGCAAGCGTGCATTGGTCGGCATCCATGGTGAATCCATGGGTGCGGCAACGACTCTTTTATACGCTGGGACTTATGAGGATGAGGCAGATTTCTATATCTCCGATTGCCCTTTCTCAGATTTCTCTGAACAGCTATTGCATATCATTCGAACGGAATTACCTCTTAAAACAGCGATGAGTTTGCGTATTGCCAACCTATTCTTAAAAATACGCGACGGTTACACATCGGCTGCAGTATCGCCACGAGAAGTCATGAAGTATATCGATAAACCCGTGTTATTTATACACAGTTTAGAAGATAAATTTATCCTCCCTCATATGACGGAAGAACTGTATGCGTTAAAAAAGGGCGATAAAATGATGAAACTATTTGAGAAAGGTGCACATGCGAAATCTTATAATGACAATCCTGAAGAATACTTGCGTGTTGTCCAGACATTCCTGAATCGTTTCCGACTTTCTTGACCGAACTTGAATCTTTCTCTTCGTTCAGCGGTCGTTTGAACATCCACTGAGCAGAATATAAAACTACATTCAGCTCGCAACCTTTTGAGGTGGTCTTCTGCTGAATAAAAATAAAAAAACTCCGTATAAGAGGGCCATAGAGCCAGCAACGGAGTTTTTGCTTATTTTTTTTTATCAGGCTTGTCTTGTACTTTGTTCATTTGAGCCATCATTTGATTAATTTTCTTTTGTGAAGGTTTTTGTCCCATTTGCATCATCATCATACGTAGCATTTGTTCATTGATCGGTGGATTTTCCTTCAAATAATTCATCATATATTTACGAGCGATGAAAAAGCCGAGTGCTACCCCGCCTATCAATGCGACGACGATTAAGACAATCGCTAGTACTAAATTCATTGCTGCTATACCTCCTTCACTAAAAATAGTTCGATTACATACTACCAAGAAGGATTATACAACATAGCAGCAGTGAATAGCAATGACTCTTCATAAATTATGCGGAAATTTTTACATTACGACATCTTCTAAGAGCATACGCTCTGAATATTTAACCGGCTTCAGCCATCCACATTCCTCTTGCTCATTCATTACCGCGAAAAATCGATCCGTCGAACTAGAAAGCGCAACAAATAAATCTAAATCTAACATCCTGGAGCCTTGACAGTAAACCTGTATGCAGTGAGTGCCCATTTTAATGAAAACTTCGCCTTTAATTAGATGTGTCAATCGATATTCATTATGATAGGAGTCCAATTCATCGAAACTTTTTCCCAATTTACGTTGGATCAATTGATCCAGTTCCATTTCATTTAGCCGGTCACATAAATATTCAATCTCTTGATAGTTCGTCGAAGGACCCATGGCTAACAAATCAAACAATAAGCGTTCACGTCCCATTATGAAGGATTGATATTCTGCCTTAATCTTAAAAATTTCATATTTCCTCATAGCGAACACCTCCTAGAACCTATGATAGAGCTTGTCCCTTCAAAATCATGTCACATTGCGGAAAACTTCCTCACTATTATTGTCGGAAAGTTACGAATTGAATTTGGCGATATAAAACAAAAAACACATCTCTCAGTCAGATAACTAAGAGATGTGTGGAGTGCTTTACTTATTGATCTAGCAATTCTTTCATTCGCTTCACAACATTGTCAACAGTAAAGCCATATTTTTCAATAACTAGATCACCAGGTGCACTTGCGCCGAATGTATCGATTGCCAAAACGGAGCCTTCGTCGCCTGTATACTTATGCCATCCAAGGGAAGCTCCCATTTCGATAGCCAATCTTTTCTTCACTTGCTTTGGAAGCACGGAATCTTTATAAGCCTGATCTTGTTTCTCAAACAGATCCCAAGACGGCATGGAGACTACGCTGACGTCAATGTTTTGTTCTTTCAGCACTTGCTGTGCTTCTGCCGCGAGGCTGACTTCGGAACCGCTCGCAATCAAAATACCGTCCGCTTGTTCTTTAGAAGCTGGCGATACGATGTATGCACCTTTTTGTACAGAGTCCATAGCCAGTTCTTTAGATTTTGGCAACACTTTCAGGTTTTGTCTAGATAGTACTAGAACCGTTGGTGTGTCTTTTGAAGAGACGGCTGCATACCAAGCTGCAGACGTTTCATTACCATCAGCAGGACGAATGATTGATAACCCTGGCATAGCGCGTAATGAAGCCAACTGCTCGACTGGTTCATGTGTAGGACCGTCTTCGCCTACCGCCACACTATCATGTGTGAAAACGTACGTTACAGGCAAGCCCATTAACGCAGACAGTCGAATTGCCGGTCTTACATAGTCACTAAATACGAAGAACGTACCACCAAAAACAGAAACTCCGCCGTGTAAAGCCATACCGTTCAATGCAGTTCCCATTGCAAATTCCCGAACACCAAACCAAATATTGCGACCTTCATAGTTCTCAGAAGAGAAGTCTCCTGCATTTTTGATAGATGTTTTATTTGATCCTGCAAGGTCCGCACTTCCGCCAAATAAAGATGGTAAAGTTGAAGCCAGCGCATTAATGGATTCTCCTGAAGCTGAACGAGTAGCTACGGAAGCTCCTGCCTCATAGATAGGCAAGCTTTCTTTCAAGTCAGCGGGAAGTTCATTGGCAATTGCTTTTTTCAACTGTGTTGCCAATTCCTTATGTTCGTTCTCATATTGATCAAACAATTCATTCCATTGTTGTTCTTGTTTAACACCCAGTTCTTCGGACGCTTCTTTGAAACGGTCATATACTTCTTCCGGAACATGGAAGTCTTGATCAAATGTCCATTTATAGTACTCTTTTGTTAATGCTAATTCATCTTCGCCAAGCGGTGCACCGTGCGCATCTGCTTTACCAGATTTATTCGGTGAACCATAGCCGATGACCGTTTTCACTTCGATAATTGTAGGACCGCCCGTTTTTCCTTTAGCTTCTTTAATGGCTTCAGATAGTGAATCGGTGTCATTGCCATCATCCACACGCAAGTAATTCCAACCGTAGGATTCAAAGCGTTTCTTAATATTTTCAGAGAAGGACATACCTAAATCGCCGTCAAGAGAAATATCATTGCTATCATAAAGTACAATCAGCTTGTCTAATTGTAAGTGACCAGCTAATGAGATCGCTTCGGCAGCAACGCCTTCCATTAAATCACCATCTCCGCAAAGCGCATATGTGTAATGGTCAACAATATCAAAACCAGGTTTATTGTAAGTTGCGGCTAGATGTTTTTCCGCCATAGCCATTCCCACAGCCATTCCGATACCTTGACCTAATGGACCAGTAGTCGCTTCCACACCTACTGTATGGCCGTATTCTGGATGTCCAGGTGTTTTAGAATCCCATTGTCTGAAATTCTTAATGTCATTAATCGTTAAGCCATAGCCACTTAAATGCAGTAAACTATACAACAGCATAGAGCCGTGACCAGCAGATAGCACAAAGCGATCTCGGTTAAACCATTGCGGATTTGTTGGATTATGGTGTAAAAACTTTGTCCATAAGGTATAAGCCATTGGAGCCGCACCCATCGGTAATCCCGGGTGACCTGAATTTGCTTTTTCAATCGCATCGATTGATAATGTTCGGATTGTTGTTATTGCCAGTTGATCGATTTTTCCGGTCATTCTGTACATCCTTTCCGTCCTGTCTCTTCTGATTATTTTTATAAGTATTCCTTCTATAGTGTAGTCAATTACTTAATGAATTACAATATTAATCAGCAGTTGAGACTTAATTTAACGGCTTTTGGTTCTCTCTTGCTTCCTTGACCTTTTCAGGAGTTACATCATTTCCTTCTGCGTCGATCACTTTTACAGATTCAATTGTTTCACGCATGCTTGAACGGAAAGTTTCCAAGTATTCTTTACGCAATTGAGTTTGTTCTTTTGCCTCTTCAATAGATAACCCTGTAGTCTTGGATTTATTTGCCAACTCATTAATACGCTTAATCTTTTTTTCAGATAACATCTTTACACCCTCCAAAATTTCTTCATTTACTAAAATGTAAACAACCTGAAGGAAAAGTGCAAACGATTAGTGTTCCTGCTCTTGAAACTCTTTATATCTTCTATGGACAGTTGCTTTGCTAACCGAATGGCCAAGTCCGTTCAATACTCTCGAAATCTCATCGAATGTCATTCCTTTGTTGCGCAACGCGACAATTTCTTCAATAGGCAATTCGAGTCGTTCTCTTCCTGGGCCCCGGTCGATATTATGCAAGTTACGGGAAGGGTCGTAACCTCTTAGAACCGCTCTTTTCATTCCTCTTCGTATTTTGGCATTATGGAGTTTCCGTTGGTATTCTTCTACAATCGCTAAAATCTCCAGCAGCATCGTATCCATTTCATTTAACTCCAGTGCTCCATTTGTATGGTTTGAAATAACAGCTGTGTTCGATTTAGCAATGACATGCAGGATGGCCACCCTCGCATTGCCTCTTCCTAATCTTGTCTCATCTTGAATAAAGACAGCATCGATTGGTTCTGCTTGTATACGATCCAATAAATTCAACAGACCTTCACGGTCCATATCATAACCGCTCTGGCGATCAGTGAATATACCTACACATTCATAAAACATTTCTGCCGCCAATATTTCCAGCTCTTCCTGCTGTCTGACAATAGATTGTTCTTGACTCTCCTTTTCGGTACTGACCCGACAATAAATTACACACTTTTTTTTATTCATCCGCTTCCTCCCCCATCTCAGCCACACGATGTTCAGCTTGTGGGTTCATTTTAACAGGAAGGCGTAATAATTCACCCGAATTAATTTGATCAGTCTGCAATTCATTTAATGATTTAACTTGTTCAATCCAATGGTGCGCAGGTGTTCCATCTGAATAGTTGGTTGCCAGCCCCCATAATGTGTCCCCGTCATTGATGACAATTTCTAGATAATTATCTTCTTCAGACAGTTTGTCCAATTGATAAGCTGCAACACTAAGAAAAACGATTAATAGTACGATAAAGTAATAATTTTCTTTAAGAAATTTCATGATAAATCCCCCTAGTAGTCTACTTTTTAGAATGCATGTTCGGAATGCTTGTTCTCTATTATAAGAGAACGTACGATTGGCTGTCAAGCAGAATTCGAACCTTTGTTTGATTACTAATCGAACACATGTTATACTATATTCAAAATACTTGAGCTGTATCTCTATTTATTAGTAAACAATTTGAAGAGGTGAATAGATTGAAGAAAATATCTAAAAGACAAGAAGAAATATTAGCTTTTATTAAAGATGAAGTACGGCTAAAAGGATATCCGCCATCCGTGCGTGAAATCGGGGAAGCAGTAGGACTGGCATCTAGCTCCACTGTACATGGTCACTTATCTCGATTGGAAAACAAGGGGTTTATTCGCCGGGACCCTACTAAGCCGCGTGCAATAGAAGTCTTAGACCCGGAAGGACTAGACGAATTAAAGAGCGGCGTCATGCATGTTCCTTTGATCGGTAAAGTTACAGCAGGGACTCCGATTACAACTGTAGAAAATATTGAAGAATATTTTCCATTACCAGATACGTTCGGTTCTTCAGATGATGAGATCTTCATGTTGGAAATCGTCGGTGACAGTATGATCGAGGCAGGTATTTTGAATGGCGACCGTGTCATCGTCAGACAAACACATACAGCTTCCAATGGAGAAATCGTGGTGGCGATGACAGAGGAAGATGAAGCTACTGTAAAACGTTTTTTTAAAGAGAAAGATTACTTCCGCTTACAGCCTGAAAATTCTTCCATGGATCCTATTATCGTGAATCATGTGTCCATACTTGGTAAAGTCGTCGGTGTTTACCGAATGATCCATTAAAAAAAGTGTATCAAGAACCCCTATAGGTTCTTGATACACTTTTTTCTTTAGATTAATTTTCGCTCTAATAATTGTTCCATGGAAGTGAGTACAGCTGTTTTTACATGCTCATACGTTAAACCGCCTTGAATGTAAGCGGTGTAAGGAGGTCGAATCGGACCGTCAGCTGTCAGCTCAATACTGGAGCCTTGTATAAATGTGCCTGCAGCCATGATGACATCATCCGAATAGCCGGGCATATAAGATGGTTCAGGAGCATAGTGCGCGTTGATCGGTGAGTTATCCTGGATCATCTGACAAAACTTGATCATTTGTTCTGCTGATGAGAAGTTGACAGATTGAATGAGATCAGTTCTCCGTTCACTATAATGCGGTGTAGTATCCATTCCAAACTGCTCGAAAAATGCAGCTGTAAACAAAGCTCCTTTAACGGCCTGGCTGACTACGTGCGGCGCTAAAAAGAAACCTTGATACATTTCCAACAGCGTATCCAATGAAGCCCCTGCTTCTGCCCCTAGTCCCGGTGATGTCATGCGATATGCACATTTTTCAACGAGTTCTTTCCTGCCTGCAATATAGCCGCCCGTTCTAGCTAGTCCGCCGCCTGGATTTTTTATTAGTGAACCCGCCATCAGATCCGCCCCTACTTCAGTCGGTTCCTGTTTCTCGACGAATTCACCGTAGCAGTTGTCTACAAATATCACGACGTCTTCTTTTATTTTGCGGATTTCCTTGATGATTTCTTCTATTTCATGTATACGGAAGGATGGATTGCTCGAATAGCCTTTTGAGCGCTGAATCGCAACCACTTTGGTTTTTGATGAAATTGCTTGTTTAGCCTTGACATAGTCAACAGCACCGCCTTCCAGCAAGTCAATATGCTGATAGGAAATTTGATAATCTTCCAGTGATCCAGTATCTTTTCCGTTTCCTGACACGATGGAATCCAACGTGTCATAAGGCTTACCCGTAATATAAATTAACTCATCGCCCGGACGCAGAATCCCGAATAAACTGATCGTGATCGCATGGGTCCCAGAGATGATTTGATTCCTGACCAGACAGTCTTCAGCGCCGAAGACATCTGAGTATACCTGTTCCAGTACGTCACGGCCGCTATCGTCATACCCATAGCCCGTTGATCCAGATAAATGAAAATCACTGACACGGTTTTGCTTGAAAGCCTGAAGAACCTTTCGTTGATTGTAGAACGCAATGTCTTCTACTTCCTTTACATACGGTGCAATCAACTGCTCTGCTTCTTGAGATTTCATGAGTAATTCATCATTAATTGGTGCTATTTGCATTTGTAGTACCTCTTTTCAATTTGTTCATCATCTAGTTTAACAGAAGGACTGCAGTTGACCTACTAAAGACCACAAAAAAACAGGCAAGCGCCTGTTTATTGTTCATCTTTTAAAATTACGGGTTTCGCAGGAGCAAATGTTGAAATTGCATGTTTGTAAATGAGCTGCTGCTTGCCTTCCGATTCAAGTAAGACCGTATAATTATCATAGGATTTAATAAGGCCTTTCAGTTGAAAACCGTTTAACAAAAAAATTGTAACGAATGTGTTGTTCTTGCGTAATGCATTCAAAAACGTATCTTGCATATTTCCTTGTGCCATTCAATTGCCTCCCTGTCTCTGTTATCTAGTTATTCCATACTCACTTCTGAAAATCCTCTATTATTTTAGAGGTTCTTCTGAAAATTTCATCATTCGATTGATTCGCTTCGACCCATTGGATAGGTAATTTATTGCGGAAGTATGTCAATTGCCTTTTAGCATAGTTCCGAGTGTTTTTTTTGACGGCTTCAATCGCCTGTTCCTTCGTTAGCTGTCCATTAAAATGCGCGATCAACTCTTTATAACCGATCGCCTGAACCGCTTGTGTATCCCTGATTCCGCGCTCCCATAAAGCATGGACTTCCGCAAACAATCCCGCCTCCACCATCAAGTCAACGCGTCGGTCAATCCGTTCGTATAACTGTTCTCGAGGTAAATCCAACCCGATCAGCAACTCACGGTACATTGGCTGATTTCCCTGTTGCTGTTCGTGCTCTTGCTTTGTTCGGCCAGTGACCTCCACTATTTCAAGCGCACGAATTAATCGTCGATGATTATTCGGATGGATACTTTCTGCACTTTTCGGATCCAACATTCGCAGCCTGGCATATAAATCATCTGACCCGGACGATTCCAATTCCTCTTCCAACCTTTGACGAATTACTGGATCGGCTGCCTGCTCCGTGAAACGATAATCAAATAAGACTGCTTGTATATACATTCCGCTGCCACCTACGATAATTGGCAATTTTCCTCGTGACTGGATATCCGCAATCCACTCTCTAACGGCTTCTTGGTATTCCGCTACGGAAAAACTTTCTGTCGGTTCTTTCACATCAAAAAAATGATGTGGTACTCCTCTCATTTCAGAAGGGTGGATCTTTGCGGTTCCGATATTTAATTCTTTATAGACTTGCATCGCATCGCCATTGATGATTTCTCCATTAAGAGCAAGCGCAAGAGCTGTACTCAATGCAGTTTTACCGGATGCGGTCGGGCCTACCACTGCAATTACGTCAATTGATTCATTCATAGTGTTTCATCCATCCAATTATATTCTGGAATACTTCAAGGCGATTCGTTTCCTGAAGCATTTCGTGGCGTCCGCCTTCATATAGCTGAACAGTCACGTATTGCAGCCCCGCCTCGTTGAACTGCTTTGCCACTTTCCAAACACCTTTCGCTCGATCACCTACTGGATCGTCTGTACCGGATACCAATAAAATCGGCAGCTCCTTCGGGATATTTCGTACGGATTCTTGATCTTCAATTGTATTCAAACCTTCCAATAAAACGCGAAACAATTGTGAAGTGGGAACAAAACCACAAGCCTCATCCTGTTCATATCCTCTGACTGTTTCACGATCCCTTGATAACCAAGCAAATGATGAACCGTCTTCAGCGAATGGTTTCGAAAAGTTGCCGAAAACCAATTGATTCAAGAATTCATCCGGTTGTTTATTCGGCAAATGATCTTCTCTCCACTCAGCCAGCAGTTTTCCGGCGTAACTGATGATTTTCGAATTACTTCCAGTTCCGGATAAGATCACTTTATCCACTACATTTCCATACAACTGAATAAAACGTCTGGCTACAAATGACCCCATACTATGTCCAAAAAGAACTACTGGAAGGTCGGGATATTCGTGCTGATAAAACTGGATGACTTCAAACACATCATCAATTAAATGATCAAAAGAGACTTGATCGCCAAGATCACCGTATGGCAGCTTATTTCCTCCAGCTGTTTTGCCGTGCCCTCTTTGATCATGTATCACCACAACATAGCCCTGTTCTACTAAATAATTAATGAACTCTCCATATCGTCCGCTGTGCTCTGCAATTCCATGTATAAGATGTACACGTGCTTTTCCGGATTCAGCAGACTTATGGAAGCTACTATACAGTTTTGTCCCGTCTCTCGCCTCTATCCAATACTCTTCCAATTAGCGCCACTTCCTTTCGCTTCCGCAATTGCATTCATCAGATCATTTACATATACCGTTTTCTCATTATCCGTGTAATGCAGCAAATTTGCCATATAGTCGGTTACTTGCTCCGCAAAAGTCTCCACGACATCGATTTGGAAATACAAATCGCCTTTTCGGCGAATAAAGAAGTCACTTGGTGATGTGACCATTTCATAATGAATGCCATATAGAATTTCTGCCCGTAAACTAATTGGCAAGCTATTCGTTTCCGCAGAAATAGAGTGGGCAAACTGAAATACTTTATCGCTATTTCTCCCATAAAATGAAGCAATCCGAGCACCTTGCTGTACAGTTAAACCGTAGTGTGGTGCTCTCACCGATTGCTCATCGATATAGTGTTGCAGTGATTGATCGTCCACAAAATCACTTCCTGAGACGGCAATTTTTTTCGTTTGACACGGTAGAATATTAGGATGCTTCAGTTTTTCAGAAACCCTATCGACGACGACTTCTGCCATTTGACGGTATCCCGTCAGCTTCCCTCCAGCAATTGTCAGTAACCCCGGAACCATTTCCCATATTTCATCGCGTCTTGAAATTTCTGAAGCATCCTTTCCTTCTTGCGCAATTAATGGACGTAATCCTGCCCAAGTTGACTCGACAGCCCTACGCGTTAATTGCACGCTAGGAAAGACTTCATTAACTGCTCCAATGATGTATTGAATATCTTCTTCTGTAGCTGTTGGATGCTGTTTGTTCGCTGAATAAAATGTATCCGTCGTACCGACATACGTTTTATTTCCCCTTGGAATCGCGAAAAGCATTCGACCATCCGAATGATCAAAATAGATCGCTTGCTGTAAAGGAAATACAGATTGGTCTACTACAATATGGACACCTTTTGAGATATGAAGCTGTTTTTTCGGTTTGCTGTTGATTTTTTGCTGCAGATCGTCCACCCACGGACCGGTTGCATTGATGACCATAGACGCAGCAACCGAAAATTTTTCACCCGATATTTGATCTTTCAGCACCGCACCGACAACATCATCTTTTTCAAAATTAAACTGCTCGCACTTTGTATAATTAACACAAAGCGCTCCATATTCCGCAGCCTTTTTCAAAACTTCGATTGTCAGACGCGCATCGTCTGTCTGGTATTCCACATAGTGCCCGCCACCTTGTAACCGCTCTTTCTTAAGCAGCGGTTCCAGCTCCAGCGTCTCTTCTTTATTCAACATTTCACGGCGTTCCGCATGTTTTACACCAGCCAAAAGATCATATGCCAACAGCCCGGCTGAGGTAGAGTATTTTCCAAATGTCCCATCTTTATAAATCGGCAACAGCATCGGTCTCGGCTTCGTGATGTTCCGTGAATTCCGATAGACGATTTCACGTTCCCTCCCAGTTTCCGCGACTATTTTGACATCCAACTGTTTTAAGTAACGCAAACCGCCATGAATTAATTTCGTCGAACGGCTGGATGTTCCCGCCGCGAAATCTTGCATATCAATGAGAGCAACTGAAAATCCCCTAGTCGCTGCATCAAGCGCAATCCCTGCACCTGTTATTCCGCCACCTACTATTAACAGATCAAATGAAAATCTTTTTAAATCCTCAATACTGTCTGCTCTTTCAATAGTTGAAAACATCTGATTGCTCCTCTCTGATTTGCTACATCACTCGTTTAAACATTTTTTCCAATTCATACGTCGTAAAATGAATCAATACAGGACGGCCGTGCGGACATGTATATGGATTGTGACACTTTCCTAAGTCATCGAGTAACCGTTCCATATCGGCTTGAGTTAAATAATAATTCGCTTTAATGGAACGTTTACAACTCATTAGGATGGCACTCTCTTCTCTTAGTTTTTCTACATCTACCTTACGGCTATGTAGCACTTGCTCGATCATTTCCTCAATAATCGCAGTTGCTTGGCCGTCAGGGAACCACGCCGGATATTCTTTGACTGTGTACGTAGCGGGTCCAAATGCTTCTAAAAAAACCCCTACTCGTTCAAGTGCTTCTTTACATTCTTCAATTTTCACCTGCTCATCCGCAGAATAATGGAAAACAAGCGGCAATAAAAGCTGTTGTCGTTCATCCGCACTCACTTGACCTAATTTCTTTTTGAAATACTCATACTTAATACGTTCTTGCGCAGCATGCTGGTCAATCATATAAAAGCCATCCTCGTTTTGAGCAACAATATATGTACCATGTACTTGTCCGATCGGTACGATGGAAGGAAACAAACTGGTTTCCGTCTCTGTTTCATTGTGAATTGGCTCTTCTGTTGGCGGCTCGTCATGTTGTTCGAAAATAGCCTCTGGAAATTCAGGTTCGGTTATTTCTGAAAAAGGATTTTGAACAGGTTTTGCAGGGACGACAGGCTCTTGAACTTGTTGTTGACGAGCGGGAGCTTCTTGGCGACGGAACGAAGGCGACCAAATCGTTTGTTGCTCAGAATCTGTTTTCGTTAGTTTCTCTTTTTTAATTGCATCCGGAATAATCGAAGCTTTTTGGATCGCCTCTCTGATTGCCTCTTTTATTAAAGTAAACAATTCACTCTCCTTACTGATTCGAATATGGCGCTTAGCTGGATGGACGTTGACATCGGTTAGGATTGGATCCGCCATGATATTTACAACCGCAATTGGAAAGCGGCCTATCGGCAAATACGTATGCAACGCATCGATCACAGCTTGAGTACCGGGGTAACTCTTTATCCACCGTCCATTCATCAGAAGTGAAACATAATTCTTCGATGCTCTGTTCAGTTCAGGTAATGTTATGAAACCATTAACCTTGAAATCTGCGTCTTCTTTTTCAAAAGGAATCATCTTGCGGGCAACCGATACTCCGTAAATATCAGACAGAACTCTCAATAAATTACCTGAACCTGAAGTCCGCAAAATTTGATGTTGATCATGCGTTAATGTAAAGGCGATATCCGGATGACTTAAAGCAAGCCGATTCAGCAAATCAATCGTGTGGCCAAGTTCTGTCTGAATCGTCTTCATATATTTTAAGCGAGCCGGTGTATTGAAAAACAATTGTTGGATCGTGAAATCAGTACCTTTACGTAAAGCTCCCGGTTCATGCTTCAATACTTTACCGCCTTCGATTTCTACGACGGTTCCTTGGTCCTCACCATCGGATGTCCATAATGAAACTTTAGATACAGCAGCGATACTTGCCAGCGCTTCCCCACGAAATCCTAGTGTACGGATACGAAACAAATCATGTTCATTGGAAATCTTGCTCGTAGCATGTCGTTCAAAACAGCGAATCGCATCTTCTTCAGACATGCCTTTGCCGTTATCTGTTACACGTATGGATGTCAGTCCCGCTTCTTCAAGAGTCACTTCAATTTGGGTGCTTTGTGCATCGATCGCATTTTCCACTAATTCTTTGACGATGGAAGCAGGCCGCTCGACGACTTCTCCTGCTGCAATTTTATTGGCAAGTGTATCTTCCATAATATGAATGTGATTCATTCGCCTCAACCTTTCATTTCTGCGGATACACGTTCTTTCCATTCCGCAATTTTCTGCATCGCTTGGAGTGGTGTCATATTCAGTACATCTGCAACTTTGATTTCATCCAGAAGTTTTTGTTGTTCTAAGGACGTCGCTGACTCAATTGAAGTATCAAATAGCGCCAATTGCTCAGACACGCTGGTGGATTCATTGGCAGCACTTTCTTCCTCAAATCGCTGCAATAGTTTTTTCGCCCGCTCTACCAATTCGGCCGGCAATCCTGCGAGTTCTGCCACATGTATTCCATAGCTTCGATCCGCAGCGCCAGGCAATACTTTATGTAGGAATACTACTTTGCCGTTTTGTTCTTTTGCGGCGACATGCACGTTTAATAAGCGTGCGAGTACATCTTCGAGCTTCGTCAATTCATGATAATGCGTAGAGAATAATGTATTCGCTCCGACCTGCTCATGTATATGCTCCATCATTGCCTGCGCAAGAGCCATTCCATCATACGTAGAAGTACCACGGCCAATTTCATCAAACAGCAATAAACTTCGGGATGTTGCATGAGCGAGCGCATATTGTGACTCCATCATTTCCATCATGAACGTACTTTGGCCAGACGCGACATCATCTGCCGCACCGATCCGTGTGAATATTTGGTCTGTAATCGGCAGCACTGCTTTTTCGCATGGTACGAAACAACCGATTTGTGCCATTACGACAGTTAAGGCAACTTGCCTCATAAAGGTGCTTTTCCCCGACATATTCGGTCCTGTGATCAGTAACATATTGCTATAGTCGGCTAATTCACAAGAGTTCGGTATATAAAGCGAGTGATTCATCATCTTTTCAACGACAGGGTGTCTGCCGTTTTGGATATCCAGCGCTCGTCCGTCATGAAATTCTGGACGTATATAACGATTTCTTTCCGATACCACAGCGAATGCCAGCAACACATCCAGTTCACTTACAACAGACGCGAGTTTCTGGATACGCTGTACTTCCTCTTTCACTTGTTCGCGGATCGCCAAAAATAAGTTCGTTTCAAGTATTTGACCATCAGCTTCTGCATTCAATATTAACTCTTCTTTCTCTTTCAATTCCGTCGTTATGTATCGCTCCGCATTTGCCAATGTTTGTTTTCGTTCATATCGTGTTAAATCCGCTAAATGAACATTGGATTTCGTTATCTCGATGTAGTATCCAAATATTCGGTTATACCCGATTTTCAATGTTTTAATCCCAGTTGCTTGGCGTTCTTTTTGCTCAAGTTGCGCCAGCCAACTTTTGCCGTTACGAGACGCATCACGCAGTTGATCTAATTTTTCGTTGTAACCATCTTTGATCAGACCGCCTTCTTTAC
Source organism: Sporosarcina sp. FSL W7-1283 (assembly GCF_038003105.1). Lineage (NCBI taxonomy): Bacteria > Bacillati > Bacillota > Bacilli > Caryophanales > Caryophanaceae > Sporosarcina > Sporosarcina sp. FSL W7-1283. The sequence goes on along the minus strand of NZ_JBBOOL010000001.1, from coordinate 1,386,362 downwards.
TCGTTAAAGGTGGATTTTCGGCAATTGCATCCGCTAGTAATTGATACGTATCTTCGCATGGGTCCATTTTATCCGCAATTTGCTGAAGCATCGGCCGCTTGGATTCACTTAATATTTTTTGCAATTTAGGAATATGTGTCAATGAATTTCGCAGTTGTGCTAAGTCTCGTGCAGTTGCACTGCCCATTGAGATTCTACCGGCAAGCCGTTCTAAGTCATAGACATTTTTCAATTCCTCTACTAGTTCTTCACGCAGGAAAAACTCATCGACTAAATTACTGACAGTTTCCAATCGCTCTTCAATTGCTTTACGCTGTGCCAATGGCTGATGGATCCACATTCTCAGTTTTCTTGCACCCATTGCGGTGACCGTTTCATCCAATACCCAAAATAATGTACCTTCCTTCTTGCCTGAACGAATCGTCTGGACGAGTTCTAGATTCCGCATGGAGTTCGCGTCAATTGACAGTTTCGCGTCCTTTTCAATATAAACAAAAGGACGGATATGGCCGAACACCATTTTTTGCATGCGCATCAAATACGACTGTAGCTTATTGCAAGCTTCTTGTAGTTCATTGGGAAGGTGTCCATACGTGTCTTTTGCAATAGAGGCATTTTGCTCTGCATCTTCAATAGACAGCATAATTTCACGATTCTCAAACATTTCATGGAGAGTTAAATGCAGTGTTTGATCTACGACAATTTCCTTCATTCCGAGAGATTCGATTTCCGCTAGCAGCGAGCGCTCAGTTCCCTCGATTAATTCTACTTTCCCTTCGCCTGTTCCGACGTCTAGATAAGCGAGTGCAAACCGTTGATCTCCTAAGCTGTCGATCGCGCCAATAAAATGGTTCGCTTCCGTATCAATTGTTTTGCCTTCTGTCAGCGTACCAGGTGTGATCACTTTTACCACTTCACGCTTTACGATGCCTTTGACTGATCTTGGATCTTCCATCTGTTCGCAAATCGCAACTTTGTGGCCATTTTGGATAAGTGTTTCAATATAGCCGGTAGCGGAATGATAAGGTATACCGCACATCGGAATCCGGTCCTTAGCCCCTGAGTCCCTGCTCGTCAATGTGATCTCTAAAATGGAAGATGCATTCACTGCATCTTCAAAAAACATTTCATAGAAGTCACCTAATCGGAAAAATAAAAAAGCATCGGTGTATTGTTCTTTAATTTGTAAATATTGCTTAATCATCGGTGTATGTTGTGACATGTAAAACCCTCATTTATTCGCTCATTTTCTTTTCATTATAACAAACCTATCCGGAGTTAACGAATCAAAAGGAGCCACCTCTCTAAGAAATTCATTCTTTCCATGATAAGGTCAAAATTAAAAAGCCGGTGAAAAACCGGCTTTTAAAAGGGTGAATCTTTTCTTCTGACTGGATGAGGTGACGGCTCTTTAGCATGCGGTTCATTGGCCTTTTTATCTTCCATCACAACAGAAGATGATTCTGCTTCAGCTATCGGCCACTCTTCTTCATATGGATGAGGATGAATCGTCACGGATACTTTCGTTTCTCCTACCATTTCAACAAGCAATTCCCTTTCAATTGAGATGGAGAAATTCTGGCCACATTCCGAAATACTCGCTTCCGTGCAATTCGGGTGTTGCAATACCGTTACGATCGTCTCTTCTTTGCTTGACGTAGGCTCATCTCGATAATGCAGAGCAATTTTATCTTTGTATGGTATGGACTCAGTAAAGACCGACGTTTTGGAATGATCGTGATGAGAGTACCATACATTTACATCGAAGCTCCCTGTCACTTCTACATGGTTTCCAACCTTCTTCGCTTGATGCGTGTGGTTGATCACCCAGCAACCCAAAATGCTGGAAGGGCGATTTGGCGGCTTTAACGTTACAGTAGAATCCGATCGATGCTTCCCTTTGGCAATAACAGCTTTCGTCACAATTTGTCGTAAGTTTTTCAGTTTTCTTCCTCCTTCTTAGGCTTCTATCCATCCTATGCAACAGCAGCCCAGAAAGTGAAAAAAATCGGCAAGGAATTTCTCCTTAGCCGACATTTTTTATTAGGAAAGTGATTTGCGTGCTGTATTTTCAACGTATGAACCTGTTTCGCCGCGTAATACATCGCCGCCTGTAGATTCGATAATCTCATCTGTTACGCTGTTAGCGATCGTATTTGAAACGAGCTGAAGCAAATCGTTCACTTCAACTTGAGATTGTTTGAATTCCTGAACCAATGGAATTTCATCGATCTCCCCTTGTACTTGTTCGATTTTCTTTTCAATATTCTTTAGTGCACGTTCTTTTTCATAGTGCTGGAAATTCACAGCTTGTGTCTGAAGCGATTTCAGGCTTGCTATTTTTTCACGCACTTTTTGGTTTTCGTTAATTTGTGCTTCTGCACGTTTATAAAATTCCACTTCTTCCGTGTTCGCAAGCATATGTGCCAAGTCTCGTGCTTTAGCAATGATTTCGTCTTTTGTATATAGTTTTTCCATTATGACATCACCTTTTCTTCTTTAACTACTCCGATGAATTCACCATCGAGTGACCATGTTTTCGCTTCTTTGATTCGAACTTCAACAATCTCGCCAATCACAGATCTTGGAGCTCTGAAATTCACCAATTTGCTTTTCTCAGTGTAACCTGCAAGCACATCAGGATTCTTTTTACTTTCGCCTTCCACAAGCACTTTCACAACTTGTCCTTTATAAGGCTTCATTGCTTCTGCAGACATGTCGTTCACAAGCTTATTTAAGCGCTGCAGTCTTTCTTTCTTCACTTCCATCGGTACGTTATCCTGCATTTTCGCAGCCGGCGTCCCTTCACGTGCAGAATAAATATACGTAAAGGCCATGTCAAAACCTACCTCGCGATAAAGCGACATGGTTTCCTCAAATTGCTCATCTGTTTCATTTGGAAATCCTACGATAATATCCGTTGTCAGTGAAGCTGTCGGGATAGCTGTTCTGATTTTATTGACGAGCTCTAAATAACTTTCTCGTGTGTATTTCCGAGCCATAATTTTCAGCATGTCACTAGACCCTGATTGTACAGGCAAATGAATGTGATCAACCAAGTTGCCGCCTTTTGCAAGCACTTCTATCAAATGATCATCAAAGTCTCGCGGGTGACTCGTCGTAAAGCGGATTCTCGGGATATCGATTTTTCGAAGATCATCCATCAAATCGCCTAGACGATACGTAATGTCATCAAAATCTTTACCATACGCGTTGACATTTTGACCGAGTAATGTGATTTCTTTATAGCCTTCCGCTGCTAGCTGTCTGACTTCTTGAATGATATCCTCCGGTCTGCGGCTACGTTCTTTCCCACGGGTATAAGGCACGATACAGTATGTGCAAAACTTGTCACAGCCGTACATAATATTGACCCACGCCTTGATTTTGCCATGACGTACTTTCGGCAAGTTCTCAATGACATCGCCTTCTTTTGACCACACTTCAATGACCATCTCTTTTGACATATACGCTTCGTGCAAGATATGCGGCAGGCGGTGGATATTGTGCGTACCAAAGATCATGTCTACTTGGTCGTAAGTCTTAAGAATCTTGTTCACTACTGATTCTTCTTGTGACATACAACCACAGACGCCAATCAATAAATCGGGGCGTTCCAGTTTCAATGGTTTTAGATGTCCCAACTCACCAAACACTTTATTTTCTGCATTTTCTCGGATAGCGCACGTGTTAAGCAAGATCACATCTGCGTCTTTTACGGTATCAGTTGCCTCGTAGCCGAGCGCCATGAAAATACCGGCCATTACTTCTGTATCGTGTTCATTCATTTGACAGCCGTACGTACGGATATAAAATTTACGTCCTTGACCCATACCTTTAAAACGTTGCTCTATTTGAAAATTATCGTGATATTCCACTTCTTCTTTCCCGCGTTTTTTTGCATCCTTCAGAGAAGGTGCACTATACACAGACTCAAAATATTTACTATAGTCTTTTTCAGTTGTTTTGCCTGATGGCGCGTCTTCTGTTGCGAGTCCAGCTTGCAAGCGCTGTTCTTCATTCATTATTGCAGTAGCCCCTTTCTATTACTTATCGGGAAATAAGCATACATGATGTTATTATACTGAACTTTTGGCGGATATGACAGTAAAGGGCCAAATTGTTGCTTGTTTGTCATGAAAAAAAGACCATGGCGACTTAGCCATGATCTTCTGGAAATTCTATTAACGAGTCTTTTTTTCAACGAGAAGTTTAAGCGCAGTCCGCCCTTCCCCATTGATTTCGATATCAGTAAAGGCAGGGGCGCAAATTAGATCCCCACCGCTTGGCGCGACAAATCCTCTTGCAATAGCAACTGCTTTGATTGCTTGGTTTAATGCACCTGCTCCTACTGCCTGGATTTCTGCATAGCCTTGTTCACGAATCACAGCAACTAACGCACCTGCTACAGAGTTCGGATTTGATCGGGAAGATACTTTCAAGGGACTCACGATATTTCCTCCTTATTTTGCAATGTCTATGGAAAGAGTGTATTCCATAAGTCATCCTATGATAGGTAAAGAGGATTTAGACACCATTCAGATTAGTTTATGAATGGATGGTCTTCGTTAATCCGGATTCGTTCGATTTTAAGAGCTTTTCCTGTCTTGTCATCCAGTTCCACAAATAAGCCATTGAGTTGCGGTCTTCCTTTTTTCGGAACTTCGAATCGAGTAGGTAAATTTGTATGGAAGCGATAGAGTACGTCTTCTTTTCTCATGCCCAGTATTTCATCATATGGTCCAGTCATCCCTGCATCTGTCAAATACGCTGTGCCACCTGGTAAGATTCGGTCATCTGCAGTTTGCACATGGGTATGTGTGCCGACTACAACAGATGCTTTGCCATCCAGATGCCAGCCCATAGCAATTTTCTCACTTGTAGCTTCCGCATGGAAATCGACGAAGACTAATGGAGATAAATTTAGAGCTTCTTCTACCAATTCATCCGCTTTGGTAAACGGATCGTCATGGGGAGGTAAAAATGTTCGGCCATGTAAATTAATAACCGAAAGCGTTACACCATTCTTGGTTATTGTGGTCATGCCTTTGCCGGGTGCTTGCTCCGAAAAGTTAGCGGGGCGTATCAAATAATCGACCTCATCAATAAAATCAAAAATCTCTTTTTGATCCCATGTATGGTTACCCATCGTGATCACATCCACGCCTGCATGCAATAGATCATGATAGATTGCTTTCGTAATCCCTCTTCCGGAAGCTGCGTTCTCACCATTTGCAATAATCACATCTGCTTGGTATTTTCTTTTCAGGCGAGATAAATAATCTATTACCATTTCTCGCCCCATCGACCCTACAATATCCCCAATAAAAATTACTTTCATCAAAAAAACCTCTTTCCAAAATGAAAACAGCTTCCAATCGAACCGGAAGCTGTTTACTTAGTTATTCTTTATTTCGCATACTCTACTGCACGGGTCTCCCGAATGACCGTTACTTTAATATGCCCAGGATAGTTCAATTCTTCTTCGATCTGTTTTCGAATATCTCGCGCCAGACGATGTGCTGTAATATCATCGATTTGCTCCGGACGGACAATGATACGAACCTCACGTCCCGCTTGGATTGCAAATGACTTTTCAACGCCTTCATACGATTCGGAGATTTCTTCAAGCTTTTGCAGACGTTTAATATAATTCTCCAATGTCTCACTTCTAGCACCTGGTCTTGCGGCTGAAAGTGCATCTGCTGCAGCGACGAGTACGGCAATGACAGAAGTCGCTTCTTCATCACCATGATGTGAAGCAATACTGTTGATAACCACTGGATGTTCTTTATATTTCGTTGCCAGCTCCACGCCAATTTGAACGTGGCTGCCTTCTACTTCATGATCGATTGCTTTACCGATATCATGCAGCAAGCCTGCTCGTCTTGCGAGGGTTACGTCTTCTCCGAGTTCTGCCGCTAGTAAGCCTGATAAATAAGCTACTTCAATCGAGTGTTTCAAGACGTTCTGGCCATAACTTGTACGGAAATGCAGACGTCCCAGTATTTTGATAAGATCCGGATGTAAGTTGTGGATGCCTACGTCAAAAGTAGTTTGTTCACCTTTTTCACGAATTAGCTCGTCCACTTCTCTTCTAGACTTATCTACCATTTCTTCGATACGCGCAGGATGTATTCTTCCATCCTGTACAAGTTTCTCGAGCGCTAATCTAGCTGTTTCTCTCCGTATCGGATCAAATCCTGATAAAATGACTGCTTCCGGTGTATCATCGATGATTAAATCGATGCCCGTCAAAGTCTCAAGTGTACGGATATTTCTTCCTTCTCTACCGATAATGCGGCCTTTCATTTCGTCATTTGGTAAATTGACGACCGAAACTGTAGTTTCTGCAACATGATCTGCTGCAAATCGTTGCAATGCTAGGGACAGAATTTCCCGCGCTTTACGTTCGGATTCTTCTTTTGCCCGCTGTTCGGATTCTTTGGTCATGACCGCAATATCAGTGGATAGTTCATCCTCCACATCTTCCAAGATGATACGTTTCGCCTCATCTCTTGTAAGGGAAGAAATTCTTTCAAGCTCGGTCTTCTGAACGGTAACAAGTTCTTCCGCTTTGCGTTCCATTCGTTCAATATGCTGTTGTCTTTCTAAAAGCGCATCTTCTTTGCGTTCTAGACTCGCTTCTCGTTTATTGAGCGCATCATCCTTGCGATCAAGGTTTTCTTCCCGCTGTAAGAGACGGTTTTCTTGTTTCTGTAATTCCGCTCTTCTCTCACGGACTTCATTTTCCGCTTCAATTCGCAGTTCGTGAGTTTCATCTTTCGCTTCTAATAGTGCCTCTTTTTTCACTGACTCCGCTTCACGCTTCGCCTCTTCGACGATTTGATTCGCTGTTTGCTTGGCACCAGTCACTTTTGAATCGTTCACATTTTTCAATATAAAAAAGCTAACAACTGCACCGACGATGAGACTTAGCAAAACGGAGATGAGTATTTCAACACCCATTGAGGTCACCTCCTCCTGCTTATTCTTTTCTTTTCAGTCGGCTCGTATTATCAATTTTGCCATGGCGGCTGTGTTCACATCACCAATTTTACTGGATAAGTAATGTCCCTATTAACTGTGAAAACGCCGAAGGCACTAACTTAATCCAACAGGTTTAAGCCTGCTGTTTCGGGACTGTTTGGCATTCAGTTTACTGCTTTTCAGATGAGCAAAGTGTTTGCTGAATTAAGTTAAAATCAACATACTGCCAAAAAAACAATTCATTGGTTTGATCAATGTAGGGCATATATAATACGCCACTTTAATTGTATAGTTGTATTTTTATTGTGTCAAGGAATGATGAAGGAAATTGAAGGGGGTTCTGAACTATTTTGCAATAGTTGCGCCGCGATGCTTCTTTCATTTCATATGAATCTAGGGAATAGGCTAGATAATGGAGCAGAAAAAATCCGCCAATTTTCATTGGCGGACTCTAGCTGCAAAATTATTTTTCGTCAGGAATCAAGAGAAGCTCTTCTAACTCGTCCTCTTCATCATGAGCCGCAATAACATAATCGGTTTTGTCCAAGCCGTATGTTTCCCGAATCTTACTCGCGATTTCCGAACGCATTTGTGGATTTTCTTTCAAAAATATTTTCGCATTCTCTCGTCCTTGGCCTAGGCGCTCGCCTTCGTAAGAGTACCAAGCACCACTTTTTTGGACAACTTCTAATTCTGCACCTAGATCTAGAATTTCACCTTCTTTTGAAATTCCTTCACCGTACATAATATCGACTTCTGCTGTTCTGAAAGGCGGTGCTACTTTGTTTTTCACTACCCGGATTCTAGTCTTATTCCCCATAATGTCGTTTCCTTGCTTAATCGCTTCTCCACGTCGCACTTCAAGGCGCACAGAAGAATAGAATTTAAGCGCTCTACCGCCAGGAGTCACCTCAGGGTTACCGAACATGACACCGACTTTTTCACGAATCTGGTTGATAAATACTGCAATCGTATTGGACTTATTGATTGCACCGGAAAGTTTACGCAATGCTTGAGACATCAAACGTGCCTGCAAACCGACATGCGCGTCTCCCATTTCACCCTCAATTTCAGCTTTAGGAACCAACGCAGCAACCGAGTCTACTACGATAATATCTACAGCGCCACTGCGTACTAAAGCTTCCGCGATTTCCAAGGCTTGCTCGCCCGTATCTGGTTGAGACAATAGCAATTCGTCAATATTGACGCCTAGTTTTTGCGCGTACACAGGGTCAAGCGCGTGCTCTGCATCAATGAAAGCCGCTTGTCCGCCATTCGCTTGAACTTCTGCGATAGCGTGCAAAGCAACTGTCGTTTTACCTGAACTTTCAGGTCCGTAGACTTCAATCACCCGTCCGCGTGGATAGCCACCTATTCCGAGTGCTGCATCCAATGCCAATGACCCGGAAGATGAAGTGTCAATTTGACGGTCAGTTTTCTCTCCAAGTTTCATAACAGAACCTTTACCAAATTGTTTCTCTATTTGTTTTAATGCCATATCTAAAGCCGCTTTACGATCGCTCAATTAAAATTCCTCCTCAACTCTTTTTCTATTTCTATTATACCTTTTTTCGTTAGAATACACAACAAATAAACGAACGCGTATTCGATAATTTGTTGTCAGAAATTGAAAAACAGTCTGTATAACCGAGGCGAAATTAATTTTCAACAGAGAAATAGACCTCAAAAATCAATACTTCAATTCTTTTTTCTCTTTCATTTTCTGTATTAAATAATGCAATGCAAACTGCACGGAACGCTTACGATTTGAATTGCGCGAGCCGGATAATTGCAGCTTATAAGATTCAGTCGCCATACCTTCAGTTGCAATGCCGATCCAGACAGTTCCTGGCGGCTCACCGTCATGTGGTTCTGGTCCGGCTGCACCTGTCAGTCCGACACCAAATGTAGTAGCAAATCGTTCTCTAACGCTTTCAGCCAAAGCTTCTGCACATTCCGAACTGACGATTCCGTGGTATTCGAGTAGAGACGGTAAAATACCGAGCTGTTCAATTTTCATCTCTTTATTATAAACTACAACACCGCCTTTTAAAGCATTGCCAATTCCAGGCTCTGATCCCAGTTCTGCCATAAACATACCCGAAGTTAAGCTTTCAGCAGCAGAAATAGACCAATCGTTTTGCAGTAAAAGTTCAGTAGTTTTCGATGCCAATGTATCCTCATCGACTCCGTATATATACTCGCCCACGATAGAACGTATTTGGTGTTCTACCGGCAAGATCAATTGCTCAGCCTCTTCTTCCGATGTCGCTTTTGCAGTGATTCGCAACTTGACCATGCCCGGTGAAGCAAGCGGAGCAATAGTAGGATTCGTTTGATTTTCCAGTAATGATTGAATACGAACTTCTAATTCAGATTCTCCAATCCCCTGCAGTTTCAAAACTTTAGAAAAGATAATATCTTGTTTGCCATAGACACCTAATAAATAAGGTATGGCTTCATTCTCAAACATCGGCTCCAACTCATGAGGAGGACCAGGCAATAAAACATATTGCTTGCCATCTTTTTCAATTCCCATTCCCGGTGCCATGCCATGACGATTCGGCAAAACTGTCGCGCCGGCTAGAACAAGAGCTTGCTTCTTATTATTTTCAGTCATCGTTTTTCCGACTTGTTTGAAATACTGCTTAATCGTCTCCAGTGCTTCTTCATCAGAAACCAGTTCTCGCCCCAATTCACGAGCAATCGTTTCTTTTGTTAAATCATCTTTCGTTGGTCCCAGCCCACCGCTGAAAATGAGGATATCTGCTCGTTGTTGTGCAAGTCTTATGGATTGAGCCAGACGTTCTGGATTATCCCCTACGACGGTATGATAATATACATCGATACCCGCTTCAGCCAATCTAGCAGAGATGAACTTTGCATTGGTATTCGTAATTTGTCCTAATAAAAGCTCTGAACCTACTGCAATGATTTCAGCTTTCATGAATACACTCCACTCCTCACATTGACTCCACTAATACTTTACGATTCTTAATAAAATAATCTACGCCAGACCAAATGGTAAATAGCAGCGCGATATACAGCATAATTGTACCGAATGGAACGCCGATCGCTTCAAAGAATATATTGTGTAATAGTAGAAATGAAATAGCCAAGATCTGTGTAACCGTCTTTATTTTCCCTAACTGATTCGCAGCTACAACTTCGCCACCGCCAGCCAAGATTAATCGAAGACCGGTCACTGCAAACTCCCTGCTTATAATGATAATTACAACCCATGCAGGTGCTGTTCCCATCTCAACCAACAAAATAAATGCTGCGGAAACGAGTAACTTGTCCGCAAGCGGATCTAAAAACTTCCCCATATTGGTTACCAAGTTATTTTTTCTTGCTAAATAACCGTCGAGCCAATCTGTCGTTGAGGCTATAATAAAAATAATCGCGCCCACTAAATGTTCAATCGGTAGTTCTACTCCGCCGATCTTAATAATTCCCCACCCAAAATCAACTGCCATGAAAACGATAAAAATCGGTATCATCAATACTCTTGATAACGTGATTTTATTAGGCAAATTCATAAAAATTCCACCTTTCCAGCTGTAGCGTCATAATTTCTTGTGAATAACAAAATAGTCATCTCTAGGGATGACTATTTTGCTACGGTTTTTTAATAATAATATTTTGAGTAAGACGTTCATTCGGATATTCGAGCACTTGATCATTCACGATCAGTTCTGTAGAATTTGTCCGTCCTACCCGGATTCGCACACTTACCGCTTCAGTTGCATCAATTTCAATGGTTTCGCCGGCTGTCATAATTCTACCTCCAGGCGCTGGCATTCTTTCTGTACCGGACTGATCGGTAACGGAAATCCAAGAATCGCCCGTTGTTTTAATGACCAACTTCAACTCAGCAGAATTAGATAACGTAAAAGTGGAAGTTTCTCCGGCGCTGGACTCCAATTCCAGCTGCTGTTCTGTTTCTTCTATCGGCTCTTCCGGCTCCTCTGGTGTTTCCTCAGAAGCATTCTTATCTTCGTCAACCGGTTTCTCAGTATCTGGCTGCCCTGGTGTTTCTTTGATCAGTGGAACATTTTGCGTTGGTGTATCTTTTTCTAATGGTGTTTCTGCAGCTTTTTCTCTAAATAAAATGTACACAATGACGATAATCATCACAATGAACAAAGCTACAATCACTTTAGGCATGATTTCTTTTAACTTGCTGTTACTCTTTAGTCCGCCGCTGCGCTGAAGTGTCGGCGGCGCAATATTTTCTTGCTCTTCTTCTGGAGTATCGCCTGACTCCTCTTTATAGAGAGCCAGCATTTCATCCGCATCCAAATCAACTGCTTCCGCATATTGTTTGATAAAAGCACGGATATAGAATGTACCGGGCATCATACTATAATCTTCACTTTCAATTCCCGAAAGATAACGTTTTTGGATTTTTGTGATTCCCTGTAAATCATCCAACGTATACCCTTTCGCTACTCTCGCTTCTTTCAAGCGAGCACCTAATCCGGTCAATTTTAACACCTACCTAATTCGTCAAGTCATTTTACTTTAGTTGAACATATTAAATCCGCCCATTGAACCGCGATCAGACATCTGGTCGTTTTTCTCCAGAATCTCATATGTAATTTCTTGATCTACACTAGACCGCAATTCAATAATGATATCAAAGTCATCAATTGTGTACTCGGATTGCTTCACGAACATATCTGGATGTTCTACCACTTTTATCGTAGGTAAACTCATCATTTCACGCACTAATTGCATATGACGTTCATCCGATGATTTTCGAGTCACAATTCCATCCAGGATAAAGATATTATCGCTTGAAAATTCTTCGCCCATCATACTCGTTCTCACGGTTTGTTTGATCATAGTGGAAGATAAAAACACCCACTTTTTATTCGCACACACACTAGCCGCAACCACTGATTCCGTTTTACCTACACGTGGCATCCCGCGTACACCGATTAGCTTGTGACCTTCTTGCTTAAAAATTTCGGCTAAAAAGTCCACTAAAATCCCAAGTTCACTTCGAATGAACCGAAACGTTTTCCGATCATCCGTGCCGCGCTGGATATAATGTCCGTGACGCACAGCCAACACATCTCTCAATTTAGGTTCCCTGATTTTATGGATTACAATCGTATCCATAGTGGAAGCAATTAATTCAAAGCGTTTAATTTGCTGGTCGTGATCCGTTTGTACAAGCATACCGCGATATCTGCCATCTACTCCATTGATGGTGACAATATCCACTCGCAACATGCCGAGCAGGGAAGCAATATCTCCAAGCAAGCCGGGCCGATTGACTTGAATCTCATATTCGACATACCATTCTCCCATTCGACACTCTCCTCGTTTGACTTCTTTATATAGGACGCATAAGTCTGCACTTAGTTCTATAATAACGGATAGCCGGAGTGAAGAAAAGAAAAAAAGAAAAGGACTTCACGAACCGTCCTTCTCTCTCGAGATCACATATACCAGCCGCCGTTGATCTGAACGATTTCTCCCGTCATATAATCGGCTTTTCCACTGAGCAAGAATTCGACCATATTCGCTATTTCTTGCGGAGTACCAACCGACAGCAAGGGAATTTGTTCCAAGACCATTTGCCGTTCTTCTGATGAAAATTCCTGATTCATCCGTGTATCGATCCAGCCGGGTGCGATGGCGTTAACCCTGACACCTGAATAAGCGGCTTCTTTGGCGTACGCTTTAACAAAAGCATGTTGTGCACCTTTGACCGCTGAATACATCACTTCTCCCGCAGCACCTGCGCTGCCCCAGATCGACCCAATAAACAGCACATAAGAGACCGTATGTTTACGCAACTTAGCAGATAATAAGGAAACGAGCCGAGCGGGATTTTGCATATGCACCCTCCATAACTCAGCCATTTCCACATCCGTCGTATCGGACAATAACTTAACGACCGCTTGCCCATTTGCCACGACAATTGCTTGTAATCCTTGTATTTTCGAGGCTAGCTCAGCAGCCGCCTGCTCTGATCTAAAATCAGCCTGCACACTGAGAAACTCTAGGTTAGGATAGTCCTTTTGCAAATCCTTCAACAATAAAGCCAGTTGTTGCTTATTGGAATTATAATGTAAGTAAAGAGACCAACCAGCGGCCGCCAACTGTCGGCAAACCGCTTCCCCTATCCCACCTGATGCCCCTAAGACGAGTGCAAAACGCGCTTCGTTCATTTGTTGTCTGCTGGCTTTACTTCAAATACTGTATAGCTGCTGTCATCCGAAAACATAGAAAAGGCTTGCTTTAATTTATCCATAGAGAGCTTTTCCAACGTCGGCACTACATCGAATAAATTCATTTCGTTAAACTCATAGCGAGTATATTGATTCGCAATAAATTCTATAGAATTCAGTGAACGCATAAACTGTCCGATTTTCTTTTTACGCATCCTCTCTAAATCTTCCTCTTTGACAGGCCAGTATTCTTTCGAATCTTGAATCGTTTGACGAATTAACTTCTCTAATCGTTCAGGCTCCTCCGTATCTGATCCGACCATTGCAAATCCATAGCCCTCTTCCATTGAAAACTCATAAGAGAATGATTCATCAATCAAACCTTCTTCATATGCCTTTTCATAAAACGGAGAAGTACGCCCAAATAAACTGTCCAACACTAAATTGGCAGATAGCTCAGACTCAAGCATCTCTTGACCCTGCTGGTCTGTAGATGTACATTTCATGCCTACATTGAGCTTTGGCTTTGATACATCCATCGTAAGCGTGCGTTTCGGAATATCCGCTCCTTTTGTTTCAGTTGAAAATTGGCGTTCGATCGGCTCAGGCTGATCAAAGGATTTCTTAGATTGGTTTTCTTTAACGAAAGCCATCATTTCTTCAGGATCAACTGCCCCTACAATGAATAGCAACATGTTGGACGGATGGTAGAAGGTTTCATAGCACGTATATAAATGCTCTGCCGTAATATCTTGAATCGATTCTACTGTTCCTGCAATATCAATTTTCACTGGATGCTCTTTATAGAGATTTTCTATTGTACCGAAGTATAAACGCCAATCCGGTTGATCGTCATACATCGTAATTTCCTGGGCAATAATCCCCTTCTCTTTATCCACGGTCTCCTTAGTGAAATAAGGTTCTTGGACAAAATCTAAAAGCACTTCAGTATTTTCCTTGATTTTATTCGTTGCTGAAAATAGATATGCAGTCCTTCCAAAGGTCGTGTAAGCATTTGCAGATGCTCCATTTAGACCAAACTTCTGGAACACATCGCCATCTTCTTTTTCAAACATTTTATGCTCAAGAAAATGTGCAATCCCGTCAGGCACTGTTATGAATTCGTTTTTGCCATGCGGTTTGAACGTTCTATCAATTGAACCGTATTTTGTTGTGAACGTCACAAATGTTTTAGAATAACCCCGTTTCGGTAGAATGACCACTTTCAAACCATTTTCTAATGTTTCTGTATAAATTTTTTCTTGTAATTCATCAAATACTACTTCTTTCATTTGGAATCATCCTCCTTGCCTGACAACAGATAGACCACTTCTAACTGGATCGTGTTCGCCATTTCCTTCACGTCTTCCAATGTAACGGAATGCCATTTGCTGATCAGTTCGTCTGCAGTGAAATTCTCGTCTAACTCTTTATATTGGTCATATATTTCAATTTGACTGCGTGCAGAATCATTGGAGCTGCGAATACTATTCTCTAGCAATGCAACCGTTTGGTTCAATTCCAACTCTGTTATATCACCTTGCTGCATCACCTTTAACTGCTCAACAATTAATTGAACTGCTTTTTTTTCAAGTTCTGCATCAATTCCTGCTGTCACGTAGACAATACCATATTGGGAAGCAAACGCACTATTTGCGTAATACGCCATACTTTCTTTTTCACGTACATTCATAAATAATTTACTATGCGCAAAGCCGCCAAAAATTCCGTTCATCACTTGCATTTTATTGTAATCCGGATGACGGAATGTCACTGGCGTACTAAAGCCTAAATGCAGCTTACCTTGTTTCATATCCTGACGTTCTCTGACGGTTCTTACGTCTTCAGAAGTATTTGCATGCTTTTCTTCAAGCCGTTCATTCACCTTACGAGCCTTGAACGGCAAGGATTCTTTAATTTTCGTGACAATATCTTGCTCATCCATGTCTCCGACTACATAAATATCGATCAAGTCATTCTGAATCATGTCTTCATACGCTTGATGAAGACTTTTATTGGTGATAGCAGAAACAGCTTCTTCTGTACCGTAGGCGGAGATAGAAGCCGGTTGATCCGGTCTCATGATTTCCAGCATACGCTTTTGAGCATATCTTGTCTTGTCATCGTAAACTGAACGGATTCGATCACGTACTGTACGCTTTTCTCTTTCTACAACCGTTTGATCAAATGCATCTTCTGAAGCTTTTGGCTCGAAAACGACCGCACGGATAAGTTCGAAAAGCTGTTTAAGAACGTCTTCACCTGCAAAAAACTCATCGTTCACACATTCAGCAAACAAAGAAACGATGTGCTGAGAGCTTCTTTTGGAAACGTCTGTATACAACACAGTACCGTATAGCTCATCTAACGCTTTACGCATCGCAATTTGCGTAGGATATTTCTCATTAGACTCTTCCAATACATTCGCAAGCACTGTCCTTTCTGAAGCAGCACTCTGTTCTAACGGAGCCTTCCATTTAATCGTGACATTCACTGTTTTAAATTGTTCAGTTTTTCGTATATACAAATTAACGCCGTCTTGTAACTTTATTTTATTGAACATACAAACACCTCTCGTTTACCTTATTATATGAATTCCTATCCTCACTATACATTTTAGCTTTTGAAATAGAAAATAAAACGCAACCCCAAGTGCTGAGAGCGCCGGTTAGCCTCGACAGGCGTTGGAAGAAATGACAGAAAGGCGCTCCTTGCCTTTTGGCAGTTCTGAAACGACCCCGAGAGGCTGGCGCTCGAAGCCGGATGAACCAAGTGCTGAGAGCGCCGGTTAGCCTCGACAGGCGTTGGAAGAAATGACAGAAAGGCGCTCCTTGCCTTTTTGGCAGTTCTGAAACGACCCCGAGAGGCTGGCGCTCGAAGCCGGATGAACCAAGTGCTGAATGCGCCGTCCAGCCTCAACAAACCTAGAAAAGCTATCTGAAGAGTGACTTCCCCAGATAGCTTTTCGTAACTATTATCGATTACCTTTAATGTACGGATTACCAAGCGATTTCGGTGCGCTAGATTTCCCAAGAAATCCAGCAAGCGCCAAGATCGTCAAGACGTAAGGGAATATGTGGAAATAAACAGCTGGTATATCAGCTAAAATCTTAATACTCGACGAACTGATTGCCAATGCTTGTGCAAAACCAAAGAATAAAGCGGCTCCCATAGCACCAAGCGGATGCCATTTACCAAAAATCATTGCGGCAAGCGCCATGAAGCCTTGTCCATTTATCGTAGCATGCCCGAAATCATTTGTGATAGTCTGTGAATAGACTGCACCGCCGATTCCCGCAAGTCCACCCGAAATAATCACTGCAATATAGCGAATTTTCGTCACCTTGATTCCCATCGTATCTGCTGCCATAGGGTGCTCACCTACAGAACGCAAACGCAAGCCGAATGGTGTTTTGTAAATAACGAACCAAGCAATAAATGCTACAGCAATCGCTATGATCGAAGAACCATATACCAGTTTAAAAAACATCGGTCCGATGATTGGTATATCTTGCAAATACGGAATGTTAAATCTCGGAATTTTCTCCTGAATGAAATCCGTCTGTCCTTTACCGAAAATCATTTTAACAGAAAATAAGGCAATTGCGAGACCAAGCATGTTAATCGCTACACCTGATACTACTTGATCTGCACGGAATGAAATAGACGCTACAGCATGTAATGTAGCAAATAAAGCGGATACCAGCATGGCTACCAGCAAGGCGATCCATGGGGTCCAAGCACCTAAAGACTCTGCAAAAAATAAGTTAAATAGAATCCCGATGAACGCGCCCATAACCATAAGACCTTCCAATCCGATGTTAATTACACCAGAACGTTCAGAAAACACACCGCCAATTGCTGTAAATATAAGAGGGGCGGCAGAAGCAATCGTTATAGGTACGATGAAATATAACACATCTAACATCTTACTTCGCCTCCTTCTTATTACGTAAACGAATTAATCCGACACGGATAATATACCCGCAGGCAACAAAGAAAATAACTAGTGCTATGATGATCGAAACAATTTCTACTGGAATCCCTGCAGCATTCGGCATGTTGTTTGCTCCGTATTTCAATGAACCAAACAATGTAGCCCCGAAAATAACTCCAAGCGGCGTATTTGCACCTAAAAGCGCTACGGCAATTCCGTCAAAACCGATGCCCGTAAAGCCACCCATAGAGGACATGTTACCGAATGTTCCAAGTGCTTCCATCGCACCGCCTAAACCGGCAAATGCACCTGAAATAACCATTGCTAAAATGATGTTTTTGTTAACATTCATCCCCGCGTATTGAGAGGCATTTTCATTAAACCCAACTGACTTCAATTCATATCCAGATTTAGTCTTCTCTAAAATAAACCACATGACGACAACCATCGCTAAGGCCACAAAAATTCCATAATGCAATGTAGAGTAATCGGTCAGGTTGGACAAAAATTCAGATCGCAGTGATGCTGTTTCATGGATCCTTTCCGTTTTGAACCCGCCGCCGGAAATGGTTTTTATCAATGCATTGACTACATGCAGCGCTATATAGTTCATCATGATCGTCACAATAACTTCATGCACTTTCAATGTTGCTTTTAAAATACCCGGGATCAGCCCCCATAACGCTCCTGCAACTGCAGCCGCTAATAACGCAAGCGGTAAGTGAATGATTTTAGGTAGTTCAAACGCCATTCCGACATAGGCAGCCGCAAACCAGCCGACAATCAACTGTCCTTCTACTCCGATATTAAAAAGACCTGTCCGGAATGCGAAAGCGACTGCCAATCCGGCAAGAATATAAGGACTGATCTGACGGATCGTTTCACCGATTACATAAGAATCCCCGAAGATCCCATTCCACAATGCTATATAGCCTGTAACTGGGTTGTAATCACTGATGAGCATCACGACAGCGCCAACTAACAGTCCTAAAATAATAGATATCACTGGAACCAATATATTTATCATTTTATTCGACATGATGTTCATCACCATCTTTCCGAGCAGCTATCTGTTCTTTCGATACCGCATCTTTCGAATGGCCCGCCATCATTAAGCCTAACGCCTGTTCATTTGTTTCTTGCGGTGTCACAGTGCCCACAATTGTTCCATCGTAGATGACAGAAATTCGATCTGACACATTCATTACTTCATCAAGCTCGAAGGTTATGAGAAGAACGGCTTTACCACTGTCACGCTGTTCAATCAGACGTCTGTGAATAAACTCAATGGCTCCGACATCCAGGCCTCTTGTAGGCAGAGCAGCGATCAGCAAGTCTGGGTTACGCAAAATTTCACGACCAATGATCAATTTCTGCTGGTTTCCACCGGACAACGCTCTTGCCAATTCGTCTACGCCTTGAGTTCTTACGTCAAATTCTTCAATTAGACTTTTAGCCTTTTCATTCACTTCTTTATAATTCATTATTCCTTTTTTTGAAAATGGCTCATGATAATAGGATTGTAATGCGGCATTATAACCGACTGAGAAATCCAGTATCAGGCCATGTTTATGACGATCCTGCGGAATATGACCAATCCCTGTTTCTGTAATTTTTCTTGGTTTTTTGTTCGTAACATCTACAGAATTAATCAAGACTTTACCACTCTTCACTTTCGTTAACCCTGTAATAGCTTCGATTAATTCAGACTGTCCATTGCCATCAATCCCGGCAATACCGACAATTTCACCTCGGCGTACGGAGAGGTTGAGCCCTTTTAGCTTGGCAACCCCGCGATAATCATTGACAACCAAGTCCTCCACTTTCAATACTTCTTCTGTTGGATTAGAAGGTCCTTTTTCAGTCTTGAAAGTCACTTGCCGACCGACCATCAGCGTCGCCAATTCTTCCGGATTCGTTTCTGCTGTAATGACAGTCCCAATTCCTTTTCCTTTACGAATGACGGTTACTTTGTTTGAGACACTCATGATTTCCTGCAATTTATGAGTGATTATAATGATGGATTTACCTTCCGCAACGAGCTTGCGCATAATATTGAGAAGCTCTTCAATTTCCTGAGGAGTCAGTGAAGCTGTCGGCTCATCAAAAATTAAAATATCCGCTCCCCGATAAAGAGTTTTTAAGATCTCCACCCGTTGTTGCATACCAACCGATATATCTTCTATTTTCGCATGAGGATCTACATCCAGCCCATATGCCTTTGAAATCTCCGCTACCTTTTTAGCGGAATCTTTAATATTGAGCATACCGGATTTAGTCGGTTCGCTTCCCAAAATAATGTTTTCTGTGACCGTTAAGTTTTCAACGAGCATAAAATGCTGGTGAACCATTCCAATCCCAAGATCATTGGCCACGTTCGGATCGGTAATCGCTACTTTTTCTCCTCTTACACGAATTTCACCACCGTCTGGCTGATACAAACCGAACAACACATTCATTAACGTGGATTTACCAGCTCCATTCTCTCCTAAGAGTGCATGGATCTCACCTTTTTCAAGTTGCAGTGTAATGCGGTCATTAGCATAGAAGTTTCCGAATTTTTTCGAGACATCCAGCATTTCAATTACATAATCCAATCCAATCACTTCCTTGCCAGTAATAGAGTTCAAGAGCACAAAGCAGAATGTTCATTAGCTTCTTCCTAAGATTTAACTTCACGTATAAGGCGATTGCAGAACAATGAATCTGTAAGCGTTACCACTACTACTATTCGTACAAGTCGTCTTTTCGCCAAACTGTATGCAAATTCAATTCAATATAAAATTAATAAAATAAAAGCTCCAGTACAATAATCAAGGAGCCTTTATTTCACAAACTTTAATCAAATAAAGGCCGGACAATAAACCGGCCTCTATCTTATTCAGAAGATTATTTCTTCTTTTCTACGAACTCAGGTACTTCTACTTCGCCATCAGCAATCTTTTGTGCATATTCATCAATCTGATCTAGCACATCTTGTGGAATGGCACCGCGTGAATCAGCAAGTGACACACCGTTGTCATGGAGACCGTAAACTTTCGTTTCGCCACCAGGGAATTTACCATCCATAGATTGTTGAGCAATATCTTTAACTGCGACATCAACACGTTTCAGCATTGAAGTTAAAGTGATGTTATCATCGCCAACTTTACCTTCGTCATACTGATCGGAGTCCACTCCAATTACCCAAACATATGCATCTTTATCTGCTTGTTTACGTTCTTTCGCTTCAGAGAATACACCGTTACCTGTACCGCCGGCAGCGTGGAAAATGATATCAACGCCGGAAGAATACATACGGCTAGCTTCTGCTTTACCAAGTTCTGCTTTATCAAATGCCCCAGTGTATTTAGTATCTACTTTGATCTCTGGTTTTACTGCTGCAACTCCAGCCAAGAAACCAGCTTCAAAGCGCTCAATTACTGGAATATCCATACCGCCGATAAATCCAATTTTATCTGATTTTGTCATCAATGCAGCCGCAACTCCAGCAAGGTATCCGCCCTCTTGTTCCTTAAAAAGAATGCTTGTGACGTTTGGAGCGTCTACTTCACCATCGATAATAGCAAATTCAGTATCCTTTTGCTGTGCTGCAATGTCAGCGATTGCATCCTCCATCAAGAAACCTACACCAAATATTAAATTAAAGTCACGACGAGCCAAGTTGTTCAAATTAGTTGTGTAATCCGCTGGGTCTGTAGACTGAAGATAATCAAATCCGCCAGTTCCCTTTGCCCAACCTTGTTCTTCCCCAAATTCTTTGACGCCTTTCCAAGCTGACTGGTTAAACGATTTATCATCTACCCCGCCAACGTCTGTAACCATGGCAATCGAGAATTCACTCTTTTCGGTATCATTTCCGGCTGCAGGTTTTTCCCCTGCGTCATTATTGTCCTTATCGTTTGAACCGCATGCTGCCAACATCGTACCTGCGGCTAAAACCAAAGACATGGCCAAACCAAATTTTCTTTTCTTCATCAATAATGACCTCCCCTTTGATAATTTTGGTATGAAATCAGGACGTTATACGTCTTATACCCTTCTTCGCACTACATGGAACTTGAATTTATCTGCACGAAAATAGTTCTCAGAATAAAGAACCATTTTCCCTTCCTCGCTGAAATGCTCTTGGGAAAGCGATAAAAGGGATTGAGAGGTATCACAAGATAGCGCTTTAAACGCTTCCGGATGATAGCTAATCGGCTCTATTTCAGCTACAGCCTGTCCAATCCGGGTCATTCCGGACCGCTCAATTGTATCGAATAATGATGCGTCGAGCTGACTTTCTAAACCGTCCGGCAAACATTCCAACAGCACGTGATCCACACAATATACAACAGGTTCACCATCTGCTGTTCGAATTCGTTTGATTTGGACAATCTTTTTATCATTTGTTTTAAAACGTTCAGTTAACTCTTCAGTCAATGGGATGATAGACAAATTTTGAACAATGGTGCCAGGCTCCATATTCGCATTGTGGATCATCGTCGTTATACTTGAAAGCTGCTCAATTCCTGACAACACCATAGGCTGTGAAGTGACGAATGTGCCGACTCCATGCTTTCTGAAGATCACTTTCTCTTCTTCCAGTACCCTTAGCGCTTCGCGCAGTGTCGCACGGCTAACCCCCAGTAACTCTGATAATTTCGCTTCTGAGGGAAGCCGTTCATGTTCTTGAAATAGCCCAGATTCTATATCTTTTTTTAATCGCTCGATGACCTGAACATATAAATGTCGCGGATCTTTCTTCACGAACATTTAGCCACCTCCCCAGACGTCAGACATCTGATTACGTTCTGTCCTAACTATATCATCTTCTTAAGAAGAAGGAAATATCTAGTTAAGCTTACGAATAAAATTCTATATTTCAGTCGATTTCAACAATTTTACGTCAAGATTCTAGATCTGATTTTCCAATCATGACTTGTCTTGGCTTACTGCCTTCAGGCGGTCCTACTACTCCTCGCGCTTCCATTTGATCCACTATACGAGCAGCACGCGCATAGCCTACCCGGAAACGGCGCTGGATCATTGAAACAGAAGCTGTTTGCATCTCTACAACCATCTGGACCGCTTCATCATATAAATCATCTGTTTCTTCATGCGGTGGAACAATTTCCACTTCCGTAGGGATCATTTCTTCTTGATATTGCGCTTTTTGCTGTTCGATAATGAAGTCCACAACTGCTTCGACTTCTTCGTCCGATACAAAAGCGCCTTGCACACGGGTCGGTTTGGATGCACCCGCCGGAAGAAATAACATATCGCCTCGCCCTAACAACTTTTCTGCTCCGCTGCCATCCAAAATAGTACGTGAATCAATTGCAGACGAAACGGCAAATGCAATTCTTGAAGGAATGTTTGCTTTAATTATTCCTGTAATAACATCCACACTCGGCCTTTGCGTGGCAATGATCAAATGAATACCCGCTGCTCTAGCCATTTGCGCCAAGCGTGTGATGGCATCTTCCACTTCATTGGAAGCGACCATCATCAAGTCCGCCAACTCATCTACAATGACTACGATATACGGCATGCGTGGATGTTTTTCATCATGGTCTTCATTCCATTGTTCAATATGGTTATTGTATCCTTCAATATTCCTGGTACCTGTGTGAGAGAACAACTCATATCGTCTCTCCATCTCAGAGACCACCCTCTGCAATGCCTGTGCTGCTTTCCGGGGATCCGTGACAACCGGTGCCAATAAATGAGGGATGCCATTAAAGACATTGAGCTCCACCATTTTCGGGTCAATCATCATCATTTTCACTTCATGCGGTTTTGCACGCATGATAATGCTCATGATAATTCCATTGACGCAGACACTTTTCCCGCTTCCTGTCGCACCGGCAATAAGTACATGTGGCATTTTATTCAGTTCCGTCATCATCGCTTGTCCGGTTACATCCCGGCCTAGACCGACAAGTAATTTGGACTGAGCACGATTGTTTTCTTTAGATTCCAACACTTCCCGCAAACTGACCATTGCGACCGCATTATTCGGCACTTCAATCCCTACGGCTGATTTTCCGGGGATCGGTGCTTCAATACGAATTCCATTAGCCGCTAAAGCTAATGCAATATCATCAGCTAAACTGACAATACGGCTTACTTTCACACCGGAGTCCGGCAAAATTTCATATTTTGTCACAGCGGGACCTAAATGGACTTGTGTCACACGTGCTTTCACACCAAAACTGAGAAAGGTCTTTTCTAACTTTTTAGCATTTGCTTGAATCAGGTCATAGTCACCTGACTGATCACTCGCAACGGGAGGTTCAAGCAGACTGGTGGACGGAAGAATATATGATTCATTTTCCTGTTCTCCGCCCATCACCGGATAATCAGCAGTTCCTTCCGGTTGTTCATTCGCTGCTGAGGCTGAAGCTTTTGCGTCCGCCGCTTTTGTTTCCACTCTCTCTGGTACAGGTGCCTGTTCGATTTTCGAAGTGAAGGTTGAAATGATTGGTTGTTCGTCCGGCTCTTCACAATGTATCATTTCGTCAGCAAGTTCCACAGTTTCGGCTTTGGGCTTTTGCTTACGGTTTCTTCGTGACAATTCTTTTCTGTTTTCTTCGGGTGACGGAACGACTTTTTTCTCTCGTGCTGTCCACTTTTCTTTCATTTTCTCCATCAATAAAGGAGTTTGCTCGACTAAGTAAGGAATCAGTGCTTTTCCTGTTAACAGAATTATCCCGATCAGCAATAAAAGAATTCCCGCCACTGTCGCACCTGCAGAGTCCACTAACGAATGGAACATCGCAAATAGTACAGCTCCGATCATACCGCCACCAAGCGTTCCTGATTGATTGAAGATTCCACCGCTTGTCACCAGGACTTTCCACGTCTCTTTCAAGGCCGAATTGGACATCAGTACCTTACTTTCATAGAGCGTTTGAAAAAGGTGGATATGACTGAATAACAGCATGCTGCTTAAAATGAACAAACAGCCTAACACGATTCGATGTTTATATCCCCCCACTTGCCTTTTTATCATAAATATTAGTGCCTGCATGATGATTAAGAATGGCAGGGCGGCATGCCAATTACCTAATAAAAATCGGGCAAATGCTGCTAATCCTCTGCCGATAACGCCATATTCAAATATCATGATGATGGCGATGCCAATCAATACCACACCCAGAATTTCGAACCAGAGCGGCTGCGTTGAACTTTGCTGCTTTTGCTGCTGTTTTTTCTTGGCTGTGGTCTTTTTCTTCCCTTTCTTTTTCGCCATAAGCTTACCCCCTTTCTGAAAAAAAGATTTCCAGCCTGTGCGGCATGGAAATCCTGTAGATTTTTAAGGAAGCTTTTCGAGCGAACTCAAAAAATCCGGAAACAATCGATCAGTATTCCATAATGATTGGAATAATCATTGGACGTCTTTTCGTTTGTTGATATAAATAAGAACTTAACGTCTCACGAATCTCTTGTTTAATGTTTGTCCATTCGAATGTTTCCTTACTAACGTATTTCTCCACAATCTTGCGAATTAACTTCGTCGCTTCTTCAAACAACTCTTCCGACTCACGGACATAGACAAAGCCCCGCGAAACGACTTCAGGTCCTGCAGCGATACGTTTTTGTTTTCTGTTCAACGTCACGACGACAGTGAAAATCCCATCTTGAGATAACAGTTTACGATCTCGCAACACGATATTCCCTACGTCGCCTACACCGATGCCATCGATAAGGACATTGCCCGCCTGCACTCTTCCGCTCATTCGCAGTTTGTCGTTTTTAAATTCGACAATATCGCCTTTGTCCGCGATAAAGATTCGGTTTTTCGGCAAACCTACCTCTTGCGCTAATTTTGAATGCGCAATGAGCATACGGTATTCTCCTTGAATCGGAATAAAGTATTTAGGACGCATCAAATTTAGCATCATCTTCAAGTCTTCCTGCGAACCATGACCCGAAACATGAACATTTCTAGTTGAAGTTAAAACTGTTGCGCCTGCCTTCGCCAATTCATTCATCATCTGGTACATGGAAATTTCCATGACAGGTGACGGAGTAAATGTGATCAATACTGTATCTGTCTCTTTAATATTAATTTCTTTGTGATGCTTACGGACGATTTTCTCCAACGCTTCAAGAGGCTCGCCCTGGTTACCTGTTATGATGAGCACGATATCTTGGTCGTCATAACGATCCAAATCTTTTACAGGAACGACGATGTCTTCTTTTACTTGCAAATATCCTAGACGCAAGCCCACTTCAAAATAACTTTCCAAGCTCTTGCCGATGACAGCGACCTTTTTATCCTTTGCAGCAGCTTGGTCCAGAACTTGTTGAATCCGGATGAAATTCGATGCATATAATGCCACCAAAATTCGCCCTTCCGCTTCATGGAACGTTTTGGATAGTCTTTTTTCGATAACAGATTCAGATGTCGTATAACCAGGACGTTCTGCTTCCGTCGAATCCGACATTAAAATGAAGACACCTTCTTCACCTAGCGTCGCCATTTTCGCAATATCAGGACGGTATTTGCCCTTTGCTGCCTGATCGAACTTAAATTCACCCGTATTGACAATTGCTCCTTCACTCGTGTGGAAGACGATCCCTAATGAGTCGGGAATGCTGTGCGTCGTATAAAAGAATGTTACATGTGTACGCTTGAAATTCATTCGGCTTCGATTGGTCACTTCAAAGAATCGCACATTTGAAGGTGCCGGCATCTTTTTCAAATGCTCTTTTGCGAGAGCTAACGTTAATTTTGTTCCATAGACAGGCGCTTGTACTTTTTGTAACAAGTACGCAATGGAACCAATCGCATCTTCATGACCGTGAGTCAAGAAGATTCCTTTAACTCGATCTTTATTTTCTTCTAAGTAGGTCATATCCGGAATAACGATGTCGATACCGAGCATTTCGTTTTCAGGGAACATCAGCCCTGAATCCATTATAAATAGTTCGTCGTCAATTTCAACGACGTACATGGATTTACCAACTTCTCCTACCCCGCCCAGCGGGATTACTCTAATTAATTCATTTTGTATTTTGGTCACATTGTTTCCTCCTAATGATCTATAAATAATGAGATAAAATCTACATACAACGTACAGATATGCTCCGTTGATATCCGTTGAAGGCGGACCACTCCTCATTTACTTCGCTCCCTGCACGGTTCTCTAACGCTAATCAATGAGAATAAGTTGTAGCAGAGAGCCACTATTACTGACATAAGCGAAGCATTGTGAGCACTTCTTTGTATTTTACCGCGTTCCATTCCAATCAACTAAGTTTTCTTTTGCTCTTAGCGAGCTGTCTAGTATTGATATGAAAACTTTAACTCATCTTATAATATATTCCCGTCCACAACGACTAAAATCCATTATACGAGATAGTGGGCTTCTAGTACAAACAAAAAAAGCCGGATTCATCATCCGGCTTTACTTTATTCCGCAACAGATTGTGTTTTACTGAAATTTTCAAGTGCCAAATCGATCAGCTCAGATTGACTTGCGTCCATTGCTATGAGTGGTAAACGTACGCCGCCTGTTGGGATACCCAACCTTTCAAGTGCATATTTAACAGGGATTGGATTCGGTGAAGAAAACAAGGCGCTGAATACAGGCAATAGAGCACGGTGTAGCTTTGCAGCTTCTTTCGTCTGTCCGTTTTGAAATGCTTTGATCATCTTTTGCATTTCATTTCCTACTACATGAGCCGAAACAGAGACAATTCCTCTTCCGCCGATCGCGAGAAGTGGCAGCGTCATACTGTCGTCCCCGCTGTACACTTGGAAATCATCATCTGTTCCTTCAACGATCGCAGCCATTTGTTCAAGACTTCCACTCGCTTCTTTAATGGCCTTAATGTTAGCAATTTCTGATAACGCAATGACCGTTTCCGGCAGCAGATTGACGATCGATCTGCTCGGAATATTGTAGAGTAAAATCGGTAAAAATGTTTCTTTTGCTATAGCTGAAAAATGCGCATACATACCTTTTTGATCCGGTTTATTATAATAAGGAGTCACCAGCATGATGCCGTCAGCACCAGATAACTCAGCAGCCTTCGTCAATTCAATCGATTCCGCTGTATTGTTTGTACCTGTTCCTGCAATTACAGGTACCCGTTTATTCACAACTTTCACGACAAAATCCAATAATTCTCTTTTCTCCGTAACTGTGAGTGTGGGCGATTCGCCTGTCGTACCACTGACAATTATAGAATCTGTCCCATTTGCGATTAGATGTTCAAGTAATTTTCCGGTGTTTTCATAACTGATGGTACCATCTGGAGAAAAAGGAGTAACCATTGCTGTACCTATATTTCCTAGTTCCACGTTGATCATCCCTTTTCTTATTCATTCATAACACACGACAAATCAGTTGATCAATTCTTCGGCAATCTGCACAGAGTTCAATGCAGCGCCTTTTAACAAGTTATCCGACACAACCCACAAATGGAAGCCCTTTGGATGATTTAAATCTTTGCGAATTCTCCCGACAAACACTTCGTCCCTGCCCTCTGCGTATAGCGGCATAGGATAGAGCTGTGCAGTCGGATCATCTTGTAGAACGATTCCAGGTACCTTTTCCAAGAGAGCTTGGATTTCGCTTGTCGTGACATTGTCCTGATCGATTTCAATATATACAGATTCTGAATGACCGGATACGACAGGCAGTCTCACACAAGTCGCCGCTACCGACATTTCATAATCATTAAATATTTTCTTTGTTTCATTGATCATTTTTAATTCTTCAAGAGTATATCCAGATTCATCAAACGAATCGATTTGTGGGATTGCATTAAATGCGATGGGATAATGACGTTTTGCAGAAGCAGAAGGCAATACTTCCGCTTGGATTTCACTACGGTCAGAGAATTGCTTGCTTTGTTCAGACAACTCATCAATCGCTTCCACGCCTGCACCAGAAACTGCTTGGTAGGTTGATACGATTATTCGATTCAAGCCGTATTGATCCTTTATTGGTTTCAACGCCGCCACCATTTGAATTGTAGAGCAGTTTGGGTTGGCAATTATTCCGGAATGCTTTGTTAATTCTTTTGGATTTACTTCTGGTACGACAAGCGGTGTGTTTTTATCCATACGGAAGGCACTTGTGTTGTCAATAACGACCGCGCCTCTTTTCACTGCTTCATGGGCAAACATTTCAGAGATACTTCCACCCGCACTAAAGAATGCAATGTCGATACCTTCAAAAGCTTCAGGTGTTGTTTCCTGTACAATGTACGTGTTGCCGCCAGCTTTGATTTCGTTGCCTGCAGAACGTTTAGATGCAAGTAACTTGATGGATTTGGCTGGGAAGTTTCTTTCCACCAATTTTTCAAGTATTTTTGTTCCTACCGCCCCGGTGGCTCCGACAATTGCAACATTTACATTCTTCATTTCTCTCTTCCTTTCAATGATTAACAAGTAATTATTTGGAGCCATCTAGATTGCTCCGAACTCGTTAATTGTTATTGAACGAATTATAACATATTTTGCGATATTTAAAAATCTATTTTTATGCATCTTTATGAAGGATTAATAAAGGTTGCAATTGTTTGCCTTGTATAGCGGACGCTGTCGTTTCTGGCAGTAAAGAGAAATCAGCGATTAATGAGTTCGGTTTTTTTATACAGTCATCCTGTCCGAATGGTATAAAATAAACATTTTTCATATTTAATAACTTCATTAAATTCATGCCGTTCAACCCTAAGGCGTCATTTGTTGATACGCCAAGCACAACTGGTTTTTCATTGCGCAGTGTAGCTTTTGCTGCCATCAATACAGGTGAATCTGTAGATGCATTTGCAAATCTGCTCATGGAATTACCAGTAAGCGGTGAAATAACCATGCAGTCTAGCGGATTTGTTGGGCCGAATGGCTCGGCTTCAACAATACTAGACACAACTTTTTCACCTGTCGCCTCTTCAATTCGCTTAATCCATTCTTCTCCAGTACCAAAACGCGTGGCTGCATGGAGTACGGAATGCGTAATAATCGGTACTACTGTCGCTCCCTCTTTTTGCAGAGAGCTAATCATCGGAAGCAATTGGTCATAAGTGCAATGTGAAGCCGTAATTCCTAATCCGATTCGTTTTCCTTCAAGCATGTAACTCCCCTTTCTTCTATGTCCATTCTCAAAATCGCCTCAACCAGAGCAGCTGCTGCGTCCACTGGAAAATGAATTCCGGGCAATTTGAGGTGTATCGTATAGTATTCAGAAGAATAAGAGGGCTTTAGGCAACCTGGAGCAGAAGCAAGGTCAAAAATACGTGTTTCACCGCTTTTTTCGGGGTCAAGCCATTGTGAGGGTATGGTGTTTACTAAGTAACCGTTCGAGAATACTGTACGTTCTGTTAATCGTAAAGGTTCATAACCCGCAATGGCCGCTTCCGCCAGCTGTTCATCAGATCTGGCGGCAATGGTTACGGTAGCTTGTAAGTTTCGTAAGACTTGTGCCACAGCCTTTCCTACTCTGCCAAAGCCAGCTACATAAAAATGCTTCCCTGCAATTTGCCGCTTCGTTTGTTCATAAAACACTTGGACAAAAGCCTCCGCTGTCAATCGGGCATTTTGCCAAATAAACGGTTCATAGTGCAAATAATTTGCGTGTTGTACTTTTTTTTCATCCAACTGATTCAGCCACTCTTGTGAAGCCTGGCCAGTAAATACTTTCATTGATGGTCCAAGTAATTCAGGAGGAATGGGGTCTTTCATCGGTAATAACGGAAGTATGATTTGATCTGGCTGCCATTCAGTCAACACCTGTTTCAGTTCTTCATTGAATGCATCCGCAGCAACATATCGGCTGCTATAATTTTGTTCAAGCAATATATCATTGGCCATCTTCAGCCGCTGATCCTTCCCCACTACAAGCCATTTAGTCATCTTCAGACACATCCTTCCTGTCCAGTTCATGTGTTTTGCCGAATAAAATTCGATCCTCTCCTACGAGCACAATTTCATGCCATGGAATATATTCGACAATGTCATGATCTTTTTGACGGAACAGATTTTTTCCAAGCTTTTTCCGGATTTCAAATCCAATGATCTCACCCGTTTTGTGATTGAAAAGGAGATCGGTATCCGCAAGAAATCCATAGCGCATACCTTCCTCCACTTGAATCAGCTCTTTTTGTGCCAGCTCTGATAACAACATAACAATCCACCCTCTCTTATGATCTTCTATCATCATATGTATAGAAAGAGAGAAGTCGACTACTTAATTGAGCAGGTTTTTAAATTGGAGAATGTTTTTTTCAGGGGCAACAATTGATGTGGAGCGAGCACTCGTCAAAACTTGCTGGCCAAGACGATAAACACTTCTTTTCTCCACTAAATCAATACGCTCCACAACTTCTTCAATTGTTTGATGCATACCCAGTACTAATTCATTGCGGCCATTTCGGTACATGCGGGACTCTGAGTTTTCCAGTCCTAGAACAAAACTGCCTTTTAGCTGTTCTTTTGCATTGCGCAATTCTTTATCCGTCAAGCCATCATGCAATAGTTCCGCGATGACCTGTTCGATCGTTTGATACGTCTCTTGAAAATTCTCAGGGGAGGTTCCGCAATATATGACAAAGCCGCCTGCATTCTCATATGCGGAGTAATACGTATAGACAGAGTAGGCCAATCCCCGATTTTCCCGTACTTCTTGGAATAGTCTTGAAGACATTGTCCCGCCAAGTATACTGTCGAACAAACTTAATTCATAAATTCGGTCATGCGTTGCTGGAAGAGATGGGTAACCAAAGGCAATATGGGCTTGTTCAATATCTTTTGTTTTGATCGTCTGTTTTGCTGCAAAATTTGGCAAATGCATTTCATTTGGTCCAATTGTTGAATTTTTACTCTGATACGTACCAAAATGCGCTTCGATTAGCTTAATAAGCCGAACATCATAATTACCCGCGATGGAGATGACCAACTTATCGGGCCCATAATTTCGCGCCATAAATTCGTCTACCATTTCCTTGGTGAAACGCTTGATCGTCTCGCTTCGTCCACCTACTGGTTTACCGATTGAATCATCTGGGAACATCGCAGCCCAAAGTCTTTCATCGACGTCTTCATCCGGCATATCTTCTACTGAAGAGATTTCATCTAGAATAACGGATTTTTCTTTCTCCATTTCTTCTTCATCAAATACTGAGTGGAAAAACATATCCGATAAAATCGTCAACGCGTATGACGCGTGATGACTTAAAACGGTTGTGTAGTAACACGTCATTTCTTTCGATGTAAACGCATTAAGATCTCCGCCAATTTGATCGAATTGTTCAGCAATCATCCTGGCATTTCGGCTTTCTGTTCCCTTAAACAACATATGCTCAATAAAATGAGCAATTCCCTCTTGTTCTGCTGTTTCATCTGCAGATCCTGCATGCACCCATAATCCTACAGCTACTGACTTTACATAGGGCATCTTTTCATGAACGATCCGTACACCATTTGAACAAATATATTTTTGAATCATCGACTTCACTCCTTCTAAAAGTACAAAAAGCCTCCTTCGCCGCAACTTGTGCAGGAAGAGGCTCGTTCGCTTTTACATTACTCTTTGTTTGCTTTTTCTTGTGCTTCTTTTTCTTCTTGGATCACTACTTTTCTGGAAAGGTTCACTCGACCCTGCTTATCAATTTCAATGACCTTGACAAATAGTTCGTCACCAAGTTTCAATTCATCTTCAACCGCTTTTGTGCGGCCTTCTTGAATTTCAGAAATATGAAGCAATCCATCTTTGCCAGGGAAGATTTCCAAGAACGCACCAAACTTTTCAATGCGTTTCACTTTTGCTAAGTAGTATTCACCAGCTTTCGCTTCTCGAACGATGTCTTCGATCATCTTCTTAGCTTTCGCATTCATTTCAGAATTCGGTGATGCGATGTAAATCGTACCATCTTGTTCTGTATCAATTTTAACTTGAGTTTCCTCAATGATTTTATTGATAACTTTTCCTCCAGGTCCAATGACATCACGGATCTTATCTGGATTAATATGAATTACAACAATTTTCGGAGCGTATTCAGACAGTTCCTCACGTGTTGTAGAAATTGTAGTCATCATATGTTCAAGGATTTTAATACGGCCAATTTTGGCTTGTGCGAGTGACTCTTCAAGAATTTGACGAGAAAGTCCGTCAATTTTGATATCCATTTGAAGGGCTGTGATTCCTTTTTCGGTACCAGCTACTTTAAAGTCCATATCGCCTAAATGGTCTTCCATTCCTTGAATATCCGTTAGAATAGAGTAATCTTCTTCTTTTTTGATCAATCCCATTGCAATACCTGCTACAGGAGACTTGATTGGAACACCAGCATCCATCATAGCCATTGTAGACGCACAGATCGATGCTTGTGAAGAAGAACCGTTTGATTCTAATACTTCCGCTACAAGGCGCATTGTATACGGGAATTCATCTTCATTCGGAAGGACTGGCAGCAATGCACGTTCACCCAATGCCCCATGTCCGATTTCACGGCGTCCCGGTCCTCGGATCGGTCCTGTTTCACCGACACTGAAGTTCGGGAAATTATAATGATGCATGAAGCGCTTAGATTCGTCTAAGCCTAATCCATCAATGATTTGAACTTCGCCGAGCGCACCCAATGTACAGACACTCAACACTTGTGTTTGTCCACGTGTAAACAGGGATGAACCGTGAGCACGTTGCAACAGACCTGTTTCTGATGACAATGGACGAATTTCATCCAACGCACGGCCGTCTGGACGCACCTTATCCACCGTAATCAATCGACGAACTTCATCTTTCACCATTTGCTCCAAAACAGCCTTCACTTGTTTCATCGTATCTTCATCAGCTTCATTCGCGATATAACGATCAAGCACAGCAGTCTTTACTTCATTGATTGCTTCTTCACGAGCGTGCTTTTCTTCAGTTTGAATCGCTGAAATCAAGTCGTTTTCACAGAAGTTTTTCACTTCTGCACTGATTTCTGGGTCTAGTTCGAATAGTTCAATTTCAAACTTTTCCTTGCCAATTTCTTGAGCAATTTTTTCTTGGAACGCAATCAATTTCTTGATTTCATCATGACCGAACATGATCGCTTCAAGCATGATCTCTTCAGAAACTTCTTTCGCTCCTGCTTCTACCATGTTAATGGCATCTTTAGTACCGGCTACGACTAAATCGATCTCTGATGTTTCCAGTTGCTCAGGTGTTGGATTGACGATAAACTCTCCATCAATGCGTCCAACTTGCACACCTGCGATTGGTCCATCAAACGGAATATCTGAAATAGACAGTGCTAAAGAAGAGCCGATCATAGCAGCAATTTCAGATGAACAGTTTTGATCAACTGACATAACAAGTGAAATTACTTGTACATCATTACGGAAGCCATCTGGAAATAACGGGCGGATCGGACGGTCAATTAACCGGCTTGTCAATACCGCTTTTTCTGACGGTCGGCCTTCACGCTTGATGAATCCACCAGGAATTTTACCGACTGCATATAAACGTTCTTCATAGTTGACTGTAAGTGGGAAAAAATCCAGAGGTTTTGGTTTCTTAGAAGCGGTTACTGTGGATAATACTGTTGTGTCGCCGTAACGAACCAATACAGCGCCGTTTGCTTGCTTTGCAAGTTGTCCTGCTTCGATTGTCAGCGGACGTCCTGCCCAATCGAGTGTATAAACATTTTTCTGTTCTGACATTGTAGAACTCCTCTCTAATGTGAAACTTGGTACATCATAGTTGTATGTAATTAGTAGTAGTGTATCAAACCAGATACATTTATGCGAAAGTTTTCATCTTAATTCCATAGAAAAAAGCGGGCAATGCCCGCTTTTTAGTCTTATTAACGGCGTAAGCCAAGTTTTGCAATAAGATCACGGTAACGTTGAACGTTAGTTTCACGTAAATATCTCAAAAGACGACGACGTGTACCAACCATTTTGTAAAGACCGCGACGTGAGTGGTGGTCTTTCTTGTGCGTACGCAAGTGGTTGTTCAAGTTATTGATCTCTTCAGTAAGGATAGCAATCTGAACATCAGCAGATCCAGTATCATTTTCATGAGTCTTGAATTCGTTGATCAATTCAGCTTTTCGCTCTTGTGTAATAGCCATCCTTTTCACCTCCTAATTAAAAGTATCCCCATCTCCCGAGCAATCGTTGGTGATTCGCATTGCCAAGAAGCGGTTTGTGTCATTAACACTACTTTATCATATCACGCCATTCTGTCAGTTGCAACATTCAACTCTAGCCATTTAACAAGTCCATGGCGGTTTGTTTGTCTTTGCCGATTTGTTCTTTTAACGCCTCAAGCGACTCAAATTTCCGCTCTGCCCGAATCCGATGCAGCCATTCAATCGCCACCTGCTTACCGTAGAGATCCATGTTCGCATTTAGGAGATGAACTTCTGCTGTGGCCACGCGGTGTTCCGGGTTATGAAAAGTCGGTTTGACACCCAGATTGCAAACGCCTGGATGCCACTTCCCGTCTACCAAACAATATACTGCGTAGACACCGTTGGCAGGCACGATATTCTCCTCATCTGTTTGAATATTGGCGGTCGGAAAACCTAACTGACGACCGCGTTTCTCTCCATGTACAACTTCACCAAACGTACGGAAAGGTCGTCCGAGTAACAGCGCAGCTTCCTCGACATCACCTTCTGACAGCAGTTGACGCACTTTAGTGGAGGATACTTTGCCATCATGATCATATGTGACTTTTTGAATCGTCGTCGTACCGTACAAACCTTCAGAAAGGTCATGCATCTCTTTCATCGTACCGGAACCTTTCATACCAAAAGTAAAGTCAAATCCAGCGGTCACGTGCTTGACACCTAATCCTTTAACAAAAATATCGATAAACTGCTGTGGGGATAAGCTGGCTAAATCCCAATCAAAACTAACGATGAAAAGAGTATCGACTTGAAGCGCTTCCAGGAGCCGAATCTTTTCCTCTAACGGCGTAATGTAGCCTACATTTCTACCGGAAAAAAGTTGTGACGGATGAGGATCAAATGTCATGACAGCTGTTTGTATTCCTAACTCATCCGCCTTTTTCTTTGTGGAATCGATAACTTCCTGATGCCCTTTATGTACGCCATCAAAAAACCCAATAGCCATGGAATAGGCATGATGCAATTGGATGTTCAGTTGATCAGGATATCGTAATCTGTAGATTTCCATTTCTATCTCTCCTTACTCATTAGGCAGTAGCATTTTTTCAGGTTTCATCAACCCTGGCTTCGTTGGATGGTTTTGATAGATAGCCAACACACGGCCTTCATGCGTCATACTAATTGACGGATAGGTTATCAGCAATGGATCTGCCGGCAGTACTTGTCCATTT
This sequence comes from Sporosarcina sp. FSL W7-1283, assembly GCF_038003105.1. Taxonomy (NCBI): domain Bacteria; kingdom Bacillati; phylum Bacillota; class Bacilli; order Caryophanales; family Caryophanaceae; genus Sporosarcina; species Sporosarcina sp. FSL W7-1283. The sequence goes on along the minus strand of NZ_JBBOOL010000001.1, from coordinate 1,350,951 downwards.
TGGATCTTCTCCAATAAATCCGGAGCAATCTCCACTCTAGGGAAATCGGTCAAGACCTCTTCAATTGGACGTAAGATTGAATCAATATTGCCTTCTTCCATCAACTCAGCCACTTCGGATAATGTTTTACACTGTGCTTGTTGAAAGTTACCGGACACAGTACGAACCAATGATTCCATATGTGAAGGGAAACCGAGTTGCTCGCCAATTTGAACTGCCAGAGTTCGAATATATGTACCTTTCCCACAACGTACTCGAATAGAAAAAGTAACTTCTTCACCACAAAAAGTTTCTCCTTCATTTAAGAGCTCAATTTGCTCGATCAGTACTTTACGAGCTGGTCTTTCAACTTCCTGGCCTTTCCTCGCATATTCATACAATCGCTTCCCATTTACTTTAACCGCAGAATACATGGGTGGGATTTGAATAATTTCTCCTGTCAGCTTTTCCAGCGCCTCCAGGATCTGTGATCTGCTAAATTCTTTATATGTGTCATCGCTAGTTACTGTATCGCCTTGGGCGTCTTCCGTCTCAGTGGAGCGACCGATCGACACTTTCGCGATATATTCTTTTCCTGCATCGGTCACATATGAAGCGACTTTCGTAGCCTTGCCAATACAGATTGGAAGAACACCTTCTACTTCAGGATCCAGCGTTCCTGTATGACCTACTTTTTTTGTGCGTAAAATTTTTCGCAATTTAAAGACACAGTCATGGGAGGTCATCCCTTTCTCTTTCCATAAAGGAAGAATGCCGTTCATCTTACTCCTCTTTTCTATAAGTCCATTCAAAATTAGTGATATATGTAAGAAGAGAGGAAGTCATTACGCCAAAGCGACAATGAACTTCCTCCTCATTTTTACTGCTCGTTCTCATCATTCTCATCATTCACTTGACGGATTAAGCTCTCAATATGATTACCATACGCAACCGATTCATCCATCTCAAATTCGATTTCTGGTGTTTTACGCAAACGAATTCGCTGACCGATTTCCGTACGGATAAACCCTTTTGCTTTTGAGAGGCCAATTAACGTGTCTTCGCGTTCCTTAGCTGTACCTAGAACAGAGATAAATACTTTCGCCTGCTGTAGGTCTCCTGTTACATCTACACCGGTAACAGTAACAAATCCGATCCGCGGATCTTTTAATTTTTGGCCGATGATATCGCCCAGTTCTTTCTTCATTTGTTCGGCTATTCGATTTGCACGCACTGACATGGAAATTCACCTCTATCCATTATTAACTATTTGATCATCTCATAGATAATCGACTGTACACGCGGTCATTTCCCAATCTGGATTGGATTCGAACAGACGGATCGCTCTTCTCACTTCGCGTTCAGCAGCATCATTAGAAGATGCCACCGCCACTAATGCGAAAGTAGTTCTTTGCCATAAATCCTGGTGATCAATTTCCGCTACCGAGACATTATAGGAGTTTTTCACCCGATCTCTCATCCGGTTTAAAACGGCACGTTTCTCTTTCAAAGAAGCGGCTGTCGGTATGAAAAACGAACATTCCGCGTATACAATCATACTCGCTTAATCTCTTCCATTACATACGCTTCAATAATATCTCCTTCTTTGATATCATTGAATTTTTTAATCGTGATACCACATTCATAACCTTTTGCTACTTCTTTTGCATCATCTTTGAATCGCTTCAACGTATCAAGCTCTCCTTCAAAGATGACAATATTGTCACGCAGCACCCGTACTCCGGATTCTCGAGTAATCTTACCATCTATCACATAGCATCCCGCAATCGTACCAATTTTAGACACTTTAAATGTCTCACGAACTTCAGCCTGACCGATTACTTTCTCTTCATACTCAGGATCAAGTAATCCTTTCATAGCAGATTCGATTTCTTCAATCACTTTATAAATGACGCGGTGCAGACGGATATCGACACCTTCTGCTTCAGAAGCACGTTTCGCATTGGTATCTGGACGTACATTAAATCCAATCACAATCGCATTTGAAGCAGCTGCCAATGAAATGTCGGATTCATTGATTGCTCCTGCTCCCGTATGGATGATCTTAACGTTAACGCCTTCCACTTCAATTTTCATCAGGGATGCCGCCATTGCTTCTACAGCACCTTGAACGTCTGCTTTAACGATCAAGTTCAATTCTTTCATTTCGCCTTGCTTCATTTGATCAAACAAATTGTCGAGGGTTACACGTGTTTTTTCTACGCGCTGCTCTTGAAGAGCTTCCCCTGCCCGTGCTTCACCAATTTGACGTGCGGTCTTTTCGTCCTTAAAGACGACAAAACGGTCGCCAGCTTGCGGTACGTCGCTTAAACCAGTGATTTCTACAGGTGTAGATGGACCCGCTTCCTTCACTCGGCGTCCCAGGTCACTGACCATAGCACGTACACGACCGTACGTGTTCCCGACTACTATAGGGTCTCCAACATGCAATGTACCATTTTGTACAAGCAGTGTTGCAGCTGATCCTTTACCTTTGTCGAGCTGTGCCTCAATTACAGTACCTCTTGCTCTGATCGAAGAGTCTGCCTTTAATTCTCCGACTTCAGCAACTAACAGCACCATTTCCAGAAGCTGGTCGATCCCTTCGCCTTTCAAGGCAGAAATCGGAACAAAGATCGTGTCGCCGCCCCAGTCTTCAGATACTAAACCGTGTTCAGTCAATTCCTGCATCACACGATCCGGATTTGCTGTTGGTTTATCCATCTTATTAACTGCAACGATGATCGGTACTTCGGCTGCTTTTGCATGATTGATTGCTTCAATCGTCTGAGGCATGACGCCATCGTCTGCTGCTACAACCAAAATCGTCAAGTCAGTGATTTTAGCTCCGCGTGCTCTCATTGTAGTGAATGCTTCGTGGCCTGGTGTATCCAAGAAAGTGATTTTCTTACCTTTTTCTTTGATTTGATAAGCCCCGATATGCTGTGTAATACCGCCTGCTTCACCTTGCGTAACTTTCGTATCGCGAATGGAGTCAAGCAAAGTCGTTTTACCATGGTCAACGTGACCCATGATTGTAACAACTGGAGGTCTTTCTTCTAAATTGACCGGCTGCTGTTCTTCTTCATCCGGATCTTCAAAATAAATCTCCAAATCCGTAACATCAATTCTGATTTCTTCTTCCACTTCTACGCCGTATTCAGCACAGATTAACTCGATTGCGTCTTTATCAAGCTCTTGGTTAATTGTCGCCATGACACCAAGCATGAATAGTTTTTTAATGATTTCAGAAGGTTCCTTGCCCAGTTTTTGAGCTAATTCGCCAACTGATAGCGACTCATAGAAAGTAATTTTCTCTGGTAGTGGCTTCTCAATCTTTTGAGCTGGAACTGCCGGACGATATCTGCGGCGTCCTTGGTTAATTCCACGTGCAGGTGGTCTTCCTCCACGACCGCGAGCTCCACCGCCTGAACGTGCTTGATTCGCACCTTGACCTTGTTTTGGCTGTTGGTTTGTGCCTGCTTGCTGACCGCCTTGTGTTCGGTTACCAGCTCCTGCCGGGCGTTTCGCTCCTGTGTTGTTGCTTTGATTTGAATTTTGATTCGAACGGTTCGCAGGCTGTTGTGTACGGTTCGCACCGCCTATCGCTGCTGTCTGTCCTGAATTCGATTGCAGTGGTGCACTTTTACCTGCGTTATTTCCACCTTGACGATTTCCAGCAGGACGTTGTGCCGGACGGTCGGATTTTTGGTTGTTGTTTGTCTTATTTGTCGTTCCAGTCGTGTTTCTGGAGTTGCCAGAGAACTTCTTGTCCAGCTTCGTAACTGTTTCTGGATCAATTACGGACATATGATTGGTGACTTCCACTTTCATATTCCCTAATTCATTAATAATATCTTTACTCGATTTATTTACCTTTTTGGCATATTCATGTACTCGTATTTTCGTCATTAGCCCACCCCCGGTTATATTCGTTGAGGAGCTCGGATAATTTTTTGGCGAATCCTTTATCCGTTAGCGCCAAGACCACTCGCGCTTCTTTACCAATCGCATGCCCAAGGTCTTCACGACTCCCGAAATCATGCTTCTCAACGTTGTAAGTATTACATTTATTCGTAAGTTTCTTCATTGTATTAGCAGATGCATCTTTTGACAGGATGACAAGTTCTGCATGTCCCGAACGGACTTCCCGTACGACTAAGTCTTCACCCGTCACAATTTTCCGTGCCCGGGCTGCCATACCGAGCAGCTGATAGATCTTCGTTGGATCTGTCATTTGATCGCCTCTCGCCGAATGGCATGTAAGAGGTCATCGTACACTTGCTCAGGAACTTTCGCACCCAATTGATGTTCAATTGAGTGGTGTTTTCGTGCTTTTTCTACCGCATCTTCCGTTTTGGATACGTATGTACCACGGCCTGACTTTTTTCCGGTCAGATCAACGGAAACTTCTCCTTCTTTCGTACGGACAATCCGGATCATTTCTTTTTTAGGTAGCATTTCACCTGTAGCTGCACATTTACGCAAAGGGATTTTCCGATTGTTCGACATGAGCATGCAATCCTTTCCAATCAATCTTCTTTGGTATCTACATCTGCGTATAAATCATAGTCTTCTGTCTCTTCGACAGGTGTTTCTTCTTCATACTCATATGCTTCCAGATAGTCACCTGTATCTTCAGTGTCCCCGTCTGGCTCCTCTACACTGTATGCGTTCAATTCTTCTTCAGTGCGAGGATAGACCCCCAACTCTCTTGCATCTGTTTCACTCTTAATATCAATTTTCCAGCCAGTCAATTTTGCGGCCAATCTTGCGTTTTGACCTCTTTTACCGATGGCTAAAGATAATTGATAATCCGGAACAACAACAGTTGTGGAACGCTCTTCCTCATCTACTTGAACATCGAGTACTTTTGATGGGCTTAATGCATTCGCTACAAACACTACAGGGTCTTCAGACCATTCAACAATGTCGACTTTTTCGCCATTCAATTCATTGGAAATAGATTGTACCCGAGCACCTCTAGTACCTACACAAGAACCGACTGGATCCACTTCTTCATTTGTCGTGTACACCGAAATTTTAGAACGGTCGCCAGCTTCTCTAGCAATGGATTTGATCTCTACAGTTCCATCATAAATCTCTGGTACTTCCAATTCAAATAAACGACGCAGCAAGCCGGGATGTGTTCTGGATACAAATACTTGAGGTCCTCTTGCTGTTCTCTCAACTTTTGTAATATATACTTTAATCCGATCGTGCGGTGCATACGTTTCTGTCTGGATTTGCTCGCTAGAAGGCAGGACTGCTTCTACTTTACCTAAACCAACAAATAGGTTCTTGGCATCCATTCGCTCTACAATTCCGTTCACGATGTCTTCTTCTCGATCGATATACTCTTCGTATATCAAGCCGCGTTCTGCTTCACGCACACGTTGGGTGACGACTTGCTTCGCTGTTTGTGCAGCAATCCGTCCGAAGTCGCGCGGAGTGACTTCTTCTTCTACAATGTCTCCGATTTCATATACGGGATTGATGACTTGTGCATCTTCCAATGAAATTTGCAGACGTTCATCTTCCACATCTTCTACAACATCTTTTCGTGAATAGACTTTCATCGTACCTTTATCTAAATTCAAATCAACACGGACATTTTGTGCCTGATTAAAATTCCGCTTATACGCTGTTACAAGCGCCGCTTCAATCGCATCCACCAACACATCTCTTGAAATACCTTTTTGCTGTTCAAGAGCTGTCAGTGCTTCGAGTAGATCACTACTCATGTTCATCACTCCTACATTCTATTATCATCCCGCCACTTTATAGTGATGGAACTCTTTGAAAAATCTTAGTACCGATTCTTAACGGGGCTAAACGGCGTCTTCCACTTTTAAGTTAAAAGTCAATTGCCAGACGGGCTAGTGCAATTTTGGTTTTATCAATTTCTACTAAGACTTTTCGTGTTTTGATTCGTATTTCCACTTTTGCGAAGTCTGGCCCGTATCCAAGTAAATACCCTTCGAATTCTTTCATACCATCTATGGGTTCATAAGTTTTGATGAATACATATTGGCCGACTGCTTTTTCAAAATCTTCATCTTTTTTCAATGGTCTTTCCGCTCCGGGAGAAGACACTTCAAGGAAGTAATTCTGTGTTATCGGGTCTACGCGATCTAGTTCCTCGCTCAATTTTTCACTGACCGCCGCACATTGATCGATGTCAATATTTCCTTCTGGCGTATCAATATAAACACGTAAAAACCAATCTCGACCCTCTTTTACGAACTCAACGTCTACTAGTTCAAGGCCCAATTCTTCTACAATCGGACTTGTCAACTGTTCGACTTCCTCTGTAATTTTACTCAAATGTATCCCTCCCGAAATTAAAATCAATCACGCCTCGGCGTGATTGTGTCCGGACTTTGAATTGTGCTTGCACAATTAACTCCTTACAAAATCCGTGACATCCAGCTGCAACGGCTAGACCCTCGGGACGTTTCAAACTAGCAGTAAAGGCAAAAGGCGCCTTTATTGCTAGCCTTCCAACGCCTGTCGGGGCTAAACAGCCGTCTCCGCCTTTGATGACATCCAGTTGCAACGGCTAGACCCTCGGGACGTTTCAGACTAAGCAGTAAAGGCAAAAAGCGCCTTTATTGCTAGCTTTCCAACGCCTGTCGGGGCTAAACAGCCATCTCCGCCTTTGATGACACCCGCCGGAGGCTTTATCTGGATTCAGCCGGAGTTTGAAAACCCATTGAACAAAAAAACACTTGCATTTCCACTGCTGAATTCAGATAAACAACAGAAAAGAGCGGGAAGCCCCACTCTTTTCCGTAAGACGTATAGCAAAAGTTGTCTCAATCGTATCACAACGCTATTTACAATGCAAATGATGTAGCCATTTACAAGCGTTAGAACAACGATAATTGATTCGCTTCTGGCATTCCTTCCAAGCAGCCAAAATTATCTAAGTACTCGACAATTGTTTTGGAAACTCGGCCTCTCTTCTGAAAATCTTCCTTGGATAAAAACTCTCCATCTTTGCGTGCTTCCACGATCGTCTTCGCTACGTTCGTTCCCAATGAAGGAATCGCGTTAAAAGGCGGAATCAATTGGTTGTCTTCAATGATGAATTGCGTTGCATCCGATTTATATAAATCTGGTTTTGCAAATGTAAATCCACGTTCCACCATCTCCAGCGCAATTTCCAGGACGGTCACCAAGTTCTTTTCTTTTGGTGGGGCATCCAAACCTTTATCGTTTATTTCTTTAACCTTTGCACGGATTGAAGCAGAGCCTTTTGACATCGTCATCAAATCAAAGTCCGTTGCTCGCACAGTGAAATAGGTAGCATAATACATAATTGGATGGTGCACTTTAAAATACGCAATACGGAGTGCCATCAATACATATGCAGCTGCGTGCGCCTTCGGGAACATATATTTAATCTTCTTGCACGAACTGATATACCAGCCAGGTACTTTATTCGCTTTCATCTCCGCTTCGAATTCAGGCGTCAGCCCTTTTCCTTTACGCACAGACTCCATAATCTTAAAGGCAAGCGAAGGTTCCAGTCCTTGATAAATCAAGTAGACCATAATATCATCCCGACAACCGATTACTTCGGAAAGCTGACAAGTTTTATTCTGAATCAATTCCTGAGCGTTTCCTAGCCATACATCCGTACCGTGGGATAAACCTGATATCTGAATCAACTCAGAGAAAGTTGACGGTTTGGTCTCTTCAAGCATTTGTCGAACAAAGCGCGTTCCGAACTCGGGCACGCCAAGCGTTCCCGTCTTACAATCGATTTGCTCTTCCGTTACGCCGAGTGAAGACGTTCCGCTGAACAATGCCATGACACCAGGATCATCTGGCGCAATCGTTTTAGCATCAATACCGGATAAATCCTCCAGCATTTTAATCATCGTCGGATCATCATGTCCGAGAATATCCAGTTTCAATAAGTTATTATCGATCGAATGAAAGTCAAAGTGCGTCGTGCGCCAACTGGATTGTATATCATCTGCCGGAAACTGAATGGGCGTAAAATCAAAAATGTCCATCGTATCCGGAACAACAATAATTCCGCCGGGGTGCTGTCCTGTGTTTCGTTTTACGCCTGAACAGCCTTGCACCAACCGGTCGATTTCCGCGCCGCGCATTTGCAAATCATTATCGTTCATATAACCGCGAACATACCCATAGGCCGTCTTTTCAGCAACCGTCCCGATTGTTCCTGCTCGGTAAACATAATCTTCGCCGAATAATTCTTTTGTATAGTTGTGTGCGTGCGCTTGGTATTCGCCGCTGAAGTTCAAGTCAATATCCGGAACTTTATCCCCAGCAAACCCGAGGAACGTTTCGAATGGAATATCTTGTCCGTCTTTTTTAAACATCGTTCCACATTTTTCGCATTCTTTATCCGGTAAGTCATAACCCGATCCTACAGAACCATCATCGAAAAACTCGTTCGTTTTGCACGAAGGACAGACGTAATGAGGCGGCATCGGATTTACTTCTGTAATTTCCATCATGGTCGCGACGAATGAAGATCCTACCGATCCACGTGAACCGACCAAATAGCCATCGTCCAAAGACTTTTTCACAAGTTTATGCGAAATTAAATAAATAACCGCAAATCCATTATCAATAATGGAGGTCAATTCTTTTTCAATACGCGCCTCGATAATTTCCGGCAGCGTGTCTCCATAAATACGTCGAGCCATTGAGTACGTCAACTCACGGACTTCATCGTCAGCGCCTTCTATCGTAGGTGTATATAAATCATCTTTTATCGGTTTAACTTCACCAACACGCTCTACAATCTTCAGCGGGTTCTCTACGACAATCTCTTTCGCCGCTTCTTCACCTAAAAATTCGAATTCCTTCAGCATTTCATCTGTTGTCCTGAAATGAACAGCCGGGAGTGAATGACGGTTCATCGGATTGGCGCCTCCTTGCGAGCGAACCAAGACTTTACGATACGTAGCATCCGTCTCATCCAAGTAATGAACATTGCCAGTGGCACAAACCGGTAAGCCGGTCTTTTTACCGAGCTTAAGCATTTTACGCATAATATCTTCTAAGTTCCATTCGTCACGAATCAAATCTAGTTCCAGTAAATGCGAGTAGACAGGTTTCGGATGGATTTCTAAGTAATCATAAAAACTTGCAATTTCTTCGACTTCTTCCATTGGTTTTTGCATTAACCCTTCAAATACTTCGCCTTTGTCGCATCCTGATCCTACTAATAGCCCGTTGCGGTGCTTCACTAATAAAGAACGCGGGATACGCGGGACACGATAGAAGAAATCCATATGTGAAATGGAAACCAACTTGAATAAGTTTTTCAACCCTTCATTATCAGTTGCGATCAACGTACAGTGAGATGGGCGTGAACGTTTATAGGCATCGCCTTCACCAATGTTTTTATTCAGGTCATCCAACCATTCAATTCCTTTTTCCTGCGCGTCTGCTAATAATCTTAAGAAAAGATACGCAGTAGCTTCTGTATCGTAAATCGCCCGGTGATGCTGCGTCAATTCGATATCGAACTTTTTAGCGAGTGTGTTCAAACGGTGATTACGCAATTCCGGGTAAAGAAAACGTGAAAGCTCCAATGTATCGATCACTGGATATGCGGGCGTTTCAATTTTCGCTCGTTTACAAGAAGCGTAGAAAAAGCCCATATCAAATGAAGCGTTGTGGGCAATTAGCACAGCATCGCCGATGAACTCAATAAAATCCGCCATAACTTCGGATACTTCAGGCGCATCTTTGACCATATCATCCGTGATACCTGTCAAGTTTGTTGTAACCGACGACAAGGGATGATGGGGATTAGCAAAACGTTCAAAACGATCAATAATCTCTCCGCCCCGTACACGGACTGCGGCAAGCTCGATAATCGTATCATACACTGCAGATAATCCAGTGGTTTCCACGTCAAATACTACATACGTATCCGTCTCTAACAGTCTATGTTGTTCTTCGTAAACAATCGGTACTCCATCGTCTACAAGATTGGCTTCTAACCCGAATAACACTTTAATTCCATGCTTTTTCCCTGCATTGTAAGCTTCGGGAAAGGACTGAACATTCGCATGATCCGTAATTGCAATCGCGGTGTGCCCCCATTTGGCGGCTTGCGCGACTAGGGCTTGAGCTGACACGACAGCATCCATTTGACTCATCGATGTATGGGCATGCAATTCCACGCGTTTTTGTCCCTCAGGGGCTTTGTCTTTTCGCTCAATCGAAGATATAACAGCTAAATCTTGCGCCATCATGATCAAATCTCTAACGAATGTATCATTTTGAATACTTCCTCTTGCGCGTACCCACATTCCCTTTTTAAAGGATTTCATTAATTCCGCATCTTCATTGTCACGCGAAAACATCTTCACTAAAATTGAGTCGGTATAATCTGTTACTTTTAGCGTCAATAGCGAGCGGCCACTCCGAAGTTCTCTAATCTCAGCGTCAAATACAAACCCTTCAATGATCAGCCTGCGTTCTTCATCTTGAATTTCATGAATGGGTACAATCGCCTCGCCCTGCTTAATTGGAGTACCCAGTATTAACGGACGGTCGGAATCTCCTTGTTCGCTCTTCATCGTTTCACGTTGCTGTAACTGTTCAAATGCTTTCTTTGACAGTTCTTCTTCCTCTTGTTGTTTTTGAGAAAGAAATTGCTGAAGCTCTTCTTTAGCATTTTGATTTTCTTCAATAGTCACATCAACTGTCAATTGAGGAAACCCGAATTGTTGATAAAGATTCGCTAAAGGTGCTACATATTTATTTTTCAATGTCTGGCATTCCAAATCACTCTGACAATTAATCAATAATTTTTCACCGTGTAACGTCGGCAGTTGCTCCACTAAGCATTGACGAAGGGGCGGTGAAATATCAGCCAATTCTTCCACTACAAGCGGCCAGTAGGCTTTGATCAACTGCTCATCCGCGGATGTTTTACGGCTTTCTATTTGTAGATGGACATTTGCTATTGATGCAAATGCTTCGTGAACACGCTGTTGCATTAAACGGAAAACATCAAGAGGTAACACTTCATCCAGTGTGATATTGAACTTCCACACTCTCGACTTCTTATGTACCGTCACACGGTTCAGTTCTCCATTTTGAAAATAAGGCATTAATTGATCATCCGTTAAGCCTGACTGCTGCAACAAAGTTAAAAACTTCTTTCCAGCATCCAATATAAATTCCTCCAATCTATCGCGAAAAGAAGGGAAGTTCCGTTAACGGACTCCCCTTCCTTTTTAATCTGCACTGAAGAAGGATTGCAACTTTTCTAAGACTTCTTCTTTTTGCCAATCTATAGACTCTCCGCTCTGACGGAATGTCACTTCTACAATTCCTTCAGCGGCTCTTTTACCAATTGTAATTCGTACCGGCAAACCAATCAAGTCAGAGTCTGCGAATTTTACGCCTGCTCTTTCGGCACGGTCATCGTACAGCACATCATATCGATAGGATTCCAATACCGCATACAATTCATCCGCCAGTTGTTTTTGAACTTCATCTTTAACATTGACTGTTACCAGATGGATATCAAATGGAGCTAGATGTTTTGGCCATTTCAAACCGTATTCATCATTGAACTGTTCAGCAATGGCTGCGATTAAACGAGATATCCCTAGCTCGTAACTTCCCATGATGAAAGGTTTAGCTCTTCCATGCTCATTTAAGAAGTTCCCTTTCATTTGCTCACTGTAAGAAGTGCCCAGTTTACATATGTGGCCAATCCCAATACCTTCTGCAAATTTAATAGAGCCCATACCATCTGGAGATGCTTCTCCTTCTTGGAGATAGCGGATATCTAAATAATCATCGATAGCAAAATCGCGCTCCGGATTAACATTAATGAGATGATAATCATCTTCATTGGCACCTGCTACTCCATTAACAACAGATGCTACAGCATGGTCCGCAAACACCTTGACACCCACCGGAAGTTTTACCGGCCCGATTGAACCCGCATGACAGCCAAGCAATTCCTCGATTTCTTGTTCAGATGCCAACTCTACCTTTTCTACATTCAGTGCTTTTTTTAATTTATGTTCATTAATACTATGATCGCCACGACACACAACGACCGAAAGTTCTTCGTCAATTTTATAAACTAACGATTTCAGAATTAACTCAGGATCGATAGCAAGAAACTCAATTAATTCTTCAATTGTCCGTTGGTTCGGCGTTGCAATCTTAGTTGTTTCTTTCAGTTTTTCCTCTGATGTCTCATATTCTACATTGACCTCTGCCATTGCAATATTGGCAGCGTATGTCGAACTATCACTATAAGCAATCTTGTCCTCACCGATTTCAGCCAAGGCAATAAATTCATGCGCTCCTTCGCCGCCATCCGAGATGACCATTCTGAAATGCATACCTAGGCGCGTCAATATATTCGTGTACGCCTGCATTACCTCTAAATACTTTTCATCCAAGCTTTCTTGTGTAGCATGGAATGAATAAGCATCTTTCATAATAAACTCCCGGTTACGAAGCAAGCCATAACGCGGCTTATCCTCATCGCGGAATTTCGTTTGAATTTGAAATAGTGTCAAAGGCAATTTTTTGTAGGATCTTACTTCATCACGCAACAAAGAAATGATTACTTCTTCATCTGTGGGGCTGAGAACAAATTCTTTATCATGTCGATCTCGAAGTCGAAATAATTCATCTCCAAATGAATCTAAGCGTTCGGTTTCTTTCCATAATTCCGCTCGTTGCAACGCGGGCATGGAAATTTCAACTCCTTCGATCGCTTCCATTTCTTGACGTATGATCTTTTCGATTTTGCGAAAGACTCTTTGAGCAAGCGTTAAATATGTGTAGATACCGCTCCCATTCTGTCGGATGTATCCTGCCCGCAGGAGCAATTGATGGGAACGAATATCTGCATCTGCCGGGGTCTCTCGCATCGTTGGTATAAATGTTTTCGATTGTTTCATGATATGCTTCCACCTTTTTTAGAAGAAAAATCGTTGAATGTCATTCCATGTCACAACAAGCATCAAGACCATCAGCAACATAATACCGACAAAATGCACCATGCCTTCTTTTTGTTTGTCGATCGGTTTTCCACGTAAGCCTTCGAATAAGAAGAACAATAATCTTCCACCATCAAGAGCTGGCAGCGGGAGTAAATTCATAATCCCTAAATTGATACTTAATACGGCTCCCCAATTCATTAAATTGAAAATACCATACTGTGCTACTTCTTCAGTCGCTTTATAAATGCCGACTGGTCCTGACAATGCATCAATTGTAAATTGACCTGTTACGAGCATGCCTAACAACTCAAATATTTTCACAGTCCATGTATAAGTCTGTTCTGCTCCGAACACCACAGATTTAATGATACCTTTTTCTAAAGGACTAGAGTAAATCACACCTATTTGACCGAATTCACGTCCTGCATCTTCAATTGTCTCCGGAATTACTTCTAACGAAACTGTTTCTCCGGCCCTTTCCACTTCCAAAGCCATAGGAACACCAGGGCTTTCCTGAATTGCTTCAGAAAACTCTGTCCATGAGTCTATTGATTTCCCATCGACACCTGTTATTAGATCATCCTTTTTTAAACCTGCCATTTGTGCTGGCGTATCAGGTTTCACTTCAGAAATAATCGGTTCATTGGTCGGCACACCATTCAGTAAACCAAGTGCCAGAAAGATAAAGAACGCTAAAATAAAGTTGAAAAGCGGTCCTGCGAAAATAGCCATCGCTCTGCTGCCAAGTGACTTGGATTCAAATTGCCGATCATAAGGAGCAATTAATGTTTCTTGTCCTTTTTCTATAATCATAGCAGTTCTAGCAATTTTTAGACGTACTAATTTTCCATCTTCATCGTATCCCTCAATATATAACTCTTTATCCAAATCTGATTTTTCTACTTCCAGATTCAAAATATTCGGATTGGACACATTGCGATTTAAATAAATCTTTTCTATTTCGTCTTGTGCATTTAGCAACAAGCCAACTCGAAAGCCTGGCTGCAATTCGACTGTATCAAAGTCTTCTCCTGCCATCCGCACATATCCACCAAGCGGAAGCAAGCGAATGGTATATTGTGTTTCCCCTTTTCGAATCGCTAATATTTTAGGCCCCATCCCTATAGCGAATTCACGTACCATGATCCCTGCTCTTTTAGCGAAGAGAAAATGTCCAAACTCATGAAATGCTACAAGTGTCCCGAATATTACAATGAACGCAATAACGGTTTCCATTCAGTAACCACCTTCATCGGCCATCACAGCCTAAAATTAATCTCGTTACTTTACTATACCATACACTTTTTTTCGAGTAATGCGATCTGTCTCCAAAATCTCTTCTAAATTCGGCTCTTTTATCGTCTCATGTTGTTCCATCATTTGTTCAATGATGTCTTCGATTTGCATGAAGGAGATATGTCCCCCCATGAACAACTGAACAGCCACTTCGTTTGCCGCATTCATCGCTGTCGGCATAGTGCCCCCCTCCCTACCTGCATCATATGCAAAAGCTAGGGCCTTAAATCTCTCATAATCCATTTTTTCAAAATGAAGTTTACCGATTTCATCTAATCGAAGACGCTTTGCATTCGCCATCGGAATACGGTCCGGATAGGTCAATGCATATTGAATCGGCACACGCATATCTGGTGAGCCGAGTTGGCCCATGACACTCGTATCTTCAAACTCCACCATCGAGTGGATAATGCTTTCCTTATGCAGTAAACACTCGATCTGATCATACGGCATTGCAAATAGGTGATGCGCTTCGATCACTTCTAATCCTTTATTCATCATTGTTGCGGAATCAATCGTCAATTTATTCCCCATCGACCAGTTAGGATGTGCCAAAGCTTGCTCAACCGTCACATTTTGAAGTTGATCTCTAGTAGAGTCTCGGAAACTGCCGCCAGAAGCGGTTAGTATCAATTTAGTAATACGTTTTGGATTTTCTCCATTCAATGCTTGAAATAATGCAGAGTGTTCACTATCTACAGGCACCAAAGGTACATTATGGCGTTTAGCTGCCTGTACGACCAGATCCCCTGCAGCAACCAATGTTTCTTTATTGGCAATCGCGATTGTCATACCTGCTTCAATTGCAGCGAGTGTAGGTTTAAGCCCAACACTGCCAATTACAGAGTTCAGCAATACATCCGCTTCAAAACCTACTGCTGCCTCGATTAAACCGTCTTCACCGAAAACGATCTTTACATCGGGAAATTCAGCTTGTAAACGCTCTGCATCTGTTTGCTCTAACACCGATACCAACTTTGGTTTGAACTGTGCAATAATTTCTCTCACTTTGTCCATGTTCTTTCCTGCAGACATTGAAACCAATGTGAACAACTCTGGATTGGCTCCAATAATATCGAGTGTTTGGGTACCGATCGAACCAGTCGCCCCAAGCAAATTGATTTTCTTCATATTTCTCTAACTTCCTTTCCATTAACCTACGAACTGAACAAAATGAAGTAATGGCAAGACGAACAGCAAACTGTCAAATCGATCCATAATTCCGCCATGTCCAGGTAATAGAGTACCTGAATCCTTCACATCATAATATCGTTTCAATGCTGATTCTACCAAGTCCCCAATCTGACCTACAATAGATGCCACAACGGTAACTAGAATGAACGTCACGTAGGAATTTGCGATAGGATAAAATAGATTGTAGATAAGTGTTAAGAGAACCGCACATATAATTCCGCCGATAAATCCTTCAATCGTTTTGTTCGGAGAGATTTCCGGCCACAGTTTACGTTTACCAAGTTTGCGCCCGACAAAATATGCGCCGGAATCGGTCGACCAGATGATCAACAACGCATAACCGATGTACTCCAAACCAAATAAACGCGTTTCGATTAAATAATAAAAACCAATCCCTACATATAAAGCACTCATTGCAGAAAATGCGACGTCTTCAAAAGTTGAACGGTTTTTCACTAGCACCGTGTAGACCAACAGCAATAAGACCAATACGTATACCATTTCCAACTTCTCTAAATGAAGATTGCCTTCCACTTGTTCAGTCCATTTGGAAGGCAATAAGATGACGAGTAATAGCAACCATGCTAGAAAGCCACGAACCGAGAAAATGGACATATTCCGCATGCGAAGTAACTCATATAAACCAATCGTAGAAATTGCATAGATCGCAATAATAAAAGGCAATCCTCCCATTACGACGACTGGGACAAAAAATGCAAGTGCTACGATTGCAGTTATGATTCTTTGTTTCATCCCTTCTGATCTCCTTCCAAGCTTCCAAATCGACGATCTCGATGTTGGAACTCTTCAATCGCTTGTAACAAACTTTCTTCATTAAAATCTGGCCACAGCACATCAGTAAAGATAAATTCTGCATATGCAAGTTGCCATAACATGAAATTGGACAGACGAACTTCTCCGCTCGTGCGGATTAATAAATCCGGTTCAGGTAAGTGAGCTGTCATTAATCTGGAGTTGATCAGATTTTCATCTATATCATCCGTTTGTAATGCGCCGTCTGTTACTTCTTGTGCAAGCTGCTTCATAACATGAACCAATTCTAATCTACTACCGTAATTCATGGCAAAATTCAATATAAGTCCTTTATTATCCTTCGTTATTTCGATCGCTTTTGTGATGGCTTTTCTAGTATGTCCAGGAAGTGCATCCATATTTCCGATCATTTCTACCTTTATTCCTTTTTCCATTAACTCAGGTAAATATGTATTAAGGAATTCGCCGGGAAGATTCATCAAGAAGTCGATTTCAATTTTAGGTCGTTTCCAATTTTCGGTAGAAAATGCATAGAGAGTCAGAGTTTTAACACCCAGTTCATTTGCGAAATTGGTAATTTGACGGACAGTTTTCATCCCTTCATGATGACCAGCAATTCGTGGCATTTTCCTTTGCTTCGCCCATCTTCCATTTCCATCCATGATGATTGCGACATGGAGAGGAATCTGTCTTTTTTTTACGGCGTCGATTCGTTCATCCAATAACTGAATGTTTGCCGTTTTTTTTCGCATTAGTTTTCTAAGCATAGCGTTCCTCCACTTGGCTCTTTTCGGATACTCCTACAGCCTATCCTACCAAATTGCATAGTAAATAGCATGCAAAAGACAGAAAAGAGCGTCCTAAAAGTAGGACGCTCCTCCTTATAGAAAGTTCTATACTTAAATTTCTAAAATCTCGTTTTCTTTATCTTTTGCAGTCTGATCGATTTTCTCGATGAAGTCATCCGTCATTTTCTGTACTTGATCATTGTAACGACGTAACTCATCTTCTGTGATTTCTCCGTCTTTTTCAATCTTCTTCAGTTCTTCATTACTATCACGACGGACATTACGAATAGCTACTTTTGCGTCTTCTGCTTCACGCTTAACTTCTTTCACAAGCTCTTTACGGCGCTCTTCTGTTAACGCGGGAACAGCTAAACGAATCACTGATCCATCGTTTGATGGTGTGATACCGATATCAGATTTCATAATTGCTTTTTCAATTTCACCAATCGTCGTTTTATCGTATGGCTGAACAACAATAAGGCGTGGTTCAGGTACTGAAATCCCAGCCATTTGGTTTAGAGGCGTCGGTGCACCATAATAGATGACAGAAATTCTGTCCAATAAACTAGCATTGGCTCTTCCAGCTCGGATCGATGCCAATTGTCTTGTATACGCACTATGTGCTTTTTCCATACGTTCACTCGTTTGATTCATAATTTCTTTTGTCATTATTTATTCCTCCTGACCACCGTACCAATGTCTTCTCCAAGCACGGCTTTTTTAATGTTACCATTTTCCATAATTGAGAATACTACGAGCGGTATATCATTGTCCATACATAAGGTTGAAGCTGTTGAGTCCATAACTTCCAGACCTTGACTGATCACTTCTAAGTAGGATAGCTCTAAATATTTTGTCGCATTAGCATCTTTCATTGGATCTGCTGAGTACACACCATCTACATTATTTTTCGCCATTAAAATAACATCTGCTTCAATTTCTGCAGCACGTAAAGCGGCTGTCGTATCAGTAGAAAAATACGGATTTCCTGTTCCGGCAGCAAAAATAACAACACGGTTTTTCTCCAAATGACGGATAGCTTTTCGGCGTATGTAAGGTTCTGCCACTTGTCTCATGTCAATGGAGGACATTACGCGCGTTTCAGGTCCAAGCTTTTCAAGAGCATCTTGCAATGCTAGAGAGTTCATTACCGTAGCTAGCATCCCCATATAGTCGGCAGTCGTACGGTCCATACCCATCTCACTTCCGACTTTACCTCTCCATATGTTACCTCCGCCCACAACTACAGCAACTTCTACGCCTAGTTCTACGACTTCTTTTACCTGACTGGCAACTGATTTTACAACTTCCGGAGACAAACCATACCCTTGTTCTCCTGCTAATGCTTCTCCACTTAACTTTAACACGATCCGTTTATATCTTGGATTACTCATTTAGACCCTCCTGCAATTCCCTATTCTCAAAAAAGAGGAACACATAATGGATGTGCCCCTCTGTACGATTGGTTTTAGACTTAGTTTCCTTTAACTTGGCTCATTACTTCGTCAGCAAAGTTATCTTCACGCTTCTCAATACCTTCGCCCACTTCATAACGAATAAACTCGATTAATGTTCCGCCTGTTGATTTAACGAAATCGCGGACTTTCTGATCAGAGTTCTTAACGAAAGCTTGGTCTAGCACACAAATTTCCTCGAAGTATTTTCCAAGGCGGCCTTCAACCATTTTCGCTACGATGTTTTCAGGCTTACCTTCATTCAACGCTTGTTCAGTCAATACTTTACGCTCATGCTCTACTTCTTCTTCAGACACTTGATCGCGTGAAATGTATTTAGGGTTCATCGCTGCAATGTGCATCGCTACATCTTTCGCTGCGTCCGAATCTGTTGATCCTTCAAGAACAGTTAGAACCGCAATGCGTCCGCCCATATGCAAGTAAGGTCCGAATGCATCTGCATCTGTTTTTGTACGAATTTCAAAACGACGAAGAGTGATTTTCTCTCCGATTTTAGCTACTGCATTAGAGATATGTTGAGATACCGTCAAACCGCTGTCCATTTTAGCTTCATTCGCTTCTTCAACTGTTGCCGGCTTAGTTGCAAGCAAGAATTCAGAAAGTTCTTTAACTAATTGTTGGAATCCTTCGTTTTTCGCTACGAAATCTGTTTCAGCGTTCACTTCAAGGATTACTGCTTCGTTACCTTGAACTAAAATATTCGCTACACCTTCAGCAGCAATACGATCTGCTTTCTTCGCTGCGCTTGAAAGACCTTTTTCACGCAAGAAATCGATAGCTGCTTCCATATCGCCATTAACTTCACTTAGTGCTTTTTTGCAGTCCATCATACCTGCGCCTGTTTTTTCACGAAGTTCTTTAACCATTTGGGCTGTAATTGTTGCCATTTGAGAATTCCTCCTAATAAAATTCATTTACAAATATTACTTTAAAAAAAGACGATAAGGGGTACGCCGCTTATCGTCTCATCATTTACATTAGTCTGCAGCTACAGTTTCTGTTTCGTTCGCTGTTTCAGCAGTCGCTTCATCGTCTTCACCTTGACGGGATTCAATCAAAGCATCTGCCATTTTGCTTGTAAGTAAACGTACTGCGCGGATTGCATCGTCGTTCGCCGGGATGACATAGTCGATTTCGTCCGGATCACAGTTAGTATCTACGATTCCAACGAGTGGAATATTCAATTTGATTGCTTCAGCTACCGCGATACGCTCTTTACGTGGATCCACGATGAAAATTACATCTGGCAATCCTTTCATATCACGGATACCGCCTAGGAATTTCACCAGACGATCATGTTCTTTATTTAATTGAGAAACTTCTTTCTTAGGAAGTACGTCGAATGTGCCGTCTTCTTCCATTTTCTCAATAGCTTTCATGCGTGCTACACGCTTTTGAATTGTACCAAAGTTTGTTAATGTTCCACCCAACCAACGTTGGTTGATGTAGTACATTCCTGCACGTTCTGCTTCTTCTTTGATCGCTTCTTGTGCTTGTTTCTTCGTACCTACGAAAAGGACTTTTCCTCCATCAGCACCGACTTGGCGCATGAAGTTGTAAGCTTCCTCTAATTTTTTCACCGTCTTTTGTAGATCGATGATGTAAATGCCGTTACGCTCCACAAAAATGTATTTCTTCATTTTCGGGTTCCAGCGGCGTGTTTGGTGTCCGAAATGAACACCTGCTTCTAGTAATTGCTTCATTGAGATTACTGACATGGTAATTCCTCCTATTGGTTTTTGTCCTCCGTGTACTTCCTGCGAAAAAGCGACCATAATGGCACCAACTCTTTCTTCCGCACACGTGTGTAGTAATACCATCTACTAAAATAACACAGATATAAACCTTTTGCAACAGAAGCCAATTGTTTTAGCCAAATTTCAATAATAATTCGATCTCAGTCTGACCTTTTCCAAGCTCCTTTGCAATTTCCTGTACCGACTTACCTTCTGCAAGAAGCTGTTTCGCCTTGTCCCGATCACTTAATGGAGCCATTTCTAAAGAATCTGTCGTGGCAGCATTCTTCTGATACGAACGCAATGCGAATTGAACAGGGACTGGATGTGATTTTTGCTGAACTTTTTCTGGTTCAGCAGCAGTTTCTTCATTCTGTGAATGAGTCTGTGGAAAAGCAACCTTAGATGACGGTTTATTCACCGGTCTTTTATTCAACTGTTCAATCAACCGATCATTTTCTTCTTTGATTTCTGCCAAATAAGCCATGATAGACTGATCCATCTCGTGCATAAGTTTTTGCTGTTTTTTCTCCAAGTTATTGAATTTGGAGACTTTCATATACAGTAAGGTCATAATCATAAAACTAATGATTTGTAAAATAAATAAAATAGCTACTACGATTCCCATGATATGTCACCCATTATAATCGAAAAACGAGCCCTTAAAAGGATGTTTAACTCGCTGTTCCGCTTTCTCCTGTTTTTCTCTCTTCTGCTGTTCAGATTGCTCATCAGGTTGGGAGTCGTCAGCATCCAGCTTGGCATATGGATCGGATTCAAGGACAGTTTCTTGGTTTTTAATCACTTGTTTTTCCATCGACGTATTGGCATGTTGCTGTGCAATTTGTGATTGTTGCTGTTTTTGCTCAGCAATTTTACCTGCTTCAAACGTTTTAGGTATGGCAATTTGCAATTCGATACTTTTCAAGCTCATAAAATCCCTCCATCCGTAATCTCAGCTGCCAACAATGAACGCAATTTAAACAAAGCTTTCGAATGAATCTGAGAAATTCTAGAAGTTGATAAACTTAAAATTTCACCTATTTCCGTTAGTGTCATATCTTCTTGATAAAATAAACTTAAAACAAGCTGTTCATTTTCATTCAACTCTTTAATTTTTATCACCAGATCCCTAATTAATTCTTCTTTGACAGCTAACTGTTCTGGTGTTTTTGTGTGATCATCCCGTAAGACAAACGTTTGGTCATTCTGCTCGTCGTCATCGTTCATCTTTTCATCAATCGACAAAACGTTAGCAAAATACTGTTCATGAACAGTCTGGTAAACTTCATCCGCTGTCACGCCAAGATGATCTGCGACTTCTTCAGGCGTCACGGACCGTAAATAAGATTGTTCGAGTTTGCTGATCTCTTCATCCAACTTTTTCGACTTTTCTCTGGAAGAACGCGATAGCCAGTCTTCTTTACGCAAGCCATCTATAATTGTTCCTCGGATACGAAAGGATGCATACGTATCGAATTTCAAATCTCGGGTCGGGTCAAATTTTGTTAAAGCATCAAACAGGCCTTGATAGCCTAGAGATTTAATTTCATCTCGCGAGACATTTTTCGGCAATCCCGCACTAATTCGTTGAACGTGATAGTTCACTAATGGTGTGTATAGTTGGACTAGTGCGTCACCTGCATCAGGATCACGGTCTTCGAGCCATAACTTCCACTGATGCCGTTCAGTCGTTTCTTGCTTTGTCATCGAATTCACGCCTTTCCTGTCAGCTACCGTCTGTCTACTTTTATCTCTTATCTAGTAGTATAGCAAATCTCCATAAAGAAAGGCGACTAATGAAATAGCCGCCTCTGTTTTACATTGAACGCTTAGATTTCCTGCGTACCCGCGTTAACGGTACGTACATGGAGAATACAAGTTTCCGGATCAAATTCAATCGTTCGTCCGCTCGATCCCCCGGTATCTTCTGACACAATAGGAATGGAAAGTCTTTTCAATTCTGCTTTTACCGCTTCTACATTCCTTGGACCGATTCTGATCGTGTCATTGGAACCAAATTGGAACATTTGTGCGCCGCCAGCAATTTTCGCCTTCAGACTAAATGGCCGAACTCCTTTGGCTTTTAACATTTCCATCATGGCGTAAATCCCGGTATCCGCAAATTTAGCGGCGTTTATTTTTGTGGATTTTCCTAATTGGCTATCAGGCAACATGACGTGGACCATGCCTGCAATTTGTTTTGTTTTATCGTATAGCACTACGCCTACACACGAGCCCAGACCGGACGTACGGATTGTCTGGGGTGTTTTGGCTATATTCATATCCGCAATCCCGACACGTACTACTGTTTTTGTATTCAGCATTTACAAAACACCTAAAGAACTGAAAATCGTGCGATACGAGGGTGGGTCGGGTAATAAGAAAAAATGTCCCGCTAAACTCGAAATACCTTGTTCCCCTTCTTGCAAAATTTCAGTTTCGATGACAATGACTTCATCGCTGTACTGAGATACTTCAATCAGCCCAAAACTGACGATCGCACCAACCATATCCACACTCAAAGAAGGCACGGTTGGATAAATATTCAAAGAAGTGAAATCGGAAAGTGCAGATAAATAAGAACCTGAAAGAATATTACCTAATTCTTGCAATGCAGAAGCACCTAAACCTAAATCTTCTACTTGGGAAAACATAAATGTTGGATCGCCGATCAATTTACGAATAAACTCTGTAGCGGATTCAATCGTCAACACGAAGAACATACTGCCAGTCAAATCTCCTTCAATTCGCAAGAAAATCCCAGCAACAATCTTTTCAGTGCCTCCTGCAAGTTCGAACATTTCATCAAAGGAAACCAACTCTACATTTGGGACCCGCATATCAATCTTATGCCCTAGCAGCTGAGACAAAGATGTCGCTGCATGAGCTGCCCCTATGTTGCCGATTTCTTTTAACACATCGAGATGCATTTCAGTAATTTCATTGTCAGAGTTCATCTGCATTCACCTTTTTGATCGGTTGAAGCACTTTTTCTAAATTCAACATGACGAGCAGACGTTTATCCACTTTAGCCACCCCAGAAATGAATTCTGATTCTACAGAACCGACTACTTCCGGCTGAGGTCCAATCACGCTTGTAGGTACGTCCATGACATCATTGGCGTCGTCCACGATTAAACCAACTTCCGAATCAGCATGTGAAACGATAATAATGCAGCTTGATTCATCAAATTCTTTTGGTTCCATATCAAAGCGTTCACGTAAATCTACTACTGGCGTCACGACACCTCGCAAATTCAACACACCTTTAACATATGAAGGCATTCTAGGAACCCGTGTAATGGATAAAGATTTCTCAATTGATTCCACCACATCCAAACCAATCGCATATTCCTTATTCATCAGTTGGAAGACAATTACTTTCATATCACTTACTTCAACAGCTTTTGCCATGCTTCTAGTCACCTCGATTTATTTAATCAGTGCATTACAGTCGACAATTAATGCCACTTGGCCGTTTCCGAGTATGGTGGCGCCTGATATTGCAAAAACACTCTGCAAGTAGTTTCCAAGCGATTTCAAAACAATTTCTTGTTGCCCGATGAATGAATCTACGACCAAGCCTGCTAGACTTTCTCCTTTGCGCACAATTACGATGGATTGGAAATCTTCCTCTTCGCGACGATCTTCCATTTCAAAAATCTCTTTTAAATCCACCAATGGCACGATAGTTCCTCTGAAATCAATGACTGGCTGATTGTGAGCGTTCAAGATATCTGATTTTTGAACGATTGCCGTTTCAATGATTGAAGAGAGAGGGATTGCATATATCTCTTGATCTAATTCCACTAGCATTACGGAAATGATTGATAGTGTTAGCGGTAATTGAACTTGGAATAACGAGCCTTTACCTTCTTTGGAATCAATCGAAATATGGCCACCAAGTGACTCGATTGTGCTTTTCACAACATCCAAACCAACTCCGCGTCCCGAGACGTCTGTAATCGCTGCAGCAGTTGAGAAACCAGATGCCAGAATCAGTTCTGCTACTTGTCGGTCGGATAAAGTAGGCGCGATTTCTTCACTTACAATTCCTCGCTCGATCGCTTTGCCTAATACGCGCTCACGATTCACTCCGGCACCATCATCTTCCAGTTCAATAAATACATGGTTCCCTGAATGATAAGCCCTCAGCGTAACAGTGCCTTCTTCCGGCTTACCTTTCGCAATACGCTCCTCAGGACTCTCAATGCCATGATCTAGCGCATTTCGAATTAAGTGGACGAGCGGATCGCCGATTTCATCGATAACTGTCCGATCGAGTTCAGTTTCTGCACCGATGATTTCTAAATTTATTTTCTTGTTTAAATCACGTGCCAACGTACGAACCATTTTAGGGAACCGATTGAAAACTGTCTCCACAGGAACCATCCGCATATTTAATATAATATTTTGTAGGTCGCCTGAAACTCTCGTCATTCTTTCCACTGATTCATTCAATTCCGGGTTATGCAACTCACTTGCAATCGATTGAAGGCGCCCCCGATCAATGACGAGTTCTTCAAATAAGTTCATTAAGATGTCTAAACGATCGATGTTTACTCGGATAGTCTTATTTGAAGAGGCATGATTCGTCTTCTTGACTTGAGTAGCTTCCTTTGGCGCGGCTTTTGCTTTCTCTGTTGCCGCAGGAAGGGTGTCTGCGTTATTTGGTTTTTCTTGCGGTTGCTCATCATGCTGTTCAAATTCGATTTGTTTATATTTCTTGATATATTCATCTGTAATATGCTTAATACGAACGTCTTCGATTTCTGAAACCTTCATGATTTTAGCTTTCAAGTCGTCCGCATCTTCATGAGTCAATAAGACAATCGTAAAGTTTTGATCGAACTCTTCGTTTTCAAGCTTCTCTACAGTCGGAACGGTTTTGATTACTTCGCCGGATTTTTCTAAGATCTCAAATGTCATGAACACCCGGGCTACTTTCAGCAGACAATCCTCACGTAACTCAACAGTTATTTCGTAGGCATTAAAACCTTGTTCCGATGATTGCGAGATCACCGTCAATTCAAAGTCATCGTAGTGAATTCCTGACGACGTAACGACTGCGGTTGCACTCTCTTCCGTAGTGGCAGCAATTGGGGCATTTTCTTCTAAGTCAAGCGGTTCTCCTGCCTCAATTCGATTTAGAGTATCCACTAAGACACTGACGTCTTTTTTCCCATTACCGCCTGCCTCGATATCGAGCACCATCAGTTCTAAATCATCGGCAGCTTCAAATACGACATCCAATATTTCAGTTGTTACGCTAATTTTGGAATTACGGATGGCATCCAAGACGTTTTCCATCTTATGTGTCAAGTCTGCTATATCTTCGTAGCCCATAGTTGCGGACATACCTTTCAATGTATGGGCTGCTCTGAAAATTTCATTGACAATTCCTAGATCGTCCGGGTTGTTTTCTAAAGCAAGCAATTGTTCGTTACATGCTTGCAAGTGTTCTTTACTTTCTTCGATGAACATATCCAAATACTGATTCGTATCCAATGTAAAGCCCCCTAGTCACTTCAAATTTCCCATTATTGCCTCTGCGATCTGTTGAACATCTTTTATCTCATCGCTCAATCCTGCATCTATTATGGCTTTTGGCATCCCATAAACTACTGAGGTATTCCTGGATTCCGCTATCGTCACCGTCTTGCACGAAGAGCGTAATAACTCCATGCCTTCTTTCCCATCAAAACCCATTCCAGTCATAATAGCCGTAACATACTCTAATTCCGGATGCTTGGCGGCTGATTCCAATAAAACATTGACTGCTGGGCGATGTCCGGAACGCGGAGCTTCATTGCCGTCCAGCAAGACTCTATAACCTGCAACTGTTTTTTCAAACTTTAAATGCAGCCCGCCTGGAGCGACATATGCTGTTCCGTTATATAGTAACTCTCCATTTTCAGCTTCTTTCACAGTGATTTCACTCAATCCATTTAAGCGTTCAGCTAGCGACTTTGTGAATCCCGGCGGCATATGCTGAACAATTAAAATAGGTGCAGGAAAATCCGCAGGTAGGCGTGTAATCACTTCTTGTAAGGCTCGAGGCCCCCCTGTCGATGTGCCTATTATAACAAACGTTTTGGTAGTTTGGGCTTTATTTTTAGAAAAACTTGCTAAATTAGCAGGCATTTCTGTGACACTATTCATTCTGACTGGGGCTTCCTTCTTTTCTGCAGGTAGTGTATAGCGAGTTTTCTTCGGTGTTATTTTCCTAGTCAACGATGTGATTCGGACATTAGAGGCTGCAAAAACTTTTTCTACTATTTCTCTCTCGATTTCGTGAAGATTCAAAGAAATAGCGCCGCCCGGTTTGGCAATGACATCCACCGCACCATACTCAATAGCGAGTACAGCATTTTCGGTGTTGTGTTTCGTTGTACTCGATAAAATGACAACAGGTACTGGATGATGATCCATCATTTCCTTCAGTGCCTGTAAGCCATTCATCACAGGCATCTCAATATCCATCGTCACAACATCCGGTGTCAGTTCCTTCACTTTCTCTATGGCATCTTGTCCATTCCTGGCTATCCCAATGACTTCCATCATCGGATGTCGGTTCAACATATCTGATATCAATTTCCGCATAAAAGCTGAATCATCTACGACAAGTACTCGTTTTTTCTTGCCAGTAAGCACATCAGACACGCCCTTTCCGAAAAATGTTCTTTAATTTGCCAAGGAATCCTGAAGACTCAATAGAATTACTAGATTGATTGCCAAGTAGAAATGACTCAGTTATAGCTTTCATCCGTTTGGTAATTTGTGCATTCGGATACAACTTCACAAAGGGGGTTTGGGCTACGACTGCATTACGTACATTCATATCGTCTGGTAAAAATCCTAAAATATTTGTCTCCGCAGATAAGAACTTACGCATGGCCAGCTGCAACCGAGCCACGGAATCACGTCCATCTTCTTCTCTCAATACCCGATTACTGACAATATGAAAAGTTTTATCGGCTTCTTGCAGGCAAATGAACTTCATCATTGAATAGGCATCCGTGATCGATGTCGGTTCAGGAGTCGAAATTAAAATGATTTCGTCTACCGCCAAAATTAAATCCAGTGAACTTTTTGTAGCGCCTGCACCCATATCAAATAAAATCACATCATAGTCAGACTGCAGAATGGAAAACGCATCAATCAAACGATCGAACATGGATTCAGACCACTCCATCACCGTTTCTAAACCTGATCCACCTGCAATAAAAGCCAATCCGTCTTCAAGAGGAGTAATAACATCGTACAACCCTTTAGAGCCTGTCAAATAATCCTTCAAACTGTGATTGGGTGTGGCACCAAATAAAATATGAATATTGCCCATGCCAATATCCATGTCAATTATCAATACTTTCTTCCCTTTTTGTGCAAGTGAATAGGAAAAATTGGCGGTAAAGTTGGATTTCCCTACGCCGCCTTTCCCACTAATAATTGCTACAGATCGAGCTGCTTTGCCTTGGGCTTTTAACATTTTCAACCGCAATGCTTCTGCTTGATCATGCATCTTGATCACCTGCTAACAAAAGAGAAAATAACTTTTCCACGTTTGCCTCTATTATATCCTCAGGTACTTCTTGACCGTCTGTATAATATGCCGTACCAATTTTGTGCTTCAGCATCAAATTGATCATTGATCCAACAGAACTTGTTTCATCCGTTTTTGTAAAAATGAATTTTTCAATCGGGAATTTTTTGAATCGGTCAATGATGATATCCATATCTTGTTCTTTTGATGTAGTGGAAAGGACAAGATATGTCTCCATATCCAATGAAAAGTCTACGAGGCCCTGCAAATCTTCTACAAACTTTGCTTCCTTATAATTACGACCTGCCGTATCAATGAATATCAAATCGCGGTCTTGCAACTTTTCAATCGCAGCACGGAAATCTGTTTCATTGTAAGCAATTTCTACAGGCGCTTGCAGTAGATTGGCATACGTTCGTAATTGTTCAATCGCCGCGATACGATATGTATCTGTCGTGATAAAAGCAATCTTCTTTTTTTCCTCAAGTAATGCGCGAGCCGCAATTTTTGCGATCGTTGTTGTTTTCCCGACGCCGGTTGGTCCTAACACATTGATATATTTTTTGGTATAAGAAATTCCGCCGAACGGTACATCTTTCAGTTTGGCGGAAAACCATTCTTTCATTATTTGAAGTTGTTCGCTATTGGTGAAATCTTTTTTCTCTTTTTTCATTCGTTCATATAACAAATCACCGGCTTCCACAATGTATTCATCTGCAAGTCCTTGTGATTGCAACTTCATTAATAGTGGCACCAATTCATCTGGAAACTTTTCCAATGTCCGGTCGCTTTGTTGCATTCCCTTGATCATGTTCTTCATTTCCAGCATTTCTTTTTGTAGCTGTTCTGTCGTATTCGTCTGAACTGTTGATTGAACGACAGGACGTGTAGGCGGCTCAATTGGGTGTTTTTCTATTGTTTGATCAAAACCCGCCACTACTTCCACTGAGCGTTTTTGAAATAAACCAAGGAAGCCTTTTGTCTTTACAACATTTGAACTGAGGATGACTGCGTCATCCCCAAAATCTCCACGTACTTTTTTCATCGCCTCTACCATCGTAGGGGCTGTATACTTTTTCATTTTCATTAAATATCCACCACTCCTACGCTTTGGACTTCCACAGACGCTTCGAGTTCATTATAAGACAGTATAGGTATTTGCGGGAAATACCGCTCCGTAATTTGACGTAAATACATTCGAATGGCTGGAGAACATAGAATTACCGGTGCCTGATCGAGCAAAGCGACTCGCTCTACTTCCTGAGCAATCCGTTCTAAAATAGCTTGAGATTGCGCAGGATCGATTGACAGGAAATTCCCTTGTTCTGTCTGCTGGATACTATCTGCAATAAGTTTTTCCACTTTACCGGAAACCGTCAATACTTTTAACGCCTCGTTGCCGACAACGTACTGATTGGTGATTTGCCTAGCGAGCGATTGTCTGACGTATTCAGTTAATACATCTACGTCAGAAGTGTATTTGGAATAATCAGCAAGCGTCTCGAATATAATCGGCAAATTACGTACAGATACTTGTTCGCTTAACAACTTCGCCAGTACTTTTTGTATTTCGCCAATCGATAGCGGTGTTGGTGTCAATTCATCGACTAAAATAGGATAGGTTTCATGCACATGATCGACCAGTTGTTTCGTCTCTTGACGTCCAAGCAAGTCGGCAGCATTGGCACGAATCACTTCGGTCAAATGGGTAGATACCACACTCGGCGGATCCACAACTGTATAGCCCATAATCTCAGCTTCTTCTTTCGCTTCTTCTGTGATCCATTTCGCAGGAAGACCAAATGAAGGTTCCACAGTATCGATTCCTTCAATCAGATCTTCACCACCAGGACTCATAGCTAAATAATGATCCAGCAACAACTCGCCTCTGGCCATTTCATTACCTTTAATTTTGATTCGATATTCATTTGGTTGCAACTGGATATTGTCACGAATACGCACGACTGGAATAACCAGCCCTAATTCAATAGCCAACTGTCTTCTGATCATCACAACTCGGTCCAACAAATCCCCGCCTTGTGTAGCATCGACGAGTGGAATTAAACCGTAGCCGAATTCAAACTCGATTGGATCAACATTCAGCAAATCCACTACGTTTTCCGGCCGCTTCAGACCTTCTGTTTCCACTTCTTCTTCCATCTCCAGCAGCTCGTTTGGATCTTCTTCTGATTTACGAGTCATCATAAAGGCACCTGCCGCTAGTGCAAGAGAAATTGGTATCGTTAAAATATCATTAATGGGTGTCGCCAAACCAAGTAACAGAACGGTTACTGCTGCTACATAAAGCAGTTTAGGCTGTCCTAGAAGTTGGTTGGTAATATCTGTTCCTAGATTCCCTTCAGAGGCAGCACGCGTCACAACGATACCTGTTGCCGTCGAAATGAGGAGAGCCGGAATTTGTGAGACAATCCCGTCCCCGACAGTCAACCGAGAGAATTGAGTTGCCGCTTCCGCAAAAGGTAAATCCATTTGCACGACACCGATGATCATCCCAACCAGCAAGTTGATTAAAACGATGATGATCCCAGCAATTGCATCCCCTTTAACAAATTTCGTAGCACCGTCCATCGCACCATAAAAATCGGCTTCGTTACTAACTTTTTCACGTCTCGCACGCGCTTCAGTGTCTGAAATCATGCCTGCATTCAAATCCGCGTCAATACTCATTTGTTTACCCGGCATCGCGTCTAACGTAAACCGAGCAGCAACTTCCGAAACACGTTCAGAACCTTTCGTTATGACAATAAATTGAATAATAATCAAAATCACAAAGACCACAAGACCTACGACAATATTGCCGCCTGTAACAAACGTACCGAACGTGTCGACTACGCCACCTGCGTCACCTTCAGAAAGAATCGCACGCGTTGTAGATACGTTGAGACCAAGTCGGAACAATGTTAATAACAATAACAACGACGGAAAAATGGAAAACTGTAACGCTTCCTGCATATTCATTGCAGTCAATAGGACCAATAATCCTAATGTGATATTGATGATAATCAAAAAACTTAATAACCAAGGTGGTAACGGGATGACGAGCATCGCAACAATCATAATAACCGCCGCAAGTACTCCGATATCTTTAAATTGCATGCCATCCCTACTTTCTTATTTCACTTATATTTTTCGCTGAATGCGATAAACGTACGCTAAAATTTCAGCAACCGCCTTGAAAAACTCTTCCGGAATGCGATCGCCAACTTCTACTTGATCATACATGGAACGTGCAAGCGGCCGATTTTCAACCATGACAATTTCATGCTCTTTGGCGATCATCTTGATTTTTTGTGCAATAAAATCTGCACCTTTCGCCACAACAATGGGCGAATCCATTTTCTCATCATCATACTTTAATGCAATGGCAAAGTGAGTAGGATTCGTGATGACGACATCCGCTTCCGGTATCTCCTGCATCATACGCCGCATCGCCATTTCTCGCTGACGTTGCTTAATCCGGGACTTAATGAGCGGATCCCCATCCATATTTTTATGTTCATCCTTAATATCCTGTTTGGACATTCTTAGGTTTTTTTCATAGTCAAATTTCTGATATAAAAAATCCAATATCGAAATAAAAAGCAAAACGAGTGAAGCGATAATTCCCATCATCCCCACTAATTTAGCGATTGTCAGCAGTGTCATATGAGGGGTTCGGAAAGCCAAGTCAAGCACTTGTCCGAAGTTCATCCAAATAACTAATGTAGTAACCGTACCAATAAACGAAATTTTTAATACTGATTTCAATAATTCTACAATGGCGCGGATTGAAAATATACGCTTCAATCCTTTAATTGGATCAATCTTTTTTAGATCAAATTTTAATGGTTCACCAGTAAATAACAAGCCAAATTGCAGTAGATTGGCTGCAACACTTGCAACTACAGCTATCACCATAATAGGCAATAATATAATCGCCATCTGTTTGACGATATCCATATAGACTAGCATGACTTGATCTTCGTTCAACGTATGTATAGGTATAAAATGCGTAAAAGATTCACGAAAAAAAACAAAGAAATTATCTCTCATGAATCCTGCCGCAAAAAACATGAACAGGAATACAGAGAGTAAAACAATCGAACTTGTGACGTCCTGACTTTTCAGTACTTGCCCTTTTTTTCTAGAATCTTCCCGTTTTTTCGGAGTGGCCTTTTCAGTTTTCTCGCCGGCGAAAAATTGTAAATCCAGCCTTAGTAACAATTTAGCCACCTCCCAGCAGTACCATCAAATCTCTCATTGTCAGGATCATCACTTCGAACAGTTTTTTCATTAAGGTAATCAGCACACCCGACATCGTCACGATTGCGAGAAAACTGACACCGATCTTGATAGGGAATCCGACAACAAATATATTCAGTTGCGGAACTGCCCTTGCCGTAATTCCAAGAGCCAAATCTACTAAAAACAAAGTAGCGACAACAGGAATTGCCATCTGAAACGCAATGGCAAAAGCTTTAGCAAATGTCAGAACCATGAATTCCGCCATTCCCTCGCTGCCAAACGGCGGCCACAACTCATTGACTGGGACAAACTCGTAACTGTAGAAGATACCGTCCAGCAGCATATGATGGCCGTTGACCGCAAGTAACAGCAACATCGCCAATGAATTGAAAAACTGGCCGAGCAAAGGAGATTGAGCACCAGTTTGCGGATCGATGACGTTGGCGATGGCAAAACCCATTTGAAAGTCGATGAACCCGCCCGCCACTTGAATGGCAGCCATAATAATAAAGGCAGCAATACCAATCGACAGGCCAATTACCGCTTCTTTTATTACAAGCAATATGTATTGTCCGTCAATTTCCATAACCGGCATTTCCACAGTATAGGACATCATCCAAGCGAGAACCGCAGCAAAGATCAAGCGCTGAGTCGTTGGAATCGATCGATATGAAAAAAGCGGCAGCGTAACGAAAAAAGAAGTGACACGCGTTAGTATAAGTAAAAATGCAGGCAGTGATGGGATGAGTTCATTCATTTAATCACCCGATATACCTAGAGAGATTGGAAAAGATTTCACTCGCATAATTGGTAACGTAAGAAAGCATCCAAGGGCCGAAAAATACAATAGCAACCATGACTGCTATGATCTTAGGCACGAATGCCAATGTTTGTTCTTGAATCTGTGTAGTTGCCTGAAAAATACTGACGGCTAACCCAGTCAATAACGCTACGATCAAAAGAGGTCCAGCAGCGAGAAGAATAACCCATACTGACCGTTCTGCAATGGAAATCACAAATTCACTCGTCAACTAAAACCCTCCCTAAAAGCTTTGTAGCAATGACTGGATAATGAGATACCAACCGTCCACTAAGACAAACAGCAATATTTTAAACGGCAATGAGATCATGACAGGCGGAAGCATCATCATTCCCATCGACATGAGGACACTGGCGACAATCATATCAATTACGAGAAACGGGATAAAAATCATGAAGCCCATTTGAAATGCGGTTTTGATTTCACTCAATGCGAAAGCAGGCACCATCATCGTTAATGGAATCTCTTCGATTGTTTCTGGCCGTTCCATTTGGTTGTAACGCATGAATAATTCCAAGTCTTTTTGTCTTGTATGTTGACTCATGAATTCCTTGAATGGCCCACTGGCGCGTTCGTACGCCTCGTCTAATGAAATTTCCTCATCGAATAATGGCGTCAAGGCTTCTTCATTCACTTGCGATAAGACAGGTGCCATAATGAAGAAAGTTAAAAATAACGCAAGTCCCACCAGCACTTGGTTAGGCGGCATCTGCTGAGTCGCAAGTGCTGTACGAACAAAAGACAACACAATAATGATCCGTGCAAATGAAGTCATCAAAATTAAAATAGCGGGTGCCAGTGACAGGACTGTCAGCAGCAGAAGCATTTTAATTGAAGTGGAGACATTGGCCGGATCACTGCTTGAAAATGAATTTAGAAAATCAGTCATCCCGGTCGCTCCCTTTCCCCTTCATTCGATCCAACTGCTGCTTGCGATCCGCTTTGATCTCTTCCATTTTGGATGAAAACAACTGACTGAAATCGGAGGCTTCTCCTACCGGGTCCCCAGATTTTGATTTCGCAAAAAATCTTTGATAAACCTGTGAGATTAACCCTTTTTGTACTTCACTGCCCTCTTGATCATAGCGTGCCAGCAAGTCGGCAATTTCATCTGGGTCTTCAATTTCCTTAAGAAGTTGGACATCTTCTCCTACGCCTACAACGAAATAATGATTACCCATTTTTACTAATTGGATTGATTTATGCTGCCCAAGCGACACACCGCCCAAATTCGTCATCAAGCGAGTTTGATCGAAGTTCCGGTTGCGTTTATTTAGAAAACGCAGCAACCATACAAGTAAACCTATGACGAAAATGAAGGCGAGAAACGTTCGGATATAATCCCAAGCAGTTAAACCCTTCGGCGGATCCATTGTAGTCTCCGGATCGGAAATTTTATTACTGTCTGGATTGTCCAAAAGGGGAGTATCAGAGCTACAATCTTTTCCTTTTCCGATGCAATCGGAGATTTTTGCGTCAGGATCTGTTTCCGCATATGCTTGGGGCATGAAAACAAGACAGACAAGCAACACAATAAGCCATTTGGTAACTATTTTTGCTATCATAAGGCGACTTAGCTCAACGCTTTGTCGATCGCTTCAATAACACGGTCTGCCTGGAAAGGCTTAACGATGAAATCTTTTGCTCCCGCTTGGATTGCATCAATTACCATTGCTTGCTGACCCATAGCAGAACACATAATGATTGTTGCAGAAGGATCCGTACCTTTAATCGCTTTAAGCGCCGCAATGCCGTCCATTTCTGGCATCGTAATATCCATTGTCACGAGATCCGGTTTTAATTCGTTGTACTTCTCCACGGCTTGTGCACCATCTGCCGCTTCACCTACTACTTCATAATCGTTTTTCGTCAAAATATCTTTAATCATCATGCGCATAAATGCCGCATCGTCTACTACTAAAATTCGTTTTCCCATTCCTATTCCCTCCAGATATCTACTATCGTAAGTTATTCAAGCGGTCCATTTGGCTCAGTATATCCGTAATGCGGACTCCGAAGTTTTCATCGATGACCACTACTTCGCCTTTTGCAATAAAGCGATTATTGACTAAGATGTCTACTGGTTCCCCAGCCAATTTATCCAGTTCGATAATTGAACCGCTGGACATTTCCAATATTTCTTGTACAGAACGCTTTGTTCTGCCCAATTCCACAGTTACTTGAAGTGGTATATCAAGCAGCATATTTAAATTATTTGCTTCATCTTTACTTAAGCCAGGTGCTTGGAAGCTTGCAAATTCTGCCTGCTGCACTTGTACTTGCGGCTGTGTCGGTCTTGGTGCTTGTTGAACCTGTTGCTGCGGTGGTGCTTGATACATTGGTTCAGGCTGCGGTGCAGGTTGCTGAACCTCTTGTTGCGCTGGCGCTTCTTGAGCTACAGGCTGTGTTGGGGCCGGCGGTTCTTCCATAACCGTCGCAGCCTCCTCTTCTCCCATTAGAGATGAGACAAGTTTCTTCCCAAATTCCAGCGGGAATAATTGCATAATATCCGAGTCGATCAATTCGCCCACCTTCAAATTAAATGACACACGGATCAGCAAATTATGCGGTGGAATATGTTCTGTTCCTTGATCTAGTTGAATGTTCATCAAATCAATGGTAGGCGGTGAGATATCCACCTTTTTATTAAATATGGTCGACATGGATGTAGCAGAAGAACCCATCATTTGATTCATGGCTTCCTGTACAGCACTTAAATGGATATCGCTCAACTCTTCATTCGGGGTAGTACCGTCCCCGCCGAGCATCAAATCAGCTATAATTGCTGCGTCGCTTTGCTTAATAACAAGTAAATTGACACCACTCAAACCTTCGGTGTATTCGACTTTTATGGCGACATACGGGTGGACAAACTCTTTGTCCAACTCATCGCGATTAATCAATGAAATCTTCGGTGTTGTAATGTCTACTTTCTGTCCGAGTAACGCGGACAAAGCAGTCGCTGAACTACCGAATGAAATGTTCCCGACTTCTCCAAGGGCGTCTTGCTCCATATCTGTTAAGTAATCGCCGATTTGGATGTCTGCTGATTCCGATGCTGGTTCTTCAGCTGGCTCCAGCGTTTCACCGCGCAATAACGCTTCAATTTCTTCCTGTGAAAGAATGTTATCACTCATCATCCTCATCCCCTCCCGTCTTCAAAGTATCCAGTATTTGAACAGCCATCCGGTTTCTCAATTTCCCTGGCTGTGCGGTAAATTTCGGTGTTTCTCCTACCCGAATGACGAGCGGATCTTCAATTTTTGTATCCAATGAAATGACATCTCCCATTTGCAGGTAAAGAAAATCTTCTATAGAAATTTCTCCTTTTCCTAAATCAGCAACTACCGGTAATGTCGCTTTTTTAATGCGCCTCTCCAGAAGTATACTCTGTTCTGGAGTTGGCTCTTTTTTATTCGTCTGCATCCAATAACTGACAGATAAGTTCGGAATGATAGGTTCAAGTGCAATATGCGGAATACACATATTAATCATACCGCTCGATTCGCCTATAACGATATTAAACGAAATGACAACGACCGTTTCATTTGGAGAAATCATTTGCAAAAACTGTGGATTGACTTCCATCTCCGCAAGATATGGATCGATTTCAATCAGTCCCGACCAAGCCTCTCGTAAACTATCAAATGAACGTTCAAATAAGTTCGTTAAAATCTTTGTTTCAATCTCCGTCATATTATCTACTTTTCCAGAACTAGAGCCAAATCCACCCATTAAGCGTTCAAGCATGGAGTACGCAACATTCGGATTCACTTCCATCAAAATATTGCCTTCTAGAGGCGAGACATCGAATATATTGATCAATGTCATATTCGGAATCGAACTGATAAATTCTTCAAATGGAATCTGATCGACCGACACAACATTGATCTGGACATATGTGCGCAGCTGAGCAGAAAAATAGGTCGTCAGCAATCTAGCAAAGTTTTCATGGATTCGTGTCAAACTGCGAATCTGATCCTTCGAGAAACGCAGTGCCCGTTTAAAGTCATATACGCGTACTTTTCGGGTTTCTTCTTCTTTTTTCATTTCTTCCGCTGACATTTCACCCGTCGATAAAGCAGACAACAGCGCATCTATTTCATTTTGGGACAGTACATCTCCCGACATAAGCCCACCTCCTCTTGCGTAAGCACCTCTTACAGATCATAACTTTCGTCATTGGATAATGTAAGAGACAATATACACTTTCTCTATTTTACCATCTTGCATCAATTCATTCAGTTGGGCTTTAATAGAATCCTCGAACTGCTGCTTTCCTGCTTTTCCTTCAAAATCTTTCGCAGTCATCTCGGAAAGCTCTTGAATTACTAGGTTTTTCACTTGGAAGTCTCGTTTTGTCAGCTCTTCTGCCGCTTTCTTGCTGTCTGTCTGAATCTTGAGTGACACGCGAATGAAATTGCGACCTGATAAATTCGTCGTGATTTCCTCGATATCGACAGAGGACTCAAGAATTTCATCGATGTTTGGACCCTTCTCTGCAGTTTCATCGTCTTTATTAAAATTCAAAATTAGAACAACTGCCACCACGCCAATAAGTGTGATACTTACTAAAATAATCAATGAGATCGTCAATAATTTATTCTTCATCTTCTTCACCCCGGATATGCGGATTCGACAGCAACTGGACCGCTTGATAAAATTCAATGATCCGGCTGTTCACTTCCTCAACCGTATCAAGGACAATATACTTTGACCCTGTCGTCATTGTGATCGTCGTGTCTGGAAACGACTCGACCTTCTCTATGTACAAAGCATTTAATGTGAATGTCGTTCGATTCAACCGCGTTACTTTAATCATATGTAAGGGGCCAGGCCAAGGCCGGCCCGACCCTCCTTTTTTATTCTATGCTAGGTTTATCGTTTCAAGTTTACGAGTTCTTGCAGGATTTCGTCTGATGTTGTGATGATCCGGGTGTTGGCTTGGAATCCACGTTGGGCGACGATCATCTCGGTGAATTCTTCTGATAGGTCGACGTTAGACATTTCTAGGGAGCCGGATACTATGGAGCCGCGACCGCCTTGAAGAGGGTCAGTACCTGTCTGTTTACCGGCATTCGGGCTATCTTGGTAGAGGTTTCCTCCAACTTTTTGAAGTCCTCCTGGGTTACTGAATTTAGCAAGCTGTATTTTCTGAGTGCCTTGTAGAGCGCCCGCAGAGTCCACATATTTCACTTCACCATTTTGCCCGATTGAAATTGATTTAGATCCTTCAGGTATATTTATCTTGGCATTCGCACTATCCAACAAATATCTACCATCTCCATCTACCAAGTCTCCTGCTTTATCCATGTAAAAAATGCCGGCCCTTGTGTATAGGCTATTGGCACCTCCAGCCTCACCAACCACAAAAAAACCATCTCCTTCTATCGCAAGGTCTAGTGTATTACCAGTAAACTGTGTAGATCCAGGAGTGTGGATTGTATCAATGGTAGCCAATTGAGAACCCAAACCTACTTGCTTAGGATTCACACCACCACGTGGTCCCCCTGGAGCGGTAGCACCAGACACAGTCTGTGAATA
This sequence comes from Sporosarcina sp. FSL W7-1283, assembly GCF_038003105.1. Taxonomy (NCBI): domain Bacteria; kingdom Bacillati; phylum Bacillota; class Bacilli; order Caryophanales; family Caryophanaceae; genus Sporosarcina; species Sporosarcina sp. FSL W7-1283. The sequence continues at coordinate 1,312,574 of NZ_JBBOOL010000001.1, read as the reverse complement.
CAAGTCTTTAAATACAGTACGCCCCTTCTTAAATCCATACGTATTCACATTCGCAATATTATTACCAATCACGTCTAATTTCGTCTGAAAGTTTTTCAATCCTGATATTCCTGAGTACATTGACCGTAACATAATGTAGTTTCCCCTCTCGATTTTAAAGTGCACCGCGTCATTCAGTCGGCGGTGCGTTGGCATCCTCGTAAGGTCCTGCCAAGTTTAGCTGAGTAGTATCGTTCCATCGATATTCGTAAATAATTGGTCTTTTGCTTCCATGCGGTCCATCGCGGTGATGACGGTTGAATTTTTTGCACTGACGATGAGTGCAGCCTGGTCGGTCAACACAAGTGATTCACGTATTCCCTTCCTCTTCGCCTCGTCCACTTTCTCTGAGATGCGTGTCCATTCTGCATCAGTCATTTGAATGCCTCGTTCTTGTAGGCGGTCGTTTGCGTGTTTGCTGATCTTCAACTTCTCCGGTTGCGTCGCTTTCTGCAAATGTTCAATAAATGAATGATTAGGCTTGGCTGTCTGTTGGCTTTTCCCTTGGTGTATGAGTGGCTGTGATGGAATGCGATGGAAATCAATCTTATTCATGACATCGCTCCATTCTTGTCTTATTCACTGATCGAAGTGAATTGGTTTCCTTCAATCTTAATGTCGCCTTCCAAAATATAATGCAACTTGCCATCTTTATTCGTAACAGAAACTACCTTCCCTGTACGTTCTTCGTCGCCATCCATATAACCGACTGTCTTGCCAATAAGCATACTTGCCTGCACAAGATTGTTCGGTTGACTACCGGAACCTCCGCCTGCACCAGATGATAATACTTCAGAAATATTACCTGGAGTTAATTCTTTTCCATCTTCCAATGTAAACACAATCGAACCATTAACATATTTGATGGATTGAATATTTCCGGTTCCTTCATTGATGATCGGCTTGCCGTCTTCATCCTTCTTATCTGTCACTTCATGCCATTTAACGTCTTTGCCGATAAAGCTGTTGTATTGAATTAATTGACTTTGGTTCTGCGCTTCTGCAAACTTTTCAAATGCTTTTGCCATGTTCATCGTTTGTTCGAGTGACGAAAACTGGGCCATTTGTGCAATGAATTCATTATCTTTCATCGGATTCGTTGGATCTTGATTCGTCAACTGTGCAATAAGGATTTTCATGAAGGCATCCTTCCCCATCGTGTCGGGGCCAGTCTTTCGTTCATCTCGCTGCTTATTGATCAGGTACATTGAATCTGTAATCGGTTTATATCCTTCTGGTGAATTAATTTCGTTGGGCAATGTCTATACCTCCAGTTCAATCATGAACTCTTCAAAAGTCCGTTCTTGTTCATCCTGATTTTGATCTTGTTCTGTAAGCTGTTCTTTCTGTTGCTCGTTTTGTTTATTGAACGCCTGTTCCCGATCATTCTTAGAAGGTTCTTGTATTGTTTGTGACAAATCGATACGCTCTACCTGTAAGTTTTGCTGATTGAACGCTTGACGTAGCTGATGCATTTGACTGTCGAGCATTTCACGTGCCATCGCAGTGGATGCTAAGATTCTTGCCGTCATCACGCCATTAATTTCAAGCAACTCAATACGCACTTGTCCCAGATGTTCTGGATAAAGCTTGACCATCAGACGATTCGTTCCGCCTGTCTGTCCGAAATTTGCCCGATTCAATATCGCTTGGAACTCGCGCATCAACGCTTCACTGCGGCTTTCCGGCACTTTTTCTGTCTGCGTCATCTGGAATACAGGTCTTCCTTCTGTTTGGGTCAATGCAGGTTGCACAGCGGGTGTTTCATTCTTTGTTTGCTGTTCCTGTTGTTTTGTGTCCGTAGCAGGTTGTTCTGCCGCAAATCGGATCATATGTTGGACTGCAGTAGGTAATTGGATAGCTTGTTTCACTTCAGGCTGTATCGTCTTATCTTCTAAATGACTCGCAAATTGCGCCAGTAAAGGTTGGATTGTATGAATTAACTCTTCCTGTCTAACGAACAGGTCCTTTGAAGGGGCTGAAAGTTCAATCGCTTTGAATAATGCTGCGATATCTACTGTTATTTTTTCAGGCAACAGCTGCATCGCTTCATTCAATTGATCAGACGACAAATTTTGCAATGACTCGATCACAAACCAAATATCACCTGTTGCCTGCATTTGATCGATTGCTTTTTCATCTAACCCGGCTTCTTCCATCGCCTTCGTCATCTCTTCTATTAGTTTATCAGGATTTCCGCTAATAATAGATGCCAATTGTTGCAAACTAGGAAACTTCTGAATATTTTTCAAGTCTGCTAAAGACGCTTCTATGCCATTACTCCATTGTAAAGCTGTACCTAGGGATGTCTGTTCATCTTGCTCTAATTGTTCAAGAATCCCCGCAAGCTCCTCTAACGTTTCTGCTTGCAAAATACCTTCCAACAATTGAGCCGTTTCTACATCTTTCCCGGTTGACTGTTGTACATCCGACGATTGAGATGCTCCCATTAAACTTTGGAATACACTGCCAAAACCCGCTCCCTTTGCATTTGCAGATGAAGAGACTTGAGAACTAGCTGGAACACTAGAAGAACTGACTCCCATTAATAGTCCTAAATTCACTCTCTCACCTCCTTCCACTATGATTATACTACTTTGTGAGCATGTAAGTATATTTCGCAGCTTCTTCCGGTGCCATTTTTTCAAGTATCGCTGCTAAAGTCGCAGGTTTTAAGTTGGATAAAATCTGCACAGCTTCCGCATCGCCCATTTTCGTAATAACAGGAGCAGCAGATTTTGCCGACATTTGCTCATATGTGGTGACAATTTCTTTGAAATCTCTTTTGGATTCGCTTTGTGCGCGCTTCATTTTTTCGATTTCTTCATTCAATTTCTCTTTTTCTATTTCCAGCGTTTCGTTTGAATCCTTTACTTTCGTTAGTTCATCTTGGACTTCAAATAACTGTGCTTCTTTTTCTTGAATTTCTGCCTGCAATGAAATGACACGTTCTTCTAAAATTAAATCACCTTCGACTTTTTCATCGGGCGCTTTTTCTTCTAAAAAAGGGATCTTAGATGTCCATTCTTTTGCCTGATCGAACACATTGATATCAGCAACTTTGGCGATGATTAATACGACAGCTGTTGTGAACATAAGGGGTATAATAATCCATGCCAATAAAATCTGAAAAAAACCGGCAGACTTTTTCTCTTTTAATTCTACTGATTTCGTTTCTTTTGTCTTCTTAGCTTTAGCCACTTTACCACCTGTCTTCTTTCGAGCGAAATTTCATCGTAGACAGTTCGTCGATCCGATTTGCCTCCACATGGTCCATTTCTGCATCATATTGTTGTTTGCCTTTTTCTTTCATTTTTTCGAATTTCTTTACTTCTATATTCTTTTCTAATAACTGCGACTCGTACCAGTTCATTTTTGAACGTGATTTCACCACTTCCTGTTGGATATAATCAATTTTCATATCCAACGTGTTAATAAAACGTGAATAGTGGTGCAAATCATCGATAGAAAAACCTGTGCTCATCCGCTGTTGCTGTTCTTCAAGCGTGTCTTCTTTCTTCTTCAGCTGATCATACAGCTCCCTCGCCACTTCCTCAAATTGCTGAATGGCCTCTTTATAAGCCATTTCTGTTTCATCCCGCTCTTGCTCGCGCAATGTCAGCACTTTTTCAAAACGATAGTGGTAAGAAGTCATATGTTGCCGCCTCCTCCAGAAGCTAAAGCTACTATCTCATTCACTGTATCTTCCAGCTGGACATTATCTTTATAGCTTTGCTTCAAAAAGTTCGTGATAATCGGCTCATATTCAATTGCTTCATCTATTTCTTTGGATGTCCCTTTTTTATAAGCTCCGATATTGATCAAGTCTTCTGATTTATCGTAAGTGTAATAGAGTTCACGCAATCGTTCTGCTGCCTTGACGTGTTCAGGGTCTGCAATATGATTCATTAGACGGCTGACACTTTTCAAGACGTTGATTGCAGGGTACTGTCCCTTATTTGCAAGCGTTCGGTCAAGCACGATATGGCCGTCAAGAATCCCCCGGACTGCATCTGCAATCGGTTCGTTCATGTCGTCACCGTCCACAAGCACTGTATAGAAAGCAGTAATTGCGCCTAGTTCATTGGTGCCTGTACGTTCTAGAAGTTTCGGTAAAATAGCAAAAACAGAAGGTGTATAGCCGCGCGTTGCAGGTGGTTCACCAACAGCCAGTCCAATTTCTCGCTGCGCCATTGCTACCCGCGTAACCGAATCCATCATCAGCATCACATTCATACCTTTATCCCTGAAATACTCCGCGATCGCAGTAGCTGTAAAAGCACCTTTGATCCGCATGAGCGCAGGTTGGTCCGATGTGGCCGCCACAACGATCGTACGCTTCAACCCTTCAGGTCCCAAGTCACGGTCAATAAACTCTCGCACTTCCCGGCCACGTTCTCCGATTAGTGCAATAACGTTTATATCCGCTTCAGTATTGCGAGCAATCATTCCGAGCAATGTACTTTTCCCGACACCTGACCCTGCGAAGATTCCGACCCGCTGGCCGTTTCCTACTGTCAGCATGCCATCAATAGCTTTAACTCCGACTGCAAGTTTATCATTAATTGTCGGACGCGTAAGGACATTCGGGGGGCTGTTTTCTGTCCGCACAGTTGCTAAACCTTTTGGCAATGCACTGTGATCAATCGGATTACCCATGGAATCGAGAACTTGTCCTATCAAGTTCATTCCAACCTTTACTTCAAGAGGTTTACCGAGCGTTTCAACTAGGCAGCCGCTTGAAATATTACTGATGTCCGTATATGGCATGAGCATGACGACTTCTTCACGGAATCCCACTACTTCCGCTTTAATAATCGAACGCCCTGTATCTGGTACATTTAAATGGATGTGACATACATCACCAATAGAAGATTCAGGCCCTTGCGATTCAATCATCAACCCGACTACTCGAATAACTCGGCCATACTTTTTCATCGTGTTGATATTTGGAATAATTCGGATAAGATCTTCGGCTTTTCTCAAAATTACGCACCACTTTCCATAATTTCAACAAGCTGTTCTTTCAGTTCGTTCAATTGTTCATCGACGCTTACTACTATGCGGCCGTGATTGGTTTCTATAAAGCAATCCGTGGCGTCAAAGTCTTCATTGACAAAAATCAAGAATGGCGTTTCAGGCGGAAAGATGGAGGATAATTCTGCTCGATTATCGGTCACCATTTTAAAGTGTTCTGTGGGAACAAATAGTTTAATTTCTTTCATTTCTTGTGCTTCTTTTATACCCTTCCGGACAATTGAAAGATATGTTTCTTCATCCTCTTCAATCGTTTGGTTGATAATTTGTTCAGCTGAACGAAGCGCAATATCCAAAATGACTCGTTCTTGGTTAATCAAATATTGCGTAGCGTTCTGATAGGACAATGTCGTTGTTTCATTTGCGGCTTGGATCATTTCCTGCATATCTGATATCACTTTATTGCGCCCATCTTCGAAGCCAGCCTGAAACCCTTCGTCATATGCCTGCTGCTGCAATTGCTCTTTTTCATTTGACCAGGCAGAGCGCATCGACTCGATATCTACTGCTGCACTTTCCATTCGCTTTTGAATATCAGCATTCGCAATATCGCTGCGTTGCTGAATTTCTTGAAGCATCTGATTACGCTCAGCGAACATCGCTGCATTGTTTACCGGTGCCTCAGAAGAAACTTGAGGCACCGGTTCATTTTGCAAACTGCGAATCGAGATTTCTTTCACTTGATTTTGTTTTACTACCGTACGTTCTGAACGAAATAGATTAGACAATGATGTCATCTCCTCCGCCGCGTGCAATAATGATTTCGCCTGCATCCTCTAGTCTGCGAACAATACCTACTATTCTTGATTGTGCCTCTTCCACGTCCCGCAGTCTGACCGGACCCATAACTTCCATTTCTTCCTGGAAGGATTCCGCCATCCGTTGTGACATGTTTTTGAATAGAATATCTTTTACTTCTTCGCTTGATACTTTCATAGATAAAATGAGGTCTTCATTCTCACACTCACGAACAACCCGCTGAATGGAGCGGTTATCCAATGTAATGATATCTTCGAAGACAAACATTCTTTTGCGTATCTCTTCTGCCAACTCCGGATCTTGAATCTCCAGTGCATCGAGGATTGTTTTCTCGGTTGCCCGGTCGACACCGTTCAATACTTCTACTACTGCATCGACACCGCCTGTTTCCGTGAAATCTTGTGTGACAGTAGATGACAGTTTACGTTCAAGCACCGCTTCGATTTCACTGATCACTTCTGGGGAAGTTGACTCCATAGTTGCAATACGTTTAGCTATATCCGCCTGCATTTCTTGTGGCAATGAAGATAAGATCAATCCTGCTTGCTCCGCTTCTAGATAAGACAGGATGAGCGCAATCGTCTGCGGGTGTTCGTTTTGAATGAAGTTCAAGATTTGCGAAGGCTCTGCCCGTCTAGCAAAATCAAACGGTCGTACTTGAAGCGACGAGGTCAGACGGTTAATGATCGCCTGTGCATGATCTTTACCGAGCGCTTTTTCAAGTACCGTCTTCGCATATCCAATCCCGCCCTGCGAAATATAATCTTGCGCAAGGGCAATATTATGAAATTCTTCTATGATTTCCTCTTTTACAGCGGAATCTACTTTTTTGACACCTGATATTTCCAATGTCAATCTCTCAATCTCTTCTTCATTTAAGTGCTTATAAACCGCCGCTGAGACTTCAGGTCCTAGAGAGATAAGCAATAGGGCAGCTTTTTGTTTGCCTGACATACCTTTGTCTTTCTTTACCAATTTTTACCCCTCCGTTACTCCTCAGCAATCCACGTTCTTAATAACTTCGCAAATTCTTCTGGTTTATCTTTCGCCATTTTTTCGAGCTGTTTTCTACGTGCAGTAGCTTCCGTCTCTTGTTCCAAGTTAATATCATCCACTTGGATTGCTTCCATTTCTTCCGCCAATGCCAGTTCTTCTTCCTCTTCCGCATCTCTGCGTCGCTTACGCAAGAACAGAACAACAAGGACGATAATTGCTAGCAACAAGACACCGCCAATTACGTAAACCCACCAAGGAATAGCTGTCTTCGTTTCTTCAAACGCCATATTTTTACCTTTAAGAGGTTGAACAGACAATGCAATTTTTTCAGCCAGCATTTCATCCGTCAATTCTCCAGCTGCTTCTTTATCTAAAGAAGTACGTACAATTGTTTCTAGAATCCGTTCAATATCTTGCTCCACTTCAGTGGAAAGTGAAGTAGGATCGTCCGCTGTCGGCGGCTCAATCATTACTTGTATGCCGATGTCCCGGATTTTATAAGGACTCTCCACGATATCCTTTTTGATTCGGTTCACTTCATTATTGATCGTCTCTTCTAAACGCTCATAATCGCCGTTCCCCATGTCGCCTTCAACATAGGTAGTTCGATTGTCGGTCGGATCTTCCGCTTCAGGTGTACCGCCAACAGCTGGATTCGTTCCAGAAAACGATTCTGTAATCCGTTGAACACTTAACGCAATACCTTCCATGTTTTCTTCATCGACAGGTGTTACAAGGTTTTCTTCACGCTTTTCTACTTTAAAATCGATATCTGTTGTAACAGAAACAACCACTTTGTCTTGCCCCATCATTGTGCCAAGCATCGTTTGCACTTGTCTCTGTAGATCTCGTTCAATTGTCTTTTTCACGCCCATTTGATCAGTTACACTCTGTCCGTAAGAATTTCCTGAGTCATTTAGATCAAAGTACTCAAAATACTGGTTCTGTATAAGAATATTGTCAGTAGATAAGTTCGGTAAGCTTTTAGAAACCAAGTTATAGAGTGAGGTGATCTGTTGCTCTGAGAAAGTTTGACCAGGGTTCGTTTTCAGCATGATTGCAGCACTGGCCTCTTGCGTGCTGTCATTTACGAAAATACCCTCTGTCGGTAAAGTAAGCATGACTTTTGCATCCTTGATACCTTCTATACCCTTTATTAAATTCGCTAGTTCCGTCTGCATCGCTGCAAGTTTGATCATGTTGAATTCATTGTCTGTCGTACCGAATCCCGCATTTTCTGAGAAAAAAGAGTAATCGATCAGCCCGGAATCCGGAAATCCTTCCGCTGCTAACGAAACTCGCAGATTGTCCAACTGCTTTTCCGGTACTGATATAGCTGTACCGCCGGGCTCCACTTGATACGCGACACCCTGACCATCTAACACTTCCTTGATACGGCCTATCTCAGACGGCGATACTTCCGAATAGAGGGTTACATAGGTGGTCCTAGACAAATACACCGTTAAAAAAATGGCCAATGCAATAACACTGGCTGCTGTAGCAATATATGTGATTTTTTTACTTTTCGAGCAGCTTTCCCAGAACGCCTTGAGGTCTGCTCTGAGCTTTGTAAATCTTTCTTTCATTTTAATCCCCCGGTCAGCCTAGCTAGGCAAATTTTTAAGTCTGCCTAGTGTTTCACTATCTGTTAGACAGGCATTCTAATAATTTCTTGGTAGGCTTCTACCACTTTATTGCGTATTTCGACAGTCGCATTCAGTGCGACGCTTGCTTTTTGAGCAGTGATCATGACGTTGTGCAAATCGACATCTTCTCCTTTAATCAACTTGACCGTCATTGTATCAGAAGCTTGCTGCGCTTGATCTACTTGTTGAATTGCGTCATTCAACATAGTGGAGAAACTTTGCTGAGCCTCGAAAGGGGTTTTCTGTGTCTTTAGTTCAGGCTGTTGTACAGACATGGCGGATGTAGCCCCAGTGATTGATTGAATCGGCATCCATATTCACTCCTTTTCTAAAAGCTTGTGCTGTTTATTTTCCGATCTCTAACGCTTTCATTAGCATCGATTTATTTGCATTCAGTACGGTTACGTTGGCTTCATAGGATCTCGTCGCAGACATCAAATCGATCATTTCACGCAACGGATCAACATTCGGCATTTGTACATAGCCTTCTTCATTTGCATCAGGATGTGATGGATCAAAAACCAACTTAAAAGGCGTTTCACGGTCTTCTTTCACTCGTGTTACTGCTACGCCATTGCCTGCGCCGCCGTGGGAGTGAACCCCTTTTGCCGCTTGCAGGAAAGAAGCAAATTGTCCTTCTTTCGGTTGCAAAGTCACTGTTTTTCGACGGTACGGCTCCCACTCACCATTCACTTGTTTTGCACGTGTGGAGTCGACATTTGCCATATTGGACGAAATGACATCCATCCTAAGGCGTTGCGCAGTGAGGGCTGAGGAAGATGTATTCAAACTGTGGAATATACTCACAATCAGCGACCTCCTTTAATAACGCTTTGTAATGTGTTGAACTTCCCACTTAAACGTTCAATTAACGCTGAGTTATAGATTTGATTCGCCGCTAAATCCGCCTGTTCTTTGTCCATATCCACCCCGTTGTGATCTTGTCGGTAACGGAGATTCGATACATCAAATGTTTTGCTTCCCGCAGAACGAGTGAAGTCCATATGTCTTACATCCGTTTTGTAGGCTTCTATGCCCTTGCTAATTTCATTAGAAAACACTTCTTTAAAATTGACAGATTTTGCCTTGTAATTAGGCGTGTCGACATTTGCAATATTCTGCGAGATAGCTTTGCTTTTGGCAGATGAATAATCCAGGCCTTTTTCAAGCATTGCAATGGTGCCTCCGTAAATATTCATAGGCTCTATTTCCTTTCTTCATGTAGTACCATTTCACCTTAATCCGACAGCATTTTTCGCAAAAAGTGTACTACTTACCATTTTCTATATATATAAAGGATATTTTCTAATAATCTACTAGTCTATTGTAACGGATTCTGCTGAATATTGTCCAATATATTTCAAAAAAATTCATGGCTCTTAATTGAATTTTTTCCAATTACACACAACTTTGTCACTGAATATTCATTACTTCTATTCCTCTTACCCATATACATAATTTTATAAACACTAGTTCGCTTATAGCGTAGTTTGCTTTACTAAGAAGCTCGGTCTTACTTACCATAGTCTTTTTCCTTATGACAAATATCTCTTAAATACGACAAATTGTAAATAGATATAAAATCCTAGGAAATATTATTCATATGTTTTTGCAATAGTAAGAAAAAAACATTCCGCATGCCAAAGAACATATAAAAGCACTACTCCTAACGAGAAGTAGTGCTTTATTTTTACGAATTATGTTTTTCTAATTCCGTCAAGAACTTATCGTTCAATACTTTAATATACGTACCTTTCATCCCTAAAGAGCGGGATTCAATAACACCGGCACTCTCTAATTTACGAAGTGCATTGACTATAACGGAACGAGTAATCCCTACACGGTCTGCAATTTTAGATGCAACTAGTAAACCTTCGTTGCCGTCCAGTTCTCTAAAAATATGCTCAATCGCTTCGTGTTCACTGTATGAAAGTGAATTGATCGCCATTTGAACAACAGCTTTACTGCGGGCTTCATGCTCGATCTCTTCAGACTTTTCACGCAAGATTTCCATTCCTACCACCGTCGCGCCGTACTCTGCAAGGATAAGATCGTCTTCAGTGAAACCTTCCTTCAATCTAGCCAGGATCAATGTCCCTAAACGCTCACCGCCACCGATAATCGGCACAATCGTTGTCAAACCATCTTTGAACAAGTCTTTGTTCTCTACAGGGAAGACTGTGTGCTCATTGTTAATATCAAGGTTTGGAGATGTCTCCTGGATAGCAAATAAATTATTTGTATACTCTTCAGGGAATTTACGATCTTCAAACATTTTTTTCATCCGATCGTTTTCGATTTGATGGTGTACCTCTAAGCCAAGTAGTTTCCCTCTACGGCTTACGATAAACGCGTTACAATCGATGACGTCACTTAATTCCTCTGCCATCTCTTTAAAGTTGACAGGACCGCCGGCGCCTTCTTGTAACATTGCATTAATTTTTCTTGTCTTTACTAATAAACTCATTTCTAAAGTTCCTCCTCAAAATTTACAGTTGACTTTAATGAATATTCTAAAGGTTTTTAATCATTAAATAAACAGTTAAGCCTTCATTAAAGTATAAAATGTGACAAATCTTTGTTTTTAACAATTCCTTCTAACTTTTCATCTACATAAGCAGGTGTGATCTTAATGGAAGCCGGACCGATGTCAGCTGCTTCGAACGACAGATCTTCCAACAATTTTTCTAAAATCGTGTGTAATCTTCTGGCACCGATGTTTTCTGTTTCATTGTTTACTTCAAATGCAATCTCGGCAAGTTTGCTGATTGCATTATCCGTAAATTCAATTTCAACTTCTTCGGTTGCAAGTAATCGCTCGTATTGTCGTAACAACGAAAAATCAGGCTCTCGCAGTATGCGCTCAAAATCCTCTTTTGTCAATTTATCCAGTTCTACGCGAATCGGGAATCTCCCCTGCAATTCCGGGATAATATCCGATGGTTTGGACATATGAAAAGCACCCGCTGCAATAAATAGAATGTAGTCTGTCTTGACCGCGCCATACTTAGTTGTAACTGTCGAGCCTTCTACGATAGGTAAAATATCGCGCTGGACACCTTCTCGAGACACTTCGCCTGAAGATTTCTGGTTGCTGCTCGCGATTTTATCCATTTCATCCAAGAAGATGATGCCTGCCTGCTCTGTTAATTCGATCCCTTTACGCGCCACTTCGTCTTGATCGATCAACTTATCCGCTTCTTCCGCCTCTAATACGACCCGCGCATCTTTTACTTTCATACGGCGTTTTACTGATTTTTTCGGCATGAGAGAAGAAAGAGCGTCTTGCATACCTGTACCCATTTGTTCCATCCCTGAACCTTGTAGCGCATCAAATAGCGACGGTTGCTGTGCAGTGACCTCAACAGTTACCATCTGTTCCTCTACTTGACGATTTTTCAGCAGCTCAGCTATTTCGGAACGTTTACGTCTTATTTCTGTTTGTTCTTCCGGATTTTCTTCTTCCGGCTGTCCTTTTTGACCGAAGAACATTTCGAAAGGATTTTGTCCGCTATTTTTCTTTTTCGCTTCTGGTACAAGGAGTTTCACTAAGCGCTCTTCCGCAAGCTTCTGCGCTTGTTCTTTGACGGATTCACGCAAATCCTCCTTGACCATGCGAACACCGACCTCTGTCAAGTCACGAATCATGGACTCCACGTCGCGCCCTACATAACCTACTTCAGTAAACTTCGTCGCTTCCACTTTGACAAATGGAGCATGAATTAATTTAGCGATTCGGCGTGCAATCTCAGTTTTCCCTACACCTGTAGGACCGATCATCAGGATGTTTTTAGGGATGACTTCTTCTTGTTCTTCCTCTGTTAACTGCATTCTTCGATAGCGATTACGCATTGCGACAGCTACTGCTTTCTTCGCTTTTTCCTGACCGACGATAAAACGGTTCAAATAAGCAGTGAGCTCTTTTGGCGTTAATTCTTGTTTCATCACCAATCAAAGCACCTCCACAATGATTTCATGATTCGTGTAGACACATATATCAGCAGCGGTCTCTAATGAAGCTTTTGCAATTTCCTCGGCAGTTAAACCTGTACTATATTTCTTTAAAGCTCTTCCCGCCGCCAGCGCATAATTTCCGCCGGAGCCGATTGCCAGAATACCGTCATCCGGTTCTATCACTTCACCTGTACCAGAGACGAGTAAAAGAGTTTTTTTATCCATAACGAGTAACATCGCTTCCAGCTTACGTAAAATCCGGTCTCCCCGCCATTCTTTCGCAAGTTCAACAGATGCCCTTTGCAAATTACCGTCGTACTCCATGAGTTTCGCTTCAAACAGATCAAACAGCGTAAAAGCATCTGCCACCGATCCAGCAAAGCCTGCAAGAACTTGACCATTGAATAATCTGCGCACTTTCTTTGCTGTATGTTTCATGACGACCGCGTTGCCCATTGTTACTTGCCCGTCGCCTGACATGGCACACTTGCCATCATGATGAATTGCAAAAATCGTTGTTGCATGAAATTCCATTGTCTCTCCTCCTATGCACGAGGGTGCGTTTGTAAATACGTTTGGCGTAAATGTTCATTCGTAATATGGGTATACACTTGTGTGGACGATAAATGACGATGACCGAGCAGTTCCTGTACAGACCTTAGATCCGCGCCCGCTCCAAGTAAATGAGTGGCAAATGTATGACGGATCATATGCGGTGTAATTTTCGTATGTAAAGAAGCTCGTTCCATCAAATCATTTAATATATAACGGACCCCCCGATCAGTTAATGGATCACCTCGCAGATTGACAAAAAGCATAGAGTGTTTCTTTTGCTTCATCAATTGCGGACGGCTATTATCCATATATTGCTGCAAAGCATCGTCAGCAAAACTGCCATAGGGGACGAATCGTTCTTTTCGTCCCTTCCCCATTACTTTGACGATTCCCAAATAATGATCTACATCCTGCATTTCCATGGTCACGAGTTCACCGACCCGAATACCCGTCGCATACAGCAGTTCTAACAATGCACGATCACGCAAGGAGCGATAATCTTCTCCCACCGTCACATCAAAAAGCTTTTCGAGCTCCTGTTCATAAAAAAAAGCAGGAAGACGCTCCTCTTTTTTCGGATGAAACAGCAATCGGAAAGCCTGGTCTTGAATACCATATCGAGCATTGGTAAACTTGAAGAAAGAGCGAATCGAAGAAATTTTCCTGGAGATTGTCGTTCTCGCAAAAGAGCGATCATATAAACGGGTGACATAAAGCCGCGCAACTGGATATTCCACATCATCTAAAACATTGATATGTTCTTCATGCAAGAATGCTAAAAACTCTCGCAGATCTTTTTCGTATTCTGCTACGGTGTACGAAGAATAGTTTTTCTCCAAACGAATATAAGATACATATTCATCCGCCAAGTCCTTTATTTCCGGAATCATTGGATCACCTCGCCACTTTTAGTAAGTTATCCAGAGTGCTGCGAAAGATTCTAAAAATTCTTGAATGTATATAGTTTGGAATTTAAAATCTAATCCAAATGTTCTCCATCAAACACTATACAATAGCAAGGATTTTTCGGCAACTTTGAAAACTACTTCATCCTCAATTATTCCCCTAAACATCCGTTTTGACACATATTGTTCAAAATACTTATCAAAATTAGTCGATTGTCAAACTATGTTAGCTCTCTTAACAGACGTTTCTGCCAAGGTTTAGTTTCCCACCCAATTTAAAGCATATAAAAACCTTACCCACTGAATGGGTAAGGTTTGGGTTAAATTGTCGTAGTTTCTTTGAATTGCTGTAATGCATCCAATGCACGATTGGCATGTTTTTCCGCACGTTCCGCTTTTGATTTGATGCGTTCGCCCAAATCAGGAAACAATCCGAAGTTGATATTCATCGGTTGGAAGCCTTTTGGATCAGCATCTGTAATATACCGCGCCATACTGCCTAGCGCTGTTTCCCTTGGGAAACGAATTGGCTTGTCACCTTTCGCTAAATGAGCGGCATTGATACCTGCAATGAGTCCGGAACCAGCTGATTCGACATAACCTTCTACGCCTGTCATTTGACCCGCGAAGAAAATTGTCGGCTGCGACTTTAATTGATACGTACAGCTCAACACTTTTGGAGAGTTGATGAAGGTGTTTCGATGCATTACACCATACCGCACGATTTCAACATTTTCCAAACCAGGTATTAACTGCAACACTTCTTTTTGTGCTCCCCATTTCAGATGCGTTTGGAAGCCCACGATATTATATAATGTGCCAGCCGCATTATCTTGCCGGAGTTGAATGACAGCTTTAGGTCGTTTGCCAGTCTTCGGATCTTCCAGTCCAACCGGTTTCAATGGACCGAAAAGCATCGTTTTCTCTCCACGCTTCGCCATAACTTCAATCGGCATACACCCTTCAAAATACATCTCTTTTTCGAAATCTTTCAATGGCGCCACTTCTGCCGTGATAAGCGCTTGATAGAACCGATCAAACTCTTCAGCATTCATTGGACAATTCAAGTAAGCCGCTTCCCCTTTATCGTAGCGGGATTTCAAATAAACTTTTTCCATATCAATGGAATCACTTTCAACAATAGGAGCTGCAGCATCATAGAAGTACAAATAATCTTCCCCCGTCAACTGACGAACTTCCTCAGCTAACGCAGGCGATGTCAATGGACCAGAAGCGATGATTGTAATTCCTTCAGGTAATTTCGTCACTTCTTCGTTAATGACTTCTATATTCGGATGATTGCGAATCTGCTCCGTTACATTCCCGGCAAACTCATGACGGTCTACCGCAAGTGCACCGCCAGCAGGCACTGCACAGCGATCTGCCGCTTGAATGATCAATGAATTCATCTGTCGCATCTCTTCTTTGATGACACCTACTGCATTGGTCAAATTATTCGCCCGTAAGGAGTTACTGCACACTAGCTCCGCAAATTTATCTGTATGGTGTGCCGGCGTCTGCTTGACCGGACGCATCTCGAATAATTTTACTTGGATTCCCCGATTGGCCAGTTGCCAGGCAGCCTCACTTCCAGCCAGGCCTGCACCGATTACATTTACAGTTTGCGTCATTTCAAATCCCTCTTCCTCGTTTTGCTCACTTGCGTATTTAACTTTGTGGCTGTTCTTTATAATCACATTCTGTACATTGTATTTGAACACCCTTTTTCAGGCGTTTTTCTACCAATGTATGTTGACACTTCGGACAAGGCCGTGAAATCGGCTTATCCCACGATACATAATCACATTCTGGATATTGATCACAACCGAAGAATATTCTCTTCGTTTTGCTCTTACGTTCGACCACTTCGCCTTCCTTACACTTAGGGCAAGTCACACCGATTGGCTTGATAATTGCTTTTGTATTTCGGCAATCCGGGAAATTGGAGCAAGCCATGAATTTACCGTATCGTCCCATTTTGAATACCATCGGAGATCCGCATTTCTCGCAATCTTCTCCTGCAGGCTCATCTTTGATCTCGATTTTCTCCATCTCTGCATCTGCAACTTCTACGTGTTTCTCAAAATCACGATAGAACTCATCAATGACTTTTCGCCACTCGACACTGCCTTCTTCGACATTGTCAAGACTGCGCTCCATCTGGGCTGTAAATTCGATATCAATAATGTCAGGGAAGTATTGATTGACAGCTTGATGAACAATCCCGCCTAGTTCTGTCGGGATGAAACGTTTAGCATCCAATGTGACATACCCACGTTTTTGGATCGTATCCAATGTCGGCGCGAACGTGGAAGGACGGCCTATCCCCAATTCTTCCAAGGTCTTCACTAGGCGTGCTTCGGAATATCTTGGCGGAGGCTGCGTGAAGTGCTGTTTAGGATCCACTTCTTCGTATTTGACACGCTCCCCTTCTTCAAGCGGCGGAAGAATATTCTCCTTTTCCTCTTGTTGATCGTCATCGCCTTCAATATACACTTTCATGAAACCAGGAAATTTCACCTGAGAACCTGAGGCACGGAAACGAATATCACCATTCAGAAAATCAGCAGTTACTGTATCCAAAATAGCAGGCGCCATCTGACTTGCTACGAATCGTTCCCAAATCAGTTTGTACAGACGCAATTGATCTCTCGATAAAAACGCTTTCATGGCTTCAGGTGGCCGCATTGCGGAAGTAGGACGGACTGCTTCGTGCGCATCCTGTGTGTTCGCTTTGGCTTTTGTTTTCCGGCTGTTGGTAGAAATGAACTCTTCTCCATACATGGTGTGGATATACGATTTCACTTCATCTTTCGCCGTATCGGAAATTCTTGTAGAGTCGGTACGCATGTAGGTGATTAACCCAACCGTTCCTTCTTTTCCAATCGCTATTCCTTCATATAATTGTTGGGCGAGCATCATCGTTTTCTTCGCACGGAAGTTTAGTTTACGCGCAGCTTCTTGCTGAAGGGATGACGTAGTGAACGGCAATGCCGGATTACGTTTTCGCTCTTTTTTCACTACTTTGGATACTTCAAATTCGTCCGTTTGAAGTGAATTGACGATTTTTTCGACTTGCTCTTGATTCGTCAGCTTCACTTTCTCATTCGCATCCCCGTAGAATGCAGCTTCAAATGTCTTTTTGCCTTTAGTAAATTGAGCTGTAATGCTCCAGTACTCTTCCGGCTCAAACGCATTGATTTCATTTTCACGGTCGATAATCAAGCGCAATGCGACAGATTGAACGCGTCCAGCCGATAATCCTTTTTTTACTTTTTTCCAGAGGATCGGACTGATGTTGTAACCGACTAGTCTGTCCAGAATACGTCGCGCTTGCTGTGCGTCGACTAGATTCATATTGATCGGACGCGGATGCTTAAATGAATCTTTAATCGCATCTTTCGTTATTTCGTTGAATACAACGCGGCAATCGGATTCGATATCCACGCCAAGTTGATGGGATAAATGCCAAGCAATTGCTTCCCCTTCGCGATCCGGGTCAGCCGCGAGAAAGATTTTTTTCGCTTTTTTTGCTTCTTTTTTTAATTCTTGAAGTATCGGTCCTTTTCCTCGGATTGTAATATACTTCGGTTCATAATTATTTTCGGTATCTACACCCATTTGACTGCGGGGTAGATCACGTAAATGTCCAAGTGATGCACTGACTTTATATTTCTTCCCCAAGTAGCGCTCAATGGTTTTCGCTTTAGCAGGTGATTCTACAATTACTAAGTAATCTGCCATACATTTCCCTCCTCAGAGAGATTTTTTTATATTTATTCATCAAAAGAATATCTGTTGCAAAATGTATAACAGTTTCTCGGATAATGCAACCTTTTAAACATTTTACGAACAGGTACACTGGCAAATTACTGTAATAAATCGATAATCTGAAAGCCGCTCCATAATGGCTTGGCGCCTTCATCTAACAACTTATTCGGACCGGCGGATAAAGGCGAATCGATAGCACCCGGCACTGCGAAAATTTCTTTTCCGTGATCCAGTGCATGCTCCACTGTACTCATCGTTCCACTTCTCTCTACAGATTCTGTAATGACGATGGCACTCGACAGCCCGCTAATAATTCGATTACGCATTGGAAATGTCCATTTAGCGGGTGGGATATACGGTGGATATTCCGTTACTAATAGATGATTCTCAGCCATCTCCTGCGCAATTCGTTCATTTTTCTTGGGGTACATATACGAAAATCCATGACCTAATACGCCAATTGTATCTCCGCCAAAATGCATAGCTGCTTGATGGGCCATAGCGTCCGCGCCCGCTGCCAAACCTGAGACGATCGGTATCTTTTGATCAACTAAAGGCGGTACAATGAAATCGAGCGCTTTCTTAGAATACACCGTCGCTTTTCGGGAACCAATAATTCCCACACGCAGTCGTTTTTTTAGCAAAGATTGATTTCCCTTAACATACAATACCGCCGGTGGATCGCATAATTGCTTTAATTCTTCGGGATAATCCGGATGGAAATAAGGGATGGGGGTGCAATTGATTTGCTGTAATAAATCGATAAGAGGAAGCTTGGAAACTTCCATATATTGTTCTTTAAATCGTACAGCTTTCTCTTCTGAAAGGCCTAGAAGTTGTTTCAAATAATCACTTGAATACGCTTCCATTCTGTCTAAGAACGAATTTTCCTGCACTAATAACTGAAATTTATTATACGGTACGGGATGAATATAATGAAGGTTTATTAATTGTTTTTGTTGTTCAGTAAATTGCATCGATAGCTCCTTTAATCGACACTACAAGCAAAGCACGAAAAAAGGGTGCAGCATTATCGCTACACCCTCTAGTTTACTTCGTTTTACATTTTTCGTACAGACCTTTTTCTTTTAGAACTTTAATAAGCGTTTCGCCGATGACAGATGGCGTTTCTGCCACTTGTATATCCGCTGCTTCTAAAGCTTTGATCTTTTCTGCAGCTGTTCCTTTACCGCCCGAAATAATGGCGCCTGCGTGGCCCATACGCTTTCCTGGAGGTGCAGTCTGACCGCCGATAAATCCTACAACCGGCTTTGTCATATGCTCTTTAACCCAAGCAGCAGCTTCTTCTTCAGCTGTTCCGCCGATTTCACCGATCATAACGACTGCATACGTTTCAGGGTCTTCATTGAATTCCTTCAGTACATCGATGAAATTCGTACCGTTAACAGGGTCTCCGCCGATCCCAACAGCAGTTGTTTGGCCGATTCCTTCTTGTGTCAATTGGTGTACCGCTTCATAAGTCAGTGTACCAGAACGTGATACTACACCTACATGGCCTTTTGTATGAATATAGCCTGGCATAATACCGATCTTCGTTTTATCTGCCGTGATAACACCCGGGCAGTTTGGACCGATAAGACGTGTCTCTTTGCCTTCCATATAACGCTTCACTTTGATCATGTCGAGTACTGGGATATGCTCTGTAATACAGATCGTCATAGCCATTTCTGCATCGACCGCTTCCATGATCGCGTCTGCTGCATACGGCGCAGGTACGTAAATGATGGAAACAGTTGCGCCCGTAGCTTTCACAGCCTCTTCAACTGTATCGAAGACCGGTACTCCTTCAACTGTTTGGCCGCCTTTTCCAGGTGTTACGCCGCCGACGATTTTTGTACCATATTCCAACATTTGCTGCGTATGGAACAGGGCAGTGGAACCTGTAATTCCTTGTACAATTACTTTGGTGTCTTTATCTACATAAATACTCATGCTTTGTACCTGCCTTTCTTATCCTATCAACTCAACGATTTTTTTCGCGCCTTCAGCCATTGAATCCGCAGCTACAATATTAATACCGGACTCTTCAAGCAAAGCTTTCCCGCGTTCAACATTCGTTCCTTCTAGACGTACAACAAGTGGTACTTGAAGTTCTACTTCTTTCGCTGCTTCAATAACACCTTCAGCGATGACGTCACATTTCATGATTCCACCGAAAATATTGACGAAAATACCTTTTACGTTCGGATCGGATAAAATGATTTTGAACGCACCAGCGACTTTTTCTTTCTTCGCGCCGCCCCCAACGTCAAGGAAGTTAGCGGGTTCGCCGCCATAATAGTGAATCGTATCCATTGTTGCCATTGCAAGACCCGCACCATTAACCATACAGCCGATATTCCCATCTAAAGAAATATAGCTTAAGTCCAGTTTAGATGCTTCGATTTCTTTTGGATCTTCTTCGTCAAAGTCACGCAATTCGACAATATCTTTATGGCGGAATGTTGCGTTATCGTCAAAATTGAATTTAGCATCCAAAGCCAGTACTCGCTGATCTTTCGTTACGACAAGTGGATTAATTTCGACAATTGATGCGTCTTTTTCACTGAATACTTTATATAGACCTAAAAATAGGCTGACTGCTTTATTGATCAGTCCGCTTGGAATTTCCATATTGAACGCCATTCGACGTGCTTGGAAAGGAGCCAATCCTACTACCGGATCAATGACTTCATAGAAGATTTTTTCAGGATTCTTCTCAGCCACATCTTCAATTTCCACGCCGCCTTCAGCAGATCCCATTAACGTAACGCGATCTGTTGCGCGGTCCACGACTAGACCGATATAAAATTCTTTTTCGATGTCGATTCCTTCTTCGACAAGAAGACGTTTTACTTCTTGTCCTTCAGGACCTGTTTGGTGTGTAACAAGCTGTTTTCCGATTAATTCGGCTGCTACTGCACGGACTTCATCAGGAGTTTTGACGATTTTAACTCCGCCAGCTTTCCCACGTCCACCCGCATGGATTTGTGCTTTTACCACAATAGGCTCAGTTCCGATTTCTTTCGCTACAGTCATTGCTTCTTTTGGCGAAAATGCAACACGGCCCTTCGAAACAGCAACACCGTACTCTCTCAATAGCTGCTTCCCTTGGTATTCATGGATGTTCATAAGTACTGCCTCCATTCGATTTGCAATTACTTGAAGTTCAATTACTTTATTATTGTAAACAAACCGTCACATTTTGTCCAAGAATGACTATTGTGAAGTGAAAGTCTCTATTTTTCAACTATTCCTACTACCTTTTTCGCGGTCTAAACGATAAATATAGGCAAACACTTCCGATACCGCCTGATAAAGTTCTTCCGGAATCGTTTCATTGACATTTAATTGTCCGAGTAATTCTAGCAAACTGGGATCTTCCTGAACCGGAACATCGTGCTCTTTAGCTTTTTCAAGAATATTTTCCGCAATCATCCCTTTTCCTTTTGCAATGACCTTTGGCGCGTCTGATACTTCGGGGTCATAAGAAAGTGCAACCGCTTCTTTCCTTACATAGCGCTCTTCTTTCATATCCGATAATCCACTCCTCCTTCATCAGTATACAAGGAGCCAACTGGTTTTTTCACAGATTGTGGTGTTTCAGTAAATGGTTTAAATGATACACCTGAAAGTTTATAGCCCACTTGTTCCAAACCGTCTTTCAACATGGTTTGGAATGTCAATCCGGTCGTACGCAATGACTCTTGCTCATTAAAAATAGTGAGATTCACCACTTTATTCTGTACATGCATATCTACTAACGTCGTTGATAAAGCTTCTAATTCCAAATAAAATAAAATTCTCGCAAAAGCTGGATCAATCTGACCATTCTCTTTCATGCGGCCATTCCACTGCAGTGTGGCATCGATCTTTTTTCCGAATAATTCTAGCGGCACTTGCATGATCAACTGTTGCTGGACGCTCGTCTCCGCTGTCTGGATGATCGTTCCATTCATCCGCAAAACCATCGTTTCTGAAGCCTCACGCAACGGCGGAGACAGAGAGGGATCTTGCAGCAGAGTCAGTAGCTGGGGTTTTAATGTATTGGCCAGATTCGCTAAATTCGGTTCTTTTCCGTTCAGTAAAGCTTCATAATTGAAACCTAACGTACTTAATACACTTTGTATCGCTTCTTTCATAACTGGGCCGTTCATTGCTTGGGACACTTGCATTTCTGCTGTTTGGACCAGTTGTTTCAGTTGTGTGTTGCCGGTTCTTTCCGCATTTTGGATAAGCATTCGTAATGTCTCATCCGCTTGATCAGGTGGGATCGATACGAGTGACATCAAAGCTTGCTGTACATCTCGTGGTGCAACCGAATTAACAGACGACAACCCGCTGACTTGTTGCAAGAACGTTTGGCTGAATTGTTCAATGAAAGCCGCTTTGACACTGTCATTCATTACCGGCTGTTGCGAGATTTGATTGATGACGGTCTGTAAAGCAACTTTTGCTGATTCAGGAAGGATAGGATTTGTGTTGATTTGCTGAGCTAGATTTTGAATAATTGTTTTTGCTGTTTGTTGCTCAGCCGCTGGTGTTTGGCTCAACTTACTGAGTAATGCCTGCACAGCTTTTAATGTAGCCGCTTGGCTGTCCATATTGACTCTTTGGTCGGTTTGTGTGGCTGCGCTAGAGCTTGTTGACGGCGCTGTACCATCTACCTGGACCCGAACACTTCCGTTTACTTTGCCGGACGCTACAAGGCTTCCAGCAGCCTGATTTGTTGCAATCTGCGGTTGCTGCGGAGCTGGAGCCTTTGCGTCACTTGATTGTGTCATCAATTGGGCTACTGCTTGCGGCAGATTGGCGAGTGACGTCTGAGCAGGAAGGATGCCCGCCGTTTTCAATAGTTGCAGAGCAGCAAAACGGTCTCCTTTACTCGTTTGAGGATTCAATAATTGTGTTATCGTCTGACCGAGTAACTCTTTGCCGACGGATTGGCTTGCAGGATTGGCTAACGCCTGCAATGCATTAAGTATTTGTTCGCGTACAGCGGGTGCAAGATTCTGTTCAGTCTGTAACGCGCTTTGTAGTGAAGTAAGACTTTGAGTGATCGTGCCTGTCTGCGCTTGCATCAGCGATTGAAATACAGCAGGCGTGAAAGGAAGACGCATGTTGGCCATTTTTCCAAGGGTTGCGAGTGCCTGCTCTTTCATCCCGTCTGGCACATTTTTGAGTAAATTGGCAGCGTCCACTAAATTTTCTTTCGTCATCGGGAACTTTTGTTTGATAACTGCAGCAAGTAATTCTTTCATTTCTGCCGTCTTCGGTAAATTCAGCGACTCCGTCAGTTGTGCCAATTGCCCTGTTTGACCTTCCGATCCGCGCATAGGTCCCGCGATCACTTGCAACTGTATTTCCGGCTCTGTCCCATTAACTTTGAAATAATACGTATCGCCCGCTTGCATTGGCACTTCCAATTTTGCGTACAACTGCTGATTCCCTACCTGGACTTGCGCCATCTGCCCCGGAAATAATTGTTGCACTTTTCCATGGATCATCTGGCCTTCTCTTAAAGTCAGCGGTTGGGAATCTGCGGAAGCAACTTTGACGGACGAAATGGATAATGGATTCATATTCATTGGCGATTCCTCCACATCGTTTTGATTGGTTCGAATGATTTTCGATGTTGCGCAGTAAATCCATGCGTTTCCAGTCCTTGCAAGTGTTTTGCCGTTCCATAGCCGGCATTCTCATCAAAGCCGTACCAAGGAAACTGTTCATGTAACTCCGTCATTAGATCATCCCGCGTCGTTTTAGCCAAGATGGAAGCCGCTGCGATAGACAGACTCTTTTCGTCACCTTTAACGATGGAATACGCAGGACAGTCAAGCATCAAGTTCATAGCATCCGCAATAACCGTGTGCGGTTTTACAGATAGCTGATTGACTGCTGCTTCCATTGACTGCTTCGTTGCTTGGTAAATATTCAGTTCATCAATAACCGTTGCCGACTGTACGTGAATTGAGTATGCTACCGCCTGTTCTTTGATCAGCTGTGCAAATCGCTGCCTCTCGACTTTCGAAATTTTCTTCGAGTCATCTACACCTAGTAGAACAGAACTCTCTTCAGGCAGGATTACAGCTGCCGTGACGACCGGTCCGGCTAATGGACCCCTTCCAGCTTCATCAATTCCTGCAATAAGTGAAATTCTTGTCGTTTTATATGCATCATCAAATGCTTTCTTCTGTAAGAAGTCGTTGATCAATTGCTGTCTTTTCTCATATCGTTTTTTCCATTGTTTAATCGCGAGCTGCACACCTTTTCGTTCATCCGTTCGAAGTTCATCCAGCCACTCATTCGGTTCTTCTAAGTCTTGCAATTGGTTTTTTATTTGCTGAATCGTTGTCAATTTCTTCACCTGTCCATCCATATAAACTGAAATAAATAACTTACACTCAAAGTAAAGCGTAGAACCTGTTAATTTCCATTCCAGGCGGACGCTTTCCGCGGGGCGCGGGCAAGCCTCCTCGTCACTTCGCTCCTGCGGGGTCTCGCCATTCGCGCTATCTCCCGCAGGAAAAGCCGTAACGTAGAACGGTTTTTGCGAGCATAAGCGAAGCGTTGGGAGCACATCTTTGCCCTTCGCCGCCTTCCACTCCAATCAACTAAGTGTCCATTTTTGAACAAACTCATGTAAAAACTTAAATTCAACATAAATAACAAAATTCTTATCTATGTATTATATCGGTTTAATAATCAATTTTTCGAATAAAAAAGCAACTGCCGGGAAATGACGTCCCAAACAGTTGCTCTAATTTGTTATGATTCTTCCGGAAAATCAAACGTTAGCTTACCCACTTGCTGATCACGTATATCTTGAACAATTAAATCTGCCACTTTATCGTAATCAATTTCTGCACCTGCGCTGTAAACTTTCCGCCGCTCTCCAATTTGATCGAAGATCGCTAAAATATCTTCGCCAATCGTAGTCAGTTGATAACGTGCTTCCAGTCGTTCCGGATAATGTTCCGATAAAAATCGAAGACCATAGACAGCCAGTTCTTCCATGTTCAGAACAGAATCTTTGATCGCACCTGTCAATGCCAGCTTGAAACCAACTTCAGGGTCTTCAAATTTTGGCCAAAGCACACCTGGAGTATCTAATAACTCCAGCTCTTTGCCATATTTAATCCATTGCTGCGCTTTCGTCACACCTGGTTTATTTCCTGTTTTCGCAATGTTTTTCTTAGCTAATCGATTGATCAGTGTCGACTTCCCTACGTTTGGTATACCGACAATCATCGCACGTATGGCACCTGGACGGATTCCTCTTTGCTTCATTCGGTCAAATTTCGGCTGAAGGATTTCTTTTGCTGCCTTCGTGACAGTTTGCAGACCTTTGCCTTCAAATGAATTGATCGCCACTGTTCGAAAGCCACGCTCTTCAAAATAAGCAATCCAGCGCTTCGTCTGCACTTCATCTGCTAAATCCATTTTATTTAAAATCAGCAGCCGCGGCTTTTGCTGAATCACTTCGTCGATCATCGGATTACGTGAAGACAGCGGCAGTCTTGCATCTATTAATTCAAATACGATATCGACGAGTTTAAGCTTCTCAGATACTTCCCGTCTTGCTTTTGCCATATGGCCTGGAAACCATTGAATAGTCATTCGAATCGTCTCCTTTCTTTATTTCACAAAACCGAAATCTTTGATCGGCCAAAATATTACGCTAGTGCTGCCAATGATTTCATCTATCGCAACCGGACCGATATGTCTGGAATCTTTACTTTTTCGACGATTGTCTCCCATAACAAACACATGGTCTTCCGGCACAACACTCGCCTGGATTTGCGGTATGTCTTGCAGCGTGAAATCTTCAGTCAACGTGCCATCTTGAATTTCCGCTTTGTATTTATCAAGATACGGTTCTTCATAAGGTTTATCATTAATATAAAGAACGTCATCTTTGTATTCCACTGTATCTCCTGGTAACCCAATTACACGCTTAATATAGTCTTTTTGTTCAGGTGCATGAAATACGACGATATCAAAGCGGTGTGGTTCTCCAATGGTATAACCGATTTTATTGACGATCATTCGATCCCCATGCTCTAGTGTCGGCATCATGGAAATACCGTCGACGACGATCGGTGTGAATAAAAAGACTCGTATAATTGCAGCCAATCCAAATGCGATCAAGAGTGCTTTGATCCATTCCAGCCCTTCACTTTTCGTTTTTTTCTCTTCCATCAATCTAGCCTCCTGCCCTTGTCTGCTATTATTGTAACGCCTAATTACTTTATGCGCAAAAAGAAAGGAGGCCAAATGCAAGGCCTCCTTCGTTTTGCGCTTATCTGATTAGCGGAGTTCTTTAATACGTGCTGCTTTACCACGTAGACTACGTAGGTAGTACAACTTAGCACGACGAACTTTACCGCGACGAGTTACTTCGATCTTAGCAAGTTTTGGTGTGTGTACAGGGAATGTACGCTCCACTCCAACACCGTTTGAAATTTTACGGACAGTGAATGTTTCACTGATTCCACCACCGCGGCGTTTGATTACAACACCTTCGAATAACTGGATACGCTCACGAGTACCCTCAATGATCTTTACGTGTAAACGTAGTGTATCTCCAGGACGGAAATCAGGGTGTTCAGTACGTAACTGATCTTTTGTAATGTCTGCAATTAGTTTTTGCATGATTTTCTCTCCTTCTTTTCTGAAGTTCTTGCACGCCTTACATTTGCAGCGGAACGTCAGTAAATAGGCACTTTTTTAAAAAGCGCTTCACATATCATATCATAAGCTTTCTGTTCAATCAAGCAATTTCAGTCTATTTTTCGTTTCCATTGCTGATAAAGTTTTTGCTGATGTTCGGTCAGCGGGGCTTCTTCCAACAACTCCGGACGCCGCTCTGCCGTACGCTGAAATGCTTGCTCTTCCCGCCACTTATCGATTTCGGCATGATTCCCTGATAACAGTACAGCCGGCACGTCGAGGCCGTTGAAAGAGGCAGGGCGTGTATACTGTGGATGTTCCAGCATGCCAGTGGAGAAGGAGTCGTGGACAGCCGATTGATCATTGCCGAGCACATCAGGTAATAAGCGAACCACGCTGTCGATCATCGCCATTGAAGCCACTTCTCCTCCGGTCAAGACGAAGTCGCCAAGGGAAAGTTCATCGGTCACCAAATGCTCACGGATCCGTTCATCATATCCTTCATAGTGGCCGCAGATGAAAATCAAATGCTGCTCCTGTGCGAGTTCTTCCGCTTTCTTCTGTGTGAAGCGCTCTCCTTGAGGACACATCAAAATTACACGCGGCTTACTTTCACTGGTGCTTGTCAATGATTCGACGGCGGCAAACAGCGGTTCCGGCTTCAATACCATTCCTGCACCGCCGCCATACGGATAGTCATCCACTTTTCTATGTTTATTCGTTGAGTAGTCACGAAAGTCTGTGACGCGGAAAGAAGCGGCTTGCTGATCCTGCGCCTTTTTCATGATCGATGAATGAAGGACGCCTTCGAACATTTCAGGGAACAGCGACAGTACATCGATTTGCATCATGAAAGCAGACCTTCCATCAGTTCGATGGTGATAACCTGTTCTTCAATGTCGATGTCTTTTACGACATCTTCTATATAGGGGATGTAATGCGGTTTTCCTTCTGCCGGTGTAACCGTCCAGACATCATTGGCGCCCGTCTCGATAATTTCAGTGACTTTTCCGATGTCTTCCCCTGTTTCAGTGATGACACGGCAGCCGATGATTTCATGGTAGTAAAATTCATTCTCTTCCAGCTCGGTCAGTTCTTTCTCCGATACTTTGACGATGCCGTCACGCAGTTTTTCCACGTCATTGATCGTCGGGTAGCCTTCAAATGTTAGAAGGTTGAAGTTTTTGTGTTTGCGATGACTTGCTACCTTAACATAAATCGGTGTCTTGCTCTTCGGCATGAAGATCGCAAGTTCGCTCCCGACAGCATAACGCTCGTCCGGGAAATCCGTTGTAGACATGACACGAACTTCGCCTTTGATACCGTGCGTATTAACAATCTTCCCTACATTAAACCATTCCATTATTTCGCCTCCGTTAAAATATATTTAAGAATAAAATCAAATAAACTAGATTGAATAGGTTGAAAGGACAGTTAGCGAGTACTCCGGGATTTACGCTTCAGACGGAGGCGCTTTCCGGAGGGCGTGGCTTGAGCCGCTTCCTTCGCTTCGCTCAGTCCAGGGTCTCAAGACTCACGCTGATCCTCCCGGAGTCGCCCCCGTCTTCCGCTCCAATCCTGACTATGAGTGTGGTAGCAAATAGCAAGACCACTGTAGTTGTTTTAAAATCTGAGAAGAGATTTCATATTCAGGTCGCAAAACTGGCATCTTTCGTTGACTAAGTTTAAAGGCTTTAAGGTGATTTCAACTGCAAAAAGCCCACGAACAAAGCTGGTTATCATCTGTCTTTGAACGTTGATCATTATTGCGAGGAAATAACACTCTGTCACTTAAAAAGTACAATGGATTAGTCATTATACTATCCGTCACAAAGTAGGGATTGAAGCGGCGGGTGGCGACTCCTGTGGGATTAGCGTGACAGGTGAGACCCCGCAGGAGCGCAGCGACGAGGAGGCTCACCGCACGCCCCACGGAAAGCGTCCACCCAGAGCGCAAATCCCCAGACCACAAGCCAAAGTCTTCTTCACTAATTTTCTTTATACGAAACACATTTATACGTGCAAAAAAGGAAGGAACCGGGGCTCCTTCCTTTTGGATCAATCCAAAATATCCAAATACACTTTTTTGCCGTGGTGGCTGCCTGCTGCTGAATAAACAATCGTACGGATCGCTTTTGCCACACGACCTTGCTTTCCGATCACTTTTCCCATATCCTCCGCATTCACTGATAACTGATAAACAACACGTTGTGACTGTTCATCTGCTACCACCTTCACGTCATCCGGGTAATCGACTAACGGCTTTACAATTGTTTCAATCAGCTGCTTCATGTCCACCCCTCCAAATTACTTGCTGTATTTAGCGTTATGGAATTTTTCCATGATGCCTTGTTCTGAGAACAAGTTACGCACAGTATCAGATGGCTTTGCGCCATCTTGAAGCCATTTCAAAGCCAATTCTTCATTGATATTGACTGTTGCTGGCTTAGTAAGTGGATTGTATGTACCCACTGTTTCGATTTGACGGCCGTCACGTGGTGCACGTGCATCAGCTACTACAATACGATAAAAAGGAGATTTCTTAGCTCCCATACGTTTTAGACGAATTTTAACTGCCATTTTATCTACACCTCCGAATAGTTTCACACAAGATAGTATATTATCAAGGTTTCGTTTGTTTGTAAAGTGTTTTTTCTTAACACCTGTTATATTATTTGAAAAACGAATCAAAACTAGGCATTTTGCCCTTCTTTTTACCCTTTTGTTGCATATTGGTCATCTGCTTGACCATTTTCTTCATTTCTTCAAATTGCTTCAGTAAGCGATTGACTTCTTGAATCGACGTACCGGATCCGACTGCGATTCGTTTCTTTCGGCTCGCATTGATGATATCCGGACTTTCGCGTTCAGCAAGCGTCATCGAATAAATGACGGCTTCCACACGCCCCATTTGGCCCTCATCTACTTTTGCGTTGTCGAGCCCTTTGATTTTATTGGCACCAGGCATCATTTTCAAAATTTCATCGAGCGGCCCCATTTTTTTCACTTGCTGTAGCTGATCAAGGAAATCATCCAGCGTAAAGCTTTGTGTGCGAAGTTTTTGTTCCAGCTCTTTTGCCTTCTCTTCGTCCACATTTTCTTGTGCTTTCTCGATTAACGACATGACGTCGCCCATGCCGAGTATCCTTGAAGCCATACGCTCTGGGTGGAATGATTCGAGCGCATCCATTTTCTCGCCCATACCGACAAATTTGATCGGCTTTTCGGTAACGGTACGAATGGATAAAGCCGCCCCGCCTCGTGTATCGCCATCTAGTTTTGTTAGGACGACACCCGTGATGCCGATCATTTCGTCGAAGCTTTTCGCTACGTTGACCGCATCTTGACCTGTCATTGCATCGACAACTAAGAATACTTCATCCGGTTTCGTCAATTCACGAATGTCTTTTAGTTCTTGCATCAACGCTTCATCCACATGTAAGCGGCCGGCTGTATCGATGATGACGACATCATTATGCTCTTTTTCCGCTTCTTCCATCGCCCGGCGAGCAATTTCAACAGGGGACTGATCCGTCCCCATAGAAAACACAGGAACCGAAATTTGCTTTCCTAACGTTTCAAGTTGTTGGATCGCCGCTGGACGATAGATATCCGCTGCAACCAGCAATGGATTTTTATTGTGTTTCTTGCGTAGTACGGTTGCCAATTTCCCTGTCGTCGTTGTTTTACCCGCACCCTGTAATCCGACCATCATAATGACCGTTGGTGATTTCCGGGCAAACTGAATTGGATTTTGTTCTCCACCCATCAAGTTCGTCAATTCATCTTTAACGATCTTTACAACTTGCTGTCCAGGCGTCAAGCTCTTCATGACATCCTGACCGACTGCGCGTTCGCTGACCGTTTTGACAAAACTTTTTACGACTTTCAAGTTAACGTCCGCTTCAATCAATGCAAAACGTACTTCACGCATCATTTCTTTGACATCAGCTTCATTGATTTTCCCTTTGCCTGTAATCTTATTCAGCGTTCCTTGCAGGCGTTCGGCTAAACCTTCAAATGCCATAGACAATCCCCCCTAATCAAAATCTTTCAAGGTATGTAATAGCTCAAGAACTTTGGTGGAAGAGGAATCGTCTGCCGGGATAATTTGCTGTAATTGCTCAACGACTTCAAGACGCCTCTCATGCTTCTCGAATAGATTGAGCTTTTCCTCATAATCTTCCAGCATAGCTTCCGTTCTTCTCACATTATCATACACCGCTTGTCTCGACACGCCATATTGTTCAGCGATTTCACCGAGAGAAAGATCATCCAAATAATATAATTGCATATATGATCGCTGTTTATCCGTTAATAATGATTGATAAAAATCAAAGAGGAAGTTCACTCTTGTCGTTTTTTCAAGCATGACGCCAACCCCTTTTCCTCACCTTTTCATACTAGCGTTCACACGCATGTCTGTCAAGTATATTTACTTGTCTTCTTCGTTTTCCGCCTCTTCTTCATCGCGATCTTCCATTTCCAGACCATCTGCAAATAAACCATACACATATTTTTCCGGATCGAACGGTTGTAAGTCTTCAATACCTTCCCCAAGACCAACAAATTTCACAGGAATATCCAGCTTGCTGCGGATTGCCAGGACGATACCGCCTTTCGCTGTCCCATCAAGTTTCGTCAATACGATGCCAGTCACTTTTGTTGCTTCATTGAATGTTTGAGCTTGAATTAAAGCATTTTGTCCAGTCGTTGCATCGAGTGCCAACAACACTTCATGAGGCGCGCCTTCGATTTCGCGGCCAATGACACGATGCACTTTTTCAAGCTCATTCATCAAGTTCACTTTGTTTTGCAAACGACCTGCAGTATCACAAATTAAGACATCAACATTTCGTTTTTTGGCAGATTTAACTGCATCATATATAACAGCAGCCGGGTCGGAGCCTTCTGCCTGACGTACGACTTCAACTCCTGTCCGTTCTCCCCAAACAACGAGCTGATCGATTGCGCCTGCACGGAATGTATCGCCTGCAGCGAGCATGACGGTTTTCCCTTCCTTTTGCAAACGGGCTGCCATTTTACCAATTGTGGTCGTTTTCCCTACACCATTAACACCGACCATTAAAATGACATTTAAACGGCCTTCTTCGATATTCAATTCATTAGACATTTCTTCACCCGCATTATAAATCTCCACGAGCTTTTCAGAAATCAATGATTGCATGCCGGTTGTATCTTTTATATTTTTGCGTTTCACTTCATCCTTCAATAAATCAATCAATTCCATAACTGTTTCAAAGCCCACGTCTGCTTGCAAGAGCACTTCTTCCAATTCTTCAAAGAACTCCTCATCCACCACACGGAAACGTGAGACTAGGTCATTGACTTTCGACGTGAATGAATCGCGTGTTTTGGTCAAACCATCTTTAAACTTCTCTGTAACGGCTTCATTGGTACCTGTAATTTTTTCTTTCAGCTTCTTGAAAAAAGACAATTAACCCCACTCCTTAGCTACTGATTTCTTCTGCCACTTCTGAAAGTTTGACAGATAACAGTTTGGATACACCAGATTCTTGCATAGTGACGCCATACAGCACATCCGCACCTTCCATCGTTCCTTTCCGATGTGTAATGACGATAAACTGTGTCTGTTCTGAAACCTTCTTCAAGTAATTACTATATCTCACCACGTTCGCTTCATCCAGCGCGGCTTCCACTTCATCCAAAATACAAAATGGTACCGGGCGGACTTCCAAAATGGAGAATAACAGTGAAATGACGGTTAATGCACGCTCTCCGCCCGAAAGAAGACTTAGATTTTGCAGTTTCTTACCTGGCGGACGTGCGACAATATCGATTCCTGTTGTCAGCAAATTAGATGGATCCGTCAGAATTAAATCCGCTTCACCGCCGCCGAACATATCTTGAAACACTCGATGGAAATGACTTCGAATGGCTTCGAACGTTGTCTGGAAGCGACTCTTCATCTCTTGATCCATTTCAGACA
Organism: Sporosarcina sp. FSL W7-1283; assembly: GCF_038003105.1. Classification (NCBI taxonomy): domain Bacteria; kingdom Bacillati; phylum Bacillota; class Bacilli; order Caryophanales; family Caryophanaceae; genus Sporosarcina; species Sporosarcina sp. FSL W7-1283. The sequence goes on along the minus strand of NZ_JBBOOL010000001.1, from coordinate 1,280,268 downwards.
TCGCTTCTTGCAACGTATTTCTTGCCTCGACTAAATCATTACGCTGTGCACTTAAAAACTGATGACGTTCTGAAACTTCTTCAAACTCTTGAATCGCGTTCGGATTGACTGGACCGAGATCCGCCAGTTGCTGCTTATAAGAATCCACCGCTGTCCTAAGCTGCGGGATATCCGTTTCATCTGTTAAATAAGCGGTATCTGGCAGTAAACCATATTCTTCATCTAAACGATTCGTCACTGTCTCATGCTGTGTCTCGAGCCTCGACAACTGGATTTTCACCGTATTCAATCGGTCATTGATCGTATGAACCTGCTGTCGAAGCAACTTAAGCTGAGATTCATGTTGATTGACGAGCTCAGTTTGCTGAAGCCGCTTCGCTCTCTCCACTTCAATCGTTTCTTCCAACTGCAATTTTGCGGTGTTCGACTGTTTCATATTTGCTTCAATTTCTTCAGGTGAAAGTTCCGTACCGACTAGATGCTCTTGGTTATATCGTTGTTCTTCCCGCAGGCGTAAGATCGTCTGATCCAACTCAACCATCATATCACGCGCTTCTTGAATCGTACTGGATTGATAGGTACTTTGTTCTTTCAAGACTGCGCTCTTTTGCTGCAGCTCATGTAATTTCTGTCGTAATGCCTCTTGCTCTTCTCTGCGATTTTCTACCAGACGCTCTAAACTTTCCAATTTGGCTGTAATTTCATTCAGCTCATGTTGGATTGCAGAATGCTGTGCAGAGAGCCTTTCCTTTTTGCCCGTTAATTCTTTTTCGGCAGATACGGTATCATTCCTGCCCATTTCAATGGTCGATATCTCCATTTTGACAGAACGGATCTCCATCTCCGTTTCCTGCAATGAAGTATGCGCAATGGCTTTCTGCCGTTGCAGTTCTTCCATTGTTTTCTGCAATTGATCACGACGCTGTAGGCCCACGCCAACTTGCTCTCGTGTCCGCGACATTTTATGATTTGCTTGCCGAATCGATTCATCCATTTGTTGCAACTGTTCGGAGATTGTTTCCAATTCCGCTTTCCGTGAGAACAAGGTAGACTGCCCTTTCGCACCGCCGCCTGTCAGAGAACCTCCTGCGTTGACGACATCCCCATCCAGCGTGACAATACGAAATCGATAGCCAATGGCCTTAGCGATTGCCGTTGCTTCTTTTAAGTCATTCGCCACAATCGTTTGCCCTAATAAGTTTTTGGCAATTGATTCATATTTCGCAGCTGTCTGAGTCAATTCAAATGCTGTACCGATAAAACCTGGCTGACGGCTTAAGAGCTGTCTGCTGTTCATCGGCAACTCACGCGGTTTTATAATGTCCAACGGAAGGAATGTCGCTCGACCTAAGTTTTTCGATTTCAAATAGCCGATCGCTTTCCTTGCATCGCGCTCCGTTGCCGCAATGATATGCTGCATCGCACCGCCAAGGGCTGTTTCAATCGCCTTTGCGTAAGCGGGTTCAGTCGAGATCAACTCCACTACCGCCCCTTCAATTCCTTGAATACGTTGCTGACTTTTCGCGTGCAGCACTTCTTTCACACCTGAATAAAATCCCGAAAGATCTTTTTCCAAACTTTCAAGAGCCCGCATTCTTCCTTGCATTTCCGACTGTTTACGCACGGCTTGCTGCAAAAACTGCTGTTGCGTAGTTAGAAGTTCTTCTGATTCTTTCAACTGCAATAGACATTTTTCAACCGACTGTTCCGTCTCATTAATCTGCTGTTGAATACTCTCTTTTTGCCGGTTCTTTTCGTGTTGTTCTTTGATTAATACTTGCATGCGTTCTGAGAGTAGGGCAGTTTGGACAGTGATTTTTTCAGTTGAGGATTTTTCTCCTTGCAATCGCTCTTCCACATGCTTCACTTCATTGCGTAAAGTCGCTTCTTCATTCAGTTTTTCAATATAAACGGACTTCAAATCGTCGATCTGTTGTTCCGTTTCCTTGAGCGAACTATTCAGCATGCCAGTCACTTGATTGATATCCTTAGACGCGTGGGATAACTCTTTTTTTAATAATTGTTGTTTTGATTGCATTGCCTGTAATTTTTCTTCAGTAAGCTGTTTGTTTTTTTCTGCTGATTGCAACTCTGACTGAATTCGATCGAGTTGCTGTTTTGTATTCCGATTCTTTTCAAGGGAAAGCAACCGTCTGCCTTCCCATTTTTCCGCCTCAGACGTTTTATTTATTAACTCGTTTTGCAAACTTTCAAGCGTGGACTCTAGTTTCTGCAAGCTTTTCTTATCGTGTTCCAGCTCTTTCTCTCGTTCAGTCAATTGGCCATTCAATTTCATTTGTTCATCTGCATCGGCTTTCATCGCTGTTGACTTTTCAAGAATTTGTTGCCGAAGTGTCCAGGCATCATAGTTTAATAAACGAACATCCGCCTCTCGAAGTTCAGCCAGAAAATGCTCTGCTTGACGTGCAGCCGTCGCTTCTTTTTCCAAAGGACCAAGACGATCATCGATTTCTTTCAGAATATCTAAGATTCGATCTAAGTTATCTGTGGTCTCAAAAAGTTTATGTTCTGCTTGCAGCTTACGTGTCTTATATTTCAATACGCCTGCCGCTTCATCAAAGACATTTCTGCGTTCATCTGCACGGCTATTCAGGATTTCATCGACTCTGCCTTGAGAGATGATAGAAAATGCTTCTTTTCCCAAACCTGAATCCATGAACATGGACGTAATATCTTTTAGTCGGCAGGCTTGTCCGTTGATCAAATAAGCACTTTCTCCTGAACGAAAAACACGGCGGGTGACACTGATTTCTGTATAGTCGAGCGGAAACAGATTTTGGCTATTATCTAAAATTAACGTGACTTCCGCAAAATTGACGCCTCTTCTAGAATCGCTTCCTGCAAAAATGACGTCCTCCATTTTACTGCCACGCAAAGATTTCACTGACTGTTCGCCAAGCACCCATCGAATGGCATCAATAATATTACTTTTCCCACTGCCGTTTGGGCCGACAATGGCTGTGACTCCAGGAACAAAGTCAATATGGATCTTCTCTGCAAAAGACTTGAATCCTGTAATCTCTAATTTCTTCAAAAACACGATCAGTTCTCTCCTTCGTCTATCTGCGACTGTAATTGTTCGATCGCTCGACGGGCAGCTTCCTGTTCGGCTTCTTTTTTAGACTTTCCAATTCCTTTACCGAGTTGTTGGTCATCAAGATTGACTACGGTAACAAACTTTTTCGCATGTGCAGGACCTTTTTCCTCAACCACTTCATATTGAAGAGGTCCATGATTCTTTTGCTGCACCAATTCTTGCAAACGACTCTTATAATCTGTCACATGCGAAAAAGCTCCGACACTGATTTTCGGAAAAACGATTCGTTTTAGAAATTCTTCAACCACTTCCATGCCCTGATCCAAGTACAATGCGCCAATATATGCTTCAAATACGTCTGCCAGCAACGCGGGACGCATTCTTCCCCCTGTCAGCTCTTCACCTTTGCCAAGCAAAATATAGTCACCAAAATGGAGCTCATTGGAAAACTTAACGAGTGATGGCTCACATACAATAGCGGCTCGCAGCTTCGTCAGCTCACCTTCACTTTTTGTCGGTTCTGTACGAAACAGAAATTTAGAGACGCCCAGTTCCAATACGGCATCCCCTAAAAACTCCAATCTCTCGTTGTCGGAAAACTTTTTGCGGCGGTGTTCATTAACGTAAGAAGAGTGCGTAAACGCGTTAAACAGTAAATTTTCATCCTTGAATTGTACACCTAATTGCTGTTGAAGCGCTTTGAATTTCTCTCGAACAGCTTGCGGCAATGAAGGATGGGATGATGCTTCTTTATAATGTCTTTTATTTTTCATAAGCTACTCTGCCTCTCATCTGTAATCTGTGTTGACTTTTTGTGTTCCTTTTGTAATAAAAATCTGCAACGGCTAGCCGTCTCCGCTTTTGTATCATCTAGCTGCAACGGCTAGCCCCTCGGGTCGTTTCAGACTGGCAGTAAAGGCAAAAGGCACCTTTATTGCCAGTCTTCCAACGCCTGTCGGGGTTAAACAGCCGTCTCCGCTTTTGCATCATCTAGTTTCAGACGCCAGCCTCTCGGGGCTAAACGGCGTCTTACACTTTTGCATGAGAAAAGAGACGCTTTCGACCTCCCAGATGAAAGGTCGAAAGTGTCTCACCGAAAAGGTCATTCGCCAACTTTTTCTTTAATGTACGATACTGCATCTCCGACAGTTGCAATTTTCTCTGCATCGTCATCAGAAATTTCTGTTTCAAACTCATCTTCAAATTCCATAACAAGCTCTACTACATCTAGTGAATCAGCCCCTAAGTCCTCCCGGAAAGAAGCTTCAGGTTTTACTTCGCTTTCATCGACGCCTAGACGGTCGACAACTACTTTTGTTACTCGCTCAAGTACTGTTGACAACATAGTCACCTCCTCTCAAAGGCCAAGTGTCCGCCTCATAACTTCTATTGAATTATAGAGGTTTCTCTCCTCAAAGTGCAACCATAGATTGAAGCATCCGAAGAACTAATTCGTTTACATCACCATGCCGCCATCGACATTGATCGTTTGGCCCGTAATATACTTCGCTTCATCGGAAAGCAAAAACGCCACTGTGCCTGCAACATCCTCAGCACTGCCCAGCTTACCTAAAGGAATAGTCGACAGTAACTGTTCTTTCATCTCTTCGCCCAGTTCGTCTGTCATATCCGTTGTAATAAATCCAGGCGCTACCGCATTTACTAGAACATTGCGGGCTGCCAATTCTTTCGCCGTTGTTTTCGTCAGGCCAATAACACCAGCTTTTGCAGCAACATAGTTTGCTTGTCCAGCGTTTCCAACGACACCAACGACTGAAGCTAAATTGACGATTCTTCCTGCACGCTGACGCATCATTTGCCGAGTGACAGCTTTCGTACAAAGGAAGACACCTTTCAAATTAATAGCCAGTACATCATCCCACTCATCCTCTTTCATGCGCATCAATAAATTATCACGCGTAATGCCTGCATTATTGACGAGGAAATCGATGGAACCAAATTGCTTGATAGCTTCATCCATCATTTCTTTCACTTGATCGGCATCGGAGACATTCGCCTGGAATGCAAATGCTTCTCCTCCTGCTGAACGTATCTCTTCCACAACAGCTTCTGCTTTTTCTTGACTGCCGCTATAATTCACGACAACTTTAGCGCCTTCTGATGCCAAACGTAACGCAACAGTGCGTCCGATCCCTCTGGAAGCACCTGTGACGACCGCTGTTTTCTCATCGAATCTTCCCATTACGCCCACCCTTTCGCTTCTTCTAGTACTTTTTGCAATGACGCTTCATCATACACCGGATACACTGTTGCTGTCCGGTCGATCTTTCGGATCAATCCACTGAGTACTTTTCCTGGTCCGCATTCAATGAAACGAGTTACGCCAAGTTCAAGAAGTCTTTCTACTGATTCTTCCCAGCGAACTGGTGAATACAATTGCTCAACCAATAAGCGCTTAATTTCTGCCTGCTCGGTCACAACATCTGCTGTAACATTGGCAACTACAGGAATTTCTGCATCTTTCATCACGATACCAGCTAATGTTTTTTGCAACTCATCCGCAGCCGGCTGCATCAATACCGAATGGAATGGCCCGCTGACATTTAAAGGTAATGCACGTTTTGCACCGGCTTCTTTTAGTGCGACACATGCTTTGTCTACACCTTTTTTCGCACCGGATATAACAATTTGACCTGGGCAATTAAGATTAGCGGGCTGAACGGGATCCCCTGATTCTGTAATATTACGAGTGATCGACTCCAACACATCCCGGTCCATGCCTAGAATCGCCGCCATTGTTCCTTCTCCAGCCGGAACTGCTTCATTCATGAATTTTCCTCGTTTATGCACTGCTACTACCGCATCTTCAAATGAAAGTACTTTTGATTCGACAAGTGCCGTGTATTCTCCAAGGCTATGGCCTGCTGAATAATCAGGTGTGATGCCAGCTCTCTCTAATTTCGCTGCAATCATCGCACCGACTGTCAAAAGTGCAGGTTGTGCATTATAGGTCAGCGTCAGATCATCTGCTGGTCCTTCGAGGATCAGTTTACTCAACTCAAAGCCAAGTGCAGCATCAGCCTGTTGCAAGAACTGTTTACACGCCTCATCCTTCTCCGCAAATTCCTTACCCATCCCCACGGCTTGAGAGCCTTGTCCCGGGAAAACAAATGCCAGTTTACTCAAGATTCCTCTTCCTCCCCAAGTGTTTCTCTAATTGTTTCACATACACGATATTGTACCATCGTGCGTGCTTGGCGTACTGCATTGAATAATGCATTGGCGTTTGAAGATCCATGTGCTTTGATCACAGGATGATTCAAGCCGAATAGACCCGCCCCGCCATACTCGGAATAATCCATTTTTTGTTTAAGACTTTTCATGTCATCTTTTACTAATCCTGCAGCAAGCTTTGTCTTGAAAGAGGACATGAATACTTCCTTCAACATAGAGAACACGTTAGATGCCGTGCCTTCAATCGTCTTCAGAACCATATTCCCCGTAAACCCATCCGTCACGACAACATCTGCTGCCCCATTCAGCAAATCCCGAGATTCTACGTTGCCGATAAAATGAATCGGTGCATTTTGCAGTTCTTCAAATGCATGTTTCGTCAAGTCATTTCCTTTACCTGGTTCTGTTCCGATATTTAATAACCCAACACGCGGCTTTTCAATGCCACGTACTCTTTCGGCATACACACTGCCCATAACTGCAAATTGAACCAAATGTGCAGGTTTACTATCAGAATTCGCTCCTACATCCAACAGTACGAAACCTTTGCCGTCAAGGGTCGGCAATGTTGGCGCAAGTGCCGGCCTTTGGATTCCTTCCAATCGACCGACAATGAATAACCCTGCCGACATGAGCGCCCCTGTGTTTCCGGCAGAGACACATGCCTGCGCTTCTCCATCTTTCACCGCTTGAGCCATGCGAACCATCGAAGCGTCCTTCTTCTTCCGTATCGCACGCACCGGTTCATCGTCAGGTTCAATCACTTCTGAACAATGAACTACTTGTAAGCGGGGATGCTCCTCTAAGAAGGGTGCCATTTTCTCTTCATCACCGAATATATGTATTGAAATATCATCAAATGCATGCAGGCTTTGTAATACTCCTTTAATAATCTCTCCAGGAGCATGATCTCCGCCCATTGCGTCCACTGCTATAATCATGTCACTTACCTGCCTTTTTTGTAGTACGGTACATCAAAAACTCTCCAGAAAAAACAGGTTCACTTTCCACTGTAGAAATGACATCAACAACCGTACTCTTATTTTTTAATGTCTCTTGGCGCACAACTGCCCGAGCTACGACTCGGTCTCCTGCCTTTACGGGTTTCGCAAAATGTAAAGAAGAACGAACAGTCAAAGCCAAATCGTCATCCAAAACAGCTACGGCGAGCGAATTGGCCTGGGCGAATAAATGATGTCCTCTAGCAATCCCGTTGCGTTTAAAGACATGGTCGTCCGTGACATCAAAGATTGAGAGCGCTTTATCATCCAATTCCACGTCTATGATTTCTCCGAATATTTCTTCGGTCTGCAAAGACTTCACTGTTTCCTTCATATGCTGCGAAGCAACGGACTTCAGACGTTCTCTTAGTTCAGGAATGCCGCACTCAAGACGATCCAGCCGAACTGTTTGAACACTCACCGAAAAATGCCCGGCGATATCTTCATCCGTTAAAAAAGGATCTTCGTCAAGCAAGCTCCTTAATAAGTGTTGCCTCTCCTTCTTAGGAACTTTCAATTGCTACACCCCTTCAGATTAGCACTTGGTATTAATACTAAGTATATAAAGAGGTTTAACAGATTGCAAGAGGTTAACGAATTTGTTTGCTGTTTTGGAAAAAGAACGAAATAGTGTGGGAAAAGGTGTATTCCTCGGGATTTGTCCTCCGAGCAAATCCCCGACTTCTTGTTGGATAGCGCAAGGGCTTTTGTCTTGTAAGTAGCGAGTTAAAGTGTGTTCACTCTTAAGGAGAAGACCAAAATAAAAGCGATATTATTTAGTTTTTCCTAATTTCAAATGAAAGTCGAATTGCCTAGTCTACACAAAATAGGGAGTGAAGTGTAAGACGGTCGACTCCTGAAGGCTCAAAGCCACACCCCCCGGAAAGCGTACCGTCTGGAACGGAAATCCCCATGGATACACCCGTGCCACAACAACTTGGCCAAAAGAACTCGCCGACTGCATTCTTTTAATTTTTGTTGCATTTATAATGCAATTTGCAGGAAAATGTTAAAAATCAGTCAATCAACACGCCTGACATTCCCTTAATCAATTCTTTTTTCCGTTAACGCTCCAGACTGTTCAAGCTGGTTTCGCAATGTTGCAAACTCATCGCCGTGCCAAAACTGCGGCGAATTCAATAAACGCTCTGCATCTTGCCGCGCAGTCGACAGCGCTTTAAAATCATGGACCAAATCGGCTACTTTGAACTCCGGCATACCGCTTTGCTTTTTCCCAAAAATGTCCCCAGCTCCACGCAGTTCTAAATCTTTTTCAGCCAAAACGAATCCATCATTCGTCTCTGTCATGGACTGCATACGCATTTTTCCTTCTTCAGATGTGGGATTGGCGAGCAGGACACAATACGACTGATCTGAACCGCGCCCAACGCGTCCTCTTAATTGATGCAGTTGCGCTAGTCCAAACCTGGTCGCATCATAGATCAGCATAAATGTTGCGTTCGGCACATTGACTCCCACTTCGACAACAGTGGTAGAAACTAAAATATTGAGTTCTCCCTCACTAAAACAGCGCATTACTTGATCTTTTTCAACAGAAGGTAAGCGGCCATGCATTAAGCCGACATTGTAACGGCCAGCAAAATAATTGCTTAGTTCAGCATGGACTTCCACCGCGTTTTGGACATCCAGTTTATCGGATTCCTCAATAAGCGGGCAAATAACATATGCCTGGCGACCCGCCCGCAGTTCCTTCTCCATCTTCTGCAAGACCGGAAGCAAAGACTCCTCTTTCAGCCAATGTGTCTCAATTTCTTTTCGTCCTGCCGGCAATTCATCGAGTATGGAGACGTCCATTTCACCAAAGACTGTAATCGCAAGTGTCCGGGGTATCGGAGTCGCTGTCATGAACAAGACATCAGGATTCAATCCTTTATCCCGCAATACACGCCGCTGCTCTACACCAAAACGGTGCTGTTCATCCGTCACGACAAATCCCAGCCGACAAAATTGAACCTCAGGCTGTATAAGAGCATGTGTGCCGATCAGCAAATCAATATCTCCTGCTTCTAACTTTTCAAGCAATTCCCGTCGAGCTTTCGCTTTTGTAGAACCGGCCAAAAACGCCACGATGACGCCAAACGGTTCAAACCAATCCGCCAGCAACTCCGCATGCTGCTCAGCCAAAATCTCTGTCGGGGCCATGAGCGCCCCTTGAAAACCTGCTGTAATCGTTGCATATAAAGCGATAGCCGCTACTGCTGTCTTCCCTGAACCAACATCCCCTTGCAACAAACGATTCATACGGAGCGGTGCCTTTAATTCGGCACACAACTCATTGACGACTCTTTTTTGTGCGTTGGTTAACTCAAAAGGTAGTGATTTGATGAATTTCTTCAGTAAATCTAAGTCATATTGGATAATAAGCCCTTGTTCCTGCTCTTTTCGCAGTTTCTTCATTCCTTGAATTTTCAACTGAAAAAGCAATAATTCCTCATAAACAAATCTTCTGCGTGCTTGCTTGACGTCTTCCAGCTTTGTCGGGAAATGAATCATTTCGAGCGCCTCCGCCAATGTAGGAAGACGGTATTCTTCTATGATAGAAGCAGGCAACGTCTCGATAAGGTCCCCTGCAGCAACATCCAGAGTATTTCGCATATATCGCCTGAATGTTTTTTGATGCATGACGCCTTTCAAGCTATAAACCGGCTCAAAGTCGATTTGCTCTCCTGTATGCAAACGGTTAACTGTGATAGATTGGCGACCTCTGTCCCAAGTACCTGTCACATTGATTTTCATCCCAGTCGAAAGACGTTCCTTTAAATAATGTTGATTAAAAAAAATGGCCTTCACTAAATGATGACCAACCAATAGACGGATTTGAAGGCGTGAACGATTCTTTCCAGAATAAAAAACGGTGGGTTCTGACTCCACTCGTCCTTCAACGGTTACCCGCTCGTTATGCGGAGTTTCCGTCAAGTCGGTCATTCTGAAATCTTCATGCCTGTAAGGAAATGTGTACAGTAAATCTTCAATCGTCACAATACCCAGCTTTTGAAATTGTTCAGTAGTGGTCTTTCCGATACCTTTCACTGTGCCGACACTATTTTGCAGTATATTTTCCACCCGAAACTCCTCCTTTCTACGCAGGTTAGAAAACGGATGTTCTTCTTTTTTAGTTTACCACGAAAAAGCTGGAAAATAAAAACGTTGCCCTTGTAAAAAAGGACAACGCATCATTTTATTCAACTGATAAAATATACGGATAGAGCGGTTGTTTTCCTGCATACAATTCCACATCTACGAAATCAAATTGCTCTTCGATATGTGCAGCAATCTTTTCCGCTTCGTCTGATGCAACGTCTTCTCCATAAATAATCGTGACGATTTCATCGTCCTCATCAATCAATGAGGCTGCCAGGCTTTTTGTCACGTCATCCAATGAAGGAGCTGAACTTGTGATTTTACCTTGAGCAATTCCTATGAAATCATCTTTTTGAATCGTCACTCCGTCAATAGAAGTATCCCGTACCGCATATGTGACCTGTCCTGTCTTAACAGAAGAAGCAGCTTCCTTCATAGTCTGCGCATTCTTTTCAACTGTCGCTTCCGGATTGAATGCTAATATTGCCGCCAATCCTTCAGGTACAGATTTGGTAGGCACGACCGCTGCTTCAATAGACAAAACATCCGCTGCCTGCTCAGCTGCCATAATAACATTTTTATTATTCGGCAGGATCAATACCTTTTCTGCACCAATCTCTTCTATCGCTTTGATAATATCTTCAGTAGAAGGATTCATCGTCTGTCCGCCTTCAATGACAGCGGATGCACCGATACTCTTTAGAAGCTCAGCGATTCCTGAACCCATCGAAACTGTGACGATAGCATACTTGTGTTGCTGTTTAGGGGCAGCTGTCGGAATGCTGTCGCGCTCCATAATATCACTGTGCTGTTCGCGCATATTCTCTATTTTCATCTTTGTCAGGGAACCGTATTTCTGCCCATAAGACAAAGCATCTCCCGGCTCTTCTGTATGAATATGTACTTTCACCACTTCATCGTCGGATATTACAAGCAATGAATCACCCAACTCACTCAGATCTTGGCGGAAAGTATCTTCATCAAACGGTTTCTCATGCAGCTTATCCGCATCCAATTTCACCATAAACTCTGTACAATAGCCAAACTCAATATCTTCGGTGTTCATGAAGCTTTGCACACTGCGGTGATGTTCTGTCTTGACCAAGTCTTCCATGGAATGGACAACAGTCTTTGCAGGCAAATCTTCACCTTTTAAACAAGACAAAAAGCCTTCATACACATACACAAGGCCTTGTCCACCACTGTCCACTACCCCTACTTCCTTCAATACAGGCAATAGGTCAGGCGTTCTTTTTAAAGAAGCCTTCGCTTCTTCGACAATGACTTCCATTAATTCGGTTAGATCTGCCGCTTGTTCCTTATAAGAAACTGCTGCATTCGCGGCATCTTTTGCTACTGTCAAAATTGTTCCTTCTACCGGCTTCATGACTGCTTTATAGGCAGTTTCGACACCGTATTGAAGGGCTTCTGCAAATTGCTTTACATTAACTTCCGATTCGCTTTCAATCTGTTTGCTGAATCCGCGGAATAGCTGAGATAAAATAACACCTGAGTTTCCGCGAGCGCCCATCAACAGACCTTTAGAGAAAGCTTGGGCAGTCATGCCGATATGTTCCTGTGCGTTCAAGCCTGTTTCTTTCGCACCTGAAGTCATGGATAAATTCATATTCGTCCCTGTATCACCGTCTGGTACAGGGAATACGTTTAAAGAATCCACATAATCCGCATTCTGGTGAAGGTGATGTGCACCCATTTCCACCATCTTCGCAAATTGCAATCCATTTATTGAACTCATTAACTCAAAGGCCTCCTTCTACACGTTCGTTACCCGAACTCCTTGAACAAAAATATTTACTGAACTTACTGTGAGACCTAACACTTTCTTAACTGTATATTGTACTTTCGATTGTACTTGATAGGCCACTTCAGTAATTTTCGTACCATAGCTCATGATGACATACATATCGATATGAAAAGCATTTCCTTCGTTACGTACAATCACCCCGCGAGCAAAGTTTTCTTTCCGGAGAATTTCTGTAAGTCCGTCACGAATTTGGTGTTGTGAAGCCATTCCCACAATTCCGTAACACTCGATCGCAGCCTCACCGACGACTTGGGCAATTACGTCATTCGTAATATCGATAGTACCATGTTCATTCTTCAGTTCGATTGACATCCTCTTCTCCTCCCAACTCTTTTCACGCATATACGTACATTATACGGTAATTTATCAAGAAAGAAAGCATTGTTGTCGCTGAAATATAGTGTAAAGGAAAAAAGCTTGAAGGTCTCCTAAAAAAATGTTGCATCGATCTCCCGCTTATGATAAAGTACTATGGTATGCGAATTGTAACGTGAATCGCTAAATAATTCACGAGGAGGTACTAAAATGGCTAAACAATGTGTTATCACTGGACGTAAAGCACGTTCTGGAAACTCTCGTTCACACGCTCTGAACTCAAGCAAACGCACTTGGGGAGCAAACCTTCAAAAAGTTAGAATCTTAGTAGACGGCAAACCTAAACGTGTTTGGGTATCTGCAAGAGCTCTAAAATCAGGCAAAGTACAACGAGTATAATAATCAAATGCTGAAAGCGCCGGGTAGCCTCGACAGACGTTGGAGGAATTGCCATAAAGGCGCTTTTTGCCTTTCTGGCAATTTCGAAACGCTCCGAGAGGCTGGCGCTTGAAGCTGGATGTGAACTTAAAGCTGAAGGTGGCGTCTAGCCGCGACAGGCACTGGAGGACTTAAAAATAAAGGCGTTCTTTGCCTTTATCTTTAAGTCCGAAGTGTCCCGAGCGGCTGCCACCTGAAGCTGGACGAATCAAATGCTAAAAGCGCCGGGTAGCCTCGACAGATGTTGGAGGGATTATCATAAAGGCGCTTTTTGCTTTCAGCAAAAAGAAAAAACACAAGGCACCTAAATTAGGCGCCTTGTGTTTTTTCTTTTTTACGTCTCTTTGACTTGCTGACTTTACTATTCGTTGCAACTGTTGATTTCGCACGGCCGTCCTTCTGGAACGCGACTGCGCACTTTCTGACAATATTGCTAACGAATTTCGGTAGCGTAAATGTATATACTCGCAAATCCCCACTCCTTTCAGGAATCTGAACTCCTTACCATTAAGCATATGCCGTCTCGGAAAGAGATAGTACAAACATCCGCCACCGTTTCATTACTTGTGAATCGAGTCGTGCCGATTTCCAACCGTTCATTCACTGTTTCGTATTTAAACCCAGTCAACGTCAATCCTGTCACCACAGGTCCAAACGAGAAAAAAGAAGTGTATGGGTAACGCTCATCTTTTTTTACACGTCGTACACCCGGCAACATGACACGGATATCATTGGTTGTGTTGTGAATTTTAAATTTCACTCTGCGATGCTCTGATTGCACCCTATATAATAAATGTAAAACAGATTGCAGGTGATCCAATCTGCCGCCCGTCACGCCAGTCAATATGATATAATCCGGATCATACGTCAGGGCTCGCTGTACAGCCAATTCCGTATCCGTCTCATCTTTTTCTTCGTTGACACGATGCACGATTTCCACCGCTGAAGTGATTTTTTCGAATTGCTCTTTTGACACGGAGTCAAAGTCTCCCACTGCTTCATGCGGTTGAATTCCTTTTTCCAATAAATAAAGAGCACCACGGTCCACACCAATATAGACCGTGTCCTGCTGATCATATTCTGCCAAATCTACGACTTCCTCAATGGGACCTGCCGCACAAATAATGGCATATTTCATTTTTGCATCACACTCTCACCAGCAGATTTTATTGCTTGCAATGCCTTTGCACGATCTTTTTGATTGTAGATTGCAGAGCCTGCAACGAAAATGGTTGCTCCAGCTTCAACACATGGCTTGATGGTCTCTTCATTGATACCGCCATCGATCTCAATTTCAATAGAAAGACCGCGTGCTGAAATAATTTCTGACAGTTGCTTTACTTTTGGCACGACAGATTCAATAAATGACTGTCCGCCAAACCCTGGATTGACTGTCATGAACAATACCATATCCACATCTTCCAAAACATGCATGATCAGATCAACAGGCGTATGCGGATTCAACACAACGCCAGGTTTAGCGCCTGTTGATTTAATCAATTGCAATGTTCTGTGCAAGTGACGGCAAGCCTCTACATGAACCGTAATATAATCTGCACCTGCTTTAGCAAAACTTTCGATATACGCATCTGGATTCTCGATCATCAAATGAACATCCAATGGTAATTTTGTTAAAGGGCGCAACGCTTCGACAACTATAGGACCCATTGTAATATTTGGTACAAAGTGACCGTCCATCACATCGATATGAATGAGCTCCGCACCCGCTTTTTCTACTTCCTTTACTTCTTCTCCCAGCTTTGAAAAATCAGCTGCTAAAATAGATGGCGCAATTTTTACCATGATCAATACCTCGGCTTTCGATCTATAATTTCTTGTAAGAACAGTAAGTAATTCTTGTAACGCGCTTCAGAGATCGTTCCTTCTTCCACTTGTGCTTTCACAGCACAACCAGGCTCCTTGACATGAAGGCAGCCCCGGAATTTACATCCTTCACCGGCTTCCGATATCTCTACAAAACAATCTCGTAATTCTTCTTTCTCAATATGTTCGAAGCCCAATGAACTAAAGCCAGGTGTATCCGCAACTAATCCATCCGCAATTTCGAGCAGTTCTACGTGGCGCGTCGTATGCTTACCACGCCCGAGTGCGTCTGAGATGACTCCTGTCTTCAACTCCAACTCGGGGAGAATCGTATTGAGCAACGTCGATTTTCCAACCCCTGACTGACCTGCAAGCACGGTTGTTTTGCCATTTAAATAGGGGCGCAGTACTTCAATCAACGGCTCTTCGTTGCCCACATTACGCAATACGGTATAACCAATACGCCGATAATAGGCTAAATTCCCTTCATTTTCCGCTATTGTCTGCTGGTTCGCTAAATCTTCCTTTGAAACATAAATAATTGGTTCTAGACGGTGCGATTCAATAACAGAGAGAAAACGATCCAACAAACGAAGGCTCATATCTGGCTCTACAACGGAAAATACTAGTAGTACCTGGTCCACATTCGCTATGGGTGGTCTAACAAGTTCACTTTTCCTTGGATGAACATCTGTGATGGTCGCGTCATTCTCACCATCTGGTGTATAGGTGACCATATCGCCAACAAGTGGGTTAATTCCTTTTAACCGAAAAACTCCCCGACTCTTACACTGAATTAATTCACCATTATGTTCAACATAATAGAAGCCGCTGATCGCTTTTCGAATTTGGCCTTCCGCCATCGAACTCCTCCTTTAATTCAACTCTTTATAGTCAAATTTATCTTCTTCTATCACGGTCTGGTTGCGCAACACTTTATAACCGCCCCGTTCACCTTCCTCAAGCTCGATGGTGATCTTACGGGAAGTATCTTCAGTTATTACAAATTCTTCTACAGGATCGTTCATTGTATGTTTGCGATCTTGTATATAAATTTGAATTTTCTGAGGCTCTCGTTCGTCTCCCTCTTCCCATTCATCCTCATCTTCAGGATTTTCATATGGAATCGTAATAGTTTTCACTAACAGTTTGACGGGTTTCGATGGAGCCCCTTTTGACATGACGACATCGACACGTTCATGTTTATCCATCTTCGTTCCTTTGGGAGGTTTTTGAGAGATCACACGACCTTTTTCAACCGTCTCCGAATATTCTCCGCTGACAATATGAATAGTAAGCACTGCACTTTTTGCGTAGCTTTCTAATTGTTTTTCTGTCATACCGCTTAAATCATTCAACGAATGCAACTCTTTTCCTTTACTGACCGTAAAAATGATTTCCGTATCTTCAGGAACGACTTCTTGATCGGCTTCTGGCTGCTGTCCAATAATGGTCCCTATGGGCTCGTCAGAATACTCTTCAACTGGAGTAATCTTCTCGAACCCATAATTTTCTAGAAATTGCACGGTCGCTTCGTAACTGCGGCCGACATAGTTGAGCAGTTTCATTTTATCTTTACCTATACTGACAAACAGTTTAACGCCGTCTCCCTCTTTTCGCTTCTTGCCGGCTTCCGGTATCGTTTTGATGACCTGACCTGCGTTGAATTCATCAGACGTTTCTTCCAATCGTTCATCTATGACAAAACCTTCTTTTTCTAGCAGCTCCGTTGCGGCTAGTTCTTCCTCACCTATTACTTCAGGAACGATAATTTCTTTAGGTTTCAGCCACATCGTCAGCACCACTGCAAGTAAGGCAATGACCAGAAGGCTTGCTCCCACAATAAGTGGCCATTTCTTCTTTTTCTTTTTCTTTTTCTTCTCATCCGGCGGAACCGGTTCCACTGCTGGCGGTGTGTGTTTTACGGTATTTTCCACATTATCGAATTTCGAAGTGTCTTTCACGATTGGAATCGCTACTGTTCGATCATCATCAAAAGGCAATGTAAATTTCTTGTCATTCGCACGTTCCGGTGAAAAGACCGTTAATAGGTCATCGTACATTTCATCGGCTGTGGCGTATCGATAGTTGGCATCCTTCGCGGTCGCTTTCAAAATGACATTCTCCACAGTTTGCGGAATTTCAGGAAGCTGCTCCCGTACAGAAGGCGTCTCTTCCTGCAAATGCTTCAGCGCAATAGCAACAGCCGTCTCCGCAGAAAAAGGAAGCTTTCCTGTCAACAATTCATAAAAAACGATCCCTAACGAATAAATATCCGAGCGCTTTGTAGCCATGCCTCCCCGCGCCTGCTCAGGAGATAAATAATGAACGGTACCAATAACTGAATTCGTTTTCGTATGTGCTGTGGAGTTCAGCGCCATCGCGATACCAAAGTCCGTAATCTTGACGTCGTCTTCACCATTCATCAGGACATTTTGCGGTTTAATGTCACGATGGACGATGCCATTATGATGGGCATGAGAGATCGCTGACACCAGTTGCTGCATAATGGATACAGCATGTTCAGCAGATAATGCTCCGTGTGTGTGTATATATTCTTTTAACGTCCGGCCTGGTATGTATTCCATTACCAAGTAATGAAGCTCATCTTCTTGGCCGACATCAAAAATATTGACGATATGAGGATGGGTCAAACTTGTCGCTGAAAGTGCTTCTCTTTGAAATCGCTTTTTCAATTCTTCTTCATTCGCAAAATCATAGTGCAATACTTTGATTGCCACGTCCCGATCAAGAATCATATCATGTGCCAGATAAACCCTTGACATTCCTCCATCACCGATCACACGGATAATTTCATATCGTTTACCAATCCGTTTACCGATCATGTGGAAATCACCTCGGTTTCAGGTATTTCCAGTAAGATCGCCGTAATATTATCTTCGCCGCCACGTTCATTTGCCAACTCCACGAACGTATCCACTTTGTCAGCCAATGAAACGTCACGCAATATAATATCAAGCATCAGTTCCTTTTCGACTTTATTGCTTAACCCATCTGTGCACAGCAACAAGTACGATTGAGATGGCACTGGAATGGTATACAAATCTGGTACAATCGACTTTTCAGAGCCCACCGCTTTCATAATCCAGTTTCTCTGCGGATGCACTTCTGCTTCCTGTTCCGTAATCTCTCCGCTTTCGATCAGTATATTGACGAACGAATGATCCTTCGTAATTTGCCGTATAGCCTTGCCTGTCACTTGGTAAATCCTGCTGTCTCCTACATGGAAAACAAGGCATTGATCCCCTAAAATCAACGCAAGGTCAAGCGTCGTTCCCATACCTTTAAAACTTTCATCCTGCTGGGCTTTTGTATATAAAAACAGATTGATATCCACGACCGTATCGTACAATAAATCATACCAGTCCTGTTCCGTCTCCACATCGTCACTTGCCGACATGAATTGCTCGCCAATCATTCGTACGGCAGTAGAGCTGGCAAAGTCGCCGCCTTTATGCCCCCCCATTCCATCTGCAATGACGGCTAGCACTGTATTGTTTTTAGGATGAACGAACACAGCCGCCTCATCTTCATTTACTGTCCGCTTGCGTCCAGTATCTGAGCGAATCTCATATTCCATAAGCTAACCCCCATTCCCTTTCCATCAGATCAGTTCTTTCTTTGCAGAGCTGCCACAAAGAAGCCGTCACTTTCGTATTGATGCGGCAAGATCTGTAAATAGCTGCTATCAGTCGGTTGATCGATGATGTGTAAAGGAACAAGTTCAAAATCCGGCTGCTCCCGTAAAAACCATTCGACGATTGCCTGGTTTTCTGTTTTATCAATCGTACAGGTGCTGTAAACCAAGCGACCGCCTTTTTTCACTAATTGGCTGGCAACTTGGAGCAGATCTTTTTGAATAACCGATAGATTTTCAATATCTTGCACTGTTTTTTTGTATTTAATTTCTGGTTTCCTTCGAATGACTCCTAAACCGCTGCAAGGCGCATCAACCAGTACACGATCAAATGATTGCGGTTCATAGGTTGAGAGTAATTCTCTGCTGTCCCCGCTATTTGTGTGAATGGAAGTCAAGCCAAGCCGCTCAGCATTTTGCTCGATTAAACGTAATTTATGCGGATGAAGATCATGAGCTTGCACTTCCCCCTCATCTTTCATACGCTCGGCAATATGCGTTGTTTTACCGCCAGGCGCCGCACACATATCGAGAACTTTCATACCCGGTTCTACTTGTAAAGCTAACGCTGGCAGCATGGAGCTTTCATCTTGAACCGTCAGCAGTCCTTGTTGAAATGCTTCCGTAGAGGCTAAATTTCCTGACTCTACTTGAATACTGCTGTCAGTCAAGTTACCCGGCGATGCAAGTACGCCTTCCTTCTTGAGTAACCCTATGACTTCTCCTCTGTTCGTTTTCGTTGAATTGATTCGCGCTGTGGTAACAGGCGGCAAATTATTGACAACTGCAATAGCCGTTGCTTCTTCCATGCCGTACTGTTCAATCCAACGTCGGATCAACCATTCTGGGTGACTCGTCTCAATCGACAGCCGGGCTACCGGATCTTCAATTTCATCCAAAGAAGGAACACCTTCTCGTAAAATCGAACGTAAAATCCCGTTTACCATAGAGGAGACGCCCTTATGCCCTCGCTTGTTTGCAATTTTCACTGCTTCATTGACAACGGCGTGCGGAGGGATTTTGGATAAATAGATAATTTGATAAACGGACATCCGCAATAATTGGCGAACCCACGGTTGCAATTTCCCGCGAATATAAGGTGCCAAATAATAATCCAATGTCATTTGCTGTTGCAATGTCCCATATGTCAATTCCGTCAACAAAGCCCGATCCTTTTGGGGAAGATCGTATAACTCAATTGTCTTGTGAAGCAATAAGTTACTGAAAGCTTGCTCGTTTTCGATATCCATCAAGATCGACAGGGCGGCGTCACGTACATTGCCTCGCCAAATTTTCTTCTTATAATTTGTCATTCAAACTGGTCTCCCACTTGCCACTTGGATCCGATTCCATTTAAGAAAACGGCGGCAGTCATTCGTTTTTTCCCCGCAGGCTGCAAGTCGGTAATGGCAAACGCACCATCACCTGTCTGGACGATAATCCGGTCTTTTTCCAACGCTATAATTTCACCCGGCACCGCATCAGACGTCCGTTCTTCAACACGCCCCCACCAAATCTTCACTTGGTCATCCGCAAATTTCGAATAAGCTACAGGCCATGGATGTAAACCTCTCACTTGGTTAAAAACGGAACGAGCAGAACGTTTCCAGTCAATTCGTTCCTGTTCCCTCGAAATATTTTTCGCAAACGTCACCTGCGTTTCATCTTGAACTGTACGTTCATTCGTACCATTTACGATCGAAGGCAAAGTGTTCTTCAATAAAGTTGTTCCCACAGCAGAAAGCTTCGTGAATAGACTGCCTGTATCGTCATCTTCTTTGATCGGCAGAGCAGTCTGTGAAATGATATCTCCTGCATCCAATTTTTCCGCCATATACATGATCGTTACGCCTGTTTCAGTTTCACCGTCCAGCACCGCTTGATGAATCGGTGCACCCCCGCGGTATTTCGGCAATAATGACGCATGGACATTGATACAGCCAAGCTTTGGTGCGTCCAATAACTCTTTAGGAAGCAATTGACCAAATGCTGCCGTAATAATTAACTCCGGCTGCAAACTGATGATTTCCTGAAGCTCAGCGGATCCTTTTAGCTTTTCCGGCTGAATGACAGGTAACCCAAGGCGTAACGCTTCTTCTTTTACAGGCGGCGGAGTCAATACTCTCTTCCGGCCAACCGGGCGATCGGGTTGGGTTACTACTGCTAATATATCGTAGCCTTCATCGTGAAGCATCGTCAGGACGGGCACAGAAAATTGAGGTGTTCCCATGAAAATAATTTTCGTCATTCGTCGCCCTCCTCATCCTCTTCAAACTCGGAAGGATCCACAATCCGCTGTATTTTCTTATCGAATAAAATGCCGTTCAAATGATCGATCTCATGCAAAATCGCACGCGCTTCATAACCTTCCGCCTCTAGTTCATACAGTCTGCCGTCGCGTTCCTGCGCTTCTATACGGACATGGAAAGGTCTCTCTACTTCACCAAATAATCCAGGAAAACTTAAGCAGCCTTCCACATCCACTTCAGCTCCTCCTGTTGCAGTAACTACTGGATTGATCATTTCGATGATATCTTGTTCTTCATCAAAGTCCACAATTGCCACGCGAATCGATTTTCCGATTTGCGGTGCCGCCAAACCTACACCATCATTTTCTATCATCGTTTCATGCATATCATCCAGTAACGTACCCAGCTCTTCATCAAAGACTGTGACTTCCTCACATGGTGCCGTCAAAATCGGAGACGGGTGTTTTACGATTTCTAATATAGCCAAAATTATTCCTCATTTCTGTAGTTACGTTCAGTGCCTGTCGAAGCTAAACGGCGCTTTGCACTTTTGATTCGTCTAGTTCCAAGCCCCAGCCTCTCGGGTCGTTTCGGTCTTTTCGAAAAGTTGCAAAGAACTCAACTTTGTCGATAAGCCCTCCAACGCCTGTCGAGGCTAAACGACGCTTTGAACTTTTGTTTAAAAAATAGCTGTCGGCTCACGGTTTATGGACATAACCAATCCGTCTTTTGCCCAGCTGGTTTTGTAATGTTTTAATAACTTTTGTAAAACCGGTACGAGCGCAGGTTCCTGTTTGTATTTTACCAAACATTGATAACGATATCTATTGTTGAGGCGACTGATTGCTGCAGCGGTCGGTCCAATAATCACGGACTCGGAAGACAGCTGTTCCATTAGGAAACTCGTGCCTTTATGTGCATAATCAGCCGCCTTCAGTACATCCTCATGGCTGAACTGCACAACCGTCACAAAATAATAGGGCGGATAGCCCAGCTGTCTTCTTCTATCCATTTCCAATTCATAAAACGGCACGTACTCTTGAGTTTTCGATAATTCAATCGCATAGTGCTCTGGATCGTATGTCTGAATCACTACTTCTCCCGGCAGCTGATCCCGTCCGGCCCTGCCGCTCACTTGTGTCAGCAACTGAAACGTCTTTTCCGCAGCCCTAAAATCAGCTAAATGAAGTGATGTATCGGCAGCCAATACGCCAACAAGTGTAATACGCGGGAAATCCAGTCCCTTGGCAATCATCTGTGTACCCAGCAGAATATCTGCTTTTCCTTCACCGAAATCATGCAACAACCTCTCATGGGCGCCTTTCGTACTGGTCGTGTCTACATCCATTCGAATTACGCGCGCTTCAGGTACTAGCTTATACAACTCTTCCTGTGCTTTTTGCGTACCTGTGCCGAAAAACCGGATATGCTCACTTGCACACTCCGGGCATTCGATCGGCACAGGCTGCTCATGACCGCAATAGTGGCACTTCAAACTTTCACTTGAACGATGATAGGTCAATGAAATATCACAATTCGGGCATTCCACTACCGTACCGCAGTCACGGCATAGTACGAAACTCGAGAAGCCGCGTTTATTCAGCAACAACACGATTTGTTCTTTACGTTCCAACCGTTGCCGAATACCATCCGCCAGTGCGACAGAAAACATCGAACGATTTCCTGTCTTCAGTTCTTCTCTCATATCGACGACCTGAACTTCTGGTAATGCCTGTTGTTTTGCACGTTTTGTTAGGGTCAATAATGTATAAACATCTTTAGTTGCGCGTGCATACGATTCCAACGACGGCGTAGCGCTTCCGAATATGACTGGACAGCGATGATAATCAGCTCGCCAAATCGCTACATCTCTCGCATGATATCTCGGGGACTCTTCTTGTTTATAGGTTGATTCATGTTCTTCATCCAAAATGAGCAGACCTAAATTCGTAAAAGGTGCAAAAACAGCTGAACGGGCTCCGATTGCCACTTTTACTTCGCCTCGATGGATCCGGCGCCATTCATCATATTTCTCGCCAGACGATAATCCACTATGCAGCACTGCGACCAACTCACCGAATCGCCCTTTAAATCGAGCGGTCATTTGTGGTGTCAGAGAAATCTCAGGAACTAGCACAATTGCTTCCTTGCCTTTTTTCAACACATGGTCGATCGCTTGCAAATAGACTTCTGTTTTCCCGCTGCCTGTGATTCCATGCAATAGGAACGTTTCTTGCTTCTTCTTATCACTAGCTTGTTCAATCGCTGACAATGCGGACTGTTGCTCATCTGTCAGCTGCTCAGGCTTCCCGCTGTCCCGCATTTTGGGTGCATCCAATTCACGGTAAACTTCCACTTGGGATTGTTCGATGACTTGTTTATCGAGCAGTGCTTTCAAGACGTTTGCTTTAACGCCTGATTTATTCATGATTTCGCTGGCTTCCATCGATTTCGACGGATGTAGAAGCAACCACTGCAATAATTCCACTTGTTTTTTTGCGTTTGAATGTGTCTCTTCCAAAGCGGATTCCAAGTGTGCTGTGTCCGGAATATGAATCATCCGAACTTTTTTCATCTTGGTTTTCTGCTGGATCGCCGTATCGATCTGAACAATTCCTTGTTCACTATACTTCTTCACTTCATTCAATAAATGAGCATCCTGCAAAGCCTTCAACGATACTTGCTCTCGATTTCCTAAAAACTCTCGGAATGAATCGTCGAGCAATTCTGGCTTGACTACACGCATGATTTTCTCATATTTCGCACGCATCGCTGCCGGCAGCATCACTTGGAGCGCATCGATTTCATAGGCAATCGTTTCAGCTGCCATCCATTTTGACAATGCCAGCAGTTCCGTGGATAGGACCGGCTCTAAATCTATTATCTCCAACACTGGTTTAATCTTGCCAGAATCCAGTTCACTATGCATTTTGATTGCTGTGACATATCCGACGACTTTTCGAGGGCCGAATGGCACTTTCACTCTCAGGCCCGGCTCCATGACGCTCTCCCACTCTGCCGGGACAGCATAATCAAACGGACGATCGATCGGATAAGCCGCTACATCGACAATGACTTCAGCGATCATCTAACTTGCCGCCTTCTTGCTGAAGTATCGTTTCAAATAAACGTACCGCCAATTGATCTTTTGGCATGGCAGTAAACGGAGTGGCTTCTCCTTCTCTGGAAAGCAGTGTGACAACATTCGTATCACTGCCAAAGCCGCCACCCGGATCGGTCACATCATTGACGATGATATAATCCAGATTTTTAGACTCCAATTTTTTTTGACCATATGCGATGACATCCGTCGTTTCAGCTGCAAAGCCTATCAATAGCTGATGTTCTTTCCGATCTCCGAGCGATTTCAATATATCTGTCGTACGCTCCAATTCGAGCACGTCGTCGCCTGCTTTTTTCTTCATTTTCTGAGTATGTACCGATTTTGGACGGTAATCTGCAACTGCCGCGGATTTCACGACAATAGAAGCATCGTCAAATTGACTGAGCACTGCATCGTACATATCGGCAGCACTCTCGACATGGATTATTTGGACGCCTGAAGGAACAGTCAATTCAACTGGACCTGAAATGAGAACGGTTTCCGCGCCAAGCTTTTGCGCTGCTACCGCCATCGCATAACCCATTTTACCGCTGGAGAAATTCGAAACATAGCGAACCGGATCAATTCGTTCACGTGTCGGCCCCGCAGTAATCACGACTTTTTTCCCTTTTAGCGGTTGATAATGGCCTTGCGTAAAATGCTGGCTTACCAGTTCCGTAATACGTTCTGGTTCTTCCAAACGCCCCTTCCCCACATAACCGCAGGCCAAAAAACCTTCCGAAGGCTCAATAAAGCGGTAGCCGTCCGAATGGAGTTGCCCAATATTCCTTACAACAGCGGGATGGGCGTACATATGTACATTCATTGCGGGTGCAATCCAAACATCCGCTTCAGTAGCAAGTAAAATTGTAGTGACCATATCATCCGCGATCCCGTTTGCCAGTTTGCCGATGACATTCGCCGTAGCAGGCGCCACTAATACCAAATCCGCCCAATCCGCAAGATCTATATGTGCAATCACACGAGAGTCTTTTTCATCAAATGTATCGAAATACACATCGTTTTTTGACATCACTTGGAATGATAATGGCTGCACAAATTCTTTCGCTGAATCCGTCATTACGACTTTAACGTTTGCGCCTGCCTGAGATAGCTTGCTGACAAGTGCGACTGCTTTATAGACTGCAATTCCACCCGTCACACAAAGCAAGACATTTTTATTATTTATCATAATTAGGTGCCCCCTGTTCCTTTCAAAAAATAACAAACTCCCTGAGAACGGTTGAATTCCAAGGGAGTAGTTTTATCTTTATTCAGCAAAAACTCTCACCTCAATAGGTGGTGAGATGAATGTGGTAATATCCTGTTCAGTGGGATTTCAAACGCCCGCTGACCAATAGGAGAACGCAGGCTAGAAACGCCACATCCTGTGGCAATGCCTGCATAACCTACATCCTGTAGGCCTATGCCTCCGGCGGATGTCACAGATTTTGAAAGGATTTAATCGAGCACGCTCGATTCAAAATCTGGACGCAATTACGCCAAAGCGTAATTGATTTCAAATCAAACTTCGTCTTCGTAAATAATTGATTCATCCGCTTGTTGGTTGATCAAGACCCCAGCAGCCACTTCTTCTAACGCTCTGCCGACACTTTTCTCTGAACGATACTTATGTAAGAGTTCGTTCCGTTTTTCCTGTAGTTCACGCGCACGTTTCGCAGCCAGCGTGACCAATGTGTATTTAGAATCTACTTTCCCTTTTAGTGAATCAACTGATGGATATAACATAGTTTATTCTCCCTCCAACATTTGTAAGTATCTCTTTTCCACACGTTCTCTGCGGCAATGCTCTGCTGTAACAATTGCATTGACCCGATCACATGCTTTGGAGACCTCGTCGTTTTCGACTACATAATCGTACAAGTGCATCATTTCAAGTTCTTCTCTTGCCTTTAATACTCGATCGGCAATGATATCGGATGCTTCTGTACCTCTTCCGATCAAACGAGTTTCCAGATCACTCAAGCTTGGAGGTGCCAAGAAGATAAATAAACCATTTGGTACTTTTTCACGAACTTGTGCAGCACCGACGACTTCTATCTCAAGAAATACATCGCGGCCTGCGTCGAGTGTTTCGTTGACGTAGTCGAGTGGCGTGCCGTAGTAGTTTCCTACATATTCGGCATACTCCAGAAGTTTCCCTTCTTGGATCATTTGTTCAAATACTTCCCGTGATCTGAAGAAGTAGTCGACGCCGTCCACTTCGCCTTCGCGCGGGTTTCTAGTGGTCATCGATATGGAGTATTCGTAGTTGGTGTCCGGGCTTGAGAAGAGTTCTTTACGAACAGTTCCTTTACCTACGCCGGATGGACCTGAAAGGACGATTAGGAGTCCTCGATGTTTGTACATATAATCCCTCTTTGTTATGTATTCATTTACACGGCATGCTGTCCCCGCACCGTTGATTTCCACTCCAGACGGGACGCTTTCCGGGGGGCGTGGCTTGAGCCTCCTCGTCGCTTTGCTCCTGCGGGTTCTCAAGGCGCACGCTGATCCCCCAGGAGTCGCCCGTCTTCCGCTCCAATCAACTAGATACGCTTCTGTTCCTAAAAAGCTTCAATAACAACAGCGTACAATAAAGTGATTTATTCCATTCAGATTATTTAATCTGACCGAACAGGCCCATGTGTGCAATCTGTTCATATTATACCATATTCATACGATGAGTGCTAAAATGGAACAAAACGAAATGAAAGAGGAATCCGTATGGCATTTGATGGTTTATTTACGAAAGCGATTGTAAGCGAGTTGCAGCAGTTGAAGTCTGGCCGGATTTCGAAGATTCATCAGCCGAATTCGCAGGAAATTATTTTTCAGATCCGGGCAAATAATAAAAATCATAAATTATTAGTTTCACTGCATCCTTCTTTTTCGAGGATGCAATTGACGAATGAAGTGTTGACGAATCCGTCCGAGCCTCCGTTGTTTTGCATGGTGTTACGGAAGCAGCTTGAGGGCGGAATGATTACGTCCATTGAGCAGCAAGAGACAGACCGGATTGTCAGTATCCAAGTTCAGGCTCGAAATGAACTGGGCGATCAGATTGAACGAAAACTGGTTATTGAGATCATGGGCAGACACAGTAATTTAATTTTACTGGATGCTTCGCGCGATTTGATTATCGACAGTATGAAGCATCTGCCGCCTTCCGTGAACAGTTACCGGACGATTCTGCCTGGACAGCCGTATATCCCGGCACCTCCACAAGATAAACTGGATCCTTTTCAAGTCTTAGAAAATGAATTTATGGATGTCTTGCCTAACCTGCAGGAGCCGAGAGATGTTGTCCAGCAATTCGCTGGCTTTTCTCCCCTGACTGCTGCCGAACTACTGTATCGGCTCCAACAAAATCAGGAGCAGCCATTTTGCGTTTGGAGATCTTTTTTAGACAGTTTCAACGCAGATTCAATGAAGCCTACTGTAGTGGAGAATGATCGAAAGACATTATTCTCCGCTGTGGAATTGACACACGCGCCCGGCACAACTCAAACGTTTTCTACATTGAGTGATTTACTCGACAAAGTCTATTTTGCCAGAGCAGAGCGAGAGAGGGTCAAGTCCCAAGCGATTGATTTGGAACGCTGGTTGTCCAATGAAATTACGAAGCTTGAAAATAAGACAAAAAAACTGCAAAAAGAACAGCAGACGGCTCAAAACTTGGATACCTTAAAACTGTACGGTGAGTTATTGACAGCGAATAATTACTTAATGCAAAAAGGCGATAAGGAAGTGACGGTAGAAAATTATTATGAGCAAGGCACCACCGTCACGATTCCGCTTGATCCGCGGAAATCACCTATTGATAATGCCCAGAATTATTTCTCCCGTTATTCGAAAGCCAAAACCGCACTCGTCCGAATTGCGGAGCAGCTAGAAAAGACGAAAGAAGATATCGAATACTTTGAGATGGTACGGCAGCAAGTATATCAAGCTTCCCCAATTGATATAGAAGAAATACGTGAAGAATTGGTCGAACTTGGATTTATGCGTGCTAGAAGAAGCAAAAAGAAGGTAAAGCCAAAGAAACCGGCACCGGAAGCATTTGTTTCCTCGACTGGAGTTCCAATTTCCGTCGGGAAGAATAATAAGCAAAATGATTATTTGACGTTCAAAATGGCTGCGCGGGATCATGTATGGCTGCATACAAAAGACATACCTGGCTCGCACGTCGTCATCCATGATGCAGAGCCAGACGCACAAACGATTGAAGAAGCAGCTGGGCTGTCCGCTTATTTCAGTAAGGCTCGTGAGTCGTCTTCTGTACCGGTCGATTATACCGAGATTAAGCATGTGAAGAAACCTTCCGGTGCAAAACCTGGATTTGTTATTTACTTTGAACAGAAAACCGTGTTTGTTACGCCTGATGAAGATTTAGTCCGTAAACTGCGGAAGTGAGTAATATTATATAAAAAGGCTGCCCGAAAAGTCATTGCCACCTGACTTTTCGGGCTTTTTGTATGAGGGGGAGGATTTAATTAATTCGGTCGGATGATGAACAGGAAAAAGGTGCGGTGCTTGGCTATATTGGTTCGGTTGGATCGTGGATTGGTTCGGTTAAGTTACAGATTGGAGCGGTTCGAAAGGAGTTTGGTTCTGTTCAATGCTATATTGGTGCGGTTGCCGCATACTTTGGCGCGTTGTAATATTTTATTTACTGGCCGCGCAAAATTGGAATTTCACCGAAAGCAGTTTTGGACTTTCGGGACAGACCCTTTTACATTTTCACACCATATTCATTGCACCTCTAGCTCATCGACTGATTTATACTCTTTAATAAGCCCCAGATGAATTGCTTCCCATAGATAAAACGACACGACAGAACGATACGGTTTCCAAAGCGGGGATTTTTCGACCAGAATGCTCCGCCGTTCCGATTTATCCACCCCGTACAACCATTCGGCAGCACGCTGAATTCCCACATCGTCTACGGCAAGCACATCACCACGGCCAAGAGACAGAAGCAGAAACATCTCTGCTGTCCACTTTCCTATCCCCTTGACATTAATTAACTGCTCCATAATGGATTCATCGCTATATTCCGCTATATGGTTAAGATCCAGCTCATTTGCTGCTATTTTCTCTGCCAAGTCGTTTACATACTCTGCTTTTCTCGTTGTTAAACCAACCTGCTTCAACCCCTCTTCTGACTTCGCAAGCACCCCCTCCACTGTGACACTTCCGCCAAGCAATTTCAGAAGACGCTCATAAATTGCACTGGCTGCACTGACGGAGATTTGCTGGCCAATGATGGAACGGACAATGGAGGAAAGGTAGTCGGTCCGTAAAGGGATTTCAATATCACCAATAAATGTAATCATCTTTTTCATCAATGGATCGCTGTTGGTGATGAACCGAACTGATTCATCTTGTGTACGAATATACAGTGTGCACACTTATTTCATCTCCTGTCTCCATTCAAGGCTTTACATAGAAAACGAAGACTGCCTGTAAGCAATCCACGTTTCGTTACTAGTTCACTAGAGATCATGGAACAGATTAAGGAAAATACCAAACCAACTTTTAATACAGTGAACTCCTTTAACAGAACCATGATTTTAATCTTACAACCAATATACAGCCTGAGAATCTTTGATTTCTGTTGATCCTGCAAGAAAAGCCGTAACGAAGAACGGCTTTTGCAAACAAAAGCATAGCGCTAAGAGCATATTTTTGCTTTTCACCGCCTCCCTTTCCAATCAAGTCAGACTCTGCTTAGAAGTTTTGTTAAACAATCGCGCTCGTTTACAGAGGATTAAAGGGAATACAGTTCTATTATTTTTTCTAAGGATAATTTATTTGGATTACACATATCAACAAAATAAGGTAACTGCCATTTTTGAGTTTTCATCGCTTGTTTACTACTTGGACTATCCCAGCTAGGATAAACTCTTATTGCCATTTTGCCCTTTGTTGAAGTAGACCTAAGAATGTTTTGTTTTAAAAGAATTTCTTTCGGAAAGATAAATTGTCCAAACTCATTTTCATTTTTAAAGGTAGTTATAACTAATAAATCAGGGGCTTCCTCATATGAGTAGGGTTGATTTTTATTATTTTCGTCTTTTTCCCAAAATGCAACAAACTGCCCGGCTTTGGCAGGTGTAATATTCGCAACTCTGAATCGAATTGTTTTAGAAGATATTTGAAATGTACCAGCACCATACTTCGAATTTTGCTTCTCTTCTTGAACTGACTTTACAGTTAAGTGATTCGACTCATAAATCATTTTATTTACATGAGTTAATGATGTAAAAAAATCATTCATTTCTTCACTCCTAAATATCAAACAACATGGCTTCGATTGCTGCAATACTGACGCTTTAAAAGCCTTCGTTAATTGAGCTATTCACACTTTGTTAGACGAACCTTTTCGGATCTTCTATTCTGATAGAGACAACTTCTCCGCAATTCAAGCAGAAAGTATAGATTTTATTTGATCCACTGAATGAAGATTTTTTCGATTTAATTGGCATTTAATCTGTTCCTTCTCTAAATTCGTTCCCATTGCAACTTGGACAACGCTTTTCAGTGTTCATAGGAATTTCTCCTCCTTCATGCTACTCCATTATCTCGTCTGGTCACGCTACTTTGCCGGTTAAACCAAAAAGAGAATCCTCATGCCGAGAGAAGACATCCCAAAGTATTCTGCGATGCCTCTACAAACTCCAAATATAAGTTTATCTCTTGAGCTTTCCTAAATTTATTTTGCAATCTAATTCATCCTTTTAAATAGTCTGTTACTAAATTAGTAGAGATCTTTTCATAAATGTACTCTTTAATGAAAAAGGAAAAGCTAAACAGATATTCCGTCTGTCAGCAATAAAAAATTTACTAAAATTAACATTACACCATTATCAAAAATTATTGCAAAAAGAGAAAGTGAACCTAAAATTATAATTACTAACGGCAAGTCTGTATTCGGACCTCTTAGAATAAAAAACGATATAATGCTTGCAACAACCGGCAGAAAAGAAAAACCTCCCCACTTATTCATACAAGTGATTCCTCCTTATCAAGGATACGCTCCGTTAATCGAATATTAAAGGATCTTATTCTCACTCAAGCACGTCCCTTTAAGTGGAATTTCACACGCAAAAATTAGTCACTTTACTAAACATCAATTTTTTTTACCAATCTAATACCATTCTACCAAACTTCTTTAAATTCATCGGACTTCAACTAAAATAATCTCTAACTTTTCATTAATTTGCTTTTGCCGTAAAGTAAACATAAAACAAAAGGACCGCCACGAGAAACCGCGAATCAATCCACGATTTCCCTGACAGTCCTTTATTTATTACAATGTACCCTGCTTCAATTTCGTATGCCATTCCGTTAATTCATTCATGGATTCCTCTTCGATTGCGCCTTCTTCTTTTGCCACTTCCGCCAAAGCCGCGAAGTTCGTCAGGCTGTGGTATGAAAGTTTAGCTTCTGCAAACTTTTCATCCGCTTTTTGAAGTTCGTATGTAAAAATAGAGACGATGCCGCATACTTCTACGCCTTCAGCCAGCAAAGCGTTCGCTGCGTTCAAGCTGCTACCGCCTGTTGAGATCAAGTCTTCGATGATGACTGCCTTTGCGTTCGGCTCGATCTTGCCTTCAATTTGACGGCTCTTGCCATGTGCTTTGGCGGAAGAACGGATATAGACCATCGGCAACTTGAGTATATCTGCCACCCACGCCGCATGCGGAATCCCTGCTGTCGCTGTCCCTGCGATCACCGTTGTTTCCGGATAGTGAACTCGGATCAAAGCCGCAAGACCTTCAGCGATTTCTTTTCGTCCAACTGGATCCGCCATCGTTAAGCGGTTATCACAATAGATTGGCGATTTGATACCTGATGCCCACGTAAATGGTTCTTTCGGATTCAAGGCAACAGCCCCGACATTCAATAAAATTTGAGCTACTTCTTTTTCTCTAGTCATTGAGGGGTTCCCTCCCATAAAGTATTTACTAACTCATACGCTTCACTTGGATTTTTTGCCCCTGTGATAGCACGTCCAACGACGATATGTGTAGAGCCTTCCTGTGTCGCTTTAGCAGGGGTCGCGACACGTTTCTGATCGTGGACATCACCTTGTGCTAATCGAATCCCTGGTGTCACTTTGAAAAATTCCTTACCACAAACTTCTTCAATTATCTTCGCTTCTTGTACCGAACAAACGACGCCGTCCAAATGAGCTGATGAAGCAAGCTTCGCATAATGTTCTACGGATTGCTGAAGCGGGACGCCGATCAATTGCTCTTCTCGTACTTGGCGGTCATCTGTTGAAGTGAGCTGCGTCACGGCAATTAATGCGGGACGCTGTTTGCCTGCTGGCGTACCGATATCCAAACCTTCCAGTGCCGCTTCCATCATAGCTTTCCCGCCAGCCGCGTGAACATTGACCATATCGACTTCAAGCGAAGCCAAGACGTTCATCGCGGATTTGACGGTATTCGGGATATCGTGCAGTTTCAAGTCCAAGAAGATGGAATAGCCTTCTTCTTTCAAGCGGGCGATCATCGCAGGACCTTCTTTATAATACAATTCCATTCCAACTTTGACATTGACCGAATGATCGAATGCTTTAAGGAAATCAAATGTTTTTTCTGCTGAATTAAAATCTAGCGCGATGATGGGAGATCTATTCATAGACGATGGCTCCTTCCGATCAATTCTGAAATATGATCTATTTGCAATTCATCCAATTTCCCTGGAAGCTGTTCAATAAGAGTTGGACAAATAAATGGATCTACGAAATTCGCTGTGCCGACCGCCACTGCACTCGCTCCTGCAGATAAAAAGTCGACAACGTCTTGCACACAAGTAATCCCCCCCATTCCGATGATCGGAATATTGACGACTTGGCTTACTTCATAAACCATACGAATCGCTACAGGCTTCACGGCAGGACCTGATAAACCACCTGTTTTATTGGCAATAACCGGCTTACCTGTTTTTTCATCCAGACGCATGCCGACCAATGTATTGATCATCGTGATGCCGTCTGCTCCGCCTGCTTCCACTGCGATTGCCATAGACTTAATATCCGCTACGTTTGGTGACAATTTCACATAGACAGGCACGGAAGACACAGCTTTCACGGCTGCAGTCAGCTCTTTCGCAATTTCAGGATCCGTACCGAACGTGATGCCGCCACATTTGACATTCGGACACGATATATTCAGTTCCAACGCGTGAACATTCGGCGCTTTGGAAATTTCTTTTGCCACTTCCACGTAGTCCGCTGTTTCGGAACCCGCGACATTGGCAATGATCGGAACATCGAACTGTTCAAGCCATGGCAATTCATTTTCAAGAACACCATGCAAGCCTGGATTTTGCAAACCGATTGCATTCAACATACCAGAAGCTGTTTCCGCTACTCGAGGTGTCGCATTTCCGTAACGCGTTTCAAGTGTTGTTGCCTTAATCATGATCGCACCAAGTTGAGAAAGATCATAGAGATTGCCGTACTCTTTCCCAAAACCGAAACATCCGGAAGCCGGCATGATCGGGTTTTTTAATTCGAGTCCTGGTAATGTAATTGCTAATCTACTCATATTTGCACCACCCCTGCTGGAAATACTGGACCGTCGGAGCATACTTTGACATAGGCTTTGTCTGTCGCGTTTTCATTTGTATGGCACACACAAGCGAAACAAGCGCCGATGCCGCAGCCCATGCGCTGTTCAAATGATAAGAATCCTTTTTTATGCACATATGCTTTTTGGACTGCATCGAGCATCGGCATTGGTCCGCAGCTATAGAATGTTTCAAATTCGTCAGTTAGCTCGCCCATAATATTCGTAACAAATCCTTTTGTGCCGTTACTTCCATCGACCGTCGCAATATACGTTTCGCCTAGTGTAGCAAACTGCTCTTCATAAAACACGACGTCATCTGATTGGAAGCCTAGGATATGAATGCATTTGACACCTTTTGCCGTCAGCTGCTTAGACAGTTCGTACAATGGCGGTACCCCGATGCCACCACCGATCAGCACAGCCGTTTGACCTGAAGCCGTCTCATTGACAGGAAAGCCATTTCCAAGCGGACCCAACACATTGACGATATCCCCTGCTCGCTTTTGTGAAAGCAACCCAGTGCCATGTCCTTCTGCACGATAGATAATCGTCATTTCATTTTTTTCCACATTGACTTCCGCTATCGAAATGGGACGTCGCAACAATGGTTCAAATGAATCGGATACGCGGATATGGACGAACTGGCCCGGAGAAGTAATTTCTCCGACCAGCTTTCCAGTGAGTTTCATTTCAAAGATATTTTTCGCGATTTGCTGTTGCGATCCAACTGTCATCAAATCTTGAATGATCATTGAATCACCTGCTTGGGCATCGCGGCTGTTTGAAACGTCATCGATTCGATGACAGAAAGCATTGCAGCTGCTGTATCGATGGAAGTGAAGCAAGGAACTCCATTCTCTACTGATTCACGGCGAATTCTAAAGCCGTCACGAGCAGGTTGTTTACCTTTTG
Source organism: Sporosarcina sp. FSL W7-1283 (assembly GCF_038003105.1). Lineage (NCBI taxonomy): Bacteria > Bacillati > Bacillota > Bacilli > Caryophanales > Caryophanaceae > Sporosarcina > Sporosarcina sp. FSL W7-1283. The sequence goes on along the minus strand of NZ_JBBOOL010000001.1, from coordinate 1,245,998 downwards.
TCAGTGTATTGATCACTAACTGTGCCTGTCCTTTTTGGATGACATCAATCAATGTCGGGCCTTCCGTTCCGATTTTGCCGACAGTTTTCACTTCGATGTTTGCTTGTTCAAGTGCTTTAGCTGTTCCTTCTGTAGCTAAGATGCGGTAGCCGATTTGAACAAAGCGTTCTGCGATTTCAATAATTTCTTCTTTATCTTTATCGGAAACCGTCATCAAGACCGAACCGTATTCCTTCACTTCCATGCCTGCAGCGACTAAGCCTTTATAAAGTGCTTTTTCGAGAGTGCTGTCTTTCCCCATTACTTCACCTGTCGATTTCATCTCAGGTCCGAGCGTGATATCTACACGACGCAGTTTCGCAAAGGAGAAGACTGGTACTTTTACATAGACACCCTCTGGAGCGTCTGCAAGTCCGTCTGTAAAGCCTTGTTGTGCAATTGATTTACCTAAAATTGACTGGGTAGCGACATTGGCCATTGGAATATTCGTGATTTTACTTAGGAATGGTACTGTCCGGCTGGAACGCGGGTTCACTTCAATGACATATACCTGACCTTCCGAAATGACGAACTGGATATTGAGCAACCCTCGGATATTCAACCCTAGAGCCAAACGCTTCGTGTAATCCGCAATCGTTTCGATCATTGATTGGGAAAGATTTTGCGGCGGATAGACAGCGATCGAGTCACCTGAGTGTACGCCTGCGCGTTCGATATGTTCCATAATTCCTGGAATCAATACCGTCTCGCCGTCACAGATCGCATCTACTTCAATCTCTGTACCTGTTAAATAACGGTCGATTAATACTGGGTGCTCAGGACTTGCTTTCACCGCATTTTCCATGTATTGCAGCAATTCTTGTTCATGATAGACGATTTCCATCGCACGACCACCTAATACGTAAGAAGGACGAACGAGTACTGGATAGCCGATTTCATTGGCTATCACAACTGCTTCCGGAACAGATAACGCCGTTTTTCCAAGTGGCTGGGGAACGCCGATTTCGTGAAGCGCACGTTCGAACTTGTCACGGTTTTCCGCACGGTCGATATCTTCAAGGGACGTCCCGAGAATCTTCACACCACGTGCTTCCAGTTCAGCCGCCAAGTTAATCGCCGTTTGTCCTCCAAACTGTACAATGACTCCTTCCGGCTGCTCTAAATCGATAATGTGCATGACATCTTCAATTGTCAGCGGCTCAAAATATAGCTTGTCAGAGATGGAGAAGTCAGTTGAAACAGTCTCTGGGTTGTTATTGACGATGATCGCTTCGTAGCCTGCTTCTTGGATCGCCCAGACACAGTGCACCGTTGCATAGTCAAACTCCACGCCTTGACCGATACGGATTGGGCCGGAACCAAGAACGACAACACTTTTCTTATCAGATTTTACAGATTCATTTTCATCTTCATACGTACCATAGAAGTATGGAGTGTCGGATTCGTACTCACCCGCACATGTATCTACTTTTTTATAGACAGGGATCAATTCTTGCTCTTTTCTCCAGTTATAGACTTCACGTTCTGTCGTATTCCAAAGTTGCGCCACAATCGCATCTGCAAATCCTAGACGCTTTGCTTTGTGAGCAACTTCTTGGTCAAATGGATGATCTTTCAATGCCTGTTCGTAGCGCACAATATTTTCAAATTTTCGTAAGAAGAATAAGTCGATTGCACTCCATTCGTGCAGCGTTTCAATCGTCACACCGCGGCGCAATGCTTCACCGATGAAGAATAGGCGCTCATCTCCAGCTTTACGGATTCGTTTTTCGATCCATTCATCCGACATCTCGCTGCCGCCTGGCAATGAAAGATCAAATTGACCAGTTTCAAGTGAACGAACTGCTTTTAAGATGGACTCTTCAAAAGTACGGCCCATCGCCATAACTTCTCCTGTTGCTTTCATCTGAGTGCCAAGATTCCGTTTAGCAGATTCGAACTTATCGAAAGGCCAGCGCGGAATTTTCGTTACAACATAATCAAGCGTTGGCTCAAAGCAAGCATATGTGTTACCGGTAACCGGGTTCATCATTTCATCTAGCGTCAGTCCGACAGCAATTTTCGCAGCCAGTTTCGCAATTGGATAACCCGTTGCTTTAGAAGCCAGTGCAGATGAACGGCTCACTCGTGGATTCACTTCAATGATGTAATAATCAAAGCTATGTGGATCAAGTGCCAGCTGAACGTTACAGCCGCCTTCAATTTTCAAGGCACGGATAATCCGTAATGACACGTTACGCAGCATTTGATTTTCACGATCCGTCAAAGTCTGGCATGGAGCAGCAACGATGGAATCGCCTGTATGGATCCCTACAGCATCGACGTTCTCCATATTACATACGACGATGGCATTATCCGCCGAGTCGCGCATTACTTCATATTCGATCTCTTTAAAGCCTGCAATGGATTTTTCAAGTAGACATTGAGTCACTGGACTATATTTCAGGCCGCTCGCCACAATTTCTTCTAAGTCCTCATCGTTGTGACAAATACCTCCACCTGTTCCGCCAAGCGTAAATGCCGGGCGCACGATCACAGGATAGCCTATTTTTCCGACGAATGCATAAGCTTCCTCAAGGTTATGAATAATGTCACTTTCCGGAACAGGTTCGCCCATTTCATTCATTAAATTACGGAATAAGTCGCGATCTTCTGCTTTATGGATCGCATCCAGTTTTGTACCAAGAATCTCAATTTCAAGTTCATCCAAAATTCCTGATTCTTGAAGTTCGATCGCCATGTTCAAGCCTGTCTGTCCGCCTAATGTAGGCAGCAGTGCATCAGGACGCTCCTTGCGGATGATTCGGCTGACGAAATCTAGAGTAATCGGTTCAATGTATACTTTATCTGCAACTTCTGTATCCGTCATGATTGTAGCTGGATTCGAGTTGATTAAAATGACGCGGTAGCCCTCTTCCTTTAAGGAAAGACATGCTTGTGTACCTGCATAGTCGAATTCTGCGGCTTGGCCGATGACAATCGGACCTGAGCCGATGACGAGGATGGATTTTATATCTTGACGTTTAGGCATTGGTATTCTCCTTTCGGTTGCTTGCAGTCATTTGCTGAATGAAACGATCGAATAAATAACTTGCATCTTGTGGTCCGGGTGAAGCTTCAGGATGGAACTGTACAGAAAAAGCTTCATATTGCTCACTGCTTACACCTTCAACACAGCCATCATTCAACGCTTTATGTGTAACTATTAGGCCAGTTCCTGCTAAAGAATCTTCCAGCACTTCATAGCCATGACTTTGTGATGTCAGATCGGTACGGTTTGTCTCCAAATCTTTTACCGGATAGTTGCCGCCAATATGGCTGTTTTTCATTTTAGCTGTTTTTGCTCCGCACGCGAGTGCAAATAATTGATGGCCCAGCCCGATACCGAAGATTGGTTTCTTGCCAAGCAATTCTTTGATTGTCTCAACAGCACCTTCGACATCTTGCGGATTCCCAGGACCGTTTGATAATAAAATGCCGTCTGGGAACAGCGCTAGGATTTCTTTAGCGGATGTATCGTAAGGCACGACAATGACATCGCAATCCTTCTTATTCAGTTCACGTAAAATGCCATGCTTGATTCCGTAATCGATGACGACTACACGTTTCCCTAAGCCCGGGCTTGGATATGGACGTTTAGTTGAAACTTTTGCCACAAGGTTCGTCGGCACTTCATAGCCTTGAACTTCTGCCAGGACCTCATCCAAATTGATGTCTTCGCCAGCAGCAGTTAGTTTTCCTTTTAATGCACCTTTATCGCGCAGTAGACGGGTCAGTTTTCTTGTATCGATTTCTTGGATTCCCGGAATACCTTTTAATGAAAGCAAATCACCTAACGTCATTCCACTGCGGAAGTTGGACGGCTCTTCCGTTAATTCTCTGACGACTAAACCATTAATCGCCAGATCAATGGATTCGTAATCATCCCGGTTGATGCCATAGTTTCCGATTAAGGGATACGTCATGACGACGATTTGTCCACAGCCTGAAGGGTTAGAGATCGTTTCCTGATAACCGGTCATTCCTGTTGCAAATACAGCTTCTCCTAATGAAGCACTATCCGCTCCAAATGCTTTCCCTTCAAAAATAGAGCCATCTTCTAAAACTAAATATCTTTTTTTCATCATTGACCATCCTTCCAAACGATGTTTCCACCGAAAATTGTCATTACAGGCCATCCAGTGCAATCCCAGCCGTCAAATGGCGTGTTTTTCCCTTTTGACACAAACGTTGTACGATCGATTTTTTGCTCTTTCTCCAAATCAATTAAAACTAAATCAGCTGTTGCTCCTACTTCAATTTTTCCATAAGGCAAACCGAATACTTCTGCCGGTTTAATCGTCATCCAGTCAAGCAATTGCTTCAGAGTCCAGTGACCCGGTTTTACGAAATGTGTGTACAATAAAGGAAATGCTGTTTCGAATCCAGTGATGCCAAATGGTGCTTTCGCGAATCCGACAGATTTTTCCTCTGCCGTATGTGGTGCATGGTCCGTAGCGATGCAATCCAATGTACCGTCTAGCAACCCTTGACGCAATGCTTCGCGGTCCTCTTCAGAGCGCAGTGGAGGATTCATCTTCCAGTCAGCATCATCCCCCGGCACATCGTTTTCCGTTAGCAACAAGTGGTGCGGACTTACTTCCCCTGTCACATGGATTCCAGCTTTTTTCGCATCACGAATCGTCCGTACGGATTCTTTCGTGCTGACGTGGCAAACATGGTAGTGCGCGCCTGCTGCTTCTGCTAATAAAATATCTCTCGCAATATGTACTGACTCTGCGATGGATGGGATACCCGGCAACCCAAGCTCTTTATTGCGCGTCCCTTCGTGCATCGCGCCGCCATAGATCAATGTATTGTCTTCACAGTGCGCTACAATCGGCATATTGATAGCCGCAGCATCTTGCATTGCTTCGTACATCATTCCTGCTTCTTGAACGCCCACTCCGTCATCTGTGAAAGCAAATGCGCCATGGTCTTTTAATTCCGCAAGATTGGTCCGCTCTTTTCCAGCTTCTCGAATGGTGATAGATGCGTATGGCAACACGCGAATTTTCGCATGATCTTCAATCAATTTATTAATTTTTTCGATATTTTCAATCGTGTCCGGCACTGGCCGTGTATTAGGCATCGAACAAATCGTTGTATACCCGCCTTTTGCTGCAGCTGCCGTTCCAGTTGCGATCGTTTCCTTATGCTCCCCACCCGGCTCTCTCAAGTGGACATGTACGTCAATCAGACCTGGAGATAGCAACAACCCTTGTCCTTCAATGATTTCACAATCAGCTGTCGGTAACTGGCTACCGATTTCTGTAATCTTTCCTTCTGAGATTTTCACGTCTGTTACTACGATCTGGCCTTCTTCGCTTACCATTTGGACATTTTGAATTAAAGTGTTCATGTTATTTCCGCCCCTTCAAAATTAATTCTAGAACAGCTGCTCGAATATAGACGCCGTTTTCGACTTGTTTAAAAATACGTGATTGAGGACTTTCAATTAAGCAATCCGCGATCTCCACATCTCGATTGACAGGTGCCGGATGCATGATGATTGCTTCGCTTTTCATTCTGCCTGCGCGTTCTACTGTCAAACCGTACTGTTCATGATAAGCCGCTTTCGTATAGGCCATTTCTGTATTATGGCGTTCATGCTGTACACGGAGAAGCATGACAACATCGCTCGTTTCAATGACTTCATCCCAGTTATCCACACTTTCAAATTCTCCTGCCCATTCTGGTGGACAGAGGAATGTGACATCGGCACCTAGTTTCTGCAGAGCTTCTGCGTTGGACCGCGCCACACGGCTATGTGAGATATCTCCTGCAATCAGCACCTTCAGCCCCTCGAAACTTCCGAACTCCTCCTGGATTGTGAAAAGGTCCAATAAAGATTGTGTCGGATGTTGACCTGAACCGTCACCCGCATTGATGATCGCTACATTCGTTCGATCAATCAATTCTTCATAAAAGCCATCGGACGGATGCCGGATAACAAGTGCGTCCAAGCCGATTGCCTCCAACGTTCGGATCGTGTCATATAACGTTTCCCCCTTTAATGTACTGGAGAAACTAGTCTCAAATGGGATGATTTGCGCTCCAACTTTTCGTTCCGCCATTTCAAAGCTCGTTTTTGTTCTTGTGCTTGGCTCGAAAAACAGATTGCACACAGTGTAGGTTCCTGGCAGTTCACGGAAGCCCAGGCGTTTAAAAATCGCCGCTCGATCAAGTATCAACATGATTTCTTCCACTGTCAGGTCTTTCATTGAAACTAAATGTTCCATCGGATGTTCCTCCCTCATGAAGTGCAGGCATTTATTGCAATTCATTCTATCTAATTTCTTTTATTCATCCATTAACGTATCGTCTTTTCTCCCTGGCAACACCAAGTTGAGTACTACTCCAACAATCGCCGCTAACGCCATCCCGCCTACTTCAAAAGTCGGGCTGAATTTGATTGTAGCTCCGCCGATTCCAATTACTAGAATAATCGATGCGATAACCAAATTCCGTTGATTGTCAAAATCGATTTTGTGATCAATCAGCATACGCATTCCAGAAGAAGCGATTATACCAAACAGCAGAATGGAAATTCCGCCTAACACTGCTTGAGGTATCGTGGCGATCAAGGCCATTACTTTTCCTAAGAAAGAGAAGAAAATCGCAAATACTGCAGCTCCGACAATTACGTAAACACTATATACACGAGTGATCGCCAGCACACCAATATTTTCTCCATAAGTAGTTTTTGGCGGACCTCCGACCATTCCACTGATCAATGTGCCAATCCCATCGCCGAGCAATGATCTATGCAAACCTGGATTATCGATGTAATTTCTTTCCACCACTTTACCTAGTACAAGCTGGTGTCCGATATGTTCTGCAATCGTCACGATCGCAATCGGTACCATAATAATCAGTAAGGTCGGCGTCACTACAAACGAATAGTCCACACCGGGAATCAGCATGTCCGGCACTGCAAACCACTTCGCCTCGACAACTTGGCTGAAGTCCAAGATCCCAATCGCTGCTGAATAAATATACCCGACTACAATTCCGATCAACACGGGCATTAAACTGATGATACCTTTAAAGAACATTAAGCAGAAAACCGCTGAAGCAAGTGTTACCAAGGCTGCTGAAAAATGCAAGCCGCTGTATACATCCTGACCATCCACTTGAATCATACTGGCCATGTTGATGGCGGTTGGTGCAATTGCCAATCCGATGACCATGATGACAGGTCCGACAACAATCGGCGGTAAAATTTTCATGATCCAGCGATAGCCCGTCTTCCATATCACAAGGGAGACAATCGCGTAGACCAATGCGACGAACATACTCCCGATCATCGCACTGCCGATTCCGCCAGTTGTGGTCGCAATCTGAATTGGGATGATAAAGGCGAAGGAAGAACCTAAGTATGCCGGCACTTGAAACTTCGTCACTGCGATAAATACGAGTGTGGCTATACCGCTTGTCAGTAAAGCGATTGCCGGGCTTAATCCCACAAGTTGAGGCACTAAAATTGTTGCGCCGAACATCGCAAACATGTGCTGCAAACTCAATGCCAGCCATCTCACCGGTTGCGGTTTTTCATTTACATCTAATACTTTTTCACTCATTTATCCTGTCCTCCAGCCGCTTATAATGTGCGTGTATGAATCGTTACTCCGTCTGTTCCGTCCGTTTCTGTCATGCTTACAACAACTCGTTCTTCACTCGAAGTCGGAATGTTCTTCCCTACAAAATCCGGCCGAATCGGCAATTCCCTGTGTCCTCTGTCCACGAGTACAGCCAATTGGATTGATGAAGGTCTTCCAAGATCCATAATTGCATCGAGTGCTGCTCGAACCGTCCGTCCTGTATACAGCACATCATCAACTAAAATTACTTTTTGATCTGAAACATCGTGCGCTATATTTACTTGCTGCACTAATGCTTCCGCCTGTTCATGTTTCAACTGAAGATCATCACGATATAGGGTGATATCGAGTTCTCCCGTCTTGATCGGCTTGCCTTCGATTTGCTCAATCTTTTCGGCTAAACGTTTAGCTAAAATTGCACCTCTCGTTTTGATACCGACCACTATACAATCATCAATCCCTCTATTTTTCTCAATGACCTCATGTGCAATCCTTGTTACCGCTCGTGTGATCGCTTGATCATCTAGTATCGTTGCTTTCTCTGCCATTTTTTAGTTCCCCTTTCCGTTATGTGTATTTATCCATAAGAAAAACCCTCCAGTCAGAGTAGACAGGAGGGCAGACGTGCAGAAAAAAGCATACAGTGATTCTTACCGCAGTAAGTCTCATGTATTTCCGTGCAACCTTCCCAGCCTCACAGGACTGACTTTAAAGGTATCGCTATTCAATTGCTTTATCGAGTATACAGCTAGCCGTTTGTATTTGTCAACGCTTAATGTGCACGTAATTCATTTAGCAACTGTTGATAATTTTCAGGCAATGGAGCCGTAAACTCCATGTACTCACCTGTAGAAGGATGTTGGAAACCAACCGTTCCAGCATGTAAGACTTGTCCGCCATAATCAATTGTTTTCCTCGGACCGTATTTGGGATCGCCAACTAACGGATAACTGATGTATTTCATATGGACACGAATTTGATGCGTTCTCCCTGTTTCTAATCTGCATTCAACCAATGTATAATCGCCAAAACGCTCTAATACTTTAAAATGGGTCACTGCGTTTTTTCCGTTATCCACTACCGCCATTTTTTGACGATCTCGCGGATCTCTTCCGATCGGAGCGTCGATCGTTCCATTATCGTGAGGAATATGGCCGTGAACAAGAGCCGTATAGACACGGTTGACGGATTTTTCCACGAGTTGATCAACTAACGATACATGTGCTTTATCATTTTTTGCGACCATCAACAATCCAGATGTGTCTTTATCGATCCGGTGTACAATACCCGGTCTCATCACACCGTTGATCCCCGACAGATCCGTACACTGATGCATCAATCCATTGACCAGCGTTCCCGATAGATGTCCAGGGGAAGGATGTACGACCATTCCGACTGGCTTATTGACCACAAGGACGTCTTGATCCTCATAAACGATTTCGAGATTTAAGTCTTCTGCTTCAATATCATATGCCTCAGGTTCTGGCTGTTCTACAGAGACAACATCTCCAGTTTTCACTTTATAATTCGATTTCATGAAGCTGCCATTCACTTGGATGCGTTCATCTTTCACCCATTGCTGGATCTGTGTCCGAGACCAATCAGGCTGTAGTAAAGCGAGTGCTTTGTCAATTCGATTGCCAGCTGTTTCTTCTGTAATTTCATATTCAAATCTTTCCATTAAGAGACACCTTTTTTCTTTTTCTTTTTCTCATCGAGTATTACGTGTAATAAGATTAATACGACGGCAATTGTCAGGGCAGCGTCTGCCACATTGAAAATCGGAAAGTCGTAGCGGATGACAGGAATCAGTACATCTACGAAATCAACGACTTCACCTCTCCATAATCGGTCGATGAAATTTCCGATCGCTCCGCCAAGCAATAACATCAAGCTGACACCAAGAAGCCGATCTTTTTTCCCTTCTGTATGAAAAAAATAAATAATAGCTACGACAACGACAATGGTTACGATATAAAATAGCCACATTTTCCCTTCCAGCATCCCCCACGCTGCACCTCGGTTACGGTGCGAAAGGAAGCCAAAATAAGGATCCCATATAGATATTTGTTCGCCGAGCTCCATATTCTTCACTACTAGCCACTTCGTCAATTGGTCCAATCCTATGACCAGGGCAGCGATTGCATAATAAACGATCACTTCGTCTACCTCCGTCCAGCAAATGTCTTATTCATTTTAACACAAAACCTGCTTAATTTACTCTTATCAATTTTCATTGATCAAAAGCAAAAGCCATCGTCATCCTTAAGTAGATGATGATGGCTTTTGCATCAAGATTGCTTACGCATAGTTCTCTTTCACAACGGATGCGCATCGTGCACATAATGCCGGGTGAGTTGTATCTTCTCCTACAGTTGTAGAGATGGTCCAGCAACGTTCACATTTCTCGCCTTCCGCCGGTTCGACTAGTACAGTTGCACGGTCTAGTTTCAGGGCATTCGGAAGCTCAGTATTTTTGCTTTCTTCAAAAGTGGAGACAATAAAGAACTGAGCGAAGTCAATATCGCTTGCTTGAAGAAGACCTTGTTGATCTTCTGGAAGTACGACGGTGACTTTTGCTTCGAGTGATTTACCGATGACTTTTGCATTTCGCGCTTCTTCCAACGCTTTCAATACATCATCACGGATAGCCATCAAATGATCAAAGCGCTCGCGCAGTTTATCTGCTACCTCGCCCTTTTCATCTGCTTCTGGCATATCTGTCAATTGTACACTGTCCGCTTCCTTCACATTCAAGTAGTTCCACATTTCATCTGCTGTATGCGGTAAGATCGGCGTGATTAGTTTGACTAATGTGATCAACGTATCATACATAACCGTTTGCATAGCGCGGCGATGCGGGTGGTTGACTCCTTCGATATACACGACATCTTTTGCGATATCCAAGTAGAAAGAACTTAAGACGCCTGTGCAGAAATTATTAACCGCATGATAAACACCTGCAAATTCATAGTGATCATATGCAGTACGTACCTCTTTGATCAAGTCTTGAAGCTTCACATAGACATACTGATCAACTGGGCGCATTTCTTCAAATGATACACGGTCTGCTGACGGATCAAAATCGGCTACGTTACCATGCAAGAAACGAATTGTATTACGAATCTTACGGTATACTTCCGAAACTTGCTTAAAGTTGGAATCAGAAACTCGAACGTCCGCCGTATAGTCAACAGATGAAACCCATAGACGCACAATGTCAGCGCCCAATTGGTTGATGACTTTCGCCGGCACAATGACATTGCCAAGAGACTTACTCATTTTACGGCCATCTTTATCCAGCGTGAAACCGTGGCTTAAAAGGCCTTTATATGGTGCAATACCATTAATCGCAACGCTTGTTGTCAATGACGAGTTGAACCATCCGCGATACTGGTCAGAACCTTCCAGATACAGATCAGCTGGATAGACAAGGTCGTCACGCTCTTCCAGCACGCCTTGATGCGTCGTCCCAGAATCAAACCAAACGTCCATGATATCCGTTTCTTTTGTAAACTCACCGTTTGGACTTCCTTCATGAGTGAAGCCTTCAGGCAATAATTCTTTTGCTGTACGTTCAAACCAAACATTGGAACCGTGCTCCCGGAATAATTTCGCCACATGGCTGATCGTTTCGTCCGTTAAAATGGCATCTCCATTTTCCGCATAAAACACAGGAATCGGAACCCCCCACACACGTTGACGAGAAATACACCAATCTCCACGGTCACGAACCATGTTAAATAGACGCGTTTCACCCCAAGATGGAGTAAACTTCGTATTTCGGATCGCTTCCAGCAAGTCACTTCTAAACAATTCGATCGAAGCAAACCATTGAGCTGTTGCACGGAAAATAACCGGCTTTTTCGTCCGCCAGTCATGCGGATACGAGTGTGTGATAAAGGAAAGCTTTTTAAGCGCGCCTACTTCTTCCAACTTCTCTGTTACAGCTTTATTCGCATCCTCATAGAACATACCTGCAAAATAAGGTGCTTCTTCTGTCATCACACCGCGGTCATTAATTGGAGATAACGCGTCGATGCCATAAGATTTGGACACATAGAAGTCGTCTTCCCCGTGACCAGGCGCTGTGTGGACACAGCCTGTTCCTGCATCTGCTGTTACGTGCTCCCCAAGCATGATAAGTGAGTCGCGATCATAGAATGGATGCTTCGCAACGATACGATCAAGATCCGCACCTGGCAATTCTTGCTCTATTGAGTAGTTTTCCCACTCTAACTCTTTCGCCAAAAACTCCACTAGCTCTTTCGCCACAACGAGTTTTTCACCATTAACATTCACTACTGCATAAGTGAATGCTGGATGAACCGAAATACCAAGGTTTGCTGGAATCGTCCAAGGCGTTGTCGTCCAGATTAGGAATTTTACATCTTCTGCAAGTACGCCTTTGCCGTCACGGACTGGGAAGCTGACGTAAATAGATGGTGATTTCTTATCCTTATATTCGATTTCGGCTTCCGCTAGAGCAGATTCACTTGAAGGGGACCAATAAACAGGTTTTAACCCTTTATAGATATACCCTTTTTTCGCCATTTCACCGAATACTTGAATTTGACGAGATTCAAATTCAGGTTTTAACGTAATATATGGATTTTCCCAATCACCACGTACACCTAAACGCTTAAATTGTGTGCGTTGATTATTGATTTGCTCATACGCATAGTCTTCACACATTTTACGGAATTCCGCAACGCTCATTTTTTTACGGTCCACGCCTTTGTTGACAAGGGCCTGCTCAATCGGCAAGCCATGTGTATCCCAGCCTGGTACATATGGAGCATGGAATCCTGACATCGACTTATATCGAACGATAATATCTTTTAAAACTTTATTGAGGGCATGCCCCATGTGTAGATCTCCATTCGCATACGGCGGTCCGTCATGCAGAACAAAAAACGGTCTGCCCGCTGTACGTTCCTGGACTTTTTGATAAATATTCTCTTCATCCCACTTCTCTTGCATTTTCGGTTCGTTATTCGGTAAATTTCCACGCATCGGAAACTCCGTTTTCGGCATAAGCAATGTATCTTTGTATTCCATTCCGAATCCTCCTCCATAAAATTACGTCCAAAGTATCATTAATTGCTTTCGGTAATTAAAAAAATCCCCATCCCAAAAAGGGACGAGGATATTCTCGCGGTACCACCCTACTTGCAATCGTACAATACAATTGCCGCTTAGACACTTAGTAACGGCAGTGTGACCGGGATCATGTACATATCCATAATCCAGCTCAAGAGTGATTTTCTTCTCAGCTTCTCCACCAGGCTTCCACCACCCCCGGCTCGCTATCGGCAAAGTCTGAAAGTACTCTCTCTTTCATCGCTTCTTCTTTAACTAATTAGTGTAAGTATAGGAATGTCGATTTGAATTGTCAAGCTTCTTATTATTTCTCGTCAGAAGCACTTTCCAGGCTCGATGTATCTAGTTCATACTTAAGCAATTGATCCCAATCATCCATCTGAATCAAATCAAGCTGCGCTTCCACCATCATTTTAAAACGGCTTCTGAAGACTTTCGACTGTTTTTTCAAGTCTTCCACTTCCATTGCAATCTTTCTTGCTCGCGCCAATGCGTCATTAACAATGCGATCTGCATTTCTTTCTGATTCTTTAATAATTAATTTTGATTCCTGTATCGCATTTCTACGCACGTCCTCAGCTGCTTCTTGAGCTGTTAATATGGACTTTTGCAAAGTTTCTTCAATTGTATTGAAATGGGCAATTTTTGCTTCATTATTTATGATAACTTGTTGCAGCTCTTCATTTTTCTTCAAAACGTTCTCATAGTCTTTCATAATTTGCTCTAAAAACTCGTTGACCTCATCTTCATCAAAGCCACGAAATTTCGTACTGAATGCTTTGTTATGTATATCCGTAGGGGTTAAAGCCATGAAATGCTTTCTCCTTTCCGTCTGATCCATCTCGCTTTGATTCTTATAATTCTGTACTACTTGATTAAACACTATATTTCTGATTTTATCAAGGTTTTCTCTATCAGACTAATGCACCAATCACAACGCGGATCTTGTCTTTCCTCGTTCTTCCTTCTATACCGATTATTTTATAGCGTCCGAAGCCCCTGACAGACAGGATATCCTGTTCCTCTACTTCAAAAGCTTGCTGATCGATTATCGCCCAGTTCACTTTGACTTTCTCTCCTTTGATGAGAGAAGAAGCTTTGGCTCTTGAACATTTCGCCAATGAAGCAACCACTGTATCTAAACGGAGAGAACTGATAATGTGCATCTCTTCTGTCCACTCTTCCTGAACATCTATCACTTCGGCTGCATTCAAAACAGGCTGTACGGAAACCTTCACCTTGCCGACTTGCGTGAAATTGACATGGATGTATTCGGAAACCTCTGCTGTTACCGCAAATTGTACGGCTTCTTCCGTAATCCGTATATCGCCAAATCTGGAACGATCAATACCGAGAGATAATAACGAACCGAGAAGTTGTGAATGCTTCATGTTGACAAATTTCTGTGGATATTGAACTTGATACAAACTAATTTGAAAGTCATCCTCTGATGGCGTGTAGTAATCAGGATAAATCAAGACACGTTTGCGCTCGGCATCAGGAAAACCTCCTTCTGAAGCCATTACAAGATCAGAATTTCGGACAATGGATTTCGTAATAAATCGCTGCCGGGGATCCAAGAACTCCGTCAATTTAGGCGCATACGTATCCTCAACCTCTTTCACCCAGCTATTCACTTTTTCAATGAATGGTTGTTCTTCTTTTCGAAAATGCTGGAAAAATGATTCCATGGCAAACATTCTCCTTATGCAAAAAAATCCTCACCCCTGTGAGGATTTCCGTTGTGGAATTAAAACTCTTAGTTCAGACGAGTGCTCTGAAAAGTATTAAATAAATCTGCCCGATACCCCGGCCGATTAACTGTAATGCAAAAATTGCTGCGATTGGAGAAATATCAATCATTCCAAGTGGCGGAATGAACTTTCGGAAAAATCCTAGATAAGGTTCTGTGAGCTTACCTAAAATTTGACCAAATTTGGTTTCTCGCGTCGATGGTACCCAAGACATCAAAATATAAATCACCAATAGGATGGAATATACTTGGAGTGCTCCTGAGATTAGTAAATACGCATTGTTCAATAATACGATCATAATGACATGTACACCTCATTCAAAATTGTTCAAGCTTAATTTCCACAGAAGTTGTAGTCCTGGCAGATAGCAGAATCACAATTACTCTGATATAAATTCTGTAATTGAGCCAGCTACTTCCACGTTCTCAGGTGCACAGAGAAATATATCCGTCCCTACCCGTTGAATATCTCCCCCAAGCGCATATACGGTACCGCTCAGAAAATCGATAATGCGGAAACCCTGATCTCGCTCAATTCGTTGCAAATTCACTACTACCGAACGCTTGTTTTTTAGATGCTCTGCGATATCCTGTGCTTCCGCATAAGCACGCGGCTCCACTAAAATCACTTTTGAAGACTTTTGGACACTTTGCAAACTGATAACCGGTGTAGTTGGAGTTGGTTCTATTGCTTGTTTTTTCACATTGGTTTTTTTCATTTCTTTACGGGCAGGCGGTTGATTGACCATTGGCTGTTTACTTTGAGGTTCATTAACAGTTTCCTCTTCTTCCAACCAAAACAATTTTTCAAATCGTTTCTTGAGGCTCATTCATCTTCCTCGCTTTCTGATCCGACTAATGCTGTGCCGATGCGTATGTGTGTTGCACCTTCTTCAATCGCGATTGTGAAGTCATTTGACATTCCCATCGATAACTTTGTACACGGAGCATAAGATAATTGTTTCGCGGCAATTTTATCACGCAATTCACGTAAAGAGCTAAACACATTGCGTATGGCGCATTCGTCATCAGTATTCGGAGCCATTGTCATCAAGCCGATCACATGTATGTTTTCAAAGGCTGCCAATTGTTCAATAAATGCTTCAACTGCCTCTGGTTCAATACCTGATTTAGACTCTTCGCCAGACACATTGACTTGTACAAAACAGTCCATGGGCTGTTCAGCCCGTTTATTCACTTCTTTCGCAAGGCTCATACGATCTACAGAATGCAGACAGTGAATAGTATGAATCAGCTCTTTAACTTTGCGAGTTTGTAAGTTCCCAATAAAATGCCAGTTCACTGGGTTTTGAATATTCTTTTGCTTTTCCAGCAGCCCTTCCAATCGGTTTTCACCTAAATCCTCCACTCCGATATCCACTAAGGCCTGCGCTCTTTTGGACGATACCGATTTGGTAACCGCGATTAAGGTGATATCTTCTGGATTTCGCTTTGCTTTCTCACATGCTTCGTTAATTTGCTGCTGTATAGTTGCTAACCTTTGTTCTATTAATTTCACAATATCACTACTTTTCTTCTTCTTTGCTTCATTGTATCAAGCGAGGCGTTGGATATCAACGATTAGTCATCAATTTGGGTGTTTCTTCTGGACAAGGATAATATCTTTGCCGATCGTCATGACGTCTTCATAGCCAACCTTCTGTACGCCTTTTGATTTGGCGTCTGAGAAAAATGAACGCTGTATTTCGCCGATGTGCAGTTTGTCGATTTTTCCACTTTCAATGTCGATGGTGGCGTCTTGTACGAATCCAAGAAAGGATCCTTTTTTTAGTTCGATGACTTCTTTCTTTTGTAAACTAGAAAAACGCATAACTCCGCCTCCTTATTTCATACTATGCTTAGTGTGTTTTATCGAGAACGTAAAAAGCTGCCACAATACCCTTTGGCATTGTGACAGATGATATACTTCTTATGCTTCGTTGTATTCCCAACTTCATAAAATGCTATTAAAATGTTCAATCAACCTTTTAGCTGTTCTTTTGTTCAATCCCCAGACGGATTTTATCCATTGCATGTTTTTCAATACGCGAGATTTGCGCCTGTGATATTCCAAGTTCTTTGGCTATTTCGGTTTGCGTTTGGCCTAAATAGAATCTTTTTGAAACAATAAGTTGTTGGCGTTCATTTAGCTCTTCTACACTTTCTTTTATGGAGACATAGGTCATCCAGCGTTCTTCTGAGACACGTTGATCTTGCAGCTGGTCCATCATGTAGATTGGATCTCCGCCATCGCTGTTCATCGGTTCGTGTAAAGACATCGGGTCTTGAATAGCATCAAGTGCGAAAAGAATATCTTCTTCCGGGATGCCCGTTATTTTTTCTAAATCTGAAATACGTGGTTCATGTTGATGTTCATTAATATACTCTTCTTTTGCTTTTATGGCTTTATAAGCGATGTCACGCAAGGACCTGGATACACGAACAGCATGATGATCCCTTAGGTGCCGCTTGATTTCTCCGATGATCATCGGCACGGCATAAGTGGAAAATCGAACATTGTGCTTTAAATCAAAATTGTCGATGGCTTTCAACAAACCAATACATCCTACTTGGAATAAATCGTCAGCCTGTTCACCACGATAGTTAAAACGCTGAACAAGACTAAGTACGAGCCGCAAATTCGCAAACACCAATTCATCTCTGGCAAATTCGTCGCCGCTTTGCAAACGAATGAATGTTTCTTTCATCACATCGCTTGTTAATAATGGCAGCTCGGACGTATTGATTCCACAAATTTCTACTCTTGTACGTACCATTGGCTTTTCCTCCGCATTCTATAGGTGAGTGTACAAAGTAGTTTGTCCTCAACGCATTAGAATATGCGGTTTAGAGAATCGCCAATTTCTACCGATACGTCCAATTAAGAAATGGGCTGGTTGAGCCGATCACGAAGCTCGGAAATGATTTTTTTCTCCAATCTTGAAATATAGGACTGTGAGATTCCTAATAAATCCGCAACTTCCTTCTGTGTCATTTCCATTGTGCCCATCAATCCAAAGCGCTGTTCCATAATATATCGCTCTCTCTCATCAAGGCATTGAATCGCATCTATCATATATTGACGTTCCAACTTTTTTTCAACATCATCTGTAATAATATCTTCATCTGTACCCAGAATATCTGATAGCAGCAATTCATTCCCATCCGCGTCTGAATTCAACGGTTCATCGAATGATATCTCTGAACGCATTCGGCTTGTCTTGCGTAAATGCATCAAAATTTCATTTTCAATACAGCGCGATGCGTACGTAGCGAGCTTAATATTTTTATCAGCTTTAAAAGTTTCGATTGCTTTTATAAGGCCAATTGTTCCGATGCTGATCAAATCTTCAATATTCGTATTGGTATTATCAAAACGTCTTGCAATATACACAACTAACCTTAAATTTTTCTCAATTAAAGTATCACGTGCGGCTGGATCGCCATTCATTAATGCTTGAATTGTTTTGGCTTCCTGTTCTTTGTCCAGTGGCTTAGGGAGGGATTCATGTCCTCCGATATAAAATGTTCCATTCTTTTTTCTAAAAAAACCTGCGATAAAGGAAACCCATTTTTTCACTTCAATTAACATGTATCCGTTCTCCTTTCTTCTTTCATCACTTCCATTGCGCTGACTTGCAAAATTGCTGATGCGCCTTGTGGATATTGACGTTGCTCTTTCGTTAGGGCAATATATCCTGAAGGCAATGGCTGTTCATCCACCAACCAGCTTTTGAATTTGATACCAACAGTCCAAGATGCACCCTGTACAGTTTGTAGGCGGATAAGTCGTAGATCTTTTTGATACACAGAAGGAAATCCAGATAGATCAGGCGAATTGTCTGGTTTCCATTTTTCCAAAGCATCTGCAAAATCGGCAGGTAACTGTTCTTTTACTGCCTGATATCCAATAAAATGTACAGGAGCTCCTGAAATCGGCTCAATACAATGATTGCCGGTGTCAATAAACACTTTTAACGGAATAGATTGTCCCCATAGTTGCACGACGGAATCCAGTGTATAACGAATTAAGCTTGTGTTCTTGCGTGTATCTAGCCATTTGATTTTCACAATATAAAGTGAGAGATAAGTTAGTCCGATAGCAATTAACAATAAGTTGTTGTTCTGCATGGTTGGGACATTTGCATAGACGAGTGTCAGAAGTCCACCTGCAAAAAATGCAGCGATTAGGACCGCAAGGACGGAGCTTTTCCAACTGCTGAGCGTTTGTCCAAAGGCGATATATGTCATGCCCAAAAAAGTTACAATGATCGCTAGCATGGAGTATGGAAACAACGTAATAAAGAAGGCTCCGATAAACGAGGCACTCCATAGCCTCCTTCTGCTCGTCTGATGGTTTCCTACTTTATTCGTGAATGACAGGATGGCGTAGTTAAAGAGCATGTTGATTCCTATCATTAGTTCCCCATACATATGCCGGCCTCCTTAGGAATAGATTATCATGGACCTCCTAAAAAAAATGTCAGGACGCGGACGCTTTCCGGCAAAGCCTTCGACAAAGTTTGAGTAGTTTGCTTGTGGAGTTAAATGCAAGACAGGACCAGGAACAGAGTAATTTCATCGAACACACTTCGGCGCTGGCGGATGGCTCCCGCAATGAGCCAGACAGGAAGCGCGCCTGCCTGTCTCATCGCTACGCCTACCGCTTGTAAGGCGCCTTCGTTTGGCGAGTACAAGTAGATATTGTGTATTTCGGATAAACAATTTCAAATTTTAAAAAGAGCATTTATTCAATTGCAAAGCAACGTCATTGGACCTACTTCGGCGCTGACGGATGGCTCCTGCGATGAGCCAGTCAGGAAGACCGCCTGTCTGTCTCGTCGCTACGCCTACCGCTTGTAAGGCGCCTTCGTTTAGCAAATGGAAGAAAAGGATGCTCATTTTCTGCACAAGCTAGCACTAACAACAAAGTGGTTATTAGATTAAACACCACACACATTATTTTAACCACACTAGCGAAGCAGCAACTGCGGGGTCGGCCGTTGCCGCGAGACGACTAGCGCTCTTTGCTAATTGGCTCATGGCAGAAGGCAATCCCCCTGCGGCGAAGCGATGATAATGTACACCCTATATCCTTGCCTGAATCCACTGTAAGTCGAGCTACGAGACAACGTAATAGTACTTTTTTAAATACTATACTCAAGCACTTTACGCACTCTAGCGTAGCCGCAACTGAGGGGTAGGCCGTTGCCGTGAGACAACTAGCGCTCTTTGCTAGTTGGCTCATGGCAGAAGGCAATCCCCCAGCGGCGAAGCGGTGATAATGTACAAACCTGTATTTATTTCGGATATTCTAAAAAATCGAGCAACGTAACAACAAAAAGAGTAACTTCACTGAACTCACTTCGGCGCTTGCGGATGGCTCCCGCGTTTAGCATGTAGAAAAAAAGAAGTTCATTCTCTTCACAAGCTAGCACTAACAACAAAGAGGATATTAGATTAAACACCACACACATTATTTTAACCACACTAGCGTAGCCGCAACTGCGGGGTCGGCCGTTGCCATGAGCCAACTAGCGCTCTTTGCTAGTTGGCTCATGGCAGAAGGCAATCTCCGAGCGGCGAAGCGGTGTCAATGTACACACCCCGTCTCTTGCCAGAACCCACTATAAATCGAGCCACGGGACAAAACAAGCTTCTAAAATTGAATACATCGGATACAGGAGCATGCAAAATAAAAAAGCTTCCCACTAGAGAGCTTATTCTCATGTGGAAAGCTTTGGTTTATAAATTATTTACGTCGTTGACGGTTGCGTAAGAACGTTGGGATGTCCAGTTGTTCTTCGTGTTGGTTCGTTTGTGGCTGTCTTGGTTCAGGTTGCTCGTAACGAGGCTCTTCACGTCTAGTTGGTGTAGGTGCCTGTTGTTGAACCGGCTTGCTTTCGCGTTGACGAATGCCGCTTCCAACTCCTGGGCCTCTGCCTGGACGTGGTGCTGTCAGGTGTTCTTCGTTAAAACCGGTTGCGATGACTGTGACGATGATTTCGTCCTTTAGGTTATCGTTGATGACAGAACCGAAGATCATGTTAACATCTTCATCGGATGCTGTCGCTACGATGTCTGCCGCTTCTTGTACTTCAAATAAACTTAGGTTAGAGCCGCCTGTAATATTCATCAGGACGCCTTTTGCACCATCGATGGACGTTTCAAGCAATGGACTGGAAATCGCTTTTTTGGCTGCTTCCGCTGCTCTGTTTTCTCCAGTGGACATGCCGATCCCCATCAAGGCAGAACCTTTATTTGACATGATCGTTTTGACATCTGCAAAGTCCAAGTTAATAAGTCCAGGAACCGCGATAAGATCGGAAATACCTTGAACCCCTTGACGCAATACATTGTCGGCTTCTCTGAACGCTTCAAGCATTGGTGTATTTTTATCGACGATTTCAAGCAATTTATCATTTGGAATAACGATTAATGTATCGACAGCTTCCTTCATGCCGGTAATTCCACCGATGGCTTGTGTCGATCTCTTTCTTCCTTCAAACGTGAATGGACGTGTCACGACACCGACCGTCAATGCACCTAGATCTTTAGCAATTTGAGCGATGACAGGTGCTGCACCCGTACCCGTACCTCCACCCATTCCCGCTGTAACAAATACCATATCTGCTCCGCGTAATGCTTCTTCAATTTGTTCTTTGCTTTCTTCTGCTGCCTTTTTCCCTACTTCAGGATTCGCACCAGCACCTAGACCCCTAGTCAATTTCTCCCCAATTTGCAACTTCACTTCAGCTGAAGAAAGTTTCAATGCTTGGGCGTCTGTGTTAACTGCAATAAATTCAACGCCTTGCACCCCGTGTTCAATCATTCGATTCACTGCGTTGTTCCCGCCGCCACCTACTCCAATAACTTTTATTACTGCTAATGCATCTACATTCGTCTCAAATTCAAGCATTGGTACTCCTCCTCTTCTTTATCTGCAATTCCCGTCTACACTATTTCTTATTCAAAGAAATTATCAAACATCTTCTTGGCTTTTTTCATGAAGCCTTCGCCTTTTTCTTTTTTCGGTCTGACCAATTTGGTGTTTTGTTCAGCTGGCTCATAAACCGCTTCATCCGCTTGAGACAGACTAGCCTGTCCTTCTTCATGACCAAAGAAAACATCTTCCATATATGCATAGCGGATTAAGCCAACTGCAGTGGAATACATCGGTTCTCTTACACCTATATATTCTGGCGTATACAGACGAACTCTTGTCTTGAAAATTTCACGCGCTAATTGTAAAACACCATCCAATTTAGCCGTGCCGCCGGTAATGACGATTCCGCCAGGCAAGTCATGTATTCCAGCTTCATATAAATCTTCTAATATCAAATCAAATAATTCTTCTAAACGTGAACCGATGATTTCAGAAATATAACGCTGGCTGTACTGATCCTTGGAGTCTGCCCCAATTACCGGCACTTCAAATAATTCATCATCTGAAGCATCATCATAAAAGGCATGTCCGTGTTGATGCTTAATCATTCTGGCTTGTTCAGTCGGTGTCTTTAAAACAATCGACAAATCTTTCGTAATATGATCTCCGCCGATCGGCAACACAGACGTTTTGACCAAACGATTTTCTGCAAATACGGATATCGTAGTGGAACCGCCGCCAATATCGATAAAGGCTGTTCCATGATTCATTTCGTCTTCCGACAATGCGAAGGTACCTGCTGCTAAAGGTTGCAAATAAATCTCACGTATTTGCAATCCCGCCCGTTCCACACATCGTAAAATGTTATGTACTAGAGTTTTGGACGTCGTAATTAACGTTGCGTCCATTTCCAATCTAACCCCCATCATACCACGAGGATCAGTAATTTCATCATAATCGTCTACAATAAATTGTTTAGGGACAAGATTGACGATCTCTCTTTCAGGCGGCACATTCATCACTTGAGAAGATTTCATGACGCGTTCTAAATCATCATCAGTGATTTCACGGTTCTCTGAATTGACTGCCACTACTCCCTTGACATCTTGAAGTTGCACGCCATTTGCCGGGATTCCGAGAACAACGTCTTCTATTTTCAAGCCCGTCATGCGCTCCGCCTGTTCAATTGCTTTTCGAATTGATTGAACCGTTGCATCGATATCAATAATTGTACCTTTTCGAATGCCTGCTGATTGAACATTTCCCACACCGATTACATGCAGGGAGTTATGATCCATTTCTCCGATCAACACTTTAATAGTGGATGATCCTATATCAAGTGATACATAATTATATGATTGACTCAATTATTGACACCTCCTAAAGGCAACTATTAACTTACATTCTATTGTATTTTGACTACTTTGTCTAAATATTTTCAGCACCCTCTTCTGTAAATGTTTTACGTCAGACATTCGTACTGGAATTTTGTTTCCTCGATGTCCACTTTGCCAGCAAAATTCTACGGATTACAGCTATGTTTTGGAACAACCTAACACCAAAGGCAAAGACTGCTGCAAGATAAAGGTCTAAGCCTAAATGCACGCCAATAAATGCCAAAGCTGCTGCAAGGAGAATATTAAAGAAGAACCCCGAAACGAATACTCTGTCGTCATATACTTGCTGAAGATGAGCGCGAATTCCGCCAAACAGTGTATCAAATGCGGCCAAAATCGCGATGGATAAATAATTATTATAGACTTGCGGGATTTGAATATCCGAGAGCAAACCAAGTGAAACGCCAAGGAGCAGCCCAAGCAGTGGTAGCCACATATTGTCATTCCTCCTTCGTTTGTTCTTTTAAAAATTGATTTTCGAAACCACCCGTCCAGCTTTGTAACGTTATATGATCTACCGGCTTACTGATGGTGAGGATAAGGTTATCCAAATAAAATTCGTCTTGTATCGCAGAAGAGAGCAAATGATTGTAGAGTTTCTTACTATCCTCGATTGTCGGCGATACGACTTTGATTTTGAATGGCGGTGTAGAAACATTTTCCCCATTAACGGTTAACTTTCCATTAATATCTCGGATCCAACTAAGTGTTGTGAAACGTTTCTCATCAATTTCCAATTCATTACCTTTATATTGATTCACCACATTGATAAACCGGGTCAGAAGCTCAGATGATAAAGGCTCCACTTCATAACCGAACGCGATACTTTCAGGAGATGGTGCTACTTCTATTACAAAGCCTGGACCCGTGGTCGGCATAAAACCCGCTTGTTTGTACAATTTATCCAATGTATTCTGCAAAGCTTCAGCTGTTTTTTCATTCGTTAATTCTGTATAGGAAGCAAGCGTTTGATCCACTTCCCGTATCTCACCTAATAACTCGGAATGAATTTTCTTTTCTTTGGCCAATTCATTACGGATGGCCCACATATCTCTTGTATCTCGGGTAGATGGTGTGTTCATGGAATTGTATTGCAAAGCTAGCATGAAGCCGACAATGCATAAAATTAATGTGAACTTCCAGTTTACTTTCCCACTCACTCTAACCCCCCTCTACCTCTTGATCTTTGTTCAGCTGGCGTTTGAACACCCTCTGAACAGGAAATAAAACCGCATTCATTCCACAACCTAAGAGAAGTGAGAGTCTTCTACTGAATAAAGATTAGGCTTTATCACGGATTGCTGGTAGTTGAATTTCTTTTATTTCCTCTGTTGTGACAACGATATTATCTCTCAGCAGTCCGTCTATTACCCCTCCTTTCAAATGCAAAGCAGGAGACAGCACTTTCGGGTCGCCAATTGCTTCGATTGTAAAGGGGGCTGGAAATGTCCGGCCATCAATCATAATAACAGGGCCTGTACATTTTATGTACGAATTGGAATTGACTCGCTGCCCGTTAATTGCCACGCCTTGAGCACCCGCTATCTTCAGCTCGTTGACCACACGTAATACGTGGCTTTCATGGACAATATAGTCGTTCGGATTTTGTATAGATGGATCATAATCCGAATCTTCCATTGTTACCTTGATGCCTGTACCTTTGGCAGGAATCACACCTAATAGTAAACGTAAATCTTGCGCTTTATCCACCAGCACTGCATGATCTTTCTGCTTGCTGGAAAAATCTTGTTCGAATTCATGCACTTTTTTTTGCTTACTTAATAATTCGTCGGTTAATTCTTTATTTCGTTCTTGCTGCCCAATTAACTCTTCTCTATATTGCTCTTCCTGCAAAAAAAGTTCGGATTGTACTTCATCCAACTCTTTATGATTGCTGCCGATCGTTCGATAGGAGAAAGCAAGAATGAAGCCGAGCACAAGGAAGACGACAGAGTATAGCAACTGCTTTCCTCTTTTTTTACTCGATTGTTTCGGTTTCTTCTCCATCTTCCTCCCCCTGTCCCAGTTCGGCATAATAGTCAGTAAACGTTTTAAAGAACACACCGATTTCTATGTCCAGTACACCTTTTTCTTCTTTAGGCAACTGTGCAATAATTTCAGGATAATAGGACATTTTTTCAGCAAAGCTCATGATCGCCGCGTGCACCTCATATCCATCGTTCATGAATACCCGGATTTTATCTTCCTCAATATATTGAAGTTCTGAAATCAACTCAAAGACAGAGTTGTCCATCTTCTGAAGCTGCTGAATCGTCTGTTCAATCACATCCGGCTCAGTGAACCCCGAAAGAATAGGTGCATGCAAGAGCGAATCTGCCTCATTCGCTTCAATGCGATCCCCGTTCACCAGCAATAAATCATACCGTGCTTTATCTTCTATATACGCTATCGGTTCCCATTCAGTAATCGTAATCTTGACGTTGTTGAGGAACTTTCTGGACACCGTGACTTCTTTTACACCTGTGATTTTCAATAATCTCTTTTCGATGTCCTCTGTATGGAACCCCCACAATGATTGACCGGTAAACAACCCGCTCTGATTTTTGTAGAAAGCCCCATCAGATAACTTCGTATCATTGATGGTTATATCTTTAACATCACTTAATGGAGATTGAAAATACAGCAATGAAAGGAGAACAATTAAGAATAAAGAAACGAGTAGAATAAATTTTTTATTCGTCTTCCTCCTGCGCTTCTTACGCATTGATGGGATTCGTTCTTCAATATCGATTACTTTATCCATACGCTGTTCTCCTTTCAGCCCATCCTTTTGCCTTTTGAAAAGTGTAAGATCGTTCCAACCGCCAGCCAGGTTGTCAATAGCGATGAACCGCCATAACTAATGAAAGGTAATGTAACCCCTGTAACGGGCAGTAACCCCGAAACGACACCCATATTTAAAAATGTTTGGAAGATAATCATGGACACCATACCGGATACGACCAAAAACGAATTCCAATCACGCAGCCGAATGGCGATACCAAATGTCGATGCCAACAATAATATAAAAAGCAAAATGATAGATGCTGCGCCGATAAAACCGATTTCTTCCGCAATGATCGAAAAGATGAAGTCATTTTGAGGTTCTGGTAAGTATAAGAACTTCTGACGACTATTTCCAAGTCCATGTCCGAACAATCCGCCTGGTGCTATGGCAAACAAGGATTGAATTCCTTGAAAACCTGTTCCTAACGGGTCATTCCATGGATCGATATACGATTTTATTCGATCTAATCGGTAAGGTGCCGCTAAAATCAGCCCGATAAATGCAGTCACTCCCGAAACAAAAAGAAAAATAAAGAAAGAGAGTGGGTAGCCCGCTAAGAAAAGAATCACAAAAGCAGAAACGATCATTATGACGGCAGAACCTAAATCAGGTTGCATCATAATTAAAGTAGCCGGCAATAAAATGAGTGCGAAATCTTGCCATTGCCAAGATTTCTTCTTATTCCGCTTCATACTGCTGGCCAATTTTCCAAGCAAGGCAACCTTCACAAACTCGGCGGGCTGCAAACTGATCGGTCCGAGTGCTATCCAACTTTGAGAGCCGTTTCGCACAACTCCAATGCCAGGAATTAAAACTGCTACTAACATCAAGATCGAACCCACATAAAAATATGTCCAAAATTTTGGATGTGAAGTCAATGGGCTTCTATATAATGCATAGGCGATACTTAAAGAAACAGCCATATAAATCGCTTGCTTGACGATGAATGGAGAGGAATCCTGATAATGCACTTCTCCCCAATAAGAACCCGCCGATTGGACAAACACGAGCCCAATCACCGACAGCAACAAAGCAGATGTCAAAAAGACTGCACGATATGTTCTTTCCAGCGTTCGCATCCTTCCGCAAATTAATCAGTCGCTTTTCAATTATACGCTCCTACTATTACAACTCATTTACAATTTCATTACTGCTTCAATAAATTGATCTCCTCGGATTTCAAAGTTTGGATATTGATCCCAACTGGCACAACTTGGCGATAATAAAATGACATCATCTTCTGCACTAGAATCATAAGCAATTTGCACAGCATCTGGCATAGCAGAAGCAATGAACGTTTGTGGGACACCGCACGACGTTGCGAATTCGGTAAAACGCTGGGCAGTCTCCCCTATAGCGACTACAACACGCACATTGGCCATATAGGGACGCAATTCCTCAAAGGAATGTCCTCGCTCCAAGCCCCCCGCTATTAAGACAATCGGTGTGCGGAATGAGGATAAGGCGCTTTTCGTGGCCAAAGTGTTCGTTGCTTTTGAATCATTATAAATGGTGCGGCCTTTCAGCTCCCTGACATATTGCATCCTGTGACGGACACCCGTAAACGAACTCAAGACATTTTCAATAGCCGACTTTTCACATCCTGAGAGAATTGCAGCCGCAGTTGCCGCCAAGATATTTTCCAGATTATGACGTCCTGGCAATTTGATAATTCTTGTTTCAATAAATGGCTCTCCCAACCAATAAATCCATTCTTCATCGGCCGAAATACCAGTAGTTTTTTTCCCTTCCACAGAAAATGGAACTTTTTGAGAAGACAAAGATTCAACGGATCGGCTCACAACCTCTTGATCATCATTGTAAATCAGGAAATCATCCATTGTTTGATTTCGAGCAACCTGTAACTTGGCTTCCAAATATTCGTCGATCGAACCGTGATAATCTAAATGAGCTTCGTACAAATTAGTAAAAATGGCGATTCGAGGCTTAAAATTCTCAGTGCCTGCTAATTGAAATGAAGAAGCTTCTAATACCATAACTTCATCCGACTTTGCTTCTTCCGCTACCGTACAAGCAACCGTTCCGATGTTACCGGCGATAAGCGGTTTTTTCTTACCTATATTCAGCATGTGGTAAAGCAGAGTCGTCGTTGTCGTTTTACCGTTTGAACCGGTAATCGCAATGATTGGTGCCTCACTAATTATTCCAGCCAATTCGATTTCGGTCCAAATTGTACTATTTGCAGCAACTGCTTTCGCAATCAATGGATTACTATACGGAATCCCTGGACTTTTCACGATAAAGTCAAAATCCCGTTTCAATAAATCACTTGGATGACCGCCGCCAATTACTTCAACACCTTGCGCTTGAAGTTCAGCGGCTTCCTCATTCCCCTCAAGCGGCTTGGCGTCATTAACCACTACCTCCGCTCCAAGACGTCGCAGTAAACCTGCAGTTGCGAGACCGCTTTTAGCCAAACCAACAACCAACACTCTTTTCCCTATGAATTGCTCTATATTTTTCATCTACATGACCTCCAAAAAGACCGGTACGAGAGCAGCCAATAATGCCACTCCCCAAAATACAACGACGACTTTCCATTCAGACCATCCTGATAATTCAAAATGGTGATGAATCGGACTCATTTTGAAAACACGCTTTCCTGTCAACTTAAAACTGATAACTTGAATGATGACAGACAAGGTTTCAACAACGAAAACTATACCGATCACGAGCAATAGTAATTCTTGTTTGATCAGCACGGACATCATGGCAAGTACCCCGCCAAGCGCCAATGAACCTGTGTCTCCCATGAACACTTTAGCCGGCTTAATATTAAACAATAAAAATCCTAGCATCGCACCCGCCACAACAAACGCAAACAATGCAATGTCATTTTGCTCGTAAACTAAAGCAAACACACCAAACGTTGCAAATGCAATCGTCGATGTTCCGCCAACGAGACCATCCAGTCCATCTGTCAAATTGACGGCATTGGAAAAGCCGACTAGCCAAAAAATAAGAAACGCCACATAAAATACGCCTAGATCCAACCCGATCGTAGTGAACGGTATGGTGACTGTTGTTTCGAATGGCCCTAACTTCAACAAGAAAAAAGCGACGATCGCAATTACGATCTGTCCTATTAACTTCTGCAGCGATGTCAATCCTAAGTTTCTTTTCGCTATGATGATAATGAAGTCATCCAAAAAGCCAATGAACCCAAAACCGAGCAGCACAATTAGCAATACAATTGTATGAGTTGTCAGCGAATCATTTATGTAAGATAGAGCAAGTGTTGAAATTGTAATGGAAATTAGGAAGATAAGTCCCCCCATTGTAGGGGTACCGGCTTTTTTCATATGCGCCTGTGGACCTTCCTCCCTAATGCTTTGGCCAAATTTCAGCCTTCTGAGTAATGGGATGATGATCACCCCGACAATTGCTGAAACAAAGAATGCTACAGCAATTGTCGTGACTGTCGTACCGAGTGTCATGATAGGTTCTCCTTCTAATTTACAGCAGATACATATTGGTTCTGCTGTTTTTGTTATTCTGTGTACAGATGAATCGTATCCTCCACGGTCATTAATGTATTCGGAGCCGGCAATTGACGAATGACTTTTTTGCCTTTGCCGTGCCATTCCATTTTGAACGTGTACTGTTGGGCAAGCAATTCTTTTTCACTCATGCCCAGTAGATCAGGCGCGCGAAACGTAACAGCATCCCCCCATCTGTACTCTTTTTCGAGCTGGTCTTTCCTTCTTTCGATCTTCGCAATCGGTGCCACTTCTTCTATGATCCGCCCGACAATAGGTGCGGCAATAACACCACCGAATTGAACCGAGTTTTTCGGGCTATCCACTGCTACGTATACGAGTAGTTCAGGGTCATCCGCCGGTGCGAAACCAATGAATGAAACAATATAATCACCATCTTTATATCGACCATCAACTACTTTTTGAGCCGTTCCGGTTTTGCCGCCAATTCGTAAACCATCCGCAAATGCATTGCGTCCGGAACCATTAGCAACGACAGATTCGAGTGCATGTCGGACCTGCGCAGAAGTCTCTTCACTGATTACTTTTCTTTTCAGTTCTGGTTCGAACTTTTTCAATGTCTTCCCTTCGGAATCTTTTATTTCTTTCACGATATATGGTTTGAAAAGATTTCCTCCGTTAATAGCAGCGGCTACTGCTTGAACCTGCTGTATCGGTGTAACGGAAATTCCTTGTCCGAAAGATGTCGTTGCTTGTTCAACAGGACCAAATTTTTCTTTGGAGAACAATATCCCTTTCGCCTCACCTGCGATTCCAGAATCCGTCGTTTCACCAAATCCGAATGACCGGATATATCGATCCAGCTTTTCACTTCCTAAGCGCTGCCCCATCGTGATGAAACCTGGGTTACACGAGTTTTCCACGACTTCAAGAAACGTTTGGTCTTTATGTCCTTCTCGCTTCCAGCAACGTAAGCGAGCATTCGCGACCATCGTGTAGCCTGGGTCATAAAAACTTTCATTTTCCAAATCAATGACTTTTTCTTCAAGACTGGCGGCTAAAGTGACGATTTTAAAGGTAGAGCCGGGTTCATATGTCATCCAAACCGGTAAATTGCGATTATAGATTGTCGAATCCGTCGATTGATAATTTTTGGGGTCGTAGCCAGGGACGGATGCGAGAGATAGCAATTCCCCTGTCTTAGGATTCATGATAATTGCCAACGCTTGCGTAGCTTCATACTTCTCCATCGCTTGGATCAGTTCACGCTCCACGATTTGTTGCATTTTCAAATCAATGGTCAGTTCTAGAGACGATCCTTCTTTCCCATGTTCAAAACCATCTTCGACATGTGGCAACGGAATTCCTTTCGCATCTGTAAACAGTCTAATTTTATCACCAACACCGCTCAGAATCTCATCATACGCATACTCAATTCCTGCCAATCCTTTACTGTCATACCCAGTAAATCCAATTAACCTAGCCAGCAAGTCGTCATATGGGTAATGACGAACAAAATCCACACCTACATACAAGCCTTGTACTTGAAGTTTCGTTATTTCATCTGCTTGTTGTTTCGATATGTTCTTTGCCTCTGGCGCCAGCTTTACCATGTATTCCTTTTTCTTCATTTTCTCTTCCAATACTTCTGGAGGTAAATCAAGAATTTTGGCGATATCAGGTATCGAACTGGAGATATCTGGATTTTGAGAGGGCATAAAATATAGGGTAGGCGCTAATTTATTACCCACCAACAGGTCGCCGTTGCGATCCATAATGTCACCTCGCATGGCGCCAAAAGGAATTTCCCGATCCCAGTTTTCTTTTGCTCGTTCTTTTAACCATTCGTGCTTAATGATTTGCACGTGAAATAATTTGCCCACAACTAGCAGCATACTGATAAAGAAAATGATAAAGGCTGCTCGTAAACGTTTCTTCGACTGCATATCAATGAAAGACCGCAATGACTCACTACCTTTTGTTTTTCTACTAAGGTATGTCACCGGAATGCGCCCTATTCATTAGCCGCCCATGATTACTTCCTCTTCTTCTTGCTCTTTAGACTTCTTATCGTTATATTGTTCTTCAGGTGTACGCAACTCAATGACAATTGGGTCATCGGCGCTTACTTTCGTCCCCTTGGTTACACTTTGACCAACTACATACCCTTCACCGTTTATCCGTATATCCAGATTGGAAAGATGTTTGAACGACAGCACTGTTTTTTTAGACCAGCCTTGGAAATCTGGGAGAGTTGTTTTTCCAGATGTTTTCAAGAGAACAACTGAGTTCTCCGTCAATTTCGTTCCCGCCGCTGGGATTTGTTCTGTCACTTTTCCGCCTTCACCTATAGTGATCGGCTTAAAGCCCTCCTGCTGCGCAAGTCCTGCAACTGTCTTGGCATCTTTCCCCACATAATTACCGACTTTCTTGACTGGTATTTCCGCTTCATTTTCCGGAGCGATGTTTAAATACTTTAAACTATTTTCCATAATCGGGTTGAACACTTTCGATACAGGATCGGAACCAAATTCTCCAGCCTTTAATTTTGGCTGTTGTACTGTCACATAAATCAATAGTTGCGGATCATCTATTGGTGCCATTCCAAGGAATGAATACAGATAGTTGCCAAAGCCGGACATATATCCCGGACCTTTCTTTCTAGGAATTTCAGCTGTCCCTGTTTTCCCGCCTACTGCATAATTCGGCAGATTGTATTTTTGTGCGGTCCCTTTATCTGAAGTTACTGTAGTAGCCAATATTTCTCGCACTTTTTTCGCTGTTTCAGCAGATATTGGAGAGCCGCTTTGTTCCGGTTTATGATCCTCTAAAACTTTGTTCGTATTCGGGTCGATAATTTTATCAATGACATATGGTTTCATCATGACGCCGTTATTAGCAATAGCAGAAGCTGCCTGAATCATTTGCAACGGCGTAACAGTAGAACCTTGACCGTATGATGTGGTTAAGCGTTCTGCCGGATAATTATCGAGCACAACACCTTTTGCTTCGTTCGGCAAATCAATTCCGACACGTTTTCCAAAGCCGAAGTCATGAATGTATTCAATGAATTTTCGATCGCCTATTCTCTCAAGCAAATAGGCCATTCCTACGTTGGAAGAGCGCTGAAGTCCTTCGAGGAAAGTGATCGTCCCCCAACCTGTGCCGTTGACGTCACGAATGATTCGGTCATAAATTTTGTAGGATCCCGATTTGAAGTATGCATTTGGATCCCATTTATTCTCTTCGACCGCAGCAGCCAATGTGAACATCTTCATCGGAGAACCAGGTTCGATTGTCTGTTCTACTGCATCGTTCAGCCAGTTTTCCGTCAACCCTTCCCTCGTCATCGGGTTAAATGTCGGTCGTTGGCTCATCGCTAGAATTTCACCTGTTTTCGGATCGGATACGACTACCAACATTTTCTGGGGTGCATATTCTTTTTCAACTTGGTCCATCGCTTCTTCTACAAAGTTTTCAATCGTTTTATCGATTGTTAGCTTGATTGTATGGCCGTCTTTAGGTGGCACCACTTTTTTATTGGTCGATGGCAAGATATATCCCCAGCTATCAGACTGGTAATTTACCTTTCCATCTTTTCCGGCCAATTGCTTATCATACGTCTTTTCCAACCCCATCTTGCCGACGGTTATAGCTTTCTTATCTTCGGTTTCTTCTTTTTGAGCAAAGCCTACTAGATAAGAAGCAAAACGGCCATTCGGATAAAATCGTTTCTTGCCTTCCACAAACAAAATTCCCGTCAAGCCTTTGCGTTCAAGCTCCTCATCCATCTTGAGAACTGTTTCACGTTTTAAATCCCTACCGGCTCGACCAAATTCAATTTGCCAAGTACCCTCTTTAGCATTTTTCATTTTCGCCAAGATTTCCTGCTCTTCAAGGGGTATATACTTCGCTAACACTTTTGCGGTTTCTTCATAATCAACCACATGATAATTTCTTTTACTATTTTTACTCGCAGCTTCACTTAATACTGCCACTACATGGTAGCTGAGTGTATCGGATGCAATCGGGTCATCATTTCGGTCTACGATAGACCCCCTATTCGCCTGCAAAACACTATGCTTTTCATATTGGTTCGCCGCGATTTTGGCTAGTTCTTTGCCGTCTACTTGGCCAGTCAGCTGAATAAAAAGAATTCTGCCGAATAATATGAAAAAGAGCCCTCCGAATACTACAAACATTAGAAAGGCTCCCCATTGAAAACGAAACTTCTTCATCGTCCCGGCACGACCTTTACATTGTTCTTGTTGAGGTTCAAGCCATTTTCTTGTGCTTTTTTCCAAATGCGCTCATACGTAGACTTATCGCTCACTTGGATGGACAATTCGGTATTCTGTTTTGTAGTTTCATCAATTTCTGAATTCAGTAATTGTACTTCTTTATTCACAGCATTTAAATCGGAATGCGTTTGTAGGAGCATCGAAGAAAGAAAGATCGTAAATGCTGCAGATAAAGCGAACAATATATTTTCGCCTTTAGAAAAACGTCTTTTGACACGGCGGACAACATGCTGTTGTTCTTTCGGTGTATGCTGTTCGACTTCCGGCGTATGTGGAGTGTATAGTTTCCGTTGTTCTAGTCCCATTTCTCGATTTCCCCTTTTCTACTTTTTCTCTGCAATCCGTAATTTTGCTGATCTAGCCCTTTTATTACGTTCGATTTCTTCATCTGTAGGAACGATGGGCTTTCTAGTAATCAGCTTAAAATCCGGGTCCATTCCCTCTGGTATTACAGGTAAATTAGGCGGCAGGTCTGGCATAGACGCTGCTTCCTTAAAGATATTTTTACATAAACGATCTTCTAACGAATGAAATGTAATGACACTTATCCGGCCTTTTTCCCTCAGTACGGTTAATGCGTCTGTCAGCGACTGTTCTGCCGCTCCCAACTCATCATTCACTGCAATACGTATCGCTTGGAAGACTCGTTTAGCCGGATGTCCGCCTGTCCTTCTGGCTGCGGCTGGAATACCTGTTTTGATAAGCTCCGCCAATTCCCCTGTTGTGCGGATTGGTTCATTTTTTCGTGCTTCCTCAATTTTTCGGGCAATTTGCTTTGAAAACTTCTCTTCGCCATAGCGGAAAAAGATTCTCACCAAATCTTCATACGGCCATTCATTCACCACTTCATATGCCGTTAAGGGGGCTGAGGTGTCCATTCTCATATCGAGAGGTGCATCATGATGATAACTAAAACCTCTTTCGGGCGTGTCCAGCTGTGGTGATGAAACGCCGAGATCATACAAAATGCCGTCCACTTCAGTAATACCTAGACTTTCTAGTTCTTTTTTAAGTTCTTTAAAGTTTGCATGAACAAATTGCACTTGCGCTGCATATTTTTCTAATTTTTTCTTTGCTGCTTCAATAGCTGTCATATCTTGGTCAAAACAGATCAGCTGACCCTTCGGAGAAAGAAGCTTAACAATTTCTTCACTATGTCCTGCACCGCCAAGGGTACAATCCACATAGATACCGTCTTCTTTTACATTTAAGCCTTCGACGGCTTCATGCAATAAAACTGTTGTATGGTTAAACATAATTACAACGCCTGCTTTCAAAAATCAAAATCAATAAGGTTTTCTGCAATGTCGTTAAATGATTCCTCTGATTCCTCGTAGTACGCTTCCCAAAGTTCTGTAGACCAAATCTCGATTCGGCTTGATACGCCGATGACCATACAATCCTTTTCAATCTTAGCAAACTCCAGCAAGTTGGCAGGAATATTTACTCTGCCTTGCTTATCAAGCCCTACTTCAGCGGCCCCTGAGAAGAAAAAACGAGTGAATGCTCGGGCATCTTTTTTCGTAACCGGCAACGCTTTCAACTTCTCTTCGAGTCGTTGCCATTCATCCAGTGGGTATCCGAATAGACAATTGTCTAGTCCGCGGGTCAAAATAAAGCCTTCTGCTAACTGTTCCCGAAATTTGGAAGGAACGATTAAACGGCCTTTCATATCAATCGTATGTTGATATTCCCCCATGAACATACCCTTCACCCCACTATATGAAATAATGTACCACATCCCCCCACTTTCCTCCACCCACTTGGCTATTTTTCTTTGCATAATTAATAAAATGTGTCAATAGTACTTCTTTAGTTATTGGTTTGCGCGTTTTCTCGCTATGTATTCATGTTTTTCCGCATGTTCTGCGAGTTTATTAATCAATTTCAGTTCAGCGTACATACTTTCAAAATCTTTCAAGCTCCGGTAAAAAGCTCTCCTGAAAGTCTGAAGCTCCTAAAGTGACTTTTGACCTACAACTTGTCAGTCACTGTCGATCTCTCCGTCGAAGGGGGAACCTTAACGAATTTTGGAAGACCATATTTTCTTATTGAGGTATATGATGTGTGCTGAATTAACTTACAGATAGGGTCATGAAATGTGCTATGGGAAAGGATGAAGTGTAACTTTGAGGAAGATAGATGGATGGATGTGCAGATATCTTGCAATCAGCCAACCATTCAATTGGATAGACAGGTTTATGCCGTGCACTACAGTTTGTGCGGGTTGTAGTTTTATATCCGTATTATGTAGCATTTAGATAAACAAACAGGGCTAAGATAAAACTAATTTGTTCATAATGAAAGACGAACGATCGCAAAAAACACAATAAAGTTCGGGTTACTTAGCGTGCGGTTAGGATTTTCCCGCAGCGGAAATTCCATAGGCGGCTCCAAGTCTGCAATACTTTTGCATTAGAAAAAACCGAACGATTACAAAACTATGATCGAATGTTTTGTAATCGTTCGGTTTTTTAATCGTTTGGAACCCTTTTGTCCCAACCTCTGTTTGTCGAAATAATCACTTTGCTTTTAAGGTGATAATGATGCATGGTTTTTTTAAAAAAACCTAAAAATGAGCAAACTTCTAGTGGTCTTCTTTACTTTTTTCCGGTTTTTCACTCGCCTCTCTTTCTTTCTCATTTGCTGAAGATTTTATCTTAATATCATAATATTTTTCAGCTCCTAAACCACCTTCGCTGATCATTTTTGCTATTTCCTTTGTCCGCATCTCTTTATCCTTGTCTATTTTGATCTTAGTTCTGTCTTGATGTGTCATCTCTAATCCCTTCCTTTCTAGTTATTATTTATATTCTAACAAATTTTGAGTGAAAAATCAGTCGATTAGAGTTGCTAATAATAACTTCAAAGGATGTTTTATGAATTCACTAACAAACAGGCATGATTAAGAAGCCCAGCTAATCCTTGGAGAGTTAGCTGGGCATTTAAATATATAGGCACGCTATTAGTAGATCAGAGATAAACCAATTGGTGAGAACCATCGAATTGATAAGGCTGTTTCAGTAATTGATCGATGAATCCTTCCCCATATTGATTGATGAAAAAGTAAGGTGAATACAAGCGTTCCTGCAAAGAACCTTCCGGGAAGAGCTGTTCACTAAGCGTCTGGTAGCGCTCATATTGCACATGATGTTTCCGTAAGATGGACTGCTCTTTCGTCTTTTGAAGGTAATCAAATTGACTCTGATGGAACTGGAGATTTTTCTTCACTACAGGCAGCAGCCCTGGATCCGTTTTCAATAAATGGGATTGCATCTTCTCATACTGCAATTCGAGCAGTTTCTTTGACTCCTCAAGAAGTGAGTCGAACTGTTCATCCCGCTGCTCATTCATCCATTGTTCTTGGCGCCAAGGAAGTTGACCATCAAGTACTTCATTGATTGTTAAACCTGTCTGTTTCAAAGCTTCTTGCGTTTTTCTCGTAATTAATGTGATGGATAATCTTGGGACGATAACGGGCATACGGATCCCCAGCGTATGGAAAGCCTCACGCAATAATGACCAGTACGCAATTTCCCCCGGCCCTCCGACAAAAGCCAGAACCGGAAACACGAGATCCTGCATGAGTGGCCGTGTTGCCACATTATTGCTTAACAACCAAGGTTGCTCGGCTGCGATTTCATGCATCTCTTCCTCTGAAAAAGACAGACCCGTCTGCTCATTAACGAATTTCCCCGCTTTTCTTTTCAGCAGCACACGGCCTGTTTCATGCACGTAAAACAGGTTCGCATCCTGCGCTTCGGATTCGATCGGCTTTTTATGACCCATGGCATGCAGGTCCTGCTCTGCCGAATAAATGGTTGAAGCCATTTTATCCGCATTCTCAATCATTTGCGAGAAGTACTTTGACTCCAACTGACGAAGCGGTTTGTAGGCAGCATCAAGAAATAACAAACCATGCTGAGTGAACAACTCGTTCATTAGCGAAGTAAAGAATCCGGTATACGTCTGCTGTTCCTCCACAGTTCGCAGTACGTTCTCCAATAAATCATGCGTGTAAGCTGTTTCTCCATAGCTTTTGAAGATTTTTTTGATAAACGCAGTCAGTTCTTTCTGGTCATACACGGTATCTGAAGCCATGGTTTTCAGCACGGTCGGCTGTTTGAATTGCCGCTTCACCGCCTTCCCTAGGTTCGCGGTATATGTATGATTGATTTCATTAATATCATGATCTTCTCCTGCAATCCAAAAAACGGGCACAACAGGTTTCTGAAGAAGTTCTCTTTGCTGACGAGCCATTAAAATGACCGAAACCGCTTTATGTACAGAATATAAAGGTCCTGTTAAAATCCCTGCCTGCTGACCGCCGATCACTACGAATGCGTCTGAAGAAAGCTCTTTAATATACTGCGCTGCTAGCGGGGAAATTCCGTGCGGCTGCATATATTGTTCGATCACAGCTGCAAGCTCGGCCCTTTGGAAAGAACGTTGCATCAGCTCCTGTGCTCTGGCTTCATATCCAGCAGCCGACAGTTCATAATCGAAAAATCTATGAGAAAATTGAGGATCATGTTGATAAGCTTCCATTAATTTGTTTTTTCTTGGCAATTCCATTGTGTCCAGTTCCATCTCATAAACTCCTTTATGTCAAATACTAACGCAAGTATATCATCTCACTCAGACAGGTTGAATAGATACGCCTGAAGAGATGTTGATCAATTGGCATATTGTATGATTTGCAATGCAATCCCTATCCCGAGCAAGAGAATATATGCACATGTCAAAAGCAGAAAGTAGACTCGCCATGTCTTGCGGAGTACAAGAAACGTCCGAAATTCTT
This sequence comes from Sporosarcina sp. FSL W7-1283, assembly GCF_038003105.1. Classification (NCBI taxonomy): domain Bacteria; kingdom Bacillati; phylum Bacillota; class Bacilli; order Caryophanales; family Caryophanaceae; genus Sporosarcina; species Sporosarcina sp. FSL W7-1283. The sequence continues at coordinate 1,207,865 of NZ_JBBOOL010000001.1, read as the reverse complement.
TCATCTGTAAACGCTCAACAATAGAAAATAAAATAGCCAAAATACAGACGGTTCCTGCTACATAGAACCCAAGACACTGGTCCCAAATCGTATGTATGAGCACTGTCACTGAAACGCCTAAAAATGGTGTAGTCCAATCAACAGCAAAACCGAATCGTCTCGACGGCGATACGCCTATTTTTTTTGAAAGTATCAAACAGACGATTAATATGAGAAACGGAAATAACAAAAGTCCGCCAAGTATGTTTTGCAGCATTAGCTTTCTTCACTCCCATTAATACCGAGCAGCATCATTTCAAGATTTTTCAAGATTGGGGCGTGCCCTTTCCTTTGTTCAATTTTATGTAAAACTGCTGTAACAATCGTTTCAATCTCCATCGCATTTCCTTTTATTCGATCCACTAGCATAGAGGATTGATTATTGGCTGTCCTTTGACAGACCAATGCGATGTCCTCAAATGTCAACATATCTTCCATCTCCGGAAAATTGGTGAGTAATTCCTCGCACAGCTGACGAAAAAGCTGATAGAAATGAAAGTTTTCCGTCAACTGTCCATTCCTCACTTGCAAGATCGCAGTCAGCGGATTAATCGCACAGTTGATCAACACTTTTCTGAGCAGCAATTTCTCGGCATTTTCTTGTATTTGTATAGGAAAACACTGTGGATCAATTTTTTCCAGCCACTTGATTGTCTGTTCATTTTTTTCATCCACGGCGATCGTGATCGGACCGATCCCATTATGAAGAACCGTTCGATCGTCCACTCTTCCTGCCCCGTGTTCTACTGTGGCGAAGGAAACATGGCCAAGTTCAAATTGATCGACGAGCGACAAATGACCAATACCATTTTGGATAAATAGCAAATCCGGCTGTCGCGGCAGGCTGCTGATAGCCGGCAATACCTCTTGCAATGCATCATATTTCACTGCAATAATCCATAAGGCGTCTAGCGGAAGATCTTCCATATTGGTCACGGCAGCCACTTCAAAACGGGTGCGCGCTTTAGAACCATCCAATCGAATCAAGCCTTGCTTCAGCTGGGTTGCCTGCGTTTCCCGCCGCACCCAAAATGTCACGTCTGCTTTATTTTGCGCCAAATAAGAGCCGATCAATAACCCTATGGAGCCTGCACCTACTACTACAAACCGCATATTTTTCCTCCTTGAAAAGAGAGACCCATCAAAGGCGCCTCTCTCGATTGACTCTATTATACAGGATAAACGGGATGTTTTCTCGGGGGACGAGCGATTTCTTTCGTTTCATAATATGCAAACCTATCCGCTAGTACTTCTCGAAGTTTATGCGGCGCAACGATTTCATCGATGATCATTTCAGAAGCCATTTTATAAATATTGATTTCCTGTTTATATTCCTGCTGTTTTTCTTTAATGAATACAATTTTTTCTTTCGGGTCGGTGATCGCTTCGATTTTATTGGAATACACCGCGTTGACAGCCGCCTCAGGGCCCATGACAGCTATTTGGGCAGTCGGCAGCGCGATACAGACATCCGGCTCAAAGGCAGGACCTGCCATTGCGTATAAGCCTGCTCCGTACGCTTTACGTACTATCACAGAAATTTTGGGAACGGTTGCGGAGCTCATCGCCATGATGAGCTTGGCACCGTGGCGAATAATTCCTTGCCGCTCGACTTTCGTTCCGATCATAAAGCCAGGGACATCCGCTAAGAAAAGCAGCGGAATGGAGAATGCATCGCAAAGCGTGATGAACTTGGTCACTTTATCTGCCGAATCAACAAACAATACGCCGCCTTTTACTTTTGGCTGATTCGCGATAATTCCGACCGGACGACCGTCAAGCCGGGCGAGTGTCGTAATCACTTCCGCGGCAAACAGCTCTTTAATTTCAAACAAGCTATTTTCATCAACCAATCGATCGATCGCTTCATACATATCGAATGGTGCGTTTTGATTTTCAGGGATAATTTCTTCCAGTGAACGTCCTTCCTTTATTTCTCCAGGCTTCGCTGCCCTGGCAGGGGCTTCGTAATGTGCCGGGAAGTAGGATAGATATCTCCGGGCTTCAACGATCGCTTGTTCTTCACTTTCAACCAAGACATCCCCGCATCCACTGACTGAACAGTGCATGTGCGCGCCGCCCATCTCTTCAAGCGACACTTTTTCTCCGATGACCTTTTCTGCCATCCGAGGCGACCCTAAATACATCGACGCATTTCCCTCAACCATGATGACAATATCACAGAATGCGGGAATATACGCACCGCCAGCAGCCGATGGTCCAAATAAAATACACACTTGCGGAATCATACCCGATAGGCGAACTTGATTGTGAAAGATCCGTCCTGCCCCTCGGCGGTTCGGAAACATATCCAACTGGTCTGTAATCCTGGCGCCGGCAGAATCCACTAAATACAGCAGCGGAACCCGTAGTTTCTCAGCAGTTTCCTGAATGCGTATGATTTTTTCAACCGTCCGTGCTCCCCACGAACCTGCTTTTACAGTGGAGTCATTGGCCATGACACAGACTGTCTGCCCATTTATCTTACCTGTCGCTGTCACGACTCCGTCTGCTGGAAGGTCGACTGCTTCACAATTGGCAAACTTGCCATCTTCCGCATATTTCCCCTCATCAAACAGCAAGCGAAGGCGGTCTCTGACAAATAATTTTCCTTGCGATTCAAGTTTATTGTGATATTTTTCGGCTCCGCCAGTAAAGACTCGGTTGGCCTTTTCCTTCAATTTTGCATTATAAGCTGTCTCTGTCGAATTGTTTGTCAATAAACTCCCCACCTTCCGTCAAGATTGGATTGTCACCAACACATCATCTTCGTTTACAAAATCGCCTTCATTCCCGTTAATTGCGGTAACGGTGCCGTCAACTTCCGCTTCCAAAGGGATTTCCATTTTCATAGATTCCATGATCAAAACGACTTGTCCTCTCGTTACAACATCTCCCACTTTTATCTCAATCGAAAAAATCGTGCCTGCCATAGCAGCTTTCACTTCTTGCATACAATCACTCCTCGTATTCTATTTGTCGAGATGGTTGTTGCATAAGGCTTATTCCATTTAGTGTAACTTATTTATGAAATCGTTTACAAGTAAATAGATAGTGCCCCAACAGTGTATGTTTTTCGGTTGTCAAACTTTACTTATTTTTAGTCAAGAACCTTTGAACTGCCTCATGATGCGCGTCACTTTCCCAAAGCACAGAACAGACACGCGCTTCTTCTTGCATCGCTTCTCTCAAATTATTCGCCTGCCATTTTCTTGTCGCGATAGATTTATATGCACGATGTACATTGCGATGCACTTTTAGCATAGGTGCTAAAAATTGATCCAAAGCCGCATCAGCATCTCCATTATAGACCTCCGTAGCCCATCCGAGTTCTTTCAACTTATCTGCCGAATGAACACTCGCTCTGCTTGTCAACTGAAGAAGTTGATCATGAGGGCTATTCTTCTCGAACAATAATGTAGCTCCGCCCCAGCCCGAAGTAATTGCCAAAGTACCTTGAATGAAACCTGCCTTCGCATGGGAGGCAACCAGACGATAATCGCAAGCCGTGGCAAGCTCACAGCCACCGCCAACTGCTGCTCCATTTATTAAGGCAATCGTCGGCATCGGCAATGTCGCAATACGATAGAGAATTTTAGCTCCTCTGCTTAACATCGGCCAAGCATCCTCCGCTGTTTGGAAGCCATGAAAATCACTTAGGTCGCCCCCCGAACAAAACGCCAAATTGCCTTCACCAGAAATGACTGCAAATGAAATTTCCGGGTCGTCCTCAATCCGATCCAAGAATTCTTCCAAACCTGACATAACGTCATAGTTAACCGCATTTCTCATTTCAGGTCTCATGATACGAAAATACGCAATGGACTCCCCATTTATGGTTGGTTCGATTACAAATGAAAAAGACAAAACAATTCCCCCTTTTCCACTTAGCATACCATTTTTAAGAAAAACAAAAAAGACTGCTCTGAGCCATGGTCTCAGGGCAGTCTTCTATTCGCTGTGTAGAATCTAAATTATTCGCCTACAACGTCTTTTCCTTTGTAGTGTCCGCATGATTTGCAAACGTGGTGTGCCAATTTCATTTCGCCACAGTTTTCGCAAGTAGTCATACCTGGCGCTTCAATTTTGAAATGAGTTCGACGCATATTTTTCTTCGTTTTAGAAGTTCTTCTTTTTGGTACTGCCATTGGGGGGCACCTCCTTATAAGGGTTTACTCTTTATCGGTTTCAAAAAAATTAGCCAATCCCGCTAAACGAGGATCTACTTTTTCTTCTGCTTGCCGTTTCGCTTCCAATTCTTCATCGGTTGTATAGGACCATCCTTTGCCTTCTGCCTGCTGCATATCTTCTGCTGATTTGCAGAATACTTGTAACGGGATTTCAAGCAAAATGAGTTCTTCCAATACAGGCGTAAAATCGATTATTTCTCCTTCAACAGGATGAATTTCATCATCTGTCAAAAGCGTTTCCTGATCCCAACTGAATTGTTCTATCGATTCAATGGAGAAAGGATAATCGACATCTTCCCACGTACGTGCACAAGGCAAAATCATCGAACCTTCTAGCCGGAGCTGGCATGTTAACTTTTTCTCACCAATTGAACATGTTCCGCTTACTCGAACAGGCTGAATTGCCCTAATTTCTTCATTCCGCTTTTTGACGGAATCTAAATTTACTGCTTCGTCAAGCAGTAGCGGGCCTTGCCTATGTTTCCGTAATTGATGAATGGACCATTTCATGTCTATCACCTCAAGACAACAATGTTGATTATAGTATTTTAAATAATGGATGTCAAGATATTTTCTTGTCACTTCATCAAGCTTAACGTTATAATTCACTATACACAAGCAGAAAGGATGATTCCATTGATAGCTACTGGAATTGTAGTCGAATATAATCCATTTCATAATGGCCATCTTTTCCATTTACAAGAGGCAAAAAGACAAACAGACGCCGACACCATTATTGCCGTCATGAGCGGAAACTTCCTGCAACGCGGAGAACCTGCCATAGTGGACAAATGGACACGGACAAAAATGGCACTTGCCGGCGGAGCCGACCTCGTCATCGAACTGCCGTATGCATTTGCTACTGCTCATGCTCCTCAGTTCGCCAAAGGTGCCATCCAACTTCTTGACGCGCTGTATTGCAGTTATTTTTGTTTTGGCAGCGAGGAAGGATCCATTGCACCTTTTACGAACAGTCTCACATTAATTTCTACACATCAGCAACTTTACGAAAATGTGATAAAAGAAGCGATGAGAGAGGGGATAAGCTATCCGAACGCATTGCGAAAAGGCTATGAAGCCATATCCCATGATACATCGATCGACTTAGCCGATTTATCCGAACCAAATAACATTTTAGGATTTCATTATATGCAAGCAGCAAATGACATCCACTCTTCCATGATCCCGCTGACAATCGAACGAAAAGGAACGCATTACCATGATCCCGCTTTGCCTGCCGACTCCATAGCGAGTGCGACAAGCATCCGGAAGTCCATTTTCACAAACGAATCGGCTGAAGACGTGCAACCTTTTATGCCGTCAACAAGCTATCGTTTATTGAAAAACTGGGAAGATCTGTATGGTTTTCATAGTTGGGATGCGCTTTATCCCCTTCTCCGTTATAGCATTCTTCGCGAGGAGCCACAACGGCTTATAGAAATCGCTGACATTAGAGAGGGCATTGAATTTTCTTTTTTTCGCGCAGCAAAAGAACAGACCACTTTTCAAGGGTTTATGCAAGCTGTCAAATCCAAACGTTACACGTGGACGAGTATCCAACGAATGCTCGTTCATATTTTAACAGGTTATCGGAAAGCTACACGCGAGCAAATCACAGATCCCTCTTATATCCGATTGCTCGGCATGACAGTGTCGGGACGAAGCTATTTACGTTCCATAAAGAAACAACTGCCATTACCCCTTGTCAGCAGAGTGGCTTCGCTGTCCGACCCTGCTTTGCTGATGGATGTAAAAAGTACGGATATTTACATGTCCGGCATCCAATCACCTGCCCTTACGCTCGGAAAGGATTATAGGACGCCGCCGATTTTTCTCTAACGTCCTTTTACTTTTCTTCTAACTGTTCTAAATAGCGCAGCGCATCATCCACTGTTTTTACGGGTACGATTTTCATTTTGGTACCGATTTTTTCTGCAGTCGCTTTTGCTTCTTCATAATTGGACACCAACTGCGGATTTTTCTTCTTAACTTCTTCAGGCAGTTCATCGTCAGGTGCAAAGAAAATCTCGATGTCCTGGCGATCTGCCGCAATTACTTTAAAGTCGATTCCACCGATTCGCCCAACCGATCCGTCTTCCAACATTTCTCCTGTTCCAGCAATATTATATCCTTTCGTCAAATCTTCATCCAACAAGCGGTTCATCAGCTCTAGCGTGAACATCAGGCCTGCTGAAGGACCACCGATGTCTTCTGTAAAGATATCCACTTTCGGTTCCGTTTGAAGCTCAATCTGTTCTTCGAATTGAATGCCGAGACCCACGCGTTGATCGGTTCCTGGAAGTTTTTTTAATTGCAGAGGAATAGTCAACTTCTGGTCTCCACGCTTTACTTGAAGGCTTACTTCGGCTCCTTCATCTTTTGCGCTAATTTCATCCATAAATTCTTCAGCAGAAGACAGCTTTTTTTTATCAATCGACTCAATCAAATCACCGACTTGCAATTTTTCGTCAGCGGCCCCGTTCGGGATCACTCCAGCAACATACACACCGTTAAAAATCCGTTCCATCGGCAGTCCCGTTTTATCAAACGCGACAGAAATCGCATGTATTTTGGAGTCTGTCATTAGTTTTTTTTGCCGCACAGAGTATTCTTCGTCGCTTTCCCCATGCCTTCTCACTTTTGTGGCAGGCATCAGTTTCATTTTATCTGACACAAATGAAAACGCGTAAGTTATAGGCGTTGCTTTCCCAATTGCGATGGTCATAAGACTAAAAGTCCCGCGATCGTCTGAATCTCCTCCCGCCACTTCTACAAGCGGCTCCAAATTATAAGCGCCTCCCGGCCGGGAAATATACATATCTAATGGATATAAGGCCAGAACCGCTACGAGGACAAGGACTACAGCCAATATCCCCCACTTACGCATCTTCATAAAAGCACACCTCCATTAATAGCCTGTACGAATACAACATATATATTACGGTAGATTTCATTGTAGTTCAAAATATAGGAAGGAGAGAGAGATTTGAATAGCCATTTTCCTATCCGCCACACTTGCCTATGATAAATGTTACGGTCATTTGGGCTTTGATCATCCTCTTCATTATCCAGCCCGATATTGCACACGAAGGCGCTGTTTCAGGTGCTCAATTATTTGTCCATGCCCTGCTGCCCTACTTGCTGCCCTATATCATTTTAACGCAATGGCTATTGAAAATGCCCAGCAATCATCTTTCTTCGAGTCAGTGGAGCAGATACATAAAAGCGTATGTACTCGGTTCTTTCGGAGGTTTTCCGGTTGGTGCTGTGACAGTCAGCGAAATGAAGAAGAACGGAGAGATTTCTACAACCGAAAGCAGTTTGCTGCTTGCGTCCTGTCATGCGCCTGGACCGATGTTTATAATCGGATTTGTTGGGAACGAACTTTTCGGTAGCGTAGCGAGCGGCTGGAAACTGCTTATCGCCATACATTTGGCGAATATTATGTTCTTCCTTTTACTGCTGGTGTTTTTGAGGAAACAACGGGTGAAGACAGTGCCGCAGCCACCTGTTGAACGCGATCAAAAGACATCTCCTCTGCTGGGTTCAATTAAAGATAGCTCTTCAGTCATTTTGTTGGTAGCCACTACAGTGATTTTCTTTTCTTCATTGGGAAATGTCCTGTCGCATTTAGTCTCGAGTGTTTTCCCTATCGATATGGGTATTTCGAAAACCTTATTATTAGCGGTCTTTGAAATGACTTCTGGTGTTCAGTCCGCCACGGAACATTTTAGCGGTGACGCAATGTATCCGATGCTCATAGCTGCCATCATTTCAATTAACGGTCTGAGCATCCACATACAAGTCATGACGCTGGCAAAAGGTGCCGGCATCAGCATCCTACCCTACATCATCGGAAGAGCTTGGAATACCGTTCTGGTCCCTCTGCTGTTTATCTTGATTTATTAAGTAGTTACCATACTAAGGAAAAATGGTTATGATGAAAAATCCATCATAACCATTCTGTAGTATATCTAATTTTCAACTATCTATTACTTACGGAATTTTTCAATCAATGCCTTATTCACATGCGGCGGAACGAGAGAAGAGATATCGCCGCCATACTGAGCAACCTCTTTAACAATACTAGAACTCAAGAAAGAATATTGGCTCTTCGTCATAACGAAAAACGTCTCAATACTTTCATCTAACACTCTATTCATAGACGTAATCTGCATTTCATATTCAAAATCTGAGATCGCCCGCAAGCCACGGACGATAACAGATGCATTGATTTTATGCGCGTAATCAATGAGTAGTCCTGAAGATGAATCGATGGTTATATTGTCGTACTGAGAAGTTACTTCATGGATCAGCGCAATCCGTTCTTCCACTGTAAAAAGCGGTTTCTTAGAAGAATTATTCATGACCGCCACATGCACTTGCGGGAATGTCCTGGCTGCTCTTTGTATAATATCTAAATGTCCATTCGTCACCGGATCAAAACTTCCCGGTACGATTGCGATTTTTGACATGCGATTATCCTCTTTTCTCATAAATTGTGATAGCTGTATTTCCATATATTTTAGAGCTTATTTGGGTATACGCTTCATACTGTTCAGGCAATGTCACTTCTTTCTCATGTTCACAAACTACCGTTGCATCTTCCGCTATCAGGCCCTGATCGACGAGTTCTTTTATACCATCATAGTAATCCACTGCTGCGTAGGGTGGATCGACAAATAACAAATCAATCCGCACGTTCTTTTGCTTCAGGACCGCAGCAGCTTGTCTTGCATCTTTTCGTTCAATATGTACTTGCTGTTCCAATCGGCATTTTTCGGTATTGGCTTTGATGACTGCACAGGCTTTCGGATTTTTCTCAAAAACAATCGCTTGATCCATTCCTCGAGATAACGCCTCGATTGAAATAGAGCCACTGCCGCCGAAAAGTTCGACGACAGTCCCTCCATCGAAGTATGGTCCAATTTTATTGAATACTGATTCTTTTACTTTGTCGGATGTCGGACGCGTGGAAGTACCCGGCAAAGATTTTAGCGGCGTACCTCTTCTGGAACCAGAAATGACCCTCACTCTTTTTCCATCTCCTTTATTAGCCGTTCAATCTGTTCAATGGTGATTGACTCATCGGACTTCTCGATTAACACTAAAAATATCCGTCTTAACCAAACTTCATCGAAATATAACTTTCCATTGATATACTTGTACGGTTCTTCTTGGTAGTCGTATTTCCGGTCATTCATGACGTAAAAAGGTTCGATCTTGGAAAAGCGGTAATTACGTTTTGGACTTTCAATATAGATGGATTGCTCATTTGAAGTGATTTGATAACCCATCCGTGTTAATAATTCGTCTGCCGGATAAAAGCTTTTCTCATCTTGAACAACCGCTTTTAGATCTTTTATTTCTTCTCCATCCAACAACACATTTCGCGAGTCCAACAACAAAAATGGATAACTATATTGCTGTTCATGCATCGTTTTTTGGAAATACTGCGAATCAAAGTTCGTCACATTCTGCAATTCCTCATCTAACTGCGCAGCCGACAATTCTTGTCCAACTCGCCCACGTACTTTTTGACGTAATGCATTGTATTTCTCTTCGTCCAATGATTCCTTCAGACGATTAAAAGCACCTTGTTCAGCTTTTGTCCCAATTGCCTGATCGCCAAGAATGGATGCCAGCATACTATTCATCGATGGCTCATTCGCCGGTATCATAAAACGCGACTGGACACTCATTCGAGCTACTTGCTTTACTACCTGGTCCATATTCATCGGTTTCTCTACTACAAAGCGCTGCGCATATAGAGTTTTATTGAGAGGCGACAATACCACGCTCACGTGATCACCGCCGATCTCCTCCAGTATGCTCTCCATCTCTTTGATTTGCTTCTCTTTGATTCCTTCGCCGTATACAGACAACTTATTACCGGAATACGCAATCGGTACATCTTGCGGTTGCCAATACAACTCATTAACAAAGCCGACTCCACGATATAATCGATAGGAAATCCGCTCTTTATCCGCTTTGCCGACTCGTTCCAAACCATTCACCCACATGCCACCGATATTTTGTTCATCCGTCATATGAAAGACCGTTGTCAATGGTTTGGCATCTTGAAGCAACACAAAAGGTCGTTTGAATAACTTCCGATCTTTTAACGACTCTTTTTTCGGTATTTTATACGCAATGGACTGCTGATCTCCTTCTCCTTCATCGAAAGCGATACCCGCTTCATTCAATCGAGAGCAGGAAACAGATCCCTCAGTCAAACATTCTTGCTCTACACTCCCCTCAGGCCAAATTATTTCATATCGGCCTGTTGCTAAGTCATAAAAGTGATGACGGATGTATAATCCATCCGCCCGATTAATGACTTCTATTTCTTGGCGGTACGTATCCGGATGATCTTTCGCCCCATTTGCTGCAGCCGACTGACTATAATGCAAATAAAGAAGACCTGCATTTACTCCTAGTAAAAGAAGCAAAATCCTCAAGATGATTTTCAAAGTACAACACCTCATCACATGGTATGATGGATATGATCCATTCACAAGACTATAACTACAACGGCAGTTGCATGAACCAATTGCATGAAAGGAAGAATTTTAAAATGATTCAACAACGTTTTATCGAATTGGGAGAAGGCTATAGTGACATTTACGAATTACTTGAGTTAATGTCTACGAATTCCCACAGGATCTATAAAGCCTATATTTTTTCATCCGGAGACGGTTCGGCTGAGCGTCTTTCATTTGCCGTATCATTTTCACCAGCGCGGGCAGACAGCCATTATATGCCGATTTATATTTGCCGTGAAGGCATCACATATTCCGCAGATAAACCATCCAAACGGTATAATTTGTTTGTTGAGCATGCAGAAGCGATGAATGCATCACCTATTAGAGTAGAAGTTAAGCATTCATCTCAATTTGCTGAAAAAGATTTGTTTTACCAGTACATTATCGGCATTTTACGTTTGAATCATTTGTTGCCGCCACTTCAGTGAAAACATTATAGGCCAGTTTTATAATCATATTCTTTGGCTTTATCAGGTTTGGCATTTTCATATACGGTGCTTACGAACGGCCGCTGGGAAGGCAAAACCTTTTTCACAGCGGGCAAACGTTCCAATTTGCCCATCGTAGCTTCCACGTCGTCTTGATCACAGTATAGGACGACGTATTTCATTTTTTTAGAAATATAGTGAACATGCCCAAATTTACGCAATGATTTTGCTTGTTTTAAATGATGGAGATAGACAATTATTCCTTGCCGATCAATCATAATTCTCCCCCTCTTTCTTACTCCATACAATACCATAGGTGAGAAAAGTCCTGCAACCTTGCATGATTAATGTTTATATTATGTTGCATACCATGAGAGCGGACATCTTCATCGGCTAAATATCCATCAATCAATGATTGCGCACATTCCAATGAATGAGTTACACTAGGTAAGGTATATATTCAGTAAAAGCTGGGTGAGAAAAAAATACAGTGGAGAATGACTGACTACTGAGGAGGTTTTTGAGTGGGGAGGAAAACAAAAGTTGCTTTAACTGTAGGAGCCGCGAGTGTTGCTGCTTGGGCGGCTTCAAAAGTTGTTGTAAAACAAGAGCCGCGGGCAGAGAAGAAAGCGCTTCAATTTTCTGAAATAGCAGTATTAGCAAATGTCGATATTGCCGAAGACCCTTCCGTCCATTTGCTCACAGCATACACAAATGCAGCCGATTTGGGCGTACACGGATTTGCAGTGAATATCCGGCTTACAAAAGATGAAGAAATTATTTTAGCACCGAGCCATGATCTACAGCTTACCGGTGTTATTGCAGACTATACGTTAGCAGAATTACAGAATGAGAAACTTCCTGTTATTGATGATTCCGAATCGCTTGCAGATCAAGAGGCCTCATCTATTGTATCTCTGCGCGAACTGCTGGAAACGTTCCCGCAGCTTTTGCATGTCATTTCAATGAGTGACTCGCCTGATACATATGAAGGCAGCTTAATCCCTTCGAAGTTGTGGCGATTGCTGAAAGAGATGGATGCTGCGGATCGGGTTGTAGTGACAAGTTCATATGATGAACAAATCGATCGCTTTAATTTATATGCACAAAACTCTGTTGCGTTGGGTGCCGGCAACGAGGAAATTAAAAAAGCTTACGTGGCGTATTCGAGTAAATTTGGTCATTTATACAAACCAAACGCGGACTTATTTTGCCTGCCGGAGAAAATCGGAGTATTCCCTCTTGCATCGGATGGGTTCGTGCAATTTTTGCAGCAATTGAATATCACAGTGCTATATGAGTTAACCGACACAGTTGATATTCAAAAACTATCTAAACTGGAAATCGCCGGATTTATCACAACAGAACCTAAACAGGTCTTGAGCTATTTCAATGAAAACTAAAACCGTTGCATGGTTTTTGCAAGGGTTAAGCTTTTTAACAAAAGATTTGGCAAGTGGGTACGGCACCGTTGTTCTACGTTCCAGGCGGACGCTTTCCGGGGGGCGTGGCTTGAGCCTCCTCGTTCGCTTCGCTTCCTGCGGGGTCTCAAGGCGCACGCTGATCCCCCAGGAGTCGCCTTCCACTACGATCAACTAGCGTATCTTCCTAACTTTAATGAGTTGACCGTCTATCCTAAGAATGTTGTAAATACAAGAAGTAACGTCCAAGTGAAAGCACTGGTATTTTTCTGTTCAGGTGGGCTCTAACTCGCACTTCACACTATCTACAGAGAGTTCACTATGTGTCACAATTCACTTTTAGAGATTGGTGCGGAAAATGGGCGACTCCTGCGGGATTAGCGTGACAGGTGAGACCCTGGACTGAGCGAAGCGAGGGAAGCGGCTCACCGCACGCCCCGCGGAAAGCGTCCCATCTGGAGCGCAAATCTCCGGAACGCAAGCCTACTTCCTCTTGCTTTATTTTTCTCCGGCATTAATTCGACTTTATTACTCTAATATTCGCCAACAAACTAAACCCTGCATTTAAAATGCAGGGTTTTCTCGTAGAAAGAAATTGTAGAAGTTTTTACGCTGAGCAGGAGCAGCTGCCGCCTGAGCTGCAACCTCCGCCACAGGAGCTGTTTGTAAATGCTCCGTCTCCAGCAGGAACTTTCACAGCTTCTGACACGGAGTTTCCGATCAGAATACCGACTTCATCCAAAAGCGATTGGACATCGTTTTCTGCCAAACGTAGAGCCGCCACTTCTTCGCGCAAATCCAAGGCTCTTTTTTGAAGACGTATTTCCTTCATGATCACTTTATAATCAGGATGATATCGTCCAAAACGTTGAACCTCTTCATATTGTTCTTTCATTTTATTAAAATCAATGATCTTTTTCCGCAGATCAGAATTTGAATACACACGGGCGTACGCGTCTTGATAGGTTTTCACAACCTCAGAACGCAGCAGCATATCGGAAAGTTCTTCCGCCATATCGATGACACGCATCCATTCATCCGTCATCATCATAAATTGCCGCACCTCCTATCTCCACCATCATACCAAAAAAGAACCCGTTCGCCTATTCATTAAGAATTTCAATCCAAACGGTTTTTATCGAAAAAAGCATGCTTTACTTCTTCCATATCGCAAAAATGATAAACGTTATCGCCAATCTGCTGTGTCTGTTCATGACCTTTCCCAGCAATCAATACGACATCTCCAGCTTGAGCTATTCGTATCGCATACTGAATCGCATATTTTCGATTGAGCAGGACATCTATCGGCGTAGGAAAGCCTGTAGTACCTGCCAAGATGTCTAAGATGATCTGCGAAGGTTCCTCAGACCTCGGATTATCTGAAGTAAGTATGACATGCGTGCTGTACTGTGCGGCTATCGCCCCCATTTGAGGTCTCTTTTCATGATCCCGATCTCCGCCGCAACCAAACACCGTTATTACCCTCTGGCTTGCATGCGCACACAAAGCCTCTAGTACGACTTGCAAAGCATCCGGTGTGTGCGCATAATCTACATAGATTTCTACCCCGTCTTGGCTATATCTCTCAAGTCGCCCTTTTGGCAAGCACAACGCAGACAATTTGGAATGGATTTCATTATATGAATACCCTAATGCCAATAATGCACAAATAGCTGCTCTTGCGTTCATTTCATTATGCTTTCCCAACACAGAAAAAGAAGACTCCTTAAGTTTGTCGGCAGGATAAGGCTTACCATTCAAATGCGCAGCACTGAAATACATCGGCTTGCTCGCTGAGTCCTTGCTCATCTCATAACAAATTGGGTCGTCTTCATTGGCAATCAGCTTTTCAGCTAACAGAATCAAACGCTTTTTCGCCTCTATATATTGCTGTTTTCCTCCGTGTTCAGCATAATGGTCAACCCCTATATTCAAGAGGATGCCAATTGAAATAGGACAATGCGCCAATCGATTAGAAGATAGGCCTAAAGAAGAAGCTTCAAGTACAACATGAGTGATTTGTCGATCTACACATTGTCTTAGAATAGGATGCAAACGTTCTGCCGGCATTGTAGTCATGGAATCTTGTATGGTCTCTGTCAGTTCTCCATTCATATAAACCCCCGTCGTACCAATTATAGCTGTCCGGCATCCTGCAGCCATTAATAATTGACCAATGAAATGACTGACAGTCGTCTTTCCATTCGTCCCTGTAACCGCAATGATCGTCAGTTCCTCACCTGGGGTCCCAGCCAATTTCGCGCTTCCATAAGAGATAAATAAGGAGCTATCCGGAACCAGTAGAACGGTGATCTCCGAAGGAATATTTGAAAGATCCAAATTGACTCGATCCACTACGATCGTATTCGCCCCTTTGATTAATGCTTCCTCAACAAAGTCCAATCCATCGCGTACAGTGCCTTTCCTTATTACAAACACATATCCCTCCTTAATACATTCTGAAGATTCAGTGATACCATTAATTTTTTGACGGATAGAACCTTTAAGCAACGTACATGGCCAATCCTTCATTAATTCAGATAAAAGCACGGAGTCTCGCCCCTTCCCGAACATTTTGTTCAAAGCAGAATATAATGAAACGAAACATAATTTCACTGTATCTTATGAGGGCTGTAAGAAGAATGTCACGAAGAAAGTTGGGATTCTATGATTATCCAAAAATTCGGTGGTGTCGCTATGCAGAATCAGCAACAACGGGCGAAGTGCATTCAACATATTAAAAAAGCTTTATTAAAGTATCGTTCAGTAGTCGTAGTTGTTTCTGCAATGGGGCGCGGGGATGATGCGTATTCAACGGATCGATTGCTGAACGTAACAGACGCTTTCGAAAAATCCAGCGAAGCAAAAGACTTAGCCGCTGCTTGCGGAGAACTCATCGCATCCGCCGTGATGTCCGCGGAATTAGTAAGTGAGGGAATAGACAACACGATCATCTATGGACAAAATACAGGCATTCGGACAAACGGTGATTTCAGTAACGCAGCAATTGAAAAAATTAATACATCCCATTTGTTGAAAACGCTGGAGACTCATTCTTGCTTAATTGTTCCGGGTTTTCAAGGGATGAATAAACAAGGGCAATTCATGACACTCGGAAGGGGTGGAAGTGATTTAACGGCTATCGCTCTCGCAGCCGCGCTCCAAGCAAGCCATGTAGAATTTTATAAGGATGTGCCGGCCGTCATGTCTGCAGATCCGCGCACAGTAACTCATTATGAACGTTTTGATAAACTAACCTTCGACGAATTTCTCCCATTATTAGATTGCAGCCGGCCCATTATTCAGAAGAAAGCCGCCATTCATGCAAAAAAAACAGCGACGCCTCTCCATATAAGAGGCATCGCGTCTAATGAGGAAGGTACTTGGATTCTTCCTTAGTCAGTTAATTCCTGTGTCTTTGCAATGGATGATTGGGTGTAGTATTTGTTATACACTCCGATACCTGTATGCGTGAAAGATGGATTGAGTAAAACTTCTCTGTGTTTCGGTGAATTCAGCCAGCCATGAACTGTTTCAATCGCATCAATATAATTAAAAGCAGTATTTTCTCCAGCTTTATTCGCTTGAATTTCCATCACTTTCAAACGCTCGGAAAAATTCTCCACTGGCTCTTCACTGTGTGAGCTGTACTTCTGGAAAATCATTTCTTGGCTATGCTCCCACGATAGCGTAGCCAATTTCGTGTCTTCCTCCAAAATGGGCAGATCATGTTTCTCTCTCAGTTGATTCGTTAGCTCAAATGTTTGCCGCTCCATCGACCGATCGACTTCTGTCTGAACAGCAGAGGAAGGCTTTGGAGCTTCAATTATTTCTCCTAAATACGTCATATCATAAGGCTGATGCTTCACTAGCGTACTTGGGCTGAGGAACCGGACCCCTTCTAACTCTTCATCCACTTGGTCGATATAAAGCTGTACATATAAGCCTTCATATGGGATCAAAATTCGGTTTTTAATATCTTCACTGTTCAATGAAAAAGTATATACATTCTCTTCTATCGCTACATCTATTTCTGACTCTATGGGTGTGAAACGATGGATCTCCTGTACATTTTGTCCAATCGTGAAAGGTGCAACGTCTGCAATTTCATCAGATGTATAGATCTGGTTCACTTTTCCATTTAGAACTCCCGCCAGAAAACTCGGCTCGCCCGTATATACCCACCATTCATATTGAAAGCTTGAAGGTTCGATCCGTGCGGGCTTGCCGAACTTTTCCTCCAGCTTTTCTGACTTTTGCCCGACAAGTAAAGATATTCCTTCCTCGGGTCTTGGCATATTTTGCCCTCCCATCGATTGGCCTTTTTCAGGTACAGCAATGGGAGAGCCATGCTGGACAGGTGATTCAAGCGGCTCGTTTTCACTAATCCTGTCACTCATTACATAAAAAATTCCCATAACGACAACTAAAATGAGAAGTATTTTCCAACCTACTCTCCACATGTAATCTCCCTTTCCTTTATTACTAGTATACTTAAACCGTTATCTCCCCTAGAACGTTTCTTTCCCTTATTGTACAGAATCCGACTGCTGTAGTCACCTATATAAGATGGTACAGAAAGCGTTGACACAATGTTGTCATTGCAAGTAAATTTAATTTGTTCTATGATATAATGGTATAAGTATTCGTTTGGACGAACATGAAAGGGGATTTACAGATGTATGTTGAAAATATAGGCATTGATGGCCTTGTAACGGATCTAAAGTTAATGGAAGAAGTTATGTTGAAGAATGGTCTTGTTCTTGAAGGACAATGGGATTATGAGCGTGTAACTTTTGACAAAAAGTATGTCATTCGAGAAGGTACATATTACTTACGCATTTTCGGCGAATTGGTCGAAGGCGATATTGACGGCAGAAAAGCAACGGTTCGCTTGAAGCAACCTGTCCTTGGTAAGTATTATTATCCTTTTGGCGTCGAATACGGCGAAGGTGAAGAATTTCCCGCAAGCTTAGTCAAAGATTGTGAACTAACTGCTAAAGCAGTGTATGACGAGCTAAAGCAATATAGTGTGTAACAATGAAAAAAGCCGACGAGCATAATGTTCTTCGGCTTTTTCCTATTATTACTCCACTTGTTTGGTTATAATAAACTCAGTACCTATGTGGAGGACGATGACTTTTGAAATTACTCACGAAACGAAATTTGATGATTGTTTTAACTACTGTTGTTTTATTAGTAATTGCGTTTTTTATTTTGCCTGTTTCAATACCTATCATTTTAGCATTTTTAACGGCTCTTTTTCTAGACCCTCTCGTGAAGTGGGTGGAGCGCAAGTTTAAATGGAAAAGAAAAGTATCCGTTATAGTGAATTTTATTGCTTTTGTGGGCGTCAGTATATTTTTCTTTTTCTATACCGTCAATACACTCATAGGGAAAATCGTCCATTTCACTAAAGAGATTCCTAATTACTTGAATTCCCTTTCTAGCGTTTGGATTAATACACAAAGTAAACTTTTTCAATACACAGTAGGAATGCCCGAAGATATTATTAAAATGCTTGAGAATGAGTTTAACGAGATTATTGAATCCTTCCGTGTTTCTTTGATTACACTTTTGAGCTATGATAAAATTTTGGGATTGATCTCCGAAATACCGAATTTCTTAGTCAGTTTCATCGTGTTTATGATTGCTTTATTCTTATTCATGCTTGAACTGCCAAATTTGAAGAATACTTTTTATCGGCATTTGACTGAGACGACAGCTCAAAAAGTTCACTATATGACGAATAAATTAAACAGCGTGATATTAGGTTTTGCTAAAGCACAACTGTTGGTAAGCCTGATCATTCTTGTTGTTTCATTTATTGGATTATTGTTAATTGCCCCTAAGTATGCAGTCGTGATGTCCCTTGTCATTTGGATCATTGATATCATTCCCATACTAGGTTCCATCATTATTCTGGCTCCCTGGTCAATCTATCAGTACGTTTCAGGGGACATAGCATTGGGTACAAAACTCGCGATATTGGCGATTATTCTGCTGATCATCAGACGTACAGTCGAACCGAAAGTAATGGGTTCACAAATCGGATTGTCTCCATTGCCTACTTTAATTGCCATGTTCATTGGATTGAAGTTATTTGGAGTCCTGGGCTTTTTTATCGGACCTATGATCGTCATTCTCTTCAATACAGCGAGGGAAGCTGGCATCATCAAATTGAATTTCAAGATTTAATGCAAAAAGGGTATATCTCGGAATATGAGATATACCCTTTTATTATTCAATTAAATCCCCAAGATAGCTTTAAACATAGAAGTCGTTTCGCCGCCTTTATAGAAAACATAAAGAAGCAGATAGACAGCTACCCCAGTAATTGCTGTGACAAACCAAATCATACTTGTAATAGGACCTATTTTCCGATGCAACGCCAAGTTGTTCTTAAATCCGGCAATAATCGTTATAACCCCAAATACAGCCCCTACTGTAGCCAAGATGATATGGAAGACCAGAAATACAGTGTAATAAATCTTTAGATGATCAGGTCCGCCGAAAGAAGTATTACCGATAAATATGGTCCGTGAAATGTAAATGATAAAGAACAGTACAGCAGATACAGCTGCCGCAACCATAGTTTTTTGATGAGCCAGCTTTTTCTTCTGAAGAATTAAATACCAGCCAATTGCAACTAAAATTGCTGATAATACAATGAAAAATGTACTAATAGTCGGTAATAACGGAAGTTCCATCCCTATTAACCCCTTTTGTTCTCAGTCAGCCATGCATCGTTAATTTCTGACGCTTTAGCAAATCTTGACGTGTAATTTCGTCAGCATTCTCTCTTTCATATTTTGCCCAGCTCATGAAAATACGTCCGATTACTACAATGTATATAATCTCCTGAATGACTTTCATCAGAATACCGCCTAATTGCTGATCATAAAGTGTCGGCATGTCCGTAAAAAGCTCAGGACCTGACAAGCCGATGTTTGATAACCCGGCAAGTGTACTGCTAGGCACACACAATGCCATTGCTTTTAGCCACGCTTCTCCACTGCTATACGTCTCATAAACCGGGACGTCCACGAAAATGATCAATGAACAAGCAGGCGTGATCAGTAAAGCACTTAATATGACATAACCAATTTTCTTCAAACCATGCAATTGAGGTTGCCCTTTTACTGTATTAACGACTGGCCACCATAAAAAGATAGCAGAAATGAAAAGTGTCACTGTGAAGACGGTATGCAACGGTAAACTTAACTTCACTTGATCCAAAATAAGTGGATAATGGTACATCGAAAACATAAGGGTGAATAACAATAAGCTAATTATAGGTCTAGTTAGCAGCATAAAAAGCTTTTTAAAAATCGCAACAGTTAACAGTCTTTCCCATACCCAATTGGGGATACCAATTATGAAAAATGGTGCTACCACCAGAAGCAATAATGCCATTTGTGCCATATGAACAGAGAACAGAATATGACCTATTAAATCCATTGGCGATCCTTTAACTATATATAACAAAACCATCGAAGCTAGAAAGTAGCTGATCTGACGCTTAGTTACTGGTTCAGACCCTTCAAAACGATCTCTCCATTTAACGGTGATAAGATAATATAGGACTATGCCAAGTGCGATAGCTAATAAGAAATAAGGGCTCCACAACGCCCGAAAACCAAAAATACTTAATGGCAATACAGTCACTCTCCTTTTATAATCAAGCTGCTGGATCCGCGTTCCTAAGTATCAATCTAAGCTGTATATATTATGCAAAACAATACGTTCGCACAGCAAGGTTACCCGGATAACATCCCTCTTTCCATTATACGAGCAACTAAACCATAACTCAATGTACGAACTTTGACAATTTCACGATCAACAAAAAAAGAGCTTATGGAAGAATCCATAAGCTCTTTTTAGTACAATTACCACCAAACGATTGTTACAAACGTTAATGGAATTAAAAATCCTAGTACTGCGCCTGTAAACATAAACATTTGTGGAATGCCATGTCCTTTTTCACTCATATGCATGAAGTAGTAAAGTTGTAACCCAACTTGAACCGCTGCAAAGAGGAATAATGTTGGAATGACAAAGAATTTAGAAAAACCAACGACGTCAGATAGATGAGCAACTACCATCGAAAATGAAATGAGGGTTAAGAAGATCATCAAAGAAAACATTGCAACTTGATTACGCATCGCTTCTTTCGCACGACGTTGTGCCAATGACTGTTCAGCTGGAGATCTTTTAATAATTTGAATATCCGCCATCTTAACCAATCACTCCCATCAAGTAGACTACAGTGAAGATGAATACCCAAACTACGTCAATGAAGTGCCAGTATAGTGAGAATGTATAATACTTAGTTGCGTTATACAAATTCAGTCCTCGTTTGGAGTTACGGAAAATTAATAATGTAACCCAAACCAAACCAATTGCTACGTGAAAACCGTGTGTACCTACTAGTGTAAAGAAAGAGGAACTGAACGCACTATTATTAAACGTAAAGCCTTCTTGAACATAGTGAGAGAACTCATAGACTTCTAGCATCAAGAATCCAAGTCCTAAAAATGCAGTAAGGGCTAACCATAATTGCATCTTTTTGAAATTGAAACTCTTCAAATGATACATCGCATAAACACTTGTCAATGAAGATGTCAGAAGCAACATCGTCATAACAAATACTAATGGCAATGTGTACAGCTCTTGCGTAGTAAAACCAAAGCCGCTTGGCCCTTTATTTTTCAGCGCCATATACGTTGCAAACAAAGTAGCGAATAGAATTGTCTCTCCGCCAAGGAAAAGCCAAAAACCAACGAACTTGTTTTTTGCTTCCAGGGTAGCCTTCTCAGGATGAGCCGGCCATGTTTCAGGGGTGAATTTCTTGTTCAAATCCATTAGTTACGCCCCCCTTTTTCATTCTTCATATCTTCAAGGATTTGCTCTTTTGTTACATAGAATCCAAGATCATCTTTCAATGAACGTGCAGCCATCATAACAAATGTAAACGCTAGACCAAATATCAATACAGGAAGTCCCCAAGAAGTCTCTTGGTGGAACATCGCACCAAATCCTGCGATGAACAATCCTAATGTCATCAATAATGGAATGATTGAACCATTCGGCATATGAATATCCGTAACAGGTTCAGCCGGCGTAATCATTTCTTTACTTCCGTCCATCTTCTCAACCCATAATGTGTCCAAACCACGAATCAATGGAGTTTGAGCAAAGTTATAGAACACTGGAGGTGAAGGGATCGCCCACTCAAGTGTACGTCCATCGCCCCATGGATCATTTCCAACACGCTCGTTCTTAATAGTTGTCATAACGATATTGATGACCATTACAGTGAAACCAATCGCCATCAAGAGCGCACCGATCGTACTGATCATGTTCGCCATATTCCAGCCCTGTCCGTCCATAAATGTCCAAACACGACGTGGCATTCCCCAGAAACCTAACCAGTGTTGAATTAGGAATGTCATGTGGAAGCCGATAAAGAAGAATACAAACGTTATTTTTCCTAGGCCTTCATGCAACATCGTACCGAACATTTTCGGCCACCAGTAGTGAAGTGCCGCGAAAATTGCTAATACAACCCCACCAACGATAACGTAGTGGAAGTGAGCTACGATAAAGTACGTATCGTGCAATTGATAGTCAAGTGGTGCAGCACCTTGCATAACTCCAGTAACCCCACCCATTACGAATGAAGGGATAAATCCTAGAGCATACAACATTGGCGTTGTAACTTTAATGCTACCGCCCCAAATTGTGAGCAACCAGTTAAAGATCTTAACACCTGTCGGTACAGCAATCGCCATAGTTGCAACTGCGAAAATCGCGTTTGCTGTCGGTCCTAGACCAACTGTAAACATATGGTGAGCCCATACCATGAATCCTAAGAAACCGATTAATACTGTAGCGAATACCATCGCTGTATAACCAAAGAGACGTTTACGTGAGAATGTCGCAAAGATCTCAGAGAAAATACCGAATGCGGGCAAGATCAAGATATATACTTCAGGGTGACCGAATATCCAGAAAATATGCTCCCAAATAATCGTGTTACCACCCATTGTATGATCAAAGAAGTTACCACTGAACATACGGTCAAACGTCAAGAAGAACAATCCAATTGTTAATGGAGGGAAAGCGAATAAAATCATCGCTGATGCAACAAACGTAGTCCATGTAAACAATGGCATACGCATGTACGTCATCCCTGGTGCACGCATGTTGATAATTGTAACAAGGAAGTTAATCCCTGCCATTAATGTACCACCACCGGCGATTTGTAACCCAATTGCATAGAAATCAATGCCATGACCCGGTGAGTGAAGTGATAAGGACGCATACGATGTCCAACCAGCATCTGGAACTTCACCGAAAAGCCATGAAATGTTTAGGAATAATCCACCAAAGGCGAACATCCAAAAGCCTAATGAGTTGATGAATGGGAACGCTACGTCACGTGCCCCGATTTGAAGCGGAACAATGGCGTTCATAAAACCAAATAAAATCGGCATCGCTGCCAAGAATATCATGGTTGTTCCGTGCATTGTAATTAAGTCATTAAAAAGCCCTGCACTTACGAGATCGTTGTTTGGCGTCATCAATTGAAGACGAATGATCATCGCTTCTATACCACCAAGGACGAAGAAGAATAATCCCCCAAGGAGATAAAGAATTCCAATCTTCTTATGGTCGACTGTCGTCAGCCAATCCCAGAGTGTTGCGCCAAAGCCTCTTTTTTGAGCAACTGAACTCACTGTGTTACCTCCTATTCAATTTCCGTTTGAAAATTATTTTTCGACTTTTAAGCCCATTAAGTAATCCGCCAATGCATCTAGCTCCGCGTCAGAAATCTGATCTTCGCTAAATGAAGGCATTATATTGCCTGGTTTATGTTTCTGTGTATCACGAATCCAGTCTTTCAGATTCTCTTCATCGTGCTCTAGGAAACCAGCTACTCGGTTACGATCTCCAAATGTAGCTAAGTTCGGACCTTGGGCACCAGATTCCCCTACTCCTGAAACTGCGTGACATCCGATACAGCTCTGTGCGAATACTTCTTCACCGTCAGCATTAGCAACGACAGGCTCATCAGCTGTTTTTTGCATTGAAGCAACCCAGTCATCAAACTGGTCTCTCGGTAAAGTTTTCACCTTGAAGTCCATCAAAGCATGCGAAGGTCCGCAAAGCTCCGCACATTTTCCGTAGAAAACGCCATCCTTCAAGCCTTCAGATTCTTTTTCGAATGATAGATAAAATTTATTCACGTTCTCAACGTTCGTATCTAGTTTACCTCCTACTGAAGGTATCCAGAATGAGTGCTTTACATCTGCAGCGATCAAGTTGAAATAAACTTTTTCGTGTGTAGGCACGACTAGCTCCTGAGCTGTAACAATTCCTAAGTCAGGATACTCGAACTCCCACCAATACAATTTTGCTGTAACATCTACTACTAGATTTTCAGCATTTCCATCTTCATCGACCGCTTCCATTGCTTTTACGTCACCAAGTTTGTACGTGTAGTAAACCGTCGGGACTGCAAGGATCAGAACCAATAGAATTGGAATGAACGTCCACACCATTTCTAGTGTATGACTCCCTTCCACTTGCTCAGGCATATGATCTTCACCCAATTTGGAACGTCTGAAGCGTACTAGTGCAATTAAAAAGATTGCTACTACTACGATAATGACTAGTAACATGATTCCTGAAGCTAACAGCAACAAGTTGAACTGATCTTTAGCGACTTGCCCAGCTGGTTGGAAAGTTGAGATTTCTTCTTGTCCACAACCTGCTAAGAACACTGCGAAAACCGCTAATAAAGAAAAGAGACGCCACTTTTTGAGTCCTTTAATCATCGCTAACTAATACCTCTCTTTCTAAAAAAATGTTTTTCTACTTAATGGAGGACTTGAGCCTCTCTATGATGAATTCCTGTTTTAAAGAAAGAATTCCGTATTTCAGATGAATAGTGAGAAAATAATCATGGATACAAACAAAATAGTCATGTAGTTCAATGAATACACAAACATAGATGTTGCCCATTTCAAATCTTCTTTTGCTTTAAATCCTTTAATAGCTAAATAAAGCCAACCGACATTCAACAAAGTTGCAAATACCACAAACCCCGTGCCGAGTCCTTGAAGTAAGAAAGGCAGTGGAAAAAGCAATAATACCCACATAAGCATGGATTTCTTGGTCCGTTCAAACCCTTTTACTACAGGTAGCATAGGAATGTTCGCTGCACGATATTCCTCAGTTCTGCGCATAGCCAACGCATAAAAATGGGGTGGCTGCCATATGAACATGATCAGGAACAATGCCCAGGCTCCCATCGGCAGTGTAGGATCGACCGCTGCCCATCCAATAAGGGGTGGAATTGCACCCGATAAACTTCCCACAACCGTATTGCTGACATGCTGACGTTTTGACCACATGGAATATAGAACGACGTAAGCTAATACGCCAGCGATTCCAAGCCAACCAGCCATCCCGGAAGCAGAGAACAATAGAACTTCTCCAGCTACTAGAAAAACAATCGCCAATGTCAATACAGCAGGCGTTTTAAATCTTCCAGTTACTGTCGGTCTAGACTTCGTTCTCGACATGATTGGATCAATATCCCGGTCAATCAAATTATTCAGAGCTCCAGAAGCTGCAATGATTAACCCAGTACCCAAAATTGCAAATACCAATAGATCGATGTTATGGAGAAAACTCTTCCCAGTGAATTGAAATGCCAAAAATAGACCGGTGAACGTAGTAATCAAATTTGAATTGACGATACCTATTTTGATAAGCGCCAAAAAGTCTTTCCATAATGTAATTGTCTCCACTTTGGGATTTGCAACCGTCGAAAGCGTTCGACCGTTTGACATAATAACCCTCCTTTCAAAGTTTTCAGCAAAGACCCTAACACTTACTATATCGAAATTCGTCGAAAATTTCTAGACCATTTCGCAATTTATAGCTGTTTAGTGCAACCTAAGCGTCTTTGTCCTTCACCTACTATATAGTAAAGCATTTCTACAGGGCATTTGTGAAGTTAAAGAGGCTTTTTTATGAACAATTTGTGAAAAGCCTTTCACCTTGCTGGTTTATTGACCTACGGCATTGTGTTTCATTGTTTTTTTAGATATCATAATGTTTGGAACGTGTGCCCGAAACACAAGTTATTTCTATACTTTTGCGAAGTCATATACTTTACTAAGTTTTTGCGTTTTTGGGCAAAACATCATTTAGATTGGCCTGATGCAAATGGTCAAATCATAGAAGAAGGTGTCTCATACTTGCAATACAATCGATTTTTAAAATGGTTCGGAGTCGCTTCAACTATTGGCATGCTTGCAATCTTGCTCGGAGGAGCGCTCGTTACAAAAACAGACAGCGGGATGGGGTGCGGCAGACACTGGCCCGGCTGTAACGGCCAGTTGATTCCGGATGAAATTACTGCTGAAGTACTCATTGAGTTTTCCCACCGTCTTGTAACAGGCGGCGTAGGAATTTTCATTGTAGTCTTGGCGGTATGGTCATGGAAATCTCTTGGTCATATACGTGAAACAAAATTTTTAGCCTTTATGGCCGTATTCTTTTTAATACTCCAAGCATTAATTGGAGCAGCTCAAGTTTTATGGGGTCAAGGTGATTTTATTCTTGCCTTGCACTTCGGGATTTCCCTTATTTCATTCGCAGCTGTCTTTTTGTTGACATTACTGATTTTCGAGGTCGACCAAAAATTTGACGCAGATAAAATCAGGATAGGTTCCTCATTACGATTTCATACAATCGGAGTAACCATTTATTCTTATTTCGTTATTTATACAGGGGCGCTCGTTCGTCACACCAATTCCGGTCTCGTCTGTTCGGATTGGCCGCTTTGTCGAAATAACGAATTCAGCCTACCTCTTAATATGTATGAATGGGTTCAAATGGGACACCGTTTGGCTGCGGCTCTCATTGTTGTGTGGATCGGTTTTATCGCGATTAAGGCTATTAAGCACTATAGCGATCAGCGCGTGATTTATTGGGGCTGGATTTCTGCATTTGCTTTAGTACTCGCACAAGCGACAACAGGGATGATCGTTGTTTTAACGAAATTAAACCTTTACATTGCCTTGTTGCATTCGCTTTTCATCACATTATTATTTGGTTTATTGACGTATTTAGTGCTCCTTGTTTCAAGAAGTCGTTCGAAGTAATCAATTAAACTTCACTATAAAGCGTACAAAAGTTGTTTAACAGCTCTGTACGCTTTTTCATATGGATGTTTGACCATAGAACAGCTCCTGCAGCCACATAAGGCTGTAGGAGCTGTTTCTTAGTGTTCTATTTCAATTAGTAAGTCACCAGTCGAGATAGAGTCTCCTGGACCAGCGTAAATTGCTTTCACGACGCCATCAAATGGAGCTTGGATCGTTGTTTCCATCTTCATCGCTTCTGTAATCAGCAAATGTTCTCCACGTTTCACCTTAGCGCCTAATGACACAGCTACTTGAAGTACAGTTCCTGGCATTGTAGCCGCGATATGAGTCTCATTTGAAGGGTCTGCTTTTTGTTTCTTCACGTCCTTCGTCTCGATTTGGAAATCTTGAATGACGACCTCACGCGACTGACCATTCAACTCAAAGTAAAGTACTCGAGTTCCATTTGGCTGCGGCTCTCCAATCGATACAAGCTTAACAATCAAAGTCTTGCCGATTTCAATTTCAATCTCGATCTCCTCGCCTAAACGAAGACCATATAAGAATTCAGGCGTATTAATTACCGAAACATCGCCGAATTGTTTTCTCGTTTCGATAAATTCCTCAAACACTTTCGGATACAAGACGTAAGCTAGCGCATCATGCATCGTAGCAGGCTTCTCCATCTTTTCCGTCAGTTCGCTCAATACTTCTTCAAAATTAACAGGTTCTAACAGCTCACCAGGACGAACTGTAATCGCTTCTCGGCCCTTCAATATTACCTCTTGCAGTTCTTTCGGGAAGCCGCCATAAGGTTGTCCGATCGAGCCTTCAAAGAATTCAATAACCGATTCCGGGAAATCAATTGACTGACCTTTAGAAATGACTGAGTGTTCATTCAAGTCGTTTTGAACCATGAAAAGTGCCATATCCCCTACTACCTTAGAAGATGGAGTTACCTTCACAATATCTCCGAACAGGAAGTTTACACGAGAATACATTTTCTTTACTTCTTCCCAGCGCTCACCAAGACCGACCGCTTTCGCTTGTTGCTGCAAGTTGGAATACTGGCCTCCCGGCATTTCATGAACATAGATTTCGGAGTGCGGGCTATTCATACCACTCTCAAATGGCTTGTAATACTTTCTTACGTCTTCCCAATAATGAGAAAGTTTTTCTAAGGACTCTGTTTCCGCACGAACTTTCCTCTGGTTATCCTGCAGTGCATATGCCAGTGAGTTAGCAGAAGGCTGAGATGTCATGCCAGACATTGCGCCGATTGCCGTGTCAACGATATCCACACCTGCTTCAATCGCTTTGGCATACATATAAATTCCGTTTCCGCTTGTATCATGTGTATGCAAATGAATTGGAAGATCAGTAGTAGCTTTCAATTCGGATACTAGTCGATAGGCAGCTTCAGGCTTTAATAACCCCGCCATATCTTTAATTGCCAACATGTGAGCACCGACTGCTTCTAATTCTTTCGCCATTTCTTTGTAGTAATTGACCGTGTACTTGGCACGATTATCATCGAGAATATCACCTGTATAGCAAATTGCTGCTTCTGCAATTTTGCCTGACGCGCGCGTCTGATCTATGGCAACTTCCATTCCTTTGATCCAGTTCAAGCTATCGAATATTCTGAACACGTCAATTCCAGATGCCGCAGATTCCTTAATGAACTCCCGTATGACATTATCCGGATAATTCGTGTAACCGACTGCGTTAGCACCTCTAAAGAGCATTTGGAACAATACGTTCGGAATTTGCTCACGAAGTCTTTCCAAACGATCCCACGGGCTTTCCTTCAAGAAACGATAAGCAACATCAAATGTGGCGCCTCCCCACATTTCAAAGGAAAATAAATCTGGCAGTAGATGCGCACTTTCCGTAGCGATTTTAGTCAATTCAGATGTTCTCATGCGTGTTGCTAACAAAGACTGATGTGCATCTCTGAAAGTCGTGTCCGTCAGTAACACATCTTCTTGCTTGCGAATCCAGTCGACCAACCCATCCGGACCTTGCTCGTCCAATATTTGCTTTGTCCCCTTCGGCAGCGGAGCATTCTTGTCAATCTCAGGAATCCTCACCGGGTGCAAAACAGGTCGTGTCGGGTCATCAATGCCTGGGAATCCATTAATGGTAACGTTTCCAAGATAGGATAGCATTTTCGTACCGCGGTCTTGTCTGTTATCAAAGACAAATAGCTCGGGTGTTTCATCAATAAAGCTCGTATTGTATTCGCCAGATAAAAAGTCTTCATGGCATACTACATTTTCAAGGAATGGAATGTTAGTTTTAATCCCTCTGATTCTGAATTCCTTCAAATTTCTGAGCATTTTGCTTGCAGCATCGCCAAATGTCGGTCCCCACGTAGAAACTTTGACTAGCAATGAATCGTAGTATGGACTGATGACAGAGCCTTGATATGCGTTTCCTGTATCTAACCGAACCCCAAATCCGCCTCCGGAACGATACACGCTCATCTTTCCAGTATCCGGCATGAAATCGTTTAGCGGATCTTCCGTCGTTACACGAGACTGAATCGCATAACCGAACAATGGAATGTCTTGTTGTTCAGGAATATTTACTTTGCCAGAATGAAGTTCTTCGCCCCCTGCAATATGAATTTGCGATTGGACAATGTCGATACCTGTAATCATTTCAGTTATAGTATGTTCCACTTGAATACGCGGATTGACTTCTATGAAATAAAATTCGTTGTCTGCTACTAAAAACTCAACGGTTCCAGCGTTTATATAGCCTACATTTTTAGCCAACTTGACAGCAGCTTCACAAATAGATTCTCTTAATTCATTTGTTAAAGAGATGGAAGGTGCAATTTCTACTACTTTCTGATGACGTCGCTGGATCGAACAATCACGCTCATACAGATGGACAATCTCCCCATATGTATCACCAAGTATTTGCACTTCGATATGTTTTGGCTGGTTAATATACTTTTCTACATATACTTCATCCGAACCAAAAGCTGATTTCGCTTCAGATTTCGCACGATTATACGCTTCTTGTACTTCATCTGCAGATTCCACGATACGCATGCCACGTCCGCCTCCGCCTAATGAAGCCTTTATAATAATTGGGTATTTATGCTGCGCACCGAAAGCCTCTACTTCCTCGACAGAAGTTACCGGTCCGTCCGTTCCTGGAATGACTGGAATTTCCGCTGCAATTGCTTGCTCGCGCGCCTTCACTTTATCCCCGAACATCTCTAAGTGTTTAGATGTTGGCCCGATAAAAATGATACCTTCCTCTTCCAACCGAGCCGCAAATTCTGCATTCTCTGCTAGGAATCCATAACCCGGGTGAATCGCATCAACATTTGCTTTCTTTGCAATGTCTATAATCCCTTCAATGTCCAGATAGGCATCGATCGGTTTTTTTCCTTCACCTACTAAAAACGATTGGTCGGATTTATATCGATGTAAAGATGCACGATCTTCTGCTGAATAAATACCAACTGTAGCAATACCTAATTCTGTACATGCTCGAAACACTCGGATCGCAATTTCCCCGCGGTTTGCGACCAGCACTTTTTTAATCTCTCTTCTCTCCACCAACAACACAATCCTCTCTACTTCGATTTCTCATACTTCACAAACATAGATACATTCATCAGTATACCAAGCGCAATCGACAAGAAGACAACAGACGTACCGCCATAGCTAATAAACGGCAGCGTGACACCTGTTAATGGAATTAATCCTGTTAAACCACCTAAGTTTACTAGTGTCTGAATGGAAATCAGACTACCGACACCGGCTGCCAACATTCTTGCATGTGCATCTTTCGTGCGCAAGGCGACAATAAACGCCCTCGATACAATGAAAAGCAAACCTCCTAGAACAGCCGTCGTACCCAACAAACCAGTTTCCTCTGAGATTACTGCCATTATGACATCTGTATGAGGTTCAGGTAAATAACCAAGTTTTTGTATAGAGTTTCCAAGCCCCACCCCTTTCAAGCCACCGGCACCTATTGCAATATAACCGTTGACAATTTGTAAACCCGACCCTTGAATATATTCAAACGGATCGGTGAATGCAAGAAAACGTCCGATACGGGAACCCGTCATGACGTCATCCCACTTTATCCATAAAAGGAGGCTCAACGCAACCCCTAATACAGCAAAAAACTTACTAATTTTCAAATAATTCCTCATATTCATTCCACTTGCTGCAATTACTGACACCGCAACAAGGAACAAAATCATAGTCGCTCCAAAGTCAGGCTCCAGGATGACTAGAACAAGTGAAGCGGTCAATACGGAGAATGTCGGAATGATGGTAGTCTTAATTTCATCAAGCGTACCTGCATAATATTTATTCGCAAATACACCTGAGAAATAAATGATAAATGCAATTTTAGCTACTTCTGTCGGCTGAAGATTTCCTAATCCCGGAATTGCTATCCAACTTTTCGCGCCTACCGTATCTCCGAAACCAATCATCTTGACAAGAATTAATAGAGCAAACATTACTCCAACTGTGAGATACAAGAATTTTTTATTTCGATAATGTCTGTAAGGTATGATGGCTGTTATAAGAAATGCAGGTATAGCAATAATCAGATTTATTAACTGCTTTCGATAAAAATGAGTTGGTTCAAAATTATAAATATTTACTGACCATACCATACTAGCGCTGTAAATCATAATTAATCCGAATAAACAGAGCATCAAATAGACTGCAAATAGCGGATAATCAAAGTTTCGTAGAATTCGGTTTACATAAGTCTTCATGTACTAGCTACCTCATCGTCCTAAATAAAAAACTCAAACCGTATGAGAAGTTTGAGTCTTTCATTTATTTTTTTGTATACAGTTCGTGCAAGACGTTCAACTCTTTTTCCAACAACGCGAGTATCTCACGGCCTTTTTCTTGCTCAACCAGACCGAGTTTCACAGCAAAATCAATTTCACGAGATAGCCCGTACATTTGCGTATCGAGCACTTCCTCGTAAAGCGGGCATTGCGGCATAGTTAAGTTGTCCATCTGAACCTTTATCAACTTAGCAATCTTCTCCGCATCTATATGCAGCTGCTTCATCGCTTTTTCTTTGTAAGTATCTTGAACTTCTATATCCATGGAGACGCCCCCATTATTCATTATTCCCGCAAGGTGTTGATGTCTAAATTGTATCTTTTGCAATTAAAAATTGCAAGTATTACCCGATGAAAATATATAACCAAAATGAATTCCTTTTCACTTCTATGATGAAAAGGTATACTTAAAATAGTTTATTTGAATTCAGCAGAAAGCTTCCACTTCTAAAGGCAGTGAGGGAAATGCAATTTTGTTACTGTTCAGATGGTGTTCAAACGCTTGTTGAATTCAGATAAAGCTTCCGGCGAATGTCACAGAGATTTAGAGCAAGCTCGAAAAATCCGGATATAATTCTGCCGTGGCATAATGGATAATGATTGAGGGGGAAGAATTTTGGAATCAATTGTACCAATTAGAGGTAATGTGAAGCACGCTATCACATTGGACCCTACAGTTTGGATATTTGACGATCGGCGTATAGATCTAGATATTTTCTTTACAGAGGATTTTGTTGAAAGAGATGAAATGGAAGAGTATAAAGAAAAAATGGGCAAGCACTGGTCAAGAGAAATCATGGAAGGTGCTACATATCCGCCAACTTTAAAAAGTGAAAAAAGATATGAAAAAGATAAAATGTTGACAGGCAGCTTCGCTATGGTTCTAGAGCCTTTCATTCACAATGCAGTGCCGAATGCTAGCGCATCAACGTTTTCACTCATTACAAAAGACAATGAAAAATACACGTATCCACTTTCCGATGCTACAAATATTCTTTTTAAATTCAGTCATGAAGGCAAACCTCTGAGAGAAGACGGGCCTGTACATGTACTATTTAAGGACGGCTCGAATCAACACTCCCCGATCCGTCATGTTCAAGCAATCGAAGTGGATTGAAGGAGATGACCGCATGCGTGTCAAATGCGTCCTATGCGACCAAATCGACCAGTTAGCAGATGATGATCCTCATGCTAAAAAGCTGCGAAATCGGCCCATTCACACATATATGTGTCCCACATGCAAGCTGCGAATCAGCGAATTAACCGAGTCGAGAATAGCAACAGGCAACTTCGTTTTCCATCGAAGTTCACACTTAACTGAAAAAGATTTTTGATTTTTAAAGCAAAAAACTCCGTTGTCATCACACAACGGAGTTTTTTGCTTTATAGATATTTTAAGTGCTGAGTAGTGGAGTTTAAAATCAATAAAAGAAAGCTGGGATTGCGGTTCAGGATTTGCGCTCCAAATGGAGACATTTTCCGTAGGGAGTGGCTAGAGCTAATCGAACAGCGAAGGGTCCGATTTGTAAAATTACTGTGTTTCTTTGCAGAATTTTTACAGCACATACTCCTAACGCTTTGCACAGTCCAAGGCCACAAGAAGAACGCTGATCCTCCCGAAGTCGCCCCATCTTCCGCTCCAATCCTTACTTCGAATGTAGAAGCATATAGCAATCTCACTGGATTTTTTCTTAAAATCTAAGAAGAATAGCCTTACTCAGATTATAAAACGGGCATCTTTCCTTGATTATGTTCAAAGACATTAAGCGAAATGTGCCGCTAACACTTTGCTTTTGTTCCAATCTAGATAGTTAGCTCGGATACGTATTGAATTCTTCGTTTACAGCAAGTGTTTGCTTGCTCGTAATGAAAAGCCTTTAAGTCCCGAGATGTTCTTCCTTGTTTTATAGCTTTCTGAGCGCGAAGATACACTCAATAACTTCAGTTAAATACGCAGTTGATCGGAGTGCAGGGTGGCGAAAGGCAAAGATATGCTCTCAACGCTACGCTTTTGTTCGCAAAAGCAGTTCCACGTTACGGCTATTCCTGTGGGGGACAGCGCGACAGGTGAGAACCCGCAGAAGCGACGAGGAGGCTCACCGAGCGCCCCACGGAAAGCGTCCACCCGGAACGCAAATCAACGGTGCCGTACCCTCTGTCGAATTCTTCTATTCACATAAAAAGACTCCGTTGTCATTGCACAACGGAGTCTTTTTTATGTTCATTTAAACGACGAACACGGTAAATAATAAGAATGGCAGCGGCTACGATCAATCCTTCTACGATTGGAAGGAAGAAGGCCAAGAAAGTCAAAACCAAGCACCCTATAAACAAAAATGCATAGATTACGACATTCTGCCAAAAATTGATTTTTTTCGCAAATCCAAGCTTATAAACAATAGCAGACATGATGAAAACGAGGGCGAACAGAATATAGCCCGCGATGTCGAAATTAGGAGCTAGTTCATAGACCATCCGTGCGATTCCCGACATCCGATTGTAGACCATTTCCGAATCCTCTACTCTCATTCCATACATTCCCTTCTATCTATATTATTCCCCAAGTTTTTTCCTTTTATTTGCGCGATCACGTTCACTCTTGTCGAGAATTTTCTTTCGTAAACGAATCGTTTGTGGGGTAATTTCACAATACTCGTCGTCCCCAATATACTGAAGAGCTTCTTCTAGTGACATAATACGCGGTTTTTTCGTCGTAACCGTTTGATCTTTCGTAGCAGAACGGACATTAGTCGCGTGCTTAACTTTTGTTAAGTTAATCGTCAAATCGCTGTCACGATTGCTCTCGCCCACTACCATACCTGCATAGATTTCAGCACCTGTTTCAACAAACATTGTACCACGGTCTTCTAGTTGCATAACTCCGTAGCCCGTCACAGTTCCATTTTCCATAGAAACTAGAACTCCGTGTCTTCTTCCACCAATTTTACCTGAAGTGACCGGTTTATAGCTATCAAATGTATGGTTTAAGATACCATAACCACGAGTCAATGTAAGGAATTCAGTTGTGTAACCGATCAACCCACGCGCAGGCACTAGGAAAATTAGACGAACTTGTCCATTCCCATTATTGATCATATCTAACATTTCACCTTTTCGCTCACCGATCGACTCGATGATCGAACCCGTATGATCTTCTGGAACGTCGATCTGAACACGCTCAAAAGGCTCGGAACGCACACCGTCAATCTCACGGATAATGACTTGCGGCTTCGATACTTGCAATTCATATCCTTCGCGACGCATATTTTCAATTAGGATGGATAAATGAAGCTCACCGCGTCCTGAAACGATCCACTCGTCCGGGGAATCAGTAGGATCTACACGTAATGAAACGTCCGTCTCCAATTGTTGATCCAAACGCTCTTGAATCTTCCGGGCTGTAACCCATTTACCTTCCCGACCTGCGAATGGACTGTTGTTCACTAAAAATCTCATTTGAAGCGTCGGCTCATCAATATGAAGTTCTGGTAGAGCTTCCTGATGATCCGTCGGACATACAGTCTCTCCGACATCAATATTGCCCATTCCTGAAACCGCCACGAGATCTCCCGCAAAAGCTTCCTCAACTTCCACTCTCTTTAGACCCATGAATCCATATAATTTAGTCACGCGTAGATTTTTCACAGACCCGTCACGTTTCAATACGGAGACTTGCTCGCCTACTTTCATCGTTCCACGGAAAATTCGTCCGATTCCGATACGGCCAACATAATCATTATAGTCCAATAGAGACACTTGGAACTGTAAAGGCTCATCACGATTATCGATCGGCGCCGGGATATGTTCCAAAATCGCATCATATAGAACACGCAAAGTATCTTCCTGTGTTGCTGGATCCGGCGAAAGACTCGCAGTACCATTAAAGCCTGATGCATACACTACAGGGAATTCTAATTGCTCATCGTTCGCATCCAGCTCAATGAATAATTCCAGTACTTCATCAACCACTTCTTCAGGTCTTGCGAATTCACGGTCAATTTTATTTACTACAACGATTGGTTTCAAGTTCGTTTCCAATGCTTTCTTCAAAACGAAGCGAGTTTGAGGCATACACCCTTCAAACGAGTCGACAACTAGGATTACGCCGTCTACCATTCGTAAAATTCTTTCCACTTCTCCACCAAAGTCCGCGTGTCCTGGTGTATCCATGATGTTAATTTTCGTATCTTTATATTCAATAGCTGTGTTTTTAGCTAATATCGTAATTCCGCGTTCACGTTCCAATTCATTAGAATCCATCGCCCGGTCGTCTACATGCTCATTTGATCGGAAAATACCTGACTGTTTTAACAACTGGTCAACTAATGTAGTTTTACCATGGTCAACGTGGGCTATAATTGCAATATTTCTAAGATCTGCTCGTTCGTTTGTCATTTTTTCACTCCGTTTATCTTTTTTCAGATGTTCAACTGTGTTATTATAGCACAAGATAGTTCATTTCAATAATATTTAATTTTATCTTTTTTCAGCAGAAGACTTCCACCTCTATAGGTGGTTGGGATGATTGCAGTTTTATTTCCTGTTCAGCGGGTGCTCAAATGCTTGCTGAACAAAGAGATAGCCTCCGATTTTGATGGTGTTAAAGGTTAACTGCCTGCGTCACGCAGGCCTAAGCACAATTCAAAATCTGGACACAATTACACCGAGGCATAATTGATAAGGAGGGATTTTCTTGAAAGATATTAAGTGGATTTTTGTTCTTTATTCACTTGGGGCCGTTTTATCTATGTCTGCGATCGGCATTGGGATAGGCATGCGGAGCATTTTTGTTGTCGTTCTTGCCATCGTCGCCCTTATTCTAATCATGGGGAATGGCTTTAAAACAAAAGCTCGTATGCGCGAACAAGGTACATTGTAACTATATTTTACATACAGGTAAAGGGACTGTACATTAAACCAAACCGGTTTAACAAACAGCCCCTTTTTTATTTTAGTCGGATATATTTTGATAGTATTTCCTCATGCAAACCTGGTCGTGTTACAATAAATGTATCCGTCCCAAGTAAATGAGGCGCTTCGCCTTGCAAGCTTGTTGCTACAGCTCCTACTTCTTGGGCAATTACGATGCCGCCCGCTATGTCCCATGGCGCTAATCGCATCGAGATATAGGCATCGATCCTGCCTGATGAAACGTATGCTAACTCAATCGCCGCAGAGCCATAAGAGCGCGTTCCTCTACAACGAGTTACGAGTTGAATGATTTTATCATTATCTACCTTAGTGTTTGGCGCCACCCAACTTGCATTAATACCAATTAACGCTTCCTCAAGAGGCGTTATTTCAAGTTGTGGAAGTCGCTCATCATTGAAGTAAGCTCCCTCGCCTTTTGCAGCGTGATATAAATCATCACCCATTACATCATATATGTAGCCCAGCATCCCCACGCCGTCTACATAAATCCCCAAGGAAATAGCGAAATTCCTTCTTTGATGGATGAAATTCATCGTCCCATCTATTGGATCCAAGAACCATACAGTCCCGTCCAATGAAGTAATTTTATCTCCAAATCCCTCTTCAGAAACAATTTTATGTTCCGGAAAATCTTGTTTCACTCGATCCACAACGAACCTTTCGATTTCCTTGTCGATATTTGTAACTAAATCATTTGCATCTGCTTTTGAATCGATGTCTATCGTATTAAAAAAAGACACACGTATTTTGTGGCCAGCCTCTTTGATTAACGATTTTGCATATCGATCGATCGCATTAAGATTCATCTTGCCACCTCTTCCCATTCCGACTAGTGTTAGTATAACATACAGTAGAAAGAACAGAAGAGAATACGGTTACAGCCTGTTAAGTAAAAAGGCATCCGTCACATTTTCTTCAAATCTGAAGGAAATGGGGATGCCTTTTACAATTCGACACTCACGCTGTGAAAACATTTAGCGTCTCCAACTCGCTGTGGATTTCAGCAAGCCGTTGTTTACTTTTTTCAACTTGTTTTGAATCCTCTTCTTGCAATGCATCATACAGAGTCGCCAATTCGTAATCAAGTTCTAAATTCAGCGTTCGGACATATTCTCTTTCCACATCTTCTTTGCGTATGAAATGAACAACTTGTTTCATGAGTAAGCACCCCTTTTAATTAATTAGCTTTCACTAACCGCCTTATATCATAGTATGTGAAAATTCCGACTTTAAGTGGTTAGAAGCCTTGTTATTTTAAATTATTCCCCGTTTATTGATAAGATAAACGTAGACATTTCAAACTGGAGGAGAATTTCATTGACTCAAAATTATTGGTCAGCAACAGATTTCAATGTTTTTACGATAGAAGGCCTTGATCAACGCATGGCTGCACTGCAACAAAAAATTCAACCGAAATTCAAGGAATTAGGAGACCATTTTTCACACACCCTTTCAACTCACGGTAAAGGAGAATTTTTCCCTCATGTTGCAAAACATGCTAGACGTACAGTAAATCCACCAAAAGATAGCTGGGTGGCATTCGCTCCCGCGAAAAGAGGATACAAAGCGTTACCTCACTTTCAGATTGGCTTGTGGGGCACTCATTTATTCATCGTGCTGGCAATTATTTATGAAAATCCTGATAAAAAAGGGATTGCAGAACGGTTAGAAAAAAACTTGGAAGTTTTGACGTCTTTGCCGAATGATTTCATTGTTTCGGGGGATCATATGAAGCCGGATGTCGACTTAATTAGCGAAGTACGTACAGAAGGCCTTAAAAAGCTGTTGGAGCGCTTGCAGACAGTGAAGAAAGCTGAATTTCTAGTCGGACGGCATCTATCTAAAGAGGATGCAGCAGAAATGACAGAGCAGCAATTTTACAACTTTGCCACAGATACGTTCAATCACCTTCTGCCTGTCTATGATATTGTGATAAATTCTTATGATTGATATGTTGAACAAAAAAACACGGTATCAGTAATTTACTTCTGATACCGTGTTTTTCAGTATGTTTTTTTCAATGCAAGCAGTGTTAGATTTATAAGTATTACACTTTTAACAACTCTCCAGCTTTGCGTTCTCTCGCTAACTTTACAACTCGATAAGCGACATAACCGCTGCTTTCCTCGAACTCTTTACACAACGTCTTTTCTTCCGCCATAGAGGGCACAACTTTCTTGAATGAACGATAATGGTTCATAAAATCTTCTCGCTCAACAGAAGACTCGTAGGCTTGTTCTACTTTAGTGAAAAAATCGATTACTGACACGATTTCCTCCGTAGACCAATCTGCTCGCAGCGGATATTGATATTCAGCCATTTAGCTCTCCCCTTATTGGATATACCATTTTTCTCGGATGTTTTCAGCTTCATTTTTCATTCGAGCAAATAACTCAGAAACACTCGGGACGTCGTCAATCATTCCAGCGATCTGACCGCCCCATCCAAAGCCTTCGCTTGCAGCTCCATCGTGGATGAGCTTACAGTTCGCTTCGCCGCTGACATACGATTTTAATCCCTCATAATCGGCGCCCTCAGCCTCTAACCGCAAAATCTGCTCCGTCCATTCATTCTTCAATGCACGTGCCGGTGCTCCTATTGTTCTTTTAATTATCGTAGTATCTTGCTCCGTGCTGTCCAGCAAGGACTGAACGTAAGCTTCAGATGCATGAACACATTCTTTTGTGGCGATAAATCTGGTACCCATCTCAATACCTTCCGCGCCAAGAGCATGCGCAGCCATCCAGCCGCGGCCGTCTCCTATTCCACCTGAACCAATGACAGGGATACTCACAGCGTCTGCAATTCGAGGAATCAGCACCATTGTTCCAATATCATCGCGCCCTAGATGACCTCCGCCTTCCTGTCCGACAGCAATAACTGCATCCGCACCAATTTCTTCTGCTTTTTGTGCCTGTCTCCTTGCAGCTACCAATACCATCTTTTTAACGCTCGTTCCTTTTAGCATATCAAATAAAGGTGCTGGATTTCCACCTGTCACCGAAAGAATCTCTACATCTTCTTCAAGGGCAGCTTCCACCATCGATTCATACGCTCTGCCGTGATTACCAATTGCGAAGTTCACTCCGAACGGCTTAGCTGTTTTCCTTCGTACACTGCGTATTTCCTGTTTCAATGCTTCCGGCGAAGGTAGACTCATTGCGGTAATTTGCCCTAAACCTCCAGCTTCCGAAACTGCCGCAGCCAAATCTGCATAAGCTAAATACGCAAGACCTCCTTGTACAATTGGATATTCAATTCCAAACAACTCAGTCACCCTTGTTTTCCAAATCACAACTCCACCCCTTTTCTCAATTCAAAAACAACTCATGAGAAAGTAATCCCCATGAGTTGTTTAATTTCTAGTTGTTTTATTTCGTCATCATATGGATTGGCTTACCAAGAGCAACTTCAGCTGCTTCCATGGAAATCTCGCCAA
Organism: Sporosarcina sp. FSL W7-1283; assembly: GCF_038003105.1. Classification (NCBI taxonomy): domain Bacteria; kingdom Bacillati; phylum Bacillota; class Bacilli; order Caryophanales; family Caryophanaceae; genus Sporosarcina; species Sporosarcina sp. FSL W7-1283. The sequence continues at coordinate 1,167,860 of NZ_JBBOOL010000001.1, read as the reverse complement.
GTGTAGGATGCGCATGGATCGTCATAGAAATATCTTCAAGAGTCATTCCCGCTTCAATGGCTAGTCCCATTTCAGCAATCATGTCAGAAGCATTTTCACCAACGATTTGTGCACCTAGAAGCAAACCGTCTTCCTTACGTGCAACAAGCTTCACGAAGCCGTCTGTTGCATCCAAAGAAAGTGCGCGACCATTTGCAGCAAACGGGAATTTACCGCTTACTACATCATAACCTTCATCTTTTGCTTGTTGTTCATTCAAACCAACAGTAGCAAGTTCAGGATCTGTAAAGCAGACAGCCGGAATAGCCAAGTAGTCTACTTCAGATTTCTCACCAGAAATTGCTTCAGCTGCGATTTTCGCTTCATAGGAAGCTTTATGAGCAAGTTGTGGACCTGGTACGATATCACCGATTGCATAGACATTCGGAACATTCGTACGGCACTGTTTATCCACTTCAATCAAGCCGCGGTCTGTCATGTTCAAGCCTAGTCCTTCAAGACCGATTTCGTCAGTGTTCGGACGGCGGCCAACTGTCACAAGAACATAGTCCGCTTCAACTTTTACTTCTTCACCGTTTGCTTCATACGTTACTACTACACCATCTTTTGTCTCTTCTACACCTTTAGCAGATGCTTTAACGACAACTTCAACGCCCTTTTTCTTCAGGCCTTTTTTAACGATTTGAGTCATTTGTTTTTCAAAGCCTGCAAGAATGTCATCTGCCCCTTCAATGATCGTCACTTCGGAACCTAAGTTCGCATAAGCCGAACCTAGCTCAGTGCCGATATATCCGCCACCAATAACGACAAGTTTTTTAGGCAATTCCTTCAGATTTAAAGCTCCTGTTGAATTAATTACACGGTCAGTAAATTTGAACGATGGGATTTCGACAGGGCGTGCACCTGTTGCAATGATCACATTATTGAATTTATATGTTTGTGCAGAGTTATCTGTCATCACACGTACTGTATTAGCATCCACAAAGTATGCTTCACCATTAACAGTTTCAACTTTATTGCCTTTTAAGAGTCCTTCCACGCCGCCTGTCAATTTAGAAACTACTCCGTCTTTAAATTTCTGAGCTTTTGAGAAGTCTAATTTGACAGATTCAGTAGTGATCCCCATAGAATCAGAATCTTGAGCTGCTGCATACCGATGTCCGACAGAGATCAGCGCCTTGGATGGAATACATCCTACGTTCAAACAAACGCCGCCTATCGTCTCTTTTTCTACGATTGTTACTTTCTGTCCCAGTTGAGCTGCACGAATTGCTGCTACATACCCTCCTGGGCCTGACCCGACTACGAGTGTGTCTACTTCGATTGGAAAATCTCCTACTACCATGTGCTTTACGCCTCCATTAATAAAAGTGATGGGTTACCTAGTAATTCCTTAAGATAGTTTAACGCTAATTGCCCCGTTACGCCATCAATTACTCGGTGATCGAACACTAAAGATAATGCTAACATAGGTGCTGCTACAATTTCACCATTTTTTACTACAGGTTTTTCAGAAATTCTTCCGACACCTAAAATAGCTACTTCTGGATGGTTAATAATTGGTGTAAACCATTGGCCGCCTGCTGAGCCGATATTCGTGATCGTACATGACGCGCCTCTCATTTCTGAAGCTTGCAATTTACCTGAACGAGCTTTTTCAGCCAATTCATTTACTTCATTCGAAATAGAGAACACGGATTTACGATCTGCATTCTTCACGACAGGTACCAAAAGGCCGCGATCTGTATCTGCCGCAATCCCAATATTGTAATAATGTTTCTGAATCAATTCTTCCGTCGCATCGTCCAGTGATGTATTCAGTTGCGGGAATTCACGAAGAGTCGCTACCAAAGCTTTGACAACATACGGCAAGTACGTCAGCTTAATGTCTCTTTCCGCTGCAATCGCTTTGAATTCTTTTCGGTGTGCAACAAGTGCTGTGACATCTACTTCATCGAGCAATGTAACATGCGCTGCTGTATGCTTGGAATTCGACATAGCCTTCGATATCGCTTTACGTATAGGAGACAATTTTTCACGTGTTTCAGGGAATTCACCTTCAAAAACAGGTTTCTGTTTTTCTGAAACAGTTTCATCCACCGCAGGCTCTTCTGTTTGAGGAGCTTCTGCGCTTGGCTGTTGCTGACCGCCTGCTTTAAATGCATCGATATCTTCTTTAAGTACCCGGCCGTTTTTCCCGCTGCCTGTAACGCTTGAAATCGTTACATCTTGCTCTCTTGCATACTTACGGACAGAAGGCATAGCGATTACTCTGCGATGTTCATCAGCAGATTGTGAAGAACCCTCTTGTTTTGTTCCGACAGGTTGGTGATCATCAGCAGGCTGCTCCGGCTTTTTCGCTTCGGCTGCGCCAAACGCCTCTTCCACTTGTTCATGTGATTTTTCAGCGCTCGCTTCTTCGGATGAAGAATCTTGACCAGCGCCCTCATCATGATCCGGAATATCATGATCCGGTGCGTCAAAACGAACTAACTTATCGCCAACAACTGCCACTGTGCCTTCATTGACATAGATTTCTTCAACTGTACCTGATACAGGTGATGGGATTTCCACCACGGCTTTATCATTTTGTACTTCTAGCAATGTATCATCTTCCTGGATCGAATCGCCTGGTTTCACAAACCATTTTACGATCTCTCCTTCATGTATACCTTCCCCAATGTCCGGTAAACGAAATTCATAGGTCACGTAATTCACCCTTTCTGGATTGTCTTACAATTGGTCTGATTAAAATGTCAGTACTTCTTTTGCTTTTGCTGCTATATCTTTCGCATTCGGAAGCCATGTATTTTCACCAGCTGCAAACGGATAAACAGTATCTGGCGCTGTTACACGCAATACAGGCGCTTCCAAACTCAAAATTGCTCGTTCAGTGATTTCCGCTACGACATTCGCTGCGATCCCTGCTTGACGCTGCGCTTCTTGAACAACGATCACGCGATTGGTTTTTTCGACAGAGTTAATAATTGTTTCGATGTCGAGTGGCTGAATCGTCCGCAAGTCGATTACTTCCACAGAATACCCTTCTTTTTCCAACGCTTCCGCAGCTTTCAGGCTTTCTTGAACCATCGCACCGTAGGCAATGATCGTCAAATCTGTTCCTTCACGCTTAACATCTGCTTTCCCTAACGGAATTGTATACTCCTCTTCAGGTACTTCCTGTCTGAATGAACGATATAATTTCATATGCTCTAAGAATATTACAGGATTATCATCCCGAATCGCAGAGATCAACAAGCCTTTTGCATCGTAAGGTGTAGAAGGGATGACGACTGTTAAACCAGGCTGCGCTGCCACAAGGCCTTCTAAACTATCTGCGTGCATTTCCGGAGTAGCTACCCCGCCGCCAAACGGCGCACGAATCGTGACAGGTGCATTGAAGTGGCCACCCGTTCTAAAGCTCATTCTAGCCAATTGTCCGCTAACGGAATCCATTACTTCAAATAAAAAGCCAAAGAATTGAATTTCCATGATGGGACGGAAGCCGGTCAACGCCAGCCCGATTGCCAATCCGCCAATTCCTGATTCGGCAAGCGGCGTATCGAATACACGCTCTTCCCCGAACTCTTTATGAAGGCCTTCCGTCGCCCGGAAGACACCTCCGTTTGCACCTACATCTTCCCCGAACAACAAAACATTTTCATCCGCTTTTAGTTCAGTGCGAAGTGCTTCTGTAATTGCTTGAATCATTGTCAACTGTGCCATCGATCAATTCGACTCCTTTCCAACATACACATCCAATTGTTCTTGTAAATTAAATGGCAGATCGCCTTTATACATGATTTTCATAAAATCGCTTGCTTTTTGTTTTGGAGCCGCATCTGCTTTCTTAATTGCTTCTTTAATTTCTTCTTTCGCCCGTTCAATAACTTTTTCTTCCTGTTCTTTAGACCAGATGCCTTTGCCCTCTAAGTAAGTTCTGAAACGAACGATCGGGTCACGTTTTTCCCATTCGCTGTCAATATCAGATGTACGATAGCGTGTTGGGTCGTCCCCAGCCATTGTATGCGGTCCGTAACGGTAACACATCGTCTCGATCAATGTTGGACCGTCGCCATTGATTGCACGCTCTCTTGCGTCACGAGTCGCTACATATACCGCCAACGGATCCATGCCGTCAACCAGAACACTTGGCACGCCTGCAGCCACGCCTTTTTGAGCTAGTGTCTTTGCAGCCGTCTGCACATCCCGATGAGTAGAGATTGCATATTGGTTATTTTGGATAATGAAGATTGCCGGTACTTTGTAAGCTCCCGCGAAGTTCAACCCTTCATAGAAGTCACCTTGAGAAGTACCACCGTCACCTGTATATGTTATAACAACTGCTTTCTTTCCTTTTTTCTTATAACCCAGACCGACTCCCGCTGCCTGTATATATTGAGCGCCAATGATGATCTGAGGAGGGAAAATATTTAAACCATCCGGAATCACGCTGCCTTCATAATGGCCTCTTGACCATAAAAACGCCATATCTAACGGCCAGCCGTGGAAAAGCAATTGAGGCACATCGCGGTAACCTGGAAGAATGAAATCTTCTTTTTCCAAAACATACTGAGAAGCAAGCTGAGAAGCTTCTTGACCTGCCGTAGGAGCATAGAAACCTAATCTCCCCTGTCTGTTTAAAGAAATGGAACGTTGATCCAAAATTCGTGTATAAACCATGCGAGTCATCAATTCAACTAATTCTTCGTCAGGAAGTTTCGGATCTAGGTCCTTATCTACAATTTTTCCTTCTTCATTGAGAATTTGCACCATATCAAATTGGCTTTCAATCAGTTGAAGCGCTTTCACCGGATCATACTGATTTCCTTTTTTAGCTACCATATCTTGATCTCTCCTTCGTATCTGTATTATATTGTTTTCGAATAAAATTAATACAACTAACTATATTTCCAAGTATACTCAAAACTGAGCGCTTGGTCAAACATTGTATTTAAAGAGTTTCCGCTCATTACCTGTCTTTTCAAAAAACACTCTGTACTAAAACAATATTACTTCTGTATTGGTACAGATGCTGCAATTCCACTGTTTGACTAGTCAATATTCCTCCCGAAATTAGACTCTCCAAAAAAGCAGGGTATATTCTCCCTGCTTTTCTCTTTCCTTATTTCGCTTTCTCTAAACTTCCAAACGCACGTGTTTGTAATCGATTGACCTCATTTGTGGATTTATTGAATTCGTCTATTTTCTGTTGAAGACCAGAAGTTAAGATATTCACTTCCTTAACTTGTTTTTGTAATTGGCTGGAGCGAATTTCTCGGTCTTCCAATTGAGTATACAGCTGAGTTTGTGCATCAATGAGTTTTTTGTAATCCGAAATCAATTGCTCATGTTTTTCAAAACGTTCTTCTAAAGCTTGAATTAGTTTTTCCAACGTCTCTTTTTCTGCTTTGTCCACTATGTCAATCAACGCAGACAACTTGTCTGCCGCTTCTCTAGCCTCGCTTAAAGCTTTCTCTTCTTTTTCTATTATGATCGTTCGTTCTCTTGCTGATTTTTTCAAAGATGCAACTTGCTTTTTCACTTCTGGATATTGTTCTTGGGTTAGTTCCATCGTATCGGTGAATCGTTTTTGTTCTTTTAATTCTTGCTGGTTCAGCTTTTTCACGTAGCTTATTCCTTGTTTCTCCTTTTCATTCACGTCGGCCAGCGTGTCTGTAAGCTGCTGTTCCACTGTCTGGTCTTCAGAGCATGCACTCAACACTGCGACCATTGCAATTATCAATGTTATTTTCTTCATAGAAGAAGCCTCCTAAACTATTCTCCGTACTTTTCTCTTTCACCATTTTTCAGGTTCGTTTATACTAGTAACAACCATATCCGAAAGGAAGAGTAGAAATGATTTTAATGAAAGATATTATTCGTGAGGGGCATCCAACCTTGCGCGCGAAAGCAAAAGAGATGACTTTCCCATTAAGTGTTGAAGATCAACAATTATGTGATGACCTATTAGAATATATAGTAAACAGTCAAGATGAAGAGCTCTGTGAAAAATATAACTTACGTTCAGGAATCGGTCTAGCAGCACCTCAAGTGAATGCTTCAAAAAGAGTATTTGCTTTGCATATACCTGACGATGAAAAACCTTTGACGAACTTCATTGCCATTAATCCGAAAATCGTAAGCCACTCTGTAGAAAAAACGTATATTTCTTCTGGAGAAGGCTGCTTATCTGTAGACCGTGACGTACCAGGATATGTCCCACGTTATTCGCGCATCACAATTAAAGCATATGATAAAGAAGGCAATGAAATAAAGAAACGTTTAAAAGGGTTACCTGCCATCGCTTTTCAGCATGAGCTGGATCATCTAAACGGCATTATGTTTTATGACCATATTGATGAGAATGCTCCTTATAAAGATATCCCAGGTGCTATCCCATTCGAAAGAGAGTAAAGGAATAAAACTTGACAGAGAGTTCAGATTATGGTATAGTCTTGTCAAGGAGTGATGAAGCCATGTACAAACGTCTTAAACGCAAATTGCTTAGACGACTGAATGGCCTGCTCGGTAAAAAGACTATTGCCTAGACTTTTACGCCCGCCAAGCAATTGGTGGGCTTTTCTTTATTTTAAAGAAATTAAGTGCTATTATGAAGAATATGTTTTATATCGAACGTAAAAAAGGAGAGTTCATTATGATTTTTAAAGTTTATTACCATGAAAACGTACACCAAGTTCCAGTCCGCGAAAACACACAGAGCTTATACGTTGAAGCCGAAACAGAGAAGGCCGTCCGCGATCAGTTGCAAGACCGCCAGATTATGATCGAATACATTCAAAAGCTGGAAGGCGAACATTTAGAGTACGAACAAGCTTCCCCTCACTTCCAGGTCGAGCAGGTCTAAATAAATGAAGTCGATTAAAAATAACGAAACGGCCGTATTTGCCCTAGGCGGACTAGGTGAAATCGGTAAAAATACGTATTGTGTGCAATTCCAAGATGAAATTATCATCATTGACGCTGGGATTAAATTTCCTGAAGATGACTTGTTAGGCATTGACTATGTAATTCCTGATTACACATATCTTGAACGTAATGTCGACAAAATCAAAGGACTTTTTATCACGCACGGACATGAAGACCATATCGGCGGAATCCCTTATCTATTGCGCAAAGTAAATATCCCAGTCTATGGAGGAAAACTTGCGATTGGTTTATTACGTAATAAATTAGAAGAACACGGATTGCTTCGTACTACGAAGCTACATGAAATCGAAGAAGATGATTTTATTAAATTCCGTAAAACAGCCGTATCTTTCTTCAGAACAACGCACAGTATACCAGACGCTTTTGGTGTTGTAATCAAAACACCATCCGGCAATATCGTGCATACAGGAGATTTCAAGTTCGATTTCACGCCTGTAGGAGAACCTGCGAACTTGCACAAGATGGCGAAAATCGGAAGCGAAGGCGTGCTATGTCTACTATCAGATAGTACAAATGCCGAAGTTCCGAACTTTACAATGTCCGAAAGAAAAGTCGGAGAAAGCTTGAATGATATCTTCCGTACTGTAGATGGACGAATCATTTTCGCTACTTTCGCTTCGAATATCCACCGTTTGCAACAAGTGATCGAAGCCGCTCAAAACTTCAACAGGAAGATTGCTGTTTTCGGACGCAGTATGGACAATGCCATCACGATCGGACGAGAACTAGGTTATATCGATGCACCAAAAGATTTATTCGTCGATTCCCAATCACTCAATCGTCTGCCTGCAAATGAAGTGATGATTCTTTGTACGGGCAGCCAAGGGGAACCAATGGCGGCACTATCACGTATTGCAAATGGTACGCATAGACAAGTACAAATTCAGCCGGGTGACACGGTGATTTTCTCATCTTCTCCGATTCCTGGCAACACGCTCAGCGTCAACAAGACGATAAATTCGTTATTCCGCGCAGGAGCAGAAGTCATCCACGGTCCGTTAAATAATATTCATACATCCGGTCACGGGTCACAAGAAGAACAGAAGTTGATGCTACGTCTGATCAAGCCGAAGTACTTCATGCCGATTCACGGTGAATACCGTATGATGACGATGCATGAACAACTCGCTGTAGATTGCGATGTAGAGCGTGAAAATGTATTCATCATGGCGAACGGTGATGTGCTTGCACTTACTGATCAAACAGCCAGACTTGCCGGCCGAGTTCCTTCTGGGGATGTCTACATTGACGGAAGCGGCATCGGCGATATCGGCAATGTAGTATTGCGCGACCGCCGAATTTTATCAGAAGACGGTTTAGTCATCGTTGTCGCAACGATCGATACGAAGAAAAACCGCCTTGTATCCGGTCCTGATTTGATTTCCCGCGGATTTGTTTACATGCGTGAATCAGGCGCCATGATCAACGAAGCGCAATATATGCTTTCCAAAACATTGAAACGGAAATTGGAAACTAAGCCAGATTCCGTTAATCAATTGAAAAGCGATATTATCGACACACTCGTTCCGTATCTCTACGAAAAAACAAAACGTAAGCCGATGATTCTTCCGGTTATTATGGAACTATAAAATGGTATACAAAAAGCAAGTGCATCTAATCTGCACTTGCTTTTTTGTTAAGTATTAGTGTAGCGCCTTTCGTTCAAAACGATGAATATCTAAATCCGAACCGATGACAATCAATATATCATTGACTTCGATTTGTTCTATCGCTTGAGGGGACACCAGAATGTGCGTACCTCTTTTGATCGCGACGATATTTACTCCAAACTTAGCACGGATATCCAAATCAATCAGGGAAGATCCGGCAAGATGATCGTTTGCTTGTATCTCCACGATGGAATATTCATCCGACAGTTCCAAGTAGTCCAGTATGTTATTGGAAACTAAATTATTTGCAATACGCTTCCCCATATCACGTTCAGGATGGACGACTTGATCTGCCCCTATCTTCCGCAGCACTTTCTCATGATAATCATTCTGCGCTTTGACTGTGATCCGAGAGACACCAATTTCTTTGAGAATCAACGTGGTTAAAATGCTAGCTTGAATGTTTTCACCAATCGCGATGACAACATGCTCAAAATTTCGAATACCTAAAGATCTCAAAGCCGCTTCATCTGTCGTATCGACCGCTACTGCTTGTGTAGCAATGTTCGCAAACTCATCCACTCGTTCCTGTGATTTATCAATCGCCATAACATCCGCTTCAAGTTCGATCAGTTCTTTGACAATACTGCCGCCAAAACGCCCTAAACCGATGACCACAAATTCTTTTTTCATATCCATGCTCCTCACATTACGCAGAAACCATCCGGCTCCCTTGCCTTATCGTAATCCCATTTTGAATTTCAGGAATAACTCATTATACACTCCGAGCGTCTCCAGTCCCAAATTCTTATACACTTCCAAATGTTCTCTCGCCTCTTCATCCGGATAGAATCTTTCATCTTCCGTGATTTCCTCATCCATGAAGGATAACGCTTTAACATTCGGCGTAGAGTAACCTACGTATTCCGCATTTTGCGCTGCAACTTCAGGGTCCAACATGAAGTTGATAAATTTATAGGCACCTTCAATGTTTGTAGCAGTGCGAGGGATAACAATATTATCAAACCACAGATTCGATCCTTCTTCAGGCACGATATAATCAATGTCTTCGTTTTCTGAGATCATATCTGCCGCTTGACCCGACCATGTAAGTGCGACAGAAGCTTCGTTGTTAATCATCAACTGGGTAACTTCATCACCAATTACAGCTTTTACATTGGGGCCCATTGTTTCAAGTTTATCCGTAGCCTCTTTCAACTCCTGCAAGCTAGTCGAATTCAATGAATAACCAAATGAATTCAATGCGACACCAAGTACTTCCCTTGCACTGTCGACTAGAATCACCTTCTGACGCAATGATGCGTCCCATAAACTTTCCCAACTCTCGAAAGTCTGTCCGTCCAAAAGAGATGGATTATAGGCAATACCCAGCGTCCCCCAAAAGTAAGGAATCGAATATTTATTTTGCGGATCAAACGCGAGATTCATAAAGTACGGGTCAATATTCTTGATATTCGGGATTTTATCAAAGTCCAAAGGCAGTAATAAATCCTTTTGCTCCATCATTTGAACAGCGTATTCTGAAGGCACCGAAATATCATAAGAAGTACCGCCCTGCTCAATTTTCCCCATCATTCCTTCATTTGAATCAAACGTTTCATATATTACTTTAATACCTTCCTGTTCTTCAAATTGCTTCAACAGTTCCGGGTCGATATATTCTCCCCAATTATAGACGGTTATCGTATCTTTCCCTACTCGCCCATGTTTATTTTCAAGCTGGAGGTTGATGAACAATAAGACAAAAGAAACGAGCAAAATGGTTGCCGCACTGCTTAAAATCCCTTTCATCTCTTCACCCCCTGGTTAGGTGATTTCGTTTTATTGCCGATGATATAATAACCCAGCACCAATACCATGGTAATAACGAAAATCAAGCCGGACAGCGCATTGATCGTCAATGTAATACCTGTTCGAGCCATTGAATAGATTTCAACCGACAACGTCGAGAAACCATTCCCTGTCACGAAAAAGGTCACCGCAAAGTCGTCCAATGAATACGTCAACGCAAGAAAGAATCCAGCGAAAATCCCCGGCTTAATATACGGCAGTACTACACGTGTCAGAACTTCTCTGCGAGAAGCCCCGAGATCGAGTGCAGCATCCACTAGAGAAGTGCTCATCTCAAGCAGCTTAGGCAGCACCATAATCACCACAATCGGTATACTGAACGCAATGTGTGAGATTAAGACGGAAGCAAATCCCAGTTTGACACCGATCAGTGTAAATAATATTAAAAATGATGCACCGATGATTACATCCGGGCTGACAATTAAGATATTATTCAATGACAATACAGTTTGCCGCATGGATTTATTTTTCATAAAATAAATTGCTAACGCTCCAATTACCCCGATGGTTGTAGATAACAAGGCAGACAGCAAAGCAATAATTATCGTATTCATGACGATGATCAAAAGGCGTGTGTCCTGGAACACCGCTTGATAATGTTCCAAAGTAAAGGATTCAAAATTAGACATCCCGCCACCGGAATTAAAGGAATAATAAATGAGATAGAAAATAGGAGCATATAAAACTACAAAAACTAGGGCCAAATAGATCCTTGGCAGACTACTTAGTTTTCCCATTAGCGGAGGCTCCTTTCTCTTTTCCTGATGTCAGCAACATGATCAAAAACATGAAGATAATGAGGAACACTGCTATCGTCGATCCCATTCCCCAGTTTTGTGTTACTAGGAATTGCTGCTCAATTGCGGTACCTAACGTAATCACTTTGTTGCCCGCGATCAACCTGGTGATCATGAACAAAGAAAGCGCAGGAATGAAGACGACCTGCACACCCGACTTCACACCATCGATCGTCATTGGCCATACGACCCGCTTAAACGTTACCCAACTGCTCGCACCCAGATCTTTCGAAGCGTCAAGCAAAGTCGGGTTGATTTTATCAAGCGAATTGAAGATTGGTAAAATCATAAATGGTATAAAAATATAGACCGATACGAATACAAAGCTGAAATCTGTAAATAAGATCTGCTGACTGCCGATTCCGATCGTTTCCAAAAAACCATTGATCGGCCCATACAGCCCCATCAAACCAATGAATGCGTAAGTCTTCAATAGAAGATTAATCCAAGAAGGAATGATGATCAACAGCAACCACAATCGCTTATGCTTTGTTTTTGTAAGGAAATAAGCCGTCGGATAGGAGATCAGCAAAGAAAAAAAAGTAATTAGAAATGCATACCAAAAAGAACTCATCGTCAACTTAAAATAGATTGAACTGAAGAAGTTACGATAATTACCTAGCGTTAAATTCCCCGACAAATCAAAAAATGAATAATAGACTATGACCGCTATCGGAGCCAAGACAAATAACAGCATCCACACAGCATACGGCACGGCATAAACAAAGCGCAGCGGATTATTCTTCATCTTCCGCCACTCCAAACGACTCCAGACGTGCATCAAAGTCTTCTTCCGATTCATTCAGTCGCATGACATGAATATCCGCCGGAGCAAAATCCAATCCAATCATCGTGCCTACGTCTGCAGGCTTCGTCGAATGGACCAACCACTCATTACCGTCCGTGTCGTAAGTAGATAATTCATAATGAACTCCGCGGAATAGCTGTGTATCTACTGTGACACTCAGCTTCCCTTTTTCAATCGTGGTCATCTCCAGATCTTCGGGACGAATGACAATGTCTACTTTCTCATTCGGATAAAATCCACCGTCCACACAGTCGAATTGCTTACCTGTAAACTCCACTAAATAATCTTTGATAATCCTTCCAGATACAATATTTGATTCACCGATAAAATCTGCAACAAAACGGTTGATCGGTTCATCGTAAATATCGATTGGGGTGCCGGATTGCTGGATCTCTCCATTGTTCATTACGAAAATTTCATCCGACATCGCAAGCGCCTCTTCTTGATCGTGTGTTACAAAGACGAATGTTTTTCCAAGTCTCTGTTGCAGTTCCCGCAATTCATACTGCATTTCTGACCGCAACTTTAAATCGAGCGCCGATAAAGGTTCATCCAGCAAAATCACTTCAGGGTCATTGATAATTGCTCGTGCAATAGCAACACGCTGACGCTGGCCACCTGACATTTCTGTGATTTCTCGAGATTCATAGCCCGCCAAATTGACAAATTTCAACGCTTCTTTCACTCTGCGGTCAATTTCATTCTTTTTTACTTTTTTAATGCGTAATCCAAATGCTACATTTTCATATACATTTAAATGGGGGAAAAGTGCATAATCTTGAAATACAGTGTTCACTTGTCGTTCGTTTGCCGGAACAGAATTAATCTTCTTTCCATTGAAAAGAATTGTGCCATCCGTAGCTTCTGTAAATCCAGCAATCAAACGTAAGATTGTAGTCTTCCCACAACCAGAAGGGCCAAGCAATGTATAAAATTTCCCCCGCTCCATTTCAAATGAAACGCGATTGAGTACAGTCGTCGACTCGTCATATCGCTTCGTGACATTTTCAAAGCGGATAATCGGTTGATTTGTCAATATGATTCCTCCTTACACTACTCTACTTATTACATATACTACATGAAAACTTATAAACCTAATCATTATACACAAAACGATCCCGAAAGCAAATATCCTCATGGTTTCAAGCGAAAATATAACATACAGGAAAATAGTCATGAAAATTGTTTTTTTGCAACGGGCATAGTAAAATAAAGCCATTGATTAAGGAGGGATTCAGTTGGAAGACCATTTGTTTTTTTATTTGGATTCTGATGCCAAGCGGAATCGGAAAACAGAACCAGCAACGAGAGAAAATCAACTAGAGGGAATCTTTCTTGTAAACAAGAAGAAAATCCGATCTTGGAAAGAAATGGCCTCTCATTGTATTGAGTGTATGGAACCTCTGCATTATAGCGATGAGTTTGATGCACGCTACTGCAAAGACTGCGATGAATGGCGTGAAATGATCTGTGATCCCAATTGCCAAACCTGCCAATCGCGACCATTGAAGCCCTCTGACTGCCAACAAGATTTTGAGTAAGCTTACACTTAGCTTGCCCAATTTCTTCGCATATACTATCTTCACTAACATTTACTAATTGTTATAATTTTCAAGTCAATCTAATTGTATTTGGATTCACTATTTGATAGTCTATATAAGAATTGTGCAATACAGACTAGGTTTTGCATACAAGATTAATTGGAGGGGTTTATAAATGGCTGAGCGCATGGTAGGTAAACAAGCTCCAGATTTCACAATGGAGGCAGTATTAGCTGACAAATCTTTTGGGAAAGTTAGTTTACAAGAAAACATTAAAAACGACAAATGGACAGTTCTTTTCTTCTATCCAATGGACTTCACTTTTGTTTGTCCAACAGAAATCACTGCGATGTCTGATCGCTATGATGAATTCGAAGACTTGGATGCTGAAGTAATCGGCGTATCAACTGATACCATCCATACACATCTTGCATGGATTAATACAGATCGCAAAGATAATGGCCTTGAACAACTTAACTACCCACTTGCAGCAGATACGAACCATGCAGTATCACGTGATTACGGCGTATTGATAGAGGAAGAAGGAATCGCATTACGCGGTCTTTACATCATCAATCCTGAAGGAGAACTTCAATACCAAACAGTTTTCCATAATAACATTGGTCGTGATGTGGATGAAACTCTTCGTGTACTGCAAGCATTGCAAACTGGCGGCCTTTGCCCTGCAAACTGGCGCCCGGGTCAAGAAACACTTTAATTTACTCCGATTTCAAGATGGACAAGCACCCCCACGCATGACACCAATCGTGGGGATTTTTTTATAAAATTTATTCTTTTACACTTAGCTAGGAGGAACTTTGGATGAAATTACGTACACAAATGCCTGAACTCCAAGGTGCGACAACTTGGTTAAACGGTGAAACTACTAAATCTGAACTAGTTGGAGAAAAACCGACACTGATTCACTTTTGGTCTATTAGTTGCCACCTTTGTAAAGAAGCAATGCCAGATGTAAACAACTTCAGAGATCAATATAAAGATGAACTCAACGTAGTAGCTGTGCATATGCCGCGTTCAGAAGACGATACCAATCTAGAAGAAATCAAAAAAGTAGCAGCTGAGCATGATATAACTCAACCCATTTTCGTAGATAGTGAACTAAAGTTAAGCGACGCATTCGAAAACCAATATGTGCCTGCTTATTATGTCTTTGATAAAGATGGACAGCTTCGCCATTTCCAAGCAGGCGGCAGCGGTATGAAGATGCTCGAAAAGCGTGTCAATCGAGTATTGGATGAAATGAAAAAAGAAGATTGATCACGCAACCGGTTCCTTAGACTAGGAACCGGTTTTTTCTGTTTCGATCAAACCAAAGAAAATTACAAGCACAGCAAGTGTCATCCTCTTTGCTTTATGATACGATAGACAAAAAGTTCCTAGAAAGCGAGCAGTCGAATGGCCATACAATCAAAAAACTTTGCCCTCTACATCTTAATGTTCAACATGTTTATCGCGATGGCAGGAGTCGGACTTATTATTCCAATCATGCCCGAATACTTAGGAACATTTGGAGTAGCAGGACAAGCACTCGGACTCTTAATTGCAATATTTTCATTTGCTCAATTTATTTTCTCTCCTTTTTCTGGAAACCTTTCAGACAAACACGGCAGAAAACGTATTATCATTATCGGTTTAATTATTTATGGATCATCTCAGTTAGCTTTCAGCTTATCAACTGATCTTTGGATGTTGTATATTGCCCGCTTCTTTTCCGGCTTCGGCGCTGCTTTTATCATCCCTCCGACAATGGCTTTTGTTGCGGACATTACATCTCTCGAAAACCGTGGTCGCGGCATGGGACTTCTCGGCGCATCCATGTCATTAGGCTTTATGATTGGTCCTGGAATCGGCGGATTTCTATCGAAAATTAGTCTGGTCTTTCCATTCTATGCGGCAACGGGTGCATCCTTCTTCGCTGCGATTTTCTCACTAATTTTCTTGCCCAACCCTAAACCTGTTTTACAGGGTGCAACGACTGCTGAAAACCTATTACAGCAAATGTGGCGTTCTACAAAAACCCCATATTTTGTGATGCTCATTGTTATGTTCGTCTTTTCTTTCGGATTAGCGAACTTCCAATCTACCATTTCACTCTATGTCGATCACAAATACGGTTATACACCTTCTCAAATCGCAGTTATTATCACAGTCGGTGGATTTGTTGGTGTTATTATTCAGACTTTCGTCATCGATCGACTCTTCAGGCGCTTTGGTGAGATGCGTATAATATTGATTAATTTAATCGTCGCTGCATTCGCCATGCTCGGCATCTTGTTCGTCAATACATTTTTCACAATCTTGTTGGTGGCAACGATTTTTTCTACCGCCACTTCCTTATTGCGACCAGCAGTCAATACACTCGTTTCAAAATTAGCCGGAAAAGAGCAAGGGTATGCCGCCGGGATGATGAATGCCTATATGAGCTTAGGCAATATGGTCGGTCCCGCTACGGCCGGCTACATTTTCGACATCAATATGAGTTCTCCATACGTAGTCGGTATGTTCATCCTGTTACTATGCTTTTCTCTCGCAGCCTATTGGGCAAAGAGCAACAAAGAGCTTCTGCAGTCTTCAAGGACTACCTAATCCACAGCAAAAAGGCCTTCCTCTATGGAAAGGCCTTTTTATTAATGTTTTCCATCCAGACGCCAGAAGAATGGGCGAATGGTAAAAGAACCGTTGACCTACGTTCCAAATGGATGCTTTCTAAACCTCAATTAAGCTTTTTATCAAACTAAACGCAAAAAAGTAGAATATCAATAGTGTGTATATCGGGATTTGCATTCCAGACGGTACGCTTCACGGAGGGCACCCCTTCTCTAGCTCAAACTCCCGAACCAATGCCGCTATTTATCTTAAAGCTGAAATCCCAAAGTGCTGTGAATACAGTATTTGTGCTTTTTATGATTGCTTCGTTAATATCTCGGCATGCTTTTGAACGATTTCCACGAATGCCTTTACTTGCTTCAGTTCAAAAGTGGAGTTGTAGCCGATTAGCCATGTATCTCGCGTCAGCTCAAATTCCTCTTCACTATTCAACAAAGGAATACGATTCACACGTTCGTCGCCCGAGAGCGTGATGGAAGGTAAGATCGCATAACCAATCCCATTCAAAGCCAATTGCTTACACGTCTCAATTTGATCCACGATAATTTGGCGGCTTGGGTGTTGATTGAAATGCTTGTTCCACCAACGCTGTATTTCCATATAATAATTCGAATCACTTTTAAACTGGATAAAATGCCGATTCGTATCTTTCAACTCGTCGATTGTCGAGATTTCTCGATCGACCAAATACAGCTGATCGCGGAATAAATACTTGCGATTACTTTTCCAGTCCGTCTGCCCCCTGACAATTCCAATATGCGCTTCTCCTTCATACAGCGCATTGGATATTTCAGAACTCCAGCCGGTCATCAATGAAATTTTGGCATCCGGATACAAAGCCACATAATCTTTCAATACTTGTGGTAGCCATGTCTGACCAATGATTGATGCACAGGCAATCTTCAGCGTTCCATGGACTTTATCCTCAAGTGATGCAATCAACTCCAACGTTTCATCCCGTTTTGCTAAAGACTCTTTCGCATAGGCGATCACATGCTCACCGGCAGGCGTAGGTTCAAGCCCTTTCTGGGAACGAATGAACAACTGCATTCCCCATTCCTTTTCAATTGTTTGCAGTCGTTGAGAAAGCGCAGGCTGGGATAAATGTAATCGCTCCGATGCTTTTCGCATATTTCCTTCTTCCGCCAACGCTTTTATAATATCTAACTCAGTTGTCGACATGTTCATACACCTTTCCTCGAGGTATTCGTAAAATCAGCAGTAAACTAATCCATGCAAAAAAGGTAATTGCAATATAGACCCAATGCAACGAGTTTTCTAAACCGGTTTGCAAGCTTACAAGCTCTTTCATCGGTATCAACGATCGACTTTCTTCCGTCAGCAAGCTATTTACATCATCTACGGAATACATTAACTTTTCTGCCGCAAAATACGTAAGCAGCGTACCATTCAAAATAGCACCGAAGACGGAAGCACCTATCGTATTCCCAAAGTTTTTCATGAACATATTTGCAGCTGTGGCAGAACCTCTTTGCGTTCGCGATACAGCACCTTGAATCGTCACGATAAACGATGTGTTCGTCAGCCCCATCCCAACCCCAATGAAGAAGCTCGAACACGCTGCCCAAATCGGACCTAAACCTGCATTCATGAAGACGAACATCATCGAGCCGACCACAAGGGATATACCGCCGGCAAACGATACGAGAAACGGTCCAAAACGAATGAGCAGATGCCCGGCTAAAGATGAGGCTAATGGCCAGCCGATAGACATCGCGGTCAATGCAAATCCAGCTATAATCGCCTTCTGTTCCATTACACCAGATACATACGTAGGTAAGTAGGATGAAATACCGATTAAAATAACGCCAGTTGTTAAGGAGACTAAATTCGCATACAAAATGATGGGATTCTTCCAGATGCTAAACGATATGAGTGGATCCTTTGCCAACTGTTCTTGTCTAAAAAATAAAAAGAAAATGACAGCAGATACTGCTAACAACAGCAGACCAATTAAAGAGAACCGTCCAAAGGCTTGTCCACCTTCCACAAGCCAAACTAAAATTGACGACAAAGCGATCGTCAGCAAAACCGCTCCTCTATAATCAACCGATGCGTTGCGCGTCTCTTTTGGCTCATGCAAGAAAAAGAAAATGCCAGCCATGGCGAGAATTCCGAGCGGAACATTTACCCAAAAGACAAACTGCCAGTTCACGTATTGAACCAGCAAACCACCAATGACGGGACCGGAAACCGCAGAAATCCCCCAGACGCTTGATAAGTATCCTTGAATCTTTGCTCTCTCCTCGGTTGAGTATATATCTCCAACAATCGTCGTGGCAATAGGCATGACAGCCCCTGCTCCTATTCCTTGTACAAGGCGGTAAATGATCAATTGTTCCATCGAACCCGCAAAACCGCATAATATGGAGCCTATCAAAAAAAACGTCAATCCTACAAAAAATATAGGTTTCCTTCCAAAGACATCTGCTAATTTCCCATAAATCAATACGGTGACGGTACTCATTAATAAATACGAGGAAAATATCCAGCTATAACGTGAAAAACCGCCTAGCTCAGATGCGATAGTCGGCATGGCAGTTGTAACGATCGTCGCCTCAACAGCTCCGACAAACATTGCCAGCATCACTGCCGCAAGCACGAGCGGACGCTTTGTTTCCTTTTGCACTGAGCGCTCAACTCCATTCTAGATAGAAAAAGACTCCATAAGAGGAGCCTTGTTGTCATCTAACTATACAAACTATCAATTTATGCTTGAACATTATAAAGATATTTCTTAAACTCTTTCATAACTACTCGTCTAGTTAAAATACCTGCAAACGTCCCATCCTCTTCTGTCACGCATAAAAATGGATGATTAATCAACAGGTCCATCGCTCGTTGAAAACGTTCATTTACTCGAATCGTCGGAAGCGATGTTTCCATAATCTCATCTACCTTAATATTCTCTAATCGTTCATATTCAATACGTTCTAAACCTAAAATGGCATCTGTAATCATACCTATCCCGAGTAAGCCTTTTAAATGATACTGGTGATCAAGTACAGGGATGGCAGAATAACCTGTCTTCGTTAAAACGAGAAGAGCGTGTTCTGCGTTATTACCGATTTGCACATGAGCAACTTTTTCTGAAGAAATTATTTGGTCAGCAATCGGCGCAAAGAGAAACTCTTTATTATTTATAGAAACCATACGTAATCGCTCCTTCTGTTCGTCAAATCGTTAAACTATCAATGAAAAAGTAAAAGTATCCGCTTCCATTCCATCATACCACAAATAGCCTTTTTTCACCTCAAAACATGAATTGTTTCCAAAAACAAAAACCTCTTCCTTCATTAGGAAGAGGCCCAATAATAAAAAATTACAAACAAGGCAAAGAAAGTGGCGATAAGTATGATCCAGAGTATCGGATTAATCGTATAAGGATGCTCTGCTACCGTCTCAGGAATTTGATCTTTTTCATTCAATTGCAGCGAACGACTCGATTTTCTGACTGCAGCCAAACAAATCCACAGCATAATAGCACTCACAAAAATCATAGGCCATAGCCATATATCCCACATAATCTATCACTCCTTTTGCACATCCATTACAATAAAGTTTGTGCAGAAGGCAGAAATTTATGTGTCTCTTTACACATTACTGATGAATTTCTAAATAGTCTCGTTCAATGACTTCTGATGGCACAGCCTTACTGTATAGAAATCCTTGCGCAATCCGGCATTTGGATTCCTTCAAAATTTCAGCCTGTGAAACGGTTTCAATTCCTTCAGCAATCACATTCATACCTAAGCTATGTGCTAAATTAATGATCGTTTTGGCAATTGCTTCATTTTTGGCATCCATTTCGATATCTTGTATAAAAGAACGGTCTATTTTAATTATATCGATCGGATATTTTTTTAAGTAACTCAATGAAGAATAACCCGTTCCAAAGTCATCAACGGAAATAGTAAAGCCCATCTCTTTAAGTTGTCGTAAAGACTTTAACGTTTCATCCGGCCTCATGAGCGCACTCTCTGTTATTTCAATTTCAATACAATTCGTCTGTAATTCGTATTTACGTACGGTATCAAACAGTTTAACGCAAAAATTTTCTGATCTGAACTGACTTGGTGAAATATTGATCGCAACTTTCACAGGTTTATACTGTTTTTTCTGCCACTCTTTCAAATGCTGGCACACTTGATCGATAACCCAGTCCCCAATTACATGAATAATACCGGAAGCTTCAGCAAGTGGAATGAAATCGGCTGGAGAAACCTCACCAAACTTGCGATTGTTCCAACGCAGTAAGGCTTCAAAGCTTGTGGACGTCCCCGTTTCTAATTCCACTTGCGGCTGAAAACAAACTTTCAATTCATCAAACTCAATTGCCCGCCGTAAGTGAGATTCCATCAACGCTTCATTTGTAAACGTTGCCTTCATATCCTCTTCAAAATATCGAAAATGAGCACGGCCTCGTTGTTTTGTGACGGACAAAGCTTGCTTGGACTTTTCCGTCAGCTCATCAATGGTATTTCCGTGTTCAGGAAACGTAGAAATCCCTATAGAAATAGATAAATAATATTCTTGGCCGTTAAACAGAAAAGGCTTTTTAAAAGAACATAACACTTCATTACAAATTCGCTCCGTTTGGGCGAAGCTGTATTCCTGAACGAGAAAAATAAACTCATCTCCACTATTACGATAAACTTTCTCACCCGCTGTACAAATCTTTCTTAAACGCTCAGCAACTATCCTTAAGATTTGGTTGCCTGCCATATAGCCTAGTGACTCCACTATCACTTTAAAACGATCAATACCTAAATGAATAATGCGGAGTTTCCCCTTTTCATTCACAGCCTGAAGTGAATCTTGGGCGAAATGAATTTTCAACATTCGGCGGTTCCACAGTCCTGTCAAGTGATCATGGTATGAAAGATAATACATTTTAGAATTACTGATCAAATAGTTCGGTAATTCCTTTAAGATGACTTGTGTCTCCAGATGCTCTCCCTTCACTACAACAGGTAGTGCTTTTAGCGAAACCAGCAATTCATGGCCTTTTTGATGCATTAGCTCGATGTGCGGCAATTCAAATGTCTTTCCAAGTTTCACGTAAGACCATAACTGCCTGAAACTTAGCTGATCTACTTCACTTACAAGCTGATGAAACGGCTTGCCGATCAATTGTTTTGGCTTATAATTAAGTAGTTTTTTTATCATAGGGTTGCAAAATGTAATTTGTCCTTGTCCATTTAATGTAAGCAGTGCGTCTGAATTGGAAAATAGAAGGGATTGATATTTTTCTTTCCATAGCTGATTGGCATTCCGGGAGACAGAATTCTGAAATTCCAAGAGAAGTAAAAAACCTTTAGAGGAATCAACTAACTCCTTCATAGTCATTTTCAATGGCTCTTGTCCGATAATAGAAATCTGGCATGAACCTAGAGTAGCAGCTTTTTCTACTATAGCTTCTCGGATTGCTGACCAATATAGACCAAAAAATTGCTCAGGCGAATGTTTACTCGATGAAAAGAATGATGTAGAACTTTCATTTGTATACAAAATCTTCATATGTTGATTGGAGCTTACATCTAAGATGACGACCATAGTAGAGTGAGCTTGCGGCTCTTCCTTTTGAAGAAAATGATCAAATGGTTCTTCATTGTTCATTTTGAGACGCTTCCTTTCGTTTACAAATTCTATTGTGCACTTTTAATTATTTTTAATACTTAAGATATAGTTAGATTCACCTTTATCAATAAGTATACAGCTATTTAATCTGCTATAAAAGACTAGATACCTAGATTATACTACCCTTTGTGACTATTCACGTAACGTTTCCTAAAGACAAGTTAATTGAATAGAAAAAGAAGCAAAGGGGCTAGAACGCCCCTATGCTTCATTACTTAATCGATATATTGTTTAATCAGGACTTGAGTACCTTTTTCTCCGTATCCTTGATCCAGCAATTCTATATACATTTTGCGCGCAAGCTTCAGGCCCGGTAACTCTAAATTCAATCTTTCCGTCTCCTGTAACGCAATATTTAAATCTTTCACAAAGTGCTTCACAAAAAAACCAGGCTCGTAGTCTTCTTTAATGATTCGCGGACCGAGAGCCGATAAACTCCACGAACCGGCGGCACCAGAAGCTACCGACTGCAGCATAGTATCTGGATCCAGTCCTGATTTCATAGCATAAGCGAGTGCTTCACACGCACCAATCATATTTCCTGCCACTGTAATTTGATTGCACATTTTGGCATGTTGCCCCGCTCCTGCATCGCCTTGATAGACAATTTGCTTTCCAAAAACAGAAAGTATCGGCAACAAACGATTATATAGCGCTTTTTTACCGCCACACATAATAGAGAGAGTGCCATTTTGTGCGCCTATATCGCCGCCGGAAACGGGTGCATCGAGAGAGTGCATCTGCAGCGACTCTGCTTTTCGAGCTATAGCAATAGCCAACTCCGGGCTCGATGTTGTCATATCGACTACCGTTTGAGAAGGACGACCATTCGCAAAGATGCCGTTCTCTGACAGATAAACCTCTTCCACATCTGCCGGCATGCCAATCATCGTAAAGATAATATCTGCTTCACGCACAGCTTCTCCTACAGAGTCTGCCCACCGCGCGCCAAGCTCAACCAAAGGATCCGCTTTAGACTTCGTCCTTGTATACACCGTTACATCGTAGGATGCGTTTACTAAATGTTTTACAATACTCGCACCCATCACACCGGTCCCAATAAATGCTATCTTTTCATTTTTCATTTAATCACTCCTTACAATACATTTATATATTCCATCGTATAGGAGTCAGAATTTATTTACAATAAAGGATACAAAAAAAGAGGACCAATCTTATAAATAAGATTGATCCACAAAAGGGGGAAATGAGAATGTTGCTGTGTTCAATTATATTATGCCCCCTTTTCGTATATATAAACATAAATCACAAATTTTTTTCAAAACTTTTTTCTTTTTGTCTTTCATATTCATTTATCAGTAAGTCCAGCTCACGACTCAGAATAATTGTACGCTCAGAATGCATCCCCTCATTTTGAGCGACTTCTATTAACTGGTTTCTAAGACATTCGATTTGAATTTCAAAGTTACAGTTCAAACACTACACCTTCCATCATAATAGGCTACTTTTTATATTATACTAAAAGCATGAATAATTAGCTCTATGAAGTTGTCGACACTTTCCGACAACTTCATCTTTATTCAGCGGAAGACTCTACCTGTATAGATGATGAAATTAATGCCGTTTTATTTCCTGTTCATTGGTTGTTCAAATGCTCGCTGAACAACAGAAGTACGCAGGCTAAGATCGCCCAATGCCCACATGATCTACTTCCTGTAGACTTAAGCACAAATCAAAATCTGGACGCAATTACGCCGAGACGTAATTGAACTTTCTTTTTATCGACTTCTTAGAAGATAACCCTTTACCTTTTGTAAGTTTTCAGGCAAACTAGAAAGTAATTCTCAGGAATAGATTTGTACCACTCTACCATAACTAGAGTAATTCATGAAGATAGAAAGGAAGTTGTATGATGACGATTGCAGAAGTCGGGGATATTATTGAATTCAAAGATGGTTTACAAGGGATTGTGGAGAAAGTCAATGAAAACTCTGTTATTGTGGATTTGACATATATGGAGGATTTCGATGAGTTGGAGATGGAGGAAAAAACCGTTATCAACCATAAACGCTACAAAATTATTCATAGTGCGGCAGAATGAAACCTTCTTCTCGCCTATCCGTCCAATTAGTAGAATCGTAAATAGAGGAGTGAATCGATATGAACAACAAATGGCGCATTATTTTCGCTTCATTTGCAGCATCCTTACTGCTCGCAGCTTGCGGAACATCTGATTCAGATGACAATCCTTCATCAACTGACGGCACGAATGGAAGTGCAGTGGAAACACCTGCAGACGAGCCTGAAACGGACATTGAGGAAGACGTTGACAGTACAACTGCAGAGGGAGATGAAGCAGACAGCACAGAAGAAAAAGACTTGCTTAAAGACGCAGTCGAAACGAAAAGTGATGCTCAAGACTATTCGGTTATGGTGATACCAGGATATACATTAACAAGTGAAGAGCCTGGAAGAGATAGCTTATATGTAGACGAAGACAGCGAAACGTTTATGCGAATTGAAACGACAGCGAAAGACGAAGAAGCTTTCAGTTTCGATGAATGGTATGAAAACTTGGAAGAATTATTAGCTGCGTCAACAGATGGGGCTGAGCCGACTGAATTAACAGACGAAGCAGAACTTCCTCAAGGTGAAGGCATTACGAACGTAAAAGGAGCCGAAGCTAAATCCGCTGAAGGATACTTCAAAGGCTTTGTGATGGAACGTGAGGACAAGTTAGTACGCGTGACAATTTATGCTACAGAAGACAATGAGCATATTAAAGAATTCACAGAAATGGCTTCAACGATCAAGTAATCTCCATCTATATAGAAGGCCGACCCGCTATATACAGCAGATCGGCCTTCTTTTTGTTTAAAATTTAAATTCCTGTTCAGGTGCCAACGACAGACACTCGCGGAAATGTCAATTTAAAGACAGACCCTACGCCTTCCTCACTGCTAACGGCTATGCTACCACCATATTCAGTGACCGTTTTCTTGACGAATGGAAGACCAAGTCCCGTGCCGCCTGCTTTACCAGAAACAAACGGCAAGAAAATCTTTTCCATCATCTCTTCGCTCATACCAGTGCCTGTATCTGAAATTAGAATGTCCACATTTTGCTGTTCTCCTTCACAAACATGAACAGTCAGCGTCCCTTTTGGCCCCATTGCTTCCATCGCGTTTTTAAGAAGATTTACCAAAATCTGCTTGACGCGATTCGGATTTGCTTTAATTAAAATGGGTTCCGTGATAAAATTTTCATTAAATAAGTTTATTTGGTCAAGTAAGGCTTTCGGCTGTAATAATAACAATACTTCTTCCATTAGGACAGTAAGTGAAAATACTGTAACTTCATCGACACGAGGTTTGGAAAGAGCGAGCATTTCATTTAAAATTTCGTTCATCCGCTTTACTTCGCCTTGAATCACAGTTACATACTTATGGGCACTTCCTGTTACCTCATGTTCCAATAACTGAAGAAAACCGTGTAATGTAGTCATGGGGTTTCGGACTTCATGTGCTATACTAGCCGCAATTTCACCTGTCGTGGACAGTTGGTCGGAGTGTGCAAGCAATTGAAGCATATGTTCCTGTTCTGTCATATCTAGGACTCGCAAAATAAACATTTCGGTAGCTGAGTCGACTTCCAAGAGAAGGTTGAAGTATTGTATATCACCATTTTTCTGGTAGGACAATTTCCTTTGAGCAACACCTTCATTTTTCGCCTGAACTACGTATTCCGTATAACAAAATTCTTCATCGTGGTGGAAGTTTTCTAGGAAGCTCTTGAGGTGTATAGAAGTCCCGCGAGTTGGATCGAAGAAGGTCTTATTGAATTCCTCATTCACGGACACAAAGAATCCCCATTCATTAACTAATGCCATCGGGATCTTAGCTGTCTGAAAGGCACTTTCGTATAATTGACTTAAGGTTTTCGTCTGTTCATCCATTTTTATCGTAATAATAGCCTTTTCACTACGAGGCTGGTATATAATATAGCATGAGACATGTTTATCGCAGTCATCTTTTAGACATCCCTTTACACGTTCCTGTACAGTAATTTGTTGAAAGCTAGAGTGCACAAGGATGTTTTCAATTTGAACGAGTAGTCTTTCGTCGAAAATTTCTGATATATATTTCGGTAAGTCATTTTCTTTCACTAATGATTTAAAAGCTTTTGTCATACCCAATATTTCACCATTGTGATTAATAATTATTTTAAAAAGAGAACTTTCGAGAAATTTATTGATATCTGTTGATTTCAATACCATAAACATGCCTCCCTCTTTTATTTCAAAGTGTAACTTGATAAGTTTGCTAATCTCTATTTTGAAAATTTGAAATATAATCCTTTGAATTCTCATTATGTCATATTTTTGGAACGCTTTACATAGGACCATAGTCTCTTTTAATTACCTAAAGTATACCAATATTTTTTCGTATAGGAGTATAATCATGAAAATTGTTTTATCTACTTTAAATGCTAAATACATACACACCAACATTGCAATCCGCTATCTTAAGGCATACGCAGAGCCAGAATACCCATGTACTTTGGCGGAATTCACCATCCATGACCCAACACTCTCGATCGTCTCTGAACTTTATCAACATTCCCCTGATGTTGTCGGTTTCAGTGTTTACATTTGGAACATTGAAGAAACTATCAAAGTCATTCGATTGCTTAAATTGACGAGTCCCGAAACTATTATCGTTTGTGGTGGGCCAGAAGTGACCTATGATTATGATCAATGGCTTGAACGCGTGCCAGAGATTGATTTTATCGTCATTGGCGAAGGCGAGCGGACATTTAAGGATTTACTACAAGCGATTGACGGGAAAACTGAATTATCGAGCGTGCAAGGGATCGCCTATCGCCAAGATGAACAGTTGAAGATTACAGCGCCTGGACCAAAATTGGATTTGCGGACACTGCAATCCCCTTTTCGTTTTGTTGAGGATTTGCCTCATCTTAGAAATCGAGTGATGTACATCGAAACGAGCCGTGGCTGCCCTTTTTCTTGCCAATTCTGTCTTTCTTCAATCGAAGTGGGCGTCCGCTATTTTAACCGGGAAGCAATCAAAGAAGATATTCGATATTTGATGAAACACGGTGCCAAGACGATAAAGTTTGTCGATCGTACGTTCAATATCAGCCGTAGTTATGCGATGGAAATGTTCCAATTTTTAATTGACGAACATGTTCCAGGCACTGTCTTTCAATTTGAGATCACGGGCGATATCATGCGGCCGGAAGTCATTGAATTTTTAAACGAAAATGCACCCGCAGGACTATTCCGTTTTGAAATCGGTGTCCAATCAACAAATGATCTGACGAATGAACTCGTTCAAAGAAGACAAAATTTCAGTAAGCTTTCTCGTACCATTACCATGGTCAAGGAAGGCGGAAAAATTGCGCAGCATCTAGATTTAATCGCTGGATTGCCTGAAGAAGATTACGATTCTTTCCGCGATACTTTCAATGAAGTATTTGCTTTACGACCAGAAGAGCTGCAATTAGGTTTCTTAAAATTACTGCGGGGTACTGGTCTGCGAATTCAAGCAGAACAATACGGTTATCGTTTCATCGACACAGCTCCTTATGAAATCGTATCAAATAATGTGTTGTCCTTTGATGATATGCTGAAGATTAAACAAACAGAAGACATTCTCGAAAAATATTGGAATTCAGGTCGATTTATACACTCTATGGAATATATCGTTACCGAATTGGTCGATACACCTTTCGACTTCTTTCAGCTATTCGGCGCTTTTTGGGAAAACCAAGGGTGGTCAAGAATCGGCCATCAGTTTGAAGATTTGTTCACACGTTTGGAACAATTTTTAAAAGAAGTTTTGAAGGTTGATACAGAAATCGCACGAAGTCTGTTAAAAATTGATTATCTGGCACATCAGAAATTCCTCCCTAGAAAAATATGGTGGGGCCCTTCTACTTTACAGGAAGAACAATTGAGAGATATCAATCAGTTTTTGGTTCGCTCCCCACATGTACTCGGCGAGAGGTTTGTAGCACTCGGCCATACTGATCGAACGATCCGGAAACAAGTTTTCATCACAGATACTGCTGCCAAGTTGGAAGAAGATCTCACTGTGAAAAAAGATCGCGGATATCTCATTTTCCAATATAGTCCGAGTCAAGAAGCACAATACTTCCACCTCTCTGACCAAGTTTTAGAGAATTTGAAGGAACAGAAGCATTAAAATAAGCAGGCTGAGAAAATGACCATATTTTCTCAGCCTGCTTTTATTTACGTAATCATTATCCGATAATCACACGTTCTTTTGGATAATGATAAGGTGTTTTATTCGTTTTACCGCCTATTGTATAAAGAAATGAAATCAATCCTACGCGCCCGATAAACATCAAAACCATAATGATGAGTTTCCCAGCTACAGACAGATCCGATGTAATTCCAAGCGACATTCCGCAGGTCCCGAATGCTGATGTAATTTCGAATAGTAAAGAAACGACCGGGACGCCTGGCTCCGTAAGCAACAAAAGGAGCAATGCCGTCATGACCATAACACAAGCTACGAGAATGACCGCATATGAACGAAACACATCAACCAATTTAATTTGCCGTTTAAAAATGTGGATGACATCGTTCCCTTTGGCAAAATTGATAAGGAATAATATCGCTATGGCAAATGTGGTTGTACGGATCCCTCCTCCAACCGAACTGGGTGAAGCCCCGATAAACATTAAGGAACTGACGAATATGTCGGTTGCATCGCTGAAGTTTGTAACGTCATACGTCGTAAGACCGGCTGATCTCGCTGAAACCGAGTGGAACAATGCCGTGAAAAATTGATCATGCCACCTCATCCCTTTGAATGAATGAAATGATTCTAAAAGCCAAATCATCAAGGTACCGAAAACTAATAACAAGCCAAAGGTAGAAGTCGTGATCTTCGTAAATAAGGAGAAACGGAAATGAGGTACTTTTTTCGAAAAGTAACTTTTCACCTCTATTAGAACAGGAAACCCGATAGCTCCTAAAATAATTAAAACCATTAATATTAATTGAATAAAGTAGTCATTAAAATAAGGCTTCATGGAAGAACCGGTAATATCAAAACCTGCATTCGTAGTGGCAGAGACAGCCATGAACATCCCATTTAATAAGGCTTCACTGAACGAGTCGTAAAAACGAGAGATATAAAGTGTCAAAATCGCCCCGCCAATCAATTCGATTGCGACTATGATTTGAATAATTTGGCGAATGAGCTGCACAACACCCGCTAATGTATATTGATTCGTGTCGACCATGATCAGCTGACGTTCTCTCATTCCAATTCTTTTTTTTACGAGCAACCAAAAAAACGTACCAATTGACATAATGCCGATACCTCCTAGCTGGAGGACCAACATGAGCATACACAAGCCAAAAACCGAGTAGGTTTCTCCGATGCTAATTGATGATAACCCTGTAACACTTACCGCACTTACAGCTGTAAATAAGCTGTCGATAAATGCTACATGGACGCCTGGCTTATAGACACCTGGTAAGTTCAGCAGCAGGAAAGAAGAAGCAATTGCTAAAAAGTAATAGAATACGATGATTTGTGCTGGAGTGAATTTATGTAAAACTTCTCGGGAAAGCTTCATCTTTTTCAAATTCCTTTCATAACAGAAACTTTATTTTCCTACTTTATCAAATGCTTTGCTGAAAAGATAGCGTTACAAAGAACTTTACACTCTTTTAATAACCTTAAACCAACTAATCAATTACGCTTCGGTGTAATTGTGTCTAGATTTTGAATTGTGCTTAGGCCTGCGTGACGCAGTCAGTTAACCTTTAACACCATCAAAATATGTGACATCCGCCGGAGGCTATCTCTTTGTTCAGCAAGCATTTGAACACCCGTAGTACTGGAAGTAAAACAGCTTTCATTTTATCACCATATAGATGAGAACCTTCTGCTGAATAAAGATAAAATGCAACTCCTTCTAAATATTAGAAGGAGTTGCATTTAGTTTACCCTTTCAACCGTTGTTTCACTACGGCTAACAAATAGCCGCCAACTGCCAATATCAACAGTATGATCCAGAATGTTGTTTTCCACAACGTCGAGTGCGGGAATGTCTCAGGAATAATTTGAAGCGCTGGATGTGCCAATGTCAGCACGACGAGTTTCACACCTACCCAGCCTACTATTAAGAATGCCGCAGTTTCGAGTGTCGGATATTTCTCCAGCAAAACGACAAACTGTCTAGCTGCGAAACGGATCATAATCAAACCAATCATACCGCCAAGTAACATGACAACGAACTGTCCACCATTGATTCCACCGACATGGAAATCACCCAATTCTGGCAATGTCACAGCGAGCGCCACTGCCGCCAACATAGAGTCCAAAGCAAACGCAATGTCCGCTAATTCTACTTTCAAAACCGTCATCCAAAAACCAGATTGTTTTCTCGGTTTTTTATTCGGATTATCTTTTTGCGAGTGCGTGAGCTTGTCATATATATTCTTACCTGAAATGATTAATAAGTATGCTGCCCCTAACGCTTGGATCTGCCAAATGTTCACCAAAAATGTAATCATGAATAAAGCTGTGAATCGGAAGACAAACGCTCCAACCAAGCCGTAAAATAATGCTTTCTTCTGCTGTGGTTTCGGCAAATGTTTGACCATTACCGCCATCACTACTGCATTGTCCGTCGCCAATAGCCCTTCTAGTACGATCAGTACGACAAGAACCCATGCGTATTCTAATAAAATCGCGTCCAACAAAATTCCTCCTTGTTTTATACAATATAAAAAGACCCTCACCTAATAAAAGGCAAAGGTCTCGCTAAGTCAGAATTTTGTATGTTCAAAATCCAGCTATCATAACCGATGGCAGTTTAGACAGCCACGTATTGACGATTATGAAATAGGTTTCCCTATAGCTACTCCCCTTTGACATTGCGTCAAAGTTATTAAGTTATTGGATACTTTTAAAGTATTATAACATAATAACTTCGCTTTGCAAATCGTTTAGGTGTTGTCTGTGAAACTATATAATTTTTAAATTATTTTAGCAGGTTGAACGAGTTAAGGGCTAACTTTTTGTTGTTTCGTCGCTCAATTTAGTAGTGTGTCAAGGCTAGGTAGAGGTTGTACATTGACACCGCTTCGCCGCTGGGGAATTCCCGCCAAGAGCCAACTAGCAAAGGGCGTTAGCTGTCTCATGACTTCGGCCTACCCCGCAGTTGCAGCATCGCTGGTGTGGCAAAAATAGTGAGTGCTGTGTTTCAAAATGATATACCAAGTAGCTTCCACTTACTAAACGAAGGCGCCTTACAAGCGGTAGGCGAAGCAATGAAACAGACAGGTGCTCTTTGGCTCATTGCGGGAGCCAGCCGCAAGAGCCGGAGTGGGTTCAATGACGAACCCCCCATGCTACGTATGCTACCAGAAACGTCTCAGGACTCCCCTACTAATTTTCAATGATCTCCTTACAGTGTACTTCCCTCCATTGTAATTTATTCAAAATACCCTTCAAACACCAAAAAGACCGGCAAGTGGAGATCCTTTGCCGGTCTTGCATAAATTTTATTTAACTTTCACTTCTTTCGCTCTCCGTCTTGTTTCACGATCGAACAGACTGTAAATTACCGGAACGATATAGAGCGTTAGGAACGTAGAGCTTATTAGACCTCCGATTACCGCTATTCCCATCGGTTGGTTCATTTCCGTTCCTTCGCCAAGTCCTAGAGCCAGTGGCAGCAATCCGAGGATTGTCGTTAAGGCTGTCATGAGGATCGGGCGCACCCGGTCCCGGACAGAGGTAACAATCGCATCGTATGAGCTGAGTCCAGCTGCTTTTCTTTGGTTGATATAATCGACCAATACGATACCGTTGTTGACGACAATCCCTACCAAGATGAGAATTCCGATGACAGCCGTAACGCTGATTGGCGTATTCGTTGCCAGCAATCCTAGCGATACCCCAATGATCATCAATGGAACTGAGAACATGATAACGAATGGATATTTAAAGGATTCGAACTGTGCTGCCATGACGATATAAACTAACACGACAGCCAGGATAATTGCCATCAGCATATCGTTGATCGCACCTTCGAATAACTCGCGGTCTCCACCGTACGAAAGTTCCACTTCATCCGGCAAGCTCAGATCATCTACCAGATCATTTACGCGCTTTGTCATGTCTCCAAGTGATTCGCTGGACAGATACTTTAGAGTGAAGGTAACGGAATGCGCCTGGTCCACGCGTTTAATCGCGACAGGACCTTCCGCAATCTTGACGTCTGCTACATCTTTCAATTTTACATAGGCTTCGAACGGAGTTTTCAATTCTAACTCCTTCAATTTATCTACTCCATCTCTGAACGTTTCATCGTAGCTCACATTCACTCCGACTACTTCACCTGTTTTCCAGACGACTTGTGTAGCAAATACACCGCGTGTAACATCGCTAACTGTTTGGGCAATTTGATACGGTGCTAATCCTACGTCTGAAGCTTTCTCGCGATTCACTTCAATTTTGACCTCTTCTACTGTATCAATTAAGTCATTATCAACTTCTGTAACAGAATCCAATTCACGTAACTTTTCATCCAGCATAGTTACGGCTTTATTTAAC
Organism: Sporosarcina sp. FSL W7-1283; assembly: GCF_038003105.1. NCBI lineage: Bacteria > Bacillati > Bacillota > Bacilli > Caryophanales > Caryophanaceae > Sporosarcina > Sporosarcina sp. FSL W7-1283. Next base: position 1,135,406 of record NZ_JBBOOL010000001.1, on the reverse strand, counting down.
CGCTCTTCATCCGTATCATTCAATGAGAAAGTTAATGTATTCGGGCTGGATCCTGCCGCGGTCTGCATATTGAAACTAACTTCTGCATCCTCGCCAATCGTATCCAAGATTCCAGGTTGCACTTCATCGACGAACTCAAATACAGAGCGATCTCGTTCATCGAGCGGCAGCAATTTCACATACATCTCGGCCATATTCCCTTCAGAACCGCCTTGCGCCATGCTCTGCTGTGTGCCGCCAACTAAACTAACGTATACTTCCACGTCTTTTTCTTTCTTAATTTTATCCTCGATTCGCTTCACAACTTTATTGGTCGAATCCAAAGAAGAGCCATTCGGAAGTTTGACGTTGATGCTGAAAAAGCCTTCGTCTGTCGCCGGGAGAAATTCCGTGCCGACTTTAAACAAACCAAAACCGCTTGCGGCTAATAAAACCGTCGTCAACAGCAAGACAATAGCACGGTGACCTAATGCCCACTTAACCGACTTTTCAAAAGTCTGCCATTTCTTTGAACGACGTTTTCTTGCCTCCCGGTTTTTGTTAGGCGCCTTCAGCATACGGCTAGCAAGCATCGGAACGACCGTCAATGCAACAACCAATGACGCAAATAAACTAAAGGAAATCGTCAAAGCAAATTCGGTGAAAATTTGTCCGATTAAACCACTAATAAAAATAACGGGTACGAATACGGCAAGCGTCGTTAGTGTAGAGGCTGTAATTGCACCGCCAACTTCCTTCGAACCGTCTTTCGCAGCCTCCTCCGGGTCTTTCCCCATCGCCAAATGCCGCTCAATATTTTCAATTACTACAATCGCGTTATCAACGAGCATTCCGATTCCTAACGCTAATGCCCCAAGCGTCATGATATTCAACGAGAAGTCTGCAAAATACATCAAAACAAATGTCACGATAACCGAATAAGGTATAGCCACGCCGATAATAATCGGACTCTTGATGCCACGCAGGAAGAAGAATAGTACAAGCATTGCGAACAAGCCACCAAGAATGAGCGATTGGCCAATATTGCCGATTGCAAGCTGAACATAGTCCCCTTGGTCAAAGAGAATATCGGATTCAATACCTTTATACGCGTCTTTTTCTAATAATTCATCCAAAGATTTCTTGAATTCCTTTGATACAGTGGCCGTATTCGCTCCAGATTCCTGAAGCACGGACATTAGGACAGCCTGCTTATCATTAGCTCTTGTCTCCGACTGTGCTTTCGGCTCAAGCAATGCAACATCCGCCACATCTGAGACTTTAATTTTGTCTCCAGTTAACGGGTTTGTCCCAAGCTGAATGTCCCGAATGTCTGAAATACTCTGTAGTGGACTGATGATTCTCGTTGTCAATTGCCTTCCATCATTTGCATCGATTGGATCACCAGGCATGGAGACATTGCTCGCCTGAATCATCTGAACGACATCCGACTGTACAAGACCATATTCTTTTAATTTTTCAGGATTTAGGATCACTTGAACATCTTCAATGATTTTTCCGGACACATTGACGCTGGCTACGCCTTCAATACGTCGCAATTCCTTTTCCAAATCATCAGCAATACTTCTGATGTCAGCCCCTTCATCGACTGTTCTTAGGGATAATTGGATGACAGGAAATTGAGATGGATCGAATTTCATGAATCTCGGCTTATTCGCCTCTTCCGGAATCGCCACTTGGTCAATCCGTTGAAGTATATCCATTTGCACGTCGTCAATAGTAGAATTCCAATCAAATTGCAGGAAGATTAAGTTCGCACCTTCCTGAGAAGAAGATTGCATGGACTTCAAACCGGGTGCTGTGGACAAGCTCTCTTCTAAAGGTTTCGTAATTTTCTCACTTACTTCTGTTGGAGAGGCACCAGGATAATTCGTAACGACTACAGCAACAGGCGGATTCAAGTCAGGAATTAGCGTCATCGGAATCTTGAAAAAGGATACCGCCCCTAAAATAATGACTAAAAACATTGTAACTAATGTAAAAACAGGTCGTTTTACCGAAAAGCTGCTAATCTTCATTGATCTATTCCTCTCTGTACCAATCAAAAGAATTTCTATCCTCTTACCATACCATTTGTCCATATTTCTTTCATCATAGACAATTGAAACTCCTTCTTACAATAACAATAATTTTAGCAAAAGACCCAGCTGGATATCAATTAATCCAGCCGGGTCTGTAAGGAGTTATATATTAAAGGAGATTGTAAAGACGAATATCCGGAAACTTGTCTTGGAACCAGCGCATAGCAAAGTTGTTTTCAAATAAGAATACTTTTCGATCATATCGATCTTTCACTAACAATGCACGCTGTCCAGCCATAGATTCTTTGACGTCTTCTTCGTTCTCAATCCAACGCGCCACTTTTGAGCCCATTGTTTCCATCTGCACTTCGACATGATATTCCGCTCTCATGCGGTGTTCGAACACTTCAAATTGAAGCTGACCTACTGCTCCTAAGATAACCTCTTCAGTATGCAATGTCTTATAATACTGAATAGCTCCTTCTTGCACGAGCTGTAAAATCCCCTTATGGAACTGTTTCGATTTCATGACATTTTTGGCAGCCACTCTGACAAATAATTCAGGAGTAAATTGTGGCAGTGCTTCAAATTGGAAATTACTTTTCCCGCCGACAACCGTGTCGCCAATTTGATAATTCCCCGTGTCATACAACCCAATAATGTCGCCCGCCACTGCCTCGTTTACGGTTTCACGGTCATCCGCTAAAAACTGAGTGGTTTGGGAGAGTTTAAAGTTCTTCGATAATCTCGGCACATTCACGGTCATGCCGCGTTCAAATTCCCCTGAGACAATTCGCACGAAAGCAATACGATCACGGTGTGCCGGGTTCATATTCGCTTGAATTTTGAAAATAAATCCTGAGAATATTTCTGACTCAGGTTCCACTTCTTCCCCATCTCGGCTCTTTCTCGGTTGCGGTGGCGGGGCGAATTGTAAAAAGGTTTCTAAAAACGTCTGCACACCGAAATTCGTCAGTGCACTACCGAAGAACACAGGAGTTAAATCTCCTTTTGCAACACGTTCTTCATCGAATTCATTACCTGCTTCATTGAGCAGCATGACGTCTTCCAAGGCTTGCTGATAATACGAAGTGGCTGTCATTGAATGCTCGACGGCCAGTCCGCCTTCTTCAGTGATTGGCAGGAAACGCTCGTCTCCTTCAGGACGTGCCAGTTCAACACGATCGTTGTAACGATCGTAAATCCCGAGGAACTCTTTTCCCATACCGATCGGCCAGTTCATTGCGTAGGACTGAATCCCCAGCACTTCTTCCAATTCTTCCATTAACTCTAAAGGCTCTTTACCTTGTCGGTCCATTTTATTGATAAAAGTGAAAATAGGGATACCGCGCATACGGCAAACTTTAAACAACTTGATCGTTTGCGGTTCAATACCTTTTGCAGAATCCACCATCATGACTGCTGCATCAACTGCCATTAACGTACGATACGTATCTTCACTGAAATCTTCGTGGCCTGGTGTATCCAATATATTGACGCGCTTTCCTGCGTAATCAAATTGCAATACCGATGACGTAACAGAAATCCCACGTTGTTTCTCGATTTCCATCCAGTCCGAAGTCGCAAATTTGCCAGACTTCTTACCTTTTACAGTTCCTGCATCTCGAATCGCTCCACCAAAATACAGCAGTTTTTCAGTTATTGTAGTTTTACCGGCATCCGGATGCGAAATAATCGCAAACGTTCGCCGTGAATTTATTTCATCATGAATCTTCTTTTCCATCACGGGTACTCTCCTTTTGTTTACGTTTTCTATCATAGAGAGTATGGAGAGGCATTTCAATGCTTTTTCATTGATTTGCCAAAAAAACTATACGCTCTTTCCTTAGGAATTAACTGAAGTTCCACCGAATTTTTTTCTGGCCTCATCCAACGCGATTTCCGCATCTGAATGAGGGTATTTTGTATTGCCGATGATTTGGAAATCTTCATGCCCTTTTCCTGCAAAAATAATGATATCTCCTTCATTCGCCATGGCAATTGTATGACGAACGGCTTCTTCTCTGTCTCCAATACATGCATATTGATCATGAGGCATGCTGGCGCTTAATTCAGACAAGATCGATTCGTTTGGTTCATCTCTTGGATCATCCGTTGTGAAGACTACATAATCCGCTGCTGCAGCTTTTTCTCCCATGATGGGACGCTTCAAACGATCACGATTACCGCCTGTGCCTATAAGGAACAACAAGCGATTGCCTTCTTTTTTTAAAGGTTGCACAGTGTCGATCGCTTTTTCAATCGCATCGGGAGAATGTGCGTAATCAATGAAAATCGTCAACGGTAATGCTGTCTCCACTTTTTCTAAACGACCTTTCACCGTAGATACATTGGCAAGCAGTGGTAGAATTTCTTCGATCGTCATACCTTTCGCATATAGTGCAGCAACCGCCGCCAGTGCATTATAAACATTAAATTCCCCAATTAAGGGCATTGTGACTCGGTATGTACCATCCGGTCCCTGCAATTGAAATTCCGTACGATTTGAGAACATCTGAATCGCAGTTGCTTGAAATGTGGCTTTTAAGCGGATGCCATACGTTAAAACAGGAAACGCCGTCATCTCCGCCATTTTGCTGCTCCAAGGATCATCCGCATTAATAATCGCAATTTTTTTCTGGTCCAATTGTTGACCAAGCTGTGCAAATAATAAGCCTTTTGCAGCACTGTAATTTTCCATTGTTTTATGGTAATCCAAATGATCATGCGTCAAATTCGTAAAAATGGCAATATCGAATTCCGTTCCGGAGAGTCGTCCTTCCACCAGACCATGAGAGGATACTTCCATCGTCATGGATTGGCAGCCTTCATTTGCTGCTTGTGCAATCATTTGTTGTGTTGTCAATACATCCGTCGTCGTATTCTCTGTTTCATACAATGTATCATTTAACTTAAAACCAATCGTTCCCGACACCGCCGTCTGCTCTCCGGATTGCCGCAGCATATCATGGATAATGTTGCCGACACTTGTTTTGCCGTTTGTACCAGTCACCCCAATCATCGTCATTCGTTTGGAAGGATAGCCGTAAAACTTTGAAGCCAATTGCTGGATTGCTTTCGCCGTATCTTCTACATAGACCACCGCCACCCGCTCTTCATCCACCGTAATAGGCTCTGAAGCAATAAGTAGACGTGCTCCGCTCATTAAAGCACTTTTAACAAACTGGTGGCCATTTACCGTGTAACCTTTCAAGCACACAAACGCGCCTCCATCTTGGACTGCTCTTGAGTCTACCGCTAAGTCCGTGATCGTTTCAGGCACAGTCCCTATTATCGTTTTAACAGGCAGCACCGATAAAAGTTCATTCGTATTCATATGGTTTCCTCCAATGGATAGTTTAAAATACTGAAAAATGTCATAAATCAAATACGCCTCGGTGTATTTACGTCCAGATTTCGAATTGTGCTTAGGCCTGCGTGACGCAGGTCAGTTAGCTTTTGCCGCAGGACGCGGCGAGTTTTGGCTAACTTCATCTTTTAAAGCTCCTCTCAAAATCTGTGACATCCGCCGGAGGCTTTATCTTTGTTCAGCAAGCGTTTTGACACCCGTTGAGCAGTAAGTAAATTCGCTTTCATCTCATCAACTTTAGAGGTAAAAGTCTTCTGCTGAATAAAGATAAATAAATTTCATTCAAAATGTCTTTGAATTTTTCAAAAATGAAGTAAAATATATTTAGCCGAATACTATCATCATACTCGTATTTCCTTGTCACATCCACCTTAGATGATCGCTTGGCCAGTAGCTTATTAGGGGGTGTTTAAAATACCTATACAACAGAGGGACACTACTCGTTATTATAATTACCTTGATCTTTTTTTCCAACAATCCCAAGATCCCATTTCCGTATTTGATCTGGACGACAAAATCGTGACAATCAATCCCGCATTTGAAGAACTTTACGGTTGGAAACTTGAGGAATGTTTAGGTAAAGTGATTCGCTTTTATCCCGATACTGAGTTAGAAAGTGTTCGAGCCCGCTGCGAGTTACTAAAGAAAGGAGAAAGTCTTAACTCTGTCCAAGTCATTGAAAAACGCAAAGATGGAACTTGCTTTCATGCTGAAATCACAATGGCTCCTATCTTCAATGAACACAACGAAGTAGTTGCCATTTCGAATATAACGAGGGACATCACCTTACGTTTACAAGCGGAGGCATACGCTTTGGAGATCGAACGACTTCGGACTACAAGTAATATTGCTGCCGTCGTGGCACATGAAATTCGAAATCCAATGACTGCTATAACAGGCTTCGTCCAAATGATGAATAACGATTCCGCGAATCCGTATTCACCTTTCACACAGATCATGGAAAGTGAAATCACGAATATCAATCAAATCGTAACAGATTTCTTAGTTTTATCTAAACCTACACTCCATCAATCCTCTTCCTTCTCAGTTATCGAGACGATTCAGGAAGTTATCGATGAATTTTGTGGCAAATTTAATAAACGGGAGATTACATGCCATCTTCATAGAATCAATCAAAACCCAGTACTCCTTGGGAATAAAGCATCGTTAAAACAAGTATTCTTTAATATTTTAACAAATAGCTGTGAGGCAATCGATCATAACGGTCAAATCGACATTACTTTCAGTTTGACCGATGAAACACTTAGTATTTTTATCCAAGACGATGGAAACGGAATGGATGAACCGACACTAGCAGCGATCTACCAGCCTTTCTTTTCTACAAAAGAACACGGCACAGGTCTCGGAATGCTGATTTCCAAGAAAATCATTGTCGATCATAAAGGCACCCTGGAGGTGGAAAGTCTCCAAGGCGCCTGGACAAAAGTTATTATTCACTTGCCATTATCGAATGATTCGCTTCACTAATGGAAGTTTCCCTTTATAAGGCGGATAACCGATTGGTACCGATACGGACGTACTCTTTTTCATCATCGATTTTGAATGAGAGAACGTATCGAAACTCGCCTTGCCGTGATACTGATTCATCCCTGAAGGTCCAACTCCGCCGAAAGGCAGATGAATATTTCCCACATGCGAGATTGTGTCATTTATACATCCCCCGCCAAACGGCAGTGTCTCTATGAAATATTCTGCGGCATTGTCGTTTTCTGTAAAAAAATAAGCAGCGAGCGGCTTGGGCATGGTGTTAATTTGCTGAATAACTGTTCCTAAATTCTCATAAGTGAGAAGCGGAAGTATCGGACCGAAAATCTCTTCCTGCATACTTGCACCATTCCAATTACCTAGTGCCAATATCGTCGGCTCAATAAACATGTCATCCTGATCCAACTCTCCACCTTCTACGATATACGTTTGATCGTGTTCTAAGATGTTCGCCAATCGCTGAAAATGACGTTCATTAATGATTCGGCCGTAGTCCGGACTTTTCTGTACATTTTTTCCGTAGAATTTCTTAATAGCGCGCTTTAATTCATCAAGTAATTGGTCATAGATCGATATATGAGCCACTACATAATCAGGGGCAACGCAAGTCTGTCCATTATTCAAGAATTTTCCCCAGACGATCTTTTCTGCCGCTTTCTTTAAATCTGCCGTCTGATCCACGACTACAGGACTCTTACCACCAAGTTCTAGCGTAAATGGTGTTAGTCGTTCCGCACAAGCTTTCATGACGATTTTTCCTACAGCCGCACTGCCTGTGAAAAATACATAGTCAAATGGTGCATGTAAAAGAAGCTGGGTTTCTTCCTTCCCACCTTGCAAAATCGAGACATATTCTGGCGTAAAGATGCCGGTAATCATTCTCTTCATGACATCCGCTGTATGAGGTGTATCTTCAGAAGGTTTTATCACTGTACAGTTCCCTGCTGCTATGGAACCTACCAAAGGATCGAGCAATAGCTGAAATGGATAATTAAAAGGTCCGATGACCAACACACTGCCGTATGGCTCTTTAACAATAAAACTGGATGCCGGTTGCAAATGGATCGGTGTTTTCACTTTCTCTGGAGTCATCCATTCCTCTAAATGGTCCATTGTATGTGTAATGCTTGATAAAACAAATCCAATTTCCGTCACATAGGATTCAAACGGATGCTTCCGCAAGTCTTTACGCAACGCTTCAATAATTTCTTTTTCATAGTGCTGAATGGCGTCATATAATTTTTCCAACATCATTTTTCGGAATGAAATACTGCGTGTCACACCCGATACGTAATACGTCTTCTGTTTGCTCATGATGATTTCTAACTCATTACCTGAAAAATTCACAACACTCACGCTCCTCTTTTTCCTACCTCCTTCCATTCTATCAGTTTATCCAAAAGAAAAAACTCCGAACGATTGAAGATTCGGAGTTTATCTTTATACGCGACTTCTCATTAATCGCAAAGAGTTCAAAACGACAATCACTGTCGCACCCATGTCGGCCATAACTGCCATCCACAACGTTAACCAACCTGGAATAATTAATAGCAGTGCGATCACTTTCAAACCTAGTGCAATGGAGATGTTTTGAAGAATGATTTGCTTTGTACGCATACTCAAGTTGATTGTGTACGGCAGTTTTTCCAAATCATCTGCCATTAACGCGATATCCGCAGTTTCAAGCGCTGTATCTGTACCCGCACCGCCCATCGCAATTCCGATGTTCGCACTCGCCAAAGCAGGTGCGTCGTTCACTCCATCGCCAATCATAGCGACTTTCCCATATTGTCTCATCGATTTAATCATTGCCACTTTTTCATGAGGCAGCAATTCTGCCTTCACTTCTGATAAACCTAGTTGCTGGCCGATCGCCGACGCAGTGGATTGATTATCACCGGTAAGCATGACCGTCTTTCTTATCCCCATTTGATGAAGTTTCTGAATGACCGATAAGCTGCTTTTGCGGACTTGATCTGCTACAGCAATCATACCGTCTAGGCCTGCTTCGGACCAAACGAGCATGACCGTTTTTCCTTGCCGTTGCAATTCGAGTATTCGTTGTTCAAAAGACTCTTCTAAACGATCCATCTCTTTATACAGATTCGGACTGCCAACATAAACTAATCTACCGCCGAGCAATCCTTTCGCTCCCTTACCTGTGATCGATTGGAAATCCTCCACTTCCAATAAATCATTCGACAACTTCCCTGCTGCTCTCATGATAGCTGTTGCAAGCGGATGCTGAGAGAATCGTTCGATCGATGCAGCCTGTTTCAGTAATTCAGCTTCAGCGACTGCAGATACTGAAATAACATCTGTCACTTCCGGGCGGCCTTCCGTCAAAGTACCTGTTTTATCAAATGCAATCACTTTAATTTGTCCAGTTTCTTCTAAATGAATGCCTCCTTTAATCAAGACACCATTCCGCGCTGCATTCCCTATCGCTGTGACAATTGCAATAGGAGTCGAGATCACCAACGCACACGGACAACCGACAACAAGAACTACTAACCCTTTATAAAACCAGTCACTCCATAAACCACCCATAGCAAGGGGCGGGATCACCATAATTAGCACGGAAATCGCGAGAATAGCCGGGGTATAATATTTCGCAAATCGGTCCACGAACTGCTGGGTAGGTGCTTTTTCTGCCTGTGCTTCTTCTACCAAATGAATGATTTTTGCGATCGTTGTATCTTCAGCAAGCTTCGTGACACGTACTTGCATCGAACCTTCTTCATTTAGCGTTCCAGCGAAGACTTCATCACCGAGCACTTTATGAACAGGTACCGATTCACCTGTGATGGCCGACTGATTGACGGAAGAATTTCCTTGAATCACTTCCCCATCCATCGCAATCTTTTGTCCCGGTTTGATTAAGATCACATCATTGATCATTAATTCTTCAACTTCTACTTCATACTCTACGCCATTTCGCAATACAGTCGCTGTGGTAGGAGCGATTTCCATTAATGAACTAATGGAGTTTCTCGCTTTATCAATCGAATAGCTTTCCAGCGCTTCGCTGACAGAAAACAAAAACACGACAACGGCACCTTCCGCCCAATCTCCAATCAATGCAGCCCCGATGACCGCGATGGTCATTAATGTCGACATGTCAAATTCCAATTTTGAAAGATTTAGCAGTCCTTCTTTCATTAAACTGTAACCGCCAATCAAAATAGCCAATGCGAATAAGACAATGGATAACCAGTTATTCTGTCCATTGGCTGCTGAAACGCCATAGCCCGCCAGTAACAATACCAGCGAGACCAATGTCGTCTGGTTTTCACGTTTAAGCCAGAAAGGAATATGTTGCTTCGTGTTTCTTTGTTTTTCAGGAAAGACTTTTATGCCATCAAATGCACCCGCTTTTTCTAGCTGCAAGATCGAAACATCGCCATCCACCGTTAGCTTAGATGCCCCAAAGTTCAACTGCACGTCTTCCACTGTATCGATTTGCCTAATATTTTTTTCGAATTTCGCGGCACAACTTGTGCATGAAAGCCCTTGCAGACGGTAGACGTTTTTCTCAGTAGCCATGTGATCAGTCCTTCCCAAAATTCAGAGTAATCTATCTGCATTATCATTCAATCACCCGTTTGATTGATTACTTTCAGTATATTCAATCCAATAACTTTTGTCAATTCAATCAAGCACCAGTTTGAACGATATAACCAAAAGGTACTTAAGTATCTTACGTGCCTGAAAAAAAGAAATGATTGCAAGCATCACATCATACCAAGCTTCAACTATACTACCGTCTTTCAAGTTCAGATAATAATCCAATTAACTTATTAATTTGATATTTCTATTTCAACCTAAATGGTATATAGTGATATATAATTTATTGTTTGGAGGTAATACATGGATAATATAATTACATATATCATAATGATCGCAGTAATGGTTTTCATACCTGGTCCTGATATGATACTTCTTGTAAAAAACACAATCAGTCACGGAAAAAAAGCTGGGCTTTATACTGTACTCGGAATGGCTATGGGACTTTCTTTCTGGACTCTCATTGCTGTCCTTGGATTATCCATGGCTATCGCACAGTCAGCGGTTATTTTCACTGCCATCAAATATTTAGGCGCCGCCTATTTATTGTTTTTAGGAGTAAGAAGTTTTTTCTCCAAAAACTCAATTTCTTTAGAAGCTATTCAAGAAAACCCATCTGACTCTTTAATGAAATCTTCTAATCAACATTACAAAGATTCCTTTACGCAAGCACTACTAAGCAATATTTTTAATCCAAAAACAGTTTTAGTTTATATTACAATCATGCCTCAATTTATTGATTTAAAAGGAAGCGTAAATCAACAACTAATCGTTTTAGGGTTGATCGCTACCGTAATCGCAGTGGTATGGTTTTTAGTTATTATTCATCTAATAGATCTCTCTAGAAAGTGGTTAGGTAATTCTAAGTTTCTTACGGCTTTTCAAAAGTCAACCGGTGTACTCTTAGCAAGTTTTGGCGTGAGAACCGCACTTTAACCTTCCGCTAATTTCTATATTTTAAATCACCGTTTGGATTATCCAAACGGTTTATTTTCGCTTCATACTTCAAAAAGAAGAAGGTTAATGAAGGGCGAGGGATACGTTCAATGGTTTGCTTTAAAATGGGTCACTAAACATAAAAAAAGAGACCCTTAGGCATCCGCCATTAGGATCTCTATGTGCTATAGAATAGTGTTCTGAAGGTCTTTAACGCAGGTTTGACTCCTATAATTCCTACTGATCTTACTTAGATCGTGTGATAAACATCGCAGGTACTTCTGCTTCAAATCGTACCAATTCACCGGTTCGCGGGTGTAGTAAGGACAATGCTGTCGCATGAAGCCCCAGTCTGCGTAGCGGATTACTTGTAGAGCCATACTTTTTGTCACCAAGAACAGGGTGACCTAATTCCTCCATATGCACGCGGATTTGATTTTTTCGCCCCGTTTCAAGGAGAACTTCCAACAACGAACACTCTTTGTTCGACTGAATTCTTTTATAATGTGTAATTGCATGCTGACCACCATTATCAATCGGACTTGAATATACTTTGAACGCGCTATTTTCAGTCAACCAAGATGTGATGGTACCCGATTCACTTTTCACCTTTCCTTGTACAAGCGCAGTGTACATGCGCTCTTTTACTGACTCACTCCATGTATTTTGCAGAGTTTGTTGTGTTTTTTCATTTTTGGCAAACATCATGACACCTGATGTATCTTTATCAAGTCTATGCACTACAAAAATTCTATTTCTAACATCACTGCTTCGGACATAGTCCGTAACTTGTCGATATGCAGTCATCTCCCTTTCTCGTTTGGAAGCAACAGAGAGGATACCCGCTTCTTTATTGATCACTATTATATCTTCATCTTCATGTAAAATTGTTACGCCTACTAATTTCGAGATGTTTAGAGCCACTTGGTTACTTTGAATTTCAACCTTCTGACCAATTTGCAATGAGTAATTATGTTGCCTCATCATTTGCCCATCCACCATAACTTGGCCACGGGTTAGAATCGATTTAACCGAATTCCGACTGGTTTTTGACAGTACTTTCAATAAAAATGGCAATAACTCGATCTGTTCCTGAATAGTATATTCCGTTTTGCTAAATGCTTCTGGTTTTCTTTTCAACAAAAAATACCTCCTACTCATCTAATTAGGTTCTAGTATGTAAATAATACACCACGGTCTCTGGACTTGTACGTTCAAGCTGTTCCTGTATTACAGAAAAATAAAGTAAACCTATTTTAAATCGATTTAAACACAAAAAAGACCCCTAGGCATCCGGCCTAATAGGGTCTCTTGGTGTTAAAGAACCGTGTTCCGACGGACTTTAACTTAGGTTTGGCACCTATGATTCCTACTGGGCTCGAACCAGCGACCTCCACCCTGTCAAGGTGGCGCTCTCCCAGCTGAGCTAAGGAATCGAATAGAACTAAGATGTGCATACTATCGCAAATAAGTTCTCTTGGATAAGCACAAATATTATAATAGCATCATCTTCGCATATTGTAAATAGGAAAATTTAAAATCGGTAATTTTTCTTATCAAGAAGAAAAATTACCGATTTTTGTGGAACACTTTTAAAATGGCCAGTTGAGACTCTCCTTCCATCTACTGCATTTGATTTACTGATTCTTCCACTTGATCGTTATCAAAATACAGAAATTCTTCATGATCAAGTTCACCGATACGTTCCTTATTGAATCCATGTGCCAAGTGTCCCTCAAATAAATTTTCAAACCAAATATCTTGTGATTGCATAGTATTTCCTCTCCTTTTACGTTTTAGTCAAAATCCATAATCGTTGTATGTACATCAACATTTGTGATTGATTTGCTTATATGTAGTATAGACATAACCGTCCTTGGCAAAACTGCGTAATTAGTCCAAAATCAATTCTTTATATTATAGACCTTTGGAGTCTTGACATTTCAACACACACATGAATCGGACTAATCATTCTATCTAGCAACACGTCATTACTAGATTATCTGCAGTTCAATTTTTCTAAAGTAATAGTACTTTCCACACAACCTCTTCAATATGAATGACTACTATTATTAAGAAATAAAAAGACTTGTCTGCCCAGTTTTACAGGAGTAGACAAGTCTTACTAGATTAATTTGAAGCAAGTTGTGATGAATCAATCTTTTTCTTAGAAATCAATTGAAGCACCAATAAAACCACGAACATCCCTAAACCGACCATATCCGTCATAGTTTCTGGATAAATCAACAACAAACCAGTTCCTACCGTCAGGATTCGCATGATCCAGTTCAATTTAAGATACCAATAACCGATCATTCCTGCGCCGATTGCTACCATACCGACAATGGCGGTAAACGTTACCCAGACAATCTCCAGTATGCTGGAATCTAACATTAACATCGCTGGATTGAATACAAACATATACGGAATAATGAAGGCCGCAATCGCCAATTTAGCAGAGGTAACACCTGTCTTAATGGGATCCCCGCCTGAAATTCCGGAGGCAGCAAAAGCAGCAAGTGCTACCGGCGGAGTGATATCCGCAATAATTCCGAAATAGAATACGAATAAATGTGCAGAAACGGCTACTACAATCGGCACAGCTGCCCCTGGAGGCGCATCCAGCATCAGCAATGTAATAATGGCTGGCGCCGCAATTGTAGATGTAATAACATAGTTCGCTGTAGTTGGCGATCCCATACCTAAAATGATCGCTGCTAACATCGTAAAGAACAATGTTAAGAAGATGTTACCACCTGCAGCTGAAATCAAGCCTGTCGCTAAACTTAATCCCAGCCCGGTTTTCACTACGACTCCAACGATAATACCCGCACACGCTGTCGCTGCCGCAACAGCCAATGCAGTCCGTGCACCGTCTACCAGTGCATGAATCATATCCCGGATACCAATTCTCGTATCTTTACTGATCGCACTGACAACAATTGTTAACACGATACCTAATAGTGCTGCTTTCATTGTCGGAATTCCAACCAACAAGAAGACGATAATCCCAAGAATCGGAAGAAGCAAGTAAATTTTCTTTAATGTTTCTTTACGATCCGGTATTTGGGATGCATCCATTCCTTGCAAACCAACACGCTTCGCTTCGAAATGCGTCATGATCCAAATACCTGTAAAATAGAGCAATGCGGGAATGGCAGCTGCTTTGGCAATCTCCCAATACGTCACGCCTCCGATAAACTCTACCATCAGGAACGCTGCCGCTCCCATGATCGGCGGCATAATCTGTCCGCCAGTCGAAGCCGCGGCCTCTACCCCTCCGGCGAACTCTTTTCTATAACCTAACTTTTTCATCATAGGGATCGTATAAGAACCCGACCCTACTACGTTTGCTACAGAACTACCTGAAATCGTGCCCTGCAAAGCACTAGAGAATATTGCTACTTTAGCAGGACCGCCAGTCAAGCGGCCAGCCAATACAACGGCTAAGTCATTAAAATAATTTCCTACTCCTGTTTTCACCAAAAACGCGCCAAATAATAGGAAGACGAATATAAAGGTGGCAGATACACTAATTGGCGTACCTAAAATACCGTCCGTTGTGAAGAACATCAGTTGGACAAGGTTTTCTACGCTTTGTCCTCGGTGCGCCAGAAACCCAGGGAAGTATGGCCCGAAAAAAGCATAGATTAAAAACACAACGGAAATGATCGTGATCGGCAAACCGACAGCCCGTCTCGCCGCCTCTAATGTCAATAGAACGGCTAATATACCGACAATCAAGTCGATATCCGAAACCCGGCCAACACGATATATGAGATCATCCATGAAAAGCGGCCAATATAAGCCAACTACGATCGCCAACAAAGCTAAGATAATATCATAAAACGGTACTTTATCACGACGGATTCCAATTTTCTTTCTAGCTGGGAACAATAAGAAAATAAGAGATAGCGCGAATCCTAAATGAATGGAACGCTGTATTTGCGCGGTGAATGGTTTACCTATCGCTGTATATAACTGGAAAATAGAAAATGCCAATAAACCGAAAAACACAATCTTGCTTAAAATGCCCTTCAAATTTCTTGTATTGGACTCAGGGTCATATTTTTGAAGAATTTCGAGCTGCTCCTGTTCAGTCAGCGTCCCCATTTCTTCATCAGATAAACGTGGGATTTCTTCATTATTATCCTTATTTTTTGCCATCAATTCCAACTCCTCTCAACAACTCAAAAATCGATATCTTAGTTATATGAAAACTATACGAATGACCTTTCTGAAGAAAATCTTTCAAATTATAATCTTTGTTTTCATATCGCAAAGATAACCCGGTATCTACTCTACCTACATACAGAACAAATGAGTCGATCACACGATTTTCGAATGTAAGCGTATAAACACCATCTTCCACCTTCAAAAATTCGCCTTCATCCGCGTAACCCGGCAATCCGATGGCTACGTCTTCATACTGCATAAATTCGAAACGGAGCTTCTCGTTATCGGTAACTTCATATTGTTCCTTCACATTAGATAAGTGAATCGAATGAATATAATTTACTTGAAAATGACGATCAGTATGTAATGGAAGATAATACAATTTCGGTTGTTCGCTCCGCACTTCTTCAAGTACGATCACTTGTTTATAGGGATAAAACAGTAGTATAAGTACCGAACTAATAATTAGAAATATCAGCAGAAGAATGACTTTTCCGAATTTCATCCGCCTTTCCCTTCCTTTTATGAACAATTAAGAATGGGACGGATAAAGCTAAACGCTTCACCGTCCCTCTTCATCATTCCAAACTTCTTATTTTTACTTGTTTACTTCGTCAAAATACTTCTGTGCACCTGGGTGTACAGGAATACCAATCCCATCCAAGCCGTTTTCAGCCTTGATCAACGCACCTTTAGCATGTTGGATTTTTGAAGCGTTTTCATAAATTGCTTTCGTGATTTGGTAGCCAAGCTCTTCAGAAATGTCATTTTGCATAACAAGCATTGCACCTACAGAAACTGCCGGTGTATCTTCTTCAGAACCGTATGTTCCAGCTGGAATAATTTCTTTTGCATAGTATGGATATTTCTCAATTAGTTCATCTGCTTTTGCATCTTCTACAGGAACGATGAATACTTCAGCTACCGCGTTCAAGCCTTCTACAGCACCTGTTGGTGTACCTGCAGTAATGAATGCCGCATCAATTTGCCCTGCTTGTAGGCTTTCTTGTGACTCTCCGAAGTCTAGGTTTTGTGGCTTAATATCGTCCATTGTAAGACCGTGAATCTCAAGTAACTGCTCAGCATTCGCATACGTACCTGAACCTGGAGCACCTACTGAAACGCTTTTACCTTTTAAATCTTCAAACGTTGTAATATTATTTTTCTTCAATGTAACCAATTGAATGGTTTCAGGGTATAAGTTACCGACAGCGGATACCTCATCGATTACTTCTCCGTCAAACATCATTTCACCTTTAGATGCATAATATGCAATATCTGTTTGTACAAATGCGATTTGTGCATCTCCATCTTTTAATGCTGTCATATTGGCAGCAGAAGCTTGTGATACTTCTGCAGTCGTTTTGATGCCGGTTTCTTCACCGATGAATTCTGCGAAAGAACCACCTAGCGGATAGTATGTTCCTTGCGTTCCACCAGTTAATAAGCTTAAGAACTTGTAATCTTGACCTTGCTTATCTTCTTCTTTGTTTCCATCCCCTGCATCCTTGTCTCCGTCTGTTGCATTGTCGGTTCCGCAAGCAGCCAGAACAAGAAGAGCAAGCATGGAAACTAGCGCCAATAGGCGAAGTGATTTTTTCTTCATGTGTCTTTCTCCCCTTTTCTAATATAGTCATAGACATTTCCATTCTACCATGAAAGCGCTTTAGTGTGTCAATGATTTTCAAAACAAACCGGCAAGTCGAACACTTAGCAATAATTAAATAGTACTGTACTTAAATGCTCGCTACTTCTAAAAATACCTGTAC
The DNA here is from genome assembly GCF_038003105.1 of Sporosarcina sp. FSL W7-1283. Classification (NCBI taxonomy): domain Bacteria; kingdom Bacillati; phylum Bacillota; class Bacilli; order Caryophanales; family Caryophanaceae; genus Sporosarcina; species Sporosarcina sp. FSL W7-1283. The sequence goes on along the minus strand of NZ_JBBOOL010000001.1, from coordinate 1,118,061 downwards.
GCTGTTCTAGCGGTATTAGTACGCTTTAGTTTTACAGCTAAAGGGATGCTCCGCGAGGCACATTAGCCGCTTTCCTCACTTCGCTCAGCATCGTGTCTCATCATTCGCGTTAAACACTACAGGAAAAGCCACCACAAAGAATGGCTTTCCCAAGCATTATCGAAGCGTAAGAAGTTTATACTTTCAGTTGAGGTAGCTCAGCTGCGCCTTTCGGAAACATACTAATATTAGTAGTGCGGGCCAAGACAATGGTTTGTACTATTATTTTTCATATTAGAATGGATCACTAGAATGGATGCTAGTATCTTAGAATTCATATAAGGAAACCTACTCATTTCACACCCCTATTTGAACCAGGTAAATATGTTGGATCTTCGAAATGGTGTATTAGAAAATAAAATCGATAAAGCACTGTGGAGAATTTTATGAAGGGTCAAAAAGAGAAAAAAGGATAGAAGATTTCCTTTCCTTATTCCTGCTATACAGCATTTGAGCGGAGGACGTTTGACTCCAGGTAGACCAGCGTGAGCCTAGACTGAGATAAGAAGGTTTCCGTTCTCATTTATTCCTTCCTCAATCTACAAACAAAACGCACAAATACTATGAGTAAAGTATTTGTGCGTTTTGTTTGATTTATTCGCTGTTCCCATTTCGTACATCTTCAAACGTCAGGCCCGCTTCTTGTAAGTCGCGTGTTCTATGGGCGATTCGAGATGCAGCACAGGCTGCCACACTAGCGACTAAGTCATCCAAGAATGTATGAATGCCTATGCCCTTTTTTGTATCCAAATCATTGATAATGCCAATTTTGTTTTTATCCAAATGACCGAATGTCGTAACTGCGATGGAACCGTACGTGTAAACTGCTCCTAACGCAATTGTTTCATCCACACCAAATAATCCTTCATCCGACTCGACAATTTGCTGAAGCGGAGCTGAAAGCTGACCTCTTTCCGCAATTTCATCCAATTCCACACCAACTAAGATCGCATGCTGCAATTCTCGCTTACGCAAGACATTTTCTACAGAGTCGATACATTGATCTAGAGACAAGCCCTTGTTGTAAGGTACCTGCATCTCATAAACGATTTTCGCGATATCTTCAATTTTTACTCCACGGCGAAGCAATGCATCTTTTGCAGCTGCCGTTACTACATCGGAATGAACAATATTTTTACCTGCTACCATATTATTTCCCCTCTCTCTCCTCATACCAGATAATTTTTCACTGGCTTTTCCCCATTACTTACCGGTATGATATCTTCTAAGTGTACATTATTTATGGAGGTCCTACAAAATGAACCCAGGCAAGATTGAAGAAATTCGTTTTTACAGCAATGAACTGCAAGAAGAAATGGAACTATTGCTTTATTTACCTTCCCATTACTCTCCTTTATACAAGCATAACGTCGTGCTGGCATCAGACGGAAAAGATTATTTTCAACTAGGCCGAATCGGTCGTGTTGCAGAAGAGTTGATGGAAGAAGAATTGATCGACCCTGTCATCATCGTTGGCATTCCGTACAAAACAGTTCCTGAGCGCAGACGTATGTATCATCCTGAAGGCGACCGCCACCAAGCGTATATTCGTTTTCTAGCTCATGAATTAATCCAGTATATTGATGAAACCTATCCAACATACCAAATGGGCTCAAGTCGTATGTTAATTGGAGATTCTCTAGCTGCTTCCATATCATTACTGACGGCAGCGAAATACCCGAATTGTTTCGGAAAAGTCGTCCTGCATTCTCCTTTTGTCAATGAACATGTCATGGAAGCTGTAAAGTCCATTCAAGATCCAGCTGCCTTGTCCATTTACCAGGTGATCGGTCAACAAGAAACAGCAGTCCCAACAACCGCTGATGGCAGACTAGACTTTTTAACGCCCAACCGTGAGCTGCATGAATTGATTAAAGAAAAAGGTTTCCCATATTTTTATGAAGAGCTAGACGGAGATCATACATGGAAATCATGGCAACCCGATATCCGACGGGCTCTCCTACAAATTAACAACTTATAGGGATAATAAAAGACAAGTCCGACTATTTTCTGATATACTGAAGTGGATGAACTAAAATTCACTCAATTCACGAGGAGGTAATCTTAAATGAAATACGGTATTGTTGCATTCCCTTCAAAGAAACTCCAAGACTTGGCAAATGGCTATCGTAAGAGATATGATCCGCATTACTCGCTGATCACACCGCATATGACTCTTAAAGATCCGTTTGAAGCGAACGATAAGGAAATTGAAGAAGTAGCAAAAGCGTTAAAAGAAATTACGATCAAGAACAGTCCTTTTGAGTTGAATGCCACAAAAGTAAGCACATTCGCTCCAACTACGAATACAATTTACTTCAAGGTTACACCGAACGATGAATTGCTCGAACTACACAAAGATTTGAATTCGAATTTTTATGAAGCAGAATCCAATTATGCGTTTGCACCGCACATCACAATTGCCCAAAACCTGACATCAGGAGAACATGACGATATAATCAGCCAATTGAAAATGGTAGGTGTCGACCATTCTGAACTCATCGATCGCATCCATTTACTGTACCAACTAGAAGATGGTTCGTGGACAGTATACGAAACATTTCGTCTTGACCGGGAGTCTTGATTTGCTGATGACAGTGAAGATCGTCACAGATGATAAGGGTAGGGAGGATGCATTCTCTGTTCGCAAGAAAGTTTTTGTAGAAGAACAGGGAGTACCTCTGCATTTGGAATTGGATGAATATGATCAAGACGCTACACATTTTGTCGTTTATGACAGCGAAGACAATCCAATCGGCGCCGGTCGAATGAGAGGATTAGTCAACGCGCACGGAAAAATCGAAAGAATCTGCGTTTTACCTGAACATCGAGGCAAGCATTTTGGCAATATGATTATGCATACATTAGAGGAACATGCGAGAAAAAGTTCTATGAAAAAACTTCTGTTGAATGCTCAGGCATACGCCGTGCCTTTCTATGAAAAATTAGGATACGTAGTAACTTCACCAGAGTTTATGGATGCAGACATTCCGCATCGAGCGATGGAAAAGAGCTTACTAGATGAATCATAATGCTGTGCCCAATCAAATACCCCTGTCAGCTTTGTTTAGCTGACAGGGGTATTTTTAGAGTGCTCACACATATGTGTTAACCGCTAGACCTTTTCCTACTGCTGCCGCTATCTCGGGAGATAATTGCGTTGGGTTCGGAGCTATCGGGCCCCTTTTGACTAAAGGAAGCGGTGCACGCTTCATGTTCCGTTCTTCCATTTGCTCTACTTGTTGCCGATTCTCGTCCTCCAAGATATCTTCCCAATAACTAGATTCCTCATTTTCTAGACGTACTGGGCTTACTCGGCCAATATAAGCAAAATTATGACGTTCGTTATTCATTCGCTCTGCGTATTGTTGAGCCTGAAGTGGTTGGATCGGTAAAATATATCCCATGACGTGCACCTCCTTAGATTCTGTGCTTTCTATTTCTATCTAGTATACCCATTAGTAGAAACTTTTAAACATCTTTTTAAATATTTAATTAATTCCCGTCAAGCATGTGATTAATATCGTTTAAGTTAAGCCCTTTTCCACTTTGAATGATCGAATTGACCAATTCATCTTCTACGTGTTGTGGTACGTCTTTTCTAGCCAACTGACTCACCTTTTGTACAATCTTTCTAACTTGACGTTCATCTTTAAAATCGGCAAACTGAATCGCGTTGGCTAAGGCAAAAACTTCTTCCATCGGGACGCCTGTCTTGGATTCTATTTTTCGAAAGAATGAATCATTCATCTTCAGATCTCCTCCTTAAAAATAGCTTCTGCCTACAATGATCAGCAAAATAAACAGGACCACAATTAAAACGAAAGAAGAACCGCCATATCTTTCTCCGCAGCCTCCGCCGCCATATCCAAATCCACCTTGACCGTAAGACGGATAACATCCAAACATAAAAACCCCTCCTTCCTTCTTCTCTATCGTATGCAGAGAAGAACAAAATGGAGAGGGCGGTTAATATATTTTCACACATTTCCTTTCGAAGTAAAAAGAAGTGCTCCAATCAAACCGAAAACAATAGCTGCACTGATACCAGAACTCGTCACTTCAAACATTCCTGTCACTACGCCGATCAAGCCATGTTTTTCCGCTTCTGCTAAAGCCCCATGTGTCAATGAATTCCCAAATGAAGTGATTGGAATCGTAGCACCAGCGCCTGCAAAATCAATCAATGGCTCGTACCAACCGATCCCATCCAATACCGATCCAGCAACTACAAGTGAACATAAAGTATGCGCCGGGGTCAGTTTTGCAACATCCATCAAAAGTTGTCCAATGACACAGATCAGACCACCAACAATAAACGAAGTAATATAAATGGAGATCATATCATACTCACCTCATTTATCGAAATTTCTATTGCATGTGCGATACAAGGAATGGTATCTCCTTGCTGATAGGACAATGGGGATAGCAATGCACCTGTTGCGATCAGCAGCACACGTTGATATTCACCTTTTTGCAACTTCTGGTATACATCCGAAAAGAACACGGCGGCTGAACAGCCAGCTCCACTGGCACCAGCAAAAAATGAAGGATCCATCCCATAGAACTCTTCTCCTGCATCTCGAAAATTCTTCGTATGGGGTAGCCCTTGTTCATTTGCAAGAGCTTTTAAAAGCTTAAATCCACTGCTCCCCAGATCACCCGTGATAATCGTGTCATAATCATCAACCGTTTTACTGTGACCGTTTAAATGGCTAGATAAAGTGGACATCGCAGCAGGCGCCATAGCAGCTCCCATATTCAGAGGATCCGTCATTCCCATGTCCACTACTTTGCCAATCGTGGCGCAAGATATCGAAGGAGTTCCCGGCTTATTCTGTCCAATTAAAACAGCCCCTGCTGCTGTCACTGTCCATTGTGCAGTAGCTGCTTTTTGAGTACCGTACTCGAGCGGATAGCGAAATTGCCGTTCAACTGCGTTATGTTGACTAGACGAGCCGGCGATGAGCCAATTTGCTTGTTTAGCTTCTGCAAGCAGCGCGGCTGTAATCATAGAAGAAACGGATGTTGCACAAGCTGAAAACATTCCTAAATAAGGAATTCCTAAAGCCTGGGCTGTGAAATTAGATGGCGTCATTTGATTCACCAAGTCGCCCGTTAAAAAGAAATCAATTTTTTCGACATCTTTTTTAGCTTTACTGAGAGCAACCATCACAGCATCATACATCAACTGTTTGTGGCCATCCTCATTTGTCGGCAAATCACATCGCTCGTCTTCATATAATTTGTCAAAACTCTGGGCAAAAACACTTTTCTTCTTTTCTAGAGGTCCTGCAGTAACTCCGGCTGAATGAATACTTGGCATAGAATTGAAGGTCAGGATTCCATTCTTCACCATGAAACAACACCGAATTTCACAAGAATTGTCTTGATGAGTGCCACAACAAATGCAGAAAATACGCCAAATAAAATAACAGAGCCTGCAAGTTTGAACATATTCCCCCCGACACCGAGCACATATCCTTCTGATTTATGCTCAATTGCAGATGAAACAACCGCATTACCAAAACCTGTGATAGGAACTGCTGCACCCGCTCCCCCAAACTGAGCAATCTTTTTATACAGACCAAAACCCGTTAGCAACATTGAAAGGAAAATCATCGTGGCAACTGTTGGATTGCTCGCTGTACGTTCCGTAAAATCAAAGAACGTTATATAGAAAAGTGCGATAAACTGTCCAATTAGGCAAATGAGACCACCTACCAAGAACGCTTTAATGACATTTTTTAGAATGGGAGGTTTAGGCGATAATTCTTTCTCCAAATGGGCATACTTTTCTTGTTCCATTAGGTTTGCTCCTTTTCAATGGATTTAATTTTATCTATTTTCTTTTGGTATTCATCTTGTTTTTCTTTATCTATCAATTTCTTTGTTTCCAACAACACTTTACTGTCAGCAGAAACAGTAACCGTCAAATCTGGATAAGCTTTTTCTAATTTCTTTTTAATTTCCGATGCAATCTTTTTCTTTTGAAAGCGAGAAAATGTATTCACACGAATGCCCGTTATCAAGTCCTTTTCATGAAGAAGTGCTATCGCTAATTTGACATGACCGTTTTGATCCAAAACTTCTTCCAACTTATCTTCATTATAAGCCGTTGTATTTTCGATCTTGGTTCCTTTTTCACTGCAGCCAGTCAATAGAATGAGCAAAGTAAACAGCAAACCTATTCTTTTCAAGAGTATCTCCCTCCTTGTAAATAGTATGGAATATTCCTAAGCGATTTATGCATACCGGTGCAAACGCCCTGACGTCTTTTCTCACACCGCATAAGGTATAGGGAAAGACAAACAGGAGGTGGACAGTAGTGGGATGTGAAAGAACAGATAGTGGAAGAGAGAATTATGGTTGCTGTAACAAGTCCAATTGTATTTGTGAGGTAGTGCGTTTTATTAAACGTGTCCAAAGCACGAGTCCAGAGGTGGATTGTGTTGAATGTGATACGGATTGCTTCATGGCTCCGCTCGGCAGTTTAACTCTTCCGGCGCGCGGTCGTGTGAATACTCGTGTATTCAGTTTGTTAACAGACGATGGGGACTACTTCAAGGCCGTATTCCGCGGTGGGAAAAGGAATCATAGACCTCGCCCGCAACCGAGAGCAACTGAAGATGAAATAAGTGGCAGAAGACCCGGACCAGGACCAGGTCCAGCACCATCAACAAGCTGCGTTTCCGTATTCTTCCGCGTACAGAAAGTATTTGACTCTTGCTGTGCAACGCTTCAAGTATTACAACCATTGAAAGATGGCAGGCCTTTCGATATTACAAATAACGGAAAAATCTGCGTAGAAAAAATTTGTCAAGTAAACGGTTTCGGAGCCACCGATACGTGCTTGACTGTTGATTTAAGCTGTTTCTGCGGTATCCAATGCATCGACGATGTGTATATCGACTTCTGCGATGAGGACTAAAATTTAATTAGAATTAACGCTTGCAATGCGAAAAAAGGGCGAACCCGAAATTACGGGTTCGCCTTTTACTATTTATATAGAAAATGATTGCTGTTTCCACTTTATGTCTCTAATATCGTGGATGGCGATTGAAGTAAGATCTTCGCCTTCCTTCATCCAAAGTACTTCATCTTTCAGTTCCTCAAGTTTCCCCATTACCACTCTCTCCTCTGTCACAATTTCAATCGGCTGATACAATTCTTTTCGGAAAGGATGAACCAAATAATCCAAGTTCCTCAGAATATGCGGATTTATTTCCACTGAAACTTCTTCATCCGATACGACTAATTGAGGCAATTCAATGACTCGTTCCGCTTCTCGAGTATGCTCCATTTCAAAAACAGAAGTACTCTCTTCTTCAACAGTTGGCGTATACATGAATTTCCGAATCACCGGGCTCTTAATAAACAATAACGGCTCTGCATTACGCATACCTCTCACATCCTTTTTGTTTAGCATATGTAAACAAAAAGCCTAACGTTCCGAGTTCCAGTTTATCTTCAATTTTCTATACGTTTTCAAATGTTCAAATAGAAAAAACAGCATTTACACCTCACAAGGAGCTAATAAATGCTGTTGCTAGTCCTAGATAAATAATAATACTGATGACGTCATTTAACGTCGTGATAAATGGTCCGGAGGCTACTGCGGGGTCCACCTTGATCTTATGCATGAATAAAGGGATGAACGACCCTGAAATGGTAGCGACAAAAATCGATACAAGGGTAGCTGTACCCACTAAAAGTGCAATGACCAATTCATGTTTCCAGATAAATATCAGCAGAACAACGAATATTGCGCAGACTAATCCGGTGATCAATCCGGTACCCGCTTCTCTCACTAACAATTTGAACTTACTTTCATCCTCAATATCACGTGTCGCAATACCCCGAACGGCAACGGCTAATGATTGGGTACCACTATTTCCCGCAGTTCCTGCAATTAACGGTATAAATACAGCGAGTAAAGCAACCTGAGAAATCGTTTCTGTAAATAAATCAATTAAATTAGCAGTGAGCATACCGAGAACAATCAATGTGATCAACCAGGGTATCCTCTTCTTCGCGGCAGAAAAGGAGTTCTTGTCGAATGTGTCCATTGTAGAAACACCGGCAAGCTTTGAATAATCATCTGAAGCTTCTTCATCAAGAACATCAATAATATCATCGACTGTAATAATTCCTAAAATGTGTTGTTGAAAGTCGACAACAGGAACGGCTAAAAAATTATAATCCTGGATTGTTCGCGCAACATCTTCCTGGTCATCTGAAACAGACACGCTGACAATGCGATCACTCATGATTTCACGAATCAACGTATCTTCATCCGCAATAATAAGATCACGTAAAGAAACGACACCAGTCAAACGCTGGTGATCATCCACGACGAAGACATAGTAAATTGTTTCGGCACTCGGAGCTTCATTACGCAGTATAGTCATCGCAGAACGGACGGTTGAATTTTCGGGAACCGTAACAAATTCAGTGGTCATGATGGATCCTGCTGTGTACTCTTCATAGTGTAGCAAAGCTTTGATCTGAACAGCAGCGTCTTTATCCATTAATGTCAAATAGCTGACTACTTGCTTTTTATCAAGTTCTTTCAGGACATCTACCGCATTATCCACAAACATGTAAGATATCATCTCTGCAGCATATGTCGCGTCCATCTCCTCAAGGAACTCTTTGTATTCATCTTCATCAATTTCGCTCGTCTCAAAAATTTCAGCAAGTTCTTTTGGTGATAAATAGAAATACATCAATTCTCGGAGTTTCGGATCAACTTTTTCATAAAAAATCGCTCGATCATATGGATGAAGGGTTAAATATTCTTGTCTAAATGAATGGATATCTTCGTTTACGAGCAACTCACGCAAGCTATCTTCATCATAGATGACTTCATTTTTTAATTCCTCTGGTTGATTGTTCATGATTATACACCTTCCCTTCTGCAGTTACGGTTCATATCAAATCCTTCTGTTATTCCCCGGGAAATTATTACATACTCCTTATTTCGACTGTCTTACTTTGCTTTAAGTAGTACTTCATGTCACTTGGCAACGGACTATCAAATATCATTCTTTCCTTCGTAAGCGGGTGAAGAAAACTGATAGATGAACAATGCAATGCCTGACGCGCAAATTGGTGACTCGAAGCACCATACAAATCATCGCCAACTAAAGGATGGCCTAACCATTGCATATGAACACGTATTTGATGAGTTCTTCCCGTATGCAGTTTCAGCTCGATTACAGAAAAATCCTGGATGTCATTGACATAATTACCCAGAAGAGTTACATCTGTTTTTGCGTATTGTCCATCTGCACTTACCTTACGCTCAATTATGCTTCCTTCTTTTCTATCGATTGGTTGTTCGATCGTAATCAAAGAAGTATTGATGTGACCTTCCGCGAATGCTGTATAGCGCCGATGAAAGAGCTGCTCATTCATCTGCTTACTTAATAAGTGATGAATGTGTCGATTTTTCGCCACGCAAATTACTCCTGACGTATCTGTATCCAGCCTCGTCACGATATGAGCTGTCGATAGTATGCCCTCTTCTTCAAACTTCCCACAGACAAAATTCGCAAGTGTTCCGGACGGATGATTACGTGAAGGGATTGTACTCTGACCTGCAGGTTTATCAAGTAATAAAATCGTCTTGTCCTCATATAAAACAGACAATGGACCCAATTCTGGCTTCAACCCTTCGCTCATCTGTTCAGGAGGGAACACTACGGTAACTTGATCACCTGGCCGTAAAATATAACGAACATTTTGTGCATGACCATTCACCAAGATATCCCCGCCTTGATATTTAATGGCGGTCAATGTGGTTTTGGAAATATCTTTCCTCGCTAAAAAATCTCGCAGTATCAGTTGTTCTTCCACTTCATAGTCTAATTGAAACAAATGATTAGCTATCCTGTTCATTGTCTTCACGTTCAAATCTTAAATCACTCGCTATAAAAGATTCATTCACTCGCTTCCAAAATGGGAAAGGTCTAAACCGCGCAAAGCCCATTTTTTCATTGGAAACTTTGTACTCAATAGACTTTACGTCTTTATGAAGCAATTGCAAGTGATCCACTGTCACCATGAAATCAGGCCCTTTTACAGGAGTCAACGTACAGATATGGTGATCGGGCAAAATAAGAGGAGAACCAACTGTTCGGAAGACGCGGTTATTGATCGATGCCATTTCCGTCAGCTGCATCGAAGGTAAAGATGGATGAATGATCGCTCCACCAAGTGACTTACTATAGGCAGTTGAGCCAGATGGCGTTGACATACATAAGCCGTCTCCTCTAAAGCGTTCAAAATGTTCCCCATTTAACTCAACGTCCATAACTAATGTCACTTCAGGTGATTTCACTGTTGATTCATTAAGTGCCAAATAGGATGCACTTTTTTCTGAGTGGCGGTAATTAATCGTCACTTCAATTAATGGATACTCTATGACTTCGTATTCCTGTCTAGCAATCAAAATCACTAATTTTTCTACTTCAGAAGGTTTCCAATCAGCATAAAATCCTAGATGACCTGTATGGATACCGACGAATGACGTCTTGTCGAGTCGATGTATGTATTTATGAAAAGCATGCAGTAATGTGCCATCTCCACCAATTGACAATACAATGTCCGGTTCTTCCTCATCATACTTTAAACCGAAATCTCGTAAATATACTCGCGCTTCTTTCATTAACTTATTCGAAAGTTCGTCGTTTCGAGACTGAATTGTGAATTTCATTACGCCACTTCCTTTCTATTTTGTTTCTTCGTATACCGCTTAGTTTTCCTGTTCTAATACAGATTGGAAGGCTTTCTCAACAGCTGCACTGAATGCTTCACCATAATTATCATTGCCTTCGATATTCAATACCAGTGCCTGTAGTTCCTCTGCCGCGCTTTCTAGAGGTATTTTCTGATCTTCCCAAATTAGAAAAGGTTCCATTTCTTTCAACAGCAAATCTACAAGGCCGTACCAGCTTTCTTGTGGAAAATACGCATACTGATAGCCCAAATCATGATCAAATACATAAACAAATGATTGTCGGTCTGTGTCTGTCAGCATTTTTCCTGTAGGGACACTATCTAAAGGCCACTTTGCTCCCGGATCCAAAATAAAGTGTATTTCATTCCCTTGCTGACTCACTTTTATTATTTTATTCTTGATATCCAATATGATCACTTCCTTAATACAAGTCTTTACGTTCAGTCTACCATATGACACACATAGTTGCATTTTGTTATTGTACATTCGGGTACAAAAGTTGGTATAATGGATATAATCGACCAATGAAAAACTAATAGAAAAATCATAGATAGGGGGAGAAAGTATGAGCCTAGACCTACAAAATCTTAGGTTACTCCTAGAAATCAACGCGCTGCAAACACTCGGAGCAGTTCAGTCCTTCAGCACGAACTCTTCAGGCAGCTCTAACGAATTCCAATCGATGCTGACGCAGTTAATGACAGAAAATACATTAGGGTCAGTAAGTTCATCGAATACAGTGAATGGCACTGCTGCTGACGGCCTGCTTTACCAAGGCGCCAATCCAGTATACATGCCAGCCCATATTCCAGCATTCCAGTTACAGAACTCCTCTCCAACAATAGCTGCACCATCATCCGGTGCAACCTACCAAGGTCCGTATGGAGACATCATCAAGCAAGCTGCTGACAAATACCAATTGCCGCAAAATCTGATTGCCGCTGTCATCAAGCAAGAGTCCAACTTTAATAATAATGTCACGAGCCACGCAGGAGCAGCCGGCTTAATGCAATTAATGCCCGGAACAGCTAAATTCATCGGTGTCACAGACCGCTTTGACCCGCAACAGAACATCATGGGCGGCGCCAAATACTTGCGAAAAATGCTAGATCAATTCGGAAAAATAGAAACCGCACTGGCCGCATATAATGCAGGACCAGGGAACGTAAAAAAATATGGTGGAATTCCTCCCTTCAAAGAAACACAACAATACGTCAAAAAAGTCATGAATTACTACGGACAGATGGCGTAGCATAGATATGTTTTAAAGTTTGATGTTTTGATGTTTTCTTCACTATTTTCTAAGGAACACGCTAGTTGATTGGAGTGAAAGGCGGGCGACTCCAGCGGGATTAGCGTGACAGGTGAGACCCTGGACTGAGCGAAGCGAAGGAAGCGGCTCACCGCACGCCCCGCGGAAAGCGTCACGCCTGTAGCGCAAATCAACGGTTCTCGGAATCCCTATTTACATCCAACCAGCAATTGCCTGCTATATAACAATAATTAGAAATAAGCTGTTTTATTTGTATACAAAATAATTCGTTGATAGAATAAAGTCACAGATGAACGAAGGGGTGTGAATGTAATGACCCGAAAACCTGTCATCCCTTTTGAGGAGATTGGCGAGAAAAGGTTACATGAACTAATTGAACGCTTCTATGATAAAGTGGCTGTGCACCCGGACCTTATTCCAATATTTCCTGAAGATTTAACCGAAACAATTCGGAAACAAAAACAATTTCAGACACAATATTTAGGAGGCCCTAACCTATATACGGAAGAACACGGCCATCCCATGATGAAGGCACGGCACATGCCGTTCCCAATTACGCCTACTCGCGCGAAAGCGTGGCTTGCATGCATGGAAGAAGCAATGGATGAAGTGGGACTGGAGGGACCGCTTCGGAATGTCTATTATCAACGCCTTGTCTTAACAGCCAACCATATGGTAAATAGGAACGAGGAGGAAGACCAGTGAACTATCTAACTGTTATTGATGATACGTTACACTATTCTACTTCAGCAAAACCAATTGAACTTTATGTATTTTTGGATCCATACTGCAAGGACTGCTGGTCACTCCAACCGCTCCTACGTAAACTTCAAGTAGAATATGATCATTATTTTACGTTGAGAGTTGCGTTGCGTACACCTATAAATAAACTAAATAGGAACTGCTTAACGGAGAGACAAGACCCCCAGCCGACAAAGCGATCAAACCCATGTTTCCCGAGCCTCGCGGTGAAAGCTGCTGAATTTCAAGGGAAACGGGCTGGCTTCCGTTACCTATCTTGCTTATTTGAGTATTCGTTTTTAAAGAAGCGTGATGTCACATCTTTTTCTGTGCTAGTTGAAATTGCCGCACGGATCAATCTAGATGTAGATGAATTCATTGTCGACTTCACGTCGGAAGAAACAATACGCGCCTTGCAAGTCGATATGTTTCTAGGAAATGAAATGGAAGTAGATGAAGCACCGACTTTCGTATTTTTCAATAGCAATATTGAAGATGAAGGTTTGAAAGTGAGCGGTCTCTATGATTATGGGATTTACGAACAAATCTTAGAGGAATTGATTGGCGAACAGATCTTACCCGATATTCCGCCATCCATTAGCTCATTGTTCAATCGTTTTGATTTACTAACCACTAAAGAAGTTGCCGAAATCTATCATATTTCAGAAAAAGAAGCAGAACGCGAATTGAAGAAGCGCCTGCTCAAGCAGCAAATCGAACGAATTCCTTTCCAAGATCGAACGCTTTGGCGTAAAAAACAACAAAATTGCTCTCTAATTAAATAGTACTTATTCATATCCGAGGTGATCAAGAAAATGATCACTTCGGATTTCTTTATACAAAAAAAGAAAAGAGCATTCTCTCCTGGGGGGGAGTGAATACTCTTTTTCAAAGGGAATGGGAGAAATGTTCACGTTCAAACAAAAGGGGTGTATGTTTGGTATGTGATTTATTCCACGTACATAACATACCATATCTAACTTATGACTTCAACAAATTATACTCGCTTTCATCCTTATGTCACATACTCCGACAACATACCTAGAGATTTATAGCTATCGCTTATCCTCTCTTCGCCAAAAGCTGCTCGAGTTCATTTAATCGCTCTTCAAAAACACGGCACGCTTCTTCAATCGGTTTTTCAGATGTCATATCGACTCCTGCCTTTTTCAGCACCTCAATCGGATAATCAGAAGATCCAGCTTTCAGGAAGTTGGAAATGTATCGGTCGACTGCCGGCTCCCCTTCTTCGAGAATCTGTTTACTTAGCGCTACTGCTGCACTATACCCTGTCGCATACTGATAGACATAATAATTATAGTAGAAATGTGGAATACGCGCCCATTCCAAACCAATTTCTTCATCGCTGACGATTGCTTCACCATAATATTTTTGATTCAATGCATAGTACTCTTCTGTTAATTTTTCAGCTGTCAATGGCGTTCCTTCTTGATCCAACTTATGGATGAGATGCTCAAATTCAGCAAACATCGTCTGGCGGAATACAGTTGCACGGAATCCATCCAACCAATGGTTCAGCAAATAAATTCGTTTGTCTTCATCTGTAGTTACCTTCAATAAATGATCATTGAGTAATGCTTCATTCACTGTAGATGCTACTTCTGCAACGAAAATTGAATAGCCACTGTAAATAAACGGTTGATTTTGCCGAGAATAATAGCTATGGACACTATGGCCGAATTCATGCGCCAACGTGAATAAGTTATTCACATTATCTTGCCAATTCATTAAGATATACGGATTTGTTCCATATGAACCAGAAGAATAAGCACCTGAACGCTTTCCTTTGTTTTCACGGACATCGACCCAACGATTCTCAAGTCCTTCTTTTACGATCGAGGTATAATCTTCGCCTAGCGGATGAAAACTTTCCAGCATCGTCTCTTTCGCTTCTTCATAAGTGTATTTAATTTCTGTGTCTTCCACCAACGGCGTGTACATATCCCACATATGAAGTGTATCAAGTTGCAGTACTTTCTTACGCAAAGCAACATAGCGATGCAGCGAGTCTAAGTTCTTATTGATCGTAGAAACGAGATTCTCATATACTTGTTCAGGAATATGATTGCTGGATAATGCTGCATTTCTTGCAGAAGTATAATTCCTGATTCTCGCATTTACATTATGTGCCTTGACATTCCCGCTAAGTGTGGATGCAAATGTATTTTTGAACTCTCCATATTTTGCATACATTTCCTTAAATGCAGCTTCTCTCACCTTAGGGTCTTTACTCTCTAAAAAACGAGAATACCGGCCATGTGTTAGTTGGATTTCATTTCCTTCTTCATCCTTAACTAATCCGAAGGTTAGATCAGCATTATTCAACATGCTGAACGTTTCAGCCGGATTTCCAGTTACTTCGGACAACTGAGCGAGTAATGCCTCTTGTTCAGTTGATAGAATATGCGCACGTTCTGCATTCAATTCCTTAAACTCTTGTTTATACAAACGCAAACCTTCATGCGATTCAATCGTTTGGTTTAATTGCTCTTCGTCTATAGAAAGCAGCTCGGGCGTAAAGTAAGACAATGCTGTGGACACCTTTACTACTAGTGACTTGATACGGCCATCCATTGTTTGATAAAAACCATTCGTCGTATCCTGATCAGTTTTAAGATGTGCATACGTATACAATCTGCGTAAACGCTCTGCCAATTTATCACGGTACGTCAATGCCTCAAAAAGTTGTCTTGCTCCGTTGCCGAGCGTCCCTTTATACTGCTCAGCTTCATTGACCATCTCTTCAACTTTTTGATATTCTTTATCCCATGCTTCATCGGAAACAAAAATATCTTCCAGACGCCAAGTTTCTTCTTCAGCTACTTCGTCACGTGTTAAAACTTTTTGATCGGTTGTCAATCAAATTCCTCCTTCAGCCATTTCACCGTAATTCGAATCCACTATATTTTCTCAATTCTTCGCATGCATTGCAAGAAATCGCCCTGCCAGAATTTCCTGCACGAAATTACCTCCAATAAATTTATCCATTCTGTAGATATCTATGCGCTCTTGGCGTAAAAAATCCGTATACACTCTGCATGCTTTTAATTGATCTTCCGTCTCTCCTTCAAATCTTTTAATAAACGTTCGAAAAAATGATGAATTAAGCTGATTAGGCATTTTTCTAGTTTCCCGCATTGCTGCAACAAGCAACAGTTGCCATTCACAGTCAGGCTGTTTGAATGCCTCCTGTCCCGCCGTCGGCACGCCAACCCATGAAGGCAGTTGAATCGGTTGAATTCGCATTTCATAGCACGCACGTAAAAAACGATTATGAATTCCTAGTGGATTGTAACCGATCACAGAACGAAGATACTTTCGCCGGGCTGATTGATAGTGACGAGTCAGCTCCTCTATATCTGTCGGGTTCGGTGCTGCGGGCGTAGCAAAAGGAACCGTTTGTTTATCTATGCGCAAAATCAAATGGCGAACGGCATAAGTAGAACCATGCAGATGAATCATATGGCTGAGGTAATGAAATTGTTCGCTAAGCGGATGGTATGTAAGAAGGATGGTGATCCGGTCATTGATTTGCCGAATAAAAAAATGATGGAACTGAGAGATACGAATAGAGAGTGTGGCTGCAGAAGTGGCATGGATCGTTTGAGGGGTTAAGACAATCCAGATCGGCAGCATGTTTAGCATGTGGTAGCCAGCGTTTCTTTGCTGGACAAGCGAAAGTGGAATGACACTACATTGGAACTCGATAGGGACCGCAGTATCCTGCCAAGTAACGAGAAGGTCCGGCCTTTGTCGCACGTCTACTAAAAAAGGTTCTAAGTTGACGTTGAGGGCGTGGCGGGAAAACAATTCGTATAGTTGAGTTTTACCAAGCAGATGAGTTGGGGATTCTCCTTCTGAGAAGCTGTCTCGGCAGTTGGTCTGCTGACGGTGCGCAAAGTGTGGTATCATAACGTCGCCGACTTTCAAAATCAGCTTTTCTTTGCATTGGGGACAATAGAACGTTTCGTCTTCACGCCATTTTCTTAAGTGTTCTAGGGAATATTGTTTAGTCAAGATCACCAGTTCCCCGCCAGTTGTACGAGCTGTCAACAAGTTGTTCACTCTCCTTCCAGCTATATTCTACGAATTAACTGATTATTTTGCAAGTCTTTTTACATACTAAAAGCTTGTGACGTTTTGTTTTGCTGAACTATTGTATGAGGTTATTGTTTTTTGATATTTTGTTGTCTCGTCGCTTGACTCATAGTGGGTTATGGCAAGGGGCAGAGGTTGTGCATTGTCATCGCTTCGCCGCTGGGGTTGTCTCCTGGCTTCGGCTGACCCCTTTGTTGGTGTCAGGAAGTACTTGAGTGTGGTGTTTAAAGAAGTAATATATCATCATCTCGTTGCTCGAACTTTTAATGTGTCCAAGATAGGTACAGGGGTGTACATTGTCGCCGCTTCGCTGGTATGTTCAAATTAATGAGTGTCTTGTTTAAATAAAAAATGCTTCAGTGTCTACTTAATAGTTTGAAGAATGATCTCCTATTCTTCCCTAACTAAACGTAGGCGCCTTACAAGCGGTAGGTGGAGTGATGAGACAGACAGGTGCCCTTCCTGACTGGCTCATCGCGGGAGCCATCCGCAAGCGCCGAAGTGACTTCAATGACGTTACTCTTTTGCTTGTCCCGTCGCTCGAACTTTTTATGTGTTCAAGCTAGATAATGGGTTGCACATTGGCATCGCTTCGCCGCTGGGGGATTGCCTCCCGCCATGAGCCAACAAGCAAAGAACGCTAGCTGTCTCATGGCTTCGGACGACCCCGCAGTTGCGGCTTCGCTTGTACTTACAAATTAAAGAGGGCTGTGTTTTAACATAGAAGATACTTCAGGGGCCATTTAGTAATTTGCACAGAATGATCTTTCCACACTAAACGTAGGCGCCTTACAAGCGGTAGGCGGAGCGATGAGACTGACAGGCGCCCTTCCTGACTGGCTCATTGCGGGAGCCATCCGCTAGCGCCGAAGTGAGTTCAGTAACGATACTTCTTTTGCCTACCACACTAGACCTCATGCCGCCACTCGATTGATAAAAAGCCATACTTTAACTAAGGGCGCATACAAAAAAGCTACCAAATTATTGGTAGCTTTCCAGTGGATTATGAAAAATATTTATCTATTTGAACGAAAGCGTCGGACTCCATAACGGCTGTGCCATATTCCTCAATACGATGAATCGACATCTTAGATAGAATGCCGTATTCTGTGATCATACTGACAATGTCCTTGGCGCGTTTCGTATCTATAAGAGTGTAATCAAACCGCAAGTTGAGATAATAACGACCCTCAAATGCATACAGCTGAGTTTCAAAAGGGTCTTCGAGTGAAGCCATTTGAGATGCCAATGGAATCAGCTCATCAAAATCTCTGAATACAAACAACTTATCATTGACTTGCACTTCTTCTTCACTATCCTCTTCCGTTTCATTGATCGCGTCAAAAATCGGATCGAATAATTCTTCAGGGTCTTCAATGCCAAAAGGAAATTGTGAAGATTCAGCGTTCTTCGGAAGATGTGCTCTTGTCACAATCACTTCAATTCCCTCATTCATAGCATTGACTTGAATCCAAAGCGGTCCTTCTACTTCGAACTCTGTATCATCGCCAAGTTCATCCATCATATCCCAAAAAAGCTCTTCACTTTTATCGCGGTTATACCAAACATCTTCTTTGCTAAAGCCGCGATCTTCTATATCTCCATAAGAAAGATAAAACTTTACCGTATTTTCGTTAATGCGCTCTATTTCCATCCCTTATCTCTCCCTTCTGTCAAACAGGCCTTCCCCTGTTTTATAATTTAAACTCACTTGCAATGCTTACTCTTACTATATGTCGACCAAACCGATTTCGAAAGGGTTTATTTCAATTGCCTAAGCATTGAAGCGAAAATCCTAGAGGAATACAAGGGAATTTCAATTCAAAAAAGCTGATAGGCACAAATGTATCCAGTGTGTCATCCCTATCAGCTTTTGTATTCAGATTAGTTCACCATTCGCCGCGCTTCGAGCAGCTGATAGGCTCTAACTTTTCTCGGTAGGAAACGACGAATCTCATCTTCATTGTACCCTACTTGGAGTCTTTTTTCATCTAGAATGATTGGTCTTCTTAAAAGGCCCGGATGTTCTTGAATTAATTCATATAACCTTTGAAGCGGCAGACTCTCTACGTCAACATTCAACTTTTGAAAAATCTTGGAACGCGTGGAGATAATTTCATCTGTACCGTCTTCTGTCATGCGAAGAATTTGTTTGATTTCTTGAATGTTCAATGGCTCAGAGAAGATATTACGCTCTGTATAAGGAATCTCATGTTCCTCCAACCATGCTTTTGCTTTCCTACAAGATGTACAACTAGGTGATGTATAAAGTGTAACACCCATGTATTGACACGTCCTTTCCCACGGCTTACGCTCATTTAGATTTGATATGTTTAGATTTCAATTTAGAATTATTATAATTTGTCTTCATACTACTCATTATACACATAATCATTCTCAATTAATATAGTTTTTCAAAAAAAATTATACAGAATTTCGACATTCTTTAGTTCCTACAAATCTGTGCAGAATGATGCTGTTTTATGCGGTAATTGAACATCTTCTCTTTTTATACCCAGTAATGAATTGATTTAAACCTACTAAAAAGAAAGAAATGGTATTCTCATTTAGAAAGTCGTTCTATCTTTTTCTCTCTCCTCTATAGTACGTACAGATGTACTGAAAGGTTTCAATTTAATCCTTATTTTTTTCTGAAAGTTGCATTTTCCAATCGAAATCGATATACTTTAGAGCAATAAGTAAATGGCGAAGAAGGAAAAAGTATTTTTGACGCGATTTTCTCAGAGAGCCTGTCTATGGTGGAAGCAGGCAAAATCGTACAAAAAGAATGGGCTCCCGAGCTTGACGGACGAACAACAGTAGTCCGACACGTATCCCGCGTTAAGGGACTAGAGCGGCTTTTAACGAAGCAATTCGGGTGGTACCACGGTTACTTTTCATCAATCGTCCCTTTTTATAGGGATGGCTGGTGTTTTTTTATGCCAATTTATAAAGGAGGAAATACAATGAAAACTATATTCTCAGGTGTTCAACCAACAGGTGTCATCACATTAGGAAATTATATTGGCGCTTTCCGCCAATTTGTAGAGTTGCAAAATGAAGAGGACTGCATCTTTTGCATCGTTGACCAACACGCTATTACCGTGCAACAAAATCCTGACGACTTAAAACAAGCTATCCGATCCCTTGCCGCCACCTATATCGCGAGCGGCATCGATCCAGAAAAATCTACACTCTTTATTCAATCGGAAGTTCCCGCTCACGCACAAGCAGGATGGATTATGCAATGCGTCTCTTACATCGGCGAACTAGAACGCATGACACAGTTCAAAGACAAATCTGAAGGTGCTGAAGGTGTCTCTGCAGCGCTGTTGACTTACCCTCCATTAATGGCTGCAGATATTTTACTGTACAACACAGATATCGTCCCTGTCGGTGAAGACCAAAAGCAACATTTGGAGCTGACAAGAGATTTGGCGGAACGTTTCAATAGCCGCTACGGCAAAGTATTGACCATTCCTGCCGTTCGTATTCCAAAAAACGGCGCCCGAATAAAATCTTTACAAGATCCTTTAAAGAAAATGAGTAAATCCGATCCAAATAAAAAAGCGACGATCTCCATTTTGGATACGCCGAAAGAAATTGAAAAGAAAATCAAAAGTGCTGTTACAGATTCAGAAGGCGTTGTGAAATTCGATGTTGAAAACAAACCTGGTGTCTCAAATTTATTGATCATCGAATCTTCATTAGGCGGATTGTCCATCCCAGAACTGGAGACAAAATATGAGGGGCTTGGCTATGGCGCCTTTAAAGCTGGCGTAGCTGAAACGGTCAACAATCATTTAGCAGGAATCCAGCAGCGTTATCATGAATTAATTGATTCACCTGAATTGGATTCTATTCTGGACCAAGGCGCTGAAAAAGCAAATGCCATCGCTTCCACCACTCTCAAGAAGATGGAGGCCGCGATGGGCTTGGGACGCAGACGGTAAACACTAACGAAATAATGGCTATGACGAGCATTGTAAAGTCTGTCGACTGCAACATAAACAAAGTAATTTGCTTATAATCGTAACCGAGTGCTGCGTAGTTCAAGTAGAAGAGTAAATTGGCAACACAGATGACGATAATAGAATAGCTGAATAGGAATACTAGAAAACGCGTCAAACGGATCCTCGCCCTTTATCGTTTTCTTTCATCTTATGTATAAGTACATGCCTTTTAGACGAGTACTTTCAACTTGCTTGCACGGAAAGTATTAAGAGTAGATACATGGATCTTGAAGAGAATGAACAGAGCGACCACAAGCCCATGTGCCCTATCCGAGCTTTCCCCTCCAACGTTAATTCACTTTATCATTTCATCGTTTATTAAAAGTCAAAAAAAAAGGAAAGAGCTACTGTGCTCTTTCCTTTTTCATTATATTTTCTTAAATACCAGCGAAGCGTTGTGACCGCCGAAGCCTAGAGAGTTGCTCATTGCATAGGTGATGTTTGCTTTACGTGCTTCATTGACCACGTAATCTAAATCACATTCTGGATCCGGAGTTTCGTAATTCATTGTCGGAGGAATGATGCCCTCCTGCAAAGCCTTTACGGTAAAGATCGCTTCAATACCGCCAGCCGCGCCGAGTAAATGGCCCGTCATGGATTTTGTCGAACTCATTGCCAGCTTATAGGCATGTTCACCAAACACTGTTTTGGCAGCCATCGTTTCGAATAAATCATTATACGGCGTACTCGTCCCATGCGCGTTAATATAATCAATTTGCGTAGGATCAATCTCCGCTTTTTCCAGCGCCTGTACCATTGCACGTGCGCCACCTTCTCCGCCTGGTGCTGGAGCCGTGATATGGTGTGCATCTCCAGTAGAACCATAGCCGACGATTTCCGCATAAATTTTTGCGCCACGTTTGACCGCATGTTCATACTCTTCCAAGATCAGAATTCCTGCTCCCTCTCCCATTACGAATCCATCACGATTCTTATCGAACGGACGAGATGCTTTTTCAGGGTCTTCATTCAAGGAGAGTGCCGTGCTTGCAATGAAACCTGCTACTGCAAGTGACGTAATCGGCGCTTCTGTTCCTCCAGTGATCATGACGTCTGCATCTCCGCGAAGTATAACTTCAAACGCATCTCCGATCGAGTTCGTGCCGGAAGCACAAGCTGTTACCGAACAGGAGTTGATGCCTTTTGCTCCAGTGAAAATTGATACTTGTCCTGCCGCCATATCCGGTATCATCATGGGGACAAAAAATGGACTGACACGTCGATAGCCTTTTTCAAGGAATGTATTGAATTGGGTTTCATGCGATTCCATACCGCCGATCCCCGACCCGATCCACACGCCTGTGCGAAGCGCCAGTTCATCATCCAGCTCAAGATCGGCATCCTTCATTGCCATCATGGCAGAAGCGACGGCATAGTGTGTGAAACGATCCATCTTACGTGCGTCTTTACGTGAAACAAATTGTTCGATATCGAAATCTTTAACTTCCGCCATCACACGGACCGGGAATTTTTCCTGATCCAGTCGCGTCATAATATCAATGCCGGATTTTCCTTCCACAACTGCTTTCCATGAGTCTTCTGCGGTATTTCCTACTGGTGAAACGCCACCGATTCCCGTAATCACTACACGTCGTTTTTCCAATTCTAAACTTCCTTTCTATAATCAATTACGCCTTGGCGTAATTGCGTCCAGATTTTGAATTGTGCATGCACAATTCACTCCTCTCAAAATCTGTGACATCCGCCGGAGGCATGATTTTTGTTCAGCAGGCGTTTGAACAGCCACTGAACAGGAAACAAAATCGTATTCATGTGACCAACTGTAAAGGTGAGAGTTTTCTGCTGAATGAAGATCAACTTGTTCGTTCTTTTTAATGTTTTACTTACCCCATTTTATACATAAGGCGCCCCATGTCAAGCCGCCACCAAATCCAACCAATACAATCACGTCATCATCTTTGACGCGACCTTCCGCTAAATCATCCGTCAATGAAATTGGAATAGAAGCTGCGGAAGTATTGCCGTATTTATGAACGGACTTCGACATCTTTTCAATCGGCAATCCTAAGCGCTCACGCGAAGCCTCCATAATGCGTATATTCGCTTGATGAGGAACCAGATAATCCACATCATCTTTAGTAAGTCCTGCTTTTTCAGTGACTGAGAGCGCAGATTCGCCCATCTGACGGACTGCGAACTTAAATACTTCGCGACCGTTCATTTCGATGAACTCTCTATGGCATAGGTGTTTACCTCCAGAACCATCCGCACCTAGTTCAAATGAAAGAATTCCTCTTCCTTCACTCACTTTCCCTACAACTGTAGCACCTGCACCATCTCCAAACAAAACAGCTGTGTTGCGATCTTCCCAGTCTGTAATTTTAGACAGCTTTTCCACGCCGACAACTAAGACATAATCGTACGTGCCTGCTTCGACAAATTGCTTTGCAGTCACCACACCATATATAAATCCTGCACATGCTGCCGAAACATCCATTGCAGCCGCATTTTTTGCACCCAAACGTTCTTGAATCATTGTTGAAACGGAAGGAAACGTATAATCTGGTGTCACTGTCGCCACTAGGATAAGACCTATCTGATCAGGGCGAATTTCTGCCGATGCGAGCGCTTCTTTCGCCGCTTCAAAAGCCATGTCTGATGTATTCGTATCATCATCTGCAATCCTGCGTTCTTCGATACCTGTGCGTGTACGAATCCATTCATCTGAAGTATCTATTCGTTTTTCCAAATCTTCATTCGTCAAAACATGTGGCGGGTTGTATTTCCCCATACCCAGCAGCCCTGCTCTCATTTCATCTACCCCGTTTCTTATCATCTATTATTAGTACCTGGTGTTAATTATAGAAGAAAATCGCTCACTTTTCAATACAAGGACACTTTTTCGTCAAAATTAAATTTATTTATTATTTCATCGTTTTGACCGGCTATGGTATGATGAAGTTTGAAATAGACTAGTCGAGGTGAAAATCATGCAATATATTATGACATTTGTTTGGTCATTCCTATTAGTTGCCATGTTGAACTATGTTGCAGGTTCAATTGTCGAGGCACCATTTGACTTCATGACAGGTGTAATCGTCTCTATCGTTATGGCTGTTGTTGTACTTATTATCACAGCAATTATCCCTGATGAAGCTCCAGCAGACGTATAACACATAAAAAGCGTAAGAACTATTGACAGTTCTTACGCTTTTTAAAATTTCACAGATTAATCTTTCTTGATGAGCTGAACAACTAATTGTCCATCTTCCATCGACAATTGAATTTGTTCGTCTTCCTGCAGACTACCTCTAATCACTTCTTTAGCGACCTTCGTTTCCACATGACGCTGAATAAATCGCTTCAACGGCCGTGCACCAAAATCCGCATCTGCACCTTCCGCCACAATCCAGTTCACGACGTCTTCATCGTAGCTTAACGTCGCATCCTGCATTGCCAAACGTTCCACTAAATCACCCAACATTTTGCGGGTAATCGACTTGAACGAGTCCGCCGTTAACGAGTGGAAGATAATGATGTCATCCATCCGGTTCAACAACTCGGGTTTAAAATGGCGGCGTAACTCTGCCATAATCAAGTCTTCTTTTGCATGATCTCCGTCTTCTAAGTTGCCTTCTAATAAATAAGCA
Organism: Sporosarcina sp. FSL W7-1283; assembly: GCF_038003105.1. NCBI lineage: Bacteria > Bacillati > Bacillota > Bacilli > Caryophanales > Caryophanaceae > Sporosarcina > Sporosarcina sp. FSL W7-1283. The sequence continues at coordinate 1,093,521 of NZ_JBBOOL010000001.1, read as the reverse complement.
GAGCCGATATTGGATGTCATAATCACAACGGTATTCGTAAAGTTGACCAACCGCCCTTGACTGTCTGTTATCCGACCGTCATCCAAAATCTGCAGCAAAATGTTCGCCACATCTGGATGCGCCTTCTCGATTTCATCCAGCAGCACGACAGCATACGGGTTTCGTCGAACAGCCTCCGTTAATTGACCGCCTTCTTCGTAGCCGATATATCCTGGAGGTGCCCCAACAAGACGTGACACACTATGCTTCTCCATATATTCAGACATGTCGATCCGGACGAAATGATCTTCAGAATCAAATAAAGTGGCAGCCAGCGTCTTCGCCAATTCCGTTTTCCCGACACCAGTCGGACCTAAGAATAAGAACGATCCAATCGGCTTATTCGGATCTTGAATTCCTGCACGTGCACGCCAAACAGCTTCCGTCACGAGCTGCACCGCGTTATCTTGACCAATAACGCGTTCTTTCAATGTTTCATGCAAACGAAGTAACTTCTCCCGCTCACCTTCCACAAGTTTCGTCACAGGAATGCCTGTCCAACGGGCTACGATGGAAGCAATTTCTTCTTCCGTCACTTCTTCACGCAACAAACGAAGGTCCTGACTTCCTTCCAATGGACTCTCAAGCGCTTTTAATTCTTTTTCCAATTCAGGAATTTTACCATACTGCAATTCAGCAGCTTTATTCAAATCAAAACGAGCTTGCGCATCTTCCAGTTCTCTTCGATAGCGATCGAGTTCTTCCCGCTTGCTCTGAACTTCCTTCAGTGCTGTTTTTTCAGAATCCCACTGCTCACGCATATCTTTAGATGAATCTTTCAGTTGCTGCAACTCTTCTCGCAGCGTAACCAATCGAGATTGACTCATGGAATCTTTTTCTTTCCGCAAAGCCTGCTCTTCAATCTCGAGTTGCATGATTCGGCGAGTTACTGCATCTAATTCTTGCGGCATCGAATCGATTTCTGTCCGAATCATCGCGCTAGCTTCGTCAATCAAATCGATCGCTTTGTCGGGCATGAAACGCTCGGTTAAATAACGATCCGATAACGTGGCGGCAGCGACCAAAGCACGGTCATGTATCCGTACACCGTGATGCAGTTCAAAACGTTCTTTCAATCCTCGCAAAATTGAAACGGTATCTTCAACAGATGGCTCGCGCACCATCACTTGTTGGAAACGACGTTCTAATGCTGGATCTTTCTCGATATACATACGATACTCATCAAGCGTTGTCGCACCGATACAGTACAGCTCACCTCTAGCAAGCATCGGTTTCAGCATATTCCCTGCATCCATCGCGCCCTCCGTTTTCCCCGCGCCGACAATCGTATGAATTTCATCAATAAATAAGATTATTTCGCCATCGCTGTCTTTCACCTGCTTGAGGACACCTTTAAGACGTTCTTCAAATTCTCCCCGATACTTGGCACCTGCAATGAGCGCACTCATATCCAGTTCAAAGATTTTACGGTCCTTCAAACCTTCCGGCACGTCACCTTTGACAATTCGCTGTGCCAACCCTTCAACGATTGCAGTTTTACCAACACCTGGTTCCCCGATTAGCACAGGATTATTTTTTGTTTTTCTAGACAAAATTCGGATCACATTTCGTATTTCTTCATCCCGGCCAATGACCGGATCCATTTTTCCATTTTTCACTTCATCAACAAGATTACGACCAAATTGCTCAAGTGGTGAGCGCTGGTCTTCTTGTACACCATCCATACGCATAAACATCCACCTTTCGTTTGTTTGACTTTGACTATCTTTGATTAATTTAATTATAGTCTCTTTTCTACGAGAAGTAAATTGATTTGCTTAGTTAAGAGTTACTTTATTATGTGGTTATTTCCCATAAAAAAACCGTTTGCATTATGCAAACGGCCAATATAATTTTTACACCAATTTCCGCGGCGCCACGACAACCCCATCTTCATCTGCGTAGACATAGTGTCCGGGAATCCATTCGACATTTCCGAAATGAAGGACTTCTCCACTTTGACCTTCGCCTCGTTTAATACTTTTCACTGGCATGCTGCCGATTGCCATGACTCCGATTTCTTGTGTGCCGAGATCTGCCGTATCACGTGCACATCCATAGATGATAACGCCAGCCAGTTTTCGATTTTGCGCAATTTCGCCAAGCATGTCCCCCATTAATGCGCAGCGCTTTGAGCCTCCTCCGTCAACAACGAGTACATTGCCTTCAGGAATCGTTTGCAGTGCTTCTTTTACCAAGACATTGTCTTCGAAGACTTTAACTGTGGAAATCGGCCCCGAGAATCGTTTGTGTTTGCCGTAGGAGTTGAATTCCACGGTGCATACTTGTAGTTCGTTGATGAAGTCATCGCATAAATCTGCTGTTTTTACTAACATTTCCCTATTCCCCCTACTAGATACTGTTTAACGCTACATCCTTCATATTCGACAAAATTTTGCAATTCCTTCTTTTTCATAGACTGAAATAAAAGATTACAGGGCGAGTAGTCCGAGGGATGGCGGTCCGGGGGATTAAACCAAAGACGTGCTCACAACGCTTCGCTTATGTTCGCAAAAGCCGTTCTTCGTTACGGCTTTCGCTCTCTGGTAGCCGCTTTCCGTGGGGCGCGGAAGAGTCGCCGGTAAGCGTACCGTCTGGAGCGTAAATCCCGTTCCACTCACACCGTCTGTTTTTATTTTAACAGAACAAAAAAACCATACCACAAAGAGTATGGTTCGGGGATGCATATTAGCGTACGCCAAGTGCCATCTTAGCGTAACGGGACATATTATCACGGGACCACGGCGGGTTCCAGACAATGTCTACTTCTGTATCTTTTACTTCGGGAAGTTCCATTAACTCCTGTTTGATGTTGGCTACAATTTGCGGCCCCATTGGACAGCCCATGGAAGTCAATGTCATCGTGATTTTTGCCAGGCCTTCATCGAGCAGCTCGGCGTTATACACTAATCCTAAGTTGACGATATCGACGCCTAACTCCGGGTCAATGACGTTTTCCAACGCGCCAAACAGGTAATCTTTGATTTCATCTTTGCTCATCGGAATGCTCCTCTCTGTTATGTGCTATCTTCATCTTACCAACATACTACCTTGCAATCAAATGCTGTGCAAGCCAATCGACTGACGCAAGCATGCCGGGACGCGAAACAGCATGACCTGATTCCTCTTCCGGCATCCAGCCTAAACGTTCCGGATGGTCTTTATAGTCTTGCTGAATTTCAGAATAAAATTCATTTGTAAGCTCAAACGGCACAAGTGTATCCTGCTCACCGTGCCACATGAAAATCGGACGACGATTCAATCTGTTTGGATTTTTCGACAAATCCACTTGCTCCAATGCAGCAAAAAGTTGCTCGCGTTCCGCTGAGGTAACCGGTAATTCTTTGCCAGCACGTTCCGCATAAGCGATCTGTCCTTTAGCAAGTCGTGTAAAAGCTGGAGAACCCATCATAACGGAAGCTGCATCTATCCAGTCATAGCTCGCGAGGCAGCCGAATGTCGTGATGCCGCCCATAGACGTTCCACCGACACCGATTGACGTACTATCCTCTACTAAATCTCTCGCTTTCAACTCTTGACGGATCACGTCTGCTTCCTTAATTGAAGTTAAGACAATTTCCCAAAACCGCATTTGCAGTTGAAATTCATCTGTCGATTCTGAACGTGCTCCATGCAATTTCGCATCCGGCAAAATTACTCGGATTCCTTGCTTCGCTAAATTGTAAGCATAATGCAAGTTATGTTCTTTAGCGCTCATGAATCCATGAAAAAAGATGACCGTAGGAATATGTTCTTGGTCTTTGGATTGTTCTACGATATGTAGTACAGGGATATGTTGCCATTGTTCCGAACGAATGATCATTCAAATTCCTCTTTTCTGACAAATGTATACTGTTATTTTAGGATAACAACAATTACGATGGAAGACAAAAACTTCGCCTTGCCCTTGATTTTTTGACTTACTTGCTCCATTAACGATAAACTATGAAGATATAATGAGTAGACTTAATCATATCACTATAGTAGGAGAGGATACGTTGAAACCACATTTAATTGTATTAGACTTAGACGGAACGTTATTGACTGATGAAAAAGTAATTTCTCCAAAAACTGAAGAAACATTGCAACTTGCGGCTTCTGAAGGGCATTATGTCATGATTGCGACAGGTCGTCCATACCGGGCTAGCGAAGTGTATTACCGCCAACTTGGTTTAACTACACCAATCGTCAATTTTAATGGCGCCTTCGTCCATCATCCATCAGACACTTCTTGGAAGACTATTCACGAAACGATCGCCCTTCCAATCGTCAACGAAGTGGTGGAAGCGATGCAGCAGTTTCCGGTTGAGAATATTGTCGCAGAAGTGATGGACGATGTTTATGCACAGTATCATGATGAACGCTTTCTGGATATCTTAAGCTTTGGAAATCCACGAATTACAGAGGGCGATATCCGAAGATCCTTAAAAACGGATCCGACCAGTTTATTGATCCAAGCAAACGAACAAACAGTCGATCCAATTCGTCAGCACCTTGAAGATATTCACGCGGAAGTAATCGACCATCGCCGCTGGGGTGCACCGTTCAATATCGTGGAAATTGTACGCCACGGTTTAAATAAAGCTGTCGGCATAGATGCAGTCTCAAAATGGCTTAATGTCCCACAAGACCGTATCATCGCTTTCGGCGACGAAGACAACGATCTCGAAATGATTGATTACGCAGGAGTGGGTGTCGCAATGGGCAATGCCATCGACCGCCTAAAATCCATTGCAGATGAAATAACCGATACTAATAATGAAGACGGCATCTCGCATATCCTGGAAGATCGCCTCTCTTTAGGGAAAGTAAAACTTAAGACAAACAGTAGTAATTGATCGTAAATATATAAGTTCAGGGGGAATTCCAATGAAAATCTTTGCTGACAGTGCATGTGATCTGCCTATATCCTTTTTTGAAGAAAACGAAGTTGAATTATTCCCGCTAAGCGTCTTGCTGAATGGAAATGAGTACGAGGATATCGTAGAAATTAACTCTAAAGAAATATTCGATGCAATCCGCAAAGGACAGCAGCCAAAAACATCTCAAGTTTCTCTGGACACAATGATAACAACTTGGAAAGACCTGGCTGCCTCTGGAGAAGACGGCATCTATATCGCCTTCTCTTCCCAGCTTTCCGGCACTTACCAAACAGCTGTCATGGCAAGCGACCAAGTAAAAGAAGGCAACCCCTCCATGAATTTAGTACTCATCGACTCACGTTGCGCTTCACTCGGCTATGGTCTGCTCGTCAAGGAAGCTGTTCGATTGCGTAAGGAAGGGCTGGATGTTCGAGAAATCGAACGAAAAATCCGTGCTATGGCTTCTCATATGGAGCATTTATTCACAGTAGAAGACTTAGATTATTTAGCAAAGGGAGGTCGAGTATCCAAAGCGAGCGCATTTTTCGGCGGCCTTCTCAATATCAAACCTTTACTGCATGTTGAAGGCGGAAAACTGGTACCAATTGAAAAACACCGCGGCCGTAAAAAAGTCTTCCGGCGCATGATCGAAATGATGGAAGAACGCGGCAGTAATTTAGAAGAACAAACCATTGCGATCAGCCACGGAGACGATCTCACAACCGCAAATGAATTCAAAGCGATGATCGAAGAAGTAATCCAGCCAAAAGCAATCGAAATCCACCAAATCGGCTCGGTCATCGGTTCCCATGCAGGTCCCGGCACCATTGCACTTTTCTTTTTGAATAAAGTAAGTTCATCTTAATATATTAAGATGACAAAGAAAGTTCACTAAGTTTTAAGTAGCGTTTAAAGCTTTATAAGCTCACCCTAACCTAAAGTTTTTCATTGCCGGTAACATTGCCAGGGTTTGGAGCGCAAATTCCGTTGCATTAATTTATTTAATTTCAGTGAAGAAAAAAGCCAGCCCACAAAAACAAATTGAGGGCTGGTTGTTTATTATGTTATTCCTTCGCTTGTTCTTCTTTCGACGCTTCATCTCTCCTGCGTTGTCTTCCCTTGCGAATCACCGAAAACAAGAATGCCAGGAAGAAGACATACACTAATATCGAAGCAATCAGATAAGGTGTATTGAATCCTTTATCATCCTCTACGATATAAACTTCAGCTAATTCACGGTCCAGAACGATGTGAAATTTATTGTCTTTCGTTTCCTTGACTAAATCTTGACCTAATACACCACGCAGCTTTTTCTTTTCCCCAATTTCTGAAGGATCAATCTCAAAGCTTTGTACTTCAGATGTGTTATTGATCGCGATGATCCATTTTTCCTTTTCAGAAGAACGTTCGAACACGATAAATCCATCTTTATTGTGCAAAATCTTGAAATCACCGGATCGCAATGTTTCGGAATCATTACGCAGCGTGTTAAGGTCACCAATCCACTCATGTAATTCCATATCTGTCTTAAAGTTAAAGAATGGATGTGATTCTGGTGCTTCTTTTCCGTTCACTGCAATTTCTGTCGCATACGGAACTAACGGAACGCCCGGCAACATGAATTGCGCAGTTGTTGCTACCTTCCAACGAGTGGGCGGGAATTGGCGCAATTCCACCATTTCATAAGTGAAACGCGGTCCTGTCAAATCATCAAATTGCAGAAGTTTGTCCGCATCCTCATTGGTGAAAATATCCAATGCAGAAGAATCAGGATTCACCTGTACAAACGACTTTTGAATTGCCTGACTGCGCTCTTCAGCCGGTACACTGTCGAATGCGGCTTCGCTAGGCTCGTTGGTAATGACGTATAATCCTTCGCGCATCTCTTTCAGCGCATTGATCATCTTATCAAGAAACTCTGTGTCTGCCTGCTCAAGATGCGTCAGACGGATTCCGTCAATTTTATAATCCTCGACAAATTGCACAGCTGCACTAATGATTTGATCTTGCGCTTTCGGTTTACTTAAATCCCAATCAATCGTTCCGTCTTCAGCAGGGATTGTCGGGAGCTGACTTGCCCAGACATGGTCGGAACTAACGTTTCCAAGTGGAAAATCCGCCATGACTTTCAATTTATTGTCATGCAATTCTTTGATCAGTTCAGTAAATTCCTTTTTCGTTCCGAAATGCGGTTCGATCTCTGAATAATCGAGTACTTGATTCCCATCATACGTTGCTGTGCTGAAAACAGGGCCAACGGAAATCATTGTAAAATGCATATCGAGCAAATGTTGCAATCTGTTGCTGATCCCAGCAAAGTCCCCGCCATTGAAAGCATGAGGGTCCCTTGCATTGACTTCTATATCATTCGATCCCAAGCCGTTATTGAAACGGTCAACGAGCAGATCATAGATACTTTCATCACTGAAGGATTGCTTCGTATCAGCGTATGTGATCGGTTGTGCTATGGATAGGGCAAGCATGCATGCTGCCAGTAGTCCGGTGATTCGTTTCACTGTAGTAAATCCTCCTTACGCAAACTCTTTTATTAGTTTATCAAACGGCTGAAGGTGACGCCATTCTTTCTTCATAAAAGGGTGAATGCTCATTGTAAATACGGCAATCTTGTGAATTGCAGCTAGGTGCAAGCAAACAAAAAAACAGAGGGTGGAATGTTATGAATTCCTCCTCTGTTAGCTCTTTCCGGTCATTTAATTGTCATCTTCCGAAAAAAAATCCGGATCTTGCTGTTTACGCGAACTAACGAAAACGGAGACTGCAAACAGCGCCATCAACAAGAGGACTACTGCTAAAAAGATCCATCCAGTCTGTGTTGACATTTGCCCATCTCCTTTTGTTCTAATCGTTCGGTATTATGCAAAAAAGTCGAAACCGAGCGGCAGTTTGAATCCGATGAATAGAGTAGCCAGCAAGAACACAACGAATAAAATCCACATAAGACCTGTGTTCTTCCCCTTGCTTCCTCGGACCAATGTCATCTCCATGAATCCGATCGTCAAAAGACCTAATAAGAATTTAATGCCGTATAGCATCGAATCATTCGTCTGGTATTTGAAAAACAATGCAGCACCAGACACGATAATTAAAATATAGAACAAACGTACAATCATATGTGTAATCTTTTTCCCCTTCATCCCAGCAGCCATACTAGCTGAAGCTAGGAAGAGCGCGATACCCACTACCCAAGTAAATATATGAAAGTGAGTCGTATCTGTTAAGAATCCCAATCCTGACACCTCATTTTATTATGTAGTCGAATGATACTTTACCATGTTTTCCAATCGACTACTATTCTATTGCTCATATTATCAAAACTATAAATGAATTTTATTCGAAACGATTCACCAATGTCCCGATTCCTTCAATAGAAACTTTCACCGTATCGCCTTTCTTTAAGAAAGTAGGCGGAGTCATGCCCTTGCCTACACCAGCTGGAGTGCCTGTTAAAATGACATCACCCGGTTCAAGCGTTACATATTTGGAGATTTCTGCAATCAATTCATCAATTTTAAACATCATGGATGACGTATTGCCATTTTGACGTACTTCATCGTTCACTTTTGTGACGACTGATAAATTCTGTGGGTTTGGAATCTCGTCTTTCGTTACAACATAAGGCCCCATTGGACATGTGCCGTCTAGACTCTTACCAAGGAAAAATTGTTTATGGTCAGCTTGGACATTTCGTGCAGTAATATCGTTACCGATCGTGTAGCCGAATACATAGTCATACGCTAATTGTTTTGGAATGTTTTTTCCTGTTTTACTGATGACGACGGCAAGCTCTCCCTCGTAATCTAGGGAATCTGTCATATCACTATGAATTGGCAGCGTCTGCTCATCTCCGGCAATTGCTGTCGGAGCCTTTGTAAATACCATGACCTTTTCAGGCGGTGCTTCTGCTCCCATTTCCTGCGCATGCTCTGCATAGTTCTTGCCTACGCACATTACATTCTTAGGCGTACGAGGAATCGGTGATAGCCATTCAACATCAGTAAATGCATATTTAAATTGCGCCGCATTTTCACCCGCTTCAGTTTCCTCTACTAATTTACGAACCATTTCCACAAAATCCATGCCAAGGGACACGGCCTCGATCATCGTCTTCGGAAAATCTGCTTGCTGCTGTGCTTGCGCCATAGCGAGCACATCCCAAACTGCTTCCTCACGTTTCACTTTCGGTCCGAATAAAGTTTGCCCTTCGTAACGGAATGACAATAATTTCATGTGTATGCCCAACCCTTTCCATGTGTATTCACATACTACTATGTTACGACAAAATCTATACTTTTTCCTCTTTATTACTAAAACTCTTCCCATAAGACAACTTTCTCCATACATATTCAAGAGGTCCGATGCGGAATTTCGACAGCCAAATTTGTGCTGCGATCAATTGGATCACAAATATTCCGATCGCCAGCCACGTACCTGTCACTATGTCTACTTTACCATAGAGACCAGCACCGTATGAATAAAAAATCAGCGTCGCAATGACCGATTGCATGATATACGTCGTGAATGCCATTCTCCCGAGCGTTGCGAACGGTTTCGTCACGATTTTCAGGAATGGAATTTGCCATAACAACATCAACAGAGCAGCGTATCCTATCGCTAGAATCGGCCCGCCAAATGTTGACTGTACAATTATGATATTTTCAAATTTCGGTCCGTCGATGTATGGTACATTCTTCAATAAAATACCCAATGTAATACCGACGATCATGGTGACGACCAATTTCCCTTTCATTGCATACATCTTCTCGACGACTTTCCACTTCGAAAACGCAGCACCGAGCATCATGAGCGGTAAAACAGCGAAAAATGACGTGAACACACCGACTACTCCGAACGTGAACCATTCACCCATTCGAAACATGAAGATTTCTCCAAATGAACCGTGTGCATAAGCCGAGATGGCAAGCTCGATCTGATGGATATCCACAAAGCCGTCGAGCAAAGAATTCGGATTAATTTTCCGGCTGAAGACGAGCAAGATATACACCAACACCGAAGGCACGATATATAAGACAAGTGCCAATGAAAACAGCCATTTCTTAGGTATCCTAACAAGAGCGATCATTACAAAGCCCATGATGGCATACGTAAATAAAATATCTCCAAACCAGATCAGCAACGCATGCAGAATTCCGAATAAGAGCAGCCAACTCATGCGGCGTGCCATGAACGGTGCAAACGGTGTATGGTTCTTCAACGATTTCTCATACTGCATATTTAATCCGTAACCGAACAGCATCGCAAACAGCGGATAGAAACTCGCTTCGACAAACACATCAATAAAATGAAATGCCGACTGTTCACCCGGCGTTGAAAACCATGTATAGGGATCCATATACGCATAAGGCGAATGAAAGTGCAGCATATTTGCGATGATAATTCCTAATAAAGCAATTCCCCTTAGAAAATCGAGTCCTTCAACTCGCTCCGTTAGGGAAGTAGGAGTCAACTTCAAACCAATTCCTCCTGTAGTCTAATTGTTTTCGCTCCATCAAATAAGTAGAGGAGCATTTCTTTTATTTCAATAGCCAAAATGGATTGCAGTACATTTTTATATAAATTCAACTGCGTACCATAGCGTTTCTGCATTTCATTCGACAAAGCTTTTTCCGAATGAAAACCGCTTACTTGGTCCGTTTTATAATCGACGAGTACCCATTCCCCATCTTCATGGAACAAGCAATCCGCGATCCCTTGCAAGAGTTGGAACTCTCCTTGTTCAGCAGGCAGCGCATAGGTGAATGGCATTTCACGCAATACTTGATCGGCTTGTTGCAGGCGTTTGCCTAAAGATGTTCCATAAAACCGCACAATTGCATCGGCATCAACAGCAGCCACCTCTTCTTTCGTCAGCAACTCACGTTTCTCTAGTTCCTCTACAAACTCGCTAGCTTGCGTTACATTTAAAGGGCGCTTCAGATCAATATGCTGCATGACGGTATGCATGGCCGTTCCGACTTCCGCTTTCGTCAAGGAACGCTGCTGCAAAAAGGACGGTCGATCATGCAGGAAGGACAGTTTATTCGCTATCTCAGGCGATCTCTCTTCAAACGGATCGGCATCTCCCCGTTCTAACTCCAGTAAGGCAATCCGTTTCAATTCACTGACAGATTGCTTGGAAGGCATTTCTACCGCGTACTCGTACGGATAGCGCGCCTCAAACCGATTTTTGATCGTTTCCACTAATTGTGAATCGGCAGTAAACGTAGTTTCACTGTCCAACGGGATCCAGTCATCGACTTCCACGGTGTCTGAACTGTGAAATGCTGAAAACGGATAGGCATTGACGTCCCAGGAAGACGAATCGTCCATCAATTCACCGCCAACCGCCTTGCCAAACTTGCCAAAATCGATATGGCGTGCAATCGCGGGACCAATCCAATCTAGATAACCGGCCGCCCGCGAACGCTTATATTCAGGCAGCGGAGCAGATGGATCGAGCAGCTGTGCTTCCTGCCATTGACTGACTGCCTTTTCGATATCCTTCACTGAGGCAATTAGTTCCAGATGCTCTTTCGCCCGCGTCATCGCCACGTAGAGCACACGCATTTCTTCTGCACGCATCTCCAGCTCCTTCTTCTCTTTCACAGCGAGGAACGGAAGTGAAGTGAATGTGATGCGTTTTTCGGGATCAATCGCTTTGACGGCCAATCCAAAATGCTGGTCGAATAAATACGGCTGATGAAAGTCCATTTTATTGAACGGACGTCCCATCCCAGCTAAAAATACATAAGGGAATTCCAGGCCTTTCGACGAATGAATTGTCATGATTCGCACGACATTTTCTTTCTCACTCATGAAACGCGCTTCCCCGAGATCGTCTCCTCGTTTTTGCATGCGATCGATGAAACGCAGAAATCGGAACAATCCTCGGAAAGACGTCTTCTCATATGCCATCGCTCGATCATGCAGCGCACGCAAATTGGCCTGACGCTGTTTACCATTCGGCAGAATTCCGACCATTTCATAATAAAACGTATCCTGATATACTTTCCAAATCAAGTCCGACAGCGATCCATGGCGCGCCATATTACGCCAGTCCTCGAGTCGCAGGAAGAAACGCTGAAGCTTCTCCTGTGTTATCGGCTCCACGCCAGCCCCGCCTGTCTGAATGAACGTTTGAACCGCTTCGTAAAACGGAGCATTCGGTTTCGCCAGGCGGATTTGTGCCAGTTCATTTTCGGTCATACCGACAAACGGTGCACGCAAAACCGATACGAGCGGAATGTCTTGATACGGATTATCGATGACCCGCAATGTGTTGAGCATAATCATCACTTCAATCGCATCGAAATAACCGGAAGACAATTCCACATAGACCGGAATGCCGGCTGCTTTCAATTCATCCGCTATCTCACTGGACCACGTCATCGAGCGCATCAAAATGACAATATCGCGATACTCAAGCGGCCGTTTCTTGCCGCTGAATGCATCCGCCACTTGCTCCTTATCAGCCTGCCACTGCTTGATTTTCTGTGCAATGAAACGCGCTTCAGCCTGTGACTTCTTCAACTCTTGCTGTGCTTCCTGCTCTTCCGATAAATCCGCGTCCTCTTCATTCTCATAAAGAATCGTTAGCCCGGCCGCCACTTCTTTCTCTGGATATTGCGCACCATATTTCAATGCCGCTGCGTCATCGTATTCGATTTCCCCGACACGCACACCCATAATCTGTTTGAAAATGAAGTTCGTCGCATCAAGCACTTCCGTACGGCTCCGGAAATTCGCATTCAGATCAATTTTCAGTCCTTGATCGAGCGGTTCTGCCGTAAAGCGTTCGTATTTGCCCAAGAACAGACCAGGTTCTGCAAGCCGGAATCGATAGATTGACTGTTTGACATCGCCCACCATAAACAAATTGCCGTCCGCTTCTCCGCCTTGCTTGATCAATTGAAGAATTGCTTCCTGCAAAAAATTCACGTCTTGATACTCATCAACCAATACTTCAGCAAAGCGATTTTGATAATCCATCGCAATATCGGAAGGTACAAGTTTTCCGTCTTTTTCATCCGATAAGATTTGCAGCGCATAATGTTCCAAGTCAGAGAAATCCACAAGCCCTCGTTCTTCTTTCAGCGCCTGATAACGAACCGTAAAATCTTCGACCAACTCGACGAGTGTTTGCATCAATGGAGCCATCAGACGGATTTCTTCCAGCAATCTCTCCGGTGTCCGCGTAAAATAGGTCTCTTTCAATGCGTTAACAATTTTTTTGACCGACTCGCGCATCGCCTTACCACGCTTCGCCAGTTCTTCATCGCAGGAATCTTTCTTGATCATCCCTGCTTTCATCCATTTAAGTGTCTGGAAATAGGCATAGACATCTTCCCAATTACCGTTGATGACGTATTCCAGTGCATCATCAATCCATGCCTCATCTGCTTTCGCCGTGTCAAGAAGCGGCAGCGGACCGTCATTCATCTCAGCAAGTCGCTGCAAATCCTGCGCCACTGTCTTCGCTTCTTCCAACGTATGTCGGATAGCCAATTTCAGCGGCTCGATAAATGATAATTCATCAATCGTTGCGTCATCGCCGATTTCATATTGTTGCGGAATCATCTGGAGCCATTCAGCAGGATTCGGATGAACGCGTGAATAATCATATAACCGGTCAATCAATGTCTCGATCGCCTGGTCGTTACGGTCCGCGGTAAAACTATCGCTCAGTCGATAGATCGCTTCCGGGTCTGGCTGGCCATAGGCATCCTCAAGCACCAATGCAATCGTATCATCACGCAATACCGCAGCTTCTGTTGGATCTGCAATACGGAATCCGGGATCGATGTCGAGCACGTAGGAGTATTGTCGGACGACTTGCAGGCAGAAGGAGTGCAACGAAGATATTTGAGCTTTATTCAGCAAATTCAACTGTCTGCGCAAATGCACCGAAGTTGGATCGTTCAAAATAGCTTCTTCCAGCGCACTGGCCATACGATGACGCATTTCTGCCGCAGCTGCATTCGTGAACGTCACGACAAGCAGCTGGTCGATGTCAATCGGCTGTTCTGTATTCAACACTTTTTCAATCATCCTCGTAATGAGGACTTTTGTTTTTCCTGAACCTGCCGCGGCTGACACGAGAAGGTCTTTGCCGGATGCATAAATGGCTTTCCACTGTTCATCCGTGAACGTCTCATGTGGCGGTTTAACGGGAATTTTCATCGCAGCCTATCTCCTTCCGCATTTTATCTAATGATTCTTCAGGCTTAAACGCCGTATAGTTTCGTGCCGGCTGTGTCGGATCGGTCCGATCAAACTGGCAAATCGATTGATACGAGCAAAATTGACATGGCATATGCTCTTTCAGGCGGTACGGGTACACTCGCGTATCCCCTGCAAGCATGCCATCTCCCGCCTGTTGATGCCGTTTGCGGACGAATGAACGCATCATATTTAAGTCTTCCGTAGGTACCACTTTCGACGTGGAATAAAAGGAGCCGTCTTTTTTCAGCCGTGCCGGGATAATGAGCGATTCACTCTCAATATTGTCATCCATTGCAAGCGCCACTTCGGCATCTTCCACGATATACCCTTGCATTTTGTACGATTTCATCAACTCTTTTTCCACTGCATCCTCGGCGAGCTCTTTCGTCAAGCGCAGCATCGGATTGTGCACATACATATAGAGCACGCCCGCCGGATCCGCATGGACACCGAGCCAATCCTCTGCGTGTTCGAGCGCCACATCTAAATACGTCAGCATCTGAAGCGACAGTCCGTAATACACTTCGGTCAAATCAAGCGCACGAGCGGAAGATTTATAATCGACGACACGCAAGAACGTCTGATCATCCTTCTTCATCGTATCGATGCGATCAATCCGTCCTCTGATTTTCATTTGCTGACCTTGTTTCAAATGAATTTCAAGCGGCGGAATTTCTTCATTCGGACCGAATCCTGCTTCAATGGCAATCGGTGTGAATCTTGAATTGCGGGCTTGTGACTGCAAGGCACGGATCGTCCGCTGAATAATTTGCATCAGCTTCCGCTGAATATACGCATACCGCTGACTGGACAGCAAGATCCGATGGAAGAACATTGGCGTCAACGCTTCAATCGCCTCTCGTCCAAGCTGCCAGCACTGTTCTTTCGTCAGAGATGCCCACGATAATCCTCGCTTCATCACTTCATCCGATACCCACTTTAGGGCGGCATGGAATAGATCCCCAATATCGGGTGCTTCCAAATGGAACTCAAAACGCTCCTGCAAGCCAAGTCCGTACGTCGTGAAATGCTGGAACGGACAACTATAATACGATTCGATACGGGAAACACTCGTCGTAAAAGACGAACCATATAAACCAGCTGTCAGATGTGGATCGAGCATTTCGGTTTTCTGCCGTTTCAGCGCCGGCTGTACGATTGACTGAATGATCGACGACCACAGCGGATCCTCTTTATAATAAGCGATCACCGCCTGCCACTCCGGTGCAATGGCCTCCTGCGAACTGGCCTGTCGCATGACACGCACCGCATAGGACAACGCGACTTTCGGATGCTCGATATAGTGCATCTTGTCTTCCGTATCGGGCAATTCCGTCGGCTCAATCACCGCTAACTCAACCGGAATGCCCGCTGAAATCTGTTGCAATCTCGGAATATAAAGAGACGGAATCAACGCTTTTCCTTCTTCATCCGCAATCGGATAACTGACGGTCAATCGCTCACTTGCTCCGGTGAATGCACGATAAACCATATACGACTCACGCATGAGTAGCATTTTCGAAGTTGGCGCAAGCGTGATACCGAGTTCACTGAACAATTCGCGGTCGCCATCGGACAGCAGTCCTTCCCGGTCACTCCGCAACGGCAAAACACCTTCATTCGCACCCAGGACGAAAAGCGCCTCAACATCCATCGAATTAAACAAATCCACCGTCGTAACGGTCACTTGATCGAGCGATGGCGGAATGAGTTTGAACTCCAGCGTATCAAAACCTTCATCCAAAATTTTAATGGCTGCCTCAAACGGCAATTCCTTATCCCCAAACATCAAGACAAACTGATCCAGCACATTGATCCAGCTATTCCATGCTTGCTCATGCTCTGCCGCCGCACGCAGTCTGTGCTCACGCCGCTCTTCCTTCTGCAACTCTACCATCTTGTCATAGACATTCAGCGACTCCATCGCGAAAAACAATGCTTCCGCCACGTCGCGTCCTGTTTTTGCTTTTTTTAACTGCTTTTCTAATTGCAAAATCGGGTCTCGAATCAAATCACGCGTTTCCGCATACTCCGCCTGCATTGCCAACTCTTCATCGGTTTGAACCGGACGAATCATTTCAAGACCGCGGTAGCGGCTGACCTTCCAGCGTTCTTCATCAAGCCAACGTGAACTGCCATGAATTCCTTTAGCCAGCACGAAGTTCTCCAACCGATCCGCCCGTTCCCTCCATACCCGCTTATTTTCATTCACCGGGAAGAACAAATCGGTTTTCACAGCACGGAACACTGCTTCATACGACCAATCCGTCCGCACCGCCTCGAGCAGTGAACGCGCAAACTCAATGAGCGGATGATGGAGCATCGGTTTTTTCTGACTGATGAAAACTGGGATATCGTATTGAGAAAAGATCGTCTGAATCAATTCGTCATAAACATCTGGCTGTCTATAGACGACAGCCATGCCGCGGTAACGTTTGCCTTCACGCATCATTTTACGAATCGAACGCGCCACTGCGTGAACTTCTGCTCGTCGGTTCGTCGCTTCGATCAATTGGATATGACCTTCCGCTTCGTTCGGCACTGGAGGATAGCGATCGAACTGCGCCTCTAAATGCTGGAGTTCCTCATTCGTAAAACGTTTCATTTCAGTTAAATGAATCCGTTTTTCGATGTCTACAGAATCGCTATGAGCGAGCTGCTGCAGCATCGAATATTGTTGCTCCGCGGTATAGAACAGTTCATGTTCCCCGCTGTGCAGCCTGTCCTCCATCGGCAATACGACGGTGACCCGCTTGGTAAATTTCATTAATTGATTGATGATATTGTATTCCTGTGTGGTAAAGTCTCCAAAGCCATCGATATAGACCGATGCATCTTTCAGCCACTCTGCAAAAGGGATTTGCTCAGCTAAAGCTGTAAGCTGTCCTTCGCTGTCCATAAACGTAGTACCCAGACGCTCTTCGATTTTCTGAAGCAAAAGCTGAAGATCATGTGCTTTGTCCTGCAGTATCCGCGGAGCTTGTTTGTCTTCGAGCAGAGTTGTCAGTTCAGCAAATGCCTGCTGATCGATGCAGTATTTGCTGAATTCTTTCATGACGTCGCTGATTTGCTCAACAAAGCCATGTTTTGAAGCGGCTTGTTTAAATAAGCGAAATGAATCTTTATTTTCCTCCAGCACGCTGCGCACGAGCATGCGATAGCCGAAGCTGTCGACTTCTTCCCTAGTGATGCCGCCAACTTCTTGCAGCACGCGCCAGGCCAGACGTTTGAACGTCAATACTTGGGCGCGGATCATCCCCGATAATCCAAATTTTGTAGATAGGCTATATTCCATCGAGTAGGATAGCTGATCGGGTACGATAACAATGATCGGTGGCCCCATCGGCCGCTCCTTTAACTCTTCCGCAATTTCCCTTTCGATAAAGGTGGTCTTTCCTGTCCCGGATCGACCAGTCACAAAACGCAACGACATCTTTCTCTCTCCTTTCTATCCTTGTAAGGTATGGTGAATGTATTTACAGAAAAGCTGGCTAAAATCCAGCGAGCTAGTGTATGGCGGAAGAAGCGTCGGCATTGGACTCACTTCGGCGCTTGCGGATGGCTCCCGTAATGAGCCAGTCAGGAAGATCGCCTGTCTGTCTCATCACTCCGCCTACCGCTTGTAAGGCGCCTTCGTTTGATATGTTGAGAAACACATAGCCTAAGCTGTCTTTCACTACTTAGTAGATGTCAATTAGTTCTATTTTTAAATACTATACTCACTAAATTAGCAACACAAGCGAAGCCGCAACTGCGGGGTCAGCCGTTGCCGTGAGCCAACTAGCGCTCTTTGCTAGTTGGCTCATGGCTGAAGGCAATCCCCCAGTGGCGTAGCGGTGACAAAGTACGGTCCTCCGCTCCTTATCAGAACCCATTATAAGTCGGGCAACCGTAACAGCAAAAAGAGTAAGCCCATTGGACTCACTTCGGCGCTTGCGGATGGCTCCCACAATGAGCCAATCAGGAAGAGCGCCTGTTTGTCTCATTGCTCCGCCTACCGCTTGTAAGGCGCCTACGTTTGGTAAGTGAAAGCACTTGGTATATCTATTTGCACATTGGATTCTATGAATGAGCTGGATGCTGAGACCTTCTCATTTTAAACGCCACTCTCGTTATTTTAACCACTCCAGCGAAGCTGCAACTGCGGGGTCAGCCGTTGCCATGAGACAACTAGCCCCCTTTGCTAGTTAGCTTATGGCTGAAGGCAATCCCCCAGCGGCGAAGCGGTGACAATACACACACACCGCCCCTTGCCAGAACCCACTATCAGTCGAGCGCCGAAACAACAAAAAAATCCTGTCGACTCCTTTCCTTCATTGTACCGAAAGAAAAGATAGACAGGAAATATTTTAAACGTTTTTCTTATCCGACTGCCCCAAAGTGGAGAAACTCTTAAAATCTTCCTCCACCTTCTTCGCCAGCCTGCGCTCAAACCACTTACCAACCAACCACAACAGGAAAATCAGGAAAAACATAATCAACGTGCGAATCGGATTCGTAAACAACGCACGTATATCATGCCCGATATACGTAATCATCAAAATCATGACCAACTTACCAAGCATCAATGCAAACAAAAAATTCTTCTTATTCATATTTGACAAACCCGCCACTAAATTAACAACCGAAGAAGGAGTGAATGGAAAGCAAAGCAAAATGAACAACGGACCGAATCCATTGCGTTCCACCCATCGAATCAACTTCTGCACACGCACCGGCTTTGTCAAAAACGTGAAAAAGCGATTATCCCCGTACTTCCGAATGAGCAAGAACACCGCATACGACCCTGCCACCGTACCTGCCCATGAAAGCAGGAAACCTTGCCAAAAACCAAACGCCAGAGCATTTGCGATGACGAACACGACCAACGGCAGAAATGGCAAAAACGCCTCCAAAAAAGGCGGGATTAAGCCCATATAAAACCCAATCGACTCATATTGCCTTGCCAATTCCTCCACTTTATCAATTGATAGCCATTCCTTCATCGCAAACACCCTCACCGTTTAAAGTTCAATTAAATATGTTTACTTCTCCATATAATTGCAAAAGTCCCTAGCATCTGTCCATTTATAGTATAATAGCAGAAAGATTCTGATAGAAAGATGGGCTGCTTCATATGAATACAACTTTTTCTCAAGGCCTGAAAGCAGGATCGAGCATCGCCATCGGCTACTTTCCGGTTGCCTTAACGTTCGGACTGCTTGCTAAAACAACTGGACTGTCTATGATCGAAGCGACTGCTATGAGTTTGATTGTCTACGCAGGGGCTTCGCAATATATGGCACTTAGCCTGATCGCAACAGGCGTAGCACCTTGGCTCGTCGTCATGAATACATTTATCGTCAACATACGCCATTTCCTGATGACCGCTTCATTAAGCGAAAAAGTGGAACCGGCACCGAAGTGGATGAAGGCGATTTATGCATTCGGTATTACGGACGAGTCATTCTCCGTCCTGTCTACACAAAAAGGCAAGATCACGACAGCTTTCGCATTTGGCGTTGCCTCAATCGCCTACGGCAGCTGGGTTTTCTTCACTGCAGTAGGACATGTTATTGGCGCCAACCTTCCGCAATTTTTACAAAATGCGATGTCTGTGGCGCTCTATGCAATGTTTATCGGATTGCTCGTCCCTTCGATGAAAGGCAATCGCAAAGTTGTCTTGCTTGCTGCAATCGGAGCTGCTATTCATTGCGTGTTGTATTACGGAAATCTGCTGTCCACCGGATGGTCTATTCTGGTCGCAACACTCGGATCCGCTATTTTTGTAGAAATCATTTATGTAAAAAATAACCAGACAGTCGAACATTGGACTGTACAAAAGGAGGCGGATAACTGATGGGCGCTGCATATTGGTGGATGCTGCTCGGGATGGCGATCGCTACGTACGTGCCTCGAATGATTCCTTTGACGTTTTTGGATGGAAAAGAGTTGCCGCCGATCGTCAGCGGGGTACTTCGCAATATTCCGTACGCTGTGCTTGGTGCGCTAATTTTCCCTGCGGTTCTTCATATCCAAGACAATATCCTGTTCGGAGTCATCGGTGCCGTCACGGCTTTTGCTCTGTCTTTCATCGGACTCGATGTCATGTTCGTCGTTATAGGAACGATTGCAGTATTAGCTGTTTATAGTTTGTTTTAATCGCTCTCTTATCTTAATTATCCCCGAAACACTCCTGACTAAAACAGAGAATGCAATTTTAGGAACAAAAAGGCGGTCTTCAAAGAGTTATATGCTTTGAAAACCGCTTTTTTCATTCCTCCATTTGGCTTCTCCGGGCATTGCGCACCATACGTGAAGCAAACCAAAACCCCACCGTTAACGAGACTGCATCTGCTACATAAAGCAGCCAATTATGCGTGTACCCTGCATAGACAGATGCAGCAATCAAGGCCAATGTAAGGATGAGCCCTACCACATGATGGAATGTCACCCTCGTAAAAAACACCACTAAAAGTCCTGGCAACAATGTAGCAAGCAGAAGCTTCGTTTCAAAATCATGCATCGTACTCTCTCCTTTTACCGCACGACTAGCATACCTAGACGGAAATGATCGTGGCGGTACAACACTTGTTGCTTCAGCCGCACTTCACCATCACGACCAATCACCTGCAATCGGCAATGAGCGGCATTCACTTGGATCGCGTCATACAATTCACCTTCATTATGAATCGTAATACCGTTCACCGACTTAATCAGATCACCTGGAATAATTCCCATTTTTTCTGCTGGGGAATCCTCCAGTACAGTAACGACGAAAACCCCTTCAGACTGCGGCACTAATATTAAAGGCTTTTTGCGCTCGGAAACAGAGATCAAAACAGACAGGAAGATACGACACAACACCCCCGCGATCAACGCGGCCCAACCAAGAATCGGCATCCAAATCGCCCCGACGCCTATGGCTGCAACCGCAATCCCAAGCCAAGCGACCGCTGCACCCATTTTAGGAAACAGCACATCTGGGAATGAAGCACGTGCCATCTGCGAAAAACCGATGATCAGCGGAATTGGTACGAATGAAAACTTTTCTGCCCCGAGCGTGAATTGTGGCCAGTAAGGAGCATATTCCGCAACCATATGACCGGGCACTAAGAGAACAACCGGAACTATCCACAACAGTTTTGATTTATATATCGCCGCACGCATTCCTCGATTTGTCGGAATTAAAAACGGTGAAGCATGACGACTCGCATAACGACGGATCAGCAAACCTTCCGTAATTAAAAACAGTCCGGCGATAATCGGGACTGTAATTGCCAATGTGCCGAAAAAGTCCAAATCCTCTTGTACAAACCAATCGTTAATTGAAAAATCTCCCACCCATCGACCGACTGCATATAAACCGAAAAACGCTATCGCTGCATAATAGATCGGTGAAGCTAGTTTATAGGAAAATGATAAGATTACTAGCAACATCACGAGCGAAAAAATTATGATCCAATTAAAATCAACAATTAATCCTACGCCTGCAATTAGAACAGAAAGTAGCAAGCCATGTATCCAGGCAGAAGTAAGCCCATGCTTCATCTCCGTCAAGCCAGCCAGCACGCGGGTCGTAAAGTCTTTTCTTTCTCTCTTGACCCGAACATAGCCGAGCAGCACGGCCGCAAGCAAAGCAACCAGCCAGACTGGATTAAGAAGAAAATATAATATTGCTTCCATAATAGTATTCAGTAGTTCGCTAGACATCATCTATCACCTTCCCGCTCGTCCAAACAACTCTTTTCCCCATTGTACAAAAAATGAAGGGAAATAGCGAATGCAGAACGAAAAAAAACGCACCTCCTATGAGATGCGCTCTATTTATTCTGCTAATTCATTTACTAAATAATCAATTGCCATCCTCAACTGCTTATCGTTTTTCGCTTCACCGCGGTACTCCTCCACTGCGGCCTTCAACGTGGTGAAAAACTCTCGATCCATCGCATCATTGTCGGCGATTTGATGGTCTGCACGGAATGCCTGTACTGCTTCAGCAGTATCTTTATCAAAAAAACCGTCTACTCGACCGGTCTCATAATCAAAAGCTTTCAGCATCCGTTGCGCATAAGCGATTTGGTCATTGTAGTGACCCTCTTTAAACGTTTCCGTGACCATTTGTAAATGCTCCGTGAACAGTATACTCTGCTTCACTTCTATATCTGCTTTGACACCTTTTCCGTGAATCCACTTTTCTTTCGGTGTCAGCCATTTATTCGTCGATAGTTTTAACTCGCCACCGTTTGTTAACTCCATCGTCTCCTGCACAGTACCTTTCCCGAAGCTTGTTGTGCCGATGATGGCTCCGCGTTTCAGATCTTTTACAGCTGCGCTTAACACTTCACTTGCGGATGCGCTTCCCACGTCTTGTACGAGTACGACCGGAATTTGTTTCAATCGTTCATTGTAATCGATATCCGCAGATTTCTCTGTCACGAGTGGAGTCAAATTCCCTTTCGCATCCTGCATCACGACAAACACCTTATCTTCGTTCAATAAACTCCCCGCTATTTCGGAGACTGCCATCAAATAACCGCCTGGATTGCCCCGCACATCGATGATAATCGCCTTCGCACCCTGCTTGATGACTTCTGAAGTTGCTTTTTGCCATTCTTTCGCCGTCTCTTCACCGAACATCGTCAGTGCTATGTACCCTAACTTAGCACCTCGTTCTTCCAGCAGTTGATGTGAAACGGACTGCACCGGAATTTGATCTCGAACAATGGTATATTCCATATGTTTATCTGCGTCCGGCCGGAAAATCGTCATCTTCACTTCCGTTCCCTCTTTACCCCGAATCAAATTTACAACTTCTTGCAGCGTTTCATTGCTTAATCGCTCATTGCCTACCTTTACGATTTCATCATACGGCTGCAAACCTGCTTTCTCCGCTGGCCCCCCTTTTATAGGAGAGACGATGATATACTTGCCGTTCGTCCGCGTCACTTCAGCCCCAATTCCTACTCGGGAGCCTGCCAGCGATTCACGGTGTGAAGCTGCTTCTTGTTCCGTCAAATAAGTCGAATACGGATCACCTATCGTGTCCGTCATCCCACGCAGTGCTCCTTCGATGAGCCTGTCCTTTTCGACTGGATAAACTGCTTTTTCTTGAATGGTTTCATACACTTCATCCAGCACAGGCAACTTACTGATGGGCTTTGCTGATTCCGATCCTGATTTTCCGCAACCATTCAATCCGAACAGCACACCGCCGATCAGCAAGATGCTTCCCAATAAAAAAAGCCTGCTCCTACGCATGCATAACCTCCTCCTCCCTCCACTATATGAAGGAAGACAAGAAGTTACGACACGAGAACAGACTCTTTTTTCAATCCATAAAATCGACCAATTCATTCAACGTTTTTTCATCTAACGGGCCAATGACCTTTTGTGCAATTCGCCCTTTCGTATCAATCATAAACGTTGTCGGCATGGAGAATACACCATACATTCGCGTTACTTCCGCAGTTTTATCAAGCGGGATCGGAAAGCTCAATTTATACGACTCTACGAAATTCTCTACTTCACTGATTCCCAGTTTCTCTGACTCCGTCACATTGACCGCAATCAATTCGACTTGATCTTCATCCGTCAGTTTCGAATAAAAACTTTCCATATGCGGCATTTCTGCTTTGCATGGAGGACACCAGGTCGCCCAGAAATTCAAGATCACTTTCTTACCTTTCAGCTCTGACAAAGTCACCGTTTCACCGGCAAGTGTCTCCAATGTGAAGTCAGGAGCAGGTGAATACTGTTCGAGCCCTTCTTCAGCCACCTCTAGTTCATTCGCTTGACTCAAGGAGGTTACAGGCGATTCAATCGGCTCAGGCTTCTCCACTGTATTCTTCACCATCAAAAAAACCAATGTGCCGATCACTAACAAACTGAGGATGGATCCAATCATTTTTTTACTCACTTTGCTTCTTCCTTTCTACTTACCGAATGCGTTGCCTGGCGTTGCAGAATCCACATCAGCAACCCGCTTCCGATCGTTGTGATAAGCGGCATTGTCCAAAATGCGCCTGGCTGAGATGCCGACACCATGAAATGAACCGCAATCCAAATAATTGATAATTCACTAACCGAATTGGCTTTCTTGCGGTAACTCCAAAACGTCAAGGCCCATAACAAAACGAAGAAAGCGATCGTCCCGCCTTTAACTAGGAGACTGCCATCATTCAAAAAAGTCATGACCACTTGATACACCGTCTGCCAACTAATCAACGCAAGCAACAGCGACCAGTGATCCTCGTACTTCCACTTCTCTTTCATCCCTTGCCGAATTGTCAGCAGACCGACAACAATCAAAGCTAGAATCCAACCAATCTTGCCGCCATGGAAGTATAGAATAGACAAAGGATAGTGACGGACAGTCGAAAAGTCTGTCAAGATCACAGAGAACTTCCATATGATCACCGTATTAAAAAATATATTGCCGATTCGGTCACCAGCTGTTTTCCCAAAGTATATGCGAATGAAAAGATAGGTCATGACAAAGCCTGCACTAAATGCAATCCAGGAAGACGGCATGGTGATTGCTCCGACAGGATAATACTGAGTTATGGGCACCGCCACTTCCTCCTTCATCTGTCACCATATGAAAAACCTGCCGTTGAATAGGCAGGTTTTCATTTTATCCTATATCAAAAAGACACGTAATGCAAAGGGTTGACCGCGCTTGGACCAGAGCCTGAGAAGTTTCCAACATGGACTTCAAAGTGCAAATGTGGTCCTGTCGAGAAGCCTGTTGATCCAACAGCTCCGATATATTGACCTTTTCCGACATGGGCACCTGAGCTCGTACTAATTGACGAAAGGTGACCATAGACAGTAGTTAAGATTTTACCGTCGACAGAATGTGTGATCATGATCACATTACCGAATCCACTCATCTGACCCGCGTAAGATACGACGCCATCTCCAGCTGCTACAACCGGAGTTCCCATAGGCGCACTTAAATCGATACCACGGTGCTGTTTTTTCGCATGAGTGATCGGGTGTGTTCTCCAGCCAAATCCTGAGCTGTATCTACCATTTGTAGGCTTTGTCCAAAATCCGCTTGAAACAGCAGGTAGGTTACCAGTCGGTGCAGATGAACCACCGCTTGATTGTGTTTGCTGCTGACGCTTCGCCGCTGCTTCCGCACGACGTTTTGCTTCTGCTTTGCGAGCAACTTCCGCGAGACGATTCTGTTCCGCTACGATTTGGCCTTCCAACTCGTCACTGATTTCGATTGCATCGTTATACTCTTCTTCGAGATTGGCTTTCTCTTTTGAAAGTTTCTCTTGCTCAGCCTGCAATTTATTGACGAGCGTATTCTTTTCTTTCTTTTGAGCATCCAACTTATCTTTCATTGCTTGAATTTTAATCTTGCGTTCTTCTTGTTCTGCTAACTTTTGCTCGACAAGCTTTTTCTCTTCTTCAAGCTGTGCCATATCTTCTTCTTGCTGGCGGATAATTTTACGATCCGCATCCATTAAAGTCGTCACTGCCGAAAAGCGGTCAATGAAATCAGAGAAGCTGTTCGCACCGAGCAACACGTCCAAATAGCTGACTTGTCCGCCCTTCACTTGCATAACCCGCACGCGTTCGCGTAATACTTCATCACGTTCCGCAATACGAATTTCCAGTTCTTTGATCGACTTTTTTAATTCTTTAATCTCTTTCTTTGTTTGATCCATTTCGGCAACGAGATGATTCATATTGCTGTTTGTTTCATCGATTTTCGCGTTGAGCTTCTTGATCTGCCCCGTGAGCTGATCTGCTCTCGATTGCTTCGCCTGAATTTGACTTTCTTTATTCTCGATCGTGGAATTTAAACTGTTCTTTTTATTTTCCACCGCTTTTCGTTCATTCTGAAGATCTTTCAAAGTACTTGCCGAAACGCCCCCACTGCCGACCATCGTCGTCATAAGACATACCGCCAAGACACTCGAAATGATTCGGTGTCGCTTTATCAAATCCCAGTTCCCCCTTCGAAATTTCAAATCTATCAATCCTTTATACTTTTAAGAACTTTCTAACTGACATAAAGCTGCCCCATACGCCAATGAATACCGCGATGAACAGCAGTAAACCATTCAACTGCAATAGAAATGGCATTGGATTCAGTAAATGAAACAGTTCATTTTGCAATCTGGCTTCCCATACGGTATACAATTGAGAATAAGCGACTGTAACCAAGATCATCGGCAAAATCGCACCAAAAATTCCGAGCCACACTCCTTCGAGCATGAATGGAATTCGTACAAAGCTATTGGTTGCGCCTACAAGCTTCATAATCTCGATTTCTGTTCGTCTCGCCACAATCGTTAGACGGATTGTGTTCGATATGAGGAACATAGCGGTAAATAATAAGGCCAATATTAAAACAAGCCCTACATTCCGACCAACCTTCAGCACATTGAACAGTTTTTCAACCTTACCTTCTCCATATTCCACATCGTATGTATAATCGTATGTACCGATTTTTTTTGCGATTTTCGCCGTCTCTTTCGGATCCGCAGCTTTAATATAAAGCGCGTCACCAAGCGGATTGCTCTGCTTGTACAGCGCCAGCTCATCTCCGAATGAATCGATCATTTTTTCAAGTTCCTGATCTCGGGTGGAATGGACTACCTCTTCCACACCTGGCGTTTCCTTCACTTTCTTTAAGAGCTTTTGTACCGCTTCCTGATCCGCCGCGGGATCCGCTACCACTTTAATTTCCACATCATTTTCAATATTATCCGCGAGTTGATTCAAGTTCATCATGATGACGAAGAACACGCCGATGAGTAGCAACGTGACCGTTACCGCACTGACAGATGCGAAAGTCATCCAATTGTTTCGGCTAAGGCTTTTGAAACTTTCCCTCACGTGTCGTTTTAACGTTCTAAATTTCATAGCGGTACTCTCCTTCATACTCATCTCGTGTGATGAGACCGCCTTCTATCTGAATCACTCGGTTGCGCCGCGTGTCGACGATTTCCTTGTTATGTGTTGCCATGACAATCGTCGTGCCGTGCGCATTGATTCGTTCAAAAATTTTCATGATCTCCCAAGATGTGTCGGGATCTAAGTTTCCAGTCGGCTCGTCCGCAATAACCAGCTTCGGTGAATTGACGATTGACCGTGCAATCGACACGCGTTGCTGTTCGCCCCCCGACAATTCATTCGGGAACATTCTTGCTTTTTGAGTTAATCCGACCAATTCCAATACCTCAGTCACTTTTTTACGGATCGCACTCGGTGTTTCTTCTATTACTTCTAGTGCATATGCAACATTTTCATAGACATTCAATTTAGGCAGCAATTTAAAATCCTGGAAGACCACACCGATCTGTCTTCTCAAGAAAGGCACATCTTTACTGCGCATTTTTGTTAAGTCCGTTCCATTGAAATAAATCGTTCCACTGGTCGGAACTTCTTCACGATACATCATCTTAATGAAAGTGGATTTTCCTGCTCCACTTGGCCCGACAACGTAAACAAATTCACCTTTTGTGATCTCAATGTGGATTCCGTTAGAAGCCACTACGCCATTCGGGTACTTTTTGTACACATTTTTCATTACAATCATACATTTTAACCACCTGAATTTTGTTTTCCATTCATATTCGCCAAACTAATTATAGCATGATTCGACATGCCTTGTATTACAGTTATGTATCAAATGGTCTAAGTGGGTATTTTTATGTGAAATCCTGGCTAACCCTCTCCAAACATGAAAAAGACCATTCTCAAGGAGTCCTCAAGAATGGTCGATTGTTACATAATTATTTCTTCTCAGCAAGCCAAGCTGCTACTGCGTCAGCTTCTTCGCCCTTGATGAGACCTGGAGGCATTGCGCCTTTACCGTTGATGATGATGTTATGGATTTCTTCTTCAGAGTGAGTAGCTCCAACTTTGTCCAATGCAGGACCCGCTCCACCTTCTAAGTTTCCACCGTGACAAGACACACAGCTAGTCTGTACGACTTTCTCCGCGTCTACATTGGATGTTTCAGCACCGTTGTTGGTATTTGTGTCTTCTGCTGGCTTGTCCGCTGCGTTGTCGTCACCGCCGCCACATGCACCAAGCACTAGCGCTGCTCCAAATAAGGTAGCCAAAAGTTTGTTCTTCATGCAATATCCTCCCTTTTGATTAATTTTTTCTCACATTCAATAGTATACCAAAAAACCTTCGTTCCACAGCAAACAGAAATGACAAGTTTTCAAATTCTACAATGAAGCTGCCATGCGTCTTCTGCGTAATGGACGGTTTGGTAATGAATACACTCTATAGTATTGACCAAAACATTGCGGATTAAACATTTTATTTTAGATAAAGTGTAAGGAATTTAGCAAGTCAGCTGTGCCTATTACTTTTCTCGATGAGTAAAGATGACTCAGTAAGCGTTCCGGGATTTCCGCTACAGACGGTACGCTTTCCGGGGGGCGTGGCCTTGAGCCTCCTCGTTCGCTTCGCTTCCTGCGGGGTCTCAAGACGCACGCTGATCCCCCAGGAGTCGACCGTCTTCCGCTCCAATCCTTAATTAGTGGGGATGGACACACAGTAAGCCCATTGTACTTTTTTTAAAGTCTGAGAAGAGTCCCCACACTCAGAGTACATAACGGGCATCTCTCATTCTCTTAGTTAAATAGCGTTAGGTGATTTCAAGAACAAGAAGCCTGCGAGTACTGCTTCTTTTCATTAGCTTTTGAACTTTGATCAATTTCGTAAGGACACATCGCTTTGTCACTTAGAATTTTCAATGGATAAGCCACTATAATTCCCATCAAAAAGTAGGGATTGGAGCGGCGGGTGGCGACTCCTGCGGGATCAGCTCGACAGGTGAGACCCCGCAGGAAGCGTAGCGAACGAGGAGGCTCACCGCGAGCCCCGCGGAAAGCGTCCACCCAGAGCGCAAATCCCCGGAGCATTTACTAAGTCTTACAATCCCATTATTACTTTATTAGAACAAGAAAAAGTGCATTTCTGCACTTTTTGATTAGGATATTCTGGAACGCAAGTAAGCGTTGATGAATGGGTCGAGATCGCCATCCATGACGGAGCTTACGTTTCCGGTTTCTTCATTTGTTCGGTGGTCTTTTACCATGGAGTATGGGTGGAAGACGTAGGAGCGGATTTGGCTGCCCCAACCGATTTCTTTTTGCTCGCCACGGATTTCCGCTAAGCGGGCTTCTTCTTCTTCAACGCGAATTTGATAAATTTTTGCTTTAAGCAAATTCATCGCACGCTCACGGTTTTTGATCTGTGAACGTTCCGTTTGACAGGTAACGATCGCGCCTGTCGGTATATGTGTCATGCGTACAGCAGAGTCCGTCGTGTTGACGTGCTGTCCGCCCGCGCCGCTGGAACGATACGTATCGACCTTGATATCCTCTGTTTTAAGATCCAAATCGATATCGCCGTCGAATTCCGGCATGACTTCAATGGAAGAAAAAGATGTGTGACGTCTTCCAGAAGAGTCGAATGGTGAGATACGGACTAATCGGTGAACGCCTTTCTCAGCTTTTAGATAACCATAAGCGTTATGACCTTTGACACCCAAAGTGACCGATTTCACACCTGCTTCGTCACCTGCTTGATAATCAAGGGTTTCCACTTTGAAACCATGGTGCTCAGCCCAACGCGTATACATGCGGAGCAACATTGAAGCCCAGTCTTGTGACTCGGTCCCGCCCGCACCTGAATGTATCTCCAGCACTGCATTGTTTTTATCAAATTCATCGCTCAATAGCATCTGTAGATCGAATTTATCCATTCGTCCTTTGAACTCTTTTAATTCGGAGACGAGCTCTTCCTGCAACTCTTCATCTGCCTCTTCACGAAGCAGTTCAAGTGTCATTTCTAAGTTTTCCTGCGTGTCATTCAAGTCATTGTATTCCCCGACAATATCTTTTAATGCATTGGATTCAGAAATGACTTTTTGCGCGGCATCCTGGTCGTCCCAGAAGCCTGGCTCAAGCATCATTTCTTCTAATTCCTGCATACTGGCCTCTTTGTTTTCTAAGTCAAAGAGACCCCCTAAAGTCCGCTAATTTCTTAGCTGTTTTGTCGAGCTCGTTCCGAACATCGGATAATTCCATCATAATTGTTTCCTCCTGAGTGGTTGTTTCTCTAAATCTTTGACTGATTAACCTATATACCGATTATGCACTGTTGATCTACGTTCCAGGCGGACGCTTTCCGGAGGGCGTGTCTTGGCCGCTTCCCTCAGTCCAGGGTCTCAAGACACACGCTGATCCTCCCGGAGTAGCCGCCTTCCACTCCAATCAACTTGGCTTCCTTTCGTTCAAGGTTAGCTCGGATAATAGATCATTAGACCAAATAAAATAATATTACGCTTTGCCGTGGCAGTTTTTATACTTCTTGCCGCTGCCGCATGGACAAGGATCGTTGCGGCCAATGTTGACCGAACGGCGAATCGGTTTTTTGCGTGCCGGTTCGCTGCCTTCTTTCGGGTTGTTCGCTTGCCCTTTTGCTACTTCTTCACGCTCTAGGTTGTTGCGGATTTCTGCTTTCATGACATACTTCGTCGCGTCGTCTTCAATCGCTGTCAGCATATCTTCAAACATCGCAAATCCTTCTGCCTGATATTCACGCAACGGGTCAGTCTGTCCATACGCACGTAAATGAATTCCGTTTCGAAGCTGATCCATCGCATCTATATGATCCATCCACTTCGTATCAATCGCACGCAGTAAGACGACTTTCTCGAACTCGCGCATGCGGTCTTCAGACATTTCCTGCTCCTTCTCATTATAGCGTGCAATCACCAATTCGTGAATAAATGATTGCAGTTCTTCTTGAGATTTCCCTTGAAGCTCCGCGACCGTAACGGAGTCTTCCGGCAATAGGTTCGCTTCCAGATAATCCTTCAGACCTTTAGCATGTACTGTGTTCTCATCGATATGCAGCACAACTACACGCTCAATGACCGAATTCAACATCCCTTCAAGTACAGGACGTATATTATCGGAACTTAACACATCATTACGTTCTTTATAGATAACTTCACGTTGCTGACGAAGAACATCATCATACTGCAGCAAACGTTTCCGCGAATCAAAGTTGTTCCCCTCGACTCGTTTTTGCGCAGATTCAACAGAACGCGAAACCATTTTGGATTGAATCGGTGTGGAATCATCCATTCCGAGCTTCGTCATCATCGATTTCATTTGCTCCGAACCGAAGCGGCGCATCAATTCATCTTCGAGTGACAAATAAAATTGTGTCACCCCAGGATCTCCCTGACGTCCCGAACGACCGCGGAGCTGATTATCGATACGTCTTGACTCGTGCCGCTCTGTACCGATGACCGCAAGACCGCCAACTTCTTGAATATGATCGCCCAGTTTAATATCTGTACCACGACCTGCCATGTTTGTCGCAATCGTTACTGCACCTTTTTTACCGGCGTCTAAAATTATTTCTGCTTCGTGTTCATGGTTTTTCGCGTTCAAGACGTTGTGCGGAATACCATACTTTTTCAAGAAAGCAGAAATGATTTCAGATGTTTCGATTGCAACGGTACCGACCAAGACAGGCTGACCTTTTTCGTGACGTTCTTTAATATCTTCCGCCACCGCTTTGTATTTGCCGTCCATCGTTGCAAAGATCAAATCTGGACGGTCGTCACGTGCGATTGGTTTATTCGTAGGAATTGCAATGACGTTCATATTGTAAATATTACGGAACTCTTCTTCTTCCGTTTTTGCAGTACCGGTCATGCCGGAAAGCTTTTCGTACATACGGAAATAGTTCTGGAATGTAATCGTCGCAAGTGTCATCGATTCGTTCTGAACTTCAAGACCTTCTTTTGCCTCTATAGCCTGGTGTAAGCCATCACTGTAGCGACGGCCTTTCATCAGACGTCCGGTGAAGGAGTCAACGATGACAACTTCGCCTTCTTCCACAACGTAGTCTACGTCATTATGCATACTGACATGCGCTTTCAATGACTGATTAATCGCATGATTCAGCGTGACGTGCTGCAAATCGAACAAGTTGTCAATGCTGAACGCCTTCTCTGCAGCCTCAATACCTGACTCTGTCAAGACGACGCCTTTCGTCGATTCATCAAACGAATAGTCTTCTTCTTTTTTCAATGTAATGACGAAACGATTCGCCAGACGATATAGTTCTTGTGATTTTGCTGCTTGACCGGAAATAATAAGCGGTGTACGGGCTTCATCGACTAAAATGGAGTCAACCTCGTCAATCACCGCAAAATGAAGCGGGCGCTGAACTTTATGTTCATTGTAAAGCACCATATTATCCCGTAAGTAATCAAAACCAAGTTCATTGTTCGTACTATAGGTGACATCGGCTTCATAGGCTTCGCGTTTCTCTTCCTTGCCCATGCTGTTCAAATTCAGGCCGACTTTCATGCCTAAAAATTCATATAGCTGGCCCATTTCGGCTGCGTCACGGCTGGCCAAGTATTCGTTGACTGTCACGACGTGCACACCTTTAGATGTTAGAGCATTTAAATAAACGGCGAGTGTAGAAGTCAGCGTCTTCCCCTCACCGGTCTTCATCTCTGCGATATTGCCTTCATTCAGTGCGGCTGCCCCCATGATTTGAACACGGAATGGATAGAGTCCGAGCACGCGGCGAGCGGCTTCCCGAACGACTGCGAATGCTTCGACTTGCAGGTCCTCAATCGTTTGGCCTTCTTGATAGCGTGTTTTGAATTCGTCGGTTTTTGCTGTCAGTTCATCGTCTGACAATTTTTCCATGTCGGAAGCCAATGCTTCGACTTGGTCTGCTACTTTTTCGAGACGTTTCAAGTCACGTTTGTTCGGATCAAACATTTTATTCAATACGCCAAGCATTTATGTCACATCCTCATAACTTCTTCAATCAAGCAGGTTTGTCCCGCCAGTTGTTCGTTCTGGTAAGTTTTCACTAATACGAATTTGTGTCACACTCCATTTTAGCACTGTCAAAAGCCTGGTGCAAATGGTCCGCCGTATGGATTTTCAGAGGACAGAGTGAGAGTGCTAGGTTGTCCGGGGATTTGCGCTACAGACGGGACGCTTTCCGGAGGGCGTGGCTTGAGCCGCTTCCCTCGCTTCGCTCAGTCCAGGGTCTCAAGACTCACGCTAATCCTCCCCGAGTCGCCCGTCTTCCGCTACAATCCCTACTTTTAAAAGGAAGTATAATGGCTAGTCCATTGTAATTTATAAGGGACAAGGTGTTGCCTTCTAGCGTGATCAAAGTTCAAAAGCTAAATGATTTTGTGCAGTACTCGCAGGATTGGTTAGCCGTAAAATCACTTAACACGCTTGAACTCATTTAATAATATATCTAAGTTTTGCAATCTGACATTTAGCTTCTTCTTAGATTTAAGGAAATCACTGTGGACTGGCGAATTGTTCATTGCAAATCTTTGCCCTGAATCTCGGACCGCTCAACAAGTAATCCTATAGGTTAAGGCTCGGCATAAATCATTATGTATAATAAAACAAGCCCAGCTTAGCTGGACTTGTTTGAGATTGTTGATTAGTTTGTTTCGATCAGACCGTAACGGCCGTCTTTTCGTTTGTAGACGATGTTTGTGCCGTCGGATTCTGCATCTGTGAAGATGAAGAAGTTGTGGCCGAGCATGTTCATTTGAAGGATGGCTTCTTCTTGATCCATTGGCTTCAAGTCGAACTGCTTTGTCCGTACTACGTTGAAGTCTTGATCGTCATCGAGAGATTCTTGTGTGTTGTTACTATCTTCAACAGATTGGAAGAAAGCAGCTACGCCTTCGCGCTCGCGAGATTTTCGGTTGACGCGTGTTTTATATTTACGAATTTGACGCTCGAGCTTATCAACGATCAAGTCAACAGCTGCATACATATCACTGTGGCGCTCTTCTGCGCGAAGTGTCAAATTCTTCATTGGAATCGTTACTTCCACTTTTGTTTGTTTATCATTATACACTTTCAAGTTAACGTGAGCTGTTGCGTTTGCACCTTCTGTAAAATAACGCTCCAGTTTTTGTATTTTCTTTTCTACGTACTCTCGGATCGCCGGAGTAACCTCGACGTTTTCACCGCGGATATTGAAGTCTAACATATGAACTCCTCCTTTATTTGAACCTTATTAGTATACTTCTTCATAGTACCCTTAAATACCTTCTGCAAACTTGAGAAATTTGCTGAAACTTCAAGAAATTTTGTATAGATCAATGAATTCACTCCAAATGTTTCTCCACACGCGCACGTTGTTTCAGTTCCTCCACAATTTGCGCATCTACTCGTTGCTCTTCACCGAATTCGAAACCGTATTGAAAACCGTGCTGCACAGACTGCTTCCAGACGACGGCACCAAGAATTTTGAAAGGGTGCTGATACAGCGTGAACTCCAACTGCAAAGTAAGTTTTTTAGGATGCAGAGGCAAATCGAGGAACGTAAAAAACTTCACGCCGCCCGTACTAATATCTATTAGCTCACACTCCCCTTCATTCGACAATTTCTTCTCTTCGCCATCCAACTGAAGTCGAAACTTCGCAGGTAGTTGTGGGTTGAACTCGTATCTAAAATAGTCATGCCGATTATAGCGCATACGCTATTCTCCCTTCTTATTGAATTTCTATGTAAAAAAACCGAAAGAGATGCGCTCTCTTTCGGTTCTTATTGTTTCGTATCGTAATAGGCACCGTCTTGGATCATTTTCCCGTAAGGATTCGTGTAACTATTGATATTTTCTTTCTTTGCTTGGGACTCCGAAATATTTGTGCGGATGTCCTTCATGAAGCGCGCAAGATTCATTTGCACTTCTTTTTCAAGCTGCATGAGCTCTTGACCAGCATCTCGTTCTTCCTCTGTGAATGGTTCTGCAATATGCGGTTGCAATTTTTCACGGTCGTCGAGCAATTCCTCAATCTGTACTATCACTTCATCCCGCTTGGACTCCTCCACATTGTTCGTCAACGTAATCAATTGTAGAGAACGTTCACGCCAAACTGTAATAGCAGCCCGAATCATATTTCATTCACGTTCGCATACTGTTTTGAACGATTGACCTGAATGACCTGCTTCCACGTATCGCGGAATTCCTTGATAATTCCTGAAGCTTCATCGAAAAGAGCCGGGTCATTTTTAATATTACCATCGATGAGACGACTGTTGACAAACTCATACAGCACCAACATATTCTCCGCGACTGGATAAGAAGTATCCAATGTCAACATCAATTCCGTCACAATGGCTTGAGCTTTTTGGATTGCGACATTTTTTTCTTCAAGTTTACCTTCTTCTAGCGCCATTTTCCCTTGTTGAATAAACTTGAGGCATCCGTTGTAAAGCATCAAAGTCAATTCTCCGGGAGTAGAAGTCGTCACCGAGTTGTTTTGATATGCTGCATAAGGATTGTTAATAGCCATGTTACGTCATTCTCCTTTTTTCTTACAAAGTTTCATTACATACCGCCGCCAAATGCATTCATCAACTGTGCAGACTGGGCATTCGCACGCTGGATCGCACGCTCCATCGCGGAGAACTGCTTCCAATAGCGATTTTCCATCATCTTTAATTTATCTTCAAAACGTTCAATTTGTTTGTCGAAACTTTTTAGTGAGCGTCCTAGGGCGAAGGTGTCGTTGACTGCAGTGGTTCTACCTGCTTTTTCTTCGATGGTTTTTTGGGCGTTCTGCAGTTCCTTCCGGTAGTCTTGAGCGATACCGGAGTTTTTTGGATTCTCCTTATCATCCCGTCCAATTAAATCGTAGACAGCATTCGGATTTTCTGCAATCTTTTCGCGTAGTTTGTCTTCATTTATAACTAGCTTTCCGTTATCCATATAACTTTTTGACGGCTCAATACCTAAGTCTTTGAGACTAATTGTAATTTTATTGCCGTCTTTATCAGTCGTATCGACAGACTTTGTCATAATCCCTCTCAAGTTAGTCAGCATGCTCGAAATCGCTGGATCATTACGCAATGTTCCGCTTTTTGCTTTTTCTTCCCACAGCTCAATTTCCTTTTCTTTCATGTCTTTCTTTTGCTCGTCTGAAAGTGGCGGGAAATCACGATAGTTTTTTTCACGGATTTTGCTGTTTAGTTTTTCGATCAGCTCATTATAATCGTTGACGAATTGTACGACGGAGTCGACAATTTTATCTGAATCTGCGGATGAACTGAATGTAATTTGCGAAGTAGTAGTCTGCTTAAGTGTCACTTCAAAACCATTAATTTGGAATGTGTTAGATGCACGTTCTGTTTCCAAGCCGTTAAAAGTGAACTTCGCATTTTCACCATTAGTAAAAAATACTTTTCCTGCATCTCCGGGTTCGTTCGTTGCCGAACCTTCAGTTGCATTCTCAGTAACTATTCCGAGCTTCGCTGCCAAATTTCCTATCCCCGTTGCCGTGCCACCGTTTTCGTCTAGTGGTGTAGAAACATCTTCAATAGTTATTTTGCCTTCCCCACTGTTTTTAGCAGTAACAGCAATTCTTCCTGAGTAAGAATCATAAAACGCATTGACGCTAGTATCTTTATTTATTTTTTTAAGTACCGAATCTAAAGTATCATCGCTAGAAAACGACACTGTTTTACTGCTTGTTCCATCGCCCGTACTAACCTTCAAGCTGAAAGTTCCATTTGAATCTGGAGTCAGACCCAAATCTGAAAGTTTTCTTTTAGCGAAATCTGCTTCTGATGGCTTTCCATCTACTACAGCTCCCTGCAAAGTAGCCTGCTTAGCTAACTGCTT
Organism: Sporosarcina sp. FSL W7-1283; assembly: GCF_038003105.1. Lineage (NCBI taxonomy): Bacteria > Bacillati > Bacillota > Bacilli > Caryophanales > Caryophanaceae > Sporosarcina > Sporosarcina sp. FSL W7-1283. Next base: position 1,056,705 of record NZ_JBBOOL010000001.1, on the reverse strand, counting down.
CACTTCCAAAGTCCCTGAAAAATCACTAGAAGCATTCAACGACTTAATACTGACTGCCTTATCATCTGAGACATTTACATTTTTTTGTAAATAGTTACCTTCCTTAATAACAGTATCAAACAACTTATCACTCTGTTTGCGTAAATCCCGGTTTATACTACGATAATCATCCATCTGCCACTGCGTATATGCTTTTTTCTGTGTAATTTTATCAAGCGGGATCCGGTGTGCTTTCATCATGTCTCTGATGATTGTTTCTGTATCCATACCGGATGCTAATCCACCAATTCTCATTTGCTTCACACCTTTTCTTTAAATTTTTTGGTCTACCAATAATCCGACGAATTCTTTCATTGAGGCGTACATGTCCATCAATTTCTTTGGTGGGATTTCACGCACGATTTCATCCGTCTGAGAATCTACGATTGTTACATAGTATTCATTCAGTTTATCATGAAATTTAAATCGCAACTGTGTATTTACGCTTTCGAGGAACTTATTCATGCCGTCTGTCAGCTGCTTTGCATCACTTTTTGAAAGTTCTTTCCGCTCTTCAGGAGGCGGTTGTTGCCTGGTGTCTTTAATTGGCTGTACTTCTGTAACTGGTCTTTCGGTTTCAATGGACGCACTATCATAGGATGACTGTACTGGTTGAGGCGTGGATCCACTGCCTATTCGGCTAACCATACATGGAACCCCCCGTCTTTAAATCAACATTCGTTATTACTAGTATCGGTTTTAAACTAGAGATGTTGAGCCAAACAGATGAAAATCTTCCCACCGACTGAATTTAAAAGATCCACCACTCTCTCGTTGAGGGAGTAGCGGATCTTTGTTGTATCAAAATTCATATCCTCAGCTGTACAGCTTCTTCATGCGTTTCCTGGATATACTCCGCAATCTGTTCCTGCTCGTTCGTCAGCTCTGTCAGCGTGGCGTTCATTTCTTCGATCGCCGCCGTACTTTCCTGAATGATCGACGCAAATTCCACTGTACGTTCAGAGACTGTTTCACTGCTCTTTGTGATGTATTCGAAGTCATCCATGAATGCATGTAAGGCGCTTTGCAATGTCGTCATCGTGCCGAACAGTTCAGTGAATGATGAATTGGAGCGATCTGCAACTTTTACTTGTTCGGCGACTTGTCGCAAGCCGTCCTGCAACTTGCCTACCGATAATTCATTGAATGTATTTACTTCGGATAAATTCAGATCAATTTTCTTCAGCGTTCCGTCGGTCAACCCAGCGAGCTTTCGGATCTCGTCCGCAACGACTGCAAATCCTTTTCCTTTCTCGCCCGCTCGCGCCGCTTCAATACTGGCGTTTAAGGCAAGCAAGTTGGTCTGTTCCGTAATTTCCTTGATTGTGCCTGCAAATGTATTCGTTTCCTTAATTTTATCAGAAAGAATCTTAAATGTTTCATCCAGTTCTTCAAAGAATTTTGAAAAATGGTCAATCTGTTGTTTCAGTTCACTAATTTGATGCGTTCCTTCTTCTGCTTTTAGGCCTGCTTCGTCTGTCTGTATCGCTAATTCACCCATCTGTCCCGAAATGCGCGTCACAGAACTATGTGTATTCTCTGTGCTCTCAGCAATTTCCATTATATGATCGGCTTGATTTTGACTGGAGGCGCTCACTTCATTAATCGCAACCAACATTTCGCGTTGGGACGATACGGAAGTCTCGGAGCTAACTTGAAGCTGGCCTAGATTGCTGGTGATTTTTTCAACCGCTTGATCTAGTTTTTGTGCCAACTGCTCTTCTTTGCGCATTTTTTCTGCTGTCAGTTCGGCATATTCTTCAACTTGCTTAAAATTACGTGCATTTTGGCGCACGACCAAGAGCAATATCACTCCACCTAAGAAATGAAGCAATACGAGGTTGCTTCCGCTCGCCGCCACCAACTCTGGCTCAACGAAATGTACATTGTTCAACAGTAATGCAATCAAACTCAACACATATCCAAATGCCATAATACCCATCTTGCCGTGAATGCCCCCCAGCACAAGCAGCAAAATGATAATACCTATTGACCCTAAATTCGCTTCGGAAAAATAAATGACTCCAACCGCAATCGCAAAATTCATCAGCATCAAGAAGTAAGGCAAATATTTCGTGATCAGTTCATGCTTAGTGAACAAAAAATAAAAATACAACATAGCTGCTATCGCAAACGGGATGGCCACCGATAAAATAATCTCCATAGCCGATTGCTGAATAAACTGCGCGATCAGTCCAAGTCCCGCTGCAATCCCAAACCCTAACCCCATGATTTTATTCTTCTGTATCCAGTCCTCTCGCTTTACCTGTTCAATATCCATCATACATCCCCTTTCACTATACCAGTATAATTGGCAACATAGTAATATTAAGGTAGCATGAATGAATGTTCATTCATATAATTCCGATGGCCTATCTTATAATTTATAGTGCTCATCTCCATTCTCCGAAGGGTCTTTGGATCTATATGAAGTTTTCCTTTAACGTTTGATAACTTCTTAACCTACTACATAAGATTAGGTAAAATAGAGAAAGGAGGGTTCAATGTCAAGCCCTGATACAAACCAATGGCTACTGGAGTGTTATGAGCGTCCTATCGAACTCTGCCGAAAGTTAACGAGCTACTTTAGAGGTGCTACCGCAGGCCAAATCTATGACCATCTAACGTTTCATGGTCTCTACAGCTATCCTACCAAACCAGCTAAACAAGTCGTTTCAGAACTTCAGCGATTACAAGCTTGGGATATTGTGCAAAAAGAAATCAAACTGCTCCGTAAGGAATGGCAAGGTCCTCAAATCCCTACTTTCATTCTCCCAGCTCATTCCACAAAATCTGGTTTAGCATTCAATGATAAATTATTCATCTTTCTTCCTCCTGATTGTAGCGAGTCTGAGATCAAAGCTGTCGTTACGCATGAATATCATCATGTTTGTCGACTTTCAAGATTTTTTCAGAAAGAATCCGATTATACGCTACTAGACGCCATCGTACTGGAAGGTCTTGCAGAGCATGCGGTCCGTGAACGACTCGGGAGTCAATTGGTAGCAAGCTGGACAAATTGGTATACAACCAGTCAGTTGGAAGAGTTTTGGGATACACTGTTTTTTCCGAACCGTCAGCTGCCAAAATCGTCATGGGCGCATGAGCATCTAGTGAATGGAACGGCTGGCAATCCACGCATGGCAGGTTACGCAGTCGGTTATTTTTTAGTAGGGAGGTATATGAAATCTTCAGGGCTTACAACGGCTGGTTTACTTGGTGTTTCGGCAGAACAAATGGTAAAGAAGCTGTCGTAACCCACGACAGCTTCCTCCCTTACTTCTTACCAGAAAAACAAGGACAATAAAGCAATGCCCGCAATCGCACCTAACGCAATTCGTTGATATCCGCCATAGCCATATCCTCCAAAACCATATCCTCTTATACCAAAACCGCCATAGCCAAAGCCGCCCAATCCACGAGGTCTACCGATCGGCTCGATTACAACTTGCCTTCGATCTACTTCTCGAATATAGCCACGATAAACACCGCCATCCTTCGTCTGAACCGTAACTGCTCTGCCATGATATCGCTGACACATTTCGTAAAATCCACAATTCGACATCTTTTCACCCCCTCAGTCACTCCTATACACAGCGTATGCCATTAAAAGGCATACGTCTGATCCATCCGTACATGATGGGTTCCAAAATAAACATCATAAATTCTTTTGAGAAGCCAAGACACTCTGAAAATTTCTGCATACGATAAGGATAGTTCCACATTTGGAGGTGAAGTAACTATGGGTGAGTCAGTTGGAGGAGCAGGTTACAACGGTGGTTTCGGTTTCGCAATGATCGTCGTGTTATTTATCTTATTGATCATTGTCGGCGCAGGGTTTATGGGATACGGCTGTTAATAATTTCTAAATGAAACGGAAAAGGTGGTGAATAAAATGTTCGGATTCGGTGGATATGGATGCGGCGGTGGCGGTGGCTGTGGCTATGGCGGCGGTGGTAATGTTGGCGGAGCCGGCTGTGGCGGATATGGCGCAGGTCGTGGATTTGCATTGATTGTCGTATTATTTATCCTTCTCATTATCGTTGGCGCTGCTTGCCTATAAAACGGAGAAGGAGTAATGGTTTGTCAGCCCGTCGATTTTTACGACGGGTTTTTTGTATTTTATTCATTCGACAAATTAAGACACTCATATTTCAACCGATAATACTAGTGTTCTATTTAAAGAGCAGGAAGGAAGGAACACCACTTGTTTAGATCTATTAAAATTAAAATCATTCTAATGGTCATGGCCCTCTTCATTGTCGGTATTTTCTTGATGACATTCATGACGAATGATCAGGCAAAGAAACAATCTATCGCGAATGCAGTAGAATCCAGCAACACGATTGCAAACGAAATAAGCTTTGGTATATATAGCTTTTTGGACAACTTTGAAAATGGTTTGAATTTACTTGCGGCTACGGACGCCATCACTTTTTTCACAGGGAAAACTGGCGGGACGACTGAAGTTGATCTCGAATCGGCGTTGGAAGACTTTTTAGCAGTCTATCCTGATACATCGTCTATTTTTTATTCATTGGCCTCAAATTCCACAATCATAAAACCAAATGCTGATTTAACAGATTTCGTTGCCACCGAGAGATCATGGTACAAACTAGCAACCGAAAACCCAGAAGAAGCCCAATGGTCTGCCCCTTATCTCGATCATGCAACAGGCAATTTCGTCATTACTGTTTCAAGAGCAATTACCAAGAATGGAAAAGTGGCTGGAGTTATCGGCTTAGATATTGACTTGGCGGCGCTGACCGACGAAATTTCCAGCAAAGACATCGGGTATGGCGGCTATCCAGTATTACTGGATCAACAAGGACTTGCCATCATTCATCCGTCAAAAATCGGGGAAGATTTAAGCACTTTGTCTTACTTCAATGAAATGTTTGATCACGAAAGTGGTGTAGTCACATTTACAGATGAAGATGGAAAAGCGCAACGCAATATTTATACAACATTGCCTGATTTCAATTGGAAAGTAGGGACGGTCTACGAAGAAAATGCACTCAATAGTCTAGCTCACTCTCTCCGAAACTCCATGTTGATCATCGCACTCATTACGCTGGCAATCACATTTACCGGCCTGTTCATCGCAATCGGCCGTATGCTCAAACCTATCGAAATAATTAAAGAAACGATGGCGACAGTTTCTACAGGTGACTTGACTGTCCGTTCCGATATCAAAACAAATGATGAAATCGGCGAACTCGGTCAAGACTTCAATCAAATGGTAGAGAATATGAACGATATTATTTCAGTCGTCCGCACCTCCGCAGAAAATGTCCGCGTCAATTCGGAAAGCCTGAGTGCTGTGTCCGAAGAAACCAATGCCGCAAGCACGGAAGTCGCCCAAGCAGTCAATGAAATTGCAGAAGGTGCAGCCAAATCAGCAGAAGTTGCAGAAATCGTAACGGAACGCACCGATTTGCTCAGCCATGAAATCAATGAAATTATCGTAAAGGCAGATACAATGAAGGACATCGCGAGAAAAACAGGTATCCAGAACGCCAATGGCCAGGAGCAGATGAATGCACTGAATCGTTCATTCGCAACAACCGGGACGACTTTGGAAACAATGACTAAAGATATTTCTTCATTATCTGGAAAAGTACAAGCAATCGGAAGTGTCATGGAAACAATCATGAACATTTCCGCGCAGACTAATTTATTGGCATTGAACGCCAGTATTGAAGCGGCAAGAGCGGGAGAACACGGCAAAGGATTTGCTGTGGTAGCCGAAGAAGTACGAAAGCTTGCTGAACAATCCGCACGTGCAACGGATGACGTTAAAGTGACCATTGAAGAACTACAGGAAGACTCAAGAATCGTCTCGGAACAAATGAAAGAAACAATCGACACGTTCCGCGAGCAAGGATTGGTCGTACAAGGCACTGAGGAAACCTTCAAGGAACTCTCCTCTCTGATGTATGACATGCACGATTCCATTGACACCGTGACAGAGGAAATTGATTTAATAGCCGCTCATAAAGACGAAGTGACATTGACGATCCAGACGATGTCTGCTACATCTGAAGAAACAGCAGCGGCTTGTGAAGAAGTAAGTGCTTCATCACAGGAACAGCTACGCGCCATCCAATCTGTCACGGATGCGGCCGAAACACTGACTGAACTGAGCGAGAAACTGACTGAAGTCATAGAACAATTTAAAGTTTAACCGAATGCAAAAAGGGCTTGTCCATCGACAAGTCCTTTTGGTTTTCCCTCTTATGCTTGACTCGATGCTTCGATAAAATGCTTGAATAAGTTTAGCGACGTCGGATCATCACGATTCATGAGCGCTTCAGGATGCCATTGCACGCTCATGACAAAACGATGTTCTGTACTTTCAAGTGCCTCGATCACGCCATCTTTTGCCACAGCCGTTACCACTAAAGGCGCTTCAACCTCATTCACCGCCTGATGATGCAACGAATTCACTTGGATCTCTGAAGTCCCTGCAAATCCTGCCAATTTACTATCGTCAATGATATCAATGGAATGTGTCGCAAACTCACGATCTGCCTGCTGCTTATGCTGAACCAATTCAGCAGACAACTCAGAATAAATATGCTGATGAAGCGTTCCTCCAAACGACACATTCAAAACTTGATGGCCGCGGCAAATCCCGAGTACCGGCTTATCCTTTTCTGTCATACATTTAGCCAGCGCAAGTTCCATCTCATCACGTTCCGGCGACAATTTGCCAACCTCCTGGTGTGGCTCTTCTCCGTAGACGAGCGGATTGACGTCCTCCCCGCCCGTCAAAAGCAAACCATCCAAACGACCGCAAATTTCATCTATATCTTCCAATCCTGCCGGCAAGACAACGGGCAAACCACCTGCACGCAAAATTGCCCGGCTGTAATTTGACTGTACCAACGTCTCCCCATTTTGATCCAAATCTGAAGTAATCCCAATCAACGGCTTCATCCCTTGCACTCTCCTTTTAATATACTGCTGCTTCACAGTAAAAAAAAGACACTATCTAACTTGTTACCCTTTTCTAGAGTAACTTAACCCGATTTGCAAACATCTATTTTTCATCTTCCTAACGTTCAGAAGGAGGATACCTTTCGACAAACTTCCATGTTATAATAAATGCACTTTAATAGGAGGTGAGCAAAATGAGCGAAGTATTACTACGAGAAATCCTAAATCAGCGGAATTAAACAAGAGATGTCTGGAATGAAGCAAGATATTCAATTCCTTAAAGACGAACAAGCCTAGATCAAGCAGGCTGTCCTAGAAACGAATGAACGCGTCAAACAATTGACAGACAAGACAACCAGCACGCCACCATCGATATCCTCTCCAGCCGTTCCATTGAACACGAAGCATTACTAAAGCGAGTACATTAAATTATTCCACACACTCTTATTTCGTAAAGTCCCCAAGTGAATTTTTCCAAAATTGCAAAGGGCGTTCCGCCAATTATGGGGAACGCTATTCCTTATGTCGGTTTCTTTAACTTTCCGAGACATCAAAGTTTCGTTTTTTGGCATCTTTTGAAATCGAGTATGTCACACCGTTTGCTTGTTCGTAATATGCATGCTGACGTATCCTTCCCTCTATTATGAGTTTCAGCATACCTGCACGCTGATATCTTCTTTCGAATGAATGAAGACTAAGAGGAATCGTGACGGAAGATCCGTCGGTCAAGATCACTTTTGAATGCCCTTTATCCACTTTCACATATTTGTAAATATGACCGAGGGATAGCCAAATACAGTCATCGCTGGAAGGTGACTTGGTCGGAAACCAATACAGTTTCAACCGTTCATTGACCACGACCGGCGGCATGCTGATTTTCTCTCCTAATATTGACTTGGATCCATCGAAAGCTCCCCGTAAACTGGAGCCAAAATAGCGTAAGCTTAGGTCCACCATATTTGTCGGGCTCATATCTACAGAAACAAACTGACCGTCTATCAGCACTTTGGCACATAACTTCCCTGCAGAGTCGTAGTGTGGAAAAATCACACTTGTCCTCGGTGTAATCAAAGTTTCTTTGTTACTTTCCATTCCCACCATCTCCCTTTTCATCCTATTATGTCCCCCAAAAAAGACATACTATCAACGAATCTTTATTCTTCCGCCAATTCCGTCTACATAAATTAGATCTATCCTCTCCCTGTCTTTTCACCTATTGTATACTACAGTAATCTTTTCGTCTATCTAATTTTCCCATTTTTCTGATTTTATTGTTAATAGAGTGAGAACATTGTCATTTTTTCCTCTTTTTCTGTAATTACCCAACTATTTTTGTTTCTGTGAGCAACCTTTAAAATCTTTCTACAGTGTTTCAAAGTTCTGCCTTAGACAAAGCTGAAAAATAGCGATTCGATTTTCAAACCCGAACTTCCTATGATGAATGCACCCAGGGAATACAAGGTGTCGTGCACGACCTGAAGAGGTAGCTTTCATGAATTCATTTGAAGAAGTATTGGCACAATACGAGCCGATGATTTCGGCAGTCATTCGTAAGTTGAATATCTATCGTGATTTTGAACAGTACCGCCAAGCTGGACGTGTGGCATTATGGCAAGCGTGGGAACGGTTTGATGAAAGCAAAGGAAACTTCACTCCATTTGCCTATCGATCAATTTACGGAGCTTTGCTCGATGAAATAAAACGGGAAAATCGCTTTAGCGCGGTAAATACGTCGGTAGAAACAGAAACGATAGAATTGCTAGGTGGCACGGTTCCCTTCTCTACACACGCGGAAGAGATACATGCCGGTTTGAGTACTGTTGTTAAAGCATTGACGATGGAAGAGCGACAGTTGCTTAACATGCTGTTCGTAGAAAAAACATCACAAACAGAGTGCGCTGAGTTTTTCGGGATTTCAATCGCAGGTGTGAAAAAACGCCGGGAACGGCTTCTTCGGAAACTGAAACAGCGATTGATGGAATTAGCGAGCGAATGAACCCCTATACACCTATCTGAATAGTGTTTGATTTGCATATCATCTAAAAACTAAGCTAAATAACTTGTACAGATTGACGATAATGTAATGAGTACTATAAACGCGACAGCAACCTAGAAAGGACTGATTCTCTCTTGTTTCAATCAATTAAAACTAAATTACTTTTCACTGTCATGATTTTATTTATTCTCGGAATTTCGCTGATGACTTATTTCACGACCAATCAAGCGAAAAAACATTCCATAGCGGACGCACTGGATTCAAGTGACGCGATTGTGAATGAAATGGGTTTTGGGGTGAATCAATTCTTGCAGAAATATGAAACTGGTCTCAATTTACTGGCAACCTCCGACTCCATCGCGCTTTTCAAAAGAGCGGAAGATTCTCAAAAATCCGGTAAGGAAATGGAAGACAAACTAGATGAGTTTCTGTCCATTTATCCGGAAACATCGGCTGCATACTACTCATCCACAACACGCGATTCATTCATCATGCCTTATGCTGACCTGTCCGACTATGAGCCTGAAACTCGTCCTTGGTTCAGCCTCGCGATAGAGAATCCCGACGCTATCCAGTGGATTGAGCCCTATGAAGACGACCAAACCGGCGAGCTTGTCATCTCCGTTTCAAAAGCGATTCGGGATAACGGCAAAGTAGTAGGTGTCGTAGGTCTCGATATTCAATTAGGAACGTTGACCGATGAAATCACCAATCGGGAAATCGGCTATAACGGGTTTCCTATCTTGCTCGACGGAAAAGGCACAGCAATTTCATATCCTTCCGAAACCGGTAACGACTTGAGCCAACTTTCATATGTCGGCAAATTGTACGAATCGGAAAACGGAATTGTCACCTATAAAGATGAAGACGGAGTGGCAAAACGAATCATTTTCACGACGCTCCCTGACGTCAACTGGAAGGTAGGAGCAGTCTATGAAGAACGCGAACTGAACAGCTTGGCGAACAATTTACGAAATTCCACGCTGCTCTTCGCCCTGCTAACACTGTTCGTCATATTTGCTGCACTTTTTGTAACGGTCAGCCGAACAACTAGACCGATCGGAAAAATCAAATCCGTCATGGACTCCGTATCTTCCGGCGATTTAACCGTCCGTTCTGAAATGACAGCAACCGATGAAATCAGCAGCCTAGGCAAAGACTTCAATCATATGCTCGATCAAATGAACGGCATCATTCGTGTAGTCCGCACTTCAGCCGATGATGTCCGATCCAATTCGGAAAGCTTGAGCGCCGTTGCAGAAGAGACAAGCGCGGCAAGCACAGAAGTCGCACATGCCATTTATGAGATTGCGGAAGGAGCATCTAAATCTGCTGAAGATGCTGAAATGGTCACAGAACGCACTGAATTGCTCGGACAGCAAATCAACGAAATTACCGATAACGCAGCATCAATGTTGCAGATTGCTGAACAGACAGGCATTAAAAATGCCAGCGGACAGGAACAGATGGCAGCTTTGAAACAGTCATTCGAAACATCCGGCGCCACTTTGCGTACAATGACACAGCAAACGCAAACACTCGGCGAGAAAGTAAACGCAATCGGAAATGTCATGGAAACGATCATGAATATTTCCAAACAAACCAATTTATTAGCCTTAAATGCCAGCATTGAAGCAGCACGGGCCGGAGAACATGGAAAAGGATTCGCGGTAGTGGCGGAAGAAGTACGCACTCTCGCCGAACAAACCGCCAAATCGACAGAAAACGTCGGCATGACAATCTATGAACTGCAAGAAGAATCGACAATGGTTGCCAATCAATTAAGCGAAACCGTCGACACATTCAAACAGCAAGGAATTGTTGTCGAAGAGACTGAAGCGACATTCCAAGAACTCTCTGCACTGATGACCGACATGCAACAAAGCATCCACACCGTCACAAAAGAAATCGAACAGATAGCAACTCATAAAGACGAAGTAATGTGGACCATCCAAACAATGACCGCCACTTCCCAAGAAACTGCTGCGGCATGTGAAGAAGTGAGCGCTTCGTCTGAAGAACAGCTGCGCGCGATCCAAGCGGTAACGGACGCAGCAGAAACTTTGACTGATTTGAGTGAACGATTGCAGGAGGCGATTGAACGGTTTACTGTGTAAGGGATACCAATTTTGATATTCTTCATTAAATACAGGCTGCCTGAGAAGTCATTTCCACCTGACTTTTCGGGCAGTTCTTTTTTGAGGAAAGCTTGTGAACATTCTTGACTGATATCATGGCGGCGGAAATGTGCGGTGTGTGGATGGTTTGGTGGTTCGATTCTACTTACGCATCTGTACCTAGCGTTCCTTTACTTCTCATACAAATAATCCGCTCTATTTGTATCCTTTCCTCCCTTCTATATATAAAAAAGGATTTTTAACTTGATACATGATCTTTTCAGTAAGCGACATTCCAAAACTAAATCGAAAGGGACACAGTTGCAAGCAGGCATGTAGATTTCCATTGGAATACGATGCACAAGACAGACCTCGCCGTCCTCATGAGATCACCTGTTATTCAGTGAAATATCTTGCTGCACACTTGAAACGTGAAACAATTGAAACTAAACTCAGCTTGTCATATTCTACGGTCAGACTTGCCATCCGTAAACTTATCAAGCTGCTGATCATCGGGCTGATTCATTATATTAGACCAAGTATAATTTCCTTTTACACAGAGACTTTTCAATGCAAATATTCGTAAATCTTACAAGCCAATTGAACATCGAACCATCTTTCTGAATCGTTGAGCCGAATATCCAAAAGCGTTTCAATACGTTTCAGCCTGTAGTAGAGCGTATTTTGATGAATCATTAATTTTTCCTTTGTAAGTTTCAAGGCTTTATTATTTTCTACGTATACGAGTAAAGTATCCAAGAACTCTTTATTTGATTCGTCCAGTAAGACACCTAAGTGGTCGGCCAAAAACAGCTCCAGTTCATCGTGTTTCATGTCTAACAAAATCCGATTTACACCACTTTCTGAAAACAGGTGAACCCGACCAGTCTTCTTCTTTCGTAGTAAGATCAAACTCTTTTCCGCATCATCAAACGACTTTTGAATATCACGAAAATTATCGTATACTCGTCCTAGGCCAATGATTATCGGCCAATTCATTGAACGTAAATACCCAGAAAGCGTTGTTAATTTTTCGGTTGCACTCTCTTTCCCCTCCACTTGGGGGAAAGACATGAACGCGATGATCTGCTTATTTCGCTCGGTCACAATTCCTTTAATATGATTAAATGCTAGAGCCTCTTCAATCCATTGCATCCATTTCTCGCGATTATATCGTGAATCTTTCAAAACTGTCTGCTCTGGTTCGCTACAAATCAGCGCCACATAGAAGTCGCGCGGATAGAGACCTAAATTCTTCGCTTGTTCATCCAATTGGTTATCATAAACTCCTAACAAAACCTTTTCGAACAACTCGCCGTAAAATATTTGCTGTGCTTCCTTGATAGAATGTTGTTTGATCATTTCTAACGACAGCAATGAAGCGCCATATTCCAATAGCATTCGATTCACAAGATGAACTTCCTCAATCTGTATATAGGACAATAGGAAGCCAATTACAGAATCAGACCCAACAATCGGTATAATGATGATAGACGTGCCATTTTTACTATTATATACTTGCCATTTTTTTGTCGCGATCACATATTGGACTTCTTTTGTTGAAATCATACCTGAAGGAAGAGGAAACGAATCGGAGCCGTGTAGCGCAATCAAATTAAAGAGACCATCATAAAGCGCGATTGGCACCTCTACATATCGCTGCAACGCAGTGATCATCCTTCCAATTCCTTTCTTTTGATTGCTTAACATCGTTAATTCATTATATAAATCAGCTGTTTTCTGTTGCTGGTCGTGTTCTTTATGTAAAGCTTTCGTTGTTAATGCAAGTTCTTTTTCCAAATGATTCGTTCTATCTTGCAAAATATGATACCGATACGACATCGTAATAACAGGTGCGAGTATCTGTACTTTCTTTAGAAAGTCTTCTGTATATTGTGCAGAGGAGTCATGACCGTTCATCGTCACTACTCCCACCGTTCCTTGATCGTCTATTAATGGAAGCGCCAACGTTTGGTGAGGGTAATCTGCTCGGATGGTTGACTGAATATAATGCGATAAATTGGAAGGAGACATTGTCCTCATCGCCTTCATAATGTCATCTCTAAAAGTAAGAAACTGCGGTTCATTTGTTTCAAAAGCCAGTCCGGTGATCCCTTCGCCTGGTTTCAATTGCGTCTTGCGATAATTCTCTTCTACATAGCCAATCGCATACTTCACGATTAGTTTATTCGTTTTTTCACTGAAAATAAACAAAAATCCTGTGTCAAACTGTGCAAACGAACCGATCATCTCTTCGAGGACCGTCTTAAAAAAACAATTTTGTCCTACCGTGTTAAAAATGTTAGATGTCACATGGCCAAAAACTTCGTATATGCTTTTTTCAGGTACGTTGGTTTTATAACTATTCACATCAGCACCCACTTTTTTCGATCTATGTCAGTCTAATACCAGCTTCAATCGTTTCCACCCATTCATCATATCGATCAATCAAAACACACTTATTTTTCAAGTATATCTGTTCTAATTCAAGTACCGGCTCTTCCGCATCATCCACCCTGAAATCTACATAAGGATAACCTTCTAACGCCACAACCTTAAGTATTGCAGACTGCTTGCCTCTTCGGTCTCCCCCCATCTGATCCCCTTTCACCAAGGCCGCTAGCAGCTTATCTTCCAATTTTCCATCGGTATGTTCAAATGCATTTGCCATTCCGTCTAATACATCTTTACTTGCTAAAAGATTACCTAAAATAGCATACTGATTACCAATAATATGTCCTTTTTCCTCATCATTTTCGATTCCTGTATATACTGCACTATTTCCAAAACGATCTAAAATGGCCAATTGACGCAGTTCCCTTCCCGGATCACCATGAAGCAATGTGTTCAAGGTTGCATTAGCAGTTTGGCCCGCGCTCAAAAATTGCATGCCTTTTCCCCCAAGTGAAGGATTCACCCAACCTTGTGTTGCGATGATTCCTACATCTGCTTGAATTGCCGGTGAATGTGCGCCTACCGCTGGAAAACAAGAGGCAATGGCGGCTCCAAAATTACCTGTATCAGGACATCGTGCAATGATTGAATACGTCATGTTAAACTCTCCTCTACTATGTGACACGCAACAAAATGTTCAGGTTCTGCTTCAACAAGCTGCGGAACTATCTGTTTACAAATATTTTTCGCCAAAGGACAACGCGTGTGAAATTTACACCCAACGGGCGGATCCATCGGGCTGGGGATATCTCCGTTCAATTTTATACTTTTACGTGAATTAGATGGATCGGGTATGGGGATGGCTGATATGAGAGCTTGAGTATAAGGGTGCAGAGGCTTCTCATATAAACGTTCACTCGCAGTTAATTCCACGATACTGCCAAGATACATTACCGCGATCCTGTCACTTATATACTCTATTACACTTAAATCATGAGCAATAAACAAATAGGTCAAATCATACTCATCTTGCAGATCTTTCATCAAATTAATAATTTGTGCTTGAATCGATACATCCAATGCAGCAACTGGTTCATCGGCGACAATGAATTTGGGATTCAATGCGAGAGAACGAGCGATTCCGATCCGCTGGCGTTGCCCACCGGAAAATTCATGTGGGTAACGGTTCAAATAGTCTTTTGGAATGCCGACTGAATCCACTAACTTCACTAGCCTTTCTTTTCTATCTTTCACTTTGTAAGTTCTCAGCGGCTCGCTGATCAGTTCTTCAACTGTCATCCGCGGATTCAATGAGGCATAGGGATCTTGAAAAATCATCTGAAAATCTTTTCTCTTTGCGCGAAGCTCTTCCTTGGAATAATCCATGATATTAGAACCCTCAAAAAACACTGACCCCGAAGTCGACTCCATTAATCGCAGAAGAAGGCGTCCAGTAGTCGATTTCCCACAGCCCGATTCTCCAACGATTCCAAGTGTTTCTCCCTTGTAAACAGAGAATGATAAGTCTTCCACTGCACGGATGGTGTTTGTATTTTTATTAAAAAATGATCCGCCTAAGCTAAAATGCTTTGTCAGATTTTCTACCCGAACAAGCTCCTCATAACTCATTTGCATTTCCTTCCTCCTCTCCGTATAGATAACAGGCGACTTCATGATCAGGACCAACTCCTCGAAGATTAGGATGAACCCCTTTGCATACGTCCATAACTAATGGACACCGATCTGCAAATGCACAACCTGTAGGCAAATGGTGCAGATTAGGCGGCTGCCCCGGTATAGACTTTAATCGTGTTTTATCTCCTAGTTTTGGAAGGGAAGACAACAATCCTTTCGTATACGGATGCTTTGGCTTTGAAAACAATTCATCCACAGACGCCTTTTCTACAATCTTGCCCGAATACATGACAGCTACTTGATCACATATTTCTGCAACAACTCCTAGATCATGAGTGATCAACATGATTCCAGCGCCCGTTTCATCACGCAAATCTCGAATCAACTCCAAAATTTGAGCCTGGATTGTTACATCCAGCGCAGTAGTCGGCTCATCTGCAATAAGAAGCTTTGGATTACCTGCAAGCGCCATAGCAATCACCCCACGTTGCCTCATTCCTCCACTGAATTCGTGTGGATACTGTGTTGCCCGAACTTCCGCGGAAGGAATCCCTACTCTTTTGATCATTGCAACGGCTTTCTCCCAAGAACTTTTCTTAGAACTCTTCTCATGGATAAATGGTACTTCTGCAATTTGATTTCCTACTGTATATACAGGATTTAATGACGTCATCGGATCTTGTGCAATTAAACTGATTTCTTTTCCTCTGATTTTCTGCATCTGTTTCTCTTTCAACTCAAGCAAATTCTGCCCTTCAAATAATACTTCACCTGCTAATTTTTCACTTTTTCTACTACCCACTAGTCGTAAAATTGATTGGGAAGTCATACTTTTACCAGATCCAGACTCTCCGACAATACCCAGAATCTGTCCATGTTCTATTGTAAAGGAGATATTGTCAACAGGCCTTACCACTCCTCTGTCCGTACGAAAAGACGTGGTCAATGATTTTACTTCAAGTAACGTTTTTTTCATATCAGGCATAGTAGCTGACCTCCTTTTTTATTCATTTTTCAGCCTTGGGTCTAGTGCATCACGTAACCCATCACCCATAATATTGAAACTTAGCACCGACAGCGTTATAGCAATCCCAGGGAAAATCGCAGTCCACCAAGAAATCTCCATCCAATCCTTCGCTTCACTCAACATAATTCCCCAAGATGGCGTATCAGGCGAAACTCCCAACCCTAAGAAACTTAGAGCAGCCTCCGCCAAGATTGCGAATGCAAACGAAAGCGTAACTTGTACGATGAGCGGCGCTAATGAGTTCGGTAAAATATGCCGCAACATAATTTGAAAGGAGTTGACTCCCATTGAACGTGCAGCCTCAATATATAACGAGTCCCGAATGTTAAGTACCGCTCCCCGAGCAATCCGGGCAAAAATTGGTGTATAGACAATTCCAATCGCAATCATCAAGTTCGTCAAACTCGGTCCTAAAATCGCCATAATGACCAAAGCCAATAAAATATCCGGAAATGAAAACAATACATCTGTTATCCTAGATAGAATTTGATCGATCTTTCCTCCAAAATAGCCTGCAACGATTCCTATAATCGTTCCAAAGAATAATGAAAAACCGACTGCGATTAAACCTACTTTCAATGAAATTTGCGTTCCATATAAAATTCTACTGAAAATATCACGTCCGAATTGATCTGTCCCGAACCAATGCTCACTATTCGGAGCTGTGAGCGTACTATTCGGATCCATGTAATACGGATCGAAAGGAACAATCCATTTCGCCAGCAGTGCTACAATTAGAATGAGGGCTATGAGCAGGAAGCCAACGAACGCAAAACGATTTTTCTTAAACCTTTTCCAAGTATCTTTCATTTGTCATCCCACCTCACTCTAACTGTATCTGATTTTCGGATTGATCAAGGCATAAATAATATCCACAGCTAGATTAATCAATACAAAAGCGCTCGCTATGAATAAAATGGCTCCTTGCAACAAACTATAATCGCGGTTTGAAATTGCCTGCAATGCCAGCTGTCCGATCCCCGGCAACGAAAAGATTTGTTCAATAATGATTGAACCACCCAATAAATATCCCGCCTGAATTCCCAGCACTGTGACTACGGGAACTAGAGCATTTCGCAATCCATGCTTCCAAATGAGACGAGAATTCGTAACTCCTTTCGCTTTTGCCATTTTCATATATTCTTCACCTAACACTTCCAACATAGATGAACGGGTCATTCTCATCGTGACTGCTCCGACTGAGGTTCCTAACGCAATCCCCGGCATTATCATCGTCTTTAGATTCATCCAAACTCCTTCAGAGAGTGGCACGAAACCACTAGAGGGCAACCAACTCAGATGAAGTGAAAAATATAAGATCATCAATGTACCGAGCCAAAAATTAGGTACGGAAATACCAAACATTCCGAAGAAGCTTGCACCATAATCGATCGGTGTATTTCGCTTCAAAGCCGCAATTGTTCCAAACGGTATCGCAATCAACAAAGCAAAAAGAATACTAATTACAGTGAGTTCTAAAGTAATTGGAAGACGATTGATCAGTATTTCTAAAACTGGTTCATTTGTAAGCGAAGAGATACCAAGATCTCCTTTTAAGACATTCATGATCCAGATACCATATTGAACAAATATTGACTGATCCAAGCCATACTTTTGCCGTAGGATTTCTGCCTGAGCCTCATTGTAATTCGTTCCTAGCATAGCCGTTACTGTATCACCCGGTACTAATCTCACCATAAAAAAGGCAAGTACTGATATTCCAAACAGTACCGGAACTGCGATTAGCAAGCGACGTAAGATATATACAAACAAACAGACACCTCCTTATGTAGAAAGGGGTGTGTTTTATTCACCCCCTTGTCTAGCTCTCAGCGATCGATCCATGTATTTTCTAATGATTTGGTAGATACTGTTGGGTTCACGTCAAATCCATGGACTCCCTTTTGAATTGCAGATGCATGCTGATTGGCGTACAAGAAAACCATGGGAGCCTCTTTAACAATAATGGACTGGGCTTCTTTATAGATTTCAAAACGTTCATCTTGATCTGCTGTCTCTCTGCCCTCTTCTAACAAACGATCAACTTCTGCATTAGAGTAGCCTTGTTGGTTCCACACTTCGTCTGTATGAAAAATGTTATACAAGAATTCATCTGGATCTACAAATCCAACCCAACCGACAATGGACATTTCAAAATCTTTCTTTCCTAGGGCATCAAAGAAGATGCTGTCCTCTTGTTGCAGTATTTCCACATCAATTCCAACCGGTTGCAATTGCTGTTTGATCACTTGTGCTGCATCCACTTGCGCTTTGTTCTGTCCGACTTTCAATGAAATAGCAAAACCATCTTCATATCCGGCTTCCTTCAGTAAAGATTTTGCCTTTTCAATATTTGGTTTCGAATACGTATCTAGCTTTGCATCTGCCCAGTGACCTTCAGGTATCGGACCACCCGCCAAAATCGTCGCTTGTCCAAACTTTACCGAATTATTCATCACTTCCCTATCAATTGCAGTCGCGATCGCCTGTCTCACAGCTTTCTCTTTCAGCGGACCGGCATTCACATTCAAACCCATATACTCCCAATAAGTTCCTGTTACAGGTTCTACTGATAGATCATCCGATTTTGAAAGTAATTGAATGTCTTTTGGTGATAACTGTAAAATAATATCAATCTCTTTATTCCGAATTGCAGTCGTTCTTGAGGTCTCATCTGGCACTGCTTTCCAAGTAACTTGATCTAAATACGGTAAGCCTTCCTTAAAATAATCTGCAAACTTTTCAAGTACCATCTCTTGGTCTTTCTTCCAATGCACCAACTGGAACGGACCGCTTCCCGCATCTGCATTATCCAAGCTACCACCATTTTCCTCCACGACCGACTGATTGACGATTGCATTCATTGGATACGCAAGAAACGTCAAAAATGGAGCGACCGGCTTTTTCAAATTGACAATCACAGTTTGGTCATCTGGTGTTGCAATTGACTCTACATCTTCAAATTGAGGAGCACGAACGAGCTGATCCACGATCCGCTCTATTGAATATTTCACGTCTTTAGACGTCAAATCATCACCATTGTGGAATTTGACTCCTTCCTGAAGCGTGAACGTGTATATTTTTCCATCTTCTGAAATATCATAGTTTTGTACCAGATCTCCTTCAATTTCACCATAAGTACCTTCTTTGTACTTAAAAAGCGTGTTGTACATGTTCTCAATATAATGCATCGATTGCGCGTTAGTTTCACTATGCGGGTCCAGCCCTTGCGCATCATTTAGATCTACTATCGTTAATTTTCCACCTTCAATCGGCTCTCCTGTGCTCTCCGTCTTATCATTCGAATTTGGCTTCTCCTCATCTTTAGGCGAAGATTCCTCATTTGCAGAACACGCCGCTAGCATTAACAATAAAAAAATTCCAAACAAGCCGACTAGCCTCTTCATGTAACCTCACTCCTTTTTTAAATTATCTAACTACTTATAGTTTAATTTAGGAACAAGCTAAATAATATAGAATATATTCTAAAGGTAAGCGTTAACATTTTGTTATAACTTCTAACTTCAATTGACTGCTAGTAGTTTAAGCTATATCTATTAGCAGTCAAAAGGAGGAATACATGATGCTACTTATAAAAAATGCCCTAGTATACAAAGGGGAGTGTCAATCGCCTTCCTATGAAACTATAGGAGTAGCTGAAGGGAAATTTGCGAATCCAGATGAGATGACGCAGCCAAGCACAAACGTCATCGACGCAAAGGGAAAAGTAATTACTCCAGGTCTGATCGATGTACACACACATCTCGGCATTAACCAACAAGGCATAGGAGAAGCTGGGCACGATTTCAATGAATCTAGTTCTGATTCTACTCCTGAAGTCAATTCGATTGATGCCATCACAATGAAAGATAGTGGGTTTGAAGATGCACGCCGAGCAGGAGTCACGACCGTCCAGGTCATGCCCGGGAGCGCAAACGTTATTGGCGGTGAAATGGTCGTCATTAAAACAGCAGGAACAATTGTGGATGATTGCATCGTCCGTAATCCATCTGGACTTAAGGCAGCCATGGGAGAAAACCCAAAAAATCATCATCAGAAAACCGTCCAAACAAGAATGGGGATTGCCGCCCGTTTACGTGAAAAACTAATGGAGGCACAATATTATGATGATCATCGACAAAAAGGAAATTGCCCGCCTAACCTAGGGCTGAACCATATCGTAAAAGTATTACATGGCGATATTCCACTGCGGGTCCATGCACATAGAGCGGACGACATCGCGACGATACTCAGACTCCAAAAAGAGTTTCAAATCGATGTTACGATTGAACACGCCACAGAAGGACATCTCATCATTGATCTCTTAGCAGAAAGAAACGTTCGAGTAGCAGTTGGCCCGACCATGTCCAGCCGGCCCAAATTCGAACTGGCAGAACAAAGCTGGGAAACTGTCCTTGCGTTAGACAATGCCAATGTCCCTTTCTCCTTGACGACTGACCACCCTGTAGTAAGCATCGAACATTTAATGACAAGTGCAATTCTGGCGGTTAAAAATGGATTGGCAGAGGTAAAAGCATTACAAGCAATTACATTGAACGCAGCGAAGCACTTAGGGATAGCAGATCGGGTTGGATCGATTGAAGTTGGAAAAGATGCAGATTTTGTTGTGTGGAATGGTGATCCTTTCGATTTGCGTACTACCGTGGATGGTACGTTTATTAATGGAAACTGTGTATACCAGAGAATTTTAGATTTTTAGAAGGAAGGTGCCTGCTCTGTTTGTATCATCGCTTTCTTCTTTCCAAATACTTCCCTTTATTATCGGGTTTTCCACGCGATAGCTATTTAGGGTTCACGACCATAAGAGCTATTACTTCCAAGAGTTAGCGCATTTTATTGATTCTTTGATAAAAAAGAAAATCAGTCTGGATATCTTGACTTAAAGTATAAAAATTTTCCGATTTATGTTTTAAAAAGCCTTTACATGATCAATCAGGCGAAGGCTTATTTAGGATTTCTTCATGGGAGGTGAATCGATAAATATCCACTTCAACTTCTAATCTACCGACTCTGAATGCGTGGCGTATAGGCAACAGAAACCAATATCTATCCTACTTTATACTGTATACAAACTACCTCAAAAATAATCACTAATTATATCCTTCTGCCCCTCCCTTCTAAATAGAAGAAAAAAGGGGTTTTTCACAAGTATTTACAATACAAAGACTTTGTTTGGTGTATATTAGATAAAACAGTAGGTCCAGGGGGTGTCAACGTGACAGCAGATACTTTATCCGCACACTTGAAAGACTTTCGCCAAAATTTAAACGTCAAAACGGCAAGCTCCGGCTTAGTAGCAGCGATCTTCGGCTGTACAGGCCCTGCTTTAATTGTCATTGGAGGGGCAACAGGTGGCGGCTTGACATACAACGAGACGATCAGTTGGATATTTGCTATTTATTTTTTCAGTGGACTGCTCGGTATGATTTTAGCATTGAAATATCGTCAGCCCATCGTAGGTGCCCATTCAATTGCTGGAGCTGTTTTAGTTGCCGGTGCGTTGACGCATTTTACATTAAAAGAAGCGGTAGGGGCTTATCTGGTTGCCCACATTATCGTAATCCTTCTCGGTGCGTCAGGTGTCATCGACAAAGTGATGAAATGGATTCCGGTGCCTATTGTTATGGGGATGATCGTTGGCGTGATGATCCGTTTTGCCACTGATATGATTACAGCGATAACACTTTCGCCCTTACTGGCAGGTTCAGCTATTATAGTTTTTTTACTGTCGACTCGACTTTTTAATAAAATTCCCCCTGTTTTGGTGGCATTGGTCGTCGCGGTTTGTCTGGCCCTCATGACAAATGAATTTCAGATCCAATCTGTTCAAAATTCATTCATACTTCCACAGTTGATGCTGCCCGAGTTCAGTTTGGATGCCATTTTATCTATTGGTGTTCCTCTTGCATTGCTTATCATTTGTACGGAAAATGCTCAAGCATCAGGAGTTTTAATGGCTCAAGGTTATAAACCGCCGAATAACGCGATGGCGATTTATGGTTCAAGTACTGGTCTGATTGCTTCATTTTTCGGTGGTCATGCTATTAATATCGCTGGGCCGATGACGGCGATTTGTTCTGCCGAAGAGGTCGGAACAAAAGAGAGTCGATATGCGGCAGCGGTTGTCAGTGGTGGGTTATTTTCTATTTTTGGGTTGTTTGCAGCTGCAGTCGTGCCACTGGTAATTGCTATGCCTGGTGTAATTGTCAGTGTGATTGCGGGCCTTGCGATGCTTGGAGTTCTTATTACTTCCCTTAAGACAGCCTTTTCAGCAAATAAATTTCAAATGGGTTCGTTTTTTGCTTTGATTATCGGAATGTCGGATGTGAGTTTCTTTAATATTAGTGCGCCTTTGTGGGCGATTATCGGGAGCTTATTTGTTTCTTTTCTGGTGGAGAGGGAGCATTTTGCAAGGAATAAAAGGGAGGCTTAGCTGGTTAGATAAAGAAAGGGCTAATCGTGAATTCGATCACCGCTCCCTCGTTGTTAGATAGTGTCTAGCAACGAAGGGTAGTTCATTTATCGACTATATGATTTAAGTTATGAAGTGAAAACAAGCGCTATTCGAACACTAAAACCACCAAGCACCAACTTTCACAAAAATATTTGCCAAAACAACGAGCGACAATAGTGTAACCAGCATGTATTTCAAGAAAACGAATATTAAAGGCCAAAGCTCACTCATCGAATTCACCTGACCGAACCACCTTTTTTCTCCGCATTCTTCACAAAACAGGCGATGCTGTGTACGTGTAATGCTGACTTTCGCAAGCCCGCTTTGGACACTTCCGCCAATTTCCCGCTTCATTGTAAAATGATCAAGCCAAGTAGTTTCAGAAAGCTTTTTTTGTTTGCTGTGCGGACATTCCACAGATTGATATTTAAAATAGAAATTGTCGTAAATTCCTTTGCGTTTCAATTCTTTTTTATAGAATTTCCGGACACTTACCATCATAAAAATGAGCGATAGAATAATAGTTGATATGAAAATAATAAGTGGAGCCATCACAAATCATCCTTTATTTTGATTGATTGGTTGAGATATAGGTTATCATGGAATGGCTTGTTTGTCATGAGGAATCCAGAAGTAGTGATTGTTGGGATACCCTGCGCTAAAGAAGATATATCACGAGTGGTTTCTTTAATGTTAGGATTATTGATTTAGCCGCACTCTTTCTGTTCAGACTGCTCACAAAATTAGAAATGCCAGTCCATTCATAAGTATCTTTAAAAAAGAGCTGAAAAAATACCGCACGCGGCAGTATTTACGGTAAAAGTTATACAGTTATGTATGTGAAAAGTGCCTATGCCCAGTTTTAATAGTTTCACTGTTTATTGTTCCAGGAAACAATGTCATAGGCACCTTGGAAATAAAAAGTTCATCGTCAACATTATAAATTACAGCGGATCCTGACAGTCCGGGCAACTTCTTCATTTGTACCAAGCTTAAGTGCTTCATTTGCAAGTTCTACCATCTCGCTTTGTTTCAATTGGCTGATTTGCTTGCGTGCTTTTAGAATCGACGAAGCACTCATTGAGAATTCATCCAATCCCAAACCCAGTAATATTGGAATTGCAATTTCGTCTCCGGCCATTTCTCCGCACATCCCTGTCCATTTCCCTTCACGATGTGACGCATCAATCACCATCTTAACAAGCCGCAGAATTGCTGGATTGTATGGTTGATACAAGTAGGAAACACGTTCATTCATACGATCTGCCGCCATCGTATATTGAATTAAATCATTTGTTCCAATACTGAAGAAATCCACTTCTTTTGCAAACTGATCCGCTAGTAGAGCAGTTGAAGGAATCTCTACCATGATGCCGATTTCAATCCCATCTGCAACTATTGTGCCATTTTCTAAGAGTATTTTTTTCTCTTCTTCCAACATGCCTTTAGCTTGGCGGAATTCATCTAGCGTTGCAATCATTGGAAACATAATTTTCAAATTCCCGAATGTACTTGCTCGTAAAAGAGCTCTTAACTGGGTTCGGAAAATGTGCTGTTCTTCCAAACATAAACGTATTGCTCGGGATCCCAAAAATGGATTCAATTCTTTAGGTAGATTTAAATATGAAAGTTCTTTATCCCCGCCAATGTCTAATGTCCGCACAACAACCGGTTTACTCCCCATTTTTTGAAGAACAATTTTATATGCTTCAAACTGTTCTTGCTCGGTAGGCAATCGATCTTTACCCATATACAAAAATTCCGTTCGATATAAACCGATACCTTCTCCGCCATTCGAAAAAACACTGGCTACATCTTCTGGGCTACCGATGTTTGCCGCTAACTCTACATAGTGGTTATCCGAAGTAGTCGTTTTTTCATTTATCAACTTCGCCCATTCTGCTTTTTGTTCCTTGTATTTTTGTTGTTCGTTTTCATGTATCGCTATTTGCTCAGAAGTAGGATTAATATGCACAATTCCATTTAACCCATCTACAATGACCATATCACCATCTTTGATATGCTGTGTTAACTCTTTGGTTCCTACAACCGCTGGTATTTCCAATGAACGGGCCATAATTGCGGAATGGGATGTCCTCCCACCTATGTTCGTTGCAAAACCTTTAACATACATACGATTTAATTGAGCTGTGTCTGAAGGAGTTAAGTCTTCCGCTATAATTATAACTTCTTCAGAAATGGCACTTGGATTTACAACTTTAACACCTAGTAAATGAGACAAAATTCGTTTCGTTACATCTCGGATATCCCCTGCTCGTTCTTGCATATATTCATTGTCCATTGCCTCAAACATCCCAATAAACATATCTGTTGACTCTTTAAGTGCATATTCTGCATTTACTCTTTCTATGTTAATTTTTTCTTCAATAGGTGTTATTAACTCTGGATCCTCCAGCACTAAGATGTGTGCATCGAATATTGCTGCCTCTGCTGCTCCAAACTCTTTCTCAGCAGCTACGCGAATATCTTTTAATTCACTTTTGGCGATAGACATTGCAGACTGGAAACGCTCGATTTCTTTTTCGCTGTCCTCAATCGTTCTTTTATCGAAAGACAAGTCTGGCTCGACTAGAAGATAAGCCTTTGCAATGGCAATGCCGCTCGATGCAGCGATTCCTTGTAAGTTCATGCGTTAACCAATCTTTCGGTTTTCAACGTTTCTTCTAGTTTTTTTACTGCTTCTACTTCATCCGTTCCTTCCGCCGTAATTGTAAATCCCTCACCAAATGGAATTCCAAGAGCCATCACACCCAAAATGGATTTTAAATTTGCAGTTTTCTCTTTATAAATTATTTTTATTTCTGATTTATAATCATTCGCCACGTTAACTAATACAGATGCAGGACGTGCATGAACGCCTGCCTCATCGATTACGTTAAAGTTTTTTTCAATCATATTGTTCAATCTCCTTTATAGATTAATTCGAATACTTCCTAGCCTACTTTAACTGATAGAAAGTTCGATCATGGGATTCAATTAAACATTTCTACCTTTATCTCACCAATACACCTGTTTACAAGTTCGGTATCAATAGAACCTGTCTTTTCCTGCATTGCATTTAGAACTCCCATCGCGATTCCATATTTAATTACTTCTTGTGGAGGCAGTTTACGTGAGAAACCTGCTGCGAACCCTGCAATGACAGAATCACCTGATCCTACAGGGTTTATCACTTTCACTTCAGGAATTTGCACACGGTACACTTTTTCTTCATAGCGAACTAATGCGCCCTGACCACCTAAAGTAACGACCACCCATGTTATACCGTTTAGGATCGGATGCTGCAACGCTTGAATCGTGTCTGTTTCCGTATTAATTTTCCGATTTATTAACTCTTCCAACTCTTCTTGGTTGGGTTTTATCAAAAAGGGTTTGTAGTTGCCTTCCAAAGAATATTTGAGCGCCTCTCCACTTGTATCTAACAATACGAACGATTGATTTTCATGAGCAATCTTTAGCAACTCTCCATAATAGTTCGCTTCTAAGCCTCTTGGCAAACTGCCTGAGATCGTAATGATATCTACTTTATTGACAAAGGACTGAAACTGCTCCAAAAATTCTTTGGCTTCCTTTTTACTAATCCGTGGACCATTTTCTAGAATTTCTGTCTGTTTTTCATTATGGATAACAGCAATACAATTCCTAGTTTCTTCTATGATATCTATAAAACAATCTCCTATTGAAAGATTATTAATTTGTTCACGGATAAAGCCTCCTAGACTTCCGCCTAGAAATCCAGTAGCCGCAACCTCTTCTTCTAATTGAACTAAAACTCTAGAAACATTTAATCCTTTTCCGCCCGCTGTCTTTGATATGTTTCCAACACGATTTACTGCGTCCAACTTAAAATCTTCAAGTTTGTAGCTTATATCAACAGAAGGATTCAAGGTTACAGTAAGTATCATTTAGCTGCACCCTTTCTTGGTCAATTTGTACTTATAACTGCGAGTGATTATGCTTTTCCATCACTCATACAAATTAAAATTTTGCTGATGGCAGCTTCTTTCATTTTTTCCTTTGCAGGTCCCATATACTTTCTCGTATCCGATTCATTCGGATGTTCAATCAAAAATTGGCGAAGTGCTGTAGAGAAAGGTATTTTCAATTCTGTAGAAATATTCACTTTCGCACAGCCAAGTGCAATACATTTTTGAACATCTTCTTTAGAGATACCAGATGCACCGTGCAAAATAATCGGAATACCGATTAAGTTTTTTATTGTTTCTAAGCGTTCGAAGTCTAATTCCGGCTTTGTTTCGTACACACCGTGCCCCGTTCCGATTGCAACGGCCAATGTATCTACTCCAGTACGTTCTACAAATTCTACTACGGTTTCAGGATCCGTATAAGCGGCATCTTTCGCTTCTACAATTAAATCATCTTCTTGACCGACCAGTTTGCCTAGTTCTGCTTCAACAGTTGCTCCATATGAATGTGCCAATTCAACTACTGTTTTTGTTAGTTCTATATTTTCTTCAAATGAATTGTGTGAACCATCAATCATTACAGATTTCGTTCCTAATTTTAGCGATTCTTCAATAGATTCAAGTGTTTCATGATGGTCTAGATGCAAAGCGATCGGAATTTCATTCTCTTGAGCAGCTACTTCGGCAATTGCTTGAATATAAGCACGCCCCGCATAGTTCATCGTTCCAGGCGTCGCAGCCAAAATAACTGGAGATTTCATTTCAACTGCAGCCTCGATTACAGTTTGTATAGTTTCCAGGTTATGAATGTTGAATGCTGGGACCGCATATCCTTCTCTTCTGGCTTTAATCAACATATCCTTTGTGTTTCGTAAATGCGTCATACTGTTTCCTCCTAATTACCGATTTTTCGTATGCAGGATCATTTTGTGAAATCATCCCTCACGTAGTTCACTACCCCATCTATCGCTGTTGCCATAACCGTCAAATCCTGACCAAGCACTACGTAGTCTGCAACTTTCCCTTTTTCGATGCTTCCGAACTTGTCTGCTTTTCCTATACTAGCTGCAGGTGACAAAGAACCTCGATGCCATATTTCATGTAAAGGACGATTACTCCAATTTTGTAAGTTTCGAACTCCATCAATCAGTTTCAACGTACTTCCGGCAAGGGAGCCTGTTTCCGTACGAGCAATGCCATTTGCAATGTTCACCGGAAATTCCCCTAAATAATATTGATCATCTGGCATTAATCCAGCACGCATACAGTCCGTAATCAACACTAGTTTTTCTTGTTTTTTCTCCAACGCCATGGCTGCAATAACTGGATGTACATGATAGCCATCGCAAATTAATTCTGCATAGGCACGTGAATCCGTTAAAGCGGCACCGACCGCACCAGGCTCACGATGATGTAGACCCGACATCCCATTGAACAGATGAACATAGTTACGGGCGCCGTTATCTACTGCTTGCAGACAGCAATCAAAATCTGCTTCTGTATGCGCAATGCTAACCAATACCTGTCCATGAACTTCTCTAATAAAATCCATTGCACGATCCCGTTCTGGGGCTAACGCAATTTTCACAATACTTCCGTCTGCAAGATCTTGCCATCTTTTAAATTCAGTTACGTCAGGGTTCTTAAAATAGCCAGGATTTTGTGCACCTTTATGTTTTTCAGTGAAGTAAGGACCTTCTAAAAATATGCCTTCTGACTGGGCCCCTGATAGCCCGCTGTTCGTTGCACGAACAATAGCGTTGATTGCTTGTTCTAATGCTTCATTGGATGAAGTTAAAGTGGTTGGTAGGAAACGGGTGACGCCAAGTTGAACGATCGCTTTCGAAATTTCTTGGATTGCTTCTGTTGTCCCGTCCATGACGTCATATCCCTTGATTCCATGAATATGGGTATCGAACAAGCCAGGAGCTATGGTGAACCCTGACCAATCCTTTACCTCAACGTTTTCGGGGGCTTCATTGCTGAATTTACCGAAAACTCCATTCTCTACTTTTAAATAACCCTTTTTTTTCGTTTCGTTTTTAAGTAGAAATCGATCAGCGTAAATATAATATGTCATTTTTTTGCTTCCTTTTTAAAAAATCAATTATCCCACACTTATAAACTAATAATTCAGACATGCCAACCCTAAGTCAGCTAACATTTGCACACTCACTAGGCAAACTTCTCTTCTTTTTTCTCTTCATTTTCTGTTTTCTTTTTTCTCTTAATAAATCCTGTTGCTAGCACACCTATAATAGATAGGATTACAACGACAGGTATGATATTCAGACTTGAGAATACCTTTAGCAAGGTAAGTACTATAATCGCATCTGGTACTAAGAGTGCAATACCCGAGACGCCATATACTTCTAGTCCAAATAATGGATAGAATAAAGCAACAGGTATAGTTAAAATCAAACCATATACTACGCCTGAAATCATAGCGCCGCGTCTTCCTCCTAGGGCATTTCCGAATATACCAGCTGCTCCCCCTGTAAAGAATCCCCCTATTATAGAAGGTAGGGGAATAACCGTACCAAATGTTTTGGAGACAAACATTCCAATAATCATACCAATTACGGAGAAAACAAAACCGATCATTAAAGCAGTTGGAGCAAACCCAAAAATTACAGGCACATCGAGTGCTGGTTTTGCGCCTGGAACCAATTTAACCGCAACACCACGGAATGCTGGAACAATTTCGCCCAAAAACATTCTTACCCCCTGAAGTAAAACGAGAACTCCAGCAGTAAAACCAAAAGCCTGAACGATGGAAAACACTAGCCAATTCTGCTCCCCACTTAATGTACTGACAAACTTAGGTCCCGCCACAAGAGTTGTGACTAAATACAAAATTAACATGACTGTTGAAATTGAAATTGCCGTGTCTTTAAACATCTCCAGACCTTTAGGCATTTTAACTTCCTCAGAATCTTTCGAAGCATCTCCAAATAGTTTCCCAATATAAGCTGATAAAACAACACCACTTGTCGTTAAATGTCCATACGCAATTTCATCATTACCAGTAATTTTCCTCATAACCGGCTGAGCTAAAGCCGGAAATAGAACTAAAACTAGTCCTTGAATTAAAGAACCCCATAATACTGCTTCCGTAGTAGAATACCCTAGATCATAAAAAGCCCAAGCTAAAGCTCCTGACATAATCCAAAGCATATGCCCTGTCAAATAGATATACTTAAATGGTGAAAACCTTGCTAGAATGATATTTACAATGAACCCAAATGCTAATATCAATGATGTATTTCGAGCTATTTCAGTAACGCTTTCTGATAGAGCACCTATTACTGCTTCATCAAACGGTACAACTCCCGTCAATTTAAAAGCTTGTGTAAACATTTCACTGAACGGCGTAATATATTGAACAATAATAGCCGCCCCAGCGCTTAAAATGAGTATACCTAAAATAGTTTTGAAAGTTCCTTTAACAACTTCACTAAATGCCTTACGTTGAATTAATAGACCTATTAAGGCTACTAGCCCGAGCATGATGGCTGGTGTTGTCAATAATTGAATTATGAATTCAAGCACGTGTATCCCCCCATTTCCTTTATAGCCGTTCTTCTATCCTTTCCGCCAACACGATCCTTCTTATTCCGTTTCAAAAAAGTTTTTAATCTTGTCTTGAATTTCTGCTTTATCTACCATGTTCTTCAAATAAATTACTGGAGCATCAA
Organism: Sporosarcina sp. FSL W7-1283; assembly: GCF_038003105.1. Taxonomy (NCBI): domain Bacteria; kingdom Bacillati; phylum Bacillota; class Bacilli; order Caryophanales; family Caryophanaceae; genus Sporosarcina; species Sporosarcina sp. FSL W7-1283. The sequence continues at coordinate 1,026,435 of NZ_JBBOOL010000001.1, read as the reverse complement.
CACTTGGAAACGAGCCTTGCATATCGTTAGAAGTAACAAATAAATCTGCACTCAGACCTTTCGCTGAACCCATATCAATTGCCTCAACATTTGCTTCTTTACCAATCTCTTTTAAAACATCATCAATTGTCATCTTCACCATTAGACTAGTTCCAAAACCCATTCCACAAACTGTATAAATTTTCATACGAATTCTCCTCTTTTTTTATTTTATAAACATTTAACTCGATTTTTGTAATTTTTTATATGTCCTTTGTTAATGTCGTCACCTTTATCTAAATTAGAACTCACCCATACACTCGGCTCAGTTCCTTCCTTTACTAGATCGCTAATGGTTTGTGCGATGATGCTTTGCAAAATCATAAATCCTATAATAGAAGATGTAGGACCAAACTTTGTTGCAAACCCCTCTACTTCAATTACTGCATCTCCACTAACTCCACAATTATCCAGAACGACATCCGCAATATCGATTAATTTTTTCCCAGATACATGTCTAGATGTAACGTCGTTAGTAAATTCAGTTGATGTTAACGCAATCACCTTTAATCCCTTTTCCTTTGCTTCTAATGCCATTTCAATTGGGACTGAGTTTCTTCCCGACGTCGAAGCTATAATGATGACGTCTCCTTTTTCTACTTCTTCACTATCAAGAATTTTTTTCGCATAGCCATCTAACCTTTCAAACCAGGTACTTTTTGTAGCTTCAGGTCTTAAAGATAAAGCAGGCTCAAGTATCGGATTGACAGCCACTAACCCACCGGCTCTGTAAAAAATTTCTTCTGCATACATTTGAGAATGTCCACAGCCAAAAACATGAACCAATCGTTCGTTTTTGACTGCCTCTTTGATTAACGAAGAAGCTTCATGAATTGCATCCATTTGGGTAGCCTTCACTTTTTTAATAATCTCCTCTATTTGCTCAATATAATTTAATGCCATCATATAATCTTCACCCTTTTCACTAGTTTATAATTCATTTAGAAGTATTAATGCTTCTTCTACACTCTGAGAGTTTCTAAGCTTAGTTAATCTATCCTCATCATTAAATAATTCCATTAATTGCTGTAATGCTTGTAAGTGAGATTGTGCATCCACTGCACCAAATGCAAAAACTAAAGTTACCGGATCTCTTTCTTCATGACCAAAAGGCACACCAGTTTTTAGGATTTGTAAACTCATACACGCTTCATTTACACCATCTTCTGGCCTTGCATGAAGCAAGGCAATTCCTGGGGCAATGACCATATACGGACCGTTCTTCTCAACGGACTCTGCCATCGCTGTAATATAACCATCCTCAATAGCCCCTGTTCTTTTTAATAATATTCCGCCTTTTTGTACCGCATTTTGCCATGTATCACATGCTTCTTCTACAACAACCGTTTCTTTAGTTAGTATATTTTTCAGCATAATAACATTCCTTTTTAGTTGATATAGTTATAAATGGTAACGCCCTCAACTACCCGGTTGATTCGACCTTCGGGACTTGGATTATCTGGTGTGATGCCAAGTTGCAGAGACTTTTTCATTGCAAAGACTTGAGCAAAGATTACATATAGCAAAGCTAGATCAAAGTCACTGGATAACTCCAAATTCTCTGAACTAACGGGGATTATCCAATCCGCAAGTTCTTCGACTACAGCATCACGTTTATCTGTTAATACAACAATCTTTAATTCAGATTGGTCTGAAGCTATTTCACGCAAGATATCCAGATCATACTTTCTTGTATGAGAATCCTGTGAGACAAAAAGAACAACTACCGTTTTATCATTTAAGATCGACTTAGGTCCATGTCGAAAACCTAATGAAGATTCATGCATCGCCACTACTTGACCCGCTGATAGTTCCAACATTTTTAGAGCGGCTTCATGTGAAAGCTGTCCTAAAATTCCAGATCCTAAATAAATAATACGCTCAAAATTAAATTTCAAAATCTCATCCACTTGATCAGATACGGTTTCGACTAAACGTTTACCGCTTTCAATAACCGCCTTCATATTATTCACTATCATTTCGTCATCTGCAAAAACCGTATACGCGGCAATTAGCATACTTGTGAAACTACTAGTCATAGCCATCGCTTGATCATTTGCTTTTTCAGGCGTCAGAATTGTCATGCTATTTTCATCATCTATAATATTATTTGCAAGCTTCCCTTCCTTATTGCAAGTTACAACGACTTGGTAAAAATCCTTAATAATTTCTCTCCCTAAAGAGACAGCTGCAACGCTTTCTGGGCTATTCCCTGATCTAGCGAAAGATACCATAATTGTAGGAACATGACGAATCAAATATTCCTTTGGATTTGAAACGATATCGGTTGTAGGGATGGATTCGAATTGCAAACACTTATTTTCTTGATTTTGTTTACGCAATATAGGGACAATTGTATCCCCCGCGAACGCAGATGTACCTGCACCTGTAAAAATAACTCTTACCAACTCATGTTTACGACAAATCGATTGTATAAAATTTTGAGTAACAGCTTTTTTCTGAGCTAGTGAAGAAATCAACTCATCCCAGACAGTTGGTTGCTGGTAAATTTCACCAGCGGTTTGAAGCGCTTTCATTTCTATTAAATTTTCTTGATTTAAGTTGAACATGTTAAACCTCCACTTTTATCAATTAGATAATTATATTCCTTATTGGTTATGTTGTCATAACCAGTTAGATGAAAAATCTAATATAAAACTACTTAGATAGCATGTATTAGACTTTTCTTTACGTTAATTCGACGGTATACGAGAACTTATCTCCAAGTGCTACACTGATAGTATACTCAATCAATTGATCCTGATGATATGCATAACGCTTAATTAACATTCCAGGTTGATTACTTTTAACATTTAAATATTGGGCCTCTTGCTCTTGTATAAGTGTAGCCGACAGTCGTTCCGTTGCCTTTGTAACACCAATTTGATAGTCCTGATGAAACACCTCATACATCGGTCTTTCATTTAAGTCTTTTTCAGTTAAATTTGGAAATGTTTTTTTAGGTAAATAAGAAGTTTCAAACATTAGTGGTTTACCATCCGCAAATCGCAATCGTACAATTTTATAGACTTCTTCTAATGTATATAAGTTCATTTTTTTGGCTAATCGATCATCAATCGCGATCACATTGAAAGATAATACTTCTGTCGTAGGCTTCTTTCCTAACTTCTCCATTTCATTAGTAAAGCTATATAATTTAACTAAGTTTTGATTATATGATTTTGAGGCTACAAAGGTACCCACCCCATGCAATTTATAAATATATCCTTCGCGTTCTAAATCCTGAAGTGCTTGCCTTACTGTTATCCGGCTTAATTTATATATTTCACAAAGATCGCGTTCGGATGGTAGTTGCTCATGCTCAGCATACTCTTTTCCTTCAATCTTCTTGATTAGTACCTCCATCAGTTGCAAATAAAGTGGTACCTTACTACTCTTATCCATAGTTTTTGCACCCCCTAACTATATGACACTTAAAACTCAGATAGTTACGTGCGACTACCTGGTTATAACCACTTGTATATTTTTTATACTAACAAAGTATTCTGAGAATGTAAAGGGTTTTAGTAAAAAATACACAAAAATACTAGAGTAAAATATACATTTACTTAGTTTTTATAGCGACTGTGCAACTTACTCCATTTAAAATCTTTGAAAACCTAAGGAAATATTATTTCTATTTAATCAAAGTCTCTTCCCTTGCCAGAATGTAAAACAAATGAAATTCACCCCACCACTAAAAAAAGTGGCGAGGTGAATACTGATTTTAGATAAGGTCAAATTTTACATACCATACTGATTTGACAAATAAATATTACCAAGAGTTGTTCCGTGGGACGAAAAGTTTTATGTCATCGATAACTGCCGACCCTTCGTAATAATTGATATGCGGGATTCCAATGACGAAATTATCAGGGTATGCAGAGCCTTCAGGCCATTGTTCTACAGAGTAACTGCCATGTGGACCAGTAAAAGTGAGTGTGGAATTATACTGACCATCATATTCTTCTGGAGTGTTATTATAATGCCAAATTGGTCTGCCATCTTGAATAAATTCCCTTTCATATCGCAACGTTTTTTTCCCAATATATTTAAAGTTCCCGGTCATTTCCATTACATAACCTGTTTTATTACGCTCGATAGCAAATTTATAATCCTCATCAGGCATTAATTCAGGCTGAATTTCAGCATTAGAAATAATGGAATACTCTGTATCTGTGTCAGATAGGGATCCACATTCAGTTTCAAATAAAAAAGAATTATAAGCCATCGATTTATCTCTAAATGTATCTCCTGCAAAGAAAATACCATTTATCGCGTTATTTGAACTTTTGTCACTGAGTTGCTTATATAACTCCCCAGTAGAAGGATTACAAGTTGCATATGAATTTGCCCACGTCGCATCAGTGTTGTACGCATCCATACCTATTTTCCTATGATTATGGATAAAAACATTGTTATGGGGCGCAGGTTTTTCATAGTCCATAATGGATAAGAAATAGTAACCGTTTTCATTCGTTACATCTCCGAAATTCTTATTCGTATGATTGGAGTCCCCAGTAAATTCACCGTTTCTTTTCCATGGGTGATTTGATTTACGCTGATCCATTGTATAGCCATTAAACTTATCATCGTAATGAAAGCTATCATTCCTTTTTCCACCAAAGTCTATATTTTTCAACACATATTCCACTCTATATTCAGATGGTAAAGCTTCTGTGGACCGAATGATTAAACCTGAATCAAAGCTAGTCGATAGCTTCGCAGCCTGTCCTCCATTCTTCAATTGAACATTTTCTAATAATGCTTCTGTGTCTGGTAACCCATTTTTATCATAGTCCCTAACCGCAAACTCTGCAGTCAGCCAGCCATCTTTTCCAAACTTCATCTGTTTTCGTAACAAATCAAAACTATTAAGCTGCTTTAAAAAATCATCTCCTCCTTGGATTTTGAAAAAGTCACCATCGTCGTCAAGATGATCTACATGCCAAGGGCTGTCATCTCCATAGCTATCAAGAATCCAATTTGTTTCTTCTGTTGGTAATTTTTTATTAAAGTTCTCTTGGTATTTTAACTTCCATTGTCTATGGACATTAGGTTCTTTATCCAATATCTCCGCGTGAACATGGCCAACAACTAACGGCGAAATCAAAAGCATAGATAAAATACTTTTCACAATAAGTTTCTTCTTCATACGTACCATTCCTCCTCTAATAAAAGTAATAAACCGTAAACATTTTTAGTTGTTCAAACTCTACTGATTAGACCTCCCTCTCTTATTTCACAAAGAGCCATTTCTTTCTTTAAACACAATTCGCCATAGTACATGCTCTCAACGACAATATTTCTTTTGCTACATCATTTTGTCCATTTATCTTCCCCTTCAACTGGTTATAACCAATTTATATGTATACTAAATAAATAGAGACTATTTGTCAATATAGTTATCTAACTATTTGAAAAATAGTAAAAACACCCTACTCTTCATATATTTTGACTGCTGCCATAGATTTCTAATCAAAAATTCACATATATTATTTAGAGATTAAGTACTTTTACCCGAAACGAAGAAGTTGAAATTAATAAGAATATTTAACTACTAAATGACAAAAAGGTCTTTCACCAAATCCTTACTTTGGCGAAAGACCTTCACAATATAAAATATTTTTCTTGATGATAGATACCCACATAGCAGCATTGCATATCTATTGATATCAGTAAATACATATTTTAAAGATACAAATAAAGCTTCTATTTCCATTTACGTGGGGATATTGATCGGGTGATGTTTAGAATATTATGCGATGGCTTGTTTGTCATGAGGTAACCAAAAGTAGTAATTGCTTGGAAACTAAATGTCTAAAAACACTTGGCCGCCCACTCAATTTCGACACTTCTCCAAGTCGGATACAATTTTTATATTATTCATAAAAACTTCTCGCAATCACAACACTCATATTGGTTTTACAAGCGGCTATAAGTGTTAGGTAAAAGAAATAAGGTATGCAATTTATAGCCGTTTTTACATACTCAGGATTTCATACTGTCTAACCTATGAACACTTTTAAGTTAAGCACGAAAAGAAACCATGCAATACGGGCAGTTAGTATAATCACGCCAAGATATAATACCCCCAACATACCACTTAAGACCTTATTAATCCACACATCATCCGAATATATCATTGTTTTCAGAAGATAACCAAATGTGAAACAAGCAATTGCTAAAGAGATACATACTAATAATAACGGTATCATTAGATTGCTAAAAACATTATACGTATTTTCAACTGGGGCAGTGGCAGGTAATCCACAGATTTCAGAAATTTCATTTCCCATTTTCCTGAAGAACCCACTGAACTTTTCTCCTTTAAGATGATAATCCTGTCTTCCTTTTATTGGATCAAGTAGTTTATCAGCTGTCATAATCAAAAGAAATGTTAAAACTATTCCAAGCGATGAACACACTAAGTCTAAATTTCTTTTAATTTTCGCCAACCCATCCGCTCCCCCTCCTGTTATTCATACAAATGTATGATGCATATAGGTCGAATAGGACAAAGTTACTTAACTATTGGATGCAGCTATCAATGACGTGGCCTACTGGGTTCAGACGCCGTAAAGAAATATTTTAGCCTAGTTCAATTTTCAACTGAGTGAAAAGCTCGAAGTTTTAAAGCGACTTGATTTTTCTAAAAATATAGTTTATAGTTTATAAAACCAATTAACTTACTATACTTTACAGGAGTGATTCCCATGACAACAAAACAACTTATTCAAGTGGAAACAAGCGGGAAGTGGACAGGCGGAGTACAAACTGAGATTGACATCCGATCATTTGAACCGTTTATTGTAGACGAACCTGAGAACCTCGGAGGAAAGAACGAAGGGCCGAATCCAGTAGAACTTGTGTTAGCGAGTCTTAGCAGCTGTACATCTGTCATGATCGCCCTCATTGCGAAAGAACATAAATTTTCATACGAAGCTGCTGAATTTTCCAATTCAGGTGAACTAGATCTTCAAGGATTAGCAGGGGTCGAAGGTGTCTCTCCACACTTCCAATCTGTCCAGTTTGATGTGGTATTGACAACGGAAGAGACTGAGGAACGGATCGAACTATTGAAACAGGCTGTCGAAAAAAGATGTCCAGTCATGAATCTGTTGTTGGATGCCAACGTCCCAGTTCAATCGACTTGGACAAGAAAATAAATAAAAAACGTCTACGAAGCACAATGAAGTGCTATTCTGTAGACGTTTTTCTTGTTTAGAGACAAAAAACCCCGATCACATTCAGAATCCAATAAGAATGTTGACGATTTTCTCTTTCTATCGTCAACATTTTCTCCTTATCATCATCTACTACAGAGATAGATAAATCCTTACTATAAAGGTGATTAGCAATGGCGAAAAGAAACCGGGGGAAAACTTTAAAAAGGCTGCCGTCCAATTCGCGTGGAAACTGCCCAGTTTGTGGACGTAAACGAATAAAGCTGTTGTATTCTATTAAAACTGAATCTGCTCAAACTTTAACTGTCTGTAAAAATTGTCGACAAAAATAAAGTCATGTACACTTTGTACTTATACACACGGCAGGCTTATATAATTGCAGAAGATAGTGTTCAGTACCTTCGCACCAACCATTACCAGAAAAAAGTATTTTCGCAGTCGAAGGAGTTTTTTTGAATGAATCAATCACATTGTATGTTAACAGGTACCTTTGTCAATACGTATGGAATTTAAAGTTATCTCTAAGTTGTATGATGCATAGGCACGCCAAAATTTGATATTCTTTATTAATTATTGGCTGCCCGAGAAGTCATTTTCACCTAGCTTTTCAAACAGTCATTTTATAAGAAAAGCTTTTGGCATTCCGGGTTATATATTCGGAATGGCGTCTGACTTTTATAGGTACCAGTGATTAAAGAAGTATTCAGGAAGCTATTGTGAGATGAACATAAAAATTAAACGCTGACAGATTGAATTCCGTCAGCGTCTTTCTTTTTATCTAAGTAATAGATATTTTTTAAATTTCATTTGGTTGACTGATATGGGGGTTTTCTGACCTTTCCCCCTCCATTAACTAAAAGCTTCAGATATAACATATTAGCTATGGGGTAAATGGTTCGATGTATTGGCCCAACTAACTGAAAGAAAAATTCACTAGAGGAAAAATGATGTATAGGAAGATAGCGAACATTAATGAGTCCCATATACCTACAAGCCAAGCACTTGCTTTAGCTATGAGTCACTATCTTGTCATCAACCCATTCTAACTGTCGCCGATAATTTGTGACCCTCTAACCCCTCGATATCTGATTGTTGCTCTGCATGAGAAGCCAAATATTGAACCCCAGGACCAGTTATCTCCTGATGTGTTAATATTTTTAGGTAACTCCCAACCCATAAACCTCCTGTATACCTCGCTGCTTTTTGAGTAGGAAGTGTATGATTCGTTCCAGAAACTTTATCTGAGAACACAACAGAACTGTCCTCGCCAATAAACAATGAGCCATAATTATAGAGTTTTGAAGTTAATTCTTTACTATTTCTGACATGTAAATGTAAATGCTCGATTGCATAATCGTTACCAACATTTAAACCTTCTTGTAACGATTCTACATATATTATTTCTCCTCTACTTTCCCATGATTCATGTGCTGGAGATGCTGCAGAGAATGTCAATAAAATGTTCTCAATTTCTTTTAATGTTGAAGTGGCGATTTCACGTGATGTTGTCACGAGAATTGCACGAGCGTAAGGATCATGTTCTGCCTGTGCGAGTAAATCCGCCGCAATTTTATTTGGCGAAGCATACTCATCCGCTAATACCATTACTTCGCTCGGCCCTGCAATTAGGTCAATTCCAACCTTTCCAAAAACTTGACGTTTCGCTTCTGCCACAAACATATTTCCGGGACCAGAAATTATGTCTACTTCCGGTACGGATTCTGTTCCATAAGCCATTGCCGCAATAGCTTGTGCTCCTCCAATCGCAAAAATGTCTGTTGCACCTGAACGCACCAATCCATATAATACAGCCGGATGAATTCCCCCTTGGTAGTTAGCTGGGCTGCATGCTATTATTCTTTTTGCACCGGCAACCTTTGCAGGAGCAACAACCATAGGTCCAGAGGATAGCAATGGGAACCTTCCGCCTGGAATATACGCACCAACGTTTTCAATGGGTACCACCCTATGTCCCATTCTAATACCTTCTCCAAAATCTTTTTCGAAAGGTGATATACATTCCATCTGGGCCTTTGCAAACTCAGATACTCTATCAACAATTCGGTCAATCAGAAGCTTTGTGTCTTTGGGAAGTATATTATGACAATCTTCAATCTCCTTATCACCCACCCGCACCTGACGATCTGAATTACCAAATTTTCTTTCATACTCTTGAACAGCACTATCGCCTTTCTTTTTAACATTTTCTATAATCGTTTTCACGGTGTTCTCAACGTCATTATGAGATTTGTTACCAAGAATGCTCTCTTTTTTTAAGTATTCCAATATAGGGCCTCCTCCATAAAATGTATCTTTGTATTTGAAATCAGTGAAAAATAAAAGCACTTCATGAGATAAATTAACTTCTCTCTATGTTTCGAGTTTATTACTGGCCATCATTTTTTAGATTTGTGTTATTCCTTGGAGTTATTAAGAGACTCCTGGAAAATTCCCGTCTTCAATACCATTAAATAATGCTTGACCCTCTTCATCTAGTTCATGATCGCTAGGAGTATAAATTTGACGCAAAACTTCGATTCCATCAAAAAGTAAACATTCATCTACAATTTTTTTATTTCGCACTTTATAATGGCTTATTCCAGAAATATCAATCCCTTTGCCACTTGGCGAACCGAAATATCCAGTACCTTCATGGACACCTTGGATTCTCCAACGAACAGCTACATCCCAATCATTTTCTGTTTCTCTTTTATTACAAGTAATCCGTTCAATAATTACCTTTCCATTTGGAACAGAAGCAAATAAACTAATGAACATTCCTTGAATTTCATTTACTCCAACAATATCTCTATTACAAACAAAATGTACGACTGCATTTTCTTCATAATACTCTTTAACGTAATTAAATGAACGTCTTATCCAAATTCGATTAAAGACAAGCTGCATAAACTCTCCAATTTCAAACTCATCAGAGGATGGTTTATAAAGCTTCGGTGGCAACCCTGTTTCCGCTGTCTCGGGTAAACCCAATTGAATAGTCGGCACCAGTTTACGCGTAGACATAGCCAATTTTTTAGCCACTTCAACTGGATCCAATCCTAATTGTTGAACTAGATGATAGGTATCCATAACTAACCATTCTTCATAAATTTTATTATTTTTGATTAGACAATCCGCACTCGTCCTAAATATTACTTTCTTTCCTGTGGCAGGACCATATAAACTGTCACCTAAATTTGTAGCGGCTGAGCGTCCTCTATGAGATGTGAAAAAGCCATTTTCATCATCACCCGACCAAATTACATTCCACCCCAATCCTTTTCGATCCGGGAATGCATGTAACGTTTGCAACGTACCAGAGATAACTTCATTGACACCATGGGTATTTACTAGACCTTTATGCACTGCAACGCCAGTGCTGTACGTATCATAGATCAGCCCAATATCCTTCTCTTTCCAAATCTGTCTGGTGATTTTTACAATATAGTCAACGATATTATTGTATTCAGGATTAAATCCTTTCATTTCTTGCTTTCGTTGTTGGGATTCTGCAATATTGATATAGTCGTAATCGTCGTTAGAATCAATCATGTTAACATCTGCACTATCGGCATAATAAATAAAGTTTGATTGATCTTTATTTAATGTATTTAATTTTAATTCTGTATTTCTTTCTTTTACTGCAACTCTTGTGTTTTCTCTTTTTTCATCCGCCATATTATCCGTCCTCTTTTGTTTATATTTTTTATCTTCTTGTTTTCTATTTTTTATTTGATGGTTACTTTACCCCACCTGAAGTCATACCAAGAATGAATTGTTTACGTACTAGCAACATAAATATAACAGTAGGTAATACGAATACGATGCCCGCTGCAGCCATTTGGTTCCATAACACTCCTTTTTCACCTGTGAAGAATGAAAGTGCGACAGGTAATGTAACTGCCTCTTGCTGTGTTAATACAAGTGCAAACATAAATTCGTTCCAAGTTATGACGAAACAAAAAACGGTTGCTGTAATAATCCCTGGCATAGCAAGTGGTAATAATACATGCCAGAGAATTTGAAGGCGGCTTGCCCCGTCGATTGATGCGGCTTCCTCAATATCAATAGGGATTCTATCGATAAATCCTTTTGTTAACCAAATTGCATACGGAATCGTGTGGCCAAGATTGACAATAATCAAAGCGATTGTTGTATCAAGCAGTCCCCAGTCTCTAAACATCAAGAAAAAAGGAATGACATTTACTATTAGTGGGATAAACTGTGTTGCTAAAATAGCAAACATAAAAATTTGTTTCCCCTTCATTTGAAAACGGGATAAGCTATATGATGCAAGTATACTGACTGGAATTGTTATCAATAAGGTAACTAGTGCTACTATTAAACTATTTGAATAGTATTTTCCAAAATTAAAACCTGAGCCGAATACAGCTTTAAAATTATCCAAAGTCGCTTTAAAAATTATACTCGTAGTATAAGTTGCTGCTTCCGGTTTAAATGCCGTTATAAAAATCCAAATAATTGGAAGAAACAAAAATATTATCACAAGTAGTACACTCAAGACTTCCAATATAGAAGTTAATTTCAATGAAGGTGTCCGTCTCTTTTCATGAGATGGCGCCTTAATATGAGCTATTATATTTGCTATCAATTCCAATCATCTCCCTTCACCAATTTTCTCATGTAAACAATGACAAATATGATGGTGATGAATGCAAGGATATAGCCGACTGCAGCGGAATAACCCATATCAAAATAACGAAATCCTGTTTTATAAATGAAGTAGTTCAATACCTCTGTTGAATTTCCCGGTCCACCGTGTGTTAAAGTCACAACTGGATCGAATGCTTTCAGCGTAAACATAGTCATTAGGATTGACGCGATTAAAATAATAGGTTTCAACATAGGTAACGTAATCTTAAATATAATTTGCAAAGGTGTTGCACCATCAACTTTTGCTGCTTCAAATACTTCGGCAGGCATACCAATTAAACCACTAATAAACATTAGACTCATAAATGGTAGCCATATCCATACAACAACAGATATGAGTGCCATCATGGACGTTGTATTTGTCCCCAACCAAACAACATCTGATAGTGGAGGTATTAAAAAACCAATGATTTTGTCAAACAATCCATAGTCGGAATTAAGCATAAATCTCCATGAGTAACCAATTAACGCTGGACTCATGGCAAACGGGATTATTAACACTGCCCTGATATAAGATAGATATTTTTTATCCTTACTTAATAAAAGCGCTACCATTATGCTTAAGACTAAGGTCAAAACAACTGTGCTTCCTGCAAATATAAATGTTACACCTACGCTATGCCAAAACTGGAAATCTGAAAATGCACGCGTGTAATTCTGAAAGCCAACAAAATCACCCATATCGGCTGACTTCTTTAGATCCCAATCATGAAGGCTAATCCAAAAAGAGCGCATTAAGGGATAAAACGTTGTAACCGCAATCAAGATTAATGCTGGGGCTAACAAGGTGTATTTAAATAACCTACTTTTCAATATCGTTTCCCCCCTACATATCAAGTATGTTGTTCTTCGTTGATTTATCTTTAGTGCTACCACGCCAAAACTAAGCGTGGTAGTTTTTCGATTGTTTTACTTATTATAATAGCCTGCGTTATCTAGTAATTTTTCTACTTGTTCAGCAGCGTCGTTTAAGGTGGACTCTACAGGTTTTCCGGTTGCCATTTTAGAAATTGCAGAACTAATAATATCTGCTACTTGTGGCCATTCTTGAATTTGCGGCAAAGTTTTAGCATTCTCAAATCCATCTGCAGCTACAGAATAAAAATCGTTTGTCAGGCCATTTAATTCTTCATTTTTCAAGTTTTCTGTTTGAGTGATTACTGTTGAAAACTCTTTTGAAGGAATTTCTTCTTTCCATGTTTTCAATACAATATCAAGCTCCTCTTCTGGCTCAGAAATCCATTTTAATACTTCCCAGGCTGCTTCTTTATTCTTAGATCCCTTCATCATAGCAAGTGGGAATGTACTCACGTTCGAAGAAATCGATTTATCTTCCCAGCCCGGAACCGGGGCGAAATTCACGTTTCCAGCCACTTCGGGACTTGATGCTTCCTTATCATTAAACTCAGAATAGACCCACCACCAGCCAAGCCAAACTGCTGCTTTGCCTTGTTTGAAATACGTTCTGGAATCTTGCTCTCCAAACGTAACTGAACCTTTTGGCGCAACTTTATCCTTGACAAGAAGATCAATATAACGTTGTGTCGCTTCTATACCTTCTTCATTATTGAAAATCGGTTTATAGTTCTCATCAAAAATATCACCATTATTACTCCATAAGTAACTAGTCCACATAGGTATATTTTGGCCATTATTACCAGCCCCATAATAAGGTACAACCCCATCCAGATTAGTTTCATCTGAAATTTTCTTAGTTGTACTTTCAAATTCTTCCCAAGTTGTCGGTACTTCTAGATTGAGCTGATCAAAAATGTCTTGACGATAAAACATCATCTGAACATGTGCCCTAACTGGGAGGCTATATACTTTATCGTCGAAAGTAGATAAGTCTAGGATAGAGGAAGGAAACCTATCAAGGTTATAGTCGTCTTTTGCCGCGTACTCATCCAGTGGTTCTAAGAACTGACTAATGGAAGATCCCATAGAATCTAGGAATACAACAAGATCATATGCACCACTGTTGGCAATACCGTCTGACGTTATATTTTCTAGTAGATTTTCGTAAGGTGTTTCAATAAATTCTATTTTTATACCTGTATCTTCCGTAAACTTTTTACTTCTTTCTTTCCAAGAGTTAAACTGACCTATATCACCCGCTGACAAAAGTACTTTTACAGTCTTTCCTTCCAAATCATCATCAGTAGATCCTTGGGTGGAATTTGAATCACTGCACCCAGCCACCATTAATAAAAGTGCTAATGTGGAAATAAGCAATACTTTTAAAAACTTTACAGGCTTTTTCATCCAACATACCCCTTTTCAGTTTTCTATTAGAAAGGTTTAAAGGCACTAAAAAAATTTATTATTTTTCCGACAATCGCTACTATTTATAGGAGTTTCCTACAATTTTTTTGTTAGTCATTGTATAAATTTAAGCCAAAATATATTGTTCGTAGGCACGACCGACACGGAACAAGTTTACTTCTTGGTGATGTCCAGCAACTAATTGTACGCTAATTGGTATGCCATGGACGATAGTATCGGTGGGAAGAGATAGAGCTGGATGTCCAGTTAAATTAAAAACATTTGTATAACGAACCATGCAATCTCCTAATGTTTCATTTCCAAAGGCTTTCTCATTCATCTCCACACCCGGTGGTATGATAGGCATTACTGGTGTCATCATTACATCTACGATCGAAAAGATCTGGGAAACTTTCTGCTTCCATTCCTCTCTTTTTTGTAAGGCACCAATATAATCCATTGCTGAAATCCCTTTACTTCTTTCAAATGTTTGTTGTAATTCTTTGCTATATAATTGAGGATTTTCAGCAATTCTCTCCATATGCACAACACCCATCTCGGAAGTCCCAATCGTTCTAGAAACTTTCACTACATCACTTAAAAAAGAAGTGTCTACTTCTACAATCTGCGCACCAAGCTTTCGAATTTGATGAATTGTTTTTTCATAAGCTTTTCTGACTTCTATTTCACTATCTTCATTAAAATAATGTGTAGGGATACCAATCTTTACACCTGTTAACTTAAACGAATTGTCTTGAACATAAACGTTTCTCGTGACGGCCTGCAACATAATAGCAGTGTCCTTTACGCTATTTGCAATTACACCAGTGTGATCCAAAGTCCAAGATAAATGAGTTGTTCCCCTTGTACTTATTAGGTCATATGTTGGTTTTATCCCTACTACTCCGCAACAGGCAGCAGGTACACGAATCGAACCTGAAGCATCCGTTCCAACCGATCCTAAACATAAATTCGAAGCGACAGCTACAGCTGAACCGCCACTAGATCCGCCTGCAGTCTTTTTAGGATTTAATGGATTTACAATATCACCGAAATTTGTATTTTCCGAAGTTATCCCTGCTCCGTATTCATACATATTGGTTTTACCAAGTAACACAGTTTCCTCTCGCTCTAGCAATTTAACTATTTCAGCATCCTCTTTTGGATACCTTTCCGCATCAAGATGGGAGCCATTGGAAGTTAAGATCCCTTTCGTGTCAATTGAATCCTTAAATGAAATCGGTACACCTAGCAGCTCTTTCACTATATCGGAAGTCATTTTATCTTCTGCTGATTTGGCTTGTTGACGAGCTGTATCCTCAGTAATTGTAATGAACGCATTAAGTTGAGGATTTAATTTTTTAATTCTCTTCAAATACCATTCTGTAATTTCAGTCGGAGAAAACTTCCTCTCTTGATATCCCACTATCAGGTTATCTATCGAACTAATCATCCCTGATCTCCTTCATATTTCCGAATTTATCGTCGAGTGGACGAAATTCAATAGTGTATTGGAAATTAGTGTCGTACCAACTGAAACAACATAAACCGCGCCATCCTCAAATGCTTGATTTGCTGCATCCACACTATTCGCTACTGTCCCTATTGGCACATTAATTTTTTTTGCTTTTTCATATACTTGGGAGATTGCATCTTTTACTTCTTTGTGATGAATCCCGTCTCGGTAACCCATGCTAACTGATAAATCAGTGGTTCCTAGAAAAGCTAAATCTATTCCTTCCACACTCATTATCTCTTCAAAATTTCTAACAGCTTCTGGGGTTTCTATGTGTACACTTATTAAAAGTTGTTCATTGGAAGAATCTAAAAAATTTTCGCCAACATCTTTTCCGTATCTTGCTGCGCGATGTGAATAGGCTGCACCTCTATTTCCTATAGGAGGATATTTTGCTCTTTGAATAACCTGAAGAGCATCTTCTTTTGTATTAACCATTGGAATATGGAGACCTTTAGCTCCTCTATCCAATGCCTTCTGAATACTGGAATCATCATACGAAACACGCACGATGGGTACCAAATTCACTAGTTCGGCAGTTCTGATCATGTTCTCTAGTTCGCTATAGCTAAATGCCCCGTGCTCATCATCGATTACAATAAAATCGAAATTAGCATGACCACACATTTCAACAATAGCAGGTGAATAAATTCCAACAAATATACCAATTGTATTTTCACCACTACTTATTTTTTCCTTTAATGACATCCCCATTTACACAACTCCTTTACTGACGTCTAATTACCCCTGTAATGCCAATTCTTTTTTGGGGAGCAAAATGCGACCTTCTGTTATTACATCGAAGAAGTGTACTTTACTCATATCAAAAGTCATTGTCATTAAATTTCCAGATTTAATATTCAACTCAGAATCAAGACGAGCAATAAATTCTTGACCCTCCAAATCAGAGTAAACAATTATTTCTGAGCCCAATAATTCTGAAACAGATATATTTGCATCAAATGTGTTTTTTTGTGGGATTGCTGTTGAAGAGGGTACATGGTATATATCTTCCGGACGAACACCCATTAGGACAGATTTCCCTTCATACCCTGCTTTGCGTAAGTAACTCATTTTATCTTCAGGTATATCCAATGAAATGGAGCCTATCTGCAATGTTCCATTGTTCAGTTCTCCTTGAAAAAAATTCATTGGAGGTGAGCCGATAAATCCCGCTACGAATACATTTTCTGGATTCTCATAAACCTCCTTAGGAGTTCCAATCTGCATGATTCTTCCATCTTTCATAACAACTATTCTAGTGGCCATTGTTAATGCCTCCGTCTGATCATGTGTTACATAAATCGTAGTTGTTTGCAGACGTTGGTGTAGTTTAATAATTTCCGCTCGCATTTGCATACGTAATTTTGCATCCAAGTTGGAAAGTGGCTCGTCCATTAAAAATACTTTTGCATCTCGAACAATTGCACGGCCTAAGGCAACACGTTGGCGTTGTCCGCCAGATAAAGCCTTTGGTTTACGTTTTAAATAATCCGTTAACCCTAGAATATTAGCGGCATTTTCCACTCGTTTATCAATCTCTGTCTTCGGAACCTTTCGAAGTTTCAAAGCAAATGCCATATTGTCATAAACAGTCATATGGGGGTACAACGCATAGTTCTGAAAAACCATCGCAATATCACGATTTTTGGGATCTACGTCATTAACACGTTTATCATCAATATAAAAATCACCTTTAGATATTTCTTCAAGGCCAGCAATCATTCGTAGTGTTGTTGACTTACCGCAACCTGAAGGACCTACAAATACGATGAATTCTTTATCCTCGATTTGTAAATTAAAGTCTTCAACCGCAGTCACGTTTCCATCATAAATTTTATAAATATTATTCAAGCTAAGTTCTGCCATCTATTTTCCTCCTGTAACCATATTATTGTCGCAATAGATTACATCGCTTTAAATGAAAACACATTTATTATTCCAAAAACTGATTATGCTTTGACTCTTTCAATCCACTTAGTACCCTAGAACTCTACTTTCGGTTTTGTAATCCATTCCTTTAAGAGTTCATATACAACCTCAGGTTGCTCCATTGTTGTTAGATGACCTGAATCCTCTACTATTTTCAAACTGGCATTTGGGATTGTATCCGCCATATATTTTGACAATTCTATTGGACACACAATGTCCTGTCTTCCAACGATAACTAGAGTGGGGCATGTGATGAAGGGTAGAACAGTAGTTTGATCTACCCTTTTTTTCAATGCTCTGAGCTGATTAATATAGCCTTCTTCTCCCATTGTATCTGCCATTTTAAAAATGGTTTCCACTAATTCATCGTTAGATTGTTTATCAGGATGTATTAAAACCGGCAGCAGATAATCCTTCACAATTTCACCGAATCGTTGGGTTTGAATCATGTCTAGAAAGCTGTTCCAATTGGAGATTTGCTCTTCTTTTGGAGGAAATGGGTTTGTATCAAGTAGAGCTAGTTTCAACACCCTTTCAGGAGCCTTACGCACAATTTCAAGTGCGACCATCCCACCAAACGAAAGACCAGCAACAGCAAATTTATCGGGCATTTTTGACAGTATCTCATCCGCCAAAGCCTCTATAGAATCTTGTTTTGAAAGTTCGCCAACTGTTATGTTTACTTCGTCTTCTAACCCCTGGATTTGAAACTGCCATAGCCTGTCATCGCATAATGTACCTGGAAGTAATAGTAACGGAATCTTTTCTACCATTATTTTTCTCCCATTTTCAATTTATCGGCAATCTCCTTCTCCAGTTCGTTAAAGTTATCCGGCTTTATCATCTTTCCTAATTCATCTGCGTGAAAGCCATGCTTTGCCGCTTCTTTAATAATTTTTGGCGACCAATATGGGTCTTTCCCTTCAAATACCTCGTGTTGTTCTAGGACTGCGAATAACCAAGCATCTTCTTCACTAATATTCTCAAACCCTCTCCACAATCCAGGTGGTAAAGAAATGTAATCCCACTGTTCGATAATTGTTTCTCCTTCTATTTCATCTGGACTATTTCCCCAGTAAAATCGCCATTTTCCTGTTAGCGGTAAGAAAGATTCGATATAATCGTGCGTGTGGTAAGCAGGCCCATTTCCTTTAGGTGCTTTAACCATACCGATTTGAAAACCATGTGGTTCTGTTATCTCTGGTGTAAAATTATCATTCTCACTTGCTGTATCACCAACTAAAGTGTAGTTGATTCGTTGATGTCCCGGAATAATACTATCAATAAACATTAGTGGAATACCTTTGGGTCTTAATTCATCAAATCTCACTATCCAATTGTTTTCCATCTCTTCATTTGTAATTACCTTTTTTTCTTTAGATTGGTTTGTCATTAAAAACTCTCCCTCACATTTTTTATTTTCAAAATAAATCCTACTGATCAATAATTTTATAGATTAAAAACAGCTAATTTTAATTCAGTCATCTCTTCCATCGCATACTTTATGCCTTCACGCCCCATTCCACTATTCTTAACTCCTCCATACGGCATTTGATCTACTCTAAATGAAGGAATATCATTGATAATGACGCCTCCGACTTCAATTTGGTCAATAGCCTGAAACGCCTTTTCAAGGGATGTTGTGTAAACGCCTGCTTGAAGACCATATTGAGAATCATTTACATTACTGATGGCTTCTTCGAACTGCTCATAGGTATGGATAACCACTAACGGAGCAAACGCTTCATTACAGTTAATAGATACGTGAGCCGGCGAATTTACTAAAATGGTTGGTTCAACTATTGAGCCATGACGCTTTCCACCAAAAATAATATCTGCTCCTGCCTGTACTGCTTCTCGAATCCATTCTTCCGCCCGTACCGCCTCCTTTTCCTGAATTAAAGCTGAGATATTGGTAGTTTCTTCTGCTGGATTACCGATAGTCCAACCTTCTAGAGTTTTTAGCATAGCTTGGCTAAATACTTCATATAAATCTTTTTTAATATAGATTCGTTGTACTGAAATGCATACTTGTCCTGAATAAGTAAAAGCGCCTTCCACACAGCGATCAGCGATAGCTTGAATATCTTCCGCGTCATCTATAATGACCGCTGAATTGGATCCAAGCTCTAATGTCGTCTTTTTGAGTCCTGATTTCGCTTTAATGTCCAAGCCAACTTCCAAACTACCTGTGAAAGTGATCAATTTAATATCAGGATGAGTGACTAACAAGTCCCCCACTTCTCCGCCCCTCCCAATCACTACATTTAAAGCTCCTGCCGGCAAGCCTGCACTTTCAAAGATTTCTGCTGTTTTGAGTGCACTTAAGGGAGTTTGTGAAGCGGGCTTTAAGACTACTGTATTCCCGGCAGCAAATGCAGGTCCTAGCTTATGAGCAACTAGATTAAAGGGAAAGTTAAACGGAGTAATAGCTCCAATCACACCAAGCGGCTCACGCTTCGTAAAACCCAACTTTCCCTTTCCTCCTTTTGCTGCATCCATAGGAATCATCTCACCTGTTAATTGCTTCGCTTCTTCTGCTGCAAATCGGTACGTTTCTATAGTGCGCAAAATCTCTCCCCTAGCTGCTATTAAAGGTTTTGCATTTTCTTGAGTGAGAATAAGGGCACATTCCTCCAGTTGCTCTTCGAATAGATCAGCCACTCTTCCAAGGATCTGTGACCTTTCAAGAATAGTGAGCTCCTTCATTTTTACTTTCGCTTGCTTTGCTGCTTCTATCGCTTCCAGAACATCCTCTTTTGCAGAGAATGGAATATGGGCAACCACCTCTCCACTGAAGGGAGACTTCAATTCATAGGAAGTTTTCCCTTGTTTCCATTCCCCATTGATAAACATTTGCTTTCTAGGAATCATTGTTCTTTGGCACCGCCCTTTCCGTAATATGCATTAACATAGATTTGCTTGATAGTTTCTTCGGAAAGTTTGTACGGTGTATTAGCAAGCAACCTCTCGACTTTTGAAGCACTTTCCGCCAGTTCAGCCAATGAATCTTGAGGAATATCCAGGTCTTTCAACTTGGTGGGGAGATTTAAAGTCCCCAATAGTTCAAATAAATATTGAACCACGGTTTGCAACGCTTTAGCTGGCTGATGGGAATAATCCCCGAGTTGCAAGTATTCAGCAATCTCTACCATTTCTTGCGTACATGTTGTTCCTATTTTTTCAAACACATATGGCATCAATAAGGCATTTGCTACACCATGCTCGATATGATATTTTCCACCCAATGGATATGCAAGTGCATGGACTGCACCCACCCCTGCATTTGCAAGGGATACTCCTGCCAATGCACTTACCCAGCCCATGCCAGTTCGCGCCTCTAAATCAGATCCGTTATGAACCGCCCGAGTAATATAATCCGGAAAAAGTCGCATTGCTTTTTCAGCAAAAATCTTTGTCAACGGCGTAGCTCTAACAGAAATATAGGACTCAATAGCATGTGTGAATGCATCTACTCCTGAAGATGCCGACACGCGGGGCGGGCATGAAAGTGTTAATTCAGGATCGATAATTGCCAAGTCGGGCAGTAAAGCTGGACTAACAATCCCTCTTTTTAATTCTTTCTCTTCGTCACCAAATATCGCATTCATAGTTACTTCCGATCCAGTACCAGAGGTGGTCGGCAGGAGGATACAAGGCGTTTTACGTGTTTCGATCTGTTGAGAACCATCTAAAAAAGGCTTTATATTTTCTACCAGCAGTAGCGCAGCCGCTGTTTTTGCTACATCTAATGCACTACCTCCACCAATGCCAATGACAAGATCACAGTTCTCCTTTTGCAATTTCCCAGTGACATTTTCAACCAATTTAAATGTGGGTTCTCCTGAAATATCGGTAAATGTATAAATAGGTACATTTATTGGTCCTAAAACATCTTTCAATTTATCTACCAAGCCAGCATGAGCTACTCCGTTATCACTAACAATTGCGATTTTTTGAGGAGAGTATATTTTTAATTCTTCTGCTAAGTTTTTATGCGCACCGGAACCAAATTTAAAATTACCCGGCATTCTGAAGTCAGGCGCAATAGATGTCACATTTGTAGCTATCATTCACTCAACCACCTAATCTATTAAATTTCGGAATACGTATTCTCTAAATGGCAAAAAAATAATTTTTACCAAACGGTCCATCCGCCATCTACTTTTAATGTATGTCCTGTAACCATGTCTGAAGATCGTGATGATAGATATAAAATTGCTCCAAAAAGATCTTCTGATTTAGCTAAACGGCCAAGTGGAATTCGGCTTAATATTTCACTTTTAAAATGATCATCTTCAAACATTTTTTTTGTCATTGGTGTTTCAATGAATGTTGGTGCTACAGCGTTAACATTAATATTATAAGGTGCCCATTCGATGGCTAATGCTTTCATCATTTGCGTTACACTACCCTTACTTGCACAATATGCAGCGCGATCGTAGTAACCAACAAACGCCATTTGAGAGGTAATATTTACGACTTTTCCTGCCTTTTGTTCTTGCATATATTTGCCGACTTCTTTTGTCATAAAGAATAGGCTTTTCACGTTTAAGTCCGTTACCAAATCCCATTCAAGTTCTGTAATCTCCAGAGCAGGTTTGGGTATATTCATACCAGCGTTATTAATTAGAATATCGATTCGCCCAAACTCCTTAATTACTTGATCAACGATATTGTGAATAGAGGATATTTCCATTAAATCAGCCGAGATAGCCAACGCGCGCCTTCCTTTAGCTTGTATTTCTTCAGAAAGCTCATAAAGTTCTTGTTTATTTCGAGCGATAATAGCTATATCAGCACCGGCCTCTGCCAGGAATAAAGAAATGTCCCTTCCAATTCCTTTACTTGCTCCGGTAATTACTGCAACTTTTTCAGACAAACCAAACATTGATTGGATGCTTAGCACTAATATGCAACCTCCCTCTAAAACTAGTTGTTCTCCCTTATAGATCTTGTTGTAGATCGTAAAATTAGCTCAGGTTCTAAAATGATTTGATAAGGCAAGTCATCGTTACCTTCATTAATAATATTTAATAGTTTTTCTAATGCCAATTCCGCCATCTTTTGTTTATTTTGAGATATAGTCGTCAAGTTTATATGCGGATTGGATGCAATATCGATATTATCAAAACCAACAATAGAAAAATCAGCCGGGACATCTAATCCTATTTTCGTTAAAAGGTCAATGACAATCATTGCAAGTTGGTCGGTTGCCGCATACAAACTTGTCGGAGGATTCTTATTAAATAAGATCCTTCTTAAGAATTTCTCAATTTCAAGTGAATCTGTATTTCCGCTGTATACAAGGCCAGGATCTATTATCAAGTCATGATCTGTAAGCGCTTTCTTATATCCTTCATATCGTTGATGAAATGTAGAGAAATTTAAAGATCCCGAGATATAAGCAATTCTACTGTGCCCTAGTTTTACTAAGTGATCTATTGCCAGCCATGAACCTCGCTCATTATCTATAACTACATATGGCGTCCCCTTATCATCTGTATGTCGATTAAATAGAACAATCGGGAATCCTTTTTTCTCCAAATCTGTTGTGATGGTATCATGTCTATCAACTGAAGCAACCAATATGCCATCTACTCTTCTACCAATCATGTTTCGTATTGCCCACTCCAAGTTCTCCAAACGATAATCTGTGTCAGATATAATTACATCAATTTCTTGTTCTCTAGCATTAGTGATAACTACTTTAGAAACTTCAGAAAAAAATGGATTCGATATGTCACCAACAATGAGACCTATCGTTTTGGATTTTTTTGACACTAAACTTCTGGCAATTAAATCTGGATAAAATTCTAATTCTTTTATAGCCTTCAATACTTTGTCTCGAGTTTTTTCACTAATTGCAGGATAGTTATTCAAAACCTTTGACACAGTTGATTGTGAAACACCTGCTTTTTTTGCGATGTCTATTACTGTTACTCTCATCACGATCCTCTTCCTTTAACTACATTTTTTTACTAGAAAGACAGCAATAGAGAATACGTATTCCGCGTAATATTTAGAACTATAGATGTTTTCTAACTAATTGTCAATACTGAAATATATGAATATTTAAATTATATTTAAATATTATTCTAATTAAATACAAGAACACTACTTAACAAAATAACACTTGCTAATTTTGAGTTTACATAAATTATGAAAGCAAATAATTACTCTTAATAGTTTCATATTAGACTTGCCAACGAATTGGTTTGAGTAAAAAAAGTGCTTTCTTTTTAATAGTGGGCCTGCCACCAACACATTCAGAATCCAAATAACTAATGCAAAGTCCCTTTCCTTCGTCAACATTTTACCGCATTATCATTTACTACAGAGATAGTGAAATCTTTACTACAGGGGTGATGATAATGGCGAAAAGAAACCGGGGGAAACCTTTAAAAAGGCTACCGGCCAATGCGCGTGGAAACTGCCCGTTATGTGGACGTAAACGAATAAAGCTGTTGTATTCTAGTAAAACTGAATCGGCTCAAACTGTGACGGTCTGTAAAAATTGTCGACAAAAATAAAGATATGCACGCTGTCCTTTGCCCCCACTAGGCTTACCTAATTGCATTAGACAGCGTTCATCATCTTCGTACTGACCTTTGAGCGATGCAAATGTCCGTCCCACACGGTCTCTTCGCAAGCTCAAACCACACATATACCGTACTGTCAAATCCATGTAGCAACAGAACTTGAGGTTCGTACCCTCCACAGGATCCTCGCCCTATTGTAAGTAATAGACGATAAGATTTACTCCAAATTTTATGTACTTATCTATTTCGATGGACGCCCCTTCTTTCTTGCCCAGTGCGATGTTTCGAACATGAATCAACAAAAAAAGGACAGCTAAAAAGCCATCCCTTTCATATAATCTTATCCTTTTAAGAAATCAGGTTGGGCAAAAGCAGGGTTTGGATATTTATAGAATCCTTCACCTGTCTCCCTACCCAATTTTCCTTTATCGATATAATTTTCTTTCATCAAATCGGCTACTTTTTGGGCTTCTGGATCGCCTGTTGCCTGCGCCTTTGCCGATACAATGTGGTAGGCAGTCGTTACGCCGACGATATCCAAAATAGCAAAAGGGCCTAAAGGAGCGCCTGTCCCGATCATCCACGTCTTATCAATCGTCTCGACATCTGCAACTTCCCTTGCGAGCAATGTCTGCGCAGCATCTAAAAACGGCACTAAAAGTGAGTTAAGGATATAGCCTGGCTGCTCTTTATGCAATGGCAATGCTACCATACCGATCGCTTTTGCGAATTCAATCACTTCGTTGAACACTGATTCGTCCGTTCCCGGGTGTTTCATCACTTCGGCTGTGTTGTTTTTCCAAATTTCATTTGCAAAGTGAAGCGCTAAAAACTTCCCGGGGCGTCCTGTCGCTTCTGCAAACTGGCTTGGTAATAAAGTCGATGAGTTCGTTGCGAACACTGTTTTTTCAGGTGCGACTTGTCCTAGTTTCTCGTAGAAATCCGTCTTAATGCTGACTACTTCAGGAATCGCTTCGATCACAAGATCTGCATTTTTAACAGCCTTTGCAAGATCACTATTGAATGAAATCCGTTTAAATGCCGAATCTACAACCGCGTCTGTAGCATTCAAATCCGCTTTATAAACATCTTTCAATTTGTTGATGCGCTCTTTCGCCACGTTCAAAGCCTCGTCATTAATGTCGTAAACGGAAACGTTAAAGCCATGAAACGCTGTTTGATAAGCGATTTGGCTCCCCAAAACGCCGCTGCCTGCCACTGTAATATTTTTGTATTCCATCATCATTTACCCCTTTCAGCCTATAACTCTTGAACTACTTTTATTATAGGACAATAATATTCCATTGACATCTTTTTTGCCTGCAACTTACACTCATCATTCACTCCCCTTTATGCAAAGAAGTAACCTGTTGAGCAGTACTATCCATTTCCTCTGCTACTATCCGACTGTCGGAAATCAAATTGTCGATGATCTTGCTCATTTCTAGTAAATTGGCTGAATTCTCTTCAACAATTGCCGCAAAGTTGTTCGTCGAGTCTTCGATTTCCGTTGATTGCTCAATCATTTCAGTGGAAGAGGATGCGAATTGGACCAGCTCATCATCCAAATGCTGCAGTGTCGAAGCAATCTTTGAAATTTGATTTGAAACCTGTTCCGTCGTCAGCGCATTTTGTTCTATCTTCTCGCTGCTTTCCGTCATCTTTTTAAACGCATCGCGATTGCTGTCGTTCAGTTCTGACAAATTGGCTGTGATTTTTTCCGTCGTCTTATTCGTCACTTCAGCCAATTTCCGGATTTCATCAGCGACAACCGCGAACCCTTTGCCCGCTTCCCCGGCCCGCGCGGCTTCTATTGAGGCATTGAGCGCAAGCAAGTTGGTCTGTTCCGTGATTCCTTTGATGAGAGCGGCGAATTCATTTGTTTCATTTAACTTATTGGATAACGAAAGATATGTCTTATGTAACTCGGCAATATTCTCCTTCAACATCATCATGTCCGCTGAAAGGATATCAATTTGCATGTTCCCTTCAACTGCCACTCCGTTTGCTTCGCTCGATTCCCTTTTCAACTCATTCGCTAAATCGAATAGAGAAGAGATGCCATCTTTCATGGACACCGTATTTTGCGCAATGGTTGAAATTTGATCAGCCTGCGACTGGCTGCCGTCCGCCATCTCTTCCACAACAGATGACATATTGCTCTGTGACGTCATATTTTGCTGAATGCGCACATTCATGCCCGAAATGCTCTCGATAATTCCCGTCACATTCTTGTCCAAAATAGCTTTTTCGTTTTCTTTCCTTTTTGCATCTTCAGCAAACTCTTGCGTAAAAGCTGCAACTTGTCTGAATTGCCCGGTCGTCAATCGCATTATGGCAATGAACATGAATCCAAGCAGAAGGTATAGGATAAAGGTATAGGCGAATAATTCTCCGACCATCTCCTCGGCACTCACCATACGGTTGACGATAAGCAATACTAAACCATAAGCATAACCGAAAATAAATGGTGGCAACTTCAACTGGACAGCAGAGAAGATGGCGAGAAAAATGCTAATGATTACTGCTTTCATGCCACCGTCGAACAGAACGCTCCCGATCAATGCAAACGTAAACACATTGAAAATGACCGCATAAGCATACCACTCCGCCTTATGTAACCACTTACTGAATAGGAAATAAAAACCGACAACCCCTAAAAAATCGAGACTGTATAAAATCGCAGTCCCAGTGTCTTTAAACGCTAAAGCCTGCATAACCGCAATAAACAGCGAGATACCCATCGTGATCGCCATTACTCGGTTCTTCTTCATTACATCTTTTAATACTAACTGCTCGATTGACTGCATTATCTAGCCTCCCTAAATTCCAATCCAAATTCTTATATCGGTATAATTTTAAGTTTTTAAAGGCTTAGGTAATATGTAATGCTATTCTAATAAAATATTTGATAGGAAGGGTGTGAGGAAAACCCTTATTAAGGTGTATTAAATCGCTAAAATTTAAAAACAAAATCCTGCACTGTTGAGCGAGCCCATTACGTCAGACCAGAGATGAGCAGTTTGGGAGCAAACATTTATGTTATTTTGCCGTTGAATGACCAGGGTAATTGGACAGGGATAAAAAGCGGACAAGCCTAATGAGGACATGGTTTCTAAATCGTTTTTGGGAAATGAATCTTCTTTCAACAAATATCTAAATATTAAAAATTCTATAAAGATGTATCCCCTGCTGTTGAAATGTTATTCATATCCTTGTTCGTGAAGATGAAGGATTTATTGAAGTTAACTAAAGTTGTCTCAAAGGCGCGTGAGTCCTTTCAAATACTCGAGCAAATACTAAAATTCGATATTCATAAGGGCAAGGAAGGTATGTTTGAGGATTTGACTCGCCGTACGATGCTGATCAGTATGGTGGCGACGAAGACAATAAACATTCATAATCTTCCGGGATATTTTAGTGGCTTCCTGCGGAAATAGATTGATGAGACGCTTTTAAGGATATCTATCAGGATTATACGGTTCCTGTTAGTGATGATAGGTTTTATTAGTTTGATGGCCGTAATTGAAATGAAAATTAGATCAAGTGGATGAATTGAAGGGTTGAATAACTCTCCTCCCGCTTTTTAGTTTTTTAAACAAATGTTGAATTATGTGAAAACCGATTACTGAAGTGTACGGAGAACAGCATACAGTTTCAAAATTAACCATGTATATAGCCTGTATTCCTATTCATACTTCAGCTTTCCTTACACTCAAATTTCCTTAAAAAACAATTCTAAAATAGTTTTTATTAGTTTATTCTATGTATTTTTTATTTTCAGAAATGTTATTGACTCTTTTATTCTTTTAACTTATACTACTAAAAACACAACTGGTACGGACATCATGATGAATTGAATTTACTTTGTAATAAAAGGAGGAGATAAGATGAAATTGAAGACAGCGCTAAATGTGCTAATTGGATTGGTAATCCCTTTTGTAGGTGTTATTGGGGGTATCTTAGCATTTAGAAATTCTGAACAATTCGTTCTAGGGTTTCCAATCTTATATTTCTGGATGTTTTTATGGTTTATTTTGACTTCAATTTGCATTTCACTATCATGGCACTTCTTTGACAGCAAAGAAGTAGAATTAGATTGAGAAGGGCGGAGATTATAGATGGCAATTGTAATATTTAGTAGTATTTTAATTTTTTCTTTATACTTAGCAGTTCGATCTTCGAGTAAAGCGAAAAAAGGGAATATGGAAGATTACTTGGTCGGGGGACGATCATTTAATGGTTTCATCTTATTCTTCTTAGCAATTGGAGAAGTTTACAGCATAGGAACGATTATTGGCTTTCCGGGCGGCATCTATGCAAAGGGTGTTGGTTATGGCCTTTGGTTCCTTGGCTATATTTTATTAGCTTATCCAATTGGTTATTTCTTAGCACCTCTAATTTGGCGAGCAGGTAAGAAATACAATGCGATGACAGCTCCAGATCTATTTAAAAGTCACTTTAAAAGTAGACCATTGGAATTGATCGTCGCTTGTTCATATTTAATCTTCCTCATACCATGGGGACAATTGCAATTTGAAGGCTTAAATGTCGCATTAAATGCCTTGGGATTTAATCTTTCCCCTAGTCTGGCTGTATTTATAGCAGGCGTGATTGCTTACTTGTATATATCTGTATCTGGAGTCAAGGCGCCTGCTATCATTTCAATCTTGAAAGATATATTATTGTTTGCTGCGATTATCATTGTAGGTGTAGCCGCATTTAGAAACCTAGATGGCGTTCATAATCTATTTTCAGCCGCTAAATCTCATGGTACATCATTATCATTTACCAATACTAGTGATTTGACCTTTTCCGTAACCACAATCATTTTTCAAGCAGTCGCTTTTTACTGTTTACCATTTATTGTGACGGTCGTATTCACGAGTAAATCAGAAAAAACGATAAAGCGAGCACAGAGATTCATGCCTCTTTATATGCTAATGTACCCGTTCTTAATCGCTTCATCTTACTTTGCACTTGTTGGTCTTCCAAACGTCGATAATCCAAATCATGCGTTTATTGCCACGGCAATTGAATTATTACCATCTTGGGTTGTCGGCATAGTCGCTGCTGGTGCCGCGTTGTCAGGCTTATTAGTACTTGCTATCACTTCATTAGTTGTGGGTGGTATTTTTACTCGTAACCTTATGCCAGGTATCCCTGAAAACAAACAAAGAAAGTGGTCTCAATTTGTAGTAATTGGCTACCTACTTATCTCGATGGTTTTAACTGTTGGAATGCCAAGTTTGATGCTTCACCTTGTCAATACTGCCTATTTCGGTTTCGGACAAATCTTACCTGGACTTTTGGCTATTCTATTTTCCAAAAGTGCAACAGCCAAAGGAGTGGGCGCAGGTATTATTGCAGGAATCACTGTCGCATTGTTCCTACAATTCACTGGCATAAGTGTATTTGCAATTAATAATGGTCTAGTTGCATTAGTTTTCAACTTTGTTGTAACAATTATTGTTAGTTTGTTGACGGCAAGTAAGGTTCGCTTACTAACACCAATGGTGAACATAAAATGAGCATACGATAATTGGATGAATTTAGGATGTGGTTCAAATGCAACTAAGCACAGTATTTAATTCAATAACTCTAATTGGAATGATGATCGTAATCGGTGTTGCACTTGCCCGAGTAACACCGATTAACGAAAGTACTAAGAAAACGTATACACTACTTATTGTAAATGTAGCTATGCCTTGTATCATTCTTTCTAGTATTTTTAAAGTCAATATTGACCAATCAATGTTGAGAAATATCGGAATCGTCTTAATCCTTTCCGTTGTTATTAATACGATCGGAATTGGAATTGGATGGGTTTTTGCTTCTTCATTTTCCGGTAACCGTAGGCTTCGACAAGAGATTGCTCTTTTATCCGGTCTAGGGAATACAGGTTTTATCGGGATTCCTTTATGCGCTGCAATACTTGGACCTGAAGGAGCGCTTTATGCAGCTATTTTTGATGCAGGTGTGGATATCGTAATTTGGACAGTAGGTGTCATGATATTAAAAAATTCTTACGCCTTCTCGATAGTCAACATAAAATCGCTCATTAATATTCCAATTGTCGCAATAATCGTAGGCCTATTATGTACATTTATAAATTATCGGCCTCCTGAAATTTTCATTGATTTATCTAACCAGTTGGCGGCTTTAGCATCTCCCCTAGCAATGTTTTATATTGGCTTATTGATTATGTCTAAGAGTGAAAATAAAAGTGCAATAAAAACGACAAATGTAAATATCTTTTCTCCTATTTTCTCAAAGTTAGTAGTATTACCGATAATTACACTTTCTATTATTAGTATTTTACCGATTCAGATGGATGTGATGATCAATAAAGTGCTGCTCATTCAGGCAATGATGCCTTCACTAACGCTAGCATCCATTTTATTTACAAAGTACTCTAAAGATGAGGTGTTTGGAGCATTTGCTACCGTTATGTCAACCATAATTTCGTTAGTAACGATTCCTTCGCTAATTTTGATATTCATAAAATTTAAATACATGTGAGGAGAATGAATGCCATGATAAAAGTGGACAGACTGTTTAAAAATGCAAACGTTTTAACGATCGACGAGGAAAACAATTATGCGAATGTTGTAGCATCCTATAATGGCAAAATCACAGGAATATGGACCAATAGTGAGTTCGATCTTATAAAAAAAGAGATTGAGAAAGACGATAAACTCATTGTTCATGATTTAGAAGGCCAGACGCTCATTCCTGGTTTTATTGATACTCATAACCATTTACTTATGTATGCACTTAATAAAAACCAAGTAGACTGTTCTTCACCAAAAAATGAAAGTATCGAGGATATTCTCAACAACCTTCGAACACATCACAATACACATTCGGATGGCAGCTGGATTATTGGGTACGGGTACGATGATACCTTGCTAAAAGAGAATAGACATCCTACTCGTCATGATTTGGATAAAGTAAGTACGAATCGTCCAATATTTATAAAACATATCTCGAATCATTTAGCAGTCGCAAACTCCTATGCACTCAAGCTTGCGGGAGTTGATGAGTCAATTGAGAATCCTGAAGGCGGTCATTTTGGAAGAGAAGAAAATAACTCCCTGAATGGTGTGTTATTTGAACCTTCAGCAATGGATATAGTTTATAAGCACGCTCCGATTCCAACAGAGGAAGAAGTTATTAAATTAATGGGACTCGCGTCAGAAGACTATTTGGCACAAGGTATCACGACAAGTTCAGATGCAGGCGTAGGTTTAGTATTTGGCCGGTCCGAATATGACTTGCATATGATCGCATTAAGAGAAGGCGCAAACCAACTGCGTATGCGTCTAATGATTATGTATGATTTATTATCTGAAGGTGGCCCATTCGAAAAATTTCACGCTGAAGAATTACGAGAAAGAATTTTGAAAGACTCGAATGGAAAAGCAAAGTTAGATAGTGCCAAGCTATTTCAAGACGGTTCTATTCAAGGGTTGACTGGCGCATTGCGTAAACCTTACTATTGTGATGACGAGTTATACGGTGATTTAATTTTTCATCAAGATACTTTAAATTCTTATGTCCTTGATTTCCATAACCGTGGTTTTCGTGTTACAACGCACGGGAATGGTGATCAGGCAATTGGCTCGATTATTGAAGCGTACAAATACGCCCTTAATTCCAATACGAAAATAGACCATCGACATCGCATTGAACACGTACAAACCGCTACTGTAGAGGACTTACAGGAAATGAAAAAACATGATATCGCCGCCTCTTTCTTTATCAATCATGTGTACTATTGGGGGGATCGTCATAAACGAATATTTTTAGGACCTGAAAGAGCAGAACGCATGAACCCCTTAAAAGATGCCTCAGATTTAGATATGCTTTATACATTACATTCAGACTGTCCAATCACTGCCATTTCCCCCTTATTTTCTATCTGGGCAGCGGCTAATCGTATTACACGGGAAGGTAAGGTGTTAGGAGAAGGCCAAAAGATAGATGTCTTAGAAGCTATAAAATCAATGACTATATATGGAGCACGATTAAACTTTGAAGAAGACCAATTAGGTAGTATAGAGGTTGGGAAATTAGCGGACTTTGCTGTACTTGATCGAGACCCTACTGCAATTGATCCGTTAGAAATTAAAGATATTTCAGTTGAAATGACTATTATAAACGGAGAAGTAATTTATGAAAACACAAAACAAGTTGCAACAAACTTATAAATAAAAAAGAAGACTCCCATTTAGTGAGGAGTCTCCTTTTATTTACCAGCCCTTGCTGACTTAAAATGAAGTGAATATAACTCAGGATTATAATCAGCTATACAATATTCAACCAAATCACCATTCACGTCATAGACAAATCGCTCTAAGTGTAAAGTATAACAATCTTCAGGAAGATTAAGTAATTCCGCATCTTCAATTGATATTTTTTGAGCGGTAATCTTTTCATCAGCTTCATGAAGCCGAATAGACAGTTCTTTCTCCATTAAATCATATAGTGTTCCATGGCTAATATCTAGATTTGCCAATTGTAGACCTATATTAACAGGATAATACTGTGTTTCGATTGCAAGAGGCACCTCATTTGCATAACGAACACGCTTAATCAGATACGCATTCTCTAAAGCAATCGCCTTATTTAATTCCTCAGGAACTACTTCAATTCCATGTCCAATTAGTTTAGTACTGGGAATCTTGTTCATACGCTCAATCATTTCAGTTGTACTAATAAAATTCCCCTGCCAATAATGAACAGGATGTTTTGAAATAAATGTTCCCCTACCATGTTTTTTTTCTAGTATTCCATCAATAACTAATTGTGAAATAGCTTCTCGAACAGTGCTTCTGCTCACATTATATGTTTCCATTAATTCACGTTCACTTGGTATTTTCTCCTCAAATAGACCTTGCGTTATCTTTTGTTCTATACTCTTTCTAAGTTGTATATGTAGCGGCACTGGACTGCTAGGATTGATCACGCTAATTACCTCCTCAGAATTCACAAGGAAAAATTCCCTACGTGCCTATATACTTATATGATACCTTTTTAATCCATGAGTGTCTAATATCGTGGTGGCTTGAGATTTTATCATACTAAAAACGAAGACCCATTGGTTCTTATCTGGTATGTTTACAGGCACTTGAGTTCGGAGAGTATACTTGTAAAAAAACGAGACGGACATCCGAGTTCCAAAAGCACATTGGCAATTAAATGAACAAGTATTCTAGCTTTATACAATTTTAATAAGTGTCTAAATTGTATGGGGGCCAGGTAACTTTACTAATCGACAAGCTTCTGATGTAACATTTGTCACTTTCTTAAATAGATCAACAAGTATAAATTTGAACGCAAGGAAAGCTTTATTGAAATTAATTCAAGCACCTGTATCCCTTCCACTTCCTTCTATATAGAAAGAAAAAGGGGCTTTTCTCATGACACATTATCTTTCCAAGTACGCAAAATTCCAAAACAAATTGAAATGGATGCAGCCGCACGCAAGCATATGGATCTTTATTGGAATGTGATGAACAAGACCGACCTGCATTACTTGAGATGATCCGCTGCTACTCGGTGAAGTACTTGGCCGCCCACTTAAAGCATGAGACGATTGAGACGAAACTCGGCTTGTCGAATTCCACGGTCAGACGTGCTATCCAGAAACTGATCAAGCTGCAGATCATCAAACGAATCCATTACATCAGACCTATGATAAGCGGTTTGGGAGCAAACATTTATGTTATTTTGCAGGTGAATGACCTGGAGAATTTGAACAGGGGTAAGGAAGCGGACGAGCCCAATAAAGATACGGTTTCTAAATCGGTTTCGGAAAATGAACCTTCTATCTATAAATCTTGAGACACTAAAGACTTTATAAAGACGTCTTACCCTGCTGGTGAAAAGTTATCCACAACCCTATTCACGACGATGATGAATATATTGTCATTGACCAGAGATATCTCAAAGACACGTGAATTCTTTGGGATCTATAGAGCTCTTTCAGGACGCATGTTGAAATTTGAAATTTATAAAGGCAAGGAAGATGTATTCGAGGATTTGGCTTATCGAGCGATGCGAATCAGCGTGATGGCAATGAAAACGAAGAATATCCGAAATTTTCCTGGTTATTTTAGCGGTGTTCTGCGGGAACTGATTGATGAGACGTTTTTAGGGGATGTTTATCAGGGGTATAGCGTTCTAGTTCAGAATTTACATTGGTAATAAAACTTAGAAAAGCGTTCTTTAATAAAGGGAACGCTTTTATTTGAACAGTCTGTACTTTGAATTTGACCATGCATAATGTCTTTCATTTCTGCGATCAAATTCAGCTCAAATGCTTTTTAATTAAATACAGTGAATTCACTCATTTATGCTGTCATCTGCAATAAATCAGTAAGGGATTGCGGATTAGTCATGTCGAACAATTAATATTATTTAAGATAGATAGTTCTCCAACGACCTAATCGCTTCCTGATGTTCCTGCATTTGCTTATTCAGCTGTTCTTGCTCATCAATCAACAATCGATGCTCTGCGGCATACTGAGCAATCTCTTTCATCTCATGCAGCCTGCTTTCAATCTCTAGGGTACGATCTTGTTGCTTACCCCGCTCCAGTTGCTGTTTAAGCAGTTCGAGTTCACCTTCAGAGTTTTCATACATAGCTGTCGTCTCCCTTTACGTTAAGTATTACATTTTATATCGGCTAATCAGACAGATTATCTACTAGAAACAAGCTAGATTATCTGCCTGATGTTCGAAGTAAGATTAAGCCAGCAAACATAGTATAATGGAACAAACATTCCTATAGGCTGGTGAATTCAATGGAAGGCAGCGAGCAATTATATCATCGTATTTGCGGGAAATTGCTAGGGGAAGGCAGTATAACGAAGCAAGGGAATCGGAATTCGTGGTTTCAATTCATTCACCGAATTGAAGATTTAGGCTGGGCGGAATACTGCTATTCACAACTAAAAGAGGTTTTACCGCTCACTCCCCCTGTTTATAAAAGAATCATAGATACACGTCTTAAAAAGGGGTTTTCGGAATGTTACACAGTACAATCAAGGACGCATGAAGTGATTACCGGGCTATATCAAACGTGGTATCCTGCCGGAAAGAAGAAAATACCTTTCCAATTCCTGAATCGCTATTTAAACGAGGAGGCATTGTCTTGGTGGTATCAGGATGATGGGCATCTAAAAGTCGTGAACGGAAAAATGAGCAAAGTCATCTTATCAACAGACAGTTTTTCTACTGAGAAAAACATCCAATTGATCGCATTGCTTTTTGACAAGTTCGGGCTACATTTTGCATTTGGCGGACAAAACCGATTAATTCTTTATAATCAGTTCCAGATCACCTATTTCTTGAAACTAGTTTCTCCGTGGATAAGCGAAGCTATGAAGCGAAAGGAGGCAGTCGAATTGCCACGGCGACCAGTTTCGAAACGGACGACAATCTACTTACCATCAACAATTTCTCTCTTAAAGCCGACTGCAGAGATTAATGAAAAACTAAACAGGTTGGATACACTTATTTGCCATGATGGTAAAATTGTTTGCCACGCTTCATTGTTTAAACTATTTACAGAAAATTGCTCCGCAGTGTCGGAAATTAGTGCTTATCAAATTAGAATTCAAGATTTCCAGCGTGAAAAACTAGCTAGTATACGGCAACAAACCGGGTTAACGGTGAGCCAGTTGGTTGATTATTGTTTTAGAGTGTGAAATGTGTGAAATGTTTAAAATTCAGATTCATATCTGAATTGTGTGATGCACAGCGTTTAATGTGGAATAAGTCAAGTGCCATGTTTGAGCTATTTTTAGGGACACGAAACCAAAGCTCCGGGAAGACGCCTTTTTTGGTGCTTTTCTAACGACTCTAACACTATAACTTCATTTTTTATACACTGACAAATCGACTAAAAAAGACCGCTTGTTTGGGTTTGTTTCTTAACTTTCCAGCGATGACTTTTTGTAAAACGTAATCAGGGCAAGTGCTTTGATAAAGCGTTTGATGTTTCCTCATGGCATAGGCGAGGCGTACTATTCTATTGCCAATTGCGATATACGCCTGGCCTGTCAGCTTTCCCTGTTCCTTCATCCGTCGGTAACGTGCATTCCTTTCGGGATTATGAAGGGCCGCACATTTACCGGCTTGATAGACGATGCCGCGGAATGGCGCCCGTCCCTGCTTCGAGATCGCGAAGTGAGTGGCTTTTTTCCCGCCGGACTGCTTCACAACGGGATTGGTACCAGCCATCTTGATCAACTGTCCCGCATTCGTGAACGCTTCCAAATCACCCATCTCAGCTGTAAGTTCAGCGGCGAGTATTACACCAATTCCTAGAACACTTAACAGAATACCGCTGTCGGTTTCTAGAAGCAACTCTTCAATTACTTCTTCCAGTTCGGTAACCTGTCGACGAATTAGATCGTATTCATCCAACTTCAATCGCAGAAGCAGTAGCTCACCGGCTAACGCTTCTTTGGGCTTGGATATACTTTCTTCGGCATACCATAACAACCGTTCAATAACTGCGTCACGTAACTTTAGATTGTGTTCGATGGACAATGCCCGCAATCCTTTGGCACCAAGCTCGATGATATCTGATGGGTGCGGGTAATGTCTCATGAGGAAGAGAGATGTCTTGGATGTGAACTCATCAACTATTTTCACGACTTGGTTTTTTCCATCTTTCCGCACATTCTTGCCTTGAAATTCTCGGAAGATATGATCCATATATAGGCGGATATGGTTGATACAGCGGGTCCGTTCATCCACCATCCGCCTCTTGCCCGAGTCAGTGTCTGAAGCCTTTCAAAACACTCCTGCTTCTTCCTGCTTGTGTCTCCACGTCCCTGCAGAATGGACTGCACAATCGCATGTAGATCCACTCGGTCTGTCTTCGTGTAGTTCAGCATCTTCTTTCGTTCTTCCGCTGTTGTCGCGGCGTTGATTACTCGCACCATATACCCCTGTTGATCACATACTCTGACCAAGTCTTCATGAGGAGTCGTCTCTATGCCTAAGATGACACGCGTTAATTGATACGTTTCTAGTGTCTGGTCAATTTATCCCTTCAACACTTGAAACCCTGTTTGGGACCGGTCAAATTCGAAAGGTCCTCTTAAAATATCTCCAAAGATCGTACAAATCATCGCGGCGTTCACATACTTAGCAGCATCAATAGCTACAATACTGGTCAGCTTCAGCCCTTCTCATCAGGCGGCTCCAATTACTTCCGTTTCTTCCCTGAATATGATTTAATGATGACATAACCATTTTTTTCAGCTCCTCTTTTACTAGTGAGGTAGGTTGGGAAGTTCTGTGATTGGTACTCTCCTATACCCTGAAAACAATGGTTTCTTTGTGTTTCACTCAATCTATTTCATATAATAGGTATTCCAAACTTACTGCTCCTGCCCGGTGTGCAATAGTGAGTGTGTTCACTCTTAGAAGTTGGTCTGATAAGCGTACACGATTATAAAGAGGTTGGCGCTGTGTACACAGCTGGACTGATTGCCGAAATCGGTGATGTAAAGAAGTGTAATGACCACTACGCGCTGGCAAAATACGCGGGTCTGACGTGGAATCAGTATCAATCCGGTGAATATGAATCTAAGAATACAAGCCGGATGCGAACAGGCAATAAATACTTGCGTTATTATCTGATTCAAGCAGCCGATTCCATTCGTAAGCATGATTCAGAATATCAGGCATTCTACCAGAAGAAGTACGATGAAGTTCCGAAACATAAACGCGCTCTCGTCATGACCGCAAGATAACTGGTACGGTTGGTGTATTCACTACTCGCACCAATCAATTGTACATACCACTTGAAAGGAGAGGGTAAGACCGCTCTCTCATGTCCTTTCTTCCAGCCTCAACTTCCATTTTTTTCTTTTTAAAAATAAGAAAATACGAGATTTATTTGTCATACCTAAAAACCCTGGATATTGGCATGCCATACAATTAATATTCCAATTCATTCGATTTGGGTACTTGACTTATTACCACCGGGCTTAATTAATATAGATAATAATTTAGTACTAATACTTAAAGACTTCATATTTTATTGAAATTTTGACACCAATATTTAAAATATATTGCTAGATGACTACCTGAATAAAACAACAAAGACAAACTTTTCATTATCTAGGCGATCGAATAATCATCAGAATTTAGAATTCTACTAAAGATGGTTTCTCAAATTTCCATTCAAGGAATATAAGATACTCCTTTGCTGTTCAATTGAAGACGAAAAAGTTTCATAAGAAACTCGGCATAAATATTTAAATTCCTTTAAGGCTTATGAAAGTACTATTTATTAAGAATAAATTTCCGGTTGTTAATAATTAATCTTTAAAACAGTTCTCGTTATCTAAGTAACTTTCTACCAAATTTACATCTTCTATATTGTCAATATCTACCAAGGGTTCATCAATAATATAATATCCTTGGTTGTCATTCAAACTAGTATATTGATTTAATAGAGATATGTCATTTATATAAATAGCTCCATTAACATAATAATAAGGATTAAAATCTTGACGTCTTACAGTGCTTTTAACATTCAGTAATGATAGAAGTTTCCCATTCTCGTCAATACTCCGAATCAACAAAGGATGTTCATTTACAGGGGATAAGCTTACTAAGTCGCTATATGAATTCTCAAATAGTCTTTCAATTGATTGATCAATATGCTCTGCTGTCCTTAATGGCTGTGTCGGTTGCAGGGTTATTATATAGTCATAGTGTTCTTCTAAGTTGTCTAATACGCACAATAAAGAATCTAACGTTTTTGCTTCATCAGTGGCCAATTCAGAGGGCCGCATGAAAGGTATTTCAGCTCCATATTTTATACTGACTTGTGCTATTTCGTTGTCATCAGTTGAAACAATTATCCGATCAATATAGCTCGATTCCTTAGCTGCTTCGATTGCATAAGCAATTAAAGGTTTACCTTGAATCTCATAGAGATTCTTCCTCGGTATTCCTTTGCTGCCGCCACGAGCGGGTATGACAGCCAGAAAAGTTTTATCTTTATACAATTAGCTCACCTCGGAATGAATTGTTTTTGAATCGGATAGTTCCAGAATTCCTGGTCGTTTATAACTGACATGAATTTCTTAGCACTCTCGCCCTCACCAAATAATAATCTAGGCTCGAATCGGACATTGGATACCTGGTTAATGGCCATTACAATATCCTTTTCTACAGTTTCCACATGTATAACATGTGGAGCCTCTTCTTTTGTATATCTACTCAATTGTCTGGTTCCTATATCTATTGTAGGTGTTCCATAGATGCCAGCCTCTCTTATCCCTGCACTAGAATTTCCAATTACAAATTCTGCGTTCCGTAAAAGCGTTAGAAAATATTCAAAACGTAAGGAAGGAAATAATTTAATCCGATCTATACCAGTTAGCTGTTCATACGCTTTAAATATCAATTCACAACCCAAATCATTATTTGGATAGATGACAATAAAGTTTTTCCCACTTTCTAGAATTGCATCTTTAACTTCACTTATTTGCATAGGTAATTGCTCAACCTCAGTAGTTACTGGGTGAAACAAAAGGATTGCATAGTTATCAAAAGAGATTTCATACCTTTTTTTTGCCTCTTCCAAACTAGGCAGCTGTTCTGTTCTCATAACGTCGATATCAGGGGAACCGATAATAAAAATTGATTTCTCTCTTTCTCCTAGCTGCGTAACATACCGAGCTGCCTGCTTATTAGACACTAGATGATAATGTGCAAATTTAGTTATAGCATGACGAATCGATTCATCAATTGTACCTGAAATCTCTCCACCTTCTATATGCGCAACACGTATGTTATTCAGAGCTCCGACAATTGCTCCAGCTAATGCTTCAACACGATCACCATGCACTATAATTAAATCAGGTTTGAACTCCTCCACGTAATTACTAAACCCCGTTATCGTGCTGCTTAACGTTAGATCGGCACTCTGTGCATCACGCGTGTTCACAAACTGATAAATATTACTAAAACCGTCTTTAACAACCTCTCCATAAGTGGATCCATATTTCGACAGCATATGCATACCTGTGACGAAAACTTGCAATTCGAAGTCGGGACTCTCTTCTACAGACTGCATTAAAGCTTTCAACTTTCCATAGTCAGCTCTTGTCCCAGTTAGGAAAACAATTTTTTTCATTTCAACATACTCCATTGGAGTTGAGTATCTAGTGATATATTGTGAGCAGCCTCTTTCCCAAGCAAATTTTTAAAATCGGCAGCTTTAATTTCACCAGTTCCTGGTCGTTTAACCCAAATGTTATCCATAGTAAATTTATCACCTTTTTTTATCGGAGCAATTGATACGACAGTAGAGTAAGCAAAATCAATTGTCACCTGCTCTTCTGGCAATATCTCTTTAGTACCCCCTAGCGCCTTCCAAATCGCCTCAGTACCTTCTATTAATTCTTTCAATTCCTGAGGATCAATTGATATCGGAATATCTGGTCCATCCCATGACTTGTTTGATGTAAAGTGTTTTTCCACTATACTGGCACCAAGTGGAATTGCGCCGTAGCAAGTATAATTATGTAATGAATGGTCACTAAGACCAAGCACTGCATTCGGAAAGTTTCGTTTTAAGTCTTCAATTGCACCTAAGTTTACTTTATTGTAGGGTGTAGGATACATAGAAGTGCAGTGAAGCAAGGCGTATTGCACATTTGCTCGTTCTAAGATCTCGACAGCTGGTTTAATAGATTCAATATTATTCATACCAGTGCTGAGGATCATCGGCTTACCAAACGATGAGATATGTTCAATTAGCGGATAGTTATTACATTCCCCAGAACCAATCTTATAAGCGTCTACACCGAGTTCTTCTAAATGATTCGCTGCAGCACGAGAAAAAGGTGTACTCAAAAAGAGCATACCTTTCTGTTCGACGTACCGCTTTATTTCCATTTCTTCATCTTTAGTAAGTGCACAACGAGCCATAATGTCATAAATCGATACATCAGCGTTTCCTGGAATTACTTTCTTAGCTGCAGAAGACATTTCATCTTCGACAATATGTGACTGAAATTTAACGATTTCAGCTCCAGCTAAACAGGCATCGTCAATCATTTGAATTGCTTTATTAATATCACCCTCGTGATTAATCCCTATTTCAGGAATGACTAGAGGAGAATGATTCAAGTCTACAGCTCTTTCTTTAATAACCAATCTATTAATCATTTATCACAAAACCTCCTTCAAGAAGTCCCGAAAATTTAATAAGTTCTTTTTCATTTCTTTATTCAAATTATCTTTAACACTCTGATACTCAATTACTAGCTCGTTCAGAGAACTATTATAACTAATTAATCGATCTACCTCACTAGCTAACTTTGTTTTAAAATTCACTTCATTAATATCCACTTTTCTATGTGGCATAGAGATTTCATCATACAGTTGATTATGCTTGATATATGAAAGAATACCGTAAGTAGGTTTTCCTAGTGCAATTGCGCAAACATTTGCATGAAATCGCATACCGAATATCATGTCACAATCTTTGTAGAGCTTAAATGACTCTAATTCTTTTCCTTGGAGCAAAGGAGCAATAGAGATTCGTTTTCTCACAAAAT
The DNA here is from genome assembly GCF_038003105.1 of Sporosarcina sp. FSL W7-1283. NCBI lineage: Bacteria > Bacillati > Bacillota > Bacilli > Caryophanales > Caryophanaceae > Sporosarcina > Sporosarcina sp. FSL W7-1283. Next base: position 984,674 of record NZ_JBBOOL010000001.1, on the reverse strand, counting down.
TAATATTTATCATTTTCAAAATATCTGTAATAGGGACATAATCTGATTGTATATGTGGAAAAAGAATTATATTATAGTCAGTTTCTTTTAAAACCTTGTTAATATGAAGAGTAACACTTTCAAGAAACTCTTCATAATTCAACTTCTTATAACGTAACTCCATCATATCTATGGCAATATTAAAACCTATAGATTTAGTATTGTTATTATTATCTGTTTTATAAGCCTTCAACTCTTCGACTTCATCTAATCCAAACCCCCAGTCAGGGACTGTAGATATAAGACTTGTATGCTCAGGAAAATATTTATTGATTATGGATTGAGATCCATCGTTTCGAACCGTAAAATAAACGTCGTTGTGCTTAAAGATAGTATCTAGGAATGTTTTGAATTTCTCTATATTGAGATCACTCGTTCCTTTATTATCGTCAATACCTATCGCATTAATAAAAATAGGAGTCTTTATTTTCTTCAAAAATTCTGGAGAAATATCGAATGTGGTGCCTGTTAAGGAATAATCCCAGCATAATTCAAAGAAATTTCCGCCCCCTATGATGAAAAGGTCATGCTGATTAACAAATTCCACAAAATCCTCATCGAACTTTCTTATTTGATTAACCTTATAAAAATCTCTTATTTCCAGCTCTTCTATTTCAAAGGAAAACTCATCCAACTTTCTTAATTGGTGATAAAAGGATTGATGATTTGCTATATCTCCTATATTTCCAGCAAAACTAGCTAAATGGAGTGCTTTAATTTTCTTCATTACTTCTCATTCCTTCAATATTACTTAATAACTCCAAAAACAAAGGAGTTGAGTTTTGATATTCTTCTTTACATGCAATAATAAAAGGTCTAAATGTTTCCAGTATTTCTTTGCTTTTCTTTTTGATGTTTTGCTCATACTTCAACTTTAAAACTCTTTCTTGTAGTCTCTCATACTGCACTTTTATCATCGACTTAATAATAACTTGATAATAATGATTATCCGACAATAAAGACACTTTTTTATCAAGAAGCAAATGTAAGCTTTCTAATTTGCTTCTTATATTTAAAGATTCATTTTCTAGTATCCTATCTAAAATCTCCATCACATCTTTTAATTGATTATCTAAATGAAGATGTGCTTTATTCAAGATGGTGAGCTTCTTAACAATATGGTTGATATTGCTATTTACTTCCCCTTCATACCAATTCTTTATGACTACACTTTTATGGAGTGTTTTTTTGATCAACGTAGCAAGCTCAATAAATTCAGTACCCTCAATAGCGGCACCGCCTTTTGTCGTATTAATAACGTTGGTTTGTGGATTGGCATTTATATATAGTTTAAACTGATCTAGCATCCTGATATACATATCTTCTGTGAAAACTATTTCACCGTAAACATCTTTGATAGGTACGAGATCTTTTTTCTTTTCTTCGCTAATTGAATTACTAATATGTCTATAATTGATCCCTTCAGCAAATCGTTTATTGTTTCTAAAAGATAAGTTTTGTCCCACTAAAATAATTTCAGAAAATCCAAGTTTAATAAGTAATTGCAAAGTTATCACAGCAATTGATGGGGCATCATTAATTACGCTTAAATTTTCAGTTTCACCTAAAAGATAAGATGATATAATATCCTGACTGGTGACCATACTTAACAAGATTCCTGGATAATTTTCAATAGTTTCATATCCTACAGATGTTCCGAAAATTAAAGGTATATCTTTTATATTCTTGTCTTTTATGATTTTAATTACATTCTGATTACGTTCCTTCGGGTCATACGTACAAGCCGCATCCGGATAAATCCCCTGTTCAATCAGCGCGTTGATCGCCGACCCAACAGAAAAGATATAAGCCAAACCATTTTCCTTGATATACCGCAAGTTCTTAAATTCTTCATTCAATGAAGGCCCTGCGGCCACAATGATAGCAGGCTTCCCTTCAAAAGCACTCCGGTCAATATCATGAAGGATGTTCGGTGTCTTCAGCACTGTCGCGAAGTTTTTGATTGAGTTGATTGTCCATCGCTTTTGAAATACTGCATTTGTTGCAAGTGCGCTGTGCCGGTCTTTTACAGACTCTAATGCTCTCTGTAAAAGAAGTTGAATTTGCTCACCATAGATGTTCTCATACACTGGCAGTGTGATAATTTTCAATACATTATTCGAGGCAGCAAGCAATCCCTGTATTTTCTCAGTCAGCAACTCCTCATCTGTACCTGTGAAAACTGACTGCAATTGTTGGATCGGCAGCTTGTCTAAAGGCATATTGGATAAGTAGGCGTGCAATATTTCTTCATTCGGTTCATAAATAGAAAACTTGACGTCAACGTGAGCTTCCAGGTAGCTGTTGATATGATAGCCCATTCCTACCCCGATGAACAATATATGACGGACGCTTTCTTCATCATGTTTATCCGCCAGCCGCTTTGCTTCTCTTTCTGGATCATACTTACTCTGGATATACTGCGTTTTCCCTTCCAGCTCCACTTTGACTGTCGGAACGCCAGTTTTCGCCTGGTCGATTTCAATGCTTTCGTAAGGTTTCTCGTCCCAAATAGAGAGCTGCTGCAGGAGTTCACGGTGTTTAATTCGCAGTAAGTTCCGGTTATCAATTAAGATCATGGCGGGTCCCCTCATTATCAATCGTCCATTCTGTTTCTTTCTGTAGCTCTTCAAAATTCGGAAGAAGTTCATACTGCAGCAGGTCGCCGATCAAAATATTATCTTCATTCTCGATCGCTTCCGCCAAATTGCTGATCTCTTCCTGCATTTTATTGGACACTGCAATATAGCGGTCCCAGTTAGAAGGAACATTACCGCTTTTTCCGACAGTCATCAGCATCTCCTGAATCCACTGCAGGCCGCTTAGCAGCTGATCGAGCGTCGACCAGGTTTCTGCCTTCGGATTATCATAGAAAGCCTCTGCAAGTGGCTGAAACACAGGAATAGCTCGTTCCGTGTAATCCTGTGTCGAAAGCAGTAAATCATTGACGAACTCTTTCACTGTCTTCGCAATAATTTCAAGCTTCCCAACGCCCGGAAGTTCCTGCTCTAAATATTGTTCATGGTTTTCATAGACAGCTGTTCCATCTGCAATGAAATGGCTGAAGTAGTAATCTTTTTGAAGATAGTTATTAATCTGTTCAATGACCTGTTCCGCAGTCGGCTGGTCGAGTGTAATGGTCTCTTGCTGAAAAATCATTTCCACGGAGAACGCCTCCAATAGTTTTATGTAGATTGTATCATAATCATATTATTATTATCGGCTGAAAGTGAAAGGTTTGAAGTAGATTTACGTTGGTGAATATTGCACAATAGAACATATGCACTATTTGAGGAGTGGATATTCAATGACTGACTATCATCATTTTATTCACAAATATGCGGTAAATTGTTTGGAGATGGCTGTTTCACGAAACAGGTGAACAGACAGCCGAGTTTTCAGTTCATACATCGAACAGAGGACTTGGGATGGTCGGCGTATTGCTATACACAATTAAAGGACTTTCTACCTCTGTCATCGCCTGCTTATAAGAAGAATATCGATCCCCGTTTAAAGAAAGGGTATTCAGAGAGTTATGTAGTGCAGTCACGGACACATACACGAATAAATGTTATGTATGAAGAGTGGTACCCTGCCGGCAAGAAAGTAATTCCTTTTCATTTCCTGAATAGGTATCTCAATGAAGAAGCATTGGCGTGGTGGTATCTAGATGACGGGCATTTAAAAGTAGTAAACGGAAAAATGTCTAAGATCATTTTATCTAAAGAAAGCTTTTCCGCTGATGAGAATGTAGGATTAATCAATTTACTGTACGATAAGTTTAGACTTCATTTTGTAGTGGATGGGCAGAATCGGTTGATTTTATATGACCAATTTCAAATTATGTATTTCTTGCGACTGGTCTCTCCCTGGCTACAAGACTCCATGAGCAGAAAAGCTGCCGTAGAGTTGCCTTTGCGCCCAATAGCGAAACCAACAACCGTTTATTTACCTTCCAGTGTTCAGTTGACAAAACCTACAGTAGAAATTAATGATAAATTGACGAGACTTCATTCTTTTCTCTATCCAGACGAAAAAATCGTTTGCCATCATACGTTATTTAATTTACTCAGACAGTCTACGGTTGAAGAAAAAAGACTGCTGCTTATCAGATCGTGATTCATGATGAGCACCGAAAAGTACTTGCAAAGATTCGGCAGCAGACTGGGTTGAGTGCCAGTGAGTTGGCAGCACATTGCTTTCGGTAATATATTAAAAACACGACCCGATTGCTCGAGTCGTGCTGATTCATCAGATTAACGTAGCAACTGAAGTACGCCCTGCGGCTGTTGGTTTGCTTGAGCCAACATAGCCTGAGCTGCTTGAGTTAAGATGTTGTTCTTCGTGAAGTCCATCATCTCTTTCGCCATCGTGCGAACATTAGCTTTCACTAATGACTAGACTATATCTTCACCCTCCACTCTGGGTAGGGGCCGGGCACTTCGGATCAGCAAGTTACTCAGACTTGCATTTCCTATGGATTTCATCATCTTAGCTTTCGCCTTAGATGGTGTATCCTAGTCGTTGAACCTTCTCCACTCTTTCGAGACAGGAGCTTGGCTGCTGATTGCCCAATCTCTTCTTTTTTTAAGCCGTCACGCTTACCGTTTCCAGTTACGTTGTGGCAAGAAAAGTTTCAGGGGTTTCCAGCAATTCACCCGGTCGTACTCTCTGACCGTTACCAATCAGGACGACTGTGTCTGTCACTGCTTAAGCAGCTAAGACATAATCCACGTCGCGGATACGTGATTCCGCAGCTGTTAGGTTTTCGGAAGATGTTCCAAGGTTGTTGATTGTGTGTTCGAGACGATTTTGGAAAGATCCAAGACTAGAACGTTGTGCAGAAACTGTTTCAAGAGCATTATCAATTGCTTTAATTGCAGCTGTAGCATTTGCATGTGAAGATACATCTAAGCCATATTCAACACCCGAATTGTTCGTACCGTTATTAACTGAAGCTGTTCCGCTTGTATGAACTGCGCCACTTACTCCACCTGATACCCCTGTTAAAGATTCTACAGAAGAACCTGCACCATGTGCTGCGCCACCACTTGTAGTTGTCAAACCTAGCGCTTTGGCACTCATATCTTTAATTTCGATAGTCATTCCTTGCCCCATGTTAGCACCGATTTGGAAATTCGCTTCAAATCCTTTACCGCTCACATTAGTTTCCATTAACTTTTGCGTGTTAAACTCTGTGGTATTTGCAATACGGTTAATTTCAGAAGTCAATGAATTGATTTCTTTTTGAATTTCACCGCGGTCTGATCCAACGTTTGTATCGTTTGCCGCCTGTGTTGCAAGTTCACGCATACGTTGAAGTATATCATGTGTTTCGTTTAATGCACCTTCAGCAGTCTGGATCAAAGAGATTCCGTCTTGTGCATTTTTCTGTGCCATATCCAAACCACGGATTTGTCCACGCATTTTTTCAGAGATTGCTAGACCTGCTGCATCATCTCCAGCACGGTTGATTTTTAAACCAGAAGAAAGTTTCTCCAAGTTTTTAGAAGCCTGAGCATTGTTTGCTCCCAATTGACGGTGCGTATTAAGTGCTGCAATATTGTGATTAATAATCATTTTAATTTCCTCCTTGAGTATGTGTTGGGTTCACATCCATGTGACCCATTTTTTGTGGCGGTGTCTAGAGCCGGCCGAACTCTTTCTCCCGCTTACACTATTAATATCGGATGGGTGGGTGGAGTGTTTAGTAGTTTATGAAATTTTTTTCGATTGTTTTTAAATGTGGAGGAGTTGTGGCGGTTGGTTCGTTAGCTGATGGGATGCTTGTTGATGCCGGGATGCCAAGCGCCGTCACAATTCACGAAATACGGTGAATTGTGGCGGGAGCCTGGCACCTTGGTGGGCTGTTGGTTGGTGGTTAGTCATTTTTGAGTAGGGTGGTAAACAGGTTGGCGTCCAGGGTGATGGCTTCGCTGTTGGTTTCTGTGATGGATTGGACTAGCTCTCCACGTAGGATGTCGACTGACTTCGGGGCTTCGATTCCGATACGTACTGTGTCTCCTTTTATTTCAAGAATGCGGATTTCGATGTTGTCTGAGATTTTAATGGTGTCGTTTATCTTGCGTGAAAGGACGAGCATGTTAGTTTCCTCCTTTGCCGATTGGGTGTCTGACTTCGAAATGGTTATCGCTCAGGATCATTTGTTTTGCTGTTTTGTTGTGCAGTTGGAAAATTAATGGTGCTTGAAGGTTTATTGTTGATTGTTCAAATGGTTGTTTCATGGATAGAATGCCTAGTACCATGATGTCTTCTGGTTTTGTAATTTCTAGTAAGTCAATAGTTGGTTCGTCGATTTCGAATGAGTAGTTGTCGACTATGGTGTATGGATTGGCTACGATGAAGGCTGTATTGGCGTTTTTTGTTGATTGGAGTACTTGGAATGCCGTGTTTCCTTCTATTGGTAATAGGGCGAATTCGGTTTCTTCTTCGAATCCTGGCAGACCTTTTGGGAAGTGCCAGGTTTCGGTTGGTTCTATATGGACAGAGCCGTGGAATTTTGTTTGGATTTGCATGTTGGTTGCTCCTTTTATCATTGTTTTGATACTAGTTTTAGATTTTCCAGTCGATGTCGATAGAGTTGTATTGTTCCATTATACCGGTTACTTTTCCTTGGGTGTAGTTGTGTATTGGACGGTTTATTTGTGCATCTACTATCGGCTTTTGGGTTCTTACATTGGTGTCCAATGAGCCAGGTGAGATGCTCATCTGTAGTTTTGTTCTATCGCCTACGAAGCGGACGTTGATGTCAGCTTGTGGTCGGTCGGTGTTTTGTTTGATGACGTCCGCTAGGCTGGCTCCGTTTTCGATTTTCATTAGTTGTTGGCCTTCTTGCGCACGCCTGCCTGCTCCTTCTAATGCTTGTTGCATACCGTATTGAGCATTTTCTGCGCTGCGCCTTAGTATGCTTTTAAGATCGATGTCCGCTCGGTTTTCAGTTGTGTCCAATGAGAGCTGAGGACGTGTAGTAGACATTTCCAGGATAGCGGCTGGTTGTTCGATATTTAATGTCGCTTTGGGTTGTTCGATTTCTTGGATTGGTTTATCGATTTGCAGTCCTAGCTTAGCTGATGTGGTTTGGATTTGTAGCTGAGGGATGTTCATTACGAGCGACCTCCATTCGTATATATCAAAACAGGTGCCAGGTACATGCGCAATTCGTTTATGTGACGAATTGCATTTCATACCTAGCACCCTGAGTATTGTTGTTTATCGCAAGAAATCTACTAGTGACGGTTGGATAATTCGTGCGCCAACCGACAGTGCCGCTCGGTGAATGGATTCGGATGTGATGAGTTCTGTAATAACTACTTCATAATCAATATCTTCATTTTCAGAACGTTGTTTTTTTGCTGCGCCTTCTTGCATTTGAAGACGGTTGTCCATGAGTTCAGCACGGTTGGAGCGAGCGCCGATGTCAGCTCGAGCAGTAAGTACCTTGTCTAGATTTTTCTCTATTGAAGATATAGCGCCACTGAAGTCAAAGTCATCAGTATTATTATCTACACTGTCCTGAATACCTTTAAAAACCTCATCAATTTGTTTAAACATTGCTCCAGCTTCAGTATTCACTCTCAGGTTTACTCCATCAAACACTTCTATCTCTACCTGTTTTTCATAAGCAGTTTGATTAATTGTAGGTGGAGTATTATCTGTACTTAATTCCGGATATCCGTTTTCCCCATACAACGGCTTATCTGTAGCAGTACCGCTAAAGATATATTTATCGCCTACTTTTGTATTGGCTAAATCTTGTAGTTGTTCGCGAAGCTGTTTCATTTCAATTTTAATCTTATCTCTGTCTTCAGGCGTCATGGCTCCAGTATTGGCAGCATTTGTCGCAAGCTCTTTCGCACGATGCAATACTTGCCCAACACCATCCAACGCATCATCCGAACTATCCAACCAATTATTGACTTCTCCTAAGTTTTTCTGGTATTGAGCAACTTTGTCCACCGTCATACCGTAGCCAAGGCTTTTCATGACTACAACTGGATCATCAGATGGTCGGTTGACTTTTTTTCCTGTATTCAGCTGTTCCTGCAGTATACCCATTTTGTTATAACTACTTGATAAGTTGCGCAGCATATTATTAGATAACATTGATTGTGTAACACGCATTATGTTTATTCCTCCTTATTATCTACCGACAACGCCCATGCCGTTAATGATTTTATCGAGTGTTTCATCCATAACAGTGACCATGCGGGCAGATGCGTTATATGCCTGCTGAAAACGGATCATATCAGTCATTTCTTCATCTAATGAAACTGAACTGATAGAGTCGCGTCGGTTGGATACTGCACCAAGTAGCGTCAATGAGCTTTTCGTCATTTTTACTGCTTGTTGTCCTTCTACACCGAGTTCCCCAATTACACCCGAATAATAAGATTGGATGGTTGTATCTTCTAGATCACCAATTTTGATCTTATTAAATTGAAATTTCGAAAGTTCTAATGCTATTTTGCCGTTCCCCACTTCTCCTGTTGCATCTGAAGCATTAAATTTATTTGGATCCTTCTGAATATCATCTACCACCTTGATAGTGGAAGCACTGTCGCCTTGGAAAAAATCATCAATTTTGGTGCCGGAAAGTGGTTCGCCCTTTGCGTGAATTTTGTTGAACTCTGTAATAAATGCCTTTGCCATATCATCTAACTTTTTCAACATATCAGGATAAAGGCCTTTAACATCATTTCCATCTGGATAACCATAAGATTCTACCAATGATCTTAATTTCCCAGATTCCTGCATATCTTTAACCGTTAAAGGTCCGCCAGTCGCGTTACCATTTCCAGTAAAAGTGAATGACTCCATTTTATCAGGGCTTGCAGGTTTTCCTTCTCCATCACCATTAACCACTGACATTTTCGCAACGTCCTTGCCCTCAATGACAGTTATATCACCATTCTTTGTTTTAATCTTCACTGTAACTGTACCCTCTGCTATAGCCAGAGCTTTACCACCAGTGGGTACGTTCTTTACTTCAATTGGCAAGTATGTCGATAATTCATCCAATAACGCATCGCGAGCGTCGTATAGATCGTTCGGCAAATAGCCATTGGGTTCAACTTCTGCGATTTGTTTATTAAGTCCCGCAATTTGATCCATGATGGAATTGATGTCTTTAACAGAAACACCTATCTCCTGTCCAATATTATCTTGAATTTCTTTCAAGGACTTATCAATATATTTAAACGAGTCGGCAACCGCCACGCCACGTTCCACAACAACTGCGCGTGCTCCGCCGTTTTCTGGATTGTTTGCCAATCCTTGTAATGCTTGCCAAAACTCACTTAGTGATCCTTGAAGTCCGTATTTCGAAGGCTCAGCCAATACATCTTCCATTTGAGCAATATTTTTCGTGCGGTTTTCCCAGTAACCTAGTTGATTGGATTCGTTACGAAACTGCTTATCCACAAATCCATCCCGAATCCGCTGAATCGACCCAGCCTCCACACCTGTCCCTAAAAACCCAGGCATCGTCCCCGCATTCATCCCCACTCCCGGAAACCCAGAAGTAGCCTGCATATTCACCCGCTGTCTCGAATACCCCAGTGTGTTCGCGTTACTAATATTATGTCCTGTCGTATAAAGAGCGGATTGCTGGGTGTACAATCCGCGTTTGCTTGTTTCTAGTCCCATAAATGTTGAGCGCATGTTGTTTGTGTCCTCCTTAGGCTTGGGAGTCGAATGAGGAGAGTTTTGGTTTGGCTCCTGGCGACTGCCCTTGTACTTCATTTTTCGAATAGTTGGCGGTTTCCGGACGCGGACGCACCATGTCCAGCGATAGATTCACAAATTGAAGAGATTGGTAGGTCATTTGTTGGTTGAGTTCGTTTTGCTGTTTCAACTCATGAATCGCATGCAGGAGACGGTCCCTCGCCTCTGCTAACGGTTGTTTGTCCGGTTCGTTCACTAGTTCGATCAGTTGCGTCATTGTCGGTTCAGCAGGAACTGGACTTCCTTGTTCAGTCAAATACTGCTTCACGGCGTTCACGCGTTGTTGGTCCATTTGCACAATCGCCGCCAAATGGGCTTGCTCCTCCTTCAACAGCTGGTCAATCCCGTTGATGTCTCCGCTTTTCAGCAGTGCGGTCTTGTCGTTGGACAGACGGAGCAGGCTCGTATGCAGTTTTTCCAGGTGATTGAGCGTCGTTAAGATCGGTTCAATGGACATGTGGTTCCCTACTTTCTGTTACAGCTTATTGTAATAAGACAGCATGCTGGAAGCGAGTTCTTTTGCATCCACTTGATAATCGCCGGATTGCACTTGCGCTTTCAGCTGTTGCACGCGTTGCTGACGTTCCGTTTCAATAGGTGTTGCCGTAGATAACTTTTTTGCTTCCGATGAAATTTCCAGTTTGTCGGTCTTCAATTGATTCGACTGTTTTGCTTGATCGACTTTCATTTGCTGATTGCGGTATGGATTGACCGCTGGGGTGTTGAATCTTTCAATTTTCATAGTTCTCGCTCCTTTCGTTTTAAGCCTTCAGATAGGTCCTACTCTTTACTTCGGCAGAATTCCTTAAACGTTTAGAGGCTTTGGGATGAAAAAACGAACAGTACGAACTGCTCGTTTTTTCGTCACTTCCTGTCTTTTTGCGAGTAATACGTCGCTCGGTCTTGTTCTTTCATCGCTTCACGCAGTTCTTCTGCTGCTTCGATCGTATTCAATTCACGTTTGATCTCGTCAGTGCACTTTACGCAAAGTTTACCGGTCGTCGTCAACGAGCCGCATTTGTCGCATGGATAGCCTAAATTCGGAAACAATGCGGGCTGAAGTCTTCCTTTACGCACCCAGCGATGCAGTAAGCTCTCGGTCACGCCTGTAGCTTCGACGATCCGGTCGATGTTTGCCGCACGGTTTTCGCGTTTGCGTAAGAACCGATAGACCGTTTCATACATTTTCTCTTCATTCATTGCACACTTCGCACACACATCCCGGACACCCGTGTAATTGAAAAAATCTCCGCATGTCGGACAATTCCTCAGTTCTGCCATGTCTCATCACTTCTTTCCTGTAGCTCTGAATAATGCCACCGCTTCCACTCGTTCAGCCCCCGCTTGCTTTAACGTATGCGCAGCGTGCTGCAAAGTGGTGCCGGTCGTATAAATATCATCAACGAGCACATAGATCTTCTCATTACTTATTATATCGGCTGACGCGGTGAATAGTTCAATTATCGCCAGACGTTCACTCCGTGTTTTTTCGCCCATCACCGACTCAGTCGTTTTTTGCAAAAGTTCTTGAAATGGAATGCCAGCAGCTTCGAGCAACGCATCGATTTGCGCGAAAGTTCGCCTCTTTTTACTCGCCGGGTGCATCGGAATCGGCACAATAATTTTTTTCGGATCAATCAACACGCTTCGCAGGTCACTCGCAAATACATACGCCAGTGCGATATCTTGCAGAAATTTGAATTGGTGCAGGTATTCGCGCGCTTGCTCATTGTATGCATAGAGCGAATAAATAGAGTCCAACTGATCGGTTTTTGTGATACTGTCGATCCGTTCGAATTTCGCTAAGCACACTGGACAGGTTGAGGTTTGCTTTTCGATACCTAGAAATTGTTGCCACGTCGGCTGGTCGTCGAGCGGCTTTTCGCATAATAGGCAACTGTTCATAGCAAGGGATCTCCTTGTTTGTTAAGCTTGCGGATTTCTTGCTTTGCTTCGTCCATTGCGTTCGTGATGCCTTGATGAAACAGCACAAAATCGCCGGATGTATTCGGAACGGAACGCCCGACTCGGCCGCCGATTTGGATGAGTGCCCCTTTATTGAAAATCTTCTGTTCCGCGCCGACGACCGCCACTTGCACGTTCGGAATCGTAATGCCGCGTTCAAGTATGGTTGTGGTCAAAAGGCCGGGTACTTCTTTTTTCCTTAACAATTGTACGCGTTCTTTTCGATCCGCATGCTCCGCGTGGACAGCACAGATCCTATCGTCGAGTTGCTGAAAAAGAGGCTCCGCAATTTCCATTAATCCAATTTGATGAAAGAAGATGAGAAACGGCTGTTGTTTATCCAGGCGTTCTTTCGTCCAATTCAGCAGTTTTTTGGGGATGTGTTTCTTCTTCAGCTGCTTTTCATAATTCCATAATGTTTCATTGCGCGGCTCAGGCAGTGGTTTGCCATGATAGCGCCTCGCGAGGATGGAAATATTGCCATTTTTTTTATTCATGGCAAGCAATTGAGCTGAAGGTGTCGCGGTGACGAAATGAATCGGTGCGTTTGCCTTCGCGGCTTTTCGCACTGCTTGTTGCAGTGTTTCGTCGGCAGTATAAGGAAATGCATCTGCTTCGTCAACGAAGACCGCGTCAAATGCTTCTTGGAATCGGTACAGCTGATGAGTGGTTGCTAGGATCAGCTGTGCATCGAAATGTTCCACTTCCGCCCCACCATAAAGTGCTTCTATGACGGTATCCGGAAATGCGGTTTTCAGTCGCGGCAGCAATTCGAGGATGACGTCCACTCGCGGTGCCGCGAGACAGACGCGTTTGCCTTCATTCAGCAAGTAATGGATTGGCTGGAACAGCATCTCCGTTTTGCCAGAGCCGCAGACTGCATATAATAGATGGGAAATGCCTTGCTTCGTGCTGTCGAGTAATTCATTCGTTGCCTTTTGCTGGGCTGGCGTCAAGTTTCCCTGCCAGTCCATTCGATGCTTTTTTGGATAAATCGGAGCTTGTCCTGTCCAGACGAGCAATTCCGAACACCGTGAGACGCGTCCCATTTTTAAGCAGTTGCGGCAGTAAGCACACGTCGTTTCACACTGCGCACATTGGAAACTCGTAAACTTTGATTGGTCTTCATTGAGGCAACGACGGCACGTAAAATGCGTACCGTGCCAAGTCGTTTCAGCTGTGACGCCTTCGATCACCCGAATGAATCCTTGTTCAATTGCCGAGTCAATCGATTCAGGCGGAAACGGCATGACGTGGCGCAGCCAAATGCGGCCCGCCAGGAACTTTTGTAGCTCATCGTAATTGGCTATAGAAGGAATCCTCCTTTATGTTCCGCGCCGCTTCACCCAGCCGAGTCCCATGGCCCCTTCTCCGAGATGGGTGCCGATGACCGGACCAAAATGGCTGATCGTGAAATCGACGTTCGGATGTTTTTTCTCTAAAATTTCTTTCCATTCCACTGCTTGTTCATAGCGGTTTGCGTGAATGATCGCTGCGTCGAGCAACTGATCTTTCGCATCTTCCGCCAATAAATCCGCAATTCGTTTCATCGCTTTTTTCGTCGTACGGATTTTCTCGAACGGCACGATGACTTTATCTTCGAAATGCAGTAGAGGCTTGACTTGTAGAAGTCCGCCGACAATCGCTTGCGCGCCGGATAATCGGCCGCCACGCTGCAGATGAGATAGGTCGTCCACCATGAAATAGGCTTTTAGCGTTTTCTTCATTTTATGAAGTTCTTCCAAAATCGCACGTGGTTCGACGCCTTCATTCGCCAGTTGGGCTGCCCGCACCGCGTAAAAACCTTGGGGATACGCGGATATTTCCGAATCAAACGGCAAGACTTCAATATCTTCTACAATTTCACCTGCTTGCATCGCTCCCATATATGTGCCGCTGATGCCACTGGATAGATGAATTGAAATGACGGCGTCATAGTCTTTCGCCAGTTGTGTGTAGAGCGTTTCAAAGTCTCCGATTGCAGGTTGGGATGTTTTTGGAAGCGGACCTTTGCCGCGTACCAGGTCATAGAATGCTTCCGTTGTCAGGTCGACGTCTTCCGCAAACGATTTTCCATCGATCGTCACCATTAAGGGGATGGTGTGTATTCCAAGTTCTTCTTTTATGTCATCCGGCACATACGCCGTACTATCTGTCACAATCGCTGTTTTCAACATGATCAACTCCTGTCCCCTATTCTACCTGAAATTGTTTAAGATGGCATCTGTGAAGTTGAAGCCTATATAAGAGATTAACTTTGTGGGCGGTCCGGGATTTACGCTCCAGACGGGGCGCTTTCCGGAGGGCGTGGCTTGAGCCGCTTCCTTCGCTTCGCTCCGTCCAGGGTCTCAAGGCTCACGCTGATCCTCCTGGAGTCGCCCCGTCTTCCGCTCCAATCCTTAATTTGCGTGGATAGACACATAGCGAGCTCATTGTAATTTTTCAGGTCTAAGAAGTGCTTTCACAGTCAGAGTACAAAACTGGCATCTTTCATTGACTTAGTTGAAGGGCGTGAGTGATTTTAGCAACAACAAGACCACAGGCAATACTCCATGCTATTTAGCTTTTGAACTACTATAGGAAAACAATACATTGTCACTTAAAAATTACGATGAACTACACTTTATTCTTACCTTCTCGAGGTAGGGATTGGAGCGGCGGGTGGCGACTCCTGCGGGATTAGCGCGACAGGTGAGACCCCGCAGGAGCGCAGCGAACGAGGAAACTCACCGCGCGCCCCGCGGAACGCGTCCACCCAGAGTGCAAATCCCCGGACCACTCACAATTTCCCACTTCAATTTTCTCTAATGTTCTGACAACAACCTTCCACTCATGCTATCTTGTAAGTAGACTATCCAAACTGAAAGGAGTTTTCATGATGCAGGAAATTCGGTATGAGCAACGGAACTCGGTGGCTTATGTAACGCTGAATCGACCAGAGGCGATGAATGCGTTCAACTTTAATCTTCTGATGGAACTCGGGCAAGTGGTGGAGGCGATTCGGATTGATTCCGACATTCGTGCGGTCGTCTTCGCAGGCAGCGGGGATCGGGCGTTTAGTGTGGGGGCTGATTTAAAAGAGCGAAAACTGCTGACGGAAGCCCAGGTGCGGCGGAATTTGAATAAAATTGGTGATGTCTTTACGATGATTGACCAGCTGCCGCAGCCGACGATTGCGGTCATCAATGGCTTTGCGTTTGGCGGTGGGATGGAGCTTGCTTTGGCGTGCGACTTCCGGATTGCGGCGGATGAAGCGGTCATGGGACTGACAGAAACTGGGCTGGCGATCATCCCGGGCGCTGGCGGTACTCAGCGATTGCCTAGGTTGATAGGTGAAGCGAAAGCGCTCGAGTTGATTTTGACAGCGAAGCGATTGACTGCGGATGAAGCACTAGACTATGGAATCTTGACGCAAAAAGCGCCTGCCGATCAATTGGCGGAAACCACCGAAGCGTTCGTGGCTTCATTGCTTGCAAATGGACCGATTGCAATTCAGCAGGCGAAGTTCGCTATTAAGCAAGGGATGAACGCAGATTTGCAGACTGGGCTTGCGATCGAGCGGAAGGCGTATGAAATGACGTTGCCGACGGAAGATCGGGTTGAGGCGTTGACTGCATTTGCTGAAAAGCGGAAGCCTGTGTTTAAAGGGCGCTGATGATCAAAAAGAGATGGTCAGTTGTTTTTGGTGCTGCGTTTACTTCGTTTGGCGCGGTTCGATGAGAGTTTGGTGCGGTGGTAGCGGGGATTGGTTCGGTGCACCGATAATTTGGCGCGGTGGGGGTCTTGTTTGGTTCGGTGCGCAGGCAGATTGGTGCGGCGACGACTACAGTCAGTTGCCAGCTATTCAAAAAAAGTTTAATAAACGAAAAAAGCCATCTTAGAAAGTCTTTTTCACTGACTTTTAAGATGGCCTTTCTTCATTTACAAACTATTCGTCGTAAATCGCTCACGCCGTTGATTTTGGCGCGCTTCACTCCACGCTTCCGCCAGCTGATCGAGCTGTTCCCGGATCTCCGGCAGCAATTCGTAGTATTTATGTAATTGCACAGTCAAGAGACTTTGATTGATCACAACATACTGCAGCACTAGCCGCTTGCCCTCTTCACTTCGGTGATCCACCACGCCCATTAGCTCGAATAGCACATACTGAAGCTTTTTCAGCGGCTCGGTTACGTCAGGATTCGCTACTCGTTCTGTAGTTGCTTGTGTTTCCGAAAGCAAGCTGCTCATTTCATTCAGCAGTTGAATTATGGAGTCAATCGTCGGGGTCGTCGTGCTCGCTGTCGTTTGATAGACTTCGATCGCACGTTTTATATACATGCGGCTCACTCCAAATGTTTTTCTTTTATTATCGTCTGTTTCGTTTGATTTTGAATGAAATCGGCCGATATAAAATCTGATGCACAAATGAATAGTCAAAGTAGGTGAAAGGATGCGAATACACAGCCAAGAACATATTGCGTTTTCAACGAATCGTGCGCAAAGGAATGCGACGGACATTGAAAAGACGCTGTTGAAGCTCGGCAGCGGATCGAAGGTGGCAAAAGGAAGTCAAAATGCTTCCGGCCTGGCCATTTCCGAAACGATGCGTGCTCAAATCCGGGGACTCTCCCAGGCGCAGCGCAATATGCAAGACGGACTTTCCGTTCTCGAATCTTCCAATGAAGGACTGAATAACGTCAACAACTTGCTTCAGCGAGCGCGTGAAATGGCAGTTGCTGCGGCAAACGGCACATTGACCGACCAGGATCGAGAAGCAAGCTCTTTGGAACTGGACCAGATCATGGAGTCCATTAATGACACTGCAGGTAAACTGGAGTTCAATACGAAGAAGATCCTTGGAGAAGATAAGGCGCTGATTTTACAGGTTGGTGCGAATCCAGGACAGCAATTGACGATTGGTAATATTAACGTCAGCACGGACAAACTCGGTCTTGACGGTGCTTCCATCGCGACACAGAAAGACGCGGAGGAATTGATTTCGAAGATTGATAAAGCAATCGGCGTTGTCGGCGGTCATTTAACGAAAGTCGGCTCTGAGATGGAATCGATCGAGCACCATTTGACAAATGCTCTCGTGTTCGAAGGCAATCTGACCAAATCGCTTTCGTTGCTTGCGGATACCGATATGGCTGGGGAAATGATGAATTTCGTCCAACAGGATATTCGACAAAAAGGCGATCAGCTGCTGATTAAAACTGTGAATAGTAATTTGCAGGATGTTCTATCGCTTCTGAAGTGAATGCAAAACCCTTCCAACTTTTATTCGTTGGAAGGGTTTTTTACGTTTTCACAGCGTGGGTTCTCTGCCACAACTCCTGCGGCCCAGGCCACTTTTGTCAAGATGGCGGTGGCGCCTTGGCGATCGGCTTGATGAATGGCTCGTATGTAGGCGCTGTTTGCTTCGTCGACGATGTATTGAGGCGATAGATTATTCAACGTCATCGCCAACACGTCGTTCATGCAGTGATCGCATGTGCATGACATGTTGAGCTCTTTTTTGTATTTCTCAATGACATCTTTGACGACAATCTCCATAACGTTCTGCACTTTCATTTTCTGATACCCCTTTTCAACCTGCACAGGGAGTTAGTGTTCTGCTTGCGTTGAGTGGATATGGGTTACATTTTGTCCTAGGCACCGTTGATTTCCGTTGCGGGCGGACGCTTTCCGTGGGGCGTGCGGTGAGCCGCTTCCTTCGCTTCGCTCAGTCCAGGGTCTCACCTGTCACGCTAATCCCACAGGAGTCGCCGCCCTCCACTACAATCAACTAAATTCGATAAAAAACAATTGCATTCACTAGACTAACGCTTATTTATTAAGCGTTAGTCTCTCTAGCTCTAAAGCTGAAGAACCTTCCACTGGTACAGCAAACACCTTATAATTTCAAAGTATTTACTAAGTGCTTCAGCTCGCCTTGTAGGGATTGGAGCGTAAGGCGGGCGACTCCTTGGGGATCAGCGTGCGCCTTGAGACCCCGCAGAAGCGAAGCGAACGAGGAGGCTCAAGCCACGCCCCCAGGAAAGCGTCCCGCCTGAAGCGCAAATCCCCGGATACCCGACCCATATTCCTGCAAAGAACACTCACTCTTCCGTAAAAGCTAAACCACCACTCTCTACTTATTTCGACAAAATAATCTTTTTCTTAAGTAAATCTTTACCTGAAATTCCAGGCTTCGTCATTTCGAAAGGGTGCAGGATCAGGTCTAGTTCCTCTTCTGTCAGTACTTTCTTCTCAATGCAGAGCTCACGGATCGATTTGTTCGACAGCAGCGCTTCTTTCGCAATCTGTGACGCTACTTCATAGCCGACGTGTGGATTGATCGCTGTGATGACGCCGATACTCTTCTCCACGTATTCTTCCAAATGCTCGACGTTTGCTGTGATGCCGTCTAAGCAGTAATCACGGAACACTTCGAAGACGTTTGTCATGATCTTCAGTGACTGCAATAAGTTGAACACTAGAACTGGTTCCATAACGTTTAATTCGAATTGTCCCGCTTCTGAAGCGAGCGCGATCGTCATGTCGTTGCCGGCAACTTGGAACGCGACTTGGTTCATGACTTCTGCCATGACTGGGTTCACTTTTCCTGGCATGATCGAAGAGCCCGGCTGTCTTGCAGGCAATGAAATTTCAGACAAGCCTGTGCGTGGGCCTGACGCCATCAAACGCAAGTCGTTACAGATTTTGGACATATTCAACATGGTGCCGCGCAACGCTGCGGAGACTTGTACGTATGAATCTGTATTTTGAGTCGCGTCCACTAAATGCGTGGAGGACTTTAATTCGAAGCCGCTGTTTTCTGATAGATAGTTTGCTACTTTTTCGATATAGAGTGGATCGGCGTTCAAACCTGTTCCGACAGCTGTTGCACCCATATTGATTTCATACAAATAGACACGAGAGACACGGACGCGTTCGATATCACGGCGCAGCACCATCGCGTATGCTTCGAATTCTTGACCAAGACGAATCGGTACAGCATCTTGCAAGTGCGTGCGTCCCATTTTCAGAACGGATTGGAACTCGATCGATTTTTTCAGGAATGTTTTATGAAGCGCCTCCATGACCTCGAGCAATTTATCGACTTTGACAAGTGTCGCAATATGGATCGCTGTCGGGAACGCATCATTTGTCGATTGCGCCATATTGACATGGGAGTTCGGGCTGATTACATCATATGAACCTTTATCATGACCAAGGATTTCAAGCGCTCGGTTGGCTATGACTTCATTGGCATTCATATTGACGGATGTACCCGCGCCGCCTTGGATCGGATCGACCAAAAACTGATCGCGCAATGCGCCGTTCATGACTTCGTCCGACGCTTGAATAATTGCTTTTGCAAGCTCTTCATCCAATTGGCCGATGTCGCGGTTCGCTTGTGCAGCAGACTTCTTGACGATCGCGATCGCACGAATCAAATCGCGGTTGACCCGGTAGCCAGTGATTGGGAAATTCTCTGCTGCTCTCAGTGTCTGAATGCCATAATAAGCATCTTGTGGCACTTTCTTTTCTCCGATGAAATCCTTCTCTATTCTGTACAACAATTCCTCTACCATCATGCAGAACCTCTTCTCAAATATTTTTCCTGTATTTACATATTCATCCCAATTATACGTATACACTTTTCGCGATGTATAGTGTAATTTCGACAGGTTTTTTACTATCTAATCTTACCTCATAGATAGCGTTCGAACCAGTCAATAATTTCTTTTAGCCTCGCAACGCGTAAATTCGGCTTGCCGGTTCTCGATAAATTATGATCCGACTGCGGGAAACGAACGAATTCCGCCACTTTCCCTAAATCCTTCAACGTGATGAACAATTGCTCCGCTTGCTCGATCGGACAACGGAAATCATTTTCCGAATGCAAAATCAATAACGGCGTGTCAATCTGCTCGGCGTATTTCAACGGCGAGTGCTTCCATAGTGTATCCGCATCCCGCATATCCGCGTTCAACTGCCAGTCACTGAAATAATAACCGATATCCGAGACACCGAAAAAGCTGATCCAGTTGCTGATCGAGCGTTGTGTTACGGCTGCTTTGAAGCGATTCGTATGCCCAACAATCCAGTTCGTCATGAACCCGCCATAGCTTCCACCCGTAACACCCAGCCGATCCGAATCAATCCAAGATTCTTGCGCTAAGACTTCGTCGAGACCTGCCATGATGTCCTCGTAATCACCTCCGCCATAGTCTCCTCGCACTCCGTCGACAAACGCCTGACTATAGCCATGGCTACCTCGAGGATTGACATATAACACACCGTAGCCATTAGCAGCAAGAATCTGAAGCTCATGAAAATACGTATTACCGAACATCGCATGTGGTCCGCCATGGATTTCGACGATCAGCGGAAACTGTTTACCTTCTTCATAGTCTGCCGGTTTTAGCAGCCATCCATGCACTTCCGTGGCGCCACTCATATACTGAACAGCTCGTGGCGCAACAGGCTGTACTTTTTTCAACCAATTTTCATTGAATGAAGTGAGTGCAGTCCGCTCTCCTGTTGCAATGGTCTGAAGATACAGCTCTCCAGGATTCGTCGCTGTACTGACCGTTAGAAGCGCGAATTCTCCATTCGACGAAACGTCATATCCATAGACATGTTCTTCTTCGCCTGTCGCGGGATAAATCGCCCCGTCCAGCGTGGCCGCATACAATCGCACATCGCCCATAACAGACAGCTGGAAGTAGAGCTGTTCGTCTTCTGTCCAGACAACTCCTGGGGCGGCGGCTTGCTGTAAGTGATCCGAAATACTATCATCACCGCCTGGCGCGTCAATCCCCGCTGTCAAGTTCATCGTCAGCCCGTTCGCTTGATCATAGACGAAAACATCCGCTTGCGTGGCGTTTTTAAACGTCAAGTCTGCTCCGACATAAGCGATATAGCGGTCGTCTTTTGAAAAATGGACGTTGCCAAAATAGCCTTGTTCATCAACGAGCACAGTATCTTCCTTCGTTTCCGTATCAACGAGAATCAAAGGCGAGCTGAAATCCTGATCATCGTTTTCCATTCTCTTCACACCAATGACCAGCTGCTTACCGTCATTTGACACCGCTTCTAATGAATGATCACACGGCTCTGAAGTGAAATTTGTCACGCTGCACGTCGCTAAATCCACGCAACCGATCTGCGCAAACTCGTCTTGCGGTAAAATGCCTGCTCCGTCCGCTTTATATTTCATCTTCGTAACGCGTACTGGCTGCGGAAACTCTTTCTTCGCTTCCTCTTGCGAAACAAATGTCTCGCCTGTTTTCACACGACCGCTAATCCATATTTTCTGTCCGGACGGCGCCCATTCAAATGAGTCCACTCCATTTTTGCACTCTGTCAGCTGTCTCGCTTCACCTCCGGCTGTCTGCAGAACATACAGTTGGTTTTTCTCCATACGATTTGATAAAAATGCAAGCATCTTACCGTCAGCAGACCACTTCGGCATGCTCACTTTCTGCTTGCCGAACGTCCATTGGGTCACGTCCTGCGTCCGCAAATCGATATGATGAATCGCTGAATAATATTCATTATCCTCTTTATTCATTTCCGTCACGACGACGACTGCTTCCTCATCATTCGGTGACAGTACAGGATTCGTTACTGACTTCGTTTCGAATAAATCATTGATTCCTACTGGCCGTTTTTCCATCCAATCCCTCCTATTTTATAGTTGTTTCATTAAACCATAACAAGTTTACGCGAACTTTGGCAACCATTCATTCTATAGAAACCGATCTCCACAACGAAAAACCCTCCCAATGAACAGGAAGGTCCTTTCGTCTTAAACAATTCAGTTTTTCACTTGATCTTTCAATGAACGTCGAAGAATTTTCCCCGTCGTATTTTTCGGCAACTCATCAAGGAACTCGATATACTTCGGTACTTTATACTTCGCCAGACGCTTCGCACAGAAATCCAGTATCGTTTGTTCCGTCGCCTTCGATCCTTCCTTCAGAACCACATATGCCTGAACTTCCTCACCGAAATTGACATCCGGCACGCCGATTACAGCGGCTTCGATAATATCGCGGTGGCTGAACAACACTTCTTCCACTTCACGCGGATACACGTTGAATCCACCGACGATAATCATATCTTTCTTACGGTCTACGATATAAAAGTAACCGTTTTCATCGCGCCGTGCAAGGTCGCCTGTATAGAGCCAACCGTCACGCAAGACTGCAGCCGTTTCTTCCGGTAACTTATAATAGCCTTTCATGACATTCGGTCCGCGGACGATCAATTCGCCCACTTCATTGTCTGCCACTTCTTCACCCAGCTCGTTGACAACCTTGTTTTCCACATTCATGATCGTCGTACCAATCGAACCGGGTACCCGCTCCCTATCTAGTGGATTGAAACATGTGACAGGTGATGCCTCCGATAATCCGTAGCCTTCAGAGACTCTGACCTGGAATTTCTCTTCAAAATCATGCAGCAGGGAAACTGGCAATGAAGAGCCTCCCGAAATAGCAAGTCGGACCGTTTCAAAGTCTTCTGTTTTACCGTCAGGATACTGATAAAGGAAGTTATACATCGTTGGCACACCTGCAAAAACGGTCGCTTTCTGTTTGCGGATCAATGAAAAGATTTCGCTTGGACTAAAGCGCGGCTCCAGCAAAATGGTTGCTCCTTTAAGCAATGGTGCGTTCGCCACAACCGTCAAAGCAAACACATGGAATAACGGCAACGTCGCAACAATTCGATCATCTTCAGAGAAGTCCAAATAGTTCCCGACATCACGCGCGTTGGAATAAATATTCTTATGTGTCAGCATCGCACCTTTCGGATGTCCTGTTGTACCGGATGTATAGAGTATGATAGCGCTTTCATCCTCATCAACCTTCACCATTTCTGAGAGCGGTTGCGATTGTTTCATCAATGCCATGAACGCATGTACTTTTGTTTTCACAGAGTCCGCAAGTCCCGCCATTTTTTCAGGCGTGTCGGGGCTCAATTCACAAATAATATAGTTTTCAATCGTCGGGAATGAATGGCTCGCGACTTCTACAAGCGGCAGCAACTGGTCGATCGCAATGACAGCTTTCGCATCACTATTTTCCAAAATGAATGAAATTTCGTCCGGCGTATAGAGTGGATTGATCGGCACGGCTGTTGCACCGAGACGCATCGTGGCATAGAGGGAGATTAAATAATGCGGTGTATTGCCTAATAAAAACGCAACTTTATCTCCTTCATTGACTCCTAACTCTTTCAATGCAGAGGCAAACATCGATACGGATAGATCAAATTCTGCATATGTAGTGTCTTTTTCCATAAAACGATAAGCAACTTTGTCGGGTTTTGTCTGGGCTGTCTGGTGAACGCTTGAAACTAAATTCATACTTTCATCTCCCTAATAAATGAATGAGTAACCATTCAGTATTTCATTCATTATATCGATAGAATAATTAATCCGCAACCGTTTACTGAAAGTTTTATAGATTTTGTCACCTGGCAGAGGTTTTGTTGCGTTATCTAAAATTGGAAAAGAACTTAGGATAGCGGTCCGGGGATTTGCACTCCAGATGGGACGCTTTCCGCGGGGCGCGGGTGAGCCGCTTCCTCCGCTGCGCTCCGTCCAGGGTCTCACCTGTCGCGCTAATCCCGCTAGAGTCGCCCATCTTCCGCTCGAATCCCTACTTTTCGATGAGAATCATAGGGGCTTTTTCATTGCAATTTATAAGTGACAAAGCGATGATTCCTTACAAGAGTGATCATAGTTCAATAGCGAATGATAAACAGCATTGCCTGGAGGCTTATTGTCCTTGAAATCACTTAAAGCCCTTAAAATAAGTCAATGAGAGATGCCAGTTTTGTACTCTGACTGTGGGAATTCTTCTTAGATCTAAAAAAAAGTTACAATGGACTTGCTATGTGTCCATAGATACTAACTAAGGATTGAAGCGGAAGACGGTCGACTCCTGGGGGATCAGCGTGCGTCTTGAGACCCCGGAGGAAGCGAAGCGAACGAGGAGGCTCAAGGCCACGCCCCCCGGAAAGCGTACCGTCTGGAGCGGAAATCCCGGACCGCTCACTATATCCATAAATCTAACGTACTTAAACTAAGTCAATGAGAGATGCACGTTATGTACTCTGATTATGGGAGCCCTTCTTAGACTTAAAAAAATTTCAAGGAACTTACTATGTGTCCAAACATGCTAATTAAGGATTGGAGCGGAAGACGGGGCGACTCCGGGAGGATCAGCGTAAGCCTCGAGACCCTTGACTGAGCGCAGCGAAGGAAGCGGCTCGAGCCACGCGCCCCGTCTGGAGCGGAAATCCCGGTGTACTCACTAACTCTATTTTTCACCCTTGATCCTAAAAAAACACCCACTTCAAGAAGTAGGTGCCTTAATATGTGAAATATAACGCCAGCGGATCAAGTAGAAATAGAAGACTTGCATGACCGCAAAGCCGAGCAACACGAGTGTCAGTTCTTTGACGATTGAAATTTCAGCCAGCGCATCCCAAATCACCTGCAGCGACAGGAACGCGAACGCGCTGTGGATGAATGACACGCCCCATGGGAAGAAGAACTGCGGGATTAATTGACGATTGACGATTTTCTTAAACTCCCGATCCGTCATGCCGATCCGTTGCAGCACAGCATATTGCCTTCGATCATGATTGAGCGACGTGTAGAGCCTGAAATAAATAAAACTGCCCGACGCCAGGAAAAACACGCCCGCCAGCAACAAGCCGATAAACAACAACAACGAGAACGTCATGCGGATATGAGAATAATTCAGTCCGGGGTTCTCAAATTCAAAGCGAACCGGCTGTCGATCGTCCAGCATGAGACCGGCCAACACTTGCGCATTGATCGATAACCCGATGTCTTTCGTCTTCTGCCAATCCTCTATATTGAACGCATAATACGTAAACGCCAATGAATCGGCGGAAATCTGTTCTTCCACCCGATCGAAATCCAAATGATTCAGCACGATCGTATTGAGCCCTATCGCATTCGGCGGGAACAACTTATACGGATAGACCCCTTCTACCTCTAATGTTACATTACTATCCGACAGTTTCGTTCGTACCGATTTATTCTGCAACATTTCCGCAGCGGAAGAACTGGAAGGCAGGAATAAGGCGTGCCCTTGCGATAACCGGATAGAATCTTTGCCGAATGAAGCAGCAAGTTCGTTCAAATCCGCCAATTTGACGATATTCACTTTGTTTCGCGTATGAGAAGATTGCTGTTCGAGAATGCGTAAACGCACAGCCGAGTAACCCAGCCCTTGCTGCTCCAATTCACTCGTCAGCTGCGCAATATGTCGATATTCAAATTCATTATCCGGAAAGCTTTTATAGACTAAGCCAAGCGGATTCACTTCTCGATATTGTGAAGCAAATGACGTCAGCGATGCGAGAATTCCGACCGACATGAACGCAATCGTCGAAACGATCGTCACGATGAAAAACATCCGCGCATTCTCTTTCAGTCGAACAATGCTTTCTGATATGGAAATCATCCAGAAATCACGCCAGAAAAAATGCTTCTGACTGCGAAGCGCATGCAAAATAAGCGGCAGCGTATCAGTGAAAAAGAAGTACGTCCCGAACGTGATAAACGGCGGCAGTAAGAAAAATAGACTGAGAATGCTCGAGCGTGAGACAAATGCCGCCATTCCATACGCCAGCGCTAACAAGATGACGCCGAAAACGCCGCGCCTTTTTGAGTACGTATAAACCGACTGCACTGCCGTATCACCATGCAATAAATCCGATACATTCCCTTGTTGGATGAACACTGGTGCAATATACGAAATAATCGCGAATAAACTGAGGAACGCGCCTATGGTCAACCCAAATGGTTTCCACGATAAATAAAGCGGCAGCACGGGAATTTGCACGATCGCTTTAACGATCATGAAAAAGAATTTGGAGAACATAAAGCCAATAAAAATCCCAGTAAGGATCGAAGCAAAACCGAGTAACATCGTCTCAATGAAAATCAATCGGTACAATTGCCGTTTCGCCATCCCAAGCAACAACAACACGCCAAATTCCTTCGAACGCGCCTGTAAAAATGCACGCATCGAATAAAACAGGAAAAATAACGTGAAGATAAATAGAATAAGTTCCGCAATTCCCATACCAAGAGATGAAATTTCTTTTAGAAACGAATTCTCAATTGACGGATGAAACAGCAGCATTGAATACAGGAAAAACACCATGACCGAAAACACACTAGCCATGAAAAATGCGGCATAGACACGACGATTTCGGAGAACGTTACGGTAAGCGAACTGACGAAAAGTCATGCACATTGCCTCCAAGTAATGACAGCACATTCAAGATGCGCTGGAAAAAAGTCTGCCTGCGCTCATCTTTATAAATTTCATTGAAAAATTCGCCGTCCTTAATGAACAGCACACGATCGCAATAACTCGCAGCGATCGGATCATGCGTCACCATGATGATCGTTGTTCGCTCATGCGTGTTAATATTCTCCAACAGCTCCAGCACATCTTTCGCAGACTTCGAATCCAAATTCCCTGTCGGCTCGTCTGCCAGCACAATGTTCGGCTGATGAATCAACGCGCGTCCAATCGCCGTGCGCTGTGCCTGACCACCCGATAATTCATCAGGTCGGCGTTCTAAAATATCTTCCAAATTCAATTTCTGCGCCATATCTTGCACTCTGCTTTTCATTTCCCTTACAGGTAAACCATCAAGAGTCAGCGGTAGCACCAAATTTTCCTCTACCGTCAACATCTGCAGTAAATTAATTTCTTGAAAGACGAAGCCGATTTGCCGTCTGCGGAATAAGGCAATTTCATTTTGACCCAAAGTTTCCGGCTCCACTCCGCCAATGACGATCTTGCCGTATGTTGGGATGTCTGTAGCCATCAATAAATTCAGCAGCGTAGTCTTACCACTCCCCGAAGGACCCATGATTGCCACGAATTCCCCTTCCTCTACGTCAAAATCCAACTGTTTCAATGCGCGGTGCATCACTTTTCCTTCATAAATCTTCGTGACATCTTTCATCTCAACGATTGGTTTCCTCATTTGGTTGTTTATTTGGTGATTGTTTATCTTGTGATCGTGCATCTGGCTGTTCACCCGCCTTTCCGTCTTTGAATAACAAGGCGACCGTCGTACCTTCTCCTTGCTTCGATGAAATCGTCAATTCATGTCCCAATCGCTGACACACTTCCGATGCAATATACAAGCCCATGCCCGTCGATTCACCAGACAGTCTGCCATTTTCGCCTGTAAAAAACGCCTTCGTCACACGATGCAGATCGGACGCCGGTATGCCGATTCCCTCATCCTTGATTTCAAGCAGCAGGCCCTCCGCATTTTGCATAGCCGTCACATGTATCTTCTTGCCTTTTTCAAACGTATATTTTACTGCATTTGTGATGAATTGATTGAGCATAAATTTGATCCACTTGCGATCCGTCGCAACAGTCAGTTGTTCATCTACATTTAAGACAGGAAACAAACCGTTTGTAATAAACAAACGCTTATTTTCATTCAACACTTCCTGCAGTACATTTTTTAACGGCAATCGTTCAATTTGCATATCATCTTCGAATGTTTCAAGCCGTGCATTGACGAGGACTATCTCCAGGCCAGTCCGGATCCTTTCCACTTCCTGACCGATGCTCTTCTTGTCCACTTCCTCCTCCTGCAACAGTAAATTAATAACAGAAATCGGCGTTTTCATTTGATGCACCCACTGATTCATGAAATGCAGATGACGATGTTGGACGTTATAGAGCGTCTGCACCTCATGTTGATACAAACGATACAATTGACGCGTGTATTCGGTCGTCTTTCGATGTTCCGGGGTCAATACATGCCGGATGAGCGCGTCCTCCATTTTTTCAGGTTTTTCAACAATAGCTGAATAAAATGAACGTCGCATAATGAACTTTCCCCCCAAATAACCTGAAGTCAGCAGTACACTCATCGCTACCGAATAGATGGCCGTGTTTGGATTCCGGAAGCCATCCAGCCAATACAGCAGCAAAATGAACAGGACGAGCCCCAACTGAAACAACATGAATGGGATATGTTCTCGAACGAACAGCAAAATAGCCTTCTTCATTACGCCTCAGACTCCGGTACAAAGCGATAGCCCGCACCGCGCACCGTCTCAATCCAAGAACTCACATCATAATCCGTCAACTTTTTACGAACGCGTGCCATATTGACATTGAGCGTATTCTCATCGACGAATGACTGATCATCCCATAACTCCTCAAGCAACCGCTCCCTTGAGACCACTTTGGGGTACTCACCCATCAGCAGCTCCAAGATGACACACTCTTTCTTCTGAAGCGGAATCTCTTCCCCTCCCTTTTGTAACGCCATCCGTTCTATGTACAATGTCAAATCGCCGAAATCGATAACCCGCTCCGATTGATTCGGCGCATACTCCCCGACGGATCGACGCAAATGACTCTTAATTTTTGCCAACACAATTTCATAATGGAACGGCTTCGTAATAAAATCATCCCCGCCGTTTTCCAATGCAAATACTTGATCCATATCACCTGAACGTGCCGAAATGAAAATAATCGGGCACATCGTATGCTGTCTCAATTGACGACACCAATAATAGCCGTCATAAATTGGTAAGTTAATATCGAGCAGTACCAAATGCGGATTATATGCCACGCACTCTTCCACCACCCGATCAAAATCTTCAATAATTGCCACTTCATACTGGTACTTCTCAAGTGTACCCGCCAGCAACTGCGCAATCTTCTGATCATCTTCCACAATGAAAATTCGATGCTTCACCGCAATCCCTCACTTTCCTACTTCATTTAGTATAGCGCATTTGTTCATCCACATAAAATCTCAGCCCGTCTACTTGCTTCTTCACTAATCAACAAACGAACCGCGCAAAAAAGATGCAGAACCGAACGTAATTCTCATCACACCGAACCATTCCAACAACGAACCGAACCATTCTCCACCCTGACCGAACCAAAACAGCAGACTAACGCGCCAAACTCCTTTTGCACCGAACCAAACCATATCCTTAACGA
Source organism: Sporosarcina sp. FSL W7-1283 (assembly GCF_038003105.1). NCBI lineage: Bacteria > Bacillati > Bacillota > Bacilli > Caryophanales > Caryophanaceae > Sporosarcina > Sporosarcina sp. FSL W7-1283. The sequence goes on along the minus strand of NZ_JBBOOL010000001.1, from coordinate 955,902 downwards.
AAAAAAGCGCAGTGCCTCGCAAGACACGCGCTTCCTCTTCATTCAATAAATCAATCCAACAAACTCTTCTAGTTGAATACCGCCCAAAATCTTCTCCACATCCATCGACGCCAGCGCCTCCGTAATCGCTTTACGTTCATATTTTACGCCAGTCAGCCGCTGTTCAATCTCCGCCACTTCACCAACCCCGAAAAAGTCACCATAGATGTGGATATCTTCGATGCTTCCTTTTACAACATACAAGCGTACATCAATGCCCCCGACCGGGAAACGTTTCGATTGTTGCACATTGAACTTTGGAGAACGACCATAGTTCCAATCCCAATTTCCGTAACGCTCAGCAGATAGCTTGCGAATATTTGACCAGTCTTCTTCTGTAAGTTCCTTATATTGAATATTTTCTTCTCCATCAAAAATCGAATTCAATATTTCCTGCCTGAATTGCTCAATCGAAATTGGCTCTTCAAGAAACTCGGAAATATTGGCGACACGACTGCGGATCGACTTAATGCCTTTCGACTCAATTTTGTCTTTTTTCACTTTCAGCGAGTTGACGACACCTTCCATATCTGTGTCAAACAGCAATGTCCCGTGACTGAACATTCGGCCACCTGTCGCAAACTGTGCATTTCCTGAAATTTTCCGTCCATCGATCAGAATATCGTTACGACCAAGCAGTTCTGCTTTGATGCCCATCTTCGCGAGCGCATCTGTTACGGGCTCAGTGAACTTCTTGAAGTTCCGGAATGAATCTCCATCATCTTTCGTAATGAAACTGAAGTTCAAGTTTCCTTGATCATGATAGACAGCGCCGCCGCCAGATAGTCGGCGGACGACATGAATGCCTTCACGATCCACAAATTCTGTGTTGATCTCTTCAATGGTATTTTGATTCTTACCGATAATGATCGATGGTTCATTGATATAGAACAGTAAATACGAATCTTTGTCGACGTCCATCGTCTTTAAGACATATTCTTCAATTGCCAAGTTAATTCGTGGATCTGTTACCCCTTTATTGTCAATAAATTGCATTTCCTATCTCTCCTCACAATTTTGTCACATTTATTTTCTGTGAATTCTTTCAATTTAACTTGTCCAAAACCTGTGGAAAGCGCGTCACCAAAGGTCTGAACCTATTTTAACAGATAAATTTGCAGAGTGTTGACTTTTGCTACCTGTTATAATACACTGTGAATATATCAAGGAGTTATACAACAAGGGAAAGGAATTGATCAGATATGGTTGAAAGTATCGTAGAGTTTTTCAAGAACTTGCCGGCGAAGGTTTGTGCGACATGCGGAAACGAAATCGAAGAGCAGCATGAGTGCTACTCTAATCAATGTGACCACTGCAACATTAAATAATATAAAACTTTCATTCGGCGAATATCTCGATATTCGCTTTTTTTGTTGTCTGGAATAGATGCAGGCTTGCGAGGGCATTGCTGCTATTCGCCGGTGATTTGCGCTCCAGCCGGTACGCTTTCCGGGGGACGTGGCCTTGAGCCGCTTCCTTCGCTGCGCTCTGTCCAGGGTCTCAAGGCGCACGCTAATCCCCCAGGAGTCGACCGTCTTCCGCTCCAATCACCTAGAATCTCTTCATCCAAAAACCTAAAATATAAAAATCTAACATCTGAAATTAAATACCAAAACCTGAAGCGAATTGTCAATAAAACATGAGATATACCAATCAAAAAATTCACATAAAAAAACAGCCAGAGCATAGCGTTCTGGCTGTTTTGGTTATTTAAAGAGGTCGGTCAAGATGTTCTCCATTGCGGCTACTCCCTGGTCGATGCAATCGGGCAGGCCAACTCCGTTGTAGGAGGCGCCTGCGAGTTGAATCATGGGGAATTGTTCGTGGAGTTCTTGTCTCGCTCTTAGAATTTTTTCTTTGTGTCCGACTCGGTATTGCGGTCGGTCTTCTTTCCAGCGTGTGATGATGCAAAATTCGGGTTGACCTTCTAAGCCTAGGATTTCACCTAAGTCTTTGAGGACGATTTTCTCTATCTCACTGTCAGGCAAATCGACGATCGCTTCTTCTCCGATTCTTCCGACGAAAGCTCTGACCATCACTTTATCGTCCGGTGTGGTCGTTGGCCATTTGCGGTCGACGAGTGTGCAGGCGGTAATTGAGTAATTGCTGCTGCGTGGCACTAAGAAACCCGTTCCGTCAATTTCGCGTTTCATTGCACTTTTTGGGAAACCAAGTGCAACGGTCGCGACGGAGGTGGTTGGGATTGTTCCGAGTTCCTTTAGCAGACCATGCGGTTCAAACAATTGACTTGCTACGGAATGACTCGTTGCCATGATCACTGCATCTGCTTCGATTTGTTGCTGATCGCTCAATGTCAAAATCACTCGGTCATCTTGCTTATCTACCTTGATTACCCGAGTCCCTTTCATGACGACTACTGGATCGAGCTGTTCTTCCAGCGCCTCTACTACAGCTTCCAACCCTTGCCTAAAGGTGTGGAAAGCACCCATTTTTTTGGAGCTATGGCTGTTTTTCTGCGGCAACTGTTTCGGCGTTGTTTTTTTCATGCCTAAAATTAAGCTCCGATGCTTTCTCTCCACTTCATAAAACTGTGGAAAAGTAGATTCTAAGCTCATCTGATCAATATCGCCTGCATAGACACCTGACAATAATGGCTCGATCAAATTTTCCACTACCTCGGTACCAAAGCGTCGACGGAAGAATTTCCCCAGCGACTGATCACCAGATACTTCGGAGCGTGGCAACACAAAATCACCTGCTGCTCGCAGTTTTCCGCTTAAACTGAATAATCCCGATGTAATGAATGGTTTGACCTCTGTCGGAATCCCCATCACAGCACCTGCCGGAATAGGATGCATTTGATCCTGCAGTAATATATAGGCTTGTCCAGTCGCATTTCGGACGAGTTGATCGGCTATTCCGAGATCACTTGCCAATTGATCTACGCTCTTTTTACGGATCAGGAAGGAGTCGGGACCGCGTTCTATCACATAGCCGTCTCGGCGCACTGTCTGGATTTTGCCACCTAGCTCCGGTGAAGCCTCAATTAAGGTGATATCTAAAGGATGCCCCTGTTCATTAACTTCTTTTTGCATATAATAAGCCGCAGAAAGCCCTGTGATGCCCCCGCCGATAATGACTACTTTTTTCCGCCCATTCATGTCCTTCGTCCCTCCGATCTTGCTGGATTCCATACCTTACTTTAACTTTTCTAATACTGCATCCGCCATCGCATCCACAAATAACGGATCTGTGTTTGGCATCGCAGGTCTATGATACGCCGCTCCGATTTCATCGCAAACGACTTTGCATTCGTAATCATTGTCGTACAACACTTCTAGGTGATCGGAAACAAAACCGACCGGCGTATAAACAAAGGACTTGTAACCTTTTGTTTCATGCAGCTCACGTGTTAAATCCTGTACGTCAGGTCCAAGCCACGGCTCGCCGGTTTGTCCTTCACTCTGCCATCCAAGTGCATATGTTTTCACTCCGGCTGCTTCTGTAATCAGTTTAGCTGTTTCTTTCAACTGATCTGCATACGGATCGCCATTTGCCAAGATCTTTTCAGGCAATGAATGTGCCGAGACGATCAAACATGCATGCTTGCGTTCAGACTCGTCCATCGCATCATATGTCTGACGCAATTGGTTGGCCCAGTAGTCAATGAACTTCGGCTGTTTGTACCAGCTTTCCACAGATGTCATACGAATTCCATGCTTGTCCGCTTCTTCTTTCGCACGACCGTTATACGATTTTACCGAGAACGTTGAGAAATGAGGTGCCAAGACGATAGATACAGCTTCTTCTATTCCATCGTTATGCATTTTTTGTATTGCATCTTCAATGAACGGAGCGATATGCTTCAGCCCGACATATACTTGAAAATCGATATCGTCTTGCACTTCATTCAAACGGTTGCATAACGCGTTCGCTTGATTTTCCGTTATTCTAGCTAACGGTGAAATCCCTCCGATTGCTTCATAGCGATTGCGCAGATCCTCCAATTGCTCAGGTGCCGGCGGACGACCTCTGCGGATATGCGTGTAGTAGGGTTCCAAGTCTTCGTCTGAGTATGGTGTTCCATACGCCATCACAAGCAGACCCATTTTCTTCTTTGTCATATTGTTCACCTCATTGGTTTTAATACATTATTCTTCAGTTTATTTTGAGCGCAATTGTGCACTATATTCATGCACGAAAGCTGTCAAACGTTTCAATGTAGCCGGCTGTACTTCTGGGAAGACACCATGGCCTAAATTAAAGATATGGCTGCCGTGTTCGACACCCTCTTCGACAATTCGTTTCGCGCGTTCTTCAATGATCGACCAATCCGCCAACAGCATGGATGGATCTAAGTTCCCTTGAAGCGGCTTTGTCAACCCGCGTTCTCCTGCTACTTTAACGGACAATCGCCAATCCAGTCCTACTACGTCGACAGGAAGATCATGCCATTCATTTGCCAGATGACTCGCACCTACGCCAAATGTGATCAATGGAACGTTTAACTTGCGAAGTTCTGAGAAAATACGTGTCATCGTTGGCTTAATAAAGATACGGTAGTCTGACACGTTTAGTGCACCTACCCACGAATCAAATATTTGAACAGCTTTTGCTCCGGCTGCCACTTGCGCCTGAATATAGGCAATCGTCATGTCCGCTAATTTATCCATCAACGCAAACCAAGCCTCTGGTTCAGACACCATGAAGGATTTCGTTAAATTATAACTGCGGGAAGGTCCCCCTTCGATCATGTAGCTGGCAAGTGTAAAAGGTGCTCCAGCAAAACCAATCAACGGTACATTCAGTTGTTCTTGGGTCAAGATTTTAATCGTGTCCAAAACGTATGGAACTTGGTCTTCTGCCGAAAACTCTCCAAGTTTCTCGATATCTTTTATCGAACGTATCGGGTTAGAAATGACTGGGCCAACGCCGGACTTTATCTTCACGTCAATTCCGATTCCAACTAATGGTGTTACAATATCTTTATATAAAATAGCCGCGTCTACATCGTATTGATCGACAGGCAATTTCGTCACATATGCACATAATTCAGGTTGGTGCGTGATCTCTTCCAAGGAGTACTTCTCTTTAATCTCTCTGTATTCCGGTTGCGAACGTCCTGCTTGACGCATGAACCACACAGGTGTGTGGCCAATCTCTTCTCCTCTGGCAGCACGCAGCAACGTATCATTAAACGTTGTCATGTTTACCGATCCCTCTTTCCATTATTTTACGTTTATCAATCAATTACGCCTCGGCGCAATTGTGTCCAGATTTTTTCGAACTCACTCGAAAATTCCCTTTAAAAATCTGTGACATTCGCTGGAGGCTTTAATTTCACTCCGTTGAAATTCAAGCACGGTAGAGTGAAGTTAAATTATTATTCGTTTCTCATCATAAACTGTTGATAAGTCAATGTATAGCGAATTGCCCCTTTGTCATAATTTTGTGCTTTGCTTCTTGACCACTTCGCCATGTTTTAGACAATCATTCCCCCTAACTAACTTACTTTGAGTTTGATTTTTAGTATTAAGGGGAACTATTTACTATAGAATACACAAACAGGATAAGATAGAACACGATCGACTGGATTCAGCCGTTTAATTCGTATGTTACTAGCCAAAGGAGGAACTATTGATGAATATTTATATGACAACAGGAACTATTGACTTTATGGAAAAGGTTAAAGAAAAGTACAAGAACGAATCGATCATCTTAATGAATGGCGGTGGTCATACACTTTTGCTTCACGAAACAAGTGGAGCATCCGTTTTCCAAACTCCTAGAAAATATGAGGTTGTAGGAGCAGAAGGGCAGCTTTCTGAGAACGGATATTATGCTTTGGATAACGTTGCAGTCACCGACGAAGGCAAACCGATTTTTGAACATCACTACAAAACGATGGGCACTAAATTGAAAGACCTTCCAGGTTTCATTGCTTTTCGTCTGTTACGTCCTATCGGTTCCGACACGTACATCATACTGACTGAATGGACAGAGAAGCGGCTTTATGAACTATGGCATAACTCCCCTGGTTCAAAACTTTCCAACCCTAATAATTTTAAAGACCAAGGCGGAGCCACTTTGCATATTTTTTCGAGCGCACCTTATACCGCCACATACAAAACACCTACTGAGGAGATTTGACGTATCCACGTCAAACCTTCTTTTCTTCCTTCAGCTCTGCTTTCGCCTGAATTGTCAGACTGCCCTATTTGCGGCTGTCCTTTCGCATTGCTATACTAGTAGCTAGGGATGCATAGTTTCGTACTTAGGTTGAAAGGGGAATTTTGATGAGAGATTTATTATTCAAGAAATTAGAACAATCATATGATGACATGGTAGAGATTCGCCGCCATTTACATATGAACCCCGAAATTTCATTTAAAGAAGAAAAGACTGCTGCCTATATTGCGGATTTTTATAAACAATTAGGTGTTGACGTTCGTACTGGCGTTGGTGGCAATGGAGTTGTGGCTAAAGTTAAAGGCGGAAAAGCTGGAAAGACTGTCGCGTTGCGTGCTGATTTTGATGCATTGCCTATTCAAGATCAAAAAGACACACCTTATGCTTCTAAAGTTCCGGGAGTCATGCACGCTTGCGGCCATGACGGCCATACTGCGACACTTCTCCAGCTTGCGAAGGCAATCCACGAAATGCGAGAAGAGTTGGCAGGTGAATATGTGTTTATTCACCAGCACGCAGAAGAGCTGGCTCCTGGCGGTGCGATCGCCATGATTGAAGACGGTTGTCTGGATGAAGTAGATGTCATTTTTGGTACGCATCTTTGGTCTTTGTTTGAGTCGGGTGTCATTTATTATGCAGACGGTCCGATCATGGCAGCACCCGATCGTTTCCACTTCACTATTCAGGGAGCTGGCGGACACGGCGCCTCTCCTCACCAAACAAAGGACGCGATTGTCATCGGCTCCCAATTGGTCATGAACTTACAGCAGATCGTCTCTAGACGTGTTGATCCCATTGAATCGGCAGTCTTATCTGTCGGATCATTCATTTCGGATAACGCATACAACGTCATTGCCGATCAGGCAGTGATCGTTGGGACGGTTCGGACATTCACACAAGAACTCCGTGATTTGATGGAACAGGAGATTCGCCGCGTGGCGGAAGGTACCGCTATTGCAAATGATTGCCAGATTAAAGTAGAGTATACCCGCGGCTATCCTGCAGTAGTCAATCATGTCAAAGAAACAATTTTCCTTAAATCTGTCGCTGAGTCAATTCCTGATTTGGCAGGTGTTGAAGAAATGAAACCACAGATGGGTGGAGAAGATTTTGCTTATTACCTGGAAAAAGTACCGGGCACCTTCTTCTTTACAGGAGCTAAACCGACGGACGCATATCCTCACCATCATCCTCGATTCGACATCGATGAAAAAGCGATGATGGCAGCGGCAAAAACTCTCGGCGCTGCAGCAATCGAATACCAAAAGTGAACGTAGGCTGTCAACATATTTTATTCTGTTGGCAGCCTTTTTTCATGTAATTAACTAAATAATTCACCTTTTCTGTATTTTGTTGTTGATTTTAGTTTTTTCTGTCATATAATGAGAGAAACACTTATATTGTCCTATAAAAGAGGAGGGTACGCTATGGTAAATCAACAAAATTTATCGTCTTACGTAGTCACATTTCATACTTTTGCATTACTTCACGGGCAACATTCGAATCCTTACTATACAAAAGTAGTAGAAAATGATCGAACTTTCATTGTCGAGAAAACACCTTTGGAAATCATGAGGGATTCTTGCACGCATTATCGTACAAATTTCGATTCGATTATCAACAGTTCAAAAAGCGACTTAAAGAAACGGCCTAAACCGCCGATCATGCTGACCCATTCAAACGATCGGCCGCTGCTGTTTTTTCCTTTATTGTCCCCATCGCTCCATAAAAATTCTTGGATTGCCTATCATGCCGTAAAAGATGCGCACCAGCATAAGGATGGAGTCTCGGTCGTTCTAAAAAATGATACTCGGATGTCTTTAAACACTTCCATCGCTACGGTCTATCGGCAACTTGCACTGTCGCATTTCCTTTCCGAGCGTTTTGATAACGCTCAGGAAGAACTGAGAAGTTCTTACTATATGATCATGGAGCCAAAAAATTCTGACTCTCCAATTTCCTGAGATACTGATTTAATAGCTCTTCTGTACGGTTCCGCAAGCGTACGTTTAAGTAACGGCGGTAGTCTTCATAGCCATCATGCACGAATAGATATTCTGTGAATAACTCATCTGAAGATTGGCGGATTACTTTCATCTTGTGCTGCCGCAAATATACAGCAGTTTTTTGCAAATCTGTCGTTACCGAATTCATTGCATCTTCCAGCAAATTCAGATAGGGACTTTTCAGTTTAAAGGGGACTTTTTCCACTAATTGTCGATCTCTTTCTAGAATGGTCATTAGCATGGGCAAATAAATATGGTTCTCCAAATACGGCAATGCCTCCGCAGGAATCAAAGGCATAAACATCGCCTCCTATAAGAACTTATGTTCGTATACTGATTATAATTCCTTTAAGCTCATAAAGCAAGCAGTATTAGTATGGTAATTTTTGTTTCTCTTCATACAAAAACTGCACCGCCACTTGTTAAATCATACCTAACAAGCAGGGTGCAGTTTTTGGCTGAATGCCTTTTATTCTTGTGGTTCATCCCCGATAAAATGAATCGAGAAGACTTTCCACGCGCCATCTTCTTTATGGAACACTGTCACTTGGCGACCTTCCGGAACATTTTCTACTCCACTTTCCAAATCAGTAAAAGTCGTTTTCATCGTAGCAAACAATTGAGCTGTATCTTTATCATATTTTACGATTGTTTCGTTATCTGCCTCGCGCTTCATGTCTGTTGTGTTCAGCATTTCTTCTGTCGCTTTACGCTCTTCTTTCAGATCATAACCTTCTTTAGACAACGTAGCCAGATAGCCGTCCACGTCCTTGTTGTTCAACGTTTCAATATATCGGTCGAATGCTGCGAGAATATTTTTCTTTTCTTCGTCCGGAACATCCGATGCCTCTTCGACTTGATCACCCGACATGCTAAAGCCCACTTTGTTATCGTCGACACCATGGTCGATCGCCCCGCTGCCCGGAGCCGCTTCCCCATTGTCGATGTCATTTGGATTGGTTTCTCCCGCATTCGAACATGCACCCAAAATCAGTGCGACGCTAATAGATGCGGCTGCTAATTTTTTCTTCATTTTTTCCTCCTACATATAGAAAAAGACCTTTTAACTTAATTAAGCAAAGGTCCTTTTTCTTTTTGTAAAGATAATTATTTTACTTCTACCCAACCATTTTTAATTGCCGTGACAACTGCTTGTGTCCGGTCGTTTACATTCATTTTTTGTAAGATACTGGAGACGTGGTTTTTCACTGTTTTTTCGGAAATAAACAATGTTTCACCGATCGTCCTGTTGCTTTGTCCGTCCGTCAGCAATTGCAGTACTTCACATTCCCGTTTCGTCAATAAATGAAGCGGACGGCGAATGTCGTTTTGCTGGAAAGATCCCTTATGTTCTCTCTCACTCAAGCGGCGGAATTCTGATACTAAGTTATGTGTAACTTTCGGGTGCAAATATGATCCCCCAGCAGCCACTACTTTGATCGCTTGTACAATCGCATCGGCATCCATCTCTTTCAGCATGAAGCCAAGTGCCCCCGTTTTCAAAGCGTGTGTCACATAGGACTCATCGTCATGAATGGATAGCATGATCACTTTTGCGTCCGGGTATTCCTTCACCAATTGCTCCGTAGCATCTACACCGTTCATACGGGGCATATTAATATCCATTAGTACTACATCCGGCTGAAATTGTTCGAACAATTCAACCACTTCACTCCCGTCATCACCTTCCGCTACTACGTTAAACGACTCTTCAAAGTCTAAAATGCGTTTAACCCCTTCGCGAAATAATTGATGATCATCTACTATTAAAATTTTCGTTGATTCCATGTTCTGTTCCTCCAAGTCTTTATGTAGCTTATCTTTCTTCATCTAGCGGGATTCGGAAAAGAAGCGAAGTTCCTTCATCAATACTCGAAATAACTTTCATTTCTCCCTTTAATAAATCCACGCGTTCTTGCATTCCAATTAACCCAAATGATTTATCTTTCACTTCATTTGTATCAAAACCGCAACCTTTGTCTTTTATGAGTATATTTACAGTTTCACGCAACCACTCGATTTTCACCCAAATTTCATCTGTTTTTGCATGCTTGATGCAGTTATTGACAGATTCTTGAACGAGGCGGAAAATCCCCACTTCAAAGTTGGAATCAAATCTTCTCTCAACTCCACTGCTCTGAAAATGTATAGTTAGTGGTGCTTCATATTCACTAATGGTCGATAAATATTTTTTTAATGTCGGGACAAGCCCCAAGTCATCGAGAGCCATCGGACGCAGATCGTAAATAATGCGCCGCACTTCGGATAGTGCTCCTCTGACTGACTCTTTCAGCTGGGCCAGTTCATACAATGCATTGTCCGGACCTTTTTGCACAAATGTTTTCTCAATCAATCCTGAACGCATCAGTACATTCGCCAGCATTTGAGCCGGTCCATCGTGAATATCGCGTGAAAGTCGTTTACGCTCTTCTTCTTGGGCTTGGATAATTTGAATTGCAAAATCTTGTTTGTGACGAGCAGTTTCAAGTGCCGTACTCACATTTTTCAAATCCGATGTTAAGTAAGTAATCACTGTGGTTACTTGATTAACAAGTTGATCAGCCCTTTCAATTGTAGAGAGCAACATGACAAGTCGACGTTCTAACTCATCACGTCTTGTTCGCAATTGCTTTTCCTCCATTTTATTGACAGAGACGCGTACAAGCAAATCATTTGCCACACTGTAAGCTTGCTTCACTTCATCTTCGCTATAACTGATGAAATTCTTCGACACGTTAGCCAAGCGTTTTCTTGAGTGGCGTGACATATCTTCTAGATAATCGCCTTCAGTTATGACATGGGAAATGCTCTCTTTCACTTCAGCTAGCTCTTTCTGCATCTCTTCAAAACTTTGACGGCTTTGTTCGCTAATTAAAAATATGTCATTTTTCGACTGATCCATTACATCGACCATGTTTTCGAAAATTTTCTCCATTTGTTGGATGTCGATCGCCTTCTCGTTCAAATAACTCCCTCCCGCATCTGTCTATGTAAAAATATGCAAAGTGAGCAGCATTGCAGTTTAGCCTAATTACTTATACACTTCATATAGTATATCATCTAGATGATGTAAAAGTATTATAAGTATATTACAAATGTAGGGGGCACGACAAATGCGAGCTAATTACAAAACTGTAAACCAGTATGGTGAAAGTGAATTCGTGATTCAAAAATCTCGTTTCCTTTCATTTGTCAAAAGAGTAGAAACTGAAGATGAAGCACTCGACTTCATCCAGGATATCAAAAAACAACACCATTCCGCGACACATAATTGTTCTGCATATATAATAGGCGAGCACGATCATATCCAAAAAGCGAACGATGACGGGGAACCTTCCGGCACGGCGGGCGTTCCAATCTTGGAGGTTCTGAAAAAACAACAACTGAAAGACACCGTCATCGTGGTCACACGCTATTTCGGCGGCATTAAACTCGGTGGGGGCGGATTGATTCGCGCCTATGGTAAAGCCGCTTCAGAAGGAATTGCCGCAACAGGCGTCGTAGAAAGAAGGCTGCATCTCTTGACAAAGACTTCTATAGATTATACTTGGTTAGGAAAAGTTGAGAATGAGGTTCGCCAATCTGCCTATCCTTTAAAAGAAATCGTCTATGAAGAGGACGTCGGACTATTTTTATATGTTCCTGCAGAAGATGAAATGACATTTAAAGAATGGATGACAGAGCTGACGAACGGTCAAGCAGAAATCACTACAATCCGTCACAAGTTTCTTGAATTCGCTATTTGAACTACTATACGTTTGCAAAAAAAACAGGTATAATAGCAGAAGATGTAATAGATGATTAATATGTCCTTCTTTCAGTAATCTGACTAATGAAAAAGGCATGAATACTTGACTATGTGTCAGTAAGTCACGGCTGTTTTTGCCCGATTCGCCACTGACGGCCTTTTCTGCCGTACACTTTGGAGGTATATGATGAAAAGAAAAGATTATAAAAAAAGGAAGAAAGCCTCTTCGAAAACTCGGCTCTTCTTAAAAATATTTTTATTTACGTTTCTCGCTGTAGTGGCAGTAGGCGCCGCGTATTTGGCAAAGCTGCATAATCAGACAGTGGATGTATTGGATCGTTCCTACGAGCCACTCGCCAAAAAGGATTCGCAGCAAGAGCTGCGTGTAGAGCCTGCGAAAGACAAAGTTTCGATTCTTTTGGTCGGTGTGGATGAGAGTGAGACCCGTCAAAAAGAAGAGAGTCACGGACGTTCTGACGCATTGATCTTAGCTACTTTAAATCCTAAACAAAAAAGTGTAAAGCTTGTCAGCATTCCTCGTGACTCCTACGTCTACATTCCAGAAGTCAAATACAAAGACAAGATCACACATGCACATGCTTACGGAGGGACAGCTGCTTCCATCGATACAGTGGAAGAGTTATTCGATATCCCGATTAATTATTACGTCAAAATGAACTTCAATGCGTTTATCGATGTGGTAGACGCGCTTGGCGGTGTAGAGGTAGAAGTACCTTATGAACGGATTGAAAAAGATGAAAACGATAAGAATGCAATCCACTTGATGCCTGGCTTGCAACGCTTAGACGGACGTCACACATTAGCCTTAGCACGGACGCGTAAACTCGACAGCGACCTTGAACGTGGTAAACGTCAACAAATGATTCTTCAAGCGATGATCAAAGAAGCAACCTCCATCAAGTCCATTACGAAATATGGCGATGTGATCAACGCTCTCGGTGAAAATATGAAAACTGACATGACATCAAAACAAATGCTTTCTTTCATTGAGTATGTAAAAAGCGGTATGCCTGAAGTAGATACTTTATCATTAAGCGGTTACGATGATTGGTCTACTGGCGTGTATTACTATAAACTTGACGAACGGGATTTGGAAGAAACAAAGCAAATCCTCAAATCACATCTTGGGTTGATTCCTGATTCTTCTTCATTGACGGAGTTGGACACCAACCAAACTTCTCCTCCAAGCGAGGTAGCACATCAGTAAGGAAAAGAGCGAGATGCCATATGGCATCTCGCTCTTTTCCTATTAGTAGACACCAAAAAAGCTCCCATCCGTCATCCGGATGGGAGCTTTCAGATTTATTTACCAATCATACGCACTAAATTCAACAACGGGCGATAATTCGCTCCTGCCAATCCGATCAATTCGACAAACAACTCAATGACGATGAGCATAACTAGTACGAGCAACAATGCCCCCCATACCGTTGCTTGCGAAAACAGTACGGCCACCGCACCGAATAAAATCGCAATTCCATAGATCGTCAATACAGCTTGTCTATGTGAAAAACCTGAACGCAGTAAGCAATGATGCAAATGTGATTTATCTGCTGCTGAAATTGGCTGCTTCATTCGAACGCGTCGTACGATCGCGAAGAACGTATCGGAAATTGGAACACCGAGCATAATAATCGGAATGACCAAGGATACAACCGCAACATTCTTGAAGCCGAGCAATGCCAGTACCGAAATCATGAAGCCAAGGAACAGCGATCCTGTATCCCCCATAAAAATTTTCGCTGGGTGGAAGTTGTAGATCAAAAATCCGAGCGAGCTGGCTGCCAATATAGATGCTGTAGCAGCAACGAAGACATTCCCCATCAGCACAGCCATGACTGTAATGGCAATTAATGCAATGGCAGATACGCCTGCGGCCAAGCCGTCCAATCCATCAATCAAATTGATGGCGTTGGTGATTCCAATAATCCAAATAATGGTGATTGGAATACTTAAATATCCTAAATCCAACTGGCCAATGAACGGCAAGTTAATCATCTCTATTTGCAGACCGCCCCATAGAACGACGACCAATGCAGCTACAAGCTGGCCTGACGCCTTTGCTTTCGCTGTTATTTCAAGCATATCATCTAAAAAGCCAATTATGACAATCAATAGCGCACCGACCAAAATGCCAGCTGCGTGTTCGTCGGATGGCAACAAAATCGCATATCCAATAATAAATGCGCCGAAGATGGCTAGTCCACCAATTCGAGGCATAACTCTCGCATGGACTTTTCGATAATTGGGACGATCAACCGCACCGATTCGAAAAGCGAGTTTAATGACAAGTGGTGTAAGTATGACAGCAGCGATAAAAGCTACAGACATTGCAATGAATAACATGTCTTTCCTCCCCAATTAACAATAAGTTCATATCGCATTTCATTATAGCATGCTTGCTACTAGATTTCACTACTAAGTACACTTTCCCTGTTCGTTCCCTCAATCGCTTGCTTGCAAACTAACATTGCTACTGGTCCTAGCGGGATTTCCGCTAGGATATATGAAGTTAAATGTGCGTGAAGCTACACCTGCGTCATGGTTGAGTTGCTTACCCTGAAACTTCTTGCTCCCAACCACTAAAATAACGAAACTACAACGCAGAATACATAGTCATCTCCCGAACAATACAAAGTTCACACTTCAACCATACAGCCATATTCTAGAGATAGTCTTTTGCCTAGGTTTTTGGTAAAATAGATAGGAATCTCTCATTTGGATAGAGGTTTATAAAGGAGCGTTTAATTTATGTTGAAAATCTTTAAGCGTAAAACTGGGACGAGTGAACGGCAACTGCGGAAATACCGCAAGATTGTGGAGCAGATTAATTCACTTGAGCCTAAATACATTGCCATGTCGGATGATGACTTGTCTGGTATGACTGATCAATTCAAAGAGCAATTGGAAGGCGGAGCTACGATCGAAAACATCTTACCGGATGCTTTTGCTGTAGTGCGTGAAGCTTCCAAACGAGTTCTTGGAATGCGGCATTTTGATGTGCAGCTAATTGGCGGAGCCGTCTTAACGGAAGGTAATATTTCTGAGATGCCGACCGGTGAAGGGAAAACACTCGTTGCTTCTCTCCCCTCTTACGTACGTGCCCTAGAAGGAAAAGGCGTGCATGTCATCACTGTAAATGATTACTTAGCAAAGCGTGACTATGAACAAATCGGACAAATCCATCGCTTCCTCGGATTGACAGTTGGATTGAACGTACCAATGATGCAAGGACCGGCCAAACAAGCGGCCTACCAATCGGATATCACATACGGTGTCGGTACAGAGTTTGGTTTTGACTACTTGCGCGATAATATGGTCCAAGATCCTTCTCAAAAAGTACAAAGACCCTACCACTTCGCTATTATCGATGAAGTCGACAGCGTCTTGATTGACGAAGCAAAAACACCGCTCATCGTAGCAGGTAAAATGCAAGCTGATGCCGATCTGCACCATATTGCGGCTCGCTTGGCAAAACGCTTCAAAAAGGGTGAAGACTTCGAATTTGACGATGCCACAAAAGCTACATCACTAACTGAGCAAGGTATCGAAAAAGTTGAAAAAGCATTCGGTATCGGCAACTTATATGACTTGGATCACCAAACGCTTTATCATTACGTCATCCAGGCTGTACGTGCATTCGTCATCTTTAAGCGCGATGTAGATTATATCGTGCGCGATGAAAAAATCGAGCTGGTTGACATGTTCACAGGTCGAATCATGGAAGGCCGTACGTTGTCGGATGGTCTGCACCAAGCGATCGAAGCAAAAGAAGGCGTGCCCATTACAGATGAAAATAAAGCACAAGCCCAAATTACGATCCAAAACTATTTCCGTATGTATCCAAAACTTTGCGGTATGACCGGAACGGCGAAAACGCAAGAGAAGGAATTCCGTGAAGTATACAATATGGAAGTTATTCAAATTCCGACGAATCGTCCACGTGCGCGAATCGATTCTCCGGACTTCGTATATAAGACGATTGAAGAGAAGTATAAAGCAGTGGCAAGAGAAGTGGCAGCGCGTCATGCGAAAGGACAGCCGGTACTTGTCGGTACAACGTCCATCCTGCAATCGGAAGCTGTTGCAAAGCATCTGCGTGAACAAGGCTTGGATTTCCACCTATTGAACGCGAAAAGTGTCGAGCAGGAAGTCGATTTAATTTCACAAGCTGGGCAACAAGGACATATTACGGTTGCTACGAATATGGCCGGCCGCGGTACAGATATCGTGCTCGGCGAAGGTGTCGAAGAAAACGGCGGATTGTTCGTGCTGGGTACGGAAAAGCACGAGAGCCGTCGTGTCGACAATCAGTTGCGAGGTCGTTCAGGTCGTCAAGGTGACCACGGCGAAAGCCAATTCTATCTTTCATTGGAAGATGAGATGTACATTCGCTTTTCCCCTGAAGAGCTCGAGAAGTTCCTGCCGAAGGTACGCACCGATGAAGACGGCAAAGTGTTAAACCCTGAAGTCCACGAGCTAACAGAGCGAACACAGCGGATTGTTGAAGGGGCTCATTTCTCCATGCGGGAATATAATCTCAAGCTAGATGACGTCATCAATGACCAACGGGAAGTTATTTATTCATTGCGTAATCGGGTACTTGAAAGAGAAGATATTTTCGGAAAGTTGAAGGCGATGCTTTCTGAAACGGTTGAATTTGTTGTACTCGACAGCTGTCCAGACAATGAGATTGCAGATAACTGGGATTTCGAACGGATTGAGCGCACGATGAACGCCTTATTGCTGACTCCTGTCGAATTGCCGAAGTCACTGGATCGAACTTCTGATATCTTGAAACAGTATGATGAAGGAATGGCGGAGTTGTTTGCATTTATTGACTCCTTCACTGATAATGAACAAGTGAGTCAACTGCTCCCTCAAGTCATGCTAGGCTATCTCGATACGATGTGGGTCAAGCATCTTGAAGTGATGACACGCTTAAAAGAAGGAATCGGCTTGCGTTCTTACGGACAAGAAGATCCGATGCGTATTTACCAGCGTGAAGGCTTGCAATTATTTGCCAAGCATTATCAACGTCTGCGTCGCGATATTGCGTCTGAAATTATCGCATTCATGAAGCAACTTAACACACAAGAACAGGAGGTTTCCCAATGAAACTCTTCAACCTATTTAAAAAGACTGAAAAAACTGGGTTAGACAGTACAGTGGAATCCAATGAAATACTAGAGAATGCACAAAGCAGCTCTGGCAACGAAGACATCGAGACGGCACTATCCCTTCATCCGCAATGGAATCTGACACAGGAGCAAGAATATGTGTTTCGTTTCCTCGCGAATGAACTGGAGCCATTAAAACCAAATCAAATCTCTTTATCAGGTATCGATATTGACTTGGAGCCTGCAAACGGTAGCTGGCTTGTCAAAGCGTTTTTCCGTTCTTCGCTCGACCAAGCAATCGCTGTCGGTTCCATCGAATTATTATTGATTGACGAGGAAGGCAATACAGCAGCTTCCGCGGAGTTCGACTTGAATGAACTAGGCGAAATTCCTGCACGCAGCGCACGTCCATGGGTATTTGTATTTGAAAAGAATGATCAATTGGCAGAAGAACTTCCGACTGAAAACTGGAAGCTCGCGTTCAATGTACATTCTATGATGCCACATCAATTGGAGCTTGCACCTTCTTGGGAAGAGCAGCTGCCTGCTGAGCAAAAAGAAGCACTAGCTGAAGTAGTAGCTGGTCTTCCAAAACTAAAACCCCGCGAAGTAAATATCGCAGGGTTCCAAATTCAAAAGCAAGAAGACGGCAATATTGCAGCATCTGTTTTTGTCCGTAACGGTCATTCCAAGCAGATTAATATTGAAAAGCTTCCTTTAGAGTTAATTGATGCAACTGGGGAACTCGTAGCACGGGGAACATTTGAGTTGAATCCCGCGCTTTCTGTGAAAGCGAACAGCACGACTCCTTGGACGTTCATCTATCCGACAGAATTGATTAAAAAGGACGAACCAGATTTCTCACGCTGGACGATCCGCGTACCACAAGATTCTACAAATTAATGAAAAAGAACTGCCCGGAAAATCTATCGGGCAGTTCTTTCATTTTATTGACTGAAAATGTCTACCGATGATCATAAACTACCCGCAAGCGATCATAAACTCCATTCGGCACTCATATCTAGTACCCTGGTGATCATACAAATCCCACAGGCGCTCATAACATCACTGAACTCGATCATAAAGCTACTCCACTCGCTCATAGAGCAATTTACCTCACTGATTTTTGGTGATATAGTTCATAATCGAGTCACTACCCAGCACTTTCCCGATCGTTTACAAGTTATTTAGCTCCTTTTTCTATGTACAAAAAAATCGATCCCCCTATTGGAAGATCGATTGGAATTTTATTATTTAGCTGCGACTTGATGAACGCCAGCGATGCGTTTTGCACCTACATAGCGCTTGCCCCAGTAATATGGATCGTTTAATTTATCTACTCGTACACCTTTAGATGTCGAAGCATGAGCGAATTTTCCGTTCCCTACATAGATTCCTACGTGAGAGACACCTTTACCACTTGTATTGAAGAATACAAGATCACCAGATGTTAAGTTGGATTTTTTCACTGGTTTTCCAGATGCATAAAGACCACTGGAAGTACGTGCCACTTTCAATCCATTTTGATTGAATACGTATCCGACATAACCTGAGCAGTCAAACCCTGCTTTTGTAGTGCCGCCATAACGGTATTTAATACCTGTTAGACTTGTTGCCGTCTTAGTAATATTTGTAGATTTTGTTGAAGCATCTGCTTGTCCAGCGAAAGGAGCGACGAGTAATAAAATAGACATTGCCAAAACTGAAAACGTTTTCTTCAATAACTTCATGTGTTCCTCCGATAATCTTATGTATTTAGGTAACTTGCTAACCTTTTATGTTGTATTAACTCTATCATTTTTCAAACGCCTGCTATATTACAGTTATGTAACAAGAAGATTTCAAAACAGTAATATCCGTTACTTTTGAAACATTTTATTACAATATATTTATCTTTCGATAAAATTGAACATACAAAAGGCTGCTTTTCGTAAAGAAGCAGCCTTCGGATTATAAAAAAAGATTTGGGTATGGTAACGGCACCGTTGATCTACGTTCCAAGCTGACGCTTTCTTATCCCTGACCAAGTGTTTTGTTGAAATTGAAGATAAGAAATAGGGTGACTTATCCGAATAGACTTATGAAATTATAGCTTGCGAACGGTCCGGGATTTCCGTTCCAGACGGTACACTTTCCGGGGGGCGTGGCCTTGAGCCTCCTCGTTCGCTTCGCTTCCTGCGGGGTCTCAAGACGCACGCTGATCCCCCAGGAAAAGCCGTCACGAAGAACGGCTTTTGCGACTAAAAGCGAAGCGTTAGGAGCACATTTTTGCCTTTCGACCGTCCTCCACTCCAATCCATAGTTAGCATGTAGGGACACATAGCAAGCTCATTGTAGTTTTTTAAGTTCTAAAAAGTGTTTCCATAGTCAAAGTACAAAACTACCATATTTCATTGACTTAGTTTAAGGGCGTTAAGTGATTCAGGAAAATAAACTTTCGGGCAATGTTGCTTATCATTCGCTTTTGAACTTTGGTTACAATGTATAAGAAAGCATCACATTACCACTTAAAAAATTGCAAAGAACAACACTTTAAACTTCCCATAATAAAGTAGGGATTGTAGCGGAAGATGGGCGACTCCTGCGGGATTAGCGTGACAGGTGAGACCCTGGACTGAGCGAAGCGAAGGAAGCGGCTCACCGCACGCCCCGCGGAAAGCGTCCCGTCTGGAGCGCAAATCCCCGGACCTACGCCCATGTTCCTTTCTTGCGTTCTATTCTATAACGCTAATCCAACTTTATCTCATAGGTATTTATCTACAAGCTAAAGGCTGCTTCCTCAGAATTGAGGAAGCAGCCTTTTTTGTAGGACATCAGTCGATTTGCAGATCCGTTATTACCACTACGTCTTCATGACGCAATAGTTTAGTGATTGGCCAGTCGGGTGTGACTTCGCCTTGCTTTAATTTCTCCATCGCTGCTCGCTTTTTCTCGCCGAATGCAACCATGATGAGTTTTTTCGACTTCATGATGGAGGAAATCCCCATCGTTAGAGCCGTGTTTGGAATTTTTTCGTCGTTCTCAAAGTATTGGCTATTTACGCCAAGAGTCGAGTCTGTGAGTGTAGCGACATGTGTTACGGAATCAGGAGAAGTTCCGGGTTCATTAAAAGCAATATGACCGTTCTCTCCTACCCCTAATAATTGAATATCAAGAGGATTGGCGTTTAGTTGCTGCTCATAGTTCTGGCATTCTTTGTCCAGGTCTTCCGCCATCCCGTTTGGTATATGTGTTTCTTTAAAAGGCTTTTTATTGAATAAATGTTGTTTCATAAAGTAGGCATAGCTATTTGGGTTGTTAGCATCTATCCCTACATATTCGTCCAAGTTGAACGCAGTTACTTGTGAAAAGTCCAGGTTTGAGTTGGTCCATTCCTGATAGACCGGGATCATCGTGCTGCCTGTCGCTAGTCCAAGTACGTTTAGTCGATTGTTGCGGAGCTCTTCTTCAATAATTTTATAAACTTCTTTTGCTCCTTCTTCAGGACTTTTTACTGTGATCCATTTTAAGTTTTCCATCTTATACACACCGGCTTTCCTAAGTTTTACCTTATATATTGTAATTTCAAATGTTTCATTGGTCAAGATTTGAACCATTCACTTGGAGTAGACTTTTAAACCGTTGATTTACACTGCAGGCGCTTTGTACTTTTGATCGCATCCAGTTCCAAGCGCCAGTCTCTCGGTCACTTCGGTCTTTCCGAAAAGGTGCAAAGGCCACACCTTAGTCGGCAAGACCTCCAGTGCCTGTCGAGACTAGACGGCGCTTTGCACTTTTGATGCACAAAGATACGCAGTTGTGTATGTCAAAAGGATGTATAGTGGTTGAACATATTGTGAACAGTTCGTCTGCTTTTACACTCATAGGGAATTCCCTAATTCCTTATTCCCTCCCAAAGATTAAGATAAACGTAAGATTAATTTCCCGACGAGGAGGTGGCCGCATTGAGCAAGAGAAAAATGGCTTCTGCGAAACAAACGAAGGAAGATGTGAATTTAAAAGGCACGTTGATCATGGTAATGATCCTAGGTGTCATAATTCTTGTCTTCTGGTTCGGAATCTACGGTCTTTTCTTATCTAGATAACCAAAAGTGTTTGAGGAGGAAATACTATGCATCTGCATAAATACGAAAAAGTTTGGCTTGTATTTGGTTTAGGGTCATTGGCCTTATTCCTAATTATCATCGGCTTTGCAGCATTCTGGAAAGGAACGCACCCACAAAGCCATATTGAAACAATCGATCCGCAAAACGTGGAAGCGAATGAAGCATTCCAGCCTGAAAACTTGGGCCTGACTGAAGTAGCTGAAGGTAAGTATGTTGTTAATATGGTCGCTTCTGCTTTCAATTATGACTTCGGAAAAGAAGAGGATGGCAGCGCTACTAAGACGATTCGCGTGCCGAAAGGTTCCACAGTCCTTTTCCAAATTACAAGTAAAGACGTAGTTCATGGATTCCAAGTGGCCGGAACGAATGTCAATATGATGGTGGAACCAGGGCATATTAGCCGCTTTGAAGCTGTCATGAAAAACAATGGTGAATTCACGGTTGTCTGTAATGAATATTGCGGCATCGGACACCACTTAATGTTTGGCACTGTGGAGGTGTACTAACCAATGGAACTATTTAACTTCTCAAAAAAAGAATCAAGATTGTATATGTCCTTCATGTATGTCACGTTTGTCTCTCTTTTGGTCGGCGGCTTAATGGGACTATTGCAGACATTGGTTCGCTCAGGAAAATATACATTACCATTCAATATCGATTACTACACGATCTTGACAACACATGGCGTTGTTCTTGGTCTGGTTTTAACTACATTCTTCATCATCGGGTTCCAGTTTTCGCTTATGGGAAAAACGGTTGGAATATCCGATAAGCAAATCATGTGGGGATGGGTTTCGTTCTGGGTCATGCTGGTCGGTACCGTACTCGCAGCATGGATGATTCTAACTGGAGAGGCTTCTGTATTATATACATTCTATACACCTCTTCGTGCACATCCAATTTTCTATATTGGTTTAGCGCTCGTTATTATCGGTAGTTGGATTGCCGCTATTGTCAACTTCCGTCAATTGTATGTATGGAAGAAAGCCCATAAAGGTGAAAAGTCTCCATTACTCGCTTTCATGGTCACCATCAATATGGTCATGTGGGTTGTTGCTTCATTGGGAGTAGCTTATTCAGTTGTCGTACTGATCTTACCTTGGTCACTTGGCTATGTTGCAACCGTAAACGTACTCTTAACGCGTACATTATTCTGGTATTTCGGACATCCGCTCGTTTATTTCTGGCTTTTGCCTGCTTATATGGCCTGGTATGCAATTATCCCAAAAATTATCGGTGGAAAACTTTTCAGTGATTCATTAGCAAGACTATCATTCATTTTACTGTTGATGTTCTCGATACCTGTCGGGTTTCACCACCAACTGACAGAGCCAGGTATCGATCCTACTTGGAAATTCATTCAAGTTGTCTTAACTTTCATGGTTGTCATTCCGACTTTGATGACTGCATTCTCTATATTCGCTACATTTGAAACGACGGGAAGAAATAAAGGATATAAGTCTTTATTTGGCTGGTTCAGACACCTTCCTTGGAGAGATGTTCGTTTCTTGGCACCTTTCATTGGAATGGTAGCCTTTATTCCAGGAGGAGCAGGCGGGATCATAAACGCTTCTCACCAAGTGAACGCTCTCGTCCACAACACAATCTGGGTTACTGGTCACTTCCATTTGACGATTGCTACAACCGTGATCTTGACGTATTTCGGTATTGCATATTGGTTGATTCCACATTTGACGGGTCGTCGTTTGACTCCCAAATTGAATAAATTAGGTATTATTCAAACTATCATCTGGACAGTTGGTATGACAATTATGTCTACTTCCATGCACATTCAAGGCTTGCTCGGCGGACCACGTCGTTCAAACTTCTCTGAATACGCAGGAGGCGATCAAGTAGCCACTTGGATCAGCTATCAAATTTCACAAGCAGTTGGGGGAACCATTTTATTTGTCGGTATCGTATTGATGGTTTATATCTTCATCCAACTGGCATTTTTCGCACCTCGCGGGTACGAAGAATATCCAGTTGCCGAAGAGGATATGGATGCAGAAAAAACACCGAAGATTTTGGAGAACTGGTATTTATGGATCGGTATCACGATCGCGTTAATCTTATTCGCGTACACGATTCCGATGATTGACATCATCAAGCACTCTCCACCAGGGTCTATCCCATTCGATTGGCCAATCGGACGTTCTTAAACAACAAAAAAGCCTTGAGAATCCATATTCTTTGGATTTCAGGGCTTTTTTGTACTAAAACATTATTTTAGCGGTAAATACAAAGCGGTATGACCTGTCAAGTTCTCAAGCATTTCGGCCATAGCTTGTTCGTTAAGAGGTTTGGCAAAATAGAAACCTTGTAGTTCATCACATTCTTTGTCTTTCAGGATTTCCCATTGTTCTTTCGTCTCTACCCCTTCTGCTACTGTTCGGATATTCAATGTTTTACCTAATTGGATGATTGTTTTTACAATGGTCCTGCTTTTCTCGTCATGCACAATATTCATAATAAACGTTCGATCGATTTTTAGCTGTTTGATAGGGAATGATTGAAGATAGATAAATGCAGAGTAGCCTGTACCAAAATCGTCGATCGCGATAGAATATCCTTGGTCTGACAGTGTCTGAATTTGTTTCTGTACTATATCATGTCGTTCGAGTGCGACACTTTCTGTAATTTCTAATACTAATTTACTAGGAGATATTTGTGCTTCTTCCAAACATTCTTGTAGAAATGTTGGTAACTTATCTTGCAAAAAATGTCTCGGTGATAGATTGATTGAAATAGTGAGGTCATGTAGCCCCAATACCTTAAATATTTTCAGCTTTTCTGTCGCTTGACGGATGACCCATTCGCCAATTGATAGTATAAAACCTGTCGATTCTGCCAGCTCAATAAAATCTGCTGGATATATTAATCCGTATTCTGGATGGTGCCAACGGATTAACGCTTCAAAACCGATGATTTCCCCTGTTTCGCTTAGTACTTGCGGCTGATAAAAAAGACTGAACTCATTCATATCCAGACCTCTGCGCAAGTTCATCTCAGACATCATCGCTTGTTTCATATGATTGTGCATATCTACATTATAAATACCTACACTCTTTCTAGAAGAAAGGTGTTTACTAGTTTCCAAAGCAAAACGTGCAGCCTGCACTCCATCAATCGGAGAGCGAACGTCTTTCGGATAGTATGCGACTCCATAACTGAATGTCAGGTAAACTTCCTGTTTAGCGACAAGAATGGGTTCATTCAGTTTCTTCATCAGTCCCTCCATTTTCTTGGTAAATTCTATGCCATATTTACCGTAAGGAACGAAGAGGATAAAATGATCAAACGCAATTCTTGAGATGAAATGAGGCATATCCAAATAGTGCTGAAAACGCTTGGCGACAGTCTGAATAATTTCATCTGCCAACTCAGGACCCAATGCACTTTGAATATCAATGAACTGGTCAATATTCATATAGAGAAAAATCCCTTCCTGCTGTTCGTCAAACGGTGAAATACTGGAAGCCACTTGTGTCAGGAACGCATTATAATTCTTCATTCCTGTCAGTTCATCTACAAAAGCCAAGCGATGGATGTTTTCTTCAAAATCTATCCGGCTCAATCGATCGAATAGAAAGGACAGCATATCAGCAATGGAGGAAATAATCATCCGATCAAAGGTATTCCATTCCCGGCGTTCACGTGATTCGCAGCAGAGCACTCCGCCGATTCCTGAACCAAGAATTATGCACGCATCCAAAAGCGAATGATAGTTTCCCGAATAACCGAGGAATTTTCGTACAATTCCTTTGGTAGCCTCGTTTTGATTTATATCAACTACTGCTAATGTGCGGTGGCTTTGAATAGCTGTAAAGTAGGCTGCAAACTCTTCAGCTCTCAAATCTTCGTCAACAACATGTTCTTTTGTTTCATCGTTATAAGAGTTTTGCGAATGAAGTACTGTCCGATCCTCATTAAACAGCCATATACTCACGCGCTCACAATCCATGATCTGGGAAACTTCAAAACATATATTCTCCAGCGTCTCTTTAATTGTTTTCGGATTAACTGCACAGTATTTTGCTTTTTCAAATATCCGTTCTTGTTGCACGCGTATTGCATCAATCTTATGCAAGTTTTCGATTATTTTATCATCCCTTCGCAAGAAAGCACCGCCTTTCTTATGTGAAATCTGTGAAAAAAACAAAGTAATTTTAATGGTTCAATTATATCAGTCTATAGATAAATTAATAGTAACACATAGTTCTTTCCGCAATAAAGTATACTTGTCCAAAAAATTTTAGTTTAATATCGGACTTTCGATACATGTATTTTCAGAATATTCTTCTGTATACTAGGTTTATTGGTTGATTTTCGATAAGTTGCTAACTTAGTAGAAATAGCTAAACATATTCAAAAGGGGATAATCAGAATGAAAAAAACAGCTCTCGCAGCCATTGCCTCTCTCATGCTCGCAACAAGTATCTCGGTGGGAAGTGCAGACGCCTCGACAAAAACGCATGTTGTAAAACCAGGTGATTCGCTTTGGAAAGTGGCCAACCAATATAAATTGACAGTAAATGAATTAAAGAGCTTAAATGCGCTTTCTTCCGATACTATTAAAGTGAATCAAAAGTTGATCGTTGAAAATAAATCAAAGAATGCTAAGACCGTTTCTTCCACCAACTCATTACATGATGCCAAGAAGCCAATAGTGGACAAGCCGACTGTTACACCAAAACCATCGGCTGGCTCCAGCGCACTAATGAATAAAGTGGTCGACGTTGCTATGCCTCTGCAAGGCGTTCCCTATGTCTGGGCAGGCGCCACTCCATCTGGATTTGATTGCAGTGGATTCATCTATTACGTGTTTAACCAAGCAGGCGTAAAAGTACCAAGGCTCGATACAATCGGAATGTACGATCGTTCTGTTTTTATTAAAACCCCTGTCGTAGGTGACCTATTATTTTTTGAAAATACATATCGTGCAGGCATTTCCCATATCGGAATTTACCTTGGCGACAGTAAGTTCATCCATGCAGGCACAAACGGGATAGAAATCGCTTCTGTTGAATCTCCATATTGGAGCCAGCGTTTCCTAGGCTATAAACGTTTCAAGGACATTAAATAACAGCAAAAGGGCTGCTCTGTACATCATGACCATGACGTACAGAGCAGCCCTTTTTCAATTACTTCTTGCGTTGATTATCTCGCTGAGTATCCACCATCAATTACAAGTTCAGCACCTGTAATATACGAGGCTTCATCTGATGCGAGGAACACTACAGCATTCCCAACATCTTCAGGCTTCCCTAGGCGTTCAAGTGGAGTCATCTTAATAAGCATCCCGAGTAGTTCTTTAGATTCTTCTAATGCTTGAGTCATCGGTGTTTCGATAACACCCGGGAATACTGTGTTGACTCGGATACCGTCTTTACCGTATTCGGCTGCAGCTGCTTTAGAGATCGCGCGTACTGCCCCTTTAGATGCGGAATATGGGTTCAAGCCCATTCCGATTAAAGCCGTATAAGATGAAATATTAACGATAGCACCTTTTTTTGCTTCGGACATATAGCCAGCTGCGTGTTTCATGCCAAGAAATGTACCGAAGCTGTTAATATCGGATAGTTTGCGCCAGTCTTCAATTGTAATTTGGTTCACTGCTTTTTCAGTAGAAATTCCAGCATTATTAATTAAGATATCCAGTTTGCCGAAGTGATCGACCGCTTTTTTCATAGCGTCTTTCCATTCGTTGTCTTCTGTCACGTTAAGTTTGACGATGAGGATTTGATCTTGTCCGCCCCATTTTTCTTCTAGTGCAGCTTCATTGATATCGGCCGCTATAACTTTCGCTCCTTCTGCCACAAATTGCTTCACCATCATCTCACCCATACCAGAGGCGCCGCCAGTAATAAACGCTACTTTGTCTTGTAATCTGCCCATATTTCACCACTCCTTTTATTATATATATTTTAACACTAAAGTATCTTTAATTCAATTTCCCGACATGATTACATTGAACGTTTTCCTCGTACATTGGCTATTTGTATAAATAAACTGGAAAGTTCAAAATTACCACTCATTCCAGCCTTATCTTTATGCACACCTTGTATAGACTCCCAGTGTACGATATAATAAGAATTGTTAGATATATACTACAAGTGGAGGAAGTGAACAAAGATGTTCAGAGACCGACGCTTTCTAAATTATAATGCAGCAGGCTTTCGGCAGGATTTGATTGCAGGGATTACTGTTGGTATTGTAGCCATTCCACTTGGGATGGCTTTTGCAATTGCTTCCGGTGTGAAGCCTGAGTATGGGTTATATACAACGATAATTGCCGGTCTGATCGTCGCATTGTTAGGTGGCTCGCGTTTCCAAATTGCAGGACCAACAGGAGCTTTTATTCCTATTTTGCTGGCGATCGTGCTGCAATATGGTTATGAGGATTTATTGATTGCCGGATTTTTAGCGGGTGTCTTCTTGGTCGTTATGGGATTTCTTGGTGTCAGTAATTTAATTCATTTCGTCCCGCGTTCGGTCACGATTGGCTTTACAGCCGGTATTGCAGTCATTATTTTTACTGGACAGTTCCAAAATTTCTTCGGGCTGACAGGTATTGAGAAGAAAGAGTTTTTCCATGAAAGTATGATGGAGATTATTCGTCAATTTTATACGGTGAACACATACAGTATTTTGACTGCAGCGATTGGGTTACTCGTCATCTTTATTTTACCAAAAATCGCTCCAAGAGTTCCAGTATTGCTCGTCGCTTTATTAATCCCAACGATTTGTACGATTTTATTTTTCCCTGGTAGAGTCGAGACGATCGGAACTGCATTTGGCGGTATCCCGCAGCATCTACCTAGTTTCCATTTTCCCGAAATCAGCCTCTCGAAACTTGTTGCTCTTTGGCAACCTGCTTTGATCATCGCGGCACTTGGCGCGATTGAGTCGCTTCTTTCAGCTGTCGTCGCGGATGGCATGAAAAGTGATGTAGCGAAACACGATTCCAAAAGGGAATTATTCGGGCAAGGCATCGCCAATATGATTACACCGCTTTTCGGCGGGATTCCTGCAACAGGAGCGATTGCCCGCACCGCCACGAATATTCGTTCAGGTGCGGTCAGTCCGATGTCCGGTGTGATACAAAGTATATTTGTTCTGGCATTTCTGCTAGTGTTCGCACCTTATGCTTCCTACATTCCGCTAGCCGCTATGGCACCGATCTTAATGTATGTCGCCTGGAATATGAGTGCTAGAAAAGCGTTTGTACAAATCATTTCACTGCGGTCAGGCGATTCACTTGTCCTGTTAACTACTTTTCTCTTAACGATCTTCATAAATTTAACCATTGCAGTGGAAGTCGGCATCCTGTTGGCTGCTCTTTCTTTCTTGCGGAAAATGAGCGGTTCTCTAGATATTAAAGAAAGTAAATTGACAGATGTCGAGAAATTCAAGTTGGCAACAGATTCCGGGAAGGAACTGATCAAATACAAACTCTCAGGCCCATTATTTTTCGGCACTGCCAAAAACTTCGAAGACCGTTATCCAAAGTTTTTGAAAACCAAACAATCTACTATCATCTTAGACATGGAAAATCTGACCGCAATCGATGCAACAGGAGAAGCTGCACTATCCGCACTTCTCGATGAAGCACGACGCCAAAATAAACGGCTCATCTTCAAGAAAGTGCCGCCGAATAAAGTAAACTTATTTAAACGCAGTGGTCTGTTTGAGAAAATCGGCAAAGATAATTTCTTCATGCTATGAAAAAATGAAGTGATAAAGTATGACTTAACGCCAGAGAGAAAACATCTAGAAGGATTATGGGCTTGCGGTCCGGGGATTTAGCGAAGCGTTGGGAGCACATCTTTGCAATTTCGCCCGTCTTCCGCTCCAATCCCTATAAAGTGAACTGTAGACATAGCAAGCTCATTGTATATAGTGTGAATTATCGCTTCCCAAGACAGAAAAGTATACGTATATCCACTTTGACATTACTTCTTGTATTTAAAATTTCTTCGAATGGATGGTGCGTTCACTAAAGTTGGGAAAATACACTAGTTGATCGTAGTAGAAGGCGGCGACTCCAGCGGGATTAGCTCGACAGGTGAGACCCCGCAGGAGCGTAGCGACGAGGAGGCTCACCGCGAACCCCGCGGGAAGCGTCCGCCTGGAACGTAGATCAACGGTGCCATCACCCACTTGCGTTTTCTGCTGTCCACAAGCTAAGAGCTTCCTATCCTTTTTGGGACAGGAAGCTCTTTTATTCGTCTTATAATTTCCACTTAAATCGTGCATAGCCTGCGAGTAGCAAAAAGTTCACTGCTGCACTGATCACGGTTCCATAAGCAATGGCTTGGGCTCCGATTTGATCAACAAATGCATAAATGATTCCGATATTAATTCCAAACACACTGATCAAGCTAAATAGGATTGGCGTGATGGAATTCCCTTTTGCATAATAAAAACGCGTTACATACGTATTCGCTGCCAAGAAAAACATGGACAAAGAGAATACTTTAAATACTGGAACAGTCAGCATAATGGATTCTTCTCCAAAATTTCCATATCCGAAAACCAGTCGGATCAATGGTTCCGCGAGAAAGTAGCAAAAAATCGTTGCAGGCACTAAAAGAGCCACCATATATAGCATACCCTTTTTATAGAGCATTTTGACCGTCTTCGTATCCCCTTCGCCTTCTTTTTTCGCAAGCATCGGATAAATGACCGTCGTTACCGCTGTCATCAAAATCGCCTGTGGAAAGCCTGTCAGTTTCGATGCGTAGTTAATGGATGAAATTGCACCTGTCCCCAATCCATCCGCAGCAATTCGGTGGATAATATAATAAAATTGCAAAGAGGCCCCGCCGAATAAAATAGGCAGTGCCAGCCACCAAAGTTTTTTTATATCCGTTGTCATCCCAAAAGAAGGCTTCAATGAAGACAAGTCCGCGCGCTTGATTCCCCAGTACAAAAATATACCCATTAACAGCGCACTAACCATCGCACCTACTCCGTACGACTCAGGTCCAAGCCACTTAGTCAATAGAACACCTACAGCGACAAATGATGCATTGTATAAAAGAATGGCTAAACTGGATAACTGAAATCGATCATTGATGTTCAATAAGCCGCTCATCCATGTCGACATGACCAAGACAATAGAAGAAGGCATCATCCAAAGAAATAGATTTCTCGTTAATGTAAAATCTTCTTCACTTAAATCTTTAAAGAAAAAATGTAAAATCGGGTTGGTCAATAAAACAAGAAGCAGCGTAATGAGAGTTGCGGACACGACAACTGTCGTAAAAGCCTTACGTACGAACAGCTCTTTGTCCATCTTAGACGAATGATAAACAGAGATAAAAGCTGTCGTCAGCGCACCGCCCAGCACTAAATAGATAAAGTTTGGAATTGTATAGGCTGTAGCAATCGCATCTGCAACCATAGATGTACCATATTGGATACCGATCACTACTTCTCGTCCAAACCCAAACAGCCTCGCTACAATATTTATGATCGCGACAGCTCCGATGATCTTGAATAATTTACTCATTTAAAAGATCCCTTTCCATTCTGCTCGTAGATATCGTTCAGTCTCTTGACGATTACCTCATAAGAATGTTGCTGGACGACTTTTTGTATGACTTCCTGTTGAGCCCTTGTTATGTCATCCACAAGCGCTTTCTCCAAGCCATTTGCCAAGGAATCCGCATCGTGCGGTTCTACTAAGATCCCTGCATTATCTTGCAATAGATAAGGCAAACCGCCGACATTTGTCGCAACGACTTTCGCTCCTGATGCAAGCGCCTCTAATGCCACCAAACCAAAACCTTCGTGATAAGACGGCAACACTAACACATCTGCCGCTGCCATCCATTTCGCAAGTTCCGTTTGACTAACAGGTTCCCTGAACTCAATGTCCAAAGAGCCTGGATGGAGGCCTTCTTCATTTTCAATTTTTTCTTTTACCGTATCGACAAAACGTTGATCTTTTTGCGATCCTATTATATAGAGAAGAAGATCGTCATGATTTTTCTTCAATTGATAATGGGCATCCAGCAGTTCTATGACACCTTTCGCTTCGATTACGTTTCCTACGTAAATCATTACTCGCTCATTCAACGGTACATTTAATAGAAGGCGAACTTCTTCTTGCCCCATCGGTTTAAAGATATTTGTGTCGACTCCCATGCTCATCACTTCGACTTTTTGCGGAGATATTTCATAATCTTGAAGCACATCATTTCGAAGCTTTTCACCTACAACAATCACTTTGGCTGCTTCCTCCAAGATTTTTTTCGTATACTTGGCAATTCGATCGCTCTTTTTCGCCATTTTATCCAAATCTCCACCATGAACTGTCACTATGTATGGAATATTGAATAACTTCTTTCCTATAAATGAAAGAATACCTGTAGGAAATGCATAATGAGCATGTGTAATCCCAATCTTTTTTTTATGTCTAATTAAATAAGTAAGGGATTGGGTACCCCATGAAATGTATTTCGCTATTTTTTCAATTGGTCCTTTTCCTGGTTCATTGATTGCAATAACTTTGACATCCAACCCGCTGTTTTTCAGTAATTCCACTTGATTTTTCACAAAAATCCCGTATGTAGGATGTTCAGTAGAAGGATACATATTGCTAAATATTACTACTTTAGTCACTAATTACTCATCCTTTTTAGCTTTCCGGTTTAACGGACGCTAGCTCTTTTATTCGTTGAATGATTATACCATAATACTGATAGTTATAAAGTCACGTTAATTATAAACTGATTATTCATTATTTTCCACCGAAACTTCAAATAATTTTAGGTCTTTCTATTAACATTTCAACTAATCTATCACCTGTAATCCTCTTGTAATGAAAATGTAACAAAAAACGTGTTTATACGTGCTAATATATTCCTAGATTACAAAGCACAACAGTTGATTGTGCGAAAGGGGAATTTGAGAACAGCATGAAACGTCTATTGTCTCTGGCTCTGGCAAGTTTATTATTCTTTTCACTTGTACCAGAATTTGCTTCCGCAAACTCACCAACGTCGCTAATTAGCTCTGCGCGAAATTATTTAGGAACACCTTACTCTTATGGCGGAACGACTCCATCGGGCTTTGACTGCTCAGGGTATACGAAATATGTTTTCAACAAAGAAGGCCATTCATTGCCACGGACAACAGGACAGCAATTTGCAGCAGGCACTGCCGTTGCAAAGAGTAATTTAGAAGTTGGAGATCTGGTTTTCTTCAATACTTCAGGACGCGGTGTTTCTCACGTAGGAGTATACACAGGATCCAATAACTTCATTCATGCTTCCACAAGTAAAGGTGTAATGGTATCTTCACTCAACGATCCTTACTATTGGGGCAGCCGTTATATCGGTGCGCGCCGTGTAGCAAGCTTCGATGAAGAGAAAAAGGTCGCTGCTGCAGCACCTGTTAAAGAAGTTGTATACGCAAGCCGTGCAGAAGTAGCAAAGGTTCTTGCAGATACTCTTAATCTCGATCAAACAACTGTAAATATTACATTTAAAGATGTCAATGAATCTAATCCTTACTATGCTGCAATCTCAGCTGTTGCCGAAGCGAATATCTTTTCCGGCGACCAAGGCAATTTCAAACCAGAAAATGAATTAACTCGTGCACAACTAGCAAAAGTATTAGTACAAGCTTTCGATTTAAAAGGTTCAGCTCAAGCGAATTTCACGGACGTTCCTGCAGGCCACTGGGCAACTGAATATATCAATATTCTCTACCACCACAATATTACAACTGGTTACGGAGACGGTACATTCGGTTTAGATGATAAAGTAACTTCCGAACAATTGAAAAAATTTATTGACCGTGTAAAAAATTAAGTCAGCCACCGAATGTTCTAAAAGGACATTCGGTTTTGTATAATTATGACGAAATTTCTCGCGCTAAGTTACTATTTCTCGAACACTGTCAAAAACATCTAGTAATCGTTTTTCAACGCTGTTACACTTATCTTAGTAAACTATCATATTTTAGGAGGATTCCATGAATCAGTTCAAATGGGCAACAGCCGGACTGTTGCTGCTCACCATCTTAGTTCTCTCACCTCTTCAGTCATTAGCAAGTTTCAAGTTTTCCGATGTACCAGTCGAACGTGAATATTATAAGGAAGTCCATTACATAGCCGAAAAAGGAATTGTCAATAAATCAGTTAAGTTTAATCCAAAAGACAATCTAAAGCGTGCACACGTTGCAAAAATGCTTGTCATTGCAAAAGGTTTTGAAAACACGCCGCTCAAAGAAATGACGATTGACGGCTTGGAACCAAATAGCGAACAATACAAATATGCCAATATCGCGATACAAAAAGGATTTTTCAATATTTCCGATGGCAGCCGTTTTAATCCAAACGAAGAAATTAAACGAGACGAAATGGCTTATGCACTATCCGTCGCTTTTAATCTATCAGAAAAAGTGA
The DNA here is from genome assembly GCF_038003105.1 of Sporosarcina sp. FSL W7-1283. Lineage (NCBI taxonomy): Bacteria > Bacillati > Bacillota > Bacilli > Caryophanales > Caryophanaceae > Sporosarcina > Sporosarcina sp. FSL W7-1283. The sequence continues at coordinate 922,291 of NZ_JBBOOL010000001.1, read as the reverse complement.
CAAGTCAAAAACCATTAGTTTTAACAGATGTAGTCAATCATAAATATGCAGAGCGCATTAACGGTTTATATTATGCAGGGATCACACAAGGCGACAACAAAAAATTCTTGCCGAATAACAAATTAACTCGTTCTCAATTTGCATTATTTATTGCCCGCGCACTTGATAAGCAATTTGCGCTAAAAGTTAAAGCTCCCGACCAACAATCCAGTGTCGATTATGTAAAGGTCGATACAGGAAATGATAATGATCCATTAAACGTACGTTCAGCTCCTTCCGCTACTTCTACAATCATCGATGCATTGCCTAATGGTACAGTAGTCGAAGTAGTTGGCTCTACAGGCGTTTGGTTGAAGGTAAATGTTGCAGGCGTTTATGGCTATATCCATGAAAACTATACATCTAGTAATCTGGAAGAAAGCAAACCAAGCCAGCCAACACCTCCAAAACCAACTCCCTCCCCTTCTGCAAAGTTGATGGGGAAAGTAACAGTGAATAGTTTGAATGTCCGTTCTGCAGGTAATTCTAGTGCACCTACGATTGATAAGTTGAAAACAGGTCAAAAAGTAGAAATCGTTTCAGTCACTGGTTATTGGGCAAAAATTAAATACGGCAGCAAAACAGGCTACGTACACAAGTCGTATTTGAAATTACTGAACCAAACCGGTAATCCATTACGTGATCGCATCATCGTAGTTGATGCAGGCCACGGCGGACATGATCCAGGCACAGGTAAAAGTGGACAAACAGAAAAATCGATCACTTTGAAAGTTTCAAAGAAGTTGGAAGCTAAGCTGAAAAATGCTGGTGCTAAAGTGTTGATGACACGTTCAACAGACAAGTATTATGCATTGGAAGAGCGTACGAATTTCGCTAAGAAGAATTTTGCAGAAGCATTCGTTTCAATTCATGTGAATTCAGCAACCGCTTCTGCTAAAGGCACAGAGACGTATTATGACTCTTCAGCTAACCCAAATGCTACGGAAAGCCGCGACTTGGCAACATTCATTCAGCGTAATATTGTGCAGAAGGCGAATATGGTCGACCGCGGTGTGAAGAATAACCGTTTCTATGTAATCCGTAATAATAATGTAGCTGCGGTGCTTGTGGAGTTAGGTTTCTTGACGAATGCAGATGATTACAAGAAGCTGACAAGCGACAAGTATGCTGATATTTACGCAGACGCAATCTACCAAGGTCTTCACCAGTACTACAGCAAGCAATAATCTTCAGCGTTTCAAACCTCCCAGACGATTGTCTGGGAGGTTTTTTGTGTTCAAGTATTAAGGGCCAGGGCCGTTACTCGACTTATTTTGGGTCTAAATAGAAAGAGGCTTGTGCTCTGTCACCGCTGCGCCGCTGGGGGATTGCCTCCCGCCATGAGCCAACTAGCAAAGAACGCTAGCTGTCTCATGGCTACGGCCGACCCCGCAGTTGCGGCTTCGCTGGCATGTTTAAAATAATGGGTGTGGTGTTTAGAAATAAGTAAGCCTAAGTTGTCCAGCTAATTAGTCAAAAGCCAAGGTGCAGAAAAACATGCCAAGTGCTTCCCCCTCACTAAACGAAGGCGCCTTACAAGCGGTAGGCGGAGTGATGAGACAGACAGGTGCCCTTCCTGACTGGCTCATCATGGGAGCCATCCGCTAGCGCCGAAGTGTGTCCAATGACGTTGCTTTGCACTTGAACAAATGCTCCTGTTATGCCCGGAAATTGTTTAGCAGAAAAAACACAATACCTGCTTGTACCTGCTAAACGAAGGCGCCTTACAAGCGGTAGGCGGAGCAATGAGACAGACAGGCGCTCTTCCTGACTGGCTCATTGCGGGAGCCAGCCGCAAGCGCCGAAGTGAGTTCAATGACGGTATTACTTTTATTATCTCGATGCCCAAGCTAGTATCTGTTTAGTAGTCAAATCTAGCTTTTGCGACGAAAGATTCCCTTGCACATCGAGTCCCAAACGTAGGCGCCCTACAAGCGCTAAAATAGCGAAAAGACAACCTTTAATTCACATTGCTCTCTATGGATCTAAATGGTAAACTATCAATAGCATTTCAATTTTTAATAATTTCAAAAAACGAGAGGTGGTAATGTGTAATGGCGAAAAACTTTATTAAATGGAGTACAGCTTCCGCACTTCTTCTATCCGCAGCATCCATCACACCTACGATTGCTTCAGCAGAACAAACACCTGAAAACAACTTTTCATTGACCGTCCTACACTCGAACGACACCCACGCCCACGTGGCAAACGCACCAGAACGTGCAGCCCTTGTAAAAAAACTGAAAGAACAAAATCCTGCCAATCTATTGTTGGACGCGGGTGACATCTTTTCAGGAACATTGTACTTCAATGAATTCGAAGGCGAAGTCGACATGAAAATCATGAACTATTTAGGATATGATGCCATGACGTTCGGGAACCATGAATTCGACCTCGGACGTTCTGAAAATGGACATGCCTCCCTTGCCAAAATGGTGAAAGCAGCAAACTTCCCGGTTGTCTCCGCAAACATTGATTTTTCTAAGGATGCCCTCTTTGACGGACTGCAGACAAAAGCGATCACCGATGATCCAAAAGACGGCAAAATCTATAACGGTATTATTAAAGAAGTGAATGGAGAGAAGGTCGGTATTTTTGGTTTGACGACTGAAGAAACCGTCTCAATTTCCAGCCCAGACAAGGTCACATTCACAAACTATATTACAGAAGCAAAGGAAGCAGTCTCTGCTTTTGAGGAAGCTGGCATTAATAAGATCATCGCGATTACTCATATCGGTTTCGATGACAATAAAGCAATTGACAATGATCAGGAATTAGCGAAAGCTGTCCCTGAAATCGATATTATTGTAGGAGGGCATACCCACTCTAATCTTCCTGAACCTCATGTTGTAAATGCCGATACGGATCCGGTCGTCATTGTACAAGCTAATGAATACAATAAATTTCTCGGACAGCTTGATGTGGAATTCGACCGAGATGGTGTCATCACAAACTTCAATGGCCAGCTACATGAGATCGGTGGTGAAGGTGCAGAAATAGATGAAGGTGCAGCTGAGATCCTGGCACCTTATACAAAACAAGTGGAACAGCGTATGGCAAGCCCTGTCGGTGCCACCACCAAAGTATTTTTAAACGGCTTACGGGATTTAGGCGGTGTTCGTGCTGGAGAAACGAATCTCGGAAACTTAATTACAGATGGTATGTTGCAGAAGGCAAAAGAAATTGACTCCGATGTTTCCATTGCATTCCAAAACGGCGGTGGAATTCGAGCATCCATCGATAAAGGTGAAGTGACATACGGCGAAGTATTAACTGTACTGCCATTCGGAAATCCTTTAGCGATCGTTCAGTTAAGCGGCGCCGAATTGAAATCGACCTTTGAACATTCCGTAAAAGAATATCCTAAAGAGTCGGGCGGTTTCCTTCACGTGGCCGGTATGAAGTTCCTTTTCGACCCTTCTAAACCAGTAGGAAGCCGAATTGTTTCATTGGAAGTGGATGGCAAAGAAGTGGTCGACAGCCACATGTATAAAGCAGCTACGAACGTTTTCACAGCACGTGGCGGAGATGGTTTCGAGGCGTTGGGCAAAGCGTATGAAGCTGGCCGCGTCAGCGAACCCGGCTTCTCGGATTGGGAGAACTTTGCCGATCACTTAAAATCTCTGAAAACAGTAGATAAAGGAATTGAAGGCCGTATTATGGCTAAAGTTCCATTTACTGATGTGAAGTCTGGAAATTGGGCTTACCCGTATATTTCAGATCTATATTACCGTGATTTGTTGAATACTGAAAACAGTGCATTCAAACCTGGCAATCAACTGACTAGAGCACAAGCTACTTCATTTATCGTCAGAGCGCTAAAGTTGCCCACCGATTCTACAGCAACTGTTCCTTTCAAAGATTTGAAGGACTATGCCGCCGATACGCAAAATGAAATTGCAGCAGCATATGCGCATAAAATTGTTAAAGGCTATGGCGATCAATTTAAACCGGGCGAACCTGTGTCACGCGCTCAATTCGCACAAATGCTTAAGCGTGCATATGAAAACTATACAGGTCAATTGTATATACCGTCTGTTTCCAATCCATTCAGCGATTTGGGTGACTATGGAAAAGAAGCAAAAGAAGCAATGGCTATGATGGCTGAGCTAGATATCGCAGACGGCGATAATGGTTACTACAAGCCGACTGCCTCTACAACTCGTCAACAAACAGCTAAACTGATTTCAAACTTTGTCTACAATACAAAACAAGTGAAAAAAGCTGAATAACAAAAAAGCCGATAAGAGAGATTACTGCTCTTATCGGCTTTTCATATTAAGCGGCCAGCTGTTTGATTTCATTAGAGAATACTTCCACTGCCTTGGCAATGTCCACTTGGTGACCCATTTCGTTTAATGTCTCACCGACTTGCATAACGGCTTTTTCGAGCATATCCGCTGTCGTATTGCCCATATGTCCGATACGAAAAGCTTTACCGGCCAAGTGAGCTAACGAACCTGACAAGATCGTGCCTTTATCTGCCATAGCTGCACGGAACTGTGCATCGTTCACACCTTCAGGGTACTGAATACAGCTCAACGTCGGTGCAGCTACATCTTCCGATGCTAATGCCTTCATACCGTACACAGCTAGACTTTGTCGAACCGCACGACCATAAGCTTGGTGGCGTTTGATACGCGCATCGATCCCTTCTTCCAAAACAATGCGCAAACCTTCTTCTAAAGCATAGATCAAATTCACGGCAGGCGTCGCGAAGTATTTTGAAGGATCATGCATGATCGGAATCCAATTATAAATATCACAGTAATACGCTTGAACTCTTTCCATCGCTGCGCGTGCATCCAAAGCCGCTTGGTTAAATGCGACAAGCGCAAGACCTGGAGGGACACCTATCGCTTTTTGTGAACCTGTTAATACAATATCCAATGTATTCCCCGGTCCTCCGTACTCTTTGCTCATATCTTCATCCATTGCAGTAGAAGCACAGACACCATCTACGATAACCAATGCGCCATGTTTCTTGATGACTGGCACGATGGCTTCCAGATTAGCCGCCACACCTGTAGAAGTGTCTGCATGGGTTACAGTGACTGCTTTATAGTTTCCTTCTGACAGCTTACGATCAATATCTTCAGGTAACACTTGTTGCCCCCACTCAGACTGCAAGACATCTACTTCGATCCCGAAAGCTTGGCCTAATTTAATAAAACGGTCACCAAAATAGCCTTGGCTGATGACAAGCAGCTTTTCTCCTTCTGCTATTGTGTTGACGATGGCCATTTCCATTGCGACTGTGCCAGAACCAGCCACTACGAACACTTCCCCATCGGTATTAAATATCTTTCTCGTTTGATCAATTGTATGCTTGTAGATTTTTACAAATCTTGGGTCTGTATGAGATCGTGTCTCGCCTGCAAGCGCTTCATAAATTGAATCTACCACCGGTGTCGGTCCGGGGATTAGCAACATTTCTTCATTTCTCATCCTATTACTCCTCCTTTATTGTATATGCATAACTTCTATAATAGACAAAATATCAGAATCTTTCAAATGAAACAAAGAAAGGGAACTGGACTCGCATCCAATTCCCTCCCCCTTTCACGTTATCTACTGGAAGATACCGTGACCCCGTTATTCTATTAATACCCCTTTTATTTAAGCGAACGGAACTTTCTCCCCAAAGTCACATTCGGTAAAACTATAAAACTTCTATTAGAACTGTGCTGTTTCAGTTGAACCTGACATTGCAGTCGTTGAAGATTGGCCTTCAGAGATTACTTGTGCGACTTCATCAAAGTAACCTGTTCCTACTTCACGTTGGTGACGTGTAGCAGTGTAACCTTTTACTTCGTTATCAAACTCAGCTTGCTGAAGCTCTGAATAAGCACCCATTCCGCGAGTCTTGTAACCGTGAGCCAATTCGAACATGCTGTGGTTCAACGTGTGGAAACCTGCAAGTGTAACGAACTGGAACTTGTATCCCATTTTACCAAGTTCAACTTGATATTTTTCAATTGTTGCATCATCCAAGTTCGCCTTCCAGTTAAATGAAGGTGAACAGTTGTATGCAAGCATTTTTTCCGGGAATTTCGCATGGATAGCATCCGCGAATTCTTGAGCTTCTTCAAGTGATGGGTGAGAAGTCTCACACCATACTAGATCAGCATATTCTGCATACGCAAGACCGCGTGCGATTGCTTGTTTGATACCTGGCTTAGATTTGTAGAATCCTTCAGGTGTACGCTCTCCTGTTAGGAATTCTGCATCTACTGGATCGATATCGCTAGTTACCATATCAGCAGCATCCGCATCTGTACGAGCGATGATTACTGTATCAACGCCTAGAACGTCAGCAGCAAGACGGGCAGCAGATAGGTTGCGAACCGCGTTTTGAGTTGGTAGAAGAACTTTACCGCCTAAGTGTCCACATTTCTTTTCAGAAGCCAATTGGTCCTCCAAGTGAACGCCGGCAGCTCCAGCTTCGATCATGCCTTTCATTAATTCGAAAACGTTCAATGGACCGCCGAAGCCAGCTTCCATGTCCGCTACGATTGGTGCAAACCAATCAAATCCGTCTTCACGGCCTTCAGCATGGTCGATTTGGTCAGCACGTTGAAGTGCTTGGTTGATGCGTTTAACAACTGCAGGCACAGAGTTTGCTGGATATAAACTTTGGTCAGGATACATTTGTCCTGCAAGGTTTGCATCAGCAGCAACTTGCCATCCGCTTAGGTAGATTGCTTGTAGACCAGCTTTTACTTGTTGTACCGCTTGGTTACCTGTAAGTGCACCAAGTGCATTGATGAAATCTTCTTCATGAAGAGATTTCCAAAGGCGAGCAGCACCCTTTTCAGCTAGTGTATTTTGAATTAGAAGTGAACCTCGTAGTTTCACTACATCTTCGGCAGTGTAGTTACGTTTGATTCCTTTCCAACGGCTATCCTCGGCCCAGCTTCTTTCCAATTGCGCAATTTGTTCTTGTCTAGTTGACATATTCTTCACACCTTCCCAATTTTTCAACGGCTAACTGTTACAAACTGTTTCATAACAGTTATATTCGTTATTGATTACTATATAACAGTCCATCTGAATTGTCAGTTCATTTCGACAAAAAGGCTTTTTTAGTGGATGAAAGAATGGTAGAATGGATGAAAAGGAAAGTTATTGAAATGAATTCATAAACAAAGGGGTTTATGTGAATCTATGGAAAATGTTGATATCCCAAAAAAAATATTGAATCAATATGCAACCATCTTAGAGGACTGGGTTCCAAAGGACGCTTCTATCGCCATTGCGGTATCGGACCGCTACATTTACTATGATCCTGGCATGCATGACATCCATTTAAAAGAAGGTCAACATATCCAAACAGGCAGTATTGCGGAGGCTACGATCAAAGGACGCCATAAAGTGGAGGTCGTCATGGATAATACACTTTATGGAATGTCCTACTTTGGAATAGGCTATCCGATTGATGTCAAGGGCGAACCGGGAGCCTTGATCATTATATTGCCACCGAACTTTCATGTGCTTAAAAAAGATCAACTACAATTTCTGACGGGGAAACGGGATGATGAATGGTTTCCCATCCCTATCAATGAAGTAACTTATATTGAAAGTTTACATAAGAAGACTTGGTTCTATACGTCTGGTGAACAATATAATATTAGTTTCACATTAAAAGATTTACATCTTCGTCTCCCCAAGGTTTTCCTGCGTATCCATCGTTCGTATATTATCAACATGAGTTGTATCGAAAAAATCTCCAGGGATTTTTCTTCAAACTTAGTCATCACGCTCATTGATGGCACAGAACTCCCCGTAAGCCAAACTTACCTTAATGAAGTAAGATCATTGCTTGGATTTTAAAAAAAACGTATGAAACTGTAATCAGTTTCATACGTTTTTTTTGATGGCCTCTGTAAATTGTCGTGTGCCGCTCATAGCTTCTTCATATAACGTTGTGGAAAGTTTCTGTGTCTGCTCACATGTCTGCGTCCAATCCGCAGCTAATAATTCGTATGCAGTAGTCAAATGGTTCTCAGATTGATGCATCTCTCCTATCGGAATCGAAACTTCCTCCAAATTAGCGAGCTTCATGAAATCGGTAACTTTGTGGTGATAGCAAACCGCGATAACTGGTGTCGCTGTACAGGTCGCTAAGATTAACGAGTGTAATCTGGTCCCGATTACCAGATCTTGGGACGCCGTGATTTCCAACAAGTCTTTCGGCAATAAATTGCGGTCGATAACAGTGGTGTGCGCTGATTCTTTCATTAATGCTTGAATGTCTTTCGTTACGTCTGCGTCCTGAGGGAACTTTGTAGCAAAAAACGTGATTTCAACAGGTCGAGCCGCCGCTAAAGCGTCTAGGTTTTTCGCCATTCCTTCTATATACTGCTGGTAGATTTCCTCTTTACTCTCCGGCCAATAGCCGCCATGATAATAAGGAACAGCTGTCACGCCGATTTTCACCGGGCTTTCTGAGTGTGTGTGACGTTCTTTTTTTAATGAAAAGGCCGGGTCCCCAATGACTTGGATCTCCTTCTTCACACCTACTGATTGCAAAAGCTCTGCCGATTCCGGATCTCGCACAGAAATACTATGTGCATGCTTGCTCATATATCGGATGAACCACTTTCCAAGATCACTGCTGAGCGGACCGGCTCCACAACCATAAATCACATATGGCACGCCTGAATTTTTCGCCATCATGGCATATGATCCATATAAAGGGGCTTCACGCTTGTACAAATCCATTAAGATACCGCCGCCGCCAATAATGAGCAAATCAAATGTTTTAACGATTTTCTTATTTTGCATATACGTGGCTGCAAATGTTTTGACTGCATTGCCTTTTTTATAATAAAGCGGTGCACTCATCACTTGGTAGCGTTTTGCAGTTTGCTTCGGATTATTGCTGAATACGGTGATCACATCACTTGGAACTTGAAAGACCTCTGTAACTTGTGAAATGATGCTCAGTAAAATGGCTTCATCGCCGTTATTGTCATTACCATAGTTCCCCACAATTCCTATTTTCAATTTCCATACATCCTTTTCAGATCATTTGCTACAAGTATAGCAGAGTGGAGTTTTATATTGTATACAAACGGAAGAGAAGCCTTCAAATCAACGGTTGTTCAATTGATTTGAAAGCTTCTTTCATCCAAACTTACAAGTTCATACTTCTGTATAGGAATGCACTGAATTGCGCACGATTCACAGCGCGGCCAGGCATGAACTCACCCTTTTCATTCCCCGTCGTGATACCGTGATTTGCTAAAATATGAATTTGTTTATACGCACCATGTTGAGGGGATACATCCTTGAACTTAGCAGATGATTCTCCCTCTAATTTATAGGCTTTCACAAGAATCATGGCCATTTGCGCCCGAGTCAGTTGTCCATTCGGATTAAATGTTCCGTCCGAATAGCCTCCTACGATATTTGCATTGGCGATAGCACTGATTTCTTTGTAATAGCGATGTGTTTTCGGCACATCACTAAAGCTTGTTTTTGCATTATCTACAGGCGCTAAATCGAATGCACGGCTCAAAATAACCGCAGCATGTTGTCTTGATAAGGTATGACTCGGATTAAACTTCCCATCGATATCTCCATTAATCACTTTCTGATCTCGCAAGTAGTAGATCTCCTCAGCATATGGATAGGACTTAGGCACATCCTTGAACAGATTTGTATCCGTACCATTGCCTCCCCCAGTTGGCGGTGTCGGCTTAGGAGTTGATGTTGATGTCGATTTTACTTCAATCGGCACCGCGATGGTTTTTGTACCCAGCGTCGCATTGACTTGTCCTTTTCCAGCTTTTGTAGCATTGAATGTACCATTTGAATTAACCGATCCGATTTGATCGCCTGTAACGCTCCAAGTCAATTGACTCGGTTGATAAATGATTGGTTTTCCTGATGCATCTGCAGGCGTAGCCGTAAAGTTGATTTTTTCACCTGGCTTAACACTTTTCGCTGAAGCTTTGACAGTTAGTTTTGCTGGTTCCGCAACGACTTTAACCGGGAAGGACTGTTCAGCAGAACCATAGTTTACATAGATTCGATCTTCCCCTGCTTTTATTGCTTTATATGTCAAACCGGTACCTTCGACTGTGCCTTTACCTGAAGTGACTTTTAGCTGTGACGCATTTGGCACGATCGGATTATAATGTGCATCCAATACATGATTCAGTTTCAATGTCGCCGTTGCTCCTACAAGCATTTCACCGATATTCGAACGAGACACACTGACAATTGCCGGTTCGCCGGTAGGTGCTGTGCTGACCGCTTCAACGATTGCTGAAATATTTCGCTGACTGGCATTTGTCGTCCGGTTCGCCAACACGACTTGATTGCTGCCGTATTTTCGGATACCCATTGTCGTGGAGCCCCCACCGTCAAAGTTCAACGCGCGGTCGTAACCTTTAGATACAAGATAATTTGCGAATTGTGTCAACGTCATCCCATTACTATAACCAGAACGCGAATCAACTGTCACCAAATGAACCTGCTTCTTGTCTTTGCTGATTGCAATCGCAGTTCTTGCAGTTTTAGCAGTCGCACGCCAATTGGACGTGTCCATCGTAATATGACGCTTGCCGTCTTTCACAAGCATAGGACCACTCGCCATCATGAACTGTGAATCTTTCCATTTATCATCAATTGATAGATCCAATGAAACGTCATCGCCTACTGTTAACGACTTGAAACGTTCCAACCCTTTCTTACCGTGAACTGATAATACGAAACCGTTTGATGGAATGGAAACAGCTGCCTTCTCTCCATAGCCACGGACCTTCACCACTTTACCTTGTACTTTCTGTCCGTAATGAGTGGATGTAATTGGCGCATTGGTCTCTACGACAATCTCAATTCCAAATTCATTGGATCCAGTACTTTTCTTATAGTGTTGCGGAGTAAAGATAATCGTCTCGTCTGCCTGACGTTCTCTATTGATTCCTGTCATTTGATAGACATTTCCTTTGGCTCCGACTTGAATACCTAAATTAAAATTATCAATTTCCGCCAGCCCATCTTTTGTCACGCCGAAAGCGATCGGATGGCTCACATAATAGGAATTTGATTGGGAGATTACACCGCCGTTGACGATTTCATTCCCTTCAGATAATAAATACATGGGCATCCCTGTCTTCATATCAAAAAACGATGCATTGACAGCGCCTACTACCCGATTTCCTTCTTTGGAATCGCGATTCGCCAAAGTAAGTGTTGGCGCTGTTTTCGCTATAGGTGAAGGTACGCCCATTTTTAGTTTTGTATGTGGGTCTCCAAGATTGACTTCTAAATGATTTATGTAACTACTGCCTGAATACGTGTATTGAGAATAATTGACGCCCGAAGAGACTGGGTAACTAGTGACGGTTTTCGTGCTGGCTGATGCTCCAAACGGCAATGACACGAGCATGACTGCCGACATGGCGGTGATTGCTACTCTCCGCTTCGCATGGGTCAGCAAACTTTTTTGATTGATAACGCAACTCCATCCTTCCAATTCTATGTCATTCTATAGTTTACCAAATTTATAGCAAGATTACTATGTACCGTTTGGACGAAAAAGAACCGCGATGAGATTATCCATTCACGGTTTTAGAATATAGTTATAAAAATGGCAGTTGGTAAAGGCACCGTTGATCTGCGTTCCAGGCGGACGCTTTCCGCGGGGCTCGCGGTGAGCCTCCTCGTCGCTGCGCTCCTGCGGGGTCTCACCTGTCGAGCTAATCCCGCAGGAGTCGCCGCCTTTTACTACGATCAACTAGTGTATTTTTCTGAAGTTAGTGAGTTGAATGTCCACGCGCGGAAGCTGTATTCTCTTGAAAATACGTATACTTTTCCATCCCAGAATACGGAAATTCATACTACTTAAAGTGAGCTTACTATGTATCACGGTTCACCTTCTAGGGATTGGAGCGAAAGACGGGCGACTCCTGTGGGATATAGCGCGAATGATGAGACCCTGGACTGAGCGTAGTGAAGGAAGCGGCTCATCCGCGCCCCACGGAAAGCGTCCCGTCTGCAGCGCAAATCCCCGGTCCGCGAGCCGGTGCGTCTTTCATGTATTTTTCTCTCTGACGCTAATGCAACTTGTCAATTGATGTGTGTCTACAAACAAAAACTGCGAATGAATTAATCATTCGCAGTTTTTGTTTGAAGTTTTGTAAAAGCCGTAAATGTACCCAACAAAATAAAGTAGAACAGTGTGTACATTTTTAATTCCCAAATATTATAGTACATTCCCGAAACCCCTGTTGAGAACCATAGGGCAATCATGAAGACACCGAAGTTTGTATGGCGCGCTTTCCAGAAGTACCACAGCATACTTAGTAAGAATAGAGCGAAAATCAGTACACCGATTACGCCTGTCTCTGCAATGACCTGAATATATTGATTGTCCGAATAGAAGTACTTGCCTCCGTAAATATCCGAATTGATTCCATAGTGATCATAGATAGGAGAACCGTATGAAAGTGTTGCAGAACCGCCGAATGAACCAAATCCAGTTCCTGTCACCGGATGATCCCCAAAGATCTCAAAACCTTTCTTGATATAGAAAAATCTTCCACTCTCTGTCATCAACGCTAAATTCTTCTCATCAAACGTCTCACCAAAGCGCCCCCCGATACTACCTGGACCTGGCTGGTCGACCTTCATGCCAAACTCTTGCAAATAATGAACAGCTAAGTTGGCTGGATAATAGACCAAAATAATTGAAACTATGCCTGATATCACAAGACGTTTTAAGATATACCATTTCCTCGTCATCACGATGAACACAATGCCGAACGTCACCGCAGAAATCCATGTACCTCTTGAATATGTAAGGACGAGAATCCCTAAGAATAAAACTAATAGAATCCGTAAAGACCATTTGTACTTATTCGCCTGATAGACATGTTGCAAATAAATAACCCCAATAATTCCGAAAAACAGGACCAATGCCAATGAATTCGGATTTCCCGCAAGCCCATAAATACGCACTGCATTCGTTGCGGATAACACCTTGTATTTCCACTCTTCCGGAAGCAATAGTTGCCGTAAGGATAGTTTCTCAATCAGACCATGAATCGACATGACAAGGTTGATCCACACCGTAACCCATGCCAGCTGCATTAACCATTTCTTCGTCAATTCCATCCTAGAGATCGTGTAATACAACAAATACATGATAATGAATGTTCGTATTTGGAAAATAACCGCTGTCGGTGCTACATCATTCAGCAGACCAATAATGGATCCAAATAAAATAAACGCAAAATAAGACCATTCAAACCATTTGAACGTAAATAAAGATCCGATATTTCGTCTGTAACGCAGTAAGGTCCATGCGAATACGACGAAGATAATTAAATCTCCTATTAATTTCAGCCCACTGTTCACTTCGATCAAGAAGGGTCGGATGTTGACGTAAATGACCAAGAAGAGAAGGCTCTGTTGCGGCTGAAGGAATGAAAATATGACAAAAAATAAAGCCGTACCGAGTAATGCTATTTTTGAAGGCAGCAACAAAGCTATGAGCATAACTGCTACTGCAATCAGTATTGTAACCGTAGATTGTTTTTCCAATCGCTGTATCCATTTATTCATTCGATTATAAATCCCTTTCTACACATGCTTGTTCCTTGTTGCATTATATCACTTTCTTGGACGTAATGGTGCAAGCTTTCGTTGCATCTTTTCGAATTAATTCAAAGTCCCCTGTCTAAGTCAAAATTATAGGAGCAAATGCATCTTAACCGAGCACAGTCGATGACAGCTCCGGACGGACGCTTTCTACAGGAGTCGCCGCCCTCCGGAAAGCGTACCGTCTGGAGCGAAAATCTTCTCTTGTAAACTTCCCCAATTTTGGGAAACCCATCTATTACTGGAGAAGTGTAATTATAGCAACAACAAAATCGTTTCTTTTATATACTATTAATCTCTCAATATGTCAAAAGCAACTTACTAATGTTAGCACTTTCTGTTACAATAGTGGAAGATTTATAGAGGGGGTTTTAAATTGAAACGATGGGTCACACTGTTTACGCTTCTACTTTTAGTAGTTTCTCCGTTTTTCACTTCAGTTGCAAGCGCCAATGATTATAAAGGGCATCAAATGAAAGAGGAACTTTCATATTGGGTCAATAAGGGTGTAATTCAAACCGATGCAAAAGGCAATGTATCTCCGGATCGCGCGGTGACACGAGGTGAATTTGCTTCTTATTTAGCACGTTCTCTTGAACTGCCTGCGTCTACGAAATATACATTTAAGGATTTGAAAGCAAATACATCACGTACGATTGAAATCCAAAATGCAGCAGGCGCTGGAATTTTAGGCGGTTATCCTGACGGCTCATTCAAACCGAACCAGCAGATCACTCGCCAGCAAATGGCTGGAATGATCTTCAAAGCGTTCCGTTATCTTGATATTCCGGTCAATACAAAACTGGTTCAGTTTAAAGACAGCAAGAAAATCTCTCCGAACTTTGTCGATGCTGTTTCCGCCGCTTCGAACTTAAACATCATTCGAGGAGATCAAGGCTACTTTAAGCCAACAAATAATGCAACCATTGGACATGCTTCCGCATTTTTGTTCAGAATGTTTGCGGTAACGGATTCGTCAAAACCTTCAGTTCCTACTCCCCCCGCCAACGGGAATGTAGATCCCGAAGTGTATAAAATCAGTTCAGTTACAAATGGTCAGCTGAATCCAACAAACCAGTCGTTTTTAAAATTCGAGGATGCATTAGCAGCTTATAATGCGTCCTCTTCTGTTCAGACGATTTCTCAAAACAATGTGATTATTAAAATGAAGTCAGGACAAGTATTTGCTTCGGAAAACCCTAAGCAATATACATCATTATATAGTGATTCGGCTTTGAAAAAAGAGGTCACATACGTCCAAAAAGGATTTGAATTGGACTATGTAGGCAGCAGTGAAAATCACGTGATCGTTGAGTTAGGCGGCTATAAATATTATGCGAAACACGCAGAAGTCGACCTCGTGCCAACTCAGCTTTCAGCAGGCTCCAGCTACTATAAAGTATCGAATGACGGTTTATTGGTTCATTATCCATATTACCGGACATATGATTCGAAGACTAAGAAATATACGGGTAAATACGCAGAGTATACAGTAGGACCTGTTGCTTCTTCTGCTTTGAAAAAAGGACAAACCTACACAAGTAATGACGGCGTGCACTTTAAAGAGCGCGGTAGTCAGACCGTTGTGAAGTATTATCCATACTTCCAGTTCCAATCTGTTCGTCAGCCTTCTTCTTATTCAGGTGCAGACTTGGAGCGATTCATTAAGTCCGCATTAGAAAGCCGTGAAAAAACAGGTATTGCGCGCTATAAAAATGCGACGACCAAGTCAAAGTTAATTGGTCTTGGATCTTATATTAAATCTACAGAAAAACTGCACCAAGTAAACGCTATGTTCATCTTGGCGACAGCCATCCATGAAAGTGATTATGGAATGAGTGCAAATGCGCAAAACAAAAATAATATTTTCGGTATTCGAGTATTCGACTCTTCTCCGGACAAAGGAGAAGTTTATCAAGACCCTACCAAAAGTATTGATGCGTTTATAGGCCGTTATATCAACTTGAACTATGCAAATCCTTTCGGTGCTTATGCGAACGGCGCTGCACCAGGAAATAAAGCAGTTGGATTTAATATGAAATACGCTTCCGATCCTTTTTGGGGCAGTAAAATCGCCGGCCATATGTGGAGAATTGATCAGTATCTAGGCAATAAAGATGCGAATCAAGCAGAGCTGGCTTTCATTTCATTTACCGGCACTGCCGATGTCAATATTCGGACAAGCCCGGAAGTGCGTAATTCTAGCAATATCTTGTTCTCCTACAAAGCAAAACATCCAGGCGAACTGACAGCATTCGGTTATCCTTTAGTCATTGTGGACCGTACACATAGTTCGGACGGATACGTCTGGTATAAAGTGCTGGCAGATACGAATCCTGATTATAAAAAGCCAAGTGAACCATATGGCTGGATTCGTTCCGACTTAGTTACCTTAGTTAAATAAACAGCAAAACACCATCTCCGCGTCATGGGAGATGGTGTTTTTTACTTAAAGCGCGTCTGTATGTTCTGCTCCTGCAGGTAACAAGTTCGACATATTGATTCGTTCAAGGCCTTCTTTAATTTTCGTTGTGTAGCCTTTTTTATTTTTATTCAGATAGCCAGCTTTTGATTTGATCATACGCTCAAATACCGGCAATTTTGTTTTGTCTACAGCAGACCACTTTTCATAGGAGTGAATCAAATCTTCCAGTGTTAAATGTGTATAGTCTCTTCCTGCAAACTGACCGTTTGGATCGCGTTTGTACCAAATATCCCCGTCAGAACGAATCCACTTCTTCTCATCCAGCTGGATCGCCTTTTCAATTGCACTCGCTGTCTGTAGATAGATCGGATCTTTGACCTCTTGATAAGCCATAAGTAAGATATTCATCCCACCAAGCAAATGATTCATGGAAGTATGCGTACGGACTTGCTGTTTCGCCGGGAAATAGTCCGGAATATAATAAGCACTTTTCGTTAACGCGCTGACATTGCCTTTTTTCTGCTGCTGAACCAATAAATTCGCATAGTTACGTAAACCTTCATTGTAATCTTTATGACCAAACGCCTTTCCTCCATTGTAAAGGAATAATGCAATTTGTTCATTGAAACGTGTATCGACAAATGGAGCAGTGAAGTTATACAAGTTCTTTAAATAAGTGCTTGTCACTTCTGTCTCCCAATATGTTTTATTCCCTCTAAAAATCGTTAAGTTCGCAAATGAATTATGCAAAAGATCTTCGTAATACCGTTCTTGCGTTTGATTGTACAGCAGCATAACACGGTCTTCTTTCACTAACAATAAGTTGCGGCCATATCCTCTTCCTGAAGCCGGCATTGGTTCGATCGTTGTCGCCATTTTATTATACGGACCGTTTGCGGTATACCATTTATTTCGTTTTTTATAATTGATGATTGACTCATGCATCCAAGCATCCATTCGTTGGTTGCTCGAGAATAGTTTTTCAGCTGATGATAAATACCACTGATCTACAATATCATAGCCGCGAGAATATAATTCATAGACGGTCACGCGATTTGGTCCCATTACAATATTGCTGTGTGCTATTTTTTCATCATGCAATTCACGTGTCTGACTTAATGCACCATTCGGATACTTCATTTCCAAATCACGTGAACGATAGGATTTCGCAATCATCTGTTGTCCAGTTCCTTGATCCGATACAGTTTCAAGCACTCCAATTGGGGAGGTTGCAATATCGAATCCAAAGGTGTCATCAATATCTTTTTTCATTGGATATTTACTGTAGGGTTCTAAGCGATTTTCCTTTATTCCCTTTTCAATCTGTACCAGATCCACACGAATCGGCAGTCGCTGAGGGTTTCGTAATTCTGTAAATACGAAGTAATCTCCATTCGGCAGTTCTCGCTTTGTCACCGTGACGCGAGTCGATTTCATCCCGCTTACGCCGTATATATACACATGATCCGTTGCATGCGCATAAGGCTGTACACGCTTTGTGACAAGCTGAAGATAATGATTGGAACGTAAGAAAGTTTTGTCTTCATTTGTTATCGGCACTTCTACAAACTGCTGTTCAAAACGGATCGGATCAAAATCCCCTATTGTTTTTGGTTTATTAAACGAAATAGGACTCTCTTTTTCCAACATGCCTGCCTGGATCATTGCTCTATGTAAGAACACAACAAAGGATGCCCTATTCACAGGTGATTTCGGATCAAACGACCCATCTTCTTTACCTGTAGTGATTCCATGCTGCATTAGGACTTTTACGCCATACTTATGAGATTCACTAATTTTGTTATCATCTGTAAACCGCACATCTTCTCCGGTGTCTTCCAATTTAAATGCCCGTACAATGACACTTGCCATTTGTTCCCGTGTCAATTGGTCACCGGTTCCAAATGTGCCATCCGGTTTCCCTCCAAATATGCCTTCTTGATACGTAGCCATCGCTCCCCGTAGATGGGATGATTTTGGGCTGACATCTTTGAATACTGGCTGATAGGGCGCTTCCGGCAATTTCAAGGCACCTGCTAATAAATTGGCAGCTTGACCACGCATAATACTTACGCTTGGTCTGAACTGGAGGTCAGGATAGCCATTAATAATCCCTTCTTCAACCAATTGCGTCACTTCGTCTTTAGCCCAGAAATCATTGTGCACATCAGAGAAGCGCTGATCTTGTATTTCCGCACTCACATAAAGCTGTGGCAAACTGATATAGATCAACAGCGCAAATAGTAAAGGAATGAAAATAATATTTTTTTTCATTTTAGGTGAGGTCACCATCTTTTTAAATCAACTCCATTCACTGCTTTCATTATAGTAGTATGTATATACCTCCAACAATTATAGCATAATGCGACAGTTGTTTCGTCCGTTATCCATAAAACGCGTAAAATAGACTAGTAAAAGGAAATAAAAACTATCCATGGCTATGAAAGCGATGGATAGTCTTTATTATGCCTGTTGTTTTTCATATGCGGCAATATGGTCTTCATATTGGATCGTCAATGAAATTTCATCCCAGCCGTTTAATAGCATCTTTTTGTAATATGGGTCAATGTCAAAACGATAGACTTTTCCATTTTCTCCCGTCACCGTTTGATCTTCAAGGCTTACCGTCAATTGGTAAGCTGCTTCTTTCCCTTTAGCCAAAAGCTCATCTATTTCAGCAACCGATAGTTCGATTGGCAAGATACCGTTTTTAAAGCAGTTGTTGTGGAATATGTCAGCAAAGCTTGGTGCGATGACAACACGGAAACCGTAGTCTAAAATTGCCCATGGCGCGTGTTCACGAGACGAACCGCAACCGAAGTTTTCATGAGCCACAAGGATAGTAGAACCTTGATAGCGCGGATCATTCAATACAAAGTTCTCGTTTTTTGTACCATCTGGATTGAAGCGCCAGTGATAGAATAAAAACTCTCCAAATCCCGTACGTTCGATTCGCTTCAAAAATTCTTTAGAAATAATTTGGTCTGTATCTACGTTATTTTTATCTAATGGAGTGAGTACACTCTCTACTATATTAATTGGTTCCATCTGAATCCCCTCCTCAATTATGCACAGCGGCTTTTACGTCCCGAACGTCTACAAAGTGTCCAGCAACTGCAGCGGCTGCAGCCATCGATGGGCTGACTAGATGTGTACGAGCGCCTGCGCCTTGGCGGCCTTCAAAGTTACGATTCGATGTAGATGCACATCGTTCACCAGCTGGTACAATATCGTCATTCATTGCTAAACACATGCTGCAACCAGATTCTCTCCATTCAAACCCTGCATCAATAAAGATTTGAGACAATCCAATATCTTCAGCTTGTTTTTTGACTGTTCGCGACCCAGGCACGACAATCGCGGTCACAGAAGGATGAACATGTTTACCTTCAATGACATCTGCAGCTGCCTGTAAATCACTTAGACGAGCATTCGTACACGAACCGATGAATACATGCTGGATATCGATCGACGTTAACGGCATACCTTCTTCCAGTCCCATATATTCGAGAGCAGAACGAAGAGCGGACTTTTCCGTTTCTGTTTTATAGTCTGCAGCGGATGGAATACTTGCCGAAATTCCGGAACCCATCGACGGGTTGGTCCCCCATGTCACAAATGGTTCAATTTCATCCGCATTGATTTCCAACACTTGAT
The DNA here is from genome assembly GCF_038003105.1 of Sporosarcina sp. FSL W7-1283. NCBI lineage: Bacteria > Bacillati > Bacillota > Bacilli > Caryophanales > Caryophanaceae > Sporosarcina > Sporosarcina sp. FSL W7-1283. The sequence goes on along the minus strand of NZ_JBBOOL010000001.1, from coordinate 902,556 downwards.
CAAACTGTGCACCTTCATCCGTATTCAATGCGATCCAGCGCTCTGCCGCCTTTTCAAATTCTTCTCCTTGAGGAGCGTAACGTCGTCCACGCAAGTATTCAATCGTAGTTTCATCCGGGCCGATCAAGCCTGCTTTAGCCCCGGCTTCGATTGACATATTACAAATCGTCATGCGCTCTTCCATAGACAATGACCGAATCGCTTCTCCTGTATATTCCACGATGTGACCTGTTCCGACATCGATTCCAAACTTCGCAATGATCGCTAAAATGATATCTTTTGCGGTAACGCCAAAACCCAGCTTACCTGTCACACGAATTTCCATCGTCTTTGGTTTATTTTGCCACAAGGTTTGTGTAGACAATACATGCTCTACTTCACTTGTGCCGATGCCAAAAGCAATTGCTCCGAACGCACCATGTGTAGATGTATGGCTATCACCGCAGACAATTGTTTTTCCAGGTTGCGTCAATCCAAGTTCTGGTCCGATAATATGCACGATCCCTTGGTCTGGGTGTTCCATATGAGCTAACTGTACGCCGAACTCTTCACAGTTCTTCTCTAAAGTCGTAATTTGTTTTTTTGCAATTGGATCATTTATAGTCGGTAAATTCTTTGTCGGGACATTATGATCCATCGTCGCAAAGCAAAGATCCGGGCGGCGCACTTTACGATTTGCTAAGCGCAAGCCTTCAAATGCTTGTGGTGAAGTTACTTCATGCAGCAAGTGAAGATCAATGTAAAGCAAATCGGGTTTCCCTTCTTCTTCGTATACAATATGCTGGTCCCATATTTTTTCTATAATTGTTTTTGCCATAATCGTTTCTCCTTCCAAGCCATGCCCTTAAAAATTTGTTACATCTAGTTCCAAGCACCAGCCCCTCAGGTCGTTTCAGAATGACAGTAAAGGCAAAGAACGCCTTTATTACCGGTCTTCCAACGCCTGTCGAGGCTATACGGTGCATTCCACTTTTGATACTTAGATGTAAGAATACATAATACTGTTAGAAACGAACTGAAGATCTAATTCGTCTACAATTTTATCTGTCCATTCTTTCGTAGATAAGGCACGTTGATCTTTACCAGCTAAATCTGCTGTAAAATGTCCTTCTTCAAAAACTGTATTGACTGCTTTCTCTACTGCCGCAGCTTCTGTTTCCAGTCCGAATGAATATTTCAACATCATCGCGACGGAAAGAATGGCTGCCGCTGGATTGGCTACACCTTGACCGGCTACGTCTGGTGCTGAACCGTGTACTGGTTCATATAAACCTAAGCCGTCTGAACGAACACTTGCTGAAGGTAATAACCCAAGTGAGCCTGTTATGACCGAGGCTTCATCACTCAAAATATCTCCGAACATATTCTCTGTGATAATGACATCAAAGACTGACGGGTTCGTGATCAATTTCATCGCCGCAGAGTCTACCAATTGATGTTCCACTTCAATATCAGGATAATCCACTTTCTTCTCTTCCACAATTTTTCTCCAGAGCTTACTGGACTCGAGTACATTCGCTTTGTCCACAGAAGTTACTTTGCCTTTACGTAAGCGGGCAAGCTCGAAACCTTTGTCGACAATACGTTCGATTTCTTCACGTGTATACACGAGTGTATCTACTGCAGATTGATCTGTATGCCGGCTCGGTTTTCCAAAGTACAGTCCCCCAGTTAATTCCCGGACAATCAGCATATCCACTTCTTTGACGATCTCTTCTTTTAAAGGAGAAGCATGGATTAAAGAAGGAACAGCTGCAACGGGACGAAGGTTCGCAAATAGATCAAAATGTTTGCGGATCGCAAGCAATCCTTTTTCCGGCCGTAACTCAGACGGATTTTGATCCCATTTCGGACCACCCACAGCTCCGAGGAGAATGGCGTCACTTGACTCACATAATTCAATTGTTTCTTTAGGAAGCGGATTATTTTTTTCATCAATAGCGGCTCCGCCAATCAATCCATACTCAGTATGGAACGTATGGTTAAAGCGTCTGCCAACCACTTCCAGCACTCGAACAGCCTCTGCCATTACCTCTGGTCCTATGCCGTCGCCGGGCAATACTGCTACTCTCTTTTCCATAGAACTTCTCCTCCTTGATCAATCTCGTATCACTCGATCGAATACTCTATCCATTATTTTTAAAAAGTCAGTTAGTTACCTCTTGTTTACGCAATCTTTCACGTACCAGTTGGCGGTTGATCGCGTTTAAGTAAGCTTTAGCAGATGCTTCAAGAACATCCTGTGCTACGTCGCGTCCTTTTAGTTCTAAGCCGTTATAGCTTAAGTTCACTACAGCTTCGCCTAATGCATCACGGCCTTTGCCGATGGATGTTACGCGGTAATCTAAAATTAACACTTCACCTTTAATGACCAGTTCCAGTGCATTAAAGATTGATTCAACTGAACCTGCACCAGTCGTTGCCACCGTAACAGTTTCTCCACTTGGTACAGTAGCCGTCACTGTTGCTGTTGGTATATTAGATGTACCATACTGCACTTGGACGTTATGCAATTCGTAAATCGGTGTATCCGTATCTTGCAATTGCTGTCCAGTGAAAAGTACAAAGAGATCATCTTCTGTGATTTCTTTTTTGCGGTCTGCCAGCTTCTTGAAATCGATAAATGCTTCATTTAATTGTTTCTCTGTTAAATCAAAGCCCATCCTAACGGCGCGATCTTTAAATGCATGGCGTCCAGAGTGCTTTCCAAGGGCAAGCGGCATATCACTTTCGCCAATTAATTCAGGCGTAATGATCTCATACGTTTGGCGATTTTTCAGCATGCCATCCTGGTGTATTCCAGATTCATGTGCGAATGCATTCTTACCGACAACAGCTTTATTCGGTTGAATCATCACTCCTGTCAAACGACTGACAAGCTGACTGGAACGCTTAATTTCCTGCAAGTTAATACTTGTATCCATATTGTAGAAGTCTTTACGGATATGCAGAGCCACCGCAATTTCTTCCAATGAAGCATTCCCTGCACGCTCGCCAATCCCATTAATCGTACACTCCACTTGATCTGCTCCATTTTCAACCGCCGCGATGGAGTTGGCAACTGCCATTCCAAGATCATCGTGACAATGTGCGGAAAGTTTTACCTTTTCCACTCCTGTCACATTCTCTTTCAAATACTTGAAAAGAGCACCGTATTCTTGGGGAGTGGCATAGCCGACCGTATCAGGAATGTTAATCGTTGTAGCACCTGCCGCAATGACCTGATTAATGATTCGCACGAGGTATTCTGGTTCTGAACGGAAAGCATCTTCCGCTGACCATTGAACGAGAGGGAAATACTGTTTTGCATACTTCACTGCATCCACTGCAATATTGACTACTTCATCCGGAGTTTTTTTCAACTTATACTCCATATGGATAGGTGATGTTGCTAAGAATACATGGATATGCGGTTGTTCTCCGCCGCGTAATGCTTCCCATGATATATCAATATCGTTCTTCATCGCTCTGGCAAGACCTGTTACTGTTGAGTTTTTTACAGTATTGGCAATGCGCTGAACGGCTTCGAAATCACCTGGGGAAGAAGCAGGAAACCCTGCTTCAATAACTGCTACCCCAAGTTTTTCTAGCTGACGAGCGATCTCTAATTTCTCTACTGTATTTAAATTTATACCTGCAGATTGCTCACCGTCGCGAAGAGTTGTATCGAAAATATCAATTTTTCGCACTCGCTACCACTTCTTCCTCTTTCGATTTAGCTCCTTCGTTGATGAAAGGCATCATAGAACGAAGCTTTTGTCCAACCTGTTCAATTTGGTGATCTGCTTCTGCTTTTTCAATTGCATTGAATTTCGGACGACCGTTTTCATTTTCTTCGATCCATTCCTTAGCGAATTTACCGGATTGGATGTCTGTAAGAATATCTTTCATACGAGCTTTCGTATCTGCATCGACTACACGTGGTCCAGAAACGAAATCTCCCCATTCTGCAGTGTCAGAAATCGAGTAACGCATGCCTGCCATACCGCCCTCATACATCAAATCGACAATTAGTTTCGTTTCATGCAATGTTTCAAAGTATGCAAGTTCAGGCTGGTATCCAGCTTCCACCAGTGTTTCGAAACCAGCTTTTACCAATGAAGTCAAGCCACCGCAAAGTACTGCTTGCTCTCCGAAAAGATCTGTAACTGTTTCTTCTTCGAATGTTGTTTCCAATACACCACCGCGTGCAGATCCAATACCTTTTGCATATGCAAGTGCAACGTCTTTCGCTTGGCCCGATACGTCTTGGTATACCGCGAATAGTGCTGGAACACCGCCGCCCGCTTCAAATGTTCTGCGTACAAGATGTCCAGGTCCTTTTGGAGCTACTAAGAATACATCTACGTCTGCAGGTGGTTTAATTTCGCCAAAGTGTACGTTGAAACCATGAGCGAATACTAGTGATTTCCCTTTAGTAAGAGCCGGCTCGATTTCTGCCTCGTATACTTGCTTTTGTCTTTCGTCTGGAAGCAAGATCATGATGATATCTGCTTTTTCTGAAGCTTCTTTAACAGATAATGCTTCAAGCCCGTCTGCCTTTGCTTGATCAAATGATTTACCAGCACGAACTCCCACTACTACATCGAAGCCAGAGTCTTTCAAGTTACGAGCGTGTGCGTGACCTTGTGAACCGTATCCGATAATTGCAATTTTTTTACCTTGTAAAAGTCCTTCATTGATATCCTGGTTATAGTACATTTTTGTCATTTTAATTTCCTCCTAAGTGTGTTTGAATTATTGTTTTAAGATTGACAACTGTGGTGCTTGAACTTTTTGCATATCACGGGCAAACGCCGTTGCGCCAGTTCTGGTTAATTCTTTGATGCCATATGGTTTCAGCAAATCGATAAAAGCCTCGATTTTATCTGGATCACCCGTTACTTGGTAAGTTACTACATTCTTTCCTGAATCGACAATTGTCGCCCGGAAAGGTTCTACAATACTATTCATTTCAGAACGGATCTGCGGTGGCGAGATCACCTTTACTAAAGCCAGCTCACGCAGCACGATCGCTTTGTCTGTTATATCTTTAACTGTAATAACATCAATCTGCTTTTGCAGTTGTTTTACAAGTTGTTCGATTTTGTTTTCATCTTCTACATGAACTTGAAACGTCATTTTGGATCTGTTCGGCTGTTCAGTAGGACCGACAGTGATACTTTCAATATTGAATTGCCGCTTCATGAGAAGTCCTGTCACTCGGTTTAATACACCGCTTTGGTTGATGACTGTTACTGTAATGATTCGTTTCATTTAGGACTCACCCCAATCATTTCCTGTAAGCCTTTGCCTGGTGCAACCATCGGATAGACATTTTCCAATTGTTTTACCCGACAGTCGATCACAACTGGTTCATCAGACAATAGAGCTTCTTCAAATACTTTTTCTGCTTCTTCCAGCGTCTGAATCCGGTATCCTTTCAGATCGTATGCTTCAGCTAATTTAATAAAGTCTGGTTGTACCGGAATTAGCGACTGGGAATAACGTTCTTCATAAAAAGTTTCTTGCCACTGACGAACCATCCCGAGTGCACCGTTATTTAAGATAATGACTTTAACCGGAATTCGAAGTTCTTGAAGCAACGATAATTCTTGAGCTGTCATCTGAAAGCCTGCATCTCCCACAATTGAGATGACTCGCGCTTCAGGTTTAGCAAGCTGAGCGCCAATTGCTGCCGGGAAGCCGAATCCCATAGTCCCTAGCCCGCCTGAAGTGACCCAATTATCCGGGTTATTCAAGCGATAATATTGAGCCGCCCACATTTGATGTTGACCTACATCTGTCGTAACGATTGCATCCCCTTTTGTTATGCGATGAATGATTTCAAGCGCTTGCTGCGGCAATAGATCATTTTCATCTTCCTTATACCAAAGTGGATATTCGTTCGACATATTTTTCAGATATTCAACCCATCCGTCTGTGTCCGGTGATTTGAAATCCGCATTTATCAACGCAAGTAAAGCTTCCTTCGCATCCGACACAATCGGAATTTCAGTTGGAACATTTTTTCCGATTTCCGCGGGATCAATATCCACGTGTATGACACGGGCATTCGGTAAAAATGAATTCAAATTACCCGTCAGGCGGTCATCGAAGCGGGCACCGATATTCAACAGTACATCACATTCGCTTAATGCATAGTTTGCTGTTGCCGTACCGTGCATTCCTGCCATTCCAAAGAATAATTCATGATCACCATGGATAGAGCCCAATCCCAATAATGTGTTTGTAACTGGGATTCTATGCTTTTCCACCAGTTCTTTCAGTTCTTCTGACCCGCCTGCATGGAGTATGCCTGCTCCCGCAAGAATCATAGGTTTCTTTGCGGTAGAAAGTGCTTGTGCCGCTTTTTGAATTTGCAGATAATTAGGATGCTTAGTCGGCTGATATCCTGGCAAATTCACTTCTTTATTGTCCTTCTCCACCGGTACAAAAATGTCTGTAGCAACATTCTTCGGTATATCCACAACAACTGGTCCCGGTCTTCCCGTAGATGCAATATGAAATGCTTCACGAATAATACGCGGAAGATCTGCTACGTCTTGAACTTGATAGTTATGCTTTGTAATCGGCTGTGTAATTCCGATAATATCTGCTTCCTGGAAAGCGTCGGTTCCAATCACCGTGCTTGCAACCTGGCCTGTGATGACTACCAGTGGCAAAGAATCCATCATGGCATCCGTAATACCTGTTACTAGGTTCGTCGCACCTGGTCCTGATGTTGCAATAACGACTCCAGTTTTTCGAGAAACTCGCGCATAACCTTCTGCAGCGTGAATTGCTCCTTGTTCATGTCGTGCCAAGACATGTGGAATGGGGTCATTATACAAAGCATCATAGATTGGGAGAACTGCCCCTCCGGGATATCCAAAGACCATCTCAACATTTTGTTCTTTTAATAATTGGATCAAGATAGCAGAGCCATCAGCAGGTTTTTTATTGGATTGTTCCCTAGGTTTTGTTGCTACAGCAGTTTGTTCTTCTTTTACTTTAGCACTCATAATGAACTCCTCCTTACAATTTTCTTCTATATGATGATACTCAATGGCATAATATTCAGCATTTTCTCCTAAAAAAAAGCCTTTTCATCCCACGCAAAGAAACCGAATTTCTTCACATAGGGATGAAAAAGCTTTCATGGTACCACCCTAGTTCGTGACCTGAGTCACCTTAAGAAAAAGCAAGTCGAAACCTGACTTTTTCATTGTTAACGAGCCCAATTGCCGAGCCCGGGACTGCCTAATCGGCATACCTTTTAACAGTCCACTCCGAGGGGATGTCGTAAATAGTTGTATTGCCGGCTTCCAGCATGACCGGCTCTCTGTGAATACAAGTTTCTACTTACTTTTACCTCATCAACGTTTTATCTTTATTCAACTGAAGACTCTCACCTATATAGGTGATGAGATGAATGTAATCTTTATCCTGTTCAGTGGGTATTCAAACACCCGCTGAACAAAAGAGGTACGCAGGCAAAGGTTAACTGACCTGCGTCACGCTGGCCTAAACACAATTCAAAATCTGGACGCACTTACGCCGAGGCGTAATTGATTTATTATATTTTCATTACTCCACCTGTACTTGCTGAAGTAACCAACTTAGAATATCTACCTAGATATCCTTTTTTAATTTTTGGTTCAAATGGTTTTAAAGCGTGTCGACGTTCCGCCAACACTTCATCCGAAACTTCAAGCTCGATTGTTCGGTTGATCAGATCGATTTCAATAATATCGCCATTCTCAACAAGAGCAATTGGTCCACCCTCTGCAGCTTCAGGTGAAATGTGTCCGATGGAAATACCTCTGGATGCTCCAGAGAAACGTCCATCTGTGATAAGAGCTACTTCTTTCCCGAGCCCTCTCCCCATAATTGCGGAAGTAGGAGCCAACATTTCTGGCATTCCTGGACCGCCTTTAGGCCCTTCATATCGAATGACGACTACATGGCCTGCTTGCACTGTGCCATTATCGATATTTTCCTGCGCTTCTTCCTGAGATTCAAAGACAATCGCTTCTCCTCTAAAATCTTTAATGGAAGGATCTACGGCTCCTACTTTAATTACAGAGCCCTCAGGTGCAATATTGCCAAATAAGATTGAAAGACCACCGACTGAACTATATGGGTTATCTTTTGTTCGAATGACGTCTGTATTCGTGATCTCATGTCCAGCGACATCTTCTGCAATTGTTTTACCTGTAATGGTTATTCGATCTTTATGGATGGCCCCGTCAATTTTACACAATTCATTGACAATTGCGCTTACACCACCGGCTAGATGTATGTCATGCATAGAATAATCGGATGCCGGCATGATCTTGGACAAATATGGTACTCGTTTTGCAACTTCATTTACATCTTCAATATTGTAGTCGATCTCTGCTTCGTGAGCGATTGCCAATGTATGAAGGACAGTATTTGTCGAACCACCCATCGCCATATCGAGCGCGAATGCATCATCGATCGTTTCTTTAGTAATAATATCGCGTGGTTTAATATCTTTTTCAATACAGTTCATCAAGTGCTTTGCTGCCTGCTTGATCAACGTATGACGCTCATCGGAAGTTGCGAGAATTGTCGCATTTCCTGGCAAGGCCATACCGAGCATTTCCATTAAGGAGTTCATGGAGTTCGCAGTAAACATTCCCGAGCAAGACCCACATGAAGGACAAGCATTTTCTTCAATATCCTTTAATGTTTCTGCCGACATCTGACCGCTTTTATAAGCGCCGACACCTTCAAATACGGATGTTAATGAAAGGGGTTCGCCTGTTGCCGATACGCCAGCTTCCATTGGTCCTCCTGAAACAAATACGGAAGGTACATTCGTACGAACTGCTGCCATCAACATACCAGGTGTGATCTTATCACAGTTCGGTATATAGAAGACTCCATCAAACCAGTGTGCATTTATGACAGTCTCTGCCGCATCCGCGATCAGTTCACGACTTGGTAATGAATAACGCATTCCAATATGTCCCATCGCGATACCATCATCTACACCAATTGTATTGAATTCGAACGGTACGCCGCCCGCTTCCCAAATTGCTTCTTTTACGACTTCTGCAAATTTATTCAAATGCATATGTCCTGGTATAATATCAATATACGAATTACATACTCCAATAAATGGTTTGTTCATATCTTTCGTTTTTACACCTGCTGCATAAAGTAAGCTACGATGTGGTGCACGATCGATTCCTTTTTTAATCATGTCACTTCTCATTGCGATCTCTCCTAAACTAATCGAACGAACCAATTTCCAAACAATTGAATTCAGTTGAATATTCTGAACAGCCAGTGAAAAGTTTCACAGCTATGAACTAGATTGTTGCTATCATATCTTGTAAACAATGAAAGGTCAACTGTATTTTTAAAGTTTTTAATCAATTGCGACTAATCAAAAATAGTTGAATACGCTTACATACGCGGCACGGAGCGATATATTGCATATTGAAAAAATCTAAAAAAAAATTATGTTTTTTTTAAACTTTGTTGCAACCCAACTATTAGATCCATCCACACTAACACTTTAAAATGGTAATAAATCGTTAAGAATGTTTCGACAATTTACGACAACTTATTTTTGTTTATAACTTTACACACATAATCCACCGCGTCTCTTTTATGTTTTGAACAACTATGCACAGGGTACGCACAGCTTATCCACTGCTCTTGTTGATAAAACGAACGGTTGTTCTTTTGTTGCTTTACTGTTAAAGTATTGTATAACATCCTAAAAAGTCTATGCAGGTTGGATGCTTGATATTCATCCGAAAGGGAGGCGGTTCAATTATGTTTCAATTGTCCGATCAAATGCTGCTCTATTCTTATCAACAAGCTCAACGACTAAAACTAAGCCCTGAGTTCATACGATTGTTAGAAAGAGAAATAGAGAAGCGCTCCTTAGAATCTACGCATCTCTCTCGCTAGCCTTTGGATTCAATTAAAAAGGACATGCCCTAGCATTTTTCGGGTATGTCCTTTTTTCGAGTATGAAATTGTTCTTCTATATACTGTACACAAGACCCTTACCAGATTCTTCACAAAAACTGCATGATTTTTCGTATATGCATCTTGCTTTACCCCAGAGTACAACATACTATTAGAAAAGGACATTATAGATAGGGGTTAGAAAGAAGAATGAAGAAGTTATTGTTGGTGGCTGTTTTATTATGCAGCTTGTTTATTTCCACACCTACCACTGAAGCAGCTACCACATCTGTTATAAAGATCGCAGCTACTACACCTGTTTTTAAAGACACCGAAAAAATCGCAGTGTTTTCTAAAGGAACAATACATACTATAACCAAGTCCGATCAACGTTTTCACTATACAAAGATCGGTGACTTGGAAGTCAAATTTTCCAAGCAGAAAGCAAAAATGATTCATCAAGATGCAGATCAATTGAAAAGCGCAAACCCTGTTCGACTGCTTACAAAAAAGCATGTGAAAATCTATTCGAATCGAAACATTAAATCAACTGAGCTTGGCCATATCCAACCAAAGCAAGTAATTTACACGCAACGTCTGCGTGGTGATTACTATCCTATCGTGTTCGGCGGCAAGACGGGGTATATCTACAGGAAAGACGTAGAAGTTCAAAAAGGTATACCTGTACTTATGTATCATGATTTAGTCAAGAAAAAAGAAGGTACAAATGTTTCTATTTTGGAAGTGGATAAATTCAAATCTCAGATGGCCTATTTAAAGAAAAACAATTGGCATACGATTTCCACTGATGATTTAACACTTTGGCTTCAAAAGAAAATTAAGCTTCCAGAAAAATCAGTCCTTATTACATTTGACGACGGCTATTCCTCAACTGCCGATTTAGCATACCCTATTTTAAAATCCCATCGTTTCAAAGCGACGGCATTCTTGATAGCGAGCCGTATAGAACGTCCCGGTTATTTAACAGAAGAACAAATTCGGTCAACTCAGGATGTGATTTCCTACCAAAACCACACATATGACTTGCATGGTTTTAATTCGATGACTGGACTAGCACTCTTGGAATATACGCCAAGATCGGCAATCTATACAGATCTTACCATGGCCAATCAAAAAATAGGAAGCATCCTTCCTGAGCAACCTCCAGTTTCCGCGCTTGCCTATCCATATGGTCTTCGTAACACAGAGGCTATACGAGCGAGTAAAGTGGCGGGCATGAAAAGTGCTTATACGATCACCGAAGGAAACGTCTTCCAAGGGGACTCACCATTTCATCTAAAACGCCAGCGTGTTCATTCTGGAATGTCTATTTCGGATTTCGAGCGAAGGTTGCTCGGTCAATAAAAAAAAGAAGGGGCAGTCGATCTAAACCGTCGACTGTTCCTTCTTTTTAAGATAAAGCCTTTAATCCAACTACTCCAAATACGATCAAACATAAACTCGCAACTCTTCCGACACTTTTTGATTCGCCAAAAAAAATCATATTAATCAGAACAGCCCCTGCTGTACCTACGCCGATCCAGACAGCGTATGCCGTGCTCACTTGCAAATATTTAAAGGAGTTATAGAGGAAGAAGAATGCCGTCCCAAAACCCCCATAATACATTAAACCAGTAGCCCAGCTTCTGTTTTCACTAAATTTCTTCAATCCGATTACTCCGACAAACTCACTCAGAGCGGCCAAGAACACCAGCGTCCATCCCATGCTTCTCCACCTCTTTCAATGCTTTCTTCTCATCAATTCCATCCGCTATTTTTAAACCTGCCACTCCAAGAACCAAGATGAATATAAAAAATATTTTTCCTAAACTAATATGTTCACCGAAGAAAAGCACGTCCATCAGAGATGTCCCGACCGTTCCGATACCTGCAAATACTGCGTATACCGTTCCCGTCGGCAAACCTTCACATGCCTTCGTCAAGAAATGAAAATCAATAAATATAAAACCGACAATGAAAATCCAGTGCCACCACTGACTTGCTGTGTTAAAACCAAATATCCAAACTAACTCAAAGAAGCTAGTTAACGCTACATACATCCAAGCCTTACTCATACTATTCCCTCCGTATTTCTATGTCTCATTTATTTGACTGACTGTCATTCATTTTATCATAAAAGTTAACAACGTGCCATGTTAACTTTTCACAGTCTTGAATTGTAATGCGTGTGACAGAAAATCCAATACCTCTTCTTTTTGGCGATCCGCCTCACTTTCGTCACGATGAGCATACAAGAATACTTGTTCTGCCGTCGATTCGATCAGACCTATGATGACTTTTGCAGTTCGCTCCGGCTTTATTGACTGACGAATAGCTCCTTCTTCCCTTGCCGCTTCAAGCTTCTCACTGATCCATTCATAAAATGGAGCATATATCGATTCCCATTCCCTAATATGCTCTGTGGAGGCAAGTCCTGAGTAAATTACAGCCATTATTTCGTAATACTCCCTGTTCACTTCATATATCGCATCTACCATCTGTTCGAATTGCTTTGAATAAGTTGCTAGATCATCAACTGTACGTTGCACAATATCCATTGTCTTCGCCACCATCTCTTCTGCGATTGCAGGCATCAATGACAGTTTGGATGGAAAGTATAAATAGAAAGTTCCTTGTGCAATTCCAGCACGTTTAACAATATCCGAGATCTTCGTTTTCTCGATTCCCTGCTCTTGAAATACCTCTATAGCTGAATGAATTATCGCTGTTTTTTTCCCCAATGAACGTCCTTCTTTCTATAAATAGATTTCAGATAGTATATAGTAAATATTCTCTCCTTACAACTTGTTCATGTATCTCCACACCATGGTGACACTCATTCATATGTTTTGAATTATCTAAAATTTATCATTGACAAATGATTGATATTCATTTAATGTGAGGAATCAAGAGATTGAAAAGTCACGATTACGTCACATTTTGTATTTCAACATAATTTTTTCTTTTATGTTACTCCATCTATTCTAGCATAAGATAACAGTTATTTTGACATACAATTGAAAACGCTTACTCACTTATATTTTTGTAATCTAATGACTGATATTCATTCATCTCTTACTATTTATTCTAAAATAAATTTTGGAGGGATTCAGATGGGCACTGGATATATTTTTGACGAAAGCTATTTCTGGCACGATAACGGCAGCGGGACTCTTTACTTACCTTCAGGAGGATATATGCAGACTGATGTGTTCGTGGAGCACCCTGAAACAAAAAGACGGGTCAACAATCTACTTGCACGATGCGGATTGATGAAAAAGCTTGAACAAATTGAACCGCGTTCCGCTACGAAAGAAGAAATAGAATATTTTCATGCACCTGAATATGTAGAAAGAGTAAAGAAATTAAGTGATACGACGGGTGGCGACGCGGGAGACCATGCGATTGTAGGCAGGGGTTCCTATGAAATTGCACTGCTATCTACCGGAGGAGCTTTACGTGCAGTAGATGCTGTTATGGAAGGTGAAGTTAATAATGTTTACGCAATGACTCGCCCCCCTGGTCATCACGCAGAACGAGAAAAAGGCATTGGCTTTTGTATTTTTAATAACGTAGCAATTGCGGCTCAATATGCACGCAAGAAATACGGCTTAAAACGAGTACTTGTACTCGACTGGGATGTTCATCATGGCAATGGCACTGAACAAGCCTTTTATGAGGATCCAAATGTTTTATTTTTTTCAATCCATCAGCACTTAAGCTTTCCGAATAATACAGGCTTTAAAGAAGATGTTGGAGCTGAAGCTGGACGCGGATACAACGTAAATATTCCATTACCTCCAGGTACCGGAGACGCAGGCTATGTTCACGCGTTCAAGTCAATCGTGGAACCTATCGCAGCTGAGTTCAAGCCTGAATTAGTTATTATTTCAGCTGGTCAAGATCCAGGCATGTTTGATCCCCTCGGCCGCATGATGATGACAGCTGAAGGCTTCGGTCAATTAACAGATTGTATGTTAAGAATCGCCGACACGTATTGCGATGGAAAAATCGTCTTCTGCCATGAAGGGGGGTACAGTAATGCGTATGTTCCCTTTTGTACACTAAAAATTATTGAACGTTTGAGTGGTATAGAAACTGACGTAACGGACCCATACGCTTCCGGTTCACAAGGTTATCCAGATAAATTGTATCCCAATCAAAAAGAAGCTATCGATGAAGTAATTGAAGTTCAACAGGAATTTTGGAGTTCACTGAGTCAATTTGTTAGTAAATAGGAGGGGTGATTGCCCTTCCCCCTATTCGCTTAGCTTAAAGGAGGCATTTCAATGGGTAAAGAAAAATCAAAGGCTATTGAGCAAGTCGGTTTTGAATTTATACCGGAAGTTGATCGGAAAGGGAATCCTAAAGAACTATTTTTCACTTGGTTTGCGGCAAGTACAGTATCTACTACCCTTGTGACCGGAGCGTTAGCAATCATCATTGGATTAAACTTCTGGTGGGCGGCACTAGCAATTCTTCTCGGTCATGCCATCGGTGCGGTTATTATGGGCTTACATTCAGCTCAAGGACCGAAGTTAGGTATCCCGCAAGTGCTGCAAAGTCGTGCTCAATTCGGTTATTTCGGCGTTATTTTACCGATGCTAATCATTTTGACAATGTATTTCGGTTATGGTGCCATGAATACGATCTTAGTCGCACAAGGCATACAAGAGACAATCGGACTTAACATCAATATCACAGTAATTCTTGGCTTAATCCCTATGGTTCTTTTGGCGATCTACGGACAAAATATTATTCAAAAATCAATGAAATTCTACACAGTCGGTTACACGTTGGTTTTCGTTGTGCTTTCAGGCTTGGTCATAAGTCAATTGTCGATGGATTTGTTAAGACAAGGAACATTCACCTGGACTGCATTCATTTTAGCGACTTCCATCTGTGTGACATGGCAAATTACGTACGGTCCTTATGTATCCGATCATTCTCGATTTATGAAAGCAAAAGATGCACGCAAAACCTTTTTATACACGGCGAGCGGCAGCTTCATGAGTTCTGCTTGGCTTATGCTGATTGGCGCAGCTATTGCTACAATGGTAGTAAACGGAAATATAATGGGTGAAATTAAAAACATGGGCGGTGTGTTAGGATATTCTATTGTCATCTTGCTCTCTCTAGGTGTCCTTATCATCAATTCATTAAATATTTATGGCGCGGGCATTATCGTGCTATCGATCGCGAGTAATTTTTGGTCTTTTAGAACTTCAGGAAGATTACGTATCATTATCTCTGTGTTAATTGGTATTGTCATTGGCTTCGCCGCAACTGCAGGTGCTGGTAACTTCATGTCAAACTTTCAAATCTACTTGGGTTTTGTGTTATTTTTTATTATCCCATGGAGCGTTATCAACTTGACAGATTTCTATGTATTAAAAAGAAGATTTCACCACGAGGATTTTATGAAAAAGGATGGCATATTCGGAAAACTAAATTATAAAACGATGGGTATCTACTTATTTACAATACTTTGTCAAGTCCCCTTTATTAATACAGAGATATACCAAGGCGCTCTGTCAAAAGCAATGGGTGGGATGGATATCGCATGGATTGTTGGAATTGTTATTGCATTCGTATTCTATATGATTGCAATGAAAATAGGTGAACGGGTTTCTTCTAAAAAGGCGGCTGATATCCGTGTAGCGAGTACGGTAGATTAAAAAGTCATCATTCGGATAGATATCGAATGATGACTCACTGTAACGTTCCTGACCAGAACGCATAATATAATTTTACCACATTGCGGAGACTTTTCCTCTGCAATGTTTTTTATGTCTATTTAAGCGAATGCCAATAATACAATATGCAATTATTTAGATAGTTATTTTTCTGCTTTTGCTTCCTTTGTTTCTTGAGCGAAGGTTTCCCCGCTCTTTCTTGCTTGGATATCTATACTGTGATCTGGATATTCTTTTTCAATGCGTGTAAAGAATTTCTTGGCGAGTTCTTCAGCCTGCTCTTTTTTCATATCCTCAGATACTTCGAAATCAAGTAATACATAACCACCCGCATCTTCTGTAATGATTAAGCTTACTTGCGATACACCTTCTTCTTTAGCGAGTTCCTCTTTCAGTTCA
Organism: Sporosarcina sp. FSL W7-1283; assembly: GCF_038003105.1. Lineage (NCBI taxonomy): Bacteria > Bacillati > Bacillota > Bacilli > Caryophanales > Caryophanaceae > Sporosarcina > Sporosarcina sp. FSL W7-1283. The sequence continues at coordinate 886,528 of NZ_JBBOOL010000001.1, read as the reverse complement.
TCGTCTGAGGTCGTAGTATCGGATTTATCTACAACACCTGGTGTTTCTTTATCAGCTGGTTCGGTTTGCTCCTGATCCGCTTTCTTATCTTCTTCAGCGTCCCCGCTGCAAGCTCCTAATAATAGAAGAGATAAACCAAGCGGCGCCATTAAATGTCTTTTCTTCATTGTAACCGACCCTTTCTTTTCTAGACTCTAGATTGTATCCTAACATAATTGTAAAACGCTGACAAAGGTTTTGATAATTTATGACAATATATAGAACTAGTAAGGTAACTATATTCGAGGTTAGTAACGAACATTATAATGTACACTCCATTGCATATAACTTTCCAGATTGTGCTAGTTCTATAAACAGAATTAAAATTGATTCCCTTCAAGGTTTTTATATTATTCCTGAGGGTATTGTATCTATACCAAATAAACTTAAAAGTTAGAGGAGGAAGAATAATGGTTGAACCAAACAACAAGACATTTATCGGTGTATATTATAACGACTCTGACCTTCTCGACAAGATAGAGGAACTAAAGCTGACGGGCTATCTTGCCGACAATATTTACGTAATCGCCAAGAATGAAAACGATGTCTCCATGCTTAGAAACCGGACTGCAGCCGATGTACATGCAGCTTATGGTACTTGGACAGATCGGTTTATCGGGTTCCTTACCGGAGAAAATCATGTGAAGCGCATGATGGATGGTGTCGGTATGAATGAAATTGAAATCGATCGCTATTATGAAGAAGTGCAGCATGGCGGTATACTGCTGTATGTGGACGAAGGTTGGGCATTCAGTGTGTATTCAAAAGACGAGCCTTTTTATACGGACAATCTAGCTCCTGCTACTTCAAAACAAGTTTCGGATACCGAAAATGAAGCAGATCCATTATTGAGAGATCAACATGCCAAAAAGGCAAGGCAGTTGGAAGTAAATGAGCCCTCATACGGCGGCTATGAACCATTGAAAAATCCTGTACCTCCAGAAGTTTTGGCTGCAGATATTCAAGACGAGCCCCTATTAAATGAGGAAGATTGAGATCCGGTACCAAGAGAAGGACAATAAAATAGTTTGATAACAGCCGTTCCGATTTTGGGGCGGCTGGCTTGCTTTATTACAATCTATTAATATGATTACAAGACTGTAACCTCTTCTTAACAAGAACGTAATGTTTCGTTTCTACAAGTCATGTAAGATGTAACTTGCAGCTAGAGAGACATACATTATTTCGAAGGAGAGTCATGATGAAGAAGTTTTTGTGTTCACTATTGATGGCAGCAGTAATGGTCGCGGGGTTTGCAGGAGGAAGTGCTGATGCGGCAAGTAAGGCAACAGCGAAAAGTGGTACATACATAACGAAACATAATATAAATGTCCGTGCTGATGCGGGCACTAAACATAGAATTGTCTTCACATTAAAAAAAGGTACACGAGTACAACTGACCCATCAAAAGAATTCAGGTTCTGAACTATGGTACAAAGTAAAAATCAATGGTAAAAAGGGTTATGTACTTAGCTCACTTTTGGCAAAGTCTTCTGCTAAGTCGGTTGCAGCATCCACGCCTGCCAAAAGCAGTGCGGGAGTTGTCAAAACTGCAATGAATTTGAGAGGTATTCCATATCGCTTCGGCGGTACGACAACAAAAGGATTTGATTGCAGCGGATTTATCCAATATGCATTCAAGAAAAATGGTAAGTCTGTTTCCAGAACAACAACAGGACAGTACACGCAGTCCGCTAAAATCAACTCACCTAAACCAGGTGATCTCGTATTCTTCCACAATACATATCGAAAAGGCATTTCCCATGTTGGAATCTATGTCGGTAATAACAAGTTCGTTCATGCTGGTGGAAAAAAATCAGAGGTTGTCAGCTTAAGCAACCCGTACTGGAAATCTAAATTCAATAGCTTCAGAAGAATATAAACCTAAAAAAAGACTCGATGAATATTCATCGAGTCTTTTTTACTCTACAGAATGGATCCTTCCCCGTTCATCCTTATAAATGACATGATGACGTTCGAACTTCGTTGGAGAGTCCAGACCCGCCGCAGCAGCTACGCGAAACAATCCTTCCCTCATCGTCAAGATATAATTGGTGACACGAAACTTTTTCTCTTCCACAACGAGCGCTCTCTGCAAATGTTTATCCGTCGTCGCTACCCCCGCTGGGCATGTATTTGTATGGCAACGTTCCGCCATAATACAGCCTACGGAAATCATGAATCCCCGGGCAATTTGCACAAGATCCGCACCTAATGCCAACGCGATGGCCGCTTTGTCCGGTGTAATGACCTTTCCAGAAGCAATGATTTTCACCCGATCTCGCACCTCGTACTTCCGCAATGCATCATCCAATAAAACAAGCGCAGAACGTAACGGCAGCCCAACACTATCCGCTAAGTCTTGATAGGTTGCACCAGAACCACCCTCTGCCCCATCCAATGAAATGAAATCGGGCCCCATACCAGTTTCTGCCAGCTGTTCCGCAAGTTCTTCAGCGTCTTCCTTCCCTCCAATGACGATTTTCATGCCGACCGGCTTGCCGCCAGCAGTACGAATATCTTCAATGAATGTGAACAATGTAGGATAGTCATTGAACTGATTGAAGCGATTCGGGCTATTAATAGAAGTAAAAGGAACGACATTTCGTATGGCCGCAATTTCTTCGGTCACCTTTTCACCTTCTACATGACCGCCACGCATTTTTGCACCTTGCGCCAACTTGATTTCGAATGCTTTAATTTGAGGTACTTTAGCCTTTTCTTTCACCTTTTCCAAATCAAAGTCTCCTTCTTCAGTTCGGAAACCGAATAAACCTGAGCCGATCTGTGCAATGATATCTGCACCGCCAGCTAGATGGTGATCCGAGACACCGCCTTCCCCAGTGTTCATCCACGCACCCTGCGCCATGCCAATCCCCTTTGACAACGCAGTGATCGCATGGTCTCCTAAAGCTCCATAGCTCATTCCTGACTGCCCGAGCAAACTGCGTACGACAAATGGCTGCTCACAGTTGGGACCTAAAACAATCGCATCTTCTTCAGGAAGCAGCCAAGGAAGTGTGGTAATTTCCTCTCGATGTTCTTTACGTGAAAATAAGTTATCTTGATCTACCTCATAGCGCATCGTCTTCATCAAGTTATCATTATCTACACGCATCTCATCATTTTGCTTCGTGAACATGGCGTTTCGAATGTAATGACCCGGCTCTTGAAAATCCCGTTTCGAACCAAAACCGATGACACTATTCAAATACTTTCCCGGCATGACCATATGTAAATACTCTTCTCGGCTAAACGGCTTGCCGCTGTTATCGTCATTGAATAAGTACTGTCGCACTTCCGGTCCCGCCTTCTCAAACATATAACGTACTCTGCCAAGTACAGGATAATTACGTAAAATCGCGTGCTGTTTTTGACGTCGATCAAAGAAATACAGGAATATTGCAATTGTAATTGGTACAGCTAGCAATAAAAGCACAATCAACGATGTCGTAAAATAGATTCCTTCAAACCAAAGCATCCTCCCACTCCTCTCAATCTTTTAAACTTTCTATTCTATCTGTACCCTTGGTACGTAGCTTAGTAAACGTAAAAAGCTCTATTCCTTGAACGTCTTCAAGGAATAGAGCTTGGGTGTTGTTAGTTATTCATGTACATGATTAATTTCGTTATTATTTTGGTACACTTACCTCAATATTACTAGTTCCAACTGGAGCAGTTTCATCTGTACGGTTAACTTTAACAACAATCGTACCATTGTCGCTTGCTGTTGCAGTACCTGTAATGTTTCCGTTAACTACTTTCAAACCAAGTGCTGTCGCATTACCTGAGTAGCTTGTTGCAATAGTTCCTAATTTAACATCCTCAGTCGCTGAGTAACCATCCACTTTGTCTAAGTCAATATAAATCGTACCATCTGCAGCAATTTTAGCTTTGTATTCAGAAGAAGTTAGCTTAATACCCTCTTCTTTCACTACAGCACTACTAAAGTTTCCAACTTTAGTAACCGGTTCTGTTTTCTCAAAATTCACTGAAGCGATAGAAGGGGTAGTATTTACTACTTTAATTTCAGCTGTCGCTCGTGTTACACTGCCTTCTTTAATCGTAATCGTTGTATTTCCTGCTTTTAATCCTTCAACTGTAATTACACCATTAGCATCTTTGCTGACTTTTGCTACGTCTTCATTAGATGAAGTTACAGTATAATTCGCAACTGGGATAAGATCATTTCCAAGGTAGAAACCTTGCTCATTATATTGTTTCCAAACCAACTCTACAGTCTTGTCTTCGGAACCTTTCATCACATCTAATTGTAGATCGTCAGAAGCCGATTTAGTTTCTAATTTTCTAGTAGCTACTTGTGAATTGTCAGAAACGTTAACTGCAATTGTTGAAAGGACTTTATCGCCTGCTTTGATTTGGATTTCTGTTGTTCCTGTCTTCACTCCGTTAATGTGAACAGCTGACTTACCTTTAGTTACTGTATCAATAGTAGCTGTAGCAATTGTTTCGTCCTTAGAAGTAACAGTTAATGCACCTGTATACAACTCACCGTATTGATCTTTAACTGTCAACCCGATATCTGAAGTTTTGTCTTTCAATACTTTTGCTGAAGTTGGTGAAGCAACTACTTCAGCAGCTGCACGTTTACCTGATACCACTGTCAATGGAACATTCTTAGTAGCTCCATCTGCTTTCACCACAATATTGACTTCACCAGGGCTAACAAGTTCCACAGCGCCAGTGCTTGAGTTGACTGTAGCAACACTAGGATTCGATGATGTGTAAGTTGCATTAGGATTACTTACAGAAGTGCCATTTACTGTTGTCGCTTTAGTCGCTTTTACAGTAACTTTACCTTCATCTTCATCAAGAGATACTTTACCGCTTTCTACTGTCGTACCACCTTGCGTAACAGTTACTTCATCAATAGTAGAAACATAAGAACCGTAGTTCAATACTTTTACATCTACCAAGTCCGATTCAACCGTTTTTCCGTCTTTTGATACTACTACTTTATAAGAGAAAGTATCATTCGCATTTAGTTGATCTGCATTCAATTCACCGGTCTTCGCATTCTTTAGTACATTATTTTTCGTAGCTTGAAACTCAACTGTATAACCTGCTTCGTTCAATTTCTTTAAGTCTGCTAGTTTACCATCTACATTGAATTCAAGGAATTGCTCGCCAGTCTCATTCACCTGAGTAGTAGTCGCAACCACTTTACCAACCTTCAACTCATAAGTGAATTTGAAAGTTTTCTCTTGATCAGGCTGTCCTTCTGTTTTAGTTGTGACAGTAAGTGTCATCTCTTTTCCAGAAGTCAATTCGTCTTTCAATTCAATTGTTGCTTGAGTTCCATCTTGATTGGCATTGAATGAAGCTAGTTCATTACCTTCTACTTTAAGCTGTTCAGCTTTTAGAAGGTGTAGGTTTGTCCCTTTCAATTCCAATTCTTTGTCGCTGATTGCTTCTACTGCAGTCACTTCAGCTACTTCCGGTGCCTCAGGTGTTTCTTCACCTGGCTTCTCTACTTCACTAGTTTTATATAAGAAAGAAGCGAATTGTGCACGTGTTGTAGTTTCTTTTGGTCTGAAGTTTGGTGCAGCTGGGTTCGTGATATCGAAGTAGTCGAGTACGTCAATGTAAGGACGTGCTTCAGCTTTAGCTTTAGCCAAATCTACAACATCTTTATCAAACTTTTCTTCTTTAACAAAAGTTAATAGATCTGTTTTATTCACTGCATCATATGCACGTACGAGGACGATCGCCATATTTTCGCGTGTGATATTGCCAGTTGCCTTTAATGTGCCGTCTTCGTATCCTTTGAAGACATTATTATCTTTAACAATAGCTGCTGATTGTAAGAGTTCATCGTTAGACTTAGACGTTAAGTCTTTGAAACGAGGGTTTGTTTTATAGTCTTTAGGAATTTCATATCCCATAGAGACGAGCCATTTACCCATCAATTTCACTACGTCAGAACGAGTTAACGTTTTATTTGGTTTAAAAGAACCGTCAGGATATCCAGAAATAACACCTGCGTTTGACAGAGCGTCAATTGCCGGCTTGTGAGAGTTGTTTTCCAGTACGTCATTGAAATCTGCCGCACTGACAACTGGTGCCACCGCTGATGCAACTAATGCTGCTGATGCTACGCCTGTAATGTATTTGCTGTATTTTTTTGATTGAACCTTCATGGAAAAATTTCCTCCTTTTAATTCTTCTAATACTGCTTGGAAACTACTAGGTTTCCAAAGAGCTTGTAGAAAACGTTGAGTAGTATAAAAACGTTCTTTTGTTCTTATACCCTATTTATTATTCCGTAATCATTCAATTTTTCGATATAGCTAGAATATCTTGTATGTATGATTGGGGGTTAGGGCTTATTTCAACCACTCGAGTTAAATATTAGCATATCTTTTTACAATAGTAAGTGGAAATTTGAGGATATATTTAATGTATAATGGTATCTAGTATTCTACAAAGTGTACGGTATATATATAGAAGATGTTTATATTTTTATATAGGAGTTTACAATTTTATTATACGACAAGGAAAGGGGGTTCTGTGATACAATCCAACTATGAAAAAATTTATTGTGATTCTTATACTTATAGCCCTTTTAGTAGGCTTGGCAATTTCATCGAGTCAAACATACGAACAGCAATCACTTGTTTCTACGCTTGAACAGCTGCTGCCTGATGAACCTGGCAAAGCTGTCCTGTCCGAATTGGAGTTTTCCTATTGGGACCGCATAATTTCAGTTGACGAACGCGGTTACTATTACTTTGTAGAATTTTTAATTCGCAAAGCTGCACACTTTTTAACGTTCGGATTTCTTTCTTTAGTAATCTATTGGGTACTGCCAAAACGAAAAGGGCGCTTATTAGGGGCTGCCCTTCTTACATTAATATTAGCTTGCGCTGATGAGTTACATCAATCTTTTACAGGAGGACGAACCGCTACCCTTCAAGATGTCTATTTGGACATGGCAGGTGCAATTACCTTTTTGTTTATTGTTGCAGTTGTTCAGTTTATTCGAGCTATCAGGAAAATTTAGAGCCCAAATAGTAAGTGCAACTTTTTGTGAAGTTGTTCGCATATGATATGATACGCGATACAGGAGGTTTTATTATGAGCAACTCAGCTGATCAACTAATCCATTCAATTTCTTATGTATCTATCCAACGGGTCGTTGACCGCCTGGAACAAACATACCTTAAATCTTTTCACTCTATTCATTTGTTCCAGGATCGTATCACTACCTCCCAACGCACATTTCCACTTGAGCATGTGTTTGATCTATCATATCGTCCTTTCTCTGGTCAAACAGGTCTTTTTTATCTTCATACCCACGAAGGCGTATTTACATTTGAAGTAGTGGATAACCCCGATCGTTTCATTAAATTGTTTAAAGAAATACAATCTAACTGATTTGATTTTCAAATCACTTATCCAACCTTTAAATAAACCTAAAGTAGTATGTTTAGTAAATATATCAAAAGGTATAAAAAACTAGAATAATGTTCTAAAACTTTATTTATTTACGTTCTTTTTCATTTAACTGTCATTTTTATTGGAAAATCATGTTATAATTGAGGCATATATTTTTCACAAACATAGGTCTTTACTCATGATAGCTAGTAAAATTCAAAGTTTATGGGAGGGGCTAATATGCTTCACGAAAAGGAGTTAGCTACATTACAAAACTCTATTAGCCATTTACGAAGTGAAGGTAAATACGAACTAGTCATAAAGACTGCAGAGGAATTATTGAAGAAAGGCACTCAGTATGCAGATCCGAAAGCCATTTTATATGCTCATTACTTCAGTGCGCTCTCCAATTATTATGTTGGTGATCTCAAAAAAGTTCTTTTCCATATTGAAGCTCACCATGAAAATTGTCTATCATTCGGTGCCAAGCAGGACTGGATGCGCTCGTATTATTTACAATATTTCGTCAGTTTTATATCAAACGACTTTGAACATGGGCAAAAGCTGCTGGAAGACGTACTCTCGATAGCTCTAGAAACAGAGAATTTCGTGTATGTGAGCATGGCCTATAGTAACTTAAGCCATACGCTCAATAAAACTAATCAATTTTCTGAAGCTCTGAAAGCTGCCCAATCTGCAGTTAAATATGCAAACTTATACGTGGCAGATCGCTTTATCCTTTCGATTCGCGGGCATCTATATTTAGTTGAATCTGCCCTCAATATGAAGCGTTCTGACATTGCGATGACAAGTATAAAATGTTTAGATCAGCTCCCAGAGTTACAAAAGTATCCACAGGAGAAGGCCTTTTTAACAATCTTAAAAGGCCGGCTTTACGAACTCCTTGGTGACCAAAAGAAAGCGTTTCAATTTTATACAACGGTCAAAGAAAGTGACCTATTGCTTCACGATAATTTTTTATTGAAAGAAATTCAACAGAAACGAATTGAATTAGCAGAACATCTTTTTAGTTATGATGAATTGGCGATCATACAAAAGGAATATATTGATTTATTACATGAACTCGAAAGCTACAATTGGGGGAAAGCTGCTTTAGAATTAAAACTCCGATTGCAAGCCTCTTCTAAGAAAACAAATGAGCATCTTGACTATCTAACTGGTTTGTATAACCGAAGGTATTTAGAGGAAACGACGGATCGTTTATTGGCCGCTGCTTCACATACGAAAGAATCTATTGTTTGTATCGCCTTTGATATTGATAATTTAAAATCTATCAATGATACGTACGGTCATTTAGCAGGTGATGAGGCAATTAAAATGGTAGCAAAGGTTTGTTCTTCTCTAATTCGGAGAGACGACATCTTAGGACGTTTCGGTGGTGATGAATTTGTGTTGGTCATGCATGGAATATCGCGAGAGCAAGCGAAGAAGAAAGCTTTACTCATCTCAAAGAAAATTGAAACTATACCACTGGATCTACAAACTGTCCCTGAAAAGATTACAATTAGTATTGGTATTGGTGATAATCTGATGCGCGATGTTGTAAGCTTTAAAGATTTATTTCACCTAGCTGATTTAGCGCTCTATAGAGCAAAGCAAAATGGGAAAAATCAAATCGTTTCATTTGTATAATAGAAACATGAATTCCTTTTGAAAAGGATTCATGTTTTTTTATATGGTATTCACCTTCTCCAATTCTGAAATAAGAACAGAGAAATAAAATAAACCTAATCCGGCATAAAGCCGAACTAGGTTTATTCTCAATCAAGAATCTTGATTTTCACATTCTTGCGGCCCCATTGGTACGCGCGTGTCTTATTTGGAATGAATACATCAATCTTATTTCCTTTAATTGCGCTGCCAATATCTCCAGCAACCGCATATCCATACCCTTCGACATGGACTTTCGTGCCTAATTTAATGACACTTGGATCGACTGCAATCACTTTCAAATCTGGGTTTTTACGTAAGTTTAAACCTGTTTTCGTCAAGCCCGTACACCCATTACAATGTGCCGTATATGCTGTTGCACTCACCATGAACTCTTTAACGACTTGTGGTCCATCAGAGCGTGATGGTGTTTTGCTCTTGTTTGAAGATGTACTGGAAGCAACTTTTGACGGCTTAACTAAGCGCAGTTTTTGGTTTGGATGAATAACCGATGACTTTAAGTTATTCCATTTTTTCAAATCTGCTACGGAAACTTTATGTATCTGTGAGATTTTATATAAGCTATCGCCTTTTTTCACTGTATGAACAGATGTAGCTGCAGATGTTTCATTCATTCCGCTTGTGAAAATAGTAATCAACATGGCTACTGTTAATGAAAATAAAAACTTCTTCAATATGCCACCCCTAACTTTTTAATAGACTCAGCTTACCAAGCTACTGTTACAGTTACATTACAACTATCAGTCGAATCCATTACAAAGATAAGTCTATTGTTACAAGTATGGCTCCTTAATAGAAAATTGCTTAAGAAACAGGTATTTTGTCCAATAAATCTATCAACTACTGTCGAAATAACTCTTATTTCTTCTTACGTTTTATCTATTAAAAAAAGGGTAAATTCTCTGTAGTGAGAAAATAAGAGCTTTTAGTTCAAGGAGGGAATTTTTTATGGTTAGAAGACAAGTGGTAGGAACATATGACACGGATACAGAAGCAATTGCGGCGATTGAAAATCTTAAACGCCAAGGTTTTACTGCGGATCAAATTTCAGTAATCAGTCGAAGTTCCGATCAAGTAGAACATGTAGTGGAAGAAACGGATACGCATGCAGGTGAAGGCGCAGCTACAGGAGCAGCAACTGGAGGATTAATTGGAGGATTAGGCGGCATTTTAACGGGCCTTGGGGCCTTAGCTATACCTGGCGTCGGTCCGATTATTGCAGCAGGACCAATTGTAGCGGGCATCACGGGCGCGGCTGCAGGTGCCGGTGTAGGCGGTCTGGCGGGTGCTTTAATCGGCATGGGGATTCCAGATGAAGAAGCACATCAATATAATGAACAGTTCGAACATGGGAAAATATTGGTATTAGTCGATTCCGATCTTTATGACTCATTAAATGACCCGGCACCTCATGGCAGAGGTCCACTTATTTGATTTAAAGATACAAGAGTCTCCACAAAGGAGGCTCTTTTTTGATTGGAAAAACTTATGCACTTAGCCAGGTTTACTATTGTTTGTTTTTTCTTCATTTGGGGGATAGCAAGAGAGACAACAATTATCTTTAAACGATTGGGGTGCTGACCTTGCCATTGACAAACAATAGAGATGATATTTCAAGAGCTATTATAAAACTGACGAAGGACGGTAATTTAGAGTCCTTGAAAAAGGCGATTGATGAATTAGAGCCTTCTGAAGTTGCTGCACAATACCGACGGCTGCCAAGAAAGCGACATCCAATCTTTTTGGAAGTATTGGACACTGATAAATTGATCAAAATGCTCGGGTCCCTAACTAGAAATGAACAACTGCGGGTGCTTGAATTAGTAGGCCCGATTCGTTCAACAGAATTACTTGATCAAATGAAAAGTGAAGACTTATCCTATCTGCTTTCAGATCTTCCCGATAAACAAGTTGAAAAATTAATTGCTGAAATGCGACAGGAAGAAAAAAAGTATATTCGCCAACAGAGAAAGTATCCAAAAGATTCTGCAGGTCGAATTATGAGGACTCGTTATGTATGGGTTCATCAATCTTATAGCGTCACAAAAGCTGTGGAAAAATTAAAGCATTATGAAGCTTTCGCCCATTATCTAAATTATGTATATATCATTAACGATGATAAACAATTAGTTGGCGTATTATCCTATAAGGACTTGTTGCTTGCTGAAGCTGATGAATGCGTAAAAGATATTATGCAAACTTCGATCGCCAAAGTGTTTGATACGACCAAGCAAGGTGAAGTTGCCAAAATGATTGGGCGTTTTGATTTTGTGTCCCTTCCTGTAGTCAATGAAAATAATATATTGATTGGGATCATCAGGGCTGACGAAGTCCTCGACATTGTCGTCAGAGAGGCAGATAAAGACATCGAAATGCTTTTTGCTTCCGGTAAATCGATTGACTTCCATACAAAACCCCTAGTTGCTGCCTATCGTAGACTTCCTTGGCTTATATTATTACTTTTTATCGGGCTCGTTTCAGGCAGTATCATTTCTCGTTTCGAAGAGACCCTCGAAGCTGTCGTTGCACTTGCCTTTTTTATGCCAATGATTGCAGGAATGACAGGTAATACTGGTACACAGTCACTCGCTGTCGTCGTGCGCGGTTTAGTGTCTGAAGACATGACCATGAAAAAATCTCTGCATTTAGTATTTCGCGAATTAATTGTTGGCGTTATATTGGGTGTCGTGTGCGGGGCAGTTATTTCTGTCATTGCATATATTTGGCAAGGAAGCTTTACTCTTGGATTGGTAGTAGGTTCCTCACTCATTGCGACATTGATCATCGGGACAATTGCCGGTACTGTTATTCCCTTGATCCTCAATAAGTTCAAAGTCGACCCTGCTGTAGCATCCGGTCCTCTGATCACAACGATCAATGATATTCTTTCCTTGCTGATCTATTTTGGTATTGCGACAATGTTTATTTCTAAATTAATGTAACAAAACCTTCCGACTTTTCATGCATAAAGTCGGAAGGTTTTTCATATGTTATCTTAATGAAAGACAGTTGTAAGGTTGGTGTAATTTATGTCATTATGATGCCAAACACTACAGGGGCATGACATTTCTCACAGTTCGATGATTTGCGTTTATTCTGTTCTTCACAGGCTATACTTATAGTAATACCAATTGCACAAACGGATTTGGGTTGAAGTTTGGTGCAGCTGGGTTTGTGATAGGGAAGAAACTATACGTCGAATAGTTAAGTACCGCTTAGTCGAAGAGCGGGTACCTAACCAAAACTCCGCGATCATGGGTTGATCGCGGAGTTTTTAATTGATTTTACGCTCGGGTTAACAACTCAGGCTTTCTGTCTTTCATTGGGTTTGTCTGTTCAATTGCATATCCTACATCAAGTATACGAGCTTCAGCAAATGCAGGCCCGATAATCTGGACGCCAACCGGCAGATTCCCTTTCAGCCCTCCAGGTACCGATAATGCCGGTAAGCCTGTTAAGTTACTTGGTCCTGTGAAACGGATAATATTATCAATCAAATCGACTTGCTGACCATTCAGATCAACGGTATCATCCCCAATTGTACTGGCGACTACAGGCAACGTTGGTGCGATCATTACATCCACTTTCTGGAACGCTTGTTGGAATTCCTGTTTCAACTGTCGTCTGACTTGCTGTGCTTGTAAATAATCTACAGCCGACGGTAGTTCACCCAGTTCAAACAACATGCGGATATCATCGCCAAAATCTTGTGGTCTCTTCAACATATCTTCATGGTGAATTGCAGATGCTTCAGAAAGTGAAGTAACCAGCTCTGCCCACTCCGCATATTGAAGTGAAGGAATATTAACGATTTCTACTTTAGCTCCTTGATCTACAAGAGCTTGTATGTTTTTCCGTACGATTTGATCTACTTCATTATCGACTTGTTTAAAGAAGTACTCTTCATTCACTCCGATTACCAAGTCTTTCACATTGCCTTGGATCTTTTGCAAATACTGATCGACCGGTTTATTCACAGAAGTGGGATCTTTCTGGTCGTATCCTGAAATGATATTCATCATTCCCGCCGCATCCTTGATTGTTTTCGTCATAGGTCCAATATGGTCCAGTGTCCAAGCTAATGGATAACAGCCATATTTGCTAACTCGTCCATGCGTCGGTTTTAATCCGACAATTCCGCAAATGGATGACGGAATCCGAATGGAGCCTGCCGTGTCTGTTCCAAGTGAAGCAACACTCGAACCTACCGCCACAGCTGCTCCGGAACCGCCACTCGAACCGCCTGGTATTTTATCGGTATCCCATGGGTTTCTGACCGCTCCGTAATGAGGATTATTATTAGTGATCCCCCATGCGTATTCGTGCATACTCAGTTTGCCGGTAAAAATTACACCTGCGTCCCGCAACTTGCTAACAACAGTTGCATCATCGTCCGGAACAAAATCTTTATGGATTTTAGATGACATTGTAGTCACTTTATTTTTGAAATATAAATTATCTTTTAAGGCCATCGGGATACCGTGATACATTCCCCGATACTTTCCTTCTTTAATTTCTTTTTCTGCCTCACGGGCTGACTGCTCTGCTTCATCGCGATAGATGGTCATATACGCATTAATGGATTCCTGAGTGTCCTCAGCATGGTCTAAAACCGCCTTCGTTAAATCAACAGGAGATAAGGAGCCATTTTGTATAAGCGGAGCCAATTCTTCAACAGATTTCTGAATCAATTCTTTAGCCAATATGATCACCTCCGGGAATATTGCGAAGCCCGATATCGGCGTCTTCGATTTTAACACCCTTTAATGTCCCTCTTAACTCTTGCATACCCTTCCAGCGACTTTCCAAGATCTCCAAATGTTCCGGCTTAGCCTGAATCCCTTTGTTCTCCAATAGTTGCTTAACGGATAGAGACAATGTGTTCACTCCTTTTAATTTGTTTTTTCTACATTGTTTAGTGCAAAGTGAGATCTTATTGTGAACCAATACTAAGCTCTCTCTTTAACACTATCATCAAGTTATAAATTATTCAAAATAATTCAAATATAACAATCCTCTACTGGGTCTTTTCGTTTAATTATATTTTTCTTATTTTACTGCCCTATATCTTTTACAATGGCTTTTATGAAATTTAACTTAAAATAAAATATTCTACCAAATACTACAAAAGATACATGCAATTAACCTAAAAGCATGATTATTTATATTAATTGTACCAACAGTACCGGAACATATTAATATTTTAGATAAAACGAATCAATTTTAGTTGGTGTAAACTTAGTTGCTTGAGTTATTTAGCAATCTATTATAACTTCGACTTGTAAGCGCTTACTACTATTATTTATATAAAAACATTATTCTAGGGGGAATTCTATGTTAAAAAGAAAACTAGTTATACCTGCTATTTTAGCAACAATTGTCGCTGCGCCCACTTATTCTTCAGCTGCAACTGCAGAACACTCCTTACCTCCAGCTGCCGGCCAAACAAACTCTTCACATATGTCTTATTCTCCCGGCACTCATTATGAACAATCTCTCAAAGTATTAGAGTTATACAAAGAACCAGAAATGGAGCTTGTAACGCCAGGCTTGAAAAAGGATAAATGGATGACTACGAATCCCGACATGATGCGTTACCTGCAAGATATCGTGGATAATAACCCTACAGTCAGTATGGAGATTGCCGGGCACTCTCTTGAAGGCGTTGTACTGCCTATGCTCATTTTCACTACAACCAGCGGAAAAGATTCAGCAGAATTTAATTCGAAGCCCACAGTTTGGCTACAAGGACATGTCCATGGTAACGAGCCTGCCGGCGGAGAATCCATGCTGGTCATGGCTAATGAGTTGGCAAATGGAAACCTAGGAAAAGAAGTATTGGATAAGATCAACGTCGTCATTTATCCACGTATCAATCCAGATGGCGCACAATACTTCCAGCGTCAAACAGCACTTCCTTTAGATGCGAACCGAGATCACGTAAAATTAGAGCTTCCTGAAACCCAAGCTGTCCATAAAGGCATGAATCAATTCCAACCTGAAGTAGTAGTCGATGCACATGAATACGGATTGAGCGATTCAACCTTCAAGCAATTTGGCGAGCAAGGCTCCATCAAGTATCATGATATCTTATTGCTATCCGGAAAGAACTTAAATATTCCAGAGCAAATCCGAAAGCAATCAGATGATTTATTCGGAAAAAATGTTTTTCAGGCACTCGAGCGTACTGGCTATTCGAGTAGAGAATATTTTACTAACAGCTCCAAAGATGGTCATGTGACATTGGATGAAGGCGGCGCAGAAGCAAGAATCGGTAGAAACGCAAATGGATTGCAGCCAAGCTTCTCCTTCTTAGTAGAAAGCCGCGGGATCGGGATTGGTAAAGAGAACTTTGTCCGCCGAGTCGCATCACAAGTCGAAACACACTCAAGTATTTTGAGAACAACTGCAGAAAATGCAGAGTCTGTTAAGAAAATGGTGCAAGATGCTCGCGATGAAATAGTTGAAAAAGGAAAAACAGTGTCGGAAAAAGACACACTTATTTTGAGAAGTGATCGTACAGAAGTGAAAAACCAAACTCTCGAAGTCGTTGATGTTGCAACAGGAACGGTAAAAGAAATACCGGTTGGCTATAACAGCGCAACGAATGGTATCGCTACATTAGAACGCGTTCGCCCTACCGCTTATATTTTACCGCCAGCATATCACCATATTGCGGACAAGCTGAAAATTCAAGGAGCTACTGTTAAGAAAACAAAGAATGCTCAAGAGTTAGAAGTGGAGAGTTATATAGTCACAGATAAAAAGGTAGACACAAGCTATTACGAAGGACATATGCGAGCAAATATCGAAGCCCAACTCTCCAAGAAAAGAGTATTCTTCCCTGCTGGCAGCTACGTCATCAGTATGGCACAACCTACCGCCAATCTAGTCGCTCTTTCGCTAGAACCCGAATCTGTCGATAGCTATGTAACATTCAACTTTATCCCTGTAAATGTAAAAGATGAAGTACCTGTTTACCGATATATGAAAGAGTTGGAGTTGGATTTAGTCCTGGAATAAAAATAAATGCCAAAAAGCCTGTCTTGAAAGTCAGTAATTTCTTTCAGGACAGGCTTTTATTTCTGTATCAAACTTCGGACGGTAAAGGATCACTTCAATGCTTCGTCGGGATGAACCATTACACCATCTTACCGAACCATTCTCATTCCCGACAGCACATTCCCCCTGATAGAGCAGCCGATAAATGACAAACAAAAGATTTTCAGTAAACACTAGAGCCGTCCAAAACTTCATGACTTATTACGTTTATTTTCATTACCGAACGGGAATTTATGAAGCAGGAGGTGACGGTTCATGCCATGGAGTAAAAATGATTATCCTGCTTCAATGAAGAACTTAGATCCAGATGTCCGAGAAAAAGCGATTGAAATTGCCAACGCCTTATTAAGAGAGAACTACGAAGAAGGTCGCGCCATCTCAATAGCTACCGCCCAAGCTCATGAATATGTAGAAGGAAAAAGTGAAGGACGTCCACACTACGAAGTGAAACCTAGGCAAGACGAATGGATTCTAAAAAAGACCGACAGCGACCATGTCATCCTTAAAGATTCTACGAAAACATATCTACTAGAGAAAGCCAAGAAATATGTGAATGAACATGATGGAGTTTTATCCATTTTCCTTGCTGATGGATCACATGAAAAGACCCTCTACGAGTAACTAGCTCGCCCTTTCAACATTGTAAGGGCAAGCTAGTTTTTTTCTTTTGGCTCTGGAGGATAAATAACCGTGCCATTACTTTCTAGCACTATATGATGTGGTCCCCATTTTCCGATAACATGATCTTCAATAAGCGTTTTCTCTTTTGGACCGTCTATAATATGTTTCACTTCCCATCCGTGCAGCGCCAGCCAATTACTGATTAACAGACGATGGCATCGTGCGGGATGGCGTTCAGAGCAACATATCGCAATCCTCTGCTTTAAAGCCTTTTCCATCAATCGATCAACGCCTTCTTTAAAATCTGCAGTTAATGTGTAATCCGCATAATTATGAAAGGACTGATTGTCCCACGCATCATTTATTTCTGGATCAATCGTCTTCGATTTCCTCCGTCGCCCACCAAGTTTTCCACAGTGTTCATATGCAATGTCGTTTGCAGGGAGCCATTCTTTCATTAGATTCTCATGAAAATGAGGAAACTTTCGACTGCCTGGAAATGCCCTTATATCAATCAACCTTTCGATCTTCGCATCATCAAGCAATTTTAAGAATTCTTCTTTTGTATGCGTAGAATGACCAATTGTATAAATCTCCACCTTCTCCCCTCCTCTTACCATCACTCTTCCCTACTTGCCTGTATGAATAAACTTTTAGATAAATAAAAAGCCTTCCAGCAAAAATACTGGAAGACCTTCTGTTAATCCATCTTTTCTGTTAACCATAATGACAATTGAGGGAAGAAAACTACGATCGCCAACACTAGAATCATCAAGAAGATAAAAGGTATAACTCCTCTTACAACATCTCCAAGTTTTTCTTTCGATATTCCGCTCACTACGAATAAGTTCAAACCAACTGGCGGTGTAATCATACCCAACTCCATGTTGATTGTCATAATGATCGCGAAGTGTAATAAATTAATATCAAAATGAACGAGCATAGGCAATAGAATTGGTAGTGTAATCAGAATGATGGAAACTGCTTCTAAGAACATTCCCAACACAAACAGCAATAAATTCACAAGCAGGATAAATACCCACTTATTCACATTACTTTCCGAAATCCACGCCCCGATTTCATGAGGAATTTGTGCATTGGTTAAATACAATCCGAACAAACTTGCAGCTCCGATAATCAAGAAGATCATCGCAGTAATGTTGATGGACTCAATAATGATCGGACGAATATCCCGAAAATGAAGTTCGCGATAAATAAACGCTGATACAATGATTCCATAAAACACCGCAATAACAGCAGATTCTGTCGGTGTAACTACTCCGCTGTAAATACTACCCAAAATCAAGAATGGGAGAAATGCTCCCCAAATTGCTTTTAATGAACTCTTTCTTCTCTCATCCCAAGTAGCTTTCCGCTCACTTTTATAGCCATTTTTCTTTGCATAAAAAATAGCTGAAGCAATAAGGACTCCTCCTAATAGGACTCCCGGAATGACACCGGCCATAAATAACTTTCCTATCGAGACTTCTGCTGTAATACCATAAATAATCAATGGAATACTTGGAGGAATCAAAATCCCCAACGTACCACCAGCTGCTACCAGACCCATAGAATACTTCTTATCATACCCTGCATTCACCATTGCAGGAATCATGATCGAACCGATTGCCGCTGCTGTAGCCGGACTAGAACCCGAGATTGCCGCGAAAATCATACAAGCTAAAATCGTAACAACCGAAAGACCACCCGGTAAATGGCCAACCCATGATTTCAAAGCCTCGATTAGATACTTCGAAATTCCGCCACGGGCCAACAGAACGCCCGCTAGGACGAATCCTGGAATCGCCATCATCGGAAAGGAATCAAGAGCCGTAAATATCCGTTGCGGTACCATCGTCATATTAAAGTCGATCTGCCACAACACAACCATAGTCGATAAAGCAAGACTGATGGCAATCGGAACTCGCAACAGAAGTAAAATAAAGAAAATACTAAGTAAGAGGATTGTCATATTTTACATCCTTTCCGCGTACCAATTGAACCAGTCTTTCAATAAAACGCAATGTAAATAATACACCGGAAATAGGCAAGATTAAGTAGACAATCCACATTGGAATGCCGACATCCAGTGATACCATGCCAGAATGATAACGTGCTTCTACGAGTACATAACCGTAATACGTATAGGCCAGGCAGAAAAAGATGCTGACAAGCGTAGCAAATAAATCAACAAACTTTTTCATTTTACCTGGCATTTTATCATAGAGGAGATCTACTTGGATGTGCTGATTATGTCGTAATGCAATAGAGAAACCTAAGAAAACGCCCCAAATAATAACATATCTCACTACTTCCTCAACCCATGCTTTAGGAGAGTTGAAGCCATAGCGCATGACGACGCCATAGAATATGAGTGTAATTCCACCAAAGAAAAATACTCCTGCTGAGATTTCCTCAACTGCTCTCCAAATCTTTTGTAATGTTTTCAATAGTTCGCACCCCTTCTGCTGAATTCAGATACATTGCAAGTGCGTGACTT
The DNA here is from genome assembly GCF_038003105.1 of Sporosarcina sp. FSL W7-1283. Taxonomy (NCBI): domain Bacteria; kingdom Bacillati; phylum Bacillota; class Bacilli; order Caryophanales; family Caryophanaceae; genus Sporosarcina; species Sporosarcina sp. FSL W7-1283. The sequence continues at coordinate 867,216 of NZ_JBBOOL010000001.1, read as the reverse complement.
GTCGTCTTTCCAACCTACTGCTAATCATTCGAAAGACGACAAGTCATGCCCTATGCCAACCTATAAACAAAGAAATGCCGATCCGGTAATCAGATCGGCATCCATATCCCTGTATAAACAGGTACTATGATCTCCGCTTTCCCACTTAGATGACAATTCTTCTTATTTCAAGCTACGGATTCCTTCAAGCAGTTCAGGTGTAATATCATCAGAGAACTCATCGTATACCGGCTGTAAAGCGTCAACGAACTTTTGGCGCTCTTCCGGAGTCAACTCAGTAACTTCAACTTTTCCAGAGTTCTTGATGTTTTCAAAACTTGCTTCATTCTCATCAGCAGCCAACTGCCACTCAAGTTCTGTTGCTTCTTTCAAAGCTTCCTCGACTTGCGTACGAATATCTTCTGGCATACCTTCCCAGAATGATTTGTTAACAAAAATCGCATAGTCTAGACGGCCATGTTCACTTGTCGTCAAATACTTTTGTACTTCTTGGTACTTTTGAGTATCAAAGTTATTGAATGTATTTTCTTGTCCATCTACAGTGCCTTGTTGCAGGGCTGCATAGGTTTCACCAAATGAAATCGTTGCACTTCCCGCGTTCAAAGCATTGAACTGAGATTCAAGGACTTTACCTGCTTGCGCACGGAATTTCAGACCTTTGAAGTCTGCTGGAGTTTTCAAAGGGTGTTTATTATCTGAAAAGTGTTTGAACCCATTCTCCCAGAATTCCAATCCCATAATGTCGTTATTTGCTAATTGATCACTATTCAAGATTGTTTGTGCTACATCACTCTCAAAGAATTTGCGCGCATGATCTTGATCTTCAAACAAGAAGGGCATATCTACATACTGCCAGCGTGGATCCAACTTCACCATTTTTGTAACGGATGGTGCAATCATATGAACATTTCCTGATACCAATGCATCTAATTCATCTGCATCTCCATATAATTGAGAAGACGGGTATACTTCTACCTTCGCTTTTCCATCTGTTTTTTCTGCAACTAGTTCCGCAAAACGGTCAGCAGCTTTCCCCTTTACACTATCAATTGCCGTTACATGCGAAAACTTGATGATGATTGGCTTATCCGAAGATGACGCTTTTTCGCCGTCGCCTGAAGAAGATGACTCTTTGTCAGATGAACAAGCAGCCGCCACGATAGCAAACATACTGATCACTGCAACTAAAAAAATTTTTTTCATTCTTTATTTCCCCCTTTTATTTTTGGAAGTGAATTTATATATTTAGCCCCAAACCGCCCCCGATAAAAATCGTAAACCGGGCTGAAAGCTTCTTCCCATTGTTGTCTCTCATCTTCCGATAAATTGTGAATTTGAATACAATCGCATTTCTCCAATTCAGAGAGGTCTTTTTCATTTAGTTGGTGTGCAATTTCTCGTTGCCATTCGCTCACCTCAGACAACGTATCTTGGATTAAGAACTGAACATTTTCAGGTAACCCATCCCAAAACTCTTTATTCATCAACAGCACATACCCTAAATACCCATGATTACTAACCGTCATGTAGCCTTGCTTTAAATGTAAGCTTTTGCTCACAATATTGGACAAAGTATTCTCCTGAGCATCAATTAATCCTTTATCCAATGACTGGAACACATTATTGAAATCCAATTTCATAGCGGAGGCACCGAAGAGCTCAAATTGCTGCTCTAATATGTCACTTGGCATAATCCGCATGTTAAGCCCCTTTATATCTGCAGGCATGTTGATAGGATACTCACGATTCGTCAATTGCTTAAAACCGTTATCCCACATTCCCAACATCACGAGACCTTGCTTTTCGAATTTCCCTATTAACTGCCGACCGACCTTCCCTTGCATATATGCATGTACTTCTTCATAGCTATCAAAGGCAAATGGCAAGTCAACAACAGACCATTCCGGTACGGTTGACGTAACCTTAGATGTAGCAGGTGCAATCATTTGTATATCATTATTAGAAAGCGCTTCCATTTCCTCGCCATCTTTATATAAGATACTATTCGGGAATATTTGTACTTCGATATATCCATTGCTCCGCTCTTTCATTAATTTGGCAAATTTTCTGGCTGCCAATCCTTTTGGAGTATCTTCTCCTACAACATGTGAAAAACGGATAACCAATCGTTCTTCTGCACTTAATTGTTCATAATCAACTGGATAGGAAGTTTTTTGACAACCTGCCAACAAAAACAGTAATCCGACAAAACTTACGAAAAAACAAAAGTGCTTCTTCAGGGCATACATAGAACTTCTTCATGCTCCCTCCTGAATCATCAGTAGTCTGATATTTTATATTTTAAATAATGTTCAAGAAAACACAATATTATGAAGTTAATGGACGTTTTGGTCTTTATGGTATTTTCCCTAAACACATGAAACTTCTATTTTATTGAATAATAGCGAGTTGGACGACCTATATTCCCGTACTGCAATTCAATATGAACCTTCCCATTAACTGACAAAAAATCTAAATATTTACGGACAGTTACCCTTGCCATTCCAACTTTTTGAGCTAACTGTTCGGCAGTCAACGGATGTTCTTCATTCTTGAGACCGACAAAAATCTGCTCCAAGGTAAATTCATTTAACCCTTTTGGAAGTGCACTTATTTTTTCAGCACTTCCAATCCAAAGATCGATATCTTCCTGTTTTAATTTATCAATCGTATTGAATTTCCAATAGTTTTTACTGAATTTTTGAAGCGCTTCTTGAAAGCGTTCAAAACGAAAGGGCTTTACTAAGTAATCCACTGCCCCGAACCGCAATGCTTCACGAATGGTAACCGCATCCCGGGCAGCCGTTATCATAATCACGTCACTCGATATATTCTCCAACCGAAGTTCCCTTAGTAACTCAAGCCCTGACATGTCTGGTAAGTACATATCAAGTAAAATAAGATCAGGCTGAAGTTTATGTATGTCTTCAATTGCCGGTTTACCTTCCGCGGCTTCACCTACCAACTTGAAGCCATCCAACCTTTGCAAAAAGCCTTTATTCACTTCTAACACCATAGGATCATCTTCTATTATGTAGACCGTTAACTTATCCATATTTTCTTTCACCTGCTTTCAATGTAATGATTGTCCCTGATTCTGGCGGAGAATACGCCGTAATACTGCCTTTATTGGAGTCCAAAATCTGCTTTATTAAAGCCAATCCAATTCCTCTTCCCTCTTTCCTCTTCATGCTGAATCCGTAATCAAATATTTTATTTGCCTCTTCAGGTAACCCGCATCCACTATCCTGTATTTCGATAAATAAATAATCTCTATTACCTTCAATCAACAGCACAATCTCTTTCTCTTGCTCCAGTAAGCAAGCTTCCATAGCATTATCAATTAAATTCCCTAAAATTGTAACTAGATCGCCACTTGAAAACCCCGTCATCACTTCAGATAAATAAGACTCATCGTCAATAGTAAAAAGAACACCCAATTCCCTAGCACGTGATCGCTTCCCTATTAGAATACCTAAAATTGAATAATCAGAAATTCGTTCTTTCAGAAACTGCATCACTTCTTGTTCATCGGAAATTTCATCTACAATCATAGTTAGTGCCTCTTTTAAACGATTGAGCTGTATCAGACCTGCAATACTATGTAACTTATTCATATATTCATGGTTTTGCGAACGCAGTGAATCGACTAGAGACTTGATACCTGTTAGTTCTTCCGCAAGTGTATGCGCCTCTTTCTGATTAGTCATCATTAAAAGGGAACCTACACGTTGATCATTTACGTTTATAGGAAAGATACGGACTAACAGCATTGTGCCGTTCAGAAGTAAGGGTCTATGCGTCATTTCTGCTTCATTTTTCAACACTTCCTCTGTTACCCATGTATCAGGAAACGCGTCTGCTACTGGGATGATTTCGTTCTCCAAACCTGTATACTGCTGGGCTAACCGGTTCATAAAGACAATTCGTTCCTTCTCATCCGTAGCCAAAATTCCGATATCCATCGACTGCATCATGCTGGAACGCTCCTCGACCAGACGTGCAATTTCATAAGGCTCCATATTAAAGGTTTGTTTCTTTAGATGGTTAGCAATAAACAACGAACCGATCAGGCCGATGAGCAGACCACTCATCAATGAAAATAAAATATCGGTCTTGTAATCATTTAATAAGCTTTGAAATGTCGGTGATAGAATGCCAACTGAAACAACACCAATTTGTTTGACGCCTTCATCATTCATAATCGGTACGAAGGCTCGAATTGCAAACCCCATAACGCCTTGAGCTTTTGATATATATTCGTGTTCCGAAAGTGAAGCCTGCTCATCCCCTCCCTCAAATACTGTACCTATTTTACTTTCTGAGGGATGTGAATAGCGGATCCTTTCCATATCAAATACAACAATATAATCTACATCTGTTGCCAATCGAACTCTCTCAGCAATTGGCTGAATGGAGGAAGCACCGTTCGTTTCACCAACATGCGTCTTAATATCTGGCAGCTGAGCTACCGTTCGGGCAATCGCAATAGCTCTTGCTCCGAGTTCTTTTTCAAAAGCGCCAGAAATATTATGGATCATAATTGCTCCACTCGTCATGACAGAGAAAAATACAAGAATAAATGAAAAGATAAACATTTTCATACGAAGTGATATTCGATTCATTCAGAAATCTTCCTCTCACCTAATCGCGGGATACGCTTTATTTTAACAGAATATTAATTATATAGTAGAAAGGTATTAAGGAGAACAGTTATACTTAATTTTTCCAATAACTAAGTCATTTTGCACTAAATATATTAAACTACCATTCTTTTGAAACCTTTTATAAAGTTGTCCGTACAATCTAGTATACCTGTACATAAAACAGGTGAGTTTTTCCAAAATAAGAAATGGGGGTTTTATGTAGTGAAGAAGTTAGGTTCTTGGTTATTTGCTTTCGTATTACTGTTGGCTTTTGCAGTTCCAAACAGTAATGTACAAGCAGCAGGTAACGACTCAATGAAGCTGGTAGTCGATGGTGTGGAAGTTGCGGGCTATGAGCAACCGTTTTTATCTCATGGTGAAGTGCTGATCCCAGTTGAAAATCTTTTTAAAGAGGCTGGTTACTCTGTCTCAAAAGACAAAGGCGTGGTAACAGCAACAAATTCTCAATTGACAGTAGACTTTAATGCAAGTGCTGGAAAGATTTTGGTTGATGGAAAGAAAGCAGATACTGTATTTCCCCTTACGCTAAATAATGGAGGAAACTATATCTCAGATTCGTTCCTATCTTCATTGGAAGGTTTTGAAGTATCCGTTTCAGATGACAAAACATCTGTACAAGTCACAACAAATCGTGTGAAGGATGTTGAAGGTTTTCTTGAAAAGATGCTCGACGTTGATTTGAATAGTTATTCTGCAACGATGAAAATCGATCAGAAAATGAAAACATCCAATCCTGAGGAAGAAGAAATCGACATGATCATGGACATGAAAATGGATGTGATCCAAGATCCTCTTGCACTTTATACTTCTACGAAGATGCAAATGAATATGGATGGCGAGAACCTCGATCAATCATCCGAAGCGTATTTGACGAAAGATGGTTTCTTCCAATACGATAGCATGGTAGATAAGTGGATTAAAATGGATGACGAATTAACAGATGCATTATTCGATTCATCCGTTCAACAAATGGACCCACTTGCACAACTTGAACTAACTAAAAAGTTCATCGATGGCATTCATATTTACGAATATGAGGACCAGTATGTTATGACACAAACGATAACGAATGAGCAATTCCGTGAAATTCTGGATGAAGTAATGGCGCTTCTTCCTGGTTTACTTCCTGACGAAACTACTGAGAGTGTAATTCAAAAAGTAGAAGGTGTGTCAGTTGACGCTAAAGCTACGGACTCTGAAGATGCAGTAATCGAAGAAGAAACAACTGAAGAGGAAGTAACAGACGAAGAAATTGCTGACGATTTGGAAAGTATCTTGGATGCTTTAGATATCAATATTGAAGAATTCCTAGTTGTTTCCACTATCGATAAGAAGACATTGTTCCCACTTGAAATGTCAGGCGTTACGAAAATGACGATGGGCATTGAAGACGAAACAATCTCAATCACTCAACTTATTTCAGGTGCATACAGCAACCATAATAACGTCGAAGAAATTAAAATTCCTGCCGATGTAATCAAGAATGCAATTACAATGGAGGAATACTTGAAAGAATTAGGCTTGGATGAAGAAGAAGCTGAGCCTGAGCTTGAAGCATAATAACTAGTCAACGAGAGCTCCTATGTTCTGCATAGAGAGTCTCTCACCAATAAATCTAGTAAAAGCCCATTCCATTGCGAATGGGCTTTTTTAATAACATTGGCTCTGACACTCTACTAACGGCTGGCTGCATTTCGTATTTTTCCATCCTCAATATACTCACCACATGGTATGCTAAATACATCATCCTTTTCTAAGGGAGGTCTGGACATGATTCGCATCCGAAAAGAAGATTTAACCAGCCATCAAATCCAGTCTAAACCTTTCGTCAATTTACATATGAAAATGATTGTTCTGATCGGTGCACTCGTCGTCACAATTATTTTGCTGATTGGTGGATTTATGAGTTTCTTTGTAACGGATACAACGGAAGCTCAAATTGGGGAAAGAGCTCTTAGCGTTGCCACCAGTGTATCGCTGATCCCTGAAATTCGTGCCGCATTTCATTCAGACGACCCTTCTGCTGTAATTCAGCCTATCGTGCAACAGATACAGGAGCAAACGGATGCAAAATTTATCGTTGTCGGTAATCGCCAAGAAATTCGTTATGCGCATCCAAACCCCGACCGCCTCGGTAAAAAAATGATCGGTGAGGACAATGAACGAGCTCTTATGTTCGGTGAATCATATATTTCAAAATCTGTCGGCTCATTAGGAAATTCATTACGAGCGAAGGTGCCTATATATTCTAATGAAGAAATTGTCGGTGTCGTGTCGGTAGGATTTTTGGTGGATTCCATCGAGTCTGTGATTTGGGATTACAGTAAAGAAATCTGGTTCGTCCTTCTAGGAATTACAGCAGCAGCGATTTTAGGTTCTATCGTAATTGCCAATTATATCAAGAGGGCATTATTTGGATTAGAACCCGAAGAAATTTCCTATTTATTATTTCAAAAAGAAACCATTCTGCACTCCATTCATGAAGGCATCGTAGCGATTAATGCAGAAGGACAAATAACGATGATCAACTCTGCAGCATTGAAACTCTTAACTGGCGATGACCAACAAACAAACTCCTGGATAGGTCAGTCGATTCACACAAGCTTTCCAAATTCTGATTTGCCATATGTGTTGAAGAATGGTCAAGCTGTATTTGATCAAGAAAAACTTTTTGGTACGCACAGTGTTTATGTCAATAGTGTCCCAATTTTCTATGAAGATAAATTACTTGGTGCCGTTTCAACGTTCCGTAATAAAACAGAGATCGAGGAATTAACGAAGAAATTGACCCACATCCAACAATATGTTGATGCCTTGCGCTCACAGACACACGAATTTTCGAATAAACTTTACACAATCGCAGGACTTACACGGCTCGATAAAAAAGAGGAAGTGCTCGACTTTATCCAAAATGAAACGAAAATTCAGCAACAATGGATCGATACATTACTTGATGAAATACAAGATCCTTACGTAAGTGGACTGCTTGTTGGAAAACTAAACCAAGCAAGTGAATTGCAAGTTGATATTTCTATTCAACCGGGGAGCCGCTTGCATACCGCTTTGTCCGAGCGCAGCCGACAAGCACTGTTGACTGCTGTCGGAAATTTGCTGGATAATGCATTTGACGCGGTTTATGATGAACGGGCAATTTCCCGGGAAATATCTGTTTATTTCACGGATATCGGACAGGATATTCTATTTGAAATTGACGACGCTGGACCTGGTATTGAAGACACTCTGCTCGAGAAAATTTTCACTCGAGGCGTTTCTACAAAAAAAGGCACGGGCAGAGGTCATGGTCTGGCGCTGACAAAACAAGCCATTGATGCAGCAAATGGTCAACTTTCCATAGAACCTAGTGAGTTAGGAGGCGTTTGTTTCATCGTTTCAATTCCAAAAAGCAACTGAAAGTAGGTGTTTCGAATGATAAAGACATGGCAGGTAGTAATTGTGGAAGATGATTTTCGAGTAGCTGAAATTAATCGACGGTTTGTTGAACAAGTTTCGGGGTTTAATGTATTGGCAGAACTGAGGACAGCAGCAGAAACCCTGCACTATTTACAGCAAGCCGAACAATTGCCTGATCTGATCTTATTGGATGTTTACATACCGGATAGTCCAGGACTCGAACTGTTTTGGCGTCTTCGTAAAGACTTTCCATCCATCGCTATCATATTGGTAACAGCCGCTAAGGAGACAGTTACAGTAGAAGCAGCTTTACAAGGCGGTGTATTCGACTTTTTGATTAAACCGGTTGATTTTGATCGATTCAATAAGACATTTACACGCTACCGAAAACAAAAAGTCTTATTAGCCTCCAAAAAAGAAGTCAATCAAGAAGAGCTGGACCGTCTCCTATTCGGATCAGGATTACGTGCGGACAAGTCGATCACTGCCGACGGATTACCAAAAGGAATTGATCGTTTAACGCTGGAACGTATAGAAGAAATCTCAGAACACAGCTCGGCAGAAGGCATTAATGCCTTCGATGCCGGCGAGGCAGCAGGTGTCAGCCGGTCTACCGCAAGGCGTTATCTAGAATATTTGGTGTCTGCTGGAAAAGTAAAAGCCCAGCTGCAATATGGCGAAGTTGGAAGACCTGAACGAACCTACATCAAAATTTAATCTTTTGCATTCGTGAGCAAAATGAACAAAATGCATACAATAAACTCTATTTGTTTTATTTCCAAAAGCTTTTTAGCTGCTTTTTCCTATGATACATTATGAACAACTTCAAGAAAGAATTTTCGGATACCTCATTTTGTATCCGCTTACACCTTTCTTTCATAACTTGTACTTTGGAGGGAAAAGCTATGTTGAGTATCATAGGGTTATTAACTATTCTCATAATTGTCGCTCTTCTGATCAGCGGCAGAATCACACCGATTGTTGGTCTGGTCATTGTACCAATCTTCGGAGCATTTTTTGCCGGATACAACTTTAAAGAAATTGGAGAGTTCTTCGGGAGTGGTATTGACTCGGTCATCAGTGTCGTCATTATGTTCATCTTCGCAATTCTGTTCTTCGGAGTTATGCAAGATGCGGGAGTCTTTGATCCACTTATCAATACAATGATCAAAGTATCTCGAGGAAATGTGATTGCCGTATCGATGGCGACTGTTGTCATTGCTGCGATCGCCCAGCTAGACGGTTCAGGCGCTTCAACATTTTTGATTACGATTCCAGCTTTATTACCTCTTTATAAACGGTTGAGAATGAGCCCATATTTATTATTATTACTCGTTGGTACGTCTGCGAGTATCGTCAATATGGTGCCTTGGGGAGGTCCCCTTGGGCGTGCTGCCGCCGTCCTTGGCGTTGATGTCACTGAATTATGGCGTCCTTTGATTAAAATCCAAGTGATCGGTTTGGTGTTATTAGTTGCAGTCGCCTTTGTTCTTGGAATGCGCGAAAAACGTCGAATTGCCAGAAAGGTTACAGATGATTCTTCTGACGAAGGTGAGTCCATATTCGATGAGGTTGAGGATGAATCAACCAAAACAGCTAACTCTCTTCACCGTCCTAAACTGCTTTGGATTAATGTAGTCATTGCACTGACTGTTATCGGTTTACTCGTTTGGGGTAAAGTCCCGGCCGGCTTTATCTTTATGATAGGATTCAGTTTGGCATTGCCATTGAATTATCGTACAGTGAATGAACAAATGGACCGAATTAAAGCCCATGCGCCAAATGCTTTGCTTATGGCAGCTATCATCTTAGCGGCAGGTTCATTCTTAGGTATATTGAATGGAGCCAATATGCTGGATTCCATTGCAACAGATTTGGTGAAAATTCTTCCGGCATTTATCGTGCCTTATTTACATATTATCATTGGATTCTTTGGTGTTCCTTTTGATTTATTACTCAGTACGGATGCCTATTACTTTGCATTGTTGCCGATTGTAGAACAAGTTGTGTCAGGCTTCGGTGTACCTTCAATCTCCATTGCCTATGCATTGATCGTTGGAAATATCATCGGTACATTCGTCAGTCCTTTCTCCCCTGCCCTTTGGTTGGCACTTGGCTTAGCGGGTCTCGAAATGGGTAAGCATATCCGTTACTCTTTCTTAATCATGTGGGGTTTCAGTATCGTATTGTTCCTTATCACAATGGCACTTGGCGTTATTACATTTTAAGTCGGATGGTACGAAAAGGCTCTCAGCAAAATGTCGCTGAGAGCCTTTCTCTTATCCTATTTTCACGACTGCGCGTTGCTGTTTGGATTGAATGACCTTTAGTGCATAGAATACACCAATAACTGCTGAAACTACAATTCCTGTCCCCACGGAAACTCCATAGCTTAAGCTCAAACCTTCCGGTGCATACATCCAATACGTTATGACGACTGCTGTCATGAACAATGCAGGAATCCCCGCAATCAAATGTGCTTTGTTTTCCCTCATTAGATAAGAGGTAGCGGTCCACAGCATTACAGCTGCGACTAGTTGATTCGTACCGCCAACATAGCGCCATAAGAAAGAGTAATCAATCATCGACAAATAAAACATAGGTGTGCCCAATAAAAGTGTAACCGCTAAAACGACCCACTTTTTATTAGGATCCATCCACTTGGATACGGCTTCAGTAAAAATCATTCGTGCCGAACGAAGTGCTGTATCACCTGTAGTGATAGGTAAAATAATGACACCTAAAATAGCCAATAGCCCACCGAACGAACCTAATAATGTACTTGAAATTTCATTGACTGCCCCCGCAGGTCCTCCTGCTGCCAACGCTTCTTGTAAACCCGCTGTACTGCCAAAGAACGTCATGCCGGCAGCAGCCCAAACCATCGCAATAACTCCTTCTGCGATCATCGCTCCGTAGAATACTTTACGGCCTTCTGATTCCTTTTTCATTGTTCTTGAAACAATCGGGCTCTGTGTACAATGGAAGCCCGAGATGGCTCCACAAGATATCGTTACCATCAAAAGCGGCCAAATTGGTAAATCACCTGGATGCAAGTTCTGCAGTGTTAAATTCGGGATTTTTTCTGTTCCAAATAATAAAGCGACCCCAATCCCAACAGCCATAATAATTAAGACAATCCCGAATACCGGATACAAACGTCCAATAATCTTATTAATAGGTAAAATTGCAGCTAAAACAAAGTATCCGAATATCAAAATAAGTGAAACCATGAATGACAAAGGTGTAATAGACGAAATTAGCTGTGCGGGACCTGCCGTGAAAGCTGCCGCAACTAATACCATCAATACAACGGAAATAACATTAATAAACCGGCGTGCAAAATCTCCTAAATATTCTCCAACTATTTTAGGGAATTGTGCGCCTCCATGCTTTAAGGACAGCATGCCTGAAAAGTAATCATGGACAGCACCGGCAAAAATACTGCCGAACACAATCCAAATAAATGCCACAGGACCATATAACGCCCCTGCAATCGCTCCGAAAATCGGACCGAGCCCAGCAATGTTCAATAATTGAATCAACCAGCCCTTCCACCAGCTCATTGGTACATAATCCATACCATCTGCTTGGGTATAGGCTGGAGTTCTTCGCGAATCGTCAATAACGAAAACTCGTTCAACCACTTTTGAATACACTAGATATCCCACAATCAGCAAGACGATTGATGATAAAAATGTAAGCATAAAACCCCTTCTTTCTCGTCTTCTTTTCTATAACATTATCTGCCTGTAGATTAATCAGACAATTCATTATCTTAGTATATAATAGTTAGAAAATTATATCAACATAGATTTTTTAATTAAGTTAAAAAATTTATAAACTAAAATAATGAACGGAAAAATTTCATAAAAATCCTCAAAAAACATCTGAAGAATGAATTATTCTCCAGATGTTTTTCATCTTTCAACTTCCAAAATAGATTGATTGGGATTGTCTTTTCCAGCTATCTCATCCCGAATCAAATAAGCACCAAGCATGCTGTAAACTGTGCCATTTCCACCTAGCCCAATTAAATAATAGACATGCGATTCATCTGGATGACGGCCAATGACTGGCAGTTCATCAGTCGACTCTCCAAATACAGCAACCCACTCATGTTCAGATCGAATTTCTTCATTCGGGAAAAGCTTCTTCAATTCACTTTTCAACTCATCGAACTTTTTTTCAGTTGCATCTGTTGAACTTAGCAGCTTCTCGGCATCTTGATCAAGCCCGCCAACAATGATTCGCTGATCATCTGTCAAACGCATATATAAGTAAGGACGTTTTGTCTCCCAGATCATCATGCGCTCATGCCAAAACGAAAGATCCTCTAGTGGCTGCGTAGCGATAGCGTATGTGATTTTGAGGTCTTTCTGAAGAACGTCTAATTCAGGAGCCGGTGCGTAACCTGTTGTCACTACGACAGTCGGAGTATAAAAATCTCCCTCTGATGTTTTTATTATTGCATATTCATCTCTATCATCAATCTCCAGAACTTCTGTATACTCAAAAACATCCATCCCTTTTTTATGGGCATAGTGAACTGCCCCGATACATAAGCGAAGGGGGTTTACTTCTGCATCCCCTTCCGTGACGATTGCAGCAGGTTGCGAAAATGGGAAACGCGCCTCAATGTCTTCCCGCTCCCAATATTCCACCGGAAAGCCATATTTCTGTAATGCCTCATATTCTTTTTTTAATCTTGAAACATCCTCTTCTGTACTTGCATAATACAGGCTGTTTCGTGTATGGAAATTGACATTAAATGACGTATGGTCAGCAACTTCCTGAAGCTGCTGCAACGCTTTTTTGCAAGAAAGATAAAACTCTACTGCTTGCTCTTCCCCGATTTCTTCTATCAATTCATGAAGCATAATATCATTTGAGAATTGCAATAAACCAGTGTTGGCTGAAGTACTGCCCCCTCCCACTTCATTCTGTTCAATCATAACGAGCGAATAGCCTTCTTTCGCTAAAACAAAGGCACAAAGCGCGCCCGACATTCCGCCGCCTATAATTGCAATATCATATAGTCCCTTCCTAGCACCATTTTTAAAGCTTCTTCTGTCAACTGTAGTTTCCCAAAACAAAGAACCTGTATGTAATTTCATCTATGAATCTCTCCTGCCTATAGTTTCTTCCTATCTACCCTTAAACCGAAAGTCGAAACTATCTTTCTGCGCTCCCTCTTTCTCCCGTGAGTGGGCAAGAAATGAAGAGGAACGAACCAAGATACCGTCACATCGAACCAAAGTACTGTCGAACCGAACCAAAAGTCTTCTGAACCGCACAATAATAATGGCAAACCGGGCCAATCCCGGTTTACACCGCACCAAACGGATCACAAACCGCACATTTCCTCTGTCATACCACCTTTTAAGACAAAAAAGTAAAAACCGTTCGAAAAGTCATGTGAAAACGACTTCTCGAACGGCCTGATTTCTTCTTTACAATTTTATTCAACCTCTAAACGGCCACCATACTCCGCGACCGAATGAAACGGTAATTGCCGGAATCAACAATGGCAGAATGATCAAGCCATACAACAGCAATCCCGAAATCACAATCGTCGCGATCTGCACTAGACTTAATACTCCAGAAGGCATCATCGCTCCAAACGTACCGGCTAAGATAACAGCCGCCGTAATGATGACTGTTCCCATCTTCGCCATCGAATGCATAAGAGCTTCCTTCGTTTTCATCCCACCGATGCTCTCTTCGCGGAAACGATCCAGCAAGAAGATGGAATAGTCCACCCCCAGCGCAATCAACATGATGAAACCGAAGAACGGTACTGCCCAACTGATACCATCATACCCAAGACCATTTACGAAAATGAGCTCCGTAATGGAAACAGCTGTATAATATGTTAACAGCAATGAACCAATCATATAAAGTGGCATAATTGCTGAACGGAACAAAATGAACAGCACGATGAACAAACCGACTAGCATAATCGTTACCGTGCGTGTGAAGTCGGCAGATGAAATATCATCCAAATCTGAGTTCATACTGGAAATCCCGCTAAACGCAAGCTCCGCATCTTCGAAAGGAGTCCCGATTACAGAGCGTTTGACTGTATCCTTGATATCATGCACTGTCGAAATCGCTTCACGAGAATATGGATTTTCTGTCAAAATGACTTCCATTAAAATTCCCTTTTCCTTATCGAATGTATAGCGATCGATAACCGGCTTGAACTCTTCGTTTTCAAGCGTGCCGGATGGAATGAATAACCCTGTATCCCGAACACTTTTCGTGTCGCCCATATCATTCAACATTTCAGCAAGCTCATTCAAACCTTTGCTGACTTCAGCCAAACCATCTTTAGCGGCCTTCACACCGCCGGACAATTCTTTCAAACCACCGCTGAGTGCACCAATTTGTGAACCGCCCTGATCAACTTGGGAGGCTTCGCCAGCAATTCCCGAACTGATTTTCTCAAGTTCTGTACTAAGGGCATTTAATCCGCCTGTTGCTTGTGCGGCAGGCATTCCCTGCTGCAATCCGCCGGCAATTTGCATAAGCTGCCCATTAATTTGCTCTACACCGTTTGCTGCTTGGCGTAGTCCATCTCCGCCTGCGGAACCGGCTGGCAACTGCCCACCAATTTGATTTAATCCGCCTTGTACACTGCCAAGTCCTTTACCGATTTCATCCAATCCATCGGTTGCTTCATTTAATCCATCTGCCATTAAGGCAATTTGATGATCTACATACAAGTCTTCCAACAACTCGCCTGTCGGACGCGTAACCGTACGAACGCTTTTGACGCCTTCTACTTTTTCTAAGTCACGAGCGATCGCTTCCAGATATGTCACATCGCCTTCCTTGACGATCGGAGAATCTTTTCTCAGCAATACTTGCACCGGCAATGAATCCCCTTCTCCAAGCGCCTCGGAAATTAGATTCAATCCTTTAACCGATTCTTTGCTGCTGTCGATTTCATCTACTGTATTGAAAGACAACTCATTATCATAAGTCAATAAAAGAGGAATGGTAATGACAGCGACAACCAGCATAGATACGAGCGGACGCATAACGGATACTTTACTGAACGCAATCCACAGTTTACTATCTTTATGAGACGCTGCACCTTTAGATGGCCAGAATAATTTATCCTTCAATATCGACATCAATAACGGTACGATCGTATAGAGAATGACCATCAGCACTGCGATTCCGACGGCTACAGCCACTGCTGATTTAAAGATCGGGAAATCTGCAAAACCGATTGCCGCAAAACCAATAAACACTGCGAGCGCACTGATGAACAATGTGCGGCCAGCCGTCTTATACGTGTTAACAATCGCTTCTTCCACTTCATGCCCCGCAAGTAACTCTTCCTTGTAGCGACTCAGCAACAGAATACAATAATCCGTACCTAAACCGAACAAAATAGCCACTAAGAAGATTTGAGTGTAATTGGATACCGGAAAACCGAACCAATCGATGAAAAATGCCACAAAAGATTGGCTCAATAAATACGTAATACCGACAGCCACCAATGGAACAAACGGCGTGACGATTGAACGGAAAACGATGAGCAATAAAGCGAAAATCAATACTACTGTTATCAGTTCCGTCTTTTTCAGTCCTTCTTGCGCACTTTCATTGACGTCATCATTAATAATGGCTTCACCAGTCATATAGATGGTCTGGTCTTTCGGCAATACTTCCGTTTTAATTTGATCTGCCAACGTGATAATTTCATCCTGTGTCCCGTCGACTGTAATCGGTACTAAGACTGTTTTCTTATCTTCAGAAACGAGCTGGTCTTCCATTTCTTCACTTTCAAATGGGTCCAGCACTTCTGTTACCGTTTTGCTGAGATCCTTGATTTCTTTCGCTGTCGCAGAAATTTCTTTCTTTTTCACTTCATCTGCTGCTTTCTCTAGCGGATATACGAGTGACAACGTTTCTTCTGCTTCACCTGCAGCCTCCAACATTTTTGCTGCTTTTTGCGAATCAGCGCTGTCGAGTAACTGGAACGATCCGGCATCTTCCGCCTGCTTCGCCAAGTCAGGAGCTGCTATGAATAATACAGCAGTCAATATAATTAAACCGATTGCTATCGGCCATTTAAGTTTTAAAACGGTTTTCACACATTACATCCCCTTCATTACTAAAATATCTTTGAGCTTACGGAAGGTGCCGATGAATTGTTCAAGCTCTTGTTCGTCAATCCGATCTTTGAATAGACTTTCGATACTTTCATAGACTGCTTCATTTGAGGCAGACAGTATTTCATTGCCTTTTAGTGTCAATGAAATACGGTTCGTGCGCTGGTCGTTCGGATCTTTCTCCGATTTGACCAGTTCTTTCTCCACCAATTTCTTCAATCGAGTAGAAATGGCGCTTTTATGCACGCCTTGGATTTCTGCCAGCTGTCCGCTCGAGAGATTTCCGTAGGTGGAAAGAATCTTCAATACTTGGATTTGCTCCGGCGAGTATTCTTTCCATATAGGAATGTTAAGATTTTTGACAACGTGTTCCGTACCATAGATTATTACTTCTTCAAACAGCTCTACAGCTTCTTGTAATTGCTCTTTCAAAATAGTCCACCCCCTAAACTAATAATATTAGTTTAGGGGGTGGACTAAGTAAAGTCAACTAATTCATCATATTCTTGTAGAATGTTTTCGGATTACGGTAACGCAAAAAAGTCAGGTTGAAGAGAATTCTCTTCTCGCCTGACATAATGGATATAATTTTTCAAACAATAAAATACACAATCACGGATAACAAAACTGAAGTAACAGCCATAGCCGCCAGTGGACGCATTGCCCGGTCACGCAAGTCTTTCAAGCTGACATTCAACCCGAGACCCACCATCGCCGCCGTCAACAGCCAGGTCGTTAGAACCGAGACGCCTTCCATCACGCTATCTGATACAGGGATTGAATGTCCGAATACGTAGCTGCCGAGAATGCTGAGTAGGATGAATCCAACTAAGAACCACGGGAATTCAATTTTTGCATCGGCTTCATCTGTCCCTTTGTTCTTGCGTTTCATCAGATAGATGAAGATGAAGCAAAGTGGAACCAATAGGAACACTCGCCCCAGTTTAGCAAGCAATGCAATCGCAAGGCCATCTTCCCCTGCTGGAGCGCCTGCCAATGCTACATGTGCCACTTCATGAAGGCTGATCCCTGCCCACATTCCATACTCTATGGATTCGAGCGGCAAAATCGGACGAAGTATTGTATAGCCGATGGCGAAAATGGTCCCCATCAATGCTATGATTCCAACGCCGATTGCCGTGTCCTCGTCTTTCGCCTTAATAATTGGCGCGACTGCAGCGATGGCAGCAGCGCCGCAGACACCGGTCCCAACACCAAGTAGCAATGAAATATCTTTATCCGCTTTAAAAATTTTCGCAAGCCAGATCATCATAAAAATCGCGAAAATAATTACACCGGCATCTCGTACCAATAAACCTAAGCCGTCACTCAAAACGGTATCAATGTTCAATTTCAATCCGTATAAAATAATGGCCGTACGCAGCAATCGCTTAGATGAAAAAGCAATCCCTGAACGTATTGCTTCCGGATAGCCAAAGAATTGGCGATAGGCCACCGCAATGATGATCGCACATGCTAACTGGCCAATATGGTCAAAACCAGGTAGTTTTGCTAATAAAAATCCTAAAAGTGCTATAAAAAATGTAAATGCCACTCCACCTAGCCAGGCAACCCACTTTGACGGTTGTTGTGGTGCTTGCTGCTTTTGAGTCTCGTTTGCAGTAGTCATGTCGACAACACCTCCTATAGTCAGTATACGAAAATGCTCGCTATAAGAAAAATAACTATTTATAATGATCATGATAAGTAATTATATATATGAGAAGGAGTTGCTACCCATCGACCATCAATTGCAAGTATTCATTGCCGTAGCGGAACGTAAGAATTTTTCTAGAGCGGCTGAAGATCTTCACATGACGCAACCTGCTGTCAGCCAATATATCCGCTCCTTCGAGGAGTCGATCGGAGTCCGGCTACTCGAGCGCACAAATAAATATGTCCGCCTGAATCGGGCTGGTGAAATCGCCTATCATCATGCAAAAGAAATAGTCGGCCTCTACTCCAAAATGCATAATCTAGTTGATGAGTTAGCCAATAAAGCGAGCGGATCATTAACCATCGGAGCTAGTTACACCTTTGGAGAGTACGTCCTCCCCCATATCTTGTCCAAGCTCGTCGCAGAATATCCTTCCATCGAGCCTTCTGTGACAATCGGGAACACAGCAGATATTGCAGAGCTAGTCATCAGTCACCAACTGGACGTTGGACTAATTGAAGGTCACTTCAAGGAAGCTACACCTTTACAAAACGAGAACTTTGCAGAAGATGCCATGTACGTCGTCGCGTCTCCTATTCATCCCCTAGTCAGGAAAAAGGGGCGACTATCCATCGGCGAATTATCAAATGACCTATGGCTGCTGCGCGAGGAAGGGTCAGGCACACGAGAAGCTGCCGAAACATTCTTCTCACAATCAGGATTTCGGCCGGCACGCGTCATGCAGTTCAGCAGTACCCAGCCAATCAAAGAATCCGTAGAAGCCGGGCTCGGCATCAGTCTGCTTTCGCAATGGGCCATCCAAAAAGAACTGCGTCACGGAGAGCTCAAAACATTACCTGTCAAAGGCACTCCTTTTAAACGCAATTTTTCCATTGTGACCAATTCGCCTTTTCAGACAAAAGCATTGCAAGTGTTTATTGACTTATTGAAGAACAAGGAAGATCTTACCGTTTTAAATCAAAAAAACTCCACCAACATGAAGTAAACAGTCGGTGGAGTATAAACCCCTTATCTATTTGCAAATACACTTTCCTTCAATTTCAGGGCAACTAGTTGATCACCGGGATCTAAAGAAATCTTTCTTTGCAAAGTGGAAAATACAATCGTTTTATTCCTTTTCATTATAAATAATGGTGTGGTATTTTCAGGAAGGATTTCTTTGGTCCCTATATCCGATTCAGGGACTTGCCAATCAAGTACCCCGATCTCATAATCGGTATTAATTTTGCGATTTAATTCGGGAAACGTCGCACCCTCCTGAAATAATAGATGTGCTTTTAATGAGATGGGAAGTTCCGACTTACTCATTTGATGACTAGGTGCCGCAGTCAGGGAAAAGGTATTGTTGAAACCAAACTCCGGTGCAAAAGACTGTGTAATCAACGCATTATAAGAAGCGTCTCCTGTCATCGATAAGATCGTATCGTAAGGTGCCAAGTCAATGGAAAATCTCGAACGTTCAGATAAAATCTGGCCGGTAAACGTGGAGATTCCCTTTTCAACAGCTGGACGCAGACGCCCCTCTGAAGGATCCACAATCAATACGGGAATGTTCATCTCCTTCAACTGTTCAGCCAATCCGATAGAAAAACTGCTGGCTCCGACGATCAATACGCCCGGCGGTTCATTGCTGGCCAAATTCAACTTTTTTGCCAACGGACCGAGGGTAAAACCATGAGCACAAACTGTAATGAATACGAGAGCAAACGTCAGTGCGGTCAGCAAGGAGGCTTCTTCGTAACCATCCTCTGCCAGAGTTGCAGCAAAATACCCAGCAACCGTCAAGGCGACAATCCCTCTAGGAGCAATCCATCCGATCAGCAGCTTCTCTCGCCAGACCAATTCTGTTCCTATGGTGGAAAGCCAAATCGACACGGGGCGTACAAAGAACAACATAACGAGCACAAACCCGATAATCGGCAAAGTGAAAATCTGAGCAATTGTTTCTCTCGCAAGGGATGCGGTCAATAAAATAAAGACTGTCGATGTCAGCATGACGGAAACATTCTCAACAAAATGACCGACATTTCCAATTGACGAAACATAACGCTTGCTCCGACCTAATACGAGACCCATAACCGTCACAGCAAGCATTCCCGTTTCATGCATGATGACTTCTGCCATCGTAAAACAAAGCAAGACAAATGCCAGAATAACGGGAGATTTTAAGTACTCCGGAAATTGACCTTTATTCGCCATAATACCGATCAAGGTCCCCATCACCAATCCGAGAAGGACCGCAAGCCCGGCGCCACCAAAGAAATTCAATAAGTAATTTAGTGATAAATTCTCATTCGTCAAAACCTTGATTACTTCGTAGGCAAATAATGCTAGCAATGGGCCGGCCGGATCGACAATAATTCCTTCCCACTTCAGTACCGCTGCAGTCCGGGCTTTTAATTTCGCATTCCTCAACAACGGGATAATGACGGTCGGCCCTGTCACGACAAAGAGACCTCCTATAATGAATGACACTTCCCATGTGAGTCCTGCAATGAAGTGCGCAGTAAGTGACCCCAAAATCCATGCAAGAAATGCACCCATTGTGACAACTCGAAAGACAGATTTAGAAATATCCTTAATCTCCCGTACATCCAAATTGGAACTGCCTTCAAATAAAATGATAGCTACTGCCAGCGAAATCAACGGACTATAGAGCTCACCGAGTGCCAGTTCGGGATTGACCAAGCCAAGCAGCGGACCGATGAGCAGGCCGGCAATTGACATAATAAATATAGAAGGCCATTGAATACGCCATGCAAGCCACTGAGAAAAAATTCCAAGTGCTAAAATGGACACAACACTAATTAGTGCTACTTCTTCCATACAAACACCTACCCTCATTCACGAGTCTTTTTATCAGTTCAGTGTAACAAATGATAGGCTATATACCTAACAGAAAGAATAGAAAAGATTTCTCATCGTATTCTTTAATAGTTTGTCCTGTTAATTTCTTAAAGATCTTCTGCCAACTGTATCAAATCATCTGACGAGTGAGCAATCACTCCCACCGCTTGATTGATTTCTTGTAGAATTTGCACAGTACTCTCAACGGAATTTTTGGATTGTTCACTTTGCTCTTTCATACCTGAAACAGCTTGTATGATTTCATTGTAGGAATTTGTCACTCGTAGATTGCCGGCAGAACTTTCTTGAATCAACCGTTCCATTACTTGTACAAAATTGGACATGTCGTTCATATTCGTATTTGTTTCTTCAATCATAGCCGTGACAGTACTGATCGCTTTCTTTGTCTCAACAGATAAATTGCGTACTTCTGCCGCCACCACAGCAAACCCTTTACCATGTTGTCCGGCTCTTGCTGCTTCAATCGCCGCATTCAATGAAAGGAGGTTCGTTTGATCGGCAATGGACGTAATGAGCGTTACAACCTCACGTATATGATCCGTAGACTTGTATAGTGCTTCCATGCGGTCCATCAGATCTGTCGTAAACTCTACAATCTGTTCAAATTTTTGTGACTGCTGATTCACCAATTCTTTGTTGGCAAGCGAAGTCGTTTCCGTATCCATAATAAACGACAAGCTATGAATCGTCATTTTCTCAAGAATTTGTGTTTTATTATAAAGTTCTTCTGAAGAAGCACTTGTCTGCTCGCTGACCGCTGCCAACTCTTGGGCGGTTCCCAACACCTTTTCCTTAACAATCATTTTCGAGTCTTCAACCTTTTGTCGATTTTCCTTATTTACATCTTCGTAAGCATCCAACACCAATTGCTGTTCAAAATTCAATATCTTCATGAATGCACGCAATGTACGAAATTGCCTTTCCCTCGGTATGTCCAGTTGTTCAATGAAGGTAAAAAACTCATCGCAAATTACATCAAAGGCAGCCAAATACCACTTCGATTCAAGGCCGATATGCACATGAACCTTCGCGATGGTTTTTCGCTGTTCCAAATAAGCTTCATCAATCCGACCATCGAATATCGACAATAAATGTCTGTTAAATGACGCTTTCAAACGCTCTCTGCTGCTATGATTGGAGATAATCTTATTCAATTTCGGTTCTGCATCCAAGGCTTTATAAAAAGCATCTACCATAACAGGCAGGATAGGTTGAACTTGATCTTTAATAGACAGAAGGAATCCAAGGTCATACTCCGTGAAATTAATCATATCCATTTGCTTTTTCACAGAAGGAGAATGATCCAATTGAATAACTCCAGTAATACAATCCAATTTAGTTCCCCTCGCTATTACTTCTGCCTTACGTTTATCTTTCTTAAATAAATACACCATGCCATTTATAACCCCTTCTTCCGAAATATTACTCTAAATACTTTTCACTATATAAGTTGTTCATTTTACCATACACCCACCACCTATTCTATTCCAATCCCAACTTCCTGCAATATAATTTAATTCCGACTTATTAACAGATTTAGTCAAAAAAAGCAGAGACGGAATTTTTCCGTCTCTGCTTTACATAACTTAAGATAGCTTAAATCGCTCCACAACGCCTTGGAGTTCTCCAGCAATTTTATTCATTTGAGTTGTCGAATTCGCCACTTGCTCGAGTTCGTGTTGTTGTGCCGCGGACGATGCACTCACTTCTTCAGCTGAAGCCGCTGTTTGTTCTGAAATAGCAGATACATTTTGAATGGCGAGGATTGCTTCGTCTTTATGCTCCATCATTTCGGTCAGCTCTTCTGACAACTCCGCAATCGCTTCACGGATTTGCTTCGTGATCTTAGCATTTCGGATAAATGATTCTTCCGTATCCGAAACGGATTGATTCTGACCTTCCATCAATTCCATGCTCTTGTCAATCACTTCCACCGTTTGTTCAGACTCTACTAAAATCTCTTTTACGGTTTCTTGAATTACCTCGGTTTCAACACGTGATTGTTCCGCCAGCTTCCGAACTTCATCCGCTACGACCGCAAAACCTTTCCCGCTCTCTCCTGCTCTTGCTGCCTCAATACTTGCATTGAGTGCGAGCAAGTTAGTACTTGCCGTAATATCATGTAAAGTTTGGATTACTTGATTGATCGACGATATCTTAGTAGATAGCGTTTCAATCTGAAGTTGAACTTTGTGATTCATATCATTGGCGGATGTATTATGGTCGCGTAATTTCTTCACTTCACCAATACCATCTTCCGTAGCATCAGAAGCTTGTCCAGATAAATTGTTCATAGTATGGAACATTTCATTCAAGTGTTCCATACGATCAGCCAAGTCGGATATACGAAGACTCGTTTGCTCTGTATCTTCAGACTGACGTGACGCACCTTGCGCAATTTCATCGGTCGCTACTGAAACTTCCTGATTCGCAGCTACAAGCTCTTCAAATGCGTGTGTTACTTGAGAAGATGAGTCACTCAATTGGGTAGATGACTGTTGCACTGTTCGTATCGCTTCATTCGTTCGTTGCAGCATATCGTTATAAGCCAATGAAACGGCACCAATTTCATCTTGCCGTACCGAATTTTCATCAACGAGCACCGTCAAATCTCCAGCCGCTGCTGTTTCCATTGAATGCTGCAATGCCCGCAATGGACGTAATTGTCGATAAATGAAAGCGGTAGAAGCCGCTGCCATGAGCAACACAATGACGACTGCCGAAATAATCGTGATCCACAAAATTGAATTGAACGTTTCCAAGATTTTCGATTTAGGTGTTACTGTCTGCACTGTCCATGTTTCATCAATATCCTTTAAAGTAATAGGCGCAAACGCGTTGAAGGCAGTTTCGCCTAAACTCTGCGAATCAACGTATAGATTCGAAAGTTCGCCTTTGTCCATAACTTCTTTGACACTTGCCCAATCAATGGAATCCTGCATATTGGCGCCGTTCATTTCTTCTTTCAGACTATTTGCTGTTACATGGCCATTGTCTGTAATAACCGATGCATAGCCTCCATCAGGTTTAATAGAATTTACCAAATCTGTTAAGAAATCAATGGATAAATCGGTCGTCAACAGACCGAAATAAGTACCTGCTGAATCAAGTAATGGCACAGAAATAGTTGTCATAAGAATCGTTTGTCCGTTTGTATCGTATGCATAAGGTTCCGTCAGAATCGCACGCTGTTCTGATTTCGGCACTGTATACCATAAGTTGGCTTCCGGATCGTCCATCCCGCTTAGAGGCTCGACACCGATTGTTGACCCTTCTTTAAAGGTATACGGAATGAATTGTTGATCATCATCCAGTAGATCCTGTGGTATTGCATCTTTATTCGCAATGGCTGCTTGATTGATGACAGCTGCCATTCCTGTTGCATCCTCATTATTTTGAAGGTTGTTCTTGATGATTCGAATGACTTCATCCGCATGAAGATCTCCTTCTGCTCGCTGAGTTTCCAAAATATGTTTAGTTGTTCGCAGCATTTCATTCGTTTCTTTTAGCTTTTCACTCAAAGCAAGCGAACTCTTATTTGTGCTTTCCATTGCAAATTCTTCCGCATCACGCAGGCTTTGCTTATGTAACATGACACTTGTGACGACCGAATACACTAAAAACAATAATAAAAATAATGCAATGATTAACCCTGACAGCCGCATCGCAATACTTCTAGATTTTTTCACTTTATTAGGACCTCCTAGGTAAATATACAGTATTATTACAGTATACCTTTAGTCCTTGTTAAAAGAAAGGGATGAATAGTCAAATTTTAAAAAGAATAGGCAAAAGTAGCAGAGGAACCATCCAAACCAGCTAAGTACCGCACAATCATGTCAACCTAGTAAAAATAGATGAACAAAACGCTCTCTCATACAAAAAATGAGCTGCCAGAAATTTTCTGGACAGCCCTTTATTCCTTAATTTCGTTCCGTCATCTGGCGCCAAATAGAACCTTTAGCTTCCTCGCCTTCTTCAATGCGGGCAATCGCCATGCGCACTTGCAGCTTCACTTCAAATTCCGGATCATTTTCCGCTTCATGTAAAGCAGGCAACGCGTCCTCCGTACCAGTTTCATATAAGAACATTGCTGCACGCCAGCGGACGAGTTTGTTTTTATCTTTCAATAAACGAATCGCCGCAGGTTCGAACCCAACATATCCTAGGTCGCTCATACAGTCTGCTGCCGTACGGCGAACCGCCCAGCTTTTGTCTTCTAATGCTTTTTCGATAAACGGAATAACCGATTCATCTTCAATCATTCCGAGATAAACCGTAGCGAGACGACGGATTGACATTTTCTCGTCTTCAAGTGCAACGGACAATACTGGATAATCGGACGCATCCGGGTCCGGCATTTGGTCTAATAGCTGGAAACGTTTTTCCCATTCAGGAACAGTGAACTCAGCGAGCGTTACTTTTTGGCCTCTAACTTTTGTTTCATCATCGGCTTTTTCAGCTTTTTCTACCAGTTCTTGCAGACGTTTTTCTGGATAAGCTGCTTCCAGTTCCTGCGCGACTTGGTCTCCCACTTCTTGCAGTTCACCGTAACGAATGCCATAGTCCGCCCATTTTCTCAATAAAATATAGTTCTCCACTTCGGAGTGGTGTACAGCTTCCATTGCGTTGACGAAGCGTTCACTCAAACCGAAACGCACTTCCGCATCGCTGTTGAAAACTTTGACTTGCAATGGAATGTCCTTATATGTCTGTACATGAACATATACTTCCCCGTAGTGTTCATCTATTTCCATGTCTCCCGATTGTTCCGTTACATCGCCTTCTTCATTTAAAACAGCGCGTACTTCTGCGAGTATAGACTCCCAAGGGACATTGCCGATCCGCTCGACTGCCATGAAATCCAACACATGATAAATTCCTTTCACACCTTGGATTGCCAAGAGTGAACGGATCGGTTCAGGTGCTTCAGTTTCATCTTTCTTTTTATAATTATGACTCTTCCCTTCAGGTAATGCAGTATCCATGATGATTTTCATCGAATTGGGACTAGGTGTCGGTTCAATTGCTTTTATTTTCAACGAAATCTCCTCCATCTACTCTTTCTTTCTTAGTCGGCTAATTCCTGTAAATACGACCAGCGTTCGATCAGCTCTTCATATTGTGTATTGAGCTCTGTCAACTGTTCATCGAGTAAGCGAAGCCGATCGTAATCAGATCCCGTTCCTGCCATTTCTTGTTCGGTCGCTGTGATTTTTTCTTCAAGTACTTCTATATCCGACTCAATGGTTTCCCATTGCTTCTTCTCCGAATAGGTCATCTTCTTTTTCTGTTTTAATTCTTCTTGAGGCTGCACTTCTATTTTCTTCGGTGCTTTTTCCTCTTTCAATGGAGTCTCCTCCAAGAAGTCGGAATACAGACCGAGCCATACATTTATGTCTCCTGTCCCATCCAATACCCAAAGCTTTCGTGATATACGATCGAGGAAAAAACGATCATGCGAGATGGTAACGACGACGCCAGTAAACGTATCGATAAAGGATTCTAAGACAGACAGTGTCTCAAGATCTAAGTCATTCGTCGGTTCATCTAGCAGCAGGACATTCGGCTGCTCCATCAAAAGCTTCAACAAATAGAGCCGTTTTCGCTCGCCGCCAGAAAGCTTCCCAATTGGCGTACCATGTGAAGAAGCCGGAAATAAAAATCGCTCCAACATTTGTGTAGCTGATAATCGTGCGCCGCTTCCATCTTCTATATCATTGGATGTTTCACGGATATATTCAATAATTCGCTGATTTTCATCCATTGGCGGAATATGCTGATGAAAATGCGCAATCTTCACCGTCGCTCCTCTTTCGATATTACCAGTATCTGGTGCAATGGTGCCTTCCAACATCTTAAGAAGTGTTGACTTACCAACACCGTTCGGACCGACGATGGCAATTCTGTCTTTTGCCTGTAAAATTGCGGAGAACGGATGCAAAATCACTTTTTGTCCAAACCTTTTGGTAATATCATTTATTTCCAGAACTTTCCTACCTAGACGTGAAGTTTTCAGATCCATTTCTAAATCTAATGAGGAGTCTGTCTGTTTCACTTTTTCTTCAAGTTCTTCGAAACGACCGATTCGTGCTTTTTGTTTGGTAGAACGCGCCTTGGCACCTCTGCGTATCCATTTTAATTCATTACGATAACGATTGCGGTCTTTCTGCTCAGACGCAGCGGCCATTTCTTCGCGCAATGCTTTGGATTCCAAGTAGTCGGCGTAGTTTCCTGTATGCGAATACAATGTTTGATTCGCCAATTCATATATATGGGTTGCTACTTGATCTAAAAAGTACCGATCGTGCGTGATGAACATAACGGCGCCTTGAATATTTTGCAGGAAGTCTTGCAACCAACGAATGGATTCCACATCCAAATGGTTTGTCGGCTCATCCAGCAACAATAGATCTGCCGGCTCGATTAGCACTTTCGCTAAAGCTACCCGTTTTTGCTGGCCTCCTGAAAGTTCGCCCATCTTCCGATCAAACATATCAATTCCAAGCTTCATGAGAATCGTTCGTGCCTGGGCATTCAAATCCCACCCACCTGTTGCGTCCATTTCATTTTGCAAACGCGTAAAACGTTCTTGAAGCTCAGGGTTTGATGAATCTGATGAAAGTTCTTGCAAAGCATGCTCATAATGAAGATTCAGCTGAATGATCGGTGCATCACTCTTAAACACTGTCTCCATCACTGTCAGTTCAGGATCCACAACTGGCTCCTGAGGAAGAAAGGCGATACGGAATTTATTCGGATGATCCGCTGCATAAGAATCCGCTTCCTCTTGTCCTGCCAGTATGGATAATAAAGTAGATTTACCGGTTCCGTTGATGCCGATTAACCCGATCTTCTCACCGCTTGTAATGGCAAATTCTACATCTTTAAACAAGGTTTTATCGCCAACCGTTTTGGTTAATTTTTCTACAACTAAATGACTCATAACACCACATCCTATCTTCAAGCTGCTATTCCTAGTATAGCTGAAAAACACTTCTATAGGGGACAACGAAAACCTGACAAAAGAAAAGAACTTGAGCCGAGTGGGGTCAAGTTCTTTCCTTTCTATTATTTAGACGATTCATAAAGCGGCGTGGGATTTGATTTCGCAAGATCCACTGCTCTTTTCAATTGTCTCAAATGGCGTTTTTCGTGGAAACCGACGAAACGGAACCACTGGATTAACGGTACGTTCCCGAAGACCGGGTGCTTGATGGACTTGCTGCGTAACTCTTCTTCAGTTGCCGAGTCGTAGATATCCAATAGAAAATTTCGAGACTGATGTAGACGTTCTTTAGTCTCTGAAATTGAGAGATACGTATCCGTCGGTTCTGTGTATTCCAATAAATAAGCCTTGATTAGAGGACTGGCCGATACACTGATCGGTTTTTTGAAAACCCGCGGACTGTCAGGGTTTTTCAATTCTTTGGCAATGTTTGTAGCAACTCGGCACTCCATTAATGCTAAATGTTCTACGATCTGCTTGGGAGACCAGCCGCCGCATGAGGGCGTTCCGTTAAATTCCTCATCTGTTAAGCCGTCGATCAACTGTAAGATGCGTTTACGGACTTTGATGTTTTCTCCAAAAACCACCAACATCCTCCTCCATTTCTTCCTCATAATCATTACTATTGAAATAGCATACGCTTTTTCCTATCAGATTTAAAGAGGGAACGGTTATATTTCATACTTGTAATAATGAAGAAAATTCATGGATTTCGAATGCTCTTTGAACTCTTGCAAAAGTGTACATTTGTATTGATTTCTAAATTGGTAAAAAAGGCAATAGCATGTATACAAAGAAAGCTCAAAGTAAAGGTGAAATCTGATGACCGGACATTTTGGCGAACTTCTTTCAGGATCCAGCCGTTGCGTAATGCACTTCATTCGGAACATATTGAGATGCAAATTCAACACTTCTCTGGAAGTTATTCCAAGCGAGCTTTTTATCAATTAAAGGCTGACCGCTAACTGAAAAATCGCACTTTAGCTTAAAGTGTTTACATTGGACGGATAAACAGTATAATGTATAAATATTCACTTTATACATCAAAGACAAGGAGAGAACTACCTTGAAGAAATATACCGCTAGTACGTGGTTTGTATTTTTGATTCCTTCCCTTCTCGGGATTATGCTATTTATGATTCCATTGCCATTTCAGGATGGCTGGAAAGTACCGATCGCCAAACTAGCCGACTTAATGGCAGGATCGCTGGAACCCGTTATCTCGCAGTTGATGATGGTGATGATCATACTCTCTGCATTAGGCTCCATCCTATTTTCATTCGTAAGAAAGGATCCTCAGCGTCCTTCATTTTTTGTAAATTTATTCAAAGTGACACCTTTCTGGACGATCACTCGCGTAATTGGTGCAGTGTTCTCTGTCATGGTCGTCTTTAAATTAGGACCTGAAGCCATTTGGAGTGAAAATACAGGTGGCTTACTATTGGCAAGTGACGGACTTGTATCCTTTTTGTTCAGTATTTTCTTCTTCGCGGGACTTTTGCTTCCGCTTTTGCTGAACTTCGGATTACTAGAGTTTTTCGGAACGCTGATGGTCAAGATCATGCGGCCTTTATTCAATCTACCAGGACGCTCTTCCATTGATGCACTTGCTTCGTGGATTGGAGACGGAACAATTGGTGTTTTATTAACGAGTAAACAGTATGAAGAAGGCCATTATACACAGCGTGAAGCTGCCATTATATCTACCACATTTTCTGTTGTATCGATTACATTTTCATTGGTCATCATCGATACGGTCGGAATGGCAGATTACTTCCTTCCATTTTACGGAACAGTAGTTTTAACCGGATTGATTTTGGCTCTCGTCATGCCGCGGATCTATCCTTTACGTTCTATTAAGAATACATATATCGACGATCGGGAGTTTTCACTTGAAGATGAAAAATTGCCTGAAGGGACGAATGTATTTGCATTAGGCTTGGATACTGCATTACAGACGGCTTCAAAACAACGCTCCATTGGAAAAACCGTCAAAATGGGTTTTCAAAACGTACTTGACATGTGGTTTGGAGTCGCACCAGTAGTCATGGCTTTCGGGACAGTAGCTTTGATGCTTGCGGAATATACGAGCATCTTTCGAATCCTGGGTAAACCATTCGAATACATTCTGGAGTTTTTGAGAATACCCGAAGCAGCAGATGCAGCACAGACGATGGTCGTCGGATTTGCGGATATGTTTTTACCCGTTATTTTGGCGGAAGGCGTCATCACTTCGCCTGTCACATTATTTACCATCGCAGCGGTATCAGTCGTACAGCTCATTTATATGTCTGAAGTCGGCGGATTGATTTTAGGAACGAAAATTCCTTTGAACATTTTTGATTTACTGATCATTTTCTTGCTTCGCACCATTATCGCATTACCGATTATAGCAGGTATTGCACATTTATTATTTTGGTTTGTGGACAAAGTATAGGAAAAGGGAAATATTCCTTAACGTAAAATCAATTGCACTTATAGAGCTGTCACAGAAAGTCAGAAATGACTTTCCGTGACAGCTTTTATGCGTAATAAGACAATGAAATTAGCGGGAACGAACCAAACCATCATTGCACCGAACCATAGTTTCATCAGACCGAGCTAATACTCCTCTATACCTCACATTTGTTAGGCCAGACCGAACCAATGTATAACCAACACGCACCAAACTACCAGCGCAACGCACATTTCTATTGCCATAACCACTGCCCCATAAGACAAAAACTTTCCCATAAAAAAACAAGAACCGCTCAAATTGACATAGGAAAACTCTTTCTCAAACAATCCCGCCTGATGAATAAAAATAAAAAAACTGCCTTTCAGTTAAGAAAGGCAGCCAAATGAACATCTTGAAAGCAACAATGTCTTTAAATCCTTAGAATGTCCGCAAGTAAGGGAGGGTTGCGATTAGGTGAGACTTTGCGACATCGGCTTCCAAGTGTTTCCGCGATGTACAGTTATGCTGACGGTATCCCGAAAGCCATCTATACAGTCAGGTCTCTGTATAGATCGCATTCGGACTTTGATGGAGCGGCAGTTCTAGCATCCTATCTGCCGCTGCTACGTCAAAAAATTACTTCACTTCACTTCACTAATTTCGGCTGGTAAATGTTGTACTTTCACAGCAAATTTCGTCAACTCATTCCCCAAAATCGGACTTGGTTCAGTTGATTGTGCTTTCGATTCGTGAGACTTTGCATTCTCTCGGCTATTCAGCCAGTTTTGAAAATACTTTTCGTCTTCCCAAGTCGTGCAAACTTTCACTTCATCCTGATCTTCAGCATCCTGCTTCAATAGAACTTCCATTCGAATGAATCCTTCAAATGTGTGGACTGTTTTCGCTCGTTGAAAACGTGCAGTCACCTGTTCCCCTTTTCCTTTTTCCACAAAAATCGTATTCACTGCTGTCATCATTTGCATTGCACTACCTCCTCTTTCATCGTCTGTAAATAGTCTACTACATGTTGCGCTTGGTCACCGCCTACTACCGCATGCCGCAATAATGGAATACCATGCGGACCTTTTAATTCTCGCCAGTCGGGATACCACTTCAGCATTGATTGGACAATTTCCAGTTCACCCAGCATAGCGGCTGCAAAAATATCCATACGTGCTCCTTTTGCTACTAAATACTCCGCAATATCCCGGTTTCCAGTATGCGCAGCAGCCCCCAACCCGCTCTCCCAGTCATCGCCACCCCAGTTCATCACAGCATGAACCAAATCAGGTTCCTTTTCAATCAACTTCTGTACTTCCTCAAAATTGCCATGTGTCGCAATTAAATATTGCCGTACAAGTCCTTGGTCAATTGGCTGTTTCTTTTCTCCCTCTGCTCTCATGACATTCTCCCTTTCGTAATTTACTAGGTGTGAAAAAACATTTCCCATTCTTCATGAAAATTTCCGCATCAATTTCAAAAATTGAATGGAACATGTCTTTGCACAAAACACATTGTGGAATACCATCGAACCGTACCCTTCCATCTTTTAATACGATCATGCGGTCACTATAACTGGCTGCTTGATTGATATCATGGAGCACCATGACAATGGTCATGCCGTACGACTCATTCAGTTCCGCCACAAGCTCCATCACTTCCAGCTGATGTGAAATATCCAAATACGTGGTTGGTTCATCGAGCAACAAAATTTTCGGACGCTGGGCAATCGCCATGGCAATCCAGGCACGTTGCCGTTCCCCCCCAGACAATGAATGCAATAGACGATTTTTATAAGCACCTAAATTCGTTACTTCAATCGCCCAATCAATGATCTCCTGATCCTCCCGGCTAAGTTTTCCATACGCAGTACGATGAGGATGTCTGCCGAATTCCACTAGCTCTCCCACCGTCACATCCAATTGGTGATCTTGCATTTGCGGAAGCATCGCCAAATTCCTCGCCACTTCCTGCGACTTCATTCGCTTCAGACGTTCTCCGTTCAGCAAAACTTCACCGCTACCTGGCGTAATCAGCCGCGAGATCAGCCTCAAAAAAGTAGACTTGCCTGAACCATTCGGACCGATCAGACTGACGATTTCTCCTTGTTTAATATGAAGATCGATAGACGATAATCCGAATGAATCCGAATGACGATAGGAAAGTTCTTCAGTTACCAGCAAATGAATCCCTCCGTTTTTGAATTAAGTACAAGAAGAATGGACCGCCTAGGAAAGACAATAAAATACCAACAGGCAACTCGATCGGATTAAAAGCACTACGGGCGATCGTATCCGCCACCACAACAAGCAATCCACCGCCTAATGCCGAAGCTGGCAGAAGGAACCGATAATCGCCTCCAACAATCGAGCGCATAATATGCGGTACGACCAAACCGACAAAACCGATCAAGCCCGAAACGCTTACCGCCAATCCAGCAAGCAATGTACTCAAAACAATTAAGAAAAATCGACTTCGTTCCACGTTATGACCGAGTAATTTGGCTACTTCGTCTCCTAACCGTAAAATCCGAATATGCTTGATTGAAAAGATTGCTAACACAAGCGCGGCAATTACGTAATAAATAATCATCTCAAATTGCACCCAACCGACACCCGCTATTCCACCGGCAAGCCATGGCAGGACCGATTGAACCCGATCGCTGTACAGCAGCATGAGCGCACTCATGAAAGCACCAATAACGGCATTGATAGCGACACCGACAAGAATGATTCGCAGCGGTGATGCCCCGCCTCTCCAAGATAATGCGTAAATAACGAGAGCCGTCACGAATGCACCTAAAAAGGCAGCGAGCGGTAAGAACATAATGTATGCCGGAAAGATGATCATGATGGTTGTCGCTGCTAGTCCAGCGCCAGAAGATACGCCGATAATTCCCGGATCTGCGAGCGGGTTACGCATGATTCCTTGTAATATCGCCCCGGATGCCGCTAAGCTGGTTCCGACAATCATGCCGACTAAAACGCGTGGAAAACGAAGTTCCCAAACGATTCGCCGTTCCATCGTATCCGTTGATTGAAAGATGCCATTCCAAATCTCTTGCAAAGAGAACGAAACAGGTCCGATCATCAAACTGGCGATAGCTGCGACCATCAGTAAACTGCCGCTCGTCACTAACACGATGAGACGTTTTCTTGCAAGCGGGTGCTGATCTTTTTTTGTTCGTTCGTGTACAGCAATCATCTTATTTAACCTGGCCTAAACTTTCTTTCATTACTTCAAGTGCTTCGACTACTTTCGTTCCGGGATTCGTGCCAAATAAATGGGAAGGTAGGACGACAACATTTCCCGTTTTGACTGCATCTAAGTTTTTCCATGCAGGGTTCTTCAACATTTCGCCTTCGAACGCTGTCTTGACAGCTTCCGGCTCACCATGCGTAATCAACATGACCATTTCTGGATTGCGTTCAATGATTTTCTCGACACTTAAGCTTGCATATTGTGGATATTTCTCTTCGTTCGGGAAATCACTTGCGATATTTTCGCCGCCTGCCAGTTCCAATAAGTTACCGGATAAAGAGTTTGGAAGGGCTGCCAAGTATGTACCGGGTGCTCCATAGACAAGCAGTGTTCTGACAGGATCTGCTTTCTGTTCAGTGTTTTTCTGGATTTCACTTGCAATCTTATCTTGAATTGTTTGTGCTTCTTTTTCTTTATCGAATATTGTTCCAAACAATTCGATTGTATTTTGAATATCTTCAACGGAATTAGCCGCAGTATAAACTATTTTCGTTCCTTGACGCTCCATGTTTTCTTCATGCTGTTTGAAGCTTGGTGCAGCAATCAGGACTTCCGGATTTATTTCTGCAATCTTCTCAAAATTTGGCTGATGTGGATTCCCGATTTCTGCAACTTGTTCAAGTCCTTCTACTGAAGGTCCCTGCACAGTCGGGCGTCCTGCTACTTCAATTCCCAGTGCCAGTAACACATCTAAATCGCCTGAACTTAATGTGGCGACAGAAGATGGAGTTTTATCAAAAGTCAATGTCTGACCTGTCAGATCGGTTACTTCAATACTTGGATTGCCTGTCACTTCTGGCTCTTCAGCCTTTATAGGAGCCGCAGCCAGTTTATCTGCTGCTTGATCTTCTTCTGCACCACATGCTCCTAAGACCAATAGCAACAGGAGAAGACCTGCTACACTTACTAGTTTCTTCATCTCTCTCCATACCCCCTTATTTTAATGAGAACGTTTCTCATTGTAATCATCATAAGTGATAATGAGAATCATTGTCAAATAGATTTATGATTATGATTCGTTTGAACTACGGATAGTTTGGTAGGTTTAATTGGTTAGGGGGATACGGTGATCGCGTTGTTTGGTGTGGGGATTGCGTTGTTTGGTGCGGAAATAATGTAGTTTGGTTCGGGGATCGCATTGTTTGGTGCGGGGATCTCATAATTTAATACGATGATTATGTGTTTTGCTTCAATCCACAAGAAGTATAATACAGCTGTCAAAAACATGACGGATTCAGCAGTAGCTCAGGGTTTTTCCCGCTGAATCCATATGAATATTTGTTCATTTATTCATCTGAACTATCATTTCCTCTTTGGATCATCTGCATCCGTTCATTGAACAACGTAGGATACGAAAGCAAGCCTAGGCAGACACTTGTTAAAGCAGCTGTAGTTAATAACAAGAACACGACCAAGATTTGAAATTGTACAGCCTCCAAAGGATCTGCACCTGCGATGATTTGCCCGCTCATCATACCGGGTAATTGCACAAGCCCGATTGTTTTTTGGCTCTCAATCGTAGGAATCATGCTTGCTTGTATAGAGCGGATCAATTGTCGATGAATGGCTTGTTTGGGAGTACCTCCAAGGGATAAAATCAACTCGCTTTCTGAACGGTGGGTTTCCACTTCCGCTACGAAGCGGTTAAGGAAAAGAATAGACAGGACCATTGAATTTCCGATCACCATACCCGTCAATGAAATAATATATTGAGCTGTCGCGGGAACAATTTTGAATCCCAGCAAAATACCTTGTGTCAAGACTTCTAATAGAACAAAAGTTACGATCAGCTTCCATGTGATCCCTTTTATTTGCTGGCCTTTTTTACGGGCGTTCTGAACAGCAGCGCCAATCATCAGGGAAACCATTAAAAAGATGAACAAATAACTTTCCGAATCAAAGACGAATTTTAATACAAAACCAACTAGCAACAATTGAACTGTAGAGCGTACCGTAGCAATAACCGTGTCTTTTTCCAGTTGCAATCCAAGTGTCTTGGATAGGATGATTGGAATGAAAACGAAGATTAACGTCAGCAGGAGGGCCGTCGTACTCATTTGAATTCCCCTCTCAAAAAGCGTTCTACAGATGGATCATCTGAATGTTGTAATGCAGAAATATTCCCTGTCTGCACAAGCTGACCGTCGATCATAATCCAAGCGTAATGCCCCATTCTCTTTGCCTGTTCTAAATTATGTGTAATCCAAACAACCGTAATTTGATGGACTTCGTTAAGCTTGCGAATCAATTCCTCTACTTCGCGTAATGATGAAGGATCGAGTGCAGAAGTGATTTCATCAAGCAAAAGGATATTGGATTCATTCAGCAATGTACGCGCAATCGAAACTTTTTGTTGCTGTCCTCCTGACAAGTTGCGGCTATTGCGACGTAAGTATTTTCGATCAAGCCCTACTTGATTCAATATATTGGTCGCTTTTTCTTCACTTAATTCCTTGCCTTGCAGACGTAATGGCAATGACAAATTATCGTAAACACTGCCGTCCATCACTGGGGAATTCTGCAGAACCATCCCTGCTTGTCGACGCAATTGTATTGGTGTAATGTCTTGAAGAGGCAGTCCTTCCACATAAACTTCTCCGCTTGTAGGGCTTAACAATCCATTACACATTTTCAATAACGTCGTTTTCCCTGCTCCTGAAGGTCCGACGAGCGTAGTAATTCTATGTTTAGGAAATGAACCAGTCACTTCTTTGAGAATTTCAGTATCTTTCACTTTATACGAGACTTTTTGAAAGTGGATTGCAGGTTCATATAACCTAGTTGTAGTTTCAGATTTCAACCTAATCACCTTTTCCCATATCGTCAATCCAGCTTCAATAAATCCAATGGTGTTATAATGCCGATCAATTTTTCATCTTTTCCTCCATGCTCCGTAATGAGCAATGCTTCCAAACGATTTCCTCGAAGAATCGACTTCTTAAAAAACTCTTCTGCTTCATAAACAGATAATGTACTTTTTACAAAACGATACGTGTTTTTACGTTTTTCGTGATTATAAACATCGTATAATGTCGGTATTTCCCGGGAAATGTCTTCGTGTTTTTGATCCGCCAGCCAATTCATAATTCCATTAGCGGTAATCAACCCGATGAACCTGCCTTTTTGATAGATCGGTATTTGGTTGAATTTCTTCTCTCTTACCATCTTTAACCCCGTTGCCAACGACTCCTTCGCTTGTAACGTATGTACTTTTCTACTGAAGAGATCCTTCACTGTCATAGGATTAGACAATTTTTTCTCGATCATTTCAATCATTTCTACGATCACGTCATGGGGCTCCGCAATCGCATAATTCAACCCTGTCCGATTATGTATAATTGCATTCCGCAAACTCCCGAACTCCCGCAACTCCTCTTCATAATGTCGAATCAGCGCATTTTTCTCTTTTGCTTTGTCAATTCTTCGGGAAAACGAAAAATGATTTGGCATGCCTGTTAGTTTTACTAAGGACTTATCAATACGATTATACGCGACGATAAAACGGTCTGAGTTTTTAGGCGTCATCCTACTTCCCCCTTTCTACTCTAGGCAAAGTATATCATAATCTATTAATTTCCTGAGTCTTTTGAAGACAGACAGATATACAAGTTTAACTGAGTGGTCAACATACAGAAAATCCTTCAACCATAATAGATTGAAGGATTTTCCGATTGTTATTGTATACGTTTCGCTTGCACAATAAGCCGATATTCATTGGATCGTTCTGGGTAGCACGTGATTAATGACAACAATGCAATTCCATTTTGACTATCTAAAATTTCCACCTGCTCCGGCTTGACGATTTGAATGTCAAATACTTTGTAACGTTGTATTCCGTCCAAAGTTTCATAAGTGAACTCCTTACCCGCTTCCATTTCATGAAGCCGGTTGAAGTACTTTCCGAATACATGCGATTGATGGCCTGCAATCGCATAACTGCCGTCGATCACGCCTGGTTGATCCATGTTTTCAATAGCACCTAAACCTTCTGACAATGTCTGCTCATCAGCTCCTAACAGCACGGGGGCTTCCAAGTCGATTTGCGGGATATCCAAAATGCCTTCGATTCCTTCAAGTTTCGGATCCAAAGTACCATTTGGGAATGCAGGATGTATGTCGGAAGAATTCGCTGCTTCCGCTTTCATCGCAGCAAAAGCATTTAATCGTTCTGATTGCTGCTTTTTATTTGAATGTACTCCCGAAATGAGCAGTAACAAAGTCGCCGCTCCCGCAATAATCAAGATGTTTGCTATCCATTTGACAAATGAGCCTTTCTTTATTGCTCCACGCTCACTCATTTTTGCTCAGCGCCCATTGTCGTGCTGTAAAACCGCCGATCATTAAGAACAGAGCCAAGATAGCTGTAAGGGCAGGATCCAAAAATCCTCCTGTTGTTGGCAATCGTTCAAATGAATTAGATGCAACTGGCTGTCCGGCTAATTGGTTGGATCTATCATTTATTACAGCTATATTGGCGTCGAATAATTGATTGTGTTTTGCAGGCGTCTGTGCCAACCATCCAGCAGCATTCAGATGATTCGGATTCACTGATCCATCAGAATTGTCGGCGTTTGGCTGTTTAACCGAACCGTTGTCTCCCCACATACCATTCGGCTGTTCTTCACTATTCGAATCGAAGTTGTTATTCTCTTGATTGGAATTCCCGTTTTCTTCAGGAACGTCTACAATCGGCGGCGTGGTATCGTTCGAATCCGGGATTGGAGTAGTTTCTCCATTCCCTTCATTCGAATTGGTGCCGTCATTTTCTTCGTTACCCACCACAGGGAGAGTTGGATTTTCATCTCTATCTTCTGGAGACGTTCCTGGCTGTCCATCATTATCATCAGGTTCCTTTGTACCGTTACTGTCGTCGTTTGGACTTTCATCAGGATTTGTTCCAGGCTGAGTGGTTGGGGGAACGATAGCTATTGATGTGAACGTTTCATTAGACAAGATATCTGCTTGCACTTCACCTAGAATAGGTAAAGTTACGCCCAACGTGATGCCGCTTTGTTTTGTATAGGTTCCGTCTTCTGTCGTTTGTTCTTGTTTTCTTAGAATATTTACAGCCGTATTTTTTAAAAGCGTACCATTTAACCCAATCTGAGCTAAGCCTGTGGAAAGAGAAGATTGGTTTTCCATTTCTCTTTCGTGATAGTCTAAAACACCGATAGACAGATCACCGACAATTGGAAGGTCCGTCACAATAGTGTTCACAATGCCCTGATCAAGTGAAAAGGAATCTTCATCTTTTTTCACATGCTGATCTAACACTCCTACATGCGTTTCATCCAAGACTGGAGCTTTTTCGATTGTCGCTTCCACTATGCCTCCATCGAATGAAGAGGAGTCTTCACCTTTTACAACATGGGAATCCAAGACGCCGACATGAGTGTCTTCCAGCAAGCCTGGCGCTTCTACATCTGCTTCGACTACTCCACGGTCACTTGTGATGCCGTCTTCAGTCTGCTTCACATGCTGATCTAACACTCCTACATGCGTTTCATCCAAGATTGGAGCTTTTTCGATTGTCGCTTCCACTATGCCGCCATCGAATGAAGAGGAGTCTTCACCTTTTACAACATGGGAATCCAAGACGCCGACATGAGTGTCTTCCAGCAAGCCTGGCGCTTCTACATCTGCTTCGACTACTCCACGGT
This sequence comes from Sporosarcina sp. FSL W7-1283, assembly GCF_038003105.1. Taxonomy (NCBI): domain Bacteria; kingdom Bacillati; phylum Bacillota; class Bacilli; order Caryophanales; family Caryophanaceae; genus Sporosarcina; species Sporosarcina sp. FSL W7-1283. The sequence continues at coordinate 828,096 of NZ_JBBOOL010000001.1, read as the reverse complement.
CACTTGTGATGCCGTCTTCAGTCTGCTTCACGTGCTGATCTAACACTCCTACATGTGTTTCATCCAAGATTGGAGCTTTCTCGATTGTCGTTTCCACTATGCCTCCATCGAATGAAGAGGAGTCTTCATCTATTACAACGTGGGAATCCAAGATCCCTACATGGGTGTCATCCAGTAAACCGGGTGCTTCTAAATCCGCCTGCACTACCCCTCCTTTTTCTGTATAGGAATCATCCGTCTTCTCCACATGTTTGTCGAGCACGCCGACATGCGTTTCCTCCGCTACGGGTACCTTTTCGATATTCACTTCCACTACACTGCCATCATATGAAGTGGCTTCATCTGTCGTTTGGTGTTTCTTCTCTGCTATGCCAACTTCCGTTTCTCCAACGATTGGCAAATCATCCGCAGTGACATTCGTGATTGCAGTAGAGGTTTCAGACGTATCTAATTGCTGTGTTTTTTCTTCAGCGATTACGTCAACCTCTACATCATCTGTAACAGGTGTCGACAAATTCACAGTAGCAACAGCCTTCTTTTCTTGCGTTGTTTCCTGTTGGTCAACCTTTTTCACAGGTGCTACATCCACTTCCAGATTATCAACGATACCTTCGCTAACCTGTACTTTCGCAACAGATTGTTCACCTGTTTCAGACGAAGGAATTTGAACTTTCACATCACCGACAACTGGTACATCTTCTAAATGAACGTCAAGGAGCGGCTTTGCTTCATTCTGATCATTGACCTCTAAGGCAGTGTCCGTAGATTCGTCTGTTTCATTTGCCTGTCCTGCAGATGGGAATAAATATATCGATGCTCCGACAACGAATGTGATTCCGACTTGTTTCATCCAATTTGTTTTCATAATAATTCTCTCCTTTTTTATTAGTTAAACGCTAACGTATAAAAAAGGAGCTTTTTGGGGCGGTTGCCCAGGTGGTTCATGAACCCATTGCAATTTACCGATTGTGCTTTCCAAATACCAGCGATTGCTGACCAATTGGACATTCACTAAGTATTCGCTCGACAAGTCTGCACTTATATTTACATGTGAACTACTTACAGAAGAAGATGTTGTGGTGATTGATGAAGAACCCGTCGTAATGAAAGCTTCAAAAGGTGCTGCTTTCACATTCTTTGTCACAGATCGATCCAAATTTTTGCCGTTTCCCTCATACTGTCCAGGCAAGTTCATCTTATATGAAGAGTTTGAACCAACAGGCGTGCGTTCTTGTTGTTCCATGAATTGCCTAGATACATATAGTTTGTGCATTAAATCTGCAGCTTTGGACGCCTCGTGCAACCCATCAGATTTCAAAGATGAATTGATCGCTTCCTTCTGAATATCTTCAGATTCTACTTCTAGTTCAAGATCATCAGGCTCTTTTTTCGAATTAAAATTATACTTATTCAAAGGAACGGACGGAACTCTCGCAATCTCCGTATTCTGCTTTTCGGAGGTTATCACTTCAGAAGGAAATTCAGGCTCTTTCTCCATTACAATTTCATCTGGTTTCTGTATTGTACCAACCACTGCATCGACTGTTTCAGAGACTGTTTGATCCGTTGTACCTTTAACAGTATCGACGGTATCCTTCACTAGTTCTGTCGTTTGGTCGACGACAGGTGTCACAACAGGCAACTCCGGCAACTCTTCCGTTACTAGCGCAACGTCTTGTACAATTCCTTGTACCATTTCCGTTGTTTCCTCTACAATCGGTACTGTACCGTTGACCGTTTCGCTTATAAAGTCGGCGGTATCTTCCACTACCCGTTTAATGGGTTTGTCAGTTGATGCTGTCACTGTGTTGACCGATTCGTTCACGAGATTGACTGTACGGTCTGCTGTAGTTGAGGTAAAATCGACTGTCTCTTCTACCACAGGATTAGCATGTGAAACGATGGGTACTTCTTCAGTGATCTCAGTCACGTTTCCAGCAGTCTCTCGGACAGTTTCAGTTGTTTGATTCACAACTGGTATCGTATTTTCCACAGTGCCCTGTACAAACTCTGCAGTCCTTTCAACGATTTGCTTTACAGGCTTTTCAGCAGGTGGTTCCGCTACAACTTTAACAGTATCTTCTGTAAATTCAACCGTTTGTTGGACGGTTTTACCTGTCATCTCGACTGTTTCATTTACCACATTACCGGCAGAGGATACCGTATCTGCCACCACATCCACAACACCCGATATGATCCCTTTTCTTTGTTGCGGTTCCTGTTCTGCTTCATTTTCTTCGGCATGCATTACAATAGGTGCCATTCCAATTAAAAGTAATGTCATAAAAACTATTTTCCATTTTTCCAACATCACACCTCCTTCCTACTTATAAAGATAGGGCAGATTTTATCCCTTAAACCCTGCCTACCCACTTCGTTTTTTCCTAAACATGGAACAACGGCCAACTTCATGACGGTTTTCCAAAAATGCAAAATCAACCCCTCCATCATAATGATGAAGGGGCTCTATTTTATTTATAGTAGTAAAAACGCAAGCGGCGTGACAATGATGATTGTTAAAATAACACGCTGAATCCAAATGATAACCAACTTGGGAATGGAAATCGGAATCTCAGTCGCGACGATACAAGGAACAAGCGCAGAGAAGAAGATGATCCCAGACACCGACACAACGCCTACAATGAACTTTGAAATCAAAGCAGACTGTACAACGAGCGATGCCGGTAAGAACATTTCGGCAATTCCAAGTGCACTTGCTTTTGCAACTAACATCGGTTCAGGAACTTGCATTAAATAAGTGAACGGATAGAAAATATAACCGATCCAGTCAAATACCGGTGTATATTCCGCTAGCACAAGACCTAATAGCCCTATAGATAGAATGGAAGGCAAAATCGCCATCGCCATCATCAATCCGTCCTTCACATTAATCCAGATATTTTTTACGAGTCCAGGAGCTGAAGAAACCGTTTCCATTGCTTCGTCCCAAGCTGCTGCGAAACGACTGCCTTCCGGTTTCATCTCTGGTTGCGGTGTAGAACCTTCATAATACTCATCCTTCATGGAAGCAAGCGGCCAAATGCGCACCGTAATCCCTGTTACGATGAAAGTGACGACAAGCGTAAGCCAGAAATATAAATTCCACATGCTCATAATGTCGAGTGTTTTTGCTACGACTACCATGAATGTCGCAGACACCGTGGAGAATCCTGTCGCAATAATCGCCGCTTCTTTCGCAGTATATTTCCCCTCTTTATATACACGATTCGTAATGAGCAGTCCGAGTGAGTATGAACCTACAAATGAAGCAACAGCGTCGACCGCGGAACGTCCTGGTGTTCTCCAAAGCGGACGCATAACTGGCTGCATCAGCACACCAATAAATTCCAGCAATCCATAACTAACAAGCAACGCAAGAAACACCGCTCCAATTGGAACTAGCAATCCAACTGGAATCACAAGTTTATTCAATAAGAAGGGGCCCATATCCGGTTCGAATAACCAGGCTGGTCCAATATTGAATATGAGAAGAATACCTACTACAAGTCCGATTACTTTAAAGAACGAAAATACGATATCTACTGTTGATTTCTTCCACGTTCCTGAAATAAACGGATAAGCGGCTCCAGCAATCAAAATGAGTAATGCATAATACGGTAGGACAGCGCTTACATTCGTCTGAAACCAAGTCACGATATGGTCCAGCATAATCGAATTGTTGCCGTTGATTGTTACAGGCACAAAAAACATAAACGCACCAATCGCACTATAGACAAAAAACTTCCAAATACCTGTATTTGTTTTACTCGTTGCTCTTTCCTTCAATTGCTCCATTCTGTTCACCCCTCTAAGATGTCTATGCACTCAGAAACGTTGTAAAAGAACGTCGTGTTAAGACGTTCTTTCACAGTTTCTATAAGTCAGCCAACGATTAATTGACCTTTTTTCCATACTTTATCTACATGATTCACACCGAATAGATATTGCAACTCCTGATAGCTTCCAATATCCCACATCACGACATCGCCTTGTTTGCCAACTTCCAATGAACCCGCACGGTCTTCTACTTTAATCGCGCTCGCTGCGTTGATCGTTGCGGCAACTAACGCTTCTGCAGGCGTCATGCGCATCGAAATGCAAGCCAGGTTCATAACAAGTGGCATGGAAGTGGTCGGAGAGGATCCCGGATTGCAATCAGTGGAAATGGCGACTGCCATCCCCGAGTCGATCATCTGACGTCCTTTTGCTGCTTCTTCACGAAGGAATAATGCAGTTGCAGGCAGCAGGCACGCAATCACTCCAGCCTTCGCCATATCTTCAATTCCTTGATCGGAAGCTTTCAATAAATGCTCCGCGGAGATAGCTCCGACTTTTGCAGCCAGTTCTGCGCCGCCGTATGATGCAATTTCATCCGCATGAATTTTAGGAGTTAAGCCGTGCTTTTTACCGGCTTCTAAAATTCGTTCAGATTGCTCCGGAGTGAAAACATCCTTTTCACAGAACACATCATTGAATGCTGCCAATTTTTCTTCTGCGACAACAGGAAGCATTTCATCAATGACTAAATCAACGAATGCATCTTCATTGCCTTTATACTCTCTTGGCACGGCGTGAGCGCCCATGAAAGTAGGTACGATTTCCAGCGCATGCTGTTCATTGAGACGTTTCGCTGCACGCAATTGCTTCAGTTCCGTCTCTAAATCGAGTCCGTATCCACTTTTTCCTTCAACCGTCGTAACACCATGCTTTGCGAATGAATCCAAACGACGGGATGCTTGTTCCACCAGTTCATCTTCTGTCGCTTCACGTGTCATGCGGGAAGTAGCGTGAATCCCACCACCGGCATTCATGATGTCCATATATGTTGCACCTTCAAGACGCATTTCAAATTCCTTTTCACGGCTTCCGCCATAGACAATATGTGTATGAGGATCGACGAGGCCTGGCGTAACCAGGCGTCCCGTTGCATCCACAATATCTGCTTCATTTGCACGACTTGCATACTGTTTTTCCAACTCTTCCGTTGTACCGACAGCCGCGATTTTGCCATCTTCAATCCACACGCTTCCATCCTCAATGATGGAAAGATTCGACATGTCTTTCCCTTTACGCGGTCCATTTTCACCTGAAATTGTTGCTAGTTCTTTTGCATGTTTAATCCATACAGGTTTCAATTAATTTCCACCTTCCAACATCGGGATTTTGATTCCTTTTTCCTTTGCTGTTTGAATTGCGATATCATAGCCTGCATCCGCGTGACGTACTACACCCATTCCTGGATCCGTTGTCAATACGCGCTCTAGACGTGCTTCTGCTTCTTTCGTTCCGTCCGCTACGATAACCACTCCGGAGTGCTGGGAATAACCCATACCTACGCCACCGCCGTGGTGAAGAGAAACCCAAGTTGCCCCGCCGACAGCATTGATCATAGCGTTAAGGATTGGCCAGTCAGATACTACGTCTGAACCATCTTTCATTGACTCTGTTTCACGGTTTGGTGAAGCTACAGAACCTGAATCCAAGTGGTCACGGCCGATAACAATCGGCGCGCTCAATTCGCCGCTTGCCACCATGTCATTGATGATTTTACCGAAACGAGCACGTTCTCCGTAACCCAACCAGCAAATACGGGAAGGCAGTCCTTGGAATTGAATCTTTTCTTGTGCCATTTTGATCCAATTGCAAAGGTGCTTGTTGTAGCTGAATTCACGCAAGATCACTTCGTCTGTTTTGCGGATATCTTCTGGATCTCCAGATAGAGCTACCCAGCGGAAAGGCCCTTTACCTTCGCAGAATTGCGGACGGATGTACGCCGGAACGAATCCTGGGAAGTCAAATGCGCGTTCAACGCCTTCATCTTTTGCTACCTGGCGAATATTGTTACCATAGTCAAATGTAATTGCACCTTTATCCATCATCTCAACCATAGCTGCTACGTGCTGAGCCATAGCTTTTTTCGATAGACGTACATATTCTTCCGGATCAGATTCACGAAGTTTCGCTGCATCCTCCATAGACATTTTAGATGGAACATAGCCGTTCAGTGGATCGTGAGCAGATGTTTGGTCAGTCAATACTTCAGGAATAAATCCACGAGAAAGCATTTCTGGTAATAGATCGGCTGCATTTCCTACTAGACCGATAGAAAGTGCTTTGCCTTCTGCTTTCGCTTCTTCTGCAATACGAATCGCTTCATCCAATGAATCTGTCTTCACGTCTGTGTAACGAGTTTCGATACGGCGATCGATACGTGTTTCGTCTACATCGATTCCGATACAAACTCCGCCAGCCATTGTAACTGCTAGAGGCTGAGCACCACCCATGCCGCCTAGACCGGCAGTCAACGTAATCGTTCCTTTCAGTGAGCCGCCAAAGTGTTGGTTTGCAAGCTCAGCAAATGTTTCATATGTTCCTTGAACAATTCCTTGAGAACCAATATAAATCCAGCTGCCCGCTGTCATCTGTCCATACATCATCAAGCCTTTTTTATCTAGCTCGTGGAATGTATCCCAGTTTGCATACGCTGGTACGATATTAGAGTTTGCGATCAATACGCGAGGTGCATTTTCATGAGTTTTGAAAACAACTACAGGCTTACCTGATTGAACAAGCAACGTTTCGTCGTTCTCTAATTCTTTCAATGAACGAACGATCGCATCAAAGCTCTCCCAGTTACGCGCCGCTTTACCGATTCCTCCGTAAACGACCAATTTGTCGGGATGTTCTGCCACATCTGGGTGCAAGTTGTTCATCAGCATGCGAAGAGCTGCCTCTTGCTGCCATCCTTTCGTATTAAGTTCAGTACCCGTATATTGAATCACTTTTTCTGCTGCTATATTTGTTTGTGTACTTGTCATTTTAAATACCTCCTCATAAGTTACTCTTAGTATACTAGCTGTAAAACGTTAATTACGTTATATTTTATTGATCATTTTATATTATATTTACAATGTTTAAAGGAAACCGTTTTCAATTGCATTTTATTGTTGCCTCATATAATTAATTTTCAATATTCTTTGAGCATTCTTATGATTGGCGGTATTCATTAGGTGTTCGGCCTACCGCTTCTTTAAAACGTTTACTAAAGTAAGCAGGATGAGAAAAGCCTGATGTTTCCGCTACTTCAGAGATGGTTAAATCCGTTTCTTTCAATAAACGCTGCGCTTGTTCAATTCGGATGCCAAGCAATGTATCTCGGAACGACTGTCCTGCTTCCTTCGCATATTTCCGGCTGAGCGTACTTTTATGGATTTTCATTTCTTCCGCGCAGGCAGCTAAGTTCCAAGAAGAATCCCAATAATTCATTAAAATCCGCTCTCTTACCTTCTCATCGAAGTCTTGCGAAGTGTACAGGTCGCTGGATGTTCGAATCAATTCTCCGCTAAACGTAATGAAGGATTGAATAATATGATACATCACCGGTTCCTGAATCGTTTTATTAAAAAGAGCATGATATGCCTGTTCTAATTTTGAAGACTGTAAGGAGTTCGCCATCATATACCGACGCATCTGCGCTAAAATACTCGTTAGCCGCACGCGCACCATCCCAGGGTTCGGATATGGCGGTTCCAAAGTCAGAAAGTCGTACTCCAACCATTCACGAATATTCGTCAGTTGCTGCTTCTCCAGCATTTCAATCCACTTTTGCTGATCAATCGGCGACAAAAATGGGTCGAGTTCCTTCCATTGAAAATCTTCTTCAACTTGCGTAAGAATATCATAGCCGTCATAGAAAATACGCTCATGGAACAGGCGCATTTTTTTGTAGAACGCACGATAGCTTATTTCTTCATCCGCTATATATAGATAAATCGTCAGCAAAGCTTCCGATTGATCCTTCCATTGTGAAAAAAACACTCGATACGCTTCATGCAATGGCTGCATTTCGCTCAACCGATGAATGACCAGTACATGATCCGAAAACGGAAACACTTGAAATGCCGCCGGAAAATCATAGCGCTTCAATTTTTCAACGAGGATATCCAACGCTTCTAAATCGGATATCGCAAGCAGGCTCATACAAATCGGCTGTTGTGGTATCGTGTCTCGGATGAGTAAATCCTCATAGGATACACTGTTTTGCTGCTGCGCAAGCGGCTGTTCACGATCCGTTTTTTCATTGCGCCAATGAAAACGGATTTGCTGGACTTGTTTCAGCAGGCGTTCAGGTGGGAACGGACGGAACAGCACGTCTTCGGCTTTTAGCGTAAGTGCCTGATAGACCGTCTGAAATGTGCGGTCTGAAGAAATGCCAAGCCAGAGTGCATGAGCAGGCAAGTCGACGTCTTCTTTGCTGATGAAGTCCATGTCGATGATGTATAAGTAAGCGTCTTGAAATGTGCGCAGTACGTTTGGTTGGTCTGTTATTTCGACCGCCACGTCGTTCCATTGTGATGTCAGCAGCCATTTTAGGCCTTGTGCTTCTAATGGGTCTTTTATAAGGAGCAATATTTTCATTTGTCGTTCACCTCGATGCAGTGTTGTTATGTATTGTAGCATTATCTTATGGGAATTGCGTTGTTGGTTAATGAGCGGCTAGTCATGGCGGGTATGAGCTTAAGCAAAGGGCTTATGAGCGAGACGACGGGACGTATGAGCACAGAGCAAGTTTTTATGAGCGGCAAAGCAAGACTTATGATCACAAAGCTGGGCTTTACGAGCGGCTACTGTTATTTATTGATTATCGGCAGTCGATTGACACAATCTCCTTCTTATTTCCATAAAAGAACTCTGCCTAAATTAGACAGAGCACTTATCATCCTATTCAATTTTCTCTCCGAATCAAATCAGCTTCCGTTGATTCAATAACTTCCTCTGCCGTAAAGCCGTCAAATACTTCTTTCAGCACTAAACCTTTTGGAGTCACTTCAATTAAAGCTCGTTCGGTAATAATCTTATCCACGACTTCTTTTCCTGTTAGCGGCAGAGTACAGCGCTTTTTAATCTTCGGTTCACCGCTTTTAGAAACATGTTCCATTATGATGATCACTTTTTTGGCACCATGAACCAAATCCATCGCGCCACCCATCCCTTTGATCACTTTCCCTGGAATCATCCAATTGGCCAAGTCTCCTGTTTCAGACACTTCCATTGCCCCTAAAATCGCGACATCCACATGGCCGCCGCGAATCATCGCAAATGATTCGGCACTCGAGAAGAAAGCAGAGCCGGGAACCGTTGTGACCGTTTCTTTTCCAGCATTGATCAAATCAGGGTCGACATCTTCTTCTAAAGGATACGGCCCAATGCCCAATAATCCATTTTCCGACTGCAAAATGACTGTTTTATCAGCTGAAATATAGTTCGCTACAAGTGTTGGCATTCCAATGCCTAAATTGACATAGTCGCCGTCTTTAATTTCCTGCTCTGCCCTTTTCGCAATACGCTCTCTAAAATGAATTGGTTTCATTTAGCTCCCTCCCCTTTCTGCCGAGTCGTCAGCCGCTCAATTCGTTTTTCTTGTTTTGCCTGTATTAAGCCTTGCACATAAATGCTTGGGGTATGGATGTGAGCAGGATCTAGTGCTCCAACATCTACAATCTCTTCCGCCTCAGCAATTGTAAATTTAGCTGCCGCCGCCATAAGTGGGTTAAAATTTTGCGCCGTTTTATTGTAGATCAAGTTTCCCAAACGATCGGCTTTCGCTGCCCGAATCAATGCGAAATCCGCACGCAAAGCTTCCTCCAATAAGTACTCCTTGCCATCAAAGACCCGCTCTTCCTTTCCTTCTGCAATCTGTGTCCCGACTCCAGCAGGCGTATAGAAAGCCGGTATCCCCGCGCCGCCTGCACGTATCTTTTCAGCCAACGTTCCTTGCGGTGTCAGCTCGACTTCAATTTCCCCTGCCAATACCTGGCGTTCAAATTCCTTATTCTCCCCAACATACGATCCAATCATTTTCTTGATCTGCTTCTTTTGCAGCAACAAGCCAAGTCCCCAATAATCCACGCCACAATTATTTGATATGATTGTTAAATCTTTCACTTCAATTTCTACCAATGCCAGAATCAGCTGCTCTGGTATCCCAACCAGTCCAAATCCGCCAACCATTAACGTTGCTCCGTCTTCAATATTTGAAACCGCTTGCAAATTTGTTGAGTAGATCGTTTTCATACGTTTCTCCTCCTGTTCTTTGCCAGTGCTTCACCCTTATTTTATTTTAACAAATGATTCAGATATTTGCATGAAACTATGAAAAAGAATGGTAATTCATAGTATTAAAATGTCCCTAATGCTATACTTCACAGACACATACATAACAAAATCACTGGGGGTGCCAATTGGCTGAGAGGAGAAAACTCCGACCCTTTGAACCTGATTCGGTTGATACCGACGGAGGGAAGTGGCATTCTTTTCAGCGGCCGCTAACTTTCAGTGGTCTTTTTTTGTATAAACCTATGAAAAAAGGAGCTGGATGGATTGGAATTGAAAGATCAAGTAGTATTGGTGACAGGTGCAAGCAGAGGATTGGGCGCGGCAACTGCGAAGGCATTTGGCGAAGCAGGTTCAAAAGTTGTCGTGAATTACTTTAAAAATAGTGATAAAGCTCAGCAAGTTGTGAATGAAATTGGCAGTGACCGAGCAATTGCACTGCGGGCAGATGTGCGGAATCTAGATGATCTGCAGTTATTAGTAGAACAGGCTAACCGTCATTTCGGACAACCAATTACGACAATCGTCAATAATGCATTAATCGACTTTTCATTCAACGGCGATGATCGGAAACAGTTGGATGCAATTGAATGGCAGGATTATCATAAACAGTTGGAAGGTTCTGTGGGGGCAACGCTGAATACACTTCAAGCAGCTCGGGAAGGTATGACACGATTGCAGTTTGGTCGAATCATCAATATCGGTACAAACTTGGTGCAGAATCCTGTCGTGCCTTATCACGATTACAATACGAGTAAGGCCGCTTTGCTCGGTATGACGCGAAGCATGGCAAAAGAGTTAGGACCAGATGGTATCACCGTCAATATGGTGTCAGGTGGGCTTTTACTAAAAACAGATGCTAGCGCTGCTACACCGGATGCTGTGTTCGATATCATTAAAGCCAATACACCGATTGGGCGAGTCGTCACTCCAGAAGAAGTAGCCGATGTGGTTGTTTTCTTCGCTTCTCCTTCCAGCCGTGCCATCGCAGGACAAAATCTTGTTGTGGATGGCGGATTGGTAATGGATTAATAGAGTTATTTCTTGATTTTCTGCATGGTTAATTGGTAGAGCAAGCGTACATTCAGTTGCACCTCCTTGCCGTTGAATTCATCAAATGAAACGGCACAGTTCTCTCACGTTTTTCGACATACACTAAGAGAGAAGGAGGTGCATATTTTATGTCATCAAGAAAGTTTAGACCATGCAGCAGCTGTGACTCTTCGCATGTATCGAATCGGGAGACTAGATGTTATGACGAAAAGAAATTAATTCATATACTCGTCGATTTAATGATGGGTGATCCTATCGAAATCACATTGAAACAATCAAAAAATATTCAGCATAATGGCTATTACTTAGAATTCGACAAAAACAATCGAGTTATCCATTTTCAACCGTTCGGAGATGCAGATGTCAAAGAACTCGCCTTGGCTGACATTTGCACGATCAGATATAGCTGACACTAGAATGTTTGTAAACTGAAACGGAGTCGTTCGATGAGTCTATGGTTAGCAGTAACGAGGGATCGGTTCATCCTTCCCAATTCAGTAGAAAGAAACCTTTTATGAGCGCGATACACAGTTTAATGAGCGAGTTCCGTGTTGCTATGATCGCTTGGCAGGAGGATATGAGCGGTTGACTGGAATTTATGATCGTGTATAGACACTTTATGATCTTCGACAGCAAAATGATGCAAAAGTAAGAAGGGCAGTTCAGGAGATCACTCCCTGGACAGCCCTCCATTTATACAGTCTTGCTCTTCAGATTAATTCCTCAAAGCATTCCACTGTTTTCATCGGTTCGCCTGACTTACGCAACCCCCATGTATCTTCCATGAACACCTCTGCTAACTTCTCATACTTCCTACCATACTTTGCAGCCCACTCCAAACTCACGACGCTTTCATATACGTCCGACATGCGTTTCATCCATCTTTTCGCTTCAAATGTTTGCAAAGAATAATCATAGGAAGCAAAGGCAGTCAATCCTTCCTGCACACTATCAATTTCTCTATCTAGTACTTGCGTCAATCCGCATTCCTCTAATGCAGACAAACGGTTCTTCATCTCATCGACAAACAAGTCATGAGCTTTGAATTTCGTGACCAAACGAATCAATTCCAACGCTAAAATATTTGCCGTCCCTTCCCAAACGGTTAACACTTGTGCATCCCGTAGCAATCTCGGCGTAACAAAATCTTCTATATAGCCATTGCCGCCGTGCATTTCGATTGCTTCATGAGAGAAGTGAATTGCCTGTTCCGCTGTTTCCTTTTTAATCAATGCAATAAAAAGTCGATTCAGCACTTGCTCGCGTTCATCCGCTTCTCCATCTGTAACTTTTTCATATAGTTTAATGAAATCAAAAACGGTTATTGTTTCCGCATGTAATTTTGCCGACATTTTTCCTAATGTATCACGCACCATTGGATAACCCGTCAAACGTTGACCGAATGCATTTCTACGACTTGCATAGCTCTTGGATTCCAGCAATGCTCTGCGCATGATGCCTAGAGATGCAACCGCATTGCAGATTCTTGATAAATTAAGCGCTTCGAGCATATAAGCCAAACCTTTCGTCGGATCACCTACAATATAGGCAATCGCCCCGTCAAATTCCACCTCACCTGACGGCACAGCGCGCACACCCAGTTTATCTTTGAGTCTGCGAATACGAACTTCGTTTAACTCCCCGTTTTTCTTGCGCCAAGGTACCGCAAACAACGTCAAACCTTTTGACCCTTCAGACGTACCTTCCATACGAGCCAAGACCATCACCACGCCTGCCATTCCGGCATTCGAAGCAAAATACTTTTCTCCATACAATCGATACTGCTCTCCTTCTTTCACCGCGCGGACAACATTTGCACCTACATCGGACCCACCTTGCCGCTCCGTCAAAAATGTAGCACCTTCGAATAAAGGCATTTCACCCGTTGCGCAAACACGGGGTAAAAACAGTTGTTTTACCTCGTCATCCGCGAAATGATCCAATAAATACGCAGTTGCCATCGTCAGCGTTACAGGACAATAGAAACCAGGCTCTGCATGAGACAACAGAAATCCTTGTGCAAAGCTATACGTATAATTCCCCTTATGTCCAAGTTCGGGAATCTCTTTATGGACATAGCCGACAATCCCTATATCATACGTTTCCTGTACGGTTTGTCGATACCCTTCATTGACCCACACTTCCGATACTTCTTCACCAAACTTATTGTAACGAATTAGACGCGGTTCCCCTTCTCTGTCCGTATGCACAGCTCTTCGCTCAATATCATTCGCACATGCTTCACCGAATGAATGAAGTTCACGTAATGCATACTTAAGAAACGGACCATCCAGTCGCTCACGTAAAATTAGTTCCAATGTTTCATCACCAACAAAAAAGTTTTCCACTTCATAACGTTCAGTTTCCTCCAATACTCTCATCCGACAGTTCCTCCTTCTCGCAACGCTTGTTTTAGAATCTTCCCAGAAGCATTTCGAGGCAGCGCATCGACTTGTTCATAAATCCGTGGAATTTTGAATGAAGCCAAATGTTCTTTCAAATAACCTTTAAGCGCTTCCTCATCAATTCTTTCAGAAGCGGCAAATACGACCTTCACCGTCTCACCCCACTCAGGATGCGGTACACCAACTACCGCAACTTCCTTCATATTAGGAAATTGAACGATTTGTTCTTCAATTTCTTGCGGATAGATGTTGACCCCGCCTGATAAAATCACATCTTTCTTTCGACCAATAATCCAATAAAATCCATCTTTATCTTCCATCGCCATATCACCAGTCCGCAACCAGCCGTCAAAATAGGTCTCCCGCATCGCTTCCTCATTTTTGTAATAGCCAAGCATATTTCCTTCACCAAAGAGAACGATCTCCCCTACTTCACCTGGTATTACATCTTTTCCTGATTCATCTACAATTCGCAGCTCTGTGTGCAGCGGAGCACGCCGCCCGATACTTCCCGCCTTCGCATCATGTTCAGCAGCCAGCAGTAATGCCCCGCTCGGTCCCGCCTCTGTCAGTCCATAAACACAGACCAGATTGTCCGAGCGGAATGCAATTTTCACTTTTTTCACTTCTTCAGCCGACAGCGGAGCCCCACCATATACCCACCATTTCATGGATGATAGGTCTGCATCTTGTAATTTTGGATTGCTTGCGGTCAGTATATATGCAACAGGTGCACCAAAAAAGTGTGTTGTTCGTTCTCGTTCCACCATTTCAATCAATAAATCCGGAGTAAATGTCGGTGTTATAACAAGTGTGGATCCCACAAGCATACCTGCCATCAAAAACAAGTGAAGCGGTGCTGAGTGACTGAGCGGCATCATCAGCAAGATGCGACTCTCCGGTTTGAATTCCATTTCCACAGCAATCATTGAAGCAACTGTCAAGATATTTCGGTAGCTAAATAACACACCTTTCGGGCTACCTGTCGTCCCGGATGTATATAAAATGGTGGACTCATCGTCTTCTTTCAAATTACACGAAATTGTAGTTTCTTCCCCTTGAGACAGCACATCTTGAAAATCAAACCAACCATCCACTGCGCCACCTGTCTTAATCTTCAGTGAAGGCGCTTTCATTTTACTTGCTGCTTCAAACACTAAATCATGTGCAATCAATACTTTTACGTCCGCGTGCTCAAGAATGTATTCCAATTCCCGTGCTGTCAACTTCACGTTAATCGGCACTACAATCGCCTCGATTCGCTGTGCTGCAAAATACGAGATCACAAATTCTTCTACGTTCGGTAAAAACAACGCTACTTTTTCTCCTTTCTTTACACCTTGTGTCCGCAACGCATTCCCAAACTTATTAACAAGCCGATCCAGCTCTTTGTACGTAATTTGCTTTTCCCTGCTGACAACTGCCTCGTGTTTCGGATACTTCCGTGCATTACGAGACAATAATTGTGAACTATTCATTCTCTTCATCCCCTTTCGAGTTTTCCAATTTGCTATTGAATACAACAAGCAGCTGCTCCATTTCGCGCTTCATTTCTTCCAATTCCTGAATTTTCAACGCAACTTCTTCGATTCGCCGTCTACCGTATTGAATTGTCCGTTCCAACTGTTTGCGCCCGGTTCGGTCTTTATCGAATAACAACACCATTTCTTTAATCTCTTCCAATGAAAAGCCATATTTCTTTCCACGAACAATTAATTTTAATTTGACAAGTTCAGAAGCTGGATATAGGCGCTGATTTCCTTCTGACCGGGCAGGCGAAAGCAAACCAATCTCTTCGTAGTATCGGATCGTCCGCGTGGATACATCAAACAGATCCGCTGTCTCCCGAATTGTTTTCACTTCACCTCCTCCTTTCTATCATTTTCTAAATAGTAGCATTTACGTTAACGTAAAGGTCAAGATGATAATTCGCCCCGATACGCTATGATACGGTTAAGACCAACGATCCCCCTTAAAAGAAAAAGGTCGTCATAAAAGTCAAATGCCACTGACTTTCACAACAACCTCTTCTATCATCGTTAACTATCTTGCAGTTTTTCCCCTACAGCCACCGTCAAATCGCGCACAGTTTGCGGCACATAGCTTTTCATCATCGAATTCATAACCGACCCCATCATACCCTTGCCCGAAATATCAAGGTAGCCTGTAAGATTTGTCGTCTCTCGATCAACTTCATTCAGCTGAAAGTAGCCGTTGCCTTCCAAGTTTTCATTCAGTCCTTCGAGTTTAAAAGCAACTTTTGAGTTCTCTGACCGTTCCGCAATATCAACCTGCATCTCGATATTTTTTTGGATCATCCCAAGGTCCGCACGAAACTTCCAGGTGAACTGCTTTTCATTGGCTACTTCGTGTTCGATATACCCCGGGATTAGCGGAGCCCATTGATTCATATCATCCAAAAATCTCCACACTCTATCCACCGGCGCTGAAATCTTGATTTCTTCCATTCCATTCGGCAAATGACACACCCCTTTTTCTTTGTCATGAAGAATAGTATATCATTATAAGATTATGTATTGCACTAATAATTCCGAATTTAAAGTTATATAATCTTGCTTAACTCGGCTTCAAAAGCTGGTTTATTCGGATATGTTATAAGTAGGTCTTGGATTAGTGCTTGTTTTTCAGGTTGCTTGCTGTCCCTCCAAGCCGTTGGATCATCCTGCATCAACTCAATGATCGAATCCACTAATTGTTCAATCCCTCTCAGACGTCTCCCTCTCCCTTCGAATAAACAGCCAATAAGCGTCGTTTCAATACCTCATCTCGTTCTGTTAAATCTCTCACGATCTCAATCAATACTTCATTCGATAACGTCTGAAGCATTTCTGTGAAAGGATCATCCGTCACTTCCACCCATTGTGTGGCAGAAGGCGGAGTCTTACCATCCAATTGCTCAAAATAAGCTGCCACCTCATGCTTACAAACAGAACTATAGTCATACGGACAGTTGCATGATAAAAACAAAATCGTTCCCTCATCACCTATGGTTACAATTACTTCATATTTTTCACTGCCCAAAATAAAGAAAGTATACGTTCCTTCTTGTCGTTTACGGGAAGAACTGACACGACCATCACAAAAATAGTTCCAACCCCGCGTCACAATCTTCTGATTCACATGCTCTTCGAATTGATAAATATTCATAAGTCGCTGCTTCTAAAGGTTTATTCATTTTCATGGACATCTATGTTGGAATTCTACCACTCTTTCAACTCTTCATTCAGCTTCTTCGCTTCATTCGAATAATACAAATAAAATCCAATCCAGCTGGCAATGTACAGTCCCAAAAACAGACCTGTAAATGTCAAAAAGCTCTTAGCCGTAAAAGTAAACCAGCCGATACCGAAAGCAGTGATAAAGTAAAGAATCAGCACGGTAATGAAGTTATACAAAGTCTGTTTCAGCAGTGACCAATTTTCATTTTCAAAATAAAGTGGGGTGACACCGAAAAACCAACCGCAAAAAATCGTACCTAGAGCATTCTTGACGAACACATCTGCTTTTAGTGTTTCAAGATCGCTTACATATATGGCCAAACTTGTAATGACGACTGCCAGGAAACCACCAAAGAAAATACCAATCATACTGCGGAATAAAAAAGAGTTCATTCCTTACTCCTCCTTTTCATTTTAAGCGCTTCCTTGATCCCGTTGACGTATGTTCTTGAAACATATTCTTTCGTCCCAGATTTAAAGTATACTGCCAGTGTCCCGTTAAAAGAAGCTTCGAAACGGCTCAATTCATGGAGATTGGCAATGACCGATTTAGAGAGCCGAATAAAACGACTTGATGGTAAAACGGCTTCCAATTCATATAGTTTTTCTTTCACTAGAAAGGAACCATTTGCAGTGACGGCAGCAACTCCAGATGACGTTGCGTGAAAATAATGGATGTCCGCCGGCTTTAAGATATGCTGCATCTCTCCATCCTTACCTACGATAAAATCCAGTTCCTGTCCTTTTAAAAAGTCCAAAACTTCTTGGATCGATTGATTCATTTCTTCGCATTCAATGGTGACTGTTGTCCCTTTATTTGCACTATCGATATTCAAGAAAACTTTCATTTCGAGAAACCCCTCCCGACAATAGTGTAAACGTTTCTTTCCAAATTGTCTGTACTATTTCGATTGCTGCAGACGAAGAATACACAAGCTGAGTACGAAGACAATGGCAATGAAGCTACCTGATAGAATCGTTTCCCCTGTCCATTCCAGCTGCCCATTCCATATCGCAATAAAAAGTTGATTCATATGATAGATCACATTGAAATCTGCAATTGTTTGCACGAATTTCGGCATCAACTCTATCGGCATCGTAAAGCCTCCTGAAATCATGACTAGTTGAAAAATAGCGATAGAGAAGACAAGTGCACTATTTTGATTTGTGAAAAATGAATAAATAGCTGAAGATAAGACGAGAAGTACTGCGTTCATTGCAATGAAAAATCCATAAGAAGCAAGAAAGTCTATCAAATGAAATTGCAGATCATATACCAATGCGCCAATAGAAAATACAAGGAAATAGCCGAGACTCGTTAAAATAATGGATTTCAAAATAGCAGACAACAAAAGCATACGCTTCGGCACGGGTGTCAGTGTAATCCGCTTTTCGATGCCTGTTGTCCGGTGCGTTACTTGTTCAAATCCGAAAGCGAAAAAAATAACTCCAAACGCGATGAGTAGAATGAATGATGGTGTATAAGTCTCAGCATAATTCAAACTTCCATCATAAGTAGCTTCTCCGAATAACTGTCCCATGAAAAGATACGATACGGGCGGCACGACAATCGTAAACACCACATAGAAAATTTCTCTCCAAAACATTAATAAATCGTATTTTAGTTGTGTAGCTAACATGTCTAATCTCCCCCTTAAACCGTCACATTTTGTAAATAAAACTCATGAATTGAGCGATAACCGCGCTCCAAAATCCGTTCCGTGGTATCAAGCACCTCTGCTATGCCATTGTTAAGCAACATCACCTTATCACAGTACAACTCCACTTCATCCATATTATGAGTTGTTAAAATGACCGTTCCACCCATCCTTTTATTGTAGTCCGTAATGTAATTCCACAGCATATTGCGCATATGAGGGTCCAACCCTGTTGTCGGTTCATCCAAAATCAACAGCCTAGGCTGCGACATGAACGCAATCGCCAAACTGACAATTTGCTTCCACCCACCCGAAAGCTTATCGAAATAGGTTCGACGATACGGTTCAAGATGAAACTCCGCCAATACCTGATTGACATCTTTAGTGGAATCATAATAGGACTGAAATAGTTTCAGCAGTTCATAGACTTTCATCGTTTTATAAAACTGTGTTGGCTGCAGTACGACAGAAATTTGTTTTCTCAGCTGCTCTTTTTCATTGATGGAAAGACAATGCAACTCCTTGCCGAATAGATGAATACCTCCTGCATCCGGTGTTTGAATCGTCATGAGCATCTCCAAAAAAGTCGACTTCCCCGCTCCGTTTTTCCCAATGACCGCCACAATTTCCCCTTCATTTGCCTGAAACTCTACTCCCTTCAATACGTCATATGATCCAAATGATTTTCGAACGTCTTGCGCCTCGACCACAGTCATTATGTTTTCCTCCATTCGTTCACTCTTTGTACTTTTAGTATACGAACTGGCGAATAAAACGTCAGCCGGATTTGGGTGAGTGGTACATTTTTGAATGTCAGTTGCAGGATTTGTTAGGTGAGTGGCATAGATGTGCGAAGTTGGTTTGGTATGATATGTGTTTAGCTTAGACTGACACGGGTTTGGCTCAGTCTACTTTTTCAATTCAGCTTCAATGAAAGCAGCCCCAATCAAATTTTTGATTGGGGGCTGGCCTGAAAATATATCAACAATTCTTCAATAATACTCACGCTTCCTGCAGCTGTCTCCATAAAATTTTTCCGCTGCTTGTGGTAGGGAAGCTGTCGCGGAATTCAATAATTCGCGGATACTTATAGCTTGCCATCTGAGTTTTTGACCACTCAATGATTTCATCGTCCGTGACTTTTCCTTTGTATTCTTCGTTAAGAATGATCAACGCCTTGACTGTTTCACCGCGCACTTCATCCGGATAGCGGACTACACATGCCTGTTGAATCGCCGGATGCTTGTAGAGGATGGATTCTACTTCCGTGGGCCATACTTTATAACCTGCCGCGTTAATCATCCGCTTGACTCGATCTACCATATAGAAGTAGCCTTCGTCGTCCATACGCACAATATCGCCTGTACGGAAAAACTGTTGGCCGCCAAGCTCTATGTGGCTGGCTTTTGTCTCTTCCTTCCTGTGATAATAACCTTTAAATAACTGAGGTGCATTGACCACCAGCTCGCCTTCTTCGTCTGCCCCGAGTTCGGCACCGGTTGCCGGATCAATAATTCGGGCATCGACCCCAAATGCAGGGATGCCAAGACACTGAAGTTTCGGCCGGTTTGGAGGATTAAAATGCGTGTGCGACATGGTCTCGGATAATCCATACCCCTCCACATAGTCAAGCCCGGTCCATTGCCGCAGTTTTTCTCCGACAGCAACAGGCAGCGTGGCTCCTCCCCCGCCAACCAATTCCAATGACGAAATATCATATTCCGCTAGCTTCGGATTCGCAAGGAAATCGATGAGCATCGTACTGATATTAATCCAGTGACTAATTTTGAAATGCTCCATGGCTTTGATTGCATAGTCACGGTCCCATCTCGTCAGAATAATCATCTCACTGCCTGCTAAAATAGGATTCAAAGCACTGTGCGTAAGTCCCGTGACATGGAATAGAGGCAAACTGGTCAACGTCACAGTATCAGGGCTCATCGTCATCCAGTGATAGGAACCCGTCGTATTAGCCTGAATGGTACGATTGGTATGGATACATCCTTTTGGTGTACCCGTCGTTCCGGATGTGTAAGGGATCATCGCCATATCGTCACTTTTCCCCTCGTAAGCTGACGGTGTGCTTCCGGAATTCAATGCGGCTTTCCAGGAGATGGTCTTCGCTAATTGCTGTACGGGTGCCTTCACCACGTCCGGGATGATACCCAAGGCTCTTTCTTCTATTATATACTCCGAGTAGGCTGTACTTATCACAGTTTTAAGCATCGTTGTGCCGATAAGCGGCTCGATTTTCGGATAAAGTTCTTGCCCGACGAACGCCAAATGGATTTCTCCGTCTTCCAAGAAAAACTGCAGATCTTCCGTCGTGCTCATCGGATTGATCGCCACAGCGACTGCCCGTACCCGCAGGATGGCAAATAGGCTGATCAGAAATTGAGGGGAATTTTGCATAAGCAGCAATACCCGATCCCCTTTTTTTACTTGGCAGTAATGTTCCAAATAACCGGCGACTTGATCCACTTCACCTAATAATTCACCGTACGTTGCAGATCCGCCATAAAATTCATAGGCTGATTTGTTCGGATACTTCTTCGCTGTGATCGCCAAATTATCGTAAATTGTCGTCTCGGGAACTGTAAGTGTCTTCGCAACTCTTTTCGGCCAATAGTCAAAATGCGCGGTATGTTTCATTCTTTTCACTCCTCAAGATCTGTATACGCTTACAAAACTATCGCAAACTATTTCATTTTCAAATAAATAAGGTGCTGTTTCTATCAGGCTCTTCTGACTGACGAAATGAAGTTCCCTTTCGAACTCCATATTCATCAACGACTCTCCAACGCGGGTGTTTTTCAATATGGACAGGCTATTGCTGCTTTGACTTTCGTAGAATAAATTTGCAGCCCGCGCACTGTCGGTCAATTCAAGTGTTGCTCCTCCCGTTTTCACGGCTAACTGCGACAGAAAATAACCCACACCGTAAAAGTCCTCCAAACAAAACTTATTATTTGACCCTGCACAAACGAGCAAAATTGTTTCGTCTTTGTATTCTTCCGATACTTTTCGTGCCACTGTTTCACTGTTCAGCAAAGATGCAATCCAAACTTTCCCCGCCTTCGCGGCTTTTCGAATCGCGACCGTTCCGTTAGTAGTTACTAAAATAAGCGTTTTCCCTTTTACTTCGTGCTGAAGCGCCAGCGGAAGCGGGTAGACAAATCCTGTAATCGGTAAGCCGTTCGATTCACCGGCCAAACAAACCGCTTCATCTTGTCGTTTTTGTGCAATCAGCTGCGCCTCTTCAGCTGTTTCAGCGGGAACGACAGCACGCGCGCCAAAAGACAGACAGGCAGATATCGTGGATGTTGCCAATAAAATATCGAACACGACGACTGTTTTTGAAGCATCCAGTAGCGCTTCGTCCAGTTCTTCCTTCTTTAAAAGTACGTGAACTTTCATTATTTCGCCCCTTATTTTTTCGCAGTGATCAGCGCATACTGAATTAAATTCTCGACAAAAACATTAAACTTGGCGAAGCGCTGATCAGTCGTCTGCCCTTTACGGTACCTGTAATAAATCTGCTGACAAATCACCGCCAACTTGAAATAAGCGAACGTCAAGTAATAGTCGATCGACCCCACATCTCTGCCACTTTTATCTGCATACATTTGAATAAACTCATCTCTCGTAAAGAATCCATCCAGCACAGTAATGGGAGGAGCCCCCAGCCCCTTCTTCAAAAGATCAGGATCGTTTGGCTGAATCCAATAACTCATCGCTGCACCGACATCTGCCAATGGATCGCCAACCGTTGTCATTTCCCAATCAAACAACCCGGTCATCTCTGAAAAGTCATGCGAAAACATCGCATTGTTCAATTTATAATCATAGTGAATAATTGTCGGTGCAGCAGAGTTCGGTACATTTTTCGTCAAGTAGTCCGTCAACTCCGCAACACCTCGAACCTCATCTGTTTTCGCTCGCTCATACCGTCCGATCCACCCCGACAATTGGCGCTGCATAAAGCCTTCTGGTTTCACCATGTCTGCAAGTTTCGTCTTCTTGTAATCTACTTGATGCAAATGAACGAGCTGTTCCACCATGAGTTGTGATATTTTCCGTCCGAGCTCAGGAGTATACGTTACCTCATTCGGAAACTTGGTATCCAGGACGATTCCTTTCCTACGTTCCATGATGAAGAACGGGCTGCCGACAATACTTTCATCATCTGAAAACAGATAAGGCTTTGGTGCTGGCTGGAAGTACGGATGCAAGCTGGATAAAATCGTATACTCCCTTTCCATATCATGAGCTTTCGGTGCTACCGGTCCTAGTGGCGGCCTTCTTAACACGGCTTCCCAATCCGCAATTTGCAGGAGATACGTTAAGTTGGAATGCCCTGCACTGAATTGGCGAATCTGTAACTCTCCTTTTGGAGCCTGTGGAATTTGCTGTTGAATAAATGTCTGCAGCATTTCCCTGTTCAATTCTTCCCCTGTTCGAACTTCAATTGTAGTAGCATCGCTCATACTAACTCCTCCTTCATACTAACCAGTAGGTATATTAATTACATGCTGACAGAATCAGCTTAGGGTTTCTTAATCCCATCGAATAAAATCATTGAAAAGAGTTTGCTCAATTGCTCTACGGAAATTTCGCCCGAAGGATTAAACCAGTTATAACTATAATTCGCCATCCCAAGAACTCCGAATGCCACAATATCTGCGCGTAACTCTGGACGGAATTCACCGGCTTGTATCCCATCCGCAACCAACTGTTCAATATTCAAGCGAAATAAATCCCGCTGTTTGTCAATCGTTTCTACATTTTCTTCTACAAGATGCCGCATCTCACGGAAAAAGACCCGCCCGCTCGGACCTTTATCTTGAATATCTGCGATCAATAAAACGATCACTTTTTCTAATTTCTCTTGGTAGGTTAATTTCTCATTTTCCATGATCGACTGTTGCCGATTCAACAAGTCTGAAATATAATCTAAATGAATTTCCATCAATAATTGTTCTTTACTTGTAAAATAGTAGTAGAACGTTCCTTTTGTCACACCGATCGAATCCACAATGTCTTGAATCGACGTTTGGCTGAATCCTTTTTGCTCAAATAATAAAATACTTGCTTGCGTAATTTTTTCTTTCATTTCAATTCCCCAGTCCTCATAATGTCGTTTTTACATACTATAGCACATTATTTTGATGTAAATCTTCCTTTATCGGGACGGGGCGAATGAAGATAAAAGTCAAAAAGCATGTGCTCCGCCATCAACTGTCAAAATATCGCCCGTTACATAATCAGACGCTTTGGATGCCAGAAACAGTGCAGCACCTTTTAAGTCTGAATCATTTCCAAGCCTGCCGAGTGGCGTACTTTGCATGATCATTTTCTCTCCATGCTCAATCAAAACCTTCGACATTTTTGTCGGGAAAAACCCTGGTGCGATCGCATTGACATTCACTTGATGCTGTCCCCATTTGACCGCCATATCTTTCGTCAGCGTCATGATCGCGCCTTTACTCGTATTATAACCAATCGTCTGCATAAACGGCGGCGTTCCTCCAAACCCTGCAATCGAAGCGATATTAATAATTTTTCCACTTCGCTGACCAATCATGACTTTCCCCACTTCTTGACTCATCAGGAAAGTTCCTGTGACATTAACATCCATCACCTTTCGCCAAGCTTCCAACGGCATATCCTCAGTCGGTGCCGCCCAGCTTGCCCCGCTATTATTAACCAGAATATCAATCGTGCCAAAATGTCTGACAGTCTGCTCCACTACTCTCTTTACATCTTCAGGCTGTGTCACATCGCACGGCAACGCGATGGAATCGACGCCCATCCCTTTTAACTTCTTACTCATCTCATCACACGCTTCGGCGTTACGTGAACAAATGACCACATTAGCTCCCGCTTCTGCAAATGCCTCTGCAATCTGGGCGCCTAACCCGCGAGCTCCTCCAGTGACAATCGCTGTTTTACCTGTCAATGCGAATAAATCCAAAATGCTCATAGTTCTTCTCCCCTTTGTCTGTACTTTTTCACTTCCAATCGTGCAATCTGTCGCGCATGCACTTCATCCGGACCGTCTGCGATCCGCAGTGTTCGTGCACCCGCATACTGGTAAGCGAGCGGGAAATCATCACTGACTCCTGCTCCGCCAAATGCTTGAATCGCACGATCGATGACTCGCAAAGCCATATTTGGCGCTACCACTTTGATCATGGCAATCTCTGCTTTTGCAACTTTGTTTCCAACCGTATCCATCATATAAGCCGCCTTTAACGTCAACAAACGTGCCTGCTCAATATCCATACGGGATTCCGCAATCCATTGTTGCACTACACCATGGTCGGCAATCTTTCTGCCAAACGTTTCTCGTTCTGACGCCCGTTTGCACATTAATTCAATTGCGCGTTCAGCTGCTCCGATCAAACGCATGCAATGATGGATTCTGCCTGGTCCCAATCTGCCCTGCGCAATAGCGAATCCTTTTCCTTCCCCCCACAACATATTCGTTACGGGGACCCTGACATTATCAAAATGAATTTCAGCGTGACCATGCGGTGCATCATCGTAACCAAAAACAGGAAGCATTCTTTTGACAGTTACACCTTCTGTATCCATTGGCACTAAAATCATTGACTGCTGTTCATGCTTAGGGGCATCCGGATTACTTTTCCCCATAAAAATCATCACTTTACAACGTGGATCACCTGCACCTGATGTCCACCATTTTCTTCCGCTTAAAATATACTGATCGCCGTCTCGCTCAATTCGTGACTCAATATTCGTCGCATCACTCGAAGCAACTTCTTTTTCCGTCATTGCGAAGGCAGAACGAATTTCCCCTGCCAATAAAGGTTCCAGCCACTGCTTCTTTTGCTCATCCGAACCATAGCGCGCCAACACTTCCATATTGCCTGTGTCAGGTGCACTGCAATTAAAAATTTCAGGCGCTAAAAAAGACCTTCCCATAATTTCACACAGCGGAGCGTATTCCAAATTGGTCAGACCCGCACCTTGTTCGTGATCTGGAAGAAACAGATTCCACAAGCCCTGCTCCTTAGCATTCACTTTTAATTCTTCCACTATAGGTGGGACTGCACTCCATCTATTGGATTGACCAACAAGCTGACTGCGAAACACATGTTCATTTGGATAAATATAGTCCTCCATGAATTGACTCACTTGTTCCTGCAGCTGTACTACTTTTTCTGAATACGAAAAATTCATTGAGTCCTGCCTCCCTTTCTATACTGACCAGTTGGTATGTTCAGAATATTAATTCAGAGTATACTAGATTAGTTCGAAGCTAGCAAGTCTCAATTTAAATACTAAGTGCCTGCAACGAGCCAAACACTTCCTGTTTCGAGTTTAACGCCGTTTGATCGATGAGCAAAAACTAGACATGAAAAAAGCTGCCACAGAAAGTCTTGTTTCAAAGACTTTCCGGACAGCTATTCTCACATCTTATTTCGCTACTTTTTTATTCTTCCGATTACCTGCGTGTTGTGTAATCCGGTCCAGGATGATCGCAACAATGACGATTGACAATCCTGTTTCGAAACCTTTACCGGTTTTCAGCTGAGTAACGGAACGATACACTTCTTCTCCGAGACCCGGTGCACCAACCATGGACGCGATGACGACCATCGATAGTGACAACATAATACTTTGGTTGACTCCTGCCATGATCGTGGATTTAGCCAATGGAATCTGCACTTTCAGTAAACGCTGTGATGTTTTAGAACCGAATGCTTCTGTTGCTTCGATTAAATCTTTTGGCACTTGTTCGATTCCGAGCATCGTCAAACGAATTGTCGGCGGCATGGAGAAAATGACAGATGCCACAACCCCGGGCACGACACCGATATTAAAGAAGAAAATCGCTGGCAATAAATAAACGAATGCCGGCATTGTCTGCATCAAGTCGAGAATCGGATTGATGATTTTCTTCACCGTTGCTTGTTGAGAACCCCAAATACCTAACGGAATCCCGATGAGTAACGCAATCGCGACCGAAGTCAGAACGAGAGCGAGCATTTGAAGCATTGGATACCAGTAACCTAAATAGTCAATGAACAACAAACCAATCAATGTAAACAACGCGATACCACGTGTCGACAAGAAATAAGCAATCACTGCAAAGATGACTGCCAGCAAAATGGAAGGTACTAAATCCATTAGCGTAACCGCACCTTCAACGGTACCTTTTAGGAAAGCAGAAATACCATCAAATACTGTGCCGAACGTGTCGACCAACCAATCTACTCCGTCATCGATCCAATCAGCAAATGGTAATCTTGGTAATAAATTATTCATGATCCGTCACCTCGTTTACTCCCGTTGCAACAGGATCGTTATTAATAAACTGTCCATTTCCAGCAAGCGCGCCAATTAACGCACCTCGGATAATGATTCCTTGCAGATGTTCTCTTTCATCCACTACCGCAACTGGAACGGAGGCAGTCGAAACCGTATCGAATAAATCTGTCAATACTGTATCTTGTGAAACCTTCGTAATGTCGCGAATGAGTACATCTTCTAGGAGCTTTCCTTCTTCTGTCGCTGTAAGTGCATCTTGTGCAGTGACAGCACCAAGCAAACGGTTCCCTTTATCCACTACATAAATAGAAGAAATGCTTAACTTTTTCATCAAGCGCAAGGCTACGCGGGCACCTCGATCGACTTGCACTGTGTCCGCTTTCTTCATAATATGCCATGCTGTCAATACCTTCGATAAATCGACGTCTTCGACAAAACGCTCGACATATTCATTGGACGGACTCATCAAAATTTCTTCCGGCGTTCCGATCTGGACGATATCGCCGTCTTTCATGAGTGCGATTCGATCTCCAATTCGCAACGCTTCATCCAAATCATGCGTAATGAAAATAATCGTTTTCCCCATGTCATGGTGAAGTTGCAACAATTCGTCTTGCATATCTTTACGAATCAACGGATCAAGCGCACTAAACGCTTCGTCCATTAGCAACACGTCCGGGTCATTTGCAAGCGCACGAGCTAGACCTACCCGTTGCTGCATCCCGCCACTGAGTTGATTCGGATATTGTTCTTCATAACCTGCCAAACCTACCAATCGCAAGGATTCTTTCGCCTTTTCTTGTCGCGTCTCCTTTGCGATGCCTTGAATTTCTAATCCATATTCTGTATTTTCCTGTATCGTCTTATGCGGAAACAATGCAAAGTTCTGGAACACCATGCCGATTTTTTTCCTGCGAACTTCACGCAACTGCTCCTTATTCATCTCCACAATATCTTTTCCATCGATCAATATCTTCCCCATCGTCGGATCGATCAAACGATTCAACATGCGTACAAGTGTCGATTTCCCACTTCCTGACAAGCCCATGATAACGAAGATTTCTCCATCATAGACGTCAAATGAAGCATTTTTTACACCGACCGTCGCGCCCGTCGCTTGTAAAATTTCCTTCTTGGACTTCCCCTCGTTCAGTAATTGCGCGGCACGTTTCGTATTCTTTCCGAATATTTTCGTCGTACCTTGTACTTCAATTTTCTTTGTCATTTCTTGATCACTCATGTGGACAACTCCCTAGCTTTCTAAAAACTTGACTTTATTATTATAGACGTAACAGTTTTGCAATACAACAGTTTAACCTAAATTAATTGTTTATACAGTAAAAACTGTACAAACTTTCATCTAAATATTGCTTTTACACGTCAAATATAATACGCTATATTAGCAATCGGGGAGAAATCCATCCTCAGTATTTTAATGGAGGTACACTTTATGGACGGTAAAGAACAACTTGAAAAATCACGCGAGCGAATTATCGAAACAATCGCGCAAAACATACATCTATACGGCCTGACTCCATCTGCAGGTAGACAATATGGCACGATGTTTTTCCATGACGATCCGTTGACATTGGATGACATGACAGAAGAACTCGGGATGAGTAAAACCAGCATGAGTACATCCGTCCGCGCCCTATCTGATTTGAAGTTAGTGGAACGCGCATGGAAACGAGGCGTCCGTAAAGACTTATACCAAGTCAAAGACGATTGGTATCAAAGCTTCATCGACTTATTCTCTATCAAATGGCGGCGCTCCATCTCTCTTTATTCCACCACCATCCGTAAGTCATTGAACGAGTTAAACAAGCTGGCAGCCGATCCATCCATTACAGATGATTTGAAACTAATGGTAGAAAGAGACATAGAGAAGCTTCGATACGTTCAAGATTATTATGAATGGCTAGATCGTCTGGTCGATGCATTTGAAGATCATGATATTTTTGATCTGGTACCACGAAAAGACGATATACAAGAGGGTAAATGACCGTGAGAGCTTAGGCTTTTGCGGTTTTCAAATAATAAAAAGCATTCCACTACCGTTTTATGGTAAGTGGAATGCTTAATCACTCCTTTATACATATCATGTGGTGTAGGAAGCAAAAGCTACTTGTTCAATCCCCCATTTACTCCACCTCAGGCAGCATGATTTCCTCCGCCTCATTCACCTTCCCATAATTCAAATCCACGGAAATCGTTACAGACTGCGTAGGATTTTTCCCTTCTGCTTCATAATGGAACTCTTTCAATCTCATATGATCTTTCGCAATCTTTACTTCGAGCTTTGAAGCGATATTCGATGAATCGACACCTTTAAACGACATATTAAATAGTTCCTGAAATACTTTATAAAAGTCTTGGTCATTTCCGTCGTATGTAAAAATATATTCATTGTCCTTCTCTTTCATTGCCAATTCTTCTTTGACTTCTCCGAGTCGATCGATCACTTTTTCGTATTGGACATTTAACAATTCTTCTTCTGTATATTGACCTGAAACATCTTCCCACCTTCCTCCGTTTTCATTAGCCAATACAACTTCTGCTTTTTTATAAACTTCTGCTTTCGTATCGTTCAGCTGACCATCCGTTGTTGTTACGTACGATGCATGGAAATCAGGCGACTCCTTGTCGACGTATTGTATTTTCCCTTTGTTAACCTGTTTCTGCTCTCCCTTTGCCATATCTTTCGCAAGCACCGTCAACGCCATGTCGATTTCATAACTCTTCAATTCTTCCGGTGATTGATCCAGACGTGTTTGGACTTCTTGCATCGTCAGGTTATCTGCCGATTCAGCACAAGCGCTGAGTACGATGGCGGAAAGAACTAACATCAGTAATCTACTAATACTTTTCATTCTTCTTCCTCCTAAACCAGTTTTCTCATAGTATAGCGTTTTCCTAATTTATCGAAAGTGCCTGAATGCCCACTGAACATTACCTATCATTTGACCCCTTCATTGAGAAATGCAGTACCTCCATCCACCTCTCTTAGTTTGCTGCATGTATATCGGGGAATTAAAGAAGCATAATGACAAGAAAGGGAATGAGTGACGATATGCTTTATGAATGTGCAATTATTGGCGGTGGACCCGCTGGATTGAGCGCAGCCCTGGTACTCGGTCGGGCGAGACGAAAAACGGTTATATTTGATGACGACCATGCACGGAATCGAGTGACACGGGAAGCACATGGTTTTTTAACAAGAGACGGCATCCAGCCTGCTGAATTAAGACGACTCGCCCGAGAGGAAATTGCGAATTACCCTTCCGTTGAGTTTCACAATGAGCGAATTGCTTCCATTGAGAGAATAGACGAGACACATTATGAATTAAGGACGGCGGGTGGAAAAATCTTTCGCAGTCAGAAAATTTTATTGGCAGTCGGTTTACAGGACGAACAACCAAATATCCCGGATATTGAACGCTTCTACGGAACATCCATATTCAGCTGCCCTTACTGTGACGGCTGGGAACTTCGCGATCAGCCTCTCGCCGTTATTGCGGATAAGAATGTCTTCAAAATTGCAGCAGAAGTCTATACATGGAGCCGTGATTTGATCGTCTTTACAAACGGCGAAGGTCAGCTTACAGCGGAAGAATGCAAAAAACTTAATGCGAAAGGAATACAAATCATAGACGACATGATCGCAGGACTGGAAGGAAAAAACGGACAACTTGAAAGCATTCGACTGGAAGACGGCACACTCATCGACCGCACCGGCGGATTCGCCTCCCCACTCTGGAGCCACCCTAACCAATTTGCAGCAGAACTAGGCTGTGAGCGTAATGAATATGGAGGAATTTCAACCGATGAATATGGACGCACCAGTGTATGGAACGTCTATGCAGCAGGCGACGCAGCACATATTGTCCCATCTCAATTAATTATTGCAGCGGGCACAGGCAGCGCGGCGGCGATCGGAATGAATGGTGATTTGACGAATGAATTTTTCGATTAAATAGATCAGACACTTTGTACAGTAAAAACTGTACATACAATAAATATAGGTAAAACGGTTGTATTGCAAACATATTACAGTTATACTAGTAAAGGTTCGCTATGACAGCGGAAACAAAAAGGTTGTACATACTATACAGACGTTGGACAACAAAACGTCCATCTCACTTGCAACCAAATACAAGGAGGAACTGTATCGTGTCATTTAAAAAGAAAGTTCTAGGATTCAGCTCAGTCGCTCTATTAGCAGTAGGTCTTGCTGCATGTGGCGGCGACAAAAATGAGGACACATCAAAAACTGACGGAGACAAAGACGCAACAGGCGCAACAGAATCCATCGGTAAAGCAGTAGACTACAAGATTACAGGAATCGACCCAGGCGCGGGCATCATGGAAGCAACGGACCGTGCACTTGAAGATTACAACTTAGAAAAGTGGGACGTTGTTACAGGTTCAGGCGCAGCCATGACGGCAGCATTGAAAAAAGCGTATGACAAAGAAGAGCCAATCATCGTAACAGGATGGTCTCCACACTGGAAATTCGCAAAATATGATCTTAAATACCTTGAAGATCCAGAAGGTTCTTACGGTGGGGCGGAAGAAATTCACACAATCGGACGTCTTGGTCTAGAAGAAGACTTACCGGAAGCTTACCAAGTTCTGAAAAACTTCCACTGGACAGAAGAAGATATGGCTGAAATCATGGTGGAAATCATTGACGGAGAAGATCCAAAAGTAGCAGCTCAAAACTGGATCGATGCCAATGAAGACAAAGTTGCTGAGTGGACAGACGGTGTAGAAAAAGTAGACGGCGATACGATTAAATTTGTATACGTAGCTTGGGACAGTACAGTTGCAAGCACGAATATGATGGCTCTTGTATTGGAAGACTTGGGGTATAAAGTTGAAATGTCACAAGTCGAAGCAGGTCCAATGTACACAGCAGTTGCTGATGGCAGTGCAGATGTATTGCTTGCAGGCTGGTTGCCAATCACACATGCAACATATATGGAAAAGTTTGAAGACAAACTGGACGATATCGGTGTAAGCATGGAAGATGTGAAAATCGGTCTAGTCGTACCAACCTATATGGAAATTAATTCAATTGAAGATTTGAAAGAGTAATAAGCAAAATAAAATCCCCCGGCATGGACAGATGAACTGTTTACGCCGGGGGATTTTCATTCAATGTTAGAAAAGTTTATAAACATTGTAAAACTATTTACCTTGTCAGCATAGCGGAGTACTTTTCCTCCATCACTTCCAAAATCATGCTCAGCACCATTCGATCTTCTATTCTTGGAGTGGAGTGAATCACTTGTTCCATTTCCACAATTGCCTGTCGAAGACCAGTCTCCTGGATCGACTCCTCTAAAAGGACCTGCAGACCCATATTGACGGCTGGGATATTGGATTCCTGCAAGCCATGTTGGTCGATCCATCCATATAGTTCATAAAGAGTATTTGCAGCCCGCCGCTGATGCTTTAGCCATGCAACTCCATCTGTACTTTGGGTATCTTGATTATTCAGCTTCAGTCGATCCTCAACCATCGTAGTGATTAATAATAAATTTTTGATGGCATGCTGATCACCGCCCCCCTTCACTTTTTCTTTTGCTTCCACTAACATTTCATGGACCGTATCATTGTACATTGACCATAAATCACGATTCGCGTCCTCCAGTTTATACGGCAGAATAAACTTATTGATAAGCAAGGCCAAAATAACTCCTGCCACTACGAACGCAACTCGTTCCAACGTCAACACCTCTGTCGTACCCGTGACCAAAGCCACTGCGCCGATTGCAGAGAATGTAACGAGGATTGTGTTATATCGATACGCTTTAACATAGCTCATCAAGTAACCTGCCATCATAAGCAAGACGGAACGAGCTGTATAGCTTTGAAATATCATAAATAAAATAGTGACGGCAACAGCTCCAATTGTCGTCGCAAATATACGGTCGCGCATCTTCTTTTGAGATTGTTCATACAGAGGGATAATAACAGACAATACCGTGAACATCATCCAGCGACCTTCCACTAGATCAAAAAAGTCTATCATGAATCCTGTAAGACTGATTCCAACCGCCATTCGAATCGCGTACGACAGCTTGATTGAATTCGTATGACTTGGCGTTTCACTAATCGTTAACTTTTGGAATTTCTGCGGAATTTGTTCTAACCTTTTGACAACGTTATAGTGCTCTTTGCCTAAGTTACTTAATTCAGCCAAATTGTCTTTTAAGAAACCAATATGATTGAGCATGCGCAACACAACTATATTATGATTACGTTCCGCTTTATATTTATGCAGCATTTGGTCAAAGGTATCTTCCAATAAAGTCATCGTTTCTTTATCTTGCAAGCCATCGATAGCCAATTCAAGACACTGTATGATATCTTGCAGCATAACTTCCCGCATTTCTTCCTCGGAAATTTCATCGAGCAGAATATCAATTTTTTCCAGTGCAACGGAAATATTTAATTTCAAACGTCCCTCTTCAGTCAAAAAGTAATTTTCTTCTCTTTTATCGTACACAATACCTCGCAAACCGCTAATATCACTGGTGATTTGTTCAGTAATTTCTTCGAGCGGTTCACCTTTTTGCAAGAGCCTCATCTTTTCAATCAAGGCTGTACAGATCGTCTGGACTTTTTGATCGCCACTCTTCGTGATTCTGTTTTTGTTCGCCAGCATTTGCATACCCATGATCGCAAGCGCACCAAAAGCGAGAGAAGCCAGTCGAAGAGGCATTTGATCTGCAGCTACCGGCATGGCTAAAATGAATACATATTGAAGGGAGAAAGGAAAGTAGAGAGGATTTTTCAAATTAAACAACAACGAATAGCTAATGACAAACATCGCTATGAAGTTGATTGGAATCGCCAGCCACATATTGAAACCTGTTAAGAATGCGGCTATACCGATGAAAAGGTTCAATACAACAAATTTCATGGTATTTCTAATCGGATGGCTCGTCAAATCTCTTTCCAGCAACATCAACATCGCGGTAATCGTCGACACACCAATTAAAATATTTTCACTGCCGAACACTGCACCAAAACCGAGAACAAATCCAAGGATGAAGATGAATAGTAAGGTGTTCGTCAGGATCATTTTTTTAGTCAGTTTCATTTACACTCACTTCTTCCATCTTTTTTCGTCGTAAAGTATTTTAACATTAAAGTTGTTTAAGGTAAAATGTAGAGCTTTGAACCTTCTTAACTCTTCTACAACTTTGCGGTCATAACCTACACTCAACTGCCCAAAACAAATCGACAATCTTCAAAACAGGATACCCAACCATCAAACGACAAATCCAATTATTTTGCACAAAAAATCCCCAACTCTTTCAAAGTCGGGGTCTATTTAAAACTATTCATTCGCCAGCTCTTTGTAAGCCAACACTTTCAAAGCCAATAATTCATCTTCGGAAAGTCTATCTTCATACCGAGAGAGCAACTCTTGCTTTTCCTCCGCAGATAAGCCACTTTTCATCTTGGATTGGAGTTCAGCGAGTTCGCTCACACTAAATTTCTTTACTAAAACACGCACCGCCTGATCTTTGGTTTTAAAAGGCAAATTGCGATCATCTATATTTTTTCCTTCCGCGATAAATGCTTGGAGCTCGGGATCATTCCGTACTTCCTGCTTAATCGCTTCGAGTTGACCATTACTTTCTAGTTCTGCTTCCACTTGATCCATCACTTCATCCGCGACGAGCTTGCTGCCGAAATAATATACACCATAGCCGATCGCAGCTATAAGGACGACTGTTGTGATGAGTATTTTTATTGCTTTCAAGGTAAACTCCTCCTTCTTCTATCTAGTATAAACGATTTCAGGTGAGCGTTGTTAGTTAATTGGTAATGACAAATGATGCCAGTACTTCTTGTTTCACTTGATTCGTAACTACCTACTTCCTGCGTAGGTCTAGGATTTATACAAAATTGCATCTCGAAAGCTACATTTATTGTCTCATTCGATTGCCCGCGATCATAAAACAACTTTACACGCTCATAAATCCCCACGGTCCGATCATATCTGCCCCTCAGCCGCTCATACATACACCCCAAGCGATCATAAATACAATGAACTCGATCATAAAACCATTCCAAACGCTCATACAGCAGTTTCTTCCTATACTCTCTGTTAGGTTACGACTCGTATAGAATATCCTTTCAATCTCTTGAACAATTATTTCACATCAAATCCAATCAAAAAACTCCCCAGCCGTTCGGACGGCCAGAGAGTACTTTTAATCCACTATTTATTCCTTAATCAATTCCAAATCAACTGGAATATCCGCATCCACATCTTCGCCATTCAATGCGGCAATCGCGGCTTCCATTGCTTTCTTCCCGATTTCTTCAGGTTTTTGTGCGATTGTTGCTGCCAGCTTGCCGTCTTTTACTGATTTGACTGCGTCGTCTGTTGCATCAAATCCGATGACAACGATATCTTTTCCAGCAGATTGGATTGCTTCCAAAGCACCTAACGCCATTTCGTCATTATGAGCGAACACGCCTGTAATTTCTGGGTTTGCTTGCAGAATGTTTTCCATTACAGTCAAACCTTCCGCACGGTTGAAGTTCGCAGTTTGCTTTGCTACGATGTCTACTTTTCCGTCGACTGCTTCGTTAAAACCTTCTCCTCGGTCACGAGCTGCTGAAGATCCTGCAATCCCTTCGAGTTCAGCGACTTTGGCATTTTCACCTAACAATTCAAGCAAATATTCTCCAGCCAATACACCGCCTGCTTTATTATCTGATGCAATATGCGAAACAACTTCTCCGCCTTCAGCACTACGGTCTACTGTGATTACTGGGATATTGGAATTATTCGCAGATTCCACTGCAGAAACAACAGCTTCTGAATCTGTCGGATTGATGATCAATAAATCGACACCTTGTTGAATTAAATCTTCTACGTCACTTGCTTGTTTAGACGCATCGTCCTGCGCATCGACTACGATGATTTTCGCTCCTGATTCTTTCGCCTGCTCTTTTGCCCCTTCACTTAACGTCACGAAGAATGGGTTATTCAAAGTTGAAACGGAAAGACCGATTTTAAACTCTTTGTCTCCATCTTTTCCTGCATCCCCATTATCTGACGAGGACTTCGAACCCGGCTGCTCTGTAGAACAAGCGGCCAATACTAAAACGACTACCATAAGTAATGCCCATTTCATTTTCTTCATTCTGTATACATCTCCTTATGCTGTTTTTTTACGATCCAAGAGAACCGCAATTAATATTACTGCACCCTTTACAACCTGTTGGAAGAAAGAAGATACACCAATCAAATTCAGACCATTGTTCAGAACACCGATAATCAACGCACCGACCAACGTACCGACAATCCAGCCTCGTCCGCCAGTCAAACTTGTCCCGCCAAGAACAACAGCGGCAATCGCGTCGAGTTCAAACATATTCCCTGCAGTCGGCTGAGCTGAATTCAAACGCGACGTCAGAATCAACGAAGCGATTGCAGTCAAACCACCTGCCAATGAGTATACATAAATCTTAATTCGATCGACATTAATACCAGATAAACGTGACGCTTCTTCATTACCGCCCACTGCATAAACTCGGCGGCCAAATGTCGTCTTCTTTAAAATGAAGTAGAGTACCGCAAAGGTGATGGACATCGTAATGACCGGTACCGGAATACCGAAAAAGTATCCTTTGCCTAACATTGTGAAGACTGCAGAATCCCCTAGACCTGAAATCGGGCGTCCTTCTGTATAGACAAGTGTCAGCCCTCGGAAAATCGTCATCGTTGCAAGTGTTGCGATAAATGGTGCGACTTTCCCTTTCGCGATAATCAAACCGTTGATCGCTCCGAGTATCACACCGAGTAATACGCCAAGCAACATCGCAAGCAACGGATCCATACCGCCCGACATCATACCTGCCGTCACTGCACCTGTTAAAGCCAGGATGGATCCGACCGATAGATCAATACCGCCGGTCAAAATAACAAACGTCATCCCGAACGCAATCAAGGCATTAATGGACACTTGACGCAGCACATTAAATAAGTTATTCAGTGTCAAAAAGCTTGGGCTCATAATTGAAATAATAACAATGATCAGAAGCAGCCCAATTACTGGACCTAGTTTCTGTAACGACCCCTTCATATTAGGCTTGGACAACTTTGTCACCTCCTGTTGCAAAATGCATAATCCGTTCTTGTGTCATGTCCTCTTTCGGAATGTCCGCCATCAACTGACCTTCATGCATGACCAAGACGCGATCCGCCATACCGATGACCTCCGGCAATTCAGATGAAATCATTACGATCGCCACTCCCCGTTCAGCTAATTCATTGATAATGCTGTAAATTTCTTTCTTTGCTCCGACATCCACACCTCTTGTCGGTTCATCCAAAAACAAAATATCCGGCTCGATCCCCAACCATTTCGCAATGACGACTTTTTGCTGATTGCCGCCACTCAACGACTTCACTGCCTGTTCAGGACCGGATGTTCGAACGCGCAACCGTTTCGACATCATATCGTAAAGCGCATTTTCTTTCCCCTTCCGGATAATTGCTGATTGGGAAATGCGATCAAAATTCGTCAAACTCATATTGTCCCTTACAGAGAAATCCAAAATCAGTCCTTCTGATTTCCGGTCTTCTGTGACGTATCCAATGCCAAGCTTTTTTGCCTGCAAAGGATTTGAGATTGTTACCGGTTTGCCGTCAATAAAAATCTGGCCGGAAGTCAGTTTCCTATACCCGAATATGGATTGGATGACTTCTGTTCTGCCTGCACCCATCAAACCTGCAATGCCTAGAATTTCACCTTTGCGCACTTCGAACGACACATCTTCGAAAAATCCGTCATGCGTCAAACCTTCCACTTTCATCTTGACATCGCCGATATCATGTGACCGTTTAGGGAACCGTTCCCCTAATTCCCGGCCTACCATCATTTGCACAATTTCTTCAAATGTCGTTTCTTTAATTTTCCGTACACCGACATACTGGCCGTCCCGTAAAATCGTGATTCGATCACACATCGCAAAAATTTCTTCCATCCTATGCGAAATATAAACGAACGACACTCCTTGTGCCTGCAATGAACGAACCGTCTCAAATAACGTTTCGATTTCCCGATCGGTCAAAGCAGCAGTCGGCTCATCCATGATAATCACTTCTGCATTGGATGAAACTGCCTTTGCGATCTCTATAATCTGCTGTTTACCGACAGAAAGCTCGCGCGTGACCGTACGTGCATCGATATCGAGTCCCAATTTGGATAAAATCTCTTCAGCTTGCCGGTTCATTTCTTTCGTCTTTAAGATACCGCTCTTGCCAAACGTCTGCTCATTACCTAAATAAAAGTTTTCCGCCACCGTCAAGTCCGGTAGAATATTTAGCTCTTGGTGAATGACCGCAATGCCCGCTTCTTCTGCTTCTTTTGCGTTCTTGAACTCCACTTTCTCTCCTTTGACCCACACTTCTCCCGCATCACGCGAATAAATGCCGGTCAAAATCTTCATCATTGTGGATTTACCTGCTCCGTTCTCACCCATGAGCGCATGGATTTCGCCTTTTTTCACTTCAAATTGGACGTCTTCCAACACTTTGTTTCCATTAAAGCTTTTTGAAATTCCACTCATCGCAATCATCTCTGCTCACCCACTTTCAGAATATGACGCCTGACTGCAAAATACAATTCGCATACGGTGTCGCTTCTCCTGTACGAATAATGACCTTGGACTGTTTGGACAATTCTTTTAGTTCTTCGTGAGAAACCTCGGTGAACGGGCTTCCTACTCGTTCCATTTCTTCATATATCTCAATATTCTCGGCTTTCATTTCTTCCGCGATATACACTTTCTCCGCTTCAAAATCCTTCAGCAATTCGAATAAAACCTCTGTGAAACCCGGCTTTCCAAGCTTGTAAGACAAGTCGATGCAAGGCACGCCTTCAGGAATCGGAAGACCGCAATCTGCGATCGTCAATTGATCGGTATGTCCCATTCTCGCAAGCACTGCCGCTAGTTCACGATTGATCATTCCGTTTTTCTTCATTGTACTTCTGATCCTTCTTCCATACGTTTTTCCACTTCTTCAGAAGCGGGCATTCCGCCTTGCGCACCGAACTTTTCCACGGACAGCGAAGCCGCTGCATTGGCGAAACGAACAGCTCGCTCAAGATCCATTCCTTCGACGATGCCATGAGCAAGCGCACCGTTGAATGTATCCCCTGCTCCTGTCGTGTCAACAGCTTTCGTCTTGAAACCTTCCACGATCACATGTCGCTGCCCATCAAAATAACGCGCCCCTTCACTGCCGAGCGTCACAATCAATCGGTTTGGATGCGTCTCTAACGCATCGACCATATCGACTCCGAAAAGCTGTTCACACTCGGTTTCATTTGGCGTTAAATACGTAATGAACGGCAACATTTCCGCTTTGAATCCTCCGGCAGGTGCCGGATTCATCAAAACAGGCACACCGAATTCGCGGCATTTTTCCAGTGCATACATGACGGTTG
The DNA here is from genome assembly GCF_038003105.1 of Sporosarcina sp. FSL W7-1283. Taxonomy (NCBI): domain Bacteria; kingdom Bacillati; phylum Bacillota; class Bacilli; order Caryophanales; family Caryophanaceae; genus Sporosarcina; species Sporosarcina sp. FSL W7-1283. Next base: position 788,842 of record NZ_JBBOOL010000001.1, on the reverse strand, counting down.
GAATCGGAATCTCCAGCTGGAACATAACGACTTTACTTTTCTTGATGACTTCGTCCATCGCGTCGATATGAGCCGGCGTCAGCAATGAATTCGCACCCGGCACCACGATGATCCGGTTATCGCCTTCCGACAATAAAATATTAGCGATCCCTGAAGCGCCGTCTACCACGCCAACTCCTGTACAATCGACTTCATTCTTTTGCAAATTGCTTACGATACTCTTGCCGAACATATCGTCACCTACACAGCACACCATATGGACACTGCTTCCAAGCCTTGCTGCCGCAACCGCTTGATTCGCACCTTTCCCTCCGGGTACTGTATCAAAAATATCGCCGAGAACTGTCTCGCCCTGCGTAGGGAAATTATCCGTCCCAACAACTAAATCCATATTGGCACTGCCGATCACCGTTATCATCAAGCTCCACTCCTTGTTGTTCCTCGAATAATCAATTCAGCTTGTATCTGAATTTCACTCTCTTCCAGTTCCTGTCCTTCAATCAATTTAATGAGCATCCTGGATGCTAACGCACCAATCTGGTACAGGTCCTGAGCCACCGTCGTTAAACTCGGTGTCAGCTGGCCAGCAAGCATCGTGCCGTCATATCCGACAATTTGCAATTGATCCGGCACAGAGATACCTAGCGAATAGGCCGCTTTCATTGCGCCTGCTGCAGATACATCACTACTCGCGAAAATACCGTCGATGGACTGTTGCTGTAAAATAGTCCGTGCAATCGACTCCGACGCATCAAATTGGAACGGACTTTCCACTACCTCTATTTCTATATCTTTGCCTTCTACTGCATCCATAAAACCCATCAAACGATCATCTGCCGGGCCTAATCCAGATGGTCCTTTCATACAAAGGATTTTCCGACAACCGTTCGCCAGTAAATGCTCCGTCCCGATACGCGCACCTTCTCTATTATCTGTCGCCACCAAAGGAATTGACGGATGGATCCGACGGTCAATGGCGACGATTGGAACATTCAAATCTGTATAATGGGAGGTTTCTGCATGACTCGCCGCCACTATGAATCCCGCAACATATTTTTGCTGCAACGTATTAAGATAATGAATTTCCTTCTCAATCTTTTCATCCGAATTACATAGAACGACGGTGTAGTCATACTCTAGCGCCACGTCTTCTATTGCACGAGCCAACTCAGGAAAAAACGGATTGACGATGTCTGGCACGATCAATCCGATAAACATGGCTTGCTTTGTATTTAGCGAACGCGCCACTAAACTCGGTCGATAATTCAGCTCCTCAACCGCCGCTGAAATCACACGTTTCGCTTCTTCACTAATATAGCCCTTATTATTCAAATAACGTGAAACAGTCGCTACTGAAACTCCTGCCTTCTGGGCAACATCCCGTATATTCGCCAACCATTCCACCTTCATTCTGGTCTTGTGTAACCGGTACCACATTCATACAATGTGGTACCGGTTACACATAATATATCAACTGGGAATTTTGATGTCAATAGAGGAAACGAACAAAGATGGAAGCTGGTTGTGGTGGAGAAAACTCGGGAGGTATTCTGAAAATAAGAAGCCGCGTAAAGCACCAAACTCGGGTGGTACCGAACCAAAGTAGCATAGGAACGAACCAAAGTCATGCCGGATCGAACCAAAACTCTTCCCGACCGCACATTAGTCCAGTTGCAACGAACCAAACCAGCCATGCACCGCACCTTTCTATCGCTATGGCAACTAATTAAATATATAAATGAAGTCACCCTGATAACGTTTTTTCAACCAATGGACAACAAGATTCAACAGTAACAGGGCGTGATACCAACTGTCATAGGGATGCGTTATAATGGGTGGATGAAGACTTAAAATTGATCGGTAACGGAGGCTCTTATGCATAAATTTGATGAATCTTTTGTTGATATTCTTATTCAGTTTGAAAACGATAGGAAGTGGATGTCTGTCCAGAATTGGATGGTCGAAACTCCAGCCTTTATTCAATCCAATAAGACCTTACTTGAAGCGGCGAAAGTAATGAAAGAACTTAAGTTAGACTTTCTTCCCATAGTGGATCCGCATCATAAACCATATGGCGTCGTGACTCCTAAAGATGTGATGGAAGCTTTCGTTAACGGCGATGAAGGCGATGATTTACTTGAGACCTTCCCTACTCTGCAAGTTGCACAAATAGAAGAGAACACACTTTTAAGCGATCTGGCTCCCCTCCCTGCGGATGTATTTTTGATTACGGATCAACACGGAGTGCTGACGGGCCTCATCACATACAAGGAAATCTTTAGTGGGATTGCCGCTTTGATGGAGAGCTATGTGAAGAACGATAAAGTTTCCGACGTTTTAGATGTCATCTTGGAAAAAGCGTACGAAGGTGTGGCGGTTGTAGATGAAAATGGGATAATCATTGAATTTAATGCAGCTTATAGTAAATTTACTGGAGTTCCAAGAACAGAAGCGATTGGCAGGCATGTCATAGACGTGATCGAAAACACTAATCTGCATGAAACGGTTCAAAAAGGAATCCCAGAACGTGGGGTCCTTCAGAATATACAAGGCCAAGACATGGTAGTGCACCGAATTCCTATTTGGAAGAATGGCAAAGTGGTAGCTGCAATCGGTATGCTAATCTTTGAAGGCGTTTCGGATATTTATCGTATATACGAACGGCTGCAGCTTCAGAAGATCATGTCGGATACTGAATCACCCCCTTCCTCCCAAGATAATCTCTCGAGTTTCGATCAAATCATCGGCTCGAGTGAAGCTATTTCTAATTTGAAACGAAAAGCACGGACAGCTGCGCGTACAGAAGTCGTTGTATTATTGAATGGAGAACATGGAACCGGAAAAAAAGCATTTGCGGAAAGTATTCATCACCTAAGCCCACGGAATGCGGAGTCATTCATCTGCATTTCATGCAAGAATGAGGAACCACACATAATAGAAGATCAGCTTTTTGGGAATCCAGATGGAGAGCCTGGCATACTTTCAGGGGATAGAAAAGGTACGCTCTACTTGCAGGATATCGACTTCCTGCCTATAGCTATTCAAAAGAAATTGCTAAATGTCCTGCGAAAAAAACCAGTGGACCTCCCCATTCAGCTAATCATCTCATCTACACGGAATTTAAGTGAACTGGCAGAAACGAATGATTTCAGTTCGGAGTTGTATGCACAATTAAATCCATTACAACTCATCATTCCGCCACTTCACGAAAGAAAAGAGGATATCCCTTTCTTATTGTCACACTTCATGCGTGAAATTTGTTTTGCGTATAAAATTCCGGAAAAATCCTTTTCACCATCTGCCGTAACCTATTTAATGAACCACCATTGGATCGGTAACATTGAGGAATTAATCGACGTCATAGAGGACTTGGTTAAGAGAGTTCCTTCCGAAATCATCGAGCAGACCGACTTGCCACAAAGCATCTTGAACGAGCAAAGCGTTGCCACATTAGAAAGCATGAGAGAAAAACAAGATTCAGAGGAAAAAAGAATTATTTTAGACTTATTGGATCAAACGGATGGGAATAAGTCACGTACTGCAGAGTTACTGGGCATCCATAGAACAACTTTGTATAAAAAATTAAGAAAATTTAACATCTTGACTTAAGTGTAGCCTCAGTGCTACACTCAAGTCATCAATAAAAAGTGTAGCTAATCAGCTACACTTTTTTATTACCTGTTTTGAATTCACTGAAGGTACTAACAGAGTTATAGAACAAAAAGGAGTTGAAGCAATGGGAACTAGTAAAACTTTTCAAATGCCACCGACTATACTTTATCTACAAGATTCTTTTAAGCAAGTTGGTGAAAAAGCTTCCTTACATGGTAAAAAAGCGTTAATCATCAGCGACCATGTGATGGAAAAACTAGGTTATATTGAAGATTGCCAAAAATATTTATCCAGTAACTCCGTCGACAGTATTGTTTTTCTCGGGGTGGCTTCAGAGCCTACAGATCAATATGTAGAGAACTCGCTACAACTTTTTCAACATCAACAATGCGACCTCATTATTTCATTAGGAGGCGGAAGTTGTATCGATACTGGGAAAGCGGTCGCGGTACTGGCTGCCAACGGAGGGTATATCGGAGATTATATGGGACAGCAAAAAATAGCCGACCAAACACCCATACCTCATATTGCAATTCCAACAACTGCTGGAACAGGTTCAGAAGCAACAGATGTTACTGTCATTACAAATTCAACTACTCAAGTAAAAATGATGATTAAACAGCCTGCCTTTATGCCAAATGTTGCGATTGTTGATCCTTTATTAACTCTCTCCTCACCACAGAATGTAACAGCCGCCACGGGAGTAGACGCACTGAGTCATGCGATCGAAGCATATATCTCTAAAAAGGCTCATCCAATGACAGATATGATGGCCCTATCGGCTATCAAACTAATTTCCGAAAATCTCTACAAAGCTTACATGGAAGGACAAAATCTTGAAGCAAGAGCAGGTATGTCCCTCGCTGCATTGCAGGCAGGAAGCGCATTTTCAAATGCTTCTGTATGCCTGGTACATGGCATGTCTAGACCAATCGGGGCACTATTTGATGTACCACATGGCTTTTCAAATGCGATGCTTTTGCCTGCCATATTAGAGTATAGCAAGGATTCATGTATTGATAGACTTGCAGACATCGGAAGAATATTTTCACCCAATGCCAAGCAATTCACAAACGAAGTTGCTGCCGAATTTGCCGTTCAGTCTGTCAAAGATTTATGCAATTCATTGAACATTCCTAACCTAGAAAGATGGGGAATTCCTCGAGATGGATTTGTAAGCGCTATCAACAAAATGTCAAAAGACGCTATGGATAGTGGAAGTCCCGGCAATAATCCAAAAGTGCCGACTGAAGAAAATATCGCGAGTCTTTACCACGTTTGCTACGACTACCAGTTTTAATAAATAGGAGGTCATAAAGATGACAATAACAAAAATTGAGACACTAAAAAACTATATTAACGGTGAATGGGTATCGGCTACAACTGATCAAACAGAAGAGGTCTACAACCCTGCGACAGGTGAAGTCATCGCTAATGTTCCGATTTCCACAAAAGAGGATTTAGATTCTGCAGTCCAAGTTGCCAGCGAAGCATTTGTTACATGGAAAGAAGTTCCTGTGCCGCGCCGTGCTCGAATTCTTTTCAAGTATCAGCAACTGCTGGTGGATCATTGGGATGAGCTCGCTCGGATCATAACAGTTGAAAATGGTAAGAATTTTACAGAAGCACATGGCGAAGTGCTCCGTGGAATTGAATGTGTAGAATTTGCAGCAGGCGCTCCTACGTTGATGATGGGTGACAATTTACCATCCATCGCTTCAGGTCTGGAATCAGGTACTTACCGCTATCCGGTCGGTGTCGTCGGCGGCATCACTCCGTTCAACTTCCCGATGATGGTTCCATGCTGGATGTTTCCGATGGCGATTGCCATGGGGAATACATTTGTATTGAAGCCCTCTGAACGTACGCCGCTGTTGGCAAACCGATTGGCTGAACTGCTGGAGGAAGCTGGCTTACCAAAAGGTGTATTTAATATCGTCCACGGGGCACATGACGTGGTGAATGGAATCTTGGACCATAAAAAGATTGCAGCCATTTCGTTTGTCGGGTCACAGCCTGTTGCTGAATATGTTTATAAGCGAGGGACCGATAATCTGAAGCGTGTTCAAGCTCTAGCTGGGGCGAAAAACCACTCCATCGTTCTTAAAGACGCCAACCTGGAAAACGCCGCTAATCAAATTATCAATGCAGCATTCGGCTCAGCAGGCGAACGTTGCATGGCGTGTTCGGTAGTTGCGGTTGAAGACGAAATCGCGGAAGAATTTGTTGAAACATTACTCAATCGGGCAAATGAACTGACAATTGGAAATGGGTTAGATGAAGGCATATTTCTGGGTCCCGTCATCCGAGATACGCATAAAGAACGTACGGAACAGTACATTGCGACTGGCGAACAAGAAGGTGCTACATTGATTCATGACGGTCGTCTAGACAACACAGCTCAGGAAAAAGGCTATTTTGTCGGACCGACTATTTTTGATCATGTGACGAGTGAGATGAAAATTTGGCAAGACGAAATATTCGCACCTGTCCTATCGATTAGCCGAGTGAAAAACTTGGATGAAGCAATTGAATTATCAAACCAATCCATGTTTGCTAACGGCGCTTGTATTTTCACTAGAGACGGTGGTCATGTCCGTACATTCCGCGAAAATATTGATGCCGGAATGCTCGGAGTAAATATCGGTGTACCGGCGCCGATGGCTTTCTTCCCTTTCTCAGGTTGGAAGGATTCGTTTTACGGCGACCTGCACACCAACGGGAAAGATGGTGTGAACTTCTATACACGGAAGAAAGTCATGACTGGGCGTTGGGAATAAGAGAAGTACTATACTAAAAAACAACTAAAGGAGGACGTAACATGTATGACTTTTTCGCACCGACCGTAAACTTTTTCGGAAATGGTTCAGTTGAGGTAGTTGGTGAACGCTGTGAAATACTGGGCGGTAAAAAGGCTTTAATTGTAACAGATAAATTTCTAAAAGGACTGGAAAATGGACCTGTTACCAAAGTCGTCAACTCATTGAATAAGGTCGGAATCAATGTCGCCTATTTTGACGGAGTAGAACCAAATCCTAAAGATTATAATATTTACGACGGTTTGAAAGAGTACCAAGAAAAAGAATGCGATCTGATTATCACAGTGGGCGGAGGCAGTGCACATGACTGCGGAAAAGGGATAGGTATTGCCGCAACGCATGACGGCGATTTATATGAAAACTATGCAGGTATCGAAAAACTGCAACATCCACTGCCCCCTATTGTCTGTGTCAATACAACCGCAGGAACAGGCAGTGAAGTTACACGCCATTGCGTCATCACGAATGTTGAAAAGAAAATAAAATATGTTATTGTGAGCTGGAGAAATACACCACTCGTATCTATAAACGACCCTGAGCTAATGATTGATAAACCAGCAAGCTTAACAGCAGCAACCGGAATGGATGCTTTAACCCACGCAATTGAATCGTATATATCGCTTGGAGCTAATGCCGTCACGGACTCTATGGCCATTCAAGCCATAAAACTTATTTCCGACAACTTAAGACAGGCAGTAGCCAATGGACGCAATATGATTGCCCGGGACAATATGACAAACGCCTCCCTGCTCGCCGGCATGGCGTTCAATAATGCAGGATTAGGCTACGTCCATGCCATGGCACACCAATTAGGCGGTCTATACGATATTCCACACGGCATAGCAAACGCTGTCTTGCTGCCGCATGTACTGGAATACAACATGATTTCAGACCTGGAAAAGTTCGCAAACATCGCGGAATTCATGGGAGAAAACATCGAAGGAATCTCAAAACGGGATGCCGCATTTAAAGCAATAGAAGCTATCAAAAACCTATCGAAAGACGTCAATATTCCAAGCAATCTTCAAGTACTCGGTGTGAAGTCATCAGACTTCGAATTAATGGCGAGACTTGCTCTAGAAGACGGAAACGCCGGAAGCAACCCGATTCAAGGCACCGAAAAAGATATTATCGGTATTTTTAAAGCAGCCTACTGAAACAGTCTGGCTATAGAGGTTATTGTGGATAGTCGGTTACATCGACTTTCTGCAATAACCTTTTTTTCCGTCTAGTTAAATTTCATGATTCCCCTCCTCCAGCCGTTTTCCTGTCCACCTTAGCCGAAAAACCGGCTCCATCTGCCGTCTTATCGGTTGTCCTATTCAAAAAACACGATAATTACCAGTTTTCCAAGTTGGCACGCATCTTGCACTATAAGAAGATGAGTACAAAAAGGGAGGAATCATTTATGAAGGCACCAGTCGTTAGTGGAAAAGAACAAGAAAAAAATTCAGAAACACTTATGAAAGCAGCAATTGTAAGCGAATTCCAACAAGAGTTGGAACTTCAGGATGTACCAAAACCGAAACCGGGACCTGGTCAGGCGCTTGTAAAAATTGAAGCTTGTGGTGTGTGCCATACTGATTTACATGCAGTCAATGGTGATTGGCCTGTTAAACCGAAACTTCCACTCATCCCTGGGCATGAAGGTGTTGGCGTCGTGGAGAAAATCGGACCGGGCGTGACAGCTGTTAAAGTTGGAGATCGTGTCGGGATTCCTTGGCTGTATTCCGCATGCGGGGAATGCGACTATTGCCTGAAAGGACAGGAGACGCTTTGCCACAATCAGGAGAATGGCGGTTATTCCGTTGATGGCGCATATGCAGAATATTGTCTGGCAGCAGCGGATTACGTGGCCAAAATTCCTGAAAGTCTAAGTTCTGTCGATGCAGCGCCGATCCTCTGTGCAGGAGTGACAACTTATAAAGCGTTGAAAGTATCCGGTGCAAAGCCTGGTGATTGGGTAGCGATTTATGGAATCGGAGGACTTGGGCATGTCGCACTGCAATACGCAAAGGCGATGGGCTTCAACGTTGTAGCGGTCGATATTGCGGATGAAAAACTGGAACTCGCTAAGAAACTAGGAGCCGATGTAACGGTAAATGGTAAAAAAGAGGATCCAGCTGAAGCGATTCAATCACAAGTTGGCGGTGTCCAGGCAGCTATCAGTGTCGCTGTGACGAAAGTTGCATTCGAACAAGCATATCATTCTGTCAAACGCGGAGGCTCACTCGTTGTAGTCGGACTGCCGCATGATGAACTCCCAATTCCGATTTTTAACACAGTTTTAAATGGAGTTACTGTAAAAGGTTCCATCGTCGGTACTCGTATTGATATGAAAGAAGCGCTTGATTTTGCTGCACGCGGCAAAGTAAAAGCACAGATTGAAACTGCTCCGCTTTCCAATGTCAATTCGATTCTAGATAAAATGGAAAAAGGTAAAATTAATGGAAGAATCGTTTTAACATTTGATTGATCGAAACGCTCTTTCTTACTATAAGTAGATAACTAAAAATAAGCTAATTAAATAGGGGGATTCTCTAAGTCAATATAGGACTAGAAGAATCCCCCTCTTTTTCATGTTTCATTCAAATAATAACGGAGCTTTCTTGTAGTTACGCCAAGCTTTTGGGCTGTTTCTTTACGATTTCCGGCCGTTTCGTGGAGCGATTTTTTTATAAGTGCAGTTGCCGTTCGTTTTTCCATCGTTTTCATAAGAGACAGAACATCGTCAAGAGACTGTTGTTCTGACCCATTATAAATATTCATTACTTTTTTTGAAAAGTCATTCCACTCGTCGGGGAAACGGACTGGTTCAACCGAAGCGGCAATCGGAAAAGATTTCGTTTTTCCTATGATCCGATCTGGCAGTAAGTCTGGTGTGATGATAGCCCCTTCTTTTACGATAGCAGCTGTTCTGCGGATCAGGTTGGATAGTTCACGCATATTTCCCGGCCAATCGTGTTGTTGCAGCAGTTCTAATGCGTCTGGAGAAAAAGTGATTGTTTCACCAGATTGCTCGATGAATAAGTCGATTAATAACGGGATATCTTCCCTACGTTCACGGAGCGGAGGAATGTTCAGTTTAACAACATCCAGCCGGAATAATAAATCTTCTCTAAAGGCGCCGCGTTGTACAGCTTCATCAAGGTTGACATGAGATGCAGCAATGATTCGGGCAGAAGTACGCTCCGTTTTCGTTCCGCCAATTTTGATGAACTCGCCCGTTTCGAGAACTCGTAACAGTTTTACTTGTGTCGATAAGGAGGCTTCAGCGATCTCATCAAGAAAAAGAGTACCTGATGAAGCAGCCTCAAAATATCCGGCCCGGTCTGTCATGGCACCAGTGAATGCACCTTTCACGTGACCGAATAATTCACTTTCCAAGATTGTTTCGGAAAGGGCACCGCAGTTAATATTTAGCAGCGACCCGGCAGAACGTCGGCTTGCTGCGTGGATGAACTTTGTAAGCACTTCTTTACCGGTTCCTGTTTCGCCCTCTATTAAAACTGTAACTTGCTTAGGCGCAATTTTATAGGCAAGCTCATACAACTGATGCATCGAGCGACTAGTCCCAAGGAAACAACCCAATTCCATAGCGATCCTCTTGAATTCAGCTTCTTCTCCGACGTCAAATTGTGGATTTGCAAGAAGTCGGTCGATCAATTGGTCGATTAAATTAATATCTTCAAAAGGTTTTTCTATAAAATCGGCCGCCCCATGTTTTATAGCATCTACAGCGATTTTGACCGTGCTGTATCCGGTCATAACTACACACGGGCAATGCGTAGCTTGCATTTTCATTGCCTTCAATACGTCTATGCCATTTCGATCCGGAAGACGGACATCGATAAACGCAAGTGTAAACAGCGAGAAGTCCGTAATTTTGTCAAATTCCTTTCCACTTTTCACATGTGTTGTCCGGAAACCTTTTAATTCAATGAGACGTGATAAAAATCGGCCAAGTTCGATTTCATCTTCCACAATTAAAATATGTTCCAAGATTTCACTGCCTTTCTTCATTTAATGGAAGTGCAAGAGAAAATGTTGTCCCACTGCTCTCTTCTGATCTGGCAGATAAAATTCCACCATGAGCTTGCGAAATTCCGAAGCTGACGGATAATCCGAGACCCGTCCCACTGTCTGCATCCTTCGTTGTGAAAAAGGGATGAAAGATGTCATCAAGCACTTCCTTCGCGATACCTACCCCGTTATCTGTAATTGATAAAACTGCCGAGCCTTCCAATAACTCCGTCCGAATTAAAATCTTTTTTTCCTCTGCAGATGTCATTGTCAGCGCATCTTTTGCATTCATCAGCAAGTTGACAGCGACTTGAACCAGCTGTTGTGAGTTACCGTTTACGTACGGTAGATCAGGAGCAAGCACCACGTCAATTGAAATATGGTTTTGTTCAATTTGCCTGCGGGTCAGACTGAGCGCTTCATTGACAGCATCATTTAAAGAACAGGGTTTAAAGGTTGGAATCTCCTGACGCGAAAACACAAGCAGACTGCGGATAATCGTACGGCATCTTTTCCCGCACTGATCGATGTCTTCTAGCAATGGCTTCATTTGTTCATTAGCAGATTGGGTCCGAAGCAGAAGTTGCGTGTTTCCAATGATTGCGGTCAGCGGATTGTTCAGTTCGTGTGCAACCCCGGCAGCCATCTCTCCAATTGCCGCCAGCTGTCCGGAATGCATGAGTTGCATTTCCATCCTGCGCTTTTCTGTTACGTCTTTACGATAGACAATGACTGCATCAATGGAGTCATCCAGTCCCAAAAGCGGATAGCATGAACTATCATAAATTTTATTATCATGATGCAGTTCGGCAGATTGCGGTTTTTTTGTTTGAATCGTCAGTTGAAAAGGGTTTTCCGCAGACCCGGTTGCTTGTTCCATGAATTCACTGATATTCTCGCCGATGCCAAGCGACCAATCCATTCGCGCCGCATCATTTCTCGATAAGATGGTGCCGTCAGGAGCTATGATTAAAATCGTGTCAGACACGGCTCGGAAGGTCTCTTCCCATCGCTGTTTTCCAGCAAGAACCTCACCATAAAGCCGCGCATTTTCCATGCAAACCGCTATTTGGTCTGCAAAATGAAAAAAGAAAGAAAGGTCATCTTCATCGCACTGAAAATATGATCGGCTTGCAAACGACAGAACTCCAATCATTTTGCCGTTGCTCTTTAATGGAAAAAGATGCATAGAAGCTAATGCAAGATGCTGGATTCCTTTTTCTTCAAAGAAAGAAGCATGTTCATTTTTGTGATAAACCGAGTAGTCTCCTGTTGTAAAGAAATTCTGGTCTAAGGAGTCTTCACCTCGAAAAAGTGTATTTTCCCCCTGAGAGATGACATGTTCCGGATAAATATAGGACCGAATGATTTTAGTATCTGCTACAAGCGCGACACTGAGAAGATCAATCGGATATACAGTTTTTAATTTGGCAAATGTATTTTCCAACATATTCTCTACCGAGAAATTAATTGTAAAACTCCTCATCACTTCATTGATCATTTCAAGTTGGCTGTTTTTCTTTTTCAGTTGGTCCACAGTGGACTTCAGCTCGGAATAATAATTGTGTTTGGATGACTGTACCCCTGTCAATAAATCAATCATTTCGTGTCTTTTCATCGTAGCACCTACAACGCCTGCCGCAGAAGGAACGCCACTTCATCAGCTGAAATATCACGAGGGTTGGTAATCATACAAGCATCCAGAAGCGCTATTTCGCTAATGACAGGAATGGCTGATTCTTCAAAACCCATTTCTGATAATGTAAGCGGCGCACCTATATCAACCGCAAGTTTTCTTACATGACTGACCGCTTTTTCACAGGCCTCCGATACACAAAGTGAACTCACATTTTCACCCATCAACTCAGCAATCGTCCTGAATTTTTCCGGTGCAGCCAACGCATTAAACTCCATAACATGAGGAAGCAGAACAGCATTGATATCACCGTGTAAAAAAAGATAACGGCCGCCTATAGTATGCGCCATCGCATGTGCAGCGCCGAGGATTGCGTTGGAAAAAGCGAGTCCGGCGTGAAGACTTGCCATCGCCATCTTTTCTTTTGCTTCCATGTTATACCGTGATGCAACAGATGGTCTGAGAAATTGCGAGGACAACATGATGGCATTTTTCGCATGAACATCGGTTAGCGGTGTAGCGGCAATGCTGACGAATGATTCAATAGCATGTGTCAACACATCAAGCCCAGTGGAAGCGGTAAGACGAGCACTTTTTGTCGCCAGTACATCGGGATCGATAATCGCGATATCCGGCACTAAAGACTTTGAAACGATGGTCATTTTTATATGCCGTTCGCTATCCACGATGACAGAAAATTGAGATACTTCGGAACCTGAGCCAGCTGTTGTCGACACCATAACTAATGGAGGAAGTGGTTTTGTGATGCGGTCTACCCCTTCATAATCGCGGACTTGTCCACCATTCGTCACCAGTATGGCTGCCGCCTTTGCAATATCTATGGCACTGCCGCCACCGACTCCGATGAACGCATCGCATTCATTGTCACGATAAACTTTTGCACACATTTCGGCTTCTGTCTCTTTGGGGTTCACACTGATATTAGAAAAAAGTACGAAAGCGAGCCCCGCTTCCTGACAACTTTCTTCAACACTCTTCAACCAGCCCGCATCAATTACTCCCTGATCTGTCACGATCAGCACGTTGCGAGCACCGAGGCGTACACAACTTTCACCGACTTGTTTGATGGAACCGCTTCCAAAAATGACTTCCGGCATAACGAATTTGAACATATTGAAACACCTCTTATTTGTTTTACTATTCTATCTATTATAACATCATTTTCTAGAAGTTAACTATTGTAATCCTGCCAAGAGCTGGATCCTACCATTAAGTTAACGAAACTCTGTCCATCATGACTGGTATCCCAATTTTAATGAATGAATTGTGTGGGCCTGTTACCTTAAATGCACTGTTGCGGTGCTCATATATATATTTGTGCTAGCGTCTAGCACTCGTTATACTTTTCTTAATGAAAGGAGACAGAGATGAAGCAAAAATGGGAACAACACGGACTTAAGTTTATAGCGTTTGCGGCATTTATATTTTTGATTATCGTAAACTATGGAAATTGGCAAGAGCATCAGGAGTTCATGGAAGAGGCGAGTCAACATCCGACGGAAAAACAAATCTTTCGGAAATACGTAGTTCTTGATCTGTTGCAAGGTCCGCATTTTTCAGTACAATTGGCAGCCTTGCCTGAAAGCAGTGTGCCTACAAAATACAATTCATCGATCATCAGAATTGACCAGGAATTATTTGAGCAAGTGGAAGTTGGAGACAATATTGCTGGGTATTCGGCTGATGGAAAGTTTTATACGGGAGAAATGTTGAAGGAAGAAGAGCGCTGGTTCTATCTATTATTGACATTCTTTAGTCTGTATCCAGTAGGCTATCTAGTGTATTGGTTAATGAAAATTAATACGATTCAACAGTTTGTCAGGCAAATTGGTAAACAATCATTTATAAATAAGACTGGCAATCTTCTTTTCTCTTTCATCTTTTTTGGGATTGTCGGGATTATTCTTCTCTTCTCGCTGACAGAATGGAAAAACGTATGGGAAAACGGCTATGAAAAGTTTTTCGGCACCCATCACGCGGAAACGACGGCGCTCATTATCGACCGCGATGTGGACTGGAATTCCTCTCTACACGGGGATCACGAATACTATCTTTCCTTGATGTATAAACCAGATAACCAAGACAGCATATTTATCGCCAAAGGAGTAACATGGCATACCTACCATAAGTATCAGGAAGAAATGCCAATCATTTATAACACGGAGAACCCATACCAAGTATTTGCAAAAGAAATTGATCCACAAGATATTTTTTTCATCTTGGCGGCTGACACAGTTACCATCATAACGGTTTCGCTAATTTTGGTAATCCTCCTAAGCATACTTCTGTATCTTCTTTGGAAACGGAGACAAAAACGTAAGTTGATTGTTAAAAGTAAAAAATGATAGTCGTTTGAACCTATAAAGAGATCAAACAGAATTTGGCTGGCAGAGTCGGATTCAATACCGTCTTTCTGCCAGCCAAATCACTAATATTATTTAAATTTCTTCACAGACCAATTGTATGAGCAGGGGCTGAATTGTATAGAGACCTCCGTACTCGTCAGCTCTTTAGAAAGAAGCTTACTAAAAAAATGTTCTATAATCTAATCGATCGATTAAAGGACAACTTTTGGGTCATTCTTTTTTCAGAGTATTAGTATCCATTACTCTTTTTAAATCCCCAGGTATACTCGGCAGTGGGCAGTGGCCACCATCCACTTTCCTGCTAGGGTTTGCCCATAGGAAGCCGCATCTAGATGTTAATTCTGATCCGTTTCAACGATATCAAAAGCTTGCCGGTTTGCTGATCAGAATAGCCTGGATGTGCATTAAGCGTTCGGCCGCTGTCTATCTGTTATTGGCAACGTATAAATCGGTGACTGTGGATCGCACAATTCACACACAAAAATAGCACGAACCATTTAAGAGGTTCGTGCTATAATTCTTCACGCCTGACGAAATCTGTTTCCTCTTTTAATAACTTTGCACGCCCGCTGTTCCCGATATTATAGCAATACCATTGCTCGTGCCCACTCTGGAGACTCCAAGTTCCTTATATTTCTGAAACTGATCTCGCGTCCGGATACCCCCAGAAGCCTTTACACGTACATGTTCGCCGGAATTTTCAACCATGAGCTGCACAGCTTCCAAGGTGGCACCACCAGAGCCAAAACCTGTTGAGGTTTTAATAAAATCCAGCCCTACCTCCTTCGCAAGGATAGATAACTCTTCAATCTCGGCAGGTGTTAAATAACATACTTCAAATATGCATTTAACGACCACATCAGGTCTTTCCTCTTTTAATCTCGCAAGTGCTTCCATTTCCTCTTTTACAAAAAGAAAGTCTTTGTTTTTGACTGCACTAATATTTAGGACGTAATCAATTTCTTCCGCACCATCTTCTATTGCCTGCTCTGCTTCAAGCCGCTTAATCGAAAGCTTATTAGCACCTAGTGGAAAGCCTACTACTGTACATACCTTGACTCCAGTGTCTTTTAATAGATCGACACAGATAGGAACATAGAAAGGATTCACACAAACAGTAGCAAAATGATGTTCTGATGCTTCTTTGCATAATTGCTCAATTTGTTCTTTCGTTGCCTCTGCCTTCAATAACGTATGATCGATATATTCATGAATAGCTGTCACTCTTGACCTCACCGCTTTCTTTTAAAAAATGTTCTACTTGTTCTTTATGCGGCATAGCAGGTGCTGTTCCTAATTTCGTGACGCAAAGTGCTGCTACGGCATTTGCATAACGAATGGATTCTTTCAATTCCTTGCCTGCTGCCAAGCTATGAGCGAGGCCACCACTGAAGGCGTCCCCGGCTCCTGTTGTGTCTATGGCATGGACTGAAAAAGCCGGAATTAATTCACCTGTTCCCTCACCTGTATAGAGATAGACACCTTGTTTCCCCATTGTAATAATAATATGAGGAATCCCCATTTCATATATTCTCTCTGCAGCTTTTCTAGCGGATAATTCATCTATCACCTTAATCCCACTGAGCTCAGAAGCTTCGATTTCATTAGGGGTAATATAAGAAACTTTGGTCAATAGTTCTTTCGGAAAATCTCTGTAAGGCGCTGGATTTAAAATTAACGGCACATGGTGCTTAGAAGCAAGCTCGATCGTTGTTTGAATTGCTTCCATACTCGTTTCGAATTGAACTAAGGCAATATCTGATCCTTTAAACTTCTCTTCAGTTGCGTATACATCTTCTTTTGTGATTTTTCCGCAAGCCCCTAGTGCAACCGCAATGCTGTTCTCACTGTGTTGATCTACAATGATTTGTGCAGTCCCTGTTATTTCAGTTGGGTCCTGTTTAATGTAATCAACATTCATACCTTCGTTTTTAAAATATTGCAATGCCTGCTCTCCAAATATGTCAGTTCCCAATTTGGTCATATACGTTACGTGTGATCCGCTACGTGCCGCCGCGGTCGCTTGGTTTGCCCCTTTACCGCCAGGTCCCATTTGAAACGGTCCACCTAATACGGTTTCACCAGGCTTCGGTAAATGCGGAGTCAGTGTCATTAAATCTGTAACATAGCTTCCTATTACGATTACATTTGCCATATTCTCACCTAATTTTTATTTAGTTTTGATCTGATCTACGTTGTCTGCTGTTACTAAGTTAGAATCTAAGATTACTTCCTTCTCCACATCTTCGCCGTCAGAAATTTTGATAGCTGTATCTATAGCTTCTTTCCCTAAGAAGAAAGGCGGTTCTGCGATCGTTGCATTCATCTTGCCCGCGCGAATTGCATCCATTGATGGATCAATAGCGTCACAGCCAATTAAGACAATTTCATCTACGCGGCCAGCTGCTTCAATTGCTGCTAATGCTCCTAACGCCATTTCATCATTTGCAGCGTAGACTCCATCAATTTCTTTATTCGCTTGTAAAATATCTTCCATCACTTTCATCGCTTCTCCTCTGTCAAAATTGGCTGATTGACGAGCAATGACTTTAAAGTCAGGATTTTCTTCTACGATTTGGTTAAATCCTTCACTCCGAAGTTGTCCCACATTTGTACCAAGAATTCCTTGAATCTCAACAATATTACCTTTGCCGCCCAATGTCTCACTCATGTAATTGCCCGCAATATTTCCAGACTTAATTGCATCGAATCCGATATGAGTTGCTACATCTCCACCGTTTGATTGGCGATCGACTGTAAAGACAGGGATATCTGAATCGTTGGCTTTCTTAACCGCCTGTGCAATCGCATCGCTATCAGCTGGATCAATAATAAGAATATCAATATTTTGTTGAAGCAAGTTTTCCACGTCAGCAAGCTGTTTTCCTGGGTCGTTTTGTGCGTCTGTCACGACAATATCAATATCTTGTTCTTTCGCTTGTGCTTCTGCGCCTTCTTTTACAGCTACAAAAAATGGATTGTTCAACGTATTCATAGAAAGACCGACTTTTAACTTGTCATTTGGACCTTTTTCTTTTTCCGATTTACCTGAGGCTTCATCGTCCATACTGCAGCCAACCAACAGCGCTAGTGTCAATAAAACAGCAAGCATACTTATTAATTTTTTCATCCTTTTCTCTCCTTATGATCGTTTTAATTTAGAGAATCTACTGTCTATTAAAACAGCAATTAAGATAACAAGCCCCTTTGCGATATTCTGATAAAATGGCGAGACGTTCATTAGATTTAATAAGTTATCAAGCACCCCCATAATCAAGGCCCCGATTAACGTCCCAACGACTCCTCCTTTCCCGCCCGCTAAGCTTGTACCTCCGATGATAACGGCGGCAATTGCATCCAATTCTATTCCTGTACCGGCTGTCGGTTGAGCCGACATGAGTCTAGATGTATAAATAATGGCAGAGATAGCTGATAGAAAACCCGCAATACCGAATACTGCAACTTTTATGGATCGAACCCTGATACCAGCTAATATAGCTGCTTCTTCATTACCCCCTATCGCGTAAATATATCTTCCAAAACTTGTGTATCTCAATATCCAAAACATCAGGCCAATAATTACAAACATAATAATAATCGGCACTGGGATTCCAAAAATTCGTCCACTTCCGATAAAGCGAAATGCTTCATTGCTAACAACAAGCGGATAACCTTTTGTATAGACAAGGGTCATTCCCCTAGCGATTACCATAATAGCGAGCGTGGCAATGAAAGATGGAACCCCGAAATTCGAGACAATGACCCCGTTAACTAAACCGAACAACAAGCCGACAACTGTAGAAGCAAGGATAGCGACCCATAAAGGCAATCCTGCAGTTAATACACCGGCCAATATTGCTCCGGAAAAGGCCATCACTGCACCGACTGATAAATCGATTCCAGCTATTAAAATAACCAACGTCATTCCGGTAGCAATAATTGCAATAATAGACACCTGTCTTAAAACGTTCATAATATTGCTTGTCGTGAAAAACGCGTCAGATAGAAAACCTGCCACAATACAAAGTAGGAAAAAAATTAGTACAACCCGATATTTTTCCAGAAAACTAAGCCAGTCTATTTTATTTAAACTTTGTCTTTTTTCCTGTTTACTGACTGTTACATCATTAGACATGTAATTCGCCTCCTGCTGCATATTGGAATATCGTTTCCTGATCAAAATGTTCCTTGTCCAATTCAGCTGTAATAGTACCTTCACTCATAACCAATATGCGATGGCTTAACCCTAGTAACTCCGGCATATCAGAGGATATTAAAACAATCGCAATTCCTTGTTCTGCAAGCTCTTTCATGATTTGATATATCTCTGCTTTTGCCCCAATATCAATACCCCTTGTCGGTTCATTTAAAATTAAAACGTCAGGATCCATTTGCAGCCATTTTCCAAGCACTACCTTTTGCTGGTTTCCGCCGCTAAGCGTGCCAACTTCTACAGAGGAATGATGCACTTTAATATTTAAGGCTTTAATCCATCGATCAACAATTTTTTCTTTATTACGTTTATGCAAAACACCAAAAAACGAAATTCTTCGATAAGAAGGGAGCAGCAAGTTTTCATAAACGGACATTCCTAAGACCAAGCCTTCATCTTTTCGGTCATCGGTAACAAGTGCAATTCCCGCATCGATTGCTTCGCGCGGTGTATTAACTGTCTTTCCACCAACCTTTATAGTTCCCTCTTTGTGAGGATAAAGACCAAACAGTGCTTTCGAAAGGGGAGTTTTCCCAGAACCCATTAAACCGGCTATCCCAAGAATTTCTCCTTTTTTTATAGTGAAATTGATATCATGTAAGTATCCCTTTACAGACAAGCGCTCTACCGTTAACGCGGACTCCCCGTATGGTCCTTGAAGCTTAGGGAATAAGTCCGTTAATTCCCGACCAACCATCATTGTGACCATTTGATGCCTAGTAATATTTTTAATGGATTCACTTCCAATGTACTTACCATCACGCAGGACAGAAATTCGATCCGCTACCTCTTCCACTTCCTCTAATCGGTGGGTAATAAAGATGACACCAAACCCTTGCTTTTTTAAATCTCTCATAATATTTAGTAACTTCTCTGTTTCTTCTTCATTCAAAGTTGCCGTCGGCTCGTCCATAATAATAATATTCGATTCAAATGAAAGTGCCTTGGCAATTTCCACTAGCTGCTGCTCTGCAATGGACAGATTAGCCAACAGAGTATCAGGAGATAATGCTGTTAGCCCAACCTTCTCCAGCCATTGTCTCGTCTCATCCCGCAAACGTCTTCTGTCTATTACCCCGGTAATTAATCTGGGTTCTCTACCCAAAAAGATATTTTCGGCTACACTCATATGCGGTACTAAATTAAACTCCTGATAGATGATACTAATACCCAACTCCTGAGAGTGTTTTGGTCCATGGATTGATACTTCCTTTCCATTAATCTTAATTTGACCGCTGCTCGGCTGATGAACGCCGGCTAATACTTTCATCAACGTCGACTTGCCTGCTCCATTTTCACCAAGTAATGCTAAAATTTCTGAACGCTTCACATGAATAGATACTCCGTCTAATGCTTTCACTCCAGGAAATTCTTTTGAAATTCCGACCATTTCTAAAACTGCCTGCTCCATATGCGCACCTCCTTGGCCCTTAGTAAGCAACGCCCGCAACCAAGATTATATTTGCGTAAGATGTAAACTCTCCAGACCGTATGGCACCTCGAACATGCGCCGTTTTTTCTTTGAATCTAATATGGGGAACATATTCAACCGGCACGTTAGGAAATCGCTTCAGAATCGCTTCATTCATCTCCGGACTACTAGTTTTTATCTCTTCCGCTAAGATAATTCCTTCTACTAATAAATCCTCTACCACTGTGTCAAGAACATCAAGAAATCTTGGAACTCCTTCTTTTAATGCCAAATCAATCCGATGTGGAATACCCACCGGAATCGGCAGACCTGCGTCTGTTACAACAATCGTATCGGTATGACCTGTCTCTGTGAGCAATTGATTCAAAGTTGGGTGTAAAATTGATCCTTTTCTCATGATGATCAGCTCCTTTTATGATTCAGCCGTATATTTCCTATACGGCAAGATTCTCTAATTTTTAATTCTGGTGACAATAAGTAATTCCGGGGCGAAAAGACTTCATTTGCAAGAATTCGCTCATGTAACAATTGAAATGCCAACTCCCCTAATGCATTCATAGGTCTGGAAACAACAGATAGTTTTGGTTTAGTAAAAGTCGCAATTTCTATATCATCAAAACCTATAAATGCTACCTCTTCTCCAAGCCTCCATTCCAGATCTTGTAACGCTTTTATGCAACCAATAGACATTAAATTGTTTGAAGAGAAAATGGCAGTCGGCCTAACTTCTAATTCATTTAGAGTACGTGTAGCAGAATAACCCCCTTCTTCAGAAAAGCTACCTTGTACGACAAATTGATCATTGAGTGGAATCTCATAATCCGAAAGCGCTTTCAAGTAACCTGCAAAGCGATCTCGTCCCGGTGTCGTGCTATGCGGTCCGCAAATAATAGCAATATCTTGGTGCCCTTGCAGGATTAATTGCTTGGTAGCTTGATAGGCTCCATCAATATTGTCAATTAGAACAGAATCAAAATTATATTCATTGATCCTTCTATCTAGTGCCACAACCGGAATACCTTGTTCTTGTAAAATTTGAAACTGTTTTCCATATTCATCTGCTGTTGTGATGACTACCCCATCGACTCCCCGCTCCACTAAAATATTAATAATCTCACTTTCAACAATCGGTGATTCACTTGTGTTACTCAACATCGTGTAATAGCCTTTTTTTCTAGCTTGCTGTTCAATCCCGGATACAACGAGAGGGAAAAACGGGTTATTAATATCAGGAATTATAATTCCAATCATTTTCGTTTCTTTCTTTTTCATACTTCGGGCAACCGCGTTTCGGACATAGCCCAGCTCCTTGATCGCGTGTACAATCCTTTTTTCTGTTTCTGCCCGTACACCGCCCTGATTATTGATAACTCTAGAAACTGTTGCAATAGACACACTCGCATGCTTTGCCACATCTTGAATAGTTGGTTTTGACTCAGTACGCATAAACAAATACCTCCAAAAACTCTCTATATGTAAACGTTTAGATTTTTTAAAACATTTTTTTATAGATTTCCGATGACTTTTCAACGTTTAGTATATTAAAATGTAAACGTTTAGATTCATTGATTTATATCTTAACATTCATTTAAAATATTCACAATACTATATTAAATTTAAATAACTTTGAAAAAATCACCGTAATTATTTCAAAGTTATCCTATAGGATTCTTAATTTTCTCTAACAGTTAAGTTTAAGAAAGCCTCATTAAGACTTTATCCCACGGAACCTTTCATAAGTAATTACTAAATTACATTTGCTGATTATCCTAATATTAATGATATAAACATAGAAAAAAGGACACCTTTTCTGATACGATGATTAGCGTCCAAATTAATATCAGTATCCAAGAAAGATGTCTCTATGAAAATAATTGTATTCAATTCCTCACAATCCTCTTACTTAAGAGTTTAAACAGTCTCTTCTCTGACATTTTGAAAATATAAACATCACACAATTTAAGTGGTTGAAAGACATGCATATGCGAGGAGCCCCTAACCGATCGTTCGATAGAGGGCTTCATCCTACTCAACAAGATCTCGAAAAGAGTGGTGAACAATCGGATATTTTTTAGTTATTCAGCTTTCTATCACAGAAAGAAGATAATAAAGCTCACTAACCAGGCATATGCAACTGAACAAAAGTCCCCACTTGAGAAAGTTGTTCCAGTCTGGCAATCCCCCATTGTGAACCGAAGGCATGTTTGATTCTTTTATCTACATTATTTAAACCGATTCTTGTGGTGTGACCTTTTCCTTTGGATAGTGGAATACTCGTGGAATTTTCTTCAATCCCCACGCCGTCATCTATTACATTGATAATGATTTTTTCTTTCTCTGTGTAAGCTTCTACAATTATTGTTATAGCATCGCCAGTGCTTTCAAATCCATGAACAATTGAGTTTTCAACGATTGGCTGCAAAGTAAATATCGGAATTTTATAATCTAACAGATGATCTTCTATGTTTATTACAATCTTAATTTGATCACGGTAGCGTGTTTGTTGGATGGAAAGATAATATTCGAGGTGTTCAATTTCTTCCTTTAGCGGAATAAGCTGATCTATATTGCGCAGGCTGTAACGTAAGATTTTCCCTAATGAATACGTTACAGCCTCGGTTTGTTTTGCGTTTTCCGTATAGGCTAACCGTGAAATCGTATTCAATGTATTAAAAAGAAAGTGCGGATTAACTTGAGATTGGAGTACTTTTAATTGAGTATCCTTTAGCATTTTCTCCAATTCAGAGCGGTGCTGTAACTCTTCCAACAGCTTTATATTATTCAGCGATAATTCTTGTGCTGTTAAATGGGCATCGCCCAACTTCACTATGTAGTTGGCGGTAACGAATAGCAGTTCGGCAATTGACTGGACTCGGCTTTTGTTTTTTCGATCTAATTGATCGAAGAATTTCTGCAGCATCTCTTGATCTAATGGCAAATCCGCCAAGTTCATCTCTATTTTTGGCAATTCCTCTAATTCCTCATCTTCTATAAGAACTTGTCCACAAAGAATCGAACCTAAATATTCGTCGCGCAGTATGATAGGCGCAGCAAAATCCACAAGGCCCGTATGGCAACGGTGAATAACCGGTCGTTTGCTCTCTGCTGCCAACTTGCCCACTTTATCGTCAGACAGTATACACCGCTTTTGTCCTTCGCTACATGAGCGAATATATTTACAAAAGGCAGTGAACTGACTCGGCTTGGTCACCGGCTCTCCTTGTGCATCACAAATTAATACTGCCACCCCCATCGCTTCAGCAAATTGCTCTTGCAGTTTTTGCAATTGGTCTATATCGACAAATTCTCGTAAGCTCTTTATCATATATACCACCTTTTTCTGAGTCAGTTCTGACGCTCTATATAATGCTATGAATATATGTCTTTTTCACTCGTTCTTTTTTCAGTAACTGCTCATTTTTCCGATAGTGGCTGGGCGGAATTCCTTCTTGTTTCCTAAAAACTCTAGTGAAATAATTAGAGTCAGAAAACCCGCAAAGTCGGCTAATCTCCGTGATCGTATATTGAGAATCAAGCAACAATTCCTTCGACTTCTCTAGACGTGTAGATGTAATATATTCGGTAAGCGATCGATCCATTTTTTGTTTGAATAAGCGACTAAGATATTGTGGATGAAGATGAACGAGCTGTGAAAGTTCATTCAGTGTCAGCTTATCCTCTAAATGACCTTTTATATAAGTGATCAACTGTTCAATAACTTCAGTAGATGGAGTTTCTATTTCTTGTATATCTGTACTTTCTACAACTTTTGTCAAAGACCCCACCAACTCTTCTGGACGAACTGGTTTTAATAAATAGTCTTCTACACCGATCTTAATGGTTTGCAATGCATAGTCGAACTCATTAAATGCAGTTAGAAATATGATTTTAATCTCCGGATTTATTTTCTTAATGAGCTTAGCGGCAGTAAGACCATCCATTTTAGGCATCTTGATATCTATTAACAGGACATCAATAAGAGTAGTACTTGCAATATCTACGGCCAGTAAACCATTCTTAGCTTCCAAACATTCAATAAAACCAAGATTACTTTTTTTTACAATATCGAGCAAAACTTCTCTTTCAAGGGGTTCATCGTCGACAACTAATAATTTTATCGATCTCTCCTCCTTACTCGAACTATTTAGCTCCTTCCATTATAGACTATATTATGAATTCAGACAATTCAAGAAACCCTCCAGTCTATTTCATGTAAACCAACAGGAGGGTTAAGGAAATATATTAAGTTGATTATACAAGACCAGCTTCTGCAACCTCAGTATCCTCAGCGACTGAACCTCCGCTGACGCCTATGCCTCCGATAATTCGATCACCACTCTTTATAGGAATTCCACCTCCAAACACTACAATCTTTCCATTATTCGTAGTGTTAATTCCAAAAAGTTCTCCGCCAGGCTGTACTGCATCATACAATTGGGAAGTTGGCATTTGTAACGCAACGGCAGTCCATGCTTTATTTTGTGAAATATCAATACTAGCTAATAAGGATTGGTCCATTCGATGACATGCCAATAAATTCCCACCGCCATCTACAATGGTAATCACCATAGGAATCTTAATTTCTTTAGCTTTTTCTTCAGCCTGTTCAATCATTTTTTTAGCTATCTCTAAATTCAGTTCTGTCATCATACTCCTCCTCAAGAAATAATGGCAGGCCTTTTACTAATCGGGCAGTATTTTGTCCTGCTCTCCTGCCGTTTTGTTTTCTTTCTATTAAATAGGGACGATTAGGTAGTTTTTCATGAAAGATGGATATGTCATGTTCATTTCGGATTAAAATGCTGACTTGCAAAGAAGTAAAGCTGAATCCTTCATCTGAAATTTGTTTACATGCAAATGGAACTCCTTCTTCCTCAAGCCCTGCACATACTTCTTTGACAAGCAGTTGGTCTACTGATTCCGATAAGAAGACGGGGATGTATACTGTGGTGTGTTTCATATCCTATCATCACGCCTTTTCAAAGTAGATAAAACCAGCCCCGTTGCCACCGCATTCCTAGGTCCCTCTGTTCCTCTAATGTTTGCGAATCCTGCGACAATGCCATATTTAGATAACTCATTATTGATCATTTCCGGAATTTCAAAATCCAACGCGGATCCACCTAACATCACTACAAAAGAGATGTGTCTAATATTGTGGGTAGGGAGTACCTGCTCTAGTGCACGAATGGCGTTCGTAACAAATACTTTTCGTTTAGCCTCTCGTCGGATCGTACGAATCTTTTCCAGCGAATGGCGGATCGGCAAAGGAGTGATACCTTTCTCCTCTCGAATAACCACTTTTCCAAATGCTTCAGGTGGATGAGATTCCTCGGAAAACAAGTACGTCCCATCTTCCAATTGCATATGATAGAGACTTTGTAGTTTTCCAAGAGGATATTTCTTTATTTTCTCTGCCAGCTCAAGATCATGAAGCGATAGCTCCGTATTGATCAACAGAGTCACCATATCTCCAGCTCCTGCCAGGTGAACCGTTTGAATCATTCCATTTTCATCATTCGTCGCTGCATCCGTTGAACCGCCGCCCATGTCCAAGATGACGATTGGCTTTTCCGTTCCTGGCGTTGTCAGCGCTCCGGCTATCGCCATTTCTGCTTCAATTCCGCCTACTTCAACTAACACTCCAAGCTCTTTCTCCAATAATGAAGATACGGTTTGAATGGATGTCTTTTTAGTCTGCACCATCGAAGCGAGTCCCACTCCGCTTTCCATAGTGATTTCACCCGCCAGTGCTCCGCGAATAGAAGAAGGAATCTTTGTATCTACTGCAAGTAAATCTGTAATACGGATTTCATGCATATTTTGATCCGTTACTTCCGCCAGATCTTGGCGCAAACCATTTAACATCGCACCCGCATTCGTTCCCTGTTCACCTTGCACATCGTTCAACACACCTATTTTTTTATAGGATCCCATAATTTCATCTGCACCGTCATTGACGTCAACTTTCATACTCATCCTAT
This sequence comes from Sporosarcina sp. FSL W7-1283, assembly GCF_038003105.1. Classification (NCBI taxonomy): domain Bacteria; kingdom Bacillati; phylum Bacillota; class Bacilli; order Caryophanales; family Caryophanaceae; genus Sporosarcina; species Sporosarcina sp. FSL W7-1283. The sequence continues at coordinate 762,736 of NZ_JBBOOL010000001.1, read as the reverse complement.
TACCGATCATTGTGATGCTTCCCGATTCAATTTTCCGCTCTGCGATCTGCCCCGCCGGTGTCCGTATCACGACGGCTGAACGATTTCCGACCAATGATTTGGCAACAGGCGCTACTTGTTTCGTTTCTTCGGGGGTTAAATCAAATGCAGTAGAGAGTCCATAAGGGTTGCTGAGCATCCGAATGACATGTCCAGGAGGCGCCACTTCAATTGCTGCCTTTTTTCCTATCGGCACTTTATCAATCATGGCCACTTCATCTACGATAGGCACTTTCATTTGCAGGCGATTGTGGATTAAAACCCCGTCATCCTTCTGTACGATGACTCCTTTGATCTGGATCCCTTGTCTTTCAAATTTATTAAACTGATAGGCTACCCATTCATAATCGAATTTCTTTGACACTACTACAATATAGGGTTTATTTTCCTCGGCATGTTGCAGCAATTGCTCGATCAAAATGGTTTGACCAATCCCAATTCCTTCTCCCCCAGGCGTATCCGGATTATGACCGATCATAGAAGATTCCGTAATGATCGTCTCACTGATGACGTCCATGGCGAGATCGCCAATAACTGGTACTGCATCATTGATTCGAACTATATTAATCTCAGAAATAGTTCGATTAATTTTTGACATAGCTAGCTGCAGACATGATTTGATTCCTTTAATATTAGTAACCGTTCCTTTAATCCCAGTCGTCGGGACAAGATGCTGAGTTAAAAATACGGCCTCATTTCCGCATACTTCTACAATCGCTACCTCTGTTGATGAATTCCCAATATCTACTCCTGCGATCAGTTGCCTGCTCATTACTTATTCCTCTTCTATACGTAATAAGTTTCGTCGGCTATATACTTCAGCCGCCTCTTCTACTAACTTGGCGTTTTCAAACGCCTGATATTCACGCTTCAATTCATCAGCAATGGCCAGCAATTCTTCATGAGAGGAACGGTTGGGACGAAGAGCACTATAGATTTCGAGAATTCTTTCATCAGAAATCGAAATTAGTTCTGCAGCTCTTCTAAAATTTCTCCCTAATTGGTCTCGCTCTATACTCTCCGATATTTCCGCCTGCATAATTAAAGTTTCGGGGCTGATCCGTAAATCTTTACTCGAGATGTCTCCTTTTAACGCCGCTTCTAAAGTCAAGTCATCATAGGCTTTGTTCGTTGGCGTAAATAATACGTCTGTTCTTTTCTGTCCTAATGGGTAATCTTGTCTTGTCAATCGGCTCATACGGTTTCCTCCTCTGAAATGGTAAAGCTGTAGTCTACATTTACAGCTGGCTTGCCCCTTACAATTTCTTGCGCTTCTTTCAAGTGCAATATTGCTGCAATTGCCTGGTAGCGGGGCCTAGCCATCTGATCGTTTACAACCGGAACAGGATCAACGTTCTCTCCCCGTGCATATAAAGCGGCATTTCTACCGATATCACGATAGGTTTCAAGTGTAATCAGCGGTGATTGCGGAAAGAGTTCCAGATTGCTTAATGGATCTAAATCCCGTTGATGAATGATCGTAGTCCCCCTAGACTGAATGCCGATTCCTATTCCTGAGCCACTTAATTTAGCAGCAAGATGCCCAATAAATGCTAAGTCAGCAGTTTCAAAATTACGGATTACACGTGTTACACCGCCTTGTTCTTCAATCCCGGAGATAATTTCACGCAAGACTTCACTATGCTCTACGCTAACAATCGTCTTCGAAAGCGCTTTCCCAAAAGCCGGTGAAACAGCAATGATAACTTCTTTCGGATCCGATCCTTTAGCCGCTCGTGATTGATCATCCATTTGCATTTCAATTAAATATGAATAATTCATCTGATGACACCTCCTCAATACTCACTTGGACTGATTGCTTGGCGAATATTCTTGATTTCTTCCCATCTTTCCTCACTCATTCGATAACCGGTTCCCGGTCCTGTATAGTCATTTTCATTATTAACGGCACTCCGTACAATATTATTCTCATCAATTATTGCGGAAGTGTGTAAATAATCCCCCGCCACGCGTTGCTTAAGCATATTGAAAATTCTTTCTGCCACTTGATGATAGCCTCTATTAGCTAAAGCCAATGCCACATCCAATCCAGTAATTCCTTCTTTCAGTACACTCTCAGCAGCTTTTAAATCTTCCATCACATTTCGTTTCGGCATATCGTCGCTGCTATTCGCATACGTTGCCGCGTCGATCTCCTCTTCAGTGATCGCGGGAAAACCAAGCTCATCAAAAAGGACTTGCATCGTCTTAGCAGCTTGATAGCGGACTTCAATTACTTCGCTCTCTTCAACTGGCCGTAAACCACCGTCCACCATCATATCTCGTTGTATAATTAAAAAATCATCTAAATCGGATGAATCCATATTCGATCCAGCGAACATATTATCACTGTTCGGAACCGCACTATAACCTGAAAAGACAAAGTCTGTGCCAGGCAACATTTGACATAGCATCTTTGCACTGCGGCGTATTTCAGAGTGAGAAAAAGTTTGGTCATTTCCTGAAGCTACTTCTAAATCAAACATAGTCGTAGCCAAGTTTTCTGCCAATACTGCGCGAATTCCGCTTGGAACTGCAGCTGGAATCCCAATGCAACTAATCGAACCATTCTGCAGTCCCTGGACACCTGCGCCTTTTGCCATCATGATACAGCGAATTTCCAAGTACAACATCGACTTTCCTTCCGCACCTGCCATTTGTACTTCGGAACCCGTACCTGAAGTGAAACGCATCTTCGATCCCCGTGATGCATATGCAGATGCCAAGAATGACTTTGACCATGGGGTATCGTCTCCATCTTTAAAAACGGACTCTGTTCCGTAAATTGAAATCGTCTCTGCATACGTCGTCAAACCAAGCATCGCCAATCGTAATTCCGTTGCCTCTTCCAATGCATCTTGCGTCAAAATCCCGCCTCTGACAGTTTGGGAACCTACTAAAAGGGCAAGCGCATTAAATGGTGCATACCGCACAACTCCTACCGTCGTTTCCTGCTCATCAAATCCTCTTAACGCAGCTTCTGCCGCATCTGCCGCCATCAAGACAGGATTATCTCGAACATTTGTCACGTGACATTGATTGGAAGGTTTCTTTCTGGCCCGCATTTTTTGAAGCGCCATCATCATCTCTACCACATTTAATTGATTGAGCACCTCTACTATTTTGGCAGGGGTCAAACCTTTTACAATCGCTAATACTTCAGAACGTGACACATTGATATCTACTAATTTCCTTGCGATATCCACACTTTCCATGTTCATCATCTCGTTGGCAGTTGCAACATCAATTGTATAATCCGCAATAAATTGATCTAGCATATCAAAATCTTTACGCAGTTTTCCATCCAACTCGACAATGCGGCCATCCTGTATCTCAATAGACGGCGATGGATCATTCGGACTGGACATCGCAACAAATCCTTGTTCCGGCCACTCATGTACAAATCCATCCTTATTGACAGGTCGATCCTCCAACACTTGAAAACGCTTGGAACGTCTGACTGCGGTTGGGTTCGGTTTCATGCAAGCACTTCCTTTTCTAAATTTTCAATCTATTAAATTGATTATAAGCTATGTATATATTCATTGCTCTATAGAATCGATACTTGACTTAGGAATATCGATACTTTTTCAAACTGTGGATTAGCATTTTTCGGATGGGGTCGTTGGATATGTCTGGTGTTTAATTAATTGTAACCCTCAAAATTAACCACTTCTATCATCTAATTGTGTTTTATTTTGACTATTGCATCGTTTACCGTTGATTGAATTGGAGAATTCATCCATAGCACTTATTCTTATTACCTTTACTCTAGAGAAAAATAAAAAGGAGCCGCTCTGTTTTGAAGTGACCCCTAAAAAGTTAGAAGTTTATATTAAAAGGCTAGTTGGCTGGTGTGAAATCGGTATTGAACTGGACTCATGCCAACCATTTTTTGCTTGATACGTTCGTTGTTGTGATAATTGAGATAAGAATCGATATCTCTTTTAATTTTCTTATATGTGCGAAGCGAAGCGCCACGCCATAATACTTCTCCCGTTCCAAAAAAGCTGAAGATGTACTTGGCAATCTATTTATGTGCGTAATGGCAGTATGTTTATTCTCTATCCCCCGTAAACATCCACTCGTTTTTTGTCGCTTGATATGGAGCATCTGTAGACATGATATCTTAAGAGGAGAAAAGATTAACAATTTCTCTCTTTTACAAGGCGAAAATCTTACCACGCTCTCCACTTCATGTAAAGTGTTGATATACAAATAATACGCTGCTGAAACCTACTTCTTAAATTGCCACTAATACTTTAAAGGAACTTATTCACATGACAAGATTATATAATTAGCGATTCAGAAACGAAGGAGTAGTAATAAACAAATAATCTAAAGAACTGGAAATCCAATTAAAAAACATAGCTATTACACTATAAATTACTTTGAGTACAGTGTTGCTCACCCGTCCCTACCTAATTTCACTGAATATGATAGGTAGGAAGGAGGTGATAATATGGATTTCAATGATTTTTATCATCAACATGGAAAACAGAACTGCAATTGCAACAGCTGTTCACGTTGCTGGTCTTCAGAACGATGTAATTGTAAGCGTGGACCACGAGGGTGTCGGGGACCAAGAGGATATGAGGGACCTATTGGAGATACTGGTGCGAGAGGCCCGATTGGTCCTACTGGATCGACCGGAAGACGGGGAGCTACTGGGGCTACTGGGGCTACTGGGGCTACGGGTGCCACTGGAGACACCGGACCTATTGGACCTACCGGAGTTACCGGTGCCACGGGAGCTACGGGAGATATTGGACCAACTGGGCCTACGGGTGCTACGGGTGCTACGGGTGCTACGGGCGTAACGGGACCGACTGGAGCTACAGGGGCCACTGGAGCTACGGGTGCCACTGGAGCTACGGGTGCCACTGGAGACACCGGACCTATTGGACCTACCGGAGTTACCGGTGCCACGGGAGCGACGGGAGATATCGGACCGACTGGGCCTACGGGTGCTACGGGCGTAACGGGGCCGACTGGAGTTACAGGGGTTACAGGGGTTACAGGGGCTACTGGAGCTACGGGTGCCACTGGAGACACCGGACCTATTGGACCTACCGGAGTTACCGGTGCCACGGGAGCGACGGGAGATATTGGACCAACTGGGCCTACGGGTGCTACGGGTGCTACGGGTGCTACGGGCGTAACGGGACCGACTGGAGCTACAGGGGCCACTGGAGCTACGGGTGCCACAGGAGACACCGGACCTATTGGACCTACCGGAGTTACCGGTGCCACGGGAGCGACGGGAGATATCGGACCAACTGGGACGGGTGCTACGGGCAGGGCCGACTGGAGCTACAGGGGTTACAGGGGCTACTGGAGCTACGGGTGCCACAGGAGACACCGGACCTATTGGACCTACCGGAGTTACCGGTGCCACGGGAGCGACGGGAGATATTGGACCAACTGGGCCTACGGGTGCTACGGGCGTAACGGGGCCGACTGGAGCTACAGGGGTTACAGGGGCTACTGGAGCTACGGGTGCCACAGGAGACACCGGACCTATTGGACCTACCGGAGTTACTGGTGCCACGGGAGCGACCGGAGATATTGGACCTACTGGGCCTACGGGTGCTACGGGCGTAACGGGGCCGACTGGAGCTACTGGGGCTACGGGTGCCACAGGAGACACCGGACCTATTGGACCTACCGGAGTTACTGGTGCCACGGGAGCGACCGGAGATATTGGACCTACTGGGCCTACGGGTGCTACGGGCGTAACGGGGCCGACTGGAGCTACTGGGGCTACTGGAGCTACGGGTGCCACAGGAGACACCGGACCTATTGGACCTACCGGAGTTACCGGTGCCACGGGAGCGACGGGAGATATTGGACCTACTGGGCCTACGGGTGCGACGGGCGTAACGGGGCCGACTGGAGCTACTGGGGCTACGGGTGCCACAGGAGATACCGGACCTATTGGACCTACCGGAGTTACTGGTGCCACGGGAGCGACGGGAGATATTGGACCTACTGGGCCTACGGGTGCTACGGGCGTAACGGGGCCGACTGGAGCTACTGGGGCTACGGGTGCCACAGGAGATACCGGACCTATTGGACCTACCGGAGTTACCGGTGCCACGGGAGATATTGGACCAACTGGGCCTACGGGTGCTACGGGCGTAACGGGACCGACTGGAGCTACTGGGGCTACTGGAGCTACGGGTGCCACAGGAGACACCGGACCTATTGGACCTACCGGAGTTACTGGTGCCACGGGAGCTACAGGAGCTGCAGGTGGATTGTCCGAATTTGGGTATATTTACAACCTAACTCCTCAAACAGTAGCTATAGAGGCTGATGTTATGTTTGACTCAAACGGAATAATAACACCTGGAATTACGCATTCTCCAGGCACTACTCAAATTGTAATTACTACTCCGGGTTTCTACGAGGTTACTTTCTCCGTATCGGGCACAGAACCCAACCAATTCGCATTATTCTTAAATGGCGTGCTAGTTGCGGGAACAATCTACGGTTCTGGTGCAGGCACGCAGCAAAATAACGGTCAGGCTATAATCACCATCGCAGCTGGTGATGTTCTAACTCTTCGAAATCATTCGTCTGCAGCAGCAGTTGGCCTTGCTTCTCTGATAGGAGGCACACAAGCAAACGTAAATGCTTCCATAATCATTAAATTATTAAGTTAGTTCCGACTAAATATGGAACCAGAAGGAACAGGTACCAGACCCTAATATAATTTAGATACCATCCTGATTACTAAGTGGTGAGGGAAGCAATCTTCTAATTGATGTAGCCCTAAAAATTAGGGTTTTATATTGAGCAGCTAGTTGGCTGGTTCGAAGGCGGTATTAAACCCGATTTCTGCCGGCCGATTTCTGCTTGATGCGTTTATATCGTAATACCGAATATTAGACTCAATATCTAGTTTCAGATCCTCGTACGCGGAAAGGGGTTCGCGATAAAACATCTTTTGCTTCAATAATCCAGAGAAAATTTCCATGGGAGAATTGTTTAAAGAGCGGATACCAGCATTAAAGAGTCAAAGGAACGTTTGATGAGCTATTCGCATCAGCAGAGTTTTAATTGCGAAATGCACAGATAATCGCTATAAAGCATATCGAATTGACACCTAATCCGGTAGCGTTTATACTGAACATACAAAAAAATATACAACTTCCTTTAAGGGGAGTAGCTATAAAGCAAAGTCGTCAATACGGGATGTTAATCCCCGGCTTTGTTTACAACACTAGTTGTTTGCGAGACCTTACCGTTTATTTGGTGAGGTCTTTTATTTATTTAGAGGCGATATGACCAATAATTGGACATATCGCCTTTTTCATTTTTAATTTATTGGAGGTCAAACTTTGCAAAGCTATCAAGAACTTGCAAAAACAGTCACTATAAACAAGGAAAACCGTTTAATTCACTATGATGATTCGTTAATGCATATTGGAACAGGTAGAAGTGCATTTGTGTTTAGAATAAAATCCACCATGAAGGCAATTAAAGTATATTTCCCTGCCTTTTCTTATATCGCTAAAGAGGAAACCGACATTTATAAAAAGCTTCAAAACATCACGTATTATCCAGCTGTGTATGATTCAGGATCGAATTATATTGTGATGGATTATATAGAAGGCCATACTCTATTTGAGTGCTTGTCTAAAGGAGAAATCATAACGTCCGCCCATATTAAACAAATTGACGATGCACTATCTTTAGCAGCTGCAAGGGGTCTAAATCCATCCGATGTTCATTTGCGCAATATTATTGTCACTATTACTGGTGAGATAAAACTCATTGATGTTGCTCGTTTTAGACAAACAAAGGATTGCCGGCAATGGGATAATTTAAAAAGAGCCTACGTAAATTTTTATTGCAAACGTTTATTTCCAAAGAAGGTTTCTGCTCCATTTCTAAATTTCATTGCTATCCTATATAAAAAAAGGTGCATACCATTTTTTCGGGCATGAATAGATGTGGAATTCAAAAGCATTGAAATGGGTAAATGAGGTAATTCTTAGAAAAAGGAGAAAAGAACGATGAATGATTCTAGAGAATGGTTAACAGAAGAACTTAAAAAAGTACAAAATTGGGAGAACAATCAGAGTGATTTATGGTTTTGGGAAAAGCTAGGGCGTTTGCCGTTTAAAATAATTGATAAATGGACCCCTGATTTTATTCAACGTAAAATCGGTATACTCCTTGACGAACTCGGTCAGTACATACAAACAGGTGGGAGTTATTTAAGCTCAGTTTCTAAAATTTCCTCTTATTATCCGAACCTAGATGTGAGCACTTTAGCAAATGTAGAAAAGCTACCCGTTTCTACAATGGATGTCGCTGTCGAAAAAATTACGGGCAACAGAAAAAAACTTGCAACACTGCAAGGCGCGGGCACTGGCATTGGTGGCGTTTTCACATTGTCGATCGACATTCCACTATTGCTTAGTTTGCAACTAAAAACGTTGCAGGACATTGCAATTTGTTATGGATATGATCCAAATATTAAAGAAGAGCGTTTGTTCGTCGTAAAATGTATGCAATATGTCTCAGCCGACATTGTAGGCAAACAAGCCATCCTAACTCAATTGTCTCAATTTGATTCACCTGATGATGCTTTAAAACGTGAAATTTTATCTGAACTACAGGGCTGGCGTGAAGTGTTTTTTTCCTATCGAGATCAACTTGGTTGGAAAAAGTTTTTCCAAATGATTCCGATTGCAGGTCTCGTGTTTGGCGCCTTCATTAATCGTTCCGCTGTCAACGACATTGCCGAAGCAGGAAAAATGCTTTATCGAAAAAGAAGGATTGTTGAAAGGCTGGATATACTGCATGATTCAAGTGACTCCTTGTTTTCGGATGTTCGGTAGTGTTGAATAAAAACACGTATGAACGTATATGATTAGTGTGTCCACTTTTCTATTGAGGATAAAAGAAAAAAGGGTTATCTAATCTTACTCAAATGCACTCCATTGTAAATGTATATGACTTACTTTCCTACAGTTAATCAGATAGACATTGCACGCAGTTCAAAATGATATTTGAATAGTGTGACTCACAGATACATGTTTTTAGGATTCTGTTGCCTACTCAGTGTTCTATCCACTTTATGACCTTACATTAAATGCAGTCTGCAAAATTGTCTGCTAGAAAAATCCCTGAATCGTTAATCCGATTCAGGGATTTTAATTTCTCATGTAATTGAAATGATTTCCAACTCCCCATCATCCACGAGAGGAGTTGGAGGGGCTACCCACACTGCAATGACCAAATCAGGTACCTTTTCTCCGGCTACATTTATGACGCTGTATGTGATGGTATACATCCCGCTTTTAGTCGTATCAATTGCGGTTTGCGTATTCCCTGCAGCATCTTTAATCACAAATTGTACAGCAAACGATTTACCCGAGTCATCTATCGCTTTCACTTCCGGAAAGGTGAAATCTGCTCCATGGTCTAATCGGATTGTTTTTATTCCGTTATATTGCCAATTGAGCGTCTGAACAGGTGGTTGTTGAGCACCACTTTTTTGAACTGGCACTGGAACAGTGGATACTTTATATAGAAATGAAGCGAATTGGCCACGGGTTGTCGTATTTTTCGGATTAAATACAGATACTGCCGGATTGGTTATGTCGAAAAAGTCCAGAACGTCAATGAATGGCCGGGCTTCCAATTTTGCTTGTTCTTTGTCTCCCACGTCTTTTATGAAAGGCTGACTTTCCACATATGTCACGAGATCTGTGCTGTGGATGGCATCATATGCACGTATGAGAACGATAGCCATGTTTTCACGGGTAATATCACCTGCCGGATTAAGTTTTCCGTCGGCTTGACCATTGAAAACTCCATGGTCCTTCACTAATGCTGCATATTTTAGCAGTTCTTCATTCGATGAAGAGGTTAAATCGGAAAAGCGTGGCTTCGTTTGATAATCAGCCGGGATTTTGAATCCGAGAGAGACGAGCCATTTGCCCATCAGTTTAACCACATCGGAACGTGTCAACGATTTGTTGGGTTTATACGTTCCATCAGCATACCCTGAGACAATCCCTTGTTGAACGAGCGCATTAATTGAGCTCTCGTGTGAACTTCCTTTAATATCGGAGAATCCTTCCGCACTTGCCGTTATCGGTGCGAGGATCGGAATAGTTAATGCGGCAGAAGCGGCGAGCGCGGTGAATCTTTGATAACGTTTGGACATGCAATCGTTTCCTCCTAATAAGCCAAATAGACTATTATCTGTTATTATACTAACCTTCCACAGAATGTGCTAGTCATTTGGATTCTATAACTACTTTACTTCTGAGTAATATAGAGAGACAATTACTCTATGTTCATAGTAAAATAGTAGCCTAAATAATTATTAAAAGGAGACGCATCAGGTGGAAAAACGATACCTTTCTTTACGATATATGTTGTCTTATCTCATGGTGGCTTTTCTGGTCTTTATTTCTAGCGCTACCTACTCATTTGCAGAAACGATTGATACTTCTTCTAATGAATTGCTTGTGAAATACGCAGAGTTACCGCAGTCCATTGCGGCCCCCATTCCACTTCCTAATACAGCTGAACAAGTGGAAACAGTAACGTCCTCTGTTGAACTTCTTTCATTTCCTAATGAAATGGATTTAATGCAAGCGGCCGAGCAACTAGAGGAAAATCCATTCATTGTAGCAGTTGAACCAAACCACGAGCGAAGTGTCTCGGTCACCAATGATGTCTTTTATACTAATCAATGGTGGTTGCCGCATGTACAAGCCGAGCAGCTATGGCCGTTAGCCGCCAAACAGAAAAAGCAGGCAGTCGTAGCGGTCATTGATTCAGGAATTGACACGACTCATGAGGATTTAGTCGGACGAATTGCGCCGGGTGGCTTCAACTTTATCGATCAAACACAAAATATTCAAGATGTGAATGACCATGGAACGAGCGTAGCAGGTATCATTGCTGCCAACAGTAACAATCGAAAAGGCATTGCCGGTGTGATGGGGAGTTATGGTGTTTCCATTCTTCCATTAAAGACCGTGCATGATGACGGCAAATCAACGGTAGCGGATAACCTAAAAGCGATCGATTATGCCCTTCAACAAGGCGTCGATGTCATCAATATTAGCCAAGGGGGCACGTCACCTTCAACTATTGAACAAGATGCTATCCGCCGGGCAGTGAGGGTAGGTATCCCGATCGTCGCTTCTGCAGGGAATGATGCGTTAAAGGGCAACCCCACTATGTATCCAGCTGCGTATGATGAAGTAATTTCCGTTGGCTCCGTGAACCAACGGAATAGCCGATCCGATTTCTCAAATTATAATAACCAAGTCGATATCGTGGCACCTGGCGAACAAATTTATACGACCGGGATTTCCAATCACTATGTCATAGCGAACGGAACATCCTTTTCTGCTCCGATTGTCGCCGGAACGGTCGCCATGATGAAAGCTATCGTGCCAGAACTGTCGGTGAAGGAAATTACAGACGTCTTAACAAAAACCGCCAAAGATTTAGGTCCAGCTAGAAAAGATGCCGAATATGGTTTCGGTTTATTAAACAGCAAGCAAGCAAGTAAAGGCAGAACTCGAACAGTTATTGATTCAGAAACAAACCGTGCCGGTCACAGGAATTTCATTGAACCAGACAATGATACAACTACTTGCGGGTGAAGATGGAGATGTGGGTGAACAAACAGCATTGACAGCAACCATCACACCATCAAATGCAACCGATCGGAACGTGGTATGGACCTCTTCCCGACCAACAGTTGCTAGCGTCAGCCAATCAGGGATGGTGACCGCAGTCTCAAAAGGAGAAGCAATCATCACTGCTGAAACAGTCGATGGCAAGTATAAAGCGACAGCTAAAGTCATCGTGGATGCACCAAAACCATTCGTCGGCACATTTGCGGATCTAACCGTAAACACTTCAAAACAATTTGTTGTGAAGTTCAATAAACCGTTAGCCGAGGGCATGAATTATAAGAAGCACATTCAGATTTCAAAAAGGGCGGATGGACAACAGCCGATTACGACCTTTAACGTTACATTCAATCCCGCGGTTCCTGACCAGTTAATAATTGCACCGCAAAGTCGATGGGAACTGGGAACTTACTACCTGAACATTCGACAAGGGGTCCAGGCTAAAGACGGGAAATTACTGACTGAAAACGTAAATATGCGGTTTATTGTACGGTAGGAAATGAGGAAGTAGAAAACGGCCGACCAGCCCGAGGGATGGTTAGCCGTTTTTTCGTTTATGATTTTATTGTTTTACCGGTATCTGCAATCAAGAACGCCTACTTCAGCAGTTCCTTCGAAGTAGAAGCCAACGCTTTCAGGTACTTCGCGGTAGTTTGGTTAGTATCCTAGTATACAATATTTTCCCAATCACTGTATGCACTTTTATTAATCCCAGCAGTAGTCTGTCAGTTCTTCGAACATGACATCGGGTGGAATGCCTTAAGCTTTTTCACACGGATCAACATCCGATATGCCTTTTGATCTGTCGATTGCATGGATCTTTAGCGTTCTCCAGACAGGCGGGTATTTTTTCTTCATGTTCCTCCCATACAACCGCTGCGTTGGTAAAGCGCAATTTGACTCGTTTCAATAAGTAACAACTTAATCGATTCCTTATCATACTAAAATTTATAGGGGGACTTACGAGTTAAGGCAACAAGTTATTATTCGACTTTGTACTGTGCGGCTGTATCTGGTTTTCGTGGCCCAAAGGTTCTCTTAGTAGACGAATCATACGGAATATTCATCTTATTCAGACCTAATGCATCGTAGTTTAAATATTGCAAATGTTCTATTATAAAAACAGCTGCACTACTTAGCGATAAAGTTTCAATTAGATTGAGAATACAGGCTGTAATAGAATGCGTTTCCAAGGGCTACTTATTCTTTTTTAGGCTTAAGGGCTAGTCAACTATTCTTGTTTCGGATTGATAGGTGATCGTCTTTTTCAATTAAAGAGAACCAAATACTATTACATGAATACTAAGTTTCAGGGAGGAATAAATTATGACTATACAAATAAAAAATCAAAACAAGCTCGATCATGTATTGAGAGAAATTCGTTCCCGGCGTGAAGAATTTGAAGAGAAGCGGCACGTACCAAAGGACATGATAGCGCAACTGAAGGAATTGGGTATCTATCGCGCCCATGCGCCGCAGTGTTTTGGAGGAGATGCCCGTTCGCCCATGGAGTTCTTGCAGTTAATCGAGAATATATCCGAAGCGGATGGATCGGCTGGATGGGTCGCGAGCTTCGGCTCTGCTGCAATCTACCTAGCGGCTTTACCTCGTGAAACACTCGCTGAACTGTATGCAGAGGATCCGGATGTGGTCTTCGCAGGCGGGCTGTTTCCAGTTCAACCCGCAGAGAGAGTGAATGGCGGCTGGCTTGTTAACGGTCTTTGGAAGTTTGCAAGCGGATGTAAGGGAGCCGATCTTCTCGGCGTTGGTATTGGTACAGGGGAAGGCGGCAAGCCACTGACTGCTGTGTTAAGACCTGAAGACGTTGAAATTATCGAGAACTGGGAAGTAATTGGGATGCGTGGAACGGGCAGCCATGACTTGCGTGTGACAAACGTCTTCGTACCTGACGAACGTATTTTTGTCCGTGGCGGTGACTCTTCTATTCAAGAGCCGATTTTCCAATACCCATCCATCGCTTATGCAGCGCAAGTACTAGCGGTGGTAAATCTCGGAGTAGCCCGTGCTGCGCTAGATGAAATTATTAAGATGGCCGGACGCACAAGTATAACAGGTGCACCTAGAATGGCCGATCGAGCTTACCTGCGCATCTCTGTAGCAAAGGCAGAAGCTACACTAAGGTCAGCGCGAGCCTTCTTCTACGAGACTACTGAATCCGCTTGGAAATCGATCCTGAAAGGTGATGGTGTCTCGGATGAACAAACGAGCATGCTACGTCTGTCTGCTGCTCAAGCTGCCCGAGAAGGTGCTAGCGCCGTGCAATCAGCCTATCTCCTTGCCGGTACTTCAGCTATTTACAACGGACACCCGCTACAGCGATATCTGCGTGATGCAATGGTCGTGACCCAGCACGCGTTCCTGAACGAGAGCATGTTTGAGGGTGCTGGATCAGTACAATTGGGTGTACCGCCAATGAAAGGTTTTATTTAAAAACGGTCAATCAGTGAAGAACGCCCGTGTCAGAAAAAATTGTGTATGATGAAACATTCACCGCTGTTTCAATAAACAAGAACGTAAAACGTTTTAGCCCCATAAAACTAAATTATTAAAAACATACTGTAAAGGCGTCATTGCGTAGCGGAAAGTTCTTATGTCTTCCCTTCTCTCCGCTCCGGAAAGACGCCTCTTTTATTTATTTTAATACCTCAGTAAATGCCAGCCAACTCCACTTGATTGAAATAAAAATAACCGCCTCTCTGATTTGAGAAATCCTCTCAGATAGCTGTCTGTCGTACTTCAATAAAAACCAGACTTTCCTTACAGTACTGTATACTTTTTTAAGCACATAAAAAACGAGATTCATTTACAGAATCTCGTTTCTTGAGTTACAGTTGTACAATCTTAGGCGTTAGTCATTCTTAAGGGTTAAATCTCTAAGTTCATCAACTAATTCGGGTACTTTACTTTCAAGGTATTCCCATTCTGTATTATAAGCTAAATCTAAAAACTTTTTTTCCTCTTCTTCCGGAAGTTTAAAAAGTTCTACTCCCGCATTTTTCAACTCTTCAATCTCCTTTTTATCCAACTCATCGTAGTATGCAACCATCTTTCTTTCATAATCAGCGGTAGCGGCTAGAATTGCTTCTTGGTCTTCAGCAGAAATTTCTTTCCATTTATCATCATTCATTAGTATCGTACAATTTTGTGTCCAGAACGGATGATCCAACACATACTTAGAAGAATCTGTCCAACCATCTTGTCTAGGCCCATTAAAGCCGCCATATACAAAACCTTTTACAACACCTGTCTGCAAAGACGTATATACCTCGGAAGGATCGATCATCGCAGATGAGATTCCAAGCTTTTCGAAAAAACGTGTATAATTTGGAGCAGATCGGATTGGCATCTTTTCCAAATCATCAACACTATCAATAGAATCGTTTAACCATAATCTTGGAGACCCAGTCAGCCAGCGCCCTAAATACCTGACATTCATCTCTTCATGACGTTCCGCCATTAGATCATAGAAACCATTTTCTCGTTCTTCCCATGGTTCAATTTGGGAAAGGGCTATACTAAGTGTTTCAGGTGCAAGTGTTTGGTATTGTCCAATATAAGTAAAATTAATATCCATCACACCAGAATTCATAGCTTCGAATTGCTCCCCTATAGGGATCACATCGGCACCGCCTCGCCAATTCACCTTAACCCTTCCCTCTGTCACCTCTTCAACATCTTTATTCCAATCATGCAGCGTTGCTGTTAATGGATGATCTTTTGGCAAGAAGCTAACTGCATTTAATGTTATTCCTTTTGCGCTACTTACTTCTCCATCCTGTGAACATGCAACTAATAAAAGAATCATTAGTACAATTGCCATTACTTTAAATGTCTTGATACTATTTCTCATTCATTTTCCCCCTTAAATTCTTTCAGTATTACGATTTTTTAGTTCTGTATTTACTTAACAAAACTAGGTAACCACAATGTCAGTGATGGAAATATAATCATTAAGGCCATTACTAGTAAATTTAATAGGATAAATGGAATGACTGCCAGATAAATTCCCTTCATAGATATCGTTCCCTTTGGTATTACTGCCTTCATAGCGAAAAGATCCATCCCAAACGGCGGCGTGATTGTGGCAATTTGCATATTTAGAAGCATAATCGCTCCAAACCACAGAGGATCGAAACCCAAAGACTTAGCTATAGGCATTAATACTGGAAGTGTCATCATCATTATTGATAAAGGTTCCATAAAGCAACCTAATAGAAGTAAGACCATTTGAATCAATATCAAGATCATGATGGGGTGGATTTCTATGTTGCCTACAAGTTGCACAAGACCTCCTGTAACTCCCGTGTAACTCAATATTTGACCAAAAGTTGTTGAACCGATAATAATCATAAATATCATGACACTGGATCTTAGCGTCCCAGTTAAGGAATCCCAAAATTTCTCCCAAGTTAAACCTCCATAAAACATGGAAAGCACTATAGTACCGAGTGCGCCTAAAACAGCACTCTGAGTTGGGGTTGCATACCCGAGTATAATTAGACCTAATAGAAGAAATACAATAATTCCAAGCGGCAAAATATACTTGATCGTCCCGATTAACTTTTCACTAATTGATACTTTCTCAACATCATAACTCGGTGCTAATTCAGGTTGTAAATAACATCTTATAATAATATACAAAATGAAAATGAATGCCAGAAGAATCCCAGGTATAACAATCGAAAACAAAAAATGCCCCACTGGAATTGATGCAAGCGAAGCAAGCAAGATTCCTAACGCTGTAGGTGGTATCATTGTGGCTAAACCCGCGCTACCAAGGATTGGACCAACTGTCATGGCGGGACTGTAACCCTTTTTTTGCATATCAGGAACTAGCAAGGAACTTAACAATGCTGTACTTGCAACACTAGAACCGCTTAATACTGAAAATAACGTTCCACTGCCCACGGCCACTATGCTCAATCTACCGGGCAAATTCCCAAACCACTTACCCACTGCATCCAATACTTTGAAACCTAGTCCTGTTCGGAACATAATCTCACCCATCAATATAAACATGGGAATAGGCAGCAAGGAAAACTTTGAAACTGAGGAGAATATGTTTAGGACTAATTGATTTAATCCCGCTTCGCCATTCCATAATACAATTACACCAACAATATTAATTGCAAGAAATGAGAATGCTATTGGTAAACCGATCATAAATAGAATGAACATACTTCCGAAAACAATAGCTAGTGCAACCCACCATTCCATCTCATTTCCTCCTAGGTTTCTATTTCAGATTTTTTTACTAACGCAAACAGATTTCTAATAAATTGTATAAAAACAAATATAAAACTTATAGGAATTATTAAGATCAGTAAGTAGCGAGGAATTTCTAAAATAGTCTCAGTCTTTATTCCTCTCTCATATAAATTTAATACAGCTATAAATCCATACACTGTAATTACCAAAGATATTACAGCTCCTAAGCAGGTATTCAGTATTTCTAACCTTCTTCTGTTTCTTTTACTCATTCTATTTATTAATAAATCTAATTTAATATGACCATCTTCCTTTAATAGCCACGCCACACCTAAAAACGTTAACATTACAAGTAGATATTCTGAAACTTCCATTATCCAAGAGAAGGAGTAATTAAAAAACTTCAATGCAACGATATCCGTAATTATGAGTAAACTAATTATAATGATTACAATACGTCCCATTACAGCCAAGAAGTTTATTATCAAATCAAAAAACTTGTCTATTTTGGTAAACATGCCGTTCCTCCTCTCTCACAAAACAATCAATTAATGTAAGTTAAAGCTATATATTCTGACAAATTACAACTGACTAGGTTATATTGAGATAACCTAGTCAGTTGTAAAAAATGTAATACTTTTAATTAACTTCTTTTAAGCTTCCACTACGCAACTTAACGTACACGATCTTTCTCTTGAACTGTTAGAAATCCTAAATGCTGCAGCAAGTCAACAAACTTTGTTAAAGTCTGAAGTTGGTAGTTGTCGATATCCTTGCCATCGAATTCATAAAATCCTTTTTTTACTTTCATTCCGATCTCACCATTTTTCATTTTCTCTTCAATAATCATAGGCGGTGCAAATCGATCGCTTTGTAGTTCACTCTTCAGATAATTACTTGCGTGAAAAAGAGTGTCGGCTCCTCCCCAATCAATGAACTCTAAAAGTCCCATGACAGCAAACCTAATTCCAAATCCATTTCTGATAGCTTTATCCACGTCATTAGCAGAGGCTACTCCGTCTTCAATTAGTCGGGCCGCTTCATTCATTGCCAAAGCTTGAATCCTAGGAACGATAAATCCAGGAGAAGGTGCACACCTTACTGGTGTTTTCCCTATTCTTTCAAGCAACGTAAACATCTTTTGTATAGCCTGTTCACTGGTGTTACTTCCCGCACTTACTTCTACGAGCGGGATTAAATGCGCAGGATTCAGCCAATGGGTATTCATAAATCTTTCGTTATTTGTCACAAATTCTGCTAAATCATCAACTAAGAATGTAGAAGTTGTGGAAGCTATAGGCGTTTTCTTTGGAATTTTAGAACAAAATCTTTGGAAAACCTCTTGTTTAATCTCTTTGACTTCTGGAACTGCTTCAAAAAAAATATCAATCTTTTCCCATTCAAGTGTCTCATCATCGTCTCGACAAATCTTCACACGATCTAATACCCGGTTCACAGATTCTTGTGGGACAACATTTCCATATACTAGAATATTTAATTGATTTTTAATTTCTTCGAAGGATTGAATATAAAGTTGTTCAAATTCACTCTTTTCTCTTTTCTTTATATCCATTAAATAAACTTCATATCCTTGGTAGGCGAACGTCAATGCAATTCCTCTTCCCATTCGTCCGGCGCCTGCAATAGCAACAATTCCATCAGTTAACCTCATATTGCATTAATCCCTTTTGAAGAATATTTTTAAGTTCTTCCGGTGTTTTAGTGGATAGCATAAGGTTTTCAAGTGTCCTCCCTTGTCCCCTTAGGTCTTCTTCAACTACACTTGATGCGATTGCAAGCAGTCCGGCAGCAGTTGGCACCGAGATTCCTAACCAGTCCCCAATAGAGACTAAAAAGGCAAGTCCGCATTCAATGTCTTCTCTCATATAACGATGTGTTCTTAAATCCAAAGGTTCGAACCAATCTTCACCATCTACAAGTTTTTCATGTGCACCATTCCCGTACATCCATTCATCTCCATCCAGATTGTAATGATCATCTAGAGGAAAATGAGGAGCCTTATAACCTAGTGCTTCACGGATCATAATTCTCTCTTCATCCAATGCTTTATGGACATTCCTAACAGATTTTTGAGTACCTTCATTGTGTATGTCCCATTTATCAAAATGTTCTATCGGACCAGCATTCATTAATATAAGTGGCGGGTGAATAATTGGACCCGCGTTCATTAAGGCGCCACTTAGTGCATCTTCAACTAGCTCTACGGAAGGGAATGCCTCTTTCAAAATATCAAACCCATATTGGGATTCGTCACTTGGAAAGAATCCTGTTGGCAGCCGAGTAGCCCTTCCTGAAATGGATACTGTGTGCTCATCATATTTCCTTGCTAAATATGGAAGAGTTCCTGTTTCCGCAAATACTACGTTTGCTTTACATCCTTTTTTCTGGAGTATATCCGCCATAACATAACTTCCAAATGTACCCGGCGGTAAAAATAGGACTTGACCATCTTCTAACACAGGTGCAAGTTGTTCCGCTATAGCTTCTTGTGTAACAGCTGGTAATGGAATAACAATCAACTTTACACCTTGAACAGCTGCCATTAAATCATTTGTTGCTAGTTTTATAGGGACTGAGCGTTTTCCTGTGGCATCTATCACATCAATAGATTGATTTTCCAATACGTCCTGAAACGCTTCTTTATCCCGCCTCCATAGTCTAACTTTATGTCCCTTTTCAGTTAAATCCACCGCCGCAGCATAACATCCATTTCCCCCGCCAATCACCGCTATTTCCATCAGTATATTCCCCCTCGTATATTTAGTTAGAATACTCGTCAATAAGTTCGTATAACCTCTCATGGTATACAGATCCAGGCAATCCTTTATCGTCAGCACTTTGAACTGCTTTTTCTTGTATTTCTCTTAAAAGATCATCCCATTTACTGCTTTCCTCTTCAGTCAATGGGATAACTTCCAGCTCATGCTCCTCTTGACTCCATTTCATTGAATCTTCAACATGCTTATCTAAATATTTTCCTGCAAACTGTCCCATTTCACTATTTAGTTCATCTATTACTTCTTGAACATCCTTAGGAAGTGACTCCCACGTATCTTTGTTCATTACGGATACGAAACTTGTAATAGCAAATGGATAATCTGTCACAAACTTTACTGTCTCGGCAAGTTTGAAGTCCTTTAAAACTTCACGCGAAGAAACATTTCCTTCTATTACACCTGTTTGCAGTGCCTCAGGTACTTCAGCTTGCGACATTCCAACTGGAGCTGCACCAAGCCTCTCCATAACAGGTGTTAATCCTCCTGATATCCGTAATTGTTTCCCAGTCATTTCTTTAAGATTTGAAATGGGTACTCTACTCTGGATATAAGATGGTTCTGTGGCAAAAGCGGTGATAACTTTAAAGTCTTTTAATGCTTCTGGTGGATACTCTTGGATTAGACTATTTACAACTCGACTTGCAACTTCCGAGTTAGGATAGCCCGATGGAAGGTCTGATATTTCAAGCAAAGGGAAACGCCCAGGTTCATACGTAGTGGCAGTCAGGCCAATATCGGCAGTGCCATTTGCTACTCCGTCAAACATATTGTTCGCTTCCAGTAAAGTGGAACCGTAAAACATGTCAATTTTAACTTTCCCATCAGTCCTGGATTCTAATTCTTTCGCCCACTCTTTCATTTGTATTGCGGGAAAAGTAGAGTCAGGTGCAAAAAATGCGTACGATAACTTAATCGGTTTATCAGCTGCTTTCGCAGACTTTGATTCCACATCTTCCGTTCCACAACCGGCTAACACAAAAAATAAGAAAGTGAATAGAAAAAATACTATTGAACGATTTTTCTTATCCTCCACAACTTCTCCCCATTTCTCTTAATGTTGGTAAGCGTTAAAGTAACTAATGTTTGTTTTTAGTGCTTGCACCCATTGCTGAGATGTTTCATAACAATCACCAATTTCCAAAACTCTTTTATCACAAAGTGGTTTTCCGATAATTTGGAGTCCTACCGGAAGCTCGTCCTCAGTAAATCCGCATGCTACAGAAAGTGCAGGAAAACCTAAAATATTTGCAAGTGGCGTTTTACCGAGAGTAAACATATTGCTTATTGCTTGTTCAGGAACCATCGTACCTATATCAAATGGCGGCTGAACATTAGTAGGACCAATAAGGGCATCAATTCCTTTCATTTGCTCTAATGTACGACCGATGAATTCATTTCGAGTACGCTGAGCAGTTAAATAGGCTGATGCTAATTGATCTTGACCATACTTGAACCTGAATTTTAAATCGTCTCCATATAACTGACTATGGTTTTTCAAGATAGGATTATGGAAAGAAAGCACCTCAGTTTGGGCTATTACTTTTAAGCCCTCAAGCGCTTCTTGGATTCCAGGTAAATCAATGGGAACTATTTCAGCGCCAAGAAGTTCTAACTGATTAAATGCCTTCTCAATTACACGCTTCACTCCTGGATCAATGCCGGAAAACATATAATCTTGATAAAAACCTAATTTAATTCCCTTAAGATTTTTTAATGGCTCATTTAATTGAACCGAACAGCTTTTCTTTATAGAGGAATGGTCAAGCGGATCATGGCCCATCATTACCTCAAGCATAGCTGCTGAATCTTTAACCGTTCTAGTCATTGGTCCGACATGATCTAACGACCAACTAAATGTAAAAGAACCATATCGGCTTACAAGACCATATGTCGGTTTGAAGCCTACTGTTCCGCACATGGCTGCTGGCAGTCTTACAGAACCTGCGGTATCTGTTCCAATTGAGCCAAAGACCATACCTGTCGCAGTAGCTATTGCCGAACCACCACTAGATCCACCAGGTATCTTTTTAATATTCCAAGGATTTTTCGCACTTCCATAATGCGGATTCTCAGTTGTTGCGCCCATAGCGAATTCATGGAGATTTGCTTTACCTATAATCACGGCTCCTGCGTCTTTCATTTTCTGCACAGAAGTAGCGTCCTTATTAGGAATCCAATCTTCAAAAACTTTAGATCCGCCAGTCGTACGTATACCTTTTGTTTGAAGTAAGTCCTTAACAGATATAGGGATACCATGTAAAAATCCTCGAACCTTACCGTCATAAATTTCTTTCTCTAGTGTCCTTGCTTGGTTTATTGCTTCTTCCTCCATCAATGTAATAAACGCATTAAGTGTAGGATCATGCTCTTTAATACGATTGATTGATAATTCAGTTAATTCTACAGGTGATAATTTTTTATTCTGTATCAATGAACTTACCGTTTCAATGTTTTCAAATAGGAGTTCACTCATCTTAATCCTCCTCATAGTTTTCGAGAGTAAAAATAAATGCCGGTTCTTCAAACATTAATTCTGCAATGTCTATCCCAAACTTATAGTTTAAGTACTCAGTCAATTCCATTAACACCCCTCCTTTCTAACCTATAGCAGTAAATTTCATATTAACTATATGTTAAATAATATAATACCTGGGAATATTATCAGCAGTGCAATAAATGCTACGTACCCTATTAGAAAATATGAAGACCCTTTAAAAACTGTGGTTATAGGGACATCCTTAGCTAACCCTTGTACAATAAAGGCATTGACTCCAACTGGCGGCGTAATTGCGCCCATGCTTGTGACAACACATAGAATTACCGCAAACCATACAGGATCGTAACCAAGTGCTAAAACAGTTGGATAAAAAATAGGTATTGAGATTATTAAGAAACCAAGTGCATCCATAATAGATCCGCCAATGACATATATAATTAAAATTGAAATTAAGATAACAACTGGCGGAACAGATAGGTTAGTTACCCACTCCGCGACTGCATATGGCAATCTTGTAATAGTTAGAAAACGACCAAATACCATTGCACCAACTACAAGCATTAATACCATCGCAGAGGAACGAAGCGTACCAGCCATGGCAACCAAGAAATTTTGCTTGGTCATTTTTCTCATTACTAAAGAGATTAATATTGCACCAAACGCACCGAACGCACCTGATTCTGTAGGCGTAAAGATGCCAATAAACAGACCACCAATAACAAATACGAATAATACTGCTACTGGAATAACACCCTTTAATGATACAAGCCTTTCCTTCATGCTTGACTTCTCACCAGCAGGACCTAGTTCAGGGTTCTGTCTGCACAAGTAAATCACTGTGAGAATTAAAATACCAGTTAAAAAAATACCAGGTATAATGCTTGCTACAAACAACTCTTTGACCGATTGCTCCATCTGTAAAGCAAGTACAATTAATACTGTACTTGGAGGAATGATGATTCCAAGTGTTCCTCCTGTTGCAATACTTCCTGTACTAAGGGCATTGTCATATTTATATTTTTTTAGTTCTGGAAGAGCCATAGTTCCCATAGTTGCCGCAGTCGCTGAATTGGATCCGCAAATTGAAGCAAATCCTGCACTTGCTAAAATGGTAGTACTTGCCATTCCACCACGAAAATGTCCAACCCACTTATAAGCTGCGTCAAACATTTTCTCTGTTATCCCTGTTCGAAATACAATTTCCCCCATCAAGATATAGAGAGGAACTACGCTTAATGAATAGCTAGAAAACTGATTCCATAAATCCGCGCTCAAAACGTTATATGCAGCTTTTGGCGACGCAGCTATAACGAGTCCGACAAATCCAACGATAAACATCGAAAAACTTATTGGCATTCTAAAGAACATTAAAAGAAATAGTGCTAGGATTCCTATAACAGCTAAGAGATTCGGGTCCATTTTAAGAATCCCCTTTCCAGATCAAAATAGTTTCTTTCACAAGAGCGAGGACCAATCCCAGAAATCCGAGAGAACATAAAATGACAATTGGATAAAAGGAAAATTGAATGGTTTCTGAAACTACTCCTCCATCCCGTAAGTTAATGCCGAATAAAGCAAGTTGCCAAGAAGCTATAATAAAAAACGCTATGCTTAACACGTTCATTATTGTGTGGATAGTTTTACGGATCAAAGGAGGAAAATTATTTATGAGCATATCTATATAGATATGCCCTTTATTCAATTGAGTATAGCCAAGAGCAAAAACACCCGTAACCGCTCCAAGCCAGCTAACAATCTCTACTGTCCCTGAAATCGGATCCGAAAAGAGACGTTTTACAGAATTAAAAACAATCAATAACATCATTGATATTAATGCCACTCCGGCAATGGCGGCAAAAAATCGATTTAAGTATTCTGTAGACCTAAAAAACAGATTTGAAGAATCGGCTATATTTCTTTCTGCCTTGTCTTCCAAAGGTTTAGTATTGTCGGCATCAAATTCTAAAACTTGATCATTTCTCATTCTCGCCCCTCCATATCTAAAGGAATAATTCTTTCAGTGCTGTTATACTTCTCGATCAACTCTTTCATTTTCTCCAAGTATTCGTCGGCAGGCAGCCCCTCTTTTTGTAGTTTTTCGACAGATTCTTTCTGCATGTCGCTTAACTTTCCATCCCATTTTTCTTTCTCTTCTTTCGATAACTCGACAACCTCAAGCC
This sequence comes from Sporosarcina sp. FSL W7-1283, assembly GCF_038003105.1. Classification (NCBI taxonomy): domain Bacteria; kingdom Bacillati; phylum Bacillota; class Bacilli; order Caryophanales; family Caryophanaceae; genus Sporosarcina; species Sporosarcina sp. FSL W7-1283. The sequence goes on along the minus strand of NZ_JBBOOL010000001.1, from coordinate 738,312 downwards.
CTTCTGTATCTATACTCCATTCAATAGACTCTTGAACGTGGTTATCTAGGTAATCTCCAGTAAATTCCGTCATTTCTGCATTTAAATCTTCAATTACTGACTGAACATCCTCGGGAAGTGAATCCCACTTTTCTTGGTTCATAACAGCAATAAATGTATTTAAAGCCAATGGATAATCTGTTACATAACCAACTACTTCTGCAAGTTTTGAATCCTTAAGAATCTCTCTTGAAGATACATAGCCCTCCACAATCCCTGTCTGTAATGCTTCAGGCACCTCCGCCTGTGACATACCGACTGGCGCCGCTCCAAGTTCTGACATAATAGGTGCGAGTGCGCCAGCTATGCGCAATTGTTTTCCTTTTAAGTCAGCTAATGACGAGATAGACTTTTTACTTTGTATATATGCCGGTTCAGTGGCAAATGTAGTGATGATCTTAAAATTCTCCAGTGCTTCTGGTGGATACTCATTAACTAAATCAGCTGTAACTTTACTAGCAACCATCGCATTTTTATAACCAGAAGGCATATCTGAGATTGATAAAAGCGGGAATCTGCCAGGCTCATAAGAAGTTGAAGTTAAACCTATGTCAGCTGTGCCATTCTCCACGCCGTCATACATATTATTGGCTTCTAGTAAAGTTCCACCAGCAAAGAGATCAACTTCTACCTGCCCATTTGTTCTTTCCTCAAGACGCTTTTTCCACTCTTCCATTTGAATAGCTGGAAATGTATTAGGGGGAGCAAAAAAAGCATATGTCAATTTAATAACTTCACCTTTTCCTTTTTCACTGCCACTTGCCTCTTTACTATCACTACAAGCAGAAAGGACAATAGCTATTAATGCGGTTGACAGCAAGATAAATAGTTTTTTCATCATTTCACTTCCCCGTATTGTCTAAATAATAGTAGGGAGATAAGTCTCCCTACTATTATTTGAATTTTATTCTGTAACATTAGTTTTCAACTAAGAAAAATGGACGGCCGATAGAAGCCTCCAAACGAAAATAACGATCTATACCCGTTTCACGAAAAGAATGTGTCATATCGGTAACTGTTTGCAAACTTGGTACGTCATAGATAAAACAAGCATGCCAATTATTGGGGCCAGCATGTCCTGTCGTTAAAATATCACGGTCAAAGGTTGCCAACAACTTGGATCCGTTACCTTTCCATTCCTCAATGATAGATTTAAGCGTTGGTAAAAGTTCTTTTTCCTTCTGTTCTTGAGTAGTATCAAACCACCCAGTAGATTCAAATGTAATAAAGACTCGTAACGGGTTCGGTACTTGTGGTGCGCCATGTTTAATTCCCAATCTTTCCATCTCCTTTTTCATCTCATTAGTAATCCGCCATTAATATCAAACGTGGAACCTGTTATATACCCTGCAGCATCCGAAGCTAAATATGATACTATGCCAGCTACTTCTTCTTCTCTTCCAAATCTTTGTACAGGTATGCTATCTTTCATCTTTGCCAATTTATTGGTATCAATATTTTTCATTTCAGGTGTTTCAATCGCAGCTGGGGCAACTGCATTTACAGTGATTCCTTGGCTGGCAAGAGATCGTGCAAATGTTTTAGTAAGTACAAGTTGACCTGCTTTTGAAGCACAATAATGTGCCCCGGAAGAAAGTGGCCCAGCTTGACCGCCGTAAGAAGAGATATTTATGATCCGGCCACTTTTTTGGCTTTTCATGGTTGCCAATACGGCCTGTGAGTAGAAGAAAGTCCCGCCTAAATTCACTGATAAAATTTTATTCCACTCTTCTTCAGTCATATCTTCGATTGACGTTTCCTTGCGCACTCCAGCATTATTTACCAATATATCAATGCGGAACCATTCTCTTAAGATTTCATTGACACTATGCTTTATGGCTGCGACATCAGAAACATCCACTTGTAAGAACTTTGAATTTGAAAGATATGGTTGTAAATCAGCAGAGTTTTTAACCTCATTCAGCAATTGTTGATTCACATCAACAAAAACTACTTTCATTTCTTCAGATAAGAATTTTTTTGCAATTTCAAGACCCAACCCTTGGCCAGCTCCTGTAACTATTGCAACTTTTCTTTCCTCATTGATCTCGCTCATGACATTTTCCCTCTCCTAGTCTATTAAAATTTCTTGTATAACCTTCATAGCATTCCGACCGGAGACTTTCGCTATATCTTTTATCGTGTAGCTTCTTTTCACCATCCATCCAATCATGTTCTTGATTGCTTCTGATGGATTTTCCAGACCTTCAACATACGGAGAGATTTCAAATGCTTCACCACTATGCGAATCCGATATACCCAGCATGTCGTCAAAAGCATTTTGTAAGGCAACATGGTCTCCAAAAAATGTATCAGGTCCAAACCCGACGTGATCTATGCCTACCAAATCTTTCACATACTCAAAATGCTCCATTACCGAGTCGATAGAATGTATTGGAAATGTTTTTGACATGGTTGTGTTCGGAGCTGCACATATGCCTATGATCCCGCCTTTTTCGGCACATGCTTTTAAAACATGGTCAGGTTTCATTCTAGGGGTATTCCATAATGACCGAGCACCTGCATGAGTCATCAGAACAGGCTTTCTGCTCGCTTCGATAATATCCAAACTGGTTTGGTCTCCACAGTGTGAAATGTCTATAATCATCCCTAATGTGTTCATTCTCTCGATCACACGTCGGCCAAAATTTGTTAAGCCGCCGTCACGCTTTTCTGTCAGTCCTGAGCCAAGTGTGTTGGAGTCATTATAAGTGATCCCCATGCATCGAATACCAAACCCATATAAAATATCAACACGATCAATTTCATTTTCTAAAATGCTCGCAGCCTCTAAAGATGGTAAAAGAGCAGTTTGTTTCTGACGTTTAGCTCTCAATAGGTCTTTATAGGATTTCGCTAAGAACACGGTATTTTGATGATGGATATCAGCGTATCTCATACCGAGTAAATAAATAACATCATCCCACTTCAATCCATTTTTAGAGGTAATAGTAGCAATGCCATCCATGAAATTCTCAAATATTATATCTACTCCGGATTTGGCAATCCCTTCATAGTGGAAGAATGTATGCATTTCACTACAATACGGTCTAATATCTTTCGGATTTTTAGGGGAAATAAATCCATGGTCTCTCAATGACACTATAGGATTTCTATTCATTATCTCATCCAACTTACTTAGTTCATCTTCAGACAAATCTAAAGTATATTCAGGTACACGACCAAGCTCTGTAGACAGCTCATATTTTTTGTAGTCTTTATTAGTTTTTAAATATCCAAAAGATGTATAACCATCATAATATTTTTCATTCATCGTTTTTCCAAAACCTTTTCCTTTTCAAATTCCTCTTTCAAAGGAAAGGCATCTTGCCACCTTTTCTTATTGTCATCATACAAGCCTTCACTATACAGGTTCTTCAATGACTGATTTTCCAGTTTTAAGGGTTCTTTTCCTTTTTGGAATTCTTTTACTTCCTTCAGCAGGATACGGCGCATATGAATAACAGGTAAATCACTCGTGCCCAGACGTTCATTCGTTCGATCTACAATCGTACCCATCGCTTCGGTCGCGGCGTGGTCCTGGTTGGCGATCCCCCGGATCCCTGTGAAGTTCCCAGTTTTTTGCAAGTCTCGGTCCTGATTATATTCGTTCTCCTTATTGACCTGCTTTTTAAGGTTTTCATCCAGCTTCAGGCCACGTCGGTCATGTTGTGCCTGGACATCAATTGCACGGTTATGGGCAAACTGCACGTCCCATGTCCAAGTGCTGTGGTCATCCCGCGGAATAAATGCATGCCACATCCCATCCTCCCCTCCAAAGCGAGGTGGATATGTGTAGAATGGGAAAATATAATGGATCTCCATAAAGGCATTTTCTTCTTCCGTGCCAATCCCAACAGCTACACAGCGCTTGCCATAATTCGTGTCCTGTACAGATTGTTTGACCGGCGGATTTTTCACCAATGGATGGTTGGGATCAATACCCAAGTCACTGCTTAGGATTCCTTCTTCTGTTTCCTGATTGCCATGTGCTTTATGGAGGAATGCCGCATGTACGTAGTCCAGGTCATTTTCCATCGCTTGTGCATAGTTACATTCCTGCCAAACTCGTTCAACCAATTTATTCTCATCCGGCAGTCCCACCCAATAGAATTCCGGGAAGTCAGGTTCTGACCCTTCCGGCCCCATATATGTCCAAATGATACCGCTTACTTCTTTTGTCGGATAACTCTTTATCTTAATGGATTCTCTGAATTTCCCATCCGTCGGTTCTGATGGTATTTCCGTACACTCCCCCTCTGTATTGAACTTCCACCCATGATACATACAACGCAGGCCGCAGCCATCATTGATTCCGTAGTAAAGGGAGGTTCCACGGTGCGGGCAGCGTTCATCGATTAGCCCAACTTTCCCCTCTGTATCCCGGAAGGCGACCAGGTCTTCGCCCAGCAACTTCACACGCTGTGGCTTCCCATCGCTTTCCAATTCATGAGTCTGCAGAGCCGGAATCCAATATCTCCGAAATAACTCACCCATCGGTGTGCCTGCATCTGTCTGTGTTAGCAACTGATTATCTTCTTTTGTAAGCATTTTAATTTCCCCCTTAAAATATTGTTTCTAAACGAGTAGATTTGAATTGTGTACTGCTAGAATGTATTCTTGCAGTTACCGAAAATAAGCAACCGTATTTGCAGATCAGTCGTCATTTAATACGAAGCTTATAAAAGTAAATATATTTGGCTTTGTAAATTCATAGACAATATGTTCTTCATGACTGTTATTTTCCTCTGTTACGCAGGTCTATTGTTTTATTTAAAGTAAAATCTGAATAACTATATACAGCTCCTATGTATAAAAACAATAATAGGAAATTAGAATCTAAGAACTTACTTGTACAACAGTGCTGTTTGATAACCATGTATTGTATAATGGTGAAAGCTGTGAACAAGTTCTAACACCTCATAAATTCACTCCAAAATTTTATAATTATTATAGGAATATTCCTTAATCCCATGTAATGATAGCGCTGTCATTTATAAAGGGATATCTGCTATATATCTGTAAGAACAATACTATCTTATTAAATACTCAAAAACATTACACTATTAGGTCTGAATTTTCTTTCAAATCAAACTATTGATACTAATTATTCTGGAATATTAAACTGATTTGACACTGTATCTCTAATCACTTTACTCTTTCGACCAACTGTAGCAGTTCCCCATACGGCCCTTCAAAGAGTATCATGCGTCCCCCTTCAAGTGTGGTATTTGGTGAATCCGTTTGAAATATAACATTTTTCTCCTTAAACTCCTTAATAGCATGATCGATATCGTCAACGGTGAAAGCTAAATGATTCACTATTCCATTTTTGTTATATTCTTTCTGCAATCCCAAATCTCTAATTAACTCAATTTCAATCCCCGGCTGTTGCTCCAAATACAAAAATGCTAATTCTTTGTCTTTTGTATTCCCGCGAAGACGGACCTTATATCCTATCAACTCAGAGTAAAACTTGATAGATGTGTCCATATCTTTTGTAACGATGGCTATATGTTCTATTTTTAATTCCATTCTAATCACTTTCCTTTCCATTCTTCGAGATACTTAATTAAAATAAGCAAAAACAAAAGATAACAAAATCTTAATTAAACTTCTCAAGAAAAAAGATTAATCAAGACAGGATATTTTTCCGTCTCATTAATCTCTTCGTCCACTCTTGTTAAATTCCCGCAACGACTGAACTCTTTTTACTCTCTTCACCCATAACACTCGTACTGTGAAGAGGCTGAACTTTCGCACTTGGATCAATATAAACCTTTGCATTGCTCACTGCGGTCGGCGCCTCTCCAAATCCACTAGCGATGAGCTTAACTTTGCCTTCATACGTACAAATATCACCTGCTGCGTAAATCCCTTCAATATTTGTCTCCATTTTAGAATTCACAACAATGCTATTTTTTTCGATTTCCAGACCCCAGTTTTTAATTGCCCCCAATGATGAAATAAACCCATAATTAACAATGACATCATCAACTTCAATTACCTTTATATCCTCACCTTTAACTTGTTCAAGAATAACATGTTCTATTTTGCCTTCACCTTTAAATTCCTTTGGTACATAAGGAGTCATTACATTCACACGGGAACTGTGTAATTTTTCCACACTTTTTTCATGAGCCCTAAACTTATCTCTTCTGTGCGCAAGTGTGACTTCCTTGGCAATCGGCTCAAGCATAAGCGCCCAGTCAACTGCAGAGTCACCACCGCCAAAGATCTGCACTCTTTTCCCACTAAATTTATTAAGATCATCTATAAAGTAATGTAAGTTTTCATTTTCATATTTCTCAGTTGATTTTAATTCGATCTTTTTCGGATTAAAAGCACCATTTCCCGCAGTGATAATAATTGTTTTAGCGAAGTGACTATCCTTATTTGTAGTTAACTTGAAAACCCCATCCGATTGTTTCTCTACTTCGCTCACCGATTCACTTAATGCAATGACTGGGTTAAATTGCTTCATTTGTTCTAATAGACTATCTACTAACTCTTGACCTGTAACTTTTGGAAATCCTGCAACATCATAAATGTATTTCTCCGGATATAAAGCGGAAAGTTGTCCGCCCAATTGAGGCAGACTTTCCAGAATTTTTACCGATGCATTGCGAAGTCCGGCATAAAATGCTGTAAATAACCCTACCGGACCTCCACCAATAATTATAATATCGTAAACTTCTTTTTTTTGAGACATCTTGGTCACTCCGATTCTAGTCTTTTTCATACAAAGACAATAAATTACTTACATGTTTTTGACGGATTAAACTCTTGAATAATCTTTTTCATCTTCTAGAGCTTCTTTATTGAACGGTTCATCAGAAACTTCAATAGAACCACTAGGACAACCCTCATGAGCATCTTCTAAATCATCATGTAACTCTTCAGGCACTTCTACAATACCTTTATTTTGATCAAGTAGTACAAAGGAAACTCCATCATCGTCGTGATCATATATGTCTGGTGCCGTCGCCCCGCACGCACCACAAGCAATACAAGTTTCTTGATCAACAATTGTATATTTCACCATCTTTTATCCACTCCATCTTGATGTATTAAAAACATGAATGTTCACTTGGAAGTATGTTCTAGATTCTTTTTAATAGACCAAAGTCATGATAGTTCTCCCGGATAATTAACTTTTTACTTTATCCATGTCTTTTTCAAATTCCTCTTTCAAGGGAAAGGCATCTTGCCATCTTTTCTTATTGTCATCATACAAGCCTTCACTATACAGGTTCTTCAATGACTGATTTTCCAGTTTTAAGGGTTCTTTTCCTTTTTGGAATTCTTTTACTTCCTTCAGCAGGATACGGCGCATATGAATAACAGGTAAATCACTCGTGCCCAGACGTTCATTCGTTCGATCTACAATCGTACCCATCGCTTCGGTCGCGGCGTGGTCCTGGTTGGCGATCCCTCGGATCCCTGTGAAGTTCCCAGTTTTTTGCAAGTCCCGGTCCTGATTATATTCGTTCTCCTTATTGACCTGCTTTTTAAGGTTTTCATCCAGCTTCAGGCCGCGTCGGTCATGTTGTGCCTGGACATCAATTGCACGGTTATGGGCAAACTGCACGTCCCATGTCCAAGTGCTGTGGTCATCCCGCGGAATAAATGCATGCCACATCCCATCCTCCCCTCCAAAGCGAGGTGGATATGTGTAGAATGGGAAAATATAATGGATCTCCATAAAGGCATTTTCTTCTTCCGTGCCAATCCCAACAGCTACACAGCGCTTGCCATAATTCGTGTCCTGTACGGATTGTTTGACCGGCGGATTTTTCACCAATGGATGATTGGGATCAATACCCAAGTCACTGCTTAGGATTCCTTCTTCTGTTTCCTGATTGCCATGTGCTTTATGGAGGAATGCCGCATGTACGTAGTCCAGGTCATTTTCCATCGCTTGTGCATAGTTACATTCCTGCCAAACTCGTTCAACCAATTTATTCTCATCCGGCAGTCCCACCCAATAGAATTCCGGGAAGTCAGGTTCTGACCCTTCCGGCCCCATATATGTCCAAATGATACCGCTTACTTCTTTTGTCGGATAACTCTTTATCTTAATGGATTCTCTGAATTTCCCATCCGTCGGTTCTGATGGAATTTCCGTACACTCCCCCTCTGTATTGAACTTCCATCCATGATACATACAACGCAGGCCGCAGCCATCATTGATTCCGTAGTAAAGGGAGGTTCCGCGGTGCGGGCAGCGTTCATCGATTAGCCCGACTTTCCCCGCTGTATCCCGGAAGGCGACCAGGTCTTCGCCCAGCAACTTCACACGCTGTGGCTTCCCATCGCTTTCCAATTCATGAGTCTGCAGAGCCGGAATCCAATATCTCCGAAATAACTCACCCATCGGTGTGCCTGCATCTGTCTGTGTCAGTAACTGATTATCTTCATTTGTAAGCATTCCAAATTCCTCCTCACTTCATTGTGTTATTTGAGTGGACAACATTTTTATAATTCAACCGTTTTAGCTAGTTCAAGTTGTTCAATTTTCCCACGGAAGAAAATTAGCGGCTCTCCTTGGTCATCATAAGAAGCATTTTTCACTAGACCCGTCACAATATAATGATCACCGCCTTCAATAATATCTGCTACTACACATTCTATTGTTGCTAAGTTATCCTCGAGAATAGGCACTCCTTCTTCGGACAGTTTATAAGCTGCTCCTTCAAATTTATCGCCTGAACTTTTAGCATATCTCCAACATTCTGTCTCCTGGCTTTTTTTCAGTAAATTAACTGCGAAAGGATGATCTCGTTTAAGCGCTTTCAAACTGCCCGATCTTTTATCTATACAAACTAAAATCAGCGGCGGATCTAATGATAATGAAGAAAAAGCATTAGCAGTTAATCCAATCTTTTCTTTCCCATTAATTGTTGTAATTACTGTTATCCCAGTTGCAAAGTGTCCAACCGTGTTTCTGAATTCTCTCGGTTCAATCATTTTTAATACCTCCTCGAATTTTAAAAGATTAATGCTCTGTACTGTATATCCTAATCTTTCCTAGCACCAAGAATATTTGTAACGAGATTTGAATTTCAAATCGACAGTTTGAATTAGATAGATCGATATCCAATAAATCTTCAATTTGCTGTATTCTGTACCTCATTCCACTAATTGAAATTGACATTTCACGAGCTGTTTTATGCAAGTTAAATTCATTTTGAGAATAATAAAAGAGCGTCAGCAAAAGCTCCGAGTTTTTTTTCTTGTCATAATTCAATATGGGTTCTAAATTTTCTTCAGCAAATAACTCCAATTCTTCTGGCTCTCGTGCATTTAAAAATAATGTTAAATGTCCTAAATCACTTGTTAAGATAACTGCCGATCTTGTTGATTTGAATTTAGCTAATTCTACTGATTTTCTTGCTTCTTCCGCTCGTTTATTAAAGTCCGACAGTTTATGTGTTTCATTACTGATCCCCATACAAATTTGTTCTTTATCTCCTTTAATATTTTTCAGCAGAAGCTCCACAAAGTCTTTTATAGTAGTTTGCTCATCTTCAATTAGTTTTTTGGAAATAACAACTTGGACAGTATTCAACTTTGTTAGCAATAAAATATTTGATACATACTCTTTTTGTTTTTGAAGAAAGTTTGTAATTTGATTTCTGACTTTTAAGTATTCATACTCCTTGAGATCTCCTTTTTTCTTATCTTTTCCAGCAATATCTATATGAACAATATAATGAGGTTCAGATAAATTGTAGCCGAGGTAAGAAAATCTATTACTGATCCATTCCCAATCCATTTTCTTTTCATTAAGTAATTTTTCTAGCAACTCGCCTTCAAGCCTTTGTTCTGTCTCAATAGCCACTTGTTCATTCTGCATATGTAAAGCGGCTATTGTAGCAACACGTTCTAGTAGATCTTTTATGAAATCATTACTTCTTTGATTGATATCTATCGTAATAAATCCATTGATTTGATCCTTAATAGTTATAGGCACGGTAAGCAGCGTGAAAGTTTTACCTTTTAAGGTTGTTTCAATTATTTCATTTCCGCCTGAATTTATCATTTCTTCACCCAGAAAATTACTAACACTCATAAGTGTCTTCATTCCAGGTTTTTTTCCAAATTCAGCAATCGTTTCATAATTCCTATTTTCTATCAAAACTGAGCAATTCAAACATTCACCTAATAGTTGTGAAAATGCAGGAAAGCCTTCTCCCTCTAACATCGCTTTAGTAAGGTTCCGACTTAAGGAATAGCCAATCTCAAGTTTTTCATTTTGCTGTTCAACCTTTCTAAACATCTGATCTCTTTCATCAGATAATTCCTCATCCTCATAATATATTGATTCTTCTGAAATTTCTTTACCCCATTGTTCGACTGTCTTACCTACATAGCTGCAATATTCATCTCCCTTTCCCTTACACTTTATCTCTTTAAAGATGACTTGTTTACCCAAACACTCACTCGTGTATCCGCTTGCATAACCAACCAAGAAGTGGCAGATACATTCTGAATGAACAGGGAAATATCTTAAATGTTGCTTTGCTTCATACGAATCTAGCCAATAACCCGATACATCAAAAATACCTTTCTCCATATCTACATGGAATCTCTCGGTATAAGAAAAAACTCTTCCCGTCAAATGATGCAGTTTAGATCCAGCTATCAGCCATTCTATATCATCCGTCCAAATGATTGCGTCTTTTAGAATTCTGGCTTCATGCGCACCCGATTGAAATGCATACCTAAGCAAAAATCTTTTCGCTCTTCCAACTCCAAGTGCTGTAATTAAGTCTTTTCTTAACACTCCAAATGCATCCGTACTTAATAAAGTCATATTCAAATTCTGGAATCCTTCGCCTGATTGTTCTGTGACTTGGATTAGATGGTCGAGAGTTAGTTCACTAGCTTGAATACTCAATAAGATCACTCCTGATTCAGCATCGGTAATCAATGAAAAGAATTAGACTTCCTTTTACTCCTCCTTTACCAAACTGTAAAAACAATTTCTTTTCATTGTAAAACTCATTCTCGCACAGAAATGTTAAGTATTGAACAATTACTTTACGCCGGGTTATTATATCAATCCATCCATAATCATAAAACCAGCTGTCAATAACGTTAAAAATGCCACGGTTAATACGATAATTTACTGAACAAAAATCAAAAAACTGTTTATCAGGCGAATGGAATATGCTTTCATTAATATGATTTGTTGAATCTTTGCTGCTAACTACTGTTAATTGCATCCGTATCCCTCCTGTTGTATTTTGTATCACTAAATTAAAATATCTGCCCGAACCATAAATACTTTTAGTCTAATATAGTTCCCAACCAATTATCTCTAAATCAAAGATTCTAAATATTCAACCTACACTCTTATCATACAGCCATCCAATCTTTATATTCAATATACTATTAGGCTTAAAAAACCCTTTTCTACTATCGTTTTAGTATTAAAATGCTGCAACTCTTAAAGCAACAAACACAACTATTTCACACTGTAAATGTCCCTTCAATGGTTTAAACGTAAAAAGAACGACACCCAACGGATTACATCGTCGGATACCGTTCTCTTCTAATTATGACCAAGACTTTAACACAGCCTACTATTATGTTATGTTGTTTATTTTTTACGCATAACAAAGTTTAATTTCGATTCTTTATGATCACCTTTATCTTCAAGCGTAGTCATCAAATCAAGACGAACGCCATCTGCTACATCTGTCTCAAGGTATTCATCACCTTCAAAGAACACTTGGGTAATTAACGTCTCATGACCATTTGCTTCAAACATGAAATGAAGATGGGCTGGTCTCATTGGATGCTGATCAGTATAATCTAAAAACTCTCCTGTCGGTCCTTCTGTAGGAATAGAATAAGGAAGCGGCACAATACTTTTTATAACAAAATCACCGTTTTCATCAGTGAAGAAGTGACCTCTAAAGTTATATCTAGGTGCATCAGAATCAAAAGCTGAGTATTTACGTGAGGCATCATTTTGCCACATCTCTACACGAACGTTTTTAAGCGGCTTACCATCAACGTTACTAACGTTGCCTTTAAAATACAAAACTTCGCCTGGTTCATTTTCACGTTGTGTTAACACTAATGGCTGTCCAGCAACAGACTCTATTAAAGGAGATCCTTCAATAAAATATGGTCCTAATAAAGAGGGCTGCGTGCCAGGCTTTTCTGTATACATTGCTCTTAACACATGGGTTTCTAAGAAAACGTCTGCGAAAAGTGGCAGTTCACCTGTGCGTCCAAGCCGATCTGCCCAATTCACAAAATTTGTATATTCTTCATGATTTAGATTTGCTTCACTTAAAAATGATTGGATATGTTTGATAAATAATTCGAAGACTTCTTCAACACGTTCATTTTTTTTAGTAATTTGTTTTTGCATTTTAAATCCCCCTTAAGATTTGTGTGATTAATAAATATCTTTCCATAATCGAAAAGTATATAGTAATACTTTTTTCACCTCCAAGAGCATTCCGGGTTTTCTGAAATGACGGAATATTTTATCAATGGATTAATTATAGATTTTTGTATTATCAATAACAATATATGTATAAGGTTAATTTTCGAGCGGTTTTAGACTTATTCATACTGACATGTTTGTGATGCCTCCCCTAATTTTCCCAATAACCAGACGGCTGAAAGGAGATCCGACATCTTTTGTCCTCGTTGGATTGGGTCGTTTGTTCAAGAGACACGGTTATAGAAATGTCAACGATAATCAGGAGCATTCCATCTATTTTGTCGACTACACCAGCTATTTTTGAGGACTTGAAGAGGTCGCGGCATACGGGCCGGAGTGGTTCATGTAAGCTGACCATCCGGATCGATGGACGTGCCCAAGTTCTTTTGAAACTAAAAGAAAAGAGACTCACCCTGATGCACTTCGGCTCTTACCATTTAGCTGACGACATCGTTGCGGAAAGTGAATACTTTCAAATACAACTCATAATTAATGAATACTAATCCGTTCAGTCAGTACTTTTACTTCGTCTCCTAGAATTCCGTTAATCCCTCTCTACCAGATTAGATATACCTTGTCCGACACCGATTGCACATCGCCAGACCCAGTTCATTTGCCTTCTCTTCGTTCATTAATAAAACGGGTGCTGCACCATCGTTGACACCTGAAGCATTTCCCGCTGTAATCGATCGATTCGTCAGGAAATAAGGGACGCAGCCCTTCTAGCACATTCAATGTCGTCCCAAGGCGTGGGTGTTCGTCAGTAACAACAGTGTCCTCTTCTCCTTTACGCGTCTTATAAGTAACAGGGATAAACTCGTCTTTGAATACACCATACTCTTGTGCTGCTTTTGTCTTCATTTGAGATTGGTATGCAAATGCATCCTGTCTCTCTCTGGAGATACTTTAATCGTTAGCTACATTTTCCGCAGTTTGCGGCATGCTATCAACACCATGGAGCTCTTCCATTTTTGAATTGACAAAACGCCATCCGATCGTAGTATCTTGAAGCTTCATATCCACCAGTTAATAATTTCTCCGCAAAGTCGATGGGAACTGAAAGCCTACTACTTGACCGTTCTACAAGGGGTCCCGGCTAAAGAAGGAAAGTTACTGACTGAAAACGTAAATATGCGGTTTATTGTACGGTAGGGATTAATGAAGTAGAAAACGGCCAACCAGCCCGAGGGATGGTCAGCCGTTTTTCGTTTAGGCACCCTTTAATAAATACGAAGGCCATGAAGTCCATTACATAGAAGTTATTTTTCAGAACCCTCGATGTTTTTGAAATTTGAAAGACTCCCTTCGGAACTGTCTTATCGAGCACAGTCACTTGCATAGCGGTATCCTCCTTCGCCATCCACATCCTAACTGGCAGGAGAAGTAGCACGATCACCCCCGCAATAATAATGACCAGCTTTTTCATTTGCCCCATTCCCCTTTCCGGCCTCTTGAATAATATTCTCGTAGTCTAGATTTTATCTTATCAAGTTTATGTATTTTCTTGTAAAATAGTGAAAAGACAAAAAAGCCCGCAATCTCCTGGGTTAATTCACCCGAGTATTGCGGATATTAGTTGATAAAATATATTAAAGATGGATTATAAGAAATAGAACGTATTAGCCAATGGATTTGATTGATCCAAACGAGTGTGCGGATACACTTGCTGTTCTCTAAGAATGCCACGATACTTTCTTCTATACCTCCGCAACCGGCATGCCGGCGTTACGAGCAATAATGCGGGCACCTTTGTCATTTGACAAAAACAGCAGATTGTTTGCACCGTTTTTGAATTCATATAAATAGGTTGCGATGATTCTCTCATCAGCAGACGTTGACAAGGCCAATTTTTGCAGCTTATCATATGCAGGCACTTGAATTAGCTTCAGCAATCCTTTGCGCTGATACGCTTCAATTACATCAAACGCCAATTGCGCACGCATTCTAGTCAATTTTTCTTTGTTGTTCTTCAACCCATCTAATTCTTTAAAAACTTGACTACTGATGATGAGTTTGATTTGCTTAGTACCCAATAAATGGATCAACAAATCTGCATCATGCATGAGAATGTTCGTATCGACCGCAAACTGGTGGTTATTTTCATGGTATGTAGTAAGAAGTCCTGCACGTTGTTCCAGCTGCTTTTTTTGCTGTTTTTTTGCAAGTCGTTGATTCATTTTTCCTGAACTGTAATTGGCCTCAAACATAGAGAGAATCGGTAAAACGAACAGGACAAAGAAAACAGCCCAGCCCGAGAAATCATCCCCTTGTTTCGTTATTCTGACAAACAGAACGAGATACAAGGCAAGAAACAAAATACTTTTAACAAGCTGTCGATTATAAGCCTGTCCCAAACCTATGGATATAAATGATAAGAAGGAGGCCATTCCCCCATTTAGCTTTCCTTTGGTGATTTTAGGATGCAACAATAGGAAATATAGACTTAAGATTGCATTAAAAACGATCATACTAGTAACCGCCGAACTAATAAGTGAAGTACTAGCCTCTTTTTTTGCAAGGTAAGAAAATATGAAAATAAGAACCATTTTTACTCTTCCTCCAACTGTAGTATCCTTTCTTAAAAACCATCATGTCCACTATGATGTGTAAAATCCGAATCAGCACTTCCATGATCGATTCCATGATAGGATTCATCGACCACTATACTGACACCTGGGTTGATGTAAGGGTCATGCATATCTATATGGTTTTGTTGAAGCTCTAAACTCTCAAATTGCTGACGTTCCAATTCATCCATCTCATCAGAGAAATCGTCATGTCGACTGCTTGAACTAAATAAAAGGGAATCACTTTTAAAATTATTCCATTTTGAGTCCTTCATCCCCAAATCAGTTGCCCGCTTCATCAACTCCGAAAATTCATCGTGCTCACGCGGCAACAAAAATTTTCTAAACAAGCTCCACATTTCCAACACTCCTTCCTTTTTTTCCGCTCGGTTGTCAGGACAGGTTATAATTCCGTGTGACGCTTAGAGATCTTAACTAAAACATAAGGACAATTCGTGCATTTTGGCGTGTACTTTCAATAATTGGATTTCCAACTTTACAGTCATATTTATCCCCACCCTATTGTATGTAAAATATTCAAACAGGCAAAGTGTATTAAGAATTAACTATATTCTTTCTCTTTCTCGTGCCTAGTAAGTAACTCATGCGAATTATGCATTTTAGCAATGACGGCTAAATTGAGAGGGTCGTTTGTCTTGGTGTGTATACAGGTTACGGAAAATGGAAAGGTGAGATAAAAATGATTTCTTTAAATTTCACTGCTTCTATTTCATCTAACATTTCCACGATAATATAATGTATCAATACAAATAAGTCCGCTAATGCAAAATGAACTGCCACCCCAATTGTTAAACAATCACTAACAATTAGGAAGCAGTTCAACCGGTTAAAAACTTCCTTCTTTTCCCTTAATCAACTCTCTGATTTGTATCAAGACCAGTTCTTAGTCTTCATAATGCATTCCATCATTAGATTGGAAGCTTACCTTAAAACGGCCTTTGTTTGTTTCGACTCTAAATACATACTTATCGTACGAATATTTTTGATCAGCTTTATAATCATGAGCCGTGTCTCGTACAGTCGATACATAGCTTACGGTAACATTGCGGTGACCATAGTCTTGATAATCCTGTTTTAGAATCGTTTGCGCTTCGTTAACCGTAAGCTGCAGATGCCGTTTCCCTACCATTTCATACGTATAATTCGCCATTTTCCAAGTGCCCGATTCTTTTATGAATTTGTAATCTACAAACCCGCCGCCAGACAAGCCATCTGAAAACTCAACCGTTTTCACATTGACCGCATAACTGTTCGGCTGATTGAAGCTGAATCTTATGCTCGTATCTAAATAGTATGGAAAATAGAAACTATCGCATTCTGTACATGCATGCGGATAATAGTTCTTCAATTTCGTATCCGCAAACTCCTTCGTCACATACTGAAGTAATTGCGGACGAATAGTATTGAATGATTTCTTCTTATATTTTCCTTCTAAAATAATCCCTTCAATAATATGCGGCAGGCGGTATGAAAGGTCCACTGCCTTTCCTTTCGTCACAGCAGTCGTATTCGGACGTGATTTAGTGACATTGATTGCGCGCTGTAAAAATTCCGCGTAATGCGCCCGCGTGACAGGTCGGCTCGGGTAGAACTTTCCGTTATCCCCTTTTGATACACCGCTCGAATACATTGCGCTTGCATGTGGATACCCCCAGTGATTGCTATTAACGTCTTCAAACGGTCGTTGGTAAGGTCCCATATGCAAGTCGAATGCCAAGTCCAACACTTTCGCCATTTGGATGCGAGTAATGGTAGAATTCGGATTAAACTTTCCATTTGATCCACCTACAATTCCCGCTTGCGACAGTTTCATGATCGGCGTGTAATATGGATGACTTTTCGGCACATCCGTATAAATCACCTTACTGGATGACAGTCCCGGCAGCTTCACTGCCTTTTCAAGCAACTGCGCTACATGCTTCCGGCTAATTTTTTCATTCGGACGGAATGTCCCATCAGGGTAACCGCCAATATACCCAGCCTTTTGCATTGCCTGGATCGCCTCATAATTCGGATGGCTTTTGGGCACATCTTTGAACTCCTTCGCTGATGCTTGGTTTGTTCCGACAAAAATGAACGAGGCCAACAGCAACAACGTGGTCCAGCTGAAAATCGATACAATCTTCTTCATATACTCCCTCCTCTTGTCTAGTAAAATATGATTACTAGCTAATCATATTTTACCAACAACGCATTAGGTAGTATACAGTAAAATCATAGAGTTTAATTTTATAAATCACGCTGTAAATTATACAAGTCTGACACTATTTTGAGAAGTTCAGGTAACCATAAACAGAACTTCCCAAATGAGATTGATACGAAATTCATTTAAACGAGAACTCCTTAATATAGAAAGAACCATCTAACAAATCAACTGTATAATGACTTGTTTGGGAAGATTCACTATACCATTTCTCCGGTTCATAGATTGAGTACTGCTCATTCACGGTAACTTTATACTTATTCGGCGCTAATTTTTCCATTGATGAAATCGAATGATCGATGAGTTCAACATCACGTGAATTTAATGAGTTCATGTACTTCTTTTGTTCAGAATAAAATGAGGACGATGGATGAACAAAGTACCCAAGTTGTTCTATGCCACCGGTTGTATACGCCTCTAATTAATATTAAGTCAATCTACTGATTTAATCGCGTGTACTTTCACTGTATTACTGGCACCCGTTACCGGCACTGTATCCAAGTCTACTTTTAGTAGTTGAACGGGTTGAACTGCTTGCTCTGTTGCTGATTCCCCAGTTGGTTTGCTTGCTGGTTTACGATCTGCTTTAGCTTCCTTATCTGTGTTCTTCGTTCTCTCGAAAAAGATTTCGCTCCACCATTTGTTAAATCGAAAGATTCTCCATCGTTTTCTATAGGCCCTCTCCGTTAGTAGACTCCTTCTCTTTTTTCTTAATTTACAATATTGAACGGTACCACATTTAAATTGATCTTAGAAACCTTGCTGCCGTTGAAAAATAATAGCTGGATAAAAGAAAGTTTCAAACCTTACATCACTTAACAAAAATTATCTAATTCTCTATTAAAAAGACAACCTGAAATAGTATAATTGAATCAAAAGAAAAGAGGTGGTTACTCAGTTGATTTGATTTTAAGTAGCAGAGCATTTAATCAGCAAGATCATTAAAATGCAAGTAGTTTCAAGTTAGATTTTAAATTTATTTTACGAAGGAGAATCCCATGAAAAAAGTCGTTAAAGTATTGGCAGTGTGTTTCCTCGCCATTACATCTCTATTGTTTCTAACAGAAAACAAGGCTAGTGCCAAAACTAACGAGAAAGTGTATAAGACATATTCACCGTCCTCTGAAAAATCAAAGTTTCCGATCAAACTCAGCAACTCTTTAGTGATCGATATCACGTCGAATAAAGAGCCGGTCATTAAAAAAGATGGCCGTGCAATCTGGCAAGGCGTCGGCGGGTGGAGCAGCAGTGAGATTAGTTTCACGGTTACCAAAACCAATGATACCTATCTCTATTACAAGACGGGCGCTGGGGGAACGGAAACAGTTGAAGTAATCGGTGTAAACCGCAACGGAAAGATATTTATGAACAAAGCATTCGGTGGCGATGGTGCGGGCATGCATGCCAGATTTGTATCCTCAAGCATTATAGAGATTGGCATAGAGGAGTACAGTCCTTATTACGATGGGTCTACTGCCAGCAAACATTCAGGCTCTTTCAAGTCGAAATTTTATCAGTTGTATGTAAAAGGCTCCGCTAAAGAAATCGCCTATTTCGACAGCACCTTTGCTTCATTGGCCAAGAAGGGGCAGCTGAAATGGGTGCCGGGAGCGCTTGGCATGTCATTTTCTAACTTAAAATCTGCCGTACAGGACCCGTATGCCCGCCAGGAAATGGCCGAGCATTATAATTTCTATTATACTGCGCTTGGAAACTACGGCTTCTACTACAATAACGATTACAGCAAAGCAATAAAATCAAACGCCAAAGTGCGGGGAGTTTTCCGAACCTCCGATCTTCATGGAAATAGAAAGTCGTTAAGACCCTATTTCAGAAAACAATTCGGCAAAGAAGTGTTGAGCTACGGCAATCATATGGATGTATACCGAGTGGGCAAGTATTACTTGGGGGTACAGTATTTCGACGAGGACACGGTGCATCTTAACCTGACTACTGAAAATGTGTTCCGTTAAGAAACCTTGCGCGACAAGCAAATTAAAGTGTTATCGTAAGTTGGAGAGAGAATAACAGAAAGGGCCTCTCGACCGAGATTTCTCGATCAGGAGGCCCTTTCTCCGTACATTATTCAGTTATCAGAATAGCATCAGAGTAAGAAAAACTGTATATTGCACCCGCGTAACCGACCCTCCCGTCTTAAATAAGCCGGCTTCCGCTGAAGTCATACTATTCTGATTATAACGCCTAGACTTGATACCTACTTTAAGAAGGTAACAGTCACTATATATCACGTTTTGTGGCAAGCCTAGTGGGAAAAGGATAGGAATAAGATAGATTAGGAGGATTTCATGGGAGTTTGGCTAAGTTTCGTGTTTGTCATCGGTTTTGTCATCATTCATTTAAGTTCAAAAGTGATGAAGTTTTTAAAGGTGGAGCCTCGGAGCCGGTTTCTATCAGTTGCAGGCGGAATAGCTGTTGCCTATGTGTTTTTGCACTTGCTACCGGAATTAGGTGAGTACCAAAGGGATTTCGATGGGAAGCTACGCAGCCTCGGCTATTTAGAGAATCACGTCCATATAGTAGCCATGCTGGGATTCGCTCTCTTTTATGGTTTGGAACAGCTGGCGAAATCATCTAAACGGCACAATAAAAAGGATGGAGAACATAAAGCGACAGTTGGCGTTTTTTGGCTTCATATAGGCTCATTTGCTCTTTATAACGCGACCATAGGATACTTGCTTCTACGGGGAGAGTATCAGACAGAATGGGGCATGGTATTTTATTTCATAGCGATGGGTGTTCACTTTGTTACGAATGATAAAGGTCTGCGTGCCACGCATAAAGAGGACTATGATCGGTATTGGATGTTGGTTGCTCGCCGTTTTGATTACAGTTGGATGGCTGGTCGGTGTCTTTACAGAGGTGAATGATATGGTTCTCTCTATTTTATCTGCCTTTTTAGCGGGCGGCATTGTGCTGAACGTCATGAAAGAAGAACTTCCAGAAGAACGAGAAAGCAGCTTCCCTGCCTTTTTTATAGGTATGATCGGGTATACAGATTTACTGTTGCTTCTATGAAAAGGAAGATCGAATAGAATCTAGCAGCTACAGGGAGGAGAACGATCGGCACTCCCTAACTTTTCGCGGACGCTGTATGCAGTTGAGCGGACATGCTAACAATATGCGACTTTGTATGAAGATACATCTTTGTGTTGCGCGGTTTTTTCGGTCAGCAATACCCGAAACAGACAGAACTCTGTTTGAATGTGTGGGGACCTATTTAAAATCTAGCTGCCCCACAATCCTTCCGTGGCCGTTATGAATATAGACCATCTTCTAACGATAATAGAATTCTCCTAGTAACCTATTCAAAGCAAACGGAAATGCCCCCTGACTGTTTTATCCGTTAAAGGGCTTTCTTTTTTCTGTAGAATTTAATCTTGATGACAGTGTATGCATTCAGAGTTGTTCCTGATTTGATTGGTGCACAAGATCCTATGGCTATTTAGACATGCTTTTTCAAGTTACTTCGCCCGATCAATCGCAGCGATTAGACGAGTCTCGATATCTTTTGCAATTCCTAAGATATTCTCGTCTTTAACAATACTCAATAGTGCGGTAGGACGTGGCAATCCGATTTTCGTTGTTCCTTGATGGACATATACAACAATTTTGCAAGGCAACACGTAGCCGACCAGAAGGTTTTCGGTCAGTACTCGTTTAGCTTCATGGGGATTACAAACTTCAAGAACAGTAAACGGAGTTTCAAAATCAGCACCCTTTTCTTTGAGTTTTTTGGTCAAATCAAAATTCCAAAGGACACCAAACTTCTCTTCCGACAAGCTATTTTCCAAAGCGCGGATCGCTTCATCTTTTCCTTTTGTCGTTTCAACCGTATAATCGAACATATTTTCCCAGCTCCTTTGCTTATCTTCTTTCATTTGTAGGATTCCCATTATGAAAGAATTAAAACGCTGTGATGATCTATGTGAAAGGGTGGGTTATGTAAAAGTTCAAATTGAACCAATCTGATGCCAGATCGACTTTTATTGAATCTGCTTTTTAAAAACAACTGTTCATTATTCATATTACCAATTGATTCAAATGCATACATTTTCTACATCAACAGAATAGAGGGCTTTATTTGTTGTCTAAAGAAAGGATGTAAAAAGCAGACAGAAGCCCCCAACCAGACGCTCGGTTAAAGGGCTCTTTCTTTTGTTCATCACTCAATTATCAGCATTGTGTGGTGCAGTACCTAATCCGCCAACAATTTTTCTTCATTTGACCCGAGCTTGATCGTGGATTCAGTCGGTATCCATAAGCCTGTATTCTCGTTTCTTCCTTGAAGAATAAATTTTGGGTTATTTTTTCCCATACGTTCTACAGCTATTTTCGAAAGTTTGCCAATATCACCTGCTTTGACACGGTTAATGATTAAACCGAGTTTCACATCCTTAGCTGTCAGCATTTCATAATCTGTGTGGGTATCCCCCGCTGCAAATATTGGGCCGTAACCACCCCGCTCTTTGGAGATGAATTGTTCAATGATTTTCACCTTGCCTTCTCGAGCAGTAATCGGCCAATTGTTTTCATATTTTGCTTGAATAATCCCATCCTTCTTTTTTAATCTCATCCCAAACACATTTTCTTTCGGAAGATTGTATCCATACTTTGGATTGGTTGCAAATACCTCGACCACATCTTCCATCGAAGCTGAAATAACATAAACGTCAATCCCATTTTCAATAAATGTATGCATAAGATTTGATATTTCGGAACTCAGACGCAGTCCTGTCGAATAGGTGATCTCAACAATACCCGTTTTTCCTGACACGGACTCAGGACTTCTAAGTGTCACCGATCCCATTCCTGCTCCTAGACTATAATCATTTGAAGCCTCTGCAAGCTGCTGAATCTCTTCTGTCGACATGTTGACAAATAAATAAAGTACCCATGGATATCCGATTTCAATTCCGTATGTTTCCCCAATGGCTTCATAAAGAAAATACATTTTCGCTTTGAAATCTTTAAACTGATCAGTTGAACGAAGTGTTTCTAGCGACTCTTTCCCATTCATCCCTTCATAGTTGGAATAAAGATATTCATAATTGCGCTTTAGATCCTCTGTGATCTCCTCGAGAGTGATCGCATCTCCTTGAAGGTTTTGAAGTTCGTCTGAAAAGGGCCCGTCCGGCACATTCATTTTAATCATTTCATAAAACTCTTCCGGTTTTAGTTTGAATGCCAAGTGATCGATTTGATAAAGAAAAAGGGCCTCCTGTGTATCGCTCATAATACTAGTATGGTCCCAATCAAAAACAGCATAAGGTTTTCGTTTAGGATTGTAACTTGGACTTCCGACACCGTGCTTATCAATCAGGTTTTGGACAGCTCTATACGTGTCAGGCGCCCATTTCCCCTTATCCAACACTTGAATACTCTGGTCATCACGTACTTGTGAAGTCGAGGCTGATTTTCCAATGTCAGCTGCACTTACAGGAATAGAAAAAAACAAGCAAATAACCATCACACTTAACAAAGCTTTGAATGTGATTTTGTTCTTCATATTGCCATTCCTCCTCTAAAAAGACAAAAGAAGCCTATTCAATAGCTGACTACTCGCTATTGAAACAGGCTCCTTTGCCAATTTATTATTTTATGTATATTAAGTTAGCACGAGTTGATTGAATAGTCAAACATTTAATTGAAAGAAAAATGAAACAGCCAATCATCCCAAGAGATAGTTGACTGTTCTTTACACCTCATTACGCCTAAGTGTTAGAGTATTTGATATACCCTTCTTCACTGTATGATAGCCTATTTAAAATCCAGTTGCTCTTCAATCCGACCACGGTCGTTATGAATATAAACCATCGTTCCATCTTCTTCCGCCAGTTGTTTCGCTTCATCGATTGCCTCGTCTTGAGAATCCGTCGTGCAGATCGGCTCATCTTCCCCTTCGCGTTTCACTGCCCATTCATTGTCATGCGGCACGACATGATAGCGCGCATCTTTCGTTCCCGCCCGGTCTTCAAAGTACTCATTTTGCTCTCTGCTCATTCCAATGCCTCCTCAGTTTTTCATTCTATTTATTTACTACCCGGTTGTGGGAGGATAAAACGGATAGTTGCTTTTACGGGCTTTCGTACTAATCAAACGCAAGTAAAGCCGAGTAATCAATGCAAATAAATACCAATAAGCTCTCCGTCTTCATATTCCACCTTCACATGATACCCGCCTATTTCATAATCGAAATATCCCCCATATCATAATTCGTGCCGGCTATTGCTTCTTTGCAAACAGTGTGACCTCTAACCAACTACTCGGTTAGAGGGCACTCTTCTTTATTATTGCGTCTCGCGCAAGTACGCAATATCACTTCAAATGCTTATCCAAAAATTCAATCATCGCATGATAAAATTCAATACGGTTTTCTTCATTCTGGAATCCGTGTCCTTCATTGTCTTTTAACATGTATTCGACATCGATGCCTCTTTTCTTCAAAGCCTCCACGATTTGATCGGATTCTGCCTTGTTAACCCGAGGGTCGTTTGCACCTTGGGCAACAAACAAAGGCGTTTTGATTTTATCGGCGTGGAATACAGGAGAGACGGCTTCCAGTAATTTTTTATCTTCTTCAGGGTGGCCAACTCGGTTGTAAAGATTATTTCTCATCGTTTCCCAGTACGGTGGGATCGTATCGAGCAGTGTAAATAAATTGGAGACTCCGACATAGTCCACGGCTGCTGCGTATAAATCAGGAGTGAACGTAATGCCCGCCAGTGTAGCATAGCCTCCGAACGATGCTCCGTAAATACCAATTCGGTCAGGATCCGCAATGCCTTGATCGATAGCCCATTGAACACCGTCTGTTATGTCATCCTGGATTTTTAATCCCCATTGTTTATTGCCTGCATCCATGAATTCCTTTCCGTATCCCGTGGAAGACCGGAAGTTTACTTGGAGAACTGCATATCCACGATTGGCAAGCAGTTGTACTTCCGGATTATAGCCCCACATATCACGTGCCCAAGGGCCGCCATGTGGATTGACGATTAATGGCAATTGCTCCGCTTTCTTATTCTTCGGCAACGTTAAATAACCATGAATCGTTAGGCCATCCCGGCTCTTATACGAAATCGGATGCATATCCGCCAGCGAATCCCGATCGATCCATGGTGCCAGCTCCGTCAATTTTGTCAGTTCTTTCGTTTCTGCGTCGTAGTAATAATAGGTTCCATATTCTTTATCACCCGACACAGCTACAATAAACTTGCTCATTTCTTTATTGTAATCTTCGATCGATAACTGACTTTCGTCGACGTTCAGTTTCTCTTTTAAATCATTGATGGTATTTTCCAATTCCTTATCAAAGAACTCGTAGTGAATTTTATCTGTCATATAGACGCTTGCCAAAATGGCGTCTTTCACTGGATCATACACAGCACCCAAAATATCGACCTGCGGGTTGGAATGAATGACTTTTTCGTTTGCTTTCAAGTCAAGAACGACCAATTCCGTCTTATCACGATCCTTATTGGACAATGCATAAATTGATTGGTTATCTTTCGAAAAAGCAATCGGTGAAATCATATCCCCTTTTTCCGTCTGGACAAGTGGTTTAAATTCATCCTTTTCCGTTTCACGATACAGAACCGTACTATCAACCCCGTCTGATTCGAGCGCGATTCGGATCTTGCCGTCATGGTCTGCAAGCCAACCGGCGATGTTGCCCGGATTTTTCGCTACATGTTCCAGATCACCAGTTTTAATATTTAGCCGGTACACATCAAAGACCGTCGGATTTTCTTTATTCATACCGATAAGGATTTCATCTTTGACACCTGTCAAATTACTGATCATTTCTACACGGACACCGGGATATGGAGTTAAGTCACGTTCTTTCTGTCCGTTAAAGTCGGATGAATAAATATGATAATTTTCATCGCCGCCATTATCTTTTACATATAAAATATTGTCATCTTTCCAAAACGATGCAGCAACGTCCCGATCTTTTGAGCTTGTTACGCGAATAGGCTCGTCCTCACCGTGCATCTTTTTAACAAAGACATTCATTCGGCCTTCCCATTCGGAACTGTAAGAAATATACTCTCCATCCGGTGACATTTCATAACCGAAATCTCCAGGGTTTTTCATGAAATCTTCGACCGAAATTTCACTTACCCCTTTGTCATCGATACCTTTGTACTGTTTTGCATTCTTGAGGATAACTTCCATTTCTTCTGCTGTGACGGTTTCATTTATTTGGCTGTAGACTTTAATAAGTCTATGAATCTTTGCGGATTCCAAGTAATCGGAGGCCGTCTTTTCCTTTTCCTCGATGCCTAAAGCCCGAATTAGTATTTTAGAAATTTCACCTTTGGTAATTTCTTTTTCAGACCCGGCCCTGATAGTATTTCCAGTCCAACGCTTGGCAATTTCCTCTCTCATCTCCTTCGATCCGTGCTGATATGTCAGTTCATCCAAAGCTGATTGGATAAACTCAGCGGTGGTTACGGACACCTCCGCTTTTACATTTTCGGCAATACGTACAGTTTCCGGATCAATGGTACGAACCGAATCGTTGGCTTGAGCTCCTAATGGATAGGACATGAGAAGCGCTGAAGCCATTACTCCAAGTAAAGCTTGCTTTTTCACTGGTAAATTCCCCCTTTACTGTATTAAATAAATAGTACACTTGTATTCCTCGGAAAGTCAATTGAATAAATGAACTATTACATCTATTACGAATTGAATGACCTTTGGTTTCACTGGATTTTGGTTAAGTTTTTTAAAAGGAGGATAGAGACCGGGACATACCTGATAATCAGCATTTGATGGTTGCTAATTTTGTTTCTCTCTCAGTATGCAGATTTATGTGGCAGATCATGTACTTGATCTTTAGTCTCCCATATTATCCAGACACTATTCAGCATACATCTGCATCGTCGGTTCCATCGGAGGTGGTAAAGGGCAGGCAATTTCAAAAAACTGAATTTATCTGGATGAGCGGATAAAAAAATTATTGGATGAGAGAAAGTTGAATTAATACGGAAAACAGCCAACCATCCTGAAGCACGATTGGCTGTTTCTTTATAATCTCTTTCACAGTCTACTAATAGATCACCAAACAAATTCATAACATGATAGTACCGTTATCAGAATAGAGCCTGAGTTGTGTGGTGCACTAGGATCGTTTGTGAAATTGCGGCTGATCCTCGTAAGGAGCTAGTACACGTCTTTTAGCATTCACCCTCCTCCATGCAAATAAATACTGATAACCTCTTCGCCTTCATATTCCACCTTCACATGATACCCG
Source organism: Sporosarcina sp. FSL W7-1283 (assembly GCF_038003105.1). NCBI lineage: Bacteria > Bacillati > Bacillota > Bacilli > Caryophanales > Caryophanaceae > Sporosarcina > Sporosarcina sp. FSL W7-1283. The sequence goes on along the minus strand of NZ_JBBOOL010000001.1, from coordinate 711,733 downwards.
TCTATTTCATAATCCAAAATATCCCCAGTATCATAATTCGTGCCAGCTATTGCTTCTTTATCCTCATCGCTAATTGGATAATCTGCAGAATCACTGACAGGCTCTCCTAATAACTGCTTCAGTCTAGAAGTTGTATCCTTATAGTAGGAACCTCTCAACTCAATACCGTAGACGTTACCGTTATAGTCGTCATAGAAAACATTTTGCCCGTCCGGGTAGGAAAAATACGATCCGCCTTCTGCCTCGTATTCACCAAGATGCAAAGGATATTTAGCCTTGTAAGCCGTCATTGACAGCCCTACTTTCAACTGCTCGTCCAGAATATATCCGTTTTTCAACCGATCTTCCAAATCATCAGGAAATATGCGGTATGGGAATGGGTCGACATAACTGTCAATTTCATGCCATTTGTCAATTAGACCTTTAAACGTATCAAACATTTCGTCTGCAAATCCCTCGCCATACCAATCACTATCTTCCTTCCATTCATCCTCAATGAACAGCTCCCTTTCATTGATCAAGGAAAGCTTTTTCTCATCAGGATGCCACTCGTACGTCTGAAACTGCCAGCCGAGCGGTTCGCCGTTGAAATACAGATATGTCTGGAGATACAGGTCTTCCACTACTTTCACTTTCTCTGTACTGGCGTAAAGCACACGCTCACCATCTACCGAGACAGCGTGCAGAAGCCCTTGATCGAGCACAAATAAGGTCAGCTCTCTGCCATTTGATTCAACGATTTCAGCAATCTGGAGAATAGACTGGCTACCGACTTTTCGCACAGTGAAAGGCTCATTTGATAAATTCAGCGAATAGGAAGCCGAATCCGTGTCTTGCAAATACGCTTCTTCACCTGCTGCATCCGCTAGGTAAAACAGCAGCTCTCCTTCATAGCGCCGATCTCCAGGTTTTCCGAAAGCGGACCCTTCACCAGCCGCCATTACTTGTATATTTTCTTTATCCGCAGGCAAAACGAACAGTCGCACTTCTTTTCCGTCATAAAAAACATTGTCCGTGAAGAAAGCTTGATTTTCCAGCTCCGAAACATTTAGCGAAGTCTCTGTCTGTTTTACATGGACCGGCTGGTGAACTTCCTGTTTTGTCTCTTCTTTCTGTATATCTTCTTTCGCCGAAACCGCTACGGTTTCCAACTTTCCCTGCTCTTCTCCAGTCTTTCCCGGATTTGCACAACCGCCAACACTGAGAAGCATTGCGAATGAAATACCATACAGCATATTCAACTGGATACCTTTTTTCCTATTCATTAAAATTCTCCCCTACCCCTTATTTGCTCGATGAAAATCAAAGGGCTTCTCTATCCACAACTAGTCTAGCGAGTAGTAAGAATAGTATGTTGTACAGTCCTATTTTTTGTTTACCAGTATAGCGTATTTTCGTATGTACTTGTTCTTTAGTTCCTATTCTTAAATTTCAAACACCAAAAAACTCTTCCAACTTATCAATCGTAAACTGACTTGTAAGTTTGTATGCTGAGTTTTGATTCGCCCTCAATCCTTTAGTCCAATACGCTTGCTCTATAGGATTTTTTTTGAGCCACTCAACCTTTACAACGTATTCACATTTTTCCAAGTCATCTAGGTCATGTTTGAAATTATTATCGGTAAGTTTGCAATCTATCAGTCTTTTATTGTCATTCTGTGATTCGATGAATGCATCCTTAAGAGGGACCGCCTTGTGCGTAACGATTCCGACCCCAACATATCCCTTTCCAGGTATCATACAAAATACACGTGCCCCTACAAACAGATTATGTAGCGTCTGACTGAACCACTTTCCATTACCTGCGGATATATATCCGTATTTTCTTGCATCATTCCAGCTACGGTGAATTCCATCTTCGAAATTAACGACAAAGTCACGCTTGTTCCATGTTTCCTTTTTCTTATCGTTTTGTGTTGATATCATCTTTTCCTCTGTAATGGATGGATCAATCAGCCATGTTCTAGTAAGATACTCATTGTCATTCTCTTTAAAAAATCTAAAGTACACCGCATTAATCGGTACGTCATAATTAGACGACAAATATTGAATGATTCTCTCTGTCGCCGGATCAAGCTCGGCACAAATAATAATCATTTGATGGGAGTTATTAAGTTCTTCTGGGAGTGGATAGCCAAATTTTGTTTCAAATGCTTCCTCCAATGAATTCCCGTTCTTTTCCTCGTACAGGTCGATTACCGCATCATATGATAAAGACTGTGCCCAGCTAGCATAATCAATAGCTTGCGCCACTACTTCACGAGGTGTTTGATGTTTCTTCAATTCATATATGGCAAGTTCTCCATCTGCTGTAACGCCTAAAATATCGATATATTTACCATGACTAGTAGCAATCTGCCTTCCAAGGATCAGAACATTTTCATCAATAATTGAAAAATCTCTTTGCAAAATTGTTTCCAGTTTTGTCTCGGATTCTATACGTGAAAAGTTAAGCCGGTTAATATTCGCACCAGTCACATTCCAAATCCCCACTTCTATCGGCATTTCAATCATCTCCATTTAATTTTGTTTTCCATTTTATATTCTTCACAGTAAAGAATTATGTAAGACTATTCCTATTAAAAGCCCTCTAAATGCTCGTTCGATTAGAGGGCTCCCGCACCACTAGATTATATGGATACCTATTTTCTACTCCTCCACCACTCCATAATTCCGATTCCGGCTATCTTTGCTTATCAGGTATGTAGCCGTACGATTCGATTCATAAATGAGTAATTGATTCGTCCGTCCCTCAATTTCCTTCTTATGTTTACATGCTTTTTCGTAACGGCTATTAAATGAACTATAACTGAGATCTACTAGAATTCTTGCCCCGTTAATGAATCTGACGCTTGTTCGTTTCTTGCTGATCCCAATGTAATCTTGGATGTGATAGAGCGCAAACCAGATGCAGTCAGGTTTGTAAGGGGATTTACTCGGAAAGAAAAATAAATTCAACAGTTCATTGATGACAACAGGCGACATCATAACATTGCCTAAGATTAAGCGCGAGCTCTCATTGGCGCCTCGCAAGCTTGATCCATAATAGCGAAGATTATGGTCAATTAATGTAGTTGGCTTTTGATCTACCTTATATAATTCACTATTTTCCATCACTACAGATTGCAACTTTCCTTCGTCCGTATAGTCTGGATAGATTACGCTAGTCCCTTTGTTCACTACATAGTCCGTTGTTATTTTCATTTTAGTTTCCCCCTTTTTTCTTAAAGGCTTTAGAATTCAACAAAAAAGGAGTATACTCTTACTAGATTGGTATACTCCAATCGGATATCCTCGAGTAGGTCTGGCCAGACTATCAATACTCGAGGATTCTTCTTTTCCATTCCCTCACCCATCAATCACCTCCTTCAAGGCGCAGCCCATTCACCAATGCGTCATTTTTCTTCCTACCCTTATATAACTAACGATTATCTTTATGTACACGTTGATCTAGCATGGAAATTTGAACATATCTTTACCAAATTTCTTATAACTCCTACTCGTCTTTATTTCATTTCACAATTATCCATAACCTTGTTCCCCTGTCATTTTACCTATCATATCCCAAAAATTCCAAATAGTCTACATATTTCACCGAGTATTTTCACCCTAAGAAAACTTCATTTTTTTCCGCTCACTTTCGTACCAATGCACAACTTTTTATGAATGAAAAAAGAGAGAAAACTAAGGAATTTTCTTTACACAACACCTCCTCACGACAGTCATTGGAGGGCAGATAACTATTTAAACTAACTTACATTTTTTCACAAGATGTCACCTTTGTATGGAGGTTGCAAAATCGATTTCAGCTCAACATCTACTTCATATTGTTTACAAGTCCTGTTATCTGAAAAAATGAGCGAACTGTATCCTTTTCGCCCCTCCCTTCTATTTAAAAAGAAAGTTTTTTCCAATGACACATTATCTAGCTCCGTAAGCCAAATTCCAGAACGAAATCAAAATGGCCGCAGCCCTACGCCGGCATGTTAATCTTCAATAGAATGAGATGAACAAGACCGGCCGTGCATTCTTGAAATGATTTGTTGTTATTCAGTGAAGTGAATTGAGTGTTGTACTACCAGTAAGTAGAATGCAAATAAGAATGCCCAAGCATTGCGGGCATTCTTATTTGCGTCACATTTTGTATAGTTTTTCTATCTAATCGAATTCCTTCTCTGCATACGAATTAGAATAAGATTGCAATATGTTAATAGAAGAGGAACTGATTTCACTTCCCATCAACTGTCACACCCATATACACACCTTGCTTCATAAGCTTCCCCTGTAGATTCTTCCATTTTGGATGAATAACTAATATATAAGATGCACCTGCTTTCAGCTGTTTTTCAGGTTTTACAGTGATTGTCCGTCCATTTTTCTTTTCAACCGTAACTGCTTGTTCCCCTCCACCCAATTCGATCAACTGGATTGCTTCTTTGAACTCTGAGTCGTTCCACTTCATTGGCATGGTCATCTCTACATCAAATGTTTTGGTAACTGGAACAGCATCCAATGCGGGCAATCGTTTGTAGTTGCTCCACTGGCTAATTAATTGATGCTCGTGAGCTACTTGGATTTCCATGCCTTCTTTCGTTAGGGTATCCGGCTTCACCCCTACTTGATCGACTTTCTTTCCTCCAGGTGACAAGAAACGCGCAATGGTCATCTTCAAGACACTGTCATCAGAAAGTTGGTACATTGTCTGCATGGATCCTTTTCCATATGTTGTTTGACCATAGAGCGTTGCCGCTTTCCGCTCCTTCACAGAAGCCGCCACCATTTCTGAAGCGCTGGCACTGTAACTGTTAACAAGCAACGCAACCGGGCCATGAAACTGGATAGGTTGCTCAATGACTGGAAAGGTCTCGGTTTTATCTCGATACTTTATCTGATATGCCTGTTTCATCTTCGTGAACAAGCCCATCACTTGCTGTGCTGCTCCAACATGTCCACCGCCATTATCGCGCAAGTCTAAGATCCAACTCTCAACTTCTGGCATTTGCCGGATTGCTTTTTGGATACTCTTTGCTGCATCTTCCGAAAAGCTATGAAGACGAATATATCCTACGTTACCTCCCAGCATCATCTGTTCCACATTCACAAGTTGAATTTCTTGTCGTCTCAGTGTTTTCCTAAAGGGTTTTACAGAAGGACGTTCAATTGTCAAAGTAACTAGTGTGTTGGCTGATCCGCTAATGAATGGGATGGCCGCCTGCACAGATTTACCTGCCAACTCCTCACCATCCGCATGTGTAATAACATCACCGACTAAAATACCGGCCTGATCGGCAGGTGCGCCAGGTACGACAGAAACAATCTGGACACCTCGCTCATGTTCTTCCAGTACAACTCCAACCCCGACAATCCGTTGCTCAATGCCATTCATAAACTGCTCAAATTCATTTTTCGACATAAAGTTCGTATACGGGTCTAGCTCTTCTAGTAGTTCTGAAATTGTAGACTTATTCAGCACGGAATCAGGCACTATATCAACATATTCACTTTCGATCAGCTGGCGAACTTCATTCACCGGCTCAGAACCCGCAAGTACACTTGACGGAATGAAGAACAATGCTAGAGAGTACAGAAGAAACGATTGCAGTTTTAGCTTCATTTGAGTTAGCTCCTTTTGAGTAGCTTAGTAGTATATAAGACTATGTTAAACGTTGTAATTATATCATATAGATAGTGAGTACGATGGGCGGTATTTATCCAAAGTCGAATCGCTCCACCGCTTCCCGCATCTCTTTATGAGGTACATGCACATAAACAGACGTTGTTTTTAAACTAGCATGTCCCAATAGCTTTTGGATAACTGCAATATGTGTCTCCTGCTTAACTAAAAAGCTGGCAAAAGAATGACGTAAAATATGACTCGTTACATGTTTATTAATCCCAGCTTTTTGCGAAGCAACCTGCAATATTTTATTAACATATTGGATAATGACCTCCCCTGTCCTTTTCAAAGAAAAAAATAAAAGAGAGTCTGTGTCAGGACGAACTTTTGTCAAATAAGATGTAAGCTGTTCAACTAATTGAGGACTCATCGGCAATTCTTTATGCTTTCCACCCTTACCTTTTCGAATGAAAATAATCCTTTCATTTAAATTCACATCTGCAAGTTTTAAATTCAGGCATTCACTCACTCGCATTCCTGTATGAATCATCGTAAAAATAAAGGGATAAAGTATTTCATGATCAATTGCTGCTAGTAACGAATTCAGTTCTTGCCGAGTGAGGTAATTCCTCTCTTTCTCTATAGTTTTCTACAGATCCACTTCTTCCAGTGGATTTTTATAATAAATCCTTTTCTCTTTAAACAATAGAATAGTCGATCTAATGTATTCAATTTCTGATTGATAGTAGTGGGTTAACATCCTCTTTCAATTATTAAGTAGCGCATGAATTCCTCAATTAATTCTCCTGTAATCTCGCCAATTGTTACCTCCCGCGGTAAAAACCATTTCATAAATTGGCAGCTATCGATCTTATATCCCCGCAAAGTCTCCTAGCTTAATCCACGCAGCATCGCCCAATTATCAAATATCCTAAGTCCTTCTTGTATTGTTAAACTTTAAGCACAAAAAAGAACCTGCAGAGATTGCTCTCCGCAGGATCATATTTCTTCAGGTACTAGATCGCCACGTATTCAAAGTAGTGTCTAAATTATGTGGCGCACAGGTACCTTGAACTAACAGCAACTCTTTTAGCGCACAAGCCACAGTCCGTAGATAGAATCCTTATAACGGTCTTTCGTATATCCGTAAGTAGCATAGACAGCAAATTCATGCGAAGGATCGATATAAACGTCTCCGGTCTTGATTGCATAATTAATAGCGTCTATCCACTCCTCGAAAGTGATCGGGGAACCAATTCCAATAATATGTTTCTCAACATAGCTGCGGTCACTTGCGGTGTCTAAACCCAAAGTGCCCCGACCGAAGTTTTGCTGGGTTTTATACTTATGTTCAAAAACGGTTTCCCTAATCCGTTTCATATGCACTTCCACCTTTGCATCTGTCCATCCATTAGGAATTTTTATACCTATTTGCCTTGGAAAGAACCCATCTCTATGCATATGAATCGGTTTTGCTACAAAATTCTTGTCCATATAAATAATATTGTTTATCAGTAAAGTATAGTCAAGACGGGTCACTTGTTGATTAGGCTGGAATCTGCCATCGGGTCTTTCAAAGATCCCGTTGGAATAAAGCGCACGTGCATAAGGCTTAGCCCAGTGATCTGTTTGCATATCGATGAAGTCATATGGCGCCTTCACTTTCAAAGAATAAGCATTGACCAGAATTTTGGACATCTGTGCATGTGTGATAGGGGCTTCTGGATAAAAATACCCGTTATCCCCATCGATAATGCCTGCCCGGTAGAGTTTTTGGACAGCATTATAGTATGGGTGTGTTTTCGGGACATCTTTAAAGACAGCCGCTTTTCTGGTGGGTTTTAAATCAATGGTCCTGTCTATCAAGATGGCGATATGCTTCCTGGAGATGAGTTCACTGGGTCTAAATGTACCGTCCGGATAACCGTTAATGACTCCTCTGTCTCTCATATCTTTAATAATAGGAAAAAACAAATTGTCGCTATTTATGTCTTTGAAATCTGCCGCTTCTGCCTGGACAGCGATCACCGGGATAAGGGGGAGTGCAGCAAGTGTGGATAATAGGATTTTTTTATTCATGTTAGACTCCTTTTGCTAAAAAGCTGTTGATTAATTCGCAGTTTTTATTCATCGTAAATCAGTGGGGGTAAAAAGAATAATGGGTTTTGCAAATTATACCGCTAATTGAAAAATAACCGACCTGATGTGGAAAATAGCCTCCTGATCAATAAATCAGAAGGCTATTTTTGTTATTTCCCCTGCTTTACAGCTACTAATTCTGTATAGATATTACCTTTATTATCTGTACTCTTAATAATTCCTACTCCCTTGGCCAAATACTCCCTTGCCCCGTTTGGAAAGCGTAGGATGACAACATTTTTGAAAGTACCAGCCTTTACTTTAATGGTTTTAGTCGTACTCTCTATAAGCACCTTATAACTGGACTCCATACCGTAAATAGTGACATAACTTCCCTGTTTTATAGGGAGTGGAGTTTCCACGAAAGTAAAATCAGACTCAGAGACACCCATCCGGAAATATCCATCTCTCTCGGAATACGCATACTTCGGGTAGTCATAAGAGGAGTAGCTATCGCTGCTATATAAATATGCTGAGCTGCCCTCTCTCTTTACTTTGAATGTCTCTTTTCCATCACCTTCCATGAATGAAGGTGAATATGTTAGGATCAGGCCGTTCACAGGCATTAGCCCGCCGCTCACGGTTGTTGGAGCAGGAACTGCATTTGGGTTCTTCTTAGAAAGCGCAGAGGTATATACATACCCCTTGCTTTTCCCTGCCTGAATATATGACCAGCCCTTTGAAGAAGAGAGGACCGTCACTTTTGACTTATTTTTTACCGTACCCAGCCTATTGGCATGCTGGTCCGGTTTTACACGCAGAATAATGTCATTTTTGGCATTCACGTACATCTCTGTACCTTTTGCAGCATCGGCGTCTTGTGGTGCAAGTATATAGATGCTACCGATCAATAGGAACATTATTACTGATTTCAATATCAATTTACTCATTTACTTCACTCCTTTTCTAGTTACTTTTGATCATATCATAGAATGGAATGAGCTGATAGTTTTATTAAAATCAACCATGAGGATACATAAAAAGCTATCTTCATGTTCGAATGAAAGGTCTATAGATATTTAGGTTTTTGTGTGAGGAAAAGTATATATAAGTATTAAAATATTATCGCTACAATATAAAAATAATATTGCGTGGAACTTAAAATAGGTTACCGGGCTTGATCAGTAGATTCCTTTTTTGTCTCTTAATTTGTTATTAGATCAAGAGTTTCTTTTACGTTCAGAATATAAGTATCGGGAAGAAGCATTCTCAGAATAGAAAAAGATCCTACAGAGATTTCTCTCTACAGGAACTTATTTCTTCAGATACTAGACTGACTTATCGTCAGAATAGTGTATGAATTGTGTGGCACACAGGGAGCTTCAATTAATGTACAAAGAAAATTTCGCCTCTATTTAGACCTTGAAATTGAAATAAGCCTTCTCTATTATACATTCCCATAGCTTCTGCCTTTCCGTTACAATAGATGTAAATCTGAATCAAACTAGGAGGGATCTTCGTGAACATGAATAAGTTACGTAATTGTTGCAAAGAATGGCTACATTACCTGGGGCGCTTCCTGCGACTCTACACCAATCGACACAAGCGGTCAGGATGGAAAACATCGCTCTCAGAAGCCAGCTGGCATTATACATTCAACGATACGAGAAAGAAAAACTACCAAATCCCACGTCGACGCCAGCATTTCGACAGCTCTGGGTGTTCCTCTCCAAACATCTAAGGAATTGGAAAGAGGTACTGCTGATCGTCCAGCCCGAGACTGTCATTCGTTGGCATCGGACAGCTTTCAAGTTCCATTGGCAGCGAATATCGAAGAAAATAGGTCGACCCAATTTATCATCTGCAACCATCCAATTAATCAAACGCATACATAAGGAAAATCCCTTGTTATCACCGGAGAAAATTCATGAAAGGTTGCTAACTTTAGGGATTGAAAAGTCGCCTGCACCGAATACAATCGCCAAATATCTGCCTACCGCCAGAAAGCCACCTTCGCAAAAACAGGTGCAATCCTGGAAGTTGTTCCTGAGTAACCATCATCACGATCTGTGGGCTACTGATTTCTTTACCATCCCTACAATAAAGTTCCGAGTGCTGTACGGCTTGGTCGTTATCCACCACCAGAGCCGTGAAATCGTATACTTCGCCGTTACCACAAACCCAACAGCCGAATGGACTATCCAGCAATTTCGGAATGCAACGCCTTTTGGGAAAGCACCCAAATATTTAGTACATGACAACGACCCAATTTTCTGTTCCAAAGCCTTCCAATCATTTTTGCAATCATCAGGAATTTCTTCCAAGAAGACGGCCTATCGCTCGCCATGGCAGAATCCCTACGCAGAAAGGGTTATTGGAACGGTAAAGAGAGAGTTGGACCACATCATCCCACTGAATGAACGGCATTTGCATTCTCTACTACGAGAATACGTAGTTTATTACAACAATGATCGTACTCATCAAGGAATCAATGGCAATACGCCAATACCTTCACCTGTTTACCTTCCTACTTTGGCGGAAGACACAAAATTAGAGGCGACTCCCGTGTTGAATGGCCTCTATCATACATACAAGAAGGCAGCATAGCCTACTATCCACTCGCCAAAATATTTTTAACACCTTAAGAAAGGCTTATTTGACATGCCTTTCTTTTTTGCGTTCACTTTTTTGGAATATAGTATGGACGCGATGAAGCTCAGTTTCTCATTAATTACTTTAAAAAAGAAAAGCCAACCGAAGAAATTCGAATGAAATCACTCCGGATGAACTATTTAAAGGCGACACGCGTCATTATCAGATTACAATTCATTTTTACTTTCAAAATATAGGTACCGAGAAGGAGCATTGTTAGAATAGAAAAAGACCTTGCAGAGATTTCTCTCCACAAGGTCATATTTCGTCAGTTACTAGACTATCATATTATCAGAATTGTTTCCAAATTGCGTGATAACCTGACATCCGAAATTTATTTTGTAACGTTAACAGTAAATGGAGTCGATGCGTTACCAGCAGCATCTGTTACTGTAATTACAATTGCATTTGAGCCAGATGCAAGTTTAGCAATGTCAATTGGTAGTGTTGCTTTACCAGCTGCAGCAGTTACATCAGTAACCGTTTTTAGAGCATTAGTTCCACCAATAGTAGCTGTAACTTTAGCTCCAGTTTCAGCGTTTACAACGATATTGAAATCTGCTGATTGAGTCGTGCCTTCTTTATCAGCACTTCCATCTTCTGTTGCAGCAACTGGGGCTGTAGTATCTAAAGTAGCTGTATCCGTAACTACCGCTGCTACACCTGAAGCATTTGCAGCATCATTGTATTTCACTGTAATTACACCATCAGCTAGGCTAGATACGTCAACAATACTTGTATTTTCAAATACTCCAGTGGCATTACCTGTTTCAGTTAGTGTAACTACAACTGAATTAGCAGGAGTAGCAGAGTCTGTAATAGTAACAGTAGCTGTATCTGCAGCTAATGGATTAGTATTTAGATCAGCATCAGTAACTTGAATAGCACCTACAGGAATTGAATTAATAGTAGTTCCTGTTGAAGTAAATAATAATGATCCAGTAGTTGTTGCCGTACCCGGAGTACCAGTAGAAGCAGTAGAAATTCTAATCAAATCAATTTTAACTTTTCCATCAGCATCTTTTGTATATGTTGCAGTGTACTGATCAGACGCTAGAAGCGTTTCAAATCCTGATTTAGTTATAGCTGCGCCACTTACACCAGTAAATGTAGCATCTTTATAACTAACTGCTTCTGATTTATTATCAAAATAAATTTTCTGATCAGCTTTATTGATGCTTACAATATCACCAGTATAGAAATCAGATACTGAATTTGTAGAAACAAATTTAGCAGTTGCAGTGTAGTTTCCTAAGTAAATAGCTGCAGTATCATTAGTTGTTGCATTAGCTTCAACTCGTACAGAAGCGTTTTTATCACCAACAGGTTTAACTGTAATTGCATTTTCAGCTGCAGTCGCTGTATCTACTTGAACAGTAGCTGTACGATCTGCTGAAACAACAGTTTTCTGTCCATTTGCAGTCACTTCAACATCATTTGTTCCAGTATTAACTACTGTATATGATGCTTTTAGACCATTTGTAGCTGAAACAGGTTTTTTACTTTGGTTAGTAGCAGTAAATACGAATTTAGCTGCCTCATTACCTTTTAGTGTTTTATCATCTTTTACTTCAACATCAGCAGAATCGTATACTTTAACTGCACCAGCAGTGATTTTAGAATCTACGAAGTATGTTTTGTCTGCTAACTTGTAAGCTTCACCTTCATCAAGTTTACCATCTACAGCGTTGCTTGAATTAATATCAATCCATGCAATTGGAGTAGCATAATCATTTGGCGTAGCGCTTGTAATTACAAATTCACCTTCACCTTTAGAGTTCAACTTCAAAGAGATTTTCTTGTCTGAATCTGTATAAACTCGAGTTCCTGCAAGTTCTGGATTTGTAGTTTGTTCTGTGAACACTGCTTTTGTATTTGTATTGATATCTCTATCGATGTCTTCATTGAAAGCTACATTAACAGTTTCACCAGCAGCAACTTTACCGTCTTTGTTTTTCACAACAACTTTGTATTTACGTCCGTTGTTAGCATTAAGTGCTGCATCTTCTCCACCATCACGTTCAATTGTGATCTCATGAGTAACTTGCTGCGCTGCAAATGTTAATTGATCTGCAGTTACGCGAAGTTCTGCATTATCCAATTTACCATTGAATTGGTTGTTTGCTTCTCTTTGATCAACGAAGACTACTGGAGTTGCTTTTGTGTTTGTACCAGTTACAGTGAATGTTGCTTCACCTTTAGAGTTTGTTGTTACTTGCGCTTGAACAACATTTCCATTTGTTAACTGGTGAGGGTTTTGTCCATTTACAGTTGCTTTTGTAAGTTTATCAACCGGTACATCAACGTTTTCTGCAAAAGTTACATTTAACTTTTGATCCGAAAGAGGTTTACCAGTTTTAGGATCTTTATATGTTACTTTATAAACTTTGCTTTCCCCGTTATTCAATGTAGTGCCTTTTTTATCGTCAGCATCTAGCGTTAAGATGTTGTCTACACCCCAGAATACTTTTGCAACTGCACGAGTAGCAGGAGCACCTGTAGGATAAACAGCTACATCATCACTGTAACCAGCAACGTATTGAGTATAAGAGTATGTTGCAATTCCGTCAGCATTCGTAGTTACTTCTTCAACGTGATCGGAGTTTAGTTTAGAACCAGCTGCTACGTTAAATGTTACAGGAACACCTGCTTCTTTAACACCAATATCAGCTGTAAGAATTACTTGTTTACCGACAACACCTTGAACAGCATCGTTAGTTACAGTGATTTTTGTAGGTACGACACTAGAAACACCTGTGAAAGAACCGATTGCTTTATTATCAAGTGTTACAGTGTACTTCTCGCCGCCTTTTTGTACAGCAGTAGTTAGTACGACAACTTTTTTATCAGTTTGTTTTACTGCAGCGTTAGATACAGTCAAACCGTCAATAGTGAATTTAAGAGAGTCAATGTTTTTAACTTCGTCTTTGAATGCAACTTCAACAGTAGTGCTGTTAACCGCCTTTTCCATACCAATCCAACTTCTAAAAAACGCCGGAAACCTTTATTTCTCAAGGTTTCCGGCGTTTTTTAGAAGCGACTTGGTTGCGTTAGTAGAATTTTAGTTAACATTCCCTATTTCCCAAAATTCACGTCCATTCATCATAAACGTTTTTTCGGGCATGCTCATAGAGCCTGGCGTAATGCCGCGTCTGCTTCAGTTCCTCATGACCGAGCAGGGTTTGGATGCACTCAAGCGGCATGCCTTTATTCGCAAGATGGGCTGCAAATGTATGTCTTAGAGTATGGGGCGTCAGGCGAATTCCAAGCTGATCCGCATACTCTCTAAATCGTCGTTGGATGATTGCCACTCCAACCTTCGTATTCGCATATCGCCCCACAAACACAGAAGGCATGTCATCCTGCCTACTGTCAAGATAAGCTTTCAAGTGAATCTCGCATTCCTTTGTGAATAAGACAATACGTGCCTTCTTCCGCTTCCCTTCCGGGATATGAATGGATCGCTCCGGCCAGTTGATGTCTTCTTTCTTCATGGCAATGAGTTCACTGATTCGGACGCCCGTGCTGTATAAGGTTTCGATAATAGCTCGGTCATCTAACTTCTTCAAGACACGTCTTAACTCAATCAATTGACCAGGTTCCAGGTAATAAGGAAGCTCCTCTTCCACTTTTGACAGGGGGATTCGCTCGCTATTATCTTTTTCCACAAGCCCTTCCTCTCTTAAGAACCGGTAAAAGAGTTTGATTCCGCAAAGCCTTGTATTTCTAGAAGATGCAGCAAGTCCTTCTTTTTCTAGGTCAATCAGCCAATTCCGAATATCACGCGATGTTACCTCTTCATAACTCTTTCCAATAGCCATAAAAAATTCCTTGATGAATCTTTTGTAAAGGGAACGCGTCTTTATATTCAATCGTAAAGCATATTCCCCATCGAACTTATCAATCAGAACAACATTCATCATATAGTGTTCCTCCTTTTATTATCCCATATACTTTCGATAAAGAGAAATTATTTTCCGTTTTGGGAGTCTAGCGTAGATTTGTGTTGTGGAAAGTTCTGTATGTCCCAGTTCCGCTCCGATGAATTCAAGATCTGCCCCTTTTGAAAGCAACTCGGTGGCAAATGTATGGCGAAACCTATGTGGATGGAGTCGTGTGTCCATGCCCGCCTCTTCTCCGAGTTCCTTTACAATTTTCCGAATGCCGGGAATTCCAAGACGTTTACCGTTCGAAGTCGTAAATAGAGCAGACGCCTCATGTTCTCTAGACTCTAAATACTTTTCCAATAGAACCCTACACTTTTCAGAAAAATGAATCTGACGAATCCTTCCGCCTTTCCCCAGTACATGAGCACTGCGGTTTTCAATGTTGACATCCGAGCAATCCAATTGATGCATCTCTCCAATGCGACAGCCAGAACTAAGCATAAATTCCACCATCGCTTGATTCCTGCTTGATAACTTTTCAGATTGATAACGCGTTTTTGCAATGTCCTCCTTTTCAAGGAATTTTGGAATTGGTTTTGGAAGACGAGGATACCAACGACTTTTTATTGGCGACAGTTCAATATATTCTTCTTGCACGCAAAAATTAAAGAAAGAAGAGAGGATTGCGATCCGCTGACTCAATGTCTTCTCCATTAGATGCGCCTCCTGTTTCATAAACCATTGTTGAAGAGTCTCTGATGATAAATCCCTAAAGGATTCATCATGACGTATAAAGAAACGTTCGAGATAGTCCCGGTATTGAATAATGGTTCCTTTACTTTTATTCATGAGTTTCAGGTCCAATAAAAACTCATTTACCGTTTCTTGATTATCTGAGTTGGGCAGTGACTTTCGTAATTCCCAAAAGTTCATTCTGTTCCCTCCGTTCTATTGATATTGATCGTATTTTTTCTTCCGTGCATGTTCCATAAGACGAGTATAGATGCGTGTACTGTTGATGTTGACATGACCTAGCAACTCTTGAATATAACTCTGTGGCATGTCCTTCTCAGCTAAATGTGCTGCAAACGTATGACGCAAGGTGTGGGGGGAAATTCGAAACCCTAAGGTCTTCGTATATTCTCGAAATTGCCTCTGTACGTATTCTCTACCGAGAGCCTCCCCACGATAGTTGCAAATGAGATACTCACTCTGTATGTCTCTTTCGTCAAGATACGCTTTAAGACGCACGGCACAATCATGTGTGAAGAGGACAAAACGCTCTTTATTGCCTTTTCCTTTTCTAATCCAGATTTGTCGTGTTTCCCAGCTGACATCTGACAGCTTAATATTCAACAATTCACTGATTCTTACACCGGTTGCATAAAGGACTTCAATGATTGCGCGTTCCCGTTTATTTTCTTTAGTTAACTCTTGTAGTAGTATAAGCTGACGTTTATTCAAATAATAAGGTAATGAGTCTTCTCTTTTCGGTGTCTTGACAGTTGCAGTGGGATCTTTCTTGAGCTTATTCTCTTCCATGCAATAACGGTAAAAAGTTTTGACCGCAATCAGTTTGAGATGAATCGAATTTAGTTTCAATCCTTCTTCTTCCATCGCAATCATCCATTCCCTTATATCTGTTGTCTTGATCTCCTCATATGACTTTTCTATAAAGGTGAAAAATTGTCTAAGGGCAATCTCATAGCTTCTCTTTGTTTCCGAGCTGTATTTCATATGGTTGTCATTGAAATATGCTTCTAGTATTTCTTGATTCATTACTTCACCCCATCTTGTTTAGATAAGCAGCTATGATATCCTCACTCGGAATCTGCGCATAGACACGAGTCGTATTAAGATTTGTATGACCAAGTTCATCCGCAATGAATTCAAGGCTCGCGCCTTTTGCCAACATTCTTGTCGCAAAAGTATGTCTGCAGCTATGAGGATTTAAGGATTTATTCAATCCTGCCTTTATTCCAAGTTCTATCGTTATATCGTAAATTCCTTTCGTTCCAAGACCGCCGCCAAATCTACTAATAAATAGATATTCGCTATCGTTTTTTTTACGTATTTTAAGATATTCTTTTAATGCATAAGCACATTCATCAGAAAAATGAACTTGTCTACTCTTATTTCCTTTTCCAGTTACTTTGGCCGTTCTCTTACCTAAGTCTATATCTTTTAAAGTCAGACCGGAGACCTCTGATCGGCGGCAACCTGAAGAAAATAGGAAAAGAACGATTGCACGATCTCTCGCTGAAAGTAACTCCGATGCTATTTTGACACGTGTGTAGTCCTGTTCATTTAGAAATTGAGGAAGCGAGTGAGGCAGTTTAGGTCGCCATCTTTTTTTGATGACGACATCATCCATATAGCCCTCTTCCAAACAAAAATTAAAAAAGGAGGTAAGAGTAGCATGCGTATGAATTATAGTTCCCGCCTTCTTATTTGTAGAATTGACATTTAGCCATTTGAGAACAATTTCTGCTGTCAGTTCTTTCAATGGAATGGTACATTCAGATAAAAATCCCCTTAGGACGTTGCGATACTTGATGATGGTCGCCTCTGCCTTGTTCTCAAGCTTTAAGCTAAGGAGGTATTCATTAAAAATGGTCAACGTTTCTTTGGGAATTCCTTCATGATCACTAACCCAATACTTTCGCGGGGCTGACATAATTGATAATAACCACCCTTCTTTACGCGTCTCCTAATCTCTTAATCTAATTGTGTACTGGTATATTAGTTTTTATACAATAAAGAAATACTTTTATTTATCTATACGTCTATGGATCATAGATATATTTTTGTTATTTATATTGAATTACTTGAAACTAAGCAATTTAAAACAAAAAACACCCTGCAGAAATTGTTCACCACAGGATTTTGTTTTGTTAAATTTCAAAATATTACAATTTTAGAATAGCCAATTATACAGAGCAACTGTAGTGCAAATCCTGTACTACATCACAGATGATAAAATGGAAATTTCGCTTTTCATAGGAGGATCTAAAATGTATGAGGCATACAAACATGCTTAAAACAAGAAATGCTCGAAATTTTTGTTGCCACTTTCTCTAATTGCTGATGACTTTTTGTATGGTTGTCTGAATATATTATGCGGGACACAACTTTCCTCCATGCATGTTTGGTACATAGAAATAATTTCGGGATTAGAAAGTCGAATATTTCTTTTCTGTCTTATAAAGACACCGTGTTCCCATTTAACTAAAGACCTTTCCGCAACTCTTGCCAGTGATTCGACAAACAATATGTCGCTAATTTGGTGCGATTGTAATTTTGTCTTTAGACCCGCCTCCACCCCAATTTTTCTAACTATTTTTTGTATCCTGCTTGTACTAAGGCGTTTCCCAGTATAATTAGTAAAAAGAGCACGAACTTGATGCCGACGTCCATAAATATATTTTTCCATATTGAACGCACATTGGTCTGTAAATCTCACATACCTAATTCTTTTATCTTGCCCAACCACACGCGCTGTTCGATTGGGTATATCAAGATCTTTTCGATTGAGCTTATGAACTTCTTCTGCTCGACATCCTGTTATGAGCATGAACTCGAACAATACCTGGTTTCTTAACATGAGTAACTTGCTTAAGTTTCGTGTATTTGCACCCAGCTCACTTTCGAAGTAGCGTGGTAAAGGTTGAGGGAGCCGTGAAAGATCGTGACTTTTAATGGGGGATTGCTCTATATACTCTGCTTGAACACAAAAGTTGTAGAAGGATGACAGTATACTTAAACGATGTCTGTATGTTGTCTCTTTTATGTGCTCTTGGTTTTCGGTAAACCATTGTAAAATATCCTCTGGTGTAATAGAGGCCAACGATTCACTCGTGTGGCTTAAAAACAGGGTGATTATTTCTCTATACCGGATAATAGTACCTTGCGTTCGGTTAGAGTGTTTTAAATACAACAAAAATTCATTGATTACTTTTTCATTTAACCTGTTGGGTAACGATTCTTTCACTATCCAATAATCGTTCATTCCTTCTCTTCCTCCTTCTAGAAACTTACCAACTATATTGCTATTTTGAGTAGACGGATATTTTGACTACTATCGCCATAACCTGATTAGTTATCAACCTTCTTAAATCTCTTTATCTTTGAACCTATAAAAACATTATGGACAAGACATTCTAGAGTTAGACCTCGATCTAATAGATATTATAAATTCTATTTGTATATGAACGTTTTACATGGACGGAGAGTATGGTGAGTTCACAAAATTTACCCAACCTGAAAGTCTGCAAAGACTTGACTTCATGCGGAAATCTTACAATACTCAATCTAATTACTTCATTAAGGAGCACTTTTCTCGGGTGATTCTGCTCATCTTTAGCCAGTGTTTCCATAGCGCTTCTAGGTGTTTCGAGCAGCAAGAATACACGTTACACGTAATAAACATTCCTTATTTTTAAAAATCAGTTATACTGAAGCATTCAACTAATATAATAAAGAAATATTAACATCCTCTAGACAAAAGAACGTTAGTTCGTTATAATATATATGATCGATTCAAAGGCGATCAGCACATGCAGGTGAACGGCTTAGCGGCTTAGTAGCATTTTTTCTTGAAAAAGTATATGATCATGCAAGTTGATTGCTATGCTAGCATTGCCAATTCAACTTGCAACAACCAGCCCTCTATCCTTAATTGGAATAAAGGGCTGGTTTGTTGTTTTCTGAAAAGCTTTTTCACAGCAAAAGAAGCCTTCCGACCGATATTTCCGAGTCATAAGACCCATCTCTTTTTTATCATGCAGTTGTAGGCACCTTGTCTGAGTTATGTGATGCATCGCCCGCTCCTCATGATCGAAATGTAAATTGTTCTAAAACAGAGTACACGGTGTCTACGTAGTCGGAAATCTCCGTGACGATACCGAGATTTCCTTCAAAGTCCCTTCCTAGCTGATCGACAGAATAGAAAAGCAAATAATCCACCGGTCTATCATTTGACCGTACATCCATCAACATCCTTTGTAGAACATGATGACTGGCATTCCTGCCTGAACAGTCACCGTCATGATATCGTTGAATAATTGTTATGTCATGCTCTCCTGCAAATTCGTTGATGACACTATGTTGATAATGGATACTTTGTATACCGCTCAATCCATGAATGAAGAGGGAACCCCTACCATAACTGATACCGATTGTTTGATTTTCTCCCACTTGGTTGTTTTCTCTCCCTCACAAGAAAATGATGAGTATCTATCCGATAAAACCATTCTGTCTTGTCTGCAACGGTTTATATACATAGAAAAAAAATTTTTGATTTCCAACTTCTCATCACTTTTTATAAGATTTACAATAAAGAGCACAAAGTGAAAGTACATAGTTTACAAAATTGTGTAGTTGCCATTGCTATCTTCTGTATTACATGTTTTCAAAATACAAATCTGAAGCAATCGACGCAGAAGGTCAGTATGGAAGACATCGTTCACAGTAGTCAAATGGCATTAAGTCTCCAAAAATATATGAAAGAGATACTGTCGAATCCTACGCCGACTCCAACATTACGTTAGCTCAGCGTATTCCTTGCCCATACACTGCTAATCTTCTAGCCGGTAACCCTATTTGAAAATATACCGGACAGCCCTCATATTCTATTGCATTGGCAATCAAAAGAAGCAATATACTCAATAAATTGCCTCAGTATCCTACTGGTAAATAATCCACAAAAACAAAACAATTTCTGACGTTTAAGTGGGATAATATACCGGTTACCATCTACCTACTTTTCCTTTTATTTGATATAATTAATAAAAAAGGAGGGTTTTTATGAGAATTGTTCATTTATCAGATATACATTATAGTTCAAAACAAAAAAACTTTAAGCTTTATATTACGACTCCTCTTTTGGAGGACCTAAAAAATATCCATTCCCAATCTCCTGTTGATTTAATAATCTTTACTGGCGATCTATTGGATAAGGGCGGTATACCAGACAATATACTAAACGCATTCGATATGTTCGACAAAGAATTCATAGAACCCGTAATGAGCACACTTAGTCTTTCTAAAGATAGGTTCATCTTTATACCTGGTAACCATGATATAGAAAGACCAAAAGTAAACCCTGCAACTGAGGGTGGCTTGCGTAAATTTTTAAATTCAGCTGATGCAATTTACGAGTATATGGAGAACCCTCATCATCTTAACATGGAACGTATTCAAGAATATAAAAACTTTGAAGCATATTATTATGATGAAAATGAAGGCTATTTATCAAATCAATTTGGGCATTCTATAGTTACAGAAATAGATGGTCTTACTATAGGTATAGCTGGATTTAATAGCGCGTGGAGATGTTACGATGATGGAGATGAAGGAAATTTGATAGTTGGAAGAAAACAGTTTGAAGATGTAGACGAACATTTTAAAAAATATGAACTTGATTTAAAAATTGCAATGCTTCATCACCCCATCGAACATCTTTCTAAAGCTGACATGGATGAAACAAGAGAGCGAATAATTCGTGATTACGAGATCTTGTTTACTGGACATACACATCAGAGTAAAGCACAATCTATTACAACAAGTCTTGGTAAAGGGTGTGTGATGTGTGCAGCCCCTTCAAATTGGGAGAAAAATAACTATTTGAATCATGGTTTGAATAGAAATGGTTATAATGTAATTGATTATTTTCACGCTGCTAAGCAAATGAAAATACATTTTAGGCGTTATAACTATGAAAAAAACCTTTTTATCGCAAATACAGATTTAGGAAAAGATGATTCTGCAGAAGCGATTTTTGAACTTGGTGACAGCAGTATGAAAGCTGCATGGATAGAGTATTACAACACCATAAAGTTCATTAAAGACAGACTTACTGACTCAATTAATCAAAATTTGGTCAGCTACAATACAGACACAAAAGCCCCCAAAAAATTAGAAGATATTTTTGTTCTTCCCCAAATTGTCGAACAAAGTTATCAGGCTTCCAACACGTCAGAATTTGTTGATTACGAAGCAAATAAGAATTTGTTGACAGTGGATGAAATGGCCAATTATCCAAAAAACCTTATTTTGTTTGGCCCCAATGAATCTGGCAAAACAACCATTTTATATCGAGTAGCACAAGAATTACTCAACAACTCAACTACAGAAAAGAAAATCCCCATTTACATAGACCTTAAAACATTTTCAGGTAAAAGTCTGTTTAAAGGGATATCGTCTTTTATTGGACAAGGTAATAAACAAACTGAGACCACACTACTTAATTACAAAATTCTGCTGTTATTGGATGATTGTCGATATTTAATTATTAATAAAAAGCTTAGTGAAGAGCTTGAACTTCTTATTAACACGTACCCCCAATTAACTATTTTGGGTACTTATAATTCATTAAGCGAAGAAAGTTTACCATCTGATTATTTAAATCACCCCATTTCTAAGTACTTTGAAACAGCTGTTATAAAATACTTTCGAACTACTGAAATCCAAAATTTAATGCATAGATGGTTTGGTATGTCTGTCAAGGAAACAAAGGATGAACACTTAAATCAATTAATAAAGAATTTCCATTTACTGAATATTCCTAGCACACCTTTGGCTGTATCATTATTCCTATGGATCTATGAAAAACAAAAAGGATTTATACCTTTGAATAATGCAGCAATGATGCAAAATTTTGTTGAGAAGTTATTTGAAAAACATTCCAATCATGAAATTTATTCTTCTGACTTTGATTTTCATAATAAAGAAAACTTGCTTGGACATATAGCTATAGAAATGCTGAAAAGTGGTCAAGTGAATTATTCTCTAGAAGAAAATAAATTGAAAGAATTTATAAGAAATTTAAATAAGAGAAAGAAAATTGGTTTAGAAAATAATAATTCTGTTTTGTTTCATGAATGGGTTATTACTCACTTCGTTGATAAGGGCTTGTTTATTTCAGAAGTGATTGAAGACAACAGATTTTATAGATTTAAGTTAAACTGCTTTTTTCAATATTACCTTGCAAAGGGTATGACGTTTTCAAAAAAGTTCAAGGATTTTGTTTTAGATGAAAATAATTATTTAATGTTTCAAGAAGAAATTGATTATTACTCTGGCTTGCATCGTTTTGATGGAGAAATATTGGAATTGTTGCTAAGTAGGATGGAAAGTGAATTTATTGAAGTTGTTCATGATAAAAAGGCTTTTAAGGATATACTCGATAATAAAGATATTATATCTTTTGATCAGATGTTCGCAAAAGGACCAGAATATAAAGAGGAACTCTTAGTAGAAACTTTCGAAGATGAGAATCAAGTAGAAGAGCACTTAGATGAGAATAAACTTAGTGAGGAAGAGAAAGCTAAAAGAAACGACTTTCTTTTAGAGTCAAGTAATATGGAGCAAGACAGCGGTTTGATTATTAACAAAATTCCTCAATCAGAACTATCAAGATCTGAAATTCTTCAATATACATGGATTCTTGTAGCAAAAGTCTTAAAAAATGCTGAAGACTTAGAGGACGGTGATTTAAAAGACAGAGCATTTAGAAATACTTTGACTTGTTCATTACTCTTCTTAAAACATACACTGGATCAAATCAAGCAGGTAATTAAAGATAGTCAACAAAAAGAGCATCTTGAATTCTATGCATTTTTCAGCAGATTTTCTTTACTTTTTCATCAGAATGTTCTATTTTCAGTGATGGGAACTTCGAAATTAACACCAGTAATTGAAGATTTTATGAAAAATAAAGAAAGTATATCGAATGTAGAATTATTTATAAGTATGTTTTTAAATATGGATGCAGGCTCTGACTCATTGAATAATGAGTTCTCCCTCGCCATACAGGATAATATGTCCTCGGCGGTTCGAGAATTTGTCCTAGTTAAACTACAAATGCTAGATGCTTTAACAAATGATACAGAAAAAGAGAGATTTTATAGAAGTAAGATAAACGCTATTAGAAGAAAGAACCAATCAGGTTATTCAGTGAGGCACAAACAGAAGGTAATTAGTAAACAAGAATCTAATCAATCCAGGAAAAATCTAATCGAAACATTGTCTCAAAAATAACGATACCTAGTCTCAGACAAAAGTTATTCTGTTTTAAAAAAGTATTATATAGAAAATAGAGTATATTAGCAATCCGGGAATGCTCCTTCTCGACCTCTTCTGTATATAACAAACACGCCCTCTTTCCAGTTAAGGATAGAGGGCGTGTTGTTGCAAGATGAGTTGTCAGTTAGAACAATCAGCATTTGCAGGTAAACCGCTAACCGGCTCAACAAAATCTTTTTACTTGAAAAAGTATAAGACCGTGCAAGTTGATTGATAGAAAAAGACCCTGCAAAGATTGCTCTCCGCAGGATCATTTTCCTATCAAATACTAGACATCCCTATTATCAGAATAGTGTCTGAATTGTGTGTCGCACAGGTACCTTCAGTTCTTGTTAAGAAATATTGAGGGCCGTGCACTTGCAGAGGGAGCCGACACTAGTACTAGGCTCCTTCAGTTAAGAGATTCTTTTTTGTGTTTCACTCAATCTATTTCATATAATAGGTACCATCAGTTCAATTCGGAACTATTTCTCCAAAAAAAAGAAATCCCCTCTAATCGACTGCACGATTAGAGGGGATTCTTTATTAGTATTGTATGCAATTCAGAATAGTGTCTGAATTTCGTGTCGCACAGGTACCTTGTTTCAACTTATCCTTACAAACAGAATGCCCCCTAACCGAATTTTCGATTAGAGGGCATTCTTCATTGTTAATGTATGCAATTCAGAATTGTTTCTGAGTTGTGTCTCGCACAGGTACCATCAGTTAAATCATTTTTGCAATCATCAGGAATTTCTTCGAAGAAGACCGCCTATCGCTCGCCATGGCAGAATCCCTATGCAGAAAGAGTTATTGGAACGGTGAAGAGAGAACTGTTGGACTACATCATTCCACTGAATGAACGGCATTTGCATTCCCTACTTCGTGAATACGTAGTTTATTACAACAACAATCGCACTCATCAAGGAATCAACGGCAAGACGCCAATTCCTTCACCTGTTTACCTTCCTACTTTGGCGGAAGACACAAAATTAGAGGCGACTCCCGTGTTGAATGGCCTCTATCATACATACAAGAAGGCAGCATAGCCTACTATCCACTCGCCAAAATATTTTTAAAAACCTTTAAGATAGGCTTATTTGGCATGCCTTTCTTTTTTACGTTCACTTTTTTGGAATATAGTATGGAGGAAGTGAAGCCCAGTTTCTGATTGATAACATCAAAAAAGAAAAACCAACCGAAGTAATTCTAATGATTTCTCTCCGAATGGACTTTTTGAAGGTGACAACCTTCACCTATGTGTCTTTTTTTTATCCAAATTGTGCGGATACCCCAACAATTATTATAGAACCTGTTTTCTAAAGAAGGTGCCGAGAAGAAGCATTCTCAGAACAGAAAAAGACCCCGCAGAGATTGCTCTCCACAGGATCTTAATTCTATCAGATACTAAACCAATATTGCCAGAATAGTGTCTAAGTTGTGTGGTGCATAGGCACCGGGTTCTTATGAAAACTTATTATGCTACTGTAATTGTATAAGTAGCTTTTGATCCATCTTCAGCTGTAACTACAATTTTCATTGTATTTACTACTTCTGTAGTATCAGCATCTAGTGTTGATGGTGTTCCGTCAGCATCTTGCAATTCAATGCTTCCGCCAGTAGGAGGTGTGAGTGCATCTACTAAAGCTTGTGTGTAAGTTCCAGATGCTACTGTCAAAACACTTCCTGTTATATCAGTAACTACCGCTTCTTTTCCGACAGTTACTGTTAATGTAGTATCATCGCTAAGAGCTGGAGGTGTTACAGACTTCGCAGGTACAACTACATCGATTGACTGAGTATCAGCCTTATAATCACCTTTAGAAACTGTTAATACTAGAGTAACTGTTTCTTCAGCGACCGGAGGTGTGATTGTGCCATCAGTTGCAATAACAGCTGGATCACTAGAAGACTTAATACCTACCGTATACCCATCCGCCACTGTTGGTAATGTTAGTTTTACAGCATCTTTAGCTGGTGCAGCAATGCTTGTGATTTTCAATGCTTCAGCATTAACAGCTTGTTGGGTTTGTTCAGCAGAAGAAACCGCTTCTAAGATTGTAAATGTGATTACGCCATCATTGTTTTTGTAGTAGTGAAGTTCTGCATTCGGGCTAGTTGAAACGATGTCCTCAAATTGAGCAAAGTTCAAGTTAAGTGTTGTTGTTCCGCGTGCATCTTCATACTTCACTTTACCAGCGTCAAATTCTTCTTTATAGTTAAGCTCTTTCTTGCCAGCGAAAGTAAGTTTCTTTTTGTCTTTATCGAAGCTTTCAACAACACCAGTGTGTGAAGTTCCAAGATCTGAAGTTGATTGGAATGTAGCTTTTGCTACTTTACTTTCAGATAGACGAACAACTTTCTTGTCGTTGCCCACTTCTTTAGCTTCACCGTATGCTGTTACATCAACAGAAGCTGTCTCTCCGTTAGCACCAACAAATAGTTTTACTTGTTTGTTGTTTGTTGTTTCAAGTGTAAATGTTTCACCACGACGAGTAGAGATGATTGTTGCTTTGTCGCGATTACCCACGTCAGCTGCGTTCTTCCAAACGTAAACATCACTATTGCCAGTGTTCGTTACTTGGTAAGTAGCTTTAAAGTCAGAGATACTTCCTGAGAATGCTTCACCACTTTGGTTAGCAACGTCGAAACGGAATTCAACAGCATCCGAACCTACTACAGGACGATTATCTTTGATTTCTTCTTGTGTTCTTTGGTTGTATACTTTCAGCTTGCTTCCTTCAACTTTTTCATCTGCGAAGTAAGTCATAGCAGCTGTTTTAGTTGGCTCACCTTGTTCAAGTACGCCATCTTTGTTGTTGCTTGTGTTGATATCGATCCAGATTACTGGAGTAGCATAGTCTTTATTGTCATTGCTAACAATTTTGAATTCTGCTTCACCTTTAGAATCTAGTTTGATTTGAACTTGTTGCTTGTTGTTTGTGTTGTAGTAGTTTGAAGTTCCTTTGTATTTCGTATTATCTACAACAAACTCTGCTTTCGTGTTTGTAGAGATTACACGGTCAAGAACTTCATCAAATGCTACGTTAACAACTTCGCCAGCTGCTGCTTTACCGTTTTCGTCTTTAACAGCCACTTTGTATACGCGACCGTTTGATGAACCTACAGCTGCCTCTTCGCCACCGTCACGAGTAAGTTCTAAATCATATTTCGCATGAATAGCACCGAAAGTCAATTCAGCAGCTTTCACTTGTAGTTCAGTTTGATCTAGTTTGTTAACTGAGTTTTGGCCATATCCAGAGTTGTCAATGAATACAACTGGAGTTGCTTTTGTGTTTGATCCTGAAACAGTAAATGTTGCTTCACCTTTAGAGTCTGTTTTAACTGTTACAGAAGCTACTTGACCATTAGTAGTTTGGTAAGCCGGCTTGCCATTAATTGTAGCATCAGTCAATTTATTGATAGCTACATCAACGTTTTCAGCGAAAGTAACATTCACATCTTGGTTCTGAACAGCTTTACCAGTTTTCGGATCTTTATATGTTACTTTGTAGACTTTATTTTCTCCGTTATTTAAAGAAGCACCTTTTTTGTCGTCTTCTTCAAGTGTTAGGATTGTGTCAACACCCCAATGTACAGTTGCATAGTCACGAACTGTTGGAGTTCCTGTTGGGTAAGCTACTACTTCGTCAACACCAGCAGCATATTGTGTATAAGAGAATGTTGCGATACCATCTGCGTTTGTTACCGTTTCAAACACTTGGTCTTTGTTAAGAGTGCCAGTTGTGTTAGCTTTTACGTTGAAAGTAACAGGGATGCCTGCTTGTTTAACGCCAACATCAGCAGATAGAATTGCTTGTTGTCCAACTTTACCTTGAACATTTTCAGTAGTCATGTCGATTTTCGTCGGTACTACTGCAGACATACCAGTGAATGAACCAATTGCTTTGTCATTCAAAGTAACTGTGTACTTTTCTCCACCTTTTTGAACAGCAGTCGTCAATACAACAGTTTTGTTGTCAGTTTGTTTTACTGCAGCGTTAGATACAGTCAAACCGTCGATTTTGAAGTCCAAAGAGTTAAGGTTTTCAACTGCATCTTTGAATGTAACTTCAACAGTCGTAGCGTTAACCGCCTTTATGGTTGCTTGCTTGTTAAATCGCTTTGAACCAACATCTCAAATAAATTTCTTTGATAGAAATTCCAAAAATAAAGATTGCTATGTAACAACTATATAAAAACTAGAAAGGTAATTTACTTATTCTTTAGTTTCTCTATGATAATTCAAATATATTTGTTCAGCCCAATATTTTTCATCATAATGATGAACATATAATGGATCACTTTGTAGAAGAGGAAGTAATGTGGATTTCATTAAAACTTCTGTCGCCTTATTCCCCAGTAATTTTTCCAATTCGTCACGTATATAAAAAACCAGCTCTAAATCTAATTCATCAAATTCAAAACTATCCAAAACCAAATTAATCCCCCCTTAAGCTTGGCTGATCAATACGTACACCATATGATCAATCAGCCTATAAAAACTTCCGTACGTTTATTCTATAATCAAAATTGACCGTCACCATCGTCACTGCCGTCACAATTATATCTGCTGTATTATTATATATAGGAATTTAACCGTCACTAGCGCCACCTATATCGCAATATCCACTGAAAAGCAATCATAACCAATATAGGCTATAATAAATGAAGGTATCTTCAGGGTTTTAATCGAAATAAATAGACATATACTGAAAATGATGAAAGAGGGAGGGATCAGGCTTGTTTAAAACACCTGACATTGACACAATGACCATTGACGATGTACTAAACCTTCCAGAGAGCCAGTACTTTGAACGTAAATCGGCTGAGATTAAAGCTGCTAAATTAAACATTCCCCTAACCGCTATGGCGAATGCAGATGGCGGAGTAATTGCTGTAGGTGCCGGCAACGGTAAAATAGAAGGGATTACTGCCCAAGGAAACATTAAGATAAATGATTATATTCAGTGCAAAATCAACAATTGTTTCCCGAGCGTGAAAGCGCGACATCGTTACCTACCTGTCACCAATTATAAAGGAGAGCATGATCAAATCCTACTCATACAAGTAGAAGCATCTCCAAATACGGTACATAAAACCTCTGCTGATGACGTTTATCTTCGCATAGGCGATGAAAGTGTCCGATTGAATCATGAGCAACGTTTAAATTTAGAATACGACAAGGGTGAGCGGTCGTTTGAAGATCAAATTGTTCAGAACTGTAAGTTGCAAGATTTAGACAAGGATCTCTTACACCAATATGCCAAAGCTGTGGAATATGAGGGAGAAGATATAACACAACCTTTATATGCACGCGGATTCATTCACCCCGCTGAAGACGGCTCCATGGAAGTTACAGCTGCCGCTGCATTACTGTTCGCAACTCATCCTGGCCGCTTCTTTCCAAACTCCAGAATTCGCTTCATACGCTACGAGGGCAGCAGCGAAGAGGTAGGTACATCGATGAACATAGTTAAGCAAACAACAATTGAAGGCCCTCTCCCTGCAATGCTAGAACAATCGAAGCGATTTATCTCCTCTCAGTTGAGGGACTTTACCAGCCTAAATCCATTAAGCGGCAAGTTTTCCACAGTTCCTGAGTATCCTGAATTCGCATGGCTCGAGGGTGTTGTTAATGCAGTCACACACCGAGCGTATAACATTCATGGTGATGATATTAAAATTAAAATGTTTGATGATCGGCTGGAAATCAGCAGTCCTGGCCGCTTCCCCCATATCGTCAACCGTGAAAATATAAAAGAAGTGCGATATTCAAGAAACTCTCGAATTGCGAGAGCTTTAACAGATTTAAGGTGGGTCAGGGAACTTGGTGAAGGCGTTAAAAGGATGTACAAAGAAATGGAAGATTTCTTTTTAGACGCACCAGAGTATACAGAAACACAAAATGCCGTAATTCTAACGCTAAAAAACAATATTGTTATGAGAAGAATTAGACGAGAAGAACGGATTAGCATGCTGATTTCTACAGAATGGGATGAGCTAAATGAGTTTGAAAAGAAAGCAATTGAATTCGTCTATAGCAGAGGAAGTATTAACACAGCTCAACTACAGCAATTAACCGGTAGAAGCCGTACATTTTGCAAAGATATTTTGAAGGCATTGACCGATAAGGATATCTTTACATTAAACAGTACTTCTCCAACAGATCCAAACCAGTATTATTCGCTTCAAATTGTTTCGGAATAGAAAACAACGGCGTGAGCTTGACATTTTAATCGATTAGCTTAACATTTTGCTAATCCAGCTTAACACTTTTTCACTTGCGCTAAGTATTAATTTTCGCCAATCCGGCATAATTTTTCCCACATTTTATGAAAATATGCATGCAAGCTTCGCATTTAACATGCCCAGCTTAACATTTTCTATAATAAGCTTAACATTTTATTAAGTCGGCTTAGCAAATTCAAATAAACGGCTGCCGATACAATGTATCAACAGCCGTTTGTTTTAGTTATGAAAATGAATTTGCTTACTGTTGTATATATTTCCAGTTATATTTTGGTAATAGTACAACGATTTTTGAAGCGGAGACAAGTAGCATTCAATATCTAATAAAATGGTGGCCCTCTTTTTCTTATCTCCAATTAACTCTTTAATATTCGCTGCCAATGCTGGATCTTGAAATGTAAACCTAACACTTGGAATATATTTATATCCATCCTTTTTTGCTTCCACCCAAGGATCCTTAAGAGTTAAGCATATTTCACCTCTAATCTCATTGACCAGGTACTCTCCTTCTAAGCAAACAGTATCGCCAACATGTTTTGCATCTCTGCCAAAGCATTTATTTAAACGTTTGGCATCTTCTTCATAATAGAAGTCATTCCAAGCGATCACTTTATTGCCGACTTTAATCTTAATTGCATTACTAAATATTTTACCACCCTCAAATTCCGACTCGATAACTTTTTTCAACCTCAATATACTGGATATTGTTCTAAAGTATATTTGACGAATCTCTTTTTCAGCGTTTTTCGATCTAGTCTTTCCTTCTTTATATTCTTTGACGAGGAGTTGCACCTTATCGATATCCACTATGAATTCCTCTTTACTCAATTGGTATACAATGCCTTCTGATTCATTTGCAATATTCTCTGCTATTCCCCATCCATTATAACTGCAGTTATCTCTATGGTTTTTATGAGCTCTGAAATGCGGACTTTTCTTGGACGGATTAACAAAAGTAACACTTATTTTGCAGTCTGTACATACGAGACTATCATTTAACTCGTCATTCTTCAAAAGATCATATACATCCACAACAGTTTGCCGATCTTTTAAAAGCACTTTTTTCATTTTTACATTCATTATTAATTTCTCCTTTCAAAAATCACATTTTATTCAAGGCGCCTATTAACTCTTCACCTGATGGCTCAATATAAATAGCTGTTGTTTCAATCTTTTCATGTCGCGCTAATCGCCGTACAATTTCTATTGGAGTGCCCTCTCGTGCTAGATTTTTACAGAAACTGTGTCTGAAGCAATGCGGAGATACAAAGGACATTCCCGCTAGATCACCATATTTTTTAATAAACTTATGGATACTGCGGACATGAAGTTGCTCTGATCGTTCTGAAACAAAAAGGTTGGCTGACTGTACATGGACTGGTTTGTCTGCTTGTTTGCGTAAGTTCAACCACTTTTTCAGGTTCCGAGAATATTTATGAACCAACTTAACGACTGCATACTTCCCTCTTTTGCCGTCTCGCACTGTGATATTTATGTGGTTATCTTCGGGAGCTATATCGGCTACAAGTAAATCAGATACTTCCTGTACGCGAAGGCCAGCATATAGCATGAGATCAATGACTGCTAAATTACGGATACGCAGCCATTCATTTCGCTCGAGATCTGCATAAGCTATAAATCTATCTTGCTCTTTCGGAGATAGCCATTTATTTGAGTCACCAAAGTTATTAGAGACTATAATACTTTTAATACGAGTTGTCGGGTTAAGTAATAGCTGCCCATTTTCTTCTATATAACTGTACAGTGATTTAATTGCAGCCAGATACTTGTTGACGGTCACCGCGCTCAATAATTTCTCATGACGTAAATACGCAGTATATTCTTTAATATCAACGGGTTTTGCTTTCAAGATCTTTTCTTCTCCACCGACCCAATCGTAATAATTAATTGCTATTTGCTTATACGCCTTTATAGTTTGCTGATCTTTTGCCTGGTCTCGTAAATACAGTTCAAACGAGTTGATGATATCCATTTAGACCCTCCCCGTTCTCGGAACTCCAAAGTTTCATAATTTCACCGTTCTCGGAACAAAATCACCGTTAATAAATTGGAATTGTTCCGAGAAGGGCTATTCTACGAACCATATATCCAAGCTTATTTTAAGAATAACGCTTTAATTTCATGGGCGTATCCATACTTCTGCAAGAATTCAATTAATGCAGCTTCAAATATTTCGCGCTGCCTGATGTTATATTGCCTTGAGAAGTCGATCAACATTTGATTCAAAAGATGGCTAATGTTCAGATTCTTCGGAGCTAGTATGCCGGGCACTAGATAGCGAGGAATTTTCTCAACGATTCCTCCGTTCGCTAAATAGCTGCCTGTCATCTCTTTGACAAGCTCACCATTTTGCTGAATACCAGTTTCTCTTTCATAGTTACTTCCTGACCAAACATATCCTTTACTTGTCATATAATCTGCTAGGGCACCATGGCTTGGGAAATACAGCTGTTTTGCGACTTCTTTAGCATCCATGCCGCTTTCAAATAAGTCGATGATTTGTTTTACTTTGCCGCTATGAACTTCTACCTTTTCTATTACCTCTGTTATTACTTCTCTTTTGACGTAATTTCCAATAGCCTTATCCCAGCTATATCCCCTCCTTCTCATGAAGGTGTCTAAAGACCTATAATCGCTATATTCATATCTTTCCGATAACTCATCTTTGGTTGTTCCATTACTAATTTCCGTTATAACTTCTGCAGCACGCTCTTCAAACTCTAACTTAGCCACCATTTGTCTATTCCTCCTTATCAAGCAGATCAACTGCTGCTTCCAAATCAGCTGTTACTATATTTAAATAGATACTAGTCGTCTTTAAGCTGGCATGGCCTAATAAGCGCTGGATCGTCGAAATGTTTGCGCCCCTGTTCAATAAATTTGTAGCGAAGCTTCTACGAATGCTGTGATTGGTTATGTTCCTATCCCACCCCAATTTTCTGCATGCTTTCTTTAACTCAAAATTAAGGTATTGAGAAGATAAACGACCTGTCTTTTCTGTAGCAAAAAAAAATTCAGATTCTGATTTTCTAACATTCTTTAAATACGTTAATATATGGGGTCTTAAAGTTGTGGCAATCGGTATTTGACGATACTTGCCACCTTTAGTGTTAAATAAATGAATTTTATTTGATTTTAAATCAACTGCAGAAAGCGTAAGATTTTTCATTTCGCTAACCCGCAGCCCTGTCTTAGACAAGAAAAGAACAGCAAATCTTAAAATCGGCTTATCGATGGCTTGTAAGAGTTGTTTTATTTCATCTTCATCTAGCGTTACCTTAGGGCTTTCCACCACTTTAGCGCTCTCAATAAAGTCGCATGGATTTTTTTCAATCAACTCTTTTTTCAAGGCATAATGGAACATTGATGACACACTAGCAAAATATCGATTCCTACTGCTCGCCTTCAATCCTTTTTCTTCTGCGAGAAACTGAAGGTAGTTCTCTAAATCATCCACACTGACTTCTTCAAGGTAAACCGAGCGATTTAACGCTCGGGTTAGGTATTTGTTGAATAGGTCTAGGTCTCTTTTATAACTCCTAATGGTTTCTGAGCTAAATCCTTTAACGGTAATATTTTTAATAAATGCTGACTGGACATCAGTGAAATTTGTATTTTCCATATTTTCCTATCCCCTTTGCTTAATCGGCAAGATTAAAGCTTGCATGATTAATAAATTTTAAAGCTTATACATCTTGTGAAGTCTTACATCATTTCGTCGTATATATTCATAATAAATACCATTCTGCTCTAAGGTAGGCTTCAACCGCTCCATTGCACTTTTTAATCGATTGCTGCTGATCCAACCACCACTTTTCAGATCTTCTACAGGCACATATGTTTTTAATATGTTCAGTAATTCAGTTGCTGTTCCTTCTATAGTTCCTTTTTCCATTAAGCAATTTTTAATTGCCAAGCCTATTAAATTTTCTTCAAGGGCGTCGGTAGCTATTTTTTTATGATTACTCTCAAATGCTTTTAGAAAGGATCCTTCACTAAAGCCAAAATGCTTTTCAGCAGCTGAACTCAGAAGTGAAAAATCTGCCATTCTCGGAAGGGATACTAATGTTGTGTGGGGTAAATCGTTCAATGTTTTACACAGAACGTCTAAAAACCCGCCAAAGATTCTGGGAATTGCTTCCTCAAATTCTCTCCAAAGTTCCCGTTCTGACTTTCTTTTAGAACTCAAATTTGGTAAACTAAATATGATTGATCTGCTAGCTAAATCTGCTCTCTCGACTAAAGAGGAAATTCCATTTAGCATGATTGGTCTGGTTGCAGATAAGCTGAATTCTTTACCGTTTGTAAAAAGTTCACGTGTAGATAGTCCCGCACCTGTTGCAATTTTACATAAGCTGTCCGAACATTCAGCGCTGATCATGCTGATATTATCGTATGTTAACAGCAATGTCTGCTGGGCTCTGATGATCATCGATTCTTCATCCTTGGGTAATGACGCTATTTCCAATACATGAGGATCTGTTAATTTTTTTAATAATCTCATGTGATTTGTTTTTCCAGATCCTGCAAGTCCTTGGAATACCGCTATTGGGAAAGGACCTTTTCCGTAATAGATAGCTAAAATATAGGAAACTAGCAGTACCCATTCATCCTCCTCGACATTGACGAATCTCTTTAATTCATTAACGTTGCCATTTCTTACCGGCTTTTTCATCTCTTTCATACTGAATGGGCGGTAAAATTTAACAGGCACTTCTCCTTGACTAACTATTTTCCATCCATTCTGACTTACTTCAATAATTTCTCTAGCATTGTTAGCTAAATCAATATAAAATTTTCCATCTTTTTCAGCATTTCTAATGTACACTTCTTTTATATTCTCAGATTCAAGCTCCACGCTTGCAACTACACCATTAATTGCCGTCTTTAACGCCTGATCATTTAAGGGTTTTTTAAATAACATTAAATATTCCTTTCTTAACCACTTTTTAAATAACTCTTCCTCCAAGCGAATATTTTCCATAATATCTCTTATAGAGATAGTCGCATATACTTCGCAAGTCGGAGTAACAAATAATTCTTCTGCCAGATAACATAGCTCGATTACAGCTTGTCCCAATGATATTTCCTTCTGTTCTACCTTCAGCTTAATTTGATCTTTAGGGGAAAGCTCCTCAAGCTTTTTCACTTCACCAATTTGTATTCTTTCCTTCTCTTCTTCGTTAGACATAGACATCTTTTCCATTTATCAAAAGCCATGCTTTCCTTTTTGAAATACCATATATTCTCTCCAGAAAATGTAGCCCGTTTCCTTTACCGCAACCAGCATGGCAAATCCAACCTCCATCTGTAGCACAGAATGAAAAAGAGTTGTTTTTATCATTGTGAAATGGACATTTTGACGATTTCCATCGTCC
Organism: Sporosarcina sp. FSL W7-1283; assembly: GCF_038003105.1. Taxonomy (NCBI): domain Bacteria; kingdom Bacillati; phylum Bacillota; class Bacilli; order Caryophanales; family Caryophanaceae; genus Sporosarcina; species Sporosarcina sp. FSL W7-1283. The sequence continues at coordinate 676,784 of NZ_JBBOOL010000001.1, read as the reverse complement.
GTTCCCCCGAATATTGGAGGTGTGTTTAGAGAACACTCCTAACCAATTGACTGATTGTAAGGCTGATTCATAAGCGCTTCTTTTAAATTCATTAGTATTTGTATATACTGTAGGGGAAGGCTCTTGTCCATTGTTTGTGTTAGACAGCAATTTGATAAACCAATATGGCAAGTCAGCTTTTGTAACCATTTTTGGAGATATGACCCACTCATATCTCCTTCCTTCTACGTTCCAAGAAGGAGGAGCAACAGCTTGTTTGCCATCAGACAATACATCGATTTGGCTCCACAGGCTTGTTGAATGAATATTCTTATCATAGTTAAAGTAAAGATGAAAACCACGTCGAGTTTTAGATGTCCAAGTTTCAGGTAATCCGCCTAACTGATTAATTTTTTTCATAACACCCATGTCATCGATGTCTATTACTATGCAATTTGAAATAGCGCCAGTTAAGATACCTAGATTTTTACTATCATCATAGGTAATTAATTTGCCTGTTTCAGTTAATAAACCATTTTCAATATTTTGTTTAGAAAGTGGTCTTTCAATAAAATATTGTGGCCATTTTTTCAAAAGAGGCTTTTTGCCGTTCAAAGGCATTGAAACGAGACCGTACTTCAATAGTTGTTTTGCAGATCTCTTAGTGAGGCTCATTGGCATGATTCCTTTCTTTGTAATTGAATACGATCAATTGCTTGAAGAACATTTCGTTTCTGTTCATCTGTTAATTCATAGCGAAACATTTTATAAACGCTGTTTTCATGGCAACCTAATTGATCAGCTAACATCCAAAAATAAATCTTTTGTTTTTTCATAGTTAATTTAATATCTGAATTTCTCATTTCTCTCACCTCCTTAAAATAATTAAGTTACGTAGGTTATTATAACTAATGTAACAACAACTACATTGTAATATTTACTGATTTATATTGCAACCAATTATAATAACTAGCAAAGGAGCATCACTTTGAAGCCGTATCATGAAATGCTAAAAAGCGCCATTAAAGAAAGTGGACTTACATTAGATGCGATAGCATTAAAACTATCTAACATGGGGTTTTCCACTACAAAAAATCACCTAAGTTCATTGCAAAATGCTAAGATTGCTCCAGCTGCTGAAAAGTTGAATAGAGCATTAGCCGAAATCCTTAATATTAATGAGCAAGAATTCTTACTAGCAGCTGACTTTATAAAAGCAACTCCTACTGTTCAATCTGTTATATCCGATACCATTGAGTTGGATTATATTCTCACGAAAACTTTAAAAAGTATATTTGAGCAAGTATCCCCCTATCTTCTTTTACATCAGGACTCTATACAAAAACTAACTGAGAGAAATTACAACCCTTATAATGCTGAGGAATTTCTATTGCAATTAGAAAAAAATGCTTCAGTTTTGGAAAAATGGAAGCTATATCAAGTGTGTATTAACTCCTTTGAAAACGTCCTAATTAATTCTGATAATGATGATGTGCATATTGAATTAAGAAATATTTATAACGAAAAACTTAATCATAGTAAATCCGATACTTTAGATGAGCAAAGCATTATAAAAAAAGTTCCTGTATTGAAGGCTATTTATGCTGATCAAATATATAAAGATAGTGATATAATCGAATACAAGTTAATTCCTGTCAACAACGACAAAAAATATTTTATTTTAAAAGTTGTAGATAACAGCATGATTCAAGAAGGAATTGAACTTAATGATTTATTGTTGGTTCAAAGTGCTTGTGAACTGGCCCCCACGGACATTGGAATAATTGCAATTGAAAACAATCCAGCTATGGTTAGAAAAGTTTTACTTCATCAAGAACTTTGTATACTCTTAGCCGGCAATCCAGCTATTGCTCCATCTTTCCATGAAAAGAATAAAATTAGCATCATTGGTAAAGGAATAGAAGTTATCAAAACAAAAAAGTTACCACTTGATTTATAACTTATTCAAACCTTTTGGAAGTTTTAAAATAATATTCTTACCGTTTTGAATACTAAGCAGAAGAGTGAAAATATCACCCTTTGAAGTTTTCAATAAATCTTTGTTTTGCTCACGCATAATATCCTCCTAAAAACAACAGAAAAACCCCTCAATTAAGAAACGCATTGCATAAATGCGTACTTAAATTGAGGGGTATGCCCTTTGTTATATTAAATTTTCTTTACTTACTTTGTATTAATTAGATAATATCAAACTACTACTCCATTTACAAGTAGTAACTCTAAGATTTTTTCTCCTTGAGTAATTAATAAATTCTGCTATACTTGTCACTATATTAATTAATCACATTTATGTGAGTGGCCACCTGAACACTTAATCCGGTAACCGGGCCTCTTGTTGGAGGATAAAGACTACCCCGCTACCCGTATGTGTAAATATGAATACTGATAGAGTCCAACGAGCTATGCGTTTCTGCGCCTGGCTCTTTTTGTTTTCTCATTTTCAAGCAAACCATTCTATTCAACTATTACACAGGAGGTGCCGCACATGGCATACGTTATCGGTTATCAACTTTCTAATAAAACAGAGCGGTTATTGAAGCTGCTCATTTCTTACAGAGGAATGACTGCGCCCCAGCTGGCCAGGATGTTCTTCGCTACTCATGATTTGACTCTCTCCCAGGAGAAATCGATCTATAACGATCTGGCTAAACTGAAAAAGCAGGGGCTGGTAAAGTCCTTGCGCCTGCAGCAGAACGTTTCCAAAGGTTCGCTCTATTACCTGACCCCTAATGGCTATGATTGCACAAAAGAATTGCTGAATATGCGGGAAGGGCAGCAAGGCGAGGGCTGGATGCCGGCTGAAGACGGCGACTATGACCTAGCTGACTTATCGTACGATTTGTACATGCCCCCCACCAAGCAGGCAGCCCATCACTTGTTGCTGATGGACTTCTTCACTGAGCTGCATACTGGAAGCGATGAACTGGGAGAAGTGCTTCGTCATCGGCATAACCTGTATGCTGCCGTAAAATATCACACGCCAAAAGGCAGTCAGCAGTTTCGGCCGGATGCAGAGGTTCTAATTGATGATCAGTTGTTCACCATAGAAATTGACCGCGCTACCGAATCGCATGAGCAGCTGGTGCAGAAATTCCTGACGTATCGACAATATTTAGACACTCATGCCAATCAACCCGACCGCAAACAGCTGCACGGCATTCTGTTCGTCGTGGAGTCACGCAGGAGGGAACAGGGCATTCGAAGACGCTGGCATAACATCCTGGCAGCGTTCTACAAAGTGCTGCATCCTTACAGCCATCAGCTGAACTTGATTCTCACGACAATGGACCAGGCAGTCGATACGTTGAAATTTGAACAGGACCGCCCTATGCTTGCCATGCGGATGAAGCAGGATCTGATGAAACAAGTCCAAGAAGGCGAAAAAGTGTACACCATCAGTCATAAGGACTCACCAGACAGACTGGCGCTATGCATCACATCGCCAAATCGTCAATACCGCATCGAGTACAGCCAGATTTCACAAGAATTCGAAAGTGCTGCCTACCGCAGTTATGCTGAATTCCATGATCGACAGCTTATGACCTACAAACTGAAATGCCCGGCTACAGATTCGGAGGGCATGCGGTATGCAGGAAGCCGAAATATCTTATATGCCGCACATGCAAAGCCGGTAATCTTCGATTCTTTTGCGACGTATAAAATGGATCCGAAAGTAGATGATAAGCTACGCTTACTTTCCAAGCACCTGGAAATGAAAAGTTTTAATCCGGTCATTAATATGCCGGTGACATATTGAATATGTGAAGATCAAAAAGCGGGGAGCTATCTCCGCTTTTTTACGTGACGCTGGTGACGGCAGTGACGGTCATTTCTTCATGTGAAATAAACCATTACTCTTCTCCAAACGTCTCGATGCACATTTCCGTAAAACAAGGATCGCAATAGATATGGCGACCGACAGGGAAGATCAGCTGATGATCCAGAATCCGCTGATGACACTGATAGCAAAAATGAAGAGCGATAACTTTTGGTCGATCTTCCGCTTTCTTTTTTAACTGAAACTGCACAATTCATCATTCCTCTCTATTTCTCTTCTTCTTTTTCAAAACTCTAGTCGATTCACTGCCAGCCTGTCAACTAAATAGATAGGTGACGCCAGTGACGATCGTGACGGTCGATTTATCAAATAAAATAAATAGGCTGCGTGCTAGTTATATTCGCTGTGCATGAAAGCTCCTGGTCATCACCTTTTAGTTTCCCTTTTAAAAAATCAGGTATAGTAACTGCCATGGAAATACCGGTTACTTACTGCATTACTCAGTAACCAGCATTTCTTTTCTACTGACACTGCAACAAACGCCGTCACCTCAACCTTTTCACCGGCTTCACCTCATATGGCAGCAAACCCAGACAATACCCCTCCCCATCGCCTCATTTCCAGTAACTTTCCCGGCCACGGATCCACGCTGCCCGAGGGCTTGTTCTTGCTAAGGCGCCAGGTTGTAAACATACCAAATTATCACCTTCTCATCTTCCCCTTTGCCAGATATTATGTTAACTTAACTGTAATCAAGCTCGCTGTTCCAGAAAGGAGCTCTGCCATGAATCCGCAAAAGCTGTTACTCTACTTTTACATCTTGGGCATTTGTTTTCCCGTTGCTCTTACGTATGTAATGATTGTGAACCTGATTGTCGGCGAGCCAATTCGACAGATGAGCGTCTTGATTTTGGCATTCAGCTACATAATCATGATCTATCTCAATCCGGTATTTCAAGAACTATGGCAGAAATGGTTTGGCAAAGATTAATGCCCTTACATAACTAGACACAAGATCGTACGTTCGTTATAATAGAGTGGATCGATCATTGGCGATCAGCAACGTAGTAAACCGCTTTTTGCTTCTTGGCTCAGAAGCACGTTTGATTGAACTGCATATGACTCGGACTGCCAGGTTGCCGTTTGGTATATGGCAACCTGGCAACACAACAAGCCCTCCATCCAATTACGGATCGAGGGCTTGTTTGCGTTATGAAGTTCCGAGAAGGAGCATTCCCAGAACCGAAAAAGATCCTGCAGAGATTTCTCTCCACAGGATCATTCTTCTATCAAATACTAGATTGTCGAATCGTCAGAATAGTGTCTGAATTATGTGGCGCACAGGTACCTCGAACTCGAACTTAACTAGAAAAACTTATTGGATTGTGATATTACCAGTTTGTGTATTACCTGCAGCGTCTTTAGCGCCTGTAGAAGATATTACATCAGCCTGAGCAACTGTTGCCCCTGCACCCAATTTAATTGTTAATACTTTCTTATCTGCACTCCATGTATATTCAGGTGCAGTACCTAGTGTTTTTCCAGCTGCTAATTGAATAGCTACAGCAGATGGATTTGCAATTGGCTCATCAAATGTTAACACTAAAGTTGCTGGAGCTGCAGCAACCTCTGTAGCACCACCAGCAGTAGTAGCCGAATCAATAGCTGCTACAACAGTTGTATCCTCTGCAGCTGCTGATAACTTAGTAATATTAGTTACAGAATTAACTGCAGCAATTACATCTGCAAATGTGGCAGTCACGTCAGTACCATCATCTTCTAATTCAACCGTAATAGTTGTAACTCCGCCGCTAATAGCTACAGAAGCAGTTGTTTCAGTAGATGATGGATCGTTATTTACTAGGTCGATTTTAATATCATTGTAATCTTCACCAGCTTCTGTTGCTGTAAATACAAGTTCATCTGTACCAACAGTAATTTTAGCAGTCGCTTTTTTAGGAGTAACAGGATTTACAAGTGTATTGTATTTAGCTGTTGCTGTTGGAGCAACTGTATCAGCTGTACCAACTTCAAATACTGTAAAGGTTACATTGCCATCTTTATCTTTGTTATAACTAAATTGCGCTCCATTATTTAATGCGATTTTCTCAAATTGAGATTGAGGAATATTCGCACCGTTTTGTACGAATTTAGCACCTTTATAGCTAATTGCTTTCTTACCTGTAAATTTAATTTCCTCTTTGTCAGTATTTATAGATTCTACAGTACCAACAAAGCTCTCACCAACATCTCTGCTTGATACAAACGAAACCTTAGATGTTTTATTTCCTAAGTAAACTGTAGCATTAGTATCAGTAGTTGCTGTTGCTGTTGCTTCTACACGTACATTAGTTGTTGTATCAGGTGTTTTTGGAGTAACCTTAATATTATTAGTATTATCTGCTGACTCAGATTGAACAGTTTCACTACGATTCGCTTGAACTGTTATTGTTTTCTCATCAAACCCGCCTGAAGCATTTGATACATAATATTTAACTTCTACATCATTGTCACCAGTATTAAATACAGTATATGATGCTTTAACTGCCTTAAGTGAACTTAAAGGTACTGCTGTTCCATTTTGGTTTGTAGCTTTAAATTCAAATCTAGCTGTTTCACTACCTGAAAGTGATTTATCTTCTTTCACTTCTTTGCCCGTAGCTACGTTAATAGCTTTCAAAGTGCCTGAAGTTAGTTTGGATGCAACGAAATATGTTTTATCTGCTACTTTAGAAGGCTCTCCTTCATCAAGTTTACCAGTATTGTTATTAGTATTGATATCTAACCAGACAACTGGTGTAGCGTAATCAGTATTCATTGTACTAGCAATGACAAATTCACCTTCACCTTTTGAATTCAATTTCAGTGTGATTTGTTTATCATCATAACCTGGAGTTGATGTTCTAGTACCTAATAAATCTGTATCAGCTAGTTTGATGAATTTTGCAGATGTAATTGTGTTGATATTACGATCAATATCTTCATTGAAAGCAACATTTACAGTTTCATTAGCCGCAACTTTTCCATCTTTTGTTTTTACAACAACTTTATATTTACGACCGTCATTGTTAGTGTTTACTGCCGCTTCTTCGTTACCATCACGAATTACTTCAATATCATAGGAAGCTTGTTGTGCAGCAAATGTTACTTCATTTGTAGATACTTGTAGTTCAGCACCATCTAATTTATCATTACCTTTGCCTGTGCTGCCAACATTTTCATCAACGAAAACAACTGGAGTTGCTTTTGTATTTGTACCAGTTACAGTAAATGTCGCTTCCCCTTTAGAATTCGTAGTTACTTGAACTGGCACCGGATTAGACCCATTAGACAATTGGTAAGGTGTTACGCCATTTACAGTCGCTTTAGTCAACTTATCAACAGTAACATCCACATTTTCTTTAAATGTAACATTTAGCTTACGGCCTTCGACAGGTTTTCCAGTTTTAGCATCTTTATAAGTTACTTTATAAATTTTGCTTTCACCATTGTTTAAAACATTACTTTTTTCATCATCTGAAGTGATGGATAGAATTGTATCTACACCCCAGAATACTTTTGCAACAGCGCGAGTAGCAGGAGCACCTGTAGGATAAACAGCTACATCATCACTATAACCAGCAACGTATTGAGTATAAGAGTATGTTGCAATTCCGTCAGCATTAGTAGTTACTTCTTCAACGTGATCGGAGTTTAGTTTCGAACCAGCTGCTACGTTAAATGTTACAGGAACGCCTGCTTCTTTCACACCAATATCAGCTGTAAGAATTACTTGTTTACCGACAATACCTTGAACAGCATCGTTAGTTACAGTGATTTTTGTAGGTACAACACTAGAAACACCTGTGAAAGAACCGATTGCTTTGTTATCAAGTGTTACAGTGTACTTCTCGCCGCCTTTTTGAACAGCAGTAGTTAGTACGACAACTTTTTTATCAGTTTGTTTTACTGCAGCGTTAGATACAGTCAAACCGTCGATAGTGAATTTAAGAGAGTCAACGTTTTTAACTTCTTCTTTGAATGCAACTTCAACAGTTGTATTGTTAACCGCCTTAACTGAAGCAACTCCTGTTACTACTCCACCTTCAACATCAGAGAAGTCTGCGTTGATAGTTTTGTGTAGGAATGTAGCAAAGTGACCACGAGTAGTTGTAGCTTTAGGGTTGAACTCAGGTGCAGCTGGGTTTGTGATGTCGAAGAAGTCCAATACGTCGATTGCTGGACGTGCTTCAGCTTTCGCTTTACCTAGGTCAGTAACGTCTTTTTTGAAATCTTGGTCTGCAACATATGAAGCAAGATCGATGTCATGTACGCGGTCGAATGCGCGAACAAGAACGATTGCCATGTTTTCACGAGTGATGTCGCCAGTTGGATCTAGTTTGCCATCTGGAGTTCCTACGAACACACCGTTATCGTAAACTACTGCAGCCATTTCAAGCAATTCTTTGTTTGAAGTAGACTTTAGGTCTGCGAAACGTGGTTTTGATTGAGCGTCAGTTGGCACTTTATAGCCTTCTGATACAAGCCATTTACCCATCAATTTAACTACGTCAGAACGAGTCAAAGTTTTGTTCGGTTTGAATGTACCGTCTTCGTACCCTTTGATTACACCCGCTTCAGATAGTGCGTTGATTGCTTCTTCGTGCGTGTTGCCTTTTGTGTCAGAAAAATCTGCCGCGAATGCAACTGGTGCTACTGCTGATGCTACTAGAGCAGCTGAAGCAGCCCCTACTACAAACTTGCGATATTTCGTTGGTTGGTTAGCCATTGAATAATTTCCTCCTCTTAGGTATCTCTGTTTTTGCCGGTTTACTACCTATGTATGAAAGTAGTAGGCATTACACAGTAAAGTATAGATAAGAACGGTCGAGATGTCAATTGAAATTTAGAAAGTTTGATAGATTACTAACAAACATCGACAATTCTTTTTCGCCGCAACTTCTATTCTACCGAAATTTCTAGAAGATGCAAGTATTTGCCAAGACTTTTTTAAAATAGGGTCATTTGGCTACACTTGGAAAACGACATACAAAAAGGCTTGAACAGATGGGAACTGTTCAAGCCTTTTTGTTTGCGGTCAACCAACCGTTACGCTTCGCGTGGCATTGTGCTATATGCTAAGAGAAAATTATCCTTACACTTCCGTATTCTATCATTAAGTTTACTAGATTACAAGATGTGTTTGATAGTTTGTGTTTTAATATTGAAATAAAATTTCTTTCCGTCATTTCAAATCGCAATCATTCATCTACGACTCACTTTTTCCTATATACCTCAACCAAAAACTTTGGTAGATTCATTTGCCGTTTGATTCGGCTTGGTTCAAGCAGTAAACGATACAACCATTCCGCTCCTGCTTTTTGGAATGCAACAGGAGCGCGTTTAATGTTCCCAGCTAGGACATCGAATGAGCCGCCTACCCCCTGGTAGAGAATTGGGTGTAGCTGGTTTCGGTGTTGTTCAATCCATTGTTCTTGTTTTGGTGAGCCCATGGCGACGAATAGGATGTCGGGTTGGGCTTTGTTTATCGTGTCGAGCACTACTTGCGTGTCTTTTTCATAGCCGTGCTGGATGCCTGCGATTTGAATGTCAGGATGAAGTTCTTGTAATCTCTTAGCGGCAGCGTCGGCTACTCCGGGTTTAGCGCCGTAGAGGAAGATTCGCTTTCCTCTTTTGGCTGCTTCTTGTACGATGCGGTCCATCATGTCGATGCCGGTGACGCGTGAGCGTATCTGACCTTTTTTCAGCTTGGAAGCGAGAATGACACCGATGCCATCCGGAATTTGGAATTCAGCCCGGTTGAGCAATGCTTTCAGTTCGGCGTCTTCTTTCGCTTTCATGAGCTTTTCAGGGTTGATCGCAACGACGAGTGATTTTTTTCCTTCATCTATATTCGCGAAAACCTTCGGAATCAGTTCATCATAGTTTTCGGTGTTGACGTTAACGCCTAGTATTTCTTCTTTCATGAGTAAAGCTGTCCCTCTTTTTTGCCGTCTCCTAGTTTAAAGAAGCGATATTCTGCTTGCTCCCATCTATCAGGATTAAGGGCATTTTTTGTGTCGAGCATAATCGGTCTCGGTTGTTTCGTTTTCAGATTCGCCGGGTCGAGCTGTTTGAATTCATCATGATCGGTAGTTAATAGAAGAAGATCGGCGTCTTGGATTGCCTCTTCTATTGTTTCAGTTTGCGTCGGGTGTTGCAGTTCCTTGATGTGTGGATCGAAGGAATTGACTTCCATGCCCAGTCCTTGCAGTGCTTCGATGACTTTTGTCGCCGGGCTTTCGCGCATGTCGTCGACGTTGCCTTTGAAAGCCAGTCCGAGAACCGCCACTTTGCCGTTTTCGATACCGAATTGCGAGAGTAGTTTCTGCGCTCTATGTGCCGTATACAACGGCATACCGTCATTTGTCAGACGTGCTTTTTTAATGATATCCGCTTTGTCCGGTGCCAGTTCAACTAGGAACCATGGATCAACTGCGATACAGTGACCGCCTACGCCTGGTCCTGGTGTATGGATATTTACGCGTGGATGGAAGTTCGCGAACTTGATTGCTTCCCAAATGTCCACGTCGATGCCTTCCGCGATTTTCGCAAGTTCATTAGCAAATGCGATATTAACGTCACGATACGTGTTTTCCATTACTTTGACGAGTTCTGCTGTTGTAGCGTCCGTAAGATGAATCGTCCCTTGTACGAAAGCTTGATATAGTTCTTTCGTCAATTCTGCTGATTTCGGATTGATGCCGCCTACGATGCGGTCGTTGTTGACAAGTTCTTCGAAGATCTTGCCTGGGATAACGCGTTCTGGTGAATGAGATACGAATAGTTCTTCGCCCAAGATCAGACCTGTCTTGCGCAGTTCTGGCAGCATGACATTTTCGACTGTTTTTGGCGGGACAGTGGATTCTAAAATCACAAGTGCACCTTTTTTGACGTATGGCACGATGGATGCTGTCGCCTGACGGATGAATTCCAAGTTGGCCGTGTTGTCCGGATTGATTGGTGACGGGACGGCGATGATGTAGACGTCTGCTTCTACTGGTGTAGTCGAAGCTGTGAAGTGTCCTTCGTCGACTGCTTGTTCCAGACGTTGTTGCAGGCCATTTTCTTCTATATGTAGTTGTTTGTTGTTGATCAGTTTAACCGCGTGTTCGTTTTTGTCGACGCCGTGTACTTGGAGGCCGCTGTTCGCGAACATGACAGCGGTTGGCAAGCCGATGTAGCCGAGGCCTACCACGCATAGTTTCTTTTGCATAATATTTTCTACCTTCGCTTTCCTGTTGAGTGTATGGATGTTAGAGGCCGCTTGGTCTCCGGATCTGCACTGCGGGCGGACGCTTTCCGTGGGGCGTGCGGTGAGCCGCTTCCTTCGCTTCGCTCAGTCCAGGGTCTCACCTGTCACGCTAATCCCACAGGAGTCGCCGCCCTCCGCTCCGATCCTATAAAATGTGTAATATTTTTAAAATATAAAAAGCGCATTGTTTATATAGTAGCATCTACACAGTATACCAAGTTATTGACTTACCGACCAATTTTATTTCTTTTGGGTGGTTTGTACTTTGAATGTTGTATACGTTCCTTGTTTTACAGTTCGTCCACTCGTGCTTTTTGTTCCTGGATGAACGATGAGCATGTATTCTGCGCCAAGTTGCATTGGTTTGGCGGGTTGTATGGTCATAGTTTTGTTGTTAGTTTGTTTTTTCGTTGTAGGTATAGAGACGCTTCCGAATTTGATAAGTTCCATTTTGTCGTATGTTTTTGCCGGTCCGAAGTTCATCGGTTGGGTGAACTCTACGTTGAAAGTTTTTTGTTGCGGTACGTCGGTCGGCCCTTTGGCGTGTTTATAGTTTTTACTCGCCAGATCACTTGTAATTAGACGTTTGTGCAAGCCGGTCAGTTCTGTGCCTGGTGCCATGTTGATCGTTGGTTGGACGCCTTTATGCTGGACAGGTGTTCCTTTTGGTCCAGTGTAGTGCCCGGTCGTCAGTTTCAGTGCGCCGCCGTTCGCTAGTTCGAATAGGGACTGTACGCTGCCTTTGCCTTTCGTGTTCTCCCCTACTACTACTGCTGCTTCTTGGTCTTTGACGCTTACTGCGACGATTTCAGATGCGGAAGCTGAGTAGCGGTTGACAAGTACATAGGTGTTAGCCGGAAATTGATTTTTCGCAGGGATCGCTTTTGCGGATTCTGTACCCATGCGTGTTTTTAGTTTATAGGCTTCTTTCGCTTTCGGGAAAAAGCCGAGAAGTTGTTCAGCGCTTTCGACGTAGCCGCCACCGTTAAAGCGTAAGTCTAGAATCAGTTTTTCAGCGCCTTGGTTTTTAAGACGTGTCCAGTGGGTATTAACGTCTTCTAGTAGGTGCGATGAAAAAGTCTTAATTTTCAAATACCCGACATTTCCGTACATCATATGTGATTGGACATTGGTTTTATTCGTCACAGGTGCAGAGGTTGCCGCTACTTGTGTCGTTGTACCTGCGCTTGCGTATTGATTCAGATAGTCTTTGTATTCCGCTGGTGTCAGATAGACGGAGTATTCGTCGAGTTGATTAATAATTTCATTGACGTTTTTGGCTTTCTGTATGTTGTTTGGTTTCTCGCCGTAGTAGTAAAGTTCAACGATCTCTTTGACTTCGTCCAGTGTGGCAGCTTGAGACACAGGCGCTAGGCATAGCCATGCAATAATGGTGGCTGCGGCGATGACTGTTTGTTTCATTGCGGTTCCTCCTTTTATTGGTCGGGTTTCTTATGTATCTACTCACTATACCCTACATGACTGCGATTAAGCAGAGTAGATTGATTTATTTTTTCGAGTATAGGTTGACCCAGTAGATTTTACCCTGTTTGTCGGTGGCTGTTCCGGCTCCCATGTGAGTAAATGTTGGGCTAAGGAGGTTTTCTTTATGTCCGGGCGATGCAAGCCAGGCATCGGTTACTCCTTTGGCGCTAATGTAGCCAGCTGCTATATTTTCTCCGTAGGCTTTCCATTTATAGTTGAATTTCTCCAGCATTTCGGGCACTGTGCCATAGGTTGGAGAGGTATGTGTAAGTTCACCGTGTTTTGCCATGTCTTCAGCTTTGGCAGCGGCAATTTTATTGAGTGCCGGGTCTGCCTGAAGGCTTGGGACTTTGGCGGCTTTACGTTCGGCGTTAACATTGATGATTGTTTGGGCCGCTAATGATGGTTGATTGACGGGTGGTTCTGGTTTAGGCGGCTCGGGTTTTGGTTGTTCCGGTTTTGGCGGTGCTGGTTTGTCCGGCTGCTGTTGTTTATCGATGTACATTTTCTTTTGTTTATCATAGGTGATCAGACCTTTAGTGCGTTTGTTGTCGAATTCGATCGTGCGGTATAGAAATGCAGCCATCTGTGCTCGAGTGACGGGTTCATTCGGCTTGAATTCGGCGCCGGGACGCGTTGTTGTGATATTGAGTTCTGCGATCGTGATGATGTAGGTATACGAGCCATTAGACTTCGTGACGTCGGCAAAACGGATGAAGTCGTTGTCGTCGGTGATGATGTTGTAACCGAGAACGAGCAGTTTTGCCATTTGACCACGTGTCAGCGGTGCATTCGGATTGAATTTTGATTGATTGGCGAATAGACCTCTTTCGGTAAGTGCACGAATGTGGTCGTACGATCCGTGTGTCGGTTGGACATCGATAAAATTCAGTTTGTAGGCGTTGCTCGGCTTCGCTTTGATGGCGAGTGCGATCATTTTTGCGGCCTGCGCGCGCGTGACAGGCTGGTTGAGACGGTATGTGTTGTCCGGATAGCCGTTGATGATTTGATTGGCAGCCATGTAAGTGATGGCTTCATTAGCGTAATGGTCTGCCGGGACGTCTTTGAATGTTGCAGCTTTGGCGGTCGGCGCACAGGTTGCGGCGAGGGCTGTGGTAGCTATAGTAATGGCAGTGGTGCCGATGAATAGTTTTTTGTTGTGGTGCAATTGTGTGTTTGTTAGTTTCATAGATTTGACCTCCTTTTGTATGAGTATACTGGATTGTGGGGTGGGTTTGGTAGGGAATTTGGTGCGATTTATATTGTTCTTGCGTTTTGTAAGTTGGTTGGGAGTATTATGAGCGCGCAGAAGAGGCTTATGAGCGCGTGGCGGGGGTGTATGAGCGCATGGACGAGGTCTATGAGCGCGAAGCGGCGTTGTATGAGCGCACGGTCGAGGTCTATGAGCGTAAAGCGGCGTTGTATGAGCGCACGGACGAGGTCTATGAGCGCAAAGCGGCGTTGTATGAGCGCATGGACGAGGTCTATGAGCGTAAAGCGGCGTTGTATGAGCGCACTCACGAGGTCTATGAGCGCGGGCTACAGGTTTATGAGCGTTTGAAGCAAATTTATGATCAAGACTCGAAGAAGCGCATGAAAAATCATGCGCTTGCTAGAATGATAAGTTTGTAGACATGGCGAGAAGTTGAGGTGCTAGTTGGTAAATGGAGGTTTTGTTTTTTCCACTCAGTTCTGTGTATGGATTGGCTAACAATCGCTTTGCTATGTGCCGTGAATGAATTCCGCTGAATTGTCTAAACTGACGGTTCGTGAGTTGTGCCCCTTTTATGTAGTACCATTCTTGCAATATGTTTAGATGAGAGACTGCATCTTGATAGCCACATGCTTGGCACCGCCATATCCTCAGCCGCCATTTCATGGTGAGGCGATTACAAACATGACAAGTGACGCCCACTTCAAGCTCTTCTAAGGAAAGTTTATATTTTTGGATGAGTGGGTGGGGTTCAAATACCCGGTGAGCGTGGGTCAGTTCATATGCCAGCCGCTGAACTTGCTTTTCATTCAAAATTGGGGTGTTCATTTCCAGTGCTCGAAGTTTATTTGGCATCTCATAAGAAAATGCAATGCGGTGGGCGGCCATGTTTTCGATAATCAGTTCGTTATTGTACGCGAATACTACAAAATCTGTAAGGGGTACGTCGATTTGTCGCTGTTTCAGCCAGTTACCAAGGAAATATTTTTTCCGTTCCAATTCTTCAATCGGGCTTCTTAGCACAGTCCGCTCCCCAGTCGCCGTTTCCCGTATGAATTGTGTGGGATTTTGCTTAATCTGCAATTTGCCTGCAATGTTCTTGATTTCAAATAGAACGATCACGCTTGGTGTAATGAGTAATGAATCAATTTGGAAATAGACTTGATCTTGTTTTAAATACAAGTCGTGCAAAACAGCATGTGGATAGCTCGGCGCAAACTCCCTTAGTTGATAGTCAAACTCCCTTTCTCCGCCGAATCCTGCTTTGCGGTTGTAAAGGTCTGTGCGTATTTTTTCGTATTTTTGATGGGCAGGCGGAAGTCGTTTCAGCAGTGCATGTTGGGCGATGATCAGTTTAGGTGTGGTACGTGTTTTATAAATCAGATACATTCCCTCCTGTTTAAGTGTTGTAACGCTTATTATAGCAAGAATTCTAGAAGATGGAACATTCTGGATGCAATCCAATTTTGATGCTGAAATTGGAGATGAAATTCAATTTTCAAGATCTATTGTTGGGAGGAAATGATTTTCGCCATCTAGAATGTCGTTGAAGTATGAATTTTCTCTAAAAATGTGTATTTGGACCTACTTGGCGTGAGCGAAGTGGGAGGGGGCTATGAGCGGTTAGGGAGTGTTTATGAGCGCGAGAAGATGAAGTATGAGCGCGGACACGGGGCTTATGAGCGGCCATGGAATTTTATGAGCGCGACTTAAGGTTTATGAGCGCTTGAAGAGGTTTTATGAGCGTGGGAAGATGAAGTATGAGCGCGCACAGGGGTTTTATGAGCGCCAACAGGATTTTACGAGCGTGCTCACCCGCCAGCCAAACAAAAAAACTGCCACAAGGGCAGTTTTATTAGTGCTTGATCAAATAACGCGCGTAGGTCTTCCAGTGAGTACCTTTCCACTTGTCCCATTCCGGTAAATAGAGCGGAAGTGGATGGAAAACAGTCTGGTTATCTAGGTTGCTGTCTAAGTTATCATTCTTTAATGCGACCATACCAGGTTCAGTTCCGCTTGTTAGAATCGCGCGGTCGAGCCAAGTGAATGGTGTTTCGACGATAGTTTGTACTGCTCGACCGTTGTTGTCGAGTGTCCAGACTTTGGCTGTGTCGTTGTGTTTATTCGACAACCAATTCGTTTTGATGCTCGTTGCTTGGTTCGCTTCGTTTGTTTGGATGAACGTGTTGACATTGGTGCCGAATGGCAGTTCCAGTTGTTCGTCATATGGCGCGATGCGTACTTCATAATAGGCCAACGGATTGTCTTTTTGGGTGTTGCCTAGTGCTTTGTATGCTTTTAGCCATTTGTCATCCTGTGCAGGCACTTTTGATACAGAAACGACGGTGCCGCTTAGTGTGGAGATGTCCGCCGGATAGTCCGGTTGGATGCGCTCACGAATTTCCGCAAGCTTTTTCTCGTCTTTTGTCTGCCCCGGTGTACCTTCTGGTGTTTCTTCAACATCGCCATCTGGTTGAAGGTCTTCGTCTTCATTGTTGTCCGTCTTGCCGTCTGGGTTGTCGACAGGCTCGTCCGGATTTTCGATTGAATCATCTAATTCGTTTTGTTCCGTACCGTTTACGTCATCGAATGAATTGCCGTCGACTTCGTGATCCAGGTCGTCGTATTGATCTTCATCAATATAAACGTCTTCGGTTGGCGGCACGCCGTCAGAAGATGTTGCTGCCACTTTGCCTCCCCCGATGCTGCCAACTCCGCCTTCATCGGGAGTTTGCTCAGGATCTTCGGTAGGGGCTTGGTATGGTTCTTGATTTGGATCCTCATTCGGATTTTCATCTGGATCCACTTTCGGAACGAACGGTGTGCGGATCGCTTCATGCTGGATCGTTACAAAGCTGCCAGGTTCAATGTTTAGCCATTCGTCGTGCAATACATATGTGACGATTGTCTGGTCGGTACTGTAAATATCGATCGATGGCGTTGCGCTGTCGCGGTTGATTTTCACGATATAACCGTTGACAGGACTCGTCATAGCGGCCTCAGTCGGCAATTCAGCAATTTTTGATTCGATTGTTTCGATTTGACGTTGGACTTGAGCAAGGTCACGTTCCGCGTCTGCGATAGCTTGCGCGAAGGTACCTTCCCCTATCACCTCGACGTCAACATCGATGTTCACTCGGACTTTCTTATCGTCGTTCGAGTCATAGGCATCGCTGTTGCCTATTGAGCCGCTGCTGTATTTCTGTTCATATTCCAGATCGCTGATGGTCTGGCGGATCGTGGAGACTTGGTTTTGCAATGCCGATAATTCGGCGTTCAGTTGGCTGCGCTGCTGATCAATGTGATCGGTCTTCAATGAAGCGAGTTCTGTGCCGAAGTCGACATTCTCCCCTTCCTGAACGAGCCAGGAGTCAATGGTTTGATCTTCTTTCAAGTAAACAGTATGCAAGTCTTTGGGTGCAATGAACCCTTCCTTATCAAGTTCCTTCGTGTAGTCGTCCGCCGCCAACCGCTCATAGCCGTTGACATAAAATGACTTTGGAATGACACTCTTTTCTGAAAACACAAGGTAGCTGTTCAAAGCGATGAAAGCTGTCATGAGGACCGTCACGATGATATTGCGTAACTTCACCATTTATAGTCCCCCTATCATTAATAGATTTAGCATTTTTTCGACAGGGACAAAGCCGATTGCTGCTGTAAATAACGCAAAGATGATTTGCAATGCGATCAGTAGCCAAATGACATCTTTGCGGATTTCTTCGCCTTCATAGAAGCGAATGAATCGGTATTGCACCGCTACGATCAGCGCAGAGAAGATCGTCAGTTGATTGACGAAAAAGATAATGTACCAGTTTTCAAGAAACGTCATCGCAAGCGGTCCGAATGAAAGAACAGAGACACTAGCTGTTTTGCCTGCTATTGCGAAGACGAGGAAATTGATCGCTTTCTCGAATAATAGCAAGCCCACCACTACTAGTTGTAGTTTCAGCAATGGTTTGAACTGGATATTCGTCAGTTTACTAAGGATCCATGCGACACCCCAGAAGTGAAATGTCATGTAGATGAGCGACCAAAGAATTGATCCGATTAATGCGGCGTAACGGCCGATCGTGTAGTCGTCGGCTGTGCCGTTCGCCAAAATATACGTCATCGTTTCCGTGTTCATTCCCCATATGTCGCGCAGGATGAACAGGATGATGCCTAAAATGAATACACCAAATACGCGGCGTTTAAATCCCGTCACCGTTCCTTGACCGAGTTCGCCAGCGAGCCGGTCTGGATATATCAATGAACGCCAATAACCGTAAGTAGAATACATATGTACTTCTCCTTTACTTCCAACTTGTCCAACTTGTTCGTTCAAATAGTATACGATTCTATCTTTACTTACTTTATCAAAAAATGACGAATTTGCAATGAATGTCTTGCTTTAGAGTGAAATTTAATAGAGGGGGGTGGGATTTTTGTGGCGGATTTTGTATAGGGGAATTTGTGTGCGTATCGGGATTTCCGCTCCAATCCTTAGTTAGCGGGTAGAGACACATAGCAAACTCTATGTAGCTTTTTAAGATCTGTGAAGAAATGTAATTATCATAGTACAAAACTACATCTCTCATTTGTCTAAGTTTAATTGAGTTAAGTGATTCAACTGCTAACAAGCTCACGAGCAATGCTGCTAATTTACTTTGTTCTTAAATTTTGAACTCTAGCAAAAGAAGCCTCACATTATCATATAAAAAGTATAATGAGCTAAACTTAAATACCTCCCATCAAAAATTAGGGATTGGAGCGGCGGGTGGCGACTCCGGCGGGATTAGCGCGACAGGTGAGACCCCACAGGAGCGCAGCGACGAGGAGGCTCACCGCGCGCCCCGCGGAAAGCGTCCACCCAGAGCGCAAATCCCGAACCACAATCCCCTTCCCCATCACTCTGACCAAGCGACACCTTAGCCCTCAGCCTCATTTATTCAAAAAACGCTAGTTCAATCTATCTATTTATTTATCTGAATGTTTCAAAATATATAAAATCGGTTATAATTGGTAATATCGCGGGTATATTAACTAATAAGGAAGAGATGTTCCCCGAAAATATAAAAAGGAGTGATGAGCGATGAATTTGGAGAAGACGATTGAGTTTACGTGGCAAGACTTTGCACTTGGTTTAGGCGGATCGGGAATTTTCGTATTGGCGCTCCATTTCCTGACACTATGAGGATGCGGACGACAACGCTACAGCCTACATAAAAACACCTCGGTTTTGACGCATGCGAGATGCGCTGTCAACTGAGGTGTTTTTTAAATGACATTTGTCAAATCATTCGCAGTCCTTCCATCAACTCCTTAAACAAGAGTCGGTTTTTCGTTTCGAGCGCATAATCTACCATACGTTCCCAATTTTCTTTCTCCAATTGCTCCACCAATCCCTCTGCTTCACGCATACCTTCTTCTTGTAGATGGCCGTCCACTTCCATCACTCCTTCGAGTATAGTCGACAAATGCATATGCAAATCGGAAACTAGCAATAATTGATAAAGTGGGATTCTAATGAACCGACGCCCTCGTTGAAAGACGAATACCTCTCCTAAGTTCTCAATTTGTAAGCTCCTTATATTGATGATAATCTCCTTACCTTCTGCCGGAACAAACTGGTATACTTCATCGTTTTTAATGATCGAGAAATACTGGTAGGCGAATACAAGGCGTAGATGGAACTCTTCCTTACTTGTAAAAAAAGGCTTGATCCGCTGAATGAGCAGCATGTTTTTCTCCCCCTTCATTATTAATTTGAATATTCCGATTACTATTAATGTATCATAAATAGAAGGGTTTTGTGAATGATATGTGTCCATAACCATCCAATATGTCAAGAGAATTTATCCAATGCTGTCATATTTAGATTTCCTGCCGTACTACTAACGTTTCAAGGTTAAAGCAAATGATTTTTGAACCGGTACATGAGAAATATTGTGCTTGGTCAGTTTGCGGGTGATTCTCTCACCGACGTCCACACACGACGGACTGTAAGAAAAGACAATTTGATTGTTCGCGTAATAAATCTCCACTTGATGAAATGTCATCTCACAAAATACCATGTCCTTTAAATAGTAGACTTTCCTGCGTACATCATGAGTCATTATTTCCGAACACTGTTCCACCATTCGGATTAAAGGTAATTCATTGAATTGTATCGTTTCTGAGCTGTTTAAATGGTACTGCAATTGAGGTATATGTAAAATCAATTGCATCTGCTCTATCGCCTCCACCTCCCTTCACATCTCATTTGTCTCAATATTCTCATAACAGTAGGTAAATGGCAAATTTTTAAGTATTTTGGCCCTCTTGCTGTCGAATGCAGTCGATCAAAGGTTGTTAGTATAAAAGTTCACCCGGAATCTCTTGATACCCTCTCAAGCAGTGGCAAAGAGAAGGGAAAAACGTTATAATAGGAGGAATGCTTTCTGAAGGAGTTGATTCGATGCAAATGACGATTGAACGGATTGCAAATTTGCACGAACGTGAAATTGAAGAGTTCATGAACCACATTAAACATACATTTCAGCCGTCTGTGCCGCAACAAGCGGAAATTGTTCGCAAGGCGGCTTCTCTTGTTCGAATGAACGCGATCGGAGCTTATCGCTATACAGAAAACGAGCAGTCGCTGATGGCCAATATTTCGGGTACGGAGTCCGAGTTTGCCCGGTTGTCTTTCCAGTCGATGGAGCCGTATTGCACGTGCTTGAACGACAGCTGGTGCGCGCATCAGATTGCAGTCGTCTTTCATTTGTATTCGCAGTTTCATTCGCTTTCGGATTGGTTGCATAGTTGGCGGCAATCTGATGTGCAGGCACAGCTTTCGATTGCGGAGCGTACGCCGGATGCATGGCTTTCGGCTTTGTCGTTGCTCGTGAAACCTCTTGCCCAGTTGGATCCGAAAGACGGTCCGACCGGATTTTTGCATTATGTTTCCAAAATTGAACAGCAGAAGACGCGGCTTTCTCCTTTTGAATGGGAATGGAAGCCGCTCTTTTCTCTATATTATCAGTTGACGGTGTTACGTGCGGCTTGGCCTTTTTTGAAGGGCGAGTTGGCTTCCAATGATTCGTATCACTATGGCAAGTGGCAGCTGACAATTTGGCTCAATGAGCAGATGTCCGAATTGAAGGCCAGTATCATTCAGCTCAGTTCGAAGTCCAAGCTTTTCGAGACAGATGCCTTCCATACGAAATTGAAGGATTTGATCCATTCATTCGCAGTTGAAGTGGAAGGGTTATTTTCCAAGCGTTTTGAAGCGTTTCGATTGGTCTATACTGTGCTCTATACTGATGAAGCAGAACTCACGGAAGCGCTCGGGCGGTTGGAAAATGAAACTGCAGCGGATGCACCGTTGTTCCGTGCATTCCTTTATTTGACGTCGGGTCGTTTTGACGAGCTTGATCGGGAATTGAATTCATTGGATCCGACCGCAGTGCCGCAATGGCTGGCGTTTGCGCTCTATGCGAAAGAAGACGAGGACTTCGATATTGTCCAGTCGATCATGCTGCAGCTTCTTCCCCATCTTGCGGGACATTATCAGCAATTGGCATCGCGCAATCGTGCGTCTTTTGCGGAAGAAATCGATCAGTTGCTTGCGCTTTCGGATGTGTCGGAAGAACAGCGCGATCAGTTATTTCAATCGTATGGGTCAGAAGCAGGACGAGCGTATGGACAATTTCTTTTTGAACGCGGTCGCTATGAAGAGTGGGCCGCGCTGATGCATTTGACGCGTGGCTCTGTCGACATGATCGATGGTTCACTGTTGAAAACGGCGCTGGCTGAAGATTCGCAAGCGGTGTTCCCGCTCATGCATGCAGAAGCACTGAAATTGGTAAAAGAGAAGAATCGCGATAGTTATCGCCGTGCCGTACGTTTATGGAAACAAATGAAGACGGCCGCCAAACGTGATGGCCGCAATGAATTTTGGAATCGTTACATCAATACAGTCCGCCAGCAATTTCCCCGCCTGCGTGCACTGATGGAAGAAATGGAGAAAGGAAACTTGCTGCTATGACCGATTCGAACATCTTGCAACTTGCCTTGGAATTAACTTTAAAAGAAGGACAGGACGGTGCGTTCCTCATCTGTGCGAATGTCGCAGGCGAATCGAAGATGATTGACGCGGATATGCTTGTGTCCTATCTGTTTTATTCAGATGAACCAACCATTTACGGCATGCTCGTTCCGCAGCGTGACGGCTGGATAGAAGCGACGATCGATGAGTTGCTTCGATTGTTTTCTGGGACAGGACACCCATATGTCCAGTACGCAGGAGCAACAGATGCGGATAACGTGATTTTGGACGGAATCCGTGAGGCCGCGAAACTTTGGCAGGATCCGGCGTTGTTTTCACATATCGAGGCGTCAGCAGAAGGATTGTCGTTTGATATGGGACAGACTGGGCTGTCTGAGCAAGCTGGACGCTATGTGTCGCTTGCGGTGCGCGGTCAGCTTGCTGCGCTTGGTGTGTCGATGGCGGATTTTCCCACCTTGCTTCCCCACTTCCAGCAATATGGATGGCCGAGTGGCGAGACGACAAAGTTGCCGTTTCGTGTGGCGTTGCGCTTGACGGAGCCTGATATCGATGAAACAGAATGGTTGCTTGAGACGGTGCTGATCAACGAGCGTGGGACACAGTGGGTACCAGCTGTCCGGAAAGTGTCGGCTTCGATTGAAGAGGCCTTGCCCGCAAAGCGCAAGCCGTATGCTAAGGATATTCAAGAGCGCCAAGCGGAGATGATCGGGATTTTTCGTTCGGTTGAGTTGCAGGCAGATGAGCAGTTCGTTCATGAGTTTTTAAACGATGCACAAGTTCGTGTGTTCATTCAGGAAGATTTGCCGCTTTGCCAGGCGTTTGATTATCCAGTGATTTTGCCGGCTTGGTTGAAGTCCGTAACGGAGACCAAGTTGAAAATCCGGACTTCTGCCGGGATGCAGTCGTATCGTTCGTCTGCTAGTCTCGATCAGGTGCTGTCGTTTGATTGGCAATTTTCACTGGCGGGCGAAAATATTGACCGGGAGCAGTTTCAGCGAATGGTTGATGAGAACCGCGAGTACATCCGCGCGGGAGATGAGTGGTTTCATTTGGACCCGGCTTGGCTGAAGCGCATTCGGGAGTTGATGGAGCAGGTGGATGACGGCGAGTGGACGGTGAAGGATTTGCTGTTCCATGAAGTGCCGGAAGAAATCGCACCGGTTTTTGATGAAGAAGATGAGGATGATCCGCTCGTTGCGTTTTCGATGCAGCAGTCGTTGCGCCAAGTGATGACGATGTTGCAGGAGAAGAAGGGACTGCCGGAAGTCGCGGTGCCGGGAGCATTGCAGGCGGAGCTGCGTCCATATCAGCAGGAAGGTTTCGAGTGGCTTCATTTCATGCGTGATAACCATTTCGGTGCAGTTTTGGCGGATGATATGGGGCTTGGGAAAACAGTTCAGCTCATTACGTACTTATTGTATGTGCACAATTTGCCCGAGACGGATTCGCCCTCCTTGATCATTTGTCCGACGAGCGTCATGGGCAACTGGCAGAAGGAATTGGAGCGATTTGCGCCTTCTTTGCGGGTACACGTTCATTACGGTGCGAATCGGTCTCGGGATGAGCAGTTCGAGTCGATTATCGCAAACCGTGAAGCCGATATTATTTTGACGACGTACGGTACTGCCACGCAGGACGGCGAGATGCTTTCAGCGTTTACATTCGCCAGCGTGACGATCGATGAAGCGCAAAACATCAAGAACTTGCAGACGAAGCAGTCGCGTGCGATTCGCAGATTGCATGGGCTTCATCATATCGCGTTGACAGGGACGCCGATCGAGAATCGTCTGTCCGAGCTGTGGGCCATTTTTGATTTCATTCACAAAGGATATTTAGGCAGCTTCCGTAAGTTCAGCGATGAATTCATCGTGCCGATTGAGCGGGATGACTTGGAGGCGGAGAAGCGGAAATTGCGCGCCCGCATTCAACCGTTCATGATGCGACGGACAAAGAATGATCCGGAGTTGCGCTTGAATTTGCCGGAGAAGTTGGAACAAAATGAGTATGTTCCACTCACAACGGAACAGGCGGCGCTATACGAGAGCTTTGTGGATGAGACGAAGTTCAAGCTTGAGACGTTAACTGGCTTTGAGCGCAAAGGCTTGATTTTGAAGATGCTCAGCCGACTGAAGCAGCTGTGTAATCATCCAGCGCTGTTCTTGAAAGAGCCGCAAGCTCCGGCAGCCGAATTGACGAAGCGTTCGAATAAAATGGCGCGGATCGTCTCGATGGCAGCGGAAATCGCGGCGAACGGCGAGCAATGTTTGATCTTTACGCAGTATATCGGCATGGGTCAAATGCTGCGTCAGTGTTTGTCAGAACTGCACGGAATCGATGTGCCGTTCTTGACGGGCAGTATGCCGAAAGGCCAGCGGGATGCATTGGTGGACGCGTTCCAGAACGGCGAGTTCCCAGTTTTCATTCTGTCGCTGAAGGCCGGTGGTACCGGATTGAACTTGACGCAGGCGAATCACGTGCTGCATGCGGATCGTTGGTGGAACCCGGCTGTCGAGAATCAGGCGACGGACCGTGCTTACCGGATCGGTCAGACCAAGTTTGTGCATGTGCATAAATTCGTGACGGTCGGAACGATTGAGGAGAAGATTGATCAGATGCTTGTGGAGAAAGCCGCTTTGTCTGCCGATTTAATTCATTCGAGTCAGTGGCTGACGGAGTTGAATGATCGGGAGTTGGAGGATCTTTTGACGTTTAATTGAGTTGGGGATGGCTTTTCAGAGGGCGGTTTAGTTCGGAGTGGCTCGAGAATGGTGCGGTTCGAACGGCGTTTGGTTCGGTCCGCACCGGGATTGGTGCGGGGCGAGCGGTGTTTGGTTCGGTTCAGAACCAGATTGGTTCGGTCACGACAATGTTTCGCTCACTCCCAACCAGTTGTGTCTCCAAAAAAGACCTGTATCGTATGTGGATACAGGTCTTTTCTTAGGTTTTATTTTCGATCGGCGGAGAAGAAAAAGGGGTTGGATCGAGTTGTTTCCAAGTAGTTCAGACGTTCGTTCAAGTTGGCGATGATGCGGATGAGTTGGCCTACCTGGTTTTCGAGGCGCTGGATGTCGTCCTGGTATTTCTTTTTGGAGATAGGCAGTTCGGTTGTGAATGATTGGGCTTTTTGCTTGGCTGCTGTTTGGTGGCGTGCTGGCATTCATGTCCACCTCCTTTCTGTCGTTTGAATGGTATGTATTCCGCCAGCTCTGTTTTGGAAGTGGTCTCCAAACCGTTGAGCGGCGGATGATTTGGCGTAAATTGTATTCAGTCCCTTTGCTGAATATTTTCTTGGATATCAGGGGTCCCCTCCCCTTCATCCGGACTTTCTTAATACTGGCGAATATGCTTGTAGTGTCTTTCCATTTTTCTCTTTTCTCGTATTGCTCTTCAATTGTGTATTTCCCCATCTTCTCTTCAAGAATTGATCATTAGCGAAAAGTGTCCGGTATGGCGGCGTTTATGCCTCTACATCTCCCCCTTTCTTGAGATTGTTTAGTGAGTATTAGAAAATAGGTAGTGCCGAATCGCTTGCTGTGGTTTCGAAACGTGCGGGCTCTGCAGTTGAAGGCGTTTTCATTTCTGCTGTGCTCGCCTTCGATGATCTTGATAGAAAACGGATGTCATCGCACACCACTTCGGTTACATAGACTTTGGTCCGATCTTCACGTTCATAATTACGGGTCTGGATACTGCCACTGACGCCTACGAGTGAACCTTTGCCGCAGTGACGGACGAGATTCTCGGCGGTCCTTCCCCAAACGGAACATAAAACAAAATCCGTCAAGACTTCTCCGCTGGCGTTTTTAAAACTGCGGTTAATGGCGAGGAAGAATGTCGTATTGACTCGTCCTGATGTGTGTTCCTTGAGCACGAGGTCTTTGGTGATACGCCCTACTAAAGCCACTTGGTTCAAAGTTTGTCCCTCCCTTCATTGGATTGCCCCTATCGTATGACAGATGGAGTACTTCTGGCAAAGTAGCAAAAATGAATTTTGAGATTGTTTATGAGATCGTTTTTCAGTTTTCATTTAGCCATTTTTGAGAGGTTTGGCGGAGCGGTCAAGTTTTAAGCTGATTTGGTTTTAGGCATTATTGAATTTTCGAGTGTTCTGAAGTTTTTATGCTATACTGAGGGAAATTGTACCGAGGTGAGTCGAATGAAAACGTTTAAAATGCTGTCCGTGGAGGTAGTACAGGACGATGGAGTGCTTCCATTTCCTTTATATGATGGAATTATCATCAACCAGGAAAACAGTCATCGTCTGTGGGTGCTGGAACTGTTTATTGATGAAAAATATAAAGACATAATGGAGCAATGGAAGGTCGAGAAAAAGGTGCTGACGGCTCGCGTGGTTATTTCGTATCCGGGAAATGAGCCTGCATCTTTCATTGTCGCGGTAGAGGATTGGAGGCAGATCGGTGACCGGATCTCAGTGTTGATGAAGGGCCGTCTGAAGCGCGCTCGTTCGAAGTATGCCGAGCATTTGCTGGAGGAATTACTGGAAGACGGTTTTGAAGGTGATGAGCTGCTGGAGCAGTTTGAGACAGGAATGTGGGATCGGCCGAAGTTGAGGCGCGATCAGATACCGCCGGAAGATTGAATGTTGTGAGCCGTCACTTGGTTGTTGCGGTTTTTTTGTGTATGTATGAGCGCAGGGAGTATGATTATGAGCGCACATGAAGGCTTTATGAGCGTGGATAGCGGAGGTATGAGCGACAAAGACAAGTTTATGAGCGCGGAAGGCAAAGGAATACCATGTTATAAGCACATAAAAACGGCTCCTGCCATTAGCGGGAGCCGTTTTTGACAGCTGGCGTATTATCGGTTGTAATCTTTACGATCTTTATCGCGAATAACGCCGTCAGGAGCTGTGTCGTTGCCGTTCGTGTTCCCTTGGATGGTGTTGTCGTCACGCGCACCACGGTTGCCGTTTTCCCCGTCCAGGAGACCATCTTCCCCATCAAGGAGACCTTCTTCTCGGTTAAGATTATCTTCCAGAAGGTCATTGTTGTTGTTCTCCATGGAGCCTTCACGGTCGCGGTTCATGACGCCGCCATTGTCACGATTGTTGTCATCGAGACCATCAAGGTTCGGTCCCATGCGCTCGTTGCCATTCGGCGTACGGTTGTCTCGTTCCACGTCTTGCATCGGTGTTTCATTATTGTCTGGAAGAGCGCCGTTGTTCGTATTACATGCCGTTAGGACGAGTGCGGAAGCGAAGACTACAGGCAATGCTTTTTTGATCATAAAAAAGTTCCCTCCTTTTTTTACAAGCTGTCAATCATACATGGTGGTACGATCTTTGTTAGCTTGTGCGAAAAGAAGGGAACTATTCATTCAATTATTTACGCTGCTCCGCTCTTGCCTCCAATAAACTTTGGACGTACAGAGCTTCTGCTTTACAGCCATATTCATAATGAGTGTTCAGCTGTTCTTGCAAGATTTCGATTAGAGCGATCTGCTCTTCAGAAGGCGGCTCGTTGAGGATTCGGATTAAAACTTCCTCCACTCGTTGTGCCAGTTCCTTATGAAATTGTGGATCTGCTTTGATCTCATCAGGAATTTTTTCATACCAAAGTGCTTTGGTTGTAATGTATTCCCGCCAATTTGCGTAAAATTGTTCTATGTCGTATTGATCTTCCGTCCAACCGATATCGCTCATATATTGCTCGAATGATTGCGAAATGGAACGGGTAATACTGCTTTTTATATTTGGAGAAAGCTTTTTAAACATGCTCTTTTGTAACCTCCCACTGTATGCCGTCGCCGACAATCCAATGTTCATTGTATCAAATTTTCACTTCCGTGCAAACTGTAATTAACGTTCTTGTACAGGACCTAGTGCGAATGTGATTTCCGTTTCACACGCCACTTCGCCACCGACAGTTGCAATTGCTTTTCCTTTGCCGATTGATCCGCGAAAGCGAACGATCTCGACTTCCAAGCGCAGTGTGTCACCTGGTGTGACTTGGCGCTTGAATCGGCAGTTGTCAATACCTGCGAAGAATGCAAGGCGTCCTTTGTTCTCTTCCTGTTTTAGAAGGGCTACTGCGCCGACTTGCGCAAGTGCTTCAACGATGAGTACGCCGGGCATGACTGGATAGCCTGGGAAGTGGCCGTTGAAGAATTCTTCGTTGATCGTGACGTTTTTCAATCCGACGGCACGTTTTCCTTCTTCTATTTCTTCAATGCGATCGACCAATAAAAATGGATAGCGATGCGGGATGATTTCTTGAATTTGTTGGGCTGTTAGCATTGGAAAATTCTCCTTTGTTCGAGTATGTCTCGTCAGCTATATTTTTATTCGTATCGGGACCAAATCAGAAGTACTGGCGCCGGGATTTACACTGCGGGCGAAAGCTTTCCGCCCCAATTCCTAGATATCTTGTAATGAAAATTCAGTGCCTATATCCGAAAATCATTTCCCATTCATGATATCAAAAATATGTTTCCAGGTTTCTTTTTGGAAGACATCGCCTGCTGAGCCGTCTCCTACGACGCTGAAGCCTATGATTGCGCCCAAGATGGCGGCTATGGCTATTGAAACGAGTAGAATCAGTAGGCGCAGCCAGATCGGGAACATGCGGACTCGTACCCATTTTAGTTCGCCGACTGGAGTTTCCGGTTGTTCGCTTTGATCTTTGCGTGGCCATTTGGCTTTGATCCGTATCCAGAAGTTGGCGTCCGAATCTGTCTGTTTTTTTTGTCGCTCTTTGCGTACGACAGGTGGATTGGCTTCAGATGCTTGCTTGGCGGATTCACTTGGCTGAGGTAACTGCTTTTCAGTTGTCTGTTTTTCATCTGTCATAGTCAGTACTCCTAGTGCACGCTTAGCGGATGCCATTGATAAGACCTAGCATTTGATCGGCCAGCGTTACAGAACGCGCATTGAATTGATAGGCACGCTGCGTCGCAATCAAATCTGTCATTTCTTTTTCATAGTTGACGTTGGATGTCTCGAGTGCACGGTTCTGCAAGCCGATCTGACTGCGTGCTACTCCTGTCATTTCTGTCAGTAAATCGTTAGCTTCGAGACCAAGTCCCGTCATGTCTGCAGGTAATCCGAAGTTTGTGGCAGACAGCCGCACCATGGAATCCGGCTTTTCAAGTACTGTCACACCAAGTTCGAAAGTCTGGTTGCCGCCTGGTTGGGTTATTTCGAGCAAGCCATTCGGATGGACATTGTAATTCGTTGCTTGACCGGAAAAGACGATCGGACGGCCTGCGCTATCCGCCACTGGAAGTCCTTCTTCGTTGACCAGCATGTTTTGTCCATTATCCATCGGCGATACATAAAAGTTCCCTTTACGCGAATAAATGATTTCTTCTCCGCCTTCAGTCGGTTGAATCAAATTAAAATATTGCTTTGGTTCCGTTAAGGCAAAGTCCAGCTGACGGTCCGTCACTTGAACGGATCCAACCTTCCAGTTCATTTGTATACTTCCGAGCATTGCACCGCTGCCGATGCGGATTCCGTCTTCCGAACGTCGATCTGCCCGGTCTGCTTTGTCATTGTTCATTTGCTGAAAAAGCAGTTCTTGAAATTTGGCATCGGATGATTTATAGCCATGTGTCGCCGTGTTGGCCAAGTTATTGCCGATTAAATCCAGGCGATGCTGTAGCTGGTTCATCGTATTGACAGCTGTTGTCATTGTGCGAATCATTAAAGGTGACTCCTCTCTTGCTTGGGGCATCTATATTCGGTGGTCATTAGTTCACGCGCCCGACTTCATTGACCGCTTTTTCCATACTGCGGTCGTAGGCTTGCAGAATTTTTTGATTGGCTTCGAATGCTCGATAGGCCGTCAGCATTTCCGTCATCGTACGGCCTGCGTCGACGTTAGAGCCTTCAATGAAACCTTGCTGTATCGAGTATGTGCCGCCCATCGGAAGAGGTTGTCCATCCGCAGTGGTGAACAGGCCGTTATCTCGCTTCGACAAAGTATCCGGTTCTGCAGCATATGCGATTCCCAGTGTTGCAGCTTGCGTATCGCCGGTGAATATGAAGCCTTCTTCCGTGATGCGAATGTCGTCATTCGGCAGTTCGATTCGATTGCCTGTCGCATCTAGTACATAAAGTCCGGATGGGTTCGTTAAGTAGCCTTCCGCATTGACGGTGAAATTACCGTTTCGTGTGTAGTATTGATCGCCATTTTCGCCTTCCAACGTAAAGAACACCGTACCCGCTACACCTGTCTCTTCATTGACATCCATCGGTCCGTCAATCAGTGCCACATCTGTCTTCAATTCCGTTTCCCTTAGCTGTCCTTGGGCAAACAAAGGCAAGGTCTCCTGCATATAGACACCTGTCGACAGTCCTCCGACCGGGTTCAGTCCTTTGAAACTCAAACCTTTTTCCGTCGGCACACGTGCCGCATCGAGACGAGACATGAACATTTCGGGAAATGCCCGAATTGTCGACTGCTCCGCTTTGTAGCCAGGTGTATTGGCGTTGGCCATATTATTCGCCAACATTTCCGTCCGACGCTGCTGGGCGATCATGCCCGATCCTACTGTGTAAAAGCCACGAAACATTTTATTTCACTCCTTTTCTTTCCGTACCTAAATTCATTCAGTCTAACCTAAATGAAACGATCTTTTTATTATACACTATTTTTTCACTCCATGCCGCTTCAACGCGTGCGTGCTGGTGACTTTCCGATCGTTTCAAGCAGGACACCCGTCCCAATTGCGACACAATTTAAAGGATGTTCCGAAACAAATACAGGCACTTTTAGCTCTTCTGCAAGCAATAAGTCAATACCATGCAGCATCGCGCCCCCGCCTGTCAAGAATACGCCGAGATCGATAATGTCCGCGGAAAGTTCAGGTGGTGTCTTTTCTAGTACGTTTTTGGCTGCCTGCACGATCATGCTCACCGATTCATGAAGCGCTTGATTGATTTCTTCAGATGTGACTGTCAACGTTCTCGGTAATCCCGACACCATGTCACGACCGCGGATATCGATTGTGCTCGATTTGGCTTTGCTGAGAAACACGGTACCTACTTCTTTTTTCACTTGTTCGGCAGTTCGGTCACCGATCAGTAATTTATGTTGTTTTTTAATGTGCTGGATAATGTCGTGATCGAATTGATCGCCCGCGACATTGATAGATTCCGATGTCACGATATCGCCCATCGAAAGAACCGCGACATCTGTTGTACCCCCGCCAATATCGATGACCATATTACCTGTTGGCTGGAAGATATCCATACCCGCTCCGATCGCTGCGACTTTTGGCTCTTCTTCTAAGAACACTTGCTTGCCGCCCGCTTTTTCTGCTGCTTGCCGAATGGCTTTTTGTTCGACACTTGTAATATTAGTTGGGCAGCAAATTAAAATACGCGGCTTGGACAAGAAGCCTTTGACGTTTAATTTATTGATGAAATGTGTCAGCATTGCTTCTGTCACGTCAAAATCTGCAATGACCCCATCTTTCATTGGACGTACGACGACGATGTTCCCCGGCGTCCGTCCGACCATCTGGTACGCCTCATCTCCGACAGCCAATACTTTTTTCGACTGTTTCTCAATGGCTACAATCGCTGGTTCGTTAATAACGATCCCTTTCCCCTTCACATGAATCAATAAGTTGGCTGTTCCCAGGTCAATCCCTATATCTTTCGAAAACATCGCTGCCGCTTCCCCTTCCACCCTGTTTATATGTAGTCTCTAACTATTAATTGTATCATATTTCCTATTTAAATTGCATAGTTCGTTTAGATTTTTACCTTGATTGTCGAATTTTAGGGGATTTGGTTTGTTTGTATAAGCGCGTGACGGGTGGTTATGTGCGTGGAGAGATACTTTATGAGCGCAGATAGATACTTTATGAGCACAAAGGCTGGACGTATGAGCGCGGACAGATGCTCTATGAGCGCAAAGGCTGGGCGTATGAGCGAGACAGTTGCCAATTAAAAACGCCTGCAGCCGCCAACTTCTGCGGTTGCAGGCGCAACTATTTTATTCGCTCATTTAAATGCGGTAGTGGCTTTGATGGCTTTTTGCCAACCTTTGTACAGTTCTTCCCGCTGACTCTCTTCCATCTCCGGATTAAACGGACGGTCTAGGCGCCAGTGGGTAGCGATTTCTTTGCTATCTTTCCAGAAGCCTACTGCTAGGCCTGCTAGATAAGCGGCGCCGAGTGCGGTTGTTTCATTGACTGTTGAACGTTCGACAGGTACATTCAGCAGATCGGCTTGGAATTGCATGAGGAAGTCGTTGGCAACGGCTCCGCCATCGACCCGCAAAGTTTTCAATGAAATTCCTGAATCTGCTTCCATTGCATCGAGTACGTCCTTTGTTTGGTAGGCAAGCGATTCGAGTGTTGCACGGACGAAATGTTCTTTCGTCGTGCCGCGGGTCAAGCCGAAGACTGCTCCTTTGACGTCGCTGTCCCAGTATGGTGTGCCTAGTCCTACAAAAGCTGGCACGACGTAGACGCCTTCCGTAGAGTCCACTCGATTGGCATACATCTCACTTTCTGCTGATTTGCGGAACATGCGCAGGCCATCGCGCAGCCACTGGATGGCGGAGCCTGCGACGAAGATGCTTCCTTCCAGAGCATATTCCACCTTGCCGTCGATGCCCCAAGCAATCGTTGTCAGCAATCCATGTTCGGATGTGACAGCCTTATCGCCGGTATTCATGAGCATGAAGCAGCCTGTTCCATAGGTATTCTTCACCATGCCGCTTTCAAAGCATGCTTGGCCGAATAGCGCGGCTTGCTGGTCTCCCGCTATTCCTGCAATCGGTGCTTCGTAGCCGAAGAAATGGGCTGCATCGGTGTGCGTATAGATTTCGGAAGACTGACGAACCTCAGGAAGCATGGAAGCCGGCACATCTAAGATCGACAGCAGCTCTTCATCCCACTTAAGTTCGTGGATATTGTACATCAATGTCCGGGAGGCGTTCGAATAATCGGTCACATGGGCTTTGCCGCCGGAGAGCTTCCAAATGATCCACGTATCTATCGTACCGAACAGCAAATCACCATTCTCCGCTCGTTCCCTCGCACCTTTGACGTTGTCGAGAATCCATTTCACTTTCGTTCCTGAGAAGTACGCATCGACAAGCAAACCGGTTTTATTGCGGAATAGTTCATTGTAACCGTTTTCTTTCAACTCTTCACAAATATCCAACGTTTGACGTGATTGCCAGACAATCGCATTGTACACAGGATTTCCTGTATGCTTATCCCAAACGACAGTTGTTTCGCGTTGATTGGTAATGCCGATTGCTTCAATCTGCGTAGCTGTAATGTTTTTCTCGGAGATCACTGCTGCAATGACAGATAATATCGAGCTCCAAATTTCATCTGCATTGTGTTCGACCCAACCGGATTTCGGAAAGTACTGTGTGAATTCCTGCTGTGCAGTATGATAGATCTCGCCTTTTGAATCAAATAAAATAGCCCGTGAACTCGTAGTTCCTTGGTCGAGTGCCAGTATATATTTTTCTGTCATCTTCAATTCCTCCAATTTACTAGTTGGTTTCCATTATACACGTTCTTACTTCGCTCCGAACTTTAAAGCGCTTCGTGAAGACTACTCTGATTTCATCCCCTTGCTCACAGAGAACTGGGCAGCCAATAGAACAGCTAAAACGATTGCCCCGACAATCCAAAACGCTGCACTGTTTTCTCCAATAAAAAACTGTTTATAAAATAATGCACCAAACGCACCTCCGAGTACTGGACCGACAACCGGAACCCAAGCATAACCCCAATCGGATTTTCCTTTTCCCGGTATCGGCAAGAAGAAATGTGCGATACGCGGTCCGAGATCACGTGCCGGATTGATGGCGTAGCCTGTTGTGCCGCCGAGCGACATGCCGATCGCGATAATGAGCGCTCCGACGATGAGCGGATTCAACCCTTCTGTGAATTCATTGGCTCCGATCGACAGCAGACCGAGCAGTAAGACAAATGTTCCGATGATTTCGCTTGTCAGATTGGATAGCGGATGACGGATTGCCGGAATCGTTGCGAACACCGATAGTTTTGCATCCTGATCTTCCGTTTCTCTCCAATGCGGCAAGTACTGTAAATATACGATGACCGCGCCGACTATAGCACCGATCATTTGGGCTGCGATATACATCGGCACGTCCGCCCATGCAAAGTCTCCGATCGTAGCGAAACCGATCGTGACGGCAGGATTCAAATGAGCTCCGCTGGCACCGCCAACCGCATACACCCCCATGGCTACCGCAAGTCCCCAACCAATTGTAATGACAATCCAGCCTGCGCCTTCCGACTTGGACTTTTTCATGAGAACTCCACCGACTACACCGCCGCCAAAAATGATCAGTATCATGGTTCCGATTAATTCCCCAACAAAAGGTGTCATCTCCCGTATCCTCCCCTATCTTCATGATGCGTGATTGAAAACGCAAAAGTACCCACAACTAACCCCTTGCGCGATGCAAGAAATTAATTGTGGGTTCCTGGACTCAACCACTTGTATGAACTTACCAATAAGTATATCGCCGGTTGAATTATCTGTCAACATTAATTTCCGGAATTGATATCTTTTGTAAACGACTCCCACAGCAAGTGATCGGAAGTAGTCACCGCCACCGCTCCTGCACCGAGCGCATCGTCAATATGCTGTTTTGTGCGGATCAGACCACCGTTGATGATCGGAATGCCCGTATGTTCCTGTACTTCTTGGATTAATTCAGGAATCACACCGGGCAGCATCTCAATGAAATCTGGAGCAGTTTGCTTAATTAACGAGTAGCTTTTCTCAAGAGCGATCGTATCGAGCAAGAACATGCGTTGGATCGCAATAATGCCTTTTGCCTTCGCTTTTGCAATCATATTGGATCTGGTTGAAATGATACCGGCCGGACGAATATCATTGCATAGGAAGTCGGCAGCAAAATTATCTGTTTTCAAGCCTTGAATCAAATCTGCATGGATAATGAGTTTCTTGCTTCGTTTATCCGCTTCTTGTTTCAAGGTTTTCACATTGCTTATATGCACTTCCAGTAACACGATGTATTCAAATGGACTGGCCAGCAGCCGTTCGAATTGCTTCATCGTCCGAGCTGCAGGTAAGATTTTCTGACCATGAAAAGGTATGACGATGATCACTCCTCCATCAAAGTTTTTCTTTACTATATAAACTAGAATAAATAACTTACACTCAAAGCAGAACGTAGAACCCGTCGATTTCCGTTCCAGGCGGACGCTTTCCGCGGGGCGCGGGAGTCGCCGCCTTCCACTCCAATCAACTGAGTGTCCATTTCTGAACAAACTCATTTAAAATTTTTAGTTCAACATATACCATGTTAGATGACTGTCGTTGCCTTTCTAATCTCTTCATCCAATTCTTGCTCGTATTTCGACTTTTCCGCTTCTGTCCATCCTAAGATGGCAGCCATTTCATTCAATACATCGGACTTGCCGGCTGTCACGTTGGCCATATGGAAATAGAGATCTCCTGTACGACGGATGAAGAAGTCAGTCGGCTTTACCGCCATTTCTTGTTCAATAGCATAGCGCAGTTTGACGTATAGAATACGCGGCATATCCGTTACAGGTTCGTAAGGAATCGTGAATACTTTCTCCACATTTGAACCGTACAATGCAGCTAGGTGCCGGCTCTCGCGTTCTGTAAAGCCTAGTGCTTGTCCACGTTCTACGGATTGCTGAATGAATCGTTTGTAGTTGGATGACCCGCCGATATCTCCGCCTGAAATTGGGAAATGTTTCGTGATACTGCGCGGGTATTTCCGGCCGGTTTCATTCGAAAGCTGCTGGACGACTTTATTGATAACCGTCTCCGCCATCTTACGGTAGCCGGTCAATTTACCGCCAGCAATTGTGATGAGTCCTTTTTCCGATTCCCAAATTTCATCTTTTCTCGAAATTTCAGATGGATTCTTGCCGTCTTCGTGTATGAGCGGTCGGACGCCTGCCCAGCTGGACTCGACATCGTCTTCTGTCACTTGGACTTCCGGGAACATGAACTTAATGGAGTCGAGTATATACGTGCGGTCCGCTTCCGTAATCTGCATTTCTTTAGGAACTCCTTCGTAAAAGGTATCCGTCGTGCCGACATACGCTTTCCCCTCGCGCGGAATTGCAAAAATCATACGCTTGTCTGGTGTATCGAAATAAATCGCTTGGTGCAGAGGGAAGACACTTTGGTCAAAAACAAGATGGATGCCTTTTGAAAGGATTAAATGTTTACCCGCAGAATGACCGTCCATATTTTTGACTTCATCCACCCAAGGACCTGCCGCGTTGATCACTTTCTTCGCTTGGATTGTGAACTGCTGATCCGCAATCGTATCGCGGACTTGCACACCCGAGATTTTATTCTGATCATTGTAGACAAATCCTTCAGCAGTAGCGTAATTAAGGATGAACGCTCCTTTTTCTGCCGCTGCTTTCATCACTTCAATCGTCAATCGCGCATCATCGGTCCGGTATTCTACATACATACCGCTGCCTTGAAGACCTTCTTTTTTTACAAGGGGAGCTTGTTTCAGCGTTTGTTCCACATTCAACATCGTCCGTCGTTCAGACTTTTTAACGCCTGCCAAGAAATCATATACTTGTAAGCCGATTGCAGTGGAGAAGCTTCCGAATGTGCCGCCTGTGTGAAATGGAAGCAACATGCGTTCAGGCGTTGTGACATGCGGACCATTCTCATAGACGATCGCCCGCTCTTTACCTAACTCTGCAACTTCTTTGATTTCAAATTGCTTCAAATAACGCAATCCTCCGTGGACAAGTTTCGTGGAGCGGCTGGATGTTCCGGAGGCGAAATCCTGCATCTCAACAAGTGCCGTCTTCAGTCCGCGTGTTACCGCATCGAGTGCAATGCCTGCTCCCGTAATGCCGCCGCCGATTATCACGACGTCAAAAAGCTCGGAATTCAATTGATCAACTAACGCAGTACGTTCCAATGAAGAAAATGTTGTCATTTGTCTCTCTCCCTTTTTTAATGAAGTATGAAAAAAAGAAACCTCAAAAGAATGACTGCTGAATGCAATCATCCTTTGAGGTCTCTCAGTAACTCAAACCAGAAGTATTAACTTACTTAGATTGTATCATAATTTGAGCTTATTACAAGTAATGGGATTGGCGGTCAGAGGTTAGTGGTGAGCCTAGGCATCCGCCTGTTGCTTAGGGGTTTCATTTTTCCATTTTTGGCGGGTCGCTTCTCCTCCGCGAAGGTGGCGAATCGATTTATGATAGGCAAGAATCTTTGCGACTTGTTCCGATAGGCCGGGATCGACATTCGGCAGTCGCTCGGTCAAATCTTTATGCACCGTACTCTTGGAATAGCCGGTCGCATTGGCTAACGCACGCACTGTCAAGTTCGTTTCAATCAGCATCCTCCCAAGACGTACGCAACGCCTTCTAATTTGCTCGTGCACGCCCTCTTCCTTTCTCTTTTCACTCCTTTATGGTGTTCTATTGTATGCAAACACTTACGAACATATGAAAAAGCCATTCCGGGGGGCTGGAATGGCTTAGTGGATTGTTTATTTAATTAGAACGCCAAGTAGTCGTGTGGGTTGACAGCCACGCCGTCTTTTTGAACTTCAAATTGCAAATGTACGCCTGCTTGTGGATTCCAATCGTTTTGTGTAGTCGTTGCGAGGACTTGTCCTTGTTGGATTTCTTCGCCTTCCTTCACAAGTACGCCTGTCAATGAACTATAGACCGTTGTCATACCGTCCGCATGTTTTAGTCTGATCTCATTGCCTTTGAATGAATCCGCGACGACAGCCTCTACTGTACCGCTCAGTGCCGCCACTACTTCAAACGGTTGTCCGTCCATCGATAGGGATAAACCTTTACTCGTGACATAAGATTGCTTGAATACGAGCAATGCTTTTTCACGTACCGATTCTTCTGCTGTAGGATCGTAAAATTCTTGTAAAATAGCGACTTGATCTAGTTGATCTTCATGGAATGGATACTTGAGTGTTTCGTTTGCTGCATTTGTTTCCACCGTGACATCGTCATTCGGCTGATCGAGCTTCGCCACATCCGA
The DNA here is from genome assembly GCF_038003105.1 of Sporosarcina sp. FSL W7-1283. Taxonomy (NCBI): domain Bacteria; kingdom Bacillati; phylum Bacillota; class Bacilli; order Caryophanales; family Caryophanaceae; genus Sporosarcina; species Sporosarcina sp. FSL W7-1283. The sequence goes on along the minus strand of NZ_JBBOOL010000001.1, from coordinate 638,961 downwards.
CGTTACTGCTTCATCTTTCGTCGTCATCGCGGAGTAGCCCCATACCATGCCGATAAATAGGAGCGCTACGCCCGTATAAATGGCAGGCCAGAACCAGCCGTTTTTCATTTTTTTGTTTTCCTGAGAAGGGGCCTTTGGTTTTTCTTCTCGCATTGTCATCACCTCACTTGCATTCTTTGCAAGTTAAGAGGATTTTAAACATTCATCTTCAGGTAAATTTATTTTTTGTATCCGTGTGCCTGTATAATAGTGTGAAATGATTTTATCTGCCGTCCAGCCTTTTTGCGCGTACGCTTCAGCTCCGTATTGGCTCATCCCGACGCCATGCCCATATCCGAGCGTCGTAATATGCACAATTTGATTGTTGACATCATATGCAATATTGAAGTCTGTTGAGGCCAAATTCAATTTCTCCCGAACCTGTCGTCCGCTTGTCTCATAATTGCCCGTGATGATTTTTTGAACCCGTCCTGTTTGATTTCTCACTAATTGAAGTTCACGAAATTCGTCCGCATCCCACTTCAATCCAAGTTTTCGATTCCATTCCGTTAAAGTCATTTGCAATTTACGTTCGACAGTCGGTGCTACTTTTTCTTCACCAGGGCTATCCACGCTTTGTAAATACTCCACTGGATTTCCACTGAAGTTTTGTGCGGCTTCGGTTTTACCATTAGATGTAGAGAAGAACATTGCTGAGATGATTTCTTCGCCATGAACGATAATATCACCTCTTGTTGCTTCTGCTGCTTTCCTGATTTTTTTCTCGTTCTGTTTAAAGGCCTTTCCCCAGCGCTCTTTGCGTTCTGCTTCCGTCCGATACACTTGCGCGGAAACATCCTTCGCTATCGGTTTAGCCCCTTTATCCGTATTTCGCGCCGCATATGTACGTGCAGCGATCACTTGAGCTTTCAATGCCTCTTCATGGAAGTCAGCCGGCATTTCACCCGCAACGACACCAACCACGTACTCTTCTAAAGGAATTGGCTCGTCCACTCCAGTAACGGAAATCATGATGTCACACTTCTTCTCCTTTCGTTGGTCTGCCAGCTTCAGATCCGGCGCTTGTTTTGCTAGGATTGGAATAAAAAATAATGAAAGAATAATGAATAAAAGGAGTAGTTTTTTGTACATACTGCACTATATGCGGTTAGTGGAGCTCGTATGCTTATAGAGTGATCGTTGATTCGAAGGATAAAATTCTTAGACGCTCATAAATTTGTGTAGATGATCATAAATCTTTCGGGTGCGCTCAAAAAACCACGAACGATGAACGTCCGTGGTTTTCGATAGATTATGCAAATTGTGTTTCCGTGATTTCTTGTTCAGATGAAACGCGTGTAATATCTGCTCCCAAGGCCTTCAGCTTTTTGTCGAAATCAACATAGCCGCGATCTAAATGGATAAGTTCAGTAACACGAGTGACCCCTTCTGCGACGAGGCCAGCTAAGATAAGTGATGCAGCGGCACGCAGATCAGTTGCAGCGACTTCAGCTCCCTGGATTTTAGAAGGTCCTGAAACGATCACTGAGCGTCCTTCAATTTTCACATCCGCATTCATGCGGCGGAATTCTTCCACATGCATGAAACGATTTTCAAACACAGTTTCAGTCAATACACCTGTACCTGTTGCAGTGAGCATCAACGCCATCATTTGTGATTGCATATCCGTAGGGAATCCAGGATGCGGCATCGTTTTCAAATCGACTGCCTTCAAAGGATGCTTCGCTGTAATGCGAACACCTTCATCCAATTCCGTGACGACTACACCCATTTCAGTTAATTTAGAGATCAATGCCGTGCTATGTTCTGGCACAGCGTTGTCAATGATGACATCGCCGCCTGTGATTGCAGCAGCCACCATGAATGTGCCGGCTTCAATGCGGTCAGGAATAATGTGGTGGATAGAAGCATAGAGTGTAGAGACGCCTTCGATACGGATATTATCCGTACCCGCTCCCACCACTTTACCACCCATTTCATTGATAAAGTTTGCCAAGTCGACGATCTCAGGTTCTTTTGCGGCATTTTCAATAATTGTAGTGCCTTCAGCCAAAGCTGCAGCTGTCATGATATTTTCCGTTGCGCCCACGCTCGGGAAATCCAAATAGATTTTTGCACCTTTCAAGCGGCCATCGACTTTTGCTTCCACATGCCCATGTCCAAATGAAATTTCAGCTCCCATTGCTTCGAAGCCTTTCAAATGCTGATCGATCGGTCTTGAGCCAATTGCACAGCCGCCTGGTAACGCGACACGTGCGAAGCCGTTACGTGCCAGCAAGGGTCCCATCACTAAAATGGATGCCCGCATTTTACGTACGAATTCAAATTGCGCTTCCTCTGCCAATTTTCCACGAGAGTCAATAATCACTTCGCCTTTTTCAGGATCGTGTGTAATTTTTGCATTTAAGCTTTTGAGTACTTCATTGATTGTCCGCACGTCCGAAAGATTCGGCACGTCACGAATCACGTTTACACCTTCAGATGCCAATAAAGCTGCTGCCAAGATCGGCAGTACCGCGTTCTTCGCACCTTCTACACGTACGTTCCCTTGTAAAGTCCGTCCGCCGTTAATAATAATTTTTTCCACCACTAGCCCCTCCGAGTCAAATTTATCCTTCTGCCCACAAGCTATAATTATCCATAAACATTTTTGTTATTAATATCCAGTACATACTTGTTCTTATCGAAAGTTTACACATAAAACACATTCTATTGTACCTTGTAAAACTTTAGTAGACAAGTAACTTCCGGCGCAATTTTCGGGTATTTCTTACGTAATGTAGTATATGTGGCAATTCGACACAATGTGTTTGTAATTAGCGAGGCCAAATTGGACATATTAATCGTAATACCCGAGTCATCCAGTACTTACACGTATTCCACGGAATTTTCTTTGGTGTATAGTTACGGCAAAGATTTGTATCCTAGCTATAAGTGAGATTTGGTGTCCGGGGATTTAAACCAAAGATGTGCTCACAACGCTTCGCTTATGCTCGCAAAAGCCGTTCTTCGTTACGGCTCTCGCTCTGGGTGGACGCTTTCCGCGGGGTGCGCGGTGAGACCCTGGACTGAGCGGAGCGAAGGAAGCGGCTCACCGCACGCCCCCCGGAAAGCGTCCGCCTGCAACGTAGATCAACGATGTCCCACCCACTCGCTTTTTCATTGTACTCACGAGAACAACAAACTATTTGGTTTTAACTTCTTTCAGCCGGAGTTCTGACTCCTGCTGAGAAGATGTTGACAAACTTCAGCTGAAGGAAATCAAAACCAGGTAGACCATCTTCCTGACCAATAGGATATGTCTAAAAAGAAATTTGATACGGTCGAACCAATTGCAATACTTAGCAAAATAAACAAAAGTTGTGTTTGGAAAACACGATTTTTACGAATAATTGCTTGGGTAAGAATTGCTTGTAACGCATAAAAACTAATCCCAATGAAAAAAATATGCGAAACGATCGCAAGCAGCGGATTACTGCCGAGTGTGCTCATCGTTCAAACTCCTTTCAAGAATTGTATAAACTTTGGTTCGGCACTGAACTCGTTACGCTCGGTTCACTGCAACTTTGGTTCGGTCCCAGCCGTGTTTCGTTCGGTTAAATGAACTTTTGGCTCGGTTCGCAAGGAGTTACGAACGTTCGAACGTTTTTTGGATCGTTGTGAAATAATTTTGTCAGTTGCCAATCCCAAACTATACATTCTAAAAAAATAGGCGGACAGAAATATTGTCTGTCCGCCTTCGTACTTCTATTTATACACGTTGCTCATACACTTGCATACGGTTGATGGCACGCTTCAAATCAAGTTCAGCTAGACGCAGATCAAGACTATCTGTTTTTGCTTTCAAGTCCGCTTCTGCTTTTTCGGCTGCTCTCTTTGCGCGTGCAATATCAATGGACTTAGCCATTTCAGCACTCTGCGCCAATACAGTAACCACTTCAGGACGGACCTCGATGAAACCTCCGTGGACTGCGACGGTTTCTGTCTTGCCGTCTGTTTTAAGGCGAAGTGCACCAATTTGAAGTGGTGCTACCATTGCGATGTGGCCGGGAAGAACCCCGATCTCACCAGCTTCGGTAACTGCAATCACCATGTTCGCATCCATTTCACAAACAGGGCCGTCGGGAGTGACGATATTCACTTTGATTTTACTCATTTTTTCCCCTCCTGGTCCCTATTCTTAGACTTCTACGCCCATGCCTTTTGCTTTTTCGATAACTTCTTCGATGCGTCCGACCAAACGGAATGCATCTTCCGGCAAGTGGTCATACTTACCTTCCAAAATTTCTCCGAAGCCTTTAATTGTTTCAGCAACTGGAACGTAAGAACCTTTTTGTCCTGTAAACTGTTCAGCTACGTGGAAGTTTTGAGACAAGAAGAACTGGATACGACGCGCGCGGTCAACAACCTGCTTGTCGTCTTCATCCAACTCATCCATACCTAGGATTGCAATGATGTCTTGCAATTCACGGTATCGCTGAAGCGTCGTCTGAACTTCACGTGCTACACGGTAGTGCTCTTCTCCAACAATCTCAGCACTCAATGCGCGAGAAGATGAAGCAAGCGGATCTACTGCTGGGTAGATACCCATCTCAGAAAGCTTACGCTCCAAGTTCGTTGTCGCATCCAAGTGAGCGAATGTTGTTGCCGGAGCTGGATCCGTATAGTCATCCGCTGGTACATAGATCGCTTGGATCGATGTAACGGAACCTTTATTTGTAGAAGTGATTCGTTCTTGTAACTGACCCATTTCTGTAGCCAATGTCGGCTGGTAACCAACCGCAGAAGGCATACGTCCAAGAAGGGCAGAAACTTCAGAACCTGCTTGTGTAAAGCGGAAAATGTTATCGATGAACAATAGAACGTCTTGTCCTTGCTCATCACGGAAGTGTTCAGCCATTGTCAAGCCCGAAAGTGCAACACGCATACGCGCACCAGGTGGCTCGTTCATTTGACCGAAGACCATTGCCGTTTTCTTGATAACGCCTGAGTCTGTCATTTCGAAGAATAAGTCATTACCTTCACGAGTACGTTCTCCAACACCTGCGAATACGGAAATACCACCGTGTTCTTGTGCGATGTTGTTGATCAATTCTTGGATTAGAACTGTTTTACCTACTCCCGCACCACCGAAGAGTCCGATTTTACCACCCTTGATGTATGGCGCAAGCAAGTCAACTACTTTAATTCCAGTTTCCAGAATCTCAACCTCTGTGGAAAGGTGTTCGAATGTAGGTGCAGAACGGTGAATTGGATCACGTTGTGCATCAGCTGGAACTGGCTCAGCTAGGTCGATTTCCTCGCCTAGTACGTTAAATACACGTCCGAGTGTAACGTCTCCGACTGGAACAGAAATAGGTGCGCCTGTATCTTCTACTGGAGTACCACGTTTCAGACCATCTGTCGAGGACATTGCAATCGTACGAACCGCGTCGTCACCAAGGTGTAGTGCCACCTCTAGAGTCAACACTTCGACCTCGCCGTTTCCGCGGTCGATATTTACCTTCAATGCGTTATAGATTGCAGGAAGCTGACCGTCTTCGAATTTAACGTCAACAACCGGACCCATAACCTGAAGAATATGTCCATTACTCATGCTTTTCCCTCCTGTCTTACTTTCCTTCAAATCTTTTATTCAAGTGCTGCTACGCCGGCTACGATTTCTGTGATTTCTTGAGTGATCGCTGCTTGACGTGCACGGTTAAATTGTAATGTTAACGAATCGATTAGTTCAGACGCATTGTCTGTCGCCGTCTTCATCGCTGTCATACTGGAAGCATGTTCGCTCGCTTTTCCATCCAGTACTGCTCCATAAATGAGGCTCTCCGTGTATTGCGGGAGAAGGGTTTCGAGTATCGCTTCAGCAGAAGGCTCGAACTCATAAGATGAAGTTGCAGATACGGATGAAATATCTGTGAGTGGAAGCAATTTACGTTCAGTTGCTTCGTTGGAGATGGCGGAGATGAAGTGGTTGTAGTATAAATACACTTCATCATAAACGCCTTCTGTGAACATGCCAACAGCCCGATTCGCGATATCTTTTACTTCTTCAAAACGAGGGTGATCCGAAAGCCCGATCAGACTTTCTTCAATCTTGAATCCAAGACGACTGAAGAATTCATAGCCTTTTCGACCAATCGCAATAATGACCACTTCGTCTTTTGACTTGTGGCGTTGTTCGATTGCGCGGGTTACGGCACGGAAAATGTGCGCGTTGTATCCACCTACGAGTCCACGGTCAGAAGTCACTACGATGTACGCAGTTTTCTTAACGGGACGTGCAGTTAAAAGAGGATGCCCGGAATCTTTCGTTACGGATGCAATGGCACCGACCACTTCTTCCACTTTGTCCATGTAGGGAACGAATTTCTTAGCGTTCATTTCAGCACGGTTCAGTTTGGAAGCAGAGACCATTTGCATCGCTTTCGTGATTTGACTCGTCTTTTTCGTTGAAGCAATACGGCTTTCTATTTCGCGTAAGGACGCCACTGGCTATTCACCACCTTTATTTTAAGATCCATCAAGAGAAAAATTACGCTTCAGAAGTCACAAAGTTTTTCTTGAATTCGTTGAACGCTGCGCTCATTACGTCGTCCGCTGGAAGATCTTTTGTTGTACGGATGTGATCGTAAACTTCCGTGTGGTTTGATTCTAACCAGCTAGTGATTTCACTTTCAAAACGCAGTACGTCTTTTACTGGAATATCGTCGAGGTAACCGCGTGTCAGTGCATATAGACTGATAACTTGGTATTCGACTTTCAATGGTTTGTTCAAGTCCTGCTTCAAGATTTCAACTGTACGCTGACCGCGGTCCAGTTTCGCTCTTGTAGACGGATCAAGATCCGAACCGAATTGTGAGAATGCTTCTAACTCACGGAATGCAGCAAGATCCAAACGAAGTGTACCGGCAACTTTCTTCATCGCTTTAATTTGCGCCGAACCACCAACTCGGGATACGGAAAGACCTGCGTTGATTGCAGGGCGTACGCCTGAGAAGAAGAGGTCGGATTGAAGGAAGATTTGTCCGTCCGTGATGGAAATTACGTTTGTTGGAATATAAGCAGAGATATCTCCTGCTTGAGTTTCAACGAATGGTAGTGCAGTGATTGAACCTGCTCCTAAAGAGTCGTTCAATTTCGCAGCACGCTCTAACAGGCGGCTGTGTAGGTAGAAGACATCCCCTGGATAAGCTTCACGACCTGGAGGACGACGAAGTAGCAAGGAAAGTTCACGGTAAGCTGCTGCTTGTTTAGATAGGTCATCATAAACAATCAGTACGTGCTTGCCTGCGAACATGAATTCTTCTGCCATTGAAATACCTGTATATGGTGCCAAATAAAGCATTGGCGCCGGGCTTGATGCAGATGCTGTTACAACGATTGTGTAGTCAAGAGCACCGTTTTTACGCAATGTTTCTACTACGCCACGAACAGTGGATTCTTTTTGTCCAATCGCTACATAAATACAGATCATGTCTTGGTCTGCTTGGTTTAGAATCGCATCGATCGCAACAGTTGTTTTACCTGTTTGACGGTCACCGATGATCAATTCACGCTGTCCACGGCCGATCGGAACAAGCGCATCGATCGCTTTGATTCCTGTTTGCAACGGTTCATGAACAGATTTACGCGCCATAACCCCTTGTGCAGGGCTTTCGATAGGGCGTGTTTTTGTTGTGTTGATAGGACCTAGTCCGTCAACTGGTTGTCCAAGTGAATTGACGACACGGCCGATCAATTCTTCTCCGACTGGTACTTCCATAATACGTCCTGTGCGACGTACTTCATCGCCTTCTTTAATGTCTGTGTATGGCCCGAGGATAACGATACCTACGTTGTTCGCTTCCAAGTTTTGTGCCAGACCCATTACGCCGGTAGAGAACTCAAGAAGCTCTCCCGCCATGACATTGTCGAGGCCATGAGCAAGTGCGATACCGTCACCTACACGGATTACAGTACCTACTTCACTTACTTCCATTTCAGACTGATAATTTTCGATCTGCTGTTTAATCAGACCGCTAATTTCCTCAGCTTTGATGCCCATGTATGTCACCCCTCTTAATTCAAATTAATTGATTAATTGACGTTCAAGACGCGCCAGCTTTGCGCTGATGCTGCTGTCATAAATTTGGTTGCCGATCTGAAGGCGGATGCCTCCGATTAGGCTTGGGTCAATCAAGTTTTCGATATGCAATGATTGCTTCCCGACCTTATGTGCAAAGGCAGTGGAAATCGCATTGCTCTCTTCAACCGTCAATTGACGTGTAGAGTATACTTTTGCTTCGGCGACACCGGATGCTTCATTTGCAATGTCCTGGTAATCTTCGATAACGTTCAGTACTTCTCCAATACGCCCCGCGTCGATTAGAACATATAGTGTGTTCAATACGAGCGGATTTGCTTCACTGAAAAATTGCCCAATTAATTGTTTCTTCTTTTGGATCGAGAATTTTGGAGAAATTAGCATCTCACTCAATTCCTTTTCCCCTTCAAAAATCTTCTTCAGCTCTTTTAAATCTGTTTGCACAGCAAGAGCTTGTTGTTTTTCCTGTGCAGCATCAAACAATGCAACGGCATAACGTTTTGCGATTACCGATTGGCTCATCGCCCTTCGCCTGCCTTCACAATCGTTTCTTCGATCAATGCGCGGTTATCGTCTTCGGAAATTTCTTTTCCAAGAACTTTAGACGCAGCCAAAATAGATAGAGATACGAATTCTTCGCGAACTGCAGCCACTGCTTTCTCTTTTTCTGTAGCGATTTCGAGAGTAGCAGCTTCTTTCATTCGGCTTACTTCAGCGCGTGCAGCCGTAATCAGCTCTTCACGTTGAGTATCACCTTGTTTCTTAGCGTTTTCGACGATAGATTGTGCATTGTCGCGTGCTTCTTTCAATAGAGCACGTTGCTCTTCAAGAAGCTTTGCAGATTCTTGACGGCTTTTTTCGGCTTGTTCGATCTCCGTAGCGATTAATTGCGCCCGTTGATCCATTATGCCCATTAACGGACCCCATGCGAACTTCTTGAGAAGTACCATGAGAATCGTGAAAAATACGACAGTGACGATGATGTCACCTAAATTGAGTCGCTGGTTCAAACTTGCTAAAAATCCTGCGTCAGCGTTTGCTGATAAGAGGACGAAGGTATCCAACACGATTGTTTCACTCCCTTCAAGAGCTCATGACTCTTTCGTTTCAGTCTTCTGCCTGATTGGCAAAATTATTCTATGTTCAGATGTTTCAACTATTTATCCACATAAAGCAATGGCGAAGACCTATACTACGTGCTTCGCCATATAATTCGAAAATTATTTGTTCATTACGATAAACGCGATAACTGTTGCGATGATTGGAAGTGCCTCAACCAATGCAACCCCGATGAACATTGTTGTTTGAAGAACGCCGCGTGCTTCTGGTTGACGAGCGATCCCTTCAACTGTCTTAGAAACGATCAAACCGTTACCGATACCTGCGCCAAGTGCACCTAGACCAACTGCTAGTGCTGCTGCCAATAAACCCATAGTGTATTTCCTCCTAATATTTGTATAGTTTTGGTTTCCCTAAATAGGGTATTTCTATGTTTAGTGGTCCGTGCTGACTTTGTGAGCCATATAGACCATCGTTAACATAACAAAGATAAATGCTTGGATCGCTCCGATGAACACGGAGAAACCTAGCCATGCAAGTGCCGGGATCACAGCTCCGACTAAACCGAAGACGCTTCCTGCACCGAGTGTCGCAAGAAGACCGATCAAGATCTCACCTGCAAAGATGTTACCGTAAAGACGAAGACCGAGTGTCAACGTATTTGCGAATTCCTCAATGATTTTCAGTGGTGCCAAGAAAGGAATCGGCTGGACGTATGTTTTAAGATACCCACCAAGTCCAAGCTGTCTGACGCCATAGAAATGCGTTAACGCAACAACTGTAGAAGCGAGGGTTAACGTGATAACTGGATCGGCTGTCGGAGATTTCCACCAAAGTTGATCGTCCCAGACGATTGCGAATGGCAATCCGAGCATATTCGCCACGAAGACAAACATGATTAAGGTGATCCCTAGTACGTGGAAGCGTCCTCCCGTTTTCCAGTCCATGTTATTTTTAATGATGCCTTTGACAAAGTCCATGACCCATTCCATGAAGTTTTGCATGCCCGTTGGTTTCATTTGAAGCCGCCGAGTGGATGCTACTGCAATCAAGAAAACGACCAGACACGTCACAAACAGCATCAATATATTCGAAGGGTTAAACCCAATTCCGAATAAAACAAACTGTGGATTTTCATGATTCACGTTTTTGTTCACCTCCCCTTGCTAGTAAAGTGTCAATGCTTCCCATGGAACAGCAGACGATCAGTGAACAGCAATACATAAGGTACCATTAACCCGATTACCGTGCTGATCAAATCAAACTCTTCCGGCAGAGAAAGTGCAATGGCTGCCGCCGCTACACCTGATGCAAAACGTAAGCCCATCCCTAATGACTTCGCACGCTTTTCTTCGGTAATGGCCCGATCAAATCGTTCCATCCGCCGCACCAAAATCCAAAAGTTGTACATTCCGAAAGATGAACCTAAGATGAGTCCCGCGAAGATTGTCCGGTAGTCCAAAAAGAACCAGCCGAGCCCAAACAATGCAAGCAAAAAAAAGAAGCTCTTCTTTTGCCGATTGAAAATTTCCTGCATACTTTGCATTGTCGGTGATTCTCCTATTTCGTATTTGGATTCCAAGTGGTTTTGGTGAAGTGCTCAGTAGTTTTTTCGACAAGTGTCGAACGTGATTAGACTTTGTCGTTTCCATCATTCTTTTACGACATAGATTCCTTGCATTGGAATCTGGAAATTGTAAGTGAAACGCCTTTTTGTTCACCAGGTAGCGTTGCTTTGCATAACGCAGTCAAAGAGGCTAGCAGGCGTTCATGGTGGAAAGACTAGAAAGCTCGAAAACATCATTTCTTTACCTAAGATATGTATGAGTTCCTTATCAATCTTACCCTTTGTTAGCATACAATAGGGGTTTTTTTATGTCAATTGATTCAAGATAAATTATTCACAAAGTGTTCGCATTGTCAAACATTCGACATATTTGTTTATAAAGTTTTTGTTGCTTTTTTTGCTTGGTTGAAAGAGGGTTGGTGACTTAGCTAGGCGGTCCGGGGATTTGCGCTCTGGGTGGACGCTTTCCGCGGGGCGCGCGGTGAGCCGCTTCCTTCGCTTCGCTCAGTCCAGGGTCTCACCTGTCGCGCTAATCCCGCCGGAGTCGCCACCCGCCGCTCCAATCCCTACTTTTAAACAGGAAGTATAATGGTTAGTTCACTGTAATTTTTAAGCAATAAAGTGATGCTTCCTTAAGATAGTGACCAAAGTTCAAAAGCGAATGATAAATAGCATTGCCTAAAGGCTTATTGTCCGTGAGTTCGTTTAATGCACTTGAATTTAGTCAAAGGGAGATGCCCGTTTTGTACTCTGACAATGGCTAGTCTTCTCAGATTTTAAATAACTATAAAAAGTACGCTATATGATTCTGCAAGCGAACTAAGGATTGGAGCGGAAGACGGTCGACTCCTGGGGGATTAGCGTGCGTCTTGAGACCCCGCAGGAAGCGTAGCGAACGAGGAGAGGCTCAAGGCCACGCCCTCCGGAAAGCGTACCGTCTGGAGCGCAAATCCCGGACCACAACCCCAAGTCTCCTTTCCCCTTTTACGAAAAACCCAGCAAAAGATTCTCCTTCTGCTGGGTTTATGTTTCTTATAATGAAGATAAATATTTCAATAAAGATTCGACGATGCGTTCGGATGCGTGGCCGTCGCCGTATGGATTGTAGGCTTTAGACATTGCTTCGTACTCGGCATGGTCTGATAAGAGCGTGTCGGTTAGCTCGAAGATGGTTTCTTCATCTGTTCCAGCCAAGCGTAACGTTCCTGCTTCGATGCCTTCTGGGCGTTCGGTCGTGTCTCGCAGGACGATGACCGGTTTTCCGAGGGAAGGTGCTTCTTCTTGAATACCGCCGGAGTCCGTAAGAATGATATGCGAACGCGCAGCAAAGTTGTGGAAATCCAGCACTTCTAGCGGCTCAATCAAGTGCACCCGTTCGTTGTTCCCCAGCAGTTCATCCGCCACTTCACGCACGGCCGGGTTCATATGCACAGGATAGATCACTTGAATGTCATCATACTTGTCGAGCAGACGGTTAATCGCGCGGAACATGTTGCGCATCGGTTCTCCAAGGTTTTCCCGGCGATGTGCTGTCAGCAAGATCAAACGGTCGTCGCCGAGTCGATCGAAAATCGGATGATGATAATCCGGATCGACCGTTGTCTGAAGTGCATCGATCGCTGTGTTGCCTGTGATGAAAATGCGTTCTTCATTTTTGCCTTCATTCAGCAAGTTTTGTGCTGATTTTTCAGTCGGTGCGAAATGTAAGTCGGCGATGACGCCTGTCAATTGGCGGTTCATTTCTTCCGGATATGGAGAATATTTATTCCACGTACGCAATCCCGCTTCAACGTGACCAACAGCGATTTGATTGTAAAATGCAGCCAAACTGCCGATGAATGTCGTCGCCGTGTCTCCGTGAACGAGCACGATATCGGGCTTGGATTCTTTCATAATTTTGTCGAGACCTTCTAAACCACGTGTCGCCACGTCGATTAGAGTTTGCCGGTCCTTCATAATATTCAAATCATAATTCGGCTTGATTTTGAATGTTTCCAGCACCTGATCGAGCATTTGCCGATGCTGGGCAGTGACAGTAACGATGGATTCGATTTGATCGGGATACTTTTCTAGTTCTAGAACTAGCGGCGCCATTTTAATCGCTTCCGGTCTTGTGCCGAAAATCGTCATCACTTTCCACTTTTTAGTCAATGAATGTTCCCTCCATTATTTCGTGCCGAATAAACGGTCACCTGCGTCACCAAGTCCAGGCACGATATACCCTTTATCGTTCAACTTTTCATCCAAAGCCGCGATATAGACATCAACGTCAGGGTGCTCTTTAGTCAGTAATTCGACGCCTTCAGGAGCCGCGACCAAACACATGAACTTAATATTAACCGCACCGCGCTTTTTCAATGAATTGATCGCTTCAATCGCTGTGCCGCCTGTTGCGAGCATCGGGTCCACTACGATGAATTCGCGTTCTGATACGTCAGAAGGCAATTTCACATAGTACTCCACTGGTTTTAGCGTCTCTGGGTCCCGATAAAGACCAACATGTCCTACCTTAGCAGCCGGAATTAATTTCAAGATCCCTTCTACCATTCCGATTCCTGCACGCAGGATTGGAACGACTCCTAATTTCTTACCTGCCAATACTTTGGAAGTTGCTTCGCATACCGGCGTTTGGATGTTGATTTCTGTAAGCGGCAGCTCACGTGTGATCTCGAATGCCATTAGCGTCGATACTTCATCGACTAATTCACGGAATTCTTTCGTGCCTGTATCTGCTTTTCGAATAAACGTCAGTTTGTGCTGAATTAATGGGTGATCAAATACATGTACTTTTGCCATTGGTTTCGCTCCTTTTCGGAATATCTTGTACATTATAACAGAAATCATGCGATAGGCGCAGATATGTCAGATGTTTTTAGATTCAGACTTTTGCAGCGCGCTCATAAAATCTTTCACGTGCTCGTATAAGACGTATTGCCGCTCATAAACTATCGATTCTCGATCATAAAATCCCTACTCTCGCTCATACACACCGTCTAAGTGATCATACATAGACATTTTACACTCCAAAAAGCGCCTGACACAATGGTCAGACGCTTGATTTTTATGCGTATAAAGGATGTTGATCTGTAAGAGCTGTTACTGCTTTGCGTGCTTCGGCTTTTGCAGTTTCATCTTCGTGGTTTTTCAATAGATTCGCAATGATGCGGCCGACTTCTTGCATGTCTTCCTCTTTGAATCCACGTGTTGTGACAGCAGGCGTACCGATGCGGATACCTGAAGTGACGAATGGTCCTTCTGTATCGAAAGGCACTGTGTTTTTATTCACTGTAATGCCAACTTCGTCCAATACATGCTCAGCAACTTTTCCTGTTAAACCAAGTGATTTCAACTTCACAAGTACGATGTGATTGTCCGTGCCGCCTGAAACTACATCAATACCTTCCTTGTTAAATTGCTCTGCCAATGCCTTCGCATTTTTCTTCACTTGTTGGATGTATGTTTTGAATTCCGGCTCTAGCGCCTCTTTGAATGCAACAGCTTTTGCAGCGATAACGTGCATCAATGGACCGCCTTGAACGCCAGGGAATACCGTTTTGTCGATTTTGCGGCCAAATTCTTCCGCGAATTCTTCGTTCAATAAAATCAAACCGCCACGTGGTCCACGCAATGTTTTATGCGTTGTGGACGTTACGAAATGTGCGTGTGGCACTGGATTCGGGTGCTCGCCTACTGCAACAAGGCCTGCGATATGCGCCATATCGACCATCAAATATGCGCCGACTTCATCCGCGATTTCACGGAATTTTGCGAAGTCGATTTCCTGCGGATACGCACTCGCACCAGCTACGATCATTTTCGGTTTATGCTCAAGCGCTTTTTGACGAACGTCTTCATAGTCGATTTTTTCGTCTTCTTTACTTACACCGTATTCTACGAAGTTGTATAGAATACCAGAGAAGTTTACAGGTGAACCGTGCGTCAAGTGACCGCCATGGGATAAGTTCATTCCAAGCACTGTATCGCCCGGCTCTAGTGCTGTAAAGTAGACTGCCATATTTGCTTGTGCACCTGAGTGAGGCTGCACGTTTGCATAGGCTGCACCGAATAACTCTTTCAGGCGGTCGCGTGCGATATTTTCCACAACGTCGACATGTTCACAGCCACCGTAATAACGGCGTCCCGGATAGCCTTCTGCATATTTATTCGTCAAATATGATCCTTGTGCTTCCATGACTGCCTGTGTAACGAAGTTTTCTGATGCGATTAGTTCGATGTTGGAATTTTGACGGTTCTTTTCAGCCATGATCGCTTCAAAAACAGCCGAGTCATCGCGTTGTACATTGCTTAAGTCCATTGGTTAGTATCCCCTTTTTCTGATGTTTTGTATGCTATCTTGTATTGTACACATTTCATTCGTATTGCGCACGACTTCCGCCGATCAATTTCGGTCGTGTCGTGGCCAGTGTGATGATTGCTTCACCGACTTGTTTAATGGATGTGCGAATCGGCACGACGACAGGTTTCAATTGCATGCCTATCAAGGTTTGGCCGATGTCAATACCGGCGTTTGCCTGTACGGACTCCACTACTACCGGATCTTTGAATTGCTGATAGACGTACGCAGACATGGAGCCGCCCGCATTGACGACCGGTATGACAGAAACAGGTTCCAATTGAAACTGTTGGGCTGTCTTGCGTTCAATTGTGACAGCGCGATTAATATGCTCGCAGCCTTGAAATGCTAAATGAATCTGATGCTGGTCTGCAAATTTCCGAAGCGGTGCGAATAATGCTTCACCAATCTCCAGCGCGCCGTTCGTACCGATCCGCGCACCTGCTACCTCAGACGTGGAGCAGCCAACGACGAAAATCGTATTAGCTGCAGGTGGCGCTTGTTCCGCAAACTCAGTCAATGCCTGTTCGAGTTGCAATTTCCATAATTCAATCGCATCCACATGTTCCACCCACTTTCATTATTGCTTTTCCAAGTCCATCATTTTATCAATACGGCGTTCATGACGACCGCCTTCGAATTCAGTTCCAAGCCAAGTGCTGACGATTTCGCGCGCAAGACCAGGCCCGATGACACGCTCGCCCATCGCAAGAATGTTGGAGTCGTTATGTTCTCGTGTTGCTTTTGCACTAAAGACGTCATGTACGAGTGCACAGCGGATGCCTTTTACTTTGTTCGCTGCAATCGACATGCCGATGCCAGTCCCGCAAATCAAGATTCCGCGGTCGGCTTTTCCTGCTGCTACGTCGTTGGCTACTGGTACTGCGTAGTCCGGGTAGTCGACGGAAGCGCCGGAATCTGGTCCGTAGTCGACAAATTCTATGTCGAGTTCGGTCAATAGATTGGTGATTTCATTTCGGAGTTGGTTGCCTCCATGGTCTGAAGAAATTGCAACTTTCACTGCGCACCCTCATTTCTATTTTTACTTATCGCTTATTCTACCACTGTTCAATAAAAAAATCATCGGTTTTACTGCATTATTTTTGAGGTTTTCATGTCTGAATTAGGGAGATTCGTCAAAAACACGAATATTTATCAACTTAAAGACGATTAACGTCCGTGTGTTTTCGAATTAGGGTGACGGGTTTGCTACCGTTGATTTCCGCTACAGATGGGACGCTTTCCGCGGGGCGCGGGTGAGTCGCCCATCTTCCGCTACAATCAACTAGTTTAGCCCATTGAATAGGGAATCGTATATTATAAACAAAGCTAGGTGATGAAGTAAATGCTACATCAATACTTTAACTTTTGCATCCAGACAAGAGAAGCCGAGTAATGAACCAAAATTTCACAGCACCGCACCAAAGCATTGCCAGAACGAACCAAAAACCTTTTGGACCGCACGTTAACAGCACTGCACCGAACCAATCCTTGTCTCATCCGCACCAAACAAGTCGGACACCGAACCTTTCCACCCGTTTCGCATACCCCCTGAATAAAAAAACAGGCCCCTATGAATAGTCAATAATTCCTGACTTCATAGTAGCCTGTCCACCTATTAATCCATCAATCAACCGAGCGATCGAATTTGCGGATTACTTTGTAGAGTTCTTCGGATTGTACTTTAAGTTCCATCGCTTTGGCGTCAGTTTGTTCTATGGAAGCGACTTGTTCCTCTGTGGCGGCTCGTACTTCTTCTGCGCCCGCTGAAGTAGCTTCTGCGATGGATGCGACTTCCATGGATTGTTTGGCTGTTAGTTCAATTTTTTGCATTTGCTGACTGACGATTTCACTGATTTCTACGACCGAGGCTGCCATCGTGTGAATTGTTTCGGTCATGGATTGTACGTTTTCGTTTGTTTTCGTTGCGCGTTTTGCCTCGGCTGAAGCTGTGTCGACTTGTTGTTTCATTTCGGAAACGACTTTTTTGACGTCTGCTTGGATGCTTTGAACAAGTGTGGAAATCATTTGAACAGCTTTTGCGCTTTCATCGGCTAAGTTACGTACTTCTTCCGCCACGACAGCGAAGCCTTTTCCGTGTTCTCCTGCACGTGCCGCTTCGATGGATGCATTGAGCGCCAGTAAGTTCGTTTGTCCTGCGATGTTACCGACCAGTTCGACGATTTCTCCAATTTTATGTGCATTTTCATCTAGCACTTGGATTGTTTCCAATGAATGTTCGCTCTGCTCCGTCATTTGATGGATACCCGCCAACACCGATTGGAATACATCTGTGGTCGTGTGGAGTTCTTGCAGCATCGCTTTGGAGTGCTCCGAAGATTGGCCCGCCCGACTGTTGACTTCCATAGCCAATTGACGAACATCTTCAATTGCTCCGACCGTTTCCTGGATTGCGCTTGCTGTTGATTCTGCCCCATTGGAAATTTCTCCGATTGTACGCGCGATGGCGTCCGATTGACCGGATGCCGAGCTTGTCTCTTTCGTCAACGCGTCTACTGATTGAACGGTCGTTTGAAAGTTTGATTCGATTTGTTCGATGATGCTCCGCAAGTTCACGACAACTTGCCGGAATGCTTTCGCGACTGAATGAATTTCATCAGATGAATTTGACAGTTCGATATCGTGCCCAATCTTCCCATCTGCTACTCTCATCGCAGCTGTTTCCAATCGCTGCAATGGTTTCGTTAAAATCACACTGAATAATGCCGCCAAAATACCTGACCATAAAACGCCAAGAGCATATGTGATCAGTTGAAATACAAATGGCTTTACATTGGGGAAGAATGTCGGTTGTACCCAATTAATGAACACCGCACTCGTTGAATAAGTGATGACTGCGAGAATGACGATAAAATAGACAAACTTTTTTCGCAGACCCACTTTCCTTGTTCTTGTTTCCGTCATAAATTTCCCTCCGAGAGCTTTCGGGTTACCGCTTTAATAAGTTCTGTTAGTTCCATGAACGTTGTACGGTATGTCGCTAAGTCGCCACCATATGGATCATGGACGTCAAAACCATTCTTCTCCCCTACATACTCCTTTAATGTGAAAATCTTTTCCTTCATTTCGGGATAGCTGCTGTGCAGGAAATCCCTGTGGCCAACTGTCATTGTCAGGACGAGGTCAGCCCACTGCATTTCAGAGAACTTGAGTTCATTTGAAAATTCACTGTACGGAATTCCGGCTTCCTTCAGCAATTGAGCGGAATTCACGGAAATCGGCAGTCCATCCATTGAGTGGATGCCTGCAGATTTTGCCGTGACGCCCGGCAACTTTTCATTATTCAACAGAGCTTCCGCTAAAGGACTTCTACATGTATTACCTGTGCAAATAAAATAAATATTCATTTTCCTCACCTACTATAAATAATAACGGATTTATGAGAGAAAAGAAACACTAATTGTTAAAAGATAAAGGACATTACACCTATAATAATGAAAACAATTCCAGTAATGCGTCTAATATAGGTTCCATTGATCAATTTAATACGCCCTGTGGATAACAATGCGACAATAGAAAAGACGAATGAAAAGAAACCTGACACAAAAATGAATAGCCACTTATTCAATTGCATCATGCCAAATGTCACACTGACAGTGAAGGCATCGATACTGACGAGCAATGCCAAGAAAAAAGGCGAGATTTTATCCATTACTGAAGGCTGTTCTCCGTCATCAAGTAACATATGGAGACCGACTAGTCCAATTAGGACACCCGAAAGTAGGGGACCCCATCCTGCAAAGAAGTGGACAGTCCACTCGCCCATATAAAACCCGACTAGCGGCAATAGCATATTCAAAAAGGTAGTCCATAGCGCGATCATGAATCTTCCGCGCCGCAATTGAAGAATTGTGTAGACGATGAGGATATCGATCGTCGTAACGACGGCCGCTATGATTTCAATCAATGAGTAAGCCCCCTTACAGTTCGCATCTATCCATCTTATGCGTCTGCTTCAGGGGGCTATTCGTCTTTTGTTTTATTCGAAATATCGTTTGCCGTCGGAGGCTTTATCCAATCGATTCATGACAGCTGCCCCTATACCAGCTTGGTCGGTTTCGATCGCCAAGATGATGTCTGCTTCGGTGTTGTCACATTGACGAATCGCCTTGTACAGATGCGCAGCCATTGCTTCACTGCTGTCGAGTGCACCCGTTGTAAAGTACCAATCCGCTTTTGCCGTGTGCAACTCGTCTGGCCCGATGACGGCAGCCCGTTTACCTTGACGATGAATACTGTCGAGTGCATCCTCTAATTTTGAAGCGTCCGATTCGATGACGTATAAAGGCGCTTCCGGTGCATAATGGGTATATTTCATTCCAGGAGCGCGCGGTGTTTCTGTTTCATCTTCTGATTTTGACGCCAAATGAACTGTTCCGATCAAAGCTTCCAGTTGTTCTTTGACGATGCCGCCCGGACGCAAAATGACGGGTGGTGTGACGGTGACGTCCAGTACTGTGGATTCTACACCAATACCTGTCGCACCACCGTCTAAGATGAGTGGAATCCTACCAAATAAATCGTGGTATACGTGCTCCGCCTCTGTCGGGCTAGGTTTACCGCTGCGGTTCGCACTCGGTGCAGCGAGTGGAAGTCCAAGTTTTTTCAATAATTGCAGTGCCACAGGATGATCCGGCATACGAATCGCCACTGTCGCCATGCCTGCCGTGACGGTTTCCGCGATGACTCCCGGCTTCTTCTCCATTACCAATGTCAGCGGACCAGGCCAGAAAGCTTTTATTAATTGTTCTGCTACTTCAGGCACTTCCGCAACAAAGCGCTCCATGTCTGACTTTCTTCCGATATGTACGATGAGCGGATTATCGGCAGGTCTTCCCTTCGCCTCAAAGATTTTCCGCACAGCTTGTTCGTCCGTAGCAACAGCTCCCAATCCATATACTGTTTCAGTAGGGAATGCAACAAGACCTCCTGATTTCAGGATATCCACAGCTTGTTCATATGTTTTTTCGTTATCCACGAGGTTATCCACTGAGTTTAGTATTGTTTCCATCTGTCCAACCCCCTCTTATACACATTTCATTCAATTTATCCACAAAATCTGTGAATAGTTTTACGAAAACCATGATTTTATCCACTCCCAGACGAAGAACTTAACAGGCTCTTCTTCTGTTTCAGTTACTGTCGCTTCCTCTGGATAACAGACTTTGGGGAATAGTGCACACCACCAATTATCCCCTTTTCCTTTGCCGATTTTCAAAATATAGGCATCATAAACGTCCTGCTGCTGAATCGCAAAACCAATTCTCTTCGGCGGAATAAGTGCAGCTTTGTGTTCAAATGTTACAGCTGAACCATTTGCATATTCTCCAGCAAGTTGTTCGATCGTAGGTTCCAAATGTTGAAGCCTGTCATGCAACTGTTGTTGCGTCGTTGACTGACTGATCGCCTGATCGAGTAGTGGTGCAATCTTTTTCTGTACTTCTTGTTTTATCCGTTGATCCTCAGCGGTATTTGAGTTTGCTAGAATACGAAATTGAGCTACTTCACTTGTTGGTACCTCTTGATTGAATAATAACAGTACCCCTTGAATCGCTAACAGCACGAGTATAAATTCTATAGAAGCAATTAATTTTGAAGTTTTTGTCGGTTGTTTTTTAATCGTGTAATCTTGTAACATGTCATCCCCTCCTGAATCTATCATGACCCGAAGGAAGATGTTTTATTCACTGAATCTCACAAAATATCATTCGATCTTTTTTATTAATATCTTGCACGATGTCTACATTGGCTTCAGGGAAGGCTTTCTGTAGGAATTGCTGCACAATTTCACCTTGTTGATAACCGATTTCAAATCCGATCAGCGCCCGTTTATTCATCAAAGGAGCTAACCGTTCTGCTAGTCTTCGATAAAAGTACAGTCCATCCTCTTCGGCAAATAAAGCGGAAGACGGTTCGAAGTCAAATACCGTCGCCGACATATCGCTTTTTTCATGTTCTGCGATATAAGGAGGGTTGGAAAGAATGACATCCCATGTTTGTCCCATGAGCGGCTCCTCCATGTCACCTTGCCGAAACGTTATTTCTACGTCATTGCGCTGCGCATTACGTTTGGCTACTTGCAACGCTTCTTCACTAACATCCGTCGCGGTCACTTGTGCATTGGGTCGTTCTTTTTTGAACGCGACAGCAATCGCCCCACTTCCTGTCCCGATATCTGCAAATTGAATCACCTTGTCTCCAAACAGCCGTCTTGCACGACTCAATGCATAGAATACCAATTCTTCTGTTTCAGGCCGAGGGATCAGGACACGTTCATTCACTTCGAAGGAATAGCCATAAAATGATTCTTCTTCAAGAATATATTGAATTGGTTTGCCTGTTAAAAGCTCTTCAATATACTCCCAAAATAGCGAGCGAGATTCTTCCGGTAATTGATCACGGAGTGCGGCAAAATAACCCGCCCGACTTTTGCCTGTTACAGCTTGCATCGCCAACTCAGCTGCATTCACATCCAGCTCTTTCGCATTCAATAGTTGCTTCGCACGCTGTACAGATTCTAGAATAGTTTCAGTCATTTTGATCCAAACTTTCCAAGCGGTGTGCTTGTTCTTCAATTATTAACGCATCGATCACTTCATCCAATTTCCCTTCGATGATCTGATCAAGCTTTTGGATCGTCAAACCGATTCGGTGATCAGTTATTCGGTTTTGAGGGAAATTATATGTCCGGATACGCTCTGAGCGATCTCCTGATCCGACCGCCGATTTACGTTTCTCATCGTATTCTGCACGCGCTTCTTGCATAAATTTATCGTAGACACGTGCACGCAATACTTTCATCGCTTTTTCTTTGTTTTTAATTTGAGATTTTTCATCCTGACATGACACCGTGATGCCTGTTGGCAAATGCGTAAGCCGGACTGCAGACATTGTCGTGTTGACGGACTGTCCACCGGGTCCAGATGAAGCGAATGTATCGGTACGGACATCTTTGTCATGGATTTCGATCTCTACTTCTTCCGCTTCCGGCAAACAAGCGACCGTGGCGGTGGATGTATGAATTCGACCGCCTGATTCGGTTTCCGGTACACGCTGTACGCGGTGTGCTCCATTTTCGTACTTCAGTTTTGAATAGGCACCGTTGCCGTCAATCATGAAAATGATTTCCTTGAAGCCGCCAAGCTCTGTTGGTGACGAGTCGATCACTTCCACTTTCCAGTGATTCATCTCAGCAAAGCGAGTATACATACGGTATAGGCTGCCTGCGAATAGAGCGGCTTCATCTCCGCCTGCCGCACCTCGGATTTCCATAATGACACTTTTATTGTCATTGGGATCTTTCGGAACGAGCAAAATCTTCAACTGTTCCTCGAGCGGCTCGATTCGGTCTTCCAGTTCATCGATTTCCATTTTGACAAGTTCTTTCATTTCGTCATCGAGTGGTTCTTCGAGCATATCTTTCGCATTTTTGTATTGTGCTTGGACTTCTTTATA
Organism: Sporosarcina sp. FSL W7-1283; assembly: GCF_038003105.1. Classification (NCBI taxonomy): domain Bacteria; kingdom Bacillati; phylum Bacillota; class Bacilli; order Caryophanales; family Caryophanaceae; genus Sporosarcina; species Sporosarcina sp. FSL W7-1283. The sequence continues at coordinate 616,422 of NZ_JBBOOL010000001.1, read as the reverse complement.
TTCTCGGTACACTTCAACGGTTTCCTGCAAATCGGACTGTTCTTTGGAGTAGTTTCGAAGTTTTTCCAAGTCATTCACAATTTCTGGATCACTCAGAAGTTCATTGAGTCGATCATATCGGTCTTCTACTGCTTGCAGTCTGTCGAACATAATGCGTTCACCTCTTCTGTAGTATGGGTTTTCAGGATATAGCAGAACCGCCTATCCTTTCGTGCATATGGATAGACGGTGAATTATCTTTATTTTGCGCGCTCCGCTTGACCGACTGGGACTTCATGGTGTTGGCGGCATCGCGGTTCGTAGGCTTCCGACGCGCCAACGAGAATGATCGGATCATCGTATCGGGCAGGATTTCCATCGATCAATCGTTGCGTCCGACTTGACGGAGATCCACAAACGGTGCAGACCGCCTGAAGTTTTGTGACGAGTTCTGCTACTGCCATCAATCGTGGCATTGGCCCGAACGGTTCGCCCCTGAAGTCTTGGTCGAGCCCGGCGATGATGACGCGAAAACCGCGATCGGCTAAACTGATCGCGACGTCTAGAATTTCTTCATCAAAAAATTGTGCTTCGTCAATGGCGACCACATCGAAATCATCTGTGACGAGATTCGGAATTTCATTGGCTCTCGCTATCGGATTGGCGATCATTGATGTGCCGTCATGGCTGACAACAGCTTCCTCGCTGTATCGATCATCGATTGCCGGCTTGAATACCGCTATTTTCTGTTTAGCGAATTCCGCCCGGCGAATCCGGCGAATGAGCTCCTCCGATTTACCTGAAAACATACTGCCGCAGATGACTTCCATCCAGCCGCCTTGCATTGAAACGTACATGGTCAATCTCCTTTCAGTGTCGTGCTATGTATGGTGTGTTTTGGCTAGGGTTATGAGCGTGTAAGCACAAGTTACAAGCGCACCGGTCTTGCTTTTGAGCGCGTTTTCCTGGGTTATGAGCGCTTACCCACTGTTTATGATCGTTCTCTGCTTTTACTTATAAAAATACCCGTCTGGCACGACTGCACCTGACGGGTATCTGGCATTTGATTACTCTTGTCCTTCTGACTTGATGCCGTATTTTTTGTTGAAACGGTCGACACGGCCGTCCGCTGCAGCAAACTTTTGGCGTCCAGTGTAGAATGGGTGACATTCTGAGCAAACTTCTACTCGAATATCCTCTTTTACAGAACCTGTTTCGAATGTATTGCCACATGAGCAAGCAACTTTTGCAAGTTTGTAATCTGGATGAATTCCTGCTTTCATCGGTCTCTCTCCTCTCGCCCTGAACCATCTGGAACAGAGTATGAATTATAGGGTGTTTTATTGACCGATTGCCAATAAAACGGATCGATGCCGTACACGGCCCGTATATGTCAGCCGCATATGCAGTGCACGGTGAATACCGTACTTGAACAGTATAGCAAAATCGAGTGTTCGGCGCAACTGTTTGATTTGGGTTTTTATTGGGCTTTAGGGCGCCAATAAATGCTTAAAAATAAAAGATTAATCAGTGAATGTCCGGGATTTGCGCTCTGGGTGGACGCTTTCCGCGGGGCGCGCGGTGAGCCTCCTCGTCGCTTCGCTCCTGTGGGGTCTCACCTGTCGCGCTAATCCCGCCGGAGTCGCCACCCGCCGCTCCAATCCCTACTTTTTGATGGGAAGTATAATGGCTAGTTCATTGTAATTTATTAGCAATAAAGTGATGCTTCCTTACAATAATGCTCAAAGTTTAAAAGTTAATACTAAAAAATATTGCCCGCAGGCTAATTGTCCAAAAAATCACTTACGACCTTAAACTAAGTCAATGAAAGATGCCAGTTTTGTACTCTGAGTGTGTGAACTCTTCTCAGATCTAAACAACTACAAGGAGCTTGCTATGTGTCTCTACACACTAACTATGGATTGGAGCGGAAGACGGTCGACTCCGGGAGGATCAGCGTGCGCCTTGAGACCCTGGACTGAGCGAAGCGAAGGAAGCGGCTCAAGCCACGCCCTCCGGAAAGCGTACCGTCTGGAGCGTAAATCCCGGAGTACATACTACTTCGCCTCCACTGAGAGCGCAAATCCACGGACCACACCTCCTATCACCACTCTTCGCTAACTTAAATCAATCCCTTACCCTTACGATGGGCTTTCATTTCTTCATTTAATTTCTCAAAAAATTCTTCGTTGTTTTCGGATTGACGAAGTTTTTTCAGGAAACGTTCGGCAAAGTCCGGAGCGTCGGAGAAGGTTTTTCGGATAGCCCATAGTTTTTCTAACTTTTCTTTCGGAATGAGCAGCTCCTCTTTCCGTGTTCCGGAACGGCGGATGTCGAGTGCCGGGAAGATTCTGCGTTCAGCCAGGCTTCGGTCTAGATGAAGCTCCATGTTGCCCGTTCCTTTAAATTCTTCATAGATAACTTCGTCCATGCGGGAGCCCGTTTCGATGAGGGCCGTTGCCAGGATTGTTAGGCTTCCGCCTTCTTCCAAGTTACGTGCTGCACCGAAGAATCGTTTTGGACGGTGGAATGCGGCCGGATCAATCCCTCCGGACAATGTACGTCCGCTCGGCGGGATCACTAAGTTAAATGCACGAGCCAGTCGGGTTATGGAGTCCATTAAAATGATGACATCACGTTTATGTTCAACTAAGCGCATTGCACGTTCCAATACGAGTTCAGCTACTTTGACATGGTTTTCCGGTACTTCATCAAATGTAGAGCTGACAACATCTGCTTTGACAGAACGCTCAATATCGGTTACTTCCTCAGGGCGTTCATCGATCAGCAAGACGATTAGTTCAGCTTCCGGATGATTCGTCGTGATGGCGTTGGCGATTTCTTTCAACAGCATCGTCTTCCCTGCTTTCGGCGGTGCGACGATCAATCCACGTTGGCCGAATCCTACAGGTGATACGAGGTCCATGATACGTGTAGATATACGACTTTGTGTCGTTTCTAATTGAATTTGGCGTTCTGGATACAATGGGGTCAATGCTGGGAAATGAACACGTTCACGTGCCACTTCGGGATTTTGTCCATTGACTGCTTCAACCTGCAGCAAGCCATAGTATCGCTCATTCTCTTTTGGCGGACGGACTTTCCCTGTTACTTTATCGCCGTTACGCAAATCAAAGCGACGGATTTGGGAGGCAGATATGTATATATCCTCTGAGCTCGAAGAATAGTTGATCGGTCGTAAGAAACCGTATCCTTCTGATTGGATAATCTCCAATACACCTTCCATGAAAAAGAAGCCTTCTTGCTCGGCACGAGATTTCAAAATAGCGAAAATTAATTCTTTCTTTGTCAGCTTGCCATAGTTCGTGATTTTAAACTCCTTCGCTAGTGCATATAGCTCTTTCAGCGTCATATTCTCTAGGTCTGCAAGGGTAATCATTGTCATCTATGCGTACACCACTCTTCATTTATAGTATAAGAAAATTTCGACGCGAGAAATAGAAAGGAAGATACTTAGTGCGCTTCCTTTCCTTTTATCTGAATTAAGCAGAAAACTCCCATCTCAATAGATAGTGAAATGAATGCGAGTTCGTTATTGTTCAGAGAGTATTCGAACGCCATTATGCCAAGGCATAATTCATTACGTGCATTATGGTTTTATAGTTTCAGGAAAAAGTGACCCGGCTGTGACGCCGGGTAATGAGGGAGTTAGTCTTGCATAACGAGAAGTGGTTTTTTCTTCATGCTGTGGCGACCTTCGACAAAGCGGATTGTACCTGATTTAGAGCGCATGACAATCGAATGTGTTCGGCTGTATGTCCCTTTAAACTGTACACCGCCAAGCAATTCGCCGTCTGTTACTCCAGTCGCTGCGAAAATACAGTCGTCTCCTTTAACCAAGTCATCCATTTTTAGGACTTTATCTACATCGATGCCCATCTTGATGCAACGTTCTCTTTCTTCGTCATTGGAAGGAACAAGACGCCCTTGGATTTCTCCACCTAAGCATTTTAAGCCGACTGCTGCGATGACACCTTCAGGAGCCCCGCCTCTTCCGAATAAAATATCAACGCCTGTATCGTCAAAAGCCGTATTCAAAGCGCCTGCTACATCGCCGTCTTCAATCAACTTGATACGCGCGCCAGCTTGGCGAATTTCTTCGATAATATCTTTATGACGTTCACGATTTAAGACAGAAGCAACGATATCGGAAACAGATTTATTTTTCGCTTTTGCTACAGCTTTCAAGTTATCTGTAACGGACGCGTCAATATCGATTTTGCCAACTGCTTCCGGACCCACCGCAATTTTATCCATATACATATCAGGTGCATTCAAAAGGTTTCCTTTATCTGCAACAGCAAGTACCGCAAGCGCATTCCAGCCACCAGCAGCGACAATATTCGTACCTTCTACAGGATCGACCGCAACATCCACTGCCGGTCCATGGCCCGTTCCTAGTTCTTCACCGATATAGAGCATTGGCGCTTCATCCATTTCGCCTTCACCAATAACGACAACACCTTCCATCGGAATTGTGTCGAAAACCGTCCGCATGGCTTCTGTTGCTGCATCATCCGCTTCATTCTTCAAACCGCGTCCCATCCAGCGAGCTGCCGCAACGGCTGCCGCTTCTGTAACACGTACTAGTTCCATCGATAAACTACGTTCCATACTGTTTTGTTCCTCCTGTTTGCGGTAAGGCGCTCGACGCGTTTTACCTTCATTTGCCTACGTCCGCATCCATCATTACTTAAATGACTTTACTCTGGATGTGTCGTTGCAGTCTATTATACACGAAATCGATAATTGTCGTCACTCAGAAATAGAAGCTGTTTTGAGTCCTTCTACTTTGTTGATATCAGCACCGAGCATTTTTAGCTTCGGAATAATTTGGCTATAGCCGCGTTCGATATGTTCAATTCCCTGGATTTCTGTTTCTCCGCTGGCGATCAATCCCGCAATTATCAATGCTGCACCAGCCCGCAGATCCGTTGCGCGTACTGTAGCAGCCTGCATTGCTGTCGGTCCGGTAATAATTGCCGAGCGACCTTCCACTCTTCCATCTGCGTTCATTCGGCGAAGTTCATCTATTTGTTTGAACCTTGCCGGATAGATAGTGTCAGTCAGGATTGATGAACCTTCCGCTTGTGTTGATAGCACACAGAACGGCTGTTGGAGATCTGTAGGAAACCCTGGATAGACGAGTGTTTTGACGTCAACCGCCTCGAATTTCTCTGTCTTCGGAATGTAGATTTGTTCTTCTCCGACTTCTACTTTGACGCCCATTTCACGAAGCTTGGCGGTGACTGCTTCAACATGCAGCGGTATGACGTTGTCGATCGTGATGCCGTCTCCGATTGCCGCTGCCATAATCATATAAGTACCCGTTTCGATCCGATCCGGGATGATTGTGTGCTTAGTGCCATGAAGTTTTTCCACACCTTCAATCCGAATGACGTTCGTACCGGCCCCTTTGATATTCGCGCCCATATTCGATAATAATGTCGCTACATCAATGATTTCAGGCTCTTTCGCAGCATTTTCGATAACTGTTTTTCCTTTTGCCATGACAGCGGCCAACATAATATTAATGGTGGCACCGACACTGACTACGTCCAAATAAATTTTGGCACCGCGCAATTCATCTGCCCGCAAATAAATGGCACCATGTTCATTCGTGACTTTTGCTCCAAGTGCTTCAAAACCTTTGATATGCTGGTCAATCGGCCGAGGTCCTAAGTGACAACCTCCAGGCAAGCCAATCACCGCATGCTTGAACTTGCCGAGCAGCGCGCCCATCATGTAAGAAGAAGCGCGAAGCTTTTTCACGTTGCCATTCGGAAGTGGCATGGAAACGATTTCTGAAGGATCGATCGTCATCTTGCCTTCTTCTATTTCTACATTTCCACCAATCTCTTCCACTAGTTTTTGCAATGTCATAACATCTGAAATCTCCGGAAGACCTGCAATCGTTACAGGTGAGTCAGCAAGAATGGCTGCGGGAATAAGAGCAACCGCACTGTTTTTCGCACCGCTTACTCTCACCTTCCCCTGAAGCCGATTTCCGCCTTTAATTTTGTAAACGTCCATTTCGATCTCCTTTTATTTGAATTCAGCAGTCTACCACACTTCTATATGTGGCGGTAAGAATGCAAATGTTTTTTTCAGTTCAGCGGGTGTTCTAAGGCCCGCTGAATCCAAATAAAAGCCTCCGGCGGATGTCATGGATTTTGTAAGGAGTATAAAATAGGAACGCAGTCTTTGCTCCACATTGTACAGCAAAGACTGCATGACCTGCATCATGCAGGCCTCGATTCAAAATCCAGACGCAATCACACCGCGGCATGATTGATTTCGTCACTTATTCGTTCTAGTTTCCCAGTCTTTCAAAAATTGATCGATTCCTTTAGCTGTTAACGGATGTGCGAATAAACTCTTCAACACGTTGAATGGTGTCGTCGCGATATGAGCTCCTGCTAATGCGGCGGCGGTAATATGCTGAGGGTGTCTGATTGAAGCTGCAATGATTTGTGTATCTAGATCGTGGATTGTGAAAATGTCAGAGATGGTTTCGATTAATTCGACCCCGTTTTGACCAATATCATCCAAGCGCCCAATAAAAGGCGAGACGTATGTTGCGCCTGCACGCGCTGCAAGCAATGCTTGATTGGCACTGAAGACGAGCGTGACATTCGTTTGAATGCCTTCCGCTGCGAACACTGAACAAGCTTTCAATCCTTCAGGCGTCATCGGTAGTTTCACGGTAATATTTTTTGCGATGCTTGCAAGTTTACGTCCTTCTTCAATCATACCTTCCGCGTCGAGCGAAATGACTTCCGCGCTGACAGATCCTGGTACGAGAGCCGTAATTTCTTTTAAGCGATCGTGAAATGAAATATTTTCTTTTGCTACAAGTGAAGGGTTGGTCGTCACGCCGGAAACAATGCCCCAGCTGTGTGCTTCTTTAATTTCATCAAAGTTTGCGGTATCTATGAAAAATTTCAAGTGAATGATCCCCCTGCTAGTTTGTTTTTTGTCTTAATTCAAATATAAAAGAAGGAGACATAATTTGCTCCTCCTTTTTTCTATCCGGTTATTCCTGATTTACGCTTGCTGAGAACTGCCAAATTCACGCATCTTGCCGATGACAGTTTGTTTGATTGCTTCGCGCATTGGGCCAAGATATTTACGTGGATCATACACTTCAGTATCTGCTCCAAGTGTTTCACGCACTGCTTTCGTGCCTTGAATCTGATTTTCAGTGTTGACGTTAATTTTAGATGTGCCCAATGAAATCGCACGTTGGATATCCTTTAACGGAATCCCTGTGCCGCCATGCAATACGAGTGGCAGATCGCTTTGGCTTGAGATCTCTTCCATTTCTTTGAAACCTAAGTTCGGCTCCCCTTTATATGGTCCGTGTACTGAACCAAGCGCTGGAGCTAAGCAATCGATACCTGTCTTTTCCACCAATTCTTTACACTCAGCAGGATCTGCGTAGATCACGCCGTCTGCAATGATGTCGTCTTCCTGTCCACCAACGACTCCAAGTTCAGCTTCTACGGATACGTTATGCTGTTTTGCGAAGTCCACTACCTGCTTCGTGATTTCGATGTTTTCCGCGAGTGGTTTAGAAGATGCATCGATCATGACGGATGTGAACCCGGCTTCAATCGCTTCTTTACATTTTTCGAAGCTGGAACCGTGGTCTAAATGAATGGCAACAGGCACAGTTGTACCGTAATCTTCCATTAGTCCTTTAACCATCATAACAACGGTTTTGAAGCCGCCCATATAACGAGCCGCACCTTCGGAAACTCCTAAAATGACTGGCGATTTTTCCTCTTCAGCAGCCTGCAAAATCGCTTGTGTATATTCTAAATTATTTAAGTTGAATTGACCGATTGCGTATCCTTGCTTTTTTCCTTGAATCATCATTTCTTTCATCGAGACGAGTGGCATGCAAAATTCCTCCTTGAGTTGTCTACGGGTTTCTGTCTGTTTTCATTATACTTTCTGCTCTCTAGCATACCAAATCCACTTCATTATTACTACTGTCATGCGTCCTGTGTTTGCAACCTTTTTAAGACCGTGTCCCGTACTTCAAATATATCAAACGGCTTGGTGAAATGATTGTCAATGCCGAGTCTCCCAGCTTCTTCTGTCAACTCAATTTCACTGTAAGCTGTCATCATCATGACAAGAGCATTTGGAGTTCGCTTTCTAATTTCGCGCAGAACTTCAACACCGTTCATGCCAGGCATTTTCATGTCCAGCAAGATACAGTCTGGTTGCAGGTATTCTAATTTATCCAAGGCTTCTTTTCCATTTGAAGCTAATGTCGTTCCGAGACCTGCTTGTCTGAATATTTCTTCCAACAGCAACCGAATGCCTGGCTGGTCATCAATTATCAATATTTGCTTCAATCCATTCACCTTCTTTATTTATTTCATTAGCAACAAGATTTTGCAACAGTACATACAGTGTAACCGATTTGCTGAGAGGATGAAATTACCTTTTCGAGTTCCAACGCTTTAATCTATTAAAGCGTTCAAGGAAATTTCATATCTAAAGTTTGTCTATACTTCTCTATTGTATATTATTCGCAACAATCCAAAGTTTTCCTTCTTTTTTCAGCAATCTGTTTTTGCACTTCTAACTCTTGTCTAATATACTAAATCTTTGGAGGGATACAATTGAAAATATTAACGACACAGATCAGAGGACTTTTAGAGCGGATCTCAGGATCTCAGGAGGAGGCAATCGAGGAAACAGCTCGGCTGCTTGCACAGGCACTAGTAGGTGAAGGACGGATCATCCTTGCTGCTTTTGATGAGATGGAAGCTGTTACAGCTACCGCTTTACACGGTGCGGAACCATTGCGGCAGGCTGTTCGCTATACTGGCGATATTTCCCTTACTACAGCCGATCGCGTTTGGCTGATTGTTAGAAAGGCAGATCATCCTGCAGCCGTTCAATTGGCAAAACAACTGGCGGATCAATTCATTCCATTCGCTGTATTGGCAGCCGATTCAGCAGAGGACTCCAATGAACTTGCCGATCTTGCTTTAACGTACATATCCACCGGCTTGAAAAAAGGACTTCTTCCCGGACCAACAGGTGAACGCATTGTCGAGCCACACGCACTCGCTGCTCTCTTCATTTATGAAGCTGTAAAACTGTCGCTGGATGAATTATTGGATGATGAATAAGTTAAATAAATGTGAAAAAGCCAACAGAATTCTATAGGATCCTGTCGGCTTTTTCCTTTTTAACGATGATCCAATGCAGCGCGGATAAATTCGCGGAACAATGGTTGTGGGCGTGTCGGACGGGATGCAAACTCCGGATGGAATTGGCAGCCTACGAAGAATGGGTGCTCTTGCAGTTCCATAATTTCGATCAAGCGGCCGTCCGGGCTGATACCAGAAACGATAAAACCAGCTTCTTCCAACTGCGCACGATAAGCTAAATTAATTTCATAACGGTGACGGTGGCGTTCATAAACAAGTTCTTCACCATATGCAGTGTACGCTTTCGTATTTTCTGAAAGTTTACATGGGTATGCGCCAAGACGCAATGTGCTGTCTGCTTCATCCGCCGTACGGCAATCCGGATGGAATGTCGTAATTTGGTGTTCTGTATTTGCGTCAAACTCCAAGGAATGAGCATTTTTCAAGCCAAGAACGTTTCGCGCGATATCGGTTGCTGCTAGTTGCAAACCTAAACTGATTCCAAAAAACGGAACTTTATGTTCGCGTGCATATGTGATCGCTTCGATCTTCCCATCGATTCCGCGATCTCCGAAACCACCTGGAACAAGAATTCCATCGACATCTCCAAGGAATTCTTCAACATTCTCTACAGTGACTTCTTCGGAATTAATCCACTTGATCTCCACATCTGTATCGAAGGCATAACCTGCGTGACGCATAGCTTCAACAGCAGAAATATACGCATCTTGTAGCTCTACATACTTTCCGACAAGACCGATTTTCACTTTTTCTTTCAGTGATTTAACCAACTTCACAAGTTCTTCAACTTCTGCCAACTCTGGCTGTGGTGTTTCCAATCCAAGGAAATCGACAACAATTTGGTCCATATGTTGTTCGTGCAAACGAAGCGGCACTTCATACAATGTTTCTGCGTCCAGTGCTTCGATCACTTCTTCTGGCTTGATGTTACAGAATAACGCAATTTTATCTTTCATTTCTTGCGGTACAGGATACTCACTGCGCACCACAATCATATTCGGCTGGATCCCAAGACTTCTCAGTTCCTTAACGCTGTGCTGAGTTGGTTTTGTTTTCATTTCGCCTGCTGCATGGAGGTATGGAATTAATGTGTTATGGATGTACATGACGTCGTCTTTGCCTAAATCTGTCTTCAGCTGGCGGATTGCTTCCAAGTAAGGCAAGGATTCGATATCGCCGACACTTCCCCCGATTTCCGTGATGACTACGTCAGCGTTCAACGTTTCGCCTGCACGTTTAACGAGTTCTTTAATTTCATTTGTAATATGTGGAATTACTTGTACAGTAGCTCCTTTATATTCACCGCTGCGCTCTTTTCGTAAGACTAGGTCATAGACTTTCCCCATAGTGACGTTGGAGTAGCGATTGCATTTAATGTCGATAAAACGCTCGTAATGTCCGATATCGAGATCCGTTTCCGCGCCATCTTCCGTTACGAACACTTCACCGTGCTGGTATGGACTCATCATGCGCGGATCGATATTGATGTATGGGTCGAATTTTTGATTGGTTACTTTCAAACCGCGATTTTTCAGCAATCTCCCGAGTGATGCAGCGTTGATTCCTTTACCTAAGGACGAGACAACGCCGCCCGTAATAAAAATATATTTTGTCATGTGTGGTTCCTCCATTTGTTCTTTTTACATGCTCGAAGGCTAAGATGAAAAATCAAAAAAGCGCCCCAGTTGTAGCATAACTACAATAAGGAGCGCGTATACACGAATTCATGTGTCCTTTTCAGGAGCCCATACAAATCTTATATTTTCAGGCGCCAAAAGTCAAGTCTTGTTATTCTTCTTCCTCGAAGTCTTCCTCTTCTTCATCGTCCTCTTCATCTTCTTCATCAAGGTCGATTTCTTCATCAGGAATTACTTCCAAGTCGTCATCCGGATCAATCAGGTCTTCTTCGATTTCGATAACTTCCTCGTCTTCCTCTTCGTCGTCCACGTCTTCCTCGTCTTCTTCGCCGAGTTCTACATATTCTTCATCGAAGAGTTCTTCGTCCTCGTCATCTTCTTCAATCTCTTCTTCGTCATCGTAGTCCTTTTTCTTCTTTTTCTTTTTGCGGACTTTTACGACAGGTGCTGTTTCTTCTTCGATTTGGTCGACTGGATACCATTCGCGTAAGCCCCAGCGGTTGTCTTGGATAGCCAGGAATCTGCCATCAATGTTCAGATCTGTATAGAATTGAACGAGGCGTTCTTTTAGGTCTTTGTCGGAAACACCCGTAAGTTTTTGAATTTCGTCCATCAGTTGCTGTAGGGTAAGAGATTCACGTCGTTCAGTAAGGATTTGGAAAGTAATATTAATGAACGACTCTTCTGCTAATTGTTCTTTTGTCATTTCATGGATATTCAATGTATGGCACGTCCTTTCTTCAACACATAAGCATAGTTTACATTATATACAGTTTGTGTTCCAATATGCTACATTCTTTTGCTTCTCTTTACGTTTCTGTATTCTTTGATAGTCAGACACCCTAGGTAGATGGCTGTGAAGGCGAAGGGTATTACTCCTAGACCGCTGCTATAAAAGATGAATGTGAGAAGAAATAGAAGCACAATTATGATCAAATGATAATACCATCTCACCTTCAACACATCCCTTTCTATTCGTTCTTTTCATTATACAGATAAAATTACCAGTTTATCCACTTTGATGTGAAGTGATTTTGTATGTAGGGTTGTTTATGAGCGCAGAACAAGGTCCTATGAGCGTGGCGAGTGGCTTTACGAGCGTGAAACGGGACTTTATGAGCGCTACGAGTAGTTTTATGAGCGCGGAGCAAAACCTTATGAGCGCCGTTTCACACTCCACCCTGCAATCTCAAAAAAGCTGCGTGATTCACGCAGCTTTCTCGGGGTAATTACATATTTCTTCGGTACTGGCCGCCTACTTCATATAAAGCGTTGGTGATTTGACCTAAGCTTGCGACTTGTACGGTTTTCATCAATTCCGCGAAGACATTGCCTCCTGAAACAGCTGTTTGTTGAAGATTCCGCAGTGCCTGTTCAGCTTCTTCTGCGTGCGCCGACTGGAAAGCCCGCAAGTTGCGGATTTGCGCTTCTTTCTCTTCCTTTGTTGCGCGTGCCAGTTCCATATTGTCGATATCTTCTTCAGATGGCGGATTCGGGTTCAAGTACGTATTGACGCCGATGATCGGCAGCTCACCTGAATGTTTTTTCATTTCGTAGTACATCGATTCTTCCTGGATTTTACCTCGCTGATACTGTGTTTCCATCGAGCCCAGTACGCCCCCGCGGTCATTCAGACGATCGAATTCTTGAAGTACCGCTTCTTCTACTAAGCTTGTCAGCTCCTCGATGACGAATGCTCCTTGCAGAGGATTTTCATTTTTCGACAATCCATGCTCTTTGGTGATAATCATCTGAATCGCCATCGCACGGCGTACAGACTCTTCCGTCGGTGTCGTGATCGCTTCGTCGTACGCATTCGTATGCAGCGAGTTACAGTTATCCTGCAAAGCCATCAATGCCTGCAATGTCGTGCGGATATCGTTGAAGTCGATTTCCTGCGCGTGCAAACTGCGGCCCGAAGTCTGGATATGGTACTTCAACTTTTGGCTGCGTTCATTGGCGCCGTATTTATCGCGCATCGTAACAGCCCAAATGCGACGAGCGACACGTCCAATCACCGTATATTCCGGATCTAGCCCATTCGAGAAGAAAAACGACAGATTCGGTGCAAAATCATCAATATTCATTCCGCGGCTCAAGTAATATTCGACGTACGTGAAGCCGTTAGCCAATGTGAAGGCCAGCTGGGAAATCGGATTCGAGCCTGCTTCCGCGATATGGTAGCCTGAAATCGAAACAGAATAATAGTTACGAACTTTTTTATCAATAAAATACTGCTGGATATCGCCCATCAGTCGCAATGCAAATTCCGTAGAGAAAATACAGGTGTTTTGACCTTGGTCTTCTTTCAGGATGTCCGCCTGCACTGTGCCGCGTACCGTTTGGAATGTCATTTCACGTACATCGGTGAATTCCTCGACAGTCAGCGGACGACCGAGCTCTTGTTCTTTCTTCCGTACTTGCTGATCGACAGCAGCATTCATGAACATTGCCAAGATGATCGGTGCAGGACCGTTGATCGTCATCGAGACCGAAGTGGACGGTGCACAAAGATCAAATCCGGCATAGAGTTTTTTCATATCTTCAAGTGTACAAATACTAACGCCCGATTCGCCGACTTTACCATAAATATCCGGACGTTCATCTGGATCTTCTCCGTAAAGCGTGACGGAGTCGAATGCCGTTGATAAGCGTTTCGCGTCATCGTCTTTCGATACATAATGAAATCTGCGGTTCGTACGCTCCGGTGTCCCTTCACCCGCAAATTGGCGCTTCGGATCTTCACCTTCACGTTTGAATGGGAAAACGCCGCCCGTGTAAGGGAATGAGCCCGGCACGTTTTCACTGTAGACCCAGCGTAAGATTTCTCCATAGTCTTTATACTGTGGCAAGACCACTTTCGGTATTTTCAGCCCGGATAGACTGACCGTATTGAGTGCAGTCCTAATCTCTTTATCTCGGATCTTGACGACATATTCGTCTTGTTTATACGACTCTCTCAAAGACTGCCAGTTCTTCAACGTGCGCTTTGATTCACCTGTCAGCTGCTCTTCTATACCTTCTTTTAAACTAGTCAATGAATTCAAGAGCGCTTCATTGGAATCAGCTTCCTTGACAGCTTCAATTGCACCTTCCAATTGGAACAGTCGGCGCGCAAGCTCTTCTTGCTGTTTGGATTTCGCATGGTAATTACGAACGGTCGCGGCGATTTCACGCAAATAATGACTGCGGTCAGGCGGGATGATGACTGTCTGTTTTTGATTCGTCACAGATTCCGCGTAACTTGTTGTCCAGTCGAGGCCAGCTGATTTATTCAACTGTTCGACCAATGCTGCAAACAGAATATTCGTTCCTCTATCATTGAATTGGCTGGCGATCGTACCGAATACCGGCATGTTTTCCAACTCTTCGTCAAATAACAGATGGCTGCGTTGGTACTGCTTGCGGACTTGGCTCAATGCATCTTCAGAGCCTTTACGTTCGAATTTATTGATGACAATCAAATCTGCAAAGTCGATCATATCAATCTTTTCAAGCTGTGTCGGTGCGCCAAATTCACTCGTCATGACATACATCGAGACATCGGAAATGTCCGTAATCTGTGCGTCACCTTGCCCGATACCGCTCGTTTCAACGATGATCAAGTCGTAGCCTGCCGCTTTCGTCACATCAAGCACATCATGAATCGCAGTCGTCAACTCCGAACGTGAACCCCGCGTTGCCAAACTACGCATATAGACGCGGTCAGTGAAAATGGCGTTCATACGGATTCGGTCACCGAGCAACGCACCGCCTGTTTTTTGCTTCGTCGGATCGATGGAAAGAATGGCGACACGTTTATCAGGAAACTCTTGCAAGAAACGTCGAATCAATTCATCAGTTAATGAACTTTTTCCCGCCCCCCCAGTGCCCGTGATTCCGAGTACCGGCGTCTGCTTGGAAAGACTTCGTGCATGCGCAAGCAACTGTTCAGCTGCCTTATCCTTATGCAAATGCTTTTCTTCAACGTAGGTAATCAAATTAGCCAGGATTCCCGGTGTCTCTGCTGTGAGTTTTTCCAGATTGGCTTCTTCATTTTCGGGAGTAGTGGAGAAGTCGGATAGCTCCATGATGCGGTTGATCATTCCTTGAAGACCCATTTTCCGCCCATCCTCCGGAGAGAAGATCCACTGGATGCCATATTCATGCAGCTCTTTGATTTCTTTCGGAATAATGACGCCTCCGCCACCACCGAAGATTTTGATATGAGAAGCACCGCGTTCTTTCAGCAGATCATACATATATTTGAAATACTCAACATGCCCGCCTTGATAAGAAGAAATTGCAATGCCTTGTACGTCTTCCTGAATGGCAGCGTTTACAACTTCCTCGACAGATCGGTTATGTCCAAGATGAATGACTTCCGCTCCGGTCGATTGTAAAATTCTTCGCATGATATTGATTGATGCGTCATGCCCGTCAAATAAACTGGATGCCGTCACAAAACGGATATGGTGCTTTGGTTTGTAAATTTCCTCAGTTGCCATTTGCTCTCCGCCCTTCCTAAACAATGACTTCCGCCACAGAACAAATCCGCAGCGGAGCCTTTTATTTATTTCGCAAGTCCATTAATGATTTGATCCGTCTGTATCTGAATATACCGTTCAAGTGAATAAGTGTTGCGCAGCGCCCATCTTCGGAATGACCACATTTGGCCTTGTACAAGAATATGATGCGCAGTGAGCGATACTTCCTCAGGACCGATACGCAGATTGCCGGCTTCCATACAGCGTCGTACAATCATTTCAAACAATTCCACCATTTCAAGTTCTTTCGTCAGCACATAACGCAGTGCTTCACTTGGCAAGGACTTCGATTCCTGATACATAACGACAAACTCATCGGACATGTCATCAATCAGTTCATAGTACTTCGCTATCGCCATGCGCAACCCTTCCACCGTGTTGTCATTCGTATCCAATTCAGAAAGACGGATCTTCACTTCGTGATAAATATGGTCACAAACGAGATATAAGACATCTTCTTTCGTACGAATATACTCATACAACGTACCGATGCTGAAGCCAGCTTCCTTGGCGATTTCGCGCGTTGTCGTTCGATGGAACCCTTTCGCGATAAATAGTTTCACGGCGCCTTGGCTAATTTGTTCGCGTCGTTTCTGAATCAAATCTTCGTCTTTCACGGTAGATTTCACTTCATGTTTTGGCATTGGGTCCCTTCCCTTCCCCTCTGTTATTTTGTCAGCATACGAGAGATGACGAGACGTTGAATTTCTTGTGTTCCTTCGTAAATTTGAGTGATCTTCGCGTCACGCATATAGCGTTCCACTGGGTAGTCTTTAGTATAACCATAGCCACCGAATACTTGAACCGCTTCTGTCGTGACTTTCATCGCTGTATCCCCAGCCATTAATTTTGCCATGGCGGATGCCTTACCGTATGGCAGGTCATTAGATTCCAGCCATGCTGCCTGATACGTCAACAGACGGGATGCTTCGATGGAAGTCGCCATGTCTGCCAGCTTGAAGCTGACACCTTGGTTCGCAACAATCGGTTTTCCGAATTGTACACGCTCTTTCGAGTAATTCACCGCTGCATCGAGTGCGCCTTGCGCAATACCGACTGCTTGTGATGCAATCCCATTTCGTCCGCCATCGAGCGTTTTCATTGCGATAATGAATCCGTCGCCTTCTTCGCCGAGAAGGTTCTCTTTCGGCACACGACAGTTATCCAAAACGACTTCTGTAGTAGGTGAAGAACGAATCCCCATTTTCTTCTCTTTCTTACCTACTGAGAATCCTTCAAATGAACTTTCTACAATAAATGCACTCGTCCCTTTATGTTTTGATTCTGGGTCCGTTACAGCAAAGACGATATATGTGTCCGCGATGCCGCCATTGGTGATGAAGATTTTCGAACCATTCAGTACATAGTCATCGCCATCTAGTTTCGCTGTTGTTTTCATACCGCCTGCGTCTGAGCCGGATCCTGCTTCCGTTAAACAGTATGCACCGACTTTCTTACCTTCCGCAAGAGGACGCAGGTATTTTTGTTTTTGTTCTTCGTTGCCGTATTTGAATAGCGGCCATCCTGCCAGTGAGGTATGTGCGGACAGGACAACGCCTGTGGATGCGCAAACGCGTGAGAGTTCTTCGACCGCGATAACGTAGGCCAGATAGTCGCTGCCGATGCCGCCATATTCTTCAGGCCACGGGATTCCCGTTAGTCCGAGTTCAGCCATTTTGTGAAATATGTTCATGTCGAAGCTTTCGTCTTCGTCGCGCTGTGCTGCGGTTGGCGCGACTTCCTTTTCTGCAAAGTCGCGTACCATTTTTCTGATCATTTCATGTTCTTCTGATAGTTTAAAATCCATTTTTTCTCCCACCCTTTATGTTTGTTTAAAGTTGTTTTCTGGTTAACAATGGCTTGTGGTCCGGGGATTTGCGCTGCAGGCGGACGCTTTCCGTAGGGCGTGGCTTGAGCCGCTTCCTTCGCTTCGCTCAGTCCAGGGTCTCAAGGCTCACGCTGATCCTCCCGGAGTCGCCGCCCTCCGCTACAATCCCTAAAAATATATGTTAAGATACTTTGCAAGCTCACTGTAGCTGGTAAGTAATAAAGATAGTCAAGTTCACCCCGGAACGAGCGTATCTTTTGTAGAAACGCACTATTCTAGACTCGAAACGCGCCAATCGTTCGGTGAAACGAGCGTAACCCGTTGTGCAACGAACCATTCAACAGACGTACCGCGCTAAATCTAATTTGTTAAGTGCTTGGCTATGACTACTCTTTGAATTTCGCTGGTGCCTTCGTAGATTTGACATACTTTGGCGTCTCGAAAGTAGCGTTCTACCGGATAGTCTTCGGTGTAGCCGTAGCCTCCAAAGATTTGGACGGCTTCGATTGAGTTGTCTACGGCTGTTTGGGAGGCGAAGAGTTTGGCCATGGAGGCTTCTTTGCCGCATGATTTGTTTTCTGCCCGTAGCCATGCTGCTCGGTAGACTAGTAGTCGTGCTGCTTCCGTAGCTGTGGCCATGTCGGCTAGTTTGAAGCCTACGCCTTGATTTGCAGCGATTGGTTTGCCGAATTGTTCCCGTTCTTTTGCATAGGCAGTCGCAGCTTCTAGTGAGGCTTCAGCAATGCCCAGTGCTTGGGCTGCGATGCCGATTCGGCCTACATCCAGGTTCGCCATGGCGATTTTGAAGCCCTCACCTTCTGCTCCCAGTCGATTTTCTGCCGGCACTTTCATGTTATCGAAGTTGAGCGCTACGGTTCGCGAGCCATGCAAGCCCATTTTCTTTTCATCTTTGCCGATTGAAAGTCCAGGTGTATCTTGATCTACAATAAATGCCGAGATGCCGTACGTTCCTTTTTCCGGTGCTGTATTGGCGAAAACGATGTAGACATCTGCTTCTCCTCCGTTTGTGATAAACATTTTAGATCCATTCAATACATAGTGATCATCTACTCGTTTCGCTTTGGTTTTCAACGATCCAGCGTCGGACCCCGAAGAGGTTTCCGTCAGACAGAACGCACCTAAGTATTGACCTGACGCCATTTTCGGCAAGTAGCGATTTTTCTGTTCTTCATTACCGAAGTAGAGGATGGGATTCATTCCCACTGAAGTATGAACAGACAAGATGACCCCCATGACAGCGCTTGCTTTAGATAGCTCATGTATGGCGATGATATATGACAGGAAGTCCATTCCGGCCCCCCCATATTTTTCAGGTGCCGTTATCCCCATTAAACCGAGTTCACCCATCTTTTCTAGCAGCTCGCGCGGAAATTCTCCCGCTTCCATCCGTGGAATCCAAGGTTCAATTTCCTTTTTTGCGAAATCACGGACCATTTGGCGCATCATTTGTTGTTCTTCTGATAAGTTGTAATCCATCTTCTTCACCTCTTGCTTCCGGCATTAGTTAATAAATCATTTGTTTGATTACCCATCGTTGATTTCCGTAGAAGGCAGACGCTTTCCACGGAAATAATCTAAGCGAACTTTTTGCTCATGAAAAACTTTACTTCATCATTAATAAGTATAAAACCCGCGTCCGGTCTTCTTGCCGTGCCAGCCTGCCTTAACATACTTACGTAGCAGCGGACATGGACGATACTTTGAATCTCCGAAGCCTTCATAGAGGGTTTCCATAATATATAGACATGTGTCAAGTCCAATGAAATCCGCTAATTGCAGGGGTCCCATCGGATGATTCATTCCCATTTTCATGACATCGTCAATCGCTTCTTTTGTCGCTACACCTTCATACAGTGTGAAGATCGCTTCGTTGATCATCGGCATTAATATGCGATTGGCGACAAAGCCTGGGTAGTCATTTACTTCGACTGGAGTTTTCTTCAGCTTCTTCGTCATCTCTTCCACTGCTTCGTAAACCTCATCGTCTGTTGCGAGTCCGCGGATGATTTCCACTAGCTGCATAACAGGCACCGGATTCATGAAGTGCATGCCGATCACTTTTTCAGGCCGCTTCGTTGCTGCGCCGATTTCGGTAATCGGTAAGGAAGATGTGTTTGAGGCTAAAATCGTATGAGCTGGGGTGATTTTATCCAACTCCGCAAAGATAGATGTTTTCACTTCCATATTTTCGACAGCAGCTTCAATGACGATGTCTGCATTTTTAGCATTTTGTAAATCTAGTGATTTTGTGAAACGGCCGAGGACTGCTTGTTTCTCTTCCTCCGTCATGCGGCCTTTTTCTACGTTGCGCGTTAAGTTTTTCGTGATAACTTGAAAACCGCGTTCGTAGGATTCTTCATTGAGATCGTGAAGTGTTACTTGGTAGCCTGCTTGAGCACAAACTTGTGCGATGCCTCCGCCCATCTGGCCTGCCCCTATGACAAATACTTGCTGGATCGTCATTTATAATGCCTCCTGTCCATTAGTTTTTCGGTACTTCGATCATGATCGCGTCACCTTGCCCGCCGCCTGAACAAATCGCTGCAATGCCGATTCCACCGCCGCGGCGTTTTAGTTCATTGGCAAGTGTTAGGACGACTCGTGCTCCGCTCGCTCCGATCGGATGGCCAAGCGCGACTGCGCCTCCATTGACGTTCACTTTGTCTTCATCCAATCCGGCAATTTGCGAACTGACAAGTGCAACTGCGGCAAAGGCTTCATTGATTTCGAATAAATCGACTTCTTCTAATGACTTCCCTGTTTTCTCAAGTAACGCTTTGATGACGTGACCTGGAGTTTCAGGGAATCGCTCTGGCTCAATCGCAACTTCCGCATGACTTAGAATTACGGCAAGTGGTTCTTTACCTAGTTTTTTCGCTTCGTCTTCATTCATCAGCACGACTGCACATGCTCCGTCATTGACGCCAGGTGCGTTACCCGCTGTAATCGTACCGTCCTTATCGAAAGCCGGGCGCAGTTTCGCCAATGATTCTAGTGAACTACCTTTGCGCGGTGCTTCGTCTTCGAAAACGACAAGTGGCTCGCCTTTACGCTGCGGGATGCTGACCGTTACGATTTCTTCTTTGAAAAATCCATTATCCATGGCAGCAAGCGCGCGTTCATGGCTTCTTAATGACCATTCATCTTGCTTTTCGCGGCTCAATGAAAATTCATTCGCTGTGCTGTTGCCGTATGTACCCATATGAACACGGTCGGGTGAAAACGCACAGGATAGTCCGTCGTAAATCATGCCATCGACGAGCGTCGCATTGCCCATCTTCAGACCGGATCGAGCGCCCGGCAAATAATATGGAGCATTGGACATCGATTCCATTCCGCCTGCTACGATGACGTTTTCTTCCCCTAATCGAATCAACTGATCGCCAAGCGTAATACTGCGCATTCCGGAAGCGCATACTTTATTGATTGTTTCCGTCTTGACATTATAAGGAATACCACCTTTTGTCGCCGCCTGTCTTGAAGGTATCTGGCCTTGCCCTGCTTGCAATACAGTTCCCATGATCACTTCATCGACTTGGTCGGCTTGAACCCCTGACTTCTCCAATGCAGCCTTGATCGCCACTCCCCCTAGATCGCTGGCTGTTCGCGAGTGCAACGCGCCCCCTAATTTCCCAAATGGTGTTCTTGCACCTTGTAAAATAACAGTTCTCGTCATTCCATTCCCTCCCGTTTTATACTGACTGAACGCTCACTCGACTAGATCTCGATAAAAAGAGGGTACTAAGACCCTCTGATTTATCTATTATCTAATTTGTCTGCGTTTTAGATACTCTAATTGTACTGTATTATCATGTTATTCGCAATATTTTAATTTGACATTCTATCCGTGTTTTACGGTGTTTCATCCACCTTTTCGACCGTTGCAGCCATTTCAGTCTCCAACTCTAGTTCTTCAACTAGTTCCTCCGCTGTTTCAGGTTCTAACTGTTGTTCACCGAAAATCGAACGTTCCAGCAATTCCGCGATATCGTATGTGCCGACTTGCTCTTCCACTTCCACAGCTTTTGTTCCGTCAGATAGCATCGTCAAACAATATGGACAACCAGAAGAAATGATTCCCGGGCTGACTTCGAGCGCCTGCTCGGTACGCGCCACGTTGACGCGCTGACCTGTATCTTCTTCCATCCACATCATCCCGCCGCCTGCTCCACAGCACATGCCGTCCTGACGATTCCGTTTCATTTCGACCAATTGCACTCCAGGAATTGCTTTAAGGATTTCCCGCGGCTGGTCATAGACATCGTTGTAGCGTCCTAGATAACAAGAGTCATGGAACGTGATCGTTTCATCGATTGCATGCTTCGGAACTAATTTGCCCGCCATCACCAACTCATACAATAATTCCGTATGGTGCTTAACGATTGCTTGCAATCCGAAATCCGGATACTCATTCTTAAAAATATTGTATGCATGCGGATCGATCGTGACAATTTTCGAGACGTTTGCTTTCTCGAATTCTGCAATATTAGCAGTCGCCAGTTCCTGGAATAAAAATTCATTTCCTAAGCGGCGTGGCGTATCTCCTGAGTTCTTCTCTTTGTTGCCGAGAATCGCAAAGCTTACGCCCGCTTCATTCAATAGATGTGCGAAAGATAATGCGATTTTCTGCGAACGGTTATCAAATGCACCCATCGAACCGACCCATAGCAAGTATTCGAAGTCCTCGCCTGCTTTTTTCGCTTCTTTCACTGTCGGGATGTGCAAGTCAGGACGAGCATCTCTCCAGTTCTCCTTCTCTTTACGGTTCAAGCCCCACGGATTCCCTTGACGTTCGATGTTGGTCATCGCGCGTTGAGCGTCCGCATCCATCTTTCCTTCTGTCATCACAAGATAACGGCGAAGGTCGATGATTTTATCGACGTGTTCGTTCATAACCGGGCATTGGTCTTCACAGTTACGGCACGTCGTACATGCCCAAATTTCTTCCTCTGTAATGACGTCGCCAATCAATGAAGGACTGTACAATTCATCGATGGAGACACCTTCCGCTCCCGCTGCGAGTGCCAGTTGATTACCTTTTGTCTGAGTGAACATCAGTTGCGGCACCCATGGCTTTTGCTTTGTCATAACAGCGCCTGTATTCGTCAAGTGGTCACGTAATTTCGTAATCAAATCCATCGGTGACAACATTTTCCCTGTACCCGTTGCCGGACACATATTTGTACAGCGTCCACATTCTACACATGCGTAGAAGTCGATCATTTGAGCTTGTGTAAAGTCTGTGATCTTACCTACTCCAAGTGGAGGCATGTCCTCTTCATCTTCAATTTCCTCGAGCGCTGCAAAATCAATTGGCTTCAAGTGGCCGGCATTGTCGAGACGATGGAAGTAAACGTTTACAGGACCCGCGATCAAGTGCGCGTGTTTCGATTGCGGCACGTAGACCAAGAATGTCAGCAATGTCAGTAAGTGCACCCACCAGCCTATGAAGAAAACAGCTATTGCTACACCTTCAGGAACTCCGCTGAACGCCATGGCTATAAGCGAGGCCATCGGTTCTGTCCAAGTTGCACCTTCATTGTGCCAAATCATGTTCGCTCCGTTTGCTACAAGCGTAGAAACCATCAATGAACCAATGAAAATAAGGACCAATCCTGATTTCCAACCGCGTTTCAACCGGACAAGTTTCTCAACATAACGGCGATGGAATGCCCATACGACTGCAACTAAAATTAAGAATACGACGATTTCCTGGAAGAAGGTAAACGCGGGATACAATGGGCCTAACGGCAAATGTGATCCAGGTTTTAATCCTTTCCATATTAAATCGATTGCGCCGAATTGAACGAGTAAGAATCCATAGAAAAACAGGACATGGATTGCCCCACTCTTTTTATCTTTCAATAGTTTCTTTTGTCCAAATACGTACACCCAGATTTTTCTGAGACGTTCTTTGACGTTGTGGTCAAATTCTTCTTTTCTTCCTAGTCGAATAAATTCGAACCGGGTTTTCAATAGATAGAGAAATAACCCGACACCATAAACGGTTACTGCTAAAAACAATATCCAGTTTGCGATGAGTAACACATTCATTTTCTTTCTCCCCTTCCTCTGACTCTCCCAAAGACCCCTTACGAGAAATCGCTTACAAGTATTTAATATATGTACAGTGTAATTTATGAATGAGCATTCAGTCAACCATTTTCCGAAAATTTATTTTTAGAATAGTCAATTGTATATGCGAGGAATGCCTCCAAATTCGAAGTGAATCATTAAAAGTAATTGAACAATTTAACTACAGTAAATATTCCGACTCTATGCTACTATTTTTATTATACATGAAATAGATTTGAAAGGGGTGGGTTAAATGTACGATTTATATGCCCGTTTGTATCAGCGAACATTTAAGTTGGGGATGAATTTTTTGCCTTGGCGAGATCCGGAGCTGTTGGAAGGACCTGGCAGTCTCGGTCAGTTG
Source organism: Sporosarcina sp. FSL W7-1283 (assembly GCF_038003105.1). Taxonomy (NCBI): domain Bacteria; kingdom Bacillati; phylum Bacillota; class Bacilli; order Caryophanales; family Caryophanaceae; genus Sporosarcina; species Sporosarcina sp. FSL W7-1283. The sequence continues at coordinate 592,774 of NZ_JBBOOL010000001.1, read as the reverse complement.
CCGCAGAAGATTAAGGATTTGGGGATCGGCATTGTATTGGTCATTACAGATCGGGAAATCGCGAAGCTCCGGTTGATGGATGGGATGTTGTGTGCGCTGGATGCATTGGGAATCAAGTATTTGGTCTATGATCGCACCGTTCCGAATCCGACGATTGATTCTATTGAAGAGGCTCGCAGCTTGTACGTGGCGAATCAATGTGAGGCATTGATTGCGTTTGGTGGTGGTTCACCGATCGATTGCGCGAAGGCTGTCGGTGCTCGGATTGCGAGGCCGGATAAGAGTATTCCTCAATTGAAGGGAATGTTCCGCGTACAAAAAGCTATTCCTCCGTTAATTGCAGTGCCGACTACAGCGGGAACCGGAAGCGAAGCAACATTAGCTGCAGTCGTGACGAATAGTGAGACGCATGAAAAATATGCAATCATGGATACGTCACTGATCCCGCACTATGCCGTGCTTGATCCGTTGCTCACTCTTAAATTACCGCCGGCGATTACAGCGGCTACCGGGATTGATGCGTTGACCCATGCGGTAGAAGCATATATCGGAAAAAGCAATACAAAAAACACGTGGCAGTGGAGCCGAGAGGTTGTTCAGTTGGTTTTCGAGAATTTATTCGAAGCGTATTCCAATGGGAAAAATCTGGAAGCACGCACAAATATGCTAAAGGCGGCTTACTTGGGAGGCAAGGCGTTTACTCGGGCGTATGTCGGCAATGCCCATGCGATAGCACATACGCTGGGCGGATTTTATAATGTCCCCCACGGAAAAGCCAACGCGATCATCTTGCCATATGTTTTGGAGTATTACGGTAAGAGTGTCTACCAACCGCTATCTGAGCTTGCAGATCTTATCGGAATTACGTTGCCAACCGACCCGAAGCAAATGAAAGCGCAGAAGTTCATTGAGGAGATCAAAAAGTTGAATCGTGCGTTGAATATTCCGGACAAGGTGAGTGGTATTGCGGAGAAGGATATCCCTTTGATGGTCAAACGGGCCGCGGCGGAAGCCAATCCATTGTATCCAGTGCCGGAAATTTTGAATAGGAAGCAATTGACGGAGCTTTATTATTTGATTAAGGAGTAGGTTATGAGCGCGGAACACAGGAGTATGAGCGCGAAAAGTCGCACAGCACGTCAAAAACAGAGACTTGGGATGACGCGACGCAAACCAAGTCTCTGTTTTTAATTGCTCACTTTTCTTTCTTCTCACTCGTGCGGAATACTTTCGCACTGCGAACGTATTCGTTGTCGGAAATACCAAGGCGTGCGTTGACGATTCGGGCTGCTACGAATAGGTAGTCGGATAATCGATTCAAGTAGCGCTGAACTATCGGGGAAACGTCGTCTGCCGCGTTCATCAGCGTCACCGTCACACGCTCTGCGCGGCGAGTGATCGTGCGGGCTATGTGCAATGTAGCGGCCGCGGACGAGCCGCCAGGCAGGATAAAACGTTCCAGTTCCGGTGCTTCTTCCATCAACTTGTCGATGCGTTCTTCAAGCACAGCGATCGGCGCTTCATCCAACTTATAATGACGCTCTTTCATGACGTTCGCCAAGTCGCCGCCACCGTCGAACAATTCATTTTGGATGGTCTCCAAATCGGTCAGAATATCTGAGAATTTATCGCCTTCCAACTCAGTCATTGCTTTTCCGATAAACGAATTCAATTCATCAATTGTTCCGTATGCTTCTACGCGTAAATCATCCTTTGCAACGCGTCCTCCGATTAAACTTGTCGTGCCTTTATCACCTGTTTTTGTATAGATTTTCATAACAGTCCACTCCTTTTGATAGTTTGGGGAATACCATACCAAATCCGTGTGATGTCTGTTGCTTCTGCAAATAATTGCTGATACAACCGGCCGCACCGATCACGCAAGTCACGTTGTTCTGATTCGAGCGGGACAATACCGCGGCCCACTTCGGTTAAAATGAACACAGTATCAGGCGAGCTGATTTCGCGAATTGCATGAAGCGATTCCGACTCACTTAATGATGTAGATTGCAGCCAATCATGTAGATCCGAGATGACGAGCCGTTCGCCAGGCGCTGCAGAACCTGCTGTTTCCATTGTACAGAAGAACGATGGTTGATCTCCAATCCAGCGCCTTACATATTCTGTTTTGCCGTTATAGGCACCACCGATAAAGATGTGCATGGCTTCCCTTCTTTCCATTGCTGCTCATTTTCCCACTCGAATTGCCAAACCGAACCGTTCCCTACGTGCCATTCCCAGAATGAACGTGAATCCGTTGAGAATGCTTCCAACAGTAATCGAATCACCCCGCCATGTGTCACGACGACCGCTTCATTCGGCAAGTCATACAAGGCGTCGAAGACCCGTGTTTTCACTTGCAGCAAAGTTTCTCCATTACGCGGAGCCACTTGCCACGGTGCTTCCAACCAGCTGCGGTAATCGGTGTCGTCCTTTAATTGTTCATAGGTTTTACCTTCAAAATCTCCAAAGTGGCACTCTCGCCAACGTGAATCCTCATGATAGGCAGCTTCAGGAAAATAGATCGCTGCCGTTTGACGTGTTCTTTGCAGATCACTTCCATACACTTGGTCAACACTGTTCGAAAATTCAACGGGGACTCCTTCAGCACAAGCCAACTCAACATCCGTCCATCCGCAATATTGTCGTTTTTCATTGGCAGCTGTTTTCAAATGCCGAATGATAAATAAACGATAAGGACGAGCCATAAAAGCACCTCCATTCCTTCAATGAACGCGCCGCATAGATCTCCTGTCACACCGCCAAAATGTTTGACGGTCCAACTTCGATAAAACAAAACAGCTATGATTAGTGTCAGCAACGCGACGACGATGATGCCCAATGAACTGTACAGCAATCCTACCCCTACTGCAGTTAGAAGACTGACAGCAGCCGCTGCTGCCACCATACGCTTCCGCAGGAAATGCTGTTTAAAAAAGTACGCCAGGCCGCTTTGCTTCGCTGTTTCTGTCGTTACGAAATAGAAGACCATTGCCGCTCGAGACAAGATCGGCACCGCAACAAGCAAGACCCAGCCATGTTTCATTCCCAAAATTTCCATGAACAGTCCAACCTTTAATCCAAGCAAGACAAGCAGCGAAAGGGTGCCAAATGCGCCGAGTCGGGGGTCTTCCATGATCGTCAGTCGTTTTTCACGGTCTTGATAGGAAAAGAAGGCATCTCCGAGATCTGCGAAGCCGTCCACATGCAGCCCGCCTGTTGCGATGATTCCTGCAATCAGTATGAGCATCGCGGCTAGGAAACTATTGAAATCACTGAAGACCATTGCTGTTCCCGCAAGCAGCAAACCGATTCCCCCGCCAATGAGCGGCAAGGCGATATACATGCCGGACACTTCGTTCTTTCCGAGTGGCAATTCTTTCCTGACAGGCAATGAAGTAAAAAATTGGAGTGCCAATAAAATGCTACTCATCGAACGTCACCCTTCCAAACGACAGGTAATCCGTGATCCATTTCTATTACCGCGTTCGCGCACTGAACGATTTGCTGGTGCGTCGTGCCGATTGTGTTCCGATAAAATTCTGTTTCTTCATCATAATGCGGCCATTCATCGAGCACTTCATTGGAAACAATGACGAGATGGGCGGCAATCTCTCTAATTTGCTCGATGGTGTGTAACAGTTCACACCTTTTCTGATCTAGACAATCCGGACGTTTCCAACATGGCGCACCGTCTTCAATCCCCTTATACATTTCATTCGTCAACCATGTTGTCAGGCAATCCCACAACACGAAATCGCCCTGTTGTAAAAGAGGAACTACTTGGTGAAGATCCACCGGCTGTTCAATCGTTAGCCAGGCATGGTCTTTCCGGTCATGCTGATGTTTGGCGATCCGTTCTTCCATTTCATGATCAAATGCCACGCCAGACGCAATGTAGACAAGTCGCCCTGTCGCCTGTGCAACGAGCAGTCGTTCAGCATATGCGCTTTTCCCGCTGCGGGCACCGCCGCTAATGAAGGTTACTGTGCCTTGAGCCATTTTGTCATCGCCTCCCGCAGCCGTTCCATCATCGTTTCTGATTTCATGCCAACCCGCAACCATTTTCCTTCCAACCCGTGAAAGTTCTCTGTGTGACGAAGAACCATGCCTTGTTCCAATAAATTTCGATACAACTCTCTCGCATCTCGTTGCGGTTTGAACAGCAGGTAATTCGCTGCCGAATCAATCACTTTGCAATCATGTGCACGCAGGAATCTCACCATTTTCAAACGTTCCGCTTCCGCATATTGAATCGCTTGCTCACGATATGATGCTTCTTGCAAACATAGCACCCCAATTTCAGCAGCCAATCCATTCACATTCCAATGAGGAGCCTGCCGTTTCACATCCGCAATAATTTCAGGATGGGCTACCATATACCCCAGTCGAATTCCAGGTATGGCATACATTTTAGTCATAGAGCGCACAACAATCACGTGAGGATATGCTTCGAGATGCTGAATAAATGAATAGTTTTCATCAACAAAATCAATAAATGCTTCATCCAGCACCACTTCCGTTCCGCTCGACTTGGCTGTAATGATAACTGCCAGCAATTCATCAACGGACGGCAAAATACCTGTTGGATTATTCGGCGTGCATAAATATATGGCCGCTGCACCAGGCAAAGCCTTTTCAATTTCTGCAATGGGCAATGTGAAATCTTCTTCCTCACTCGCCTGAACCGATACAACTTCCGCTCCATTTGCTTCCAATGTAGCGCGGTATTCGGAAAACGCAGGGTCAATCAGCACTACTCGTTTCCCGCGGTAACGCCCGGCAAGCAAGGACAATAATTCTGCTGCACCGTTGCCCACAAGCACTTGCCGTTCGCTGACGCCGTGAAATTGAGCAGCAGCCGCCTTGAATGGTTGACCATCCGGATCGGGGTAATTCATTAATTTCGTTATTAAATACGGCCATGCTTCCACGATCAATGCAGGCGGCCCTGCTGGATTACAGTTCTCGCTAAAATCCAATACTTCATCCGGCACGGACAAACCAAACACCTCGTACAATCTTGAGCTATTCGCGCCATGTTCAGGCAATTGCATACATCAACACTCCAATCGCTGTGAATAGGAACCAGAAGATCCATGAAACGACGTGCATTTGGTTAATGGAAGAGCGGATATGGGAAGCAGATGTCGGAACGAGATCCTTGAGCGGTCCCATCTTCGCGCGTTCCGAAGTCACGCCGCGGTATGTATTTTTACCCCCTAGCTGAATATTCAGTTGCCAAGCTGTTGCGGCTTCCAAATATCCACTGTTCGGACTCGGGTGACGCTTGGCATCACTCAACCATCCTCTAAAACGTTTACCGAGCGATAAGCCGCCTTCATTCGAAGTGAATAAAACAATCAGCAAGCCCGTAATCCGCGATGGTATGACATTGAACAAATCGTCCATTCGCGCCGACACTTTACCGAATTGCAGATAGCGATCATCTTTATAACCGACCATTGAATCGAGCGTATTGACCGCCTTGTATAGCCAAAGACCCGGTGCTCCGAGCAAGAACGCCCAAAATAACGGAGCCGTAATGCCGTCTGATGTGTTTTCTGATACCGTTTCGATCGTTGCACGTGAAATTTCACCGGCATTTAACTTATCCGTATCTCGCCCGACTATCCAGCTGAGTTTTTCACGCGCTTCTTTCATTTCTCCTGACTGCAATGGTTCATAGACTAGCAGAGCTGCGTCCCGCAAACTCTTTTGCGCAAGTCCCGCTGCAACCAGAATTCCTTCCACCGCAATTCCTGCAAGTAAATGAAGGCGATACGCAAAGCTGACAAGCCAAATGACCAAAAGAAAAGTCACTCCGCAAATGATCAGCCAGAGCAATGCACCTTTCATCGTACGCAGTTTCCCTTTATTCAGCAGCTTCGTCAAATTATGTATCGACGTGCCGATCCACTTCACTGGATGCGGCCAATTAGGAGGATCACCGATGATTCGGTCAAGTACTATGCCAATGGCAATCGCAATAAAATGTGCAGGAATCATTCTGCTTCATCCTTCGCTTGTCGGTACGAATGAATCGCGTGTACAGTGCATTCATAAACACCACGGCCAATCAATTTCCCAAGCTGCGTAATCGGCCCAGCGTAAGGAAGCGAAGCCCCTTGCTGTGTCGACGCGATCAACAAACTGTCTGTTGAAGTGCCTGTTGCAATCGTCTTTGATGCGGGATCGATGACTTCTTCGTCCTGTAAAGCTTTCGTTTTGGCTTCGGTTGCTGTAATCATCGCTTGAACGAATGCTTCTTCTGACAGTAAGCCATTAATGAAAATCCATGTATTGATTGTGCCAATATACGGCAACTCTTCGCGTTGCCAAGCTTTCGAAACATCCACCGCATTGCCGATTCCTACTGTCACCGCAATCACGATCGATCCGAACTCCGCTTTGAACTCCTGCACGTTGACATACTCCGGGCTGACGGCCGTCATCATCGCGACCGTATCCGTCAGCTGATAATCATATGACAACAAGTAATCCGCCAGCTCACTTTGTACATCATCGCAGTGATAATCGTGCCGCACCCCACGGTTAATAAAGGTTCGATACCAGCCCACGCCCGCATTGTGGACAGCGGATGAAATTGTCTTAAGTGGCTGTTTCGCCTGCAAAACCACATGATCTTCACGAATTTTCACATCTTCTTTCATGATCCGGAACTGCTCTGTTTCTTCTTTCAAATCCGGCAATAGCGTCATTTGCGGTTTCGGCATTTCTGGGTGAGGCTGTGTTTTGACGCGTGCCTCATAAACCGAGCGAATTTCCTGTTCAAGTACAACTTCCTGCGGTGTTCCGATTGCTGCCACTTCACCATTCTTCATTAACAGCAATCGATCACAATAAAGCGCCGCTAAGTTAATATCGTGGAATACAGAAACAACGGTGATGCCCTTTTGATGCGCTTGATTGCGAATGGTATCGAGCAATTGTTGCTGATGCGCAATATCCAGATGATTCGTCGGTTCATCGAGCAATAAAATCGGTGCTTCCTGGGCGAGCGCTTGGGCAACAAATACACGCTGTTGCTCGCCTCCCGACAATAACTCAATCGGCGTATCTTCATAGCGCGTGATACCTGTATAGTTCATCGCTTCCTGTACTGCACGTTCGTCCTGATCGGACCAACTGGAGAACAGCCCGGTCTGATGTGGATATCTCCCGAGCCCGACGGTATCCTTCACCGTATGGGAAAATGCATGGGCATGAAGCTGCGGCAACACTGCCACTTTTCGTGCAAATTGTTTCTGTGTATAAGCGGAAGCGGATTTTCCATCAATCGTGACCTTTCCGCCTTGCTTCGGTAAAATGCCTGAAATAATTTTCAACAGCGTGGATTTCCCACTGCCATTCGGTCCTAAAATTCCAAGGACCTCTCCTTTTTCTACGTGGAATGACACCCCCCGTACAACCGGTTCCTTACCGTATCCTCCTGACACTTCATCTACCTGCAGCATGTCACATCGCTCCTTTTCTGCGTTGCTTGTAAAAGATGTAGGCAAAGACTGGAGCCCCGATAAATGCCGTAATGACACCAACAGGCAGTTCAGCCGGCGAAATAATCGTCCGCGCCACTAAATCACAAATAATCAATAAGGAAGCTCCGTTAAATAAGGACAACGGCAAGACATGCCGATGATCCGACCCCCACATCAAGCGCGTCATATGCGGAACAACCAAGCCGACAAAGCCGATGGTCCCGGAAACTGCAACCGCAGAGCCTGTCAGTACAGAGCCGCCGATCAAAATCATCATTTTACGGCGTTTCACATTGACTCCTAAATGATGTGCACGCTCTTCACCAAATAGCATGGCGTTCAGTTCCCTGCGATTAAGCCAAAGAATGAATGAACCAATGATGAAAAACGGTAACACCATCGTGATATATTTCCAACCGCGCATGGAGACACTACCGAGCAGCCAGCCAATGATTTGGCGCAGCTCTTCTTGTGTTAACGCAATCATCAAGGATAAAACAGAACCTAAAAACGAACCAAAAATAATACCTGTTAAAATGATCGTTTCCATTTTCATTGACCGATCGACCAGACGGGCAAAGCCGATGACCAAGAACATCGTCGCAGCTGCCCCGACCATACTGAAGACGGGTAAGGTAAAGGCGCCTAAGAACGGCAGGGAGATACCAAAAAAGAGTGTAATCACAGCGCCTACAGAGGCACCGGATGACACTCCGAGGGTGTATGGATCTGCTAATGGATTTTTCAACAATCCTTGGAAAGCAGCGCCTGAAATTGCAAGAGATGCGCCGACAATTCCAGCCAGCAGCACACGCGGCATGCGGATTTTCCAAAGAATATTGCTCGCAGTTGCATCTGCATCGTTCCATAGCGTCTCAATCGGTATCTTCACTGTGCCGATCGATACACCGAGCCAAATTGCCACAAGTAGCGTGGCAATTGACACAGTATAGGCGATAGCCGTTTTACTCACCAAACACCTCTGGATAGATCGCTTTTGCATAAGCTTCCAATCCGTCCGCTAAACGCGGACCTGTCCGGCTTGTGATATTTTCATCCACTTGAATGACTTGATCTTCTTTCACTGCAGTGACCGTATCGAAACCGTCACGCTTCTTAATGTTTTCAACAACATCCGGCACATAGCTGTAGGACACAAGAATGACGTCCGGACTTTCATCGACGATCGTTTCAGGACTGATCATCACCCATCCTTCTTCTGTGATGATGTTTTCTGCATTGATTATGTCCAAGAACTGCTGCGGGAATGTGTTTTTACCAGGCGCATAAATTTCTGGTGCATCTGAGTTTTCCACTAACACCGTTTTCTTGTCTGTGATATCCGCTGCTTTCGCTTTGATATCTTCAACCTTTGCTTTCATATCTTCTACGATCTTATTAGCTTCCTCATTTTTATCCATGATTTCGCCGAAGATTTTAATCGTTTCATATGTTTCTTCGAATGTTTCTGCAGTCGGTATAACGACTACCTGGATGCCCGCGTCGCGAATTTGGTTCAAGCCTTCTTCACCAGAGCCTAACATCATATCATGCGCGAAAACGACATCTGGTTTCAATGAAATAACTTTTTCCACGTTGACGTTATAATCTCCGACTTTATCGAGATCTTTCACTTCTTCTGGAAAATCATCGTTTTCCGTGACAGCGATCACTTTATCACCTGCATCGATGCCAAATAAAATTTCTGTATTGCTTGGAATTAACGAGATGACAGTTTCCGGAGCTTTTTCAAATGTGATATCTTCTCCGACTGCATCATTGATTGTATATGGATAGCTGGAAGAATTTCCTCCTGCTTGTTCTTCCTGTTCCGTTTCTGCTGGTTGATCAGAATCGACTGGTGTTTCTTCTTTCTTGCTGTCGTTACCGCATGCTGCAAGCACAAGGACTGCCAGCATCGCTGTCAGCAACAGCTGCCAAAACTTCTTCATGTGATTTCCTCCCTTTGCGTTCATTACTTATTACGTAGTCTGCCGCAGACATAAAAAAAATCCTTCGGTCATTTCGAAGGATTGGACAGGATGAAATCTATGTCAGATTACCACCACTGTGCCTATCCTCGTAGGCTGCTGCGGAACTTCATTTCCTAAAAGGCAGGTACCTGGCTTGTGCATGGAGCACGTACAGTGGCGGGACCGCATCGGCTTTTACCGATTTCCCTTTTCATCTCTATTTGACTTAGAGAACCTTTTGGAATTATGTAATTTGTAATCGTGCTCTATTATACTATAAAACGGACTGTTGTACAGCCGGAGTGCGTGTTTGTGTCCGGGGATTCGAGCTTCAGGCGGGACGCTTTCTTACCTCCAATCAAGCGTTTTATTAAAATAAATACTGAAAAAGTAGGAATCACTATCCGAATGGGACTTAAAATAACCCACAGTACGTACACCGGGATCTACGCTCCAGACGGTACGCTTTCCGGAGGGCGTGGCTTGAGCCTCCTCGTCCGCTGCGCTACCTGCGGGGTCTCAAGGCGCACGCTGATCCTCCCGGAGTCGACCGTCTTACGCTCCAATCCCTAAATAAATAGAGGTGATATAAAGTGAAACCATTGTATGTAACGAGTAAATAAGTATCGCCCATTGAACTAACTTATAAAAAAGAATTCCTAACGCTATACATTCACCTCTAGAAGGTATCAATTCTAAGCCACTTTCATTAACCTCTTTACCTCATAAACAAACTAGAAAGACAGAGGACCGAACCAAAGTGTATGCGAACCGAGCCACCCCTCACATTAACCGTGCCAAACATGGTGCAAACCGGACATTTCCTACACTACGACAAATGTCTAAAAAGTAAAACGGACTTCCTCGGTACTTTCATTGAATGAAAGAGAGTTCCTAGAAAACGAATCAGCATCAGAGCGGAAATAAAAAACAAGCAAGAGTTGTCGATAACTCTTGCTTGGCTTGTTTAATTTGAATCCGGAATTACATCCGTTCAGGTGCTTCTACGCCGACTAGTTTCAATGCATTGGCAATCGTAATGCTTGTTGCAGTCACCAAGGCGAGTCGCGCTTCGGATAGTTCTTTGTTTTCAGGGTCAAGCACTTTATTGGCGTTGTAGAAGCTATGGAATGCAGCAGCGAGTTCTTGGATATACGTCGTTATTCGGTGCGGTGCGCGCAGGCGTGCGGCGTCGCTGACGAGTTTCGGGAAGTCGCCGATTTTTTTCAACAGTTCTAGTTCTTTTTCGTCTTGCAATTGAGTGACGTTGTCTGTTGAAGCTTGTAAGTTTTGCTCTTTTGCTTGACGCAAAATCGAACAGATCCGGGCATGCGCGTATTGTGCATAGTAAACCGGGTTTTCATTGGATTTGGAAACTGCCAGGTCAAGGTCGAAGTCCATTTGGGCATCGCCTGAACGCATAGCGAAGAAATAACGTACGGCATCAAGTCCTACTTCTTCGACTAGTTCACGCAGCGTGACGGCTTTCCCTGTCCGCTTGCTCATCTTGAACTTTTCACCGTCTTTGTATAGCTGAACCATTTGCGCTACTTCCACTTCTAGCGTGTCGCGATCGTAACCCAGTGCTTGGATTGCTGCTTTCATACGCGGGATATAGCCGTGGTGGTCCGCTCCCCAAATATTGATGAGCTTATCGAATCCGCGACGCAGTTTATCTTCGTGGTACGCGATGTCCGGCGTCAAATATGTGAATGAACCGTCCTGTTTTATCAGCACGCGGTCTTTGTCATCACCAAATGTCGTGGAACGGAACCAAGTTGCTCCCTCTTCTTCATAGACATGGCCATTTTCACGCAGCTTATTCAGCGCTACTTCAATTTTACCGTTGTTATATAACGATGTTTCAGAGAACCAGTTGTCGAAATGAACTCGGAAATCAGCCAAGTCCTTCTTCAATTTATCCAATTCAATTTGAAGACCGTGCTCACGGAAAAATGCCAGGCGTTCTTCTTCCGGCATTTGTACATAACGGTCGCCGTGTTCCTCCGCCAACCCCTTTGCAATCTCAATGATATCAGGTCCGCGGTAGCCATCTTCTGGCATCTCTTTATCCAAACCGAGCGCTTCGAAGTAACGGACATCAATGGACAATGCCAGGTTATTGATTTGATTTCCTGCATCATTAATATAATATTCACGCGAAACATCATAACCCGCTGCGTCAAGAATATTACAAAGTGAATCGCCTAATGAAGCTCCACGTGCATGTCCAAGGTGCAAATCACCTGTCGGGTTCGCAGAGACGAATTCCACTTGGACTTTCTGCTGCTTACCGCTTTCGGAATGACCATATGCTTCACCTTGATCAAGCACCGATTTGACAACATCTGCGAGACTGTCAGCTTTTAGACGGATATTGAGGAAACCAGGACCTGCAATTTCGATCGTTTGGATTGCCGTGTTAGACGTGTCCAATTGCTCTAAAATCGCCTCTGCAATTGCGCGCGGCGGTTTTTTTGCAAGTTTCGTAAGCTGCATCGCGATATTCGCTGCGTAATCCCCGTTCTCCTTATTTTTCGGTGACTCCAGTTTAATTTCTGGCATCTCTGACTGTTCAACGAGCCCTGTCTTCTCAACCGCCTGCTGCAATGCCTCTTTAATTTCGTGCTGAATTTGTTCCACTGCGTTCATTTCGTTACCTCCGAATAGGTTATTGTCAATTGATATTTCCCTAATAAATTTCCTTCTGCATGCAAATCATAGGTTACTGAAAAAATCCCTGGTGTCCACTGAAGTTTTTTCGTTTCGACCAACAAATCCATGATGGCTGGGCCGTTTCCATATGTACCAAACCTCGCATCATCCGTTCGGAACGGCAATCTCATCTGAACGCCGCCTTTTCGCATGATAAACGCGTCTTCCGCATGAAGCTTCACTGTCGTACGGACAGACGGCATACCTTCTGTCTGTTCTTCAAACAATAGATAGGCCTGTCCTTTTTTTTCAATGATTTGTCCTGTCGCCTGCATTTCATGTGTTTCCGCCGGCTGTCCCGGATGCTGAATTTTAGAACGGAGCTGGACAAGCACCGCTTTTTGCTGTTTTGGCGCTTCCATTCGTTCACCGCCTTATGTAGATAGATTTACTCATTATACACTTCTTTCACTGCCACTTTCAATGTTACCGAATCCAAACTTTTTTGCAGGCGCCGTTTAATCCAAACCAATCCTTCCCATACTAGCAAAAGATACTGAATGGAACGGGATGGGATGTTCAATGAAACGTACCGACTATAAAAAAACGACGAATCGGAAAAAGTATAGAAAGCGTATTTTTTCGATTTCCATAACATTGATTACGGCTGCGGTCACAGTGATGATCGCGTTGAGACTCTACGCTCAAATACTTGGGGCTCCGTCACTGAGCGTTCCGAAGGCTTCGCTATTTTTGGATCAAAATGGTCATCAGATCGGAGATCACTTTTCACAGCAGCGCCGTTACTGGATAAAATTAGACGATGTTTCCCCTTTTTTAGCAGACGCCTTCATCGCGACGGAAGATCGGCAATTTTATGAGCATAATGGTTTTGATTACTCTCGAATTGCAGGAGCTGTTTTGAAAGATGTCAAAACGATGAGTAAAGCGCAGGGTGCCAGTTCGATTACTCAGCAATATGCGAGGAATTTATATTTAACTCATGAGAAGTCCTGGACACGAAAAATTCGGGAAGCACTCTTTGCCTATCGGTTGGAAGTATTTTACGATAAAGATACGATTTTAGAAGGGTATCTGAATACAGTTTATTTCGGTCACGGTATGTATGGTGTGGAAGCAGCAAGCCGTTTCTATTTTTCGAAATCGGCTAATGAGCTAACGTTGGAAGAAGCTGCGACGATCGCAGCAATCGCCAAAGGACCATCGATTTATTCGCCGCTTGATAATCCGGAAAGATCACGCGACCGCCAGCTTCTTGTGTTAAATCAAATGGAAAAGTACGGATACATCACATCTTCTCAAAAAGAACGTGCTTCTACAGGGGCCATCGTGTTGAAAACGGAAAGCTGGAAAGAAACGAAACAAGTCGCACCGTATTTTTTAGATGCGGCCTGGCAGCAAGCAGAGGAAATATTGGCGGAAAAAGGGCGTGTGCCTGCTGAAGGAGGTTGGACGATCCGCACGACGCTGGACCAGCAACATCAGCAAACCGCAGAAAATGTCATCAAAGAATGGATGCCAGAGAACGAATTGCAAGTCGGTTTCGTATCCATGGAGGCAGACACCGGTTATATCACCTCGATGGTCGGCGGTGTGGATTTTGCGGAAAGCTCATTTAACCGGGTCACACAAGCGAAACGACAGCCTGGTTCCGCGATGAAGCCGATCTTGTATGCCGCCGCGCTGGAAAAAGGATTCAACCCGCTGACGTTTATGACTGCGGAGAAGACCATCTTCACGTATGATGACGGTCGCTCAACGTATGAACCGAGCAATATTAATGGGAAATTCGCAGGTAAGCCGATTTCATTGGCACAGGCTATAGCGATTTCGGATAATATTTATGCCGTGAAAACGTTGGAGGAAATTGGCTATAAACAGTACACCAAAATGGCACAGCGTCTCGGCATCGACGTATCGTTCCAGGAATCCCCTGCAGTTGCACTCGGAACGTCTGACGTGACACTGTTGGAAATGACGACTGCCTATAATCGGATTGCATCAGAAGGTGTTCAAGTCAAACCGCAAATGGTGTTGTCGATTACAGATTCAACCGGGAAAGTGGTTTATGAATATGAGCAAAAGAAACCTAAACAGATCCTATCGAAACAAGATGCCTTCGTGCTGACGCATTTAATGACGGGGATGTTCGATCCGGTATTCAGCGATTATTTATCCGCTACAGGTTTGTCCATGCGCCCGAAGCAATCACGGCCTTATGCAGCTAAATCCGGCACGACGATTTCCGACCAATACTTGATCGGCTTCTCCCCTTCATTGACGGCGGGGATTTGGACGGGATTTGACCGGGGAAAACAACTCGAAGACTTGAACGACAAAGCCGCTTCGAAAAAGATTTGGATTGATTTTATGGAGAAAGTACACGAAGGCAGCACACCCGAACCGTTTCTGCCTCCATCCGGAGTCCAAGGAGTGATCGTGGATATCGAAACGGGCGGCATAGCGGTCAATGAATGCACAAAGCAGCGACTTATGTACGTCCGTGATAAGGATGTACCGAAAAAACTATGCACCGATCGTTCGTTGCGCGAGCAAAATTCCGGAGAACAGGAAAATTCAAAGATGGAGCTTTTCCCATTTTCATTTTTCGAGTAAATGTATAGATTCTGTCTGCGACGTATTCTTTCAATCAGCTATATTTTTAAAAAGAAAAAAGCCTCGCTCTCCGAATCCGCGGAGAGTGAGGCTTTTTTGACTATAGCAAACCAATTGTATAAATTCGCCCGCTTGGGTTTTGTGGCTTCCTTACACAATATGAATCTGCAATAGTTGTCCTAGTTTACAGCAGCAAAGCTGTATGTTCAGTTTACTTCCTTTCCAGCAGACATTCAACCTCAAAGAGAGTCCAAAACAAATTGTCACATCTTTGACGTATTTGTCTGGACATCTGCCGGTACTATTCCCTTGGTCAACGATTTACTCCGTGCGCAGACCTTCATGCAGTTCCGGTGTGCTGCGTTCCCATAGTTCCATATTATGCGTTTGCAAGAAGTCCGCTAAAATCTTCTTAGAACGGTCATCCATATCATCCACCATTATATGTCGTTTCATTGATTTATCCATACGATTCACATGATCGGCCAGAACTTTATAGCCACGTCTCTTTTCGCGATTGACGACCATTTCACAAGCTGTGACACCAGCGTAATAAGGCCCTTCCTCGCGGTAATCAATTGTTACCCAAACGAGCCAATACGGTTTTCCGCCTTCTGAATCCTCGCGATTGATCGTAAATTTGATTCCTCGTTCTGTATCACTGCGGGCATGCATTGCCCCCATTTCTACTTGCGCGGTGCCTGCTTCCACATCAATAATCACTGGTGAAATATTTTCTAATGACAAAGATCCGATGCCAAATCCTTTATGGCCATCTGTCGGGTCATTTTTAATAATCGTAAAGCCTAACTTCGGCTTGGAGTTTTGCTCACTCGCCATATAAATCTCCCTCCATCTCTGTTATTATATGTACTATACCTGAATTTTCTGCTAAGGAGGAAGCAAAATGCCATTCGTAACAGTAAAAATGTTCGAAGGTCGCACAGATGAACAAAAACGTGCACTTTGTGAAAAAGTAACCGAAGCTGTGGTCGAAACAACCGGTGCACCTTCCGAAAATGTCGTTGTCTACATCGAAGAAATGCCGAAGAATCATATGTCCAAGGGCGGCGTCAGAGCAAGCGACCAATAAATCAGAAGAAGGATTCTCATGATGAGAATCCTTCTTCTTGCAGATAAAAGAAAAAGCAAGTGGTTATGGCACAGTTGATCTACGTTCCAGGCGGACGCGTTCCGGAGGGCCCGCGGTGAGCCAACTGTCGCTTCGCTCTTTAGTTGTCTCACCTGACGGGCTGATCCTCCCGGAGTCGCTTTTGCCGCGGGCTCACACGAAGTGAGTCATGCAGCCGTTGCCGCAGGATGCGGCGTATTTAGGTTGCCTTCCACTACGATCAACTAATGTAGTTTCCTGAATTCAGTGATTCCAAAGTCCATACTCAGAGTTCTTCAAGTACAATGCCTATTGTGTAATTGAGTGTTCGCATACTTTTTGTCTAAGGAAGCAGAATCCGGTTTTTATTCAAATATTCAGCTCGCAGAACAAGCTTGCAATTCTTCAATAAACGCGAAAGCTTGATCCATTTCTTGATCTGTAAAATTCAATTTATTTTTCACGATACGTACTTTAGCGATTTGCTCTTCTTTGTCCAACTGATCGAAAAACAACAACGTCGAAACCAATTCAAGAAAACGAGAAGACTTACCATTCAATCGTTCGATACAGACAGGTAACTGCACTCTCGGTTCCTCTGCCGTGCCAAGGAACTTTGACCCTTCATCTGTCACTTGATAGCAATATTGCTTGTATGACCCCTTGTCTTCAAAACGCTCTGCCAGGAAACCCATTTCACATAATTCCTCTACACGCAGCGTCAACTCCTCCGAATACGGTCCGTACATATGGAGCTCGTACTTTTCCGCAAACGGGAAATCCATCTTCTTCAGGATATAAATCATCTTCTGCATTTTCTTGCGGCCATTCACTTCATTCGCCAACGACACAAACTGAACGATTTTTGCATGCTCTTGCAGCAACTCGCGCAACCCCTCTCTTAACCTCGTAACACTTCCATAATCTTCTCATGCAATAAATTCGACCCATCCATCAAAATGTCTTCGGGATAGTAAATCTTATGGTCTGTCCTTCGTTTACCTGAAATCGCATCGACGACATCGGACATCCGTGACAGTTCCCGCAAATCTCCATTTTTCATTTGCAAATAAATCGGCACGCGCTCATTCTCTTCGCCAGGCCGGTAAAAATCGTAAGGTAAATCGGATGAAGAATCCGTCACTAAATAATACTCCGGATCAAGTCCCGCTTGTTGGAATAATTTCATAAGTTCGCCGATTTTCATATATTGTGAAGCCGGATCGAATTCGGCATATTGAAACAGACGCCGATTGACAAAGCGATCACACAAGTCCGAGAGTATCGGATCTTCCTCTTCCATCCATAGCTGGAAATACGTCAATAACACACTTTCGTCGAGTGCTATGTATTGTTTCAACTTAAATTCCTTCTCGAAGAACGAAATGAAATGTGTGGGCTCTTGAGTAAATGCATACCCTGTTTCGTGCAAATATCTCGCACGATGCAAAATTTTCATCAAAATGACTTCGGCACTGCGGGAAACCGGATGGAAATACACTTGCCAGTACATTTGATAGCGGCTCATGATGTAATCCTCCACTGCATGCATGCCACTCTCTTTAATGACGACCTGTTCCTCTGTCGGCCGCATGACACGTAAAATGCGCTCCATATCGAAATGACCGTAGGAAACGCCTGTATAATAAGCGTCGCGCTGCAGATAGTCCATCCGATCCGCGTCGATCTGGCTGGATATCAAGCTGACGACAAGTTTATCGGGATAGGTTTTGTTGATGACGTCCGCTACTTTTTGCGGAAAGTCAGGTGATACCCGGCTCAGCACTTCGTGTACCTCTGTCTGACCCAATAAAATTTCCTGTGTGAAGTGTTCGTGGTCCAAATTGAACACTTTTTCGAATGCATGAGAAAACGGACCGTGTCCTAGATCATGCAAAAGGGCCGCACATAGGGTGACGAGTCGTTGTTCTTCATTCCATTCAGCGCGTCCGCTGAAGCCGTCGTCGATGATGCGGCGAACGATTTCATAGACCCCCAGCGAGTGCTGGAAGCGGCTGTGTTCTGCGCCATGGAACACCAAATAAGTCGTGCCGAGTTGGCGGATTCTGCGCAGCCGTTGGAATTCACGCGTGTTGATGACGTCCCAGATTACGCGGTCACGAACGTGTATGTAGCGATGCACCGGATCTTTGAAGACTTTCTCTTCCGGCAGTTTTTCATTTTCGTACGCCATGTCGTCACCTCATCCTTCATTCTTTCCAGTATAGCAAAAAACGACGAAAGGTGACATAGACTCAATGGCGGATTTTAGATCAATTTCTGTGCGTTGTGTTCCTACGACGTGTAAAAGATTGGTGTGTGGCTGGCAGGAGTGACGTTACTGAATATACTGCGGCGCTGGCGAATGGTGATTGTAAGCAGGTGATATACCTTCTAGCAAAACCATTTTGTGAGACTTACCAGATACTAAGTCGAAAATAAAGTAATGTCACTGAACACACTTCGGCGCTGGCGGATGGCTCCCGCCATAAGCCAGTCAGGAAGGTCGCCTGCCTGTCTCATCGCTCCGCCTACCGCTTGTAAGGCGCCTTCGTTTGATGAGTAGAAGGAATAGGTAATCTGTTTTTACAAAAGCTAGCTCTGACTACTAAGTAGTTACTCGCACAGGCTTCGAGACAATCAATAAAGTGTTGTCATTGTACACAATTCCGTACTTACGAATGCCGATTTTTTCTATTTTAAATACCACACTCATATATCCCAACCGCGCCAGCGGAGCCGCAACTGTGGGGTCGGCCGTAGCCATAAGACAGCTAGCACGCCCTTCGCTAGCTGGCTTATGGCGGGAGGCAATCCCCCCAGCGGCGAAGCGGTGACAATGTGCAACCCTTTATCTGTCTTGGATATATTAAAAGTTCGAGCGACGAGACAGACTATAACTAAATGATGTTGCTAAACTTACTTCAACGCTTGCAGAAATCATTTTTTCCTTTTAAAACACCACACTCATTTTTCCCTACCACACCAGCGGAGCCGCAACTGCGGGGTCGGCCGTAGCCGTAAGACAGCTAGCACACCTTTCGCTAGCTGGCTTATGGCGGGAGGCAATCCCCCAGCGGCGAAGCGGTGACAATGTGCAACCCTTTCTATATACGAAGTCCAAAACAAGTCGAGCAACGACCCAAAACCCTCTCAAAACGGCGCTTTCCGCTTTTGCACAATACAAATTTCATAGAATTTTGTGAGTCTCTGAATAAATGTTTCGTTGTCTGTCCATAATGGCAGTAGAAAGAGAGTACAAGACAGGAGGCATGGAGATGGTGAAAGTTAGACAAGATGCATGGTTGGAGCAAGATGACGAGCTGTTGGCAGAGACGGTGCTTAGACATGTAAGAGAAGGAAGTACGCAATTGAGCGCGTTCGAGGAAGTTGGGGACGCACTAAACAGGACGGCAGCGGCATGTGGCTTTAGATGGAATGCGGTTGTGCGAAGAGAATACGAGGGTGAGTTGGCAGAAGCGAAGAAAGAGAGAAAACAGACGCTGCGTGTGCTAGGTACAGATTTTAAAAGACGCAACCAGCAAATGTACAGCTCAGAAGCAGGAGCAGAAGGCCAAGAAAAAATTCAAGTTCCGCTTTCCGCTTTATCGCTTGATACTGTAATCGCGTATTTGATTCGCATGCATCATAACGGCGGTGCCGACACAGACGCACTTCGCTGGAAACAGACGGCAAAAACTGCGACAGAACAGTTAAAAGCAATGGAAGCAGAATTGGAAGGATTGAAAAAAGAGAATCGTACATTAAAAGACGATTACGAACAATTCGTCCAAATCATGAATCGTGCGCGCAGACTCATTGCGCTCAACGAAGAAAACGAGCATGTGGCGCCAATCTTCACGATGGAGCCTAATGGCAATCTAGTGTCATCAAAAGAGCCACCAATCAGTCATTGATTGGTAGCTCTTTTTTCTGTTTCAAGACAACATTTTTTTATTCCGATCCCAAACGCGCTGCAAATAAAAACCGTACAAATCGAGTTCTTCATCCGTTAATCCGCCATGCTGTACATCATCGGTCAAGGATCTCAACAACAATTGCAGACGAATGACTACTTCATTAACCGTCAACTGAGTACCGAGAATTTCCGATAGAGACGCCATCACATCCGGCTGGATATCAGGATAACTGAATTTTGTCGGCTGCCCTTGCAATCCGGTTTCATAGAGTTCCCGGATCACCTTCGCCCGTTCTGCTCCGCTTCCTTCTATGCACAGGTACACTTGCACAGCCACACCTGAGCGCAAACGCCGCTGCGAGATACCGGCGAACTTCTTACCATCGACACTCAAGTCATAAGAGCCAGGACAATACGAACCGACAATTTCATAGGCTTTAATCTGCTCGCCTAATTCAGGGAACAGTAGTTTTACAAAAGCAAGCATTGCCTCATAGCCTACCGGAATATCGATTGCGGACTTTTCCTCAGAAAAAATCAATGAAACATTCAGTACACCTTCGTCGAGTACCACTGCCAGACCGCCAGAATTACGTACGATCGCTTGGTACCCATTCTGTTCAATTCCTTCAATTGCTTGCTGAATAAAAGGCATGCGATGATCTTGTATGCCTAACACAATCGTTCGATCATGCACCCATGTCCGAACGACTGGCACACTTTTCTGCTGGCCTACCAATTGGCACAATGCATCATCCATCGCAAAAGATTCCAGCGCAGATCTACTGCGCGCCGTGATGGATTCGTCAATGAAACGCCAAGCAGATTGATTCAATAAATTTTTATATTGTGACATGTCCAGTTCTCCCACTGTTGTTCATCTAATATGTATGTAGACGTTTCACAATCTTGGCTTTTGCGGTTTATAAGCTTTGCGCTGCTGTAATAAGTGATAATTTGTAAACATCTTCCGCAGAACAGCCGCGTGACAGATCATTTACAGGCCCATTCAAGCCTTGCAATATCGGTCCGATCGCTTCATATCCACCTAAACGTTCCGTCAACTTATATCCGATATTTCCCGCATCCAATGTCGGGAAGATAAAGACATTCGCATCGCCTTTAATAACGGATTCCGGTGCTTTCTTCGCCGCCACACTTGGAACATAAGCCGCGTCAAATTGGAATTCACCGTCAATCAGCAATTCAGGTGCCATTTCTTGTGCAATCTTCGCCGCTTCAACCACTTTTTCAGTTTCTTCCGTCACGGCAGAACCTTTTGTCGAGAAGGATAGCATCGCAACTCGTGGATCGATACCGAATGCTTTTGCGGTTTTTGTACTTTCCACTGCAATTTCAGCCAATTCATTCGCTGAAGGATTCACTGTGATTGCACAATCTGCGAAAATTAAACGCTGTTCTTCCTTCATCATAATGAACGCGCCGCTTGTCTTCGTTATACCAGGTTTCGTTTTAATGATTTGCAAAGCCGGGCGTACCGTATCCGCTGTCGAATGGGCTGCACCACTCACTAAGCCGTCTACACGTCCTGTATAGATTAACATAGTTCCAAAATAGTTTACATCCTTCACTTGCTCACGTGCTTGCTCAAGCGTTGCTTTCCCGCCGCGGCGCTCCATGAACTTTTCGACCAGCTCATCAAAATAGGAAGCGCTTGCAGGATTGATTTGCTCTATTTCGCTAATGTCGAAACCGCCTTCTTCTGCTGCTTTCCCGACCGCCTCTTCATCGCCCAGTAATAACGGTTTCACGATACCTTCTTGTTGAAGATGTACAGCTGCTTCAAGTATCCTAACGTCTTCCCCTTCCGGCAATACAATTGTCTTTCCCTTTCCTTCCAATCGCTCTCGAATTCCATCAAAAAGATCTGCCATGTGTAAGCCCCACTTTCTGTTATATTTTCCTATTCATCATACCTGAATTAATTGTAGAATTCACTACTACTTACGAAAATTTCAGACATTTTTGTGTGCAGGCACAATTTTGTCATACCTTCGGAGTTACCACCATCTTAATTCTTACTGTCTAAAGTCTGTTTATGCTACACTTGAATGAGAAAACATTTTGTAGTTAAAGGAGACTGAATTCAAGTGAATGAAGCAGCAATTACATTAGACGGTTGGTATGTACTACATGATTTTCGAACAATGGACTGGGCTTCTTGGAAGTTAATTTCAAAAGAAGAACGTCAAGCAGCAGTCAATGAATTCTTAGCCTATTTGGAGCGTCTGCAACAGGCAGATGAAGCGAAAACAGGCAGTCACGCGTTTTATACAGTCGTTGGGCAAAAAGCCGATTTCATGCTCATGACATTACGTCCGACAATGGATGAATTACAGCAGCTTGAAGCAGAATTCAATAAACTAACGATTGCAGATTACACAATCCCGGCTTACTCTTACGTATCAGTTGTAGAGTTATCAAATTACCTAGCTGGCGAATCAGATGAAGACCCGTATCAAAATCCATATGTGCGCGGCCGTTTGTATCCTGAACTGCCACGCAGTCAATATGTATGTTTCTACCCGATGGATAAGAAACGCGAAGGCGACGATAACTGGTACATGCTCAATATGGATGATCGCAAAAGCTTAATGCGCAGCCATGGCATGATCGGTCGCGGCTACGCTGGAAAAGTGAAGCAAATCATTTCCGGTTCTGTCGGTTTTGACGATTACGAATGGGGCGTCACACTATTCTCCGATGACGTGCTGCAATTCAAGAAACTAGTCTATGAAATGCGTTTTGACGAAGTGAGCGCGCGTTACGGCGTGTTTGGTTCATTCTTTATCGGTACGATTCTAGAAGATGACAAACGAGCTGCATTTTTTGAAGTGAAATAAGAGAGCATTCAGGGCTGTCCGGAACATCATTGCAAAATGATGCCCTGGGCAGCTTTTGTTCTTTTATTACCTCACTTGTCTGTCCACGATCATAAAGCCGCACCAAGCCGCTCATAAAGCTGTTTGTCCCTCTCGCGTCTGATGACTAACCCCTTTCTGTCGACTGGAATCGAGCATTACCCAATACACTAGAAATCCCCGTCCAATTTTTTTGTCATGCCTAGCTTCTTCCGTACATAGGATACAAGCAAGGGGGTTTTGCTTTGGCTGTCATCGCGACAAATGCAAAAGGAATCGATTTGCTCGCTCGTTTAATGCGTGCGGAAGCGGAAGGCGAAGGTGAATTGGGGATGCTCATGGTTGGAAACGTTGGTGTCAATCGTGTGCGTGCCAATTGTCTGGATTTTAAAGGCATTCGTTCGCTCGATGATATGGTATACCAACGACCTGGAGGGTTCGAGGCCACTACGAAAAGTTATTTTTATCAGCGTGCGCGGGAACGTGATCGCAAACTAGCGAAACGCACGATCGATGGAGAACGTTTCCACCCAGCCCAACGCTCCCTGTGGTTTTTCATGCCAACCGGAGACTGCCCAGCCCAATGGTACAACCAGTGGAATACCGGTCGCTTCAAATCGCACTGTTTCTACTCCCCGACGGAACAAGACTGCCCACTCATTTAGAGAAAGGATGTTGAAATGGTTCAATATTATTGGAATCCCGGCTATGGTCAACAACAAATGATGCCGCCACAAGTGACCATCCCAAGCGGCAGACCAAACACGCCTCCATTCAGAGAGGAATCGTACATCGAAAATATTTTGAGGTTAAACAGAGGGAAACCTGGTGTCTTTCATTTTTCATTCGAGAATGCCGTAAATGCTGGCGAGAATACAATAGCCGTCAACGGATTGGTCGAGGCGGCCGGACGAGATCACGTGATCCTCAGTGAGACGAACACGGGACGCCGTTACTTATTCCCAATGATCTACTTTGATTATGCAGAATTCGATGAGGAATTGAATTACTTTGATCAAACACCGTAAGTCCATGTGAAAACAACCGCTCATTGCATATGCAATGAGCGGTTGTTTTCATATTGAAGAAAAACTTCAGTTTCCAAACTTAATTGCAGCTAAAATCAGCATGATCCAGCCAACTATGAACGCCACGCCGCCAATTGGCGTGATTGCACCTAAAATACCGACTCCCGATAAGCTAAGCGCGTAAAGACTGCCTGAAAAAATGATAATACCTGCAAGCAGTAAATAACCAGCCCATGTTAATTGGGTTGATGGTCCAAGCAATGTGCTGCTCATCAAAATGCCCACTGCCAGCAATCCGATGGCATGAAACATTTGATACTGAACCGCAGTTTCCCAAACGGCCAAATAATGTTCAGATAGACGATCTTTCAAAGCATGGGCACCAAACGCCCCGAATGCCACTGCGATGGCGGCATTGATGGCCCCTGCTATAATAAAAAATGGCATGATAATTCCTTCTTTCTCGCAACTTGTCAATAACGTACTATACTATATTCTACCATATTCATTCAAAAATCAAACAACGACTCCCCATTTGCGTCTTCTTCACGCAGTGGTTGTTCTTGTAATGTGGAAATCATCTTGGTTGTTGAAGGCGCGCTATCAAAAGATGCTACAGGAATAGTGGGTGTGTTAACAGCTGATGCATTGTCGCTCAGCAGTACATTACATAATGCCCGCACAGCATAGACCGCTTCCCTGCGCGTTTGTTCATTTGCCGCATGTTTAGCCAAACGGACTTGCTGCTCCATTTCCTTCAGCAGTTGGTCAGATGAAATCATCGGAATCTCGCTCCCTTTTTCGGTTCAAACTTCAAGCACTCCATACCTGACGAGCGCTTGACAACGATAGATGGCAACATTTTGGTCTTGAATCCATATGCTTTACAACCTCTCGGATTCGCTGGGTCCCATGTCGTGTAGAAATATTGACACTCAAAGCAGTTGACCGCCATTATACCACTTCCTTTCTATCTGTTTAACTGTTCTGCTGATGTTTTGGACCAATCAATCGGCTGGTCCCCCCATTTCCGCAAATAGTCATTCGCCTGAGAAAACGGCCGGCTGCCGAAAAATCCGCGTGCTGCGCTGAATGGGCTTGGATGTACGGATTCAATGATCGCATGCCGCCTGCGGTTAATCAAAGCCTTTTTTTCTTGTGCATGTCGACCCCATAAAATGAAGACAATCGGTTCCCTGCGCAGAGACAATTTACGGATCACTTCATCTGTAAACAGTTCCCACCCCTTCCCGCGATGAGAAGCAGCTGCGCCTTCACGCACCGTCAATGCTGTATTTAACAAAAGTACACCTTGTTTAGCCCAACCTGTCAACGTGCCGCTGTCAGGGATAGGAACACCGATATCCGTTGACAACTCCTTGAAAATGTTGCGAAGACTAGGTGGAACCTTAACGCCAAGCTGGACAGAGAAACTCAACCCTTGTGCTTGATTCGGACCATGATAAGGATCTTGCCCCAATATGACGACGCGAACGTCATGATAGGACGTTAACTCAAAAGCGGTCCACATATCTTGCATTTGCGGATAAATAACATGTGTAGCATATTCCGATTGCAAAAATTTCCGTAGCGTTTGATAATACGGCTTATTAAACTCATCCTTCAGCACCGTATCCCAATCATTGTGGAATTTAGGTTGCATCTGCATCACTCCTCAAATTCAATCTCCAACTCATAACCCGCGAATGAAAACATATCTTTCAATGTTTTCTCAGCATTGCGCTCAGCCGTCTGTAGGACGCCTTGTTCAGATGCTTCTTCCAGGATCAAGTTCTTCGCCTCGTTAGCAAGTTCGTATCCTTCTTCTATATCCGCTTTTCCGCGAAATAATCCTGCTACCGAATAAACTTCTACTTGGTCGAAGAAGATTTCTGCTCCTCCAAGAAATTCAGCTGCCGGTACAGTTAAACGAGCTGTCTTCTCGTTTTCATCTATTTTCAAATTATTTTCAGTTATGCCACTGAGGTCAATCCCTGCTTTCACAGATCCGGGGATGACGACCAGTAGATTTCTTTTTGTGCCCGGTAAGTTGACGCCGATGCTTAGGCCGAATAATTCATTGTCTGTACGTTCTACCAATACTTTCGTGTAAGCTTCGGCTGTCGTCAGTTCTTGCAGTTCTTGTACCTGTTCGACGAAAGCGCCTTTTTGTTCGGTAAAAGTGGAGCCAAGTTTTATTAGATAGAAGCCTGCGATCGGCAGGATAATGATAGCGGCAACGAGCAGTAGGATGAGGGAGAGGTAGGTTTTTCTCCAAGAGGACCATAGAGTTAGTACCAGTTTCCAGAATCCTGTTTTGCGCTTGCGTTTAGGCTTCTTTATTTCATCGACCGTGACGGCTGATTGAGCTTCCGCCAGTTCGATTTCTTTTTTCTGTCGCCCAGATGAATCATGCTTGCTCATGGTTCACGACCTTTCTTTATAATAAAGTGAGATTGGACATCAGGCGTGTTGATTAACCAATATTTCACATGATTTTTTTGTGGCCTGTACATTGAAATGCAACTCGCGAGTTATCATCTAGTGAGCGTGGCAGTGGTGTATCCGTGGGGATTTGCGTATATCAGCCAATTTGATTTCCGTTTAAAATTCGTTAAAACAACTGGTGCTTTTTAAGTGCTGGAATTCTTCTTTTTTACGAATGAACTCCTTTTCACTCTCTAATTCCCAGACAATAATCATCGCCTTCCAGAACAAAAAGTTGGGGATTTTCCTGGAAGGCGGGGCGACTCTGGGAGGATCAGCGTGACAGGTGAGACCGCCAGGGAGCTTGCGACGGCGGACTCACCGCGCGCCCTCCAGAACACGTCCCCGACTGGAGGGCAAATCCCGAGGACTACACCTTTCTCCTCATTATTTCTTCCTTTTTTCCAAACAGCACACGAATTAGTTGGCTGAATGCGAAGTGAATAGCTTATAAATTGGCTAATCAACACGCCTGATAGAGCATCTCACTAGCAGACAAAATACCTGATAAATCTACAACTATTTGTACGTTTCACAAGGTAATAAGTTTCATTGGCTGCTAATGTAATTCTATGGAATTTCATGTAATCGGGAGGTTTAGCGATAGGCTTCATTTAAATAAGTTTAGGAAAATTGCACTCGGATTTTTTGTGAGCCATCTAATCGCATTCAAACGAGACTTTCTATATACTGATACTAGATGGACTGCAGACAAATCATTGCACATAATTTGTGCAGTCATTTGTCTGCAGTTCGTGAATGACCGCGCTACATAGGAGGATGGGTATGCAAACTGTTGAAGTAAATCATTTGCAGGAGTTACTGGACTCCTTTGCTAATAAGGACGTATACATTCATTTGGAGACGACAAATGGATCGTATGCTTCTCATTTTCAAGAAGGTTTTTTTAATGCGGGGGCCTTTATCCGCAATATCGTGATTCGCTACGAACTTGGAAAAGTTGCGGGCGACTCCCCTCACCGCATCGGACTAAAATTGCCGAGTGGCTGGATTTACGCACAAGGTATCACACATTATACGATGGATGAGCATGATCGTTTATTGATGGCGGGTCTGGGACCTGACGGCAAACTTGCCGTTGCGCTTGAGATTAGCGAAACGCCATTTGCTTATTAAGAAGGGAGATTTTTTGATGTTGCAGAAAGAACGACATGTATTGGTCATTTTCCCTCACCCTGACGATGAAGCGTTTGGCGTGTCGGGAACGATTTCAAAATATATTGAGATGGGCGTGCCTGTTACATATGCCTGTCTGACACTCGGTGAAATGGGGCGGAATTTAGGGAACCCTCCATTTGCCAACCGCGAAACGCTGCCGCAAGTCCGCAAGCAAGAATTATTGGATGCTTGTGCGGCTATGGGACTGACGGATTTGCGGATGATGGGATTACGTGACAAAACGGTTGAATTCGAGGATCCTGAAAAACTGATCAAGATGATGACCGATTTGATTGAGGAATTAAACCCTTCTCTCGTTATCACATTCCACCCTCAATTAGCTGTGCATCCGGATCACAATGCTACAGGTCTGGCTGTCGTGGATGCTGTGAGGCGGATTCCTGAAGCGAAGCGCCCTACGTTATATGTCAAGGCGTTCGACAATGATACGGTCGAGAAAATCGGTGAACCAGACGTAATTCACCATACTGCTGATATGCGGGAAAAGAAAATCGCTACTTTGCGAGCGCATGCTTCCCAAACTATTTGGATGCTTCCCGATATGGAAAAGCGTTGGGCTGAAGATGATGAAGAAGCACTCGATTGGCTTCACAACGAAGCCTTTTATACGTATAAATTCGACTAAAAAAACCGCAGAAGTTCTGCGGTTTTTTTGCAATGAGATGGATTACAGAAGTAGCATTGGCGCGGTAGTATCGTGGATTGGTTCGGTGCCTGTCGTTTTTGGTTCGGCATGGGGCAATTTTGGTGCGTTCGGAGATTCATTTCGCTCGCTAATCTGCTCGATTGGTGCGGTGGTATAAATATTTGGTGCGTTACTTTCATGGAATATGTTAATTCCCATCCATCGCTTTAATCAGCGCATAAAGACTTTTTAATTTCCCCTCAAACTCTTCAATGTTTAACGTACGGTCCATCTGTACTCTGGCGCTGTTCTGTGCTTTCATGGCTGTTTGCATATAGCCTCCAGCGTCTGCGATCTTCTCTTGATAACGATAGCGGATATCTTCAATTTCTTTCTCAATCTTCTCATCCTCCGCGCATAACGAAACAATATCCACTAATTCGTCGCGAGGACTTTCAGCATCATAGGCATGCGGTTTTGTTGCATCGAAAAGACAAATGGACAGCTCAGGGAATAGGACCAGATCGATACTCGCCGGATCAAGACCACACCAGCCGTAGAGCACATCTATTCCCCTTTTTTCTGCCTCTTCGCCAAGCGCGCGCATCATCGTCGACTTCCCTGTACCTGGTAAACCTTTGATCAGCAATCGACGCCGCATTCGCTTCGTAATCGACGGTATGAAATCGTGCGCCTTGCCAGCGGATAATGAGCCCACGATACGATGGGATATATGCGCTTCTTTTGCCAGTTCAATCGTTCCGAAAATTTCATCCTTCAATTCTTCCGTTATTTCTGTGAGGCGTTCCCAATCCATTCGTTGAATATTGGCCACTTCCCACTCATCATGGATCGCTTTTGCTTCTCTCAGTGCAACCAAAGACTTTTCAAAGCTGCTTTTTCCCTCTTTCAGCAAATTGCCCACTTCACCGTGCTGTTGGAAAAGGTGTTCTTGATGGTAGACATCATAAAAGCAGAATACTTTATGACGCCCGCCTAAATCCACCGGTTCAAATGAAATTGGATGAGATGCTTGCAAGATTAATAAACTTAATTCTTTTACAAAGATCGCATCCGTTTTATCCACATGTCCCGGATTCATGAAACGATCTACGGCATGGCCTCTTTTAACAAAATAGATAGCTAAATCATTCAATGCTTGGGATAAGGAGTGGGTAGGCAGACATTTCAGGAAAATGGTCTTCCTGGATTCCTCCATAAGCTCCCCGTATTTATGCACGATGCCTTCTCCTGTATACGCCGTTCCCATGTATTCTGTAATATGCCCGTATATGCTAACCATCCTTTCTTTCGTCCTTTCATTCTATGTTTAAGCATAAAAAAAAAGCACAGCGTCTCCGCTTATGCTCCCTTGTAATGCCATAATACTTTTTCGTCCTCTTGATCTGTTATCTTCAATAATATCTCACGGCACTGTGGCAGGGCGATTTGTATAAGCTGTCCGCAAAACAGCACGACCAGCAACGTACCGACCCCAACCGGACCACCAAGTAAAAAGCCGACCAATGTCACTGTCGCTTCGATTCCTGAACGCACCAATCGAAGACTCCAGCCAAATTTCTCGACGAATAATAACATTAAACTGTCCCGCGGTCCCGCTCCAAGATTTGGAGAGACATAGATCCCTACGCCATATGACAGAACCAATACACCTAGCACAAAACTAATGATTTGCGCAGTCAGTGACGTCAGATCGGGCAATAGCCAATTGAAAAAGTCGATAAATAACCCAATCATCATCATATTTAACCAAGTTCCCCATCTAGGCCACTGTCTAAGAACCAATGAGGTAACCGTAACAATTATAAATCCTGTGATGATACTCCAAGAACCGATCGTCAAACCAATATTTTGGAACAGCCCAACATGCAAAACATCCCAAGGACCGATTCCGAGACGCTGTCCTTTTATTGTAAGTGATATACCAAGAGACATGATCATCATTCCACCGATGAAGAAAATCCATCTCCAAGCTAATAAATTGCGCATATACATTCTTCTTTCCTTAGTTGTTACAATCTCTCTCTATCTATTGTAACAGAAAAGCCCCGATATGTTACTTCAATCTTTGACCACATTCACAAACTGGGCCCTTGTCACTTGCGCTAAGTCACTCGGAGTAAGTTTCATCTGCAAGCCGACTTTACCGGCGCTGACATACAGGTAGTCAAGGATTTGTGCCTGCTGGTCAATAAATGTCGGGAATTCCTTTTTCATGCCGACTGGTGAGCAGCCCCCTTTTACGTAGCCTGTTTCCTTCGTTAGCTCTTTCATCGGCAGCATGTCTATTTTTTTGAAGCCGGCTGCTTTTGCGGCTTTTTTTAAGTCAAGTTCGTCGGATACTGGAATGATGAATACGAGCAAGTCTGTTTTGCTAGCCATGGCGACAAGTGTTTTGTAGACGTGTTCCGCAGGTTCGTTGGTTTTACTCGCTACGGAAAGTCCGTCGTTGTGACCGTCTGCTATTTCATAGCTGCGAGTTTCATATTGAATCTGTTCACTTTCAATAATGCGGATTGCATTGGTTTTGATAGATTTGTTTTTCTTTGCCAAGTTCTCGTCTCCTTTTTCGCATAAATCAGCTTTAACACCGTTGATTTCTGTTCCAGATGGGCGCTTTCTGTGAGGCTTGGGATGAGCCCACTGGATTCGCCCACCTTCGACCCCAATCAACTAGAGACGCTGTAAATCCAAAAAGCCCATTTCACTAAGTTTTAGCAAAATAGGCTCCAGTTTAGACATAGCTTTTCAATAACAATGACACAACCGGTTTTTCCAATCAAACACTGATATTCATGGCTGGCGATTCAATTTGGTAGTGGTTGATTTTCGCCTGGTTTTGGAGACTGTAGGCGGAGAATGCGTTGTCGTAACGTTTTTGGATGTGATCCGCTCCTGTGTCGGTCATGACTTCTAAAAGCGTAAACACAGCATTCGAGGCTGACATTTGGTCGCGAATAGTTTTAGCACGGTTGTGCAAGGCCAGTTGCAGTTCTGCCTGGGCAATTTTTGCTGAAGCCTTACTGCCGAGTTGGTAATCTGCTGTCGTAGGTTCTGGCACAGAATATGCTTCTCTTCGAACATCACGCCATAGGTCAATTGTTTCTTCTAAATTGTTTCCAAGCGGGATGGCAATATTCTTTACTTGGCCGGCATCAAGTTTTTGGAATCTCGATTTTTCTTCCGACGCTTGTTCTACAGGTTCTTGTACTCCGCGTAACAGCGCTTCTAGATCTTCTTTTGTTTTATTTGTGTGTTCGCGAAACTCGGATTGCCGTTCATAGGCATTTTCAGCATTCCTTCTGCGGACTGCATCGTATCGTTGCAGTTGTTCGGCAGCGCTTGCAAATCCCATTACAGCATTCATAGCATTCACCTCCGTTTAAAAAATTTTCGTTCAGGATTTTTACTTACTATTTTACGCAAAGTCATTTAATTAACCAATCCACCTAAAGAACGCATTCTTAATTATCAATTATTTCATACTGACTTGACATAGTCTTTTTTATTCTGAATCATCCTCATCGAACAGGTTAAAATTACTAGTCTTTGCAGTTTTCATTTCGGGTAGATACCCTTATAAATGGAAAGACAAACCTGCTATATATATCGAAATAAATAACTTACGATCAAAGTAAAACGTTAAATCCGTTGATTTCCGTTGCAGGTGAACGCTTTCCACGGGGCTCGCGGTGAGCTAATCCCGCAGGAAAAGCCGTAACGTAGAACAGCTTTTACGATCAAAAGCATAGTGTTGAAAGCATATCTTTGAATGATCATTAATTTGATATCGGCTGTAAATTTAGTCATTAAAAAACTGCACCTCCAATTGTTAGATTGTGTCTAACAATTGGGGTGCAGTTCAGTTAGGCGTACTTTTTAACATTCTACCAAGGAAGCATCACTCCGCAGTCTTGCTGATTTTTGGCGGAGCTTCTCCTGGGATAGCAGGTTTTTCATTCGTCGGTTCTTCTGAAAACTTAGTTTCAACCATCTCTTTTTTTACGTTGGATTTGCCGTCTTTTCCTTCAAGACGATCAATCGTCCGTTCGATCGTTTTATTCGGTGTGGATAACGTGACGATGGTATCTCCAGTTTGTGCTTGCAACTCTTTCTCTGCAGTGTAAAACTCTAGCTCACCATCAGCCCGCATGATATACAGTAAAATGGATTGGTCATCCCTCTCCCGCAAGTACTGCGTGTAACTGTATTGATTCGTTAATAACGTTTTACGGAAAACAAAGCCTGAGGTCATGCGCTCTTCTAATTCGTTGATCGATAAATTGGGTGTGAACAGAAACTGGCCGGTCGTTAAATTGAACTGCTGTCCTGCACTGCGTTTATGCGTGGACGTTTGGAACAGTAAGTCACGCCCGAGATCTGGAGTGAAGTCTGCGCATACATGAGAATTGTAGACGTCCACTTTAGTCATCGCCAATATATACCGATACGGCGTCAAGTCCAAATGGTAGCCGGTATGCTCCGATAAAATATCTCCCATATAGGTCGGGAGACCGATTTTTCGGGCATTGGACAAGCCGCCCCAAGAATCTTCGACAACCAGCACTTGGTGTTCCGCCTCCTGAATGTTCTTGGCAAGTTCCGCTACGAAACGAGAACTTCCGATGAGCACAACGCCAGATTCTTCCGGTGTCGTCAAGTTCAACTTCTTGGCTAACCAGCCAATTGAAAAACCGTGCACGACAACAGTAGAAAATACGAGCGCGAATGTCAACGCCGTCAGTAGTTCGGCATCCTCGTAGCCGTTATCCAGCAAAATGGTCGCAAAATAACCGGACACCGTTAAGGCGACAATTCCTCTAGGAGCAATCCAACCGATCAGCGTCCGCTCCCGATTCGTTAGATCCGTACCGATCGTTGACAACCAAATCGATAGTGGTCGGACAATAAATAACATTGCCAGTACATAAAGCACGATCTTCGGATTCAAAATTTCAATTAAAATATGCGGATCAAGGGAGGCGGTCAACATGACGAAAATTCCGGAGATGAGCAATACGGAGATATTCTCTTTGAAATGCCGGATATCCTGCAAGGTCGTCAGTCGCATATTCGCCATCGTCATCCCCATTGCTGTTACAGCCAGCAAGCCCGTCTCGTGCATAATTTCATCAGAAAGCACAAAGACAAACAGCACGAGGCCGAATAAAATCGGTGCTTTTAAATATTCTGGAATCCTGCCTTTTTCAAACGCTGATCCTAACAAGCGGCTCGTTCCCCATCCAAGGAAGACCGAAAATAGTGAAGCTCCGACGAAGAGCATCATCGCTTTTGCTGTCACTTCATCATTGATAAATTTTATAGTTTCAAATGCGAAAACAGCGAGTAACGCACCAAATGGATCTACTACAATACCTTCCCATTTCAAAATCGCTGCAGGACGCGGTTTCAACCGAGCCTGCCTGAGTAAAGGCAAAATGACAGTAGGACCCGTGACGATGAACAAACCACCGATAATGAAGGCCACTTCCCACGAAAGTCCCGCGATATAATGCGCTGCCAATGAGCCTGCAATCCAGGCAATGAATGCGCCAATCGTTACGATTCGCGCAACCGGCCGCCCAAACCCTTTAATTTCCTTAAAGTCCAGATTCAAACTGCCTTCAAATAAAATAATAGCAACTGCAAATGTAATGATCGGTCCATACAAGTCACCCATCGATTGCTGGGGATTGATCCATCCGAAAATCGGTCCGACCAGCAAACCGGCAATCGCCATAACTACAATTGCAGGCATCCTTGTACGCCATGCCACCCACTGGGACCCTACACCAATCAATACGACAAACATTAAATCCATCAACAATGAATTAAACATGCAAGGGTCTCCTCCTTCCTTATCTAGCAAGTAAATTCCACCGTTCCCCATTGTAATAAACTCTTTTCCATTTTCATAGGCTAAGAGGAACGTAGCAGGTTCAGAAAGGGTGGTTCCAATCGAACAACAAGTCAAAAAAAAAATTGCGATGTATCTCTCTATAACAGACGGAAAAGGAAGTTATCCTCTCCGACGTGCAGCCTCGTTGGCAAGCATCTTGAAAACTGAAGCAGAAGTCTTCTTTCTGCATGATCGAGAAACAGCAGTTCCTGAAGGTGATTTTGCTTGTTATCCAGTGGAAGGGCCTTCTTCCCTCATTCAGCTTATAACCCATCTGCAACCCGACCTTTTAATTCGAGACAGCGGTGTTAGCCATAAAGAAGAAGTGTCCAAGCTTCAAGATTTAGTCCCTAGTCTGCTGCACTTCGATGATTTTGGCGAAGGAGGACATCTTGCAGATTTAGTCATCCAAACATTATATGCAGAAACACATGAGCCGCTCCCAGACCATTACATCGTCGGCCATGAAATGTTTGCAGCAGACGCTTCACTCAAGCCGCACCACCAGGCAGGATTGAAGGAAAAGCCTTTCGCCTCTTCACCGCATCTCGTCATTTCATTTGGAGACGAAGATCCTGGTAACCTGACCTATCGCGCGTTGAGACATATTAAGCAATTACAAATCCCTCTGCACGTCTCTGTTTTAATTGGCTCAAATTATACTCATGACGTCAGTGAAATTCAAATGATGGCTCTCAGCCGCAGAAATACGAAAGTACTTCGGTCACCTGACAATCGGGCAGAAATTTATTCGCAGGCAGATATGATTTTATGCGATGCCTGCTATACCCCTTATGAAGTCGCAACAATCGGTGTACCTTGTATTGTCCTTGCCCAAAACGAGTTCGAATCAAACCTGGGCTTCCCTACAGAGAGCCACGGCTTCATCCATCTCGGGCTCGGTCGTAAGGTGACACAGTCAAATTTGCTGAATGCCATCATGGAGCCGTTATTGCATGAGGCACGGAGAGAACGAGCTGTGAAGCGTCAACTTCAGTTGAATGTAGGCAATGGCGAGGAGAAAATCGTGGAGGCCATCCGCTATTTATTGGAGTTTCCAAAACGGACAAGATCCGGATATGTTACACTAAGGGAAAATGGCAGATAGGAGTTTTCCCATTGACTAAAAACCAAATCGAACAAGAGATTGCACAACTCAAAATGGACTACATCGGTTTGCAAGGCGATATCGAAAAACTAGAATCCACAGGTCACAGCAAGATGATCGAAAACGCTGAACGCCGACTAGCCGGCATGGAAGACCGTTTAGCTGAGTTGAACAAGCAGCTGGCTGAAGCAACAGAATAAAACACCAAGGGGCTGTTCAAACTTTCTGAACAGCCTTTTTCGTTGCCGACAATCATGAATAGTCCATTTGCGCTCATACTCCCTCTTCAAGCGATCATAACACGCTCATAAAACCACTGCGCGCGCTCATACACGTACTTTTTCAGCAAAAAAAAGCCCACAAAAAGTGAGCTTTAAGCCATAACATATTCCGTTGCTGCTTGGTCCTGCACTAATAGTTCCTTCAAATACTTCTTCGCACGGAACAAACGTGACTTCACCGTGCCGATGGACACTTTCATGATACCGGCAATTTCGACTAATGAATATTGATTGACGTAGAAATACTCGATAGTCTTACGGTAGATACCGTCCAGCTGTCCGATCTTCTGCTGAACCAACATTTGAATATCATTTTGTTCAATCAATTCCACAGGAGTTTTTGCATCACTGGGAACCAAATCTAGAAGCGGAACGTCTAATGTATCAGGCTGGTTCATCACGTACTGGCTGTGTCGTACATTTTTTCGGTAGCGATCTCGGAATGTATTCATACAAATCGTTGTCAACCAAGCTTTCATGCGATTGACTTCGTTCATTTCACCACTGTATCGAACCACTTTCACCCAAACATCTTGCATGAGATCTTCTGCTTCTTCTTTATTTCGAGTCAATTTAAGACATAAATGATATAAGTATCGTCCATATTCTTCATATAATGCGTTTAAGTCAGTATTCATAATAAGTACCTCCGTTTGAACTGGTACCTTTATTATGTCAGACATCTACCTTACTAACTATTGCTTTCTCTTTCAGCAACCTTACATTTCTGTAAGGTTGCTTTATAACGTTTAAATTCCGATTAACTCTTCTTGTTCTTTTGGTTCCTCGCGTTTCGTGATCCGCAAACGCAGAATACGCGTCCTGTCCATCTCTTCAATCTCAAATACTAAAGAGTCGAAAGTGAACTGCTCGCCTTTTTCGGGGATATGTCCAATTTCCGAAAATACAAAACCACCAATCGTTTCATGGTCGGTCGGCAACTCCACATCAAGCAACTCGATCACATCTTCAATCCCGAGACGTCCTTGGCACACCAGACAGTTTTCATCCTTTTCAAAGACCATTGACTCTTCTTCAACGTCCGTTTCATCTTCTATATCCTGTCCAATCATCTCTTCAATAATATCTTCCTGCGTGACGATCCCCAGTGTTCCGCCGTATTCATCCAGCACGATGGCCATATGCTTTTTCTGTGTCAGCATGCGTTTGAATACCAATTCCACACTCGCTGTCTGCACGACAAATAAAGGTTCATGGTCAATCATTTCTGAGAACTTCTTCTCGGGATACATCGACCATTCAATCAACATTTTCGAATAAAAAATACCGACAACCTTGTCGATACTTTCCTCATATACCGGATAGCGTGTATAAAAATACTGCAGTACAACATCTCGAACGTCTTCATATGTGGAATCCATCGATAAAGAAATGACATCCGTCCGATGGGTTTCCATCACATCCATCACATCTTTTTCACGAAAGTCCAGAACACCTTTCAAACGAATCGATTCATCCTGACCGAACGTTCCTTCAGTAGATGCGATATCTACCATAGAACGTACGTCTTCCTTCGTAAGCGT
The DNA here is from genome assembly GCF_038003105.1 of Sporosarcina sp. FSL W7-1283. Classification (NCBI taxonomy): domain Bacteria; kingdom Bacillati; phylum Bacillota; class Bacilli; order Caryophanales; family Caryophanaceae; genus Sporosarcina; species Sporosarcina sp. FSL W7-1283. The sequence continues at coordinate 555,905 of NZ_JBBOOL010000001.1, read as the reverse complement.
CGCTTCTGTTACAGCCCCTTTAGAAATCAGTCGAACGAAGAAATTGGTAAACAGGGCCAGTATTGCAGTCAATGGAATGAGTAATTTAACGAGAAATGTAATGGGCGGTGCAACGACATAAGCGATTCGATCCGCGAAAGTAGCAGCGATCGTTTTCGGCAGCACTTCACCGAATATAATCAGAACCACCGTCAGTATTCCCGTCATGATCCCAACACTCAAGCCTTTATCAATTGCGATCATCGTTACGATTGTGGGCATCAAAATGTTCGCGATATTATTGCCGATTAATATGGCCGTAATCATCCGATCCGGCTTTGAAATTAATTGCCGTAATTTAATTGATTTCTTATCCCCTTGATCTGCACGCAGCTGAATCTTCATGCGATTCACAGCAGTCAAAGCGGTTTCACTTCCCGATAAAAAGAAGGACAAAAACAAACAAAGTCCTAATGCAATAAACAATTGCGTCTCCCCCAGCATCTTCTTCATTAAGCTTAGTTAATAAAATATGATATTCCCTAAATTTCACAACTTCTTATTTCAATAGTATAGCACAAAGTCAAAACGATCCGTTAATTCGAAACAGACCTGCACACCCACTTTTACACATCGTTTCCCTTCTTACTAAGCGTCTAAACCTTATCGTTCATAAAATTCTGCTATACTGTGGAATAGAAAATACGTACAGAAATGAGGGCTTCACATGAGTACATTACAAACATTGGATCACTATTTCACAGAAAACCGTGAGCGTCACATGGAAGAACTGAAAGCATTTTTGGAAATTCCAAGCATCAGTGCTTTATCGGTACATCAACCGGATATGCAAAAGGCTGCTGAATGGTTGGCAAGCGCTTTTAAAGACACAGGTCTTGAGAATGTGTCAATTGAGGAAACAACCGGGCAGCCTGTCGTCTATGCCGACTGGCTGCATGCGGAGAATCAGCCAACTATTCTAATCTATGGTCACTATGATGTACAACCTGTCGATCCCCTTCATTTATGGGAAACACCACCGTTTGAGCCATCCATCCGTGATAATAAATTGTATGCACGCGGTGCGAGTGATGACAAAGGGCAAGTGTTTATGCATGTGAAAGCGATCGAGGCCCTGATGAAATTGGACGGAAAACTTCCTGTTAACGTCAAGCTCATCATTGAAGGCGAAGAAGAAATCGGAAGCCCTAGCCTCGAAGCGTATATTCGGGAAAATCAGGAAAAGCTGGCTGCTGACTTGATCGTCATTTCTGACACAGGAATGTACGGACCCGGACAACCTGCCATCTGCTACGGACTGCGCGGCTTAGCCGGCGTACAAGTCGATGTGAAAGGTCCTAAAGGAGATCTTCATTCAGGATTGTACGGCGGAGGTGTACAAAATCCAATTCACGCCTTAGTTGAAATCTTGGCTTCGTTCCGAGACAAAGAAGGTACGATTGCGATTGATGGTTTTTATGATCAAGTTCGAGATCTGACAGACGAAGAGCGTTCTGCCTGGGCAGCTTTGGACTTCGATAAGGAAGCGATTAAAAAGGAAGTCGGCGTAAAGGAGCTTACCGGCGAACCCGGCTATTCTTATACGGAGCGTACATGGGCTCGTCCTACATTAGAAATCAATGGCGTATTCGGTGGATTTTCAGGGGAAGGAATCAAAACGGTTCTGCCGTCGGAGGCAGGGGCAAAAATCACTTGCCGATTAGTACCCGATCAAGATCCTGATGATATTGTCGATAAGTTGCGCGCGCATATCAAAAAACATGAGCCTGTCGGTTGTACGGTGACGGTGACCGATTTCGATAAAGGAAAACCTTATTTGACGCCTTATGACCACGAGGTAATTCAAGCAGCAGGAAGAGCTTATGAACAAGTGTATGGTGTACCGACTGTTTATACCCGTGGCGGCGGTTCCATTCCGATCGTAGCTGCTTTTGATGAAATTCTTAACTTGCCTGTCGTTTTGATGGGCTTCGGTCTCGATACAGAAAACTTCCACGCACCGAATGAACATTTTCATTTGGAAAACTTCGACAAGGGCTTGCGTGTGATCAGCAGCTACTATGGAGAAGTTGAAAAGCTTGGACTTTGAAGTAACACTGTACTGTAGATAAAAGAATTGGCAGGCGGTTACGGCACCGTTGATCTACATTCCAGGCGGACGCTTTCCGGGGGGCGCCGCCTTCCACTACGATCAAATTGCGTATTTTCTTAGCATTAGTATGGGGTTATTTGTAATTACAAAAAATAGTACTAGTGAAGGTGTAAACTTTTTTCTTTCTAATAAAGCGATAAGACATTATGTATAGTGAACTCACTATGTTTTACAGCTCACTCTATACGGATTGAAGCGGAAGATGGGCGACTCCAGCAGGATTAGCGTGACAGGTGAGACCCTGGACTAAGCGAGGCGAAGGAAGCGGCTCACCGCACGCCCCGCGGAAAGCGTCCCATCTGGAGCGGAAATCCCCGGACAACAAGCATATTATTTTGCTTTATTTTTCTCTCTAGCGCTATTCAGACCAACTATTTCCGTATTTTTCCTACAAGTCAAAACAGGCTGTCCTTGAATAAAAGGGCAGCCTGTTTTTGTTTATTCCACTGAATCTTCTTCACTGTCGCCGAAATACGTGATGATTTCTTCGACAGGCTTGCGCGGGTTGGCTTTGGGAGCTGCGTCGAAATAGCCGAATTGGAGCATGCTGATGATTCGTTCACCGGGGTGTATACCTAAGCGTTCACGGAATTTCGGGTTGTCCAGGAAGCCTGGTGTCTTCCAGCATGTCCCGATTCCCTTATCCCATGCCAGCAATTGAATGTTTTGAATCAACATGCTAGCTGCCGCGTAATCCTCTAGACGCTCTTTTTGACGAGCGTCTTCAGGCACGATAACAAAAACGGCTGCACTGGCAGACGTAAACTTTTTCATTTGCTTTTCTAAGTCTTCATCCGAAAGCTGCTTCCAGTTCGCCACGCCGAATTCTTTCAACACGTCCAGAATTTGCTCATATTGCTCGCCTGCTGCTACAACTAAGCGCCAAGGATTCCGGTTTCCATGGTTCGGTGCCCAAACGGCATCTTCTATAATTTCTGGTATAATTTCAGGTTCGATTGGCTGTCCGTTAAAGCTTTTGATCGAACGCCTTGAGATAATGGCTTCTCTTACCGATAATGCTTGTTCATTCAAACTCAACCTTCTCCTTTGTAAGTAAAGTATTTAGCTACAAGTATACCCCAACTATATAGGTTGTTACTAGAGGCTAAGCGAAAACACTTCGATTCAACGACCGTGACTCAAGAAAAGTTGTCGTTAATTTTGAAGAAAATATACGTGGCATTGGGCGAATAGGCATACGAATCTTTATAATCCCACGTTCGGTGATATGCATTATAAGTATGGGCATTGACAAGCGGTATCCTGCCATCTTTAGCTGTGACGATGGTCGAATGATCAAATCGCCCATCGCCCTGGAAGTCATAGGCGATGACGTCACCGAGTCCGAGCTCTTCCGCCGAACCGACTTGCGTAGCTGTCAATCCTTTTTTAGAAGTGGCTAAATACCAGCGCAATGAATGGGCGACGGTGAAACTGAAACTCCACGTCCCATTGCGCATCCACCATCCTTTTTCACGGTTCGGATAGCCATGCATCGGTGCACCGCCTGCCAATAAACACTGCGATATATAATTCGTGCAATCATCCTCCACGATCGGAAAAGCAGGATTTCTGCTATTCCACCATTTATCTGCATATCGGACAGCCGCTAATCGATCATACAAAAAAACCCCTCCTTGCCAAACTATATGACAAGAAAGGGCAGCTCATTAATGATTTAATACTTTAGACAAAAAGTTCCGGGCACGCTCTGTGTTAGGGTTTGAGAAAAACTTGTCAGGTGATGCTTGTTCCACGACTTTTCCTTCTGCCATGAAAATGATTTCATCACAGATCTCTTTCGCGAATCCCATTTCATGGGTCACCACCACCATCGTCATCCCATCTTCTGCCAGCTTACGAATTGCATCCAGCACTTCCGTAACCATTTCAGGATCCAGTGCAGATGTCGGTTCATCAAACAACATCACCCGAGGTTCCATTGCTAACGCTCGAGCAATCGCTACTCTCTGTTGCTGCCCGCCAGACAGTCTATTTGGGTACGCATCAAATTTGTCACCCAAGCCTAATGAAGTCAGAAGTTCTTTCCCTCTCTTCTCCGCCTCTCCTTTACTCAGCCCCTTGACGTTTATTGGAGCTAACGTCACATTTTGAAGTGCTGTCAGGAATGGATAGAGATTAAAGCTTTGAAACACAAACCCAATTTCCGATCGCGCTTTATTAATATCTACTTTTTTATCATGGATGGAGATCCCATCTACAATGATTTCTCCATTATCGATTGGTTCTAACGCATTAATTGTACGAATCAACGTGGATTTGCCTGCACCACTCGGACCGATAATCGCCACTACATGGGATTTAGGCACTTCCAACGTAACATCAGTCAGCACTTGATTCGTACCAAATGTTTTATTGACATTTTTTACAGCAATCATTTACGGCACTCCTTCACATCGGCAATCATCAATTTTCCCTCGACAAAAGTCGTTTTTCAATAACACGGATAATCATGGACAGTGTAAATGTCATAGCAAAATAGACAAAACCAACGAATGTCCATACTTCGATTGAACGGAATGTGGTAGAGACCAGGTTTTTCGCATTCAACGTCAATTCCGTTGCACCAATTACAGAAATTAGTGAAGAGTCTTTAATGAGCATGATAAATTGTGAAGCAAGCGGTGGAAGAACTCGACGGAATGCCTGTGGCAAAACGATGAGCCGCATAGCCTGCCAATAACTCATACCCGAAGAACGGGCCGCTTCCATTTGACCTTTCGGCACACCTTGAATTCCGGAACGAACGATTTCCGCAATGAAGGCTCCTGTAAAAATTGCCAAACCGATGATGGCCCCCCAGTAGGAGCCTAACTTCAAAAATTGGCCTAATACAAAGAAAATCCAAATCAGTAAAACTAACAGCGGCACGCCACGCATGACTTCTACATAAGCTGAAGAAATTAGACGGATATATTTATTTCTGGAGATCCTGCCCATTCCGAATATAATACCGATCGGAATAGCAAGGAGTAAAGCAATCGCTGAAATTTCAAGCGTCTTTAATGTCCCTTCAATAAAAATATCCTTGTTTTGAGAGATGACACTGAAGTCATAATCATAGCTTCCCATATTAATCTTCCGTAACCTTCGTCAGCCAGTCACTTTCTTCAAACCAGCGCGTTCTGGATTCCAATTCTTCCGGACTATCGATGTAGCCATGCAAAAATGAATTCAACCATTGCAATGTTTCAAAATCATTTTTCTTCACAGCAATCCCAAGATTTTCAGCAGAAAGCAAACCTTCTACCTGATGTACTTGTCCTTCATGCTCCAAGCGCCATACCGCGATAGCCGGCTCATCGTAAACGACTGCGTCAGCTTGTCCTGAACCCATTGCTGTAGCAGCTAAAGGGAAATCTTCAAAGTCCACGACTTCAGCATTTTTGAATTGAGATTTCGCCAGTAACGCACCTGTTGTTCCTACGCCCACTGCAATTTTCTTTCCTTTTACGTCCAGCTCTTCCCAAGACTTAACATCTTTATTGGCAGCTGGAACCATGATCGCCTGACCTGTTTTGTAGTAAGGATCCGACATACCGACCGCCAGTGCACGGTCTCCTCGAATCGTCATCCCTGCGATGACCATATCTACTTCTCCGGTTTGGAGCGCTGGTACTAAGCCGTCAAATACGAATTGTTTGAACTCCACGTCAACTTTCAACCATTCACCAACTGCATTTGCCAAGTCGATGTCATACCCTACATAACCGCCCTCTGTGCTCTTCATCTCAAAAGGGAAATAACCCGGTGCGATCCCGACCACCAGTTTCTTCTTGTCCTGGATGTTCTTTAAGGTGGATTTCTCTGTTGTGCCTGCTCCACCTCCGTCATTATTACTACAGCCTGCAATAATTAATACGAGAATGAGTAAAAGTGCCGAAACTGTCTTTTTCATTCGTTTTCCCTTCTTCCTTTAAAGTGATGTCAATCTTCTAAATTAAAATAATTATAAGTTATTGGCAGAGAGCTGTCTACAGCTGTTTGAATAGTATATTCATAGTGCAATGAATATTTTTTTAACTCAATTGGTTATAGCCTGCTACCGATGTCTTTTGGTATACTTAATATACAACACGATGAATAAATATACAATAGCTATTATAAAATAATCATAAATTCTCTAATTTTTGAGGATTTATCGGGTAAGAACAGAATTTATTTATCATTAAAAAATGGCAGTTCCCGAAGAAATTCTTCAAGAACTGCCATCTGCTATTCTATATATGGAGCATAGGGGGCTCGAACCAAACTTTTCAAGAAGTGCCTTAATAGCAGTCTTTACAAGGGTTTATAGGATTTTTTATCGTCCATTGAATACGGGTTTGACTACGGTTGATTAAAAAAAAGTTATGAATACGTTTCAATGATTATCATTGCTTTGGTAATTAAAAAGGGCAAGGGCAATTAAATAGTGACGTTCAACATCTCTGGTAAAGAGGTGTTTTTTTATTTGACGCAAATTTGTACTGTTAAACATTATTAACCGCTATATTTCCGATGAAACAACGGACAAAAAATGTAGACTTATCTTTTCTTTCGCTACCCTTTAATCCAAATGTAAACTACGCCGCCAAGCGTTTTTGTTCACCAATCTAATGTAATTTCTTCGATCACTTCTTGTGCCTGTTTAGCTGGATACCAACGCTTTCTTTCCTTACGCCTTTCAATTGCCCTCATTCGAACATCAGATAGAATCTCTTGCTCCAAATATCTTTTGGACATGCACGTCAATTGACAAAGCTTGTCTACATCCACAAACCACAAAGTTTCTCTGATTTCTTGATCTAGTTGTTTGTGGATGTATTCCTTAATAGCTTGTTTATCAAGTTCAATTTCCACTCTTGCGGGGATCATTTAAGGTCCTCACTTTCTTTTTCAGCTTCTTCTTTTTGTCGTTTTTCTAGTAAAAGGGGGAGGAAAGTTTTTGTAAAAATTTTTTTCATTGACTCCAATGTCTCTTCGCTGATTCCAAGACGTTCCGTTTCGACGTTGTATTTTGATTTATTCATGCTACAAATCATTTCCCTCTACTCACAGTCTTAAATTAAACCTTCTCTTTTACATCCGACTATACTAAACATCGATATAATTACTTATCGCCAAATATTAGGTAGAAGTTTTTGTCGAGGAAATTTGCCATTTCGCTGGCTAAGAAGCTCCATTTTTCTCCCCTCTTATTAGGATAGTAGACAAATCCACCGTTTTCCACATCAAGTAATACTTTGAACTTAGGAACGTAAAGGATATTTTCTTTTAACCACGCTTGTTTTTTATTTGTGCGTTTTTCTAAATCTTGCATATTCCAATACACACCTTGTAATCGATTCTTTTTTAACTCTTCTAGCTCAACCTTAGAAATTATCACAGATTCAGCAGGTATAGGAATTGTTAATTCTACCTTCAACTGTTGCATGGTCAAGCCTCCTATTTAAATTCTGATCATACTTCCTCAATGGACAACCATCGATCTATTGCATCTAAATCGAAAATCAATATTTGTTTTGATGGCCTGATATGAGGAATTCGCTTCGTCCTGATCAACCTGTAAATTGTAGACTCTGACATCGGACAGTTTATTGAAGTTAAGTATTCGCATAATGATTTCACTCCACGAACTCGTCGTAAGTTTCTATAATCCATACTTTTCCCTCCTTTTTTTATAAATCTTAACACAAAAAAAGAGGAGCCGAAGCCCCTCTTATAATCTAACTCCTTTCATGTATGCAGCTGTGGAAGTTCTATCATAATTCATAGCATCCACAGTATCATAGATGCCTTCACCTACGAGTTTGCCATCCAGGAATACATCTGTACTCTTTTGTAGCAACTTCATAAGCAATGAATTCTGTTCTGCCATCATCTGATTTTGCTGGATAAGCGTATTAAGCATATCGCCAAACACTCCCGCACTACTGCTGCCTAAACCTCCAGGACGGATTGCATTATTACCCCCACCACCTGTAATAGCTTTAGCAGCCAATGCCAACAATTTCATGGCATCCGGTCGGCGCTTCGGATCAGTAGGGATAACGAATTCCCCGTGACCTTCTTCGGCCAACATAGAGAGGGTAGGCTTACTAATATATCCGCCTGTGGCATATCCATTAGGATCAATATTCACGCCATTCTTAAACACCTCATAGTGCAAGTGTGGACCTGTTGACCATCCAGTGGATCCGACTAAACCTACCGTTTGACCTTTTGAAACAGTCTGACCAACTCTTACTGAGTTACGTGAGTTATGCTGATAGATACGCTCCATGATGCCAGATTTAACGCGTACGTAATTGCCGCGACCTTCCATATATCCGGAATTTACAACTGTTCCTGCTACTTGGTTAGGTATTGGTGTGCCGGATGGAGCACCGTAGTCATCACCGCGGTGGAATGTACGCACGCCTGTAATTGGATGAGTACGCCAACCATAACGAGAAGTTAATTTGAATGGTGAGCCGAAACCGTCACCTTTCAATTCTTCTGCTTTTTTAAACATATTTTTCAGGTATTCGGATGCTTTATTCTTCACAAATCCGAATGCACCTTTTGCCATCGATGCCATACCGCCTGCAAACCCTGTGATTTTACCGAGACCCATAGCATCGATCAGCTTCATTGGATTCTTAGCATAATTCCACACGTTGGAGAGAGCGGAAGTGAGACTACTTGCTTTGTCCTTCACCCAATCCATCACGCCTGCGCCTTTTGCAAAGTGGGGAATGTCACCTTTCAGGTATTGCTCTGTAATTTTGTTAGGGATAACACGCGTGCCTTTTGGAGCGTTTACTAGCGTGTCGGTGTCAGGACTCAAGAAAGTTTCACCGGTAGGCAGCTCCACTAATTCACGACCGAATTTATCCCCGACAACCATTAGACCACCTTTGTGAGAGTCTGTACCGTATGCAAATTTCGGTACATTCCATTTAGGAATATTCCCGCCGACTCCTAAAGATTTGGTGATAGAGTTTAGTCCGCCGATCAAGCCGTTGACAACAGCGCCAAACGCATTTGCCATCTTCTGACCAACATTTTTAATACCATCTACGGCAAGACCAGCCATTTTAACAATGCCGTCTTTCATTTTCCCTGGCAATGCAGTGGCCCCGCTGACGATCTTGCCAAAAATCTCATCTGCTTTTTCACGTGTTTTAGTAAGTGTGGAAGTAATTGAGCCCTTTACATCTTGAAACTTTTGCTTGGTATCCGTCTTTAGTTGTTGTGATTTGTCACTAAAAGATTTACGGAGAGACTCATATTTATCAGAGGCGTTCTTTCTCATTTCCTCTGCTTTATTTGTGACATTATTCTTCATGTCTGTCCAACCATCTTTTACCGTCTTGACGCCATCGGAAGTCTTTTCTTTTGCTGTCTTCCACATGTCCGAAAACTTATCCTTGACGTTTTTACCTAATTCAGTAGTTTTATCCGTGACACCTTTTTTCATAACTTCCCACTTGGATAGGATTTCTCCAGTTTCCCAGTTGACTTCTTTGACGTGTTCTTTCGCTTGTTTTTGAGCTTCCGTCACAACATCTTTATGCTTATTTTGCGCGTGTTTGACAGATTCATCACGTTGCTTTTTTGCTTCATTAATAATGTCTTGAGCCTCTTTAGCACTGATACTACCTGTTTCATCACGCTCTTTAGTAGCAAACGCAACCACGTCATTAAATTTCTTGTCAGCATCAGCAATTACTTTGTCACGTGCTGTAGCCGATTCTTTTACTACTGCCGCCGCTTGTTTGGCAGATAGATCGGAAGCAGTGGCACGCATTCTCTCCAGGATAACTTTCTGTTCGCGTTCGTTATCTGTCAGATAGACAACCGCTGTTTCATTCATTTTCTGTTGAATCGCATTGATCTGTTGCTGTTCGCTTTCTGTCAGCTGACGCTTTTGATCTGCAGCGTTTTGCAAAATCTGCTGAATTCGTTCCTCTGCATACTTTTGTTCAACCTCTCGCTGTTGATTCCGCGTTTTTTGTTTGCGAAGAATTTCTTCTTCACGTTCATTAGACAAAGCGCTACTATTTAAAAAGAAAGATTCCATTTCTTTGATTTGCTCGCCGTGCTGTTTTTTCATATTGTCCAGGATTTGTTTGTTCATTTTGCTGAACTTACCGGATATGCTATCAGCCATTTCTTGCGTAACAGATTTACCTTTAATGGTCATCTTGCTTAATTGTTCACTGGCGCCATCCGACAAATCGAAGAAACCTGTGAGTGCTTCTTTTGTTGACTTACTGACACCTTTACCGAATCGATCGACTTCTGGTATGGCATCTTTTTTCAGATGATTGTACAAACCTATCCCGGCTACTGTCAATCCGGCAATTGCGGCTACCGTAAGGCCCACAGGGCCAGTAAGTGCGGCAAAACCGACTTTCAGCGTACCAAGCAGACCGCCCATTGAAGCCATCTTTGTTAATAATGGTCCAACCACTAGAGAAACATTAGCTACTAACCCGCCTACTTTACTCAATCCTAAAATCAGTGGTCCGATCCCGATAGCGAAAGCAGATCCGATAAGTACGGTATTTTTCAAAAGGCTTTGCATGGATGGGGATAAATTATCATAAGAGGCCTTCAGTGATTTCATTTTATCTATAAATCCAGTAAACATTTCGCCGGCTTTTACACCAACTCTTTCCGCCGTTACTCCAATATCATCAATACGATCCGTGAAATTTGCAATCATTGGCTTCATTTGCGAAAAGAAGCCCCCACCCTTTCCTCCAGCATCTAAAAACGATGCACCTATACGACCGACTGCAGCCCACATGTTTGATAGACCAGCTGTGAACGACTCTTCACCCATCTTCTTAGCCGCTCCGCCAATATTCTTTTCAATGGCATTCATGAGCATTTCAGAGGACACTTTTCCGCTTTTCGCAAGATCGAATACCGCATCTTCGGCAACGCCAGCCTCTTTTGCTAGCCATTGATAGATAGGTAAACCTCTATCAGACAATTGTTGTAACTCGCCATTATATGCCTTGTTAGATGTTTGAACCTTGTTTAGAATAGATCCCATTTCTCCCAGTCCTGCACCAGCAATAGCGGCTGCATCTCCTGTCAGTGATAGATACTTCGTCAATTCTTTCCCTGGCTCAATACCAGCTGCTACAGCGTTTGCGGCTGTGGTTGCCGCTTCGTCCATACCGTATGATGTACCCTTAACTGATTCGAGGGCAGATTTCATAATATTTTCAACGCCAGTTGCATCGTGTCCAAGGCCTTTTAGCTTGGCGCGTGCGGTATCAATGCCAACTAGTCGACCAAATCCTTTAACTAGCGCAATACCGCCTAAAGCAGATGCCGCACCGACAGCAGGCAGTGTAATTTTCTTGGTTAAACTACTACCAATCTTTCCGGCTTTATCAGAAATGGATTTCAGTCCAGTACCGAAATTCGTTAACTGATCGCCCACCTTAAATAATGTAGTGCCTTGTATTTCTTGTTGTCGTTGAAACTCTTTCATTTCAGCTGTAACGCTTCCGACATGGCGCTCTAAATTATTCAATGCGGCAGCTTGATTGTTATAGTGAGTAGCTGCCTTTTCGGCTTCCACAGATCCCTCTCCATGAGCAGTCACCATTTTTTCATACGTTTTTCTAGCGGCTTCAGTAGAAATTTTTTGTGCTTCCACTCTTTTATTTAAACCTTCTAACTGCGTGCCATACTTTTTTAAGGATTTCTCCCCACGATCAAACGCGGACATATTGACTTTCATTTCACTGCCTAGCAGGGACATTTTGGATTTCAAACTCGCTAGTCCTGTGTCTACCTTCATAGTGTCTAATGAAAGACCAATCGTCAGGCCCTCTATCCTTTCTGCCATTTTCTCACCAACCTTTTTTATTTTTTTGTACAAAAAAGTCCACTCCGATATAAAAACGGAATGGACTTCTTGAGTCTCTAATTAGGGATTCTATTGATCCTCTGATATTTAATTACTGAAAGAATTGAACGCCCCGCATTTCGGGCATTTGATTTCCACAGTTCCTTTCAGTTTTCCTAACAACCGATTACACTTCATGCAACGGATCTCTTTAATTTCTTTTCCTGTGGAGGTCAAACGGCACCACCTGGCCTTTCGGGTCTTCCGTCGGCAGCTGTAATTTTGCATAAGCCGTAACATAAAAAATCACTTCTTTGGTCAGTGGCAGTATATCCGTGAATTCGATATTCCTTTCCAAATCCTGCGCTGTAAACTTATGTCCGAACACGGCGCAAATATAAGGAATACACGCTTGTATTTTTTCGAATGGATCACTGCTTTTTAATAGTACTTGTTCCAACTCCAGGGAACGATTCACTACATCAATCGTTATACTATTTTTCGGACGGAAGACTTTTTTCTTTCCGTCTATTTGAAGTTCTAATTTCATACGTTTCATGAATTCACCTCATAACACTTCGATGTCATCAAATGTTGGTTTATTTTCTTGTTCTATCTCCACACGGGCACCTACAATTATATTGAAATCTTTCCCTCTTTCTAAAGAAATCCAAGGAATGTCTTTTTCGATATGCGTATGCTTAATACCTCTCACGCCATAATGCGCCATACTTCTAATTGCGCCTTCTATCACAAATTCTTTCAATACTTCTTCCGGTTCATTTTCGAAAGTTTTATCAAAAGAACGTTTTCCATTGAATGGCATTTTATTAATATCCAGAAGTTTATCGATTTTATCCTTCGTTGTAAGAATAGGGCCACCCTTTTTGTTATATAAAGCAACCGACATTATCATATTGTCAGATATAATTTCTAATTGATATGGATAGTAAAAAGTGTTTACCGGTTGTTCCAATCTGTAAATTTTCTTTTGAAATTCATACATTATTTTTTCCCCCTTTTCAAGAATGCGATAAATTTATTTGTTTCCACCGGAACACTAATACCCTTCAACTCCAGTAGTGTTCCATTTAATAATTTCACCGCGTTCCCCGCTTTGATTCGGTCCCCGTTAGGATGATAAAGTTTAGAACGGGCGCTTACTGTCATCGGTTCCATATATCCAATTTCTGCAGTTAATAACATACCAATTTGTTCAGGGATCAAGCTCATCTTCTCTAGATCTCGAATTGATTCAACTAACGGAAGAATTTCGTTTTCCAGCAATTCGATTTTCTCTTTTAGCTGCCCTTTCAATTCATTCAGTTTTTCGGAAGTGGCCAACCCTTCCACATGTACATTTCGTTTAATCGCCTCACGAAATTCAGCAGGTATTGCCGGTTCGCTTAGCTGATTGAATCTAATTTTCCTTTTCAATTCTTCAATTCTCTCATTGATCGCTTCAAATTCTTCCGGCGTTCGAACTTCCTTCTTTTCTGATTGTAGAATTGTTAATTCGTGTTCTGGCTGCATCTTTTTAAGTAACATATCTTCACGCTCCAACGTTGCCTGGATCGCCTTTTTTGATTCAATATAATAATCATCCGTATTTATTGTCATGCCATTCTCTCCCTTTAATATAATTTCTCATAGTATTTTTTCAGATAATCGTTTCTTCTTGCTTGGATCTCCATATCTTTTCGTTCTTCTGCTATACGTTTTTCTCTGCTTTTAGATAAATTACTTTCTACAGCCTTTGTCACCCTATCAATGAACTTGATGGCTCCAGCATTGCTTTTAGGTTTGCTGTTCTGCTTGAAATTTGCAAACGCTTCATCAATTTCGCTGTTTGGAGTACCGTGCTGCAGTAATAATTTTTTAGCCACCTGCATATCAATTTTGCCTTCCCTTACTGCTTTCACTAAGCCATTTAAATTGTTTTTCTGTATCTCTTGTTCTGCCATCATCTTTAAATCTATTTTGTCGAACACACTTTTCACCGCCTTTTTATTAGAGTGACCCCAAATTTCACGTACAGTAATTGCTATAAATATATGAGACTGTTGACTTTCAGCACCCCCACCCCCTACGCGAGAACATTTTTAATAAAATCTGGACAGAACACTACCCTCACCGGTCCCGGGGAAAAAGAAATAGACTAAAATTATTCCTGGGGGGCATCTATTTCACTTCGGCCTTTACATCCACACACAATGCAATCCAGCCGCTGCCTTCCCGTCCGATAATCTGGATAGGGAACGCATTATGTCAGAAGAAACTTAGCCGATCCCACAATTCTCTTCGCTTGCTCGCCTCATTGTCCTTGTATCGCTGTATTTCATCGTTCGTCATATATACTTTCAATCGCCCTTTCATGAAAGGAATACGGCCCCGCTCTGCTTGGTATTCATCTTCTAATCGCTCTGCTTCATCTTCTAATCGTTGTTCTTCTTTGACAAAGAACTGTTCGATGCGTTTGAGATTCCTCTTCAAGACCCGGCGTAAGGACACATAGTCTACCTTCTCATTGTGTAGAAAGAATCTGCTGAGTAACTTACTAGACGGCTTGTCCAGACTGTCCATGATAGATAGGAAGAGTTTATGTTCTCCATACAGATTTTCTATACGCTTGATGTAGGCCTTCTTCTCGTCCAGTATCATCAATGCTAGGTTCTCTGTACCCTTCATGACTGGCTGGTCTGTATCGTACATAGGCACGCCATAGCTGAACTCATACAGCTGCTCGAAGTGTTCGGTCTGTCTGCGCTCCATTCGTTCGGCCAACTTCTTCGATTGTGCAGACATCCACAGTGAGTACATAACGCTCCTGATCCCTGCCTCTTCTTGGTCCATTGCTTTATCAGGAGAATCAACTTCATCTGGCTCCACTTCGTAAATAGTTCCAGCTGTCAATTCTTTTATTTGTTCACCGAATGATTCTGAAAGGGTTGAGTGGTTCACGCTGCACACCTCATTTCACTTCTTTGCTCTATCTTATTGAAAAGTTCTTTTT
Source organism: Sporosarcina sp. FSL W7-1283 (assembly GCF_038003105.1). NCBI lineage: Bacteria > Bacillati > Bacillota > Bacilli > Caryophanales > Caryophanaceae > Sporosarcina > Sporosarcina sp. FSL W7-1283. The sequence continues at coordinate 540,881 of NZ_JBBOOL010000001.1, read as the reverse complement.
GAATTGTTCCAAGTTAGAGTGGATGAGTTCAAACTTCTTAATAACTTTCATAATCTTTGAGTGTTCAGTGTAAATATAATTAGCGCTGTATCCTAAAACTTTAGCGACTGCTTCTAACGTCATCCCTTCTATATACTTCATCTTCAAAATCTGACTATCAAGATCCTCGAATGAATTTAAAATAACCTTGAATTCACCTTCACGCATCAAAAGTTTATCTAACTGTGCCTGTGTTTCCTTACGGTCTTCATTGGCGAGCTGGTCATCCGTTAATTTAAACTCTAAATAATGAATTTCATTTCGTAACTTAAAGTAATCGCCTATCCATAAATTCACTTATCCCACCTCTCTATTTGACTTGATGGTTTTTATTAATTCGGCATGAATTTGTTTAACGCGGTTGCTACTGTAGCCTAATTGTTGAGCAACTTTATCTAAAGTCAGGCCATCAATATATTTCAACTTCATTATTTTGTTTTGAAGAGTGCTAAAGGTGCTTACCAATTCTATTGTTCCTGTTCTAGTCTCTTTCTTGAATTCAATGATTCCTTCTAGTGCCTGAATAGCTTCATGCCCTGGCATTTCCAACTTCAATTGTTTAAGTCGCATTTCTAAATTGGATATTTCTTTTTCAAGCTCCCACAAATCAGTTAGCCATCTCATAGCTGGACACCATACTTTTCAGCTAATCGGATATTCTCTGGATTCTCTCGATCTACCACAAGATTATAAGAAGCGATATACGGCAGATCGATACAGTGAGCGACTCGACTCCCTTCATTAGCGGAGTGAATGTGTCGCTTTTTGCAGATCACACATTTTTCTACCACAGAATACAATTCAGTTGGTTTTGCGTAAGTCGTTTCTTTTAGTGTTACGATGTTTTGTTTTGTCATTTTCTCGACTCCTTTTATCGTATTTGGGTACCTTTAGGTGTTATTTTGGTACTTTGGGTACTCGCTGGGTACCTTCTAAACCTTTTCATACCAATACCTCAACCTGTCCGGTACCCAAAGTACCCTATATTTCTAAGATTGTAGGATATATATTTATTAACAGATGTAAATGAAATCACTGTCATGAACCTATTAAATAATTGGGTACTTTGGGTACTTTGGGTACTTATATAATAAAAACATTGATATGAAGCTGTTTATCTAGGTACCCAAATAGAATTTTAACGACTTAGCATTGTGTACTTTGGGTACCTTTTGGAATTATTCTTCTTCTTCAAAGTCAAAACCTATTTTTTCTATAACTTCAGGATTAAAAGGAACAGGTCTGTATTTTTTTCGCAAATGTTTAAGTTGTCGAGTATCAGTTTTCTTACCATCACGATCAGTCCCTAAAGTAATTCCTCTTCGCAACCACTCGTTTCTGATTGCGTTCATTTCAACTCCTAAGAACTCCTTCAGGTAGGCTGGCAATAGATAAAGCGTTCCGTCTTTATAGATTGCTTTCATCTCCATCTTTGATTCATACTTTCCTGAAATGCATTCTCTGGAAGCGTCTAGATCAGTCAATAACGCTTCTAACATTTGCATGGGCTTGTCCACTGATTTGTTTTCTTCCATAATTTCATCAAATAATACTTCCAGCCAACCAAGATCCAGTGGTGCATTGAAAAACTTCATCAGTAGACCCGCTGTAAAATAAATAGCTGAATAATGTCGGGCTATCCTAGAAACAACTTCATTCCCATTACTTTTCTTTTGGAACATTTCATTATGCTGATAATACAAAGGGAGCAACTCTTTCACGTTCTTTTGCCAGTGTTCAAGAAATTCCATCCCTACGGTTCCGTGATTAGTTTCTATTGCCGTATAAAGTTCACTGAAAAATATATGATCCGGATCTTTAAACGGCAATCCTTTTATCGGTAATACTCGCGCTGCAGCTCCCCCGGCTCTTTCGGCATAATCAACGAGTGACGTTTCACCAGTAGAAAGCATTAGGTTATTCCATGAAAATTCTTTCTGACTACCTGACACACTTCCGCGCCCTTTAGATCGACCGCCGCTAAAGTTGTATATAAATCTTTGTAACTGCCGTTCATCCGCCTTCATACTGTCATCCAGAATTAAAGGAAAGCTGTTCAAGAAGGCTGATTTACGTTCGAAAGAGACTGCTGTACCATTCCATTCAGAAACAAGATGCTCAGTACCCCACACACTCGCCGCTGCCTTCAATAAGGTCGTTTTACCTTTAGACGTAGGACCGGATAGATCAATAATGAATGGTCCTAATTTCAAATCCTTTAAGATAACTGATGTAAATGAAGATATGAGCATTAATAACGCTTTCGGATGTGGTTCAACCAATTTCAATACTGTTTCAATCCATTCCTTACTACTGCCGGACGACTGGAACGCTTCAAATATTTGTTTCTCGCCTATGTCACCAGGAAGAATCTCCAAACCGTCCGTATGTAAAGGATGGACGAATGATTTTTCTACATGGCCAAGCCGTTCAACCATTTCCGTAGATGGTACATTATTTAGCAACAAGAACTTATCGAAGAAATTAATCAGGTTCTTAGCATTGTTATCATTCACCGCTAATGACATATTAGAAATCTTCTTGAGTTCGACAGCAGTTGATATGGTCAAAGCAGGTACTACTTCTTTGTATAATCTTCCTTCATTTTGCCAACATAGTTCGTAGTAAAATTCAGACCGTTCTATATTAGTAAGTGATCGTGTGATGATCGGAAACGTTCTAATTAAGTGAACTGGAAATGTAATTTTATTTTCACCTTTGCCTTCTGAAACGATAATATAAAGCCTACCTTCTTTGACCTCAAAACCTTCTGGTATTCGTACGCTAAAACCGGAGGGGTGATCTACAGTTTGAATTTCAGGTTTTTGTAATTTTTCTTTCTGCCTTTCAGCAAGATTAATTATTTCAACAGGTGGTTTTGTCATTATCTCCCCCTCCTTTCAAATTCTTTTTTAGCAATACTCGCAATAACTGTATCTAATTCTTCACGATCCATCGGGGGATTATTTCGTTCGTTCCATAAATGCATCATCTCGTAAACTAATAATAAATCTACTTTCCTTGATAGAAGATGGCCAACAATGGAAGTGGCTGCAGGGTTGCGTCCCTCGCCTTCTGCCAGACCTTGCATAAGCTTTTGCCAGTGTGAGGATGGTTGCGCAATCGTTTTACCGTCATTTACCTGGGTCGGCTGCTTTATTAGGTCTGTTAGCCACCGAGGTGCATCAGCTATTAGGACTTCCAATGGTCTACTTGAAAGTTCCCACTCATATCGTGTACCTGTTTCATGAATAGATGGAGAAGCTATTATGTAGCCACCATCTCCTCGTATATCTAGGCCAGGTTGAAAGTTCACCTTATTGCCTATACCTTCTTGATATTTAAATAAGTAATGACTGCCCCCTGACCCGGTAATCGATTCGACAGTATCAGGCAACGGTTCATGTTGTTCAGTCAACTGTTCAAGAGTCTCACGTCCATCCACCTTATGAACATCTACATCTAAAACGAAAATTCCTGACTCTCTGCCTGTACGAATTGCAATATTTGCCCCTGGGTAATCCGTTCCCCACCATTGATTAATAATTTCAAGATCATTGGTAGCTGCTTTCAAACCATTGCGCGGGATGGGGTGTTTAGCTATCTGTTTACAGTTCATGTTCTGACAGGTGCATTTCCCTGCCCCTCTTAGGCTATGGACAGGGAACACATGCCAGTTTAGAAGATCTGCATAAGCCAGCGCGGCTCTAAGCATCTGTTTATTGTGTGATCGTACATTGATTTCACCTGTATTCTTTGGTACAATTAGTGTCATAAGATTCAGTCCTTTGTGCATAAAAGTTAGGTGTATTGTTGGTTAGCGTCACAATTCCCTCCTGCTTAGCTACTTACCTAACAGTGATATTTGCATCACCTGCCGATTTGTTATAAAATTAAATAAGAGTTTATATCCCAAGCCTCGTCCGGTGCAACGGAATTAGGCTTTTTTTATTTGCTCTGATTCGTCATTTTTCGCAACAATGACAGACTTTTTTTCATTCAATTCCCCGACCTTTATCAAATCACCTAATAGGGTTTGCATTTCGTCAATTTTCTTGTATTCGTGATTAACTTCTTTTAGCAAACGAAACATTAAATTATCTACTGTTTGCAAAGCGTCGTTGTTATCCCACAAAAAATACATTTGCTTATCACCGGCATACTTGTCTTTCGCGTCTAGCGCCATCCTACCTAAAACATTTCTAGCGTGTTCTAGATCTTCGAGTAAACAACCTAAGTAACCAAGACTATAGGTAATCTCAAATGCAAGTTCTTCTGCTGTTTGGTTTGTCTTGTCCATCATGAGCCCTCCTTTTTTCTCTTCAATTCACGATTTTTTTCTTTCATCAACTCCAAAGCCTGAAGAATTGCGAACCTCGCAAGATGATCCAGCTCAACGTCATAACATTCACTTTCAAGCCCCACCAATTCAGCTTCCTCTTTTAGCAATGCTTTGTATTCTTCCAGTTCTTCGATTGAACTTTTATACAGTGTGATCTGCATAGTCTCCATATCGTTTCCCTCCTACTTAATCGCTACAATAAATGTAATGATGACAATTGCCACGTAGAAAATGTTGATTGCTAACACGTTTGCATTTTCTGATTCCGTGCCGGTAAGTGCGTTTAGGATATCCTTCATTAGATCACCACCTTATAACCTTTCATTGTCATGGTGTGTATAATACTTTTCTAATTCATCAATCGCCTTCTTTATACAGTGAAGGGTGTCTTCGTCCCTGTGGCCGTCGTTATCGTGTTCAAAAGCACGTTTCCATTCCTTCATATCCTCAATCACGTGGTCCACCAGCTTCACCTCTTTCACATTTTTTTAGGAACTAAAAATCTACCTAATTGCCCTTGCCCGGGTTTTATATTTTATATTTCGCAATCATTGCATCTAAATCTTGGGTATCAATAATTCGTACACCATCAATACAACAGACCGGCAACTTATAAACCTCAATCCACTTTGTTAAAGTGTTGTGAGAAATAGAAGCATATTTACTTGCCTCAGCTAGCCTCAGGTAACGCTTACTATTTTCCTGAATGAGAACGCTTAGAGTCTTCATAACCGATTCCACAATCTCATTTCTCATTTCTTGTTGGACTTCTTGGGAAAAGATACTAACCATTTACTTTCACCTCCGTATTAGTTACTTTCCTTCCGCTTTCATTTCGAACTCTATCGGCGTCACAGATGATTAAAAAAATTTGAAACTCATCATTGATATTAAAAAGAATTTCGCCACTAGGTAACGTTCTACCATTTTCAATGTCTGAGAAGTAACTTCTCGAGATGCCGATTTTTTCCGCTGCCTTTTTTTGTGTCCATCCTCTTTTTTTACGCTCTTCCCTTAATCTAACCGGGTAAATCGCTCTTATATTCATTTCTAACCCTCCTTTGTACACTATCGGCGTCACTCCTTAATTGAAGTATAGCATAACTTAAAAATTAGTGTCAAGAAAATGTTTCCTATCGGCGTCATTTTTTGCTATCCTTAGCTTATAGGAGGGATAGGGTATGTCAATAGGTGAAAATGTAAAGAGGATACGAACTGAAAAAAAGCTCACACAACAAGAACTGGCTGAAAAGATGGGTATTTCCCGATCTTATCTAAGCGATATAGAAAACAACAGAAAAAACCCAAGTTCCAAAACACTCGAAGCGCTAGCTGAAAAACTAAACGTTTCAATGCTTTACCTTACGACTGGTAAAAAGACTTTAAACGACTTGGACGATAGCGAATTAAAGGAACAATTCAAACCTGTTGCAAGTAAGATTAAAGCCGGAAATGCCGGTACTACTAAATATGTGAAAACAAAACTAAAAGAACTATCTGAAAGCGAACTCGAGTATGCAGTAACTCAATACCTTGCAAACGCATTAATTTTTCTCCGCACCTCTAATGAAGAGGAACTTAAAACTCTAACAGTAATTATTGTTCAACTAATTAAATATAGAAATTACGGTAAACATGATTATGTTGAACAAGACGAACTATTAGACTTTATTGAAGGGGAAACAAAAGAGTTCAAAGAGTTTTTAAAAAGGCGATTCCATTATAAGGGCGATGATTAAATGGCATACATCTATAAACGCGGCAGTAAATAGGCATACCGTGCCTATGTCATAAAAAATTCAATGAAGATTTTTAATTAGAATTCCATATTTATATTTAAATCCAGACTTTTTCCCTTAATTGCCCTTGCCCGGACAAACAGGGAGAGAATTATAATGGCTAAGAAAAAGAAATCAACAATTGAAAGCTACAAACTAAAAAACGGTGAAAAACGTTACATGTTTCAAATCTATGTAGGTGTTAATCCACTGACTGGAAAAGAACAAAGGACCACTAGAAGAGGCTTTAAAACACAAAAAGAAGCCCAGTTGGCCCTATCTCGCTTACGACTGGCGATAGACAACGGAACTTTTAGAAAAGTAACGGCTGAAACTTACCGAGATGTGTATGACTTGTGGATTGTTCAGTACGAAAAGACTGTTGAGGAAAGTACATTTGTTAAAACAAAAGAACTCTTTAAAAATCATATTTTGCCTGCAATGGCTGCTTATAAAATAGACAAAATCAACGTAGATATATGTCAAAAACATGTGGATGAATGGGCGGCAAAATTAAAAAGTTTCCGCAAGGTAAAATCGTATGCCGCACGAGTTATAGATTTTGCGATTAAACGCGGCTATATAGAAACAAATCCATTCACCTATGTAGATATGCCTGCCGCTGCTTCCAAGAAGGTAGTTGTAACTAATGAAGATGAAGCGGAGAACTTCTATACCCGTGAGCAGCTTATCAAGTTCCTATCTTGCTTAGAACAGGAAAGTAACTACAAAGCATATGCCCTATTCCGTTTACTTGCTTTCAGCGGTATGCGTAAAGGCGAAGCGTTAGCCCTTAACTGGATTGACCTGAACTTCACCACAAAGGAGTTGCGTATCAACAAGGCGCTTTCACGGGGGAAGGATAACAAGTTGTATGTTAAGTCCACAAAGACAGGTGAAGCCCGTACAATCAAAATGGATGACAACACAGTCGCCATCTTGAAAGAGTGGAAGAAAAAGCAGAAGCAAGATTATTTAAAACTCGGCTTTAATACATTGCAGTCCAAGCAGCTTATGTTTAGCAACGAGCACAACGAATACTTGCAGCCAACAAAAACACGTAAATGGATTGTGCATGTCCAAGATAAATATGAATTAGGCACAATCACGACACATGGTTTACGCCATACACATTGTTCATTGTTATTTGAAGCCGGTGCAAGCATTAAAGAGGTACAGGATCGTTTAGGACACACTGACGTTCAAACGACGATGAACATCTACACACACGTCACAAATGAAGCAAAAGAAGAAGCAATATTGAAGTTCGCCGACTATATCAAAATGTAGATGCATGCCTGCATTTTGACTACGGCTTTGACTACGTTTGAATACGGTCCGATGAAATTCATTGATTTTAGGAAAAAGAAAAAACCCTTATATATCAAGGGTTTTGACTTTGTTTGAAACTCATTGAATTTCTAAAATGGAGCATAGGGGGCTCGAACCCCTGACCTTCGCACTGCCAGCGCGACGCTCTCCCAGCTGAGCTAATGCCCCTCGTTTCTGATACAATATAGAGTATAGCAAGTGTTCGATGAAAAGACAATAGGCAAGAAAGGTGGTAGGACAGATGCAGCATGCAGAAAGAGAACTGACCGAATCCGTGGTATTATGCGATTCAAAGGGTCTTCTCAATCCTGAGTCAATTGGATTTGCCCGAAGTCCTTTAGTAATCAGTAATCTCAAAGGGCAGTTTATGAAAAAGAAAAGGTGGAATTATTGGTGTATTTATGGAGAAGATTTATTATTTTCTACGTCAATTGTTCATCTGGACCATAAAGCTATTTGTCAAATTTACATACTAGATTACGAAACCCAGCGATTCTATGAAAAGTATCTGACCTTGCCACTGGGTAGACGTGTCAAAATGCCCGAAGAACCTTTGAACAGCATCAAGTTCATTCATGACCAACTTACTGTTCAGTTCGTCCACATGCAAGGTGAAACGCATCTGTCTGTCACTATTCCTGACTTCGACAACGAAACGTTGCATGCAGATCTGCACATCATCCATCCTGAAAAAGATGAATCATTGAATGTCGTCATTCCAAAAAGTCGCGACATTTTCCATTTCACTTCCAAACACGCCATTTTACCTACCGGTGGCTTTGTAAAAATTGGCGATCGACGATACGATTTCAATCCCTATTACAGCTTCGCGGTCCATGATTATGGCCGAGGTGTTTGGAGCAGTATGACGGATTGGAGCTGGGCGATGGCATCCCAACGGACAGGTGGAAAACGAGTGGGCTTGAATCTAGGCGGAGGCTGGACAGACGGCACAGGCTTAACAGAAAATGCAGTGTTTGTGGAAGGTACAATGTATAAGATCCACGAAGATGTATTATTTGAAAGAAATATTGAAAACCCCTTAAATCCTTGGCGTATTCAATCAAAATTTTCAAATGATGTCAACTTAACATTCAAACCATTCTTCCAGCAACATACACTTGATCGTTATTGTATTCGCAAGATGTCAGTTAATCAAATGGTTGGTTATTATCACGGAAAGATTCGTCTGCCGAATGATCAAATATTGCCGATCAGACAAATGCTCGGTTCCATTCTACAGCGCACAGATCGATAATCCAGGTATTTAGGCATACTCCATTCTCTTCATACCTTGAATTTGTGGTTTAGCTCCAGCCTTTTCAGGTCATAATATAAGTACTATGAACTTTGAAAGGGTGGCGCTCATGTCATTTTTACGAATGGTATCAATTGTGGGTTTTTCTTCAGTTTTAATTTTGGGAGGCTGTTCTTCGAAAAAAGAGGCACCTAATAATGACGATCCGACAATCGGTTACGAAGATGAAGATAAAGGCAGTTCCATTAACACAGGGGACGGTTACGGTTTCACAGACTTCGATTTGTCGATCAAGAAAGACGGCAAGAAGATTGAAGTCGATTATGAAGACGTCAAACCTTCCGATGCAGAATACATCAATGAGTTTCAAAAAGTGAACAAAGAAGGCAACGATGCAATTGACAGTATGCACAAAATGTTTATGGAAGTTCTGCTAGACAGTGATACGACAAAAGAAGAAGCAATCGAGAGAATTTTGAAATGGTACGGACTTGATGATTATGATGAGTTCGAACTAGACGTGAAGTATACAGATAATAAATCGCTAGACATTGAAGAGAAGAAATAACACAAAAAGCCATCGATCCTTCATTGGATCGATGGCTTAATTTATGGATAAACATCAAAATAATAAGTTGGAATCCAAAAACCATGAGTAGTACATTGGCTTGCGCTACAGACGAGACGCTTTCCGTGGGACGTGGATAAGCCGCTTCCTTCGCTTCGCTCAGTCCGGGGTCTCATCATTCGAGCTAAATCCCTCAGGAAAAGCCGTCACGGAGAACGGCTTTTGCGAGCATAAGCAAAGCGTTGGGAGCAAAATCCTTGCTTTTCGCCCGTCTTTCGCTTCAATCCCTATAATGTGAACTGTTATACATAGCGAACTCACTGTATGTAGTATGAGTTTTCGTTTCTTTGGATTGAAAAAATCTGCGCATATACTTGGACGTTGGTTCATGTATTTACAACTATTAATATTAAGTAATCGACTCACTAACTTCAGGGAAATACGCTAGTTGATCGTAGTGGAAGGCGGCGACTCCTGCGGGATTAGCGCGACAGGTGAGACCCCGCAGGAGCAGTAGCGACGAGGAGGCTCACCGCGCGCCCCGCGGAAAGCGTCCGCCTGGAACGTAGATCAACGGTGCCTATACCCTTCACAACTTTTGGATAAGAACTCACATCATTTATCCCTGATATAACAGCGAACAGATGGCTTTTTGTGTTCAATCTATATTTTTCAGCATGTCGTAGAACATTCCTTTGCGTTCGAGTAACTCCGCATGGCTGCCTGATTCCATGATTTCTCCGTCCGCCAACACATAGATCTTGTCTGCTTTACGGATCGTGTTCAAGCGATGAGCAATGATGAAGCTTGTCCGACCTGTAGTCAAGCGTTCCAGCGCCTCTTGTATCGCTAGTTCTGTCACAGTATCGATACTGCTGGTGGCTTCATCCAATAGTAATAACTTTGGATCTGCCACCAACGCGCGGGCAATGGAAAGCAGTTGTTTCTGACCTTGGGAAATTTCTTCTCCTCCTGCAGTCAACACCGTATCATAGCCTTTAGGCAAATTGCTGATGAACGCATGCGCATTCGCCTGCTTTGCGGCTTCTTCCACTTCTTCATCGGTTGCATCCAACTGTCCATAGCGAATATTCTCCCGCACAGTTGCTTCGAATAAAAATGGATCTTGTAAAACGAATGCCATCTGACTGCGCACAGATTGCCGCGGCAGCTGATCGATCGGCACGCCATCCAGCAAGATCTGTCCGCCATCCACTTCATAAAATCGAGAAAGCAACTGCATGATCGTCGTTTTGCCAGCTCCGGTTGCTCCGACAAAAGCGGCCGTTTCGCCTGGTTTGACGTGAAAGTTAATCGAATTGAGAATCACTTCCTCATCGTAGCCAAATGTTACGTCGCGGAACTCAACATCTCCTTGAAGCGTGTAAGTTTGTTCAGCGACCTCATCCTTCTCTACTGGCTCGTCCATAATTGCAAAGACACGTTCCGCTCCTGCGACTGCAGATAACACGGTATTGAATTGATTGGCTAAATCATTGAGAGGTCTTGTGAACTGTCTCGCGTATTCGCTGAAAATAACAATTGTCCCTACCGTTACACCACCGTACCCTGTCACCGCAAGCAAGCCGCCCACACCGGCCACGATGGCAAACGACATATTATTCAGCGTGTTCATCACTTTCGGAATGAATCCCGAATACGTCTGAGCCCAAAACCCAGCCAATTTTAAACGCTCACTTTTTTCAGCGAATTCGTCAATGACATTCTGCTCTCGAGAAAATGCTTTGACTACACGTTGACCTGATACAGTTTCTTCGATCATTCCATTCAACTCACCAATCGCCCGCTGCTGCTCTTTGAATAAAATACCCGTCCTTCTTGTGATCCAGCGCATCGCAAGAAACATCAACGGCACAATAATCATTGTCAGCAACGTCAATAACGGACTTAAATAGAGCATAATGGACACCGTACCGACCAATGTCAATACGCTCGAAAACACTTGGATAAGCGAAGAGTTCAAGGTCTGACTGACACTTTCGATATCATTGGTCACACGACTCATCAATTCGCCGTGCTGTCGTTTATCGAAAAAGCGAATGGGCAACTTCTGCAGCTGACCGAATAAGTGAGTCCGCATCCGATAAACCGTTTGTTGGGCAATACCGACCATCCAGTAGTTCTGCAAGTATGTCGCAACGGAAAAACCGGCATAAACAGCAAGCAGCCAGCCGATTTGCATCCCCAAACCATCCACTTTCTTCGGAATGATGTAGTGATCAATAATATTCCCGATCATCAAGGGACCGACCAAAGCTAGAGCAGAACTGGCGAAAACAAGAAACAATACGGCGATGAGCAGACCGCGTTGTTGATCGATTAATCGCCAAATACGCAACAGTACCGATTTCCAATCGCCTGCCTTCTGAACTTTTTTACGACTGGATTTACTTAAATCATCCTTACCGATAATCGGTTCATAGCCAAATGGCTTGGTAAAAGGTTTCACCATCATTCCACCCCTTCCGCCTGTTGCGACTGCACGATTTTCCGGTAGAAAGAGGAAGAATTCAGCAGTTCATCATGCGTCCCATGACCGACGATTTTTCCATCTGAAAGCAATAACACCGAATCTGCAATTTGTGCGGTCTGAATCTTTTGCGTAACAATGAACATCGTCGTATCTTCCTCCGTGAGAGCTTCCCACAACACCGCTTCCGTTTTCACATCCAACGCACTGGTGCTATCGTCTAAAATCAAAATCGATGGTTTCCGAATCAACGCACGAGCAATTGACAGACGCTGTTTCTGACCTCCGGATAAATTGACGCCTTTCTGCCCGACTCGTGTGTGATAACCATCGGTAAACCGCATGATCGATTGGTGGATTTGTGCTTTCTTCGCAGCTTCCTCCACTTCCTCCAGACTAGCTCCTTGCTTACCCCACGCTAGATTGTCAATGATTGTCCCGGTAAACAACATAGATTGCTGAGGTACATAGCCAATCATCTTCCGCAACGCATCAAGCTGCCACTCCCCTATTTTCTTGCCGCCGACCAAAATAGTACCATTTGTCGCCTGGAACATCCGCGGTATCAACTGCAACAGTGTAGATTTACCGGAACCTGTCGCGCCCATAATCACAAGCTTTTCACCTGGTCTCACTTCAAAAGATATATCTTGCAGTACATATTCATTCGTATCGGGATAGCGGAATGAAACCTGTTCAAAACGTACTGCGGAAGCACCTTCGTATGAATTATCCGTGGCTTCAAGCACCTCCAGCTGATCGTCCGTCGTCAACAATTCTTCCATTCTCTCAGAAGATGCTTTAGCGCGCGAAAAGATCACAATCAAAAAGGAGAACATGGAAAATGCACTCGTCATGCGCATCGCATAGTTGACAATCGCCACAACGTCTCCTACAGGCATTCCGGAATTTCTTACTTCATCCGCTCCGAACCAAAGCACCGCCATGAAACTGGCATTCATAATAAATAACAATACAGGCAAAATCAATTCCATTAAGCGCATTGCATGGACACTGTCTTTCTTCAAGTCTCCAGCAGCTTTTGAAAAACGACTCGTTTCGAATGCGCCACGCAAATAGGCTTTAATCAGCCGAACTGCCTGCAAGTTTTCTTGTACCAATCGATTGACCGAATCAAGACGACGTTGGACTATTCCAAAGAGCCGCACTCCTTTGCGGGCCATGATGACCAGAAAAATCGCTAAAAATGGCGCTCCTGCCAATAAGAAAATGGCTAACTTCGGATTGACAACGAACGCCATGGCAAGACTTCCGAACACCATCAGAGGAGCCCTCGCCATGATGCGTAGCCCCATGAACAATGCATTTTGCACAAGTGTCACATCGCTCGTCAGTCGGGTGATAAGGCTGGATGTCGGAAAGCGTAAAAAAGCAGTGAGCGACATTGTCTGCACTCTTTTAAATAACGCCTGACGCAAGTCAAACCCAAAGCTCTGCGCCGCATGTGAAGCGAAATAGGAGTTGACGACTCCTGAAAAGAGCGCAACGAAGGCAAGGCCCATCATGACAGCTCCCCAAAGTCCGACAGCGCCGAGGTCTTCCTGCATGATGCCTTCATCTATAATTTTACCGATCAGCAAAGGTTGGATCAGTTCGACTGCCAATTCCAAAAGCATTAGGAATATAGCGATCATCATAGGCCATTTATAAGGTAACGCAAAACGAAAAACCGTCTTCATCTGTTCCACCTCTTACTCCCCAACTGTATTTCATTTATTTTATTATGTCATATTCAATCGCGGGGTGTACAGATGAAGACGCTACATATCATACGGCTCATACGGCACTACCGGCTCTGGCGGCGGCACAGTTTTTTTCTTACTGTCACCGCCTATGGATAACCAAACTACACCGAGCAACATGATTATGGCGCCGCTTATTTGCCACCCTCCCATCATTTGGCCGAGCCAAAGGACCGAGACTACCATTGCTGTGAGCGGTTCGAAACAAGACAGTACACTTGTCTCTACAGGAGTGATGAACGTCATGCTTTGTAAAAACAGGATGAAGGCGAGCGTTCCCATGATGGTGACAAGTAGCAACATTCCCATCATCGGACCATCTAACAGCAAGGAAAGATTCATTAAAAAGGACGGGAGATTGATGATAAACAACACTACCCCGCCGATGAACATCCCCCAGCCCACGACCAGCAATACACCCCATTCAGCCATTAAAACGACTGGATACAATGTATAGAACGTAAAGGCAAATCCAACTACTACTCCCCAAATAATCGCTTCCGTATTCAATGTAATACTGGAAAACGAGCCATTCGTCAGCAGTAGATATAAACCGAATAAAGCTACAACCATGCCGATCACTTGGCCCGCAGGAGGAAAGGACCTCTGTGCAGCGGAGAGTAAAATGATGATGTAGACCGGCGCGACGAATTGAAAAAGCGTGGCCACGACCGCGTCACTATGCGCAATTGTCTGGACGAAGCCGAACTGAACACCCAGCATGCCAAAGACACCGAACATGACCATTTTGCGTAACCAAAGCTTTTGCCTCATTGGCCGTCCCACTTGCACCCCTTTAGCTTTCAATAAGAAGAGGAGAGCAGCGCCGGCAATCATCAAACGCAGAATCAGCAGCATGGAAACGGAAATATCACTATTATGCAAAATCCATTCCATCATGGGGCCTGTAGCCCCCCACAACATGGAACCGACAATAATCATCATTATCCCTTTCAATCGCATCATAAACCATTCCCCCTAATGAAAGAAATCAACTATCCATCATAATTTATAGTATAAAGTTCATACATACTATATAGACATAGATGATTTTTATACTATAATAGTTATATAGTAGAATCGGAAAGGAGCATTCACTAATGAATACAATTAACTTCCCGGAAACTAAAGAACAAACCTCATTAGTCAATAGTCTCGATAAATTTCAGTTAGTCACTCATACAGACAGTGAGGGACTAATAACCTATGCAAACCAAAACTATCTGACGATCAGTGGCTGGACACCTAAACGAATTATCGGGAAATCCATTTGGCAAATGTTCTCAGATGATCCGAAGAACCAACAAACCGTCAACTCGATTTGGGATTGTCTGTTATCCGGAAAGTCATGGTCCGGAAAAGTGGAAAAAATGACTCGCGGAGGCGAACCATTTTATGTTAACACGCTCGCCGTCCCTACCATGTCAGAAGACGGAGAGCTGCAATCCACCCTCTTCGTAGAGCTGGATATTACAGAAGATATCCGTCTGCAAGAAAAATTAAGTGAAATCGCGTTTATTGATATAGAGACCGGTCTAATGAGCCGGCATAAACTAGAGCAAGTTGTGAATGAATCGATTAAACTAGGCCAGCATTTCTCATTCGTTTATTTGACGATCGACCATTATTTCTCTATGAAAGAGCAGCAATCCCCAGAATTTGAGACAGAGCTAATTCAAGAGTTCACCAACCGTCTGAAGCGATATTTCCAAGACAGCCCAGTGGCACGCATTGATACGAATAGTTTTGTCGTGCTGACCGCTTTCGGTGATTGGTACATACAAGGTTTGTATGACTTCTTGAAACAACAACCGATTTACTTGAGTCACAATGCACAGACGCTTTCGGTTAGCGGCGGTATCGTTCGGTATCCGGAAGATCAACAAACGTATATGCAGCTATACAAAGTGGCCATAACTGCTGCCGATGATGTCATCAGCCAAGGCGGAGGACGAATTGCTTCGTTGTCTGCTGAATCCCATAAAATTCTGAATCGTCGTTTAGAAATCGATCGAAAAATGTACACTGCATTGGACCGTAATACGTTACAAGTCGCCTATCAGCCCCAAATCGATATCAAAAGCAACAGCATTAATTGCTATGAAGCGTTAGTCCGTTGGGAAGATGAAGAGCTGGGTGTCATCAGTCCGGACGAGTTAATTCCTATTGCGGAAGAGAATGGTTTGATCGAAGAAGTTGGTGCATTTGTGGCAGAAGAAGCGATGACATTTGCGACGAAATGGCATCGCGCCGGCACAGAAATGAACATCTCGATCAACTCTTCCATTCGAGAATCCCTAAATCCACAGTGGAAAAACCGTCTACTCTCTATCTTAAATGAAACAGGCTGTCCGGCAAATAAAGTCTCTTTAGAGTTCACGGAGAAGTTCGCGCTTAAGGCAGAAGAAGAACAATCTGTGATTACCCAAATGTCGGAACTCCAAAGCCTCGGTCTGCAATTTACGCTTGATGATTTCGGCTCAGGCTATGCGTCTCTACGCTATTTACAGCACTTGCCGATCACAAGCATTAAATTTGATCGCGTGTTCATCGACACTTTACTAAGCAATTCGAAAACACAACAATTGATCGAAGGTATGATTCAATTCTCTAAGACAATGAATTTGTATACGATCGCAGAAGGCGTGCGCAATGAACAGCAATTCGAATTGCTGAAAGAAATGGGCATCGACGCGGTCCAAGGTCATTTTATAGGAAAGCCGGTACCTGCAGAGCAGATTGAAATCAAATAACTGTTTTTGACCAAATGAGATGGAGCTCCTTTCATAAAGAAAGGGCTCCATTTTTTTCGTGCAAATTTTAATTGGTACTGCTACTTAAAGCTTAATGGACGAATTGCGAAAAGACAACCTTTTCATTCCTTTTCCAATTCATCTAACAACGTAAAATCATCCAATAAATAGCTTTTTATTTCATTTGCAGCAATCGTGTAAACGGTGTCTCCGCTGTAAAGCAGGCGCTGAACCTCTTTTTCCCAATCCAAATAATCGTTTGAAAATTTTTCCGTCAGGTCGGCTTTTTCAATAATTCCTTTGTCTGCCGATATTTCGTAAATCATCGCCCCAGCCTTTTCAGAATTCAAGAAATTTTCACCTTTGACTTCCCGATAGATCGTAACCGGAAATCCGTACAAATTCCTTGCCGGATGTAAAAACAAAGCGTGATGATCATGTTGGACAGGTGAATACGTACCTTGACCGCCAATGATTTCAGTTGCCTTTTCTTTCGGATTCGCGAAGTCCGTGACATCAAACAATGAAATCTTCATACCTTGTGTTTGAATGATCGGCTCGCCACCTTGAGGATTTTTCTTGGCTACTGTTTCGTAACCGAACCCAAGCAAATGCCTTTCGTCCAATGGATGTAAATAGTTGCTGAATCCGGGGATCTTTAATTCACCGAGCACTTCAGGGTTCTGCGGGTCTTCAACGTCCATCACAAATAAAGGATCTGTTTCACGGAATGTCACCATATAGGCTTTATCCCCCATGAACCGTGCCGAATAAATCCTTTCATTTTTCGCAAGATTTTCAACAGATCCAACTTGCTTCATTTGGTTATCTAAGATGAATAAATGGTTTTTCGCGATGTTTTTCTCATCCCAGAGATTGCCTTCCGTTGTGACCGCTCGAAAGTATCCGTTATATTCATCCATGGAAAACTGGTTCAAGATGGTGCCTCTCATTTGCGCTGCCTGCAAGAAATTGATGGCCGTCCCATTCAGCCTAAATTTGAAGACTTCGCTGTTTCCTTGTGTAGCTTGGTTTCCATAGAGAGTGGCTATCAAATAGACATGATCCTTCGACATATAGAGTTGTTCGCCGCTGCCAAGATAGGCCTTCGTCTCGACACCACTCTTGTCACCCGAATGAATATCGAGTGCTGTGATAACAGAATACGACGGTTCCATTGCACCTGGCAAAATGGAGACTTGATCGATCTTCATTGGCTGCACCGAATGGTCGTCCGCGGAGTCAAACACCTTTGGCAACAACTCTTCGCCCTCAGGCAAATCGTTCTGAATCAAATACATCGGACGATTATTCGTCACCATATACACATGCCGGCCAATTTTTCGTGTCCCGATGATATAGCCTTCCGCTCCTGTTTCACGAATTAGCTTCGGCTGCTTTCGGTCCGTCACATCGTACACCCGAATCACGGATAACTCTTGTGTCGGCATCATCCGTTTCGCTTCATCAGCGGTAACAGGTTGATCGTGCTGCTTGCTGCCGATGACTACGAGAAGATTGTCGTCTACATATAGTTCTCTTGGATAAAATGTCCCGTCAAAGCCCGTGATGCTGGCATTCACTAGCTTCCTCGGTTTACGGATATCGGTAATGATCAACTGCTCGTAGTTCGTGATATCGTAAATGAATTTACCATCCGTTTTCACAAGATCCGCTTCATCCACACCCTCAACTTGCTGATTCGTTTGAGAATAAGCAGCACCACCTTGGCTAGACGCCTTGTCTTCCGAAGAAGACTCCACTTGGTCATCACTTTGCATAAAATTGTTAGTTTGTTGCTCTGCTTGCCTAAAGAATGTTTCAATCTCTTTAATGGATCCGACAGGCAGGACGGACTCGATCACAGCGAATGAAAACGTGGAGTCCATTGTTCTTTTCCATCCTCTGAAACTGTTATTCGGCACGTGCAGTTCATAGTCTCCAGGCTGCAGCTCTTCCACTTTCAAAGTGGTCCTCCCGCTTCCGTAAGACAGCTCAGCGGACACTTTTTCCCCATTACGGTCGGTCACGTAAAACTCCGATGTCTCTACACTTGGTTTGACCGGTGCTGTGAAATACACCGTCATCGGCTGGTCGGCAAGTACTGATTGGGCGGATGTGATGTTCACTTTCGGCCAGAAAAAGAAACTTGCCAGTATGAGCACGCCGACTCCTCCGATAGCTATAAGCGTCACAATCCATCTGCTCTTGTTCATTTTATTCATCCTCTCTCCACTTGTTGTTATTGGAGTAGACTGAATTTTTCTGATTTGGTTACAGATCGAGTGGAAATAAGACGGAGTGAAGTACCTTGTAAATATTCTTCATCACGGATGCCGTAGCGGCACCATCGCTAGTGTGGTATAGAAAATAAGTGTGGTAAGTGGTATTCGCAAATGCCGAAGTGACTTCAATGTCGTTACACTTTTGTTGTCACGTTGCTCGAATTTCAGTGTGTCCAAGAAAGGGTGCGGGGTTGTACACTATCACCGCTGCGCCGCTGGGGGATTGCCTCCCGCCATGAGCCAACTAGCAAAGGGCGCTAGCTTACTCATGGCTTCGGCCGACCTCGCAGTTGCGGCTTCGCTTGTACGTACAAATTAGTGAGAGTAGTGTTTAAATATAGAAGATACTACAGCAGCCAACTTATTAGTCAGAATCCAAAGTGCAAATAGATATTCATAGTGCTTTCACTTACTAAACGTAGGCGCCTTACAAGCGGTAGGCGGAGTGATGAGACAGAAAGGCGCCCTTCCTGACTGGCTTCATCGCGGGAGTCATCCGCAAGCGCCGAAGTGGGTTCGGTGTAGGATTGGGTTTTAACAAAAACGGCAATTATCCGCTGAAATCGGATAATTGCCGTCCATCATAATTAAAACATATTAATTCGTTTCATCTGTATTCTTATACGGCTCCAAAAGGTTATCCATCAAATACACTTTCCCGTTTTTCATGACCATTTGAACATTAGCAACATCATCAATATTTTGAAGAGGGTCTCCATCTACGAAAACTAAATCTGCTAATTTCCCTGATTCAATCGTTCCGAGGTCATCTTCCGCTCCGAACCTCTTCGCAGGGAGGTATGTTACTGTCCGCAATGCCTCATAAGGAGTCATGCCATAACGAACCATGGCGCGAATGTTTAAATGAAGACTCACCGCAACATTATCTAGCGGCATATCCGTTCCGCCCAGTATCGTTCCTCCAGCATCCATGATGTCTTTCAGCAAGGATACCTCTCTCTCTAATCCGGTTCTAGTTACGGTCTGGTCAGTCGTTGTAGCATTACTGTAATGTTTGGTGATTGCTTCGTATTGATATGGTGTATACAATGTTTTAACTCTAGGATCTGAAAGTAAAGCTGGATCGAATTCAAGTAACGTTTTTGATGAGAAAAGAGTTGAAGTAACAGCCATTCCCGATTCCGCAGCCAGTTTGGTGACATCTTCATATGAAAGTTTCGTGAAGCTTTGTGAACGGGAAAAACCTAAACGTTGCGTTGCTGAAACATGAGATGTTCCGTCCTGACCGAAGCCAATGGATGGATAGAAATAATGTGAGAAAGTAGGAATTCCCAGTTCATGTCCGTAATTAATCGCGATCGTTTGATAATTAAACGGCATTCTCACATACGTTTTTAGGATATCATAATTCAATTCTTCCGCCCTCTTAAGCTCCAGATTGATTAATTGATCTTCACTGGTAGTCGGTCTCATAAAATTATAGTAAACACGTGAACCATCAATTGGTTCTCCTGATGCAAAGAACCGTGGAGCGACACGTGCTCCTGAAGCGTTTGCTTCCCTGTCTTCAAGTGCTAAATAGGCCGGTTCTCCCATTGAGACGGTGCTCGTAATACCAAAGGATAATAATTGTCTTCCTTGTCTTGATCCTAGAAAGGCCGATTCAAGTGCCTGATGGACATGGGCATCCCATAACCCTGGAATGACTGTTTGATCACTTGCATCGATGAAGTTGTTGCCGTGGTGAGGTTTTTCATGAGGTTTAATTTCTTTGATGCGGTTTCCTTGTACAATGATGTCCATATTGTGCTTGAGTTCTTTGCTTTCACCGTCCCATAACTTGCCTGCATGGATCACTGTAATGCCATTCGGCTGGTCAGCTTTCCAAGTCATTTTGAACGGTACTTTCTTTGGAGCGTCACCATTCATTTGAATGGTCCGTAATTCGCCATTCGACACGTATAACAACGTTTTCGAATCTCCGCTCCAGCTAGGTGACTCAGCTACTTCTTCGGTTATTTTTCGGGCTTGTCCCATTGGATTACCCTTTTGATCTACCGGCATGACCCAAAGCGTGCTTTCAATAATAAAGGCCATATGCTTTCCGTCCGGTGACCAAACGGGACCTGAATTCGAACGGTTACTCAACGATTTAGATTTTGCAGGATCTACATATGTCTGTTCCCCTGTTTCCAGGTCTACCGTCAAAATTTGACTCAGCCCTTCTCTGAATCTATTAGAAAATTGCTTTAAAGCTGCAATCGCAATCGTTTTTCCTTCCGGTCCCCACGTTGGATGCCCCGGCTCCCACATAGGTTTAAGAATTTGTTCAATCTCGCCAGTTTCGATAGTGATAATATAGGTTGCACCCTCTTGATCTTGGAACGCGATTTTCTTTCCATCCGGTGACCATGATGCAGCCACTTCTGCCCCGGCTTCCGATGTTAGCCTTTGTTCGTTACCGGTCTTCACGTCCAAAATGTATATATCCTCCGATCCGGCTTTATCAGAAGAATAGGCTAGCTTCGTACCGTCTGGTGACCAAGCTGGATTTGCTTCGAAGTATGAATCATTAGTTAATTGCTTAGGCTTGTTCTTGCCAACTTCGAGTAACCAGAGATCATTTAATGCTACAAAGGCGATCGTCTTTCCATCTGGAGATAACTCCGGGTCAACAATCCCCGTAACAGGCATCGGCTTCTTAGAATCAAAGTCGTACTTTTTATGATTGTATTCCGGCTGATCAATTGGAATCTCTGCTTCAAAAGGGATGGATCGGCTTTCTTGTTCATTTAAATTGCGCTGTTTAATTTTTCCGTCCGCTGTATAGATCATCTCGTCGCCCGAGGTCCATTTCACCGGGAACGGGAATACATCCTCCCCTCCAGTTACATTTTCACCGTCAATGATCAGTTCACTTCTACTGTCTACTTGCAATACATAAGCTATATCTTTTCCATTTGGCGACCAAGATGGAGATAAAACTTTCCCATCTTCCACTGTTGTAATCGTGCGGCGTTCGTTATTTTCATTCACCACATCAATGCGCTTCCCGTTACTATCTCCGCCGACAACAAAGGCAATTTCTTTTCCATCCGGTGACCACGTAGGATAGAATTCTTCTTCCGGGCTATCGGTCCATTGAGTAAGTTCCTCTGTTTTTAAATCCAATACCCAAATATCGTAGCTACCGTCACGGTCTGCTGAAAAGGCTACACGCGAACCGTCCGGAGAGTAGCTTGGTTCCCGATGGTCATAAATGCCTGTCGTCAGCTGCTCTTTTTCTGAACCATCCGGATTCATTGTCCAAATGTGATAGTTGCCGCTTCTATATGATTGATAAGCGATTTTACTTCCATCCGGTGACCAGTCAGGTACAGATGGGTCGTCAAAGTTATCTGATATTCTCTTCGCTTCCCCGCCTTTCCCGGAAAGCGACCATAACCCACCCTGCAATTCGATCACTAGACTTTTGCCGTCAGGGGAGACTGCAACACTCATATTCGTCCCTTCCTTGACTCTAATTGTTTTATTCTTGGAGTTATTTGTCTCCTCTGCCGCAACTCCCATGTGAATTTGACTGAATGTTAATGCAGTAATTAATACAGATAAAATAAAGTATCTTGTCCACTTCCTCATAAAAAAGAACCCCCTCCTAATTATTGGTTTTCCTATACTTAAAGCAACCTCCTTTTTCGAATTGTGTACACTTTAACAAATTTTCAAAAAGTATTGTTCCCTATTTTTTAATCTAGGCACTACTTACCACATATTGGATTAATAAAAAACTCGAGTGACATAGGGTTAAGAGCCCCCCTCACTTGCCATCTTTAAGCGTTATACTACTTTAAGGGTAGGCACTAGGTCTCGAAATAAATCAGAAGTGCTTCCGAATTGCGTAAAGACTTGGTAGCCAAACTCTTTTTACAAAAAAGAAGCCTTCCGACCGATTTTTCGATCAGAAGACTGCTCTCTTTGTACATTATTAAATTGTCAGAGTCATGTCTAAATTTTGTAATGCATAGATATTCTCAGTTTAAAAAATTGTCGTCACCAAAATAACTATAAAGCGCTTTAGATATTTTTATTGACCAGTAATTTTTAGCTTTTAGACCATTTAATTAAAATCAAAATTAATTAAATGTGTGCCTGTACTTACCAGTCGTTCAGGTATTGTATAAATGTTAG
The DNA here is from genome assembly GCF_038003105.1 of Sporosarcina sp. FSL W7-1283. Taxonomy (NCBI): domain Bacteria; kingdom Bacillati; phylum Bacillota; class Bacilli; order Caryophanales; family Caryophanaceae; genus Sporosarcina; species Sporosarcina sp. FSL W7-1283. The sequence continues at coordinate 518,123 of NZ_JBBOOL010000001.1, read as the reverse complement.
TTGAAATGGCACCGGAAATTATAGCTATAACCCAGAAAAAGATTTTTTGACCCACCGTCAAATCTGAAAAACTAAGTATGATTGCCATAAGAAATAAAAATCCAGTAATAAGATTCATTAAACAGCCTGAAATTGTTGTGAGTAATATTAAACCTTGTCCCAAAATTACTAACAAAAAACCAATAATCTTAAGTATAAATTTCATTATTATTTTAATAATCATCTTTAACCTCTTTCAATGTTTAATAAGTTTCATCAAGTATTAAATTTATTATTAGCATACATCATCAACCGGAACCTCAGGCTCTTTGCTTTCCACATCATGTAAATCCCGCTTACCTCCCAGCCACCTCTTTTGTTTTCTGAACACCTCTATAAGATTAAATTTCTCGAAATCAATATCCCGATAGTTCGACTAGTTAATACTATTTTCCACCTCCTGTATAATCCGGGATACTAAAAATTCCGTTAAACAAGCTGGCCCGATTGCCGAATCTACCAATATATTACACCAATACTATCATATTCATCCAACTACTCAAGTTCTTACAAAGGAACGAACCTTTCACAGTAATTCCAATAGGACATCCTTAACTTAATTTGAAGCAAAATAAAAAAGGACTGCCCAGGAAGTCATGTTTCATGACTTCCTGGACAATCCCTTTAGGACAATGCAAACTCTCTTACGCTTCTACTGTTGTTGCTGCTTTTCCTGAATAACGCTTCTTGAAGACGAGTGCGAAATAGCCAAATGTCAATGCTAGGCACACGACCATGAAGCCGATCAGAACGCCGTTGTTTGCCCATAAATGCGCCATGTCTCCAGTGGAGATCGTCGCTTTAAATGCCTGGACAGAATATGTCATCGGCAATAATGTGTTGAAGATTTTTAGTGGCTCTGGAATTAATTCTAATGGGAATGTTCCAGCGCTCGTTGTCAATTGCAAAATCAAGATTAAGATCGCTACGAAACGTCCTGCATCCGACATGATGGAAACGAGTACTTGGACGAGAGCTATGAATGTGTAACTTGTGATGATTGCAGTCAATATGAACATCGGCGTATTGACCGCTTCCATACCGAGCCAATATTTAACGACAGCGACTGCGAGTAACGCTTGAATCAATCCGACGATCGCCAAGACGGACACTTTACTCGTAAACCAACCTAATGCACCTGTCGGCGGAGTCGCTGGTTCCACTAATGGGAAGACGATCGACACAAGCAATGCACCTACAAACAATCCTAATGAAAGGAAGTATGGTGCGAAACCTGTTCCGTAATTTGGTACTTTGTTAATGCTTTGCTGTTCCACATCAACAGGTGAAGCCGCCATATTGTATGTCTTGTCTGTCGGATTCACTTCACCCGCTGTTTCATTGGCTTCAGCTAGTTTTTCTTGTAATGTTGCTGTTCCTTCGTTTAGTTCCGTAGCACCTGAAGCGAGTTTTCCGGAACCTTCTGCCAAGTCTTTGGATTTGGAGACGAGCGTGCCTGTTCCTTGCTGCATCGTTCCTGCACCTGTTGTCAATTCATTCAAACCATTGGCTAATTCTTTAGAACCTGCTGCTGCGCTTTGCACGCCGCCAACCAACTGCTTAGATCCTGCTGCCAATTGACTGTTGCCGTTAGCCAGAGCATTTGAACCTTCCACTAACTTCGCAGAATTGCCTTGAAGCTTTTTCAATCCAGCAAGTGCTTCCGCATGTGCACCTTGTAATTGACCAGCTGCACCGTTTAATTGTGAAGCACCTTGCTGAAGGCCAGCTGCTCCTGCTGATAACTCGCCTATTCCACCCGCAACTTGAGCACTTCCTTGCTTTAACTCACCTAGTGCTGCCTGCAAAGCTGCTTTTTGTTCATCCGGCAGTTGAGCTAAAATTGGTCCTAGTTGGTCCGATAACTGATTGATTCCCGCATGAACACTTTGAGAACCTGCCGCTAACTGATCGGAAGCATTTTTCAGGCTGCCTGATTTATCGGCTAGAGTACCAATACTGCCTGCAAATTCCTTCTCTTTTGCTCCGATTTGCGAATAGCTAGCAGCCAATTTATCAACGCCCGCCGTATATTCTCCAATACCCGCTTTTAAGCTCGAAGCGCCTGCTGCCGCTTCGTTTGCGCCGGTTTGCAGGTCACTCGCCCCCGCTGATAATGTGCCCAGACCTTTTGAAAGATCATTCGCACCTTTTGCGGCTGTATTTGCACCTTGCGCTAATTTAGTCGAACCATCGGACAGTGCAATACTGCTTGACGCGAGTTGCTCAAGATAGCCTTTGAGGTCGTCTGTACCGTCTGCCAATTTCTTTGCACCGTCATGTAATTCTCCTGCGCCGTCTGCTGCTTCGCCAAAACCTTCGCCCATTTCATTGATGGAATCGAAAAGCTTTTCTGCGTACGTCGAAGCTACTTGCTCATTTACTTCCGCTTTGATGCGGTCCATCGCTGTTTCACCGATTTGGGCAGATAAGAAGTTGAAGCCTTCATTCGGTTTATAAAGTAGATTTAATTTCTGCGGTTCTTCTTCTAATAAAGTGGTTGCGTGTTCAGAGAAGTTTTCAGGGATTTCAATCGTAATGTAATAATCCTGTCCTTTTAACCCTTTCTCCGCACGTTCTTTTGTCACGCTTTGAAAGTTGAACTCCTTACTGTCCACTAACTTATCCGTTAGTTCCTTCCCTATTTCGAGCTGTTCTCCATCCATTTCAGCGCCCTCGTCCAAATTGACGACCGCAACCGGCAATTGGTCCATGTGGTCATACGGATCCCAAAATGCCCATAGGAACATCCCTGCATACAATACAGGAATAAATAAGATTGCAATCATCGGCACAATCATTTTGCGTGTGCGCAATAATTGCTTCCATTCAGCAAATGTCATACTTTTCTTCATTACTTTTCCTCCAATTTCACTTTGGACCAATTGACTATAAAGCTCAAACGGTCATTACGTTGTAAAAATAAAAGTCTCAAACTAAGAGACTTGAAAAAATCGTATCGCTTAATAACTGTGCGATTTCTTCTTCTGACAGCTGTCGATCATGGGTTTTCGACCAATCCACGACGAGTGCCAGATAGGATTTGAATAACAAGTAAGCGACCAGTTCGCTGTTACACGGCTTGAGCTCTCCTTTTGAAATTCCTCGCTCAATTTTCTGTCGGACGAATTCGATGATTTCTTCCTCTATAGATGCCAGTACTTCGCTGACCATCGGTGTCCGCAATTCTTTTTCTTCTTCAATCAGCTTAACGTACAGCTGATGAGTTTCTCTGAATTTTAGCAGTTGCATGAGCCGCGCATGGGCATTTACTTCAAATGAAGCGCCTGCTATTGTACTTTCTTCGGACACTCGCCGCATTTCTTCAACCATTTGCCTGACGATGGCTTGGAACAGTTCTTCTTTGTTCGAGAAGAATGTATAGATGGTTCCTTTTCCGACATTGGCAATTTTTGCGACTTGGTCCATGGTGGTGGCTTTGTAGCCGAATAGTGAGAATGATTTTTCTGCTGCAAGTAAGATTTCCTGTCTGCGATCCACTTCTTCACCTCGCCTCGCTCATTGACCGTAAAACGTTTATGGTCACTAGGTCATTATATTACACTGGATTGCGAGAAGATGCAAGGGGTTTGAAAAGTTTTTTTGTAACATTGTTAAATACCTTTTGATTAATGATTGAATTTCAAAAAACTGGGCTTACTTTTCCAACAGCCTGGCGTTGACCAAAATGAGAATCGGTGTCAGGACAGCAACTTGTCAGCTGAGATTATTCCAAAAAGCAGTCATTGGCAATTCATTAGTCTTGTTCACTTTTATTCAACGTTTCCTTCGCCATCAATAGAACTGTTTGATTGATGTGCACTAAAGATATTTTCTGGTTTTAATTCATCCAAGTAACCCACCAAATCGAGGGTGGCGGAGTTAGTATTGACATGAACTTCTTTAAATATGCCGGCGTCCGTAATCATCGGTATCGTAATTTTTTGTCCTGCTTCTATGTCTTGCGGGATTCCCCAAGATTGCTTAAACGGATTTCCTGCTATACCGTTTTCTAATTTTATATCGAAGCTGATGGATACGACAGCCTGTCGGATATTTCGCTTCGTACCATTGTTTACCTCGATCATATATTCAGTAGTGCCGTCATCTAGTTTCTTTTCCTCTAGCACATTGAGTTCCAATTTTTCCATCCCATCATAGAAATCGTCTGGCAGTGGAGATCCAGAGTCTTGTTCTGATATTGATTGCTGCAACAACGGTATTGCCAGAAACAAAAACAATGCGGCGGCTGCAACGGCTACGGTCCAGGTGAAGTAGCTTCTTTTTCTGGTTTTGGCGGACGGACGGCTAATCTCCCTTTGCACTTGTTCTTTTCCTTGATCCGTCAATGAAATCCCTTGTACTCTTTGCTTCATTTCTCTTGAGATTTTACGGTCGAATTCATCCAATCCAATCACCCCTTTCGAGTTTGTCTTTCAAGGCTTTTTTTCCCCTTAGCAATCGTGATTTTACGGTGTTGTGGTTGATCTGCAGTACTTCGCTAATTTCCTTCATCGTCAATTCTTCGTAATAAAATAGAATGAGGACTTCTTTGTATTTAGCTGGCAGTTTCGCAAGTTGCTGACTCATTTCATAGGACGATTCCTGTTCTATGTATAGGTTTTCCGTTAGGTTTTGATCATGGACTTCATCCAGTTCTTGCCGGTAGAAAATATTACGGAAGCTCCAGCGTTTGGTGAAGTCTTTGCATTGGTTGATGGTCATTCGGATGAGCCATGTTTTATAAGTACAGTCATGACGGAATTGATCGAGCTGATGATAGCTTTTGATCAAAACTTCTTGGACAACGTCTTCACTTTCCGCCAAGTCGTTCAAGTACAGGTAGGCTATGCGTTTCAGATCATCACCGTACTCGCGGATGAATGAGTCCAGCAACGCTCTTTTGTCGAGTTCTCCGTCATCATTAATCATGTATTTCGTCCCCCTTCATTCATTAGACGATTGTCGGGATTGGTTTGACCCATCTTTGTTTACAATTAAAAAAGAAGAGCAGTAAACGGTTTTATTAAAAGTAAAGAGTTAACATGTTTCTCTTGATACATCAGCATCCTTCATATAATGTACAACATTATATAAGCTAGATTAATCGAACAACAGGAGATCGTCATTGACGATCTCTTTTATGTCGTATCGGACCATAACGTGTAGTAGAAACATCTAGCACGTAGCATTTTTTGATGCCTAATAAACGGGTAAATATGGTAATATGATATTGATAGCTCTTCAACAAACGAGCCAGATTATTGATGCGAAATGTTCCTGATTCAAATGAAATATGGTCTCACAATTTCGTTAAAGGTCAAGCAGTTTTGGGTTTCTAAAACTGAAGGGTTATGTCGAGGAATCGAATGAAGAAGTAAAGATCTCCTTGAAAAAGTTTGATTATTTTCATCCTAAAATTTTCTGCAATCGTTCCTCGATTTCGGAAAGATCTCATCTTTTAGTTGAAGCAATTCCAATATAGCACATTACAAATTCACTTCTTATGCAGCTCTGTCCGCTTTATTTGAGAGACTGGACAGCCCCTCGGTTTATAATTGATATGTATAAACTATTGATGCCGGTTTATTCCCCCCTACTATATTTAAATAAAGTTCCCAGCTTTTGATAATTAGCTGGGGAATCCGTCGGGTAAGTTATGGCCGAAAAAAAGCACTACAAACCAAAAGATAGTGTTAAAATTCACTTTGTGCGTTTACTCTTCTTAAGACAAATTGTAAAAGCCGATAATGGGATCAACTCTATCAGATCACTGGACATGCTTATAGTGTTTTCAAACTTTTATTGACTAAATGTTTTTATTCCTTACCGTTTAATTTACATCTTTTATGGTTAATTCCTGTTCTGGTGTAAAACTAACGTAACAATTATAAGTTTTTTCACCATTGATGACGCTAATATACCCTACCTCAGCTAAAGAATAATCGATGGATTTACTATTCAATTGCTTCTGTATTTTCTTGCTCTGTTGTAGCATTTGTTCTTTCGTCAAATCGCCTTTTTCAATTTCCAACATGATAAGAATCGGCTTGGGTGTTTTCAACTTCGGCGTCCATTCCATAACAGCTTTGTCGTATACTTCTACATCCGTGTCTACCGAATCGATTTGCGGAACTTTTTTCCGGAGGAGCGTTAGAAGATACTTCTCTGCCTCTGCGCTTAGCTTTTCGGATGCCTCTTTGTCTATGTTGGATTCATGGATCGTATCACTAAAAACTTCATACGGTTCGAAAGCAGAGACATAGAACGTATAAGTGGTTTCAACTCCTGCTGTTTCCTTTTCCACTACTTTAAAACGATAAGTACCATCAGTCCATCCATACCCTACGGACCGCTTGATTTCGTAGTCCAAGTCCGGATAAGTTTGTTCTAAAAACTTTTCCAGACTCTCCTTTGCCTTGTGTTTGTCAATTGTATTTCCGCTGAATTGCATGTAAGCGAACACTATGACCGCAATTAATGTAATTGCAATTACACTGTATATTATTTTCTTTTTCATAATTAAATTTCCTCTCTTGTTTTAAGAATGCTAAAGCCGATAATGATTCCGATAAAAGTAAATAGCAGGTGGACAATTAAGCTGGTCAGTGCTATTTGAAGAGCTTCCGAAAAACTTTCAGCATAAAATTCGCCGAACCAATCCGTCATATATAACAAGCAATTCCATATGAAATTCGGTACCCCCGCAAGCAGGACCGTAATGAGGACCGATCGGTAAAACAGAAACGATACCGCACCCAAAGTGGTATAGGTTAGGATAAAGCCACTATTATTCATAATGGCCGTGCTCATCGCCAATATAAAGGCAATTGCTACAAAGAAAATCTGTATTGTCGTCAATTTCACGGTTATATTCCGAATCATTTTTTTAGAAGCACCGACGGGATTTACTTCCGCAGGCAGGGGAATTTGTGATTGCTCTGCGATATGGCGGCATTCTTGGCAACTTTTCAAATGCTCCTCGATAAATTGTTTTGTCTCCGCTTGCAATAAGTCTTCTTCGTGTAACGGCAAAAGGTCTTGCACAATTGTACATTCTTTGTTCATAAAGTCACCTCCATTAATTTTTGGATCTTTAATTTCAACCGATGAAAAGTCACACGTGTATAGTTCTCTGATTTGCCGACCAAGACGCCAATTTCTGCAAAACTCAGTTCTCCGTAAATGCGCAGCAATATGATTTCCCTTGAGGCGTCATCCAGTTTCGAGATATGATGTAAGAGTATTTTTGTGTCTTCATTAATTTCTGCCAACTCTTCCAGTGAATGAACTTCAATCTCTGGAAGAGTTGCAAGTTTTTGCATTAAGCTTTGCTGATACTTGTTTTTTCGGTAATACTTTTTTAATAAATTAATCGCAATCGAGAACACCCAAGTCGACAAGGTGGAATGTCCATTATAAGAGACAATATTTTTACATGATTCATAAAAGGTATCGTGGCAAAGATCTTCAGCAGTCATCCGATTTCCTGTTTTGGAATAAAAAAACGCATAGATTTTCGGATGGATCTCTTCATATTCTTCCTCTAGCTTATTCATAACTGCCCTCACTTTCTTGTTGTTCATAGTATTAATACCTCAACCAACTATTTCGTTACAAATTTTTTTAAATTTATCTTTTATCTATCATTCCATAGACTTCTCTTAACTGGCGTTTTAAAGGTTTGGGGACACAGAAAACCCATCACAAACAATCAGGCGCAATTCTTGAAGAAGGATTTGCGCCCTTTCAACAATTGGGCCATTTTGTGATCTGGGTTAAATTATTGTAGGGTGGTTATTCACAAAGGTAGGGGACGATTTCTTTTATAAGAAGTCGGCTTTTTTAATTTCACGCAATATTTATCTTGCATTTCAGCAAAAATTAATGTAAGGTAAACTTAACAGAATGTTAGATATATATTTCATTATGTAGGTGAGCATATGGTAAGTAAAATGAAATTGGCAAGAGTAGAAACAGGTTTAACCCAGGCGCAACTTGCGAAACAAGTAAATGCAACAAGGCAAACAATTGGATTGATTGAAAAAGGAGAGTACAATCCCAGTTTGAACTTGTGTATCGCAATTTCCAAAGCATTAAATAAAACATTAGATGATTTATTTTGGGAAGGTGATTAAGTGATACTTTCATTTTTAAATGTATTTTTACCAGAAGATGAATACAAACGATTAAGGGTTTTATATTTTATGGCCGAAGCAGCATTCCTAATGGGTGGGCTATTGATGTTGGGATCTGCTTTAAACAATTACTGGTTAAAGTGGAATTTGGACTCAACAGAAGTAACTTTTATTCTTATGATGTTTCCAATGCTTATGGTAGGATATACGTATTTTCGTTATATATTTTCAGGAATAGAACATACAGAAGTATCGAACAAGCGAGGCTATAAGGAGGAACGTCGTGTTGCTGGCAAGCGTGCTTTGTTAGTCGGTGTTCTATTTTTCATTATTTTCGTAATCGTTAAAGGGATTCCAACTAACTACTATGAAAGAATAGACATGATTGCTCTTCCAATAGTTTTCACTCTTTTATATTTCCTTTTCGATTTGGTTTCTTTAAAGCGTTCTGCTAAGAAAAATAATGAATTAGAGGATTAAGCAATCGGGCGCGATTGTAGAACAAGATAGTTAAAATAGCCTTGTTAAATAATTTAACGAGGCTATTTTTCAACTCATTACTCATCTACTTGAACTGATCAAATTGATTAGTTACCCATCGCTCTTGGTTTTCTATAACGGATTTTTCAACTGCAATTAACCTATTCACCAATTCCTCTTTCTAATATGCACTTTAAATAAGATGTTGCAAAACTCTTATCAACTCGCCCTAAACAATCTTGGTCATAATCTGTCAAAGGCAGAAAGGGCTGGTCATCTTTAAATACTAATAGCGGATATTTACTTTCAACATGTTTCGGACAATACTCATACCAATACAATTATTAACCCCTACAATATAGAACGTTAGTTCTAATCTAATGCTTTTCTTCGTAAGTGTAAAATGTTTAACCTTTTAATAAAACTATACGGAAATGTTAGCCAAAATAAAAATGCGTATTACTAAAATTTACTTTTAGTAATACGCATTTTTATAATGTGTGTAACATTATAAACAAGCCATGATGAGATAAGTCACCATATACCATTACTTATCTTTAATATTACAGAGTACCCTTCCATTCTTCCTTCCCCCGCCGTACAAAAAATACTTCCTGAAACCATGACAACGCCTGCTTGTTTTTTTGCTTCAAAAAGAATTGTTTGTCGCTTATCGCCAATGGATAATTTACCCAGAAAAACATGCCGCCAGCAGTCGGCGTAGTTTCTTAGCCAAATTTCACGAGGCCTCCATTAAAGTAGGATTTTTTTGGAAAGCACAGCGCATAGATAATTGATGCATTCTTCTCCGTAATCGAGTGCAATGACCGGCGCTTCTTGAACCAGGCGAATATTTCGCGCCGTGCCTGCACATCAAACAAACACGAATATTAATACTTTTATGGTTGTTTAAACTATCATGAAGTTTGAACAAACATAATAGTTACCTGCAACTGATTAACTGAAATAACAATCCGTTTAATTGAGAATCATTATCACTTATGGTATATTGGATGTTAGCAACATATATAATTGAATAAGGAGACTATCTAATGCAAATATACTGGACTAAAATAAACCGGATCATTGAAGAAACGCCTGAGGTTAAAACGTACTTGCTCGACTGCCCGGAAGGCTTTACATGGGAAGAAGGTTCCCACACCCACTTCGCATTGGAAGGTTTTAATGCCGGAGATAAACCAAACCGCAGCCTGATTCGACACATGTCAATCTCTACTTTACCGAACGAAAATTCAATCGGTATCACCACACGCATCAGAGAAAAGTGCTCTGAGTTTAAAATGACTTTAAGAAATCTTGGAGTCGGTGATGAGGTTGCAATATTTAAAACACATTCGAATGTACCGCTTAAAAGAGAAGACAAAAATGTTTACCTGCTGTCATCAGGTGTTGGACTGGCAACTTTCAGACCGCTTGTACTTGAGTATTTCAATAGTGCTCAACACGTCAATCTAATGCATTCCTTGAACATCGATTCATCAAAAGATTTCTTATTCACTACTATTTTTGAATCTGCACCTGACAAGAAGTTCACATCACAGTTCGTCGATAATCGTAAAGACTACTATGAAGAAGTGAAAAATCTTGCCGCCGACAAGGATGGACTCTTCTATGTAGTCGGCAGCGATGAATTCCTCTTGCAGAACATCGAAGTACTGCGTGAACAAGGCATCAAGCCGGAACAGATTATGCTCGACAAGCGTGAACAACAACTGCCCGATTTTTTATCATTTGATTTGCCAATTAAAGCGAGATAAACATATTCTCGGTAAGTACTAAATAGATGTACCATTAACGGGCAACACTTTTGATAAAGGATTTTAGGAAAGGTTGCTGCTTCTCTTAGGCAGAAGCATTATCGGTTGACACTGGATTTCAGGACACGTATCTGCTGGTGAATAAATTAAAGTTTGAAAACGCCTTTCCTAGTCGGATTGGCGTTTTTCGTTTATGAATAATGTCTTCTATAAATAAATCCTCATAGTTATGCCTAGAGATAACTAAGGCTAGTTCTCCGTTTGTAACGTGGTATTTAATCTACTTTTACGCTTTCAACAGTCACCATTTTCGCGAGCTGTTCAATTGCCTGCTCAATCAATTCCACTTTCTGCACTAGCGCAATTCGTACATAGCCTTCCCCCGCCGTGCCAAAAATACTTCCTGGCACCATGACGACTCCTGCTTGTTTGATGGCTTCGAAAACGAATTGCTTATCATCCATTTCAAACGGGTATTTCGCCCAGACGAACATACCGCCGGCAGATGGAGTAGTTTCCCAGCCGAGTTTCGCAAGGCCTTCCATTAAGGTGTGATGGCGTTTGGAGAATTCCGCGCGCAAACGATCGGTGATTTCTTCGCCGTGGTCGAGTGCGACGGCCGCGGCTTCTTGGATCGGTCCAAACGTACCATAGTCGAGATTCGACTTCAGTTCTCGTAGGACTTTAATCATCTCTGCATTCCCGATGAAATATGCAATCCGTGCACCTGCCAGACTGAAGCTTTTCGATAGAGAGTTGATTTCCATTCCTACTTCTTTTGCGCCTGGTGTAGTCAGGAAGCTTGCAGGCCGTTCACCCGTGAAATAGTATTCCGAATACGCTGCATCATGCAAGACGATAATTTCATGTTTCTTCGCGAACGCTACGACTTCTTTGAAGAACTCTTCACTCGGCATTGCGGGTACCGGATTACCTGGTAAGTTCAGGATGAGGAGTTTTGCTTTTTTCGCGACTTCTTCCGGGATTTCATTCAAATCAGGCAAGAAGTCGTTTTCTGCTAGTAACGGCATGTAATAGGGCACGGCCCCCGCTAATTTGATGCCTGCGTCATAGGCAACGTACGCAGGGTTCGTTGTCAAGACATAGTCCCCTTCATCACAAAATGCAAGCGGCAGATGAACGAGACCTTCCTGTGAGCCCATTGTCTGCAGTATTTCTGTTTCAGGATCGATAAGGACTCCCGTTCTTCGTTTATAGTAATTTGCGACAGCTTCATGGAATCTCTTTGTTCCTCCAAGTGTATAGCCGTACGACGATACCAAGGCGCTCTGCTCGGACAGCGCTCGGCGTACGCGCTCGTCCGGTGGAAGGTCAGGACTGCCTAGGCTCAGATCGATGACATTCTCTCCCGTCGCTTTCTTCGCTGCCGCCGCTGCCTTCAGTTCACCGAAAATCGTAGGCGGGAAAATCGACATTTTTTTGGAAGTTTTAAAATTCATAAAGACGCACTCCTTAGCTGTTATAGAATAGTTGATTTCCTCATTGTACCATGCAGAGTTGTTGCTTGGAAAAATTTTATTGCCAGTACGGCATGTTTGTCCGATTACAATTCGGGAATACTACTGGTAGTGAAATTCTATTGAGGAGGATGCAATATGGCGAAAGATAAATACGAAAAAATAGACGAACAAGTACCTGGACAGACCCAATCCGAGCAGCCTGGTGTAGAAGAAGAGATGCACCCTGCTCCGATTTATGATGATCCGAACTTCAAAGGTGCCGATAAATTGAAAGGAAAAACGGCCCTGGTCACTGGCGGGGATAGCGGGATCGGACGTGCCGTGGCAGTTGCATTCGCAAAAGAAGGTGCGGACGTGGCAATTGCCTACTTAGCCGATCAGGAAGATGAGGATGCGGATAAAACCGTCGAATTGATTGAGCACTATGGAGGTAAGGCGAAGAAATATCAGATTGACATAAGCAAAGAAGAGAATTGCCAGCAGCTGATTCAGCAAGTTATCCAGGACTTCGGCAAATTGAATGTCTTGGTCAACAATGCAGGAAAACAGTTTCCTCAAAACTCCATTGAAGACATTTCGAGTGATCAGCTGAAAGAGACATTCGAAACGAATTTCTTCGGTCTGTTTTATCTATCAAAAATCGCGGTCGGGCATATGAAGAAAGGCGATTGTATCATTAATACATCTTCGATCACGGCCTATAATGGATCGCCTGGTTTGATCGATTATTCCGCAACAAAAGGTGCCATTACAAGCTTTACGCGTTCATTGGCACTCAGCTTGTCAGAGCAAGGCATTCGAGTCAATACCGTGGCACCCGGGCCGATTTGGACGCCGCTCATCCCCGCGACATTCGATGCGAAGAAAGTAGCGGAACACGGAGCGGACACGCCTATGAAACGACGCGGTCAGCCCGCTGAAAATGCGCCCGCCTATGTATTTTTGGCTTCGCAGGATTCCAGCTATATGACCGGCCAGACGATTCATGTTGATGGTGGAGATTTTGTTGGTTCTTAATGGCTTTTGGTGCAGTTCATTCAAGTTATCTGGAAATGAAATAGTACTTTATGAGCTCATTTGAGGCTGTTATGAGCGAGCGGAGTATCTGTATGATCGAGATCCATGCTAGTATGATCGCACTGAAGTAGAATATGAGCGCATCTAGTGGTTTTATGAGCGCGGACTGCACAAATATAGTAATAGCATGAACAGGGACTGCCCGGAAAGTCTTTTCCCCATGACTTTCCGGGCAGCCTTTTTGCTATTATCCCTCAAATGGCCACTTTGGCAACATGCGATTTAATTTTTTATCGCTGCGTTCGCCAAGGACATATTCCGCCTGCATGATTGTATGAATTTCCCGAGTGCCTTCATAAATAACCGGCGCTTTCGAATTCCGCAAATAGCGAGCGACCGGATATTCATCCGAATAGCCATACGCACCGTGGATTTGGACTGCGTCATCTGCGGCTTGATTGGCAAAATCACATGCTTGCCATTTTGCGAGGGATGTTTCGCGCGTGTTTCGGATTCCTTTGTTCTTCAATTCGCCTGCACGATAGACGAGAAGACGGCTCATTTGGTAGCCGGCCTCCATCTTCGCAAGCATCTGCTGGACGAGTTGATGATCACCGATTTTCTTGCCGAATGTTACGCGGGTCTTCGAGTACTTGATGCTTGCTTCGAGACAAGCACTCAATAAGCCGACAGACCCTGCTGCTACAGTGAATCGGCCATTATCAAGAGCGGCCATCGCAATCTTGAAACCTTCTCCTTCTTCACCTACCAAATTCATTGCAGGAATTCGAACATCTTCAAAAAATAGTTCGCCCGTATTTCCTGCACGGATTCCGTATTTCCCTTTAATTGCTTTCGATGAAAATCCCGGCATTGTCCGCTCGACAATGAAAGCGCTGATGCCATGGTGTTTTTTAGACTTATCAGTATAGGCAAAAACGAGGAAATGGTCTGCCGAATCACAGAGCGAAATCCACGTTTTCTGTCCATTCAATACATAGTCGTCTCCATCACGAACCGCAGTTGTCTGAATCGCCGCCACATCTGATCCAGCACCTGGTTCCGTTAATCCGAACGCGCCGATTTTCTCACCTTCCGCCTGTGGAACTAAATATTTTTGTTTCTGTTCTTCCGTTCCCCATTGCATAAGTGTCATAGAATTTAAACCGATATGCACGGAAACAGCTGTACGAAAAGCCGTATCACCGCGTTCCAGTTCCTCACATAAAATCGCCAAGGAATTATAGTCCATCCCGCTGCCGCCATATTTTTCGGGAACACAAACACCCATAAATCCTAGGTCGGCAAGACGTTTCCAAATCGTCGGATCAAACCCACCCTGTGCATCCCATTTTGCGATATTCGGCATAATTTCAGCATCCACGAACTGCCTCGCTGTCTGCCTTAGCATTTTCTGTTCATCTGTAAATGTAAAGTCCATCTTCATGTCCTCCTTTACAATGAATCTAGTTTTCCTCGATGACTACTCCGCGCTTTTTCATTTCTTCAATGTATAATGCTCCCGGCACAATCTGCTCTGGCGGAAGGGCACCCCTTTTCGTGATGATGCCGTTTCCGATCATCTGCGCCACTACGGAAATTGTGTTGGCAGTCGCACGAGCCATTGCGGTTTCATTTGTTGATGAATCTTTTTCTGTGATCATATTGAACGTAATTGTTTTTGGTTGGCCATCCTTCGTTCCGCTCACGTGCACACGCAACAGTACGGCGTCCGACTTATCTCCAAGACGCAATTGCGGGGTCAGATGCGCCATCATGACATCACGCACACGCAGCGGTCTGCCGTCCACTTGGATCGTGGATTCTCTTGATAGTAATCCAAGATCCACGAGCAACCTGGCCTTTTCCGCATGTCCCGGATAGCGGATTGTCTTGTATTCGAGCGTCTGCACGGCAGGAAATGACTCTAGTAAAGTGGATGTACCGCCAGACGTATGGAACGCTTCCATCATGCCATAGCGATCGAATTCCAGTGCTTCCACTTCTGATAAAGAAGGTAATTCCTTAATACTGCCTTGCCGGATGACACGGGACGGATCGGTATAATGGTCGAATAACCCTTCCAATGAAAATACGACATTGTAATCCAGCGGCGGTTTCGGATTCACAGGCACACCGCCTACATAAAGTTTAATCGTTTCCGTTTCATCAAGTTTCGAAGCGCCGTATCCTGTTAATATATTAATCATTCCCGGCGCCACGCCAAGATCTGGAATGAGCGTCACGCCTTTAGCGGCCGCTTGCTCATGAAGGGCCAGCACCTTCTCCGTCGCACCGCCGATATGTCCGCCAAGATCGACGACATGCACGTCACGTTCCACTGCACAGCGGGCCACTTTTTCATTGAATGTGTAAAATAATGCATTGACCACAATGTCTCCGAGCCCGATGACATCGCTCAGCTGAACATCATTACGTGCATCAAGTAATAAAATATCGAGTTTGTCGGACATCAGTTGCTCCGCAAAGTCCTCTGCCTGCCGAATTGCCCGGTCCGCCAAATAGACTTTCTTCACTTCGTCCTGCTTTACTAAATCTCGTACGACTTCTTTACCCATCAATCCTGCACCTAATACGACAACTTTCATCTGCTCATCCCTTCTCTCTGTAGTTCATTCCGTGTCGATTTGAGCACGCTGCAGCTTGCCGCTGTAGTCGATGTAAATACTCTTCCACTCCGTAAAGACGTCAAGCGCCGCTACGCCTGAATCACGATGGCCGTTTCCTGTCCCTTTCGTCCCGCCGAACGGCAAATGAATCTCCGCGCCTGTCGTTCCTGCGTTAATGTAAACAATTCCCGTATCTAGATCTCGTTGTGCTTGAAACACTTTATTGACGTCCTGAGAGAAAATTGAGCTTGATAATCCGTACGCAACGCTATTATTCACTTCAATTGCTTCATCCAAGCTACTGACTGCGATAAGAGAAACGACCGGACCGAAAATCTCTTCTTGTGCCAAAAGGCTATCCCACGCAACATCTGAAAATAACGTCGGTTCGAAATAATGTCCTTTGGCATATTCGCCTTCATTTAAAACTTTTCCGCCCGCCACTAATTTTGCACCTTCCTGCTTGCCGATTTCGATGTAACTCTCGATTTTCTCCAGCGCTTTCACATTGATGACTGGGCCGACCTTCACCGATTCATCCAGTCCATCTCCCATTGTCAACCCCTGCATGCTTTCAGCGAGGCGTTGCTGCAGTTCTTCTTTGACGTCTTCATGTACGATGACACGGCTGCATGCAGTACAGCGCTGGCCTGCTGTTCCGAATGCACTCCATAAAATCCCTTCGACAGCCAGATCCAGATCCGCATCATCCATGACAATGACCGCATTCTTGCCGCCCATTTCCAATGAAACCTTCTTCAGATGGCGACCGCCGAGTTCCGCGACATGACGACCGGTTTCCGTTGAACCCGTGAAGGAAATAACCCGCACATCAGGATGTTCGATCATCGCCGTTCCGACATCAGCTCCGGATCCGAAAACGATATTCGCTACACCATGCGGCAAACCGACTTCTTGAAAAATCAATGCCATCTCATATGCCATCAAAGGCGTCTCGGTTGCAGGCTTCCAAATGAATGCATTGCCGGCGACGATTGCCGGAAAGGACTTCCATGTGGCGATGGCGATCGGGAAATTCCAAGGCGTGATTAATCCGACTACACCGATCGGTGCGCGGACGCTCATGGCGAATTTATCCTGCAGTTCGGACGGGACTGTTTCCCCGAAGAGTCTGCGTCCCTCGCCTGCCATATAATAGGCCATGTCGATTCCTTCTTGGACTTCGCCACGCGCTTCCTCGATCACTTTGCCCATTTCTTTTGTCAGCACTTGTGCGAGATGTTCTTTTTTCTCTTTCATGATTCGGCCGATTTCATAGAGGTAGTCTGCACGTTTCGGTGCCGGGACGAGCGCCCATTTCTTTTGTGCTTCCTTAGCAGCCGCTACGGCTTTTTCCACGTCTCGCGCTGAGGATAACGGGACTTGTGCGAGTTCTTCTCCGTTTGCTGGGTTCAGTACAGCGGTGTAGTTAGCGGCTTCCTTTTGCCACACACCGTCCACATAGTTTGTCAGTTTCATTCGTCTTGCTCCTTTCTAATTTGCGTGATTTTCGTTATTGTCCTTATATGAATTGTTCGACAATATACTATCCTATTCCTTTAATGTGTAGGGTATTCCGAGCTTTTGTCCTCTTAATAATCTGGGGTGGCATGTTGTTTTCTGTTCCGAATCCTTGCTTGGGATAGCTTGGGTGTAGTCATTGAACTCACTTCGGCGCTGGCGGCTTCGTTTAGTGAGCGCGGCCAATAGGCTATCTTTCTTTGCAAAAGCTAGTTTGGATTACTATATAAGATAGTAGCTTGGGCATCGAATCAAGAAATAGAGTGACGTCACTGAACTGACTTCGGCGCTGGCGGATGGCTCCCGCAATGAGCCAGTCAGGAAGATCGCCTGTCTGTCTCATTGCTCCGCCTACCGCTTGTAAGGCGCCTTCGTTTAGCGAATGGAAGCAAAGGAGCTCATTCTCTACGCAAGCTAGCTTTAACAAAAAATGCATACTAGATATTTCTAGTTTAAACACCACATCGATTACGTTGACCACACCAGCGTAGCCGCAACTGCGGGGTCGGCCGTTGTCATGAGACAACTAGCGCGCTCTTTGCTAGTTGGCTTATGGCGTAAGGCAATCCCCCAGCGGCGAAGCGGTGTCAATGTACAAACCCTGCACCTAGCTCGGACACTTTAAAAAGTCGAGCAACGGGACAACAAAAGAGTGACGTCACTGAACCCATTTCGGCGCTGGCGGATGGCTCTTGGCGGGAGGCAATCCCCCAGCGGCGAAGCAGTGCAATGTACAAACCCTGTACCTAGCTCGGACACTTTAAAGAGTCGAGCAACGAGACACCAAAATAAGCAACCTCATTGAACCCACTTCGGCGCTGGCGGATGGCTCCGGCAATGAGCCAGTCAGGAAGATCACCTGTCTGTCTCATCGCTACGCCTACCGCTTGTAAGGCGCCTTCGTTTAGTGAGCGAAGCAACGGAGTAATGCTACTTTCATAAAACAGTTCCTGCTCCTAAACAAATGCTGCATTCTTTCGCGATAAACACAACACTCATTTATCTCTACCGGAATAGCGAAGCCGCAACTGCGGGGTCAGCGGTGTCAATGTACAAACCCTGTACTTAGCTCGGTCACTTTAAAAAGTCGAGCAACGAAACAAAAAAAGCCGCTACAGCAAGTCCGATGAATGACTTGCCGTAGCGGCTGAATTTACTTACATCAAGTACCAAATATATTGTGCTTCATCCGGAGTGCCGGGTTTAAGGTCGGCGCTTCTTGGATAGTTTATTTTATCAGCTGACGTATGGATCAGCGCACCTACGTATGGGTTGGCTTGTTCAGCAAGCTTGAATAGCTCTGCACTCTGTTCCGAATTCCCTTGAGATTTTTCCATCTCGATCAGCCACGCCAGATATAGATAAGCTGCGTCGCCTTCAGAAATTTCCGCGCCCGCTTTCAGGACTTGTTCGGCTTGTCCAATTTCATTCTGATAAATTAAGGATGAAATCGCCAGATAGCGTACACCTTGGTGATCGTAGAGATCAAGTGTCAATATACGTAAAAACAGTTCGCTCGACTCCATGTAACGTTCTCTATCATAAAGCCAGACACCGTAGCTCAGTAAAGCACGCAAGTATGGACGGTTCGTCGCGAACGCCCAGGCGTCTTCGGCACGGTCATCAAATTGCTTTTCGCCAGAGAAAACGGCTTGCTTCAAGAATTTCTCCTGCTCTTCATTGGAATCGGTCATTTGAGCTTGCAGCAATAATGCATCGACGTTCGTCGGGTCAGCACCATATGCTTGCTGCGCGAAATCGTAGCGCTGTTCCGCAGTCTCTGCGGCGTATGCCATATAGCAGAGCATCTGTGCTTCCTGCTGACGATTTTCCGGTTCGAACGGGTGCTGGATCGCTTCTTGGATATGGGCTTGCGCTTCTTCCATCGTAGCGAATTCATGCTTTGTGGACAGCATATGTACATGCCAATTCGTCTGCTCAATCGGGCGTGGATCGATGCCGACATAATAAGTCGCCGAAGTATTGCCTTCCTGCATCATCGTTTCCAATTCACCGATTTTCTCCAGCAAGACATCCGTATGTTTTCTAAATGAAGAGACAGAAACACCAAACAATTTTCCTACTTCTGCCTGCGTATACGTTTTTGCCATCATGCTTACCTCTATTGCGAGCTGAAATGCCGCCGCTGCAAGCACTTCAGGCTTACGGAATTTCGGTTGTTTTTCCGTAAAGTAATAGGCCATCAATGAAAGCAGCATCTCATAGGCGCCTGGATGTAATTCCTCATTCTCGAGCTTCGCATCCAGTACCTCGATCACTTCACGCTGCAACGGTGTGAAATTCTGCTCAACTACTTCCATCATTGTCTGTGCATCCAACTGACAGACGACTTCGTAAATATCTATAAGATAGTTTTTGAAGAAATCAAAGCTGTTTTTTTCATCGCTGACCTCTGCAAGCTTCTGCACTTTCGTTATTAATTCTTCACTCATATGCTTATTGACCGCAATCGCAGAAATTGGCATGACCCAGCGTTCGTCATTGCGCCATTCTTCCAGCACGATCGCCAACACAGCCCGCACATCTTCCGGCTCTCCCGGTTCTCTTGCCAATAAATATTCACCGTCTCCAAGAATCTCTTTCATTCGGTAGACATGTTCGTCGGACGAAGTCACTTCAGCAAAAGTAATGAAGGCGTTTTGCCAACTTTTCAGTATAGTGCGCACTGCTTTGTTCTGCGTCCGATTCAGTGCCTTCACGATATGACGGCGCCAGAGGTCTTTTCGGACGATGAAGAAATAATAATCACTGACGTTCGTCACCAACTCTTTTTCTTCCATCCACTCACCAAGGTGCTGGCCCCATTTCGCTAACAGGCCTTCCAGCTCTTGAACTTCTGCAGGTGACAAGGAAGTTTCATAGTAGTTGTTCAGAACAGTCTTCAATTCTTCTTGAATTTGATTCTTGCCCGGCCCATCGGTTCTGCCGCAGCAGTCCTGTACGATCTTTTCACTTCCGCACGGGCATTTCTCTTTATTTCCTATCACATCGAACACAACCTTTTCTTTTTACTATAACATAAAAAAAAGAAGCCCCGCATGCCCACGACATGCGAAACCCCTTCTTTTACTTCTTAAATTCTTCGACAGCATCTGCAGAAGGTTCAAATTTTGGCGGAACCACTCGTTTAATGAAAAGCGCCAATATTAAGGCCCCAAGCGTAATGAGGGTAGAGATGAAGAAGGCATGATTGACTCCGTCGAGCATCGCAGTTCGTTCAATCTCCCCTTTCATTGCTGAGATGTCAACACCGGAAGCCATCAATTCTTTCGCCTGATTGGTAGCCGACTGCTCCAAGCGATTAGTCATGATGGTCAGCAACAATGCTGAACCGATAGCACCCGATACTTGCTGCAATGTATTGTTCATCGCTGTTCCGTGCGGATTGGATTTCATTGGCAATGAATTCATACCGTTCGTCATAATTGGCATCATGACCATCGACATGCCGAACATCCGGATCGTGTATAACATCATCAAATAGTAATATCCAGTATCAAGCTGCAGACGACTCAGGAAATAGGTCGTGACGACAGATATGGTTAAACCGGTATACGCAAGTGCACGCGGTCCGTACTTATCAAACAGCTTTCCTGTAATCGGCGACATGAGCCCCATAACCACCGCACCCGGCAACATGAGCAACCCCGCATGGAATGGAGAGATTTCCCGGACTTTCTGCACATAAAGAGGCGTCAGAATCATCCCGGAGAACATCGCAATTGATAGAACGATGGAAACTGCGGATGCCAAGGCAAACATCGGATGCTTATAAATACGGAAATCCAACATCGGCTCTTCCATTTTCAGTTGCTTCACAACGAAAATGATAAGGGCGATGGTTCCAATTGCGATCGTACCGTATACTTCAAGTGCTCCCCAGCCCTTATCGGCTGCAGAACTGAAGCCGTATAACAGACCCCCAAAACCGATACTTGAAAGCAAGAGTGACAAGAAGTCTAATTTGACATCACTATTCGGCGTAATGTTTTTCAATTTGAACACCGCAAGGACGATCGTCAAAATTGCGAACGGCAAGACAATTTCAAACAGTGTCCGCCATGAGTAGTTCTCCACAATCCATCCGGACAGCGTCGGCCCTATCGCTGGAGCCGTGAACATAACCAAACCGAACATGCCGAGTGCAGCTCCCCTTTTCTCGATCGGGAACGCTGTCAACATCACATTCATCAGTAAAGGCATCATCAAAGCAGATCCCGATGCCTGCACCATACGTGCCACGATCAGTAAGCCGAACGTAGGCGCGACGATTGCCAGAAAGGTCCCTAACGTAAAGAGTATCATCGCTGTGAGGAAGATTTTTTTATTCGTGAATTTCTGTATAAAAAACGCACTGGCTGGAATCATGATCCCGTTGACCAGCATATAACCCGTCGTCAACCACTGGACATCCGATGGGCGCACCGAAAATTCATCCATGATGACAGGTAGAGCAATATTGAGCAATGTATTGTTCAATACGGCGACAAAAGCACCAATGAACAGTATGGCAATAACCCCATATGGAGGTTTTTCATGCATTTTTTTAATATCTAATGATTCTTCCATAGTATCCTCCTAAACTTCATAAAAATTATATCAAGGATTCATTTTATACCGATAGTCCATTTATTTCAACTAAAAAAATTGAAAGTCTAAAAAAGTTGATAACAAAGGGTTTATTGTTTACTATACTAGTTGTACCCAAAGTATAATTCAAGTTAAAAGACATAGGTGATTAAGAGTGAATGATCGAAAAAAACATGTACTGCAAACTGCTAAACAACTGTTTACAGAGAAAGGTTTTCAATCTACATCCATTCAGGACATATTGGATGAAGCCTCTATTTCAAAAGGGACTTTCTATAACTATTTCTCTTCGAAAAATGAATGTTTGATGGCTATTTTGAGAGATGCGTACCACCTATCCTATTTACGGAGGAATGAACTCGCCATCGGGAAAGACTTGACCGATCCCCAGCTTTTATCCGATCAGATCCAAATTCGCCTGACGATGAATCGGGAGCAGAATTTGCTTCCTTTATTTGAAACGATTGTCCATTCGCCTGATGATGAACTGCGGCAGTTCGTCAAACAGATGCACTTCAGGGAATTGGCTTGGATCGCCAAGCGTTTGGTGAATATATATGGAGAAGAAGTGAAGCCTTATTCGTACGATTGTGCTTCTTTATTTTTTGGCTGCGTGCAACATTCGCTGCATATCTGGAAGGGTTCAACGACTGAACACCTAGATACGAAACAGCTAGTGGATTATGTCATGCAACGCATGGAAGCCATCGTTCCAGATGTCGTTAAAAAGAATGCGCATTTTTTGCCGCAAGATCTAGTGGAGAGGATTCTGGCGCATGCGGAATTTCATCCGATGACGCAAGAAGTGCTCGTCGGGGAACTGCGGGATTTCATCGGACAACTGCCCGCCGACGAAAATACCGGAAAGCTCTATGCACAGTTTCTTTTTGAAGAAATGACGAGTGAATCCCCCCGGATGTATTTGCTAGAATCGGTCGTACGCTCTTTCCGCCAGGCCTATGAAGGCACCGACCTGCAACATCGTACAATTGAGCTATCCGCTGCGATATGGTTGTTTATTGATAAAACGGATGGATAAAAAGCGCGGATAATCCTAATGGATTATCCGCGCTTCTTCATGTAGTTAACTTAAGTTACTCGATTGTTCGGTTCTTCGCCTTTGGCCCATGCCTGCAGTGCTTGTACATTGAGTTTCATCATAGCCAAACGTGTTTGGACAGTCGCACTTCCGATATGCGGCAGCACCGTCACATTCGGAAGCGTCAGCAATGGATGATCTAGGGGGACAGGTTCCGTCTCGAAGACATCCAATCCGGCTGCATGGATTTTTTTCGTATGCAACGCTTGGAACAATGCCTCTTCATCGACGATCCCGCCACGTGCGACGTTGATCAGAATCGCTGTCTCTTTCATTTGAGCCAGTTCTTTTGCTCCAATCAACCCTTTTGTCTCCTCGCTGTACGGCACTAAGATGAGCACGAAATCAGATTGTGCAAGCAACTCGGGAAGCTCGGCGTACTGACAGCCGTACATTTCTTCCGTCTCCTGTTTCCTGCTGCGGTTATGGTACAGCACCTTCATATCAAAACCTTTCGCACGGCGCATGACTGCTTCACCGATCCGTCCCATGCCGATGATGCCAAGCGTCGAACCGTAGATATCCACACCTGTAAAACCAAGCGGCTCCCATGATGTCCATCTGCCTTCACGCAATGCATTTTCCGCTTCGATCAGATCGCGAGCGGTTGCCATCAATAAAGCAAATGCCAAATCCGCAGTTGTTTCCGTTAGAACATCCGGTGTATTCGTCACGATAATACCTCGCGCTTTAGCCGCTTCCACGTCAATATTATTGTAGCCGACTGCCATGTTCACAATGATTTTTAGATGTGAAGCAGCCTCCAGCAATTCTTCATTAATTTGATCGGAAATAACTGTCCATAACGCATTTGCGGTCGCGATTTTTTGCAACAGCACATCGCGCGGCACCGCCTCACTCGTGGATTGCCACATCTCCACTTCGTATAACTCACGAAGCGGTGCGATGAGTTCTTCCGGCATTTCACGACAAATGTACAATGTAGGTTTCATAGAAATCGCTCCTTCAGCCACCGATATAGTTCATATCAATTTTCTTGCGGTTTTTCACGGTCTGCTCTGATCGTTCGTCCGAATATCGATCAGTTCTCTTTCTCCAAACCGCTGCAATTTCATCCAGCAACTCCTCATCCGTCTTGCCTGAGCGAATCAACTTTCGAATGTCAAAGCCTTCGGATGCGAATAAACATGTATACAACTTACCTTCTGAAGACAGGCGCGAGCGCGTACAAGTAGAACAAAATGATTCCGAAACCGATGTGATGAAGCCGACTTCCGCTCCTGTATCCGTGTAGCGATAGCGTTTCGCCACCTCGCCGTAATACTCTTCTTCCGCAGGCTCCATGTCATAAACCGCGGCAAGCATCTCATAGATTTCCTTTTTAGTAACCACTTTACCGAAACTCCAGCCATTGTCATTGCCGACATCCATAAACTCAATATAGCGTAATGTGATCCCCATATTCTTGAAATACGATGCCATCGGGAGAATTTGGCTTTCATTGACTCCCTTTTGGACGACCATATTCACTTTGATCGTAAAGTCGATGTCTTGTGCCTTTTTAATATTTTTGAGAATGAGATCCGGAGAAATGCCACGACCATTGATCTGACCAAACAGTTCTGCATCAAGCGCATCCAAGCTAATGTTCAAGCGCCGCAAGCCTGCATCGTATAGCGGCTGCGCATATTGCCCGAGCAACACCGCATTCGTCGTCAACCCGATGTCTTCAATTCCTTTGATGTCATGCAGCTTTCGAATCAATTCAGGTAAATTACGGCGCATCAACGGTTCCCCGCCGGTCAGCCGAAGTTTTTTCACGCCCAGTTTAGCAAAAATCCTTGCCAGACGTTCCAATTCTTCAAATGACAGCAACTCATCCTTCGCTAAAAACTGAAAATCGTCACCAAAGATTTCTTTCGGCATGCAATACGTGCAGCGAAAATTACAGCGATCCGTCACGGAAATCCGCAAATCTCTGATCGGTCTTCCTAGCTGATCTACGATGGCATCCATCTTCCTCATCTCCTTTCTATTTCACATGGCGTATTGACATTTTTAAACACGAGTCCGGGCGAATCCGTCAATGAACTTCCTTCAATCCATTGCCCGTTAACCTGCGCTTGCACATGCATCACGCGCCGGTTGTCCTCAAGTAAAGCCTGACGGACCGTCGGTTTCACAGACGCTTGCCAAATCGACACGAGCGGGTGGCGTTTTCCATCAACTGTCACTGCCGAGACATCTCCGTGATGCCCGTCCACTAAACGTTCGATTACATGTTGCTGCATAAATGGCATATCGCACGGTAAAACGATATAACAATCAGCCTCGACCGCCTCCATGCCAGACAATATTCCCGCCAACGGCCCCATTCCGGCAAATTGTGTGAGATCCGTCGTCACGCAAAGATCTTTCGGAAAGTTATCGACAAACTCAGGACGTGTAACTACGACCACTTCTTCACAAAAAGGCCTCATTACCTGTAATGAATAGTGATAAAATGGTGCCCCTTCAAATTCCGCAAATGCCTTTGGGGAACCAAATCGACGTGACTGCCCGCCTGCCAATAAAATCCCGGCCGTTCGCTTCATCCACCGCTCACCGGCGGGATGAACGCACAGACATCTCCGGCTTGGATGACATCCTCTTTCCGTGCATATTCTTCATTCACCGCCACATGAATCGTGTCTTTGCCGAAACCAGGATACGTCGCTTCCGCCCAGTCCAATAACTCTTCCACCGTCAAAGGAGCACGATCCAATGATTCCTCTCCTTTACCCGTCAACTCCCGCAGCCTTGCAAAGTAATGAACTGTAATCATTGTTACCTGCTCCCTTTCTCTGGATATTTCTTTTGCGCACCGATCCATTCTTCGCCATCTTCCCAGATTTCCTTCTTCCAAATGGGTACGACTTCCTTGATTCGCTCGATCGCGTATTCATTCGCTTCATACGCAGCCTTTCTATGTGGAGATGAGACAGCAATCACAACGGCAATATCCGATATTTTCAGTTCGCCGATCCGATGAGCCATCGCCACTCGGACACCCGGCCATTTCTCTTCCATCTCCGCACCGATTTCTGCGAGTTTCTTTTCCGCCATCGGAATATATGCTTCATACGCGAGATATAATGTCCGAACACCATGCGTCCATTCGCGCACATGCCCTGTGAAGACGGTCACTGCGCCAGCTGCCGGATGCAAGACGAACTCGCTGTATTTTTGAGGATCGATTGGTGTATCCACTAATTCAAATTGTTTCATCTGTCGTCGCCTCCTGAATCCATTCTTGCAACCAGTTATCCAGTGCCATCCTGTCTGCGAAGATTTCCTCCGAGTTTGCCGCTTTGATGATTCCAGAGAGTGATTTCAACTCCGCCCAATCTGCGTCCCGACGAATGAGCACTACTTTATCTCCGACTTCCTTCTTATATCCTTCTATCAGCAAAACATCCGGATCCGCGGAAGATGCCAGTGCCTTAAGCTCTTGAAACGAATGTTCTTTCTGTTGAATCAATTGTATCATACCCCCGCCCGCCACTACGGTCGTGATGGCTCCTGTTTTCAGAAATTGTGCCGTATCGGTATGAGCGGGAGGCAGCTCAGGCGCACCGCCGTGACCATGGTGTTTCAAGACGGCGACCTTCATCCCAAGACGCTGAAGCACGGTAATCCAATGGGAAACCAACGTCGTTTTGCCGCTGTTCTTATAGCCTACGACATGCAATGTTTTCACAGTTCCCACCGCTCCGCGCCTTGTTCCGCTCCAAGTAATAGGACGTCCACGGTCATCCCTCTTTCGAAGCCGCGTGTCCCGCTCGGCAAGACGATGATGCAGTTTCCTCGTGCAATGGAAGATACCGCGCTTGATTTGTTGAAACCGGCAGGCGTTGCGACAATTCCTTCAGATGTCATGCTCCAAGATGCCCGGACAAAACGAGTGAAAGGATTCGCTTTTTTGAAATCATCTCCGAGTTTCGCCTGGATCCGCGGCATAAACGGTGTAATGCAGTCCATCATTGAAAGGATGGCAGGTCGCGCAAACAATTCGAAACCGGTAAAGCATGCGGACGGATTACCCGAAAGCCCAAACAACAACTTATCGCCAAGCACCGCCACTGTCGTCACACTTCCCGGACGCATAGCCACTTTATTGAAAAGCACTTCCGCTCCAAGCCGCTCGTATATCGTCGGCAAATAATCGTAATCCCCGACCGACACCCCGCCTGTTGTGATAAGGAAATCCGTCTCCCGAAGCGCCCGTTCCACAATCTCCGTACACGCATCCAAGTCATCTTCCATCATACCGTATGATTTCGACTCGATACCCATTCGCGTCAATTGCGCACGAATCATCGGACCATTCGAATTCCGAATTTTCCCTGGCACCAAGTCATCCGCTACGTCGAGCAACTCTGTCCCAGTCGACAACACGCCGGCAATCGGCTGCTTCGCGACACGTACTTGTGAATATCCAAACGTCGCAAGCAGTGCAATTGTTCCGGGATGAATGACTGTTCCCGCTTCGATTAATCGCTCGCCTTTCTTCGCGTCTTCTCCTTGACGTGAAATATTCTCGCCTGCTTCAAACGGCTTTCGCAATGTGAAGCCCTTTTCATTTTCCACTGTTTGCTCAAGCATCACGACCGCGTCTGCCTGTTTTGGAATCAGCGCTCCAGTCATGATGCGGTAGGATTCTCCTTCTCCAATCGCTCGCTCCGCCACATGGCCCGCCCCGATTTCACCGATTACTTGGAATGATTTACGATCATCCCCTGAAGCGCCTGCTGAATCCGCTGAGCGAATTGCAAAACCATCATACGGCGAACGGTCAAAAGGAGGGACATCATGCTTCGCAATGATCGGTTCCGCGAGCACTCTGCCGTATGTATCTTCTAAAGGAAGCGATTCTGTTCCCAACTTACGCACATGTGACATGACGCGCTCAACAGCTTCTGCTACTTGAATAGGTTTTCGAATTTCTACCACTTACATCTCCTCTTTCTTTTGATATACTAACGAGTACAATGAAATGAAAGGATGGTCAACATGTCCGAACTTACTCACTTTAACGAACAAGGACGCGCCAAGATGGTTGACGTATCAGGCAAAGATATCACTTTGCGTACCGCCATCGCGACGTCTTCGATCATCGTCAACGAGTCAATCCATGAACAGATCACGCACGGCACGAATAAAAAAGGAGATGTCTTCGCAGTCGCTCAAGTAGCGGCGATCATGGCTGCCAAAAATACGGCAACGATCATTCCGATGTGCCATCCGCTGCCGTTAACCGGCGTTGATGTCCGTTTTGATTGGGAAATCGACGAGGAAAACGCCCATTACGAAGTTCATATCCAAGCTGAAGTCAAAACGAAAGGCGTGACCGGTGTTGAAATGGAAGCTTTAACCGCCGCTTCCGCCGCTGCCCTCACCATTTACGACATGTGCAAGGCTGCTAGCAAAGAGATGGTCATCGGGCCGACCATGCTGCAAAACAAAACTGGCGGCAAAAACGGAGACTACCAACGCGCAGACTGAATGTCGCGCGTTTTTTTATTGGCTGGGATATGGAGCGGCAAATGAACGGCAAATCTGTCAGCCCGCGATCATAAACAACTGCCAACCGCTCATAAATCTCACCGGAAGATCATAAACCTACGCTAGGCGCTCATAACAACCTCACTACCGCTCATAAACAATCTAGACTCGATCATAAACCTCGAACCCGCGCTCATACAACCAATCCACCTCACTCAACCCTCCAAATGCTTCGTCAACTCATGTGCAATATGCGGCAACTCCGGTAAAATCAACTTGTCCATTGCAAGCGCTACTGCTTTCGAGGAGCCTGGAAGCAAGAACACTACTTGCAAACCAATCGCCCCTGCCGCCGCACGACTCAACAATGCTTTCGAACCGACATCTTCGGTATAGCTCAAAAAGCGAAACAGTTCGCCAAATCCATCCAAAGGCTTCGTAAAATAAGGAGTTACCATCTCCACCGTAATATCACGTGCTCCAATGCCTGTCCCGCCTGTGAAAATCATCGCCTGAATCGAGGAATCTGCCAGCCAATCCGTTAGTTGCTGCACAATATGCTCTCCTTCGTCCAAACAGATGCCATATTCCTTCACCTGATGCCCTGCACCCTCCAACTTCTCCCGAATGATTTTCCCGCTCTTATCATCCGCTTCTGTCCTCGTATCACTAATCGTCAATACAGCGACCGCAATGGACTTCATGCGCGCTTGCTTTGGTAAATGAGACTCTTCCATATTCTGCTCCTCCTTAACCGAATAATGAATGATACAATTTTCGTCCTGTCCGCATATCCTTCAGTCCATGTATAAGTAACCGACCATTGCCGAATAAAATACAGCGATAATCCTCCGCATGGAACTCCACAAAAAATGGGGTTTCACGGTATTCCATCCCCAATTGCCGGGCGACCCGCACTCCGTCCGCCACTGTCAATTCGCGGCCGGCATCCGGGATAATCTGCACAGTATCGCGTCCGCAAAGCACCGCGTATTGCGTGCCGGATTGCTCATGTAGCGCAGGGTATGTCGGATGACTTCCACACGTTTCACAATCGGGGTTCTTCATCCGACTAATTCCTGCTTCGACGGATGTATTATTCCACACATCAAAATGTAGAAGTTTCGTTCGCATGGCAGACGCATTTCCTGTCAGCCATTTCAACGCTTCCGCACTTTGATGAGCGGCCGAAATCTGGACAGCCGGCGCGATGACTCCCACTGTATCGCATGTTTCATTGACTGCAGGCAGCGCCGGAAGCAAACAGCGAAAACAAGGGGTCTTGCCCGGAATGAAAGGAAACGCGCTGCCGGAACTGCCGACAACCGCGCCATAGATCCATGGAATATTCAGTTTCCAAGCCGCATCATTGATCAGCAGACGTGTTTCGAAATTATCCGTCGCATCGAGCAGCAAGTCAGCATCTTGGGAGATCTCTTCCAAAATCGGACCATCCACATGATCGAGCACCGTCCGGATTTCTACATCTTCGCGGATCAATCGCAATCGCCGTTCTGCCGCCACCACTTTCGGCACGCTGCCTTTCGCATCGGCTTCTGTGAACAATTGTTGCCGCTGTAAATTGGATGCTTCCACATAATCTCGGTCAGCCAACGTTACTTTGCCGACCCCCGCTCGCACAAGCGTCTCGGAAATTGCCGAACCGAGTGCACCGCAACCGATAATGACTGCATGAGCCTCCGTTAACTGGCGCTGCCCGGATTGCCCGATTGGCTGAAATAATGTTTGTCTTGAATACCGATTCTCCACTTCATCTACTTCCTTTCATTCGACAAGAAGCAAGGGCATCGGTTAGCTAAACCGATTGCCCTCGCCTGCAACAGGACTGATATCGCTGAACGATCCGACATACCGGACCACGTCCCCTGTTCCATCTCTCACGGCGCTGATGGAAAGGAACTCCAAATACTCTTCGCCGTTTTTCTTCTTGTTCCAAATCTCACCATGCCAAACGCCTTCTTCTTCGATCTGACGCCACATTTCATCGTAGTATGCTCTGTCGTGCCGACCGGAACTTAAGACGTTCGGACTTTTGCCGAGCACTTCCTCTTCACTATACCCCGTTAGTTCCGTAAATGCTGGATTGACCGATACAATCGCCCCTGTCTGATTCGTCACGAGAATCCCTTGCTTCGTCGAATCAAATACTTCTTTCGACAGACTCATGCGATCCATGTAATAAAGCCAAACGACCAATACGAGACTGGCGAGTGACACTTGGGAAAATGCCATGAAGCCAATCGAATACGAACCTGTCATCGAGAAGATTGTCGCTAATAACAATGGAGGGAAAAACCCGCCGAGACCACCCATCATCGAGACAATCCCATTGACCGTTCCGGCTTGCTTACTGAAATAAAGCGGAACCAATTTAAAGATAACACCATTTCCGATCCCCGCTGCAGCCGCGATCAGTATACTGCCCACTGTATAGAGCGCAATGTCAGGTGAAAATGCCAGCACAATGGAAGCCGCCGTCAGACCGGCAAAGCAGCCCATCAATAAGAATAGCGGCTGAAACTTGTCACCCAACCAACCACCGACCGGCCGCAGTAACGTAGCAACAACAATGAAGCCTGCTGTCCGGAGTCCTGCATCCACTTTCTCTAGCCCAAAGTAATTGACGAGAAAGTTCGGCAAAAACACGGTAAACGCTACAAATGAACCGAACGTGATAAAATAGAATAGCGAGAAAAACCAAAGCTTTTCATTTTTATAAACACCTTTGATTTGCTCAACGATCGGGGCTTTCACCTTCACTTCCTTGCGGTCACCGAAGAAAAAGTTCAACGCGATGAACACAAGCAGCAAGACGAGATACATTTTAACAGTCAACGACCAGCCAAACTTCATAGCGAGTACAGGTGCGGAAAACGTAGTGATCGCCGTTCCGATATTTCCCATCCCGTATATACCGTTAACCAAACCATGTTTTTCCTTAGGATAATATTTCGGCAGCGATGTAACCCCTACAGAGAAAATCGCTCCGCCTACCCCAAGCAAAGTACCGCCAATCAATAACCCTGTCACCGTTGATGTCTCACTTATGTAGTAGACAGGAAATAATAACACGATAAAACTGACGAAAAACATAACACGTGCTCCATACACATTGGCATAATAGCCGAGCGGTATCCGTAAAATCGAACCGAGCACTACCGGGATTGCTGTGATGATGGCTACACGTTCAGGTGGGATATTGATATCTTCACTAATGAACGGCAATAGTGAGGAAATGAGCACCCAAACCATGAAACCGACAACTAGATTCGCCGTCTGAAGCGGCAGTTGGATCTTTTGTGTCATAGGAATCCATCCAATCTGAAGTTAATTACGAAACAACCACAACATTCTTTCACTCTCTCGTTCTACTTGCTCAAGACTCAGGCAAGATCGATGTATACATTTGCTCAAAAAGCTCATCTTGCTCTTTCGCCCGCAACACAGACACCACCATCGGGAACACCACATTTTCTTCCTTGACGAAATGAATCATGATGACCTCAAATGCCTCGCCTGCATCTTTCACCACATCTTCCATCATCTCAAGTGTGAACTGAGACAAATCTCCTCTTGTATGGTGAAGGAAATGACCGATATATGCATCGATTTCCTCATGCTCCTCTTGAACCGCCTGAATCGGACCTTGCTCACTGCCGACATACTTCGAAAGCATCGGAAACAGGTAACCCTCTTCTTTTTCCGTATGGTTTTTCAACGGATCAATGAATTCTATGACCAACTTGCGCAATTGCTTGAGCGCATCCAGCCCTTCCTCGCGGGAATAAATTCTCTTTTCGAAATCCAGCACAATCGCATGCCATTCGTTCATCAAATGCGATAAGAAACGATGTTCATTTTCCAGCACACGCAAAACCGGCAGCGAATACGTAAACCCTGGATTGACCATCTTCCTTCACCTCCTATCAGAAATTCAAAAACTTCTTTCGCAGCGCATATTCGACCAGTTCGGGACGATTCTTCAAATGAAGTTTATCCATCATCTTTGCCTTGTGCGCTTCCACTGTCTTCACTGAAATATAAAGCATTTCTGCAATTTCCTTATTGCCGTAACCTTTCGCCACGAGTGGCAGGATTTCGATTTCCCGTTTGGATAAAATCTTGAACGGATCATCTTCGTCAATCAGTTTCCTGTCTTTTTGCACAAACTCCCGTACCAGCGATGTCGCCATGGACGGATGCACATAGGTTCCACCGTCGTATACTTCGCGAAGTGCGCTGATCAACTCTTCATCGGGCGCATTTTTTAAAATATAGCCTGATGCCCCATTTTTCAGGACGTGAAACATATACTCTTCATCATCGTACATCGTTAAGATCACGATCTTTATTTCAGGAAAGTCCTCGTGTATTTTGCCTGTTGCAATCAGACCGCTTTGTCCCGGCGGCATACTCAAATCAAGCAAAATGATGTCTGGCCGATGCTTGGCAACCAATTCATATGCTTCCAATCCATCTGCTGCCGTCGCTACGACTTCCATGTCATCTTGGTAATTCAGGATATGCATGAATCCTGTGCGGACGACTGCGTGATCATCAGCGATAATGATTTTCATTCGTTGCTCTCTCCTTCTTCACCGGAATCTCCACTTGGACTTTTGTTCCTGTTTGAGCACCGGATACAATCGTCAAGTCTCCGCCAACGAGCTCTACACGTTCTTTCATCCCATAAAGGCCAAGACCCGTGCCCTGCGGCGTAAAGTTATTGACGTCGAAACCCACACCTTTGTCAAACACTTGTAACTGTAAAATCCCTTTTGTTTCTTTCAGACTCAAGTACACATCTTCCACTTCCGCGTACTTCATTGCATTCAAAATCGCTTCTTGGCCAATTCGATATACAACCGTTTCGACCTCACCTTCATAACGATTTTTCTTCAAGTCTGAGTCTAGATGAACATACAGCCCATAATTCCTTTCCAAGCCTTTAATATGCGTCCTAAACGCGGCCTCCAAGCCAAAGTCATCCAGGACAGCCGGCCGCAACTCGACAGACAGATGGCGGATTTCATCTAATAATCGCATCAGGGATCCTTCCGTCTGCCGCAGTTTTTCAAGCGCATTGTCATTCACATCCATGTATTTCAAGACGCGCAGATCCACAAGGGTACTCAACATTTCTTGGGCCACGCCGTCATGCAGCTCTCTGGAAATTCGTTTGCGTTCGTTTTCTTGTGCCAGAATTACTTGCTGCATGCGTAACTTTTGGTGCAGTAGTTCCTGCGTCTGCGTTTGTTGGGTCAAGTTCCGCAACATCAATACAGAGATCTGTTGCTCTTTGTCTATTACTTGATATGTTGCACTATAAGGCAACACGCCCAAATCTTTCGTCTCAAGATACAGTTGAAATGATGTCAGCGTTTCTTGCGGATTGGACATGAAACAAGAGACACACGTCATTTGCTCATCTTCACTCGTATAGCCGCGACACGTCAGGCAGATGGAACGTGCATCCCCTTCCAGCATCTTCTCATAGATTCCAGGTTCGATAATTTGCTTGGCCGCCTCGTTCATCGACAGGATTTGACCATCAGCTGCAAAGAAGAACATAGCTTCCGTTGTGCAATCATATAGCTTTTGCAGCAAGTTTGTTAGGTTTTCACTGTTCGATAACGTCATCTTTCATTCTCTCCTTAAGGTGAAACGGTCCGAATTGCGTCCCGATTGCTTGTTTGAACTGTTCAAATGTTTCTTCTGTCAGTTTGTTCGATCTGCGATACCCGGTGAGCAGCACACCTTGCACATGATCACCCTGGAATAATGGCATCGCTCCGAAGCTTTTGAGTTTTTCGAATAGAACAATCGGGTGGTTGTATAGATCTTGCGGATCCAATTGCGCCTCAACGTTCTCGATCATAATCGGTTTACCCGTCTTGAAAACGAGTCCCGCAACTCCTCTTCCCGATTGAAGAACAATTCTTCGATAACGCGCACTCAAGTTTCCGCTGACATACCGCCATTTCAATTCATGACGATTCTTATTGATATCCACAAGCGCCAACCCGACGAAGTCAAGCTGAAATGTCTCTCTGAGTTGTTCGATGGCTGACTGGAAATTAAAGCTCTGTTGTCCTTTCATAGACATGATCTCCTATTTCTCATCATCCGCTCACCGCGGTGTGTTTTTCGTCGGCTGATGTTTTCTATATAGAATATAACTTCTGCCTACATAATTCAACGGCACACTCCAGACGTGCACCAGACGTGTAAACGGCCACATCGCGAAAATGAGGAACCCTGTTAAGACATGCAACTTGAACGCAATCGGCACAGCTGCCATATAAGCGGCTTCCGGCTGGAAAATAAGCAACGATCTGAACCATACGGAAATCGTGTCACGATAATCAAACCCTGGCGTCATCGTATTGGTGATCAGTGAGCTGTAGACACCGATGAAGACAATGAACAACAATAACGAATTGACGATCAAGTCAGAAGTAGAAGAAAGCTTTCGGACGTTCGATTTCGTGAAACGGCGGGATGTCAGGATAATCATCCCTACCAGTGTCACTACGCCGAAAAATCCACCGCCCCACACAGCACCGATATGGTACATATGATCACTGATTCCCATCGCTCGCGTCCATTCTTTCGGAATTCCAAGACCTGCAACGTGACCCAAAATAACTGGGAAAATACCGATATGGAATAACAAACTTCCAATCATCAATTGCTTCTTCTCGATAAACTCACTCGACTTCGCCGTCCAGCCAAATTGATCGTTCCGGTAACGGAAAATATGACCTACGATAAATACTGCCATACAGATATAAGGAAAAATGACCCATAGAAATTGACTAGTCATTGGCAGAAACCTCCCGTTGAATACACGATTTACATGTTTCACGCAGCGCCCGTATCAAATAGAAATAAGGGCTTTCATACTTTTCTAGCGCCTTCATCAAGAAGTAAGTTCCGTCTTCGATGACCGCAAGCAGCATGGAAAAGCTTTGCTGCGCTCGCGGATCACCCTTCCATTCGGCTGCGTAGATAAATTCGCACATCAACGGAAGTAAATCAGACAGTTCTTCGTCCGGCATACTCAAACCGAACATTTCATACAGCACTTTCAATTTTGCCAACATTTGTCCCCGCTCTTTGGAATCCTCGAATTTCACAAACGTCATAAAGAGCGTGGCATCCTTTTGGAAATCGAATGTGTATGTGTACATCTCCTCAATTTCATCCAAACTATACGTCTTCATGGCTTCCCAATACGTTTGTAAGTCTTCGTAACCCGCTGCGTCAGGTGTCACAAATTCTTCCCACATATTCGGATGAAACGTTAGTTTTTCGGGGTAATTCAGTTGATTGGAGAAGAAACCGAAAATCGTTTTCTTTTCATATAAGAGGTCGAGATTAATCACGCCAGATCCCCCCATAGAAATTCTCCTCGTATATTTCCTTGCCTGTCTTCACCGGAGCCCCTGGAGACGCAGGCCCACAGCCGTCACATGCACCGTCCGCCCCCATCACAGAATAGGAGTACGGGCTTTGATTCGGCACTTGCTCACCGTATGTGCCCATGCTGTCATATCCGGCGGAACCTTGCGAACGGTAGACGTTCATCTGCCCCTCTTTATGGGAAGTCGGGATGACGAAACGATCTTCGTATTTGGCAATCGCAAGCAAACGATACATTTGCTTCGTCTGTTTTGCCGTTAAGCCGACACGCTCAAGCTTCGTCTCATCGAACTCCTTGCCGGAGGAAATCGCACGCATGTATGAACGCATCATTGCCATACGCTGCAAGCCCCCTTTTACCGTTTCTACATCTCCCGCTGTCAGCATATTCGCCAAGTATTGGAGCGGAATACGCATTTCTTCAATAGCCGGGAAGATCATATCCGGATTTTTAATGGAGTCTTTTCCTTCAAAATAGTTCATGATCGGGCTAAGCGGCGGAACATACCACACCATCGGCAACGTCCGGTATTCCGGGTGCAATGGGAAAGCCAGCTTATATTCGATCGCCAATTTATAGACAGGTGAATTTTGCGCTGCCTGGATCCAGTCTTCTGTAATTCCATCTTTGATTGCCTGCTCGATAACCTCAGGATCGTTCGGGTCTAGGAATAAATCACACTGTGCCTGATACAAATCTTTCGGATCGGGCGTAGCTGCCGCTTCCTGTACGCGGTCCGCATCATATAGCAAGACGCCAAGGTAACGAATACGCCCTGTGCATGTTTCAGAACAAACCGTCGGCAATCCCGATTCCACACGCGGGAAACAGAATGTACATTTTTCGGCTTTATTCGTTTTCCAGTTGAAATACACTTTCTTATATGGACAACCGGTCATGCAGTAACGCCAGCCTCGGCAAGCTTCCTGGTCGACTAGCACGATGCCGTCTTCATCACGTTTATACATCGCGCCGGAAGGACAAGATGCCACACAGCTCGGGTTCAGGCAGTGTTCGCATAGTCTAGGCAAATACATCATGAACGCTTGCTCGAAATTGAACTTGATTTCTTCTTCAATTTTCTCGATATTCGGATCAGTCGGTCCTGTAATATGCGCACCAGCCAACTGATCTTCCCAGTTCGGGCCCCACTCAGGATCCATATATTCGCCTGTAACGACAGATTTCGCACGAGCGACCGGCGTATGCTTTTGATCCGGCGCAGCCGTCAACTTTTCGTAATCATACGTCCATGGCTCATAATAATCTTTCATTTCCGGCATATCCGGATTGTAGAAAATTTTACCGAGTGCGATCTTGGACAGCTTGGAACCCGATTTCAGTTCCAGCTTGCCCTTTCGCAATTGCCAGCCGCCCTTATAGAGTTCTTGGTCTTCCCAACGTTTCGGATAACCGATGCCCGGTTTCGTTTCAACGTTATTGAACCACATATACTCGGCACCTTCACGATTCGTCCAAGTCGTCTTGCACGTCACACTGCACGTATGACACCCGATACACTTGTCTAAGTTCATCACCATTGCAACCTGCGCTTTAATTTTCAAGCCAGTTGACCTCCTTCATCTTGCGGACCGCAACGTACACATCTCGCTGATTTCCGATAGGTCCGTAATAGTTGAATCCATAACTGAGCTGAGCATAGCCGCCCACCATTTGAGTCGGCTTCATGTGAATACGCGTAGGTGCATTATGGCTTCCCCCGCGCTGCTCGGTAATTTCCGAGCCCGGCATCTGAATATGCTTGTCTTGAGCGTGATACATGAACATCGTCCCTTTCGGCATCCGGTGACTGACGACCGCACGTGCGTTGACGACCCCGTTTCGGTTATAGACTTCCAGCCAATCGTTATCGTCGATGCCGTGTTCTTCAGCGTCTAGATTCGATAGCCAGACTGTCGGACCCCCGCGGAACAATGTCAGCATATGTTGATTGTCTTGATACGTGGAGTGAATGTTCCACTTACCGTGCGGCGTCAAGTAACGCAATACGAGTGCATCCTGACCTCCAGTGATTTCCGCGTCCCGATCCGCAAAGACGAAAGGCGGCAATGTCGGTTTGTAGACAGGCAACGCTTCCCCAAATCCGAGAAAGAATTCATGGTCCACATAGAAGTGCTGTCTGCCGGTCAATGTCCGGAACGGAACCAACCGTTCGATATTCGTCGTGAACGGCGAGTAGCGACGTCCCAATTTATTCGACCCGCTAAATACCGGCGTCGGAATGACTTCACGAGGCTGTGCGGTAATGTTGGCAAATGTGAAGCGCTCGGCTGCCCGGTCTGCTGAAATATCCTTCAGCTCGACGCCCGTATCTTGCTCTGCCGCTTCGAACGCCCGTTGCGAGACCCGTCCGTTCGTTGCTGAAGACAATGTCAGCATGGCTTCTGCTGCATGTTTCGCTGTATAAAGTTTCGGAAGCCCGTCTTTGATCGTGTCGTCTTCGTATATACCGTTGATGCCTTTCATCAGTTCGTACTCTTCTGCCACGGAGAAACTGACACCGTGCGCCCCGGTTTTCCCTGTGGATAATAAAGGTCCGAGCGTGACGTACTTGTCATAGATTTTCGTGAAGTCACGTTCTACGATGGTCATGCCTGGCATTGTTTTGCCCGGAATGGCTTCAATTTCTCCTTTACTCCAGTCGTGCACTTCACCAAATGGCTGGGATATCTCTTGAACCGAATCATGTGCCAATGGTGAAGTAACGAGATCCTTATAGACACCCGGCAAATGAATTTTCGCTAATTCCGAGAACGTTTCAGCGATCGTCCGGTAAATATCCCAATCTGAGCGAGATTCCCATAGCGGATTGACCGCCGGATTAAACGGGTGGACGAATGGGTGCATATCCGTAGACGATAAATCTACTTTTTCATACCAAGTCGCTGCCGGTAAGACGAGATCGGCGTATAGCGGTGTTGCCGTCATCCGGAAATCCAACGCGACCATTAAATCCAATTTACCTTCCACTTCATCTCGCCAAACCATCTCTTCCGGTTTCATGTCTTCATTCGGACTAGCCAGTAAACCGCTGGAAGCGCCGAGTAGATGTTTCATGAAATATTCTTGACCTTTAGCTGAACTCGAGATGAGATTGGAACGCCAGACGAACAGCGAGCGCGGGAAGTTTTCCGGTGCACCCGGGTCTTCTGCCGCAAATTGCAGCTCTCCTGACTTCAGCTGATCAACAACATGGTCAACAATTTCTTTCGTTTCCGTCTTACCTTGTTTCGCCGCTTCTTCGACGAGCATTAAGCTGTTTTTGTTAAACTGCGGATAGGATGGCAGCCAGCCAAGACGCGCCGCAAGTACATTATAGTCCGCCGGGTGTTTGTAACGCGCTTCTCCTCCGAGAGGCGACATGAGCGTATCGGCACCTGCTTCTTCGTACTTCCATTGATCGGTTGCGAAATAAAAGAATGACGTCGCATTTTGCAGACGCGGAGGACCTTGCCAGTCTTTCGCAAACGCAATCGTGCTCCATCCCTCGATCGGACGGCATTTCTCCTGACCGACATAATGCGCCCAGCCACCGCCGTTGACGCCTTGAGATGCCGTCAGCGTAACCAAGTTCAAGATCGCCCGGTAAATCGTATCACTGTTGAACCAGTGATTGATCCCCGCTCCCATGATGATCATCGAACGACCGCCCGTATCGATCGCGTTTTGTGCAAATTCCATCGCGATTTGCGTGACCAGTTCAGGTTTGACGTTCGTGATTGATTCCTGCCAAGCTGGGGTATATATAGAAGTAACATCATCATACCCAGTCGCTTCGAGCTCGCTGCCGATTCGATTGACGCCGTATTGGCTTAACATGACGTCATACGTTGTCGCCACCAAGCGTTCCGTTCCGTCTGCAAACTGGACTTTCATTGCAGGGATCGGTCGTTTGAATGTACCGTTACCTTTCTGATCGAAATAAGGGAAATGGATCTTCTGCCACTCCGCTCCATGTTTTTCGACAGACAGTGCCGGTTCCACGTACGTCCCGTCTTCATTTTCAAGCTGCAAGTTCCACTTTACTTCCTTCTCCCAGCGCTGCCCCATCGTTCCGTTCGGTACAATAATTTCATCTTTCGCTTCATCGAATAGCATCGGTTTCCATTCTGCATGCTCAGATTGCTGACCCAAATCGCTGGCACGCAAGAATCTTCCGGCTTTATAGGAATCCTCATGAGGCTCCAATAGAATCAAGAACGGCATATCCGTATATTGCTTCGCATAATTTAAGAAAGTCGGTTCTTTACGTTTCTGATAGAATTCATCCAATATGACGTGTGTCATTGCCTGCGCAACTGCCGCATCCGTACCTGGATTTGCTGCGATCCAATCATCTGCGTGCGTTACATTTTCCGCATAGTCTGGTGCCACTGAAACCACTTTCGTTCCTTTATAGCGGACTTCTGTCATGAAATGTGCGTCTGGCGTACGAGTTAACGGTACGTTCGAGCCCCACATGATGATGTAGCCTGCATTGAACCAGTCACTCGATTCAGGAACATCCGTCTGCTCGCCCCAAATCTGTGGGGAGGATGGCGGCAGATCCGCATACCAGTCATAGAAACTCAGCATTTCTCCGCCTAATAATGAAATGAAACGCGCGCCGGATGCATAGCTGACCATCGACATGGCCGGGATAGGGGTAAACCCTGCTACACGGTCTGGGCCGTACTTCTGCACAGTATAAATGAGCTGCGCCGCGATCAGCATCGTCGCATCACGCCAATGGATCCGGACATGCCCGCCTTTACCGCGTGCTTTCTTATATTCATTTGACTTCACCGGATCCTCAACAATAGCCGTCCAAGCCTTCACCGGATCTTTCGTTTCCTGTAGCGCTTCATTCCACATACGCCATAATTTCCCGCGAATATAGGGGTACTTCACCCGAAGCGGGCTGTACTCATACCAAGAGAATGATGCGCCTCGGGGACAGCCGCGCGGTTCAAATTCCGGCATATCCGGACCACAGGAAGGATAATCGATCTGCTGGTTTTCCCAGGTGATGATGCCGTTCTTGACAAACACTTTCCAGCTGCAGGACCCTGTACAGTTCACGCCGTGCGTTGTACGCACTACTTTGTCATGCGACCAGCGCTGACGGTACATATTTTCCCAATCACGGTTCTTTTCCTCCAATACTGACCAATTCCCAGAATAACTTTCGACAGGTTTAAAATAATTCAGTCCAAATCTCTTTTTCATCGAACATTTCCACTCCTTCTCAGAATGTCGCAATAAAGAACACAGTCATACTTAACTTTTTACCCCAAAATAAATTAATTAATCCGAATTTTGGTAAGGGTATTCCCTAATTAAGTTTCCACCTAACGTAACTATCAAACTATTTCCATCAAGTTCTCTTTATATTCCTTAATTATACGCGCTTTCTGGACGTTCACCATTAGGGATTCCCCTATTTCCCCATGGGAAAGTTAAACTTCACAATTTTCGATTAGGGAAAGCTCTGACTCTATCAGCTGCCGAATCATTCTGAGACTCATATAACTATAATCTCTCCATGTTCAGCACTACCCGCAGAAAAAGCCGTAACGTTGGACGGCTTTTTCGAGCATAAGCGAAGTGTTGGGAGCATATCTTTGCGCTACCTAATTTTTTCAGTAAATGTTTTTCTATCCGAATTAAGTTCGGTTATTTTAACATTCAGTGTGCGTATTGAATCGTCTGATAACTCAACTTTCCCTTTATCTTGAAGTCGTTTCCACGCCTTGACATCCTTCCGATATAAATATTCGGACAATCGATAAATATCGACATCTAATTTTAATGCTTCCTTGTAGGTTTCTTCGATTTGCT
Source organism: Sporosarcina sp. FSL W7-1283 (assembly GCF_038003105.1). Lineage (NCBI taxonomy): Bacteria > Bacillati > Bacillota > Bacilli > Caryophanales > Caryophanaceae > Sporosarcina > Sporosarcina sp. FSL W7-1283. The sequence goes on along the minus strand of NZ_JBBOOL010000001.1, from coordinate 476,536 downwards.
TTTTTATTTCTTGTTCTGCTTTTTTTCTGATTTCATCCTTCTTTATTTTTATAGGAATGGCGCTTACTTCTCCTATCATGCGAACGTCAATGTCGAATTTCACGGAATCGCCTTCGACAACAGGCGTTACTTTCACTTTTATCTTCTGTAACACAGCTGTCATGAAATCTTCTCCCGAGTTTAACGAAAACGTGACTTCTCCTCTTTGCGTCTTCTCATTCATCCACCTCAATCCAGATATTTTTTCTATATCCAGGAATCCTTTAAATTCTTTCGGGGTAATTAACCCACCCCCTGCAAGCTGTGCTATTTGATCCTTGCCTGTTACCGTTTCCCAGTTTTCGGAAACCTCCATATATGGAATAACCATTTCGTGACCCGGTTCATTTAATCCGATAATCATTCTGCGTATATCAACTGGTTCGACAGACGACGATTGGTCATACGTATTCTTAGGATCCCCTAATCTTGACAATGTAATGGCCGTATTTACAATAGGAACTGTTAACAATACATCTTTTACGGAATCAGCCGTGCCGTACAGCAAAACTTGATATCTTGTCTCTCTATAACGAAGAAAAGTGTCAATAGCACTTTGCATGGCGCCATTTTTCAACGCTTCTTCAGAGAGGACGACGTAAGTGAGCTGACCCCAATAAATCCTTTGATCCGCTGAATTGTATACATTGAAGATTGCTTCGGCTATTGTTTTACCAGTGGCAAAGCCTGTTTCTGATTGGTTAGGATCCGTATTCGGTTGTTCTAATTTTGCCACTCTTTTAAAATCAATAATTTGGACGTATACATTATACTCACCATCTTTATAATCAATACCGAGACCATACACATAAAGCATCCGTTCTGGTTCATTTCGATTCCAACAACCAGAAAGCAAAGCAACTAGTAGTAAACTAAGAACAATCCACTTATTTCTTCTCATGTTTCATCCTCGTTTTATCTTTGGGATTTAAATCTTGCGGGCGCTCTGTGTAGTATTTACCCGGGGGTCGAAATAATGTTTTGATAATCTTAGACCAACTTAAATCTCCCGCAATAGACAAATACGGAACGCCAAACACTCTCATATTGGCTACATGAAGAACAATAAAGTGAAACGAGAGTAAAAGCCCGACCAGCCCAAAAAAAGATGTTAATAGGATGCAAAAATATCTTAATATACTCACGGTCGTAACCAGTGTTTGGTTCACTAAGGTGTAGGATGCAATGATTGAGCTTGCTATGACGACAATCATTGCCGGACTTGTAACCCCCGCCCGGATGGCCGCGTCACCGATTATTAAGCCACCGACAACTGATATTGTTCCGCCGATTGCAGCAGGAGCCCGTGAACCGAACTCACGAAATAAATCGAATATAAAAAGCATGAGGATCATTTCAAGGCCTGATGGCAATGGAAGCCCCGTACGCGATTGCACTACTGTTGCTAACAATTGTGAGGGCAGCTGGTTTTGATGGAACGTCGTCAAGGCCAGCCAGAACGCGGGAAGGAACGCACCTATAAAAAGACCGACCAACCTTAGTAATCGCCCAAGTGAGGTATAAACAACTGAATTCTCATTATCCTCACCCGTTTTAAAGAGTAGAAATACATTCACCGGAATAATCACCCCATAGGCGACACCGTCGATGAGGATAACGAATCTTCCTCTTGCCAGGTGTTGAATGGCAAAATCCGGTCTTCCGGTATAGTCATGCTTCGGGAATAAATAAGACTTTTTATCCAAGTGCTCCATTAGGATATTCCCGCTAAAGAGGATATCAATATCAATCTTATTTATTTTTTCCTTTATGCCTTTAAGAATTTCTTTATCTGCAATATCGTCAAAATAAAGGACAGCAACCGCTGTTTTTGTCCTTCTTCCTACTTCGAACTTTTCAACGCACAGTGAATTTGTAGGCAGCCGTTTCCGAATTAAGGCAATGTTGGTGGAAATATTTTCAATAAATCCGTCCCTCGGTCCTTTCACAACTACTTCTGTGCTCGTTTCTTCCGTATTACGGTTTGGCTTTTTGGAAATAGAACTCGAGTAAATGACATTATAGTCTTCAAAATAAAGAAGAACATTTCCGGCGTATACGTCAGTTATCATCTCATCCGTGTCTTCTACTTTTTTTAATGCCGGAATGTGTAAATGACTTGACACTGCCTCTTCAAAGGACAACTCTTCAAGTGCATTGAAGAAAAGCTGAATGCGTTCAACAATTACGTCATTTAATAAGTGTTGATCGATCATTGCTTCACAGGTAATAAACAGCACATTACGCTGATTAAACGTATAGACCTGAAACTGGACATCGGCAGATTTATGAAATAATTGTTTCAATGTTTCCGAATAATCGTTCGTATCGGCAGGTTGCATACTTTTTCACCCTTTCCAGCTTACATCTCATGCTTCAATCTCTTTGATGATCTACCTGAAAAAAAGGCAACCGACGCGAGAAACAGCGAAAAAGCAAAATACACAATAAAGGTAATCGGCAACATGTATTTTCCTTTGATCTCATCGAATGTACTTCCACTCATCTGCAATAACGCTAAGCTGATAAAGAAGAATGCCGGTGCAATATATATCCAGATCATTTTCTTATTCCCATTCAGATTAAATAAGTCGACGATGATGTATAACATGAATCCAACTCGTATAAACGCACCTGTAATCCATTGATAAATCGAGAAAAAGTCAAGGTGTTCGATATAGCGCCCGATTTGCACGAGTCCCCATTCTTCATAAGCCGGAAAACGTTGTTCATTTGCCTCACTGGGCCCGAACTCCGTAATCGCACCGACTAATGGTCCCAGCGTCAGTCCCGTCAAAATAAAGAACATGATCAGATAATGTCTAAAGTGAATCCGATCTTTTATTTTATGTTGGAGAAAGAGGAGTAACATAAGTTCGATCAGTCCGGAAGCAGGGTACACCATCGCTTTCAGTACAGGATCAAATCCGTGTTCAAAAAATGGCTGCAGCAATACATAATCTTTTACTTGCAAATTCGTAAAAGCAGCAAAAAAACCAAAAGCAACAACACCCACCAAAACAAATACATTTATCATGACAATCGTCTGAATGGACGTTGTGATCAGCAAGACGCTAAGAATCGTAAAAAAAATCAGTAGAGCGAAGGATGGCGTATCATTCAAAAATGTGTACTTGATCCATTGCAGCATTTCACTTGTCGTGAATGAGGCATGCACCAAAAGACTAATGGCGAGCAAAAACCCGAAAACAGATGAACCGACTTTGCCGACTTTCTGTCTTAGCCAAACTTTCATCGGCTCCATATTTGTTTTTTTATGAATATATAAGAGCAGTACGATCCATGGTAATAAAACCAATGTTGCTGACAGTACAGATATCCATCCATCCCTACTGGCGACATTTAAAATCGCCGGAATAATTGTGACGTGATTTTTCAAACCGATAACTGTCATCGCTAGAAATATTATGTGCAGCATACTGATTGAACCCGTATGTTTCATAGTAAAAACCCTCTGTCATATGTTAATACCGTTTATCATTGACATGAATAAGAGGGATTATAAGCAAGTATGTCCTGAATTATTCGCGGAAATACCATCGGCGGTTGCGGTAAAAAAGTGATATTGATCCGTTACTATGTATCCTCCATTGTAATGCGGAAAGTAAGTGGAGATGAAAAAAGGTAAATCTCTTTCAACACAGACTTCGAAATTGAGTAATGAAGGGTGCAAAACCTCTTTTAAAGCTACACACACGTATTCCACGCTTGGACTCTATTTCTGTTCAACCTGTTATTTTTGGAAGATCATTCACTATAGTTCTCTTAATATTATGTTGATTTTATTTAGATTACTGATAGAATTATAGTTAAAATGAAAGGTTAGGTGGATGATACCGTGGCAAACGAATTAAACAAAGTTCTTCGTTGTGAAGCACTAAAAGACAAAATCGTAACAGCAGAAGAAGCAGCATCTTGGATTGAGGATGGGATGTCTCTAGGTTTAAGTGGATTCACTTTGTCTGGAGATGCGAAAGCGGTTCCATTGGCATTAGCGGAAAGAGGTAAAAAAGAAAAGTTGAAAGTAAACGTTTTCACTGGAGCTTCTCTCGGGCCAAACGTCGATGAGTTGATGGCAGAAGAAGACATGATCAACTTACGTATTCCTTATCAAGGCAACCCAGCAATGCGCGGAAAAATCAACTCCGGTGAGTCTTTCTACATCGACCAGCACCTTTCCCATACAGCTGAGTGGGTACGCCAAGGCGTAATCGGCCCAATCGACTACGCAATCATCGAAGCGGCTGCTATTACGGAAGATGGACAAATCATCCCAACTGGATCGGTAGGCAACTCACCAATTTTTGTTGAGAACGCAAAACATGTCATCATCGAACTAAACGTCAATGTACCGGCTGAATATGAAGGTTTGCATGACATTTTCATACCTGCAAAACAAGGCGAAAGAAAAGAAATTCCTGTATACAGTGTAACTGACAAAATCGGTACGCCTGGTATCAAAGTTGATCCTGAAAAAGTACGCGGGATTGTTATTACAGAGAAAGGCGATATTCCTTCCCCTATCGTTCCTCCAGACGAAGAGACACAGGAAATCGCAAATAACTTGCTCGACTTCTTCCGTGATGAGATTAAAAAAGGACGCATGGACGAAACGTTGATGCCTCTTCAATCTGGTGTCGGCTCAGTAGCAAATGCAGTTCTTGACGGCATGAGAACTTCTGAGTTTAAAGACATCGAAGTATATTCTGAAGTCCTTCAAGATGCGATTTTCGACTTGATCGACGACGGCGTTGTAAAGTTTGCTTCTGCGACTTCATTAACGCTTTCTAAGAAGCGTTTGGACAGCTTGCAAGAAGATATCGGTAAATACCGTGACAAGCTTGTATTCCGTCCGCAGGAAGTATCCAACCACCCGGAAGTTATCCGTCGTTTGGGCATCATTTCCTTCAACACGGCGCTTGAGCTGGACATCTACGGAAACGTTAACTCTACACACGTCAGCGGTACACGCATGATGAACGGTATCGGCGGTTCCGGAGATTTCGCGCGTAACGCACGAATCGCAATCTTCGTAACGAAGTCATATGCAAAAGGCGGCGATGTTTCATCCATCGTACCTTTCTGTTCTCACGTAGACCACACAGAGCACGATGTAGACGTAATTGTTACGGAACAAGGCTACGCGGATCTTCGCGGCCTGGCTCCAAGACAAAAAGCGGAAGCATTGATCGAGCACTGTGCGCACCCTGACTTCAAGGATGAGTTGCGTGATTACTTCAACCGAGCAAAAGACCAAGTTGGCGGACAAACACCACACATCTTGGAAGAAGCATTGTCTTGGCACGTAAATCTTGCGAAGAACAAAACGATGCACAAAGAAGCACCTGTTCAGAAATAAATTTCTTTTTTAGCACAGCGAGCGGATTTTTAATCCGCTCGTTTTTTTTGATTGTCTGGGGGTTGGATTGGTTCGGTGTGGTGTGGGTTTGGTGCGGTACGGCGCGGGGTTGGCTCGGTACAGCGCGGGGTTGGTTCGGTACAGCGCGGGATTGGCTCGGTACGGCGCGGGGTTGGCTCGGTACGGCGCGGGGTTGGCTCGGTACGGCGCGGGGTTGGCTCGGTACGGCAAAACTTTTGCTTGCTTGCCGGCAATCATGTACGGAAAAAGGGAAGCGCGATTGGCGCTTCCCTTCCCTTTTCACTTCTTACAAATCATCAAAGCCATTCAAATCACTCGTCTTCACATACTGACGGCTTGTTTGTTCGAAGAAATCTGTCTTCGTATCATCGAAGTTATCGACATATGCGCGAATCCATTTCATCGGATTGTCCGTGAACTCGGGATAGATTTCACTCAATCCAAGCATGCGCAGCATTTTATTGGCACGATATTTGATGTAGCCTTCCATTTCCTCCATGTCGAGACCTTCGATTTCGCCTAGTACATAGCGGCTCCAAATAACTTCTTGCTCGACGGAATGACGGAATTGATCATAGATCCAATCTGTGAATTCATCCGTATTGTATTCAGGATTTTCCGCAAGCGCTGCGCGGAAAATATCGCTGATTGCTTTCCCGTGTTGCAGTTCATCTCTATTGATATACGAAATCATAGTAGATGTCCCGACCATTTTCTGGTGACGTGCTAAATTATAGAAAAATGCAAACCCACTGTAGAAGAATAAACCTTCAAGCAATGTTGTATAAACCATTGCCTTCAAAACTGTTTCGATTGTCGGATTCTCAGCTAACTCATTATAGACTTCCACAATCCGTTCATTACGTTTCATCAACACTTCATCCGTACGCCCCATTTCAAATGAAGCCATTTGCTTGTCTAGATTGGTGACGGAAGAAAGGACGTATGCATAACTATGGTTATGTTCACTTTCCTGGTCCGCAATTGTCGCCATAATCGACTTGACGGAAGGATCCGTCGCAAAGTCCGCGATCTTCATCGCCACAACTGTTTGTGGGCCATCCAATGTTGCGAGCAGGCCGATAATTTTCAAGAAGGCAGATTGCTCTTCTATCGAAAGGCGCGGGAATTGCTTTACGTCTTGTGTCATATCCACTTCATTCGCCGTCCAAAAAAGAGAACGGATACGCTGACGCAATGTATAGAAATGTGGATGCGCCAAGTCATTCCAGTTCAAAATGCCGCTTGCTTCCCCACCAAAAATAGCCGTCGCTTTGTTCGGATTTGCTGGATTCAATACTTTTACTCTTGTAAGTGTCGCCAATGGTCGAGCACTCCTTTCGTCCAATTCGTTACCAATTTTTCTTGCGTGCCACGCGGGCTTTGTTCGATCTTTAACGGTTCAAATGGTGAATGATAGAAGCGCGCTAACTTTTCTGCCGCTTTGCAAAACAACTCATCTCCACCAAATTGCGTATCCCCTGTGCCGAAGACGTAGACAGGCACTGGCTTGAAGCCGATAGCCGCCACAAAGTCCTTCACTTCATCCGGCGTTGAACCTTTTTCCCATGTAAAGGAACCAATGCAGAATGCTTCATATTTATTTACATCCGGAAGGACCCCGATGCCTATCCGATGGGTGTCGACTTCGATTCCTTCACGGCTTATCTTATCCGCTATCAACTCCGCCACTTCCTCCGTATTGCCGCTCCAGGAAGTGTACGCAATCAGGAATGACACCACTCGCACTCCTCGATTTCAGAAGCTGTTGAGCGCATATAATACGTTGTTTTCATACCGGATTTCCATGCTTGCATGTGCAAATCAAGCAGGACAGATGCCCGAATGGAATTCGGTACGTAAATATTGAATGAAATCGACTGATCGATATGTTGCTGGCGTGCGGCGTTTTGTTTAATTGACCAGCGCTGATCGACGATATACGCGGAACGGCGGTAGATATCATACGTGTTATGGTCCAAATCGGGTGCGATGACCGGCAATTTATAGTCTTTTTTCTCTTCGTGATAGAACGGCTTGAAAACCGGGTCGATCGAAGCAGTAGAGCCCGCTATAACAGATGTAGAACTATTCGGCGCGACAGCCATCAAATAGCCATTGCGCATTCCGTTGATTGCTACGTCCATACGTAGCTCCCGCCATTTGTTCGAGTCGTATTCGCGTTGCTCGAAGTACCCCCCTGTCTGCCAATCGGAGCCTTCAAACAATGGATATGCGCCTTTTTCCTTCGACAGTTCCATCGACGCTTTGATCGTCAGATATGCAATTTTTTCGTAAAGTTCATCTGCATACTCCACAGCCTCGTCGGATTCCCACTGCATATTTTTCAATGCCAATAAATGATGCCAGCCAAATGTACCAAGTCCGATACCACGGTAACGCGCATTCGTACGTTGTGCCTGTACCACCGGAATTTTATTTTGATCGATGACATTATCGAGCATTCGCACTTGGATCGTAATCAGGCGATCGAGCACGTCCGCCATCACCGCTTTTCCTAAGTTAATGGAAGATAGATTACAAACAACGAAATCGCCCGGCTTTTTGCGTGTAACGACCATATCGTCTTCCAATGAAACCGATTCGAATGTGGTAGCCGACATATTTTGCAAAATTTCTGTACACAAATTACTAGAATAAATAATTCCCTCATGTTTATTCGGGTTCATCCGGTTCACTTCATCGCGGTAAAACATGAATGGTGTGCCTGTTTCCAGTTGGCTGCGCAATACACGTTTCATGATTTCAATCGCAGATACCGTTTCGCGTGATAACTCCGGATTATTGACACATTCCTCATACTTCTCACGGAACGAGCCGGCTCCTTTTGTCTCATCATAAAAGTCTTCCAATGAATAGCCCATCTTCGTCCGTACTTCATGCGGGTCGAATAAATGCCAGTTTTCGCGCGATTCCACTTTCTCCATGAACAGATCCGGCAAGCAAACGCCTGTGAAAATATCATGTGCACGCAAACGATCGTCACCGTTATTCAGCTTCAAATCGAGGAATGTAAAGATATCTTTATGCCACACATCCAAGTACACCGCTACCGCACCCTGTCTTTGACCGAGCTGATCGACGCTGACTGCCGTGTTATTCAACTGCTTGATCCATGGCAGCACACCGCTTGAAGCACCTTCAAATCCTCGGATAGATGCACCGCGTGAACGGACTTTCCCCATATAGACGCCAATCCCGCCGCCGAATTTCGATAAGTTCGCAATATCCGTATTGCTGTTGTAAATGCCCTGCAAGGAGTCATCCACTGTGTCGATGAAACAGCTCGATAACTGACCGTGCATCTTCCCTGCATTCGACAGAGTCGGAGTTGCAACCGTCATGTAAAGATTGCTCATCGCCCAGTATGCTTCCCCAATTTTATGGATGCGCTCTTCCGTTTCATCCTGCATCAATGTCATCGCGATGACGAGCCAGCGTTCTTGCGGCAGCTCTACCGTTTGCTTGGAGAAGTTCACTGTGACATAGCGATCCACCAATGTTTTTAATCCGATATAAGTAAATAAAAGGTCGCGGGTCGGCTCCAGTAAACGGCCGATTTCGTCGAGTTCTTCACGGCTGTACTTCTCCGTCAACATCGGCGTATAGAGTCCTTGCTCCACCAAGCGTTCTACATTTTTCGCAAAGTCGGTATAAACATCTGCGCCACGCAGCGCTTTTTGCTTGGCATACACATCATATAGATAAATCCGCGCGGCTACGAACGTCCAGTAGGTATTCGCTTCATCGATTCTGCTCAGTGATTCCAAGACCATCGCATTCGTCCAATCCGTTGCTGAACTTTCCGGATGCAGCTCTTGATAACGCCGGCTCGCTTCGACTAATGGCTCAACTTCCTGTTCCCCGAACTCTTCCTGTAGATTTTCCATCAATAAATCAAGACCGATTGTTTCATGAATAATAGCCATAATATCCGCTCCCTCAAAAATAATAAAAAACAAAAAAAGACTCCCGATCAATCGGGAGTCATCATGTGACGGATGGTAGTAAGCGGAAAACGACAGGCAAACAAGAACCTCTGCGTTTCGCTTCCACTCTCCAACCCCGAAGAATGTATCGCATGATGAATGGCAGGTCTCCTGGCTGGCATGTCTCTCTTCTGTCCATCCTTCCCGCCTAAGGCAGTGGATAATTACGGACAGTCGTCAATACCATCAGTTGCGGGGGCAGCTCCGTTTTTAGCGGATTCCCTTTTAAACCGTTATAGGTACCGATTCATCAAAATACTATATATAGTGTCTTATGTACAAGTTATACCCTAACATGTTGTGTGTAAACTGTAAAGAACTAAAAAAGTTCGCAGTTCAGAATTGGACTTCTGAACTACGACTTTATTGTTTCAGCGGAACTCACCCACGCAATCGATCTTCTGGATCCGTAGGGGTTTCCTCCCAACATTCCGCGCCTTTTAGGCCAGGAATGCTTTCGGCTTTGAATACTGGATTTTTCCCTTGGCGTCTTTGAGCAGTGAAGTCGTCGAGGACTTGAAAAGCCACTTTTCCGAGAAGTAGGATGACGATCAGATTCAGAATTGCCATTACACCCATGAAGAGATCGGCCATATCCCATACGATTTGTACTTTTGCTACCGCGCCGAAGAATACCATAACGAGAACTAAGATCTGATATAGTAATTTCCATCCTTTATTTGCATTAATGAACTCGATATTCGTCTCACCGTAATAATAATTACCGATGACAGAACTGAATGCGAAGAACATGATCGCGACCGCAATGAAATACGGAGCCCATGCCCCGACATGCACTGCCATCGATGCCTGCGTCAGCAAAATTCCATCCGTTTCACCAGACTGATATAGTCCGCCAAGCAAGATGATGAATGCCGTAGCCGAACAAATTATAATCGTATCGAAAAATACACCAAGACTCTGTACGAGCCCTTGTTTTGCCGGGTGCGAAACATTGGCTGTCGCAGCAGCATTCGGCACACTACCCATACCGGCTTCATTGGAGAATAGTCCTCGGCGAACCCCTTGCATGATCGCCATCCCAATTCCACCGCCCGCAATTTCCTTGATGCCAAATGCATGTTCAACAATCAACATGAACATGGCAGGAACCTGCGTAATATTCATGACAACGATAAACAACGCAACCAGAATGTAGAATACTGCCATCACGGGAACAATCGTCTGCGTCACTTTGACAATGCGCTGGACACCGCCGAAGATGATGATGGCTGTAAGTACTACCAATCCGAGACCGACACCCCAATCTGGAATACCGAAAACATTCATGAAGGATTGGCTGATCGTATTGGATTGTACTGCGTTGAAAATGAAACCGAAACATAGTGTCAACAAAATAGCAAAAGCGATTCCTAGATTCCGCTTTCCGAGCGCTTTCTGCATATAATACGCTGGTCCACCGCGGAACGTCTCACCATCTTTTACTTTATACACTTGCGCGAGCGTACTCTCGATGAATGCGGTCGCCATTCCAATGATCGCAATAATCCACATCCAAAACACCGCGCCGGGTCCACCAATTCCAATTGCAAGGGCGACCCCTGCCACGTTACCAGTCCCGACACGCGAAGCCGCACTGATGGTGAACGCCTGGAAAGGTGAAACTCCGTCATTCCCTTCCTTCTTTTCCACGATCAAACGAAACATTTCACGGAACAAACGCACTTGTACAAATTTCGTGCGAATCGTAAAATATACCCCAGCTGCGAGTAAAAGTCCTATTAAGATATACGTCCAAATAAAGTTATTCGCCGGTCCTACCAGCCAGTCCAAAGCATTTTGAAACATCTGACCACCTCCTTGTTTATCTATACCCTGCTAACTATCCGAATACGCATCGCAAAGCAAATAATCTCGCACTGACGAAACCGGATTTTATCAGTATACTATATCACAAGAATAAATCGCTGTTTTTTATTTCTGACATCAAATGGGCAGTCTCCCTGCAGAGCAGCCCGGATGCATTCGCCATCAACTCAACCAGCGTCTTGCTGCCGTCGTCTAAAGCACGCAGTTCAGAGAACCACTCACTCAATTCCCCGCACGTACCTTTTTCAATCGCCCCTGAAATGACGAAGACAGGAACTCCGCAAACTTTCGCTGACTTCGCAACTCCCAGCAATGCCTTGCCATCCAGCGTCTGGCGATCCGTCTTGCCCTCGCCCGTCAAAATGAAATCAGCAGATTGTATATGCTTTGCGAATTCAATGGCCTCCAACACTACTTCAATCCCGCTTTCCAATCGCGCCCCGCAATAAGCCAGCAAAGCGCCTGCACTACCTCCCGCAGCTCCTGCACCCTTCAGTTTATGGAGACGCATACCAGTAAGTTTGGCTGTTTTATTCGCAAAATGAAGCAATCCTTCATCCAGCAACTTCACCGCTTTTGTATCTGCTCCTTTTTGCGGTCCAAAAATGTACGAAGCACCATTTTCACCGACGAAAGGGTTTTCCACATCCGATGCAATCCGAATATCCGTCGTTACCAAACGCTTATCCATCTGCGACGCATCTACTTTATCGATGAGGGAAAGCGAAGAGCCGTTCATCTGCAGCAACTTCCCCTGCGCATCAAAAAACCTGACACCTAGCGCTTCCAACAAACCGGTTCCTCCATCATTCGTCGCACTTCCTCCTAAACCGATGATCAACTTGCGATGCCCTTCATCAAGCGCATGGCGAATCAATTCTCCCGTGCCAAATGTCGAAGCCTCCATCGGATTCAATTCACCAGGCCCAAGTAACATCAGCCCAGAAGCTTGCGCAAGTTCCACCACTGCCGTCTCCCCATCACCGAGTACTCCAAGTTGCGCTTCTACTAAATGCCCGAGGGGGTTGCGTACAGTAAATGTTTTATACACGCCTCCCGTTGCAGATATAAGAGCCGACAATGTGCCTTCCCCGCCATCTGCGACAGGCAAACACACTGTCTCCGCTTGTGGAAATACCTTTTTGACACCTGTCTGCATCGCTTCTGCAGCTTCCTCGGCTGTCAAACTTCCTTTGAATGCATCAGGCGCAATGATTACTTTCATCGTCTCACCCCCTTTTATTGGTAGTGTAGCAGATTTACAAAGAACAGACATTTCGAAACTGATATTTTCAATTTTTCTGAGAGTACGATATAATCAACGGCAAGTACGAGAGGTAAGCTAGGTGAACTTTCAGAAAGGAGAATGAACAATGAATAGTAAAATGTTTGTTCTACTATTGGTTATCTTAGTGATCAATACTTTGCGATATGGGTCCTATCTTCTAGAAGGGTCAACAAGTACATATTATTTACTATCCTTTTGTTTAAACTTGTTCGCTTTGATTGGAGTCATCCTGTCAAACATAAAAGGACGTATTAAAAATACTGATGGGAACGGAAGCACGGAAAGAAAACAGAGATAAATAGCTTGATGAGGCCAACATAATAATTCCTTGTGTGGAATAACACGTGTAGGAATACAAGGTATTTAGATAACTTGAAAAAGGAGTGTGCAGGATGAATAACTACCAAAAACGTTCCGTGTATATTTCAATTATAGTTCTTGCTTTCTTTTTAGCATTATCCTTAATTACACATCAATGGGGATTCTTTTTGTGGAGTCTATTGCCTGTTTTTATTGTTTTGATGACTGTGTTTTCCAGCAAGATCAACAAAGGAAGCGGTAATAATTGAGAAGTTTTATTCACCTGCCGGACTTGATAAACGGATAAGCACAATCCCTATCAGTTCCAGATTGCAATATACAATTATCTTGCGTATAGATACCTTTTTAAATAAATAACTAAGGTGTGATGAGATAAATATGATTTATTTCGGGGTGGGATCATCTTTTTGGCCAACGTTCTTCCTTTTTTTATTCGTTGTTTGGCTGCTGTTTTTTTCGTTTAATGCCATTATGAGAAAAATCCTTAAAGTTAAAAGGAAGAAGTTATTTTCAGATAACCATATGAATGCATTGCATAAAAAGATTGATTGGACCATTCGAATTGTCTTTATTGTTGCTATCATAGTCGGAAGCATCGTCAATGTATCAAGACTGCCATCGGATCCAATCTTGTTTTTAGAACCTTACATTTTACTGTTTGCATTAATTTTCATAACTGAAATCGTTACAGCTATTATGGAATGGAAGTATGCAGAAAATAAAAATGCTTACATTTTAACAACTTCTCAATTAGTTCTTCTTGCAATGCTCTTACTTTCAATGTATTTGACTGATTTTTTCGGCTTGTTTGGGTAGACTTAAAAATATACACATACAGTACTATTGAAGCCAATTTTCTTAAAAGGTTTTACCATAACAGACAGTAAATTAAATAATTTACGTAAAGGAGCATCTCGATATGGAAATTAGTCAATATTTGCAACGAATCGGTCTAAAGGACATAAAAGGGATAAGTATTGAAACGCTTTCCCAACTTCAGATGCAACATATGCTGCATATTCCCTTTGAAAATTTAGATGTGATGCACAATGTTCCGATTCCCTTAGACGTAGAAACGTATTACAACAAAATTGTACTGAATCAGCGCGGCGGTTTTTGTTATGAATTAAATGGGCTATTCAACTGGTTACTGCAAGGGCTTGGCTTCAACAATCATTTGATAGCTGGAACCGTGAGAACCCCCAAAGGCACTTGGGCAAAAGAAGAAAGTCATGCCGCCCAGATTGTCCAACTAGATCAGCCTTATTTAGTCGATGTAGGATTTGGCGACTCTACTAGAATGCCACTCCCCTTAACAGGCGAACCGCAAGAAGACGTCAGCGGGGTATACCGTGCAGAAAAGATAGAAGAGAGTATTTTTGACCTGCAAAGAAAAGGTAACGATGCTGAATGGAATACGTTGCTTCGCTTTGACATAACTCCTAAAAAGTTAATGGACTTTGAAGAGGCATGCCATTTTAATCAAACCTCCCCCGATTCCCATTTTACGAACAAAGAACTCATCACGATTGCCACTTCGGATGGCCGGATTACACTTTCAGGGGATACTTTAGTCGTCACTCACAATGGGGAAAAACAAGAGACAACCGTTCACAACAGCGAAAGGGCTGCTGTTCTGGAACGATACTTCGGTATTCATCTTAAGGAATCATGATATACTCTTTCATTAGGCTGACATGTCCCCAAAATGGTTGGTCGCATTCCCCTACCAATGAAAGAACATGTTTCAGCATCAGTCCACTACAAAGAAATGCAGCTTATTATGTATTGGACAATCGAAAAGAAGCCGGCAGTAGCATGTTAGAAACTTAAGAAAACAGAGGAAGGATTGATTTATATGGAGAAAGTTACACCATTTTTAATGTTCCAAGATGGCAATGCAGAAGAAGCAATGAATTATTACACATCACTTATTGAGGACTCGGCAATTACAAGCATCACCCGCTACGGAGCGAATGAAGCCGGGGATGAAGGAACGGTGATGCATGCGACCTTTTCTTTGAAGGGGCAGGAATTTATGTGCATCGACAGTAATTTAAAACATGAATTCTCCTTCACTCCTTCGTTTTCAATCTACCTCACTTGCACTTCGGAAAAGGAGCTGGACGATCTTTACGGGAAACTGATCCAGGATGGACAAGCTCTTATGCCGCTGGATGACTATGGTTTCAGCAAGAAGTTTGGCTGGCTAAATGATCGGTACGGTATTTCCTGGCAATTAAATCTTCCGTAATAAATAAAGGAGGCTCCAGAATCAACTGGAGTCTCCTTTTCTTACAATATATACTTATCGATTTTCAATACAAGCTCGGCAATTTCCGGCTTGCTCACTTGATCGTCCGCCCCGACGCTCAATCCTTTATGCTTAAGATCGTCCGTGATTAGCGAAGAGAAGATGATGACCGGCAATCCAGCAAGCTTCGGATTCTCGCGAATTCGTCTCGTAAAGTGATGGCCGTCCATTTGCGGCATCTCGATATCCGTGATGACGAGCTGGACTTCTTTTTTCACGTCGATCCCTTGTTCCACAATGCTTTCCAAATAATCGAAAGCATCTTTACCGTTCTCATAAAAGTCCAAGTTGCCATAGCCTGCTTCTTGCAACGTATCATTCAATAATTTACGCAACAGAGGTGAATCTTCTGCAATCAAAAGACGCTTGTCAGATCGCTCTCGTTTGCCTAATTTCTTCACCTGGTCCACATTTATGCCCGCGTCCGGATTAATATCGAGAATAATCTTTTCGAAATCCAGCAATAACAGCATTTCGCCGTCTAACTTGATGACACCGATGACTTGGGAATTCTCGGCTGCATAGATGCCTGAAGGTTTCTCGATCTGATCCCATGAAATCCGATGAATCTGTGTCACATTGTGTACTTGGAAAACTACGGTCTGTTTATTAAACGAAGCGACGATATATTTTTCATCTGAAGGATTGCTTGAAGGAGCCATCCCTAAAATCTTTTCCATGTTGACGACTGGCAACACTTCGCCGCGTAACTGGACAATTCCCTCCACCGCAAAATGCGCGTGCGGAATCGGGGTGATCGGCAACGGCATAATAATCTCTTTCACTTTGATAACGTTGATACCGTAACGGTTGCCTCCCATTTCAAACCCGACAATCTCCAGCTCATTTGTACCACTTTCCAATAAAATCCCTGAATCGTTCGCCAACTTCTTCCACCCTCTCAGACGATTTGGTCTATCTATTTATCAAAAATTCACAGTATCGTATTCATTTTGGTGCCATAGGACTACTATACCATATGGATCACCTATCAATCTATGACAATACGAAGAAATATAGTAGCCCCTTTTATTTTGAAGGCTGCTTACCGAGTTGCATTACTCGTTGGCGCTCATCCGATTTATCAACCCACTTCACCAACTGGTCGACAGCCATCGGTCTCGCGAAGTAATACCCTTGGAAAATCAAGTCCGGCTGAAGATCAAGCAAGAACTCCACTTGCTCTAAGGTTTCTACTCCCTCGATGACGATTTTCAGATCCATGGATTGCCCGATGTTCAGGATGGCATTGAGCACGGCGCATTCTTTTGGCGACGCAGGAACTACATCCGTGAACGACTTATCGATTTTCAATGTCGTGATCGGCAATTGCTGCAGATAGGACAGCGAGGAGACACCCGTACCGAAATCATCCAGCGCTACCGCGAAACCATAGCGCTTAAACCTCTTCAATGCGGTCATGGCAAGCGTGATCGATTTCGCCGTACTCGTCTCCGTGATTTCCAGCTCAATCCGGCTTGGCTCGATACGGAATGCGTCCGTCTCTTTCCATAACACGTCCAATAAATGCGGCTCCGTTACGTATTCGCCCGGAATATTGATGGCGACTTGTGGAATATGCACACCTTGCGCGTCCCAGTCGTGAATCTGCCTGCAAACTTTATGGATGATCCAGTCGGTCACTTCCCCCATCCGTCCATCTGATTCTAAAAATGGTACGAATACAGCGGGCGATATCGGTCCGAGTTCAGGGTGATCCCATCGCAGCAGAGCTTCTACTCCGACAAATTCAGTAGTGGCGCCCTTCACTTTCGGCTGATACACAAGATGAAGATGCTCTTCCTCCATCGCTTTCGAAATATCCCGCAACACTTCTTGCTCATAGGACGTTCCATAAATAGCCGGGTCAAACGTAACCAAGCCCCACTCACGAGAAAGAGTCGCTTGATCGACGACCATCAGCGCTTCTTGGTACAATTGCTTTTTCGTTTTCCGCTGATCCGCTTTCGCTAATGCACACGTATAGCGCATCTCCTGTCGTTTGATCGGCAGCAATTGGTCAATCTCTCGTTGAAGAATGACCAGATTTTTATAGAAATCCGCCGAACGTCCGGATTGATTGACGCAGAATAAATATCGATTTCCACTTACCCGATATAATTGCGCGAACTTTGGCTTCCATTTCGACAATAGTTCGCCGATTTGCTGCAAGATCTTGTCGCCAGCCTCATAACTATATAACTGATTGACACGCTGCAAATCAGGGAAATTCCAGACCGCCACATCTCCTGCCGCTACATCATCCGTCAGTTCACGTTCCCAATTCCGTCGATTGGGCAGCTTCGTCAATACATCAAAATACTTCAGCCAATAGTCCAAATAGCCGTCAATATAGGTTGTCAATAACATGACGACCAGCAATACACCGACACCCACGCCAATAACCGAATTCAATAAAAGCATATGATTGACTGCTTGATCCATGAATGGCTGCCCGTTTTTTATATAATAGCGAGTCCCGAGCAAACCTAAATAATGCATGGCGGCTGGTGCCAACGTCAAACATAGTATGGCAATCCATTTTCCAGCAGTCGTGTTTTTCGGATTACCGATGAGCCGGAAGGTGATGTAAGAAAACAGGCCGACAATCACGTTCGCCACCAGAAGCAGTTGCCAGTCATGTTGGACCACAGCCTCGACTTCCATTGATTGCATACCCAGCACATGCATGGCCGTCATGCCTTCTGCAAACAGCACAGCCGCAATCGTATATTTCCAATTAGGTTTCATGGGGCCTTGAATAAGTTGGAATGCCAGGAAAGAAGCAATGATGGCCGGCAACATGGATAGAAAACTGGTCATGTAATTGACATGCATATCCAGCGGGAGCGATAAGGAGTTCATCGATACAAAATGAGTTGCCCAAATCCCAAAACCCATGGCCAACGAAGCCAGGATAAGCCAGATTTCTCGCTTAAAGAAGCTCGGTTTCTGCATCCGGTCATAAAGCGACAACGTGGTGTAGGATGTGAAGCCTATGACAAGTAGAGACAATAAAAGTATACCGATTGAATAGGTGCTCGGGATTTCAACATATTGTTGGTAGTCTGGTGGAGTAAACATATTGCCTCGCCTCCTTAGCCTATGACAAAAGGGGAAATTTCACTTCTTGGTGATTCTAAATGCTCATTCTCGTATAATGTCTATAAATCTAGTTAGTATTTATTATTTACTATATTCCTATTCTAGTCAACGACTTTTAGAGGGGTTTGTGTTGAAAAGTGGCGAGATTGGTAGAATTGTGGCTTTTATGGTGGACAGATCGTATCCCCCCAGACAAATTCCATCTCGGATATAGTAGAATATAGGAAATAGTAAAGGAATAGGAGACGATAAAATGCCGGTCTATAATAAATTGGTGCGCGATTTGATTCCGCAGATTATTGAACAGGATGGCAAGACGTGTGAGACGTATATATTGGAAGAAACTCCTTATATCACAGAAGTGAACCGCAAGATGTGTTAAATTAATAGGAAGCTGTTAAAGAATTAGCGGGTATGCCAAAATTAATTCTGGCAGCAGTAATTTTTTAGGGTGTGTTGGCCGAAGGATTGGAGGCAGTCCGTGCTGAGAAAGCCTCTAAACGTGGTGGGTGCAGGAACGATTTTATTTAGTAGAAATTAGGATGACTAAATTTTGTTTAGTGACTCGGAATTCACTTGATGATTTAAAAAGACTGAATATGGAAAACCGATAGGATTTACTGGATGACCGCACTCCTGATGAGATCCGGCTTCCATAAGGAACTCCCTGAATTAAGATATGTCATGAGAAGCAGTGCTGAAATCAATATACTGTTAGTGACTATTTTTCAACTACAGAATCTGGCTGTAAGCGAACATCTGGAGAGGAACCAGAAAAAGATGAAATAGACGTGAAGTTCCTTTCAACACTTTTGTAGCTGACCACTCCCCCAAATGAATACTTTGAGTATCGCCTGTCTCTTAATAAAAAAGAAACCCCCAAAAAATCTTTGCAAAGATTTTTAGAGAGTTTCTTATTATTTGATGAATTGTAATAGTAAAGTGAAGCACGGCACGTGACATTTTTAAAAAAATCTTGTGCAGTGCTGAATAAGCAATACATAAGTAGAAATCCACAAATTAAACTGCAATGCGTTCAGCCATGCTAAAGAAACCAGCAACAAGTGTTACATGAGACCTGCATCTAAGGTATTTATCGAGCAATTGTTGCGCATGTAGAACAATCTTTAAAAACTTACAATTCCCGATGCTATTGGAAGAAAAATATTTTCTATTGAGTTTGCAATTCTCTCCATAAGATTTTACCACTGCTGGTCGTTGGAAAACTATCTCTGAATTCAATAATGCGCGGATATTTATAACTTGCCGTCTGATTTTTGGACCATTCAATAATTTCTTCAGGTGATATTTGCCCTTTATATTTATCTTCTAAAATAATGAGCGCCTTTACAGTTTCTCCACGAAGTTCATCTGGGTGACGAACTACACACGCCTGCTGAACCGCCTCATGTCTGTACAGAATAGATTCTACTTCCGTAGGCCAAACTTTGTACCCGGCAGCATTGATCATTCTCTTCACGCGATCAACAAGAAAATAATATCCCTCTTTGTCCACTTTAACAATATCGCCTGTTCTGAAAAATCTCTTGCCATCAATCTTGACCTGACTTGCCTTTGTTTCTTCGGCTTGCCGGTAATATTCTTTAAACATCTGTGGAGCATTCACAACCAATTCGCCTTCCTCACCAACCTGGACTTCTTCCCCAGTCATCGGATCGATAACCCTTGCATCTACACCAAATGACGGTATACCCATACACTGCATTTTAGGCCGATGTGTTGGATTAAAATGTGTGTGGGACATCATCTCGGTTAACCCATACCCCTCCACATACTGCAATCCAACCCATTGCTTTAACTTTTCACCAACTGCTTCCGGTAACGTAGCTCCTCCGCCACCTACTATTTCAAGAGAAGAAGTATCATAGTTAGCCAGGTTAGGATTTGCCAAAAAGTCGATAAGCATGGTACTTATATTAATCCAGTGACTAACGTTAAATTTTTCTATCGCTTTTGCTGCGTATTCACGATCCCATCTTGTTAGTATAACCATTAAACTGCCTGATAGAATCGGACTTAACGCACTATGAGTGAGTCCTGTCACATGGAATAGCGGTAAACTGACCAATGTTACCATATCGGGACTCATCGACATCCAGTGATACGCACCGGTGACATTCGCTTGGATCGTCTCATTCGTGTGAACGCATCCCTTAGGCACCCCTGTCGTTCCCGATGTATAAGGAATCATCGCCATGTCACAGCTTTTCCCTTCATATGTGGAAGGTGTGATCTTTTCCTTTAACACTTCATTCCAAGATGTCGCCTTGGTTAATTCTTTTCTTCTTTCCTTCACTTCTGCAGGCAGATCTCCAAGTTCATTGGACTCCTTTATATATTCGCTATACGTTGCTGCGACGACTGTCTGTAAAGTGGTCGTGCCGATAAGCGATTCTATTTTCTGATATAACTCCTGTCCAATGAAAGCGACAGAAATCTCTCCATCTTCCAGAAAAAAGTCAAGATCTTCAGTTGTACTCATCGGATTTACAGGGATAACGACTCCACGAACGCGTAATATGGCGAACAAACTGATTAAAAACTGTGGGGAGTTTTGCATGAACAATAGCACTCGATCCCCCGGCTTGATTCCGCCTTTCGTTTCCAGGTATCCCGCGAACTGCTCAGATTCATCCATTATCTGTCGATAGGTTCGTGTCCCTCCATAAAATTCTATAGCTGTTTTATCTGGATACTTCTTTGAAGTGATTGCTAAATTATCAAAGATCGTAGTTTTGGGAAGAGTCAAAGTCTTGGATATCCTGGGTGGCCAAAATTCTAAATGGGCTTCAGTTTTCATCGAACCCCTCCTTGACGAGTAATGTAGTTATCTGCAGGGTAATACAATTCCATCCTTCACGTAAGGGGCAACCTGAATGATGTTTTTTTGGCTGACATATTCCACTTCACTCAAATAGCCCATTTTTTGGAGAGTTGCACCAACACGTGAGCTTGCCAGGATCCACTTACTATCTTCCTTATTGCTCTCATAAAACAACTTCGCTGCAAATGCACTATCTGTTAACTGAAGCGGCCCGCTGTACTTTGTGTGCAAACAAGAAATAAAAAAGCCTGCACCATAAAAGTCTTCTAGTGAAAATTGGCCAGCTGATCCTGAACAAACCAATAGGACGGTTTCGCCTTCGTAATTTTCTATTACTTTTTCAACGACCATGTCCGCATTAAGCAATGACGCCGCCCAGACTTTCTTCGCACCGGCTGCCTTTCGGATGGCTACCGTCCCATTTGTAGTGGATAGCACAACGTCTTTACCTTCTACCTGTTCAATAAGCACTGTGGGGAAAGGATCCAGAAACCCTTCTATGGTGTTTCCGTTAAACTCACCCGCTAAAACCGCTGTCTCTTCGTAATTACATACCAATTTTCGCGCTTCTTCTTCATTAATAGCAGGTATTACTGATTTAGCATTACGTGAAAGACTAGCAGCAATCGTTGAGGTGGCGAGTAGTATATCAAAAATTACAACTGTTTTATCAGACATGATCTTTTCAATGTTTATTTCTTCTTTAGTCAACAACAAATGAACTTTCATGATCTACCCCACTTTTTTTGAGCTTTCTACTGCATATTGAATTAAATATTCAACAAATATATTGAAATTGGCAAATCGCTCATCATTTGTCTGACCTTTTTCATATCGATAGTAAATTTGCTGGCAAATAGCCGCAAGCTTAAAATAAGCGAATGTCAAATAATAATGGATTGAGCTTATATCCCTGCCGCTTTTTTCAGCGTAAGCCTGAATGAACTCTCCGCGTGTATAAAACCCCTCCAACACAGTAACAGGGGGATCTCCAAGTCCATTTTTCAGGATTTCGGGATCGTCTTCTTGAATCCAATAACTCATCGCTACACCCAAATCAGCAAGCGGATCGCCAACTGTAGTCATTTCCCAATCAAATAAGCCCGTCATTTCTGAAAAGTCTTCCGAAAACATAGCATTATTCAATTTATAATCATAATGTATAATTGTAGGCGATTGGGACTCTGGTATATGGTTCATTAAATAAACTCTCAACTCATCCATTCCTTGAATTTCGCTCGTTTTTGCTTTCTCAAAACGGCCGATCCAGCCCGATACCTGTCTCTTCAAAAAACCCTCGGGTTTTACCATTTCAATCAGTTTGGTTTTTTTATAATCAATTCGATGTAATGCAACAAGTTGATCCACCATAATTTGAGAGATTTTCCTGCCAAGCTCTGCGGTATATGTCACTTCGGAAGGGAACTCTGAGTCCAAAACTATTCCTTTACGTCGTTCCATGATAAAAAAAGGACGACCGACAATCTGCTCATCTGCTGAGAAAATATAAGGTTTTGGAGCCTGCTCGAACACCTGATTCAATGTGTGTAAAATCGTGTATTCCCGTTCCATGTCATGAGCTTTCGACGCAACAGTTCCCAAAGGAGGCCTTCTCAATACTGCTTCCCAATCACCGACTTGCAATAGATAGGTTAAATTGGAATGCCCTGCACCAAATTGGCGAATCGTTAATTCCCCGTCGGGTGTATCGTGCAATTGCTCCTTAATAAACCGGTGCAGCACAACTGTATCCACTTCTTCTCCCTGTCTCACTTCAATCGTGTCACTCATTCGGTCATCCTCCTTCCGGTACTAGCCATTCAGTCTGTCAAAGGGCTTGCTGCCTGCGTTCATTACTAGAGGGAAGAATATTTAGAATGCGGTGGCTCCACCGTCGACAGTCAACACATCTCCCGTTACATAATCTGATGCGCTCGAAGCCAGGAATAGTGCCGGCCCTTTTAAATCTGTATTACTGCCAAGTCTGCCAAGCGGCGTTCCATCCATAATCGTCTGCTGACCATGTTCAATGAGCACTTTGGACATTTTCGTAGGGAAGAATCCAGGGGCAATGGCGTTCACATAGATTTGATGTTTCCCCCACTTCACGGCCAGATCCTTTGTCATCGTGATCACTGCACCTTTACTGGTGTTATAGCCGATGGTTTGCATGAATGGATCAGTCCCGCCAAAACCTGCAATCGAAGCGATATTAATTATTTTCCCGCCTTTTTGCTCAATCATCACTTTACCGACTTCTTGTGACATTAAAAATGTTCCTGTTACGTTAACGTTCATAACCTTTTCCCATGCTTCCAGCGGCATATCCTCAGTAGGAGCCGCCCAACTTGCTCCACTGTTATTTACAAGGATATCAATCCGACCAAATTGCTGTTTTGTCGTTTCAACCACACACTTTACCTCTTCAGGATTTGTTACATCACAGCTTAACGCCAGCGACTCCACACCCATTTGCTTTAATTTGTCACTCATTTCTTCACAAGCCGGTCCATTACGTGAACAAATGACAACATTCGCACCTGCTTCAGCAAATCCTTCTGCAATTTGCGCGCCAAGACCGCGCCCGCCCCCCGTTACGATTGCGGTCTTCCCTTTTAATGAAAACAAGTCCATTAACCTCATGCTCTTCAACTCCTGTCACTTATATTTTTTCAATTCCAATCTGGCTATCTGTCTTGAATGAACTTCATCAGGTCCATCCGCGATCCGAAGTGTACGCGCACTTGCGTACATATAGGCCAGTGGTGTATCTTCACTGACACCCGACCCGCCAAATGCTTGGATGGCGCGATCCATTATTTTTGTCGCCATATTTGGTGCAATTACTTTAATCATTGCAATCTCAGTTTTAGCCACTTTGTTACCAACTGTATCCATCATATAAGCAGCTTTTAACGTAAGCAGTCTAGCTTGTTCAATCTCCATTCGGGATTCCGCAATCCATTGCTGCACAACTCCGTGCTCCGCAATTTTCTTTCCAAATGTTTCTCGTTCTTGCACACGTTTGCACATGAGCTCCAAAGCACGTTCAGCCGCCCCGATCAGCCGCATACAATGATGGATTCTTCCTGGTCCCAAACGGCCTTGTGCAATCGCAAAACCTTTTCCTTCTTCCCACAGTATATTGTCTGCAGGCACCCGTACATTGTTGAAAGTAATTTCCGCATGTCCATGCGGAGCATCGTCATAGCCAAATACCGGCAACATGCGTTCAACCGTGACGCCCTCTGTTTCCATCGGAACTAGAATCATGGACTGCTGTTCGTATTTCGGTGCATTGGGGTCACTTTTTCCCATGACAATCATTATCTTGCAACGGGGATCTCCGGCGCCTGATGTCCACCACTTTTTCCCGTTGATTACATAATCTTTCCCATCACGGATAATACTGCATTCTATATTTGTCGCATCACTTGAAGCTACATCTTTTTCTGTCATTGCAAAGGCTGATCGAATCTTTCCTTCAAGTAAAGGCATCAACCAGTCCTGTTTTTGCTTCTCTGTACCATATCGCGACAATACTTCCATATTTCCCGTATCTGGTGCATTACAATTAAATATTTCAGGTGCGAGAAACGATCTGCCCATGATTTCACAAAGTGGTGCGTATTCTAAATTCGTTAATCCGGCTCCGTATTGTCCATCCGGTTGGAATAGGTTCCATAATCCCTTTTGTTTCGCCTTTTCTTTTAACTCTTCTATGACCAGAGGCACCTCATTCCAACGGTTTTCCTGGGAATCCAGCTGTTCTTTGAATATCGCTTCATTTGGATAAATATATTCCTCCATAAAATCTGATACTTCTTTTTGTAATTGAATGACACGGTCTGAATACGAAAAGTTCACCTGATATACCCCCTTCAACATACTGACCAACCAGTATGTAACTCTTATTTTTCATTCTATGATCGTGACTCACTACTTAAGGTTTCATGATGAATTCAGTCATGTTTGTATCCCTTTCCCGTCAGAAAATTGCGCAGATTTTCGCTTCTCGGATTTTCAAGAAATTGCGTCATGGATTCGGACCAATCACCGTCTTTCTGATTGGTCCTGCGGCTTTGATAGTAGGCTTTTAGCTGTTCGTCATATAACGGCAGCAGTTGGTCATACTTTTCCAGATCGTACGCGTTCTCATGTATGACCGCATCTACAGGAAGCCTTGGCTTAACTTCATTTGCTTCATCCGCCACCCCTACGGTCATTCCATACAGCGGGACAACACCGAAAGGTAATTCGAGCAGCTCGCTAATTTCATACGGCGCATTCCGCACTCCTCCAATGTAGCAAATCCCTAACCCTAACGACTCTGCAGCAATTGCCATATTCTGAGCAAATAAACCTGCATCCGTTACACCCACAATAGTATTCTCAGCCAATGAAAATTGTATATCACGGCCTAAAAGATTAGCGGCCTTTTTCAGCCTGGCATAATCCATACAAATGACAAAGACAGCGCCCGCCCCATTGATCTGTTGAGGATTTTTCGCTAACTCCGCCAGTTTAGTTCTCTTCTCCACATCTGTAACATGGATCACAGCATATGCTTGGACGAAATGAGAACTTGCAGCAGCCTGCCCGGCACTGACAATCTCGTGTATTTCTTCCTTGCTTAGAGAAACCTCTTTATATTTTCTGACGGATGCATGTGATTTCATTAATTCAATAACCACTTACATTCCCCCTGACTTTTCCTTTTGATAACGATTAAGAATGAGTGGACGCCTTGGATTCCGACAGCTCTTGAAGTACATTTTTTGCTGTTTCCATTCCCATGAATTCCAATGAATCATACGTGTAAGCAGCTGTGTGACTGGAAGCTAGAAATCGTTCATGTTTCAATAATTCCTTATTGAAATCAGGTTCATCTTCAAAAACATCCAGTGCAGCGCCGGCAATCATTTTTTCATCAAGGGCCATCAATAAATCTTCCTCGTTAATTATTCCTCCCCTGGCTGTATTTACAATAATTGCGTTAGGTTTCATTTTTTCAAATGCCGAAAAGTCCAGTAAGTGTCTGGTTTCAATATTTAAGTCCGTATGGATGGCAATGTAGTCCGACTGGCGATAGATTTCTTCCAGCTCCTTATATTCAAACCCCAGTGTTGCTGCACTTTCCTGATTCGTAAATTTGTCATATGCAATAATTTTCATACCGAACCCTACAGCCCTCTGAATGACTGCTTGCCCAATTCTACCGGTCCCTATGACGCCCAATATTTTCCCTGAAAAACCAAGCCCCGGTCTTTTATTCCACTCATTGTTTCTTACTTCCTGTACTGTTCGGGGTATGTGTCTGGCAGCTGAGATCAGCAGACCTATTGTATAGTCCGCTACTGCATCTGTACTTGCATTCGGAACATTTTTCACGACAATCCCTTTACTATTTGTCACTTCAAGATCAATGTTATCAATACCGATTCCGTGCTTGGCAATCACTTTTAAGTTCTGAGCATTTGCCAGTAGTTGCTCATCCACCTTTTCTATGCCGACTACCAAAGCATCCGCATCTTTCAGACTTTCAGCAAACTTCTCTCTATTATTTACTACATCAGGGTTCAGAATCATTACTTCACAATCATTTTCTTGAAGGTGGTTAATAGGCTCGCTAGTTATTTTACCGAATGTTGGGGAGCTGCTTACGACTTTATAAGTTGCCATAGATGAACACCACCTCGTTATTTTGTTATTACATCTTCACTTGGCAAGTACCTTTCTTCCAGCTGACCAACCCTGTCCATACCCATTTTTTTCACTAGCTCTCCATGTGGAATACGAGGTGTTTGCATCCCTTTGATCGCACCCATAGAGCCAATTTCATTGAAAGCACTTTCTACCGCTCTATATGATGCGGTAACTGACACTAAGGCGAAGTGAGCAATTTTCGGTCCAATCCACTGGATTTCTTCCATAGAAAGCTCTTCCAGCCATCCTACAATTACGAGAGATACAGGACAATTCACCTCATCTACAAATCTTTTTACTTCCTCTTTAGTACGGAAAGCTTTTGAGATGGGTTGCACCAGATCTGCGCCTGCTTGACGATAAAGTTTCGCCCGCTTAATCGCTTCTTCAAGATCTGTCGCATCTGTTCTAGCAATAATCAATGTCTCATGCTTCAATTTATGTTCGGCTGCAGCTCTTATTTTTCCAGCAGCTTCTTCGACAGGTAAGATATTATTCGTTTCATCCACACAAATCGGGCAGCGTTTAGGGCTGATTTGGTCTTCGAAGATCATTGCCTCCGCACCGGCCAGCTCGAAATCATGAACGGTTTTAATCACATTGACGGCATTTCCATATCCGGTATCTACATCTGCAACGAGCGGCTTGTTCGATACATACGTCATCCGTCTCACTGTATCCAGATTTTCTGTCCTCGTATACATTTCGATATCGGGTAACGCTAAAAGTTGTGCGGAAATTGCGAAGCCACTGGATAATAATGCATCGATTCCTTCTACGTCATTTGCTATTCTCGCACTCAGTGCATCTCCAACACCGGCAGTTATAATCAATTCTTTGGTTTTCATCAATTCTTTTAACGTGTATAACTTCTTTTCTTTTATCATGTAATGGCCCTCCTAAAATTAAGAAACATAGGTTTCATCCATTGCCTCTTCACTGCTTTGCCTTTTGGTAAATGTAATCCAAAGTTCTTTGGAAAGAGAATTTTTCATTAAAACAAATAATATTTCGATCGCAATCCCGATGAAACCAATTGGGACCAGAAAAAGAAATGGATAAATAGGGAATAAAACTCCTCCTGCCGGGAAAGCGAATCCTTCCGCAACTCCTGTTAGAGAGTAAGTAAACGTATAGTACGTAAACAATAAAGCGAGGGCCAGCTCGACTATCAGCATTACCAGCAATAACATTTTCTGCACAATTCGAGGCATTCTTTCCACGACCATAGATATCCGCGGCATCACACCGGATGAATATGCATAGAGAATAACAGTAAAGGATGCCAGGCTCATGAGATAGTTCTGAACGATTTCATAACTGCCTTCAATGGATTTAGATGTAATATTCCTCGAGATTACATCCGCAGTGATTAAGAAAATCATTCCAAACAACGCGACTCCAGAAAGAAAAATTCCCGCTTTTTTGAAGTATCCAAAAACCCTATATGCGTTCGTTAGCTTGTTCATTAGGATCATCCTTCATATTCAGTAATAAAATCATAGGACTTCCATATGGAAGCAATTGATTAAAACGACTTCTTTACTTGACTGTCGAAGGCAACCATGTAACTAAACCAGGGAACATGATCATTAATCCGCACACTATAACAGTCAGGAAAACGGCTATCATAATTCCATATTTAAATATCGCTTCTGACGAGATCCCGCTTGTGGATGAAACGGCATATACACTTAATCCTACTGGCGGTGTGATCAATCCTAATGTACTTACAACTGCAATAAACACACCAAACCAAAGTACATCAATCCCTGCCGCTTCGATAATCGGTAATATTACCGGTAACGTCATGAGAATAACTGCTGCCCCCTCAATGAACATGAATAGAAGAAAGAAAAGTACTGACAATAGACATAGGATCAATACCGGATGCGCCAGCAATGGTTCTAGTAATAGCGTAATTTTTCTTGGAAGTAACGAAAGCGATACAAAGCGGCTAAATATATTCGCACCTATTAAAATTAAGATGATCATGCCTGTGATTTTCGCTGTCTCGCTTACAGAAGACTTGATGAAATGCATATCTACCTTTCCCATTACTAACGCGGTAAGTAATCCCGCCAAAGCTCCGATTGCACCGGCTTCTGTAGGGGTTACAATACCTGAGTAGATACCGCCGAAAACAACTGTGAAAATAAATAACCCTACCATTACAATGATAATGGATCTTTTCAAGCCAACTTCCCTTGTACCTGTAGAAACTCGCTCTTCTTCTCTTCGCTGATCTTTAAACATTAAAAGCAAACAAACAATCAAAGTTAGCATCATAAGTGCCCCAGGAATAATTGCACCCACAAATAAGTGACTAATCGGCGTTTCTGTAATTACACCGAAAAGGATCAATATAATACTTGGAGGGATAATTCCAGACAACGATCCACTTGCTGCTGAGATGGCACCAGCCAGGGCTGGTTTATATCCGTATTTGGTAAGTTCAGGAACTGCCACTTGCCCTAAAGAGGCAGATGTAGCAGCACCCGAACCGGAAACAGCTCCGAGCAACCCCCCGATTAAGATTGTCAACGAGCCTAATACAGCGGGTCTTCCGCGGGACACATTGTATATCATAGCAAACGCGTCCTCAACGACACCCGCTTTCAATATGAACTGCGCCATAATGATGAAAAGCGGAATAGTCGTCAGCGTGTAGCTGGAGATTTGAGTAAATGGGTCATGACTAAGGAAACCCGAAATGATACTGAATCCGTCGACGTATATTAAACCTAAAATGCCAATCGTCAGTAATATCGTATGAATATGGAATCCAGCAATCATGAGAATGATAAAACCTACAATAATAATGGTCAACAATCCCAAATCATGCATAACTATTCGCTCCTAACCTAGTTAAACTTCTCTGTTACCAATACATTTACAGATTCTTAATCACTTCCGGCACATCTCCGCCTTGCTCAATTACGATATCTCTCCAAAGTTTAGCGATTTCTGTGCCCGGGTCGCCTTGTTTATTCAGTAGATCAATAAAATCAAACCAAGTTTCTTCCATTCCCTTAATCAGTAAGTCTTTCACCTTCGGGTCCAAGTCTTCTACACTTACAAACTCGCCTCCAGTTTCTTTAGAATTCGTAATGATTTCGTCACTGCGATCCACCCATAATTCCGCACCTTTCCCAACAAGCTCATCGGATGCATCAATCATGATCTTTTGAATGTCTTCAGGAAATTCATTCCACTGCTTATCTGTCATAGCCAACAGGGAACTAAAGTGCCCCAAGTTCACGTCGTCTACCGTATACTTGAATAACTCTTCAAAGCCATAACCTGTCCAGTCCGAAATGAAAAGGAAGCTTCCATCAACAGCACCTCTGCTCATTGCATCATAGAGATCAAACGTCGGCATCGTAACTGAATTCGCACCTATCTTTTTTGCATAGATTTCATGGATACGGGATGGCGTACGTAATTTTGCTTTCTGCACATCCTTCACACTATCGAATTTCAAGCCTGTTGTAGAGATTGAATATTCCTCAGAAATGGTTGCCGGAAGCACTTTTAATGACTGGCTTCCATATTCCAACTCCGCAAATGTTTTTCCATCTTTTAATTCCACATCACTGTTGATCAATTCCTTAAAGGCTAAGCTGCCGATTATCGGACTTGATTTAGTCAAAGGAAGCATAGTAACTTCAGACAGCGGGAATGTCGAAGGTTCGTAAATCGGAAGCAATGGAGCTGCGATATTTACAGTTCCTTGTTTGAGCGCGTCTACTTCATTCGTCGCCTTTACAAGTTCTTCTGAAGTAAACGTTTCAAATGTCACTCTGCCATCAGACTCTTCTTCTACCTTTTTCATCCACGGCTCATAGAATCCTACCCAAAGTCCATGATTTGCACTTAATGCTGATGTAACCCGAAGTTTAAACGTCTTCTCATCGCTTGAACTTCCCGCCTCTGCCTTCTCGGTATCTCCTCCACAAGCCGTTAACAGTAACAATGCAAAACCGATCATAACCAAAAAAGTCTTCTTCATTTGTTTCCCCTCCAGTTTTATATTTAGTTTTGGATCGTTAGATGAATTTCAATAAAGTTCATCATCAATCAGGAAGTCAATCTTCTATTTTGCAAGTAGCTTATGATGTCCCCATACTTAATCAAATCCTTGGTCTTTTCAGGTACTTTTTCACTTTTTAACGTAATCCCCTTATTTACCAACGTCAGTTCTTCCGTGTCCCAGTCATAAATAATGTGATCCCATCGATCTGCCACCTTTGCTATCCCTTTACATTCAATTAGTGGAAACCCATTGGTAGATTCTCCCCGATAGAATCCCGGCGAAAACGATTCTGCAATAATCCCTTTAACCCCTAATGCCCGTAAAGCCCGGCATGATGGATAGTGCGGATGTCCATATCCGAAGTTCTCCCCCCCTATAATCACGTCTCCCTCCTGAACTTGATTAGTAAAATCCTTATCATAATTACTCATACATACCTCTTTTAATTTTTCGATATCCTGTATTTTCATATTCGTAACGCCTACAATTAAATCGATATCGAAATTCGGTTCATCAAATACCCAGCAAACTCTGCCATCCAGATTTTCCATCATATACATTCCCCTCCTACATCATGGTCCTTGGATCCGTTATTTTTCCATTGATGGCGGTTGCAGCGATTGTGTACGGACTTGCTGTATAGATTTCAGCCTTATTGCTACCCATACGTCCTGGAACATTTAGAGTTCCTGTTGAGACCGAGCGTTCGCCGTCTGAAAGCGCTCCCATTTGTCCAATGCAAAAATCGCATGAGGACACTTGAACTAGGGCTCCCGCTTTAATGAGTCTTTGTGTAAGCCCCAACTCACTCATTTGCAACTGAATATTGGTTGTCGTTGGTACTGCGTTTAAACGGAAACTTTCAGCCACATGACGTCCATCCAGAATTTCCAAAGCCTGCTGAAAGTCTTTAATTCGGCCGCTTGCACAGGATCCAATATATCCATGGTCAATAGTTAATCCCAACACTTCTGAAATTGGTACTGTATTTGCCGGTGTTGGAGGTATTACAATTATAGGCTCTACTTCCTCCAATTGAATCGTATATTCCCGCAAGTATTCCGCATCGTTGTCGGGGTACATATCATCATAATCTTTCACATTGTGTGTCTCCAGATAGTCATGTGTCACCTCGTCTGTCTCCATGACGGCGGATACACCACCTAGAAACATAGCTAAATTACATAAAGTGAATCGTTCATCCATTTCCAATGATTTGAGACCTGGCCCTCCGTACTCAATTACGCTTAAACGACAGCCGGCTGGTCCAATCTGTTTAATAATGGAATGAAAAACATCTCTGGAAGTCACGCCTTTCAGTAGCTTTCCAGTCAAATTGATTCGTACTGTCGGTGGGACAACAAGTGAAACCTGTTCCGTCGCAAAAGCCTCTATCATGCTGTTTCTGATACCAATCCCAATGGCACCAAGTGCGCCAATCGTACTGATGTGACCGTCAAAATGCACAACAAACTCTCCCGGTTTAATATAGCCCTTTTCAGAAATTACTTGATGTCCTATTCCTGCACCCTCATATAACTTAAATCCATATTTCTTAGAAAATCTTCTGGTGATTTGATGTATCTCCTGTTCTTTCGGTGTTCCTGCTGGATAAAAGTGATCAATGAACAATAAGAACTTCTCGGGATTTTTCACTTTGTGAATATTCAGCTCTTCCAACTGCTTTTCATATTTATCTATATATCCGGGATAATCATATGCTGTTATAATATCTGGAGAAAACAATCTTTCTTCCCCTACTTCAACTTTTTTATTGTAGTTTTTAGAAAATACTTTTTCTGCTATTGTTTGGCCCAAGACTACACTTCCCTTCTTCAAATTTACTAGAAAACTATCTTTCTATGTCTTTTACACTTCACAAATGCTATTATGAGATTAAATAGTCAGATAAATTAATCAGGTCAATGACCTGAGTCAGTTGCTTTATTGAATAATACAATTAGTCAGAACATTTTGCAAGACTTAATTTATTAGGAGGAAAACATATGAGTAGCAAAATACCAATAAGCCGCGAAACGAAAGCTAAAAATACCAAAAGAAAATTATTTGAAAGTGCCTTAAGTTTATTTAAAGAAAAGGGGATTGAGAATGTTCACATCGAAGAAATCACAAATTCAGCCGGTGTTTCTAAAGGGTCATTCTATACACATTTCAAATCAAAACATGACGTCATCCTGGAGCATTATCAGTTAATCGATGAAGTATATGAGGAAAAGTATGAGGAATTAAAAGAAGCTGAAGTATCTTTCACTGAAAAACTGCAAACTATTTTACTATCGGGCTTTTACTTTTGTGATGATATGGGCTTCGACTTTCTATCAGCTGTATTAATCAACCAGCTATCTTCACCTGACGATAAAATATTTATCAATAATGAAAATCGAAAATTATATAGGATTGTAAAACTTATTATCGAAGAAGGAATAGAATCTCAGGAATTTAATAATGAAGAAGATGGGCAATTCTACGCAGAAATTATTGTAGTATTCTATAAGGGGCTATTTCTGGAATACTGTTTACTTAAGAATCCGACGATTTTACTAAGTGATTTTGGAAGTAAATCACTGAATACGCTTATTGAAAAGGTACTAACGAAGTAATATAAACAAAATTGGTTGCATTGGTATTTTGAGAGGAAAGCTTTTTAAGAATGAATGAGGACTTACATTATACCGTACCAATTGATATAAGAAAAACTTCATTTACGTATGGGGTGGTTCGCCATAATAAGTTTAAGTGCGATTTGACCATCCAACATTGAAACATAGGACGCTAAAAACTTAATACGTATGACGTTTAACTAGTTAATAGTCTTATATCTGCATATTGATAATAAAACAAATGGAGTTGAGTGCTTGAGCAAGTTCAACCCAGAAAAGCTATTCGTTCAATATAGGCATGGTATTACTACAATGCACCCTATCATTCCAAGACGTTACACACTGACTCATTCAGATGAGACTGGAGATCTATTTTTAACGATTGGAAATGAGTATGCTTGGGATAAAGTTAATACTCAGATGAGAGATGAGGTCTTAGGTGAGTGGATTATGAATAGGAAATGCTTATTTTTCTATGTATATTTATATGTAGATCAGGGAGAACACAATGAAAATGTATCCGCAAAACGGAATGAAATATTTAAACGTGAGTTACCACTTGCACTATCAGCTATTCGATATGGCGATAGATTCCTATTCAACCAATACCCGAACCTTGATACTGCTCATATCATCGTTAGCTTTATATCCACTCACCCTCAATTGGCTAGGCAAGAGAATTGGGGGACTTACAGTAGTTTGTCGATGTAATACGTTTAGCGTTTTAACATTTCATACAAAATAGGTAAGCTAGGCAAGATTTATTGAAACGTCTTGACTAGCTTTTTTAATTTTTTTTTAAACCTTACTTATGGCACCGCCCACCGGGATGTGACTATGTACGGTTTTTATTGAGATAAAATTAGACTATTCATTGATAAACTTGATATAAAATTTTTCATCTATGTAAACTGATTGTTCAACTACTTGAGTCAATTTCATAATTGCTCTTATTAAAAATACAAACAAGGGCCGAATTGGCAAATTGTATTTCAAAAAACAAAAATCATGCGGCTTGAAGCAGTTGTAACCTTGTGTTGATCCGATCGGCAGCGAGTTTAGAAGCGTTGTAAATTAGGACTAATAAGTCAAAATGAAGATTTGCACGTTTACCTGTGCGATAGCGAACATTATTCATTTGGAAAACTCTTTTAAATAGGCGTTGACCCGTTCTACGTAGATTCTATAGTTTTTCCATGAACAAGAACCGCGGGCTGGTGCTCCATTTCCTCGTAAATCAGTGGTGATTTTGACTTTGTACACCTTCTAACAGATACCTTCATTTGCCATTGGGCACTCCAGGTACTCCTTGGGGCGAGTGTATTTCAGTGTTTCATATTGCGCATCATAACTATCATAACGATAGGAATGTTCTCTGAAACAAGTGAGCGCAAAATGTTCATCAAAACCAAGGCACTATTGTTCGTTACGCTTATTATAAGCAATGATAGATTGTTGTCTCATACGATGCACCTGTTCGTAAATAATTTCAAAATCGTAGCTGGCATCCATCGTGTGATACATCAAATGAGGAAGTGGGAGCCGTTCTTCAATTCCTTATAACAGCGGAATTGCGGCTTTTCCGTAGTTCAAGTTACCAGAGGAGAACAGGGACTGCAAGATATATTGGCTGAATGCACCCACTGCCAAATGCCCTTTGTAGCCGAAGCAATACTCGTGCTGTCCTTCACTGTTTTCCTTGACTCCCCAGTAGGGCTCTTGTGGAATCTCGGCCCATAACTCGTGAAGTGGAACACCTAGCTGGTCTTCGATTTTCTTTTCGTACATCGGCAGGTTTGCTTTTCGTTCAGCTTCTTTAGCCAACCATTGTTCCCGCTCTTCTTTCTTTTTACGACCCCGCTTTTTCGGTTCTGTTTTTGGTTTTTCCATGTTTACTCGGTGCTTTGTCACGCGCCTCAAAATGCGTCGCAGCAATGGCGTCCAGAATGGTGGTTTCCTGAACGTTTTCCAAGAATTTTGTTTTACGTAACGTAATCAGCATACGGCTGTATGAAGCCTCGGAAGGAACAGCATCTAAGACCTTAAATCCGCAATCTAGTTTGAAAGATAAGTCGTGTTTCAATCGCTTTACCAGGTCCTTGATGGTCGGAATTCGTTCGATATAACGCGCGAATACACTAACTAGCATGGCTCCATAATTTAATTCGGTCGTGGCACCGAATCTGGATTTCTTATTAATTTCAAAGAAGATGGCAGCCATGATCTCTTTATATTTTCGGGTAGGTTCCATCACGTATAATTCTTGGATGCCAAATAGGCTCCCCTTTCGTATAATGGTCATAGGGAGTACTCCTCCGATCTTTATGGGATGTTTCGTCGACTACCATTATACAAGATTTAGAGAGGTACTTCTTTTTTGATGCCTTCAACCCCTTGGGAGACAAGGGATCAGAATTATGAAATTCATTCATATAGAAAATGAAAGAAAGAATGATTATACTGATAAGACTTTCGACGATTCTTTTTTATGTGAAATATACTTCTTTTCTAAAAATGCGTGAACCCTATGAGATTACCATATCCATTTGAGCATTTGAACTATATTTTGACATCCGCTAGTTAAAGCGTTATAAGTATAGTGGGATAAAAAACAGAAAATTCGAATTTGAGTCATCCCTAAATTATAGAAAAGAGGTTATACGAACATGGAAAAAAAAGTGCATTTGCATACGGCTTTCAAAGATAATGAGATACTCCATACGATTTTCCCTTCATTCGACGACCGATTTGGCATCCTATTCACCACAAGCAAGGGTTACTCAGGCCATACTGTCATTGGAACCATTCTTGGGATTCACTTAATAGTCAAAGATTCAAACGGAATATATATTCCCACACTAGAACTAGAGTCCTTCCAGTTCTCAGGAATTTCAGAGGCAAGGTCATTTGCAATCAATTTCGCCAATTTTTCAGCCTTAGATTATTTATTATTGGTCAACCAAGTGGATATGACGCCTGCGCAATTTCACTGAATGGCGATGAGATCCAATCACCAACGAATCTCACGGAACACATTCCAGGAAATTCGTTGGTATAAGGATGTAGATTACCTTTTTCAAAGTGAGCAAAATAAATTGTAGACTTCCGTAAAATCCATCTTTTCATTCTTCCTCTTAGAACCCTACTATAACAATCTTATTGACTCAAATATTTCCTTTTTGCTTTTCACAAAAATCTTTTTTATCATGGAGATTCTTCTTAAGGAATGCATGCAATTTTAGTTCCTCTTCCTTAATATCTTTTTCGTCTAAATGATTCAAATTTACCCGATATACGTATAAGCACTTCTCATCAATAGTTCCTAGATACTCCGCAGTAGCGTTATTATGCTTAGGTAAGATGAACACACCCACTTCACAATTATATGACACTAAATAGCTTATCATTTGAAAAATATCTTCTCTTTTAGGTTTATCGCCTTTATATTTTGCATCGGCTATACAAGTGACGACCTTGTTTTCTTCGATTACAATATCAGGCTCAATTCTAGGAATGGAAACGTCAGAAAACAGATATTTTTTTCCCTTATAGAAAGAGACATTTTGATCGTCTTCTAAATCAACCAATGCATTTAATAAAAATCTTTCAAATACATCTTCAGTATTGATATAAATGGACGGCAAGTTTAAACCTTTGCTATCAATCCCTTTTTCAAATTGAAAAGTGGCTCTTTTCATTATCAAAAAGCATGTTTCTAGAACGTCTACATAATAAGAACGAATTTGAGGAATATCATTAATAAGACGCTTAATGTCTTGCTGGGAAAAATCTATTATGTGACTAACGTAAGAAACACGAGAAAAAACCTCTCTTAAGTATAGTAGCTTTCTTAAATACTTCTTCTCTTTACCAAACAAACGATAGTATCTAATTAAATGCTCAACTGTTAATTTGATAACCTGGTTTGACAATATATCCCTATCCAACTCCTGAAAGGAGTGAACTACTCTGTAATCAATATTCTTAAAAACATTTAACGTTATATGCTCTTTGAATAATATTTTTCCCTTAGTAGTACTTGAATTACGCTCCTTTCGAACATAATCTCTGTATATACCTTCTCGTTCAATTTTTTGCATTTTTTTCAAAAAGGCTATTGTCAATAAATCAATGAGGTTGGTATTATTTTCCATTTTATTATATTTTCGCATAAAATCTTCTAACATATTTAATTCTCTTTCTGATTTAAGAAGAATATAAAAGAAATTTTTGATACCAATCTTAGGTTTTATATTTAAAGCCAGACTTTTATTGATAGGCACTGTTCCTATATAATTACTTGCTGTAATCTCCAGACCTACTGGTTTGTATGCTACAGAATAAAATTTTTTATCCACATTATTAGCAATAATATCAAAATACTCGTCCCTTAATACAACTTTTTCATCGATTATAATACTTTGATTCTCTATTATATCAAGGACCCTCAATCCTCTTCACTCCATGGGTAAATATTAATAATTTTTTCCATTATATCATCTTCATATTTAAATTCTTTTTTAAATAGAGGTTCTAACTGATATTTCCAAACGTCATTGAGATCCTTCTTATCCTTGCTATTTTTAAAAAAGGCGTGACCAAGACCCACCTCAAATATATCTTGAATTTCAATAAAAAATTTCACTAAATCTTCTTGCAATTGTTCTTCCATTTTATTCCTCGTTAGTATTTTTCTTAACAAATTGCTATCAGGAAGCATTTCGTATACATCAAATCTCCTAGTCAACGCTATATCGAATTCAGTAACTGATTTATCATAAGGATTCATCGTACCGATTAGAATCAAATTTCGGGGTATTATTATTTCCTCTTCGCTATAAGGTAAACGAAAAGGAATACCACGATACTCAGTCTCTAAGTACGTCATTAATTCACCCAGAATTTTACTTATATCCCCTCGGTTAAACTCATCAATTATTAATACATACCTGTGATTAGGGTTTAAGGAGGCCTTATCACACATTTGAGTAAAAATCTTCTTTTTCACAATGAAATTAGCTTCATGGGTAGAGGTACTTGGTACAAAACCCTCTACAAAGTCCTCGTAACTGTATGAAGGATGAAATTGAATAGATTCAATATGACTTTCATCACCATCAGTTAATTTTAAAGCTAATTGTTTTGCATACCATGTTTTACTGGTTCCAGGCGGTCCGCTTAATATTATGCCTGACGAACCTTTCTCGACTAATCGATTAATATTAATCCAAATTATATCGTCGTCCTCTACTTCGCTATCCAACGAACTAACAATTGGAGCTCCATAGTAACTGAACCAGTCATTTCGCGACAAATCATTTGGCAAACCAGGAGGTTCATTATCCAATATGTAGTCTACGAATTCACAATATGATTCATTTAATATATACTTCGTAGTTCCCAGGGGACATCTACCATCCGTCTCAATGATTCCATAATTAAAGTTGCCTACTTTCCCTAAACCTTCGCCTGCACGATGCATAAAATATAGAGGTCTTGCCTTAGTCTCATTATTAGCTCCCCCATATTTCTGATCAATCTCTTGTAATTGTATATGGTTATCCAAGTCATCTCTATATTTATGAATATCTTCTATTGTCTGAGTAATTTGATTGCGGTTTTCCATCTTAACCAAAAACCTACGAAATTCATCTTCACTTAGATAATCATTACATTCACGGATGATTTTATAGAATGTCCAGTAAGGAAATATGTCTGTACTGCCTGGATTTTTTCTCCCCTGGGCTGGATTATCCTGCTTATATCTAGCTATGATCTCGGCTATAAAATATGGGAAAAACTTAAGATGGTCTGGTACTTTAGTTAAAAGTAATATCGCTTGTTCCCCTGCTGGAGTAAAGTCGAATGTAATACTAGTTTCCCCTGTTATTCTTTGAGTCCACCCTTGTTGCTCAAATGCAGTTATGTATGTCTCGACGCTACTGAGCTTCCCTGTTTCTTGTGCTTGTTGCCCAAGTAAAACACGTCTTTCGTTATCAGCTCTCCTTTTAAAATCCTCTGTATATTCCTGTCCTCTCATATTATACAATATAGAAAGTTGGTTTATCGCCGCTGCTGTCATCGTGTTATAAGCGGCATTTGTCCATTTGAACTCTGTCAACTCGTTCACTCCTTGTTAAATAATATGTTTAGCTTATTGTAATATAAAACTTAACATGACGTACTATTTAATAGTATCTCACAAAAAAAGGTGTAGATATATATCTACACCCCATTTAACAACATTTCCAATTGATTGTCTTCATTTATTATGGTATTGTCTGTATCTTTCAACTCCGCAAAGCATTGGCTGAATTGTTTATACAGAGCTCGTGATAAGTGCCAAAACAATACCGGCGGTATCGCATTACCAATTTGGCGATAAGCGTCACCTTGGGAACCGACTAGTTGGAAAGAGTCAGGGAACGATTGTATCCTTGCCGCTTCTCTTGGTGTAAAACGTCTATATAACTCTTTTTCAGGATCCACTAATAAAACAGGGTCTCGCGAATTCAAACTCACTTTCGCCAAGTGGCTGGTGATAGTAAGACATGGAGCATTTAAATCTTGCCACAATCCTCTTTTCATATTTTTCTTAGCATTCTTCATCCCTTGAACGGCTCTTTCCGAGAAATAATACTTTGGATCATTCGGAACTAAACTGTCTATTACTTCTTTTAATGGAACCCATGGTTTTTTATTATTCTCGCCGTTAACATCATGTGTTTCTAACGGAAACTCGTAACCTTGTTTTAAATCGTCTCTGACTCCAACAATGAAAACTCTTTCTCTTTTTTGCGGTATCCCAAAGTCTGCAGAGTTAAGAAGTTTGGAAGAAAGATTATAACCAGCCTTTTCAAACTCATTACAAACACGTTTATAAATCTCTCCCTTATGAAGAGTCATGAACCCTTTTACATTTTCCGCTATAAAAAACCTAGGTTTGTGATATTTTAAAACCCTTATCATTTCTTTATATAAATTCGCTCGGTCATCGAACGGATCTTTGGTTGGGTTGACGGTACTAAAAGATTGGCAAGGAAATCCACCTATTAGTAAATCATGTGCAGGGATCATCTCTTCTTTAATATTAAGAATGTCACCATTCTCAACTCGGTGACCATAAGATCCAAAATTTTTCTCATAAGTATTTATAGCTTTTTTATCAATATCGTTCGCATACACTATCTCATATGGGAGTCGAGCATAGTTTTGTCCAATATATTTAAACCCACCCAACAAGCCGACATCCGCTCCACCACATCCTGCAAACAAGGAAACCACTTTAAGCATTTTCAAGCCCCTTTCTTAATTTTTTTTATCAATCATGTTCAAGGTATCTTTTAACTTTTCCGCTATTACACGCCCTAACAATGGCGGAACCGCATTTCCGACTTGTTTGAGTTGATTAGTCTTAGAGCCCTCAAAAATAAATTCATCCGGAAAAGATTGAATTCTGGCAGACTCGCGCACTGTGGGCACACGATTAGCAATATAGTGAAAATGATGGTTATGCCCTGTATCTATCGTAAAACTTGGTTTATTGCTATTCATCCGAGTCCAGGCAATATTAACTTTTCTTGTTTCTTGTAGCTCTTTCGGTAAATCCTTATAGTTACCCCCATCAGGAACTAATGAAATAATGTCGACAGTTTGTTTTTTATGAATGGTAGGAATATGATTGTGAATTGATGTGCTTTTGCCTCTCATTAATTTTTGATAGTCATTTTGAGGACTGGAGATATATTCAATAACTTCTTCCCCATTCTCCAATAGAGGCAGATCGCTTAAAGCATTCTTACATGTAAGCAAAGGAAGTCTACCAGCTCCATTGGTTGGTTCAGGGAATTGGAAAACATCATCCGGAAAATCGAAAATCCCCTTTTTAAGACCTACGAAGAAAACTCTTTTCCTATTTTGGGGCACCCCATATTCAGAAGCCATTAAGATTTTGTAAGTAACATTATAGCCTATACTTTCAAAGTGACTAATAATTTCATCTTTTGCTTTTCCTTTAAATAATTTCACTAACCCAGGAACATTTTCCATTACAAATGCCTTTGGTTGAATGTCCTTTACGACCCTAACAAACGATTTATAAAGCTGATTCCTTGGATCATCTTCTTGACGAAATCCTGATAGAGAGAAGCCTTGACAAGGAGGTCCTCCGATGATTACATCAATATCTTGCTTGGATACATTGCACTTATTTAAAATTTTCTCTGTTGGTAGTAAAGATAGATCGGCTTCTAAAACCTTAGAGTCCTTATGATTTTTTTTAAATGTTTTCAATGCTTCCTGCCAAATGTCAACCCCTAAAAGTATTTTATACCCCGCTTGCTCAAAACCAAAAGAAAAACCCCCACAGCCACTAAATAAATCTATAACGTTGTATGTTTTTTTCGTCACTTTTTGATCTTCCAATTCAAATTATATTTTATTGAAACCTCAATCCCTCTTTTATGTACAACTATGGATAGCTTGCTAATACAAACCATATGATTAATTTATTCAAGGAACTTGAGAAATGTATTTGTTAACTCATTTCAGTTTTTCTATTTCTTCTTTTATTATATAGATGGTGTTCCTAGACAATCCTGTATTTCGATGTATATTCATAATGCTAATATTATCTTTTAAACATCTCACTACTTCGTCGTAAATGATTTTTTCCTCGCCAGTCGCATTCTCATGGTATCTTCTTTTTCCGCCCATGAACTTTCCTTGCCTTTTTGCTATTTCAATGCCTTTCTTTTGAGCTATTCTTACTCTCTCTCCTTCTTCCTCTACTACCCAAGAAAGAAGTGAGAGTACAAGATCGGCGACTGTTCTTTCTCCTCCCTCTTTTCTTGTATCTAAAATCGGCATTTTGAGAACAATAATTTCGATATTTTCCTCTATAAGTGCTTTCCATTCATCTCTAATTTCCCTAAACTTTTTTCCTAGTCCACTTAAGTCATAGACAACTAAAATATCTCCTGAACATAATTTCGAGCGC
Organism: Sporosarcina sp. FSL W7-1283; assembly: GCF_038003105.1. Taxonomy (NCBI): domain Bacteria; kingdom Bacillati; phylum Bacillota; class Bacilli; order Caryophanales; family Caryophanaceae; genus Sporosarcina; species Sporosarcina sp. FSL W7-1283. The sequence continues at coordinate 434,022 of NZ_JBBOOL010000001.1, read as the reverse complement.
ATTTCTTTATAAACTGGCTTATCGCAAGTTAAATCAGTCTGTTTCTCTTCAAATATAAAATCACAACCAAAACTCCGTAATTCTTCTATTTGTCTTTCAAGGCTCTGAGTTTCTGAAATTCCCCTCACATATCCAAAAATCAAATTTATCACCTCTTAGTTAACGAACAAATTTTCGCGAATAATAGCTTATACCCATAATACTATATTCCGGGATGTTTGAACAGAGTCTACTCTGTCTGAACATTTTCTAAATTCTTTGTATGAAGAATATACATTCTCGAAATATTTATAAATTCAATGTAGAAATAAACAAGCAACACTTATTGCCCCACAATCCGAACGCTATTCCAGAATATATACCACTTGAAGCGAATCCATTATACTAGCAAAGTCAATTAGAGAAAATAGAACAGATAGGATAGGATGGAGATTTTTTCTTTCTCATTGCCTATTAAAAAACAAGCAGCCACCCGGTATTTGCTAATAAATTCCATTTCTTTTTTTTTATTAATGAGACTCCTCAAAATCGAACGATACAGTGTACTCCTAATACACATTCATAAAAACGTCTCATAGATCAGCTCGGCAAGACACAACTGAATTAACTCGTCAGATTGAAAATGCTCTTCATCATTGCCATTACACTGATACTAATTGCACGCTGCCGCAGATTTTCAAACAAATCCTTTAAATCTTTTGGTATTTTTAATCTTTATCATTCGACCTGCCAATGCTCTGTAGATTCCAAAAAATGTAACGACTTAATTTCATGCTGATCTGTCACGCTTTACAAAAAAGATGCAATCATGAAACCCCTATCACCCACGTCTCTGAAACACTTCAAAATCATATGAGGACCAGGTATTCTTCATCTAAATCGACTAAATCGACATAAAGACCAATAATCGCTTTCATTCCATCCACTTCTTCCCCACCTGAAACACCCCCCTCTCCCTCGCATGCCCGACATAAGTGGGAAATTCGCCCATGCATTTTTTCCGTTCGAACAGGAACTCCTCTTTTCCTGTCTCGACGGAAGCCAATATTTCGCAAAGTAGGCGATGGTGAATATCATTCCAACATTATAAAACGAGACTTCACGCTCTACTCCCTTTTTCCCCCTCGATTTCAACTATTCGGTTTCTCAGAATAGTTGATTGTTTATCTTAGAAAAAAACAAGTCAACATAACACAAAAAAAATAACCACCCCTCGCTTATTTAGAAAATTAGCAGGGTGATTACTATTTTGGGTTAAAACTTCTTTGCGAACAGGTCGCCGTTTTGCAAATGAGGCTCAGTTACATGATTAACTGTACGTAAGGCTTTTGCATGAATAGCGGTTACTGAAAGTATCTTCTGACTTCTTCTACGTCTTTTAAGTTTAATATATCTGCCTATAAAAGTTGTAATGCCACTGGATCGGCATTAGAAATATGTTCTTTGATATCTTTTGGAACCTCACCAAACTTTCTAAACAACAACATATTTGCGATTTCAGAAAGTGTCTCAACCTTTCCTTTTTCCACACCTTGTGACAGACCCTCTTTTAGTCCTTCTTCTCGCAAAATATCAGCTAACGTCATTGTCAATTTACTCCCTTCAGGAAATGTCAGATCTATCTCATGGAGGACTTGTTCCATATTCTGTTTTGTCATAGTATACAACCCATGCTTTGTCTTTGCCAATCCTTAACTTCATTATATATATAATTAACGAACAATTTAGAATTGAGTGAGGGCATAGTACATCAAGAAACACATCTCATCCCCCTATACCTGAAACATCACCATCTCCCCCGCCCTCGCATGCCCGACATAAGCGGGGAATTCGGCCATGCGTTTCTTCCGTTCGAACAGGAACTCCTCTTTTCCGGTCTCGGCGGAAGCCATCACTCCGCACAGGAGGCGGTCGGCTGGCAGGAGGTGCACGTTGGTTTCGCGGAATTTTTCTCGATGCAGCCGGAATACGTCTAATGCCTGTTCTGCGAAGTAAAAGGCGAACCAGTCTTTCGTTTGGGTTTTGACGGCATACAGTTTGATGCGTCCGGTGCCCAATAGATTAGTTTTGTGCAACCGGAAGATTTCCGCTTCGTCGGATTGCACCTTTTTTTAGTTTTTCCATATTGTCGTTTACATCCACTTTGCCGTTTGTCAGCGCCCAATAGATTGCATGCGATACGAGGCTCATGTCCATTTCAATTGCGAATTCAAAAAATTCCCCGACTGTGATTTTCATCCTGTTCCACTCCCTCTCCGGGCAGATCGTTCGATGTCACTTAGCTTGCCGGTCTCTTTAATGTACGTCACGGAAATTCTGCCGGTCGGACCGTTCCGGTGCTTGACGACGTCGATTTCGAGCTCATCTGACGGCATGGTTTCCTTCTGGTAATAGTCTTCCCTATAGAGGAATGCGACCACATCGGCATCCTGTTCGATGTTCCCCGAGTCCCGCAGATCACTCATGAGCGGACACTTGTCCGGGCGATGTTCCACTGCCCTCGACAGTTGCGACAATACGACCACGGGGCAGTTGAATTCCTTGGCCATGTTCTTCAGGTCGGCACTGATTTGGCCGATGATCTGGTTTTGGTTGATTGGATTCCCGTCAGGCCGGATGATCTGTAAATAGTCGATGAAAATGATCGGGCGTTTGTCCGGGTTCCCTTTGATGATTTTCCTTGCTGCAGCTTTAATTTGGCTTACTTTCAAGGCGCTTCTGTCGTCGATATGGATGTTCGAGTCATCCAGCCTGCTCATGGCGACGCTCCAATCTTCCTTTTGCTTATCGGTGAAATGCCGGTAAGGATCTCGCATACGTAATCTGCTATAGCCTGCCGTTGCGGCAATTAATCGGTCAATCATGGACTTCCTGCTCATCTCGAGCGAAAAGATGATCGGCAGATGACCTGCCCAGCCTGCACTCAATGCGAAGTGGTTCAGAGTATCTGTTTTCCCCATCGAGGGTCTGGCCGCCACGATGATGAATTCACTGTCTTGAAAGCCGTTCAGAACCCGGTCCAAAGCAGCAAGCCCTGTTCCCGTACCGGTATTTTCATCCATCGGCTTAAATGGCCGTTCATATTGCGCGACCAACTCATTCCTCAAGGAAGTCTCCACACCCGCCGTGTTCTCATCCTGCAGGGCATCGAATGAGTGCTGGATTTCGGAAAGGGACCAGTTATCTTGTTGCGCCAGCTGCAGCAGTCTCGTTTTCTCGGCTTCTTTCCATTTGCCGATGATGATTTCCTTGTATTCATCGAAGCGGGCAGGATGGGCGAAGCTTTTGAGTTCCACCAGATAATTCGCTCCGCCGAGACTCGCCGGTTCCCGGATCGTCAGGAGGGTGATGTAGTCAGCCGCCCGATTCGCACTGGCCAGTTCACGCATCGCGCTGTAAATCCTCTGGTGGATATAGGACTCGAAAAACTCTGCCTGAAAGTCGCTGTCCAAGATCAAGTGGTTCTCCTTCATCATGCTGCCAAGCAGACTCTTCTCAGCTAACACATGACTCATTTATTCCTCCCCTTAGTGAAATCCAGCTCGAAAGGCTTGAATGGCTGTGCCTGGCTTTTCACCGGCTCGCCTTCATTCATATAGTTCTCAAAGTTGCTTGAATTGAACAAGGTGGAAGGCCGCAAGTAGTTACGGAATTTCCTGTCCGGCAGCCATTGTGTTGTTTTCAAGTCGATTACCCGTTTGATGTCATCCACAGAATAGCCTTCATTCATTCGGGCATTGAGAAGTCTTCTGGTGGCTGATGCGTTGGTCTTGAACTTTTTATCGGTTTTCAGGTTGAGGTATTCAATGATCGTCACAATCTCGTCGTGGTGAATCCCGACAATCTCTTTTTTAGAGTTCTTAAGTTCTTTACTTATTGGTCTGCTCAACTCGGGCAGCTCCTTCTGCTCGTCATGGGCAGTTGCAGTTGCCTGTTTCGGGTTGTGATTCGGGTCTTGGACAGCGACAAAATCGATAGTGGAATAATCGACGCGGTACCATTTCGTCTGGTCGGCTTTTATCTTGTTGTGTTTGGAGGTGGAAATCAAATAACCTTTCGTCTCCAGGTTGCCGATCATGCGCCGGATGGTAGTGCGCGACCAGAATTCAAACTCTTTCCCCCAGTCCTCATACGTTTTATACACCCACTTTTCACCTTCAAAGACATTGGGTGAGACAAGTGACCGGAAATGCAATTGTTGCAGAAAGACCGCTTCATTCAAACCCACTTGCTTTACAAGCGATGGCAAGATCAATAATGGCGATTCGTTGATCAGTAAATTCATCGCGACATTCCTCCCTGTTAATTTTTGAAAAGGACTTCATTGCCCTTCTGCAAGCTATATAGGGACATTTCGCGAAAAGGATACAGGTGAGGTCAGAATTGTTCTCCGTGTATCCCTTTTTGGTCCCCCGGCTATATAAAGGGCAAAAGGAGTGATGAGTTGGCGAATCATTTAGCAGGCCATACTACATTCACGAGTCGGCAGGAGTTGGATTCGGCCGTCCGCCGGCATCTGAAAGGGAAACGGCACAAGACGAACCGCACGGACCGGACGGTATTCGAATTGATCCATTCACATTCCGGTCCATTTTTGGTGGCACAATTGACGCAAAAGCAGATGGAAGACGAATTGGACGTATCCAATTCCACCATTCGGCGGACAATCCGAAAGCTGATTAAACTGGAGATGATCCGGCGGGTAGCATTTATCGAACCAGAAACGCAAGGCCCCGGGGCCAATATCTATGTGATTCTGCCGGCAGGAGCATGGAATGATGTGGATGCAGATTAAGCCGAAAAGGAGCCGGGAGGACGGCTGAGTCCTTCCGGCTGCAAATTTAATCGTTGCGTGCAGAACGAATGTATTTTTAAGGTAACGGGCATAGGCGAGTCTTTGTGATGGCCTGTCACACAGGTTTGTTTTGTCTTTTTATTGAACGTATGTTCTTGTTGTGTTACAATTAACTGAATAGTTGGTTTATATTGGAGGGGTGAGCAGATATCGGCATTACACACATTAGGGAACATTCTGCAACGTATGCTGTTGATCAAGATGGTTTGTGGAAGAAAGTGATCGGTGATCTATTTGAAGACTTCCTGCTGTTTTTCGAACCGAATCTGCATGCGCATATCGATTTTTCAAAAGCACCTGACTTTCTTCAGCAAGAGCTTTTTCAATTAGTCAATGATAAGAAAAAAGGTCGCGGGGTAGCCGATCAGATTGTGAAAGTGCAATTGAAAGAAGGTAGGGAACAATGGATTCTCATCCATGTGGAAGTCCAAGGCACCGATCATGCGGACTTTTCTGCCCGCATGTTTCAGTACTTCTACCGGATCTATGACCGTTATCGCGAAAAGATCATTGCACTCGCCATTATGACATCTCCACACGAAAGCAAAGCCCCAGTCGATTTCCGATACCAATATTTTGGCACGACGCTGCATTATGCGTATACTAATCGTAAACTCCTCGACTATCCCGTTGAGGAACTGCAGCAGTCCGACAAGCTGTTCAGTAAGGTCGTATTGGCCGCAAAGTACCTGCATTCAACGAATGACAAAGAGCTGCAGCGCTACCAATTCAAAATGAAACTTATGCGCGAAATCGTTCGAAATGAGAAATACCCGCGTACAGCAGTTCAAGCCGTGTTTCACTTCATTGACTACCTGTTGAAATTGCCAAAGGACCTGGAACAAAAACTTTCGGAAGTTATGTATCCCATCTTAGGAGAGGAGAAAAAGCTGATGGAACTTTATAATAAGGAGAACGCGTCGCCCACAATCGCAAATGCTTTTGAAATGGAACGAGTGGAAGGTAAGACGGAAGGCAGAATCGAAGAGCGTTTGCGTCTTGTCCAAAATATGTTGAAAAAGGATTTGTCCCTTGAAGAAATTGCGGATTTGGCGGGGCTTTCTGAGGATGAGGTTTTGGCAATCCGTAATGAACTGCTTCAGTAGGGTGCAGCGTATCGATGGCGCGCGAAACGACTTTGACTCAATTTGGAATCGTTCACTAATTGCTTCGCGCGCCAATTAACTATTTAATTGAAGCCAATTGCAGATAAAAGAATGGTTTTATTATAGCAAAGCAAATCTATTTCAAACAGTTGTCAATCTGATTGTTTCAATTGTATCCTGGCCTAATACAACATACTAAGGATGCAATGGACACCATCCGCGTCCACGTGGAAATTCATTAGAAACGATGCTCCGTCCGATAAGTCAATCAGTTCCTATTGGCTATTAAATTCAAGATTATTACTAAGACGTTGACCCGCCAAAAATTCAATCTTCATATGAAATCCCATACTTTTTTATTTTCTTCACAACTGCGGATTGGCTAATGCCCAGCACCTGAGCCAATTTTCGCGTAGTTCGGTATGTCTGTAGTTTTTCCAAAATAATCTTTTTCTCAATTTCCTCTAAAGTCGCTTTCAAAGAATAATGTTCACTTAGATTGGGATGATCGGCAATAAAAGGCAAGCTACTCCAGCTGATTTCGTCATGTTCCGCCGTGACGACAAGCCGCTCAATCATATTCTCCATTTCTCGAATATTTCCTGGCCAATCATATTGATGAAGCAATTCCACCAAACCCGGCTGAAAATGTCGTTCAAGCCCGTATTTTCGATTTGTGCGGTTTAGAAATAAATGAGCTAGCTGCTGTATATCTTCCGGGCGTTCACGCAAAGGCGCAATATGAATCGGGATAATATTTAGGCGATAGTATAAATCTTCCCGAAATGCTTCTTTTTCAATGAGTTCTTCAAGATTTTTATTTGTGGCAGATACAATGCGAACATCAATTTTAATATCTTTTGTTCCACCTATACGCCGAATTTCAAATTCTTGCAGAACCCGTAATAGCTTAACTTGTAAATCCATCGGCATATCACCGATTTCATCCAAAAACAATGTGCCACCGTTTGCCACTTCAAAAAGGCCGGCTTTCCCCTGCTGATTGGCACCTGTAAAAGCTCCTTTTTCGTATCCAAACAACTCAGATTCCAGTAAGTCGCGGGGAATCGCCGAACAATTGATTTTAATGAATGGATGGCTTGCTCTGGAGCTGTTTTCATGAATGAATTTGACCACAACTTCTTTGCCTACACCTGAATCCCCTAAAATCAGGATCGAAGAATCCACTTTTGCCACTCTGGCTGCCAATTGAATAACTTTTTTCATTTTAGGGCTAGCGGCAATGACATTTTCCGTATGAATCAAAGCAGCAGAATTGGAGAGTAGCGGACTCGTAAGTTGTTCATTTTTGCGGCGCAACGCAATCGAAAGCAATACATCTAGTTTCAAATTGTTCAACTCAGAAATATCACGTACATTTAAGATGATATATTTCAGATGACCGTTTTCATCCATTACAGGATTTCCTGTTGCTAAAATTTCGACACCACGTACGCTAATCACTTCGGTGACAGTTTTTTTTGTTTTAATTATGATCTCTGTGATAGATTTTGAGATATATCCTTTTTGGAGTGCTTGCTTGGCTGTTTCTCCAATAAACTCCTCTGCTGAAAAACCAGTGATGCGCTGTGCAGCTTTATTAATTTCAAGGCCCTCGCCTTGTGGATTAAACACACATATACCATCAAAGCTATTTTGAAATGCTTGTTTATAAATGTCTGCCACCATTTCACCCCATTTAATTCGATTGAGTTGCTTTCGAATCAAAGCTTTCATTCTATATTATCTCAAAAGTCTAATAATTAAAACAGAAAAGCAGAATTCTCCGAAGAGATATTCTGCTTTTCTATATTTTATATACGTTCGAGGATAAGCGCCGTCCCCACACCACCGCCGCCGCTAATGGCAACCAGTCCACGTTTTTTTTCGGTTCTTTCCAATTCGTCTAAAATCGTAGCAATCAACATGCCACCCGTACCCCCAAGTGCATGGCCCATTGAGATAGCGCCGCCATTGACATTTACCTTTGAAGGATCGATTTTTTCATCTTGGATAAATTTTAAGACCGTCGCTGCAAACGCCTCATTATACTCAATTAAATCGATATCATTAAAATTCAAATTGGTCTGATCAAGCACTTTTTTGCAGGCTGCTTGACCGCCTGTCAGCAAATACGGACTAGCCGAAGTATTTGCGATGCCAAGAATTTTTGCACGCGGCTTCACGTTCAATGCCTTTGCAGATTGTTTATTACCGATGACTACTAACGACGCCCCATCCGCTAACGAAGGAGAATTTCCCGGATGATGCAGATGCTCAATTTTCCCGAGAGTAGGAAATGCCTCGTAAATTTTATCCTCCGCTTCACCTACCCCATATTTAATGAAGGAAGGCGTGAGTGCAGCCAAACTTTCTACTGTGCTGTTTTCTCGAATTAATTCATCTTTGTCGAGTAAAAGATTACGATTCTCATCATAAATCGGAATGATCGACGAGGCTAAATAACCGTTGTCTCTGGCATATGCTGCACGTTTTTGGGATTCCACTGCATATTCGTCCAATTCCCTTCTTGAAAACCCTTCTAACGCCGCGATAACGTCAGCGGAAACACCCATTTGTACGAATCCAGTTTTTTTACTGACCTCCCGATCTGCATACCATGCACCTTTATCGGAAAACATGGGTACCCGGGAAACGGACTCCACACCTCCTGCCAACACAACATTTTCAAATCCCACCTGTACTTTTGCGGCTGCTAAACCGACAGCATCTAAACCTGATGCACAAAAGCGGTTAATTGTTACACCACTCACTGTTTCCGGGAGCCCTGCATAGATTGCAGCGATTTTGGCCAAATTCCCTCCTTGATCTTTTACCTGTGTCACACATCCGAGAACAAAATCCTCAATCAACGCTTTATTGAATGAATGTCGTTCCTCCAGTGCATGTAACAAAGCGGAAATAAGCTGTATTGGCTGGACAGATGCTAAAGAACCGGATACTTTACCTGCTCCTCTGGGTGTGCGGATTGCTTCATAAATGTATGCATCCATGATACCTTCTCACTCCTTTTACCGGTCATACCTCTAATTTTACGTCTTCTGGTGAATTTAGGACCTGCTGTTTCAAATGATACTTCAGTATTTTGCCGACAGGATTACGAGGCAGCTCGTCGAGAAAGTACACGTATTCAGGTATTTTATATATCGCATAATCATGATCTTTGAAGTACTGTATTATTTCTTCTATTGTCAGCAAACTACCAGGATCTTTTAAAACGATACAAGCGCAGGCTTTTTCACCCATACGTTTATCAGGAAGACCGACAATCGAAACTTCCGCCACCTTGGGATGTGTTTGAAGTAAATATTCTACTTCTGCAGGGCTGATATTGACACCGCCACGGATGATGATTTCCTTTGTTCTGCCGACAAAGCGATAAAATTTCTGCTCTCCTTCTTTTTCAATGATTTCAAATAGATCACCTGTGCGGAAGTAACCTTCTTCATCAAAAAATTCATTTTGGGCATCTTCTTGTCCCCAATAGCCTGGAAATACGCTGGCCCCTTTAATACGCATTTCACCAGGTATACCACTTTCCGTTATGACGGATCCAGTTTTCACATCTACCAGCTTGCTTTCGAAGTAATGAGCAATTCTGGTCGTCCATTCCAGCCCTTTTACTCCTAGACGCGGAAAGTAATTGGCACGCTGTTCCGGATCGGGAATATCACGCGGATCACTTATAAATGTCGCCCCTTCATTTGAACCGAAATAATTAATGATGGAGATATCAAATTTATCTTGCCACCCTTTTACCATCCAGGGAGATAGCGGAGTAGAACCGGATCCGATTGCCCGCAGCGATGAAAAGTCTGCATTTTTTAGGATTCCTTCATTATTCAGCATTGCATTCAGCAAAGCCGGCGGGGCCAATGTATAGGTAGCACGGGCTGAAGCAATTTGGCGCAAAAATGTCGGAAGATCGAAAGGATGGTGCATGATCAAAGTGCAGTTTGTAAGTAACCAAGGGACGAACATACCCGCAATCCCTGCCATGTTAACCATCGGGAATGTATTCAGTAAAACCTCTTCTTCTGTAAATGCTGCCGCATCGACAGACGCATACGAAGAGATGATCCACTCATTATGTGTACGCGGGACGCCTTTAGGTGTTCCTTCAGTCCCGGATGTCCAGCAAATTGTAAACACATCATTCGCTGTGTTTTTTGTAGCAGTACAGATTTCTTCTGCTTTTTGACGATCTTTTTCAGACATGTTGAGATTATTTAAAGAGATTACACCTTCCGGCACATTGTCTCCCCAAGCAAAAATATGTTCCAATGAAGAAACTTCTGGTTTTACCTCTACAAAGTCCTGGGCGGCATGATGCTTTAAAATATTCGTCATAGTAATTATGGCTTTTGCTTCTGTAAAATTTAAAAGTGTTCTGTATTCATGTTTCCTATACTGAACAGGAAAGGGTGTCGCGATGGCACCGATTCGAAGGATTGCTAAATATGTCAGGAGCATTTCAACCGTGTTTGGCAGCTGAATTCCAATAATGTCGTCTTTTCGAATACCGTTCTTCAGCAAGTAAATCGATAGGGTTTCAACTCGTTCCAACAATTCTTCATACGTGTACTGCTGCGGAACTCCTGAGCAGATGGCTTCCCTATTTAATGGATCGGCTGCGGCTAGGGATTCCGGTTTGTTTTTGACGTTCCTCAAAAATAATTCATATAATGTTTCCGTTCCCCAAAATCCTTTTGCTGTATACTCATCAATCTTTTTTTGATCTGCCAATATCATATTCCCGCCCCCTCATTTTTAAAAGCTTGATGCATTCATTGTACGGTTTACGCTTCGGAACCGAAGAAATTCTCCCCTGAAATCCAAGTCGCATGGAAACCCATCGGCACACGGTGCGGCAGTGCAATTCTGGCAACCGGACCCAAATCAAACTGCTGAGCATCTAAAATTACCAGCTCGGATTTATTCGTAACCTCATTATGTGTATAACAAACCACATAGCCTTCATCCTCCGACTGGGCCTGTTTCTTAGGCGCAAACGCAGCTTCGGAACCAAAAAAATGCTCATCAAACAGATACTTTTGGGATTGGCCGGTCCATGTGTCGTACTTCACTAATCCCGTAAATTTTAATGTATGGGAAGAATCGATATGCACGTTGTAAGAATAACGACCTTTGCGCCCCATATAGTGCAGATTGATGGCAGGGAATTCCGTATTCAAATCATCCAATTCGCCTTCTTTTACAGCACCTGTCTTGAGATTTAAGCGCCAGTAATGGAGCTTTGCATTCAATTGTAAGAACTGCATCATTCTTTCAATGTCACTCTCAGTAGAGCGTTTGGGCGGCTCAGGCTGATCAACACGACAGCCGACAAGTACAATTTCATCGCCATCTTCCCATGCGTTGATAGAATGGTAGATATAGCAAGGATCTGCCTCAAACCAGCGAATTTCATTGGAATTCCCATGACGTGGAATCACACCGAAACGGCTTGGGATATTCTGATGAAATTCCACTTTATAGCGCCCCTTTTTCAATGCTTCCGTATTCGCAAAGAGTGGCAAATCCATTAGAATTGAATACTTCTCAGTTATCCACATATCGTGCGGGTTACGCGGACCAGGTAAATCGATTGGTACGCTATGCACATCCTTTCCGTCTGCCGAAACCACTCCGTACATCATATAAGGATATGAATTTCCATAATCGAAGAAAATGAATTCTCCTGTATTCTCATCTACTTTGGAATGTGCGGAAACATGTACTTTTAATTGGTCATTAAAGTTTTCCACACCTATCGTTTCCAGCGTTTTTGCATCTATTCGATAAGGTTCCCCCGACTTATACCAAAGACTTAAGAGATTATTATTGTGGTAGACAACATCTGTATTGGATGTGTTTTTCAATGGTTCAAATTTGGGATTTCCCGCTATATTATCTCTGAGACCAACCCATTCAGATTGCTTTGTTTTGTCTTCATACTCATAGCCTTTTGTATGAACATATCGGTTTCTGTAACTGACTTTCCCATCTTTAAAATAGACTGCGTGCAGCATACCGTCTCCGTCAAACCAATGATGACGGCCTGTTGGTTCATACTTTGGATTCGGACCGTTGCGAACATACACACCGCTGAAATCAGAAGGAATTTCTCCTTCAATGACCGGCAGTTCTTCGACGAAAAGCTCTTCTTCTGTAGGTGAATATAAAGGATCTTGTAAATAGGGATTTATTTCAGTTTGCATTTTAGTCATTTGATTTCCTCCTTGTGCATGTTCCAATAGTTTATTTGACTTAAACGCATTTGCGCTTTTTCATATTGTTCTACAAGCCCCGAAATAATGTCTGCAGCCGGTTGAATGTTTGTTACCGATTCTACGCCGTGTCCTGCTGACCAAATATTTTTCCATGCTTTTGTACCGGCTTGAGGATCACTGAAATTAATCGTCGTTTTCGGCTTTAACTTTTTCGGATCGAGTCCCGCTTTTTCAATACTGGGACGAAGCATATTTGCATGAACGCCTGTAAATGCATCCGTCATGACGATATCATCGAATTCCGCATCTACGACCATTTCTTTATATTCCACTTGCGCCATACTTTCTGATGTGGAAATGAATGAGGTTCCCATATAAGCTAAATCTGCACCAAGTGATTGGGCAGCAAGAATTCCGTTTCCTGTAGAAATCCCGCCCGCCAATATAATTAGGCCATCAAAGAATTGCCGAACCGCTTCCACGAATGCAAAGCTGTTCATATTCCCTGTATGTCCTCCAGCGCCCGAACTCACGAGGATCAGCCCATCAACCCCTGTCCGAGCAGACTTTTTGGCAAATTTTACCGAATTCACGTCAGCAAATACAAGCCCGCCATAACTATGCACAGCTTCAATGACTGTAGTTGGACTGCCTAACGCCGTAATCACGATTTTCGGCTGATAGCGTAAAATCAATTCCACTTCTTCCTTCAGGCGACTATACGTACGATGGGTAACCATATTAAGTGCCCAAGGAGCCGTTTTTTGACCTGACTTTGCATGCTCTTCTAATGAAGTGGTAATTTGAATCATCCACTCTTCTAATTGTTCAATCGTTCTGGCGTTCGGTGCAGGAAAAGAACCAATGACCCCATTCCTGCAACATGCCGTGACTAGCTCGGGATTAGATACTAGAAACATTGGTGCCGCGATGACTGGCAATACCATTTGGTCTGATAGTGCTTTCAACACATCTTCTTTTTTCCCCATTTATATCCCCTCCAAATAAAGACTCTTTCGAAATTACACTTTCACTAGTGTGCCAGTCTATATTGCAAGTATCATGCCAATTAAAACGATGTATCAGAATCACTGTTAGCAAGGATATTCGATTCCAAAAGTAATCAAAAGACATAAAAGTGAGTAGGATAGTAATCAGAAAATTAAGCCATTCCCATATTTCCCGCGCCAAGCAAGGATATTGAATATGGTATGAAACTTGCATATGTAGTAGGGGAGGAAGGAATTGAATATAGAAAGGTGGAATTGGAAATGTTATTTTATATTCGTGTCTCCGTGCAGCAAAAAGAATTATCAACGGAGGAGTTATGGGCTCTGTGGGAGAAAGAAATTGCCGTCGGGAGTAAAGCACTCCAGGCCGGCAAAATTGTCAGTGCCTATAAAGTAGCAGGCAGCAAAGAAGTCATTTTAATTTACGATGCAGATTCACACGATGAGTTAGATCGAGTATTCACAGCTCAGCTGCCATTGGCTGATTATATAACAGTAGAAGAAATGACACCCGTTCGTCCTTATTTAAATTTTGGAGAAGATGTAACAAAACGTTGGAAAAAATAATGATCTAGGAAAAGAGTTGACTGGAATGATAGTAGAAAAAATCATGTTTAAAAGTGAAGGAATTACTTGCAGCGGGCTTTTATATCGACCGTCGGAAGATGAAAACATCACCTTTCCAGCCGTAGTTATGGCTCATGGATTTAGTTTAGTTAAAGAGGTTTTTTTACCCGCGTATGCAAAGAGGTTTGCAGAATCAGGATTCGCGGTCCTCGTCTTTGATTATCGGAATTTCGGTGAAAGTGAAGGAGAAAATCGCCAGCACATGGATCCGATGATGCAAATTGAAGATTATCGTAACGCTATTTCATGGATGGCGTCTCAAAGCTTTGTCGATTCTGAACGGATTGGTATTTGGGGAAGCTCCTATAGCGGTGGTCATGTACTACAAGTGGGTGCTATTGATCGCCGTGTAAAAGCAATCGTCTCACAAGTTCCGACGATTCGCGGTCGTATTGGCATGGAGAAAAAGATGGGTAAGGACAATTTAGCTTCCTATACCCAAAAATTGATGCATTATCGGCAAGCACGATATGAAGGTGCACCTATTGAATATATTAAAGTCGTCAGTCAAGATGGGCAAAACTGTGCACAAACCCATCCCGAAGCGTACGATTGGTTTACGAATAAAGCAAAAAAATGTACATCCAATTGGAAAAACCGTCTGACACTTGAATCAATGGAAAAGTACATGGAGTACTTCCCCGCATCCAACGCCGACCTGATTTCGCCTACACCGCTATTAATGATAGTAGCCATGGAAGATGGGGTAACACCACCACAACCGGCTATCGATGTGTTTAATGAAAAAATTTCTGAACCGAAACAGTTGGTGAAACTACCAAAGGGGCACTTTGATTTATATGACGGGGAAACATTCGAACGAGCACAGCGGGAGGCTACACTTTGGTTTACCAAGCATTTAACTAAGGAGGCAAACAAATGGGTGCAGACTATATCAAGCCAAATTTAGAAGAATGGTTGGAAACCTTTGGTTATGAAACGTATACAAAAGTCCGTGTGTGTGAAACAGACTTATATGCACATGTCAATAATACAAGCTATAGTTTGTATTTCGAACAGGGTCGTGCGGATTATCTCGAGCATTTAGGGTTCTAAGAAGAAAACTTAATGTTCGTCGTTGGGGATATTTATTGCCGATTCCACAGTCAAGCGTATGCGCGTGAGGAACTAGTGATTAAAGTACGCACATCCCGCTTCGGCACAAAATCATTTACAATAGAAAGCGTCATTCAACGAAAATCAACGGGGGAAGTTATCGCATCGAATTGGACCAATCTCATAATCGTAGATAGTAAAACAAAAAAATCGATAGTCATTCCTGAATGGGTGAAACAACGAATCCGTGATAACGAAAAAACACCGCAAATTTAGTATGATCTCTTATCGCTAGAACAACTTTAACAGAATCCACCATGCCTCTTTGCAAGGGAGGCATGGTGGTTCTTTTTTAGGAATAAGCATACAAAACCACATTCATAAGAAAATTTGCCTATCATTGAAGAAGTATTCACAATCAAAATTATCTAGCCGAGGGGTATTCATGAGAAAAACACATGCCGCACTTCGATCCCTTCCCCAAGATTCATCACCGCGAATGAATAATAAGGATTCGTTCGTTTATCCATCAAAGATCCCGGATTAATCAGCAGACACTTCTTAAAATAACGGAGCAAAGGAATGTGGGAATGGCCAAAGATTATGACGTCGACAGGCTCATCCACAAAAGCATCAAACGCACGCCTGTCCGTTGTTTTTCCGCTTCCATGACCGTGAACGATACCAATTCTAAAACCTTCTAGCGTAATGACCTCTCTTTCAGGCATCTTCTCCCTGATGTGTTCATCCTCCACATTCCCCTGCACTCCAGTAACGGGGGCATACGCCGATAGGATGTCATAAACCTCCAGCGTCGACCAATCACCGGCATGGATAATATGGTCCGCCTGATCCAACTCATTTAGGAATCTCTCAGGAAGCACGCTGCCTTTTTTCGGCATATGGGTATCCGATAAAATCACCACTTTCATTTTTTCAGCCTCCTGAACATTAAGTAGTGAACTTCCCGAAGATTATCCGAGCAATGCCTTAATGCTATTGGACACAAAGTCATTTACATTTTGGAACTCTCAAGTATTACTATTTTAACCACACTTTACTTTATGAATCTATCAATGTCATTTCCAATTCTTCCATTACGCAAATGCTCTTTATGTCAGACTATCAATAGATATTTGGCGGCTTTATTATTTACGGATTATATTTGTTGTTCGGCGTTATTACTTGCGATTTTCTAGCCAAATTAAAAGGACTTACAACTTATGAAAGGTCTGCACATGAAACTGATCTTAAATTGTACCAATCCAATACAGTGCCAATTCATATTATCAGATCCAGCAAGCAAGTAAGAAAGAATTCGTTATGAATATGGCAGCCCTTTTATTGAAGAAAGTGACAACATATAAATTGAAGGCATGTACATTCGTCTTGGTCAAATAAATAAACAGTCCGTCTATATGATTCAAAACCATCACAGACGACTGTTTATCCAACATACGTTAAAAGCGTATAATTATATCATGTTTTTAGTTAGTAGTTACGCTTTTTGACCATACGACTTGAACCTTTCTAACATTTGATCCATTTCTTCATCAGATAACAATATCGGCTCCCCTAATTGCTTGGCACGATAGTAGATCTCAGCACAAAACTCAATTTCTTCTGCTATATTAAAAGCATTTTCCAAATCTATTGCCCCTGCCAGCATACCGTGGTTCGCCAAGAATACTGCTTTTCGATCCTGCATTGCAGCAAATGCATTTTCAGCTAATTCATCCGTGCCAAAACTTGCATATTCGGCGCACCTAACATTTCTACCGGCATAAGCTACTAAATATGACACCGCAGGTAATTCCCATCGTAAGGAAGCTAAAGTTTTGGCAAAGGTAGAATGTGTATGCACTACTGCATTTATGTCTTTGCGTTCCCTATAAAAAATAGAATGCATGCTCAGCTCACTGGAGGGCTTATTTTTTCCATCTATTATATTGTGTTTTAAGTCCAATACCACAATATCTTCTGGTGTTAATTTCTGATACTCAATACCACTCGGACTTATAGCCATCAAATTTTTATCGCGATTAAAGACACTAATATTCCCTCCTGTGCCCTTTGTTAACCCCTGTGTAATTAATTTATTACAGAAC
The DNA here is from genome assembly GCF_038003105.1 of Sporosarcina sp. FSL W7-1283. Lineage (NCBI taxonomy): Bacteria > Bacillati > Bacillota > Bacilli > Caryophanales > Caryophanaceae > Sporosarcina > Sporosarcina sp. FSL W7-1283. The sequence goes on along the minus strand of NZ_JBBOOL010000001.1, from coordinate 417,006 downwards.
TCAACTATTTTCATTCTTTCTTGTTCTAATAACATCTATTTCCTCCTTTAATTGTTCGTGCGATTACTTTGCAACAATTACATGAACACCGGATTCTTTATACTGTTTCAAGCACTCTGATTGTTCATGTGTATGCTCTTGTGAACGGTCTGTAATTAAATAATCAATTTGTTCAGCATCACAAATCTTAAAGAAAGCAATTGTGTTTATTTTTGATTGATCTGCCAACAGAAAAATGTCAGTCGATCGTTTTATTATTGCTTGTTTCGCTTCTCCTTCATCCATCAGAAAGTCCGTTACCCCATCTGAATAGTTAAAAGACTTACATGATATAAAAGCTTTATCGATGTTGATTGAATCTAGGTACTTAGACATCCCTGAACCAATAACGGAAAGTGAAGTACGGCGGACAAAACCACCTAATAATATGACGGGTATTTCAGGATCCTCTGCTAACTCAATAGCTATATTTAAATTGTTCGTAACAACTGTTACTTTACGTTCGAACTTAATAAACCGACTCAATTCTAATGCTGTAGTGCTAGCGTCAAATGCAATCACGTCACCGTCATTAATATATTTCATAGCCTCTTTCGAAATCAGTTTTTTAGCCAGTGAATTTGTACTTTTCCGGATTTCAATAGGGCTCTCCCATTCACGATCACTTAATACCTTTAAACGCACACCACCGTATACACGGGTAACTCGGTTCTCTTTCTCTAGCTTGTCAATATCACGTCGGATCGTCATTTCTGATACTTTAAATGTCTCGCTCAAATACTGGATTTCAGCGTAATCTTTGGTTTTTAGTATGTCAATTATTTTTTCTCTACGTTCTTCAGGTAAGATAACCATAATTACTCACTTTCCATCTATTGATACTTGTATTTTATTCAAATAGTTTCTTTAAATTCTCTTCAAAGGGAGCACGGACTATGCCTTTTTCCGTAACTATAGCTGTTATATTTTCATGAGGTGTAACATCAAATGCCGGGTTAAACACTTTAACATCTTTAGGTGCCGTAAACTCACCAAACCCTTTAATTACTTCATGTGAATCTCGTTCTTCAATCGGAATTTCAGCACCTGTTTTTGTTTGCATATCAATTGTAGGTGTTGGTACCGCTATATACATTGGGATATTAAAGTTTTTTGCCAGTATGGATAAATTCAATGTACCGATCTTATTTGCCACATCTCCGTTCGCAGCAACTCGATCAGCACCCACAATTATAGCATCTATTTCGCCTTTACTCATTATCACCGCTGCCATACTATCGGTAATTACGGTAACATCTATACCTGCTTGGTGCAATTCAAATGCCGTTAAATTCGAGCCTTGCAAACGTGGTCTGGTCTCATCTGAATATACTTTAAAATCCCAATTCTTTTCTTGTGCTAAATACATTGCGGCTGTAGCAGTACCATACTTCGTGGTAGCTAATGCACCTGCATTACAATGGGTCAGCAGTCCACACCCATTTGATAATAAACTTAGCATATTTTCACCAATTTTATAGTTAATTTCTTCATCTTCTTTATGAATTAACTTTGCTTCTTCAAGTAATTGCTCTTTCAATTTTCCAACGGTTAATTGATCGTTTTTTTGCGCAAAGTCTATCATTCGATCAATTGCCCACGACAAATTTACCGCTGTTGGGCGTGAAGTAGCAAGATAATCTCCTAATTTCTTGTATTCTTTTTGAAACTCAGACATTGCCGATGTTTCAATTGACTCCGCCCCTAAATACATTCCATAAGCAGCTGCTACTCCGATAGCAGGTGCTCCTCGAACAATCATATCTTGTATGGCATCCCAAACACCTTGAATTGAATCAAAGCTTTGATATGCAACCACATTGGGTAGGACTGTTTGGTCCAATAAAAATAATTTATCTTCTTTCCATTCAATAGTAGTAACTTGCTTTGACATATTGTCACCTCATAATTTTTTCTATTTTATCTTGTAAAAGCTCTAAATATTGATCGCCCGTTAGCAAAGACGCTCGTTTCATAATGCAATCTTTTGCAAAGAGTACACAAATCTTTTCTGCCTTTTCTCTCGCTTCGGGTTCCTCTATACCCACAATATCCTTCACTTTTGCCAACCCAACAATACGACGAATAATTTCCAACCCACAAATGCCGGCCGTATCCTCCATTACTGTATGGAGATAATGGTTTTTAAACCCACCTTCTTTGGCCAATCTATCTATTGCACCGTCATTCCATTTTACAATAAATTTCTTCTGGAACTGATCAATGAAACTAGCTATTGTTCGCTTGCTCCATTCAACATACGCTTCTTCCCCCGCAACTACTGCTCTGACGTGAGCAAATACTAAGTTGGCTATCAGATTGCCGACGTCATACCCAATTGGTCCATAAAATGCAAATTCAGGATCTATTACCTTTGTTTGATCTGGTGTTACAAAAATTGAGCCTGTATGCAGGTCGCCGTGTATCAAAGCTTGAGCATTATTCATAAATGCAAATTTCAATTTTGCTGCCTCTGTACGCAATAATTGATCCTCATAGATTTGTTGGCTTATCCAGGCTTGTATCGGGCCGAATAATTCATTGCGTTTATTATGGTCCGTAAAAGGCTCTGTATAAACCAGTTCCTCTGAGATTTCACATAGCTCAGGATTTATAAAGGTCTTTACTTGCTCTTTCTTTTCTTTATGCTCCATAAATACATCTGTAGTAGGCAATAACGTATCTACAATAAATGTAGACATATGATCTGCCAGATGTGGATAGATTTGATAATGAATTAATCCATCGCGTAAAATACGGAACTCAGATAAATCCTCCATCGCAAAACAATTCATAACTGCATCATACCCATATAGGTCAGGTCCAAATTCCGGTGCATATTTCCGATACATACTTAATACTTCAAATTCAATCTTAATTCTATTTGTCGATAAATGAATATCTTCAGAAATCCTTGCTACAGTACCAGCCTGTTTGATGATGATTGATTTATTGGTTTCGGTCTCCTTTATACGATACACATAGTTTAGATTCCCATCACCAATCTCCTTCACTTCCAAAAGAGCTTTTTTATCAAAAAAAGTAATTTTTTCTTTCACATATTCGGCAACGTCCGACTCTTGCATTAAAAAGTATTCATCAAATTTCGACATCTTGCTCTCTCCCGTCTTAAAACTTTTTCTGATTATAATAGGTAGATGCCAGTGCAAGGGCTAGTACTAATCCTTTTACTATGTTTAGCGAGTAATACGGCACAGACATCATGACTAATCCATTTTCTAAAACCCCTACAAGGACTGCTCCGAAAAATGTACCGATTGCATTTGGCTTACCTTTTCCAGCAAATGAGGACCCGATAAACGCGGCGGCAACTGCAGGCATCAAGTAACCTGATCCCGCATTTATTTGTGCTGATCCTATATACGAAGCAAGTATAATCCCGCCAAGTGCCGCAAAAGTAGTAGATATAATATAGGCTAAAGTACGGTAACGTTTAACCGGGATCCCCGATAAACGCGCTGCCTCAGGATTACCACCTATCATGTACATATAACGACCATGCTTTGTATGATTCAAAAATATATGTACAAGTGCAACAACCAAAACCATAATGATAATGATCCAAGGCGTTTGACCTAAGTACGTAAACATCTTTGGCAATGTTCCTACTGTTGGCGATCCATCTAATCGTGGCATTCCTTGACTAATGGATCCCCCTCCCGTATAAGTCATAGCCACTCCTTCAAAAATAAACATTGTAGATAAAGTAGCAAAAAGGTCAGGAATTTTCACTTTAACAATTAAAAATGCATTTACTGCCGCTACGGATAAAGTAATTAAGATCGCTAACGGTAAAGCGATACCTAAAGGCATATTGAACCAAATAAAGAATGAGATAATTAAAGAACTTGATAACGTTGCTGAAGAACCAATCGATAAATCAAATCCATTAACAGACAGTGAAACTGTTAGTCCAATTGCAATAATAGTTACAATGGAAATACTTCGAAATATATTCACGACATTTGAGCTTGTCAAAAATAGGTCCGGCAACATAAAAGTAAAGAATATAATAATCGCGACGATCGCAACTATGGTTCCCCACTTATTTAATGCTTCTAATAAATTTAAGGAAGACTTATTTTGTTTTTGTTTGACCATCGTATTTTTCATAAGTTTATTCTCCCCCAGTTGAATAATACATAATTTCTTCCTCATTTGTTTCGCTTGTTACTACCTCTTTAACAATTCGGTTGTCATACATAATATAGACCCTGTCCGTTATCGCCAATATCTCTACTATTTCACTGGAGGCATACATAATCGCTTTTCCTCTTTCAGCTAAGCCTTCTATTAATTGAAATATCTCTGATTTCGCGCCAACATCAACGCCCTTTGTAGGTTCATCGAACATATAGACGTGCGCATTTGATTGTAGCCATTTACCTACAGCTACCTTTTGTTGATTTCCACCAGATAATAAAGCTACTTTTTGATTCTCAGAAGGCGTTTTAATCCCCAAGTCTTTTATCATCTTCACTGCAGCAACCTTCTCTTTCTTTGTATTCAGGAATCCTAATGACGTGAAATTATGCAGACTAGGTGCAGATAAATTACTAAAAACCGGTTCTTCTACCAAGACCCCCTCTTTTCGTCTCTCCTCCGGCACTAAAGCAAATCCCTCTTTAACGGCATGATAGGGTGAGCTTGGCTTAACTAATTTACCGTTTACCATTATTTCTCCACTATCAATTGTATTATCGCCAAATATCGTTTTGCATAACTCCGTTTTTCCTGCACCAACCAATCCTGCAATTCCAACAATTTCGCCTGACTTAACGGAAAAACTTGCGTTGTCAAGAGTACCTTCTTTATCCGTCAAGTTACGGATTGATAATACTTCTTCTCCTATCACCGACTTTTTCTTTACATAATCATCTACCATATTGCCGCCTAGCATATCGTCAACTACTTCTTTGATAGACGTGCTTTTAATAGGTCGACAAGATACAAATTCTCCATCTTTCATAACTGTTATATCTTCACAAATCTCAAACAATTCAGGTAAGCGATGTGAAATAAAAATAATTCCTACCCCATGCATACTACATAAATTACGAATAACTCTGAACAGTTCTTTCGTTTCAGCCGTACTTAATGGAGCAGTCGGTTCATCTAAAATTAAAAACTTAGGTTTTTGTACAAGTGATCGCGCAATCAATACCATCTGCTTTTCTGCCAGTGTTAATCTAGAAACAAGCCGTCTTGTCGGTAGATTGATATGCAGTTCTTCCAATACCTCTTTTGCTCTTTTATGTGTTTGTTTCCAATTAACAAAGTGTTTGCCACCCATATCATTTGCTAGTGAATCAAGCATGATATTTTCGCCCACAGTCAAATACGGTATAAGCGCTGTATCAACTTCTTGGAAAACGATATCAATACCCAGCATCTTAGCCTGCTTCGGATTTCGGATTTCAACCGCTTTCCCGTCTAGTAAAATTTCACCCTCGTAATGGTCATAGGCACCCGATAACACTTTCATTAAAGTCGATTTCCCCGCACCATTCGCACCAATTAATGCGTGAATCGATCCAGATTTCATCGCAAAGTCCACGCCTTTTAATGCCTTTACACCTGGAAACTCAATGAAAATTTTTTCCATTTCCAACTTCATTTAATCACCGACTTTCTAATTTAAATAAAGAGCGCATGAGCGCCCTTTCATTTACCTATCACGTAACTTTTTCATCCACTCTTCATTGAAATCATCCGATGTACCCCAACCCTCAATAACATCGCCAAGGTTTGTCATATTAGTAGAGTCTGTTAAATCTTCCTGTTTAATTAATCTAGGTTCCAATTTGTAATCCGAAGGTGTTTCCTCGCCAGCAATCTTTTTGGATAGCAATCTCATGTTCATAATTCCGATTAGTTGTGGGTCCACTGCAGCAGTAGATAACCATGTGCTTCCGTCTTCTAGCATTAAATTAATATCTTGATTGGAAATATCAATTGAAATCAAATCTATATCAGAACGCTTATTATCCTTTAATGCGTTAAACCCGCCTTTTGCCAACTCATCCCATGATCCCCAAATAGCATCTACGGATCCCTCTTTGTACTTTCCAAGGATGGAACTTACGCTTGCCGAAACATCTCCTTGAACATTTTGCATATTTGCAGGTCCGATTGTTTCTAACGTTTCTAGTTTGCCGTCTTTTTCATATTGCTGATAGACTTCTTCACGGGAATCCAGTGGAGGAATTCCACCCAACCATAGTTTGATTACTCTTACAGGCTTACCATCTTCGGAAAGCTTTGCAATTTCATCTAGACTCAAACGAGCAAGTTCATGATCGTCCTGAACAGTTGATGTAATCCCATCGTTATCTGCCACAGTATCAAATGTAACTACCTTAATGTCTGCATCTAATGCCATTTGAATTAAGTCCTTTGAATATGCCTCTTTCCCATGCGAAATTATCAAACCATCATACTTTTTTTGAATAGCTTGTTTCACTAAATCTTGGAATTTTGCATCATCACCGTCAGAGATAAAAGTATCTACTTTAAATCCAAAACTCTCACCTTCTGAGCGTGCGCCATCTAAAAATTGTTTTGTATGATCATCAGATGGAAGATTTCGTATAACAGCTATCTTCACATCATTTTGAATTTCCTCAGGCACACCCTCAATCTTTTCCTTTGGTTCACTTGTAGGCTCTGAATTACCACACCCAACCAGCGCCAACATTAAAGCTATAACAGTAAATAAAAAAAATTTCTTCATCCTCTTTCCTCCCCCTATGAAATCGCTTTCAAATTATTATTAACACTATATAACACTATATAACACCTTTTAACACTCGTCAACATATTTTTAAACCTTTCAAGTAATTGAGTTTATATTTTACTATTTTAGCCGTCACAGTGCTAAAACAATAATATTTTATTCATATTATATTCTTAAATTTTGCTATTTATGATTTCTTTCAAGTCATCTCAACTAACTTCACATTAAAACAGTTTAACGAATGATTTTATGTGTTATTTTATGTTATTTTATTAACATCTAATGACATTTTAAATCTGATGACCTTACTAACCTATCAGAACAAGATCTTTAAAGAAGAAAAACTCGGATGAAGAACTGAGTGAACCGGCTCTGCCTGTCTACCGTAATCATCAAGAAGTAGGAAAGTGTTTGCATCAATCATCAAAACATCCCGAAAATGATGGTGAACAAGAAAAAAATCTGTTCGTTGTATACCAGAAATAAACAAACGATCGTTTTTTTGTTCGAGTAGGATACCGTGCGATACTTGAAGTATTCTAAAACTTCATCAATGATAACTGTTGGTTGAAACACCTTTACAAGACAAGTTTTAATCGACCTTCTTTTGTAGTGGGTGAGTGGTATGGAGTTTAAAGGGGGGATGTGGATTGGACGGATCCAAGCTGCTTGATAGATGATATTGTATAAAAAAAACAGCTTATTAGGAGATCAAGATGAAAATTAGGCATGCTCTTTCAATTTGAGAATGGGTTTATGAGAATTTCTATATTATTTAAGATATTAGCCCCCTAAACACACTTTAATCCATTAAGGAACTAGTACCTTAATGGATCCTCACCCTGCTATTGATAGCACTTCTCTTGATCCCTCAGATTTCAAGAAACACGTGGATGTGAGAAATACATCCGACAAAGTGAACAATATTAAAAGTTACCATGTCCCTAAACAAAGTTTTTTGCAAAATAGTAAATAGAAAGGATCCAAATTTGACCGTCGAGTTTTTAAGTTTAATGTAATGCCAGTGATTTCTCATTAGTCTTTAAAAATCCTCCCATTCGCTCGGCTTTCCTCATAAAATAAAAAAGAAGGAACCCTAAAGGCTCCTCCTCTCAACTATCATAATCTTTAGATCAATTGTTATATTTGTTAACGCGCTCTGTAAAGCCGATTGCCTGCTCTAGAGCATATCCCAACTGATACAGCAACCCCTCACTCCAATGCTTTCCAATCAATTGAACGCCAATTGGAAGACCGCTTTCAGATAGACCACATGGCAATGACAAAGACGGATTTCCGGTGTAATTGGTAGGTGAAGTCAACCGAAGAAGTGCACTGCGAACAGATTCAGTTTCTGTCCCAATCCGAACTTCTCTTTGTCCAATATCTGTAGGCAGGATAGGAAGTGTAGGAGTTAGCAGCGCATCCACTTCATTAAATACCAAATTATATTCCTTAATTAAAGAACTACGCTTTATTTGGGATTGAACATACTCATAACCTCTGACAGATTGACTTGCAATCAGACGATCATAGACCTCTCGATCCAACTCATCTTTATGGTTTTGCATCGTTTCTTGGTGCACTGCAGTTGCTTCTGCTTGGATCGTCACTATTTGGGCAGTGGCGATATCCCGCATAACCGGCATGTTGACAAGCTTGACTTGTATACCTATTTGTTCATATAACTTTATGCAACTTTCCACTGCATCGCTTACTTCTTCTTCAATCCGCTCAAAATACCAGTCAGGAATTCCAATCTTCAATCCGCTAACGTCTTTGCTAATCCGTTCGGAATAATCTTGTACGTCTCTTTGAACAGAATGAGGATCCTTAAAATCATATCCAGCCATCACATTCAATAATAGCGCATTATCTCGTATGGTATTAGTCATCGGACCTATATGGTCAAGTGTATAGGCTAGTGGAAAGGCCCCGACTTTACTGACCAACCCAAATGTCGGTTTCATACCGACCACGCCACATGCAGAAGCCGGAATTCGAACTGATCCACCTGTATCAGTTCCGATAGCTCCTGCAACCATGCCCGCCCCGACTGCTGCTCCCGAACCACTACTCGACCCACCCGTAATTTTCTGAGGGTTGTAAGGGTTATGGCATGTACCAAAGAAGGAGCGATCTCCGGTTGGTCCATAAGCAAATTCATGTGTATTTGTTTTCCCTATGATTACTGCTCCAGCCTCTTCTAACCTATTCACAACTTCAGCATTCATTTCAGGATAATGATTTTCGTATACTTTCGATCCCATCGTCGTCCGGATTCCATGAGTGTTAATCATGTCTTTTATCGCTATGGGGATACCGTGCAATTGACCTTTAAAGTTTTTCTTCTCCGCTTCTTCATCCAACTTTACCGCAGCTTGCCGGGCCTCTTTTGCTGCGACAGTGATGAATGCATTGCATGCAGGATCTCTCTCCGCAATTTTATCCAAACTAGCTTCAACAAGTTCAACAGATGAAACTTCCCCTGCTTTGATTTGCTGAAAAAAGGACGTTAGTGTCATTTATGCCATCCCCCCTTTTAGCTTTACTTTTTGTTGTCGTTGACCAGGTTTTACAAAAATCATGCAGAACATCCCGATTGCCGCTGCAACTGCAGCTGCCGTGAACATTGCAGAATAGCCATGGCTGACAACAAGGAAACCAGTAAGTATCGGCGCAATAATTGTTGCCGTGTTTGTTATGAAGTGTGTAATCCCGCCAAATGTACCAGCACGGCTTGGCTCTGTGTCAATGATGACAGACCAGTAGACCGAGTTAGGTAGTGAGTTAAATGCATTACCGATACTCATCAAGACCATCACGCCGGTAATTGAATTTGCCGTTGGAATCAGCATAAAACAAATAGCAGTAAGCAGGAGCGATACGACTGCCAGTCCAGAACGTGCAATTCTGAGACTGCCCGTCTTCATCCGCAGGTAATCGGAAATTTTTCCTCCGAGCAGCACGGTAAAACACGCTCCAATCCAAGGAATCATGCCCAAATACCATAGCGACGATAATTGGAAACCGAACTCGTCCTGCAAATATTTCGGCGTCCAGGTTAAGAGAAGGAAGTTAATGTATTGGAACGCGAAATAACCGAATGCATTAAAGACAAGAGTGGGATTTTTGAAGAAATGATACCACCGGATTGAGTCATCTTGCGGGTTGACAACTTTTTCGTTCGGCAACAAGTCTTCAACAGAACGGATTTTCTCAAGTTCTTCTTTTGAGACTTTCGGGTTTTGTTCCGGCAAGTCCGTAAACATTCGTGACCAAAAGAAAACCCAGATAATCCCGAGTGCACCCAGCAAGATGAACATTACTTTCCAACTTGTAAAGTACAACAGTCCCACCGCGACCGGTGCTGTCAACATTGCACCAAGCGGTGTACCGAGAAGTCCTAAAGAAACTGCAAACCCGCGTTCTTTTGGAGTAGCCCAGTTGGCATTCGTCTTATTGATCGTTGAGAACGTGGGACCTTCTGCAAAACCGAACAATATCCGGACTACAGCAAATCCAGTAAGCGCAGATCCTCCAAACAGAATCAGACCAATATCACCGGCGAATGCGGTTGTAACGACAAAGACGGACCAACCTATCCCGACCAAAATCCATACAAATTTAGGTCCCTTGCGATCCGCTAGGATTCCTCCGAAAAGTGAACCAAATAAGTAACCAAATCCGAAGTAGCCAAGTACTGCCCCCCAGGAAATCGGGTCGAATCCATATTCTTTAATGATGTCTGCCTGAGCATACGAAATAGCTCCACGGTCAATGTAATTAATGATTACCATAATGACCATCATTAACATGATCTGATAGCGATAATTCTTTTTCAGCATTTTAATCCCCCATTCCTCATTCTTTAGTAAACGCTTGCATGACTTGATTGATAAGTAATAGTTTTTTTACTACTTTCTTAGTTATAACACCCAAATATTTATCGAACAATTCAATTTTAGTGATTATTCTATGCATTCCGCCATATATACAAGGCGTTTGAATGGTGTTCTCCCATCTTAAATGAGTAAGTAAAAAGAGGTAACAAGAAGGGCAACTTTGGGTATACAAGAAGTGGGATCATCGGAACACATCCTTTAGATGTACGTTTTTAATAAAAAACAACCGTTAGGGATCTTTTTCCCACAACGGTTGATTATCGCCTTTACGGCACTTATATACATATACATTCGGAACCTATGCATTGTTGCATAACCACTTTGCATTTCTGCATTACTCTTCTTTAAAGTAACGTTTCAGCTTCCGGCTCACTGTGGATTGGTCAATCTGCAAAGCTCTTGCAATTTGAGTAGTAGAAGCATATTTCTTTCCTGCCAGTTCCAAGAGTTGTTGCTCCACCAATTCTACTGCACTTTTTAATGGCATGATTTCATAAACTTGGACCGCCTGTTCGTTTCTATTGATCAGATCGAGCGAGCTTGGCAATGCTTCCGGTCCTATCTCTTGACCCTCGGATGTAACATAAAGCCTCTCGGTAATATTCCGCAGCTCTTGGACATTTCCAGGCCAATCATATTTTTCGAGTGTTTTAAGCACATTAGGGTTAATCTTTCTATCGTCCTTATAGAGCTCGTTTAATTCCTTCAAGAAGTGGATGATAAGTGGAATGATGTCCTCGCGGCGCTCCCGAAGTGACGGCACCTCAATCGGCACGACATTCAAATAGTAATAAAAGTCTTCCCTGAATTTGCCTTCCTCAAGCTTAACCTTCAAATCCTCACTCGCCGTAGCAATGATTCTAACATCCACCTTTTTTTCTTCCAAAATTCCTCGTTGCAGTGCACGCACTAGTTTAGCCTGAATAGACATAGGCATTTTGTCGACTTGTTCCAAGAATAAAGTCCCTGAGTTTGCCATTTCTATCAACCCAAGACGGTCCTCTGCCCCAAGCAGTTCCTTTTCCAACATTTCAGCAGAGACTGTTTCACAGCTGGTGACCAGCAATGGACCACTGCTGCGGTTACTCCATTTGTGAATCAGCGTAGCAATTCCTTCTTTGCCGACTCCCGATTCGCCAAGCAGGAGAATTGGTGAGTCCGCTTTCGCAACCCGCTGCGCAAATTGAACTACCTGTCTCATTCCAGCACTCCTGGCGATGAATCGTCGTTCCAATGCTTCATTCTCACGGAGTTGCTCGATCTCTTGTCGGTACCCTTCCATCATCTGTTTCAGCAAATCAATTTCGCCTTTCAGTTCCTTTAACTCCGTTACATCTCTCGAAGCGTTCACCACACGAAGTATGTTCCCATTAGAATCCTTTATTGGCGTACCAACTACGAGGAGTCGTCGACCCATCTTAGTTGTTTGAACAAGCGAAACCTTTTCCTCGCGCTCCAGAACTTCACGAGTAACAGACGGTGTAAACACTCCTTCTGCCTCAAGCTGATATACCGTCTTCCCGACAAGTTCGCTTTCCTTATAACCCCATAGCCGCTCACTAGCTGCGCTCACCCGTAAAGTCTGACCTTGTCCATCCGATACATAAATTACGTCATACGAGTGGTCAAAGATTGCCTTGAAATCGAGCAGCAGATTTCGATACGTATCTATTCCAAGTAAAAGTTGATCCAATTCTTCTTCCGTTTGCAGAAGCAGATAATCCCCGTTTTCGTACTTCTCTATTTTTCCAATCAACGTCTCTCCATCTATGTTGCACCTAATCATTTTAAATGTCTCGGATGCGGAAACAGTTTCTATGTAATCCATTATATATGACCCTTCAGATATAGCTGCACTCTTAAACTTTTCCCTAGCATAAAGATTTAGCGACTTGACACAGCCCTTGTCGTCCAAAACCACAAGGCCAATTGGAGCAGTTTCAAAAAGCAATCCCATTCCTTCTGCAATTAACCTATCATCATATTTGATCATCCCGACTTTTAACGAATCTTTGTATTCCATCTGCCTCATTCTCCCTTCATTTCTACTGAGCATTTGACACTCACTTTTATTTCTACCTCCTGTTTAAGTAAGCCCTGATGCGTATGCAAAAATATATGTTAAAGTCCAATAAAACAGCCGGGTTGTAATCAGATTTTATGTAAGTAAAAAACCGGGGAGAAAAGCGATATACTAGAAGAACCGCCCATAATTCTATTGAATAAACCACAATCTCTCCTGTACTAACATTTCTTCCATCATATCATAGCTTTAAACAGGTATTTATACATGAAATTACTAGCAGGTCTGTACGGATAGATACTTGTTGAAATGCATATAGTTTAGATTTAATTTCAATTTATATAAAGTTCTCCCCTCTATCACTCTCACAAATTCCAATTGATGGTACCGATAACATGCAAAAGAAGGTCACATGCACCGCTAAAATTTAGTGCCAGTTTGCGAACAAAAATGACAGTTCTAATAATCGCATTTGTTTTTTGCATAAGTGACACAGATTAGTTGATAGTTATTCTTCATAATGTCATTAGTTGGACTCTAGATTATACATGTTCCATACGTATCAGCATGCTAATGTAGTGATCGATCAGCAGTCTAAGTATTGAATTTTAGTGCGGTGACGGTGGGGAAATAAGAATAAATTTATAATAAAAAAATGCTAATTCTTAAGAAAATAAAACAGGAGTGGAAGCCATAATTTTTGCCCCCCTCCTTGTATTAACATTTTACAATCCCTCTAAATTTCGTTCATTCCATGTGTATGATTTAATGAATGAATAACTACCATTAAAGTTTTTTAATCAGAGAGGCGGACTTAAGTGATGTAAATTAAGTGTCAGCATATTTTTTGTTTGTTGTGCTATCGAGAGATGGGCTACTCGGAGAAATACTCGACAAATATGACGAAGATTACAACAACTTATTTAAAAAGTTTCCTGAAGAGCGTAATACAATTGCAAAGACAAAGGCATTTACATACTTGGCACTGTAATTTTAAAGCTACTCAGTCTACTATAGGTGAATTCCCGTTCTTACAAGACGTCAATGCATGAAAAAGCCCGAATATCCTCTGTCTCACTTCCGTTTTTTGTACCTCACGAACCGTTAAAGTAATAGAAATACTCTTGCATCTCCTATTAACTACGACTCATTCGACGCCCTTGTCTTCAGTCCCCATTTTCCTCATGCTCCGCACATAATATTCCAACGCTCCTGAACCAAGCGAAACACCGAGAACAATAAAAATAAGACCAATAAAATGAGCAGGCAACAGCTTTTCACCTAAAAATAAACCTGCACCAATCAACGAGAAGAACGTGTTTAAGTTCAGAAAAATCGAAGCACCGGCTGCACCAATCTTTTGAATCATTGAGTTATAGACCATATGACCGATAGCAGTTGCAAATAGGGCAGAAAAGAGAAAAATCAACCATATCGAAACAGAGCCAGTGCACAAACTCGTGATACCATTCGGCTCCTTCCAAAGAGCAATCAGCAGCAGAAACAAGGAACCAATTAGCAACATATAACCGGTCAGCAGTCTAGCATCCATCTTTTCAGAGGCTTTTTTTATAATAATAAAACTGAATACCTGTGAAAGGATGGCCAACAGAATTTCCATATCTCCTATCGAAACCTGACCCAGCCCTCCGCTGCCGGCAAGCACGGTAAAGCCGACCCCAATACCACCCAACAAAAAACCTGATAAGCGCCAAATCGTCAGCTTTTCCTTTAATATGATGACAGATAAAACAGCTGTTAACAGTGGTCCTAATCCTAAGATTAAACCACCATTCGCAGCACTCGTCTTGGCCAGCCCATCAGATAGAAAGTAATGATGGGCTACAACACTCGTAAAAGCTCCGCCAATTACCAGCCCCCACTCTTCCCTTTGCGGCAGCCGGATTTTCTTCATGAAAAACAAGATAATGAATACCATGGAGGCGGCGGTGAATATTCGAACAGCGGTAATGGTAATCGGAGCAAAGTGATCGACAAGCACTTTTAACGCCGAGACATTGACTCCCCATAACAACATAACTCCAATTAACACTATATAAATCTGACTATTTTTCACGGCAAACAGCCTTCCCTATCCTGTATTTGGCATATAGAACCAGTATATCGAACAAGTTGCTGCACTAGTTAAGGATAGGCGGTTGCAAACCGTTAGACTACGTTCACCATACCACCATCCACTAACAATGTGCTCCCCGTTAAATAGGAATTTGCATCTGAAGCCAAGAACGCCACGACCTTCGCAAATTCTTTCGGATCTCCATAACGCCCTAACGGTATGGATTCAAGCTGCTCTTTCTCAAAATCTTCTATTGAAACACCTTTTTTCTGCGCATTTGATTCTCTAATATGCTCCAATCGATCTGTAAGAATGAGACCCGGACCCACAACATTCACCAAAATATTATAAGGAGCCAGCTCTGTAGCCAATGTTTTGGACAGGCCGACAACACCTGTCCGGAAAACATTTGATAAAATCAAACCAGGTATCGGCTGTTTGACAGAACTGGAAGCCAGGCTGATAATCCGCCCTCCGTTCTCTTTCATGTCCGGAACAACTTCTCGTATAAAACGGATATAGCTCAGCAAGGTTAGTTCGAACGCAGACTGCCACGCCTCGTCGTCGAAATCAGCAAACGTTCCAGCGGGCGGTCCGCCAGCGTTGTTAATTAAGATATCAATCTTTCCAAATACTTTTCGGCTGTATGCAACGAGCGCCTTAATCTCTTCGTAGTTGGTAATATCACATGCATGATAGTCGACATTCCCTTTATCTAGTAATCTTAATTCCTCTGTAACTTTCCGCAGTTTCTCCGCATCTCTCCCGGTTATCATGACGTTTGCGCCTTCATTCAATAACTCTTCCGCAACAGCTCTGCCAAGTCCTTGACTAGAAGCAGATATGAGGGCATGTTTACCCGCCAATTGTAAATCCATATTGTCATACCTCCTATAGTTTAGTAAATATTCAATCTTCCTCAGTGTAAACTTGAGTTTCCTAAACTGTCAATTTCTCAAAGGTCATGAACTGCCTGATGAGAAAAATGAAAGTACAATAATCGTTTTTAAAAAACTATAGAATAAATCAAACAAGGTTGTTCCTTGTACAGTTACCCTTCATCATGATTTAAAGCCCACTACCTCAATTCACTTGAAACGAAACCAGCTCGCAAACAGTCTAACCAATGTCCGGACGAAAGGAGTGCCACTATGAATTATTCAAAGTTGCTGAAAAAAGCGCAAAAAGGGAATGATCAAGCATTCTTGACATTAATTGACCAAGAGAAAGAAAAGTTGTACCGAATTGCGTTTACGTATGTGAAAAATGAGACAGATGCGCTCGATATTGTGCAGGAAACGATTTATAAGGCGTATACCTCGATCTCCAGCTTGAAAGAACCTGCTTACTTTTCCACTTGGCTGACGAGAATTTTGATCAATAGCTCGCTAGACTTTATTCGAAAAAATAACAAAGTGATCCCCATCGAACAAGAGTCGTTGGAAAGAATTGAATCACATCAAACTGCCTTTTCAGAAGACAAATTGGACTTACTGAACGCGATCGATCAACTGGAGGAAAAATACAAAACGGCTGTACTGCTGCGTTTTTATCAAGACTTGTCTGTCAAACAAATTGCCAAGATTTTGGAATGCCCGGAAGGCACCGTAAAGACCAATTTACACCGGGCCATCAATAAATTGAGAACTACTTTTAAGGAGGTATGCATCAATGAATAAACAACTGCATGATATTAAAAAAGCGATCGATAAAATTGAAGTTCCCCATGACAAGCTGAATCAAGCCATCCACGCTGGCGTCAAACAAGCGAAAACTAACGGAAAGACCACTCGACGAAAGTTTTACCCAATGCTGGCAGCCGTTGCAGCCACAACGTTTCTGACAATCAGTTCCGCCTTCGTCTCTCCTACCATGGCTAAAGTTTTATCGTCTGTCCCTGTGTTGGATTCCGTGTTTGAAGTAGCGGGCGATATGGGATTAGTTATTGCCAGCAAGCGGGGTCTCTCGGAAGGCATCGGGCAAACCGTTACAGACCAAGGGATTGGTTTGACCATCCAAGATGTCTATTATGACGGTACTCGTCTATCGGTGGGATATGTTCAAGAATTCACCGGCGAGCGCGGAAGATTGGGAGAGCTGCAACTGAAGGTGAATGGGAAAGAAATCAATTTTGGTGATGGCAGAACTGGAAAACCTTTATCCGACACGCAATATGCAGGCGTCATCGATATAGCCCCTGTCGGCGAGCTGCCCGATTCATTTGATCTCCAAATAGGACTAAATGAAATAGGCGATGTACAGGGAGCATGGAATTTCAAAATACCTGTGTCAAAGGCAAAAGAAGACGCACGAACGATCGAATCCAATCAAACCGTAACTTATCAAGACCAAACGATTAGTATAAACAATGTGAAAATAGGCGCCGCGGGTATTAAACTATCGCTTACACTCACTTCGCCTGACGAAATGAGCCTACAAATGATTGATGATCATCTCCTTCAATTCAATCTACTGAATGACAAAGGCGATGCCTTGACCATGTTAGACAGTCGCGGTACAGGATTAATGGAAAATGGCAAACACGTCATGAACATGGAAGTCCGATACGAGCCATTGCAAGAAGACTCCGAGACTTTGACCGTAAGCCCGTTTCTAGTGCCTGTTGACACGGGAGCACCCGAAAAAGTGGAAAATGTTCTACAGCCGGATCAATTGCCTATGTCCATTGACCAAGGTGACATGGGATCGATCATCATTAAAGATATTCAATACGAAAAAAATCAAACCCTGCTCACTTTCGAAACAGCAAGTGATTTTCCTTACGATGGACATTTCCAATACAACACACTTTGGTTGGAGGATGCAAAAGGAAATAACTTAGCCAACAATACACAAGGATATCCTGAGCGTATTCAATCCAACACTTACGTCCAAGAGTTCCAGAAAGTCAAACCGAATGAGCCATTGACATTGGTTACTTTTGAAATGCCTTATTTAAAAGTGTTGAAAGATTTGGAGGTTGCCATACCCCTTGATTAATTAGCATTTTTTCACGATGCGGAACATGTTGGGTACCCGTGTCACCACGGCAATAGAAAGTAAATACCATTCTGAATTCAACTGGAACTCTATAAAGATATAAAAAACAACGCGAATCTCCTATCGATTCGCGTTGTTTCTTTTCTTGTTTCTTCTATTTAAATAGTGAGCGATTTGGTACATTTCACAACTGACTCTTTACTTCCATTTCACTATCTATTGCATCTGCCTCGACAATCTCTTTCTCTTCCTTAACAATCCCTTGTTCAATAGCCAACACTTTCGCAACTTTCGGCGCGTACCACACCACGGGAAGTAAAAGGATTGATACCGGAATTGCAGCGATAACGACAAACGACTGCAATGCTCCGATGCCTCCACCCCCTATTTTGATTAGAATCGTTGCAATGGTAGCCATAACAACAGCCCAGAACACACGAATAATTTTAGGGGGATTTCCGTCACCAGTCACAGCCATTGAAATGGAATATGACATGGAATCTACGGTCGTCACAACGAATAACGTTGTCAAGATCAAGAAAACAGAAGGCATGATGGCTCCCAAAGGCATTTGCTCTGCGATGGCGATGATCGCGCTCGGCAATCCGCCTTCTTCTAACGGACCACTGACAGAACCTGCGTTATTTAATTCATAGAAAATACCTGTTCCGCCAAGTACCGTGAACCAGAAGTTTGTAATGATCGGCGCGATTACCGCAACCACTACAAATATCTCACGAATTTTTCTTCCGTTCGATATTCTTGCCACGAATAATGCCACCAACGGGCCAAAACCAATAAACCATCCGAAGAAAAAGAGCAACCAACCGCCAAGCCATGCTTCATCGCCACGGAATGTGCTTATATTTATGAATTCGCTAATATACGTACCATAGGAAGACATGAACGAGTTGATGATGAATAGACCAGGACCAAATAAAAGCAAGAAGGCGGCAATCACTACAACTAGATTCACATTCAGCTTACTTAAAAATTGGATCCCTTTTTCAATACCTGTAAGCGTGGATACAAGTACGACTCCTGTCAAAATAACGATCACAGAAAGCTGTGTACTAAACGTATCCGGTATTCCGAAAATTGAACTGAGCCCATAGCTGACTTGTAACCCAAGAAATCCAATCGGACCAATTGTGCCTGCTGCGGCGCCGATAATACAAAACACATCCGTTGCCGTACCCCATTTGCTCGTTAAAATCCTTTCTTTCAATATCGGATATAACAGAGTTCTGGGCTTCAACGGCATCCCTTTATGTTTATGCGCGTAAATCAAAATGATCGAACTGATAGCACCATAGACAGACCATGCAGTAAAGCCCCATGACATATAGCTTTGAGCCAAAGCAGGCCCGATCGCTTCATCGGTGCTACCCGCTATACCTTTATGCATCGGGGGCACGTCCAGAAAATAATACATCGGCTCTGCCGCTGCCCAGAAGACACCGCCCGCTCCAAGTCCCGTCGTTAAGATTACGGCTACCCATTTAAAATAAGTCATTTCAGGCTTCTTGGCATCGCCCAGGCGGACCTTACCATACTTGGACCCTGCTATTACCGCCCCCACCACAAAGGTGGCCATCATGAGAAACTGCCAGTACGCGCCAAAGTAATGAATCGACAAATCAAATCCTTTATTCACAAAATTACTGACCGCATCCACTTTAAAAAATGAAAACAGCACAAATGCTACCAGTACGCCTCCACTGCATAGAAACACAGGCCAATCTATCTTTTGACGAATATTCTTCCAATAGTCTTTCGTCATAATTCTCCTCCAAAATTTCGATTTGTTACAAATTTATAATGTTATGCTGAGTAAACCTTGTTTCCACCTTTCCTCATACTTTTCAACACCAATCTCAAAAAAAAAAGCAACACGACTTTAATTCGTGTTGCCTGTACTATTCAAAAACTTATAGTACAGAATATATCGTACTTGTGGAACTGTCAATGCATTATCTTGTATTTCCAATTTAGCAAAGTGTTCCGATTGTCTGAATAATTGAAGACTCGGTGTGGAGGCAGGTATCCTGAGACATAAAAAGCCAAGAAACTTTTCAAAAAAAGTCTTGGCTTCTTACTCTTATCTATTATCAAGAAGGAGAGTTAATTGGCTCGTAAAATACAGGAGGAACCGAGCCGAAACATCTGCGGTGATACAGCATCGGTTCTTTCGTTGTATCAGCCTGTAAATCTATCACTTCGCCAATTAAAATAGTGTGATCGCCCGCTTCAACCGTTTGGAACGTCTTGCATTCAAACACTCCGAAAGCACCGTCAATGATAGGCAACCCATTTTCGGAAAGCTCCCATTTGCAATCAGCGAAACGATCTTCAACTTTGCTAGCGAATGTTTTGCATAGCTCTTGCTGCTCGCCAGCCAAAACGTGAACTGCAAACTTCCCGCCTTTTGTGAACGCTTCCAAAGAAGATACTTTATGATCGATTGACCACAGTACCATAAGCGGATCCAACGATACGGAAGCAAACGAGTTAACTGTCAAACCTACTGGTGTTCCATCTTCATTGGTTGTAGTCAGGATTGTAACTCCTGTAGGATAGTTCCCCATGATTTGTTTAAAAAGATCTTGTTTTTCAATATTTCCCATCATCTATCTCTCCTTTTCCATTTTGGTTTTTACTGGATTCTCTTATGTTAATTTTGGCTGCTTGCCTTTCAATGATATGAGACTATAAAGTACTGCCGTAAATAGAATTGTTGGATATACCGCCCCTACTGAATTATTAAGGAGCCCCGAGTTACTAACCGATAAGAAAAATACAACACCCAAAGCCCAAACTGCCACGGCTTTAAGATTGACGCCTTTGTAAAACCAGTAGGCGCCCCCAACTTTCTCGAATTCCCGTACATCATATGAGCGCTTCTTCACTATGAAATAGTCAGCTACCAATATTCCAAGCAATGCACTTAAAACCATACCGATATAATCCAAGAAGCCCATGAACGTATCCAAGAAACTAGCTAGATACAGTGGTACGAGCATTAAGAATCCTGCTAGGACGGTCACCATCCAAATGGAATGCAAAGGCTTTACCTTTTTCGTCACATTCGTGATGGAGATTCCTGCCGCCATCAAGTTTACAACGTTAGTCGTCACACACGCTACTACAATGAGGATCAATGCAAACGATCCAAGTCCCAAATTCGTTACGATGGAACTGGGGTCTGAATTATCCGGATTGTACACCCCGGTAGAAAGCGCTGCACCAATCGTAGCGATAATTCCGATAAAAGCAAACCACAGAAGTGAAACGTATGCCCCTACAAGTGGAGCGACAGTCGCTGTTCTCGCTGTCCGCGTATATCTTGTGAACTCAGCAATCCCGAGCACCCAAGCCAAACTAAACGCAGCCATGATATCCACAGCTTTTCCAACCGGCACAACAGATTCTGGTGGTGCTTTCCAATCCAGGATGGCTGATAGCGGATGCGTATTCAAGACGACAACTGTTATCCAGACACCCAATATGAGAACCAATACGATTCCAATTCTTTCAACAATCTTAATGGAATTCCGTCCTAATGATACGGCCAGCAAGTTCAGTAAACTCATGAATACAATCCCAAGTATCATCGGTCCCTTGCTGCCTGGTTCCCCGTATGCCGCCCATCCAAATAAATCTTTTAAAATAAAACTCATTGAAATAACGGCAATAAATGTATTAACTACTGCCCATCCTAGGAAAACAATTGTGTTTAAAACTGTAGGGAGAAGACTTCCTTTAATTCCGAATGCTGGTCTAGTTAATGCCATAGTAGAGGTTCCTACTTTAAAACCCATGTAACCTACCAGTGCCAATATTAGATAAGCGATTGGATTAGAAATCAATGTAACCCCAATTGCACCCGCAAACGCCATCCCAGCTACTGTTCCTCCTACATACCAGGATGCGTTGTTTGAGTTAGCTCCAACCCAAATCGCCACCATGTCGAAAAAACCAATATTCCTTTGACTCATAGGGACTTCTTCAGTCGCGTAATGTTCTTCAGTAGTAGCATCTAGTTGGTTGTTCAGTGGTGTTTTAGCATCTACCTCTATCGTTACGCCTACTTCCGCTTCTACTTTTTCGATAGACTTCATTTTCTTCCTCCTTTTTTAACAATTTAACTGAAAGGTTAAAGTCCTGCACTTCTATAAGTAATGGGGTGCTTTTATGGTTTTATCGAACTTAATGAAGGTTTAAACTCTGGCTGAATTTAAATGGCTCGAAAAAATACGGACACCATAATGCCAAAAGTAATTGATTATACAGTACAGCTTACTGTTAACTTGTCATACACTTCTCTCAAATTATCAGGTGTAAATTGTAATTCATCCGGCTCATTGGATTTCCAAACATGATACGATTCTCCCGATAATTTATTGCACATTTGATCGGCATCAAATATAGAAATATCATAGACCCAATTAGCCATCATACAAACCGCTGCCAT
Source organism: Sporosarcina sp. FSL W7-1283 (assembly GCF_038003105.1). Classification (NCBI taxonomy): domain Bacteria; kingdom Bacillati; phylum Bacillota; class Bacilli; order Caryophanales; family Caryophanaceae; genus Sporosarcina; species Sporosarcina sp. FSL W7-1283. The sequence goes on along the minus strand of NZ_JBBOOL010000001.1, from coordinate 394,731 downwards.
ATGCGCTCCATCTGTAGTAGTTCCACAAATATCTTTCACCAGGTCGATCTGATAATCACGATAGTAAGCGTCCATTACAGTCGAAAGGACACAGACATCGGTTAGAACTCCACCGACAATTAGGTTCTTTATGTTCAAGCTTCTCAACATTAAGTCTAAGCTGGATTCATGAAAACCACTGTATCGATATTTATCTACAATGATATCACCAGGTTGATTTCTCAAATCACTGATAATTTCTATCGAGTTGGAGTCAGTGTGGTAATAAAGAGGCTCTCCATTCTGGTCGACAGGTTCTCGGTTCGCAAGCCCAATCCCATCCCCTCTATTAATATGGCGCGTATAAATAATAGGAATTTTCTTTTGTCTGCATACTTTGATTAAATCTGCTGTCTTTTTGATGATTCGATCCATTCCAGGAACAGCAGACGTACCGCCCTCATTTTGGAGGTCTATCAAAAGCAATGCTGTATTCTGTCCATCCAATTTACGGCCTCCTTCCTGTTAATCGTTACCATGTACCATGCAAGTAAATAAGGAAAACCTATCTCTTTTTCTTTGTTCAACAAAGACAGTGTCACTTTAAAACCTCACTGATAATGGGTTTCCATTCTTTAAGCTCAAGCCGTCGGACTTTCTCCACTACATGAGGGTCGGCCTCCGCCAACTTCAGTGCTTCCTCATAAGAATTCGCTTGATAAATAACTAATCCGCCTGATTGATCGGCAAAAGGGCCACGGGCAAAGATCTTCCCTTGTTCATCCAGCTCATCCAAGTACTTAATATGACGCGGACGGACTTCCTCATTTTTTTCAGGCTGAATCATATGCAAAAATGCCGCGTAGTAAGCCATACATTGCCTCCTAATTACGATTCCAGACGACTAATTTCATTTCCGTCATTTCTTCAACCGCATATTTCAATCCTTCTCTTCCATTCCCGCTTTCCTTGACGCCGCCATAAGGCATGTTATCCACTCGGAAAGTTGGAATGTCATTGATCATGACGCCGCCTACATACAACTCATCCGCTGCATATAGTGCCGTGCTTATATCATTTGTATAAATTCCTGCCTGAAGTCCAAAACGCGAATCGTTTACTTTCTCGATTGCTTCATCTACTGATTTCACTTTGTCTACGACTAAGATTGGAGCAAACACTTCATTACAGGAAACCTTTTGATTCGGTTCCGCTTCAGTCAAGATTGTTGGCAGTAGGATATTCCCCTGTGCTTCTCCGCCCGTTGCCACTTTTGCGCCTTGTCTTTTTGCTTCTTCAATCCAACTCAATGTCCGTTCCACGTCTTTTGAAGAAATCAAAGCGGATACATCAGTTTCTTCATGTAACGGATCACCAATAACGAGTTTTTTTGTTTCTTTCACGATTTTCGAAACGAATTCATCATATAGGTTTTCGTGAACGTAAGCGCGTTGAAGTGAGATACAAACCTGTCCTTGGTTAGAGAATGCACCTGACACACAGCGAGAAACGACTTTATCAAGGTCTACGCCACTGTCAATAATCACAGCTGCATTTGAACCTAGCTCAAGAGTCACTCTCTTCAATCCTGCCCTGCTTTTTATTCCGATACCAACCGCCGGACTGCCTGTAAATGTGATCATTTTCACTCGATTATCTGTTACGATTTGATCTCCAACTTCTCTGCCGTCTCCTGTGATGACATTAATCGCGCCCGCTGGCAATCCTGCCTCCAATAAAAGTTCCGCTATAAAATAAGAGGATAATGGTGTTTGTGCAGCCGGTTTCAAAACAATTGTGTTTCCAGTTGCGATAGCAGGACCGACTTTATGTGCCACCAAGTTCATCGGAAAATTAAAAGGTGTGATGGCACCGATTACTCCTAGCGGCTCTCGCACGGTGTAGGCCAGGCGATTCACTCCGCCCCGAGCCGCATCCAGTGGAAGAGTTTCTCCATGAATACGTTTCGCTTCTTCTGCTGCAAATTTATACGTCTCAATTGTTCGGATTACTTCACCTCTTGCAGTTGCAATTGGTTTTGCTGCTTCCAAAGCAATGATCTCAGCCGCTTCTTCAGAACGCTCCTGCAATAAGGAAACTAAGTTTTCCAAAATTTCCGCTCGTTGATAAGCAGGCATTTTCGCCATCACTTTACGTGTTTGTAAGGCTGCTTCGATCGCTTGATCAGCTTCTGTTTTTGTTGCTTTAGCAATATGGGCAATTACCTCATCTGAATACGGAGAACGCAATTCAGTATACTCTTCTGTTTCCACCCATTCACCATTAATAAGTAAGTGTTTCGTTTGTAAGCTCGCTAGTGATTTATTAGCCATCTAGTTTACCCTCTTTCTGCTGGTGGTGGCTATATTGGATTGATACTTCATGATTTGAATGATCTTATTTTCTTCTTTTAAATATTCTTCGATTTTCAAGCTTAACCCGCCACTTCCGAATTTCACACGCTGCTCTTTCGTTCCGCTTGTTCTTTTAATATATTCAAGGAAGACCAACACATTTTTACGCCTTTCTAAAATTTCTTCAAATCCTCTATCATAGAAAAACGTGTCTATTGTGTTGTAGAGACCTTTATTCACTCCAAATCGATCATTGCAGAGACGTACGAATGCTATATCCGGCAAATGAATCGCTTTTTCAATATGCATATCGGTTTCTCCTCTCTCTCTATATATATTAATTGCCCGCTTCGGCTTAGCGCATGATGAATGGATCTGGCATAGGCTCGCTTGATGTGTTGATCCAAACCGCTTTGCTTTGTGTATATTCATAAATTGCATCGAAACCGCTTTCTCTTCCGTGCCCGCTTAATCCCGAACCTCCGATTGGCATAAGTGGCGAAATACTTCTGTATGTATTCACCCATATGATACCAGCGTGAACGGCTTTTGCTACACGGTGTGCTCTTGCGACGTCTCGAGTCCAAATTCCTGTGGCTAGGGCGTATTCCGTACCATTGGCCAAAGCAATCGCTTCTTCCTCATCTTTGAATGGGATGATGCTCAACACAGGTCCGAAAATCTCTTCTTGGGCAATACGTGCGTCGTGGTTAATCAACTCTATGATTGTTGGTTCAAAATACCAACCTGCGTCGGTATTCTCTGGGGTTTTCCCGCCGATAACGATTTTGCCGCCTTCCGCCTGGCCGATACCCACATATTCTTTCACTCGTTCTAGTTGCGCTTCCGTTGCAAGTGGTCCCATTTCAGTATCATCTAGGAGGGGGTCCCCTATTTTAATTTGTTCAACGCGTTCCACTAGCTTTTCAAGCACTTGATCGTAAATGTCCACGTGGAGCAACGCACGGGATCCCGCTACACAACTTTGTCCGGATGCTCCGAATATCCCTGCAATGATACCCATCGCAGCGCTTTCAGGATCGGCATCTTCAAAGACGATATTCGGTGATTTCCCGCCAAGTTCCAAGGATACTTGAGCGAAGTTTTCCGCTGTATTCCGAACGACATGACGTGCTGATTCGTTCCCGCCTGTAAAGGCTACTCTTCTTACGAGCGGATGAGCTGTCAACGTATTGCCGACCGGCATTCCAAAACCGGTGACTACATTGACAACGCCTTTTGGAAATCCTGCTTCTTCAACATACTTCATCAGTTCAAGAAGTGAAGCGGATGTCATTTCAGATGGCTTAATGACAATCGTGTTCCCTGCCACTAAAGCTGGGGCTAATTTAATCGTAGTTAGGTATAGCGGCGAATTCCATGGTGTGATTGCCGCAACTACGCCTAGTGGCTCTCTTGTCGTGAAGGCGAAAATATCCTTCTTGTCTATTGGCATGGTTTGGCCGTGGATTTTATCCGCCAACCCTGCGTAGTAATAGAAAAATTCGGGTAAATAAGTGAGCTGACCGCGCATTTCCCGAAGTAATTTTCCATTATCCCTCGTTTCGAACTCCGCTAGCTTCTCAATATTTTGAGAAATCAGCTCTCCCAATTTATGCACGAGTTTACCGCGTTCTGTGTAGGTCATCTCAGCCCATTCCGAATTTTGAAAAGCTTCATGTGCTGCTTGCACTGCTCGATTCACATCTTCTTCCGTACCTTTGGCGACTTCACACCAAGCTTCACCCGTTGCTGGATTATAGCTGGGGAAGTATTCACCGCTTTCCGATTCTACCCACTCACCGTTAATATACATTTTATATTTTTTCAATGACATCCCGGCACACTCCTTTCATTCAATTGACATGCTTTTGGATAAATGAATGAATCGCCTGATTTACGATTTCCGGCTTCTCGACAGGTAACATATGTCTTGTATCCGGAACAACCAACAACTCAGAATTCAATAGTTTTTCATGTATTTGCTGCGACATTTCCGGTGTCGAACCCACGTCATATTCGCCTGTTATGATGAGTGAAGGAACTGTAATGTCCTTCAACTGTTGCCAAACCTCTTCATCCGCTGTCGCAAATAACGTATAGGCAGCTATATACCCATCTGCATTATTTGTTTCGAGGCGGTGTCTCACTTCATTGACAATCTCCTGATTCTTTTCCTGAAACTTTTGGTTGAACCAGCGCTGAATCGCAGGCTCGATTGTGACTTGCGGCCCTAATTTCTTCACTTCTTCAACTCTCGCAGCAATCGCTTTTCTCTGCTCGGACGTTCTGTTGGCGACCGAATTCATAATGGTCAAGGTTCTAATTTTCTCCGGAAATTTGGCGGCAAATGACTGTGCAACCATTGCTCCCATGGAGAATCCTACTATATTAACTTTCGGAAGCTTCAGCTTATTCACAAGCGTGGACAATTGCTCGACAAACTGTGAAAGTGAATAAGGACCAGGAGGATGCGATGATCCCCCGTGTCCCAACATGTCATACGTAATTACGCGGTAATTTGCAGACAAACGATTCACTTGTTGTTGCCACATTGCATGATCCAGTCCGACACCGTGAATAAAGATTAACGGTTCTCCCACTCCTTTTTCTTTATATAAAGTGGTTTCTTGATCATACGAAATGTTTGACATTAGGCAAGACCCATCTCAACCATGTCTTGGTGGCGGTCACCGGTTCTTGGGAATGGACGGCCAGCTGTCGAAACACTGATTGCAACTACAATTTCATTTGCACGTGGTGCATCTGGAATCGTCGCTTCGAAAGTCAGGAAGTGAGAACGTTTAGAGTCTTCGTTTTTGTGTACCATGGGAATAAGTACAGCAGTCCCTGCACCGCCGCGTTTGTTCGTAAACGGCAAGATGCTTTTTCCTTCGACAGCGTCGCGGAACTTATTACCGAACTTCAATGTATGGATGAAAGCAGAAGCATGTTCCATTTCACCGTCAACACCCACTACTGCAGCTTTACCGAAAGCTTCAACATCATCGGCAGAATCAATATGCTTAAATAATTCCTTCACTAGAATCTCTCCAATTTCAGGAGCATACTCATTAATTTCCGGCATTAAATCTTCTACATATCCTCTTTCAACCCAAGGATTCTTCATAACCAACATCGTTGTGATCATTTTGATCGGCTGGTCTAATTGTTTGCCACCTTCCATACGAGTTTCTTCGATAGCTGTATATACTTTACGAACTTCTAACATATTAATTTACCTCCAATTTTGTTTTTGCGAATTTTGGCATAACTTCTTCCGTAAATAGCTTCATGCTCTTCATGATTTTTTCATGCGGCAATGTGCTGTGATTTGTCCATAGCAGCAAGGTTTCCAAGTTCAATTCATCTTGGAGTTCCTGAATCTTACCTGCTACGTATTCCGGCGTTCCAACCAACATATTTCTATGGAACAAGAAATCAAAATCAAGTTCCTGTCCTTCTTTCAACACTTCACCCGGATCAAGCAAGTTGCTGAGGCCTCTCCAATGGCAGATCCAGCGGTACGTATTTAGTACAGCCTCTTCGAAATCCGCACGGGCTTCTTCCATTGTTTCTGCGACATAGACATCACGCACAAGTGCAATTCCTTGGCCAAGTGGTACTTCAACACCTCTTGCTTCAGAAGCTTTATCACGATATAGCTCAAAACGTTGCTTCAGCTCTTTTACAGTCGGCATCCAGAAGATCCCGTTAATTCCTGTTTGAGCAGCGATTTCAATTGAACGAGGTGAGTCAATTGTTTGCCAAATGTTCGGCATGCGATTTTCATAAGTGTTCGGCATAAGCGAGATTTTGCTGATTTCCCCTTTTTCCATATCCATGAATTCTGGAGAAGGCGGGCTCATCGGATGTTTCCATGACAACCCGTCTGCCGGGAAATTGAAGTACTCGCCTTTATGGGAGAAGAAACGGTTAGACCATGCTTTTTTCATGACTTCCAGTGTTTCTTCGAATACCGCTCGGTTTTGATCGTTATTTTTCGGATCGGATAAAGGATTCAAGTTGGCTGCTTCCCGACCGTACAAACCACGGGCCAATCCTACCTCAACTCGGCCTTTACTCAACTGATCAAGCATCGCAATATCTTCTGCCAAACGTAAAGGATGCCAGAACGTCGCTACGTTTGCTGCTTGACCAATTCGAATGTTTTTTGTGCGAGCTGCAATATCTGCACCCATCATCAAGGGGTTAGAGATTAACTCGTTCCCCTCATGGCCGAAATGGTGTTCCGTATACCAAACTGAATCGTAACCGTTTTCATCAAAATAAATCGCTTGCTCACGAGCCTCGTCCAACACTTTATAATATTCGTCATGGCGTCCTGGGCCTGATAGGTTTGCAAATACTCCAAATTTCATAATGTTTCTCCTCCTAATTAACTGAGCTCGCACTCATCTTTTTGGCAATCCCTGCTTTCAATCCTTTAGCACTTGCTTCGACATGACGTCTCATCGTGCCTTCAGCTTCATCACGTTTGCCTTTCAAAATCACTTCTAGTATCACTTGGTGCTCTTTAAGCGATCTAACTAAACGTTCTGGATCGTTGATACTTATATGGACGTAGCGTTGGTATGGAATTTGATTCAGCATCAAGTTAAGTAAATAGCTTAATTTGGAATTGTTCGCTCCTGCCAGAATCGCCGCGTGAAACTGTTCATTCGCTTCCACGTATAGATTCGTATCATTTTTCCGGGCGGCAACTTCCATTAAATTGACGGCTTCTTCAAGTTCTTTGATCGCTACCGGGTCCTGGCTTTCCGCCAAGAGTCCTGCTGCAAATCCTTCTAACGCTTCCTTTACTGTGAAAAGCTCATCAAGCTCTTGTTCAGTCGGCTTTCTTACACAAGTGCCTACACGGGGAATGATTTCGACAAGCCCTTCTCTTTCCAATTGTTTCAGCGCTTCTCTAATCGGAGTCCTGCTCACTTCGTAATACTGAGATAACGCTGCTTCTGACAATTGCTTTCCGGGTTCGTATTCTCCTGAGGTAACTGCCTCTCGTATTGCATTGGTAACTTGTGCCGTTATACTGACCGTTTGTATTTTCTGTGTAATCACAATCACCTCTCTTTGTATGAATCATGTCCACGGTAATAACTTCTTCATATCGAATTAGTAACCTACCATGTACCATACAAGCTATGAGATGAGTATATTATCTAACTTTTCAAATGTCAACGAGTATTTAGATTATTGTAATATATCTTATTGGCTTTTTAATTCTGTTTCCCGATCAGCTGCAACTTCTTTGATCATGACCATATCTTGCTCCTCTTTGACAATCCCTTGTTCAATCGCCAGCACTCTAGCAACTTTCGGTGCATACCATACAACTGGAAGTAAAAGGATCGATACCGGAACTGCTGCTATTACAACAAAGGATTGTAATGCCCCGATTCCTCCACCGCCAATTTTAATGAGAATTGTAGCGATAGTGGACATAATAACAGCCCAAAACACGCGGACAACTTTCGGTGGGTTTCCGTCTCCCGTCACAGCCATTGAGATGGAATAAGACATGGAATCTACAGTCGTCACAACGAATAACGTCGTCAAGATCAAGAAAACAGATGGCATTATGCTTCCTAACGGCATTTGTCCTGCTATAGCGATGATCGCACTTGGCAATCCACCCTCTTCTAAAGGTCCGCTGACAGAACCTAAGTTTTTCAGCTCATAGAAGATACCTGTTCCACCAAGTACAGTAAACCAAAAGTTTGTAACGACCGGTGCTATGACAGCAACTACTACAAAAATTTCACGAATTTTTCTGCCGTTCGATATTCTCGCCACGAATAATGCCACCAATGGACCAAAACCTATAAACCATCCAAAGAAAAACAGCATCCAACCGCCAAGCCACGCTTCATCGCCACGGAATGTGCTTATATTTACAAATTCACTAATATACGTCCCATAGGAAGACATGAATGAATTGATAATGAATAAACCAGGACCCAGTAACAATAAAAAGACGGCAATCACCGCAACCATATTCACATTTAGCTTACTTAAAAATTGAATCCCTTTTTCAATACCTGTGAGCGTGGATACGAGTACTACTCCTGTCAAAATAACGATCACAGAAAGCTGTGTTATAAACGTATCAGGTATGCCGAAAATCGAACTTACCCCATAGCTGACTTGTAACCCCAGAAAACCTATTGGGCCGATCGTACCTGCTGCAGCCCCTATAATACAAAACACATCGGCAGCCGCACCCCATTTACTCGTTAACACTTTTTCTTTCAATATCGGATATAACAGAGTTCTAGGCTTCAGCGGCATTCCTTTATGCTTGTGCGCATAAATCAAAATAATCGCACTTATTGCGCCGTAAACAGACCATGCAGTAAATCCCCATGACATATAACTCTGAGCTAAAGCGGGTCCTATTGCTTCCTCGGTACCTCCTACAATTCCTTTATGCATGGGAGGCACATCCAGAAAATAATACATAGGCTCAGCTGCTGCCCAAAAGACTCCCCCTGCACCAAGACCAGTCGTCAGGATTACAGCTACCCATTTAAAATAAGACATTTCGGGTTTTTTTGCGTCACCAAGACGGACTTTGCCGTACTTTGATACTGCTAATACCGCTCCAACAACAAAGGTAGCCATCATAAGAAATTGCCAGTAAGCCCCAAAGTAGCGAATGGATAAATCAAATCCTTTATTCACAAAATTACTGACTGCATCCACTTTAAAGAATGAAAATAATACGAATGCTAACAGTATGCCTCCACTAAATAAGAACACAGGCCAATCAACCTTTTCACGAATAAACTGCCAATAGTTTTTCGTCATAATTCCCCTCCTAATGTTCAATCTATTAACATGTACACAATATGAATGCAAAGAAACCTTAGCTCTTGAGTCTCTCTCCTCCCCTAAATGTTTGATAGCGTTTACATACAAACATAATTTCCGCTCCCTTTGCATGTACCATACAAGAACTTGTATTACAGAATATATCCTACTTTCAAAATTGTCAATATACTATCCAGATTTTCTTACCCGTCCAAACCTACTTTTTATACACTATTAAAAACATATTACCAACGGACTATTTAAATAATAGATTAAAGTCATATTTCATTGTTTATCCACATAAGATCAGTTGATCAAATTAAACGTTTTTACGGCTCAGTTCCATTTTACTTTATATTCAATAACTATCTGTATACGAAAAACAACGCGTACAAATCTTGCATCGCGTTGTTTTACCATTTCGTCTAATTAAAATATAAGCGCCCAATATCTTTCACTGATCATTCAATACTTTGAAAACTGTTACAAAGATTCGTCCAAAAATCAGGACGCCGAGCTCCTCACCTGCCCATTAATCATTTTACTTTGAACTCCCCAATTAATGTTTGGAGTTCCTCTGATATACGGGACAATGAAAAAGCTGAAGCAGCAATTTCCTCCATAGAGGCAAGTTGCTCTTCACTCGACGCTGCTACACTACGGGAATGGTTGGAGGAATCCCTAGCGATTTGATTCAACTCTTTAACTGAGACCGTGATTCGCCCGCTGTTTCCCGACATTTGTTGCGTTGTGGTTGCTACGCCTTGAATTTGGCCGGCAACTTGGTTTAACGAATTCAAAATGGACTCAAACCTTCGTTCGGTCTCATTAACGATTTTGATCCCGCTGCCCACTTCTACATTTACTCCATTCATGCCTACAACTGAGTTATCTGTTTCATTCTGAATTTCCATGACTAAGTTTGTAACATGCTGCACAGATTCTGTAGATTGATCTGCCAGGACCCGGACTTCATTGGCAACAACAGCGAATCCATTTCCATGTTCACCAGCCCTCGCTGCTTCAATCGCCGCATTCAAAGCTAGTAAATTTGTCTGCTTGGCGATATTTCCTATGACTTCTACGATCGTACCGATTTTCTCAGAGTGAACTTTTAATTTTTCAATCGATGAACTAGACTCTGCGGCCGTCGTGCGGATCATATTCATTTGACCTATCAACTGTTGCAAAAGCTTATTTCCTTCTTCTGCCTCCGCCGATGAGGTTTGAGCCACTCCTGAAACGCCCAAGCAATCGGTCGCAATCTCTTGCAGTCCTGTATCCATCCTGGTCATCATCTGTTCGATTACATCCGCGCCTTCTGTCTGTTTTTCTGCCCCAAGATCTACTTCCTGGATTGCTGCAACAATATGTTCAGTTGCTTCTGTATTTTGCTCTGCATTCGCCGTTAATTGTTCTGCGGACGCTGCAACTTCATCCGACGTAATTGTAATTTTTGTAATCAATTGGCGAACGTTGTGTATCATTTGCTGGAAACCTTGGACGAGTATCCCTATTTCGTCCTTATTTTTCACTTCCAGAACATCTACTGCGAGATTTCCTTGCGCTACTTGTTTGACTTGACTTGATAATGCCATCAAAGGATTGGAAATGCTGCGTGAGAAAAAATAAATAATGACTGCCCCAACCGCTAGAGATAAAGCAAGTGTAATGGCAAGTGCGGTCATGATCGCCTTTGCCCTTTTATTAAAATCCTGATAGAAACTGTTCGTACTCAAAATCCAACCCCAAGTCGGTTCCAACTCCGCATAACTGACATTCAACGCCATTTGACCAGGACTGTCCGGCAGCTCCCACAATGTGTCCATATAGGTTGACCCATCGGCTTGGACATTCTTAATCATATTTTGAAAGAAGTAATCTCCATCGCTGTCTTGATAGTCCCAAGTGTTCGTACCTTCCAGGTATGGATCCGCAATTTGGTTCCCTTGCTCATCAATAATATAAAAATAACCATTCTCACCGAGGTCTATGTTTTTATTAATAGGGCGGGTACCGTCAGCTGACTTCTCTCCTAAAACAGATACTTTTACATATTCTTGTGCATCTTCCAAGCTGATATTCCCTTGCTTCACTTCTTGATCCATCATTTTTATTGTTTCAATTGCTTGCTTTACACTGTTTTTTAACATTAATTTTCCTGACTCGTTCAGGCTGTTCAAAGACAATTGATAGCTTACGATCCCGATCAAAAGTGCAGGTATACATAAGAACAGAAAAGAAACCAACATTATTTTTCTTCTTAGATTCAGATGAAACATTAGAATATTCCCTCCTTTATGAACTAAATTAAATCTAAAAAAGAGCTGTTTGACAATTAATGGTCCATTGTAACAGCTCTTTTTTCTTTACAGCCTATTTTACTGTGTAGAGCATCTATGGGTTTGTTTAAAAACCCTCAAACTTCTTTTCCACTCTTATACTCTTCAATAATTTCCTTTGCATTTCTAAAACTATCGATCGCAGCAGGAACTCCACAATAAATTGCTGTCTGCAACAACACTTCCTTAATCTCTTCTTCAGTAACGCCATTATTTAATGCACCTTTTATATGAAGTCTTAATTCATGAGGTCTATTAAGTGCCGTTAACATTGCAATATTAATAATGCTTCTGGTCTTTCTAGGCAAGCCTTCCCGCGTCCAAACCTCTCCCCAACAATACTCCGTTACCAGTTGTTGCAGTTCTTTATTAAAATCTGTAGCAGACTCTATTGACTTATTGACATACTCCTCCCCCAACACTTCTTTTCTTACTTTCAAGCCCTTTTCAAATAGTTCTCTCCCCATTTTCAGCACACCTTTCTAAAAATTAAATTTCACCTTAGAATTCATACTCAAAAAGCTAAAAATATTTCAGATACTTTTCAATAGTAACTAGCTCTTTAGATGAAGCCCATACACTTTCATTGACTAATTAAAATAAAGATTATCTTGCATGTACCATACAAGAACTTGTATTACACAATATAACCTAATTTCCGAATTGTCAATATACTTCTCAACTATCTAACCCGGTCATCTTGTCCTTTTTGTACATAACTATGCCTAGATTAGTTATGTACTGATACAGGGGGTTAGAGTTTATTTACGCTATAGCCGGAAGGAAATCATCCAATTTCCTTAAGCGTCACGATTTGCGACTCTACTTTGTTCGCCATATCAAGAGGTAGCACCCAAAATATTTTTGAATTTAGAGGGGATCTGGTTCTCCTTAAAATCACACTAATACTACCCGCATAACTAAATATAAGTACCAAAAAAGGCAACACGACATGAATTCGTATTGCCTGCGCTATTCAAAAATTCACACTACAATATCTATCCTACTTGCAAAAACGTCAACACATTAGACATCTCTTTTTTTCATACTTCGCTTACAAGTGACAAAACCGTCTCATACAAAACTTCCGTCCCTTTCCCGCAATCTTCCTTAGAACTCCATTCCTCAGGATTATGGCTAATACCATTTTCAGAACGAACAAAAATCATTCCAATTGGACAAAAATCTTTAAATTGCATCCCATCATGTCCCGCACCACTTGGAAGCTCGAAAGATTTCAAGCCCAGTTTTAGGCAAGCTGCTTGTATCGTCTGCCGAATGACTGCAGAGCATGGAACCGGTGTGACCCTTTGCAACGTTTCAAATTCGATCTCTACTCCTCGGTCGCGGCAAACTTGTTGCGCGTGAGCAACCATCTTTTCCTCAGCCTGCTGTCTTATTTCTTCATCGATATCCCGAAGATCAAGCGTAAAAGTCGCTTCGGAAGGAATTACATTAACACCGCCTGGCTTCACGGCAATTCGTCCAATTGTCGCTACAAGATTCGGGTACTTTTTTGCTTCTCCTTCTATAAACTGCATGATTTCTGAAGCAGCCATTAAGGGATCTTTCCGCATATTCATCGGTGTTGCACCCGCGTGTCCAGCTTCTCCAGTAATCGTCCATTTCATCCAAAGCGGGCCCGCGATCCCGGAAACGGTCCCTGCCGCGAGACCATGATTCTCAAGCACTCGCCCCTGCTCGATATGCAGTTCCACATATGCTTTTACGTCAGCTGGATCTTTCGCGGCGTCTGCCACCAGTTTAGGATCAAGACCCGATTCCTCCATCGCTTCTGCAATCGTTATCCCATTTTCATCACGTTGCTCAAGGTCCTTGTCAGTCAACGTACCAGCAATCGCCCGGCTGCCGATCATACCGAAACCAAAACGACTTCCTTCTTCATCCGTAAAAGCAATCACTTCAATCGGATGGTCAGGTTGTATATCTCTTTCGCTCATCGCATGAACTACTTCGATGCCTGCAATCACACCTAGAGCCCCGTCAAACATACCGCCGTTCAGAACTGTGTCGATATGGGAACCCATCAGAACAGCTGGCGCATTTTTTTGCCGACCTTCTTTCTTACCGATCAAGTTTCCTACAGCATCTTCTCTAACTGTCATGCCTGCTTCTGTCATGTATGAAGAGACCAACGCTTTTGCTTCGCGTTCTTCTCTCGTAAAAGAAAAGCGAGTGACGCCTCCACTTTCTTGCTTTCCAATGCCACTTAGTCCCGTTAATCGAGCCCAGAGACGTTCTTTATTAATCATTTGGAAAACCCTCTATCACTTTTCTCTTCATCTTTCATTTGGAACTGAAAGTGACAGACACCTTCTTTTAAAACATATTGATCATGTATCACTTCAAAGTTCGGATTAAATCCCCTAGCAATCGAAGGGTCGATCATATGGCAGTATAGGATTCCGTAGTCCTCCATCCCGTCTTTTTTCCATTGCTCTGCAAACGCACATTTTGTAAAAGTCTGTTCAATTTCGGTTGGATGAAAAAGGGTTTCATACTCAAACAGTTCACTGCGACCCATGTCATAATTAGATAAATAATTATCCATCGTATTTGGCTTCCCGACAGCAGCAGCACGACGGGCAATATCGCGACCGCGTTCTTCGCCGAAAGCACCGACACTATCCATCATCGCCCGTTCCCCTTCTTCTTTGCCGAATCGTTCCACTACGGACTTTGCGATATGCGCAAATAATTTTGCCATTACCGCAAACATTGTATGGGGTTCTTGCCCCGCTGACTGTTGCGCTTTATTGTAGGACTGGAATGTTTCTTTGATTTTTTCATCGTCAAATAGCTTATCAAATGAAAATAGCGCCTGCCCGGTTAACTGTCCATTTCCTTCGGCTTGTTGTTCATCCACTACATTTTGAACGCCTGCCTGCATCATACGTTTTCCTTCTTCTCCAAACCTGTCCGTGACAATATCCACTGTATGATTCATTAACTTAGCCGTGATTGTATACATTGATACTGGTTCCAAATCTTTTACTTCACGCATGTGTACCCACTCCGTTTCGTTTACTTAATTCATTTACCTTATCAAAAGCCTGCTCCAAATCAGCAACGATGTCTTCAATATCTTCAAGCCCTGCTGATAGTCGGATGAGACCATCTGTAATACCAGCAGCAAGCCGTTCCGTTTCAGGCAACGATGAATGCGTCATCGTCGCCGGGTGCTGAACGAGCGTTTCCGGATCACCGAGACTAAAGGATATCATCGACAATTTCAAAGCATCTATAAAAGCCGTCGCCGTCGCACTTCCGCCTTTCATTTCAAACGACACGATGCCGCCCATCCCCTTCATTTGCCGATCAGCGATTTCATATTGCGGATGGGATTTCAATCCTGGATAATATACCTTTTCCACTATTGGATGATTTTCCAGGAATGTCGCGATCTTGTGGGCATTACTACAATGACGTTCCATTCTTAACCCAAGTGTTTTCAGCCCCCTTAAAATCAAAAATGCATCCCACGCACTTAATACTTGTCCAAGATCGCCCATAATTTGTTGGCGTATAAAATGAATAAATTTTGCATCTGCAACAATTACGCCGGCCAAAACATCTCCGTGACCATTCAAGTATTTTGTTGCACTATGAATTACGATGTCCGCGCCTAATTCCAACGGTTTTTGCAAACATGGCGACATGAACGTATTGTCTACGATGAGCGGAAGATCATATTGTTTAGTCACTTGCGCAATTGCTTTAATATCCAAAATCGTAAGCAATGGATTGGATGGCGTTTCAATATAGACTGCTTTTGTATTTGGCTGAATTGCCTTCACGATACAATCGATATCCGTACAATCCACTAAACTGAACGATATCCCACATCGCGGTGCCAATGTCGTTAAAAAGTGATATGTACCTCCATAAACATCTTTTGTGACAATCAGATGATCCCCGTTTTGTAATACACCAAACAGCGTGGATGATATGGCCGCCATTCCCGAACCTAGACCAAGGGCTGCTTCCCCATTTTCGAGTGCCGCCATTTTTTCTTCAAATGCACGCAATGTACAATTGCCATACCTGCCATAATAAATACCATCTTCTTTTCCAGATACCGTATCAGACGCCATCTTATGATTTTCGAATGAGTAAGCAACAGCTGGTACAATCGGCTGAGCGACAGCACCTATTTTTCTTTCTGTTGTATGTTGATCGTGGATGAGCTCCGTGCTAATTCCCCATTGTCTAGTCATTATAATATCCCCAATCATTTTATTATTCTCTCTATTATAATTTTCATTTTTTACATAAGTCAAATGAATGTTTATAATGTTATATATTAATTATATTCATGTGTGAGAAAGGTGAGAGTTATGTCATTAATAAAATTCGAGATTTTCAGGACTGTCGTGGAATTAGGAAGTTTATCAAAAGCAGCAAAAACACTTAAACTTACACAGTCTGCCGTAAGTCATGCTATCGCAAGTCTAGAAGCCGACTTTGGATTTACATTGTTAATTAGAAATCGATCGGGCACAAGCCTAACAGAAAACGGCAGTGAAATGCTCGTATATATGCAAGGTATGTTAAAGCTAAATGAGCAAATGCTTCAGAAGGCATCAGAATTTAATGGCATTGAGACAGGTATTGTTCGAATCGGCACTTTTCCAAGCGTATCGATTCAATGGATTCCCCTCATTCTTAAAAAGTTCTCGGAAGATTTTCCACTGATTAAGATTAAGCTATATGAAGGAAATTATGATGACATTACAGAGTGGATTTCAGAAGGAAAAATTGACTTCGGTTTTTTATCCCTCCCCACTGCAAGCTCGTTTGATACAATCCCTATCATAACAGACCCGTTGCTTTGCATTGTCCCAGATACACATCCACTCTTTCACAATGAACTGATTCATTATGAGCAACTTCGAAACGAAGGTTTCATAATGCCTAAATCCACTATTGACAATGATGTCAGTAGAATCTTTAAAAAGTATAAAATTACTCCACCTATTCAATATGAAATCGAAGAAGATCAAGCTATCATCTCTATGGTGCAAAATGGTCTTGGCATCAGTATTTTGCCGTCAATGATATTATATCGCTTACCTGAAAACATTCGCGCAATTCCATTGGAGGGAAATTATTCACGTTCTATTGGCATTGCCGCCACTTCTTTTAAACATGTATCTCCAGGTGCTAAAAAGTTAATTCAGTGTATTCAAAATTGGATATATTGATAATACACAAAGGAGTTTCGATGAAAATCGATCTCCTTTTTATTCACTCATTTTTTGTTCCGATTTAAAAATCTTGTTTTTATTTTTTTTAAAAGTATTTGACAATTCTTAAACATGAGTTTAATATAATTAAAAACAGTTTAAAAAAAGTAAAGGTGGTTGCAATAATGGTTGAAACAATTTACGGAAATACTCCTTGTATGTTAGGAGCAAAAAATATCTCGGCCACAAAAGACTTTTCGGATATAGATGTATTGGTGTATGGAGTTCCTTGGGAAGGCGCTGTGACGTGGGGCGACTATACGGGTTGTGAACTAGGACCAAAAGTTATGCGTTTATGTTCTGCAAGATATTCTGGTTATCTACCAGAAATCAATGATATGGACGTTTTCGAACACGTCACACTCGGTGATGTAGGAGATGTTGATGTTGTGCCTGCAGATGTCGATGAGACAATGAAACGAATTACCTCCTTCACTTCTGATCTGTGGAAGTCTGGTAAATTCGTCGTTGGCTTAGGTGGAGATCATGGCATCACGTTTCCGATTGTCCGCTCCATAACAGAGACAGGAAAAAAGGTCGGTATCATTCATTTAGATGCACATTATGACAACTTGCCTTCACACAATGGCGATCAGTATGCACGCTGCAGTCCATTCGCCCGACTTTACGAACAGGAAGGCGTACGCAATGAGAGCATCATCCACACAGGAATTCACGGTCCGCGTAACGAACCTCAAAGCGGACGCAATGCAAAAGCTGCGGGTGCGGTGACATTGACTGTCAATGATATCCGAGGGCATAAAGATTTAAAGGAACTTGCAAAAGAAATTCATGCAATGGCTTCCAAGGATGTCGACTGTGTATACCTGACCATCTGTAGTGATGTATTGGATTTTGCATTTAATCCAGGCGGACCAGTAGATGGAAATGGATTGACTTCATATGAACTACTGACATTAGTGCACGAGATTTGTAAATTAGGCGTGATTGGAATGGATTTCGTGGAAATTTATCCGCAGCAAGATCCTAATCAACTATCTGCTCACTTTGCTTCCACTCTCATTTTGTATGCACTTGCAGGAAACATTCTGCACAATCAGCAGAATATCAAGCAGTAATTAAAGGAATTTCATATTCTCCTCAGGTAAATATATCTATATTTAGTAATAGTGCTCGATTTTTCACCTTATCTATAGGAAACTAGAAAGGATATTTATACTGAGGAGTGTTCATTTACCATGAGAGAAAACAATCATTTTTTTGACGCATATATACGAATGGCAGATGCAATCTATGGAGTCTTCAATGTCAATTGTGAAATTGTCATACACGACATAACAGATGTGGAGTCTTCTTTAATTTATTTAAAAGGCGATGTCACTGGAAGGAGCCTTGGTGCTCCTACTACTGAATTTATTTTAAAGGAACTGAAGAAGAAACCTGAAGACATTAAGGACTTCAATGGCATCATAACGAATACAACAAGAGGTAAGATCATCAAGACGTCTATCGTATTTATACGAAACCTGAGCGGTGAAGTCATCGGATTCTTAGGCATCAACTTGGACATTACGGAGATGAACCGATTACATCAAGTATTAGGAGAAATGATCCTTCCAGAGACGAACAATTCGGACCAACAATTTGATGAGTCCTATGCTACCCATATCGATGAAGTATTTGACCAAATTACTAAAAGCACGATTGTGGAGCTTGGAATTGACATTGATAATCTAAAACGAAAAGACCGAATTAAGTTCGTCCGCCACTTGGAAAGCAAGGGTATGTTCCTCATACAAGGATCGACTGATCGGATTGCTGAATTAATAGGGGTATCAAAACAAACGATTTACAACTCACTTGAGGAAAAATAAGTATATTTTCCTTCACTTATAGTGTGTTAAGAATTAGGGGGAAAAAGAAATGACAGCTGATATGGTATCTGCAAATCTAGTTAAGAAAAAGGGCTTGTTGGCTAAAATCAAAGCGATGGGGCCTGGAGCCATTATTACAGCTTCATTCATCGGACCCGGTACAGTCACAACCGCAACAAGGGCGGGAGCAGGATTTGGATATGCGATTTTATGGGCAGTTGTATTTTCCATCATCGCAACCATTGTTCTGCAAGAGATGTCTGCACGTCTCGGTGTGATTACCCAAAAGGGACTCGGGGAAGCAATACACGATCAATTCAAACAGCCGCTGCTGAAATTCGCATCGATTTGGCTGGTCATCATTTCAATCGGCGTAGGGTGCGCCGCATACATTTCTGGGGATTTGATGGGTACTTCGCTAGGAATCTCTACCCTGACATCTATTCCAGCTAATGTTGTAAGCCCTTTCATAGGCGTGGCTATTTTGTTCTTAGGACTATCAGGCAGTTATAAGTTGATAGAAAAATTGATGATTACCTTAGTCGTCATTATGAGTCTGACATTTATCACAACAATGATTGTTGTGAAGCCTGATCTTGGCGCAGTATTTTCAGGGGCATTTGTTCCTTCTATGCCTGCCGGTTCCATCATCATGATCATCGCACTGGTTGGAACGACAGTTGTTCCATACAATTTCTTCATCCACTCTTCGATGGTACAGGAACGCTGGACACAGGCGAGCGATTTAAAAGAGGCTAGATGGGATACGATTATTTCAATCTGTGTAGGCGGTTTGATTACTGCAGCTGTATTGATTACAGCCGGTACAACGATGTACGGAATGGAAGTCAACAGTGTAGCCGACCTTTCCTACCAATTGGAGCCATTATTCGGCTCTTGGGCTAAAGTCTTCATTGCCATCGGGATTTTTGCCGCAGGGTTTTCATCCGCAATTGCGAGTCCTCTCGGTGCGGCAGTCGCGATCAGCAGCGTTATGAAATGGGAAAACGGAATGAAAAACAAAAAGTTCAAAATGGTATTCGCGAGCGTTATCATTATCGGTATCATTACTTCCGCAATCGGTTTCAGTCCGATGGATGTCTTGCTCATGGCGCAAGCCTTGAATGGTATCTTGCTTCCTGTAGTAGCAATCTTTTTGTTCGTCATTATGAATAATAAGAAACTATTGGGAGACAAGCGAAATTCCGTCTTGCTTAATATTATAGGTGCCGTAGTTATCTTGATCGCTACTTTCTTGGGTGGGTATAGCCTACTGGATGCAATTCAAACATATCTATAAGTTGTTTAGAGAAATCAGAGTTTTTAAAAAGTAAGTCCGTGTATAGGACTACTCGAGAAGTAATTTCTTTTCATTGCAAGATAGGATAAGTACCGGAAATCTGCAATACCAAAAAACTATTGCTTTTCTATCCTAATCCAATTTAAATTCAGACTTTCTTCTACATCATTTACCACTGACACTTTCAGGGTCTAAATATTATCTGCTTTTAAATTTTTAAATAGCATAATCGGACCGGCTAAAAAAGAGAGTGTCTACATCACCCCCTTGCAGAAATTACTTGCATGCAAACAACTATGCATATTGCATAATTGATGCGAACGGAGTATGAAAATAAAAAGAGGTTGTCGCAAAAAGTCATTTAAAACGACTTTTCCGACAACCTTTTATAATTTATTTTTATAGGGAGAGTAATTATGAGTTCTTCAGTTGAAGATTCTGCATATCGTCAAACCAAAGATTGAGTAAAGGTAATACAACGTTCTTATAACTTTTGCTGTGTTAACGTATCATCACGTAATAGGAACTGCGCTAATTCTTCGATCTGTTCAGAGATATCGCGATCCGCTAGCAACGGTGGGCAAATTTTACGAACCTTCTCCAAATAAGCACTCGTTGCAGGAGCCAGTTCATTCTCCGCTTGCTCTAAATGAATCGCTTGGGATGCACAAATTAATTCAATCGCAATGACACGTGCACTATTATGAATGATTTCACGTGCTTGTCTCGAACCAATCGTTCCCATACTGACATGATCTTCTTGGTTAGCGGATGTCGGAATGGAATCCACGCTTGCCGGATGTGCAAGTACTTTGTTCTCTGAAACTAATGCTGCCGCTGCATATTGGGCGACCATCAAGCCACATTCCAATCCTGGATCCGTGGCAAGGAATGGGGACAATCCACTCAATTGTGGATTAACCAGACGCTCAATCCGACGCTCTGAAATATTAGCGAGTTCTGCAGCTCCAACCTTCATGAAATCCATTGCCAAAGCAATCGGCTGTCCATGGAAATGGCCACCAGAAATGATTTCTCCATTTTCAAGGATTATAGGGTTATCTGTCGCGGAATTCATTTCCACGCTTAATCGATCCTCTACATACTGCAATGCTTGCCAAGATGCACCATGTACTTGCGGGATACAGCGTATGGAATACGCATCTTGCATGCGAATCTGTCCTTGGCTAGTCACACGTTGACTTCCCTCCAACCAGTTACGAATACGGGAGGCAACCACTTCCAATTCTTTATGCGGACGTACTGCCAATAGCTCGCTGTCAAATGCTGTTATAATTCCCTGAAGTGCCTCCATTGTCAAACTAGCTGACATGTCCGCAGCATAGCCAATGCGTTCAGCTTCATTAAATCCGATTACGCCTACTGCAGTCATAGCTTGAGTCCCATTGATCAAAGCTAGTCCCTCTTTAGCCTGTAAAGTAACAGGTTCTAATCCGGCAAGCCGCAACGCTTCTCCGCCGGTCAGAATTTCACCCTCATACTCTGCACGACCTTCTCCAATTAAAACGATAGCTACGTGCGCTAGTGGGGCCAAGTCACCACTTGCACCTACTGAACCCTTACACGGCACGACTGGATGAACGCCTTTATTGATCATCTGAACTAATAATTGAAGTGTATCTTCCTTGATTCCGGAGAATCCTTTCGCTAAAGCATTTGCTCTTAAAATCATCATGGCACGTACGATTGGCTTAGATAAGGGTTCACCCACTCCAACAGCATCCGCACGCAACAGATTCAGCTGTAATTTCGCAATATCATCTTCTTCAATTTGAATATCACTCAGTTTCCCGAAACCTGTATTGACACCATAGATAACCTTTCCATCTCTTAATTGTTTCTCAATACGTTCGCGGCTTTCCCGCACACGCTTTAAAGCATAATCCGAAATATCGACTTCTACTTCGTCAAAAACAATGCGTTCGATCAGCTGACGATCTAATGACTCCCCATCTAAATGGACTACCATTTCTTTACTCAACTAAACCACCTCTTATCCTCTTATATTATAAAATTGCTGCCGCCAATATCCCGAAAATAAATAAAGGGATATTATAATGAAGGAATGTAGGTACACAAGTGTCCCAAATGTGATGATGTTTACCATCTGCATTCAATCCTGAAGTCGGTCCAAGCGTACTATCTGAAGCCGGTGAACCAGCGTCTCCTAATGCTCCCGCTGTACCAATCAATGCAATTGTAGCAAGGGGGCTGAATCCCATTACCATACATATCGGGACGAATACAGCGGCCAGAATGGGAACTGTTCCGAAAGATGTTCCTATTCCCATTGTTACTAATAGTCCTATTAATAATAGTAATGCAGCACCAGCCACTTTTCCATAGCTGAAATACCCTTCAACAGCTGTCACCAAATTAGTTACTGAGCCTGTATCTTTTAAAACCGTTGCATAACCAGAGGCGAGAAGCATAACGAAGGCAATAGCACCCATAAGTTTTACGCCTTCCTGAACGACTACTTCTCCTTCACCCAATGTGACAACCCTTGCAGCAAACATTACAATAATTCCAACAAGCGCACCGAGTACTAATGATTGCACTTGAATTTGAACTACCAGAGCCCCAACAATTGCAACGAGCGTCAGTACGTCACGTACCTCGAACTTCTGTTTGACACGTTCCGTACCAGCCGCTAATTGAACAGAAGATGCAAATATCTCTGCATGGCTAGCACGTTCTTCCTCCGTTTCATAATCTCGCGGTTTACGATACGTGAAAAAAATTGCGATAAACAATCCTACGAACATACCAAGTGCCGGGATTGCCATTGCTAGAGGTACTTGTGATAATGTGACAGGCATGCCGTTACTGCTAACTTCCTGCACAATAATGCCATGGAATATCAGTCCATAGCCTGCCGGAATCAAAATGTAAGGCATCTTCAAACCGAATGTCAGAGCACAAGCGACAGCTCGTCTGTCTAAGCGTAAATAGTTGAAGAAAATTAGCAACGGCGGAATTAGGATAGGTATGAACGCAATGTGCACTGGAATTAGGTTTCCCGATAGACAGGTCAAACCGGCAACCATCAGCAATAACATATATTTATTCATCTTTTTAACAGACAATAATTTATCGATCAGCATTTTGGTAATGTTTGAATGCGCAATCATTGCTGCAAAAATCCCTAGGAGAATATAACTTAACGCAGTCTCAGACTGACCACCCATTCCACCAAGGAAGGTAGAAAGAGTATCCGATAATGACAAATTGGAAAGGAGTCCTGCCGTGATAGCCGCCATTAAAATGGCGAAAATCACATGTACTCTTGCCAGACTTAAAACGGTTAATACTACTACAGAAATAAATACGGGATTCGTTAACACGTTCATTCCCCCTGATTATCTAATTTGGATTAAATGAGGATATTTCCAATTTATCTATCTAATTTATTTCTGGCTTTCATACCATTGCTGAATTAATGCTGCTGTCAGACGCCCTGTGTTTGTTAAATTTTCTTCACTAATACACTCTCGGAACGAGTGAATGTTATGGAAGCCATTTCCTAATGTTAAGCAAATTAGGCCATTTTCATTGAGCACATTAGTATCTGCGCCGCCAAGTGTTTCAGTCAAGTACGGCTTTACTTTAATATTCTCCGATGCATTCAAAACAGTTTGAGTTAATATATGATCTTCAGGAATCGAGAAGCCGCTGTACTTTTTCTCAATTGTTACTTCCACTGAACCACCTCTGGCCTCCACGGCCTTTCGCATCGCATCTTCCATATGCTTTAACTGTTTATCCAGTTTTTCTTTAGAAAAGCTGCGCACTTCACCTGCAACTGTTACCTCTCCTGGAATAATAGACGTAAGTTCTCCGCCTTCGATAATACCAATGTTTGCCAATGTTTCTTCATCAATTTCACCTAGGTTGATGTCCAATAAACCTGCTGCCGCTAAAATAAATGCGTTATTACCTTCCTCTGAATTCAGCGCAATATGCGCGGCATTGCCTTTTATTTTCATCCAGATCCTGCTGCTATAAGGTCCTTTCAAAATGGTTTGCCCTACATCGCCACTGCTGTCAAATATATAGCCAAATGTACTTTTGGGTCTGCTGTAATCTAAATAACGCGCACCCACGAGACCAGGTTGTTCATTGACCGTTAAGACAAGCTCGATCGGTCCATGCGGAATACCGCTTTCAATTACTGCACGAACCCCTTCAATATAAGCAGCTAATGCAGCGCGGTCATCTGCTCCGAGAATCGTCGTGCCGTCCGAATAGATTACACCATCTTTGATGACCGGCTTTAAATCTTTAGTGGGGAGTACTGTATCCATGTGAGTGGAGAAAAACAATGGAGGTACAGATGAATCCGTTCCTTCTTTGTAAGCAATCAAGTTCCCTACCTCTCCATCGAAGTTTTTATGCGCTTCGTCAAATTGAAGAGTGAATCCAAGTTCAGGTAGAGCTTCTTTTAGATAGTCAGCCACTTTCTGTTCTTTTCCACTCGGACCATCAATTTTCGCCAGCTCTAAAAATAAATCCAACAACCGTTTTTCATTAACACAGTCTGCTGCATTGTTCTTCACTTGTTTATTTGTCATCCTAACATTCTCCTTTTCTTACTGTATTTCTGCATGATCGACTACAACTTCCCCATCTTTCAAAACAGTTTCCACTATATTCGTACCGAGTTCGTATGCAATATGGACATAAGAAGGAATAGACCAAATTTGAAGATCTGCTACCTTCCCTTCTGCAATTACACCACGATCATCTAAGTCCAGGGCACAAGCCCCACCGTATGTGGCTGCTTTAATAGCCTCTTCGACGGTGAATTTGTAAAGTTTACATGCTAGATTGATAACGAATTGCATGGATTCTGTATAGCAGGCGGGACATAAATCCGTCGCTAGAGCGATATTCATCCCCAAGTCCAGCATCTTTCTAGCATCGAAAGGTTTCTTATGTCCCACGGCAAAATCTAGAGCAGGCATTAATACACCCGTAACCTTTGATTCCGCCAATTTCTCCATTACTTCTACTGGGGTATAATTCAGATGATCAACGGATACCATATTCATTTTTACCGCCAGGTCAGACCCGCCAATATAGGAGTATGCGTCCGCATGAAGCTTCGGCTTCATGCCATATTTCAATCCAGCCTCCAATATCTGTTCAGACTCTTCTGCCGTGAAATATCCATCATCGCACCAGGCATCACAAAATTCTGCGAGCTTGCGTTCACCGACCTCCGGAATCATTTCTTCGATAATAATACGGAGATATTCTTCTTTTGTTACACTCTCAGGAAAGCCATGCGCACCTAAAAATGTATTGTAAACATCCACTGGGGTTTCTCTATCAAGTCGGCGTCCCACTTCTAAGATTTTAATTTCACTTTCTGTCGTCAATCCATAGCCGCTCTTGCTCTCGATTGTCGTCATGCCGTAATTAAGCATGTTCATCATCCGTTTTTTGGATTGTTGAAACAACTCCTCTTCCGATGCATGCCGTGTTAATTCAATCGTACGATTCGGTCCTGTTGTAATACCTAGTCCTTCTAATTTCTTTTTATCGTCTCCAGCTAACTTTGCGGCGTACTCTTCCACTCGTGTACCGTTGAATACGAGATGCGTATGGGAATCTACAAATCCAGGTGCCACAACTTTTCCAGACGCGTCAAGTTGAAATGCATTATCCAGATCAATTGAATCGCTTCCCTCCCTTTCCGTGCCAACGCCTGCAATGCGACCGTCCTTCACCGCAATCCAAGCATCTTTAATGACGCCGAGCTCAGTCATCCCCTCACCTTTACAAGTCAATGCCTCAGCAGCATGGCGAATGACCAGGTCGACCTTGGTTTTTCCTTGCAGTTGATTCATCATAAAAACCTCCATTTAGACAATACAATAACTCTAAAATTGTAAACGTTTTCACAAAAACAGAAATGCTAACGGCGTCACAATAATTAGTGATAAGACCGTTCGAATAAACCAAAGAACCACAATCTCACGCATTTTAATTGGAATATCCGTAGATAATATGCACGGAATTAGTGCCGAGAAAAATAAAATTGTTGAAATAGAAATTGAAGCGACGATAAATCTAGTATGCAAACTAGCTTCTACAACCATCAATGAGGGTAAAAACATATCCACCAAATTGATCATGGCAGCTTTAGCAGCTAAAAACGGTTCAGGAATCTGTAAAATCCACGTTAAAGGTAAAAACAAATAAGCTAAATAATCAAACACCGGAGTATGATTGGCCAAAATTAAACCAAGAAGCCCTATAGCCATGACAGATGGCAGGATACTCATCGCCATTAACACGCCGTCCTTCAAAGTAGATAAGACATTGCTAAGAAGGCTTGGTGCATTTTGTGCTGTTACCATCGACTGATGCCACGCATGTTGGATTCTCTTTTCACTGATCACTTTCTCAGGCTGACCTTCACCCGTATAATAATCGTCTTGAATTTTGTTAATCGGCCACATCCTTACTGTAATACCCGTTACTAAAAATGTGACAAGGAATGTAAGCCAAAAATACAAGTTCCAAATTTCCATTAAGTCCAGTGTCTTTGCTACGACTACCATAAATGTAGCAGATACAGTAGAAAATCCGGTCGCAATAATTGTTGCTTCACGTCTAGAATATTTCCCTTCTTTATAAATACGATTAGTGATTAAAAGACCAATAGAATAGCTGCCAACAAACGAAGCAACGGCATCAATCGCGGAACGTCCCGGCGTCTTCCATATCGGTCTCATAACTGGTTGCATCAGAATACCGATAAACTCCAATAATCCATACCCCACAAGAAGCGCCAAAAAGATCGAACCAATTGGTACCAAAACCCCGATTGGCGTGAGAACTATCGAAAAGTAATATGGTCCCATGTCCTCTGCCAACAACCACTTTGGTCCAAATTCAAATAGAACCATAGCTGCTGAGATGGCGCCTAGTACCTTTAAGCATGATAATGCTATTTCAATTTTTGTTTTCCTCCAGCTACCTGAGTAAAATGGAAAGGCAGCTCCTAAAAACATAATCAACAAGATGTAATACGATACAGCGGTCGGTGCGGTATTCCTGATCCAAGTAACTAAATGATCTAAAGGAATGGAATTTTTCCCGTTAACTTCAATAGGAATAAAGAACATGAAAACGCCGATTAAACTGAAGAAGAAAAAGCTGAAGATATTTCGTACAGAATAAATATTCCCTTCTCTTTCAGCAGACGCACTGTCCACTCTGTCGAAATCTTGTTTTACATCGTTCATCGACTTCACCTGCCCTTGTTGTTTTGGCGACAAACAAGAAGGGAGGAAGTCAAACAGGTGCTTGACGTCCCCCACCCACTTCTCTAATAATCCTGTTACTTATGCTTTAGCGTTAGTTTTTTCCAGATCTTTTGGTCCGAATGTAGCCTTGCGCTCCCACCATAATGGAATTTGGATACTCTCATCCGTTAGATTTCCTTGCCCGTTCGCTACATCACGGGCAATCTCATATCCAGCCTGTGCGTGACGCACGACTCCAATTCCGGAATCTACAGTCATTGCAACTTCTAAACGCATATCGGATTCAGCTGTTCCATCTGCTACCATTGTTACACCTGTATGAACTGCTTCACCCATTGAGTAGTTCGCTTGGATTGCGATCAAATCACACATACCAACGGCATTTAATAAACCATTCAACATTGGCCAGTCTGAGATCAAGTCACTGCCATCTTTCATATTTTCAGATTCGAATGTCGGGTTAACGATTGAGCCTGAATCCAAATTGTCACGAGAGAACGCAACTGGTCCGGCCAACTCACCGCGGCGAATCATATCATTAACTTCTAGTGCAAACTTTTTACGTTGTCCAAAGCCCATGTAACAAATTCGTGCAGGTAATGCCTCAATCGGAATGTGCTCTTTCGCCAGCTTGATCCAGCGCGTCACCAAGTAGTCATCTGCAAATTTCTCAAGAATCATGTCATCAATTTTACGAAGATCTTCCGCTTCTCCCGACATACACACCCAACGGAATGGTCCACGACCTTCACAGAACAACGGGCGAATATATTCTGCTACAAAACCCGGTAAGCGTTTCGCTTCCTTTTCATCCATTCCTGCGTCGATACATTCTTTACGATGGCTTGTTCCATATTCAAATGCGTGAACCCCTTCGTCCATGAACTGAATCAATGCTTTCAATTCACGAATCATCGTTTCGCGCCCCTTTTCCAAATACAGGGTACGATCTGTGTCGCGCAGTTGTTCAGCTTCTTCCACTGTTAACCCTGCAGGCAAGTATGAAATTGGGTCATGTCCCGGAGTCATGGATGTAGCAATATCTGGACGGAAGTCACTCTTCAGTACTTCTTCAAATACATCTGCAGCATTACCGACTACTGCGATTCCCAACGGTTTACCTGCAGCAGCATATTCTTTCGCTTTCTTGACTGCAGCATCCAATGATGGCGCTAATTCATCGATAAAGCCTTTTTCAATACGACGATTGATAATATCTACGTTGGAATCCACAAGGATACAAACGCCTCCGTGCATCGTCATTGCGCGAGTCTGGTTGCCTCCCATACCGCCTGCCCCCGCCGTCAGCAAGATTTTGCCGACAAGAGAATCATTGTAATGCAGGCGGGCAATAGCTGATAATGTTTCAAAAGTACCTTGAATAACTCCTTGTGTTCCAATATATTCCCAAGGTGCTGCTGTATAATTTGCATAAATTGTTAAGTTTTTATCTTGTAAATCATAGAATGTAGGCCAGTCAGCTTTCATAATATTTGTTGTTGCCATGACGACCGTTGGGGCATATTTATGAGTCTTGAACACCGCTACCGGCATACCTGATTGAACAACTAATGTTTCATCGTCTTCTAGATCTTTTAAAGATTGTACGATGGCATGGTAGGACTCCCAGTTACGCGCAGCTTTTCCGATCCCTCCATAGATGACTAACTCCTCCGGCTTTTCCGCATTTTCCATATTATTTTCTAACATTCGAAGGATTGTTTCTTGTCTCCATCCTTTACAGCGTAGTTCAGGCCCTCTTTGTGCTTTTACCGAATATAAGATTTCTGGTTTAGTTGTCATAATGAATTCCTCCTAGATTGATAGTTTCTGTTTCTCACTTTTATATATTGCAAGTACCGTGCCAACTTCTAAAATATCAAAAATAACTTTTTATTATTTAATCAAAAGCTGATTGTATCAAGGTTAAAGTCTAGTAAAACAGGATAAAACCTTTACTATGACCATCAATCACTTTCAATTCTCACCTGCAGATATATTTTCTCTTTGCACCTGCTTTTCCCCCTAGTATTTTCTTGAGAATCCACTATTAGAGGCACTTTCCAAATATGCAGATATATTTTGCATGCAGATGCAGACTTTTCAGATATTTCTGTGATACAATAAAAATTGTTCTACACAAAGGAGGGGTTGTTTTATATGTTTGCTAAAACAATAGGTTCATTGGTACGAAGTTTTGTTGATGGGGTTATTGTTCTTGATCATACGAACAATATTCTATGGTTCGATTTACAAGAGAATCTAACCTTTCCAATAGATCTCACTACCGATATTAAAAAGTTATTCAGACGGGATGATTTACGATTTATTGATAAGGAAGAATTCTATACAGAACTTCAAGGGCAGCCAATCCAAGTCTCTGTTAAGCAAATTGTGGAGCCTGAACAGTTGACCGTGTTATGTATTAAAGAATTTGCTTTCCAATTGGATAATAATGAAGCACGTCTGTATTGTTTGGAAAAAGTAATTGAAACAATCGATGAAGGAGTGATGATGAGTAATGGAGATGGTGAAATTACTCTTTATAACAAAGCGCAAGAAAAAATGGAAGATTTACAAGCACAGGAGATAATAGGAAAGCCTTTATGGGATGCCTATAACTATAATCCTCAATTCTCTGAGCACCGCCACGTATTCGATACAGGTAAACCTATATTTTCTCGTTATCGCGCACACTCGAAAGTAGGGGGTGTCCCAAAATACGTTAGCTATAGTACATATCCCATAAAAAAAGATGGGGATACCATTGGTGTTTTTTCTATCAGTACAAATGAATCGAAATTAAAGGATCAACTGTATCAAACGATTGAACTGAAGCGAAGTGTTAGCCAGCAACTGGAAGAAAAGACTTTCGCGAACAATGGAACGGTTTTCACTTTTGAAGATATTAAAGGAAAAAGTACTGTATTGAAGGAATTATTGAGAGAAGCGCAAGCTGTGTCCGTTCATAATACAGACACGCTTATCGTAGGTGAAACGGGGACCGGAAAAGAGCTGTTTGCACAAAGCATGCATAATCATAGCCCTCGCAGGGACAAACCCTTTGTCGCTGTTAACTGTGCTGCTATCCCAGAAAACTTATTGGAAAGTACATTATTCGGCACTGTCAAAGGAGCATTCACAGGCGCAACAGATCAAGTAGGATTATTTGAATACGCGGAGGATGGAACATTATTCATGGATGAAATCAACTCCATGCCAATGACATTGCAATCAAAACTTATGCGCGTGTTACAAGAACGGTTGGTACGAAGGGTAGGATCTAATGACGTAAAGCCCGTTCGTTGCACTGTTATTAGTGCGTCTAATGAAGATCCGGAAAAGATGATAGAAGAAGACCGAATGCGACTTGACTTATTTTATCGTATTGCGAATACCAGTCTCTTCATACCGCCTTTGCGTGATCGGCCAGAAGATATCTTATTTTTCATTCATTATTTCTTTGACACTTTCCAATCCAAAATGGGTATAAATGCTCCGCCAATCTCACCCATTTTACGAGAAGCATTACTTCGCTATCCATGGCCGGGCAATATTAGAGAGTTAGAGCATTTAATTCAAAATATCGTTATTCGAGTTACAGATGACTCAAAAGCTATCGAGGTCCATCATCTGCCGTCCTATATACGTGGTAAGATTTTAGTTGAACAAAAGGCGCTTGAAGGAGAAAACGAATCAAAAGCAAGCCGTCCAATTAAAAGTGCACTGAATCAGTCAAAAAAACAATTTATACAGTCTGCCCTCGAACAAACTGAATGGAATGTTTCGGCGGCTGCCCGTAAACTGGGTATTACTCGTCAAAGCCTGCAATATCATATTAAGAAACACCAATTAGAGAAACCATAAATAATCGTACTCAGACTCATTACCTCTCACTAAGGATTATAACAAAAAGAAATTACAGCCAAAACGTTAGCTTCAACGCTTTTTTATTAGGATAATTTCTAAATATGCCTGTTCGTGAAACAACCATGAACGTTTAAACAAACGCATTAGTTTCTTGCACAGGCACATATCATACTATTTCGACAGAAGCAGTTAAGATGAATTCTTTAGATTGGTATAAAAATTGCACTTATTTTTTTGGAAACAATGTATAGGACCACGAGTAAATAAAATCAACAATGAACGCAATACCCCAGATAACCCCAATTCCATACAGCATATCATTTGGATAAGGTGAATGTTGTGCATCCCCTACCTCCACCCAAGAGAGATCCATTAAGTACCCTTTCATTTCATCAAAACTATTCGTGCCCATAGACCAGAATATAGACTGCCCAATAATGAAGATGCCTAAATGAATGAGCGATGTAATCCGATATTTCTTCGCTAAATATTTAGGATTTTTATTTCGTTTCATGATCCTGTAGTCTTTTTCTGTCAACAGTTCAACGCCACGAAGCTTTCCGACAGTTTTCCTCATCCATCGATCCAAACGGATAAAATCCGCTATTCCAAACGTGAAGGCGTATGCAAGGAATACCATGATGACGATCAAAAATGTCGAAATTTCACCTGTATGAAAATATACATACAATCCAAGCAAAGCCTCGATAAGCAATAACGCAATGAAGGAAATAATAAAGATTATACTGAATTTGTGTTTGCTGAAAAAATAGCGAAATAGACCAAATAACAACAACGAGATTACAGATACTATCTCAATTGCAATAAACACTTGCCAATGATATGTAAGGATGAAGTCCATATGAATTTCCCCTGCCTTTCTTTAAAAATTAAATACATAGTGGTGGCTTTCCATATAACGTTACTTCTGACTATAATAGCATATTAGAGATTTTAAAAAATATGTCTGTACAAAATAAAAGCAAATGCTTTATCTTGCAAAGTTCCCTATCATCACCTCCTCTTAAATTCAACTTGAGGCGCATACCTCAAGCTCTCATCATATACAAAACTACAACTTGTTAAATAAAGAGCGCTCCTATCATCATCGATTTCATTTCCAATGATGATAGGAGCGCTTAAATCTTGATGCAACGACTATGTCTTTGACCTCTGAAAAGGAAAGTGACTCCTCTTGAATTTAAACAGGCAATTTTCAAGCCTTTATGCATTTCAATCCACTATACCCTCCAATTTATATATCAGGCTCGTTCTATTCGTAACATTGTACTTTGTATACATATTTCTCAGATGCTTTTTCACTGTGTTTATCGTAATCCATAGTTGTTTAGCAATCTGTTCATTTGTATATCCTTTTAAAACTAGATGATAAATTTCCAATTCCCTATTTGATAATTCTTTTTGGGGATGAGCAGCAGATCTCTCTTCTTCATCTCCCTGGTCATACAAATAAATCGTATATGCGCACAACAATGCACTCTCTTTTTCTTGGACCATCACTTTTATTTTCCTATTGTTAATATGGAAGTAATACGGACTTTCGCTTTCATTTAAACCGTCAGGAATCCTTGGATGAATTGAATTATAAAAGAATTCTTCAACTGTCGAAGTTGGGTCTATATCCTTAATAATATATTGTGCAACTTTATTATAAAATGAAATGCCCTGATCATGGCTAGCCTGAATGATACCGAGTTTATAATCTTTTTCCTTATTTATATAGAGACTTTTTGCTTCTATTTCCTTCGTCATCATTATATTCTTCACTAAATACTGTAGATGTATGGACAAGGTTTGCAGTATTTCCTTATCTTTTTGCGTGAACGGCATTTCCCCTTTGAATCTAATAAAACCGATACCACCATAGATAAATGTGCCATTGACAAAATAGACTACCATCTGATCAATGATTCTATGCGTCTTGATAAATTGATAATACATAGACTTCGCGAGGTCAGTTGGAATAGTTATCTCTTCCATCCGATACACCGTTTCTTTGTTACTTGTCAGCTTTGATACCAGTTTTTTGGGGTGCATTACATCATTCGCATTGTGGACTTCTTTATAATCTAAAATTAATTGGTCATCAAAGTTGAAAAACTCTAAATTATACATATTTCCTGCCGTATCGGCACGCCATAGCAGCGAATGATTAAACTGAAACATACTAGAAAGCAGAGCTTGAATTTTATGAGAGTCACAAAGAGAACTATTAATAAATTGTAAAATATTTTGATACTCCTTTGTTGAGAAATTCATAGCAATTCCTCCATATCTCTATGTTTTTCGTAGCCGATACTTCAATAAATATTTTGTTTCAACAGATTCAATGGCGAAGTTATCCTTTAGTGTAATTTACACTTGTCCGAAAATTTGAAATACTAGTTCCAGTACTAATATTATTCAAAATACAAGGGGGAAGTCAAATGAAAAAAACAGGATTTATTTATGATGAGAGTTATTTTTGGCATGATAACGGTTCTGGAGCTTTGCACTTAGCATCAGGAGGATGGGTTCAGAGTCACACATACGGGGAAGATCCAGAAACGAAGAGACGGTTTAAAAATCTAATGGATATTAGCGGATTGACTCCTCAACTGAAATCCATTGCCCCGCGTTCGGCCACCAGAGATGACATTGAGCTATTTCATCTGCCTAGTTATGTAGATAAAGTGAAACAGTTAAGTGCTGCAAACGGTGGGGATGCAGGACAAATCGCTATTGTGGGTAGAGGTTCATATGAAATCGCCCTATTATCGGCAGGCGGCGCAATGACTGCAGTGGATGCTGTTATGGACGGTGACGTTCAAAATGTGTATGCTTTGACAAGACCTCCAGGTCACCATGCAGAAGCACAAGAAGGTATGGGATTCTGCTTGTTCAATAATGTAGCCATCGCTGCGAAACATGCTAAGAAAAAATATAATTTGGAGCGAATATTGGTACTTGATTGGGATGTACACCATGGGAATGGCACAGAGCAAGCGTTTTATGATGATGAAAGTACGTTATTTATATCCATCCACCAAGATCGCTTGTTTCCCGCTGAAAGAGGTTATATAGAACATTGCGGGCAAGGTAAAGGCGAAGGATATAATGTGAATATTCCATTACCAGCCGGTACGGGAAATGCAGGATATATGCATGCATTTGAGAAAATTGTAGGACCTATTGTAGACCAATTTAAACCAGAATTAATTATAGTATCTGCAGGACAAGACCCTAGCTTCTTTGACCCACTAGCTAGAATGATGGTAACCGCTAACGGATTTTATAGATTTGCAGAGTTCATGAAAAAGTTAGCAGAGAAACATTGTGATGGTCGCTTAGTGCTATGTCATGAAGGTGGCTACAGTGCAGCATACGTTCCATTTTGCTCATTAGCCATCGTGGAAGCGATGAGCGAAATAAAAACTGAAGTTGATGATCCATTCATGGAAGGCTTTGGTGTTCCGGTGGAAACATTGTTTCCACACGAAGAACAGGCAGTTCAAGCAGTGATCGATCAACAATCGAAGTTTTGGAACTTTAGTGCTGAGAAGGTAGGTAACAGTTTATAAGTGATAATACCGAAAAACAAAACATTTTTGTATAACATTATGTAGCGACAAAAGCCTTCTGATCATACTGATTAGGAGGCTATTTGTTATGCTTTTATATAATCTTAATCTATATATTGTACTTAATTGTTTGCGGAATACACTTCATTTTACCAACCGATATCCTCAACTTATACTTCCAATCTAAAGGAAAATTTTAATTGCGCTCAAAGAAGCTGGTGCTCTTGACGAAATTGAAAAAAACTCGTTACCAAAGTCAATAATTTATCGCTCCTCGCAAAATACTACTATCTATAAGATGAACAATACCCACCTCTGTAGATTTCATTCTTTCCTTAGATATGCTTAAATAATTATACAGTTACAAAAGGATGGACACTTTCACACAAAGAGGCGATATCAAATGATAAAATTACGCGGCCATCATATTTTTTGTTTATTGGGCTATCGCGGGATGGGCTACTCGGAAGAATACGCGGAAAATATGACGAAGATCCAGATCACCTTACGTACCCAGCCCGACACATTGATCCAAATTATCAAAGGTCCCGACGATTTATGTGCTAAGTTTCCTGAAGGACAGCCCTATCATTGCGAGGACAAAGGAATTTACGTGAGAGATTCAGAAATCTTAAAACGGCTCAGACTGACATTCAGTGATGTGCTGCCTTGGCGGGAAGTGGAGCGGCGTATTCGTGTGGAGATTCTGCCGTCCGATATCGCTACTATTTGCGAAACATGCTCTTGGCGTTCATTTGGGTATTGTGAGGAAGGTGTCGAGCGGGTTATCGAGTCAAAAGGATTAAAGAAAGTCGATAAAATGTGAGGTTAGACTCCACTCCTACTTCTCTGTATGATGGACATATTACATCTTAAGGAGAAGCCAATGACACGTGAAGAGAAGAAGAAAGCCAACCAACAACGTATGATAGATGCAGCAGTTCACTTATTTAGCAAAAAGCCCTTTACAGATGTCAGTATGCGAGACATAGCCAAGTACGCGGAAGTTTCGCCTGCACTGATTTATAAATATTTTGATGACCAACAACATCTTTACATGGAAGCGATAAAAGTGGAAGGGCAGAAATTAATCGGGAAGCTAACGCCTTTCCATCAGCTCTCTGAACTAGTAGAACAGTATATCTGCTATATGTTTAAGGACGAGGTATTGTTCCAAATGATGGTGTACTTTATGTTAGAAGCGAACGAAAGAAGACCTACGATTCCGATTCACAACGAAATCGCGGGATTAATGAAGCTTTTCGAGTCAGCACTTAAGCCCCTCTTTCCAGTCGATACCAGACGAGAAGCCCAGTTGCTTTTTTCCACATTGAATGGACTGCTTATTACCTACAAGAATTATTCAACACTTACAACCGAACAAGCGTTGCACCGTATAAAATCTCTGTCCAAACTATATATAAGCCATTTGCAGCCAACTAACTAAACTATTTTAATCGCTAGACGTAAGAGCCGCTCAAAAAGTTGTTTTCATCCGACTTTTCGAGCGGCTCTTGTTTTTGTATAAAGAAAGCCCCTTCATTTTTCCTATTACACTTATTGAATAGAGACCATTTCCTTCAATCTTTGCTTTAGGATCTTCCCGACCGCGTTGCGTGGCAATTGATCTACAAACACTACCTCTTTCACAGCTTTGTAGGATGCTAACTTTTCCTTACTAAATTCTATTATATCTTCCACTGATACCTTTACGTCTTTAGCTTTCACGATGAAGGCTTTTGGTACTTCGCCCCATTGTTCATTCACCACACCTATGACCGCCACGTCCGCGACGGCTGGATGCTGGGCTAATGTTTGCTCAAGTTCTGATGAGTAAATATTTTCACCGCCGCTGATAATCAAATCTTTCAGTCGGTCCACGACATAGAGAAACCCTTGTTCATCAATATAGCCAATATCTCCTGTGTGGAATTCTCCGTCAATCACTGTACTCATATACGCTTCTTCATTTTTATAGTATCCGACAAATACTTGTGGTCCGCCGATAATAATTTCTCCTATTCACCCTTCGGCAATGTCTCTTTGGAGTCTGTATCCGCAATTCGCAGCGTCCCATGCATAACCGGTTTACCCATGGAATCATATTTATCAGGATGTTGCGTTTCCTTCCAGAACGTTACAGCACCTGCATATTCCGTAATTCCATAGACTTGCTGAACCGGAATCCCCATCTCCCTAAACTGCAAAATGAGAGGAGCTGGAACAGCCGATGCCCCACAAGTGATGTTACGCAATGAAGAAATATCGGCGGAGACTGTTGGGTACGTTTTCAGAAGAAATGTCAACATGGCGGGCACAGTCATCATCGTTGTGATCCGTTCTGATTCAATTAGTTTCCAAGCTGCTGTCGGATTGAAATCTTCCATCAGAATCATGGCAGCACCTGTATGGACATTCGTGATTAACGGTGCCAAGCCTCCGATATGGAAAAATGGAGCTACCATCAGGAACTTATCACTCTCCCGCCAATCAATCGTATGGGACAAGCCTATGGACGTGGCTAAGAGATTATTATGCGACAATATTGCCCCTTTTG
Organism: Sporosarcina sp. FSL W7-1283; assembly: GCF_038003105.1. NCBI lineage: Bacteria > Bacillati > Bacillota > Bacilli > Caryophanales > Caryophanaceae > Sporosarcina > Sporosarcina sp. FSL W7-1283. The sequence continues at coordinate 357,511 of NZ_JBBOOL010000001.1, read as the reverse complement.
GTTTGCCTGTTGTCCCGGATGTATACATGATGAGGATTGGATCATTTCCGGTTGTTTCATATATAGGCTCTCTCGTCTTTTGTCCCCAAACGGAAGATAAGGATGGTGATGTGCTACTGGAAATATAATGGGATGCCGGGATCATTTTCTTCAGATCTTCAATAGTTGTCTGGAACACTTCATCGTAGACAATTAATTTTGCTTCACTATGCGAAAGAATATATTGCAACTCCTCTTTCCCTAGGCGCCAATTCACCATGACTGAAATAACTCCGATCTTTGCGGCACCAAAAAACGCGGCAATTGCCTGTTCATTATTTTTACATAGTATGGCCATGGCGTCTCCTTTGCTCAAACCTATTTCCCGCAGATACTCGGAAAACGAATTCGCCCGCTCATTCATCTCTTCAAAAGTAATCTTGGTATCGCCATGTATAAAGCCGACCTTCTCCCCCATCATTATTGCTCTACTGCGCAATACGCTTCCAATATTCATCTCCATCTCCCGAACACCCCTCTATAAGTTATTCAGTATTTCCTCTCTTAAAATCGGTTGCTCTTCAAAAGGTTTCGTCACAGCTTGTTGAAATGACAAAAACAGTTCCTCCCATAACGATTCCCAATTCATCGCAGCCATCTTATTGAATGGGGTCGGAGCTTCCATAATATTAATCCCCATGATCGCCTCGATGCGCGAAGTATATTGTGTCACATCTATTAGAGATAGATGCGGAAACATGGTTTCTAAAACCGTCTCAATCGGTACGGTTTTACGCAGCCGGAAAAGATCCCGATAAATTTGTGTCAGCAATACATTTCGCGGTCCTTCCCATAGTTCATTGACAAGACTATCCCGAAACAATCTCGGTATGGCTGAAAAATCTTCTATTGCACCATGCCCGCCGAAAAGGGATATTGCCAACCGTAAATGATCGACAGCTTCTTTGGCAGCATATATTTTCTGCAGTAAAATCAATTCCCGCAAAGCAAACTGCTGCAGCTCATCGTAGTCATCTTGCTCCAAAAACATCTTATACAGATGAAACGCTGTAGCCGTCATTCGCTTTGCTGCCCCTTCGAGTTCTTCCAGTTGTGCAGCTGCCATCGGAAAACCATCAATCGTCCGGTCGAACACATGGCGGAAGCGCGCATAAAGCTTCGCCTCTCTAGCTGCACGCATGACAAATGCTGCACTGGCAAAGCCGATGTCCAAGCGAGAACGCGTCAGAACGATGCCGACCGCTAAAGCAACCCCACGGTCTTCAGGTCCAATTCGGTATGCTACCGCCCCTTCATAATCAATTTCTCCGGAAGGAAGCTCACTTGTGCCCAATTTCCATTTTAATCGATTAATGCGGTAGCCATTCCGTAGTTCTTTCTCTTTGTCTCCTGGCAAATAGGAGGGCACAACAAATACGGCAATATTCTCCGTACCTTCTATTTTTGCCGTTACTACCGAATAATCAGCATGCACAGCGGAACAGAAAAATTTATTGCCATACAATAGATAATGCGTATCCATCGGTACCGCCTCTAGTAGATTGGCAGGAATGTTCGAACCTCCTTGGATCTCCGACATGAATTGCGCGCCAATAGCGAAGTTCCCATCGATCCCTTCTTTTGCATGTGTGTGAATCTCTTTGACCTCATTTGGAACTTCTTCATAAAATGCTTCAATCAATTCAATCAGACCATCCGTACATGCTACAGGACATGTAATTCCTGCTTCACCATTCCCATGTAGGAGATAGCGTTTCATAATTCCTTCGTAAGTAAGTTGTTTCATTGAAAATAGCCCTTCACCAAATACTTCTTCTGTGAGTTTAAGCGCTTCCGCCGGACGAACAATGCGATCAATTCGGCGATTGTATGCATCATATTGACGCAACTTCGGATGATTTTCGGGTCTGGCAATTTCATTGACCGTCGCTCGCCACGAAGTGGAAAGTTTGTTTGCGAATGGTTGAAGTCTGCGATGCATCTCCCCCCAATCTTCTTTAGACAAATTCGACAACACCTCCACTAAAAAAGGATTGTCCAAATCATCCAATGTATCCTTTACAGCCAAGAACGAGTCAAATGTATATTGGGGATTCTTCTTTACGCAAAACATAGTAATACCTCCTATTACAGAATATTCTACCATCTAAATTTCGAAAGTAAACAGCGTTTACCCATGTTTTTAGAATAATAGTTTTTAATGAAGATACGAAAAAGTTATCTAACCAACTACTTGTGCCGGAAGGTTTCCGGAGAGGTTGGCACCGATTTCTCCAAAGTAAATAACTTAATTGTTTTCGCTAAAAATTTAGACTATTGTATGTTGCGATGAGTATAGGAGATTTCATAGATTTGTCGAAAGATACTAAATTACGATTACGACCTACTCTATACGAAATGAGGGATGAAAATGAAAAAAAGAATCTGGGGATTGCTCGGAGTATTATTCGCCTCGCTTCTAATTCTCGAATCTATTTCTGCAGAAGCGGCTGTTACACCTGATAAACGTTATATCGGGTTGCATGACAGGATATTACCAATTGATGACGTATCTGTTATCGGCAACAATACCCGTGTCCCTTTAGGTGAAATCGCAAAGTTCCTTTATCTGCCTTTGGAAATTGAAGACGGCGTCATGCATGTACGTAAAAGAGGCGTCGACTATACGTATGACTATGCAACTAAGGAAACGAGGAAAGACGGCATTCTCCAGACCAGTTCACCGATTGTTGAGCTGAATGGAAAATTGTATATTACGGTCACATACATCGCGGACGAACTGGGCTTCAAAACACATTACTTCCCTAAATTTAAGACACTGCGGATTTATCGCGATGATTACAAACATATGCCGCATGTAAATTTCGAATCCGTCAACAAGATGCACATGCAAGCAAAGCCGGAAGCCAGTGGCAAAGCGAATGTCTATCTCACATTTGACGATGGACCGAATCGATTCACATCTGCCAATACCGCCATCTTGAAAAAGTATAACGTCAAAGGAACCTTTTTCTTCATTGGAAATCAAATGAAGGATCAACGAAAAATTGTCAAAGAGACAGCAGCAGCCGGTCATTATATCGGCTCACACAGTATGACGCATGACGCCAATAAGGTCTATCAGACTACAAAAAGTTTCATGGATGAGATGAATAAAGGGCTTAGGCTGATTGAGCAAATCACTGGAAACGATACCAAGTTGGTGCGTGTTCCTTATGGCAGCAAGCCGTATGTGACTGCAGCTATGCGAAATGAGCTCATCCGCTACGATTATAAACTATGGGACTGGAACGTTGATTCGGAGGATTGGAAATATACGAACCAACAGGCGGGACGCATCGTGAAAAATATTCAAACAAGCGTGAAGAAAGCCTATGCAACAGGTAATCGGAACATCGTGATTCTCATGCATGACCGCAGCCAAACCACAAAAGTCCTTCCCGAGATCATTGAATGGCTTCAAGCGCAAGGTTATGTCTTGAAGCCATATGATCCTGCACATCATACGGTGAACAACTTTTATGCCGATAAACGTTTGTGATAAACGCTAAGTCCTTATGTATATATGTATTACCAGGCCCCCAAACTTTACAGATTTGGGGGCCTGGTAGTTTATTCAAGAAGAGGCTTTATCATGACATGGAAGCTTAGCAGAAATTGCTGCAATCACAATAACGATTACTATAAACTTCCAATATTCTGTCGGTAGAATTTGCAGCTGCTTCCATAATAGTCTGCTGAACAATAACATATAGCCCCTGATTATTACATTTCAGTAATCGGATTAAACTTCATTTTATAGATTCCTTTATCTTTCTTTGCATTTAACAGCCCTTTTGAGATAAGTGAAATCCCTTCGTGTCCTCCACCAATTTATTCCCAAAACTCTCCAAACTTGGTTTAACCGCCTATTCTTTTGGTAATAATTAAGTATAAACACCATAAAGGCGGCGACTCTTATATGACTATAAAGAAAGTAACCAACTGGACGAATCGTTCGAAGTTCGCTAGTAAGAACTTATGGGCAGGCATATTGTTTGGGCTCGGCTTTGTAGCTTTCTTGGACGAGACTCTTTTTCATCAGTTGCTGCATTGGCATAAGTTTTATGATAAATCGACGATCGCAGTCGGTTTGGTTTCAGATGGATTGTTTCACGCGTTCAGCTGGTTTGCAACAGTCGGCGGCTTATATTTGGTCGCCGATTTACGGAGGCGAGATGCATTATGGCATAAAATGTTTTGGGGAGGAAAACTGCTTGGTGGTGGGGCCTTTCAGCTATACGACGGCACGATACAACATAAAGTCATGCGAATTCACCAAATACGCTACAATGTCGATATCGTCCCGTATGACTTGGTTTGGAATATTAGCGCTGTACTCATGATTTTGGCGGGAGTTTGGCTATTAAGGTCGGCAAGACAGGATGAGCGGATGGCAGGAAGTGGGGAACTTCATGTTGCATGATTTTCCGTTCCCTTTTACCGATGTCTTATTTGGCATTCCAGCAGTGTTGGCTATCGTGCTTTATCTTGCAGGAGTTTTCAAGAACAATCGGCACGCATCTCGGCGCCAATGGCCATGGATTCGTACTATGTTCTGGTTTTTTGGTGTTTTACTCTCGGCGAGCGCCGTGATTGGACCAATTGCCGAAGCTTCCCACGGGAACTTCACTGTGCATATGATGGGCCATTTATTCCTTGGAATGCTCGGTCCCCTTCTACTGGCTCTTGCGGCTCCGATGACACTGTTGTTGCGCGTGCTCTCAGTCCATCATGCAAGGCAGCTGTGCCGCTTGCTGAAAAGCCGACTCTCAAAATTTTATACTCACCCTGTTACCGCTACCTTCCTCAACATCGGCGGACTTTGGCTGTTGTATACTACCGACTTGTATATGACTATGCACCACCAACTCTGGCTACATGTTCTCGTTCATATCCATGTATTTGTGGCGGGCTATTTATTCACCATTTCCTTACTGTACATCGACCCGGTTTTCCATCGTTTCAGCTACATTTACCGGACTCTAGTCTTTATTGTTGCTCTTGCAGGACACGGGATCTTGTCCAAATACATTTATGCTTACCCTCCAGAAGGCGTACCTCTTGATCAAGCACGCACAGGGGCCATGCTTATGTATTACGGAGGAGATGCTGTTGATCTCGTCATCATTATTCTTTTATTCAAAAAATGGTTTCAGGCTACACGTCCCCGAACACGAGCAGTTTCGGTCACCGCGTAACAAAGTTTTAGAAAACAGGCACCTGCACCTATGCAGCAGTGTCTGTTTTTTTGCGGATTCACTTATTAACTGTAAACTACTACAGTTTAATAAAGTCTCTTTCGGGGAAGATGTGTAGTCAAAGGGATATCTAGCGGGATGAATTCTTGCTAGTCTCATAACTTTTTGACGCTTGATTGCACTCAAAAAATTAAAAGAGAAGGATGATGAAGAGATGGATCAGAACCATAAGAATAAAGACAGTAAAGACGAACAACTGGAACAATTCCGCCAAACAAATACCGGACCCGATAAGCAAATGACCGAGGAAAGCGGAATGAAAGTTTCAGACGATCAAAAGTCGTTGCGTGCCGGTAAGCGGGGGCCGCTTCTAATGCAAGACTTTCATTTCTATAAAAAACAATCTCATTTCAACCGTGAACGGATTCCCGAAAAAGTTGTGCACGCACGCGGGTTCGGAGTTTACGGAGACTTTGAACTGTATGAGTCGATGAAAGACTACACAGTGGCGAAATTCTTGCAAGAACCAGGGAAGAAAACACCTCTTTTCGTCCGCTTTTCCAATTTCGTAGGGAACCGGGGATCGAAGGACACGGCAGTTGATATCCGGGGTATAGCGATCAAGTTTTATACGGAAGAAGGAAACTATGATCAGCTTTCATTGCAATTCCCTGTCTTCATCCTAAGCGATCCAATGAAATTCATGGATGTATCACACGCGGCAAAACCTGAACCAAAAACACATATTCCACAAGCAACCGTTGGGCATGATAATTTTTGGGATTATGTAGTGAGTAATCCTGAATCTGCGCATATGGTCATGTGGCTGATGTCAATGCGTGGCCGTCCTAGAAGCTGGAGAATGATGGAGGCTTATCCAATCAACACATTCCGTTTCGTCAATGAAAAAGGGATCTCGACGTTCGTTCGGTTTATTTGGAAACCGAAGTTAGGTGTGCATTCCTTGAAACTCGATGAAGCAAACATGATCGGCGGAGTAGACGCAGACTTCCATCGTCGTGATATTATCGAGGCAATTGAAAGCGGGTCCTATCCAGAATACGAACTTGGCGTGCAGCTGATCGCTGAAGAAGATGAATTCAAGTATGATTTCGATATTTTGGATGACACCAAACTTTGGCCCGAGGAAGAAGTTCCACTGAAAATAATCGGAAAGATGACGCTGAACCGTCTCATGGACAATTTCTTTGCGGAAGAAGAACAATCCGCATTTAACCCGTCTAATCTGGTTCCAGGTATTGAGTTCTCGAATGATCCTGTCTTGCAAGGCCGTTCATTCGCCTATCGGGATACTGAACTGTATCGTCAGAACTCTCCAAATTATGAGGAACTGCCGGTGAACCGCCCGATTGCGGATGTCGCCAACAACTTCCGTGACGGCTATCAGAAGCATCCGATCGATACCGACAACGTCCATATGCACAGCAATTCATTGGCTGGAAATACGCCAGCTGAAACACCGCCTGAACAAGGTGGCTATGAAAACTATCCAAAAACAGTGGAAGGACATGTGACGCGGGAACATCCAAGCGATTCATTCGAGGATTATTATACACAAGCCAGAATCTTTTGGAACAGCTTGTCTGAGCCTGAGAGATTGGACCTGATCGAGTCATTCAGTTTCCACTTAGGAAGCGTAAAGAGCAAGGAAGTACGTGAGATGAATGTAGAGATGTGGGCCAATGTCGATACCGAGATGGCGGGTATGATTGCGGATAATATTGGGGTCGAGCGTCCAAAAAACAAACACGTAGATGTAGACAAAAGCTATGCATCACTTAGTCAGCTGAACTCTCCTCATTCTGCAATGACGCAGAAGGTCGGCGTGCTGATCGGTGAAGGGTTTAACGGAAAAGAGGTTAAAGAGACGCTTGACACCCTTAAAGAAAATGGTGTTATGGTGGAAATCATTGCTGAAAAACTTGGTTCAGTCACTGGTGAAGACGGTACAGTTCTTGAGCCTACTAAAACATTCCTAACCGTTCACCCGTCCCTGTTTGATGCAATCTATATCGCAGGCGGAAAATCCCAAAACCAACTGAAATTCGATCAGATTATTTTCGATTTTGTGCGCATGCAATATATGCACCTGAAGCCAATCGGAGTTTCTAGCGGCAAGGATTCCTATATTGCACAGACCGAACACAACAACGGAATCGGCGTCGTATCAGCAACTGATAACCCAGATTTCGCCAATCAATTTGTCGCAGCCATCGCTCAAAAACGTTTCTGGGATCGAACATAAGTATACGAAAACCCATGACATGAAGCAGCCGAGCATCACGAAAAACCTTGGAATCGGGAAAGTAATTTCTCGTTTCTAAGGTTTCTTTATTGCGGTTTTCGAAGTAGTTCTTAGCTCCATGAAGACTTGCAGCCTAAATTAACCCAAGAAATCGGTGCACAAACCATCCGCGACTTGCCAATCACAGCACCAACATCATCTAATGCACAGACTTGAAAATACGGACAAACACCATCTAATTTCACAGTTGTCTCAAATCCGTTTCGTTCCTTAAAAGCTACAACCGCCATTGCATAGGGGTTCCAACCAGCCAGCACCTTCCAGGCCTCCACTTCTGTAGCACCATTCCACGACATATAAATAATCGCAATTTGTTTCCCATACACCCCCACCCTCATATCAGGTGGTTCAAGCGGCAGTCCAACCCATTCATTTTTAAATGCTCTGTACGTAAAATTATCGCCTGGAAAATGCATATCGTAAATCATATGCAAAGCCGGATTCCCCTCCGTATTGCCGGCATATTTGAATTCAGAAACATAAGGTCCCTGTCCCCAGCCGATCAACTGGTTGCCGTTGGGCAGTTGTTGCATATTCCCCTGATTGGATGCATGAATAGGAGGATCATGAAAATAGGTCCGGTCCACCTTTGCTGTCATGTGCTGCTCATCAAGCTGTAAAATCAAGCCACGCGACGCACCAGCAGGCGGTGAGTCCGGTGTGGCACAGCACGCATTATCAAAGAGGCTGATTCGGTTCTCCTTTCGGTATCTTGCATGATGCTGCCACGAGAACTCTGCGCCCTGCTCGAAGGTAAAATCACTCTGTTTTCCGCCAAGCTGCCAGATAATCTCTCCTGTTACCTTATCGATATGATAAATAGCAGACATATTCCGCATACTGATCAGCAGAGTATGATCCGGCCCTTCCTCCACCGAATTCACATGGAAACAATCCCAAATTCCCTTGCTTTCTGCTGCAGCAGTAACAGGAACCATCGAATTTGCCGGGTCGACATGCGCAAGCACATCCCATTCATACAGCAGCTCACCTGTAGACAAATCAACTTCCTGTATTGCAAAATTATCAATATAGCCTTTCGCCGGTCCTCCATAAACAGTCAAATCGGCAGGTACTTGCTTCACTGCGGTAAACAAGGCTGTATTTCGTTCGGTAATGGTAAACTCATGCACATCCGCAGTGTATCCATTTTGCGCCTCTACTGTCTCTATCAACTGGTAATGCTGATTGAAGATCTGGAAGACCGCGCCAGGCAGCGGGTCGCCGATAGGAAGACGAGGATTGGCAGATTCCGTACCAGAAATCGTTCCATGCCATGTCGTTAGGACTGGTAGCCCATGATAGACTTGCATCCTGAAATTCCTATTCTGTTTGTCGGGAGTATCCGATTTGAACCAGACCGGGTTACCTGCTTCATCCAGGATCAATGCACCCGTCTGCCCCACCATATTTTCTCCATACATCGTATACGGGGCCACGAATAGGTAGCCCTGTTCTGTCCCTGGCTCATGCACATTCACGGTTACCTTCATCGGCTGCAAATGTGGCGCTGAGACGAAATGCCATACTTGCGAATCCGTTATGTGCTTGTCGTCCTCAAAAAAGTGCTTTGATTCGAATTGATTCCTTCGCATTGTCATCTACATCACCTGATTAGTTTAATAGGAGCTTGCTAATGTATATGCAATGCATGTAACCATTAGTCGGTCAGGTTGCAAGGATAATTAAATACTTTTCCACTTATATCAATGTCACTGTCCCACGCAATGATGCTTCAATCGTCCGATTCTTTATCACATATTCCTTCAACGCGTCTACCGCATGAATTTCCAAATTCCTGCGATCCTTTCCGTAAGAATGCGGCACACCTTGCATCGTGATAAAAGCTACATTGTACAGCCGATCCATTGCGACAGGTTCATTGCCAACAAATAAACTTTGCATTCGCTGACCGCTTGGGTTTTCCAATTTAGCGTAAAGATTCAGACCGAGGACTCTCTTTACATAGCCGCCCATTTGATGGTACGGATTTCTCGAAAACGTCACTTCAAGACTTTTCTCCATCAACTCCCATATCTCTTTTCCCTTCAATGTAACGGTTGATATGGGCGGATTTACAGGAATGATGTTCCATATATCATTCATCGTCAGTTCGCCTGGCGGAATAGGAGCGCCATATCTCCAGCCGTTAGAAAATGCCACTTCAGCTTTCGTATAGTCAAGCAATCCTTTCAGCAGGAAATTGTCCATTGTGCTTTCCAAAATGGCGTGACGGTGCAACCCAGTTTCTGTCGCACCGATTACTTCATCTAACTGATTGCGATACGGCCTCATTCCTTCATCCACTATTTTTTTCACGGCTTTGTCTTCCGGTATTTGTTCATCCATCAAGACCAGTTGATGATCGTGCTCTACAATTTGTTTGTTCTTTACTACGAGATCCAGCCGTCCGACAAATGAACCGTGACATCCCGATTGAATAATAATCGTATCATTGACGGTGACCGGTTCATACAGCCGATTATGTGTATGCGCGCTCAGCAACACTTGGATACCGTCCACTTCTTCTGCCAATTGAATATCTTGGGGCAATCCCAAATGCGAAAGCACAACAATCAAATCCACATTCTGTTCCTTTTTCAACTTCTGGATATAGTCAGGCAGTTCCTCGTTCCCCAGCGTAAAATAAACACCTTCACTAAAATTTGGCGGCATCACTTTATCGACAATCGTTGCCGCAATTCCAATCACGCCTATTTTCAGGTCATTTACTTCTTTCACTAGAAAAGGAGGGAATGCCAATCTGTTTGTCTTTTTGTCATAGCAATTAATGGCGAGCATTGGATATCCCAACGAAGCAACCAACTCCTGTAAGTAATCAGGACCATACGCAAAATCCCAATGTCCTGTCATCGCATCTATGCCCATCTCCCGCAAAATCGGCAATAGAATCTGCCCTTTCGTATCCACTACAGGATGCGTCCCATGAAACGTATCGCCACCATCGAACAGCAATACCGAACCATTGCGTTCCTTATGAACTTGACGAATATAGCCTGCCATTCGAGCATACCCACCGACTTGTGTATAGACCGATTCATTCCCTTCATAAAAATGTTCCCAATGCTCTTCCAAATACCCATGTACGTCATTGATTTGTAATAGAGTCAACTTTTTCTTATCTTGCATACCGATAGACCTCCTAAACAGGTTCTGTCCTTTTACTTTTCCCGGTTAGGAGAGGGGTTACACTTATTCTCACATTCACAGTCTCAAACAAAAAAAGACGCCTACATAGAAAGTAAACGCCTCATTCGGTTTGATTAATTTACTCATCTAATGTTTTAACTGAACCTTTATCATTCAGCTGAATGTATTTTCAACTTTTAAATCGCTGCTTACTGGAGTAGAATGTGCAGGTTTGACTGCTGCTTCATCCGCTTTCTTAAAGAGCCCGAACGGCTTACCCACCGGTAGAAACTCTCTTTCGATATGTTCATTCAAGACCGCAGCGGCAGCTTCATAAAATAATAATAATGAAATGCTCAGTTCCGAATAAGCGGCTTATTGTTGTGGGAATGCACCCAAAACTCCATAACTGTCGAGAGCCAGCCCGATAAATAGAAAGTTGATGCAGAAAAATATGAAGAATATGACCTTATGCGTTTCCATCGCTCCAATCGTCATGAATAGCATAAAAATCAGATAACCGACGAACGCAAAACCCAATTGTTTGGGGTCTACACCTGCAGCCAGCGTTTCCCCGAATATACCTCTTTCAATCATCCACGAGGAGGCGACGGCCAGCCAAAACAATCTGTATGCGCCAAAAGCGGTCGCACCAAATGTGTTATTCAGTTTCGAGTCGTTAATGCAGGCAATTAGTTGCGCAAATCCACCTAACAATATTGCCCAAGGGATAACAAACGAAACATCTGTAGTGAGTCATAATTTTTGCGAAGAAGCTACGAGCGTGACCATCGCCAATCCAAATAGCCCGATTGCGGATGGATCTGCCGTAAAGACATTCACTTGTTCTGTTTTATACATACTCATGACCCCCTGATTAAATAAACAAACCCTGGATATAAAATCACTTATTACTGTTTGTTCAACCAGTTATCAGTATACTTTTCCGATAATTATATGGATTACACAATATATAGGAACTGCAGAATGAGATTAATTCCATAGCAATTCTAAACTCGATGAGAATTTCGCTTAAATCAACCGATCCCTTCTAACCACTTTCGATCTGCCATTTAGAAGTTTGGGAAAGTCTTTTTATCTGCTATACTAGCCTCAATCAAACAACCGAATAAAAGTGTAGAAAGGAAGATTCACTCATGCCACAACGAATTATTGAACGATTGGAACAGCTAGGATACAGTCAATCAGAAAACCCGATTCAGCAAATAAGCTGTGTCCAACGATTATTCGCCCAGCTGTTTGAATTCGAAAATTTGGATGTCCTATTGAAGAATGAAGAGCCAATCACGGAGCAGTTTTTATTGGATAAGATGGTGAATGCAGAACGCGGAGGTCTTTGCTACGAACTAAACGGCTTACTGCATATCGTCTTGCGTAAATTGAGTTTTAACGTATCTCTCGCAGCCGCCACAGTATGGACAGGACAAGAATGGGGCTTGGACCGCACACATACGATCAATTTATTCGAATATAAAGAGAACCTATACCTGATTGACAGCGGGTCGGGAAATAATTTGGCGTTGGCGCCGCTCGCGTTAGATGGCAGAACAATCACTTCCCCGTCAGGAAGCTATCGCCTACGTTCGCAGAAAACGGAGAAAGGGTCCATGTTATGCGAACGACGGTCTGAAGAAGGCTGGACAAAGCATTGCGCTTTTGAACCGGACATCGTCGGCTGGGAGGATCTGAATCGGGTTAAAGAATTGATCCATACTCATCCCGATTCCCCATTCAATAAGACAATGCTGGTCGCTAAGACAGTGGAAGATGGCACTTTCTCAATCAATAAAGAACGCTTTTCGCGCAAGTGGATGGACGGACGCACAAAGACGATCCGTTTTGATCAGCGGTCTGATTTACTGGAACAGGTGAAGCTCCATGCAGCGCCTGGAGTGTATGATGCGGCAGTGGAACTATCGTGAAATCGGGAAACACTCCAAAATCTCGCTGTAACGAACCAAAGTGACATTGCACCGCACCAAAGTATCGATCAACCGATCCAAAGTCCATCCGGACCGCACATTCTTCCTTTGCCCCAGCCAAGTCCATAAACAAAAAACTTCCACAATTGCCTATTCAGCTTGTGGAAGTTTTTCATCTAATTTACACATTGAAAACACATAGCCATCTTTCTCAACAGTCTCCCCCATCTTCAATGGAATCCGCTCCTTGAAAATAGGTCCATCGACAACAACGGTATGGAACTCTCCCGATTCGCCGCAGCTATCGATGCCAAGTGCTTCAAGTTCATCCATTAATTCAATCGTGAAGCGTCTGCCAAGGAATTCGGCTGGCATCAGCTTCGTATTGACGACTACGATATATGCCTCGAATCCTTCACGAATGAATTCCTCTAACAGTTTGCGCCGAGGTTCTTCCCACAACGGATGAACCGCATCAATGCCAGCTTTTGCACACATCGATTGCACCCAGGATAGATGATCTTCTAAATCAATGTCGCCAAACACAGCCTGCGGGATGCCATGTGCCTTACAAACCCGCATAGCATCGAGAAATTGTGTCTCATAGCCCGCCCAATCTGCTTTTCGGATCATCAGGGGTACTCCGAGCTGCTTGGCTTGCGCTTGAATGATTTCTAACGGTAATGCATGGGATTTGGATTGGTTTTGTTCTTTATCGAACATTGTCCAGGACATTGCTGGAATATTTCCTGCTTTTACGGCTCGATGAACGGCAAGCGCAGAGTCCTTGCCGCCACTCCAAGATGCAACGAACTTCACGCCGGTCATTGGCCGTCCGCCCACGCAATACGTGCGTCCACTGTTCGTGCCATGCGGATCATATACGATCGGAATCCGAGCTTCGGCCAGAAATATGATGCCAAATGGTTTGCCGTATACCAATCCGTCATAATGTATTCATAGCCTGCTTTCTTCATTTGAGTGAAGCTGTGATTGGCGATCGACTTGCCGATGCCTTGTCCGCGCAGCTCGATGTTCGTAGCGGCCTGGACAAGTACCGCCGCCTGACTCGGTGTGGTCATCGCATGCCGTGCATCTGCTGGAGTATATAAATGAAAAGCAACCGGAACTCCATCCTGTTCCGCAACCCAGCTACGTGTCCCTTCTTTTCCTTCATACGCTTCGAAAGTCTCGCGCTCCTGATCAAGTGCTTCCTGCGTTATCGGCTGCCATGCCGGCGCTTTTGCCTGATGCATGCTATTCCAAGATGCCATCGTACGCAGGGCGGATTGTTCGTCTCCCACCAATTCCTTCATCGCTACCAAGCTGTTTTCTCCCGGCTGAGCGCGGTATCGTTCCAATGACAGGGCAGCAAAACGTTGTTCGAAATGAAATGATTGCTCCAGCATCTCAAGAATTAATTCGTCATTGCCGACCGGGACATCCAGTACGTGTTCAAAATAGCCATTACGTACCCACTCCGCCCCTGCTTCCGTATACAGCAAGCGTGCCAGTCGTGGATGCTCATCTTCATGAATGACAAATGAAGGATAGCCGACGTAAATTGTACGTCCGCGCATGGCATCCTGCCGATATTCGAATAACAAATAGCCGATCACATTGTCATCACGCAACGTCACAATCCCACCCATATATGGCTTACTCATTTCTTCGCGCAATCGTTTCTCCGCCTCATTTACATCTTCAAAACGTTCATGCAAAAATGAGAACCGCTGACGTTCGTCTCGATGTCTAGCGGCGAGTAATGACGCCATCTGCGATATGTACTGCTCTTCAAACTCTACAAAACGAATCAACTGAATCCCCTCCTGCCTAATTTGACTAAATTATACCATACCCTTTTTACTTTCATATGAAACGAATGGACCGGTTTGGAGGTGCGGCTATGGTATGATGGAAGCGATTAAAGAGGTTCGTGAAATCCCTCTCTAAAAAACTACTAACGGAGTGAATACATATGAAACAAGAAAAAGCAGTCGTCGTCTTCAGCGGCGGCCAAGACAGTACCACTTGCCTATTTTGGGCATTGAAACAATTCAAAGAAGTGACGACTGTGACATTTGATTATGGCCAGCGCCATCATGCAGAAATCGAATGCGCCCGCAACATTGCGGAAGAGCTTGGTGTTTCATTCAAAGTATTGGACATGACTTTGATCAATCAATTGTCCGCGAATGCGCTGACGCGGGACACTATCAAGATTACAGAAGAAGTCGGTGAATTGCCGTCCACTTTCGTTCCCGGACGTAATCACCTATTTTTCTCTTTCGCAGCGGTCTACGCTCAAGCAATCGGGGCAAGCCATCTTGTCACAGGCGTCAGTGAGACGGATTTCAGCGGCTATCCGGATTGCCGCGATACGTTCGTCAAGTCATTGAACGTAACGTTGAACTTAGCAATGGATGCAAAGTTCGTCATGCATACACCGTTGATGTGGCTCGATAAAGCAAGTGTCTGGGAATTATCCGATCAACTCGGCGCATTCGACTTCATTCAGCAGCGCACGCTTACTTGCTATAACGGTATCCCTGCTGCGGGTTGCGGAACTTGTCCCGCATGCAAACTGCGGAGTCAGGGATTGGAGGAGTATTTAGAGCGACGTGAGGCTTGATAGCTGGAATTTATTAAGCATACAAAATAAAAACTTTCTGAAACTAGTAAATAGAGGAAGGATCACAACGATCCCTCCTCTATTTCTCAATGATAGCCGCAATCCAACCTCGTATTTCATCCATCGACGCTGTAAGGGTGATTCCCAGTTTGGATTCTGTACCCATGTAGGAGTTAATATATCCTGTATCCATGAAGACAGAGAGTTCATATAAGCCCTTTTCATGCTCACATGCTTCATAAGAAAACGAGACTCCAGGAGAGAACGTGCCAAGAGTTCCTGAGTTCTCTCCGCCAATTTTATTGATTTGCTCAATCAGCGTTTCAATATCCTCATTTAACCAAACAAAGTTGTGTGCGTAATCCAAAAAGCCATAAGAGAACGTCAATTTAAATTCAACTTCAAAAAGCGTTCCTTCCGGTTCTCCGATTTTAAACACTTCATGTGTCACGGCTGTTTCACTAAATTCAAAATAGCGATCTTTCAGTATGTATTTCATTATAAAATTCCCTTTCTACCGCGACTTTGGTTTCCCCAAAAAAAGACTGCAGACAAACTTCATAATTTCTGAAGTTCATCTGCAGCACAAAATCCTTATCCGAATAAAGGAAGTCGTTATTACGCTGGCATCGGTGTGTTTGTAGGCTTCGCATAGTCTCCGTTTCCGTATTCAGCATCAATTGCGTCACGGATTTCTTTCATTGATTTACCGTCCTGTTGCATTTGAACAGATTTCACTGCGATTTCAAGACACACTAGGCAGCGTGTACCATGGTCATCCCAAACAACTGATCCGTCTTCTCGTACTTCGTCAAGGAAACAATTCATATTGCTTTTGTGACCAGCACTATCGCCGCAACCGCAGTAGCATGGCATATACTCTAGAACATCTGTCGCCTTACCAGCGACTTGATAGACCATGCGCATATCTTCCGGCTTGTCGTCCAAGAAGGATGGCAGTACATCCGCTGAGGCAGTGATTTCCTGTAAGTCGCCGTTAGCGAGTTGTTCTACATGCCCGACTTCAGCTCTCGCATCTTGAGGATCCGATTCTGCCGGCTTTTCCGTCGCACCGTTTCCGCAAGCAGCGAGTGCCAATGTCAATGCAGCCAATCCTGCGAGTAGTTTCTTCATGTAAAGTTCGAACTCCTTTGTACAGACGTGATGCCTTCAGTATACAAGGTTTGTACTATTAACAGGAGTACAATTTCGTGACAATTATTGATTGCCCGTCATTTTGCTCGGATCTACATATTCGTTAAATTGTTCTTCAGTCAATAGACCTGTGGAAAGTGCAGCTTCTTTCAGCGTCGTACCTTCTTTATGAGCTTTCTTCGCAATTTTTGCCGCATTTTCATAGCCAATGTACGGGTTCAACGCCGTAACGAGCATCAATGAATTCTTCACTTTGTTATCGATTTCTTCGCGATTCGGTTCGATACCGACTGCACAATTATCATTGAAGCTGATCATTCCGTCTGCCAATAACTTTGCAGATTGGAGGAAGTTATAGATGATAACTGGCTTAAAGACGTTTAATTCAAAGTTCCCTTGGCTAGCCGCAAAGCCGATTGTCGCGTCGTTCCCCATCACTTGTGCGACGACCATCGTCAATGCTTCACTTTGCGTCGGGTTCACTTTACCTGGCATGATTGAGCTGCCTGGTTCGTTTTCCGGAATCGTAATTTCGCCGATGCCTGAACGCGGACCGCTAGCTAACCAACGCACGTCATTCGCTACCTTCATTAAGTCAGCAGCCAGAGCTTTCAATGCACCATGTGTGTAGACGACTTCATCATAGCTTGTCAGTGCGTGGAATTTATTTTCAGCTGAAGTGAAATCAATACCGACAGATTTTGAAATTTCCTCTGCTACTTTTTCACCGAATCCAGCTGGCGCATTAAGTCCTGTACCGACTGCCGTACCGCCGATCGCAAGTTCCTTCATTGACTGCACGCTCGTTTCTAGCATGCTGCGTGTTTTCTCAAGCATCCGGTGCCATCCGCTGATTTCCTGTCCAAGTGTAAGCGGCGTCGCATCTTGCAGGTGCGTCCGGCCAATTTTAATGATGTCCTTGAAGTCTTCGGATTTCTTTTCGAATGTCTCTTTTAATTTATCGATTGCTGGAAGTACTTCACGCTCCACTGCGATAACGCCCGCCACATGTAGTGCCGTCGGGAATGTATCGTTGGAACTTTGTGATTTATTGACGTCGTCATTCGGGTGCAGGCGGTCTTCTTCTCCCCACTCCTCGAGCAGTTGATTGCCACGGTTGGCCAATACTTCATTCATATTCATATTGGATTGTGTGCCGCTTCCTGTTTGCCAAACGACTAACGGGAAGTGGTCGTCCCATTTTCCTTCGATGACTTCTTCCGCTGCTGTTTTGATGGCTTTCATTTTCGCTTCGGATAAATTGCCGAATGAATGGCTTGCGATAGCTGTTGATTTCTTCAGATGGGCAAATGCTTGGATGACGCCCAGCGGGATCCGTTCGCCGCCGATTTTGAAGTTTTGCTTACTGCGCTGTGTTTGCGCACCCCATAATTTCTCCGCAGGTACTTTAATTTCACCAAATGTGTCATGTTCAATACGATATTCCATCTTTCCATCCGCCTCTCGAAAAATAGTAATCAGACTCTCTCTCTATCATGCCTTATTTTTTCGGAAATTTGAATTAAAAAGCGTTGGGCGGGTGTATCTTGTCCTGGCACCGTTGATTGGGACTCCAGACGGCACGCTTTCCGGGGGGCGTGGCTTAAGCCGCTGATCCCCCAGGAGTCGGCCGTCTTCCGCCCCAATCAACTAGTGACGCTTCCGAAAACTTAAAAAACCGTTCATTAACTATATAGCCAGATCGCGAAAAGCTTTCTTCACTACTGTCATAAATACGAGCAACGCACTGCTGCTGCAGGCTAAAATGACGATGCCCATTGGCCAAGCAGAGAAGTCTCCAGCCAGACCTACTAATGGGGAGACGATAGCTCCGCCGATGAAGGGCACGAGTCCGAGGAATGCGGCCGCGCTGCCTGCTGATTTCCCTTGGCTTTGCATGGCGAGTGAAAATGCAGACGTTGAGACCATTCCAACGCTTGAGACGACGATGAACAGGGCAGTTCCCATCATGAAGAGCGGCCATTCATTCCAGACAACCAACAACAAAAGGACGCTGCCTGAAAATGAGATCAATACCCCCGTCATTAGGAACTTCACTTCATGGATACGGCCTGCCAAACGCCCTGTCACTTGGGCTGCGATGATGATGCCGATGCCGTTCAAAGCAAAAAACAAAGAAAATTGCTGTGCGGATACGCCGTAGATGTTCTGTAGCACGAATGGCGATCCGGCGATATACGCAAACATGCTCGACATAACAAAGCCTTGTGTTAGCGCAATTCCCATAAACCACTTATCTTTTAATAAACCGCCGAATGTCTTGACGACGGCTAACATCCCGCCTTCAGAGCGCTGTTCGACCGGCAAAGTATCCGGCAGGAAAAGCGATGTGGCTAAAAACATCAGCAGTCCAATCCCGCCTAGGATGAAAAACACGACTTGCCATGATGCAAAGCTCAACACGGCGCCGCCCGCTATTGGAGCCATGATCGGAGCAACTCCATTGACGATGGACAAGAGTGCCATAAACTTCGTCAATTCCTTACCTGTGTATAAATCTCGCGCACATGCACGAGCTATAACAATCCCTGCTGCTCCCGTCATCCCTTGAATGAAACGCAGCAAGACAAATGTCCAGATGTTCGTGCTGAATGCACACAAGATCGAAGCTGCTGCATAGATGATCAATGTGACGACAAGCGGCTTTCGTCTTCCATAAATATCACTCATTGGTCCGAATACGAGCTGACCTGCTCCTAAGCCTATCAAACACGCAGTCAAACTTAATTGAGCAAGTGATGTGGAAGCTTGCAAATCTTCTGCCACGATCGGCAGTCCGGGTAAATACATGTCCATCGACAACGGGCCGAATGCTGTCAATGAGCCGAGCAGCAACACGAGCCAAAACGTCGGCAACGGTATTCTTTTCTGTAATTGTTTGTTCATTATACAAAACCCTTTTCTTCATTAGAATTCTCTAAGTATAGCATGCAGAACAATTGCTGATCTGTCAAAGTCAATAACCACACGTATTTCATTTTGGAACACAACAAGCCGAATTCAGTAAAAAAAGAGCAACTCAATAATTGAGATGCCCTTTCCGTATTGCACAACTTTAGGAGTGTCCCGCCTTCATTGCATAAACTGCTTATATCGTATTCCGAATAGCAAAGACATATCACAAATTCAGCATGAGCAGTAAACATCAAATTTTGAAAATGGTAAACAGCCGGAAGCACAATTGATGCATTACTTTTGTAAATACTTACATAGAAACTGACTATTCAAGCGGTATTGTGAACCAAAAAGTATGATAGTGGTTCTTTATGGAATTTAATCCAACCCGACCATTATGATGCTCGATGATCTCTTTAGAAATCGCCAGACCAAGTCCTGTTCCACCTGTCCTATGACTTCGCGGTGCGTCACCTTGATAAAACCTTTCAAACACTTTAGTTCTTTCTGCCTCTGTAATCTCTTGACCTTCACTGCTGATTGAAACCCGATAACCTTCCTTATTAGATTCACCATGTATTATGATGGGCTCTTTCCCTTCATAATAGCGAATGGCGTTATCGATGATGTTGCTGAGAACTTGTGGGATGCCACCGTTGTATACATTTACCATTCCAACATCGGCTTCAACTATTACGGGGATACCTTTTTCCTCTAACGTCCAATGAAACATTTCAATGGATTGTTCTATCAGCAATCGCATATCTACCCGTTCTTTTTCTGTGAACGTTTGTTTCGCAACGTAATCCCATTCCTTTAATTGCTCCAGCTGCTCCACCATCGTAGTTAGACGTTTCGATTCACCGCTAAGTGCATCGAATAATTCTCTATCTCCTACAATCACACCATTACGTAAAGCAATAAGATAGCTCGTTAAATTCGACAAAGGGGTTCGGAATTCATGGGAAAGATCCGTTACAAGCTTCTGGCGAGATTGCTGATTGTTTTTCAATTGTTGCACCAATTCATTAAAATGGATGATTAATTCCCCTATTTCTCCTCTGGATTTTGTTTGGATCATATCGGGATAACGTCCTTTTTTCATGTCTTTAGTCGATTCAATCAGTTCTTCTAATGGACGGATCAACTTCCATGTTAAATAAAAATGAATGAGGCTTCCCATTAAAATGGTGGATATGCTGAATATCCATAAATATTGTAACAGGGTGGCATTAAAATGATTTTGCCGTTGTTCATCCATCGTTCCCATCCCATCCACCAGCACACAGGCTGTATTATAAATAGCGAAACTGCTCAGGATGATGAAAAGCGAGATTGCGAAGACATTCAAAAAAGTCAGCCGCCAGAGGAGCTGTTTCGGCAGCAATGTCCTGACTAACTTAATCATGCGCAAATTTATATCCCATTCCCCGTACCGTTAGAATGCGTTTAGGGGAAGAAGGAACCTCTTCGATTTTTTCTCTTAGTTTCTTTACATGAGCATCGATGGTCCGATCCAACACAACCTTATCGCCATACGGATACAATTGGTGAAGGAGGTCCTCCCGTGTCAAAACGATATTCGGATTTTCCATGAAATGAAATAATAAATTAAATTCGTGTTTCGTCAAATTTATTTTTTGATCGAAAAGCAGCACTTCTCCCTTTCTAGGTTTGATGCATAGCCCATCGTAAGCAATCTTTTGGCAGAACTGACCGGTTCTTCGCAAGACCGCCTCCACATGTGCAAGGAGTTCATCCGGATCAAACGGTTTTGTCATATAATCATCGGCACCCATTCGCAATCCGTTAATTTTATCATTCGTATGGACTTTCGCAGAGAGCATAATAATAGAAACTTCATTTACCTCTTGGTCTTTCACCCACTTACAGAATTCTTCCCCACTGCATTTTGGCAGCATCAGATCTAGTACAATCAAACAAGGATGATGCGTTAGGAAAAGTTCTTTCGCTTCTTCGCCATCGATCGCCGCAATTACATCGTATCCGTCTTTTTTCAAATAGATGCAAATTAATTCACGGATTAGCTGATCATCTTCAACTACCAATATTGTCTGCTTCACCTGATCACCTCCTCGTTATTGTACAATCGTTAAGTCCTTATTTCATCTTCTCCACTTCTTGTACCATCAAATCATAATTTATTGCCCCAAGTGCAACGAATTGGATTCGGCCAGCCGAATCAATCATGTACGTTGTAGGATACGCATAGACGCTATATAGATTGCTCACTTCTGAGCTTCTGTCCATTAAGACAGGAAATGTCAGCCCATATTCCTCCACAAATGGAGCGACCACTTCTTCATTGTTTTCTGTAGATGTTAGATTGACTGCCAATATTTCAACATCCAAGTTACTTTTCGTATACAACTTTTGCATATCAGGCATCTCAGCTCTGCAGGGCGGACACCAAGTCGCCCAAAAATTCAATAAAACCCGCTGTCCTTTATAATCTGATAATTGGACTGTCTCCCCTTCCAATGTCTTCAATTCAAAGTCAGGTGCCAATTGGCCACGCTGAATTCCGATTTCATTGGAATCTACTGGACTAGAAACCTCTGCCTGAAGCGGTCGGCCCTTTGCTGTTTCCTTTTTTGAAAAGGAAAAGTCATAAACGGCCCAACCGACCAAGACCATTACAACAGCTAGTAACACCATGCTCTTCTTCACTCATGATTCCTCCCTATTCATCCCAGGTTTGATAACCACGTGCCATCCACTAAATCAAGTAACCACCCTGTAATTAATGGCATTAAGCCAAAAAACAATACGATACCCATCAAGATCATGATGACTGCTCCCACTTTCATGATGATCTCGCTGCGGCGGACAATCCACTTTGTCGAGCCAAGGAAAAATGTCAAGATAAGGAAAGGTAGCGCAAAACCGATAACATACATAATCGTGTAGAAAATTCCCTGACTCGGGTTACTCGCAGCCAGCATCAAAATAGAACCGAAAATCGGACCAATACAAGGCGTCCAGCCGGCTGCAAACCCGAGTCCGATGAAAAATGTCCCGATATAGCCGGTCGGTCTCCTCGAAGATTGAATGCGACGTTCCTTCATCAATCCTGTAATATTGACCCATCCGCCTATAAACAGCCCCATGACTATAATGAAAATACCGGCAATTCGTTGGATAAATAAGCCGGAGTCCCCTCTTAATAGTTCTGAAATCCACTGGCCGAAAAATGAAGCACCGGCCCCCAGGCTGATGAAGACAAGCGATACACCCAGTAAAAATACAAGGGAATGACTAATTAATTTTCGACGGATTTTTATCGTTTGGTTTCCCTGAAGTTCTTTCACGCTGATTCCCGTAATATAGGAAAGATATGCCGGGAAAATAGGCAGCACACAAGGAGACAAGAAAGAAAGTGCCCCCGCTCCTACTGCTAGTAACATCCCTACAATCAATACCGTATCTGTTTCAATTCCACCCATATCGTCCATCCTTCCTGTAATGTTTTAATAGCAAAAGCAGATTGGCCACGAAAAAGAGGAGGAGGAACCACGGTTTGATCATATAACCGAACACCGTTATGTAAGGCTGTAACACCATCAGCACGCTCATCCCGCATGCCCAAACTGTCAATAAAAGCCCAAGTAACTTTCCCGTTGCCATCCGTCCATTCAAATAGGTAAACCCTCCCAGCAAAATTGCTAATATTATAAGGCTTCCCAATGAATAGATCTGATCGTTCCAGGCGTATTGAATAAACTCATATAAAAACGCCGCCAATAAAAGCAGATGAACAAAAGCCTTTCCAACTGCCAGGCCTTCCAGTTGTCCTCGCTTTACCTTATACGTCAAGAGCAACCCACTGAATAACACAGCTGCATAGAAAGCGCCCGAATCACCTGGGTATGCCAATATCGCCATTGGATCCTTAATAAAAACGGAAAAATTCAAAAGAACTTTTCCAGCCCACATAAATAGAACAAAATTGACTAGCTGCGAAACCATTTCACCAATCATCTTCTTTCGCTGTTCCTTCGGTAGTTCACTCATCAAATAAAAGAGCAAGATACCGCCAGCTACACTGATGACCAGAATAGATATGGAAATCAATTTACTTGTCGATGCCATTCAAGTCCCCCATTTCCTCTCCAACCTCATCATACAAGCCGATTATGAAAATTTGACGAAAGCAAGTTTATTCGGTAAAAGGAATCTGCTTTAAATAAAAAACAGTTCAGAACAGCGTTTGAGTTGTAACGTTATCTGACCCTTCCTCGTAAACTTTGAGGTAATTGAAGGGTTAAGAAAATTATATTGGCAGAGGATTAATAATAATTAGTGCTTAAAACAATTACTGAATACAATTGGGCAGTGGTGAGAGGATGGAAATAATTCAACCGAAGAGGGTAATTAGAAATTTTATTTTCTACAATTTAATTAAAGGGTTTATTGCTGAAAATACTTCTTCCAATCAACGTGTTGACGAAGAACTATTTTTTGGGAGTTGTTGGGGAGGATTCATCGTAAGACAAGCCGTTAAAAGAGACTGAAGGTTTCATTGATGACTTAGAATAATCTCTAAGAACACTTTCTGAAGCTGCCACCGTCGTGTAGCCCAGAGAATGATGGGGAACAGGGACAGACACCTGCACAAAACGCAATGAAATCGGAATATTGTGATTTTTGTCAGTGTCTGTCCCTTCTGCATTTATAAGATATCCATCCAAATTTTCAATGCCGTAGCGAGTATCAGTACTGCCAAAATGACCTGTAACACTTTGGTATTAACTCTTTTTCCTGCCATTGCTCCTAAAGGAGAAGCAATTAAACTTGCTACAATCATAATGAATGCCGGATAGTAATCTACCTGCCCGGTGGTGATTTTTCCAACGGTTGAGCCAATAGAAGAAATGAATGTTATGGCAAGTGAAGAGGCAATAGTCATTCGTGTGGGAATCTTTAATACGACCAGCATAATGGGCACTAATAAGAATGCGCCAGCTGCCCCAACGATTCCCGCTCCGATACCCACAATTAAGGCGAGGGCTCCGGCAACCCATTTATTAAATGTCACTTCGTTCAAGGGAATATCATCAATCCCTTTTTTAGGGATGAACATCATAACAGCGGCAATCAAAGCAAGGATGCCGTAGGTAAAGTTTATTCCCCCTTCGGACATTAGTTTGGAGCCGTATCCTCCAATAAAGCTTCCAATTAAAATACTTGAACCCATATTGATAATTAGCTTTTTATTTAAGTATCCGCCTTTTCGGTAAGCCCAAACACCACCAATCGTCGCAAAGAATACCTGTATAGCACTTATTCCCGAGACTTCATGGGCGCTAAAAGAGACTAATCCAAATAACGGAGGGATATAAAGCAACATAGGGTACTTTATGATTGAACCACCTATACCTAACATCCCTGAAATATATGAACCTATAAAACCAATTAAAAAAATGGTTATAATAAATAAAAAATCCATCCGTGTTCCCCTCCTGGTAGCAAGTTAATATTCATATTGAGGTTAGGTCCCAAATAAAATAGCCCATTCCGTATAATTAACAATGAAGGGCCATTTTTTCTAGCATATAATTGCTGTATAACCAATGAGCTGACAAATCTTATAAGCAGCAATTTTATTCAGTAAATAATAAATCGGCGCTATACATATAGTCATTGAAAGCCATATTTTTTTTGACAGCTTTATAAGGTTATGTTTATTGCGGATTTCGTTAAAGAAGTTAGCTGCTACTTCTAAGCAGGCATGATTATTTTTGCTACCGAAAAGGGTTTAGTGCTCTCATCGTACGCTTTTGAACGCTTTCGATACGATTACATTGTTACCTTCTTTAAATAGGCAATAAAGGCGTCCATGCTTCTTTTAGGAAACCGGGACGGTAATTCTACTAACCATAAATCCCTAATTAGATCAATGCCAGAAATCGAAACTTGTTTCAAAACCCCTAATTCAAGCTCTCTCAAGACAGATAACTTCGGAATAATACCAATGCCTAAGCCCGCTTCTACGGCACTTTTGATGGATTGCGTGCTACTCAGTTCCATATAACTTCTAACTTTATCCAATGTATTGTTTTCTTCTAATACTCTTTCTACAATCTTTCTGATACCTGCATTTTCTTCTCTCCAGATCATCTTTTCCTCAATCAATTCCTCTATTTCTATTTCATCTCTATCGCTCCATCTATGATCATTGGAGACAATCAAAATCAGTTGATCTTCCGCAAATTTTTCTATTTTAAAATCTTCATCATGTAGAAAGGCTCCTTCTACTAACGCAATGTCAATATCCCGACTTTCCAAACTGGATATGGTGCTGGGTGTATTTCTAATGGTTAATTTAAACTTAAGATTTTTATGTTCTTTTTGGAAGTCCCCTAGTATTCTGGGAAGCAGGTATTCACCAATTGTTAAACTTGCCCCTATATTTAACGTGCCTGCATCTTTATTGGCAATAGATTTTACAGCCTCTTCAGAGCGTTTATAGTTATCGATAATCTCTTTTGCATATGGATATAAAGTTGAACCGGCTTCAGTAAGCTTTAGTTTTCCAGCTTTTCTGTCAAACAGCGCAACTCCATAATGCTTTTCCAATTGACGAATTTGACTGGTTACAGCCGGTTGTGAGATGAAGCTAGTCCGGGCTGCCTGACTAATACTTCCTTCCTCAATCACACGGCAAAACATTATTAAACTTTCTTTCTTCATTAGTGTCACTCCCTAACCTTTTCCGTCCATGACGTGTCCCTTCTTATCATAACATGCTGGTTTACCCCATAGGAAAGCACCTGTTGCGTGGTTAGGAATGCAACAGGTATGTAACTTTCAGAATTTTTTAAACGACTTCAGGTACAGCTTTTTCCTCTTTACTGTTATATACTTCTTCATCTAATTGTTTTGTGATTTTACTCGTTATTACCCCTGTCGTCATAGTTCCGCTGACATTTAGCGCCGTACGCGCCATGTCTATGAGCGGCTCTATTGAAATAAGTAGTCCTACAATCGCAACAGGCAAGTTCATCGTTGATAAGACAATCAGACCGGCAAATGTCGCTCCGCCACCGACGCCTGCAATGCCGAATGACCCAATCACTACAGTGACAAGTAACATGAGTATAAATGACGGTGTAAATGGATCAATTCCTACTGTGGGAGCGACCATAATCGCAAGCATTGCAGGGTAGATTCCCGCACATCCATTTTGTCCGATCGTTATTCCAAATGCGCCCGATATATCCGCGATCCCTTCAGAAACTCCCAAACTCTTCTTTTGTGTACTAACATTAATAGGCAATGTCCCCGCACTAGACCGAGATGAAAATGCGAATACAAGAACCGGCATGATTTTTTTAATATACGTTAATGGATTCAAACCTACCAATCTAATGAGCAACAAGTGAATTAAAAACATAACAGCTATCGCAAAATATGAGGCTAAAATAAACTTCCCTAGATTCCAAAAGGCGACTAAATCACTGGTGGCAGCTTTATTTGTCATTAATGCTAAAATCCCGTATGGCGTCAAACGCAAAACAAGTGTCACAACTCGCATCACAACTGTAAAAATCGCTTCGACAATTGACGCGAACATCTCTGCTTGTTTGGGTTCTTTTCTCTTTACACCCATGAATGCCATCCCGAGGATAGATGCAAAAATAACGACTGAGATGACTGATGTAGAACGGGCTTCTGTCAGGTCATAAAAAATGTTCATCGGCAGCATCGATACAACCTTTTCAGGTACTGACATCGCATTTAAATCATCTAACTTTTGCCCATGACTTTCTATCGCTACAGATTCTGCTTCTCCTTGTGTAATTTCCATTCCTTCTAAACCGAATATGCCAGCGGAGAATATTCCAACTGCAGCCGCAATTGCTACTGTTCCAGCAAGCATCCCAATCACTAACCCGCCAATTTTACCAAAATCATTGGCCAATTTGGATTTAGTAAAGGCGGATAAAATCGCAAAGAAAACTAATGGAATCACAAGCATTCTTAACAATGATATAAATCCGTTTCCAACGATATTGATCCATTCGGCAGATTCAGAGATAATAAATGATGTTTGGCCATAGATAAACTGTATGGCTAGTCCATAGATAATCCCAACAACTAACGCTAGCATGACACGTTTAGAAAACGATACAAATTTCTTTTGCATGTAGAACAATGCAGCACAAAGGAGCACAAATATCGTGATGATCAAAGAAATGTGGAATGCTTCCATTAACGTACCTCCTCTGCATTCTTAGCTAAATTTTCTTTCACAGCCCTTTCTACTCTTCGCAAGCCGTCTTCTAAAACATGCCTTGGACAAGCCATGTTAACTCTTGTAAAACCTTCGCCTCCTAAACCAAATGTATAACCTTCATCAAATGCCACCTTGGCGTTTTTACGGAAGAAGTCCTCAAGCTCTTTTGCATCCAATCCAAGAGCTCTGCAGTCTAACCAAGCAAGATATGTCCCCTCAGGCGGGATCACTTTAATTTCCTTTAAATTCGTTTCAATAAATGTTGTTAAAAAGGTAAGATTGCCTTCCAAGTAATCCAAAAATTGATCTAACCACTCTTCTCCGTATTTATAAGCGTTTTCAGCTGCAGTCACACCAAAAGTATTGGATAATCCTAAATACATTATGTCAATAATTTTCGTAAACGAATCCCGTAACTCTTTATTTGGAATAATAATATTAGCCATTTGAACACCTGCAAGATTGAACGTTTTACTTGGAGCCGTGCACGTTATGGAATGGTCCGCGAACTCGTCTGAAATGCTAGCAAAAGGCGTATGGGTATGACCTTTATAAACAATATCAAAATGGGCTTCATCAGAAATGACTAGCATATTATTTTTTAAGCATATTTCCCCCAGTCTCGTCAATTCGTCTTTAGACCAAACCCGACCAGCCGGATTATGAGGGTTACATAAGATAATCATCTTAACATCTTCGTTCTCTACGACTTCTTCTAAGTTTTCATAATCCATCTCATATCTTTCATTTTCATACTTAAGTGGATTTAATACGATATCACGATTATTTTTTTCGATTACTTCCATGAACGGCGTATAAACAGGGGTTTGTATAATAACTTTATCTCCTTCATTTGTGAAGGATTGAATCGCAATACTTAGCGCTGGCATAATCCCCGGCGTACAGCGGATCCATCGTTTCTGAATGTCCCAATTATGACGTTTTTGCACCCAGTCTATAAATGCCTGGAAGTAATCATTAGACCTCGATGTATAGCCAAACACTCCATGTTCAGCTCTCGCTTTCAATGCCTCAACAACAGGTTTTGGGGATACAAAATCCATATCCGCTATCCACATTGGAAGAATATCCTTATCACCAAATAACTTCTCTGTGTGGTCCCATTTGACCGAATCCGTATTGTACCGACTGATGACTTCATCAAAGTTATACTTCACTATAACGACCTCCAATTTGTAATTTCATTACTGACAGTTGCTACCCGTTTTCTATAAAGAGCCGTTAGAACCAAATGAACAATTGGCCTGTTTGATTACTTTATTACTGGAGCCTGTTTATTACTTTCCTTCAACCAAGCTAAATAGCCGCCTTTTACATTCATCACGTCTTTATAGCCATGAGCCTGCAGCAAGCTTGAGGCTATTGCAGATCGGGCACCAGACTTACAATGTACAAGATACGTCTTTCCTTTTGGCAAATCATCGAGCTGCTTTGTTAGCAAATTAAGGGGCATGTGTTCGGCCCCTTCAATTCTGCCTTCCGTCCACTCTGATTCATTGCGAACATCAACCAGATGATACTGATCATCGAGCAAGTATTCCTGTACTTGTTTGACATCTACTTCTCCGTAACTTTCCAACTGTTTGTCATCAGCCAGAACGTCAAACGGTTCAATGAAACCGACAATGCGATCTAAACCTATTGAAGATAAACTCTCCTTGATCGCATTCAGTTTGCTTTCCTCTGCGATTAGTATGATTTCTGAATTGTAGTCAATTAACTCTCCTGCCCAATTTGTAAAAGATTGATTAAATGGGATGTTGATTGTCCCTTCCAAATGACCTTTTGCAAATTCTGCAGCTCTTCTTGTGTCTACTAAAACTGCATTCGCATCATGACCTTCCAATTCCTTTACAGTGCGGATTCTATTAGTCTTCCCTTCACTGACTAGCGGCGGTCCCATCTTGTTCAACTTTTTCATCATTGCAAAATAGTTAGGAGGAGTAGATTGCCCCGTTAATAAAGTCTTGATAAAGTTTTCTTGATCTTCTTCCCGTAAAGCCCAATTGTTTAATTTCTCATAACCAACTGTAGACATAGGAACTGCTCCAAGTGCTTTACCACAAGCACTTCCTGCACCATGCCCCGGCCAAACTTGCAGATAATCAGGCAATTGCTTAAACTTCTGCAGCGATTGGAACATCTGGCTTGCTCCAAGCTCCGCAGAACCAATCACTCCAACAGCCTTCTCCAATAAATCAGGCCTGCCAATATCTCCGACAAATACGAAATCACCTGTGAAAATGCCCATGGGTTGGGAAGAACCACCGCCCTTATCCGTCAAAACAAATGAAATACTTTCTGGTGTATGTCCGGCAGTATGCATCACAGTGAATTCAATTTGACCTATCATAAATGTGCTGCCATCTTTCAACAAGACATAATCAATATCTTCCAGCTGATTGTATTTCCACTGTTCGTCGCCTTCATCCGAAACGTACAAAGTGGCATCACAATGTTGCGCAATCTCCCGAGACCCAGAAACGAAGTCTGCATGAATGTGAGTTTCAGCTGCTGCAATTATTTTCAGTCCCTTCTTCCTCGCCATCCCTAAATAGGGTTCAATGCTACGAGCCGGGTCAATTACAATGGCTTCTCCTGTCTGCTGACAACCAACCAAATACGACATTTGAGCTAAACTCTCATCAAAAAATGAACGAAAAAACATATTAATCCCTCCAACTATTTGTTTTGAAAGCGTTTTCAACAGAGGCTGTTAAATGAATTAAGAAGGCTGTTCCTTCCCCTCTCCTTCCAAGCTGTTTTAAGTATTCAATTAACTTTTTCTAGCATAGCGCATTTCAAGTTTTTTGAACAATCTAATTATTTTATAAGGTATAAATTAAAAAGTAGAGTCGTTGTGAAACATGGTTGTAGCCTAGTTTTAGGCAGAGGTAAGTATCCTTCCACTGTCGGTATTAAGATTAAAAAACAACCCAATAAATTGGGATCCGACGAAGGAATTCTCTTCTGACAGGAGAGATCTTCTATCCGTAGCCACACAGCCAGAAAACGACAAAATTCACCTCGGTTTTACTGGGTGTCAAGGTTCGGCATGTTGTAAAGCCTCCCAACATAAGATGGAACAATACGTAAACTATTTTAGTCACCGTAAAAGAAAGAACTAGCCTTTCAGGAGGAGAGATTTCAGATGAAATTCAGCTATATTTCGCATCTTCATTGCCCTAAATGTCAAAAACGTTTCAGCGCAGGAGGAAAACACCAGCTATGTGAATGCGGTTCCCCATTACTAGTGGATTATGATTTGAAAGAGATAGGCAAGGTATTAAAACCGACAGATTTACTTACGAGGAATACTGATTTATGGCGCTACCATGAGTTGCTGCCTGTACAAAACAAAGAAAATGTTGTCACTCTTGGTGAAGGAATGACCCCCCTTCTGCCGATGAAACAGATTGGTGCAGATATGGACATCTCAAACCTGCTTATGAAAGATGAAGGCATTATTCCCACTGGAACCTTTAAGGCTCGCGGAGCTGCAGTAGGAGTATCAATGGCGAAAGAATTAGGCATCCAAGAGTTAGCGATGCCGACCAACGGAAATGCGGGAGCCTCGTGGGCACTTTATGCCGCCAGAGGAGGAATTAATTCAACCATCGTCATGCCGATAGATGCACCAAAAATCACAAGAAATGAATGTGCAATCGCCGGGGCGGATCTTCATTTAGTGAATGGATTAATTAGCGATGCAGGGAAAATAATTTCTCAAACAGTGAAGGAGTATGCGTTATTCGATGTTTCCACCCTGAAAGAACCGTATAGAATCGAAGGAAAGAAGACAATGGGCTATGAAATCGCAGAACAGCTGGGCTGGAAAGTACCAGATGTAATTCTATACCCTACCGGCGGCGGTGTTGGATTAATTGGAATTTATAAAGCGTTAAAAGAACTTCAAACCCTCGGTTGGATTGCTGAAGATAAGTTGCCCAGATTGGTAGCCGTTCAAGCTGAGGGATGCGCTCCGATAGTGAAAGTCTGGAAAGAAAACAAAATGGAATCAGAGTTCTGGGTTGATTCCGAAACAATTGCTTTTGGAGTGAATGTTCCTAAAGCTTTAGGGGACTTTTTAGTGCTTCAATCGCTGTATGAAACAAATGGATGCGCAATCGCGATCGACGATGAAACCATTTTAGAAGAACAACGAAAAATTGCGCGTATGGAAGGGACTTTTATTTGTCCGGAAGGAGCTTCCACATTTTCAGCCGCACGCAGATTACGTGAAAAGAATTGGATTAAAGCGAATGAAGTGGTCATCGCTTTAAATACAGGAGCTGGATTAAAATATCCCGACACGTCTAGTTTTGAAACACCCGTTATGGAGCCTGGTGAATCTCTGACTAAGAATGTCTCTAATAATACATTCCGAGAAGGGAGGTGAGCTAAATGACTTGATTGCTATAAGAAAGCGATTTTTATCAATCCGTCAACGTTAAAGAAAGCCAAGTTAATTGGAACCAGTAAGCAAGCGACAATCAGTTTCGAAAGCGCTCACAACTACTTGAAAAGGAGAGAGAAATGTGAGGTTAAAAGGGAATTTAATGGCGCAGATTTTCATTGCTTTTGGGATTGCAATTATTTTAGGGGTTATCTTCGGTCCGTCCATTGAGGTAATAAAACCACTCGGGGACTTATTTCTACGATTAATTAAATTCATCATTGCTCCGCTTATCCTCGCTTCTTTAGTTGTCGGTGTTGCAAGTACGGGAGATCCAAAGCAGTTAGGAAGAATAGGAGTTAAAACCGTCTCTTATTATTTAGTGACCAGCGCCATAGCGGTTGCCATCGGATTAGCATTCGCCTACCTCATTTCGCCTGGCAAAGGGGTAAATATCAGCGTTCCTGAAGCAGCTGCGCAAGTGAATGAAACAGATGGAGTAATTGCTACTTTACTAAACATCATACCGGAGAATTCTTTTACTGCTCTTTCTTCAGGCAACATTTTACAGATTATATTTTTTGCAATCTTCGTCGGCCTGGCCATCACGCTAGTAGGAAAAAAAGCAAAGCCCGTCTATCAATTTTTTGAAGGCTTTGCTGAAATCATGTATAAAATTACCGGCATCGTCATGTGGTTCGCGCCAATCGGGATTTTAGGATTAGTTGCACCAGTAGTCGGTGAATATGGATTAAGTGTTTTAATGCCATTATTAAAAGTCATTCTAGCTGTTGCCATTGCATGCTTTATACATGTTCTATTTGTTTATTCGATGGCAGTAAAAAAGTTCGCCAAGATGAGCCCGATGAAATTTTTCAAAGGAATGGCTCCTGCTTCTATTGTGGCTTTCAGTACATGCAGCAGTGCCGGAACATTGCCTGTGACGATAAAAAATACTCAAGATAATTTAGGCGTGCCAAAGAAAATCAGCAGCTTCGTCCTTCCGCTCGGAGCTACGATCAATATGGACGGAACAGCTATCTACCAAGGGGTGGCAGTCGTTTTCATCGCCCAATTCTATGGATTGGAATTGTCGTTAATGCAGCTTCTGATGGTTGTACTGACTGCTGTGTTAGCATCAATCGGTGCAGCAGGAGTTCCAGGCGCCGGTGTCATCATGCTTGCCATGGTACTAAGCTCCGTCAACATTCCATTAGAGGGAATCGCCCTGATTGCTGGAATTGATCGGATTCTTGATATGTTCCGGACAACTGTGAACATTCTAGGCGATGCCTCCGCTTCCGTCGTCGTTGCCGCCACTGAGGATGGGTTATGGTCGGATGACGTGAACGAGCCACAAGAAAATGAGCTGGAAGTTTCAAAATAAAATCATCTTGAATTCAAGGGCTGTCCTGAACTTCCAGGTACAGCCCTTTTCCCGTGTTACCAAGCTGGTAAAGCGAAGGAACGCACCAAAGTCTCATCACACCGAGCCAAAACACCGTTAGACCGAACTAATACCCTCCAAGACCGCACCTTCAGCAAGCCGAACCGAACCAAACGTCCCGGCATACGAACCAAACCGGCCGCGCACCGCACATTCCCTCCCCTACCATACTTTTCGCTTCACAATTCTCTTCGCAACGCATCAATCACATCAATCCTCGTAGCCTTTCTCGCTGGTCTCCAGCCCGAGACGATTGCCACCGTTAGGCTGATGGCTGACGCTATGACGACGAGCTGC
This sequence comes from Sporosarcina sp. FSL W7-1283, assembly GCF_038003105.1. Classification (NCBI taxonomy): domain Bacteria; kingdom Bacillati; phylum Bacillota; class Bacilli; order Caryophanales; family Caryophanaceae; genus Sporosarcina; species Sporosarcina sp. FSL W7-1283. The sequence continues at coordinate 323,728 of NZ_JBBOOL010000001.1, read as the reverse complement.
CATGGGATCACTGAGAATGTGACATTTAGTTCAGCAAAATCTTCTTCACCGATAGCCGCTCCTACAATAATTGGCAATAGCCAGTTTGAAACCAAGCTGACGGCATAGGAAATGATGATCGCCAGTACAGTCCCGACAACACCGATCCAAGCACTTTCCATCAAAAAGAGTCGCTGGATGAGTTTCGGCTGGGCACCGATCGCCTTCATAACGCCGATTTCCCGCGTCCGTTCCGTCACCGCCATCGTCATTGTGTTGAATATCCCGATTGATGAAATCAATATGGCAATTGTACCGACGAAAACGAGACCTGCTTTTAACGCAAGGAAAAACACATCGATTTGGTCCAGTTCTTCTGAAATGGAATAGACATTATAGCCTTGGTCCTTCAGTTCACTCGTGACAGACTTTACGTTTTCCAAAACATCCGCGTAGACATACAGCATGCTGGAGAATAGTGGATCTGTCACCTCTTCCTTCTTATCTTGCTTATAGATTTTTTCAAGCTCTGGAATCAATGCAGCATCTGCATAAATTTTATTGTCCACTAACCAGTCCTTCGATGGTTTTTTGGCGACACCAACAATTGTCAACTCGGTTTTATCATCATATAGTTCGCCCGTACCGTAATCTCCTAGTTGATATGTAAACGTCTTTCCGATCAACTCTCCTTTATACGAAGGGATTTCCGGCTCTTCCTCTGACCCTTCAGGAAGTGCTTCAGCTAGCTTTTCAGCAGCTGATTCGTCTATTAAACTTTCAGCGAATCCATTCCCTACTACAACCTCGTAGGTACTTTCCGGTAGCCGCCCTTCCGCTAAGGCGAACCCAACTTTCGCCTCTTCCTTGAAGTCCGTAACTAGTAAATTTCCATGCGTTGTATACTTCCCGAGCGATGCTTGCTGCATTGCATTCGCTCCCTGATGCATCACAACTGCTTTAACATGGTCGATCCCTTTCATTTCTTCTGCTTCCTCTGCTCCTAGGTCATCGGAATACACTTCAATCTGCGTAACCAAGCGATTTTCCAACATAAGACTACGCATTGTATCATGAATCCCGAAGCCGACAGATGCCAGAACGATAAGAAAAGCAGTACCCATCGTAGCGGCAAGGACAGTCATGAAAACGCGCAATTTATTTTTCTTAATATGTTGGCGAATGAAATCAATCTGATCTTTAAACTGCATTCGGAACACCTTCTTCCGTCAAAATCCCGTCATGCATCCGATACATGCGATCCGCTCTTTGAGCCACTTCATCATCGTGTGTAATGATGACAAACGTGATATCACGCGTGTCGTTAAGTGTTTGGATGAGCTCCAAAACTTCCTGCTCTGTCTCGGAATCCAAACTGCCTGTTGGTTCATCAGCAAAAATGATCGGCGGATCGGTAATCAATGCTCGAGCAATACTGACACGCTGTTGCTGACCTCCCGACAACTCATTCGGATAATGATCTTGTACGGATTGCAGTCCAACATGCTTCATTAACTGCTGAACTTTGTCTTTACGCTGATGACGGTTCATTCCCTTTAATTTCAGCGGTAATTCAACATTCTCGAATGCCGTTAAACCAGGCATGAGCTGGAAATTTTGAAAAATGAAGCCGTAATTTTCAAGTCGAAACTGTGCACTTTGCTGTTCATTAAACACAGAAGTAACCGTATCCTTCACTACTATTTCTCCGCTGTCCGGCTTTAAAAAACCTGCCAATATATGAAGCAGCGTCGATTTGCCTGAGCCGCTTCGTCCGACAATCGAGACAATTTCACCTTGTTTCACCGAAAATGAAATATTTTTCAGCACTGGCACATTGCTTTCCTTGCCTTTTCTACCGATTAAAAATGAATGGTTTATATCTTGTACTGTAATCAACATTCTTTCCTCCCATAACTGTACTGCTTCTAGTATATAAATAGCTTCTTAAGGAACCATAAGGATGTTTCTTAAGATTTTCTGAAGTTCTGCATCAATTACGCTTCGGCGTAATTGCGTACAGATTTTTAATTGTGCTTAGGCCCGCGTGAAGCAGGTCAGTTAACCTTTGCCACAAGATGTGGTGATCTTAGCCTGTGTACTTCTATTGTTCAGCGAGCGTTTGAACACCCACAGAACAGGGAATTGGATCATATTCATCTCACCACCCACCTATAGAAGTAAGGCTCTTCTGCTGAATAAATATAAATGCCAAAATTCTACACGATTCGCTATTTTTTATACAAATATTTTGGTATGATGAGTAAATCAAATGCGCTAAGGTGTATTTAACCTGAAATTCCTTTCACCACTTTCACAAGCTAGAGTCCCTCGCTAAATTTAGTTACACAATCGATTCCAACAATAGATGGAGGAAAATACATGTTAAGTCCACGAAAACCCGATCCGTTCTTCACTGCTTTATTGGATATTGCAAAACACGTACAAGAATCGTTGCACTATGCGGATGACTTCAAAGTCGAAACAATAGCTGATCTGAAAGAAGTCAGCATTCAAATGAAAGCCTATGAGACTGCTGGTGACACACTGATCCATGAGCTGATCACCAAGCTCAATACATCATTCATGACTCCGATCGAAAGAGAAGATATCTTGCAGCTAGCGATAAAAATGGATGATATTTTGGATGGAATTGAGCATTTCCTCGGTAATCTGGAGATGTTTTCACTTATTGAAATTGATGAATACATGCAGAAGTTCATGAGCAATATTGTCAAAAGCACAGACGAAATCGTCAAAGCGATGGAACTTCTGACGAAGAAGAAGCTCGTCGAAATGCGGACGCATGCCGTGCAGATCAAAGAATATGAACGCGTGTGTGATGACGTGCTTCGGACGTCCATCAAACAATTATTCATTCGAGAAAAAGACCCTATCCGAATTATTCAATTGAAGGATCTGTACGAATTGCTCGAAGAAGTCGCAGATTATTGCCAAGATGTAGCGAACACTATTGAAACGATCATAATGCGAAACGCGTGAGGAGTAATAGTTAATGGATATGATTCTCATATTAACCATTCTCGTTGTTGTATTTGCTTTAGCATTCGACTTCATCAATGGTTTTCACGATACAGCAAATGCCATTGCTACTTCTGTCTCTACCCGTGCATTGAAACCACGGACTGCGATCTTGATGGCGGCAGCAATGAACTTTGTCGGGGCACTGACTTTTACAGGAGTAGCCAAAACCATTACGAAAGATATCGTAGACCCCTTTTTATTGGAAAATGGTTCCCTTGTCATTCTGGCGGCTCTCGTTTCCGCCATCATCTGGAACTTGGTGACTTGGTATTTCGGAATACCCTCCAGTTCTTCCCATGCCTTGATAGGCTCCATTGCAGGCGCCGCCATTGCAGCAGCCGGCTTTGGTATTCTGAACTACAGTGGATTCATCAAGATTATCCAAGCGCTCATTCTTTCCCCGGTCATTGCATTAGTCGGTGGTTTTATCGTCATGACGATACTGCGGGCTTTGTTGAAGAACCGTAATTTATTCAAAGCAAATAAACGAATTCGCTATATGCAAATCGGGACCGCCGCGATCCAATCGTTCACGCACGGTACGAATGATGCGCAAAAAGCGATGGGGATCATCACGATGGCACTCATTGCGGCCGAACTGCAAACATCAGATGACATCCAGCTCTGGGTACGGATTGCTGCGGCCACTTCGATGGGAATCGGAACATCTATTGGCGGCTATAAAATTATCAAGACGGTCGGCGGTAAAATCATGAAAATCCGGCCGATTCACGGAATTGCGGCAGATTTGAACTCAGCTGCGATCATTTTTGGAGCTACACTCCTTCACCTGCCTGTCAGCACGACGCACGTCATCTCCTCATCCATCATGGGGGTTGGGTCTGCACAGCGCTTGAAAGGTGTAAAATGGGGAGTCGCCCAAACAATCGTTTTGACATGGGTCATCACCATGCCGATCTCCGCAGTCGTCGCGGCCATTGTTTATAAAACATTAGCGCTTTTCTTATAAGTAAACTTTTAACTTGCAATGTCTGATATTTCCTGTTATGATAAAGAAGAATTATTTTTGTTCGACGTTGGTCTACGATTTCATCTCGACCGTTTTCAAGAATTGAGCAAGGATAGTAATACAATGTGTACACAACTGTACACGAGGAGGAAACAAACATGGAACAAGGTAAAGTAAAATGGTTTAACGCAGAAAAAGGTTATGGCTTCATCGAACGTGAAGATGGCGACGATGTATTCGTACACTTCTCCGCTATCCAAGGCGACGGGTTCAAAACTCTTGAAGAAGGTCAAGACGTGTCTTTCGAAATCGAACAAGGACAACGCGGACTTCAAGCAACTAACGTTACTAAAAACTAATTTAACTTCACAAACCACTTCCTTTTAGGGAGTGGTTTTTTTGTGTTTCTCCAACTAATCACGCAAGACTTTCATGCAGTTCTTCGTTATGATAGTCATTGAACTTACAATCTCGGCTCGTATCGATCATTACATAGATTGGTTTGAACAGATAGGAGGAATTATCGTGCATAGCTTTGCAAAGTTCGTGACGAAGTCCTATAAATGGATTCTCGCCTTTTGGGTTTTACTGTTTGGCGTAATGACCTACTTCGCCATCCAACTGCCCGGTTTACTCGCGGGTGATGGTTTCAGAGTAGACGGTGAACATGAAAAAGTTATGAAGATTGTCTCAGAGGACTTTGGGTTGCCTGCGGAGACGTTGTTTTTAGTTTTTGACGAAAAGTCCGATGAAGATATCAAATCCACTCTTTCAAAGCTGGACACACTTGACATTAAATCTGAAATTGTCTCTCCTTTGGACGAAAAGGATCAGTATTCAGAAGGGCTTTCCTACGCGATGCTGCAATTTAAGAAAGAACCCGAAGATATGCCGCAAGTGGTGGACGATATTCGAGAATCATTCGAAGGCGAAAAAGGAATTACGTTAACCGGCGGAGGCGCGTTTGAACACGATATCAACAAAGCAAGTCAGCGTGACTTAATGACTGCCGAGGCCATTGGATTGCCGATTGCCATTATCGTCTTGCTGTTTGCATTCGGGACGGTCGTTGCTTCTGTCGTTCCTTTATTGGTTGGGATCGGAACGGTCGTTTCTTCGCTTGGTGTGCTCGCACTACTTGGCAATCAAGTCGATTTGTCTATTTTTGTGCTGAATATCGTGCCGATGCTCGGTCTCGCGCTCAGTATTGATTTTGCTTTATTGTTCATTAGCCGTTATCGGGAAGAGTTGAAGAAGCGGAGCTTTTCCGATTCCTTGATCATGACGATTCGGACCGCAGGACGTTCGATTATCTTCTCTGCCGTCTGTGTGTTCATCGGACTTGGTGCAATGTTGCTCATTAAAGTCGATATCTTTGAAAATATCGCTCTTGGCGGGATGATCGTTGTCGGCATGGCGGTCGTTGCTTCGCTCACTTTATTACCTTCTGTACTATTGATGCTTGGTGATCGTATCCATAAAGGACGATTGCTGAAGGATCGCGGTGAAGAAGCAAACGGTTGGCGCAAATTTGCGAATGCAGTGATTAAACGACCTGTGTCGATTGCAATTGTCGCCTTTGTTCTATTGGCGATCGCGTTAATTCCTGTGCGCAATATGGAGCTTACGATTCCGCAGATTGATTCGTTGCCGGAATCATTCAATACACGCCTGGCGTTTGAACAGATACAAGAAACATTTGGCTTAGATAATGAAAGTACAGTTTTCTTGTTGGCTGAGCGTTCTGGCGGCTGGGAGAATTCAGACGGACTGGCTGACTTGAAGAAACTCGAAGAACAAGTGACGGAAGACCCTCTAGTCCAAGATGTTTCAACGATTTTCACGGTAAGCGGCATCGAAACCCCCGATCAATGGGAGCAGTCGATGATGGCACCGGGGATGGACGAACAGCTGAATCCTGTCATGAAAAGTTTTATAGACGGCAACAGATTGCTCGTTCCTGTTACGCTGAATGCTTCCGGCAGTTCCAATGAAGCACAAGATTGGGTTCGGAACTGGTCCGCTAAAGATACGCACTGGAACTTATTGATTGGCGGTGAGCCTCGTTTCAATCAGGAGATCTTCGATGAAATCGCAGATCATATCGTCTATGTGTTGCTCATCATTGTAGTTTCAACATTCTTCATCTTGATGTTCGCTTTCCGTTCCTTAATCATCCCTATCAAAGCGATTTTGATGAATATTCTAGGGTTGTCCGCTACGTTCGGAATACTCGTGTATATTTTCCAGTACGGCCATTTCGGCTTGCACCCTGGAACGGTCGCGCTCATTATTCCGGTCATCGTCTTTAGCTTAGTGTTTGGGTTGAGCATGGACTATGAAGTATTCTTAATTTCGCGGATGCAGGAAGAGTTCTCTTATTCATTTGATAACGATAAATCGACTGTAGAAGGACTCGCAACAACGAGTAAAGTCATTACGTCAGCTGCACTCATCATGATCGTTTTGACTGGAGCTTTCGCCTTTACGGATGTCATGCCAGTGAAACAGATCGGTCTCGGAATCGCCATTGCAGTAGCGATCGATGCGACAATCATCCGATTGTTGCTCGTACCGAGTCTAATGAAGCTGTTCGGCAAATGGAATTGGTGGTTGCCGTTTGGCAAAGGATTATATCGTTCCCACGGTCAGAACCGACATGCAGGCAAGTAAACTAATTGGGTAATCAGAAAATAACTAGGGAGGAAGGTTAAAGATGGCCTTTCTCCCTTCTTCATAAGGTGCTATTCGCTAATTTTATCACATGGGATTGAATACTAATCCAAGACATACCTTAGCCGATAACAATCATTGTAAACAAGAGAAGAATAATTTAAAAAGTAGTAATGGCAAAAAATAAAGAATTTTAATATTACTAATGGAGGAATGTGTTGTGAAATCTATAAAGGTTTATCATTACGATGCGTTTAGTAAGGAGCCTAATAAAGGGAATCCTGCGGGAGTAGTATTAAACGGGGATGAATTGACGGATGCTCAAATGCAAGAAATTGCTTTCAAAGTGGGGTTTAATGAGACAGCATTTCCGGTTAAATCGGAAGTTGCTGACTTTAGAATACGTTTTTTTACACCCGGACACGAAATGAACTTATGTGGTCACGCGACAATGGCAACTGTTTATTCATTAATATCAAAAGGTTTATTAGATGAAAAAACGAATTTTACAATTGAAACAAAGGCAGGAATTTTACCAATAAACGTTAAATCATCTACGGAAGGTGAAACTTTTATAACAATGAAACAAGCCTCTCCCCTATTTAATGAATTCAACGGTTCCAGAGAAGATTTAGCTAGTTCAATAGGATTAAATGAATCAGATATCGATGGAGACTTACCTATCCTATATGGCAGCACAGGTAATTGGACGCTATTAATTCCAATAAAACATCTTGAGGCATTTAAACGAATGAAACCAAATAATAATGTTTTTCCTGCTATCTTAAAAGAAATACCAAAATCCTCTGTTCATCCATTTTGTACGGAAGCATATGACTCTGATGCTGATATGCATGCTCGACATTTCTCCTCGCCGTTTTCAGGTACTGTGGAGGACGCAGTAACAGGCACTGCTTCGGGGGTAATGGGTGCATTTTTTGCCAAATACATAAAAAGCGACAGATTTGAAGAATCCCTAAATATTATAGTAGAACAAGGTCATGAAATTGAAAAAGACGGCAGGGTCATGGTGAATGTTACGAAAAACAATGAGTCCTACGATATTGAAATAACAGGAAACGCAGTGTATGTTAAAGAATTTGATGTTTATTTAGAAGATAAATAAAGTAGGGCACACGTGTAATTTATAAAAGCCTGCTATCTTGCATTACATTGAGACAGCAGGCTTCATCTATACTTAAAAATCCACAATATAAACCTGTGGAAGGATAAACAAGGGCCCTCCTACTCCAATCGGTTCTTTCATTTCATTCGCGAACTTGCCGGCCGGACTTATCCATTACATATCCAACCAAGGCAGCAACAAACGCAGGCAAGACCCAGCCCAGCCCTCGTTCAAAGAATGGGGCTACTCCCAGCAAACTAGTTAAGACGTCAAGTTTAAAACCGAGACTGATCAATACTTGGTATAACGCATAAATTGAGGTCACGATCACTGAAAGCCGGTACATCGTCTTGCCTCCGCCCGCAAAATGCTGGAATAAAGAAAGTATGACCAAAACTATGGCAATCGGATAAATAAACACCAATAAAGGCGTTGCCAATTCAAGAATTAAGTTCAATCCTAAATTAGACACGACCAAGCCGGTCAATACGAATATAGCGACATATGCCTGGTAACTTAGCTTTGGATATATTTCGTTGAAAAATCTCGAACAAGCGTTAATCAGACCGACACAAGTTGTCAGGCATGCCAATATTACAATTAAACCAAATAGAAGACCACCGCCGCTCGGGAATAATAAGTTTGCAGCTTCGGTTAAGATTTCTGCCCCATTTTTAAAACTGTTATTCTTCGGTATCACTCTGCCGATCCATCCTAGGGAGAAATAAACAATGGCCAATCCAAGTCCAGCTATGAAAGCAGCTCCAAATGCACCTTTAACCAGTTCCGACTTGGATTTCGCACCTTTATCTTTCAAGGCATTGATCACAACAATTCCGAATGCCAAAGCTGCGACTGCGTCCATTGTAAAATAGCCTTCCAAGAATCCTTTAACAAACGGAGTTGATACATAATCCCCTTCTGCTGAAGAGGCGATGTTATCGAATTTAACAAAAGCCTGAACAACTAACACACCTAAAACTAGCAATAAAATAGGTGTTAAGAGCTGACCGATCCGATCAACGATTTTCTTAGGATTCAAGCTGATAAAATAAGTCAATACAAAAAATAACAAGGAGAACACAAGCAGCGGGAACCATCCTTGGGCATGAAAGACTTGTTTGAAACCCAGCTCGTACGCTACGTTGGAAGCTCTTGGTATACCATAAAAAGCCCCAATTGACATATAGATAATAATTGCAAAAGCCATGCCAAACATACCATGTACTCGGCTTCCCATCGATAGTAATCCGTTATCAGACAAGGCAATTGCCATGATCGCCATGAATGGAAGCAGGACTCCCGTGATGAGAAAACCGGCAATCGCTGGTCCAAAATTGCTCCCCGATTCTAAACCAAGGAGTGGCGGAAAGATAAGATTTCCCGCCCCGAAAAATAAAGAAAAAAGCATAAACCCAGCAAAAAACACATTCTTCCTACTCAACTTAATCCACCTCGTATGTTGTCTTTGTTTATCATGATGCACCGCTCCTCTATTTTTCACATAAAAAAACCCGCCCCTAAATAGGGACGAGTTTATGCTCGCGATACCACCCATATTCCGCACGTTTCATTAAAAAGAAACAATCCGACTCTCAGTCAGCGTACTATCATACGCGCTCCATTTAACGGTGGAAAACCGTCAAAGTTTACTATTTTCAACTTTGCATCTCGGAGATGATTTTCGGATAAGATCTGCCCATCGACTTTCACCAAACGCCGACTCTCTGGAGAACAGGGTTCTTCTCTTACTCTTTCTCGTCACTGATTATTATGTATACATAATAACTTAGCAAAGAGTGATTAGAAAAGTCAATACATTTTAATATATTTGCAATTTTAGTAAAACAAAAATTTTTTTATATGGATAAGCATTTAAATACAAAACTATGAGAATCAAATGAAGTTATCCATAAATTAACAGACTCATTGGTATTTTTTGGCGATCAAAAATTCAACAAACGGCAAGATCACCATCGCTAAACCTAAAATACCTAATAGAAAAATATTCACTGTACCATTTACCATTTTATCGGCAGCCACGGCTATCAAAATAAAGAATACTAGAACAAAATAACTTACTTTTGAACTTTTCTCCATAATCATTTGCCCAAGCTCTTCCTCTGGCAATATTCCGTCTTTCTCTTCTTTATTCCCCCAAGTAATTGCAGAGAAAAACATCATCAACAACGCCCCGATTGTTATCACTTCATTGAACCCAAACTCTCTCTCGGTAATAAATTTAAAAATGGAATAGCCGACCACAATCAAAGTAGCAGTTCCAATTATAATGGCGCCTAATTTTCGAGTTTTCATTTTTCAATCTCCCCTTCACTCAAAAATAAATCATCGACTGTAACACCTAAAGTCTTCGCAAGATTAAAAGCTAATTGTAAGCTGGGATCATATTTGTTATTCTCAATTGCATTAATCGTTTGCCTGCTCACATTACATAGATCTGCTAAACCTCCTTGAGAAATCCCCTTTTTTTCACGATATTCTTTTATTTTATTTTCCATAAAAACAGCACCCTTAATTTCTAGTTGGTGTAAAACTTATTTGACACCAGTATAAAATAAGATGTATAATCTGTCAAACATCTTTTACACCTCATGCTTCGTAAAGGAAAATTAAATTCATGAATTCCACACAAGGTTCCAACAAAAAAACAGCAGTACTCGGTTGATCACCGAGTACTGCTGTCTTTTTATTTTAATTGCCAGCCAAATGTTCCTGGTTCTATATACGACTGGTTTTCGACCGATTGATGATTTTTTTGTGTTGGATTGTTTTTGAAGGTTGCTTGTACCATAAAATACACAGCCCCCACTACCACAATAACAAAAATAATTAGACCGATTGCAACTGTTTTACCTTTCATTTGATTTCACTCCTAGTGCCTTCATTTCGTTTTGACTGAAAAACCTTCTTCTTTCAGATAGCCGGCCGCTTCCGCGTAATCACCAAAGCCCTCTTCCAAGTTATAGCCATGATAGACGTTGAAAAAGTCATCTTCTTCGAGAAGTGTCAATGTCTGTCCTGCTGCATTTTGCCAAACTTCCTCAAGCATTTCTTCTTCGACCGCTTCTGTAGCCAGCCCTTCGATCGCTGCTTGGATTACTGTCCGCAATTCATCCGCAGAAAACTCCCGGATATTGACGAGGCCGCGTTCATCCGGCTCATATCCTTTGACATCCGCCACGTAGACGAAGCCATTTCCGTTCGGGTGCAAATGTTGCACGACGACCGTTTTATCAAAAAGTGACTCTTCATAATGATAGTTTAAACGCTTCATTGATACTTCTTTTTTCACAAGTTCGGGAAATCCCTCTATAATCTGTTGTTTCTCTTCAAATGTTAACATGCTTTTCCTTCTTTCTTCTTAAATTCTATCGTTATCTCGTTTTCCATTCGATAAACAGGACTAGTAATAACACGACTGCAAATGCGACTATATAAAACCAGGAAGGTACACTGCTTACACCGCCGAACATGCCATCCACCCCTTCCAGACTTTCCATTCTTTTTAGTATACCCTTTTTCCGACTTTCCTGGCGGATAAATTTCAACAATTCGATAGTTTCCGCTGTATTGCCACGATAGAAAAAGAGTACAATGGATGAGAGGAGTGGGTGTCACATGTTTAAACGCCTTTTTCAGTTACTATTTCTCATCGTAATTTTATACGCGGCCAAGCCGTTATGGGAAGGCCCTGTATCCAAATACGTGGACTTATCGTTTCTAGACCCGCTGGACGCACGTGTGGAAACGGTGCTCGATGAAGAATTGATTGGATCTGTGCTTGATTATACAAAACAATCGATTGCAAAAGTTGTCTCGTTCATTTCAAATAAAACCGCAGAATCACGGGTTCCTGATGAAGTTGCTCAACCAGCGCTTGAAACACCGACGCAAAGTTTGATATCCATACACAATATCGAAATTGGCATGCCGGAAGCCGAAGTGAAATCAAAGCTCGGTGAACCAATGCGCAAGTCGGTCAATGAATACGGTACCGAATGGCTGACCTTTCATCAGGATTATCAGAACTTTGTCATGCTGTCTTATGACATAAAGCGGCGTGTGAATGCGGTCTATACAAATGACCGGTTGATTTCTTCATCATTAGGAATCGAATACGGTGCAGCGAAAGCGGATGTCCGTGCTGTTAATGGAGAGCCGATCACCGAAATTCGCAAAGGCACGAATATCTATAAGCTGCAAGATGATGAAGGAATGGATATTTTCCATTCGGATGGCGTCTATATATACGTCTTTTATGATTTGCATCAAAACAATACAGTAACGGCCGTCCAGCTCATCTCGGACCAACTAGAGCAACGGAAAACCGCTTTGTATGCACCGCAGAACGATGCCATGCGTAAAGGTTTTGAAATCCAGCTCTTCGACTTAACGAATGCGGCGAGAGTGCGTCACGGCCGCTCGATCCTTACGTGGGACGACAAGGCAGCTGTGGCTGCACGTAAACATAGTATGGACATGGCTGTGCATGATTATTTCAGCCATGAAAATTTACACGGCGAATCCCCATTCGATCGGATGAAAAAAGAGGGGGTGAAGTTCGTCAGTGCTGGGGAGAACCTTGCGTATGGCCAATCAAGCAGCATCTTTGCACATGAGGGACTGATGAACTCAAAAGGGCACCGGGATAATATATTGATTCGCGACTATCAGTTTTTAGGGATCGGCGTGGATTTCAATGACAAGGAACAGCCATATTATACGGAAAATTTCTTCGCTAAATGAGTGGGTTTCCTTTCATTACGCAGCATTATCTATTAAAATAGAAGGAAGGCCTACGAACTTTAGGGAGTCCTGACTAAGCATTAAAGGAGAATACGAATTGAAAAAACTTGCAGCACTTTTCTTGGCCGCGACGTTAATTTTGTCGCCGATCGGGAACATCGTTTTCCAAGACGAGATCACAGCGGAGGCACGTGGCTATAAATCCGGAAAGAAAAGCTTCAGCACACCGAATCGCGTGCAACCGAATAAAGCTGAAAAGAAACAAGATAATACGAACCAAAGCAACAACAAAGCAGCTGCCAGCAAAAAACCTGGTACGGGCGGCGGCTTGATGAAAGGCTTAATGCTCGGCGGATTGGCTGGTCTTTTATTCGGTAGCTTATTTGCGAATATGGGTATGCTCGGTTCAATCCTCGGATTGATGATTAATGTTCTAGCGATTGTCTTCATCATCTTCATGGTACGAAAGATTTTCGCGATCTTCAAAGAGAAGGAACGTAAGCGAAATGAGGAAATGAATCAATGGAACAACAGATAATTTATGAACAAGACGTGGCAAATGCCGTTTGTGTATTGATCGCGAAAGAAGCACGTGCGATGCCTGACGACGTGGAAGTGGAGTTGGCTTACGATGACGACGAAGGTTTCTCGGCAGAAGCAGAGCTCAACGGCAACGTACATCAGTTGAATACGACGCGACTCGTGGAAGCACTTCGTCTTTGGGTTGAACAGTATCTCGACATGGATCCGATGGCAGCCGGCATTCAGTTAAAGCTGGATGACGACGAAGGCATCATTGCGATTGTTCGATAAGTTGTAGGCGCTCCTTTTATGCGGAGCGTCTTTTTTATTGCATAAAAATAAACGGCTCCCCGTCACTCAAGAGAAGCCGTTACCTTAAATTATTTTAACTGATTCATCGTGATTTCTGCACAAGCAATCGGTTTCCCGGAATCTCCTGCTGGATCTGTCTTATAATCGTCCGCACCTTCATGGATGACAAGCGCTGTTCCGTCATTATCAAGCAATGAATTCTCCTGCCCTTTTTCAAGAGTCACTTGATCGGTTGCCATCTGGGCATAGACCTCACCTTTTTCGTCGACCTCTAGATTACGTAAATCTCCAAGATGATACCCTTTTGGATTGTCGAAGCCATGCTCCTTGCCGGTCGGATTGAAGTGTCCGCCAGCTGACGCTTTAAAGTCAGGCGCCGTACAAACACCATGCTCGTGAATGTGGATACCATGCTCCCCCGGCGTCAGGCCAGATGCTTTCACCTCGATGGACACGCCACCGTTATCCGCTGTCAATTTCGCCTCCCCAATCTCCTCGCCATCCGTGTTGATGATTGGCGTGATGATTTGAGGCTCTGACGTATCCCCTTGATTCACGGTAGCCTCATCTCCGCTCACCTGAACTTTTTCCTTAGTCCAACTACAGCCAGCTGTCAACAAAACAGCAGCCACTACTGCACCCGATAACTTCCACATAGTTGTTGCCTCCTTGTTCATGCTATTCACCATTCTTGCCAATTCACTGCGAACTATTCAATGTACTGGTATATTATCAATGAATATGGGTTTGGTGCGTTGCAGACGCTGGTTGGCATGGTCCATAGTATTCTCATCACTCTAATGAAAACAAAAAACTTCAAAGCAAGGTCGATCCCCTGCTTTGAAGCTTCATCTCAGTCTGTCAACAACGGATACACGCCATTCTCATCATGTGTCTCCGTTCCAACGAGCGGCGGGTTGAAAACGCAGATCAAACGCATGTCTTCCTGACCGCCCCTCAAGTAATGCTCATCATTTTCATTCAGTGCATACATCGTGCCATTTTTAATCGGATAAACCTTCCCATCCGCTGTCGTTTCTATCTCTCCATCTCCCGCCACGCAGTAGACTGCTTCCAAGTGGTTTTGATAATGGATATGTGTTTCTGTACCAGCATAAATAATCGTTTCGTGGAATGAAAAGCCCATATTGTCTTTCTGTAGCAAAAAACGACGGCTTGCCCACGTTTTTGCTTTTGTTTCGTTTTCACTGCCAATAATTTCATCCAATGTACGTACAATCACTATAAATCCCCCTTAATTCTTAACGACATCTTCAATCGCTTCTTCTAAAATATCAAAACCTTGTTGGATTCCCTTTTCATCGATGATCAATGAACCGAGGAATTTGACGACTTCCCCTTCAGGCCCGGATGTCTCGATAATCAGGCCCTTTTCAAAAGCTTTTGCACAAATCTTATCTGCATAATCTTCCTTGCCCTCACCACAGACGATTCCCTGCATGAAACCGCGGCCGCGCGTCGTTGCTTTTAGCTGCGGATACTCTTCGACAATCGTCTCCATACGCTTTGTGATGAGCTTGGATTTTTCTTGTACCGATTTAGCGAATTCATCTGTTTCCCAATACGACAGCGCTTCTGTCGCTGCCAAAATCGCCAAGTTGTTGCCGCGGAATGTTCCGTTATGCTCAGCTGGACCAAACATATCGTATTGAGGTTTGATTAGTGTCAAGGCTAACGGCAGGCCATAGCCGCCGATGGATTTGGACAGGCAGACAATATCCGGTTTGACGCCGGCTGGTTCAAAGCTGAAGAACGTACCAGTTCGGCCGCACCCCGCTTGCACATCGTCAACGATCAGTAAGATATCGTAATTGCGGCAGAGACGTTCAATTTCGCGCAACCACTCGAAGCTTGCAGGATTGATGCCGCCTTCTCCTTGGACCGTTTCCAAAATCATTGCAGCCGGTAAATCTAAACCACTGCTCGCGTCAGCTAAATACTTTTTAAGGAAATTTAATGATTGACCTTCCTCCAAAAACGTATCGAATGGCATGGATGTCGTATTGTTCAACGGTACTCCAGCCCCGCCGCGGTTATATGAATTGCCTGTAACAGACAATGCACCAAGCGTCATGCCGTGAAAGCCATTCGTAAAGCTGATGATATTTTGGCGTCCTGTCACTTTGCGGGCGATCTTCAATGCGCTTTCCACTGTATTCGTCCCAGTAGGTCCAGGAAACATCACTTTATAGTCCATGTTTCTCGGCTTCAAGATCACTTCGTTAAATCGTTCAAGAAATTCTTTTCGGACCGTCGTCCCCATATCCAGACTATGTGCAATTCCGTCGTCTTGGATGTACTCGATCAACTTTTCCTTCATTTTGTCGTTGTTATGGCCGTAGTTCAAAGCACCGGCGCCGGCAAAGAAATCGATATATTCCTTGCCTTCCGTGTCCCACATCTTATAGCCTTTTGCTCGTTCGAATACTGTCGGGAAACTTCTGCTGTAACTTCTCACTTGCGACTCATGATTTTCAAAGACTTCCATTACCTTCTGACTTTTTGTCAGTACCATTGTTAATTAATTCCTCCGTTGTATTTCTGTATTTTCCGTGTCAAGTTACGACAGTCGACCCCTTCATCAGAATGGCCCAATG
The DNA here is from genome assembly GCF_038003105.1 of Sporosarcina sp. FSL W7-1283. Classification (NCBI taxonomy): domain Bacteria; kingdom Bacillati; phylum Bacillota; class Bacilli; order Caryophanales; family Caryophanaceae; genus Sporosarcina; species Sporosarcina sp. FSL W7-1283. The sequence goes on along the minus strand of NZ_JBBOOL010000001.1, from coordinate 307,716 downwards.
CGAAACAACTCTTCTGCTTCGTGTCCTTCCCTTGGAAATTGATCTTCCGTGTAGCCATCGGTGATTGTGCACTCAGTCTGTAAATCACGTGCCAAACCTTTGAAAAGCTTAGTTGACGGAATGTTAGATGGCGTTACAGTGGCTTCCAAGTACCGAATATTCCGACATGATTGGCTCTGCAAAATGGCTTGCAGCATGCGGGAAGCCAAACGTTGGCCGCGTGCTGATTCGTCGACCGCTACTTGCCAGATAAATAACGTATCTTGCGCTTTCGGCTGAATGAAACCCGATATAAAGCCTACTATTTTCCCGTGATCTTCCACTAAGATACTGGTGTCGCTGAATTGATCTGCCCACAGTAAATAACTGTACGAAGAATTCAAATCTAGGACTTGGGTATCTTTGACAAGTTTCCAAATTGACTTACCGTCATCTAGAGTGGGGGTGCGAAAGATGTAAGGATCATTCGGATCGTACCCTGCAATCGAATACATGTGAGGTTTCTGCAAACATTTTTCCTCCAAGTCTAGTCATTTGTCATAATAGACAAATGTTCATTCTCTGAAACTCTCTGGATGCATGTTTACTTCTTACCCGACAACGTGGTCACATCAAACTAAAGTCATTGAATCGTCATTATCGTGAGGTTTTTTTAATGACCGAGCACGAGTACTCGGCAGATTCTCTCTAAGGAATCTTGTGGATTTAGCAAGGATACTAACGTAGAAAAGCCAAATGGAGATTGGTGCTGGCTACTTGGGTGCTAACTTTCTGCCTTGCGGTATGAAGAGCAAAAAAGAGCGCCTTTACAAAAGCAGGGAGCTTTTGTTCATGAAAAACAGCTAATATTATCAATTATTCGCTGATATGAAAGACACTTTCATTATCTTGAATTTACTGCCATACGCATTCATCCAACCACGGTTCTTGTGTACAAAAACGTCGGTGAAGAAGCAAACAATGTGTCTCCTCTGACACTGGTTGCTATTATAGGAAACTATGAAAACGTTGTCAACAGTATATATATCATTTTATTTGTTTAATGAAAAAGTAAAGCGTCATCAAGTCAAACAGCGTATAGCCTCAGCACGAATTAAAAAAGCCGGAAACTTTTTTCGTTTCCGGCTTCATGTTATGAAAATAAAATCGTTTCCAACTCCATTGGTTCTACATACTTATCCCCTTGATAAACGCGCATATTCCCACCTGAAATTTCGTCGATCAACATGATGTTTCCTTCAGAATCACGTCCAAATTCCAGCTTAATATCATAGAGATCCAAACCTTTTTGTGTCATTTCAAACTTGACCAGTTCAGAGATTTTTTTCGTCAACTCTTCCAAGATATCGTATTCATCACGCGTTAGGATTCCTAGCTGGGCCAATGCGTCTTTCGAAATCGGCGGATCTTGTCGTTCATCGTCTTTTAATGTTACTTCCACGAAGGCATCGAGTGCCTGTCCTTCTTTACAATACTTACCATATCTCCGCAAGAAACTTCCGACTGCGCGAAATCGGCAAATTACTTCCAGACCGCTGCCGAAGACTGTTGCAGGCTTGACCGTCATTGTTACTTTATCTAAATCTGCATCGATATAATGTGTCGGCACTTGCTGCTCCGCCAATTTTTCGAAAAAATACTGCGTCATGCGAAGACCCGATTTCCCTGCACCTTCTATCGTTAATCCGACTGTATTGGCGCCAGGATCGAATACACCATCTTCCCCTGTCACATCATCCTTGAATTTTAATAGCACATGACCGTCTTCCAATTGATAAACATCTTTCGTTTTACCAGAATAAGTTAGTTTCATACGAACGATTCTCCTCATTTCGTAATTATTGTTCTACTTTTTAAGTATAATGCACTTTGCTCTGAAGAAAAAGGATAGATTACAGAAAACTTGATGGAGGTCAAGGTGCAAAATACAAATCCCCTCTATACTTAAGTTAACAAATACAAACGAAAAGGATGAGAACAATGAAAAAAGCAGTATTTCAAATGGAGCCATTCAGCTGTCCGTCATGTGTCAAGAAAATTGAAGGTGCCTTAGCCCGAGCAAATGGGGTTCAAAAAGTAAAAGTATTATTCCACTCAAACAAAGTACGCGTTGAGTTTGACGAAGCCATCGTAGCTGCGAATGACTTGCAAGAACTCATCGAAAAGCTTGGTTATCCAGTACTCAACCTAAAAGTTGCTTAAAAAGGAGGAACTCACATGAATGCCAAACAAACGGTACGCGTCACTGCCATCTCTGCTATTCTCTTAGCAGCCGCGATCATCATGCATATCGCCGGGTGGCATGATGCACGCCAAATCACGTTGGTTACTTCTACTTTGATAGCCGGGACTCCAATCACGATCAAGGCTTTTAAAGCTATCCGGATGAAAGCGTTCAGCATAGAATTACTTGTCACGATTGCGGTTGTCGGTGCATTATTCATTGGAGAATATGTAGAATCTGCGGTCGTCACGTTTCTATTTTTATTCGGGGCGATGCTGGAAATACGAACAATGGAAAAGACTCGCTCTTCCCTGAAAGCTCTTACCGACTTAGCTCCACTAGAAGCACGCGTCATGCGTGATGGTGAAATATTGACCGTTTCAGTAGACAATGTTGAAATCGGCGATCAGGTCATCGTTCGATCAGGAGAAAAAGTTCCTGTGGATGGTCCAATTATTTCGGGGAACGCCACACTAAATGAAGCAGCTATCACAGGTGAATCGGTTCCCGCCAGCAAAATGCTGGATGATCAAGTATTCAGCGGTACACTAGTGGAACATGGTTATGTAGAAGTGATTGCCGTAAGAGTTGGTAATGATACGACTTTCGCCCGCATTATTGAATTAGTGGAAGAAGCGCAGGAATCCAAATCGAAAACCGAAAAGTTTCTCGAGCGTTTTGCTACTATCTATACGCCTTCCATTGTGCTCTTGTCCGTGCTCGTTTATCTTTTAACACGGAACATCGAAATGACGTTAACTTTCCTCGTCATCGCTTGCCCTGGAGCCCTCGTCATTTCCGCACCGGTTTCGATCGTTGCAGGAATTGGCAACGGAGCCCGAAACGGTGTCTTGATAAAAGGCGGTGAGGTAATGGAACAGCTAGCGAAAATTGATACGATCGTCTTTGATAAAACAGGTACATTGACAAGAGGGCGACCTGAAGTAACTGATGTCTACGGATTAGGTATAGAGAAAGAAGAGTTACTGCGTCTCACAGCCGAAGCCGAAATGATTTCAGAACACCATCTAGGCCGGACTATCGTTAAAGAAGCGAAGAAACGTGCGATTCATTTGTCCAATCAACCGGAAGACGCTGAAGTGGTTAAAGGAAATGGAATAATGGCTACAGTAGAAGGAAAGCATCTCGCAGTTGGCAATCGCAAACTAATGGAAGACCAAAAGATCCCGATTCCTTCTGAAATGGAAGACTATGCATCACAACGTGAGAAAGCTGGAAATACGGCAATTTTCGTCAGTATTTCCCGGGAAATAACAGGAATCACCTCTGTCGCCGATCAAATTCGTCCGGAAGCTGCCGAAGCGTTGGCCAAATTGCGGAAAAATGGCATCAAGCAAATGATCATGCTGACAGGCGACAATCGACATACAGCCCAACTAGTTGGCGAACACCTTGGCCTTGACGAAATCTATGCGGAATTATTGCCTGAAGATAAAGTGGCGGCAGTTCAGCGTTTGAAAGAACAAGGTCACCGAGTTGCTATGGCAGGCGACGGAATCAACGATGCACCCGCCATAGCAACGGCGGATATTGGGCTCGCCATGGGAGAAGGCGGAACAGATATTTCAATGGAGACAGCGGACATCGTCTTGATGGCAGATCGGCTCGATCAATTCTCCCATGCCTATGCTTTAGCGAAAGCAACTGTACAGAACATGAAGCAGAATACATTCTTTGCGGTCGGTACCGTATTCCTTCTGTTGCTCGGTGTATTACTCGGCAAAGTATTCCTCGCTTCCGGTATGCTCGTCCATGAAGTGAGCGTACTTCTGGTGATCCTGAACGCCATTCGATTAATACGTTATACTAACGACAAGCCATCGAATCAAAAACAAAGTGAGGTGATATCGGATGAACCAAGGATCACATTGTGACCTAAGCACGAACGATCTTCACCGTTCCTGCGTTTCGCTCGTCCCTCTTTTCAATCACTTGGATAAGCAGCAAATGGATCAAATCGTCGCGCTTGCACGCAGCATAAGCTACCCTCGCGGTGAAATGATTTACCATAGCGGTGATCGCTCAGAAGGTTTATATATATTGCATAAAGGACGAGTCAAGGTCTATCGTCTATCGGAGAATGGCAAGGAACAACTCGTCCGTATCCTGAAACCAGGAGAATTCACAGGCGAGCTTTCCTTGTTCGACGCAAAGCCTCATGACGTATATGCGGAAACTTTGGAAGCCGTTGAACTGTGTATCATCCAACGGGACGAGATGCAGCAACTTTTGCAATCTCACCCTGCAATTTCATTGAGGATGCTTACGGAATTCTCTTCCCGACTCGCGGATACAGAGCTGCGAGCCGCCCGAATCGCCATGGAATCTGCTGAAACTCGACTTGCGTTGTATTTGGCGGATCTATCAGAGGAACAGCAACAATTGACCATCCGACTGCCGATGAGCCGAAAAGATCTAGCTTCCCATCTTGGCACGACACCCGAAACAATCAGTCGTAAATTAAGCGTATTCGAAGAACGGGGCTGGATTCGCCAGACCGGTTCTAAGATTGTAGAGATTTTCGATTTAGATTCTTTATTACTCATATAATGGCTATATAAAATTAAGCAAGAGATGAAAATTTGACATCCCTCTTTTCTTTCAATCTGGTAAGTGCTATGCTGTAAGTGAATATCATAATCTTTTGACCATTAGGGGAATCCTTCACAAGGACTGAGAAAAGAGTGCGACTCTGAAACCCTTATCACCTGAACAGGTTCGTACCTGCGGAGGGAAGTGGCAAGTCGTTTTGGCGTACTCTCATACATGCCGACACATCCAACCACTTTCCGATTCGGGAAGTGGTTTTTTCATTTGGAGGTGAACTGGAAATGAAATTGGTCGGTGTCACGGATGATTGTCATTCTGTTGATGAACTGCTGCTCAAGTTGCTGAAGACGGAGCCTTATATTGATGAATTTATCTTACGTGAAAAGTCGAAGACGGATGAACAGCTGATCGAATTGGTTTCACGTCTCTCTACTAGAGGGTTTCCATTGGATAAATTAATTGTACACGCACGGCCCGGCCTCGCGAACTCGCTGTCCGTCCCCTGTCAGCTGACAGGCTATGGAATGTCGGTGAAGGAAGCACGTACCGCTTTTCCGTCGCTGAGATTAGGTTCCTCCGTCCATTCATTGGAAGAGGCACGGGAAGCACAAGCTGCGGGAGCAGACTGGCTATTGTATGGACATATTTATCCGACATCATCCAAAAATGGCTTGGCACCGCGGGGTACGGATGAGCTTTTTAAGATTGCATCATCGTGCACGATTCCCGTTTATGCAATTGGCGGAATCCGGCCAGTTCATCTTCCGGTTTTTAAAAGACACGGCGTAAGAGGTGCAGCAATCTTGTCCCCCATCAGCAGTCATGACGCAGTGAGCGCAGTTAGAGATTATGCACGTGCAAGAGATTCATAGCAAAGGAGCGGTGTTCATTGAGCAAAACAATTGATTTGAACGGTAAGTCGTATTCGGTTGTACCTGAGGTGGAAACAGTTCAGCAGTTACTGGAGCATTTGAAGCTTGGCGACAGAATTTTGATCGTCGAAAAGAACAAGGAAATTCTGCAGAAGGACAGTTACGATGCACCAATTATGGACAGAGATCAAATTGAAATCATACATTTTGTTGGAGGCGGATGAGGATGTTACAAATAGCAGATAAAAGGTTTTCTTCACGTTTATTGTTAGGCACAGGGAAGTATCCTTCATTTGAGACTCAAAAAAAGGCAGTTGCGGTATCAGAGACAGAAATCTTAACATTTGCGGTGAGACGGATGAACATTTTCGAAGAGTCTCAGCCCAATTTCCTGGAGCAACTGGATTTAGAGCACTATACATTATTGCCAAATACAGCAGGCGCAAGCACAGCGGAGGAAGCGGTGCATATCGCTAAGCTGGCGAAAGCATCGGGATTATGTGATATGGTAAAGGTTGAGATCATTGGCTGCAGCCGTTCTTTGTTGCCTGATCCAGTGGAAACGTTGCGTGCATCTGAAATGCTGCTTAAAGAAGGTTTCATCGTGCTGCCTTATACGTCGGATGATGTGGTGCTGGCACGGAAACTTTGTGAATTAGGCGTTCATGCCATCATGCCGGGCGCCGCACCGATTGGTTCAGGTCATGGAATTTTGAATCCGTTGAATCTTTCTCTAATTATCGAGCAATCAAATGTACCGGTCATTGTGGATGCGGGCATTGGTTCACCGAAAGACGCGGCATACGCAATGGAGCTTGGAGCGGACGGCGTGCTATTGAATACAGCGGTTTCCGAAGCTGCAGACCCTGTTAAAATGGCAGAAGCGATGAAATTAGCGATTGAAGCGGGACATCTTGGCTATCAAGCAGGACGCATGCCGGTAAGAGACTATGGCGTCGCGAGCAGCCCGCTAGAGGGGCTTGTGCCAAATTGATGAGCAAATATTCACGCCAAGAGCTGTTTGCACCCATCGGAGTGGACGGCCAGCTGCGGATACGGGGGGCCAAGGTGTTCGTCCTCGGTGCCGGGGCACTTGGTTCATCCGGAGCCGAAATGCTTGTACGAGCAGGTGTTGGTGAATTAACAATTGTAGATCGCGATATTTTGGAATGGTCCAATTTGCATCGTCAGCAGTTGTACGCTGAGCAAGACGTTGTCGAGCAATTACCGAAAGCCGCCGCTGCGGAAAGACGACTGCGCCAGATCAACAGTGATGTGAAAATCCGAGGAGTCGTAGCAGATGTGACGCCAGAAAATGTGCTGGAGTTATTTGAAGACCATGACATGGTGCTCGATGGCACAGATAATATTGAAACGCGATTACTCGCAAATGACGCTTGTCTACAATTAAATATTCCTTTTTTTATGGGCGCTTGTGTGGGGAGCTATGGATTGACGTTTCCTATCGGAGTTGCCGAGGAACAGCCTTGCTTGCATTGTCTGCTCGAAGCGTTACCCCCACAGTCCTTGACTTGTGACACGGTCGGCGTAATCAGCCCGATTGTCGTGACGACTGCTGCACGCCAAGTTGCACAGCTGCTGAAGTATGTAACAGGAGCGGAATTGGATCCACGCTTGGAATCCACGGATTTATGGACAGATGAACGTGCATCGATGGAAGTCAAAAGCATGAAGAAATCTAGTTGTCCAAGTTGTTCAGCACAGCCAAGCTATCCGTTTTTATCAGCTTCCGAAGTCGTTCGAACAGCCGTGCTATGCGGACGCGACACTGTGCAGCTGACTTGGCCTAAGAACCGGCAAGTGGAACTCGCTCCATTTGCTGACTCGATACGCGAGACGGTCTCGAATTTATTGCATAATCCCTATTTGGTATCTTGTGAATACAATGACCACCGACTAGTTTTATTTCGCGATGGCCGCATGCTAATCCACGGCACGAAAGATATCACAGAAGCCCGGAAGATTGCGGCAGGTTTATTGGGATGACGAGTAAAAAAAGAGGAGCCAGGTAAATGAAAGAGTTCAAAATTACGTACTTTTTTGACGAAGATCATTACATTCGACGATTTGTTCATTTGGATTCCTTTGAAGAAGCAAAAAGTCTAGTCCACGACGAGCGCGGGCAGTATGTTGCTTTTTTTGACAGCCGCGAAATATATCATGAACTGGACACTAGCAATGTAAGAGTCGTGCAAATTTCTGAATACCACCGTGAGAATAAAGCCGAACGCTAAAAAACTATGCATCCGTGCTGGATGCATAGCTTTTTTTATTGGTGCAATATAGTTTATGAGCATTTCCGGTTATTCATAAGCGGTCATATCCAATTCCAGCACACCGTCTGTCATTCGATAAACTTTATCAAAATACTTAATGAGCCGGATATCATGCGTCACGACAATGGTTGCTGTCTGCTTCGATTTTGTTTCGTGTTGCAGCAGTTCCATCACTTCGAATGCTCGATCTGAGTCGAGTGAAGCGGTCGGCTCATCGGCTAAAATAATCGCTGGATTACTGAACAACGCCTTGGCGATTGCAACACGTTGCCGTTCCCCGCCCGACAAATCAGAAGGATAACTCTTACGCAACTTCGTAATACCCAAGTCTTTATACAGCTGTTGCCGTTCATCATTTGGCATATTGCCTTTCTTCACTTTATTCAGCAATTCAAGTTGCTCATCGACTGACAGGAACGGCACCAAATTGGATGCCTGCAAAATGAAGCCAATTTCCTGCAGACGAATTTTGGAGCGCTGTTTTTCATTGAGTTTCGACAATTCATTGCCATTGATGATCACTTGGCCCTCACTTGGTGCCTGCAGCCCGCCTGCTATAGTCAGGAATGTACTTTTTCCAGAACCGGAGGGCCCGATGACCGCGACCAACTCGCCTCGTTCCACTTTGAAATTGGTCTCTTTCAACGCTTCGACCAATGTATTCCCTTCGCCAAACGTCTTTTTCGCATTTCGTAGTTCCAGTACCATCGTTTACCCTCCTATCGCTTCAAGCGGATCAATCCGAATGATCGTCCAGACCGATATGACTGCACCTAAGATCGCTACTGTGATCAAAATGAGTCCGTAAATGATCATCGTCTGCAAATCAAATTGGACAGGGACCGCACTCGGCAAGAAACTTCCCGCAAGCCATGTCAATCCGAATCCGACCACGACACCGATTGTCGCCAGTATAAAAGTCTGCGCGACAACAGATTTCGCTAAATAGCCACTCGAAATACCTTGAGCTTTCATCAATCCGAACATGCTGATCTTCTGCACTGTTAGCACATAGAGGAAAATCGCCACAATCGCAGCAGAGATGATGAACAGGAAGTAGATCATGTACGTCAACGTCATGTTCTGCTCGGTATAGCCCGGTAAATTTTTAATAAAATTTTCTACTTCTATGATTTCCAAGTCTTCTGGCACTTTTAATTTGCTCCAATTGGTGTCTTTCACAACGATTGCGTTGACTAAATCGGCATTTATCTCTGCAGCATCTCCAAACTTGAGATGCTGTAAATCATCTAAGTCGATATACAGTACAGGTGCTGCGTTGAAACGTGCCTGATCGGTGAATCCGATAATCTCAAGCTTCGTATCGGACGATGACAATTCAAGCGTGTCGCCGATCGCAAAGCCCTCGTCTTTCAATACATCCGACGCAATGACGCCGTTTTCTACGGAAAACGCTACCTCCCCTTCGCTCACTTTCGGCATAATGAAACCTTCCGGCTCGATCCCAAATAGAACGACATTTTTCTTCACCTTGCCATTATCCGCAATGGAGCCCATCTGACCGATGACTGCTGTTTCCTTCGCACCCAGTCCGTCAGCTTCTCCCTTATCCAATGAAGATTGATAAAGACTTTTATCCGATTCTTCGGTCAGTACAACTGCTTGCGCATGCCATTTATCAACTGCTTCCCTATTCATATTCGCCAGCCCTGCGGCGAGCCCTGATAAGAAAAACACTAAAAAGGATACGAGCAATAAAATTGAAGTGATCAATAAAAATCTCAATTTATTTCGTTTGATTTCGCTCCATGCTAAAAACATCTGCTTTTCACTTCCTTTATAAAACGTCTATTGCTTCTTCCAATTCATAAGATGTCGAGACTACCTCTTTTGACACGCCGCCGATCGATGTGATGACTTCGCGCAGGCTTTTCATATGATCGGAAAAATGGTTGATATCTTGAATCGTCAAATGGACGGTACCCGTAATATTCTGCAAAGTCTCTTTGGATGACTCTGTCTCTTTCATCCCCATATCCGCGAATTTTGTCACATTCTCGATCGCCTGATGTACAGCCAGCGTTTTCAACTTTGATTCCGCTACGAGTTGAGCAATCGTATCAGTGGATCGCTTGGTCTGGTCGGCTAAATTTCGCACTTCATCCGCCACCACGGCGAACCCTTTTCCGTGAACTCCCGCACGTGCTGCTTCAATCGCCGAGTTGAGGGCCAATAAATTGGTTTGATCCGCTATGGTTTTCACCAATCGTACAACTTCCTCAATTTGCATGGAGGCTTGATTCAGTTCGTCAATCAGCACCGCCATTCCTTTCGTTTCTTTGACAATCGTTTCCGATGTATAGACGAGCTGCCCCATCTGCTCAACTCCTGACTGCGCATGAACCGCTGACATTTCAGAGCGAATTATACTTTCCTTTATTTTACTGTCAAGTTCTGCAGATCGCTCCACTAAATCTTGCACGACCGAATACGTAGACTCGGATTTCTTCTCAATTTCCAACGCGATACTGCCAATATGCTTCTTCACCTCCGCTTTGATTTCCTGTTGCTGCATGCGCATCGCTTCATTCGTACTTTTCTCAAATGCTTCCAATACGAGCTGCTTCTCGAAATTCAAAACTTTACTTAAAGCCACAATCATTTCCTGCTCTTCACTTCGTTCCAATTCCAATGAAAACAATATGTCCAGCATCGTCGCATGCAAGTTCTGGAACGCTGCAACGTACCACTTCGGTTCCAACCCGATACGCAAATGAGACTGCGCGACTTTATTCCGATTGGCCAGATACGCTTCATCAATGACTCCATCAAATAAGCCGCCTAAATGCGTTGCCAATGTCTTGCTTAAATAATCCCTGTTGCTGTGCTCCTGAATCGTGTCGGATAAATGCGGGACAGCCGTTACACTTTCATAGAACGCATTGACAATATCATGCACCCGGTTTTGCATTGGTTCCTTCAAGGCCCGCAATAGCTGCAGATCACGCTCTTTCAACTTAATAGCATCCAACTGCAGCTGAACTTCTCTGGTGGATACTTGCAGTTTAATAGGGATGGTGGAAATAGACGGTACTATTGAAAGCGGTTGATGTTTTTTCGTGATCCACATGGGGCTGACTCTCCTTTTTCTTAAACGCATCTATACGCTGTTCAATCTTTGTATAATGTTTGTTAAAACTTAGTATACATAGATCTGGAGAAAAATGCTAGAGATCAGAGTAAGTTTCTATTTACTTTATGCGGCTTCTTAATAATATACCCACTAATACACCGAAAATCACATGTGCAGCCGTCCACCAAAACCATGCGGATATACTCGTTATGCTTGGTGTACGTTCAGAAAAGGATGTAGTAGGATACAATAGAAGACCTATCACCACATTTACGATAAGAGAAAAGTAAATTATGCGTTTCTTGGGAATCCTCTCGCTTTTTGAATAGATGATTGCCAAAATGATGCACAATATAACAGAAACAATCAAGTGGAAAAGCACTTCAATTGATTCAGGGAAATGATACTCTTTCATTATTGGTATATAATCAACATTCAAGAGAAGTGTATATACCTGATGACCCGTGACGTTCTGCATCATTCCCAGAAAAAGTGCCATTACCATACCGGATAGAAAGCCGATCCATGTCGCTTCCATAACTATTCTACTGTTCATTTAGACACCTTCCTATGCAGTAAAACTAGCAGGTTTGACTCACCACGTCAAATCTATGTATAATGTTATAAGGAGAGAAATGTACGGTGCGTAGATAATCACTAGTTGAAGAAAGGTTGTTTGCTGTGAAGCCCTTATCTGAAAAACCTACCTATACAATTAAACAGGTCGCGGATCGAACGGGCTTGTCGAGGCAAGTCCTGAGGAAATGGGAAGAGCGCTATGAAGTCGTGGTGCCGCAGCGGCTGGCGAACGGCTACCGTGTCTACCGCGAAGAAGACGTTCAGCTCTTTTTGCTGATGAAACGCTACTCAGAAGAAGGATTCGCTCTTTCTCAAGCGGCAAAAATGGCAAAATCTAAACGGACTTCCGCCCAGGAATCCGAACCTGAGGACACATACCAGGACACCATTTTGCGCGAACTCCTGCATCACGGCACAAACTGCGATGAATTGGAATTAAATCTTTTATTGCAAACGGCTTACCACCGATTAGGATTGGAGCTATATCTGCAACAAATCGTCATTCCTTTTTTGAAGAAAGTCGGCGATAACTGGGAAAGCGGTACGTGGAGCGAATATCAGGAAGCCCTATCCAGTCTGGTTGTACGAGATCAGCTTGTTCAGGTACGACGCAACTTCCAATACCGAGAAGGCTCTCCTATACTGCTGGGTGCTTGTCTGCCATTTGAATTACACGAAATTCCTGTCCATATTATCTTGCTGCAATTAATGCTCCGCGGCTGGAGGACCGTCATGATCGGCGCCTCGCCTGCTCTCGGAGCCATTCAGTCATTTGTGGAAAAAATTCGTCCTGACAAAGTATTGCTGTCCGCTTCCACCACTTTGCCTTTTGAAACACATCCGGGTTTTATTGCAGAACTGGATCGGTTCGCAGGAAGCTGTCCCGATATCAAGTTTTATTTAGGGGGACACGGATCCCTTCTTTTATCCGATCAACTAAAACTGACCCATATACATCTCATCGAATCCATCGATGAAGTTTAAGAACCGGCAGGCTTCCTGCATAAATCATATGCCTCCAATGCACGGGCGCGGGCGGCTTGATGGTCGACAATCGGCAGAGGATAGTTGCCTCCCAACCTTACACCTGCCGTTGACAGGACATCCGCAGGGGCTTCTGCCGGCCGGAACACAAATTTCTCCGGCATACTCTCCAACTCAGGCAGCCATTTTTTCACGTACCCAGCCGCCCCGTCGAACTTTTCGCCTTGTACTGTCGGATTAAAAATTCGGAAATATGGCGAAGCATCACAGCCGCTTCCTGCCACCCATTGCCATCCCATCGCATTATTGGCCGCATCCCAATCCACCAGTGTCTGCTCGAACCAAGCTTGTCCTTCCCGCCAATCCACCAGTAGATGTTTGACCAGAAATGAAGCGGCGACCATCCGCACACGATTATGGATATAGCCTGTTTCCCAAAGTTCCCGCATGCCTGCATCCACTAAAGGATAGCCGGTCCGTCCCGTTTTCCAGGCGGCCAGGTGTTCAACCGCCTCATTCCAAGGAAAGCGTTCAAATTCAGGACGTATGGGCCGTTCAAGCATCTTCGGAAAGTAAAGCAACTGGTAGTGAGCGAAATCTCGCCATGCCAACTGCCGTAAAAATGCTTCCGTCTGATCATCTCCGATAAATTCTGCCTGATGAAGAGCCGCATGCCATAACGAGCGGACACTGATATTGCCGGCAGCCAAATAGGGAGATAACCGGGACACATGAGGCTTTGCAGGGATGTCCCTTCCCTCTTTATAGGAACTCAATCCTTGCCCGCTGAACGTTTTCCAGCATTCAATAGCGGCTGCTTCTCCAGGACGCCAGTAGTATATAAACTTTTCATGCCAAGACGGTCCAGGCAACAAATCCCACTTACTATCAGGCAAAGAAGCAAGCAACGTGGAAGATGCCAGCATGTTGGGAACTGGCAATGATTGCTCCACTCGTTCTTGACGCAGACGTTTCCAGAAGGGCGTGAAAACTTTATACGGTTCACCTGTTTTATTGAGAATCAACGTCGGCGGTACTAGCAACGTCCCTTGATGGGAACGGACCTGCACTTCTAAATCCAAGAAAGCAGACAGCACATCCCGTTCCTGCCGGCGGCTCGCCGGATCGTAAAGTTCATTGAAAACGATACCTTCCGCTCCGCTGTCTCGTTGAACGGCAAGCAGCTGTCCAACAGGAGACCCTTTACGTACAATCAATTGTATTTGACGTTCCGCAAATTTCTTTTGCAGTTCCAATAAACTATGATGCAGCCACCAGTCCGATGCCTCTTGACGTGATTCCGGCAAAATGAAAACCGGCACCACTTCTCCATGGGCTGCCGCCTCTACTAATGCTGGATGGTCATGCAGGCGCAGATCTTTCCGGAACCAGACGATTGTTTTCCCCATGTTTCCTCTCCTTCTTCATTCGGCTGTTGATGACAGGATCTCCAACACCTGTCGTGCCTAAACGCCACCTTCTGCTTTAGGTCTTAAAAAGCTCCTGACCCTCCTCCGCCGCCACCCGTTCCACCGCCCCCGCTGCTTGAACTGCTTGGTGCGTTGGAAGATACGTTAGAAGAAGCCTGATTGAATGATCCCGACAAGAATACAGGATTGTAGACTAAGCTGCCTCCAATGCCGTTATCTGCATACTGATTTTGGTTGAGGCGTTTTTGAATACTTGCAAACTCTTCATAATAGGATTCAAGCTCAGGATGTTTTATACCGACTCCATAGACGAGGACGCGAAACCTATCATCGGTGGATAGCGCTTCCCATTTTTCCGTGTTCATATCATTCATCCAATTCTCTACTTGCATCCATTCCATAAGCATGAGAATACCTGCAAAGTTGTGAGGACTATAGAATAAAATGAATACCAGGGTATACAAGGCGAGGATAATCGCCGTGAACATCAGAATATACAGATCATACGCGCCGAAAAAGATAGCGAGTGTAACGCCTGCCAAGCCTAGTAGGGCGAGGATCCAACGTAGCCTTGCGCTCGATTCTTTCAAGTCATATTGCTTCATTTCATGCTTCAGTAATTGCTGCCACATCGTAAACGAATTTTGGAATGTATCATAATTTTTCTCGTCTTTCGTGTAAGCTTTCAACTGTGACAATGTGAAACGCTCATTACTGCCCACTTGAAAGAACAAAAGCTGAATCAGTTGTTGCTCATGATCATGGTCCACGTTGGCGTCCACTAACTCAAACTTTTCGTCTGACAATTGACGCACATAGCCTTTGCGGACCAAATCTAATAGCGCCGCTGACATTAATTCGACAGTTGCCGCGCCTTTTTTGAAGAATAGAGTGGCTGGCAAGCTCATGTCATAAGCAGGAACGAAAAAGCCATGGGAACTGATTTGCGCTTGAGCGTCCTTAACATATCTGTTTTTTCTAGATCTGACCACCGCACTGATCAATACGACAATTAGAAGCCCCGCTCCTAACGTGATGCCTCCAAATGTCTTTGTCCGTTCTCTGTTGGCAGCGTATTTTGCTCGTTCGATTTCCTGAAGCTTTCGATCTGCTTCGACATCCGGCCGGATTTTTCCATCCATCGCCTTCATCCCTGGAAATAAAGAAGGTTCGTAGACGACACGAATATCACCGTTTTCTCCCGAGTCTACTTCACCGAGAGCAAATACCACACTGCCGTCTTCTTGAAGAGATCCCTTGTTTTCCGCGCTATGATAGCCCAGAAAACTTGCATTATTTGCACGGTCAGGAGGCGTAACGTTGATCGTCATGTTGCCGTAGTCTGTTTCATTGCGGTCATCGAAGAACGGCCAGTAAAATTCCGCCCCATCTTCGTATTTTTTCATTCCATCTTTAATTTGGTAGCGCAATTCAAAGTCAATCGTTTCTTTCTTCCCTTTACGGTGGGCTCGATATTCATCATTCTTTTTCTCGACTTTTAGTCTATTGCCATTTTCATAGGCTTCAAACTGTACGATAGAAGCGCCGGTTATCGGTTTGATTTCACGGATGATTCCGTTAAATTTCGAATCGAATTCATAGGTGTGTTGCTCATTTACCAGCACAGTGCCGTCCGGTTGCAATTGGGCGTTGATTTGCACATTCGGTATTGTAAAGTCGACTGCTTCTGCTGGCGCGGGGAATAGAATGAATGTGAGCAAAGCAACAAGTAGAAGTTTCCATTTCATTAAAATCACCTCTTACCATTTGTATACGGTAAGAGGTGCGAGTAGGTTTCATAGATTACCTATAGCTTCATCATTCGATAAAAATAATACCCAATCGAAATGAACAAGACAGCCAATATGCCGATGAAAATGGGCATGTTCAGGGACTCGGTTCGTTCCAATGCGATGTCAGTCAATTGCCACATGATAAACACCATCAAAAGCGTGGACATGTTTTTCGTGACATTCATAAAAACCATGCCGTAGCGGTACTGTATTTCAACATTATCAGGGCGCAAATTAATGTAGTTGTACAAATGCGGGTATTTTTCCAAAACCCACAGACCGATCCACAAAAAGATGGCAATAGCTGGCAAGATGAATAGCTCGAATTTAGAACCCCATCGATCCACTTCTCCATTTGCGCCGAAATGGGCCGGAATTTGGTCGGGCAGGCGATTCCAATGCAAAAGTAAATAGACTAGACACGCTGCGAATAACGCGACAGTCAGCACATCGAAGGCCTTCGCAAAACCTGGTTTCGGTATGTTCAATTTCGGTTTTTCTGTCTCCACACCGTCACCTCCCTCGCTTATGACTCCGGATTGCTCGTCATTTCAAAGACATCGAATACATCCTGATGAATATTCAATGACATAATTTTGCCGTTTTTCTCATAGAAATGAATCGTTCCTCTGCGCTCATCGACCAGCTCTGTCCAGCCCCATTCTTCAATAGTTTCCAGATAATGAGCGGGTGGATTGCCATCCTGATCGCCTATTCCCTGCAACTTGTATTTCGCTGCTTTTGAAATTTCATCGGTACAATCTTCCGGCTTCACTTCATAGGCATTTTTCGGTACAGGAAAACCCTGATTTATGACCGCCATCCGATAACCGTCTTCTTGACTGTAGACATTGGAGCAACCCGCAACGATTAGCACACCCATTGAGAACAGTAACGCAAGCAACTGTTTCATCTAATTTACCTCCCGTTTCACAACTTGTTACCACAAGCGTACTAGGAAATATTGTCATTGTCATCCGACGGTTTTGTGACGGTTCCATCTAACGAATCACTTCAATTTCTGCACAATAACGACTTTCAGGTAATTGAACTCAGGATAGTCACGCGGGGTACGGAAATCCTTCGGTAATGAAGACTCTTCCAGTACTTTATAGCGCATATTCGTCTCTTTAAATGCTTGGTCAATGAAGCCTTTGAATTTTTTCATGCTGAAGCTCGCATTGTTCGTGGATGCTACGATGATGCCATTCTTCTCCGTTACCGCGATCGCTTCCTTCATGAGCATCGGATAGTCCTTCGCTGTACTGAACGTATACTTCTTTGATCGCGCAAAGCTAGGCGGATCAAGCACGACGAGACCGAACTTCATGTCATGACGCTTGGCATAACGAAAATAGTCGAAGACATCCATCACTTTGATGTCCTGTTGTTCATAATCGATACCGTTGACGCTGAACTGTTCAATCGTTTTTGCTACACTTCGCTTAGCCAAATCCACACTCGTCGTTTTGGTCGCACCGCCTAAAGCCGCTGCCACTGAAAAAGCACCAGTATATGAGAAAGTATTCAATACTTCCCGACCTTCCGCATACTCATCACGAATCGCTTCCCTGACATCTCGCTGATCAAGGAAAATCCCAGTCATCGCACCGTCATTTAAGTCAATTGCAAACTGCATGCCATTCTCCTTGATAATAATCGGAAAATCACCTGGTGTTCCCTTAACAAAATCATCCTGCTCCACATACTGACCTTTCGAATCAAAGCGCTTCTTCTCATAAACCGCCTTGTATTCCGCTCGTTTGTCGAGCACATTGTAAACGTGGTGACGAAACGCGTAAATTCCTTCGCTATACCAGCTGACCATATAGTAGCCATCAAAATAATCGATCGTCAGCCCGCCGATTCCATCGCCTTCTCCATTGAATAAACGAAACGCAGTAGTGTCGGGATCTTCCATATACGATACACGACGTTCAAATGCTGTAGTTATTTTTTTGTCAAAGAAATCAAAATCGATCTCTTCATTTTCATTATCCGTCAGCACCCAGCCGATACCTTTATTTTGCTTACCATAATAACCCTTCGCCAAAAATTTATGATAACGGTCCGTCAATCGCAGCAAACTGCCTTCCTCCGCATGAACTTCACTCGTCATCACAGCATCTTTCAAAATCAACGGATAACCCTTCTTTAAAGCCACTGTCCCTTGTGCATTTAACTGTATTTCAACTAATTTACTCATATCTTCATCCTTAGAATGTATTTTCCTTATTATCGCATGGATGAAGCAAAAGTGAAAGGTGGCGCATAGAGGCGACAGGCATAAGACGGACTGGACTTGAGACGCTTTTTGCCTCATGACCAGGCTGATTTATGACCCGAGACCCTGGATGAAGCAAATGTGAAAGGCGCCGTGTGGCTACGACAGACGTTTCTCATCCACTCAATCAATAGAAACACACGGACGAACCAAAACACTCTCAAACCGCGCCAAAGGGCTACCTAACCGAACCAATCCATTGACGCTCCGCACCATAGTCTTATCGTAACGAGCCAATTCTCCTCTCAAACGCTCCAAACTGACTGCGAACCGCACATTTCCACCACTATGAAAGCTTTGACTTATGATCCTACAATATATGTTAAAAAACCATTAAACAATTCCACTATTTCTCAGTCTCAATTGCAATCCAAATACAACAAAGGATACACTTATAGAGATCAACCAGACGAACAGGAGGAATTCCCATGAATATTATCCCTCTCGGCATTTGGGGCGGCTACCCAAAAGCAAATAGCGCCACATCTTCCTTTCTTCTCGAGCATGATGATTTTCATTGCTTGGTAGATTGCGGCAGCGGCGTGTTGGCCTCACTTCAGAACTACATAGCGCTTGACCAGCTTGATGCAGTAGTCATCAGCCATTATCATGCCGATCACATCGCGGATATCGGCAGTTTGCAGTACAGTCGTTTAATTCAGTATTATTTAGGACACCCGTCTCCCGCCTTGCCGATTTACGGACATGCTAAAGACGAAGAACAATTTGCCAAGCTAACGTATAAAGAGCAAACGCACGGCATTGAAATTTCGGAGGAGCATTCCGTACAAATCGGACCTTTTACTGTTTCATTTTGTCCAACCGTTCATCCAGTGTATTGCCTCGCAATGAAATTTACTGTTGCAGACAAGTCCGTAGTTTTTACGGCAGATACAGAATGGGCAGATCAACTCGTCTCATTCGCAAAAAATACCGATCTGCTGATTAGCGAAGCCAATCTATATGAAGAGCATATCGGCAAATCGCCGGGCCATCTAGCCGGCAGTCAGGCAGGAAAACTCGCGAGTGAAGCAAACGCCGGACAACTTGTACTCACTCATTTGCCGCATCACGGTGACCTGCAGGATATTTTACAAGCAGCTCAAACTACATTCGCCGGGATAGCAGAAATTGCGGAAGTCGGAAAATTTTATAGCCTATGACGTAAAAAAACGACCTTGCACAGCGCAAAGGTCGTTTTCTCTCTTATAAAAACACAATCACCGCTAAAATAATAGCTAAGACGATTCGATAAATCGCGAACGGTACCAATTTAATTCGGGAAATTAGTTTCAGGAAGAAACGGATCGAGATGAGCGAGAAGATGAATGCGCTCAAAAATCCAACAACATAAAACCAAATATGATCCATCGACATATACTCCCAGTTTTTCAGCACCGACACTAAACTTGCACCTGCCATGATCGGCACCGCCATGATGAACGTGAAATCTGCCGCAGTCCGGTGATTCATCCCGAATAAAACGCCTCCGGAAATCGTCGCGCCTGAACGTGAAAACCCTGGCCATAACGAAAGACATTGAACGAGTCCGACAGTGAATGCCTGTTTGTATGTAATTTGATCCAACGTCTGTACGCGCGGGTGTTTTGGTCCGAACCGATCCGCCGCAATCATTAACAACGCACCCGCCACTAAAGCAATAATGACCGTTTCGACTCCGAATAAATAATCATCAATCAAGTCCTTGAATGCAAACCCAAGAATAACAGCCGGCAACATCCCGACAATGACATGAAGCAAGTTGAAACGTTCACTCATCTTGACGCCGTTCTCCACATTGTACAAACCTACAAGACTAAATAATCGTTTCCAAAACACGACGACAACAGCCAAAATCGAACCAAGCTGAATAACGATCTTAAATGTAATCGCCGGGTATTTCCCCAAAAACTCTTCCGTCTTCAGCCACATATCATCGACAATGATAAGATGGCCTGTCGAGGAGACCGGTGCAAACTCCGTCATTCCTTCTACAAATCCTAAAATTAACGCTTTAATTAAATCGAATAATTCCATTTGACTCTCTTTCCGTGAAGGCCGCCCTTCACCTATTCTATTTTCTATTAAATATAACACTACCATGACGCCTGAATCAGTGGATAAGTTTCATTCAATTAATTATCCACATGTGAATACTTTTCTTCTTTAATCTGTCCAAATGTAGTTATACACATTAACTGGTGGATAGATTGTGGAAAAGTTCGTAATTTCTGATTACTCAGCTTATCCTTTGATGGTTATCCACATCTCATTTTATTCATTCATATGCTTCCCTGCTCAAAACTAGTACGAATCAGTCTACTAATTTCTTCTGAAACGCATAAATGACCGCTTGTGTACGGTCTTGAACTTCGAGCTTTGATAGAATATTGCTGACATGCGTCTTGACTGTTTTCAGTGCAATGAACAATTCATCGGCGATTTCCTGATTGGATCTGCCCTTCGCCAGCAATAATAAAACTTCCAGCTCGCGATCTGTCAACTCCTCGTGCAATTCGTGAGTTTGACCGCTGCGCATCTTGTTCATCATCTTTGATGTCACTTCCGGTTCCAACACAGTTTGCCCTTGCATCGTTTCCCTAATTGCATCCGCCACACGCTTTGCATTAGACGTCTTCAATATATAGCTGACAGCCCCTGCTTCGAGGGCTGGATACAATTTATCATCGTCAAGAAAGCTCGTGACGATAATCACTTTTGCTTCCGGCCACTTCGCAATGATGGCGGCAGTTGCTTCGGCTCCGTTCATCACAGGCATGACCATATCCATCAAAATGATATCCGGACGCAACTCCAGTGCCTTTTCTACTGCCTCTTGACCATTTTCGGCTTCCCCGATCACTTCTATGTCAGGCTGCATTTGCAAGTAGGTCGATACTCCGATGCGCACCATTTCATGATCATCCACTAGCAATACTCGAATCATCTGCCATCTCCCCTTTCTGAATTGGCAATTTCACTTCCACAATCGTTCCTTGAGACGGCACTGAAACAATCTTGCAGCTGCCACCGATTTCAATTGCTCGCTCTTGGACATTTTGTAGTCCATACGAACCGCCCTTTCCATCGTCTTGCTTAAATCCGACCCCGTTATCCTGCACACGTAAAATGGCCAGATGATCTCGTTGAATCAATAACACTTCTACTTCCGTCGCCTTTGCATGTCTTAGCGTATTCGACAGGGTTTCCTGCGCAATTCGGAATAAATGATCCTCTGCTCCTTTTGAGAGCTCCATATCTTCCAAACGGTAACGAATATCAAACGTCACTTTTTCCTTCAATTCATGTAATAATTCTTCCAAACCTTTTGCGAGCGTCTGATTGTGCAAGGCAGCCGGGCGTAAATGCAGCAGTAAAGCGCGCATTTCGAGCTGGGCCTGCTGTACAATTTTCTCTACTTGCAACAATGGTTTTTCAATTTGTGAGCCTTCTTCCGCTTGCTCCGTAATGGCGGACAGTAACATAGAAGCAGCAAATAACTGCTGAGAGACCGAATCATGAAGCTCTCTCGCCAGCCGTTGCCGCTCTTGGACAATTCGTTCTTGAATGATCTTATCCTGCGCCTCGACCCGTTCATCCGTAATGCGCCGCAGGCTGTTGCGCTGTGCGTCAAGAACGTCATACAATTGCCCAATTGAATGATTGGTTTGTTTGTTCATCTTTTTCGAAGGAACGAACTCCTGCTTCGAGTAAAGATTCTCCAGCTTCTTCGTGATGAAATTCTCTTTTGCGCGGCTATTGGAAGTCATCCACCCCGCAATGACTAAACTGACCACGAAAATGGTCATCAGCAGCCACGCAACTAACGGCATATCCGCCGCTTCTGTCGTGAGCAGCAACTCTCCATACTCCTCTAACGACAAATTGATGAATACATAGAAGAAAACAGCGACGAGTCCGCTAAAAAGCAGTGTCAGGGAAATTGTACGACCTATCATTGCTTTCATTTCCTGCGCACCTCCACATCGCCAATCCATGTAAATAGGGAAATAATCAGCTCTGGATCATTCGGCTGTTTCGTTTCATAACCATCCTTTACTTGCAACGCTTCATTCAGCAAACGCTTCGGTGCTTGCCCGAGTACACATGCCTCGCCGTAAAGAGTGGCGTAATGGATACGCACCGGGATATCATACGGCAGCTCAATCGTTATTTTACCGACACTTTGACGGATGGAAATGAAAGAAGCTCCTTTCGGCAACACCGTATCCGTCACATCGACATGAATATTCCCGAAGAATCCTTGCATATGCACATCTTCCCACTCATACGTCGAAAACGGAGTGGATTGGACAGAAAATAAGCGATTTTTCCATAAACTATCCGACGCGCCGTCCCTTGGCGTGCGAAGTGACCCGAAAATTTCATTAGAAGGCGTGCCTTTCCACATCTTCCACAGCACATACAGCACGACACCCAGAATTAACATTCGCAAACTCCACAATGTCAATAATGCGATTGCTATAAAAAATAGACCGGTGATCGCTGTCCACTTTTCTCTTTTTCGATAACCATAGTAGATAAATCCTCCACCGAGAAGGAGGAAGATGAAGTTACCGTTTGAAAAGAACACTGCTTCCACGAACACAAGCGCCAGAAAACCGAGCACGAATATCGCAACTTTATTGGAGCTTTCGCTATTCATTTCATTCTCCCCCTTCTCGATGGAGGAAGCCCAATGCTTCCTCCTCTAGTTTACACAATTTCCTGCGATTTTGCGTTGTTTTTTTCTAATGAATCCAAACGCTGTTCCATTGAAGAAGCAGACTGTGTCGTACGTGTCGTTCCTCCAAGATTTTCAATATACGTATGCAAATCATCAAGCGATGAAAATATATTTTCTGGCGTGACAAAACGATTCATCTTCTCATCTGCCCGCTTCACATTCTCTTTGCCCATTAATTGCAACTGACGAACACGCATATCTTTTACTCGATGCTTCATCTCTTCGAACTTTCTCTCTAATGAAAGCAGCTCTTGCGTCGCCTCCTGAATACTTGCAGACAACCGCGCCACACGTCCTTCATACGCTTCAACTTCAGATTTTGCGAATGAAATCAGTTCCTCTTCACCCGTCGCTTCTGCCAATTCCAGCTGACGGCGACGCTTCATAGCCATCAAATCTGCATCTTGCCGTTCATTTTCCAGTTCTTCTTTCAAACGACCTTGCCGTTCGAGCAGCTTACCGATTTCTGCCGTTTGCTGTTGTGCTTCCAAAAAGTATTGATTCAATTGTTCAAGCGGGTTTTCTTTCCCATTCTTTTTTTCCATCAAACTATTCAAATCTTCCTGTACTGTATATTTTAGACGATGCCAGAATGCGTTCATTGTCCATCTCTCCTTTACTTAGTAAGTTCATCCCATTGACGTTCAAAGTTTTTAAACGGATCATCCGATTCAGTGATAATGTCCGGATTCTTATCCCGCTCATTCCACTTCCGCCACACATAATACATCCCGATCAACGCGATGATTCCAATGAATGCCGGTATATTCGAAACCGAGCTGATCAAACTGCAAACCAACACGATCATCCAAAACACTTTTGCAAACGTCGATTGACTCTTTCTCCAGTAATGAAAACTGAAAAAAGCAATCACCCCTGATATGGCAAGTGCGATCATTGGTCCAAGATTCGCCACCAACGTTATGCCTGCTATGATGCCGAGCACCACTAGTCCAAATTTTTTCATGTTTACGTCCTCCCTTCATTTGTAACTCTAGTTTATAATGAATTCCTCATCTCACCGAGGGTCCCATAGCGGATTTCTTGCTCAGACTTAAGGCTGAGGGGGAGGTAAGACCTGATTTGATAGCGTAGAAGATCAGTTCGGCGCGGTTCACTCATCCATTTTCATTTTTCCGCACAAAAAAACAGTCAGAACATTCTCTGACTGTCTGCATTCATCGGCTTGCTCGTACTAATCCATCAATTAATCCGGCGTGAATTCCTTCATGCCATGTATTAAATCGGATGACATCATCAACTGTTTTCATCGTCAGCAGATCACCGAGAGAGATTGGTGTCTCGAGCACATGACCCAATTTGCTCTCTCCTACTTGTGAAATCCGTTGTCCTTGTTCTTTCAACGCCGTGATTAATTCATCGGCAGACGGCGGAGTGCCTTGCCAAGTCGATGGACTGCTGCCTGTAGCAAAAAACGGAAACCACTCGGAATGGCTCGGTTCATATTCATTCAATGCCTGACTTAAAAAGTGCTCTGCAGATACATAGATGTGCCCCGCATTCCAACGAATCGTATTGGAAAACCCGTCGGGATGAGTGTCCCATGCACCCTCATTTGCTTTCCTCAGCAAACCTAATGTGTATCCTCTTGCTAGACCTGCTTGTTGAATTGCTCCCATTTCATCCACCCTTTCACTTTTCTCTATTATATCAATTTAAAAACAGCCGCGCATGTCAGCGGGCTGATGTTAAGACTGATCGTTCGTTTTGTTGATTGTTTTATGTTCGTTCCATTGATTATGCGCTTCATGGTTATATTTTCGGTTAAATTCTTCCTGATCACCAAAAGGAAATTGTTCGCCCGGCTTCAGGTCATGATAATTTTGGCTCGGCGATTTATTTTGACTGTAAGCGGATGGTTGATGTTTACCTGTATCGTCTTGTGCATTTTCTCGGAATACCGCAGTGGAATCTGAATCGGCTGGATCTGCTAACGGAAGTTCGTCTGTAGCTGACACCCTCTTGCCATTATGAATTTCATCTTTTACTTTCGGCTCTAAATCTTTCTTGTTAGGATATTTACCGTCAACGATTGTCATATTACCATTCCTCCCTTTCATGCCATCTGTGCATTCGATATAGAGACTGCACATCCTACATATACCCCTATTCGTCAAAAACTAAACTTTCTCCTTCACTAAACTAAAAATTCAGAGAAAAACAGGAATTTCCGCCTGTCTTTCCCTGAATCCATTTACCCAGCCGCAATTTCAACCGTCACCTTGAATAAATCACCGTCGACTTCGACATCCATCTTGCCGCCATGTAACTCGACAATCGATTGGGCGATTGCCAACCCAAGACCTGAACCTTCCGTCTGTCTTGATTCATCGCCACGCTTGAATCGTTCGAATAATTCATCGGTGTTGTCGCCAATTTCATATTTCGCAATATTTTTCACCGTAATTCGTGCTTGGGTGCCGACTTTTTGAAGATTCACATACACTCTCGTTCCCGGCAGTGAATATTTCAGCGCATTGATAAGCAAATTGTCTAGCACGCGCCACCATTTCTGCCCATCGACCATAACGAAGATCGGCACTTCCGGCAACGTAATCCGAACATCCAAATTCGATTCCGCAAAGTCTTCCGCATGCTCTGCCAACGCCTGATGCATCAACTGATTCAAGTCCACGCGCTGCTTTGTTATCTCCAAATTACCGCTTGCCATCTTCGATACTTCGAACAAATCCTCGATCAGCGTTTTCAACCGCTGTGATTTCTGATCCAAAATCGCAACATACTTCGCCCGCTCCTCAGCAGATAACGTTTCATCCTTCAACAAATCTGTATACGTAATAATAGAAGTCAGCGGTGTCCGCAAATCGTGGCTGACATTCGTGATCAGTTCCGTTTTCAAACGTTCACTCTTCGCCTGTTCATTGATGGAAACCCGCACACCTTCACGCAAATTGTTCAAATTCGCCGCATGTTTTGCCAGCGGAGACCTTCCTTTGACCGGAATCGCTTCTGTGTAATATCCTGCCGCCATCGCATCTGTTGCAGATAAAATTCGGTTTAAATACGCCCCTCTGCTGGCGAATAAAAACAATACAGGAAGACCAAGAAAGAAGACACACGCCACATAAATCAGGAAAGTAAATCCACCCAAAAAGAGTCCGACAAAACCGACACCTGCTAAAAAGAATCCAATTAGCAAAATGAATAGCTGGATGCCAACCGTCCGATTACTGAACATCCCGACTACGTTTTGTAGAAAACTAGCTGTATAACTTTCACGCCACGCCTGTTCCGCATAGCCCGGCTGACGCAATTGCTCAATTAAATGGACTACTTGGAATGCTAGAAGTGCTGTAAATAATACACCGAATAACAGAAAACTTACAATCATATTACCGGCTGTCCCGAGTGTAAAGTAAGTGAACTGATTCAAGCTACGATAGATTTCAGATTGGATATAGGTACCGAGCACAAGTACAGTGAGCAGCAAAATAGCAGCTTTGAAGTCTATCCGCAAGCGAGCATAGACAGGAGTAAACCGTGAGAACAGCACCCACTCTCGTCGGAATCGCACCACAGTCAACAAAGCGACCAGCGCCAGAATGCCAACTACCCAAAACGCATACATGCTGTATTTCCCACGTGTAAAAGCTTGGCTTTCTTCATACAAGCCGCCTGACGCTAACGCCTCTTTTGGAACAATTACGGTACCTTCGAAAAATTGAGGTTTATTACTGATACTATTAAAATCGTCATGTGAAATGTTCACAGCAGCATCGCCTTCGTACCAGGAGAAACCATTATTATTGACATCATCCATGAATGATTCTGCTTTTAAATAGCCGTTCGCTTCATTAAACTTCTTTTTATAGGCAGCTGCTGCACCTATATTGCCTTTTTTGAAACGCTCTCCTGTATCGATATTCACAAGATCATAGGATATCGGTAGATTATTTGTACGCCTATTTCTCTTTTCTTCCTCATACAGCGCCAATTGCCGAGCTTTCTGTTTGAGAATTTTATCTTCTACATGCTCATCGCTTTCAAAGTTCTGCTGGATGTCCTCTAGCTTTGTATCCCGCTCTTTCACTAAAGCCAGCAATAACGTCTCATTATTTTCTGCCTTCGCATTCGCAATTCGTTCGGCGTATTGCTCTTGAATATTACTCAATTGCTCCGACAGTGTTCCGTACAAATTGCGATACTCTTCAATTTCCTCCTTAGTAACAGGAATCTCTTGCGATGCTTTTTCAAGGTCTATCGGATTCAGCACAGTAGCACTTAAGTTTTCATATGTCCGTTCCATCTGCCAAGAAAAGTTCTCTTGGTCGATAACCGACTTCCCCACCAGTTGCTGCGCATAATGAAAAATGGACGGTAATGAGATCAGGACAAGCGTAACGAGCGCCGACCAAATGCCTAACTGTATTTTTCTATTCATTGGATCGTTCCTCCTCTTACAATTCGTCCGAAGTAATCGACAGCCACTCCTAGGCGTTCCCATCCATTTACGAAGAAATCAACCGCAAATGACGCACAATAGACTAAACTGATGACTGCGAGGGCAATGGCAACGAGTGACAAGCCTACTCCACTTTTATTTTTCGATCTTGTATCCAACGCCCCACACCACCTTCACATACCGAGGATTTTTCGGATCCGCTTCTATTTTCTCCCGGATTTTCCGGATATGCACCGCGACGATATTTTCCGCGTTATACGCTTCTTCGTTCCACACACGTTCGTAAATTTCATTAATTGAAAACACGCGTCCTGGGTGCTTCATTAACAGCTCCGTAATCTTATATTCGATCGGTGTGAGCCGAACCGGTGTCCCATCCACCGACAGCTCCTTCGCCTCTTCATTCAGGACGAGTCCGTCGACTTCAATCATTTTTTGCACATCATATGTCCCAAGTTGCACATAACGCCTAAGTTGTGACTTTACACGCGCCATTAGTTCAAGCGGATGAAACGGCTTCGTGACATAGTCATCGGCACCGACTGACAAACCATGAATTTTATCGGAGTCCTCCGCCTTCGCACTCAACATGATGATCGGGATATTCCGCGCTTCCCGAATCTTGAACGTCGCCGTAATGCCATCCATATTCGGCATCATAATATCTAAAATAAGTAAATGCACTTCATTAGAGGCGAGCAGCTCTAGCGCCTGGCGACCATCCTCCGCTTTTAGCACATTATAGCCCTCATTTTTCAAATAAATTTCAATACCTTCTCGAATTTCCTTATCATCATCGGCAACCAACACTGTAAATTCCGCCACTTCCTTCACCCCATCTCACTAATAACTCAATTCTACCACCCAACTCTTAACAAAGAAGCAGGATAAATATGAAGAAAATCTTAAGGTTTCCATAAGTAGAATATACAGCTACTCATTAATCTGTTTTAACGGTCCTAAATCCCTCAGTCCACTCATAGCCATCGTATAATCCCTATAGAAAAGACCACACTTCTATAATGGAGGTGAACGACAATGCCGAATAAAGATAAGCGTAAACAAAACGACAAGATGAGGGAAGAGTACGGCTATGGTTATGACCTGAGTCCGGATGACCTTGATGTGATTGGACAAAATGACGCAGCAAAGAAAAACAATGCCAATTCCCAAAAGGATAAGAAGCGCCTACAGACAGGTGACGATTACACTACCAACCCATAAACCTTGGACAAGCACCCATCGCTTTATAAATGGGTGTTTGTCATTTACATAAGCAGCAGAAGGAAAATCAACACACTATGTGGAATAGTAAATGAAACTAGTAAAGAAGGTGAGTTCATTGAGCACACTAACCATAAAAGAACTCCAGTCAGAAACTGAAATTTTACAGGCCTTCCCTGTCATGAAACAACTGCGAGGCCACTTGGATGAACAGGAATATCTCAAATTAACAGCAGAAGCACGCGAAAAAGATCAGTATCGCATGTATGCACTATACGACCAAGAAGAACTTGTTGCAGTCACCGGTTTCAAACCGATGATCACACTATATTACGGAAGATTTGTTTGGGTTTGCGATCTAGTAACCGATGAGACAAAACGGTCTGCCGATGGTGAAGCGCTGCTAACCTACATTCACGAATGGGCGCGAGACAATGACTACGCAAATATTGCTCTTTCATCAGGACTGCAACGGCACGACGCGCATCGTTTTTATGAGAATAAAATGGACTATGATCGTGTCAGTTATGTATTTAAGAAAAATCTTTTTTAGAAACGCAATAATTATCACGCACAAAAAAAGGTTGTCCAGAAGTCATTTCCCAATGAACTGCCAGACAACCTGAAATTTTTAATCCCGTATTTCCTGATAATCCCTCTGATACGTTCCTCCGTCTTTCACTTCCGCATGATACAAAGCTTTCAAGGCGAAACTTTTCTCTAGTTCATGCTCTTTCATGATGGCCTTCAACT
Source organism: Sporosarcina sp. FSL W7-1283 (assembly GCF_038003105.1). Lineage (NCBI taxonomy): Bacteria > Bacillati > Bacillota > Bacilli > Caryophanales > Caryophanaceae > Sporosarcina > Sporosarcina sp. FSL W7-1283. The sequence goes on along the minus strand of NZ_JBBOOL010000001.1, from coordinate 278,420 downwards.
GTCGGTTTAACTCTGGGCTCTGTTTTACGAGCTTTACCATTTTAGTTTGCGAGTATTGCATGAAAAATTCCTCCTCTTCTCTTTAGTTACTTTAGTATACCACGCAGACCTTCAAAACTAAGTGAAGAACGGTAATAGACCGTCCGCCTAGAAAAAAGTGCCACTTGTCAGGTATACTGTATAAGGTTTTCTTATCTTCACTTAAAGGGGTATTCTGAATGAATGTTAAAACACTTGCGATCAGTGGAATTATTGCTGCTCTTTATACAGCCGTTACGTTGGCCATTCTTCCATTCGGCTTTACGAATGTCCAATTCCGTGTTTCGGAGATCTTCAATCATCTCGTGGTCTTTAATCCACGCTATATTTTTGGGGTCGTAGTCGGAGTTTTCGTCTCCAACTTATTACTGTCAGAACTCGGACCGATCGATCTGGTTTTTGGTGTTGGTCAATCTGTACTCGCATTATCGCTGACAATTCTCTTCTCTCGCTTCACGACCAATTTATTGGCACGAATGATTTTCAACACCTTTATCTTCACGACCACCATGTTTTTAATCGCTTGGGAATTAAACATCGTGCTTCATCTTCCATTTCTTTTAACTTGGTTATACGTGGCGATTGGAGAATGTGCAGTCATGATAATTGGAATTCCGATTATGCAGGCTCTCAATAAACGGTTGCAATTCGGAAAATTGATTTAACCTCATTTTCAAACTAACGAATACACTCCTTGCACAAACCTAACTGCTCATGTCTACAAGACTCAGAGCCCTCGTTAACTCCATTACCGCTATGTTGAACACAAGAAAAAGCTTCGTTCTTTAAATAGAACGAAGCTTTTTAGATCATTTGGATACATTCTCCAACGAAGCCTGGCTAACTAGAGAAGTGAACTTTCCTGAGTAGTATATTAATGCATCCTTATCTTGATACTCGAAGTTCTCCACTTTACCTACGAATATAATATGGTCCCCACCATCATATTCAGCCCATGGTGTACATTCAATAAACGCAAGCGACTCCTCAAATCTTACGGAATGTTCACCTTCCGTCCAACTAAAGGGCTCCTGTTCTTTTGGACGCCCCGCAAAATGCATGGCGACATCTTCTTGATGGCTTGCTAAAATATTTACCGTAAATGGTTTTGTATGTAAATGTTGCGCCGCTTTTGCCTTTCTGTCCACGGAGACCAAAACTAAAGGCGGATCCAATGAGACGGATGTAAATGAGTTTGCCGTAATGCCATGATGCTGGTTGTCAGTTTTACATGTTACCACGGTTACCCCCGTAGCAAAGCGACCCATACAATTTCGATACTCTCGACTATCCATTTATATAACCCCCCAACTAGTTGCAAAGCATTCTATGTCAGACCTATTCATTCGTTAACTGTCTTCCAAGCAAGCAATAGGCCTGGTCTGCCTCGTTACCTTGAAACAATTTGCGAATCCTTGTAGACGAAATAACTTCTCCTTTGGAACATCGAACAACTGGTTGTTCGAATGTCTTGCTAATCATATTTAAGTCCTGTGTTGTTCCGCTTTTGCCTTTTCCAAAATAAAAATTCGGACCTACCCATATTTCTTGCGGATGTATTTTCCTCAGTTCAACCAAAAATTCGCCGACACTTCGAGAAGCATAATGCTCATCGAAAGAAGCTACTATGGTATAATCCACACCCATATTCCGTAAAAACTTCTCTTTTTCCGCAAAAGGAGTTAAAAGTGATTGATTTTGAAAATACACTTTGGGCGGTGGATCAAATGTATATACAACGAATGGTACTCCATATATTTCCGCTCTCGACTTTGCCCGATTAATTAGTGCTTGATGTCCAAGGTGCAGCCCGTCAAATGCACCGATTGTCATGATTGATTGTGGTAATTCTAGTTCGCCATCTCGATATACTTTAATGGGAAGCACCTCATTTCTGGTTGTATTTACAAAAGAACATATTTGGATTTAGTTCTCTTCACGCATTACGAAATCTAATTCCGCTTTTTTCACTCCGTTTTCATCTCGCAGAGTTGTCATAAGATCTAAACGAACACCGTCAGCTACGTCCGTCTCCAGCCACTCATCTCCTTCAAAGAACACTTGAGTTATAAGTGTTTCGTGTCCTTCTGCTTCAAACATGAGGTGTAAGTGTGCAGGACGCATTGGGTGTTGCTCCGTATAGTCTAGGAACTCTCCCGTTGGCCCATCTGTAGGAATGGAGTAAGGAAGCGGCACGATAGAACGCACTTCAAAATCGCCATTATTGTCAGTAAAGAAGTGTCCCCTGAAATTATATTTTGGTGCGTCCGAATCAAATGAAGAATATTTTCCTGACGCATCATTTTGCCACATTTCCACTTTTGTGTTTGCCAGCGGTTTTCCGTTTGTACTACTTACATTTCCTTTGAAATACATGATCTCTCCTTTTTCGTCTGGTCGTTGTGTCAAGATATAAGCATCCCCGTCTTTCGCTTCGACTTTTGGAGAATTCTCGACGAAATAGGGTCCGAGTAAAGATGGCTGAGTTCCTGGCTTATCGGTATACATCGCACGTAACACGTGGGTCTCCAAAAATACATCCGCGAATAAAGGTAGCTCTCCTTTACGCCCTAGTCGATCTGCCCAATCTACAAAGTTTGTATATTCTTCGTGATTTAGTTTTGCTTCTTGCAGAAATCCTTGGATATGTTTAATAAATAGGTTGAAAACCTCTTCTACTCTTTCGTTTTTCTTTAAAGTTTCAGTTTGCATAATCACTACCCCCATTTTTAATTTTTAGTAGTTTTGATTTTATTTTTCAACGTCACATTAACATCATCCGGATTAATCCACGTTGGGTTTACCCAACCATCCAAATCGTAGTCATCCATACATTCCTGTGCAAATTTCTCATAAGCAGTTGCTTGGCCCTTCTGTTGCGCCATCACTAGGTTCTCCAAGCGAATGTTTTCATTGTTTCCTGAATAATTCCGCTCGTACAGCTCATGCCGCCCACCAAATTCCGTTCCGATAGCGTCCCAAAGTAGTTTAATAACCTTGATTTTTTCAATTGCTTCTATATTATTTGAACCACGATAAAGTTTATCTATATATGGACGTAATTCAGGGTTTTTAAAATCATTTGCACTTGATGGCTGTACAATCAAACTTCCGGCCACAACCGTTTCAATAATGTCTTTGACACGTGGCCAACCCTCAGACATGAAGACCCGGTACGATAAACCATAGTCAATGTTTGGAAGGACTGTTCCATTTGGTCCTTCATTTGGATTTAAAGCCATGGCATCACTCATCGCCCAGAACATATTTCGATAGGCAAGGACTTCTCCAATATTCGCTTGTACGCCGCGGAACTTATCCGTACCGTTTGCCCTTAATGCTTTCATGAGTAGCCCTGAAATGAAGTCGAGCTTTACTGCTAAACGAGTGACACCGTGGAAGGTGAAGCGATGCAAGAAACCACTTTCGGCAAAGAAACTATTTGCTTTTTCAACATCCTTATATACAAGAAGGTTCTCCCAAGGAATCAACGCATTATCAAATACAATAACCGTGTCATTCTCATCAAACCGACTACTGAGCGGATAGTCGAAGGGACTCCCTGTCACTGCTGCGTTTAATTCGTAAGAAGGTCTACTGATTAACTTGATTCCAGGAGTAGCCATATCGGCAACAAAAACTAGTGCATATTCCTCCGTTGGAATAGGCAAGGCACCATAATGCGCAATGAAGTTATAATTTGTCAATGCTGATCCTGTAGCTACCATTTTGGCACCGCTTACTAGAATCCCCTCTTCAGTCTCTCCTACACAACGAATAAAAACATCTTTTACTTCATCAATTGGCTTATCCCGATCTACTGGAGGATTAATTATCGCATGGTTGAAATAATAGTTATTTTCCTGTGCTTCCTTATACCAACGTCTAGCATTTGCTTCATATTTCCCATAATATTCAGGATTGGCACCTAGCGTTGCCAAGAACGATGCTTTGTAGTCTGGTGATCTTCCCATTTGTCCGTAAGTCAGTCTAGACCACTCCGCGATAGCATCTCTTGTTTTGAATAAGTCTTCAGCTGTTTTGTCTGGTCGGAAAAATCTTTGTGTATAGCCACCGTTTCCTGTGTCTGTTTCCCGAGTCAATATATCTTTATGTTCCGGATCATGTAAGGCGTCATATAATCTGGCGATAGAGCGTGCACTATTTCTAAAGGCCGGATGAGTGGTAACGTCTTCTACCTTCTCGCCGTGCAGCCAAATCTCCCTACCGTCCCGTAGGCTTTCCAAATACTCTTCTCCAGTCATTGGTTTCTTCACAGCTTCTTGTTGCTTGCTTGTCATGTATATGCCTCCTTCAAATGTAATCTCTTTCTACTTATAATACTAATTTATATTCTGAATATTTGTAACTGTAAATAAGTTGTAATGTAAGCCCTTTCACTAGCACTTTTTGCAGTATGGCAGCAGATATCCAAAAAATAAAACTCATACAAAATAAAAAAACGAATCAATTGAATGATCCGTTGTGTTTACTGATAATTTGCAAAGCGTAATAGATTTGGGTGGCCAACTGGCCCTTAAACCTTCCAGCCCCAGTCTTCAAGTCAATTCCGCTTAATGCCTCAATCCGTTCAATCCTATAACGTAGCCCTGCTATCGATAGATGAAGCTGATCGGCTGTTTGTTGTAAATTTCCGTTATTATCTAAGAATGCTTTCAAAGTAAACAGCAAGTTTCCTTGGCCTTCTGAGTCATAGTCTATAATTTCTCCCAGTGTCTCCGTATAATAACGAATCATTTCTTTTTGATCCGCACCTTGCAACAAAATCATAATTGGTTCCAACTCTTTGTAGTCTGCTTGTTTGCTTTCCATGGGATGCGTCAAATAGATAAAATCACAAATTCTCGTAGCATCCAAATAGCTGTCTCTCATCAGATCAATCGATTTTATTGCACGTCCGGATCCTAAATGTACCTTCACTCTAGGAAACGATTTATGCAATTCCTGAATCAATCGGGTAGCGTATCTTTCTACACAATTCTGTTCATTCAAACTGACAATCATAATTACACGGCCATCTTTTAAAAACGGGTCTTGTCCTACATGTTTTTGTATCAGATAACTGAGTACCTCCTCCGTTTTCTCAAAAGGTTCAACTTTCATAGCAATGACTCTTTTCACTTGATTCTTTGTGAAACCAAACATAGCGGCCTGCCGTTGCATTGTGGATGGGTCTAACAGTTTATTTTGAATAATATCATCAAAAAAAGTAGCTTTCTGTTTCCATTTCGACTCCATAAGTTTACGGTAATGAAACATTTGAATAGTTAACACCATAAGGGCCCGATTAATGATCAGTTGTTTTTTATGAGAAAGTTTCTGTTTGTCAAGTACAATCATTCTACCCAAATTCTTTTTATTGCTTTTAACATTGAAGACTTCCACTACTCGGTCCATTTCCATCTGCTCATCCTCGAACCATTTGGTAATACGCTTCTCATCCTCTCCTGTTTCATAATAGGATGAATAAATCTCAGACGCATGCTCCACCACTATGCTACATTCTAATTTTTTTCCGATTACTTGGGTAATTTCATTCAGATCTTTGTCTTCCAGAAAGAGCTCCGTCAACTCATTTTGAATTTTCTCTGACTCCATAATATCTTCATTCAATTGTTGCATTTCTACATACACATCTTCTAGTACCCCTTGCAAAGACTCTGTTTGATAGTAACGTAAGTCTTGTAAATGTTTTTCATCACATTTTTCCACGGTTTGTGCGACAAAATAGCAATAGGCGTCTCCATTAGCCCGGCAATATTTCTCATGGGCAATAATTTGTTTACCAAATATTTTTGTAAGGTACCCGCTTGCGTAACCAACCAGCGTCCAGCAGGAGGCCCCTTGCTCAATCCCATGCTTTTCAATATGCTCGTCTGCTTCGTACGAATTTCTCCAATAGCCACCAAACTCCAAATGATTTTCACAAATTTCAAGGTAATCAGGTTCAACTGTTACTACTCCTTCAAGCGTGTGCATGGCAGGTCCGGCAAATATAAGTTCTTTTAAAGACTTCCACTCGTACTGGGATTCTAACGTTTCGGCGGCTTTATATCCACATGACCATCCATATCTCATTAAAAACCCTTTTGCTCTTTCGTAACCTAGTGTCGTGATCAAGTCTGACCGTAAAATTCCTAATGCCTCAACCGACATCAGCATCATACGTTTGTCGTGCAGTTGGATAACTCCTGTTCGTGGGTTGACATCAAGTACATTTTGCAATAATAAGTGATTTGCCTTCATTACCATTCTTACACTTCCTCTCTAATGTGATCATTCTTCACAGGATTTTATAAACATGTAGTCAGCAATTCTTTTCAGCTGGTCGGGTATCGAAATGACGATGAGTTCAGGAATCAAGATAGAAAGCGTTATCAATTTCAGGTTTTCCGGGTAGCGTATACGTCCGTTGGAACCTCTTTCAAATAAAGTATCTCGTCTCAGATTACAGAGGTAATAAAGCCAAATCTCATTTGATAGGACAACTCCTATCGTAAACATATTTTGCTACACATCCTAGACTAACCGCAAGACGATTTCACAGTGCAAAAAGAACATTTATATCAGAGAATGGTTTGACTTGTAAGTTACTATACTACAAACAGTGTTATAGCAAGCTCATAAATTTCGAATACTGTTACTATGCGGACAATCAGTTAATAGTTTCTATCAAAATGATGCCAACAAATAACTTGTCGTGGCGTCAAAACAGTCTCCCACTTTGTAAAATTACCATGTAGGAGACTGTTTTTATTCTATATTTTCAACAGCAACCGATATTCCTTGCCCAACCCCAATACACATCGTCGCAAGACCTCGTTTTGAATGCCGTCGTTTCATTTCATAAATTAAAGTAGTCAAAATCCGTGACCCACTTGCACCTAAGGGATGTCCTAAGGCAATCGCTCCTCCATTAACGTTTACCTTATCCATCTCAAATCCCAATTCCTGAATACATGCGATAGATTGGGAAGCAAAGGCTTCATTGATTTCCATTAAATCAAAATCATCGGTGTTCAATCTATACTTCTTCATAAGTTTTCTTGTAGAATAAATCGGACCAAGTCCCATGACGGAAGGTTCTAAACCGGCTGCAGCCGAACCGATAAATTTCACTAACGGCTGGAGACCCAAACTTTTGGCCCGTTCCGCTTCCATGAGGAGCATAGCTGAAGCTCCGTCATTGACCCCCGTTGCATTTCCTGCAGTTACCGTTCCCCCTTCAAATAATGGAGAAAGCGAATTCAATTTTTCAATTGTTGTATCAGGTCGAGGATGTTCGTCGATATCTATACTATGTTCAATCCCTTTTCGATCCTTGTAAACAACAGGCACAATTTCGGTTTGAAACTTGTTAGCTGCTAGCGCTTCGCCCGCCAAATGTTGACTTCTCACGGCGAAGGCATCTTGTTCCTCACGTGATATTTCATATCGTCTAGCTACATTTTCTGCTGTTTGCGGCATAGAGTCCACTCCATACAATTGTTGCATCTTCGGATTGATGAACCGCCACCCAATCGTTGTGTCTGCCAATGTCTGATCTCCTCGCGGAAAAGCACGCTCGGGTTTCGCCATGACAAAAGGTGCCCGTGACATACTTTCTGTACCACCTGCAATGATCACATCACATTCTCCTGATAAAATAGCTCTCGCACCAATACTGACTGCATCCAAACTTGACCCACACAAACGATTGACCGTAGTCCCACTCACTTCCTGAGGCAGTCCTGCCAACAGTGAAGACATTCTGGCCACATTTCGATTTTCTTCACCTGCTCCGTTGGCATTTCCTAAAATGACATCGTCAATTGTATCGACAGGAAGTTCAGGATTCCTCTCCATTAATGCTTTAATGACAATTGCTCCCAGATCGTCCGGACGTACATTTTTTAATTGTCCGTTGTATCTGCCAATCGGAGTCCGCACAGCGTCCACTATAACTACTTCTCTGAACAAAATGATTCCCCCTTTATCCCCTCGCTGATCTTAAACCTCGCCTCTGTTTTATTTTGGACTTCTTCTAGAGTAGCATCTCCTACCAATTCAATTAACTCATATATATCTCCATTCCATTTAAATACAGCTAATTCTGTAATGATCATATCTGCTACGCGTTTAGAGGTAATTGGAAACGTACAGCTCTCCACGATTTTCGGAGTGCCATCATTTGCCGTATGGCTCGTCGTAATGATAATCCTTTGTGCCCCTTCCAATAAATCCATTGCTCCGCCGACGCCAATTATATCTTTTCCAGGGATTGCCCAGTTGGCAATTCTTCCTTTTTCATCAATTTGTAGCGCACCCAATATAGCAGTATTGACATGCCCGCCGCGGATCATCGCAAACGATTGCGCGCTACTAAAGTAAGAAGCACCTCCCCCTTCCCCAACCGGCTGCTTACCCGCATTGACGATTAAAGGGTCAATTTTTTCAGGCTCTACCGCCGTCACACCGAGCATGCCATTTTCAGTATGCAAAGTAATGGTGGGATCCGTAATATAATCCGCAACTAATGTAGGGATACCGATCCCCAAGTTGATAACAGAGTGTGAAGTCAGTTCTACGGCCGCTCTCTTGGCAATCAATTCTCTCATCTCGATTTCACTCCTTCCTTCGTTAACACCCATTTACTCGTGACAATGACATCTACGTATAAATGCGGCGTTACGATATCTTCCGGAGGGAGTTCTCCAACTTCTACAATTTCATCTACTTCCGCAATTACAAACGACGCAGCAGTTGCCATGTCGGGATTAAAGTTTCTAGCAGTTTTATAGTAAACGAGATTTCCTAATGTATCTGCCTTCCAAGCACGAATAATTGCCACATCCGCCTTGAGTCCTTCTTGAAATAAATACTGCTCGCCTTTAATCATCTTCGTCTCTTTGTTTTTTGCCAGGTCGGTCCCCACTGCCGTTTTCGTGTAAAAACCGCCAATCCCTGCGCCGCCAGCACGTATGGCCTCTGCTAAAGTTCCTTGTGGAAGCAATTCCAATGCAAGCTTCCCTTGATTGTAATACTTAGCAACATCTCGGTTACTAGTAAAGTAAGAGCCGATTGCCTTTTTAATCTTACCTTGTTGAAGCAATCTTCCTAACCCTTCTCCTTGCTCACCAACATTATTACTAATCACAGTCAAATTGTTTACATCATAATCGATTAGATCATAAATAATGGATAGCGGGCTTCCCACTAATCCGAATCCCCCTACCATAAGCGTATGATCCGACTTTATATGCTGAACCGCTTCCCGAATAGAAGTCTCTTTTATCGACTTCATTGAGTCACCTTCTCTATTCTGTTTAATAACTCCAAAATCTTACTTTCAATATACGGCTGCTTTTCGAACATCAACGTATAATGATTCGCGTGGACTTCAATCGTTTGAATATCTTTCGCATATTCAATCGTTTGTTCGTACGTTTCCTTCGTAAAAAGGGGTGGTTTTTGACCTAACGGACCCAAAGCGATCACAAGCAGGATTGGACAATTTATTTTCAGAAACACTTCTTTAGGTTTAAATGCATAGAAACTATTAAAGTCTTTCTCCATCACTAGTGCATCCGATTTATGCTGCCATCCGTTAGCAGTCTGGTGTACCTCGTAGTTTGTAATCTCTTCGACAATCGCATCCCATTCAACGTGTAAGCCCTCATAAATCGTCTTCGTTTGTGTGACATAATCATTTTTTGTAGCATACTTTTTCTGTAAGCGACTTAGAGACGGGACAATTAAATCTCTTTGTTTTTCTTCAGTTATGCCTGCACCATCTAGTAAGATAAGTCCTTTCGTTTGAATTTCACTTGCAGCGAGAGCACAAATATAAGCACCCATTGAATACCCCATCAAGATAGGATTTTCTATTCCTTTTTGTTTTATAAACAGTAGCAAATCTTTTGTATGCTCAAAAATCGATGTTTGATTTTCTGCTGGACTGCTATCCCCGCGCCCCCTCAAATCATAACTAATGAAGCGATAGCTCTCTTCCAGTCCCTGTTCATAATGTAAGAATGTCTTATGATTGCCAGTCAGCCCATGGACTGCGATGATAGTTCCTGCTGTGCCGTCTGATTCATGAAACATTAACTTTTTATGATCAGTCAGATGATGTATTTCTGCCATTATCGGACACCTTCCTTCCTCTTAATCAACTTGATACACGGAGTATCTAACTCCAGTCGGCAATCTTTCACCTATCGAAACAAAAATCTTCTTGTTTAACCAATCATACTTTTTAGAAGCAGTTTCAAAGATTGGATTTGTCCGAAAATAATATTCCTCACGATCTACCTTTTCATTGTTATCAAGCCTTGCAAGTACCTCTTTACTACCCGTCCGTATTCCCCGGTATGTCAGTAAAATGAGTTCTTTGTCATCAGTCTCTAACAAAATGCGAACATCTTGAATAATGGTTCCGTCTTCTCTGACAGTTATCCAATCATCACCCCCAGGTATCACTCTCCCATTAAGTTGCTCACCCGAGAAACACCCACCTTCGACTCGGATAATTCTTCTGTTACCGACTGGCGTCACACCTGGCAAGTGTGCTTTTTCAACGGTTAATTCCAAATTACATAAGAATGACAATGAGGGTGCATCAAAGTATTTCATTGTTTACTCACTCTTCCTTCTATATTTTTCTACCTTCTCTTCATCTAATTCCACGCCTAATCCCGGTCCAGTTGGTACTTGTACTTTTCCTTCTGCGCAAACTAAAGGATTTTTCACTAAATCATCTGCAAGCCACTGAGGTCCAAATAGTTCACTGCCATATTGCAAGTTACGAATAGTACCATAAGCATGAAGGCACGCCGAAGTCCCTATAGAGCTTTCCAATGATGTCCCTCCGAAACAAGGAATACCTGCCGCTTCGGCAATGGCAGCAATCTTTATCGTGTTCCGCATTCCACCGGATTTATGAATTTTCAATGAAAAAATATCAGCAGCTTTAGCAGAAATCAATCGCATGGCATCTTGCACTGTCGCTAAGCCTTCATCTGCCATTACAGGCACCTTTCTCATAGCGGAAAGTTCGGACGCCCCTTCAATATCCAATGGAGATAATGGCTGTTCCAAAAAGTCAATGTCCGCATCATTCAGACGATCCATATAACGAATGGCTGTCAAACGATCCCATCTGCCGTTCGGATCAATGCCTATACTTGAAATACCACGCAGACCGTTTGCTATTTGGATTGCACGTTCAGCATCTTCAGCAGTCTTGTATTTCCCGGCTTTTATTTTAAAATCTTTGTACCTATTGTTCTCTATCAGTTCTTTTCCTTCTTCGATGTCTCCATTAGCATCCCCCGTGGCAAGTGCCCATTTCACCTCAATAGACTCTTGGTATAACCCTCCTAACAGTTGATAAGCCGGCACTTCATATACCTTACCTACTGCATCATAAAGCGCCATTTCTACGGTTGCTTTAGCAAATGGATTGGCCCTCACGTGAATGTCCATCAGTTCAAGGATTTGCTCTGTATACCTCGGGTCTTTTCCTTCTAATAAGGGACTGAAATATTGATCAATGACTACCTTCATCGTTTCAACACTTTCTCCATTCCACCAGATTCCAGGCGTCGTACCTTCACCAACGCCGACTAGACCATTAGCCAGTTCCACGTTCACAAGCAACATGCTCTTAGTCGAGACTATTTCAGTCGCAAATTGGTGAGGCCTCTTGATCGGTACGTCTACAATTATCGTGCTGATTTTCCTAATTGAATGTTCCATGACTGATTCCCCTTATCGTTTTATTAAACTTTCTATTTTTTCTTGCTTTATTAAAAAAATCATTGTACGATTGACGTACAAATATACATATATCGTACAACACTATTATAACAAGGAGGATACAATCAATGTCAAGCAAATATTCTAATAATTTAATCAAAAGTGCTGACTTTATACAATCGTTGGAGCGAGGGCTATCCGTCATCCAATCGTTTTCTACTGAGCATTCAACATTAACGGTCAGTGAAGCCGCAGCCATTACCAATTTAAGTCGACCCGCCATTCGTCGTATATTCTTAACGCTCGAAAGTCTAGGCTATCTAACGTCCGACAATGGACGATATGCACTGACAGCTAAGGTACTTTCCTTGGGTTATGCATATCTTTCATCAAAAAACATATGGGAAATTGCACACGACCCTATGGATGAACTTGTCAAACAAACAGGTGAATCTACTTCTATTTCTGTATTAGACCATGACGAGATAGTATATGTAGCACGCATTCATACAAAGCGAATAATGACCATGTCGTTAGGCGTCGGCTCCCGTTTGCCCGCATTCGCCACATCAATGGGGCAAGTTCTGCTAGCGCACTTACCATCCGAGGAGTTGGAAGAGTATTTTGAACAGGCTATATTATCCAGCTATACAAATCACACTATCACCGACAAGAAACAATTAATAAAACAACTGGAACAAATCCGAAAGAACGGCTGGTCGCTGGCAGAACAACAATTCGAAGAGGGATTGAGCTCAGTGGCTGCTCCAATTACAAATCGAAATGGCGAGGTTATTGCCGCCATTAATATATCGACACACACTGGAAGAAATAGCAGAAAGGAAATAAAAGAGAAATTGATTCCTCTTTTATTGCAGACGGCTCAGAAAATCAGCGAAGACTTGGCCAGGTCTCCGCACCCCATGAATTTATAACATGCACTAACATACAGTTGCCGGAACACATATGGAAGTGGAATCCTTTTCTACTGAAGCAACTAATTAACAAGGCGTAGAACAATATAAATCAAGGAGGATTATCCATGAACTTAGAAAATGTTTATCTGAATGTCATCAAAGAAAGGTTTAATGGCATTAAACGCCTTGGGGATGATACAATAGATCAATTGACAGAGGATGATATTCATTGGACTTTAAACGAGGCTTCAAATAGTATTGCTGTCTTAGCAAAACATATAAGCGGAAACATGATATCTAGGTCTACAAATTTTTTAACCACAGATGGTGAAAAACCCAATAGGAAACGAGATAGTGAATTCGAAGAGGATTCTCTAACCAAACATGAAATGATCGCAGTTTGGGAAAAGGGTTGGAGTATTCTTTTTGAAACATTAGAAGAACTAGAAGGTGAACATTTGTTAAGGGATGTATATATTCGTGGTAAACGCACTATCGTGCTCGAAGCGTTAGAAAGACAATTGACCCATTATGCTTCCCACATAGGGCAAATCGTATATATAGGCAAACAATTAAAAAATAATACTTGGGTAAACCTTAGTATTCCTAAAAGACAATCAGAAGAATACTTCGAATGATAGATTGTGAGCAGATCCTCTATATCATATAGTTATGAAAGAGCCAAGTTTCCTTTTTTTGTATTTGTAAACATTTTGTCCGGCTACAGTATACATATATGCCTAAGAATTAAACAACCTGCTCCATCCTCCGATTCTATTGACTGGGTTATACATTATAATTAACAGGTTTGTTATCACTGCAATAAGGATTCCGCATATGCACACCATTCACAAAAAGTGATACTTTTAAAACTGGCGTGATACTACTTATCAAGTGAGACGGATGCCGAATAGGCCGTCTCATCTTCTTCCACTTTTACCCTTCCAAAAATGCTAATTTATCTGATCGTACCAAAGTTTGTATCGACGATTATTGGGTACAACTAAGTGTATATAAGCAATCTTGCCTTATCGTTTAAAACATTCTTTCCACAATCAACCTCTTCACTACACTACATTAGTTTTAGGAGGAATTATGAAAAAAATCTCGCTAACATTTTATATCACCTTGGTTGCCGTCATAATAGCCGTCGGTTATGGAGTGATTGCGCCGGACCACTTCGAGAGGATGACCTCCGACGTTAAAAATTGGATTGCCTCTTCCTTTGGCTGGTACTATTTGTTGACGGTATCCATGCTGTTTTTCATTTCGGTCTATCTGATCTTTAGCCCCATCGGCAGAATCCGTTTAGGAAAAGACAGCGATCGTCCCCAATTCTCTTTAATATCATGGCTGGCTATGCTTTTTTCCGCCGGTATGGGAATCGGACTTGTCTTTTACGGGGCTGCTGAGCCCCTATCGCATTATGCAGTCAATCCTGCTACTGCGGGGCCTGAAACAGCGGAGGCTTATAAAGAAGCCATGCGCCAAGCATTTTTCCATTGGGGCTTCCATGCTTGGGCTGTCTATGGGATGACAGCTCTTGCACTGGCCTATTTCCAATTCCGTAAAGGCCAACCGGGATTGATTTCGGCTACTTTGAAACCCATTTTCGGTGACCGCGTCAATGGGCCCCTCGGTATTGTCATTGACGTATTTGCTATCTTTGCTACAGTGTTTGGCGTTGCCACATCTCTCGGTCTTGGCGCTGTCCAAGTCAATGCGGGGCTGCATTACCTTTTTGGTATTCCTGTCAGTTTCCTATCGCAACTCATCATTATCATCATTGTAACGATTTTGTTCTTGGTGTCTGCATGGAGCGGGCTCGGCAAGGGGATCAAAATCTTATCAAATGCCAATATGGTCCTTGCTATTGCATTATTATTTTTCGTCATTGCTTTAGGACCCACATTGCTTATTTTCGATATGTTCACCGACTCGATCGGTGGGTATTTAGAGCATCTTGTTCGCATGAGTTTCCGTACTGCCCCTCTTGATGTTGGGAATCGTGCATGGCTTAATGATTGGACAATATTTTATTGGGCTTGGTGGATCGCTTGGTCGCCATTTGTCGGTATGTTCATTGCCCGGGTTTCGAAAGGGAGAACGATCCGGGAGTTTATGATCGGTTTACTCGTCGTACCAACCGTGTTAAGTATGATCTGGTTTTCTGCATTTGGTACTACAGCAATTGAAACACAAAAGGCTGGGATTATTGATTTAGCTTCCACTGCAACTGAGCTGACAATTTTTGAGATGTTCAGCGGCATGCCGTGGTCTTCTATAATATCCATGATCGCCATTTTGCTTATCATTTCATTTTTCATCACTTCTGCAGATTCAGCTACCTTCGTACTCGGTATGCAGTCGTCTTACGGATCGCTGACACCACCCAATAATTTAAAGGTGGTATGGGGAGTGATTCAGTCCTCGATCGCTGTTATTTTATTGTTTGTCGGTGGATTGGATGCGCTGCAAAATGTAGTTATCATCGCCGCCCTGCCGTTTTCCGTTATCTTGATCATGATGGTCACTTCGTTGTTCATGTCATTGAAAGAAGAACGAAGGAAAGTGAAACGTCGGTAAATACAAAAAAGTCACCGGACTCGGTGACTTTTTTGCTTTTATCTATTAATTAATGAATAGCCTTTTCGACCGCTTTCTCAATCGCTTGTTTTAAATCTGCAATAATATCATCTGCTGATTCCAACCCGACAGACAGGCGAATCAACTCTTCAGTCACACCCGAATTCTTCAGATCTTCTGCAGATAACTGCTGGTGCGTAGTAGATGCCGGATGAATGATCAACGACTTCGCGTCGCCAACATTTGCTACATGCGACCAGATTTCCACATTATCAATCACTTTACGACCTGCATCCCGGCCACCTTTAATGCCGAAAACAATAATGGAACCATAGCCGTGCTTCAAGTGTTTTTGCGCCAACTCATACGTCGGGTGTTCTTCAAGACCCGTATACGTCACCCAGTCCACTGCCGGATGTCCCTTCAAGAATGCTGCGACTTTCTGTGCGTTTTCATTATGGCGAGGCACACGCAAATGAAGCGTCTCAAGCCCCTGCAATAAATTAAATGCACTGTCCGGCGCCAAGCAAGGTCCGAAATCACGCAATAATTGAACGCGCAGCTTCGTTGCGAATGCAGCCCCTGCCGTATCGATGCCATATCTCAACCCATGATACGATTCATCCGGTTCTGTGAACCCTGGGAATTTTCCTTGAGTCCAATCAAATTTCCCTGCATCGACCACCACGCCTCCAATCGTCGTGCCGTGCCCGCCAATCCATTTCGTTGCGGAGTGAATGACTACGTCTGCTCCGAACTCAATCGGATTGGAGCCATATGGAGACGGGAACGTGTTATCCACCAACAATGGAATACCGTTGTCATGCGCGACTTTCGCTACCGCTTCTACATCAAGGACTTGCAGGCTCGGATTACCGATCGTCTCTGCGAATAACGCCTTCGTCTTATCTGTAATTGCCGCTTCAAAGTTTTTCGGATCAGATGCATCCACGAACTTCACCGTGATGCCATAGCGCGGCAGTGTCACAGCGAATAAATTGTACGTGCCGCCATACAGATTGCTGGCCGCCACAATTTCATCTCCCGCGCCCGCAATGTTCAGGATCGAAAATGCGATTGCCGCCATTCCGGATGATAGCCCTACTGCTGCAGATCCACCTTCGATCTGCGCCACACGCTCCTCAAAAACTGCGACAGTCGGGTTAGTAATACGTGTATAGATATTGCCTGCTTCTTGCAAAGCAAATAAATTCTGTGCATGCTCTGTATCTCTGAAAACATATGAAGTCGTACGATGAATCGGCACAGCACGTGAACCGGTTACAGGATCTGGCTGCTGTCCTCCGTGCAATAAAACAGTTTCTGGCTGAAATTTAGTCATAACTATTTCCCCTCCGAATTTATTAGTCTACCTGATGGAATACTGAAAAGCAGAAGAGGGCGTTTTGTCGTGACAGACGTTGGAGGGCTTATCGTAAAAGGGTGCTCTCCCCCTTTTTCGAAAAGACCGAAACGTCCCGAGCAGCTGCCCTCTGCAGCTAGACAATGAGCCTAGTGAGTATACAAAGAAACCCTCTTCCTAAAAATAAGAAGAGGGCTTTGCTTTCGCTCATACCTCTCTTATCTTCCAAACTGTCAACAGTTTGTAGGAAGTAGCACCTTTGCATAACTAGCCGGTTGCCGGGCATCATAGGGCCTAATCCCTCCGCCGCTCTTGATAAGAGTTTGTCTATTCGTTTTCCATCTTGAAAAATAGTATAAAGCCAATACCAACTAAATGCAAGGGTTATTAGTAGAATGTTTAGAAATCATTGTGATTTCTAAAAAATATCCCACCAAATTTTCACTGCAGAGCCCATGATCAATACAGCGAGAATTCCTTGCAACACTTTCGTATTGACTTTGCGACTTACCTTCACTCCAAGCGGGGCCGCCAGCACGCTCGCAATAATCATGACAAGCGCCGGTTCATAGGGAACTTGCCCTGTGAAGAGTTTTCCTGACGCCGAACCGATTGAAGACAATAAAGTGATTGCTAGCGAAGTGGCTATCGTGACCCGTGTAGGAATTTTTAATACAACAAGCATGATCGGTACGAGGATAAACGCCCCTCCTGCCCCTACAATTCCTGCAGCCAACCCAACTAGCAATGCAGTTCCTGTGGCTATCCATTTATTGAACGCAATTTCTTCCACGGGGATGTTATCAAGACCTTTTTGCGGAATGAACATCATCACGGCTGCCAGCACGGCCAATACACCATATACAATGTTAACGGTTGCTTCCGACAGCAGACTGGAACCTGCCCCTCCGATTACACTGCCGATCAATACGCTGATTCCCATATACAACACAAGTGGCTTCAAGATTAGATTGCTCTTGCGATAAGCAAAGACACCTGAGAGAGAAGCAAAGAATACTTCAACTGCCGTAATACCCGAGACGTCATGCGATGAAAAAGCTTCAAAACCAAGTAATGCAGGAATGAAAAGTAACATTGGATATTTGACGATGGCACCGCCAATTCCCATCATGCCGGAAAGGAATGAGCCGACAAATCCAATGAGGAAGATGGTGATGATAAATGTAAAACTCATGATGTTCTCTCTCCCTCCTTCCTAATGAAAGAGGGCAATGGAACACCCTCTTTGCTTAGTTTATCCTTTTTGAATCCAAAATTTAAAGACATCGGACTCTTGTTGCTGGTCCACTACCTTGTGATTTCCTGATGCGGCCCAAGCTGTCAAATCTGCTACAGATCCTTTGTCCGTTGCATGAATTTCAAGGATATCCCCTGCTTCTAGTTCTTTCATCGCTTTTTTTGTCCGTACGATCGGCATTGGGCAAGCCAATCCTTTAGCATCTAAAAATTTTGTCGTGTTCATTTGTATCTTCTCCTTTTGAATCGTTTTTAATTGAAAATAAAATTACAGTTTGTTGTCCCGTCGCTCGACTTCCATTGGCAGAGTAAAGTTCACTGGCACCGCTGTGCCGCTAGGGAATTGCCTTACGCCACGAGCCAGCTAGCGAAGTTCATGCTAGCAGTCTCATGGCAACGGCCGACCCCGCAGTTGCGGCTTCGCTGGAATGGGTAGGTATCATTATGTTGTGTTTAAAGTAGGCAATTCCGAGTCTGATGTCTAGTCTGAAATGGTCTTGCTAGAAAAACACATCGGTTAACCCCCACTCAAAAAAAGTAGGCGCCTCACAAGCGGGTATACGGAGCGATGTGACAGGCAGGCGTTCTTCCAGAACGGCACATTGCGGGAGCCATCCGCAAGCGCCGAAGTGGGTTCGATTACAACACCTTATCTCACCGCACAGCGATTCGGTCCGATTTCCATTTCGCGTTGTGTTTCTTCATCCGGTTGGACCTTGCCCATATTTGTCTGGCGGATTTCTTGATACGCATTTGGCTGTGGCGGTAGATTGCCTGTCACCAATTCCCTGAATTGCTCCTCATCCTCGATATTCAAGCCATGATTTCGTTCATATAACACGCCTAGCTTCTCTGCAACACTACCGTCGTCATTCAGCTCATCCATAATCATGAAATGCGCTGGAAGTACGATCAGTTCTTCGGATAACTCTTGGTAACGGCTGTATAATGATTCACGTAAATCACCTACCCAATCCCCTGCCAACCCTGCCAAATCAGGACGGCCAATCGAATCGATGAATAAAATATCCCCTGTCATCAAATAGCTGTCATCCACAATAAATGAAGTAGAACCAATTGTATGTCCAGGTGAATATAGCGGCTGGATATCAATTTTCGTTTTACCGATCTGGATAGAAGCCTCCTCTTCCAATGCTGCGAAATTGAATGTCACTTCTTCTGCGTCTTTCGGCGGCAACCAGTATGTTGCACCCGCTGCTTCCGCCAACTTGCGACCACCGGAAATATGGTCTGCATGCAAATGGGTGTCCAAGACATGTGTAATTTTAACTCCAAGCTGATCAGCAAATTCCGAAAATACATTCGTCATGCGCGTAGCATCCACGACTGCCGCTTCTCCATCGGAAGTGACCATGTAGGACAGGCAGCCCTTACCGATTCTTACGAATTGATAAAGCTCTCCTCCAGACTTCAAATCTCCAACTTTCACCGGCTCTAAATGCTCGCTCCAAGCTTTCATTCCGCCTTGCAAATACGCAACGGAATACCCTTCCTCATCGAGCATGTCCGCCACCATGATGGAAGATCCTTCTTTCGCACACACTACAAGTATTTCCTGATCTTTCGGAAGTGAATCCTCAATTTCTTCAATACCATCCAACAATTCAAAATAAGGGACGTTCATATGGCGTACTTGCTTCCCATCAATCTTCCAATCCTTAAACGCATCTTCATTACGTACATCGAGAATAAATAACGGTTCTTCACGAATCACTTTTTTAGCGACTTCACTTGCTTGAATGGCTCTCATTATTTCGTACCCCCTGTTGTATTTTCTGTATCTCCATTCCATCCCGACATGCCGGGAACCACGTTTGTAACAAACTCAAAACCAGCTTCCGAAAGCGTCTGGCAAGCCATGTCGCTTCGGTTTCCTGTACGGCAAATTACAAATATATTTTGATTCTTATCGAAATACGCAGCTTTCTCTTCCAGTTGTCCAAGCGGGACGGATAGGGCGCCGGGTATATGGCTGAAGGCGTACTCAGTAGGCTCCCTCACATCCAAGAGAACAGTATTCGGCTCTCGCAATTTATCCGCAAGCTGCTCATTCATAATCGTAACCGGGTACTTTTTCTCCTGCAGTTCGCCATTGTCTGCTTTTCTTACGTAGTGATGCCAGACATCCGCTTCCTGTACATTTCCCACATAGTGATGCCCTGCACTTTTCGCCCATGCCTGCAGATCAGCAACTGTGCCCGGATCGGTGGACTGCACTTCAAGCACTTGCCCTTCTAACATGTCTTTCATCGCTTTTCTCGTCCTGACGATCGGCATCGGACAAGCTAGACCTTTCGCGTCCAACATTCTGTCTGTTTGTATCATAGTATTCCTCCTATACACCATGGGGTATATTAATTTGAAAAAATTTATTAAATAAATAAATTTACCTGGCCATCTTGTGCTTCACCTAAATAAGCGGCTACACCACCATAATCCACATCTTCCAATAATTCTTTCTGACTGAGACCAAGCAAATCCATCGTCATCGTGCAGGCGATCAATTTAATGTCTTGTTCTATGGCCAGGTCAATCAGCTCAGGTAATGGCATAGCTTGGTGCTTCTTCATCACATGTTTAATCATTTTTGGACCCATCCCAGCGAAATTCATTTGGGAAAGACCCATTTTATCGGCGCCACGCGGCATCATTTTACCAAACATCTTCTCAAGAAACCCTTTTTTACTTTGAATTGGCTCATCTTTTCGCAATGCATTCAATCCCCAAAATGTATGGAAGATCGTGACTTCATGATCGTATGCAGCCGCTCCATTCGCGATAATATAAGCAGCCATCGCTTTATCATAATCGCCGCTAAACAGCACGATTGTTGTTTTCTTTTGTTCTGTCATGTTCTCATCCCTTTCTTTTCAAAACTTTATATACCTATAGGGGTATATTACAATTTATAAAAAAAAGAGTCAAGCTTATTTTATCAGCGACTCTTTACAAGCAAATCCACCGCTTCATTAATAATCGATTCGTGGGAACGATCATCCATTTCTTCTAGATTTTGCATACAGGTAATCAAATTAGAGCTCACGATAACACCTATTGTGCGATCGATCGCAGAACGGCTGGCCGATAATTGGGTAATGACTTCTTTGCAATCCTTACCTTCTTCCATCATACGCAACACGCCTTTAATTTGACCTTCTATACGTTTCAACCGATTTTTCACTTTATCATCGTACTCCATATGTCTCACCTTCCTTCGCATTATGTATAGATTATACCCTGAGTGGTATACTGTCAACCAAATGCTTTATCAATCGACAGGTTTCTACTATTCTGAAATTTTTTGCGCGATGTGTTATACTAGTTCTAGTAGGCTATTGTACGTTTTATTCCATTTGTCAGAGACAAGTCTTCGACAGATGAGACCCTCACTAATGAAGGAGTTGATTCGATTGGCATTTCCTCGTAAAGATCGTCCGATTTCTGATTTTGTGGCCTCGCGATATGTAGATGAAGTCATATCTTTTAACCGCAATCAACATGAAGTTTCCGGAACGATACACAAGATTCTCGAAAACTCCGTCATCGTCAAAATTTCTGAGGCAGACGCGGAACAAATTGGCGCTGCTTCCAATATGACTGTTGTTGCACACAAAAATTATACGGTAGAGTAATCTATTTTTCATGCCTTGCATCTTTACTATGCAAGGCTATTTTTTATCCATAAACCCACAGCCCCTTAAGTCGGCAACTTGCCCAATTCTCGCTTACTCCTCCAGTTTACAAGAAAAATCCCTAGACAGATTAGCAATCCACCGACGATCAATGAAAACGACAACTTCTCGTCCAACAATAACCAGCCCGTCAATGTACCGAAAAACGGTGCAAGAAACAAAAACGCGCTCGTCCGCTCAGGATTGCCGGTCTGCAATAAATAAAACCAGATCGAGAACTGGACAATGGAGGCAGCAATCGCCAGCCATCCTAAAATCACTAATGATAAAGCATTCACTTCGAAAAATGGCTCTTCCAATAAAAAGCTAGCGACAAATAAGATGAGTCCCCCAAAAAGCATTTGATATGCCGTCATCACCCAGGTATCAAAACGGTAGCCATGCACTTTGACAATGAGTGTAGCACACGCCCACGCCACAGCCGATAAGAAGCCAAGCACTGTACCTACCTTCAGATCCAAATGTCCGCCCATCGTAATAAACACACCAAATAACCCGCAAATTACGCCAAGCCATTGCTGCAGCCGATAATGAATTCGCAGTACAAGCGTACCGATCACCACAACTAGAAGCGGATTGGTGAACGTCAAGATAGAAGTTTCACCGGAAGTGATTGTCCGTAACGCAATAAAAATACACCCCATCACAGCAGCCGTCTGTAACGAACCAATCAGCACCAGCCACTTCCACTCTCCAAACGTTTTGGGATGCGGTTTTTTTAGTATTTTTACGATTATTGCCATAATGATTCCCGCAATGGAAAAGCGCAAGGCCACCAATAGTAAAGGTGAGGAATACTCCAACCCAATTTTGCCGATCGCAAAAGAAGATCCCATCAACGCAGTCGTAACAACCACTAAAAAGCCAAACAAAAATTTATTCATAGAGTCAATTCCTTTCCATCCGCTTTATAGATAGGACGTCTTTTTGCAACGACTTCTATAATACGGCCGAGCAGCATTCCAATACGGTGATTGCTTAATTTTCATTCATTCTTTTCTCACCTATAGCCTTAAAGCATGAATTCATGAAAAAGATGTATTAGAATTTATAAATGCAGACCACTATAATAAGAGTAACACGCCCGAAAGGATGAAGTATATTGTTAATTCAAACTAATGAAAAATTCTGGTCAGGTCGAACTGACAGCGAGACGAACAGAGCCGCATTTCGTATGCATCAAGTGATACAACTTTCCGCTCCTCAAGAAAGAGTCAACAATAAGACATGCACGCTGATCGGCTTCTCTTCAGAAGAAGGCGTACGACGCAACAATGGCAGACTTGGAGCTGCAGAAGGGCCAAATGCCTTGCGTAGTGAATTGGCAAAACTCCCATGGCGCATGCCTGCTGAATGCCAGCTGATGGATGTGGGTACAATAGTTTGTGAAGGTAATCAACTCGAACAGGCACAAGCTGAATTAGGTGCCGCCGTTCGAGACAGCTTGGAGAAAAATGCGTGCCCTGTCATTTTAGGGGGCGGCCATGAAACCGCATACGGACACTACCTAGGCGTTCGGGAATTTATCGGTCCTGATGCGAAACTAGGCGTCGTTAATATCGACGCGCATTTCGACTTGCGCAGCTATGACGAGCAGCCATCCTCGGGAACGATGTTCAAACAAATGCTTGACACGGATGAAAACGTTGAATACTTGGTGCTCGGCATTCAGGAGTTTGGAAATACAGATATATTATTTGACGAAGCTGACGCACAAGGCGTGTCATATGTGACAGAACAAGAAATCACATCGGGTATTATGGACGAAATCTTACAGAAAATCAGCTTTTTCATTGAAAAGCAGGACTATGTTTTGTTAACATTGTGTTCTGATGTATTGAATTCGGCCTATGCTCCCGGGGTGAGTGCTCCTTCTCCATTTGGATTGGATCCTCTCATCGTACGGACGTTTATCCAAACCATAGCGTCTCATAAGAAAACCCTTTCATTCGACATCTCAGAGATCAATCCAGCACTTGACCATCAAAACCAAACAGTCAAACTGGGTGCCTACTTAACTAATGAAGCAATCGTTGCATTGCTGAGAGGAAGAATTACATGACGATTGAGTTAAATCAAATTACGACACTATTTTTAGCCTTAGCACTTCTAACAATCGGAACTCTCCTAGTACGTAAAATCGGAGTTCTCCAAAAATTCTGCATACCCGCCCCTGTCGTAGGCGGGTTGCTTTTTGCCGTTTTTGCGACTATTTTGAAGACAACTGACCTTTTGAGCTTCCAATTGGATACTTCTTTGCAAAATTTATTCATGTTAACGTTTTTCACGACAGTCGGTTTAGGTGCAAGTTTCAGCCTGATTCGTCTTGGTGGGAAATTACTCATCGTCTATTGGATCGCATGTGGTTTTTTAGCTTTGGTGCAAAACGTCATCGGTGTATCAATGGC
Source organism: Sporosarcina sp. FSL W7-1283 (assembly GCF_038003105.1). Taxonomy (NCBI): domain Bacteria; kingdom Bacillati; phylum Bacillota; class Bacilli; order Caryophanales; family Caryophanaceae; genus Sporosarcina; species Sporosarcina sp. FSL W7-1283. Next base: position 254,377 of record NZ_JBBOOL010000001.1, on the reverse strand, counting down.
CTATTTATTTAATCTGCATCCGCTAATCGGTATGATGGCAGGCGCTGTCTCGATGGAAGGCGGCCACGGTGGTGCAACAGCTTATGGACAAACACTGGAAAGTCTCGGTATTGACTCCGCTCTGTCCATCGGGATTGCGGCCGCTACGTTTGGTCTTGTCGCTGGCGGTCTCGTCGGCGGGCCAATCGTCAAATACTTAATCAATAAACACAACTTGAAATCTACAGAAGTCGAGCATGAAGCCGCCTATTCGGTAGAAGCGCATGAAGCACCGATCAATACGGATAATTTCTTGACGCAAGTGTTGCTGATCACAGCTTGTATCGCAGGTGGAACATTTATTGGTGATTTATTTTCCAGTTTAACTGGCTTTGTTATGCCTGGCTACGTCGGTGCAATGTTTGTCGCAGTAATTGTACGTAATATAGTCGATCGCTTCAAGGAAGATGCGGTTCATATGACAAGCATCAACTTGATCGGTGATGTATCTCTTGGTATCTTCTTGTCTATGGCATTGATGAGCATCAAACTATGGGAAGTCGCTGGTTTGGCTTTGCCATTGCTGGTTATCGTCTTCGTACAAGTACTCTTCGTTGTACTATTTGCGATTTTTGTTTTGTTCCGTTTACTCGGAAAAGATTACGATGCTGCAGTCATGATCGCTGGTTTTGCAGGACATAGTCTGGGAGCGACGCCTAATGCCATGGCCAACATGGCAGCGGTCACAGGACGATACGGTCCTTCACGTAAAGCGTTCTTGATCGTGCCTATTGTCGGCGCATTCTTGATTGACGTCGTATCGATGCCTATCATTATCACGACGATTAATATATTTAGTTAATGTCAGAAGAACCGGACGAGTTGTCCGGTTCTTTTTGTTTCATTTCCTACGTATTTGACTAGACCTTCTGTTAAAATGAAAGCATTCGCAATTTAGAGAGGAGTTTGTCTATTGAAAGAACAATTGATTGAACGTTTAATTCGCTATGCAAAAATTGATACGCAGTCTGATGCCGATTCTAATTCGACACCGTCTACGGCAGGACAGTGGGATTTATTGCATATGCTTGAAAAAGAACTGGCGGAGATCGGTTTAGAAGAGATATCATTGGATGAAAACGGCTATTTATTCGCCACTTTACCGGCCAATACGGAAAAAGAACTCCCAACAGTCGGATTTTTGGCGCACGTCGACACTGCGACAGATTATACAGGCAAGGATGTACGCCCACAGTGCATCGATCGCTATGACGGCAAAGACATCCAGTTAAATAAAGCTACCATCATGACCGTAGAAGCCTTTCCTGAGTTGAAAAACTACCTCGGGCATACGCTCATCACAACCGACGGCTCGACTTTGCTTGGTGCAGACGACAAAGCAGGTATATCAGAGATCATGACTGCTATGCAATACTTAGTGGAGCATCCTGAAATCAAACATGGTAAAGTGCGTGTCGGTTTCACGCCGGACGAAGAAATTGGACGTGGCCCGCATAAATTCGATGTCGAGCGATTCGGCGCAGAGTTCGCCTATACGATGGACGGCGGTCCGCTCGGAGAACTGCAGTATGAAAGCTTCAACGCTGCGGGGGCTTTGCTGACATTCCATGGGACCAACGTACATCCCGGCACCGCCAAAGGAAAAATGGTCAACTCCCTATTGATCGCTGCAGAGTTCCAAGAAGCAATGCCTGAGAATGAAATCCCACAAGAAACAGCGAATTATGAAGGGTTCATTCATCTAATGGAAGCAGAGGGCACTGTGGAAAAGACGACCTATCAGTATATTATCCGCGACTTTGATCGGGATGCGTTCGAGGCTCGAAAACAGCTGGTTCAAGATACTGCGGCCCGTCTTCAAGAGAAATATGGGAAACATGCAGTAGAGCTTTCATTGACTGACCAATACTTTAATATGCGCGAAAAGATTGAGCCCGTTATCGAGATTGTCGACATAATGGCAGATGCCTATCGCAATTTGGAAATCGAGCCAAAAATCGAACCAATCCGCGGCGGCACGGACGGATCTCAATTATCGTATATGGGCATGCCCACTCCGAACGTTTTCACAGGCGGGGAGAATTATCACGGCAAGTATGAATTCATTTCGGCAGACACGATGGTAAAAGCCACTCAAGTCATCATCGAAGCTTTGAAACTACAAGAACAGCGCGGTTAATCAGATGAAAGCGATTGGCATCGGAGTTTTATCCGCACTCTTTTTTGCTGTGACGTTTGTCTTGAATCGATCCATGGAACTCGATGGCGGCAGTTGGTTATGGAGTGCTGCTCTGCGCTATTTCTTCATGGTGCCGTTTCTTTTCGTCATTGTGGCGATGCGTGGCGGATTATCTGGAATGAAACGCGAAATGACTGCCGCTCCTCGACCTTTTTTTATTTGGAGTTTTGTTGCGTTTGTTCTTTTTTACGGCCCACTGACGTTTTCAGCAGGGTATAGTCCGGGCTGGTTAGTAGCGGGGACATGGCAAATGACCATTGTGGCAGGTGTTTTGCTGGCTCCGTTTTTCACCTTTCAAGCGAAAACCGAAACTGGTGATCTCCGAACAATCCGTCATAGGATTCCAAAGGCTTCCTTAATTATTTCATTGATTATACTAGTCGGCGTAGTGTTAATTCAAATTCCACACGCGAACAGTGTATCGACCAAAATTATTTTGCTCGGTACGTTACCGTTAGTAATGGCCGCTTTCGCCTACCCGCTCGGCAATCGGAAAATGATGGATTTGCTCGGCGGCCGGCTTGATATGTTCCAGCGTGTTCTGGCGATGACGTTGATGACACTGCCGATTTGGCTTGTCATGGCACTCTATGCATGGGCAACCGTAGGGCTTCCTTCCACCAGCCAAGTTGTGCAGTCAGTGATCGTCGCCGTCAGCTCAGGTGTCATCGCGACCTCTCTCTTTTTCATGGCTACCGATATGGTACAGCATGATCAGGGCAAGCTCGCGGCCGTCGAAGCTACACAATCCGTCGAATTGATCTTCGCGATGCTTGGTGAAATGGTACTTCTCAGCTTGCCCTTGCCAGGTGCGCTTTCATTGGTCGGCGTACTGGTCATCATTGGTGGTATGTCCTTGCATAGTTATCAGACGGCATTAGCCGCAAAATAATCAATTGCGTCTAGATTTTGAATCGATCGTGCTCGATTCACTCCTTTCAAAATCTGTGACATCCGCCGGAGGCTTAGGCCTACAGGAAGTAGGTCATGCAGGCATTGCCACAGGATGTGGCGATCTTAGCCTGCGTATTTCTATTGTTCAGCAGGCGTTAGAATACCCGCTGAACAGGAAATAAAACTGCATTCATCACACCGCCTAAAGAGGTGAAGACTTCTGCTGAATAAAGATAAAAGCAGAGCTGTCACAGAAGTCACATTGCGCTGACTTGCTAGACAGTTCTGCCCTTTTTTATATTTTCCGCTCGTTTACGTGCTGTACATTACGCTTCCTAAAAAACTGCGGCTTTGTTTCAGATAATAAAATGGCTACAAATATGAGCAATGCACCTAGGAACATGCGGAAGGTCAGGACTTCATATGCCAGAGCTACGGAGAAGGCCATCCCCCACACCGATTCGGTAGATAAAATAATTGCTGCCTTCGTCTCCGATAAATGCTTTTGTGCGATCGTCTGCATTAAAAACGCTATGGTCGTTGAAAATACAGCCAAATAGACTACAGCTCCAATTCCCGATGAAACCATCGAAAATGACGTTTCGCCTAATCCAATGACAGTCAAACAACCAATCACTGCTGCGAACGCCATCTGCAAAAGCGTCAGCAATATCGGATCCACTGTCCGCACAAACTTCGCTGTGTAGAAAATATGGAAGGCAAACAGCACAGCACATCCGAGTGTCAGCACGTCTCCGAAATTCACACCGGCAGACCACTGCAGTGATAATACCGCTACACCGAGCAGCGCTAAAACCGCGCCGAACAATTCAAACGTATCAAGCCTCCGTTTATATAAAATGAAGGCGATAAATGGCACGATTACTACATTGACACCTGTCAAAAAAGCATTTTTTGAAGGTGTCGTGAATTGCAATCCAACTGTCTGAAGCGCAAAGGCTGCGTACAATAAAAAGCCGAGCACGGCACCCTTCCATAAAACGTTTCTCTCTACTTTACGCAAGCGCTTATGGAACACCAAAGCCAATAAAATTGCTCCGATCGTAAACCGTACCGCCAAAATTTGATATGGGGTGTAGTAGTCGAGCGCCAACGCACTCATGACAAACCCGCTGCCCCAGATGATTGCGGTAATTGTCAGTCCGATTTCTCCTATGTATCTTTTCATTTCATCCACCATTCTTCTGATTGTCAGTCTTTTCAGTTTAGCATGTTTTTTGTGGCTATTATAGAATATTTTCAAATTTCAAGAAGTGTAATCTTTATAAAATAAAGCTTTCTTAAAAGTCAGCAATGGTACTTTCTAACATGTTTAAGCAAGCCAGAGGAACGCACCAATATGCCGACAGACCGAACGAAAGCATTGTTGCACCGAACCAAAAACCACTAGTTCCGAACATTAAACAAGACGCACCGCTCCAAACCGTCTACAGAACACACCAAACCATCTGCGCACCGCACATTTCCTCTTCCCGCAATCACTGGAAACAAAAACTGCCCGAAAAGTCAGGTGAAAATGACTTCTCGGACAGCTCCACTTATCTTATTCCTCATACACACCAATTTCTTTAATCGCCCGTTCCACTAGCGATGGATCTACAGACTTGTCGAAATCGATTTCCCCACGGATCGCACCATTCGCTTTGTATGTCTCATACTGTTTCTTAATATCATCCACAAACATCTTGCCGTTTGGATCCAGCCCTGTCACAAATACTCGCTCCCATAACTCAGGATCCTTCAGCGCCGTATGCTTCACCATAATATCGATGATTTCTTCTTTCCCTTTCTCTTTAAAGAAGGCATCATTATAGTCACGGACCCCTTTCAGATAGGCAGCCATGAAACGCAGCGACAACTCCTCTTTCTCCATGAACTGTGGAGAAGCCAAAACCATTGCAATCTGTGACTCTGGCGCATAATCGGTCGCATCCCCAAAACGTACATGAAAGCCTTGGTGAATTCCTTGTGCGATGAGCGGCTCAATATTAAGCGCAGCATCAATCGTTCCCGAGTCGATTGCCCCAAGCATAGCGCCGAAATCTGCTATGTGCACATACTCTACATCCTCTTCCGTCAAGCCCGCATGCTTCAGCATCTCTTGATAAATATATCCGTCTATTGAATTACGCGAAGAAACCGCGATCTTCTTGCCTTTGAAATCACTATATTCTTTAATTTCATCTACCATATGATTGCCGATAACAAAGCTGAAGTACGACTTTCCAGGCATATTATGTCCTTTATCCGCAATGATCCGGACGTCGATCCCTTGTGCAATCGCATTGAAGAAGGACGCTGTGGATACACCGCCTGCAATATCTACTTCTCCTGCAGCCAACGCTGGCAGCATGTCATCACTATTGGCAAAGTCAGCAAACTCAACGGAAATATTATAGTCTTCAAAGTATCCTTTTTCCTTCGCGATATAGAAGCCCGCCCCTGAAGCCGCTCCGTCTTCCGCTATGAAAACTTTTGCTGGTTTCTCAAGCGGCGTCAAATCACCAGACTTCGGCTTACCATCGTCTGACGCCGGCTTTTCAACTTCTTTTGGCGAGCATGCCCCGACGATCAAAACCGCTGATAGGATACTGATCCAACCCGCCTTCTTCATCCACTTCCCCACACCATCTCTCCTTTTATCGTTTATTCCCTGGATTTCAATACTTCTTCCTGTAAGTGATGCCAGATCTCAATAAACTTTGCTGCCATTTCAGGATCTTTCCGAATGTCTTCAATCTTTCTAGGCCGCGGCTTATCGATAATGATTTCATCAATGATCTTGCCCGGTTGCGCCCCCATCAATAAAATGCGATCACTGAGCAAGAGCGCCTCATCGATACTATGCGTAATAAATAGTACCGTTTTCCTCGTTTCTGCCCAAATACTCAGCAACTCTTCCTGCAAAATGAATCGATTTTGTTCATCAAGCGCGCCAAACGGTTCATCCATCAATAAGATCTCGGGATCATTCGCAAAGGCTCGCGCAATACTCACCCGCTGCTTCATACCTCCTGACAGTTCTTTGGGATATAAAGAAGCAAACCGCTCCAAACCCGTTTTCTTCAAATAAAAGTTCGTTCGCTCCTCAATGAATGCTTTCGGTAATTTGCGCATTTTTAGTCCGAAGGCAACATTTTCACGAACCGTCAACCAAGGAATGATACCTCGTTCCTGAAAGACCATCGATTGCAACGGCCGATCATCTCGTTCCGTCGCAATCGTAAAACTTCCCACACTCGGTTGTTCCAGTCCGGCTAATATACGCAGAAGTGTAGTCTTACCACAACCACTAGGACCAACAAGGCAAACAAACTCACCTTCTTCCACGGTCAGCGAAATATTCTCGAGCGCAATAACACTTCCTTGTTTCTTGTAAAAAGCCTTCATGAGTCCTTCCACGGTAATTTTAGGCTTCCCCTCCATTTCATTCACCTCCATGGCAATAACTTATTTTGAAGGGCGCGCAAGATGAGCGAAAATAAATAGCCAAAAAAGGAGATAAGGATCAGACCGACATACATCTCGGGCAATAGAAAGGCCTTATAGGAAGTCCAGATCAAATAACCGATTCCCGAAGTGGCCCCCATCATTTCTGCTGCCACAATCGTCAGTAGTGCAATCGCCTGCCCCATTTGGATTCCCTCGAGCATAACTGGCAGCGATCCGGGAAGAGCAATTTTGAAAAAGAAATCTCGCCGGCTCGTTTGGTAATTATTCGCGACATCCAAATAAATTTTATCAATGTTCAGCACACCAGCCGCCGTGTTGATCACTACTGGGAAAAATACACTCCCCGCAATTGTTACGACTTTCGATAAATCTCCGATACCAAATAAAATAATGATAATCGGAAGCAATGCCAGTGTTGGAATCGGCATGAGTGCCATGACAATTGGCTGGACAAAGTGCCGTATTGGGGAATACAGGCCCATCAGCAAACCGATGATGATACCCGGGATCACGCCTGCCAAAAATCCGATGAAAATCCGGTACAGCGACACGCCTACATGCTGGGCCATCGTTCCGCTGACGATCATGTCATAAAATGTTTGAACAATTGTGCTTGGTGGAGGGAAAAATCGAATGTCCAGTATTCCGGTCCTTGATAATACTTCCCATAGCAACAAGAGAAATATAGGTGAGACAATTGTCAGCAATTGCTTCCCTCGTTCCTTGCGCTGCCTCACCTTCCACTCCCGTTGCTCCACCTCAAATGATTCATCACGGATTAGTTGTTGCTTCTCCACTCTTCACCACCTCTTCACTGTCTATAGTATGTGATCGCCTAGTGATATGGTTGGGCTTAGGTAAAGTGTAATGCAGTCATAATGACAGTCTTCAAGTTTAAAAAAGACTAAGAGCCAGTTGTCATTCTAGGAATTAGGGAGAGGGAGAGGAAAAAACAAAAAGTTAAACGATTTCTAAAATAAGCTAGTGAGAAACAATATATTTTTATACACTCTAAAAAGTAAGAGGCGAAGCCATTATGGTGGGAATCACTGTTCCTGGACAGTGATTGGAAAATTGCGGTTATGAATGATGTTCAGTTGGAGGTTGAGTAAATCATAAGCGATGATAATTATTATGACGGTGACGGGCTGGAATACTTGCTTAAGAAATTCAGTGAGTAATTGTAGTTGATTGGGGATCGACTTGATATAGCCGTATTTAAATTTCAGTAATGATGTTAAGGCAATAAAACTGCCTTAACATCATTTAATCAAGATAAATTATTTATCCCACTCAAGCCGAGGATGTTTTGTTACACAGTCGATATGAACATTTGATTCTATGGTTCCACCAAATGTGTGGTTAGAACCAAAAGCGATATGTACAGTCTGGTAGGCTTTTTCATCCTCCAAAATTTTTCCGGTTATGCGCGCGGCGTGGTTTGTTCCAATACCTAGTTCGCACAGCAGCCTTCCATTTTCTCGGCCTAATAAAGCTAGCAGTTTTTCTCCATCTCCCCCAGTTGCGTCTATTAATCGACCTTTTTTTATCGTTAGGACAATGGGTTCTTGAACCAAACCAATTCCAGCAATGGAGCCATTGATTTCAATAGTTCCTTCGGATTTCTCCTCTAATGGAGCGATATATGCCTCCCCAGACGGTAAGTTTCCAGACATTCCTTTTTCTTTAAACACTCCAGTACTCGCGATTCCTTGTCTCTTTCCTATTGGTATGGTTAATTTATGATTTTCGCCAGTATAAATAGTCACTTGTTGATGAGCATTCAGTTTCCCTGTCATTTCCTTTGTTTCCCGCTCTACTCTTCCGTAATCCGCACGCAAAGCACCATTTAAAAACATATCTTCTGTGATTCCCGGCATTGTAATTACACTAATGTCCTTGGCATTCGCCTGTTTACGTGCAACAGTATGTGTCAAGGAATGCTTGGTAAGACAAAAGACCATATCAAAATTCAACATACGATTCGCGGCTTCACTAGGTGGCTCCTCGCCTGATTTAGTTCGATCTTCCATTACGTACAGATCCGTGTTCCATTCATCCGCTCTTAATGCACCTTCAAACTTACGACCAACATTTTCAGTACTTCGATCTGTCAATACCAGAATAGACGCTGATTTATCTAATGAAAAGTTTGTGCTCATTAGGCCTTTTACAATCGTTGCAAACTGAGACATGTTCAACATCCTTTCATGTGTTTATCAATTTTTGTAACTATACTAAAACATTTCAGCAACCGCAGCAAACACTAAATTTCTCGATGGTAGTATTGGTTTTTCAGTGTACCGGGACATATACTGTTTCATTTTGTCATCGTACCCCATACAATCAAGGATGATAGCTTGTATAGGCCACTCATCCATACGCTCTGCTACTTTCTGAAATTCCGTCCACTCTACTTGGTACGGTGTGCAAGAATCAAGCATACAATCTATTTCAGCTTCATTCCACTTGTCTAAAATTTCGGTTCGTTGTTCGGACAGGGGGACAACCACGCCAATCTCCTTTTCGCGGAACAAACCTTTTACGATTTGACTTACTATATAATCGGGGTACAAAATGGGCTTTGTCGAAGTAAATAACTCAAACTTCCCAGTACAAGCAACTAAAATAGCATCAATATGATCGTCCTGACAAGCAGCCACCAATTTACCCAGTTCCTGATCTACAAATTTCTTTTCCAGCCGTACTTTTGAACCATCGCGCAATCGAGAAACAAGCGTCTGTCCCGGCTGTGAAGAGACTAGTGTCTCAATTTCATCAGGTTTATACGAATCCAAAATTCCACGTTCCACTATATTCACATGCGGAATATATTTTTTGAAGGTTTCATGCATATCCTCTCGCGGACTTTGACCAATCGTTAAGACACATAATGTTTTCAACGTATCATCCCCTCATGGCGATATACTTCTTTACCTTCTATATAAGTTGCAAGAACATTCGCTTTTGTCTCGAAGGGTTTGTGAGACCAAATTGCAAAGTCGGCATCTTTTCCTTTTTCTACAGAACCTACCTTATCGGCTATTCCCATAATAGCAGCTGCTGCACATGTAATACTTTCAAGCCCCGCCAACTCATCCAATCCATTTTTTACTGCCTCTACGACACAATAATAGAGATACTGTATTGGGATAAATGGATGGTCTGTCATTATAGCAAAAGGGATCCCTGTTTCATGGAAATGTTTCGGGCTCTTTGCTGTAGAAAAACGATTTTCATACTTTGTTGCCGGGGTCATATAAGGACCTAGTGTTACGGTAGCACCACTCGCCTTGATGGTATCAAGCATCAGCATACCTTCCGTACAATGTTCAAGTGATAATTTGACATTGTACTCTTTTGCAATCCGAATAGCAGTTGCTATATCATCGGCCCGATGACAATGTAACCGAAGGGGCATTTTTCGTTCCAATACTTCCATAAACGGCGCTAACGCTGAGTTATCCTTAGATAGCTGGTCTCTTTCACTATCTTTTAGCTGTAGCACCTGGTTAAAGCCTTTGCGTATCAAGTGAGCCACTGCCATTCGGGTCATCGGCATCGTTTTATATTGATTACCAAACACATTTTTAGGGTTTTCTCCTAATGCTCCTTTTAATCCACTTCTTTCTATGAGTATCCTGTCATCAAAAGAAGCACCTGCTGTTTTTAATATACTCCATACACCGCCGATTGGATTAGCACTTCCCGCACCGGTTTGGACAGTTGTAACTCCACCCATTACAGCCTGTTCAAATGAAAAGTGTCGTGGATCAATTCCATCCTTTGCATTCATTAAAGGGGTCCATGGACTTGAATATTCATTGGCATCATTTTGTCTTTCCGTAACTTCTGCCCATAATCCAACATGCGTATGCGCGTCGATTAATCCTGGCGTAATGAATTGACCTGTACAATCTATGACTTGTGCATCCGAAGGTAAATCTGTGTTCTTGCCTATCTTTGTAATCTCCCCTTCACATACCCAAATATCGGCATTCCGCAAAACTTCATTTGATTGGTTCATTGTGTATACTGTACCGTTACGTAAAACTGTAAGCATTAGCAATCTCCTTTACTATAAACTTCAGTACCTTTTATAAACGTTTTCAGTACCGTAGCCGTTATATTCATTGGGTGCTGATCCCAGATTACTAGATCACCAAACTTTCCAGTTTCAATCGTTCCCGTTATATGATCAATAGATAAAAGTTCGGCTGCTCCTTTTGTTAAGGCATAAAGCGCTTCATTCTCAGGTACGCCTTCCCGAATGGCTAGTGACGCTTCCAACTTCAAGTTGGAGGCACCGCTTTTTGGATGATCTGATGCAAAGACAAATTTTTTCTGTTGTTCATGTAAGACCCGATACATCGATGGGTGAAGTTTCATTAATTCGTTACGTTCTATAGGTTGAAAAGCAGGCCCTGCAATAATTTCTTGAACTTGACTAGACCAACGTTCATCTATCAGGGGATATTCTGTAGCATGGACGAGCGTGATAGATACACCCACTTCTTGCGCAATTCGCAGTGCTGTCTCTATGTCGTCTGCTCGATGGCAACGGATAAATATTCGTTTATCCTTCAGGTCTGAAGATTGAATAAGCATATGCATCATTCTTCGCATCTCCGCAGCAATTCCCATTCGAGTCAGCGGCTTTCCGGTGACATCAAAATAAGCCTGCTTAGGCACATCACCCATTGAAAATGATATACCTCCACCTTCTGTAATGCACATTTCCTCAAACGTACTTCCAGTAGAATGGATAACAGCCGTTACCGCACCAACAACACTTTCCGGGCCCGACATAATATGATTTGCAGTTACTCCGGCTTCCAGTGCATCTTTAAACGAAGTATCGAAAGGGTAAATCCCATCGCGAACGTGGAAGATCATTCCTTTCCCGGCATACGATTCATAACTATCATTACCTTCCTTGCCAATCCCTGATTCCTTTAAACCAATAGAAGAACATGTGTCTATCAATCCAGGTGTTACATACATTCCATTCACATCAATCGATATTTCGACTGTTTGATCTTTTAATTCATCTGTCACTTCACGAATCCAATGGTCTTCAAGCAAAATATCTTTTTTTAAAAAAGCCTTATGATTAGTGTCAAATACAAACCCATTACGAATCAAAACTTTCAACGTTATCGCCTCACTTTTCATATATCAAAGGAAAAAAGCAGAGCTACGAGTACTCTACTTTTTCCTTTGCTTCATATTTTATTGCTTCAACCAAACATTGGCGCCGTTCGGATGCACAATTTGAATAGAGTTATCTGGTGACACATCAAACCCTTGTACTTTTTTATTAACCCCAGCAGTTGATTCTTGAACATCAATTTCAAGTCGAGGTACATCTTTTAAGATGATTTTCAATGCTTCTTGATACAACTTGGCACGCTCATCTTGATCTGCTGTATCAGAAAGTGCGCTGTTCAATAATTTATCTACTTCAGGATTTTCATAACCTTTACCATTACCCAATGCATTCAACTGATCCGTATGGAATAATTGGTATAAGAAGAAGTATGGATCTGGATACCATGACCAACCTCCAATTGACATTGGCGCATTTCCTTTGGACACTGTATCACTGTAAGTTCCCCATTCTACTACTTTAATCTCCACATCCACATTCAAGTTTTCTTTCATTTGGTTCTGGAAGATTGTCGCATATGGGACACGTGCTTCTGCTACATAAATTTCTGTTTTAAATCCATCTGGATAACCTGCTTCAGCAAGTAAGTCTTTGGCTTTTTCTGGGTCATAAGTTGGCACGAGTTCTTCCAACTCTTTATCGTAGCCCCATGAGCCTGGGGGTAGAGGCAGATAAGAGCGTGTAGCTCCTCCCCATTGGTTTACCCCTTCTACTAACTCATCAACATTCGTAGCTTTATAGATGGCTTCCCGTACTTTCGGATCGGCAGTCGGACCTTTCTTGTTATTTAAGTCTAAGTACGTAATTGATAAAGCTTGTTGTGTAAGCAACTCAAGATTCTCATCTTGTTCAACTAATGCACGATTTTGTCCTTTAACATCCATCGCGATATCAATATCGCCGGAACGCAAAGCATTTGTCATCATATTCGTGTCCGCAATTACTTTCATCTTCACAGAATCCACGTGAGGCTTCTCACCCCAATATTTATCAAAACGCTCTAGTGTAAGCTGTTGATCTTTCTGCCAATCTGTAATTTTGAATGGGCCGGTTCCGACTAGGTTTGCACCAAAGTTATCGCCCCATCCTTCTACTTCCTCTTTCGGAACAATGACATTCCCTGCATCTGTCAATACTGCCAATAAAGCAGCGTTGGCTTTTTCTAAATGTACTTCTACTTCATTTTCACCTGTTACTTCTACTTTTGTCACTCCGCGCAAACGATTCATAACCGACTCATTTGCGGATCTTTCTAAACTATATTTGACGTCCTCTGCTGTCATTTGACGTCCATCTTGATATTCACCAGGTTGAAAATAGACATCATCACGCAACTGGAACGTATACACTAACAAGTCGTCTGAGATTTCCCAGCTTGTTGCAAGTGAAGGTTTAATTTCTGATAAATTTTTACTGTAAACTACAAGAGTATCAGCCACAGATCTCATAACTTGAGATTCATACACACCCGTATATTTTACAGGATCTAAGGTTTGTGGATTAGCGGATAAACCAATCTGTAACACCCCACCATCTTGCGGTTCTCCACTATTTGAATCTCCACTGTTCGATGACTCTCCGTCTGTCGAAGAATTCTTTCCCGAACAAGCACCCAGTACTAACAATAAAGCCATGCTGAGTAAAAATAATCCTAGTACTCTTCTCCTCATCTCTCTCCCACTTCCCTCTGTTTCATATTGTGAACCAATGATTCACCGATTAAGATAGTTAATAATCTATCACAGAGATCTTTTCGTGTAAAGAGGTAATTTCAAATATTCTGATCCTTCATAAACTTAACAACACAATTACAGGAACAGAAAATTTACTATTTACTTTCAATTCTAACAATGCTAGAATTACGAATATTCACATTGTGAACCAGTGGTTCAAATTTAAGAAACAGAGGTGAAGGCGCATGGGGAATTATATAATCAAACGATTATTCGACTTACTTCCTACAGTTTTTGTAGTAGCAGTAATTGTATTCATCATTACACGACTGATCCCCGGTAATCCCGCTGCTGTAATGTTAGGACCAACAGCAAGCGTAGAAGATATTGAAAAATTAACTACACAACTAGGACTGGATCAACCGCTTTATAAACAGTTCCTTGATTACCTTTTGGGTTTATTACAAGGTGACTTTGGAACTTCCTTAAGTTATAACCAACCTGTTGCCCAATTAATAATGGAACGTTTTCCGAATACCGTGATTCTAGCTTTAGCTGCATTGGTCATTGCGTTACTCATCGGGATTCCTGCTGGCATGATCTCAGCTGCACGTCAAAACTCCGCGCTAGACTATGGCGTCATGCTTGTCTCATTACTTGGGGTTTCGATGCCAATATTTTGGCTAGGAGTTATGCTGGTTCTATTCTTCAGTGTGAACTTGGGGTGGTTCCCCGCAACAGGAATGGGGACACTCGACGATGGTTTACTTTCATATATAAAGCACCTCATACTCCCGAGTATTACTCTTGCTACGATTCCTATGGCAACCTTCGCCAGAATCACCCGATCGAGCATGTTGGAAGTTATTTCACAAGAGTACATTAAGACTGCACGTGCAAAAGGCGTTGCCGAGTTTTGGGTTATTTCAAAACACGTATTAAAAAATGCCTTAACACCTATTTTGACCGTCCTAGGTATGCAAATCTCCATGCTTTTAGGTGGTGCTGTTCTAACAGAAACAATTTTCAGCTGGCCGGGCATGGGCCGACTTATCGTCGATGCAATCGACAAACGTGATTTCGTCGTAGTTCAGGGGACCGTTCTATTCATTGCTATTATTTTCGTATTAGTGAACTTACTCGTCGATATCCTATATAAAGTTGTAAATCCAAGAGTCAATTATGAATCTAGCAAAGGAGGAGGACAGTAATGATGAATGTCCAACCGAATACTCCTGAAACTATTGCTATAGAAGAAGGAAATTTACCTGTTAACGAAAAAGTATTCTTAAAAAAGTTATTGAAAAACAAATTAGCTGCGATTGGCTTGGCTGTTACCATACTAATGATTCTTGTAGCTATCTTTGCACCTTTCATTGCTACGCATCCACCGAACGAAATGAATGTTGGGAACTCTTTGAAACCGATAGGAGCTGACGGACATTTTTTAGGGACAGACAATTACGGACGTGATTTATTTAGTCGTCTAGTATATGGAGCTAGAATTTCATTAATCGTTGGAGTATCAGCTGTTTTATTTGGTGCTATTTTAGGTACATTTCTAGGTTTGATTTCCGGTTATTTTGGCGGAAAACTCGATTCCATCATTATGCGTACAATGGATGGACTGTTCGCATTCCCATTCATTCTTCTAGCAATTACACTAATGACTGTACTCGGTCAAGGACTTGTGAATGTAATTATCGCGATTGGTATTGCAAATATCCCCGGCTTTGCAAGAATCGTTCGGGGACAAGTACTTAGTGTGAAAGAAGAAGAATATATCGAAGTCACACATTCTCTTGGAGCTACCCATTCACGAATTTTATTTCAGCATGTGCTGCCAAACTGTTTAGCACCGCTTATCGTTTATGGAACTATGAGTGTGGCAGGCGCCATCATTTCAGAGGCTGCGCTAAGTTTCCTGGGTCTCGGCGTTCAACCCCCTACTGCTTCATGGGGAAGTATCTTGAAAGACGGCAAAGACTTCTTAGTATTAAACCCGCAAATGGCTACATTCTCAGGACTCGCCATTCTGATTACAGTTTTAGGTATTAACTTATTTGGTGACGGCTTAAGGGATGCTCTTGATCCAAAGATGCGAGTGTAACTGATAGGAGGAATTAAAATGTCGGAAAATTTGCTATCCATAGAAGACTTAGATGTGGAATTCCGCTCTTCCTCTTCTACTGTCAAAGCCGTTAACGGTGTGAATCTGACATTGAAGAAAAAAGAGACGTTAGGAATTGTAGGGGAATCAGGTTCAGGCAAAAGTGTAACAGCTACTGCTTTGATGCAACTCATTCCCTCACCTCCAGGCAAGATCAGCAATGGTAAAATTCTATTTAACGGTATCGATTTATTAACATTGTCCAAAAAAGAAATGAGATCTATTCGTGGAAATGAAATCGCTATGATTTTCCAAGATCCGATGACTAGCTTGAATCCTGTTTTCACAGTAGGAAATCAAATTATTGAAGCTATTCGACAGCATAAAAAAATATCTAAGAAAGAAGCCCGACTGGAAGCCATTGCGATGTTGAAAACGGTTGGCATACCTGAACCTGAGAAACGCATTGATATGTACCCGCATGAATTTTCTGGCGGCATGCGTCAGCGGGCTATGATAGCAATTGCTTTATCCTGTAATCCCAAGTTATTGATTGCTGATGAACCAACAACAGCACTTGATGTGACGGTACAAGCGCAAATATTAGAGCTGATGAAAGATCTGCAACAGACAAACGATACAGCCATCATCATGATCACACATGATCTAGGTGTTGTCTGGGAAATGTGTGACAACATCATTGTAATGTACGCCGGAACTACGGTGGAATCTGGATCAGTAGAAACTATTTTCAAGAATCCATTACACCCTTATACGTGGGGACTGCTTGAATCACAAATCACAACAGACGTTCAGCACAATGAAAAATTACCGGCGATTCCAGGGAGTCCGCCAGATTTGCGGAAACCCGTACTTGGCTGTCCGTTTGTAGATCGTTGCCCTTACAGTGAGGAAGTTTGTCACACGAAAAAACCTGAATATATCGAAGTAGAGCCAGGACACTTTGCTGCCTGCCATTTTCAACATGAAACAAGTCGATTGGAGAAGAAGGAGGGAATGTTCGTTGACTGAGACAATTATTAAAGCGACAAATTTAAAGAAACACTTCCCTATTTTGGATCCAATGCCTTTTAAAAAATCTACACAAAGCGTCAAAGCTGTAGATGGGGTAAGTTTCGATGTATTCAAAGGAGAAACTCTCGGAATCGTAGGTGAATCAGGCTGCGGAAAGTCGACACTGGCACGATTGATTAATCAGCTCATCAGTCCGACTTCGGGATCTGTCGAGTTTAAAGGAAAAGACTTGGCTTCTCTTGGCATTAAAGAAATTCGCAGCGCCCGTAAATCCATTCAGATGGTATTCCAAAATCCCGACGCTTCATTAGATCCACGTAAAACTATTGAATCATTAATTGCTGAACCGTTAGTTATTCATAAGATTGGTACGAAAGAAAGTCGCAGAAAACGTGTGCATGAACTATTGGAAATTGTAGGTTTAAGTAGTTATCATGCCAGCAGATATCCGCATGAATTTTCGGGTGGTCAAAAGCAACGGATCAACATTGCTAGAGCGTTGACCTTAAATCCTGATGTCATTATCTGTGATGAGCCTGTTTCAGCACTTGACGTATCCGTTCAGGCACAGGTTATTAACTTGCTGAAAAGCCTTCAAAAAGAATTCAATTTAACCTATATATTTATCTCGCACGATTTGAATGTTGTTCGTTACATGTGTGACAGAATTGCGGTTATGTATCTAGGTAAAGTCGTAGAAACTGGTACATTCCAAGAAATTTATGAGGATCCTAAACATCCTTATACAAAGGCGCTTCTTTCTGCTATTCCAAAAGAGAATCCCTTTGAGCAACGAGAAAGGATTATTTTAAAAGGGGATGTTCCAAGTCCTGTAAATCCACCTACAGGCTGCCATTTTCACAAACGCTGCCCTTTTGTAATGGATATCTGTAAAAATACACGGCCTGAACTACAAGAATTAAATGAAGGCAACAAAGTTTCTTGTCACCTATATTAAAAATGGAGGAATAATAAATGTCATTAAAACACGTAGTAGAACTATTAGAGGTTATGGATGATCATTCTGTTTCAGGCGAAGAGGTGAAAAGCTATTTACAAAAAATTTCGCCGTCTGCCACTGTTTCTGTTCAAACTGTATTTGGAGAAAAAGGATCTACTGACTTCATTAAGGTGACCATTCCCGGTGTAAACGGTAAAACAAACGGTGGTTCAGCGAAAACACTAGGTATTATCGGACGCTTAGGTGGTATTGGCGCTCGTCCTGAAATGACTGGCTTTGTATCAGATGGAGATGGGGCGCTTGCCAGTATGTCGACAGCAGCAAAATTATTAGATATGAGTAATAAAGGGGATCGTTTACAAGGAGATGTTATTTTAACGACTCATATTTGTCCCGTAGCTCCAACTTCTCCACATGACCCGGTTCCATTTATGGGATCGCCAGTAGACATTTTAGAGATGAACCAGCATGAAGTAACAAAAGAAATGGATGCAATTCTTTCAATCGACACAACAAAAGGAAATATGATTACGAATCATAAAGGATTTGCAATCACTCCCACTGTGAAAGAAGGCTATATCTTAAAAGTCAGTAATGACCTTTTACATTTATATACTCAATCTGCTGGTATTTTACCCGTCACACTACCAATTACAACACAAGATATTACACCATACGGCAACGGCGTATACCATGTAAACAGCATCTTACAACCAGCAGTTGCTACCACAAGTCCAGTAGTAGGAGTTGCACTAACAACTCAAACCGCTGTGGCAGGCTGTTCAACAGGAGCAACACACCCAACAGATGTAGAACAAGCTGTCCGCTATGCCATTGAAGTTGCAAAGTATTATGGCGAAGGAAAATGTTCATTTTTTGACGAGAAAGAATTTGAGCATCTTGAAGCCCTTTACGGAAAAATGACCCATTTGCAAACTAAAGGAAACGAGGTAAATGCTTAATGACTAATTTGGAAGCCTTAAAACAATTCGTAATTGATGAAGTGGAAAAGAATAAAAATGAGCTGCTGCAACTATGCAGTTCATTAATTCAAATCCCCAGTGAAAATCCCCCTGGAGATTCCACTGAAATAAGTCAATTCATTGCAGATTACTTGAAAGAATCCAATGTTGAGTTAGACTGGCATGAGTCTGCTGACAAGATGTATAACCTATTAGCTTCTCAAGGTGCCGGCGACGGCAAGGAACTGGTCTATTGCGGACATACTGATGTAGTCCCGGCTGGTGATCTTTCGAAATGGGATTTCAATCCATTCTCTGGGGAGATCAAGGATGGATGGATGTTGGGTCGTGGCGCCAGTGATATGAAAGCAGGATTAGCAGGATTGATTTTCGTTTTTGGTTTGTTCAAACGATTGAATATCGAGCTGCCGGGAAAATTAACACTCGCTATTGTTCCTGACGAAGAAACAGGAGGAGAATATGGTGTACCTTGGTTACTTGAAAGAAAGTTAGTCACTGGAGATGGCGCTCTTATCGCGGAACCCTCCTCCCCTTTAAATCCTACTATCGGTCAAAAGGGATCTTACTGGTTCGAACTTGAAGTTTTCGGTGAACCCGGACATGGCAGTCTTTCTCCACTCGCAGGTAACAATGCAATAACAGATGCAATCAAGGCTATTGAAAAAATACAGGGATTATGGGAGTTAGATATACATATTCCGAAAGAAATACAGCCCTTAATTGAAGTTTCAAAACGCTATATGGAAGAGGTAGAAAAAGATAGAATTAAGTATCAACCAGTTCTAGAAAGAATTACAGTAAACGTAGGCACAATCAACGGTGGTACGAAATCCAATGTCATACCTGAAAGCTGTAAAGTACAAGTTGACTGCCGATTACCATTCGGCGTGACACATGCGCAAGTATCTGACTACTTAAAGCAAGAATTAGATAGTTTAAATATTCGCTACTCTATTAGACTATTCGGTTTTAAGAGCGAAGCCAATTATACACCTGCAGAAAATCCGGTATGTCGTGCAATTGTGGACAATATTAGCGCTATAAAAGGAAAAGAGGCTTACGGTGTTATGCAGTGGGCAAGCAGTGATGCGAGACATTTCCGTGATCATAACATTCCTGTCTTGCAATATGGACCTGCTTATTTGCCTAGCATTCATGGATATAATGAAAAAGTACAAGTAGAAGATATTGTACGTTGTGCAAAGGTATATGCAGCCGCCGCCATTGATTTCCTTCATAATAATTAGTATTATTCACTTATATGGAAAATAGTTAATAATATATCAAAAGGAGTCAACTATGCTTAAAACAGTCAACTCGGCGTTAGCCATTCTGAAGATGTTTACGCGTGAAAAGACCGTCTGGGGCGGTAGAGAATTGGCGGCTGAAATGGGACTTAACCATACCAATGTCTATCGAATATTAGAGACTCTAGAGAGAAATGGATTTGTGTCTAAAGACCCAATCACCAAACAGTATAAACTTGGTTCCGCTGTTTGGGAATTGGGCACCATTTTCTATGAAAATTTGAATGTCCAAGAGATGATCAATCCACATTTACAAAAGTTATGTGATCAGACAGGCGAATCTGTATTTTTTACGGTCTTAGATGGAAATGAAACGTTAATGTTGACAGTCATCGAACCTGAAAATAAAGTGAAATTCCCTGTCACTGCTGGAAGTCGGGCTCCCCTATATGTTGGTGCCTCGTATCGCTCCATTCTTGCACATCTTCCAGAAAATAAAATTGAAGATATACTTCAAGGTGAATTGATCAAGTACACAGAAAATACCATGACCAATCCAGATGATTTACGAAGAGATCTTCAACAGATACGAAAAAATGGATATGCAATTAGCCATAACGAGTACACCCCTGACGTTGTCGCAATGGCTGTTCCCTTGATCATTGATGGTGATATTCTTGGTTCTCTTACCGTAGCGGGTCCTTCCTATCGTATTAATAAAACACAGCAATCCGAATTTATACCTTTACTTCAACAAACAAGGGATACAGTGCAATGGAATATGAAAAAATATAATTTGACTCTCTAAAAGACAGAGTATCAGCACTCCCCTGCTGGTACTCTGTCTTTTTTACTGTGAATAGAACACCAACAAGTTGCCTCTACAAAATCATTTGCTTATACTAAATGTATGAATACTCTTACAGCAAACCAAATCAGAGAATTGAATAGTTATAGCATCTATATAAACGAGCCTGAGCATCCGGTATTCACCTTGACTGATCTACAAGATCCTTCGAAGGCTTCGGATTTAATTCAAGTGATGAAGACGGTGAGCCAAAGTCCAAATGACGTCATTGCAGCTTCATTTTTCATGCGTAGGATCGGAATGTTTTTTGCTATGCAGTTGTACAACTTAGCTGCCTACGATGAGATGTGGAAAGGACCACCAGATAATTTACGCTTCGGTGCAGTGGTAGAGTTCGGCAATCGGACTATCAGTACATTTATAGATGCACCCGATTGGCAGACGGTAGAGAAAGAAGATCGACAAACGAGAATTAGAAGCATTTTGGAAATGGCGCATGCAATTATCCTATCTCTTCGGACAGCTGTCCCAATTTCACCATTAACGTCATGGGAAAATATTTTCGGATTTTGGTTATGGCAATACCATGTCCTGCTTTCAGATCCTTCCACACAAATCGAAGCACGAGAAGATGTAGAGACACTAAAAGATGACTCACTATGGACAGGTATTTCCACTCATTCCAGATTCGCCAGCTATTTGAACGGCTACGAACCGTCCGTTTTATTGAACACAACCGTGCGCAAGACTTGCTGTTTTTCAAAAGATGTCCCCGGTTTGATGCAATGCGGATTCTGCCCACTAAAATAAGTCGAACAAGAACAGGCTCTCGCACCTATGCGGCAGCCTGTTTTTCAATTCTGTCGATATGCACGAAAGGACTGCTTCACAGAATAAATGGTACCCATCGCAGCTCCACCATAGAAAAATCCCATGAAAATCCCAGCTGATAAATTACCCGGATGACTGATAAACACTGACAAGCCCAATGCTAATGCGGTAGCCAAAGTCGACAACCAGCTGGGAGGCAAACGAAATATCCACTTAGCCAAGAGGACGACTACCAAAACGACAGGTACTGCCCAAACCGCGTCCCATATATTCGTATGAATTACAGGGAACTCTGTTAACATGGCATTCATCCTTTCTTTTTAATTAGAATGTGCGAAAAGACTCCGTTTATCCATTTTTTTCGTCACACAATTTGCCACTCAAACCCAATAAAAAAACCTCCCAGCCATAAGACCAGGAGGCTCCGCAACTACACTTCCTTAGTAGCCGCTCGGCGAATTTCTTTTCGCCGTTCATAAATATTTTGTACAATCACTTTTCCGACTGCATAAGCAGGAACCGCTACCAAGATTCCAAGGAAACCAGCGAGACTTCCCGCCACCAATAAAACCGTAATAACGGTGAGCGGATGAATATCAAGCGATTTCCCCATAACATTCGGCGTGATGAGATTACTATCTGTCTGTTGAGCGATTAATGTCACTAATGCCACCCAAATGACAAGTTTCGGCTCCTGTAAATAAGCGATCAATAAAGCGGGTGCGACAGCAATCCACGGACCGATGAACGGGATTAAGTTCATGAAAAGAGCGAGGATGGCTAATAGCAACGCATATTCCAATCCAATAATCATATAACCAATTAATATGATCGTTGCGAGAATCGCACTGATTAACAATTGTCCCTGTATGTAAGAACGCAGTACATTGTCAATATCCCCCAGTGTCTTTTTCACCCATTCGCGACGCTGGCCGGAAAACAGATTATAGACCCTCGGCGCAAACTTTTCGTGATCTTTCAGCATGAAGAAAAAGAAGAACGGAACAAGCAGCAGTAAGGCGACTGCCTGCACGAAAGACTGGATGAATTGAACAAACCACTTACCAAATTTCACTGCAAAAGACTGGATGGAGTTGACCGCTGAATTTAGCGAATCCTGTAATCCATCCGGTAAATTATCCTTTTGGTTGATCACTTCATTCTTCAATTGATCTAACTGCCGAGTAAGGGCAGGTCCATTGTCCACTAGATTATTTACCTGTTTCGTCACGATCGGTCCTATAAGCGCAACTAAAATCCAGATAGCAGCCACGAGAACGAGAATGACCGATATAATACTGCCCCATCTAGGCAATCCGCGTTTTTCAAGCAAACGTTGAATCGGTTCTGTTATGTAATATAGCAGTCCACCGAAAATCAGCGGTAGCATGATGGTCTGCAAGATAATACCGACTGGCCTGAAAATATAATTCACTTCTAAAAAATATTTGGTGATCAGAAGTACCAGCAGAATGCCAACACCTACCTGAAACCATACTTTTTTCGTCAAATCCTCACCTCTTTTTAATTCAATTATACAGTTAGTTTTAGTATACGTGGTTGAGTTGCTCCTGTCGAAATTTATCTCGTAATTAGTTAGGCAGAGGCTAGTAAATCTTTCGTTAAATACCAATTTAAATTATTTTAAAATATGAAAGAATCAAAATCCCTCTTGTTCCTTCAGCCTATCATCGGTAAAATAGGTTTGTCTTGGAAATAATGTCACTTTACCAAGGTATACAACTTAGAAAAGAAGGGATCTTATGTTACAACAGACTTGGAATCGTCTTTGGTCATTACATGATCAAGTCAAAGACGTATTCCGCTTTTTTACGGCACCAGATTCTTCAGAGATGGTAAAAGGCGGTGGCGGTGGAAAACCTATCGGTGTCAAAAACGAGGGCGGCGGCAGAGATTCGCGCAGCTATTCCGCTACACAACTGTTCGGCCTCATCCTTGGCCCATTATTATTTTGTTTGATCTTGCTCTTCTTTAAACCTGCCGATTTATCAAGTGCAGGCGTCGCCATCTTAGCTAGCACAGTTTGGATTGCAGTTTGGTGGATTACTGAAGCAATACCGATTCCGGTGGCTTCCCTGTTGCCGCTCGTACTGTTTCCTCTGACAGGCGGGCTCGAAATGAAAGAGGCTGCTTCGTCTTACGGTGATGAAACCATCTTCTTATTCATGGGCGGTTTTATGATCGCACTTGCACTTGAAAAATGGAATTTACATCGGCGGATTGCCCTAACTATAATTTCTGCCATCGGAACGAATATGGACCGAATTGTTTTAGGTTTCATGGTAGCCACTGGTTTTCTCTCCATGTGGATATCCAACACGGCTACCGCTATGATGATGGTTCCGATTGGACTTGCCATCATCACACAAGTCACGGTTGCGTTAAAAGATAATCCGTCTATCGACACGTCCAAAGAAAACTTTGGATTCGGCAAAGCACTGATGCTTGGGATTGCATACTCCGCTTCATTGGGCGGTATTGCAACACTAATCGGGACACCGCCGAACACGTTATTAGCCGGAGCCATAAATAAAATTTACGGAATTGAGCTATCATTTGGAAAGTGGATGCTATTTGGCGTGCCATTTGCATGGGTCTTCATTTTTCTGACATGGTGGTACTTAGTAAAGATTGTCTACAAATCTCCTGTGAAGACATTGCCAGGCGGTCGTGAAGTAATTGACCAGGAAAAGAAAAGGTTAGGTCGTCCTTCTATTGAAGAGATTCTAGTATTTATTGTCTTCGTCCTAGCAGCATTTTCGTGGATTACTCGCTCTTTCCTATTATCTAAATTTATAGATGGGCTAAGTGATGGCCTGATTGCAATAGTCTTTGCGATGATTCTGTTTATCATTCCTTCTTTCAATAAAAAAGGAGATCATCTTTTGGATTGGAATACAGCTGTCAAACTTCCGTGGGGCATTTTGCTTTTATTCGGAGGCGGGCTGGCAATTGCAGCCGGCTTCGTAAGCAGCGGTCTGTCCGAATGGATCGGAACCCAGTTGATTGGGCTGAAGGGAGTCCCATTGATCGTCATCATTCTCATTGTCACGGGGCTTGTCATCTTCTTGACAGAAATCACATCGAACACTGCCACCGCTTCAATGATGTACCCAATCATGGCTTCATTGGCATTGGCATTAGGCTTCCACCCATACGCTCTAATGATCGCAGCGGGTGTAGCAGCATCTTGTGCTTTCATGCTGCCTGTTGCCACCCCGCCAAATGCTGTTGTCTTCGGTTCTGGCTATTTACGGATACCCGATATGGCCAAAGCAGGTTTTGTGCTCAATTTACTAGGCATTGTACTTGTGACACTCTGTATTTACTTCCTACTTCCACTATTATGGGGAATCGACTTGAATACGATACCCGAAGTTTTTAAAGGTTAACATTTAAAAAACAGGTACTGGAGACATCTCCGGAACCTGTTTTTCTACATTTTTCAATGCGCCACGCCTAACTTCCGTTGACGCAGCCGAATTAACAATACATACACAATAGGCACACTCGCTGAGAACAAAGCAAGCCCTGTCCAACCAGCCACCTCCCAAAGCGGACTAGTTAGCGTACTTCCTGCCGCCATGCCAACATAATAGGAAACCAGATAAAGACTGGACGCGCTCCCTTTATGATGTGTCGCTTCTTTACTAACAGAAGCTGCAGTCAAGGAATGCGCAGAGAAAAACCCTAGACAGATGACGCAATAACCAATCACAATCAAAGGAAGCTTCATCGGGATGGTAATAAGACAACCTGCCATTAGCAAAACAATTGCGATCAGCCGCACCTTTCTTAACCCATACTTCGCTGCCAGTACCCCAGCTAAAGGTGCACCAATAATTCCGAAAGCATAAGCAAAATAAATATAAGAGATTTCATCTAGCGTTAATAAAAACGGTGAAGCCGTCAAATGGAAGGGAAGAAACGTCCACATCCCTGTAAAACATAGCTGCAAGACGATGCCAAGCCCAAATACGATCAATAATGCAGGATTTTTCAAATGAAAACCAAATCCCTCCATATCCTTTCGTATTGTCTCAGTACTCGGCTGAAAATTAGTTGACTTCGGCAGTACAAATAGCAACATGAAAAAGACCACCACACCAATTATCCCTAATAATTGCAAGGACAATTCCCATGACCAGCGCTCTGCTATATATCCTGTCACGAAGCGGCCGAACATCCCGCCAGTGCTGTTGAATGATATGTAGAGAGCGGTCGCCATGCTGACTACACGCCCATGAATCTCTTCATTGATATAGGCTAGCGCGGCTGCCAATACGCCAGCCATTACAAAACCCTGAAGGAAACGCAACGCCAAAATTACTGCAAACGAATGAGTTAAAAACATTGGAATAAATAAAAGAGCTGTCAGCAAGATCGACGTCTTAACAAAAACTGATCTCCCTAGCCGATCCGAATAGAATCCTAGAATTATAAGTCCGATTATCAAGCCGATTGTATTGATGGACATGGTTAAACTTGCCGTAGCTACGGATACGCCGAATTGTTTAGTTAAAATAGGAAGAAGCGGCTGCATGGCATACATGGCAGCGAAAATAAACACCGAAGCTATACCAAGCCCGATAATAATTCGCCAAAAACGAGCTTCTCGAATCGTAGATTTAGTAGGTAAACTCATGATGCCACTTCCCGTCATTAAATTTCGAATAATAAAATTATAGCATTATAAAGAGCATTTAACATGTGCTTCTGAAAATTAGGCTGAATATCAAAATGTGTTTTAGTGGAAATACGTATAATTTTCTCAAAGAATGCCACCTTACCTATTGGAGGTGGAAGACGAATGAATAAAATGGCGATGACAGCTTTAGGACTTGGCGCTCTTTTTCTAATGCGGAACAAGCAGTCACGAGAAAAACTCATGGAGCAATTCAACAACTTTGCAGGAATGAAAGATTCTCAGTAATGCCAGACATTTGTTGGACACACCAAAACCGGAAACCTCTAGAGGTCTCCGGTTTTTTTTCGGGCTAATATTTTATAGAGTTTCTTGGGTATTAAAGTGTCCCCTTTTATACTTGCTATACGACTATTCAGTATTTTTACCACTAGCCGATAATAAAGATACAGAATATTACCAGGGGAGGCAATGACATGCTAGGTCAGTGGAATGCATTAGGTTTGAATATCTTGCACAATATGAATATCCATAACCAACAAGCAATGCGATCGATGGAGCGTTTATCGTCTGGAATGCGAATCAACCGAGCAGCGGATGATCCAGCAGGATTGGCGATTTCCGAGAGAATGCGTGGTCAGATCCGCGGTCTTCAAATGGCGCAGCGAAATATTCAAGATTCCATTTCGATGTTCCAGACTGCCGAAGGTTCATTGAACGAAACGCATGATATACTGCAAAGAATGCGGGAATTGAGTGTCCAAGCAGCTAGTGACACATTGACGGATAATGATCGAAAACAATTGTCCTTGGAATTCGAAGAGTTGAAAAAAGAGGTCCAGCGCATTTCAAAAGACACCGAATTTAACACAATGCCTTTGCTTGACGGTTCCAGAGATTCATTTAAGACACAAGTAGGACCGAATGCAGGCCAGTCCATTGATTTCTCAATTGGAGACATGGGGGCTACGAGTTTAGGTATTGATGGCGCTTCGATTGAAACACGTGAGGATGCAGATAAAGCACTGGGCTTATTGGACGGAGCCATTTCTAAAGTATCTTCTGAGCGTTCGCGTATGGGAGCTTATATAAATCGTTTGGAACACGCCTACAGCAATGCCCAGACTATGGAAGAAAACTTAACTGCCGCCGAGTCACGAATTCGGGACGCGGATATCGCAAAAGAAATGATGGCTTTAACAAAAGCAAATATTTTATTGCAGGCAGGACAATACGTACTATCACTTCATATGCAGCAAGCACAATCTGTATTGCAGCTTCTACGACAATAAGTAGATGTTTTCTCTTTTTCAAAACGGGTATTTATATACCAACTACAGAAACGGAGGAGATTTCATGGAGAACAAAGATCATGGCATAGAAGATAAATTAAAAGGTGCCGGAAATAAAATTAAAGGCAGCATGAAAGACGTTGCCGGCGATGTTATGAATGACACGAAAATGAAGGTAGAAGGTAAAGTAGACAAAGCAAAAGGTGAAGCCCAACAGAAAATCGGTGAAGCAAAAGAACACTTCAGTGATTCAGAAGCGCGCCGTGATCGTTTATAAAACTCAAATTAGTAGGAGCCTGCTGTCTAACAGCAGGTTTTTTTACGTTTAAAAAAGAAAGGATCCCCACGGCAATGGAAGATCCTACTTTTCTATAACTGATCAGTATTGATTCGGGGACTATTGGGGATTGGATTAACCAGCTCTTGATCGGGTTCACCTTCCAAACTCTCACCACTAATTGTTTGTTGGG
Source organism: Sporosarcina sp. FSL W7-1283 (assembly GCF_038003105.1). Classification (NCBI taxonomy): domain Bacteria; kingdom Bacillati; phylum Bacillota; class Bacilli; order Caryophanales; family Caryophanaceae; genus Sporosarcina; species Sporosarcina sp. FSL W7-1283. The sequence goes on along the minus strand of NZ_JBBOOL010000001.1, from coordinate 226,524 downwards.
ACGAACTGTCATGTGGATCAATGGAATCCGCTCTTTCTTTATCAGTCAATTTATCCACAAATAATGCAATTCCACCTTCCTTCAGATCACTGTAAAAGGTCTTGGCTTCTTGCTTCGAGAATCCCATTTTAATAAAAATGGTCAACATTTCATCCTTGCTATTGAACAATTTCCGCGTATGATCCCAAAGCGAACCTTCCTCAATTCCAACCAATTCTATTTCAGAATCATCTTCCAATATTTTCAGATCGTCCCGGACGTTGGATACGGCACACATCTGACGCTTCTTGTACCCTTGCGCCTCAAGTTCTGTTATTTTGTAAAGAACATTATCTACCGAATGGAATGTACCTGCATATTGTTTACTCGCCATTCTCGCACCTCCTTTACGTACATTATATTTTACTTCTACCCATTGCCTACTTCTTTTACACCTTAATTGAGCTGGATGGCATTCACCAATCCGCCACGTATAGTTTTTCGTCTCTTACACACGCTACTTGTATCAAATGGAAAGGAGTGTTGAAACAGTGGAAATGAAAAACAAAGTGGAGTCCGAATTTTCGAATATGAAGGAAGATAAGAAGGAACAAATCCTTCAAAACTTCAACCATTTCAAAGGGTTTTTGGCGGAAAAAGTAGAAAAAGGCGAAAACTTAGGCTTGAATGATGAACAACTCGCAAAAACGACCGAATTTATTGCGAACTACTTATCACGTCATGAAGAACCTCGAAACCGAGAGCAATATTTATTACAGGAATTATGGGATTCAGGCTCCAAAGAAGAACAACATTCTTTAGCACATATGTTGCTGAAGATGGTTCGTCAAGCATAAAAGGAGAGCGATAAGCAATGGGTGTTCAAGAAAATCCTGCTCCAAAAAATCCAGACGTCTATCGATTAATTCAAACACATCCTGAAAATTTAAATACCAATACAGTTAGTCTGTTCGATTTGCATGAAGATATGCAAACAGTCGATTCAATTTCTTTGCCTGATCAGCGGAAAGCTCAGATGAAAGAAAAAATAAACCACTCCCCCCGCTATAGTGGCGGAAGCCGTTCCTCCGATTACGGCGCTCCAATGTAATTTCCCAATCAAAAGCTGCACAGTGAACCCTCACACTGTGTAGCTTTTCCTCATTTACTCACCCAAATTGTCGATATTTCCCGGGAAATGTACGCTCGATTTCTATAATCCGATTTAAAGTTTCCATGATATACTAATGTTCGATAGGAACGGAGGTTAAATGCATATGAAACCATGGATGTATCCGCTATTCATCGTTATTGGTGCAAGTTGCTACGGCATTTTGTCGACAATTATCAAACTGGCAATCCACGATGGCTTTACAGCTTCGGAAGCTGTGACGGCACAATACTATACGGGATTTCTATTAGCTCTTATTATTTTTTTATTCGCTAAACGAAGTATGCCAAAGCTTCGAGGCAGTTTTCCTGTCTTGATTGCAGGATTATTCACAGCTATAACAGGAACAGTGTATGGGAAATCTGTCGAGTATATGCCTGCTTCATTGGCAGTCGTGCTGCTGTTTCAATTCACGTGGATTGGAATGTTATACGAGTGCGTAGCAGCTAGACGACTTCCTAAGAAAACAGAAGTAGTATCGCTGATATTTTTATTTGGAGGTACGATTTTAGCAGCCGGGCTTATTGATGTAGATGTCAGTGGAATTCCATGGCAAGGCTGGGCGTGGGGACTGGCTGCAGCATTTAGTTTTGCTGCATTCGTTACTGCCAATCAAAAGCCGGTACCTGGAATGGGCGTCGTAACACGATTGTTTCTCATGTCATTTTACGCTGCCATTGCAATTACGTTCTTCCAGTCTCCTGAAATCATTTGGAATGGAAAATTGAGTGAAGGTCTTTGGCTGTATGGAGCTATTTTGGGCGTTTTCGGCATTGTTCTTCCGATTTTTTTATTTTCCATTGGTGTTCCAAAAGTCGGCGCTGGCATGTCCTCTATTTTGAGTGCCATGGAGTTGCCAGTTGCAATTATCGCCTCCATGTTATTGCTTGGTGAACGACTGACCCTACTGCAATTTCTCGGAATTTTGCTCGTGCTGTTCGGGATGACCTTACCCGCGATGCTGCAGCGTTTTTCATTGCATAGAAGACAGCAGTTAAAACATCTGCAATAAAAGCGAGACATGTCCGCGAACGTGGACATATCTCTCTTTTATTTCTCCAATTTCACTTCAATCGGATCTAACGTCAATGTTTCATGACCTTGCCCGCTTCCTTCGCTCAAAATCACTTCAGGCGTGAAAAACAGGGATGTCGCTTGCTCATTAATTTTCCCCATCGTAGCACTCCAATAGAAGTCCTGCTCGTTTTCACTATGACCGCCATTGCCATTCACTTTATACTCGTTCCCTAAATTATCCATAACAAATAATTCTGCAGTGACCCATTCCCACATCTCACTTACAGAGCGATCGACTTTTTGGCTGTATTCAATAACAGTGGAAATATCTGTCGAACGGATTTCATTTATTGTCACTTTAATTCCATCTTTAGAAGTCGAATCTGCGACTGACTGGACTTCTCCTTTCACTTCCCTCAATATGAAATCAAAATTCCATTCGCCTTTTATTTCTTTCATTGTCTCTTCGTTTACGATACTTCTTGGTCGCCATTTGACCGTGACAACGTCTTGTTTGGAATCAAAGAATGGGGTTGATGTAATCATTCCGACATATTGGGTATCGCCTATTTTTTTTAATGAAGAGGAAGTCCCGGTAGCACCTGTTTCATATTTCACCTCTACAGGTGCATTCACTCCTGTATTCTTCCCTAATTCCTTTTCGGTTTCTACTGAATACGTAAGTGTTATTGTCTTGCCGTCATAAACAGCATGGTCCACTGCCATCGTTATGCCATTACTCGTCTGAACTTGACCAATGCCAGTCGCAAACTCTTCATATTCAGTATAAAATCCATCCTCTTCGTCATTGAAATAACTAAAAATATTATTCACAATTGGAATCTGACTGGCAAGCGTCGGGAATCCAATTCCAATCGTCGTAATGGAAGCCATTGTTATAACAGCCGCTGCCGCCACATTGCGCCAGAGTTTCGGGATCCGTCTCTTTCGATGGATTTTCTTTCTCACAAGCTGCTTCATCGCCTCTTTTTCGTCATCCGAAATTTCTATCGGCTCCATTTCCTCGTCTACATTCAATTCGTTCAGTCGCTTATAAATTGTTTTCATATGTACTCTTCCTCCCATTCACCTTTTATCAGAACCGAAAGTTGTTTCTTTCCCCGATACAGTCGATTGTCAACAGCTGCCTTCGTCACACAAAGAGATTCTGCAATCTCGCCATTCGACATATCGAGGAAATACTTCATTGTGAAAATATCCCGATCCATATCATTCAGCTTGCTCATCGCGACCAACAGCTCTTCCTGCTCTTCTTTCGCGAGGACAATACCGGTGATATTGGTTTCACTGACGAATGGCATATTATCCATCCCCTGTTCTCGATTTCTTTTTTTCCCCACCCGACGATACTGATCAATCGCTTTATACTTCGCCACCATGCAAATCCACTTCTTGAAATCTGCAGGCCCTCCTTCAAACTGATCGCCATTCTCCCATACCGACAGAAATACATCACTGATACACTCATCGATATCTGCATCTGTCTGCAGCGGACCAAGCACTTTATACACTACTGCTTTAACGATGGGCAAATAGGTATCTACCACATACTCAATGGCGTCTTCTTTCTTCCGTTTCAACCGCCTGATAAAATTTTTCTCTGTAGATTTCATCTGCACGTCTCCTTGATTATCTGTTCTTATTTACTACAACGAATGAGCTCGTCTATTATTCTCACGCCTAATAAAAAAAGTCCTCACATTCTATCGTGAGGACTTAATTTCCATAGGATCTTTCCAATCCACTTTACGTAATGCTGCAATCAACACGAGCAGCGCAATATCCATCGCAATGACGGAAAAACTAATAGTTAAAAATACAGATGACCAGGAACCGCCGCCTATATTGAAGGAAAACGCCATATACAGCATCATGGCAAAATGAACACCCATATACAATAGGTAGACCTGTTTCAACCGATCACGCAACAGTGTATACCCTTGCCCTTGAATCGCCGACTTCCATGTACCGAGTAAATAATAGACCACAATCACTTTCCAGACGAACAGACCTTGAGTGTAAGACATCCATCCTACATCAATCGCTTCAGATAAATTCACAAAGACACCCGGCAAGGAGATCAGCATCCCTATAAAGGCAACAATTTCCACCTTCTTTGCTACATGAAAATGTTTCGTCATCAGCCGGCCACCCGAATAAATGAGGTAGTAGCCAATTGGATCGGCCAGCAAATCGATGCCGATCTGGATGCGGAAAAAGATGAACAGATAGCCCCAGAATATCAGGCGCAGTGCTTTATTCATTCGGCACCGCCTTCGTTCTCTTCTCGATCAGTTGCTGAATCTCTTGTTTCGTAAACTGCGGATACGAGATATAGCCGACTTTCTCCTTAAAAGGCTCCTTTGTCGCTGTCTCTCCTATTATCTCAATATCGATATCCATTACGGCTCTGAATTTGAGATCGGCAGTACTGGATACAATCAACGGCTCTCCTTGTTGGAGTTCAAACGGAAACTCTACAGTTCGCACATCAACGCCTGGAGCTTCCTGCCAGTATTTCTCTTTGAAATCCCTCATTCCATCCGCAAGCGGTTTTGACAACAACCTAAGTTTCGGTGAATAAGCCTTCATAAGAAATTGATTTTGAAGCAGATCATCAAATGAAGTATGTATTGATTCAACTGTCACTACTTCTCCAGGTATCAACTGAGATTTGTCATAATCTCCGCTCGAATGAGTGTTATCATTAAACGGTGACGTCCCATCCGAAGGAGGATGCACTACAATTCTCCCGATCTGCGCTACTGTTGAAGGGCTTTCTGAAAAATGGACAGTCACCTCATGGAATATTTGCTGCTCTTGAATTTCCGGTAAATGATTGAATTGAACCGTCACTCTACGGAGGGAATAGCGGCCAAATTGATCCACTTCCGCAATTTCGCTGTCTATTCCCCATTCAGGACTGCCCAGCCAATCCCCAAGTTCTACAGATTGTACAATTGAACGATCTTCTTTATTTGCCAGATAATAAAACTGCAAAAAAGGAGACTCTTCCCACCACATATCTACATAATGATCGACAAAGATTGGCTGATCGAGCTTTTGAGACTGTGCATAAGCAAGGTTGGCAACCCACAATATTCCTGTGAGCACTAGAATGACCCAGAATGGTCTAATCTTCATCCACTCACTCCTTACAACGTTTTCAAAAACGTCACCAAATCACGTTGATTCTCCGGTACCACACCATGACCGTCGCTATACGTCTTGAACGTCACAGTTGCCCCTAATGACTCAAAATACTCCTTGCTTTCCGCTCCCCATTGGGATGGGATAACATAGTCATAATCACCGTGTGAAATGAAGATTTGTAGACTTTCAACCGGCTGCTTCGCATATTCATTCTTGACGAAATCTGGTACGTAACCGCTTAATGCGGCCACTCCTTTAAGAGTAGGTACCATGGTCAAACCAAGCGCCTGCGAAAGCACTGCTCCTTGACTGAATCCTACAACTGTCAGATGTTCAGGATCCAAATCGAACTCCGTAATCGCCTCGCGAATAAACGATTGAATGTAAACTAATACTTTATCAAACACTTCGCGATCCGGTTTGCCTTCTTCTTCAATTGTAAAGAATGCATATCCCGGAGCATGCACGATTGGTCCGCGCAAGCTGAAGATATGATGGCTTTCCTTAAATTCACCGACGAGTTGCAGCAAATCTCCTTCATGACTTCCCATGCCGTGAAGTAAAAATATTGCTGGTTGTTTCCCTATATCCGTTGCTGGTGCTGTATGCGTAAACGTAAATGGTGATTGCATATTCCTTCTCCCCTTTTCTCTTCTTTGTTTCTATAGTTTACCATACAAAAAAACGCCTGCCACGGTAAGCAGCAGACGTCTTCACTCGATTACTTTTCAGGTTTCGCTAACACTTCATCCCAGTTGATCGTTCCATCTTTCACTTGGTCTCGGCGTTCTTTTGTCATGATATCATTGGGACGCCCGCCATCCGGCCAATCTTTGTCATGATTTCCCCACTCGGGACGATCCTGTGACAAAATGTATGCTGCTAAATCGCTAGCTTCCTGATCAGATAATGTATTTTCTTGACCCACTGGCATGTTTTTCTGAACATAACCTGCCATTTTCGTCATACGGGCAATCCCTGCTCCGTCGTTAAATGAACCGTCACCCCATAATTTCGGTCCTGTATTCGAACCTGTTCCTTCTCCCGATTCTCCGTGACACGCAATACATGATTGCTGGTACAATTTCTCACCGTTGTCCACGTCCGGAGTCGGCAAATCATCAATTGTGTTTTGGTGGCGCCACTCTAACTCGGCTCCTACCGGAATACCTTCAGAAATATACGTTAAGTATGCAACCATCGCGTCTAAATCTTCATCATCCGCCGCAAATTTTTGTCCATCCATACTTCTCACCATACAGCCGTTAATTCGTTCTTCCAATGTGACCATCTGTCCAGATCTGCCAATATACATTGGATAAACTGCGGACATACCAACCATGGAAGAAACTCCTTCATCTGTTCCCGCACCGGCATGACAGCTAGTACAGGATAATTCATTAACACGTGCAATTCCATCTTCTACGGAAGCGGCCTCTGAACGTAATACATTGGATGTATCATCGAATAACAGGTGACCACGTTTAAGTGCCTCCCCTTCTGGTCCGTCTGGTACATCTTCCATTGAAGGCGGATTGTGCTGAATACCAGCCACTTTTTCAGTTGGAGCTTCTGTTTCAGGAGATTCTGCCGCTTGATCCTTGTTGCTTCGGAGTTGATTGGCCATAAGAGCAATAACGACCAGACAAACTACGACAATAAAACCTAAGGTGAGCGTTGTTGTTCGTTTCATGTGAACCCCTCCTTGTACCCATATTTTCTATATTATCAGTATACTACACTTCTAATTTACCATAAATGGAAATATAGATCTATACGTTATCTAACTGAAATTCGACAAAAAATGGAACAGATTCTACATTCTTTTTATATCAGGTCGCGGAACTTATATACGCACACATTAAAACAGATGGCGGTAAAATACCGCCATCTGTTTACTCCACAATATATCCATCTCTCATCGTGATAATGCGATCTGCATAAGGTAACATCTCTTCGTCATGTGTAACCATCAACGTAGTTAAATGCAGTGTACGTGTCAATTCCTGCAACAGTTCCATGACGTCTTTTGAACGCTTCGTATCTAAACTTGCTGTCGGTTCATCCGCAAATAGGATTTTCGGACGGTGAATGATTGCACGCGCAATCGCCACCCGTTGCCGCTCTCCTCCAGATAAGGAAGAAGGATATGCGTCTTTACGGTGTTCCATATCCACTAGTTTCAATATCTCCTCTATAGCTTTTGACTGTTCTTTTTTGCTCGTTTTCGTCTCAGACACTTCGAGCATTAATTGCAACTGTTCTTCTACCGTTAAGAAAGGTACTAGGTGAGAGGACTGGAAGACGAAGCCGAAATCGGTGGCACGTATATGCCGAATTTCCTCTTGGCTCATTTTCGTCATATCTTTTCCTTCAAAGATGATTTCTCCGCCAGATGCACTTTGCAAACCGGCTGCGATCGTCAAGATTGTAGATTTGCCCGAACCAGAAGGACCGACCAAAGCGGTAATTTCTCCTTCTTTCAATGTCAAATTGACACCTTTCAATATTTCCTCTTCAATCTCACCATTCGTAAACGTCTTTTTCACTTCATCAATAGTAAAAGCAGACATTTTACATCTCTCCTTGTTGAATCGCTTGAAGCGGTTCGATTTTTTTGATTTGGAAACCTGAAATCGTTGCTCCAATGAAACCAACAACTAAAAATACTCCAGACAACATAAAGACAGTATCCAGAGTCAAGTGGAACGGCATTCCTTCAGGAGCAACGATGCTGAACCCTTGGCTGAGCGCAATGGAAAGCGCTAATGCAACTACGGTAATAACAATCATCTGGTACCAGATCATCCTGAACAACGATAATGTTTTCATACCAATCGCTTTCAAAATACCGTACAATCCGATCTTTTGGACGTTCATCATATAGAAGAAAATCGCAAATAGCATTCCGCTGATGATGACGAGAAACCAAACGATCATGTTCAATGACATCTGTTCCGCACTATAACTTGGAATCGCGTTTAAGAATTCTTTATTAGAAAAAGACTCCACCCCGCTGATTGTTGGTGCGTCTTTACCTGGAATGAAGATTGCCTGCATTTCCATCACGCGGTAGATTTCTTGGTAATTTTTCATTTGAATGAACGCAACAGGTGCGTGGCTATATTTCTGCTGATCAACAAATCCCTTGACGACGAACTCGCCGCTAAATTGGTTGTTGGTCAAGACATCGCCAACTTTGATTCCTTCATCTTCAAGCGTACGATCGAGAATGATCTCGCCTTCTCTAACGTTTTGGAACAGATCGGAATCTGTAGAAGTGACGAATGCGACGCTGTGCTGTTTATCTTCCGCATCATTGACAAATCCCATTTGGATTGAGAAAGCCGTTGCATCCGGGTTGTCTGCCAATGTCTTCTTCTGTACGTCTTCATCTATTTTAGATAGGTTATACGTTTGATTGGCATCTTCATCTAAATAAAATTGTCCCGCCGGTAAATCTTTGATCAACGCTGCGTTGTCTTGTGACAATCCATTGGCAAGTCCCGAAATAATAAAAGTCAGGAAGCTTACTAGGAATATAATCGACCCTAAGATTAAAAACTTTGCTTTACTCTTCTTCATTTCTTTCCATGCAATCTTCATGGATACCGCCTCCGTGTTTTTCTTTATGCTCTTATCTTACCCAGCGAAGATGAACGGAGGATGAACTGGACATTACAATTCGTTAAGTTGAAAAACAGCGAATGGTAAGGGATATAATTTCCTATTCACATTTCATTATGTGAAAATCGAAATATTGAAGGAGTGATACAGATGATTCGATTTGAAAATGTTTCGAAAACTTATGATGGCGAGCGTTTAGTAGTAGATTCTCTCAATCTGCAGATCGAGCGGGGAGAGTTTCTTGTTCTGGTTGGTCCAAGCGGCTGCGGAAAAACAACGACCCTTAAGATGATCAATCGCTTGATCCCGCTCACAAAGGGAACAATTTGGCTCGATGACAAACGAATCAGCGACTACCCGATCCACGAACTTCGCTGGCAAATCGGCTATGTTTTACAACAGATCGCGCTCTTTCCGCATATGACCATAGAGGAAAATATTGCAATCGTTCCCGAGTTAAAAAGATGGAAAAAAGAGCAAGTACAGCAGCGAGTGACAGAATTACTGAAAATGGTCGGACTTGACCCTCACATCTACCGTGATCGCCAGCCACAAGAACTGTCAGGAGGCCAGCAACAGCGAGTAGGTGTGATACGAGCATTGGCTGCAGATCCAGACATTTTATTAATGGACGAGCCATTTAGCGCTCTTGATCCAATCAGTCGCGTTAAGTTACAAGATGATATCTTGGATCTACAGCGCACTATTCAAAAGACTATTGTTTTTGTGACGCATGACTTGCAGGAAGCTTTTAAATTGGGTGATCGTGTGTGCATTATGAATGATGGAAAAATCGAACAGGTGGCTACTCCGCAAGAAATACTAACGCGTCCCGCTTCTCCATTTGTCCAAGAATTTACTGCGACGGCTGTAGCAAGGAAGTTTTCTATTGTGGAAAATTTGGAGCCAGTTCCAGATGGTTTTTCTGCTCACTCCAATCTGCCCTTCGATAGCGAGTGGGGGTCTCTGGTGCAATCATTAGCTTCTAATGAACGAATAGCGATTGAGAAGGAAGGACAGATTGTCGGTTTTATCACGAGAGAAGGCATCCTCCGCTTTTTAGCGGAACAATCACTTGAAGGGACGGTGCCGAATGAATAATTTCATGGAAGTATTCCAAGATCGGCGCGGTCAATTGCTGGAAGCTCTTTTGGAACATATTCAAATCTCATTGATTTCCTTATTGTTTGCGGTAGTAATCGCTATTCCTATCGGTATCTATTTAACCAATCAACGAAAAATAGCGGAAACGGTCATCGGAGCAAGTGCCGTACTGCAGACAATACCTTCACTTGCCTTGCTTGGTCTTCTCATCCCCTTATTTGGTATCGGGAAAGTACCGGCAATCATTGCATTGGTTGCCTATGCCTTGCTACCGATTTTACGTAATACATACACGGGTATTAAGGAAGTCGATCCTTCATTGAAGGAAGCGGCCACTGCAATGGGTATGAATACATGGAAACGCTTGATGAAAGTCGAGTTGCCTCTTGCTATGCCTGTAATGATGGCGGGGATACGTACTTCCATGGTACTGATTGTCGGAACGGCAACACTTGCGGCGTTGATTGGAGCAGGCGGTCTCGGTGATTTGATCCTGCTTGGGATTGATCGGAATAATCCTTCGCTTATTGTGCTTGGTGCAATCCCCGCTGCTCTGCTGGCATTATTTTTCGATTATTTACTGAAGATATTTGAAGGCCTTTCATTCAAAAAAGCCATCATCGCCTTTGCGGCATTTACCGTAGCGGCAATCCTAATGGTCGCTGCACCTTTGATTGGTGGAAGTTCTAAAAACCAACTCGTAATAGGTGCAAAACTTGGTGCTGAGCCTGAGATTCTCATTAATATGTACAAACTGCTCATCGAGGATCAGACCGAACTGACAGTCGAATTAAAACCCGGACTTGGGAAAACTTCATTCGTCTTCAATGCTTTACAGTCGGGAAGCATCGATCTCTATCCTGAATTCACAGGTACAGCCTTATCTGAGTTCTTGAAAGAGGAAGCGGCCAGTAATGATCGCGAGGAAGTGTATCGGCAAGCGAAAAAGGGATTGGAAGATCAATTTGACCTAGTATTATTATCACCTATGTCTTATAACAATACGTATACGCTTGCCGTTTCAAAAACTTTCCAGCGGCAATATAATCTAGAGACCCTATCAGATCTCGCTGCTGTTGAACAAGCCGTAAAAGCTGGATTCACTTTAGAATTCAATGACCGAGAAGATGGCTACTTAGGCATCCAAAAGCTCTACGGTCTGACATTCCCTTCCGTCCAAAAAATGGAGCCGAAATTGCGCTATCAAGCGATAGAAGCAGGAGAAATTAATTTGATGGACGCTTACTCTACGGATAGTGAGCTTCGAGAATATGATTTAACGGTACTGGAAGATGACAAAGAGTTATTCCCTCCTTACCAAGGAGCTCCCCTGTTACGGAAAGAGACGCTCGAACAATATCCTGAATTGCAGAAGGTACTCGATTCACTCGCGGGTCTCGTGACTGATGACGAAATGCGTGAGATGAATTATCAGGTGAACGTAGAAGAGATAAGTGCAAAGGAAGTGGCGGAAACCTTCTTGCAGGAGAACAATTTACTAAATTAATTTTATTTTTTTGATCCTCAACCAGCTCAGAGATCCCAGGTTGTTTCAGTTACCTAGCAAGCCATTCCTAGTGATCGATTCAAAGTTAAAAAGTTTAAAATCATGTGAGCGGGCTATACAGAGGATGTAACGAACAATACTAAAAAACGAGGAGAGATTTTCATTATGGCAAAACGTAACAACAACCAGGAGAACCAAAACAACCGTAGCAAAATGTCCCTTGAAGAAGCAGGTCAAAAAGGCGGAGAAACAACAGCTAAAAATCATGGCCATGAGTTCTATGAAGAAATCGGACGCAAGGGCGGAGAAGCCACTGCTCGAAACCATGACAAAGAATTCTACGAGGAAATCGGCCAAAAAGGCGGAGAAGCTCGCGCTAGACAAAACAACAATAACTCAAACAAAAACAATAATTCCTAATGGATGCTACGTGATGTAATGACAGGATTCCCCCTCTTGCATTTTACTTCACATAAGCACGAGGCTGTCCCGGAGGTCAGAAATGACTTTCAGGACAGCCTCGTTTTTTATTAATGTACAGTAAACCTTGTAAAAAGTAGTGAGGGCACTATGTCCTTTATGTCTATCTCATAATAAAAGATAGGCCAGTGGTGTAGCAACAAGAATACTTAAAATTGTACGTTGTACCCAAATAACAAGAAGCTTCGGAATACTGATTGGAATCTCTGTAGACAAAATACTAGGGATACTCGCCGAGAAAAATATAATGGATGATACACAGACGACAGCAACGACAAATTTTGATACGATTGCCGCCTCAACGACTAATAATGCCGGTAGAAACATTTCGGTGACACCAATGGCAGCCGCTTTAGCAACTAGGAATGCATCCGGCAATTGCACTAAAGCAGTAAATGGATAGAAAATATATCCTAGAAAATCAAAAATGGGTGTATACTCTGCCAATAGTATTCCGATTAAGCCAATAGATAAGATAGTCGGTAACATATTCATCGTCATGACCATACCATCACGTAAATTCACCCAAAGGTTCTTTCCGAAATTTGGTGCATTATTAGAAGCTTCCATTGCTTGTTTCCAAGCATTCTGTAGATAGTTACCCGTGATAAGTGTTTCCGGTTCCCCTGTCATACCGTTATAATATTCATCTGGTAACTTACTGATCGGCCAAATCCTTACGGTAATAGCCGTCACGAAAAATGTTACAAAGGCCGTCACAAAAAAATACAAATTCCAAACACTCATAAGATCCAATGTTTTAGCAACAATAATCATGAAAGAAACAGTTACAGTTGAAAACCCAGTTGCAATGATAACAGCTTGCTTTATTGTATACTTACCTTCTTTAAACTCTCGATTTGTAATTAATAAACCTACAGCAAAGCTTGCAACGAAGGATGCCATAGCGCTTACAGCAGAACGTCCCGGAGTTTTCCATATCGGTCTCATAACCCGTTGAAAAAGAACTCCAACAAACTCAAAAAGTCCATAACCCAGTAATAAAGCTAAAAAAACCCCGCCCAACGGAACCATTATACCGACAGGGACTACTAGTGAATCAAATAGGAACGGTCCTACATGTTCATTCATTAACCAATCAGGACCTCGTTTTGAATAGATGATAATTCCTACTGCTAAACCTATTATCTTCAGTAATGTAAAAACTAAATTAAATGTGCTTTTATTCCACGTTTTTGTTGCAAATGGATAGATCACTCCTCCTAATATAACAAGTAAAGCGTATATCGGAGTAAGAGATGGAAAAGTTGTGTTGATCCATGTAACTATGTGATCAAGAGGAATGGATGATGTTCCATCAACTTTGATTGGAGCGAAAAAAATAAATATTCCAATCAAACTAAAGCCGACAAACTTTAAGATATTGGGCACATTACTCATGGTTTGTTCTTGAAGCTTAGGATTCTCTTCTACATTTGTTGTTTGAAGATTTGGCACAGTATGTTACCTCCTTTTTTGTAAACAGCTTTTTAAAATTTCGAAATTCTCTTGGCAAAAAAATATTATTGGCAAGTTCAAGATATAAAAGACACAAGGTATGTGCAGTTTTTACTCAACATAGCCTTATGTCTCTGATCTCAAAATTCAATAGAATATACTGTTCGTTTTATACATTTTTCCCCTCTAAACCGGCTAACTCCTCTGCTGAGGCAGCTGGTGCCTTCATTTCAAATATTTCATTGATCACAGTATAATCATAGTATCCTAGACGTGCGATCGGTTTTATTTTCAAGATATCCAGTTTTCCATTTGGAAGAATGATGTCATCAGCGATATGCACGTGGGCTACTCGTCCGATAACAAGATCTACTGTGGAGACTTCATTACCAGTTGGTATTCTAATCGTCTGTACATACTCACATTCAAATTGGACCGGTGATCCGGCCACACGTGCACCAGGTGCTTCAATACAACTTTCCTTTGCTACTCCTGCTGCTTCAAATTCGTCAACGTCATCTGTAGAAGCCTTTGCGGAAATATTCACTGCTTCACGTAAATCCCAGGTAGCCATGTTCCAAACAAACCAGCCCGTTTCCTCAGCATTCCGGACGGTATCTTTTCTTCCGCCTAATATCGACTGATTAGCCGCAAACATAACCATCGGCGGGTCCCACGTAAGATTTTGATATTGACTGTAAGGCGCCAGATTGTCTACTCCATCTTTTGATTGAGTTGAAAGCCATCCGATCGGGCGCGGTATAGCACTACTTTTAAAAGGGTCATATGGCAAACCGTGATGTTCGCCTTTCTTTGGTGAATAATTCATGTATTTTCCTCCTAAGTGTATATGATATTTATGGAATAAATTGAGTTCACAAGCTTCTTATTGCAACAATCCTGTAGCTGGACCACCTCCTTTAATCACTAACAACCTAACAGAAAGCGCTTTCTTTGTTCGTTAGATTAATCCTACTCTTTTTGCAACCTACCACGCTATGGACAATATATATAACTTTAGGAAAATATAAAATAATTAGACGACAAAAAGAAAAATCTATCCAGTTTATATGGACAGATTTTAGATAGTAGGATTATTATGTGTCCTCCAAAAGCTCGGAGAATAGCCTATGACTTTTTTAAAGACCCTACTAAAATAGCCCGGGTCTGTAAATCCTACTTGTTCGGCTATTTCAGAAACCGTCATCGTAGTTCCCATAAGAAGCACTTGGGCCTCTTTAATACGTTTCCTTTGTAAATAATCTGTAAATGTACAGCCCATCTGTTTTCTAAACATCGAACTGAAATACTGGCTATTTCGGTTTACAAAAGCCGAAATATCTTCAAGAGTAATTGAAGTAGCATAATTTTCGTTGATATATTGAATAGCCTTTTTTATTAGAATAGAATTATAGGAAGTTTCTTCTTTTTCGACTTGATCGCATAATCGGTAACAAAACGATAGTATATTATGAATAATGTCAAATAATACTTCGCCTGATAATATATTGTTAAATAATTTTTTATAAAGATGTTCTTCTTCAAGCAGATATACTTTTTCTAACATGAAGCGTCTTATATGAGATAGAATATTTGTTAATCGAATACGGACATTTTCAGAATCCGGGAAACTTTCTTCTGTTATTGAATAGTTATTTACCTGATCATTAAGCCAATTTTTCAGCATCTCACGATCAATATTCCGCAAGTGCTTCATAAATTCATCGCTTTCCTCAGGGGAAAGAAAGGGATCTATTTCGGTTAAAACTAAGTTTTCAATCGGAGGAAATACGTGATTCCCTCCAAAGTAGAATCGGCGTAACAGGGCACGTTTTGCTTCCCAATACGATTGGTGTACCATCTTCGGGTTGTTATACCATCTCCCTATACTTGCAGAAAAGGAAAGACCTCTTTCACTTTTCGCTTTTTGGCAAAAGTACACTAATATTCGTCTTAACGAATGAATTGGCTCTTGATCAGAAGCCAAATATTCTCCACTAAATAACAAGACGAGATGATCTTCAACGATTAGCACAAAAGGGCGGTAAGATTGAAATTCACTATTGATAAAATGGACTAACTTAGTCAGATCCACTTCTCCTTGATTTGACTTATCAAGGCTAAGGGCTACAACCAGTGTGGGAATTTGTTGATAGCCCCAAGTTCGGACTTGGTCCAAAATGAGTGAGTCGTTGAATACTCTTCCAAATAAAAGGTCGTATGCCCATCCATGATGGATAAAGTTTTCTTTGTCTTCACTAGTTTTTTTATGTGAATTAATTACTGTATTTTTCATCGTATGTAACCATTCGTTTGTATCATAGGGCTTTATAAACAAAGCCTCCGCCTTCATATTTAATGACTGCTCAGCTGCTTCAAATGTTTTATGATGCGTATGGACAATTGTCTTTATCTCCAATTCCCTCAGTAAATTTGTTAATTGTTTTCGTGAATGGGTAAGCATCTCAAGTTCTACAATTAAAATATCCGGCTTCCAATCGAAAAGAATATCAAGACACTCTTC
This sequence comes from Sporosarcina sp. FSL W7-1283, assembly GCF_038003105.1. Lineage (NCBI taxonomy): Bacteria > Bacillati > Bacillota > Bacilli > Caryophanales > Caryophanaceae > Sporosarcina > Sporosarcina sp. FSL W7-1283. The sequence continues at coordinate 210,483 of NZ_JBBOOL010000001.1, read as the reverse complement.
TTCATTGTCCGTTTCTTTTAATTGCGTTATTAAAATCTGGTTTGATAATAAAACCCATCTGATCCCTTTTCGTTCAAGTTCATCTCTTTCCGCTATAAGAATTTTCATCCATTGCCTCCTACTGATTCTTAGTAATTTTACTCTGTATTTTACCCTTTATTTAATGTAAATTGATAGTTTGTACAGATTAATGGTGGATCATAAAACAGGCAAAAGCAGTGAACACACTGCCTTTGCCTGTTTTTAATTATGCTTAAGTTATACTTGCGCGATACTGTCTTCTGGCTTGCATAAATAGGGTTATAGAATGCTATAAGATTCTAACTTCAATCCAGCCAAGGAACTTCAATTAACGTACGTCCGACCCACTCACGCAATACTTCATTAGTTGGGCCCATAATTGCACCCGCGCGTCCATCCCGCACAAATTTTTCCACTTGTCCCGTCATATAACCCCGACCGCCAGACACTTGCAACGCTGCATTTGTCACGTCAATGACCATATCTGCTGCATGTGTCTTCAGCTGCCATAATGGATATAAGCATTCTGATAACTCTCGGCCTTCCTTCTGACAGCGATCCATTGCCTCCGCTGTTCGATACAACATGCTGCGCGCACTATCGATCTTGATTTGCGCCTTAGCCAGCTCATGACGAATTACTTGATAATCAGCCACGGAAGAACCTGTATCCGCGTGAACGGTACGCTTTGCTCCGTTGATGGCCATATTCAATGCGCCTTGAGCGATCCCTACCCAGCACGCCGCTGAACCTAGTAAGAATAAAGGATCGATCGTGTTGTCGTTGAAATAACCCATACCGCCTTCGCCACCAATACGGTTCTCAAGAGAGACTTGAACTTCCTTAAAGTTCATCGGCCCGCTAGCATTTCCACGTAAACCCATTGCATCAAATGGGAAAGCTTCCACACCTTTTTGATCGTTTTCGACTAATAAAAACATCAGATTATCCGGATCGTTTGTTTCAGGAGAAGTAGTCGCAACCAAATAAAAGTCCGCTTCTCCCCCGCTCGTCACGAAAGATTTTTCTGCATCCAACGAGTAACCGCTTTCATTCCGTTTCGCCTCACTGCCAACGTTCCAGAAGTGTCCACCAGTTGCTTTTTCACTAAACGCCAATCCTCCGACATGTCCAGCCTGCAAGCGCGGTAACAAACGCTGACGCTGTTCTTCAGTTCCAGCCTCGTAGATTGTATGAGCAGTTGTCATGTGCATCACCCAACACATCGTAGTGGATGGGCAATACTGTGCAAAAACTTCCGAAAGTACTGCAAATGCTGTGAATCCATCTTCAAGACCACCCGCCTCAACCGGTATGGTAACTGCTGAATAGCCAGCTTTCGCAACCTCACGTAAACTTTCGCGTGGATACTTTCTCTCTTGATCTGAAACGAGCGCACGGGGCAACAGTTCTTTTTCTCCTAGTACATGTGCTGCTTTCTGTAACTCTTCATGCCCTTCTGGACATGTCCACCATTGTGGTATTTCCATGATTCCCTGTTGTTGTTTTTCTTTTTCCATTACACTAATTTTCACCAAAATGTTCACTCCAATTTTTCATTAACTTGCTATTTAGTTATTCGAAAAGCTAGCTCTACTCTTTTTACTTTATCATATTTTACGTAATAGTAAAGATTCAATGTTTAAATAATTATCTGTTAATGTTAACTTAAACTGTATACTCAGCGTCCGTATTATAAATACGATCAATTTATTAATTTTATAGTTTTCCAATAAAAAAAGAACCATCCGAGATAAAAATGACTTCTCGGATAGCTCTATGGTTGGTCAGTTTAACAAATAAATTAATATTCACATCACAATCAGCACTAGTCTCTTATTCTTCTTTGCAATTCCCCGGATGCTCGAAACGAAATGTCACAGATAGCACCATTTGTCATCGTAACTGTACGTTTCTTTTTATCCAATTCATTTACATGTTGCAGATTAATCAGAAGGCTCTTATGACACCGATAAAAAGAAGTGCTCGCTTCTTCAAAATCTTTTAATCTGCCGTAAAACTCATAATATCCATTCTTCTCATATACGGTAATCTTATGTGGAATCGTAGAGGTTTCGAAATAATAAATATCCTGAAGCCTTATATTTTTAATGCGCTCCCCAATTTTTATTTGAATAACTTCTGATGAGTCCACTTCACCAAGTTGCGTGTATTTTACAAATGCGCTCTCTAATGCTTCTTTAACTTGTGAGGCGATTTGATTGGGTGTATCTTTCACAATGAAATCAAGTGCTGCCAATTTATAAGTAAATGTAAGTTTCAAACGATCCGCATGAGTTGTAATAAAAATAATAGTGGCTAACGGATCTTTTTTCCGAATAGTTACGGCCAAGTCCATCCCATCCAGATGATGATCCAACTCAATATCCAGAAAGTAACAGTCAGCCTGATAATGATCAAGATAAGTTAGTACGTCGTCCGGCGTGCTTGTACACAAGACCACTTCAATACTTGGTTCGTGAAAACTTGCATAGTTCATAATTTCTTTGTAGATAAACTCTTTCTGAACTGGATTGTCTTCACATATGATAACCCGCACTCATATCCCTCCCTGCGATCATAATTTCATGAATAAACCATTGGTTTTCAACACGCGTATTCCAAGTAATATTCGGATAATCGGATAAGATTTTCCTAGCGGAAGACAAGCCCATTCCTCTATCTTCCCCTTTCGTTGAATACCACTCTGCAAATATTTGTTGAATATTCATCTCGCTATCTGACAGTCTATTCTCGATCACGATGACGACCTGGTTATTCACGGATAGAAAAGCCAAGTTAATTTGAGGAGAGTCTAAAGCGGTCGATGCCTCGATTGCATTATCCAAGAGAATTCCCAAAACTCGCGACAGATGAAGACGATTCATAGATATATCTTCAATCACATCTGGAACCTCTACAGAAATAGGTATCGACGATTCATCAGCAAGCAATAATTTGGTGGAAATCAGTCCTTTTAATTCAATTATCTGTAAACGGTCGAGCTGGCTAAACAATTGATTTTTAAACAAGGTTCGTTGCTCTGCTTTTATAATTTGTTCCTCAAAATATTTTCTTAGCCCTGTTACATCTTCATTTTCAATATAGCCACGCAATGAAAGCAGTATATTTGCGTGGTCGTGTCGGAAAATCTGCATGTCTCGATTCACTTGTTCAAGTGATTTCATGTATTGAGTGAACTGTTGCTGCTCTATTAGCTTTTCGTTTATGTCTTGATCTTTCACCATCGTATGTAAAACAATTCTGGTAAGGCTTATCATAATCACAAAATAAAAAAGCAGAATTACTAAATTCGTTGCAGAAATTTGGATATCGTCTTTTTCTGCAGGCAAAAACACCAAAACATAAAAGACTATGCTGGTACTAACCGCAACGAGTAATAATACCAATTGAGAACTCTTAGATAGAATAATTCGATGTTCGTAGTGAGTTAAAAACTTTTTGTACACCACAACAATCGCAGCAATTTGCACCACGATTAACCCAATATGAGTGACTAGCGATAAATGAAAGGTATACACTAAAAATAGAGCAGTATATTCTGCTAGAATGCTGCAAAGATGGATAAAGAGTAAATGAAAAAAGACCATTTGCTGTCTAGAAAACAAGAAAAATAGTCCGCCAATTAAAACGACACTGACAACCATTGAAAGCCAAAGTGACTGTGGATAGATAGCGGCCAAAACGGTGACAAATGTGTTAACAACCAAGCATAAAATCAATCGCTTTATCGTTAATTGTAAATTCATAATATAAAACAGAGACCCATATATGATAAAGAAATTGAATAAACCAAAGAGGAAAAACAAAGTTGTCATTTTATCACCTCTATATTTTGCTGTTTATGTCTTTAGTAGTTACGTTCAAGATGTATTTGTAGACGATCATGATAAAATCGCCCGAAACCATTCTACCATGACTATAATGAGGTTTGATCGTACCTGAGTTATTTTCATTAGTACGTTACGGTATACGGGAGGTTACTATATGAATACGGAAAGTCTAATGACAATAAGCAATCAATCGCTGTGTGTGGCGTTCATCTTCTTACTAGTCGCTATCGTTCCCGTTGCGCTTTCGGTTACCACAAAAAACAAGCGGACGAAACGACTAGGCATGAGTTTAACGATCGCAGCCTTATTACTGCAACTGACTTATTTTGCGCTTAGATGGCTTGCAATCGGTCACGCACCAGTTAGCAATATGTACGAGTTTATGACATTCTTCGGCATCATGCTCCTAGCAAGCGCATTACTACTCTACCAGCTATACAAACAAATTGTGGTTGTATTATTTTCAATTCCGTTCTCGTTGATTATCATGGGATTTGGCGGAGTTTTCACGAGAGATGCTTCACCTCTAATCCCCGCTCTCCAGAGTAATTGGTTATCTATACATGTGATTACTGTCGCTTTTTCTAGCGCAATCCTCTCAATAGCGTTTGCAACAGGTATTATTTACTTGTTGCGTACTCTGGATGTCGAGACGCAGACAGTTCATACGAGAAGCTTGGAATTCGTTATGTATTGTCTAGTCGTGTTAATAGGATTTATTTCGAGTTCAATGTTTTTTTCGTTCACCTCGGAAGAAAAACTCATTCAGTTTGAAAATAGAGAACAGGAAGTAGAGAACGCTGCATATATTATGCCTGCGCTTATCGTAAATCAAGATGCCGTTCTTGTAGATAGCGGACAATCAATCGGAGTCATAGAAATTTCCAACATGCTGGATGCGAAAAAGAGCAACACCATTCTATGGGCATTTTTGATAGGCACTGCTCTATACCTGATAATTCGCATGCTAACGAGAAAGAAAATAATACAATTACTAAAACCATTAACAAAGAAAGTGAATTCTACGGTTATGGATGAAATATCGTACCGAGCTGTCGTTGTAGGCTTCCCCTTGTTCTCGCTAGGAGGTTTATTATTTGCGATGATTTGGGCACATCTGGCATGGGGGCGCTTTTGGGGATGGGATCCAAAAGAAGTCTGGGCGCTCGTTACTTGGTTGTTTTATGCAGCTTTTTTACATCTACGAACATCTCAAGGTTGGGAAGGTAAGCGAACTGCCTGGATGTCGATCATTGGTTTTGGCCTAATTGTATTCAACCAAGTATTCGTCAATCTCGTAATTGCCGGATTACATTCTTATGCTTGAAGTTCAAGCAGATAAATCAACTGTAAAAGGTCGTCTTTGACAGTCATTTCAACCGACTTCGGACGACTTTTTCCTGCTTAAAATTTATGTTAGAAGAGTGATATAGATCACTGCATTGAAGTTGTTCTGAATTTATAAAACATCCTTCAGTGACACCCTTTTCTCACGTGGTCAATCAAGAAAAGCAGAAATTTCGCACCAAAGTATCTTTACACCGCACTAATGTATAACTGAACCGAGCCAAAACTCCTCCAGACCGCACCTTATTCAAGCCACTCTGAACCAAATCAGCTACATACCGCACCATTCTAACCTAATAACCTGTATAATTGAGGAAAATCATACAACTTCAAAGGAGTGAGTACATTGCTAAGTATCTTGGTTGGGCTAATAATCTGGGCTTCAATCTTACTATCGCCAATCGCTCTGCTGGTTCTCATCTTCAAACGAACTTGGACTACTGTAATCGCCTGTTTAATCATCATGTTGCCAGTTTCTCTATATTGTCTGGCCGGAAACCCACCTATTTCATATATCGGTTTCGCACCGATAGTACTCTTGATTTCTGCTCCCATCTTTATCAAAAAGAAAAAATTAACTTCTTCTGTTTAGAAAAAGCCAGCCCACTCCAAAAGATATTGGAGCAAGCTGGCTATTTTTTTAATATAAAGGCACTTTCCACGGTTCTACCACTGGCTCATAACGTTTTACGGAGAAAAGGTGCAAGATCAATTCCTCAGGTACTTCTTTCAATTTAGGCAGAGTCAATTGCATCCCGACCTTAAAGTCTCCATTTTCGTCTTTTTCATCCAATATAGAACCACTTAATCCCGACGAGTAAACATTCCCTTTATCATCTGTAATCAACCAGCCGCCTAACTCACTGGCTCCCACTTCTTTCCCGCCTTCCATCTCAATAACAAAAGTCTCTTCTTTCGCAATTGGCATCAGCGATTTACGTAAATAAAAGTTTGTTTCATTTTTCGCCTTGACGACAGTCAAATGGTTGCCCTCAAACTCAAATGAAAATGGCTTCTTTCGTAACTCATTCGGCCGAATTTTAACAGAGAAATCAACCGGCTCCGTTTTATACACGCCATCCAGCACAAACGCTACATTAGGCTGTTCTTTTTTCGGAACAAATGAATTCACCCACTTTAGGTGTCCCAGTGTCCCCAATCTTTCGCTGGTGCCTTGCAGCATACCTGTGTCCACAGCATGCCCTTTTTCTTCTGTCCACGTATTCCAGGAATATAATGCTGTTCCACTCTCATCTTCCAAATGATACGCGATCGCCGTCTCGTACTGATAGACAAGATCTTCTACATTTTCCGCTCCGAATCGAAGCACAAAATCATTTCTCGCCTTTTCAACCCTCGTGAGTTCTTCTTCTGAAAAGGATGTTTCATAAAACAACTCTGTAGATGAAGGTGCCTTTTGAGCTTTTTGCAAATCAACTTTTACACCATTCGTCGTAATGGAGGCATCTTCCAATGCAAGTGTTTTGGTCAATTGCCGTTTCTCTTTCAGATCAATCGGAACATCCAACTTCCAACTCCCTCTTACTCCATTCAGTTCAACTATATCAAATCGGACAGTCAACTGGTCCAGTTCCTCCTGATCACGCAATGAAAATTCATATACACCATAATCGCCTCCATCCCACCAACTGTAACCAAGCTGACCTATCTCATTTCCATTACTATCGAGCGCGATGACACGATTTGCAGAGTCCCCCTCCTCAAGATACGTGTTTTTCGTCTTTCCATTTTTCAACACTTGGTACGATAGAGTAATCCGAGAGGAATCCGCCATTACATCTTCCACTTTCAATGTAACCCCTTGGTCTTCTACCGCCAGATCCACTCGTTCGGCTAGCCCCTCTTCCATTGCCAAACGAAGCCCTTCATCCGCTTGTTCAGTTGAAAAGAAGCCTCCAATCAATTGAGCAAAACTCGGACTCAGCGCAGCGCTTAAACCTACAGCCAACACTACACCCGCAGCGGATAACATCACCTTTTTCCAAGGCGCTTTCCGTCTGAACGTTTTTTGCTCATACGGTTCCAGCTGTTCCAATACGTTATCCGCAAAATCATCCGGCAATTCAGGGTTTTGGAGCGTTTCCACGACAAATCTCTGCTCTTCCAAAAACGCCGCTACAACTTCTTGACAATGTGAACAGTTTTCCACATGCACCTGTACCCGATCCGATTCCTTTTCCGTTAATAAATCATCCACATATTTAGATAATTCATCTATCGTTGGACAGTTCATGAAAATATCCTCCTTCTCGTTTCACCGTATCCCTCATTTTTTTCTTTGCGCGGTGAAGTTTATTGCGAACAGTAGACAACGGAACATCTGTCAGCTCACTGATTTCGTCATAACTTAACTCATTCGCATATCGCAATAGCATGATCAATCGCTCATCTTCTGGAAGTGTCGCAAGCAGACGTTCCAGTTGTCGATGTTTCTCTTTTTTCAAAAACACGACTTCCGGGTGATTGCTGTCTATTACTTGTTCTTCCCCGAGTTCCACTTGCGTCGAGTGGTACCGTTTTTTACGGAACTCATCCATACAATGATTGATCGCCACTCGATACAGCCAACTGGAAAACGATCCCGTTTCTTTATATTTACCCAACTGATGATATACTTTCAAAAATGCATCCTGCACGAAGTCCTGTGCATCCTGCGGGTTTCTCGTCATTCTTAAAATTGTCGCGTATAACGGATTTTTATATTTATTGATAATATGGGCATAAGCTTGCTTATTTCCAGCCAATACTTCACGCACCCACTGCAGATCCTCTTCCATAGCGGCCTCCTTAATCAATTACACCTCGGCGTAATTGCGTCGGGATTTTGAATTTCAAAATCCCTGACATCCGCCGGAGGCTTTATTTAGAGACAGATAAAACGACCATGCGCACGTCTCGTTTTTCTATTTCATTCAGTATAACGAGACGAAGTCAGAAAACATCTCACTTCTACGAAAATATATTTTAGAAACGTAACGGAAAGTTCAGTAAACTGCTACACTATAAAAATATAACTAAAATAAGGAGGTTACTAGACGATGAAAAAATGGGTAGGTTTGATGTGCCTTAGTTGCCTACTAGTTCTTGGTGCTTGTGCAAACACTGATACGAATCAACTGACAATCCCTGAATTAACAGACCGTGAAAAGCAAATACTCGGGACCACATCTAACCAAGCATTCGTATTTGATTATACCGCTGACCAAAAGTACAAAGACGTCTCTATCTGGTTGGAGAAATATGAAAAAGGGAAGAAAACAGCCGAACCGGTTAGCCAATTTTCTACCTCCCTGCCAGGTAAATTAACAAGCGGCGGCATTGTGTTCACTGTAGTACATACAGCGGACCAGCAAGTACTTTTTTTCACAAACGTTGGTGATACAGATGGATTTAGTGGAATACAAACTCAAGATACGATGCCAAATGGAGAAAACCTGGCAATGCTTTGGGGTACCAATCCACAAGAAAGCTTGCCGTTGTCAGAAGAAATGCTTCTAGCCAGCATCATCCACACGAGTACAACTGAGGGCGTTGGAACCAGCTCTTTATCTGTAGATTTCTATGAACAAAAGGAAGGGTATTTGGAGGAATTGAAGGCAAAAGAATATGACGTAGTGTATTTATTGAAGGCTTCATTTAAGAAATAAAAAAATACCTAGACGACAAGTCAACTCATCGTCTAGGTAGTCTCGTATAAAGAGGTTCCTTAGTTCTGCAAGTATTCTTTTACAGCCTGGGAAACTGTCTTACCTTCCGCACGTCCGGCAACTTCTTTCATCACTGTCCCGATCGCTTGCCCCATCGGCGTGTCTTTCGCAATACCGAGTGTGCCGATCAGTTCCTTCACTTCATCCACATTCATCTGCTTCGGTAAATAGGATTCGACGGTTACTACTTTTGCTTTTTCTGCTTCCACAATATCTTCACGATTGGCTTTTTGTGCTTCTTCAAGGGATTGTTTCGTTTGCTTGAGTTCACGCTGGACGATCTTGATTTCCTCTTCTTCCGTCAATTCACGCTTTAATTCCAGCTCCTCATTTTGCAGACCCGCACGCAATAAATTGATCACACCTTTTTTCATCTGATCCTTTTCCTTCATTGCCGTTTTTATATCTGCCATCAAACGATCTTTTAACTGCGACATCCTAATCCCTCATTTCTAAAGTATTACTACTAGTATACAAAATAATCATGCTCTCAGTCGTCTTTTTTATCTCATATAAGATTTCTCCTTCATCTGCTCATCTCACCTTTGAACAAGGCTCCGAAGAATTGACGAAACCTCTATACTAGTTTACACTTTTTACTAAGCAACTCCTTTTGATAGCATAAGGCCTTTGTAACCTTATCTACCGTGGGAGTTTTTTGACATGTACGTATACAAAGGAGTTCAATTATATGAAAAAAAGTGTAGTATTGGCGGAAAAGCCTTCCGTTGCACGCGATATTGCCCGCGTGCTCAACTGCAATAAAAAAGGGAACGGCTATTTAGAGGGCGATAAATATATCGTCACATGGGCACTCGGCCATTTAGTGACACTCGCAGACCCTGAGAATTATGATACGAAGTATAAGACATGGAAACTGGAAGACTTGCCGATGATGCCCGATCACTTGAAATTGACGGTCATTAAGCAAACAGGCAAGCAATATAACGCCGTAAAGTCCCAGTTGCTTCGCTCTGACGTATCCGATATCATCATCGGGACAGATGCCGGACGTGAAGGAGAGCTGGTCGCTCGCTGGATTATCGAGAAAGCGAAAGTCAATAAACCGATCAAACGACTTTGGATTTCATCCGTTACCGATAAAGCAATCAAGGATGGGTTTGCTCAGCTGAAACCCGGTAAAGCGTATGAAAACCTTTACGAAGCGGCAGTCGCTCGTTCTGAGGCGGACTGGTATATCGGCTTGAACGCGACTCGCGCACTGACGACAAAGTTCAATGCCCAATTAAACTGCGGTCGCGTTCAAACTCCTGTCGTTGCAATCATTGCACAGCGCGAAGAAGAGATTAACACATTTCGCCCAAAAACTTACTACGGCATCGAAGCACAGACCGACTCTAAATTAAAATTGACATGGCAAGACGCGAAAACTAATGATACACGTTCATTCGACCGCGAAAAACTGTCCACTATCGTCAAAAAAGTAGATGGCAAACAAGCGATTATCGAAAATGTTGATAAAAAAGCAAAAAAGTCGTTTTCTCCAGGTCTCTACGATCTGACAGAACTGCAGCGCGATGCCAATAAACTATTCGGTTACTCTGCCAAAGAAACGTTGAACATCATGCAAAAGCTCTACGAACAACATAAACTGCTGACGTATCCGCGGACCGATTCACGATTCCTATCGAGCGATATCGTCGCGACTCTGCCGGAGCGTTTGAAATCCTGCGGTATCGGTGAATATCGTTCACTTGCAAATAAAATCTTGAAGAAACCGATCAAAGCGAATAAATCTTTTGTCGACGACAGCAAAGTGTCCGATCACCACGCGATCATTCCAACTGAAGAAATCGTCCTGCGTGATAAGTTGTCCGACAAAGAGCGGAAAATCTATGACTTAGTCGTGAAACGGTTCATGGCCGTTCTGTTCCCTGCACATGAATATGAACAACTGACCATCCACGCAAAAATTGCAGATGAACGCTTCACCGCACGAGGAAAAACGATTTTAGTACCCGGCTGGAAAGAAGTCTATAACAATCAATTTGATGAGGAAGAAGCAGAGCAAGACACGAAAGAACAGCTCTTACCAAAGCTCTCAAAAGGAGATTCGCTGAGCATCCAATTCGTCAAAGAGACATCCGGTCAGACGAAGCCCCCTGCCCGTTTCAATGAAGCAACACTTTTATCTGCGATGGAAAACCCTGCGAAATATATCGCGGGAGCTCAAGATAAAAAGCTTGCAGAAACATTGAAATCCACAGGCGGACTCGGGACAGTGGCAACACGTGCGGATATCATCGATAAATTATTCAATTCCTTCCTGATTGAAAAGCGCGGCAAAGACATCCACGTGACCAATAAAGGAAAACAATTGCTCGAGTTAGTGCCAGACGAGTTGAAATCCCCTGCCTTGACTGCAGAATGGGAGTTAAAGTTAGAAAAAATTGCAAAAGGACAATTGAAAAAAGAATCGTTCATTAATGAAATGAAAGGTTATACGAAAGAAATTGTCTCAGAGATCAAAGCGAGCGATGCGAAATTCAAGCATGATAATATTTCTACTAAATCGTGCCCGGACTGCGGCAAGCCGATGCTCGAAGTGAACGGCAAACATGGAAAAATGCTTGTTTGTCAGGATCGTGAATGCGGTCACCGCAAAAACGTTTCCCGCGTCACCAATGCGCGATGTCCGCAATGTAAGAAAAAGATGGAGCTGCGCGGAGAAGGAGAAGGCCAAATCTTCACGTGCAAATGTGGCTATCGCGAAAAACTATCTTCCTTCAAAGCTCGCCGCGAAAAGGAATCCAAAGGCAAAGTGAATAAACGCGATGTCCAGAAATATTTAAAGAAGAACAACGATGACGAACCAGTTAATAATCCGTTCGCAGATGCATTAAAAGGGTTGAAGTTGGATGACTGATTAATAACAAAGGAGGGATTTATCCAATAAGACAACTTGACCGCGAAAAAGAGAAATTCGGACCTTATGAGCGCTTGGCGCCTGTTTATGAGCGGTACTGGTGTGCTTATGATCGCATACGAAGATTTTATGAGCGGTTAGCAGTTGGATATGAGCGCTTGTGCGGATTAATGATCGCATTCCGCCATTTTATGAGCGCGAGTGGGTATATGTAGATGAAAATAGAAAGGCTGTCCATAGAAAGTCATTTTCATGACTTTTTAGGGCAGCCTTTTTTCACATTCTATTTAACTTAGTAAGCTCTTGCAAACCAAACAGTATGTTTCGCTTCTTTACCGCAATTAATGCAAGTGGACTTCTCCGCAGGCGGATTGAACGGAATATTACGCGTCGTAAATTTCGTTTCGTCTTTCACATGTTCTTCGCATGCATCGTCTCCACACCAACCGGCAAGAATCCATCCTGGAATCTCTTCCTTCGCAGCACTTTCTTCAATATGCTTCTTCAATTCATCCAGTGTGTCAATATGCGTGTGAGAATGTTCTTCGCGGAATGCACGTGCTTTTTCGAGCAAGCGAGTTTGCATCGTTTCCAGTTCTTTCTCAATGCTCGCCACTGCTTGCGCCAAGTCCACCGCCACTTTTTCTTCTCCGTCACGCGCTTTCATCAAGGCTTGATTATTCTCTAGGTCACGCGGTCCAAGCTCCAGTCGAACTGGAACACCTTTTAATTCCCATTCATTGAACTTAAAGCCCGGAGACTGATCGGAATCATCCAAACGTACACGGATACCTTTTGCCTTCAGCTCGGCAAAAATTTCATCCAGTTTTTCCATGATTGCCGGGTTCTTCTTCCACGGTCCGACCGGAATGAGCACCACTTGAGTCGGCGCAATACGTGGAGGCAATACCAAACCTTGCTCATCACCGTGCACCATGATAACCGATCCAATCAAGCGAGTGGAAGTTCCCCAAGATGTCGTATGGACAAACTCATGCTTATTCTCTTTTGTTAAATATTTGATATCGAATGCTTCCGCAAATTTTGTTCCTAAGTAATGTGAAGTTCCGGCTTGAACTGCTTTGCCATCCTTCATCATCGCTTCGATGGAGAACGTATCCACAGCACCGGCAAATCGTTCAGAAGGCGTCTTTTGGCCATCATATACAGGAATCGCTAGCAAGCCTTCCACGACTTCCTTATAGATCTCAAGCATTTGCATCGTTTCGGTACGCGCTTCCTCTTCATCGACGTGAGCTGTATGTCCTTCTTGCCATAAAAATTCTGACGTCCGAATGAACGGCAATGTCTTTTTCTCCCAACGGAATACGTTCGCCCATTGGTTGATCAATAACGGCAAATCACGATAACTCTTTACCCAGTCTGAATACAAATGACCGATCATCGTCTCAGAGGTCGGGCGCAACGCTAAACGTTCTTCCAACTGTTCTCCTGCTGCTTCCGTCACCCATGGCAGTTCTGGAGAAAATCCTTCGATATGATCCTTTTCTTTCTGGAAAAAGGATTCTGGGATCAGCATTGGGAAATACGCATTACGGTGTCCCGTCTCTTTGAAACGGCGATCCATTTCATCTTTAATATGCTCCCATATTTCAAAACCGTCTGGTTTAAATGCGATACAGCCACGCACCGGCGTATAATCCATCAAATCCGCTTTCTGGATTGTGTCAATATACCATTTCGTAAAATCATTTTGCTGATTGCTCATTACCTAATTTCCTCCTTAATGAAAAAAAGCGCTCTTGTTCAGCTTCCATATTGCTAATCATATAACAAATCCATCATTCCTACAATTGAATCCCCACAACAAGTAATAAGCAGTGTGTAGGAAATCAATCCTATTTCTTACAGGCACTCATAAACCTTCGCAGATGATCATAGAAACCCTACAACTGCTCATACACCTCCGCCAAGCGATCATATCCTCTCTGTCCACGATCATAAACACCCTACACTCGCTCATAGAGCCCTGCAGCCCGAGCATAAACACAAAAAAACTGTCCCCCATCAAGAGGACAGCTTCAAATTCATCAAATCATCTTTCTTCCGCTAACACCATTTGTGGTTCTTGCTCTTCCTTTACACTTTCCGTACCAAAACGGCCTTCCCACTTCGACATAACAACTGTCGCAAGTGCGTTTCCAACAACGTTGACCACCGTACGTGCCATATCCAACAAACGGTCGATCCCCGCGATGAACGCTAGACCTTCAAGTGGAATACCTACCGTTCCAAGTGTCGCCAAAAGTACGACGAATGAAACACCTGGTACGCCCGCAATCCCTTTAGACGTAATCATCAACACTAATACCAAGGTGATCTGTTCCGTAATACTCAACTGAATACCATACATTTGCGCAATAAACATCGCAGCCAAAGCCTGATACAGTGTGGAACCGTCCAAGTTGAACGAATAGCCTGTCGGCACTACGAAAGAAACAATATCTTTCGGACAACCGAACTTCTGCATCTTCTCCATCACTTTTGGCAGTACTGTTTCAGAACTAGAAGTAGAATAAGCTAAAATCAATTCGTCTTTCAATACTTTCATCAGATGGAAAATATTGATTCCGACCAACTTCGCAATTCCGCCAAGTACGACAATAATGAAGAATACCATCGTTGCATATACCAAGATCATCAGCTTGCCCATTGGGATGAGCGATTCCAAACCGAATTTGGAAACGGTTACGCCAATTAGCGCAAATACCCCGAATGGTGCAAACTTCATGATCATATTTGTTACCCAGAACATCGCATCCGCGACTCCTTGGAACACCTCAAGCACCGGCTTTCCGCGTTCACCGATCGCTGCAACGCCTAGCCCAAATAAAACAGAGAAGAAAATAATTGGAAGCATATCAGCGTTTGCCATGGATTCCACGATATTACTCGGTACGATACCAACCAAGACATCCATGAAACCGCCATTCTGCACTTCTTCCGTCGTTTCAACATATTGCGAGATATCTCCTTTTTCAAGAGAAGACATATCGATTCCTTCGCCTGGTTTGAAAATATTAGCAGACATTAAACCGACTATGATCGCAATCGTTGTGACAATTTCAAAATATAGAAGCGTCTTACCGCCTAATTTCCCTAGTTTCTTAATATCTCCTGTGCCTGCCACTCCTATAACCAATGTAGAAATAATAATTGGAACTACAATCATTTTGATCATATTAATAAACATCGTGCCTATCGGCTGCAAATACGTTTCCACTTTAGGATTACCATAAAAAATGGCACCGACTGCAATACCGAGAACAAGCCCGATTAATATTTGATAGGCTAAAGATAATTTAAATTTCTTTTTCATAGATAATCCTCCTTTAGCTTACTCCTGAAAACGCTTTCTCGAAGTAACTTAGGATTATCATAAAAGAATCCTACAAAATTCTACACCATCCTACAAATTCTTTTTTTGTTCTTCCATCGTCTCGATATATAAAACTTGAAGAAACTTCTTACTATTGACCTTGACTGCCTTCATCCCAAAGCTTTCCTCTTGAATTTGTTTCATCCGTTGAGTAATTTCCTGAAAATCAAAGAATCGTGGCGCGTAATACTCAAACTCCGAAATCGTATAATCTACTGCTCCGAGCGAAGCTAAATGATCCATCGCAGTCAAGATGGATCGGCGAATCCTCTGCTCCATCGCTTTGCTTTCCTTTGGTATTTCCTTCGCTTGGACACCCATCTTATGTAATGCCGCCTCGTAAAGCTCTTTCAATGGCGGCAATTGAGCGGCATTTTGTTCTGCGAGCACTTCTACAATTGTCACAATGTCCCGGCTGCCGCTTTCCCCGATTATCCCCATGTCATGAAGTTTAGCTAGCACAATTTCCTTTATTGTACGTTTCACTTTTGGCTGATCCAACGTTCCAATCAGAGCGAGCGATTCACGAATTGTGGTTAGGGAATTTTTCAAACGCAGTTGTTCCGCCGTTCGTCGCAATACGCTTTGTACTTCTATTTGGTTGATCGGCTTATGAATGAAAAACTCCACCCCGACTTGATAGGCTTCTCCCACCATCTCTTTACTGACTACTTGACTCAACATAATGAATTGTCCATTAAATCCTTGCGATTTCAGCTGTTGGATCGTCTCAATACCATCCAAATCCGGCATCAACAAATCAATCAGCACCAAATCCGGAGTCAGCGACAATATTTGAGGGATGGCTTTCACACCGCTATCCGCCTCACCAATGACCATACCGAGTTCCTGCCCTTCCAGGATATTCTTCAGCATCAAGCGGCTCGCTTTGTCATCATCTACGATAAAATATCTCATACCTGTATCTCCTTCTTAATGGATTGCATGGGAATTTTCACTTCAAATAATGTGCCGACATCCAGACGCTGCATTTGAATTTCGCCTTGCATCGCATCGACGATTGCCGTCACATGCGACAATCCGATACCCGTTGCCGCCACTCCCTGTTCATTGAATTTCGTCGTGTATCCCGGCTCAAAAATCACTTCTTCATGCTCTGCTGGAACCCCTCTGCCTGTATCTTGCACATAAAAACAGACCCATTCTGCGTCACTGTCGACACTAATTTTCACAATACCCTTCCGCTCCGTCGCCTCTACAGAATTGGAAGTCAAATTATTAAGGACCGCCAGAAGTGGTACATGCTGGTCCGTCTGAAAGTCAGTGGCGATTGATTTTTCAATGACACAGTCTTTGCCTATCAATTCACTATACTTTTCATTTGCCGATACGACCAATTCAAGTAGATCTGATAGATAAAAGGCCGCCACTTCTTGTCGGCTTGCCCATTTCGAAAGCCCCGCCAAAATCCGTTGTGAATCCTTTTTCACCTCATGGATCTCTTGGGCAATCTGAAGCGCCTGTGTGCTGAGCTCTCGTTTATCCTCTTTCTTCAACTTGCGATACAAATCGTGGCTGGAAGCTGTAATTTGCTCAATATGATTCATCGACTTCTGTAAATAGAGCGCTTCTGCATATAACTCCGCCCCTACGCCGAGCATTTCCTCCATACGTTGTTTTTCTTTCGATAAAGCTACTGAACTATACAGTCCGACCGTAAAGAAACTACGCAGCAACGCTACTCCCACAAGGATACCCCACTCTTTCATATTTAACAGTGAATCATCCATCCACCAATTCCGAAGTGCATGCTCCGACGTATTGCCGATCACTTCGAATAATAAAGCCAATGCCCCTAGCTGCAATGGCAAAGACTTGTACTTCTCCAAATCGGCAAAATGCCAGCCAACCGCTACTATAAAGTAAAACAGAAAAACCGGAACATGCATCTGCAAACTATCAATTAGCGCAACGCCAAGCCACGTCTCTTCAGCTACCCGAAAAAGCACAACCGTAACCGCTGTAATAAACCCAGTCCGCAGCATGGAAGCTGGCGGATAAATAAGAATCAGCAAAAAGAACACAATCCCGCCCAGCGCAAAACGGAACGTCTCATCCGCGAACGGCAGCACTTTCAATTCACCAGTAAGCGCCGTAATGATCGCAATGACGGCAATGCGTGCAGCTTCAGAATGTAATATTTGGCGCCACGTCGATTTTGAGTTCATCCCCATACTCCTAATTAAAAAATTCTGATGTATGTAGTATAACAATTCAAAAACATTTGTGCAGTTAGAGCAGAAACTATCATGGTTATTACAGTAAACTGTTTTCTTTTCCTTTCAATTTACTTATGATTACATAAGGAGGCGATTTAGATTGAAAAAGCTAATCATTTTCATGATGACCGCAGTGCTGTTAGCAGCCTGTAGCAATGAAGAAACACCTGATACTCCAGAGACACAAGAAACTCCTGCTGCCGATAAACAAACCAATATGGGTATGGAAAAAGGGCTTAAGGCGGGAACCACTGAACAAGATTATCTTTCCCTTTCTCAAGACAAAGTTCCTATTAATTCAAAAGTGAAATTTACTGGAATCGTTTTGAGATTCGAACAAGGAACATTTGAATTAAAAAGCAAAACCGATGATTCTTTCAATGAAGTAGTATGGGTTGACGACATTCGGTTGAGCGATCGTACAGAAATTCCAGAAGGCACGACGGTCACTGTCTACGGAACTTATGATGGCAAAAATGACGATGGAGACCCTCGCCTTAAAGGAATTTTTATTGACGCAGAATAGATGACAATAGATGAAAAACAACCCACCTCCGTCAAGTAGAAGGTGGGCATTTTAATATCTATATACATAAAAAGGCCATTTTCTAAAAATCTATTTTAACTATTCTCCCTCGTCATAACAGTCGAAACCTTTTTCCAATTTAATTATTTCACTAAAGTATTTATTTGGGGAGCTATCTTATATATACTGTACTAAGTTTAAAAAATTATTTATTTTTTTAAATAATGAATAGTAATTTATAGACGGAAGGAGATCTTCATGAATACGGAAAAAAGAGGCTTTTTCCAAAAGTTTTTAGATATGATCGAGAAAACTGGTAACCGATTGCCCCATCCGGTAACGTTGTTTGCGTTGCTCGCTCTTTTAGTTATCGTCTTGTCTGCAGTTGTTTCTTCTTTCGGCATCAGTGCCGCCCATCCAGGAAAAGAAGGGGAAATGATCGAAGTCCATAACCTGCTTAGCGGGGAAGGAATTCATTACATCATTACGAATATGACGGACAATTTCATTGGTTTTGCTCCGCTCGGCGTCGTGCTAATTACGATGCTAGGGATTGGAGTTGCAGAAGGTTCTGGGTTGATCAGTGCATTGCTGCGTGGATTTGTGATGTCTGTTCCGAAACGCTTGATTACACTCGGATTGGTTTTTGCTGGCGTTATGTCTAGCGTAGCTTCCGATGCAGGTTATGTTGTATTGCCGCCACTTGGAGCTGTTTTATTTGCGGCACTTGGCAGACACCCATTAGCGGGTCTGGCCGCTGCCTTCGCTGGAGTTTCGGGCGGGTTCAGTGCGAACTTACTACTGTCTGGTACGGACGCGCTTCTTGGTGAATTGACGATTATGTCTGCAGCAATCATTAACCCCGAGTATGCGGACGGTATGAACATTGCCATGAATTATTATTTCATTGCCTTTTCGGTATTAGTGCTGACAGTTGTTGGTGCTTGGGTGACAGAGAAAATTGTCGAACCACGACTTGGCGAATATAATGGTGAATATCGTGAGAAAGTAGAGAAGCTAACTGCTATTGAGAAGAAGGGTTTAGTATGGGCTGGTATTTCTGTAATTGTTGCTGGAATTCTAGTTGCATTACTCGTTCTATTCCCAGGTGCTCCATTACGTGGCGATGAAGGCGATATGCCGATTATTAAATCGCCATTCATGAAGTCACTCGTTCCAATTATCGCATTCCTATTCTTCGTGCCAGGTTTGGTCTATGGAAAAGTAACAAAATTAATTCGCGATGATAAAGACGTGGCTGCAATGATGTCAACGACGATGTCTGCAATGGGTATGTTCATCGTATTGTCTTTCACTGCGAGTCAATTTGTCGCATTTTTCTCTGAATCGAATATGGGATTGGTTTTAGGCGTGTATGGAGCTAATTTCCTTGATAGCATCAACTTAAAAGGTATTCCATTGCTGCTGTTATTCATTCTCATTGCTGCTTTCATCAACTTGTTTATCGGCAGTGCATCTGCAAAATGGGCTATGATGGCACCGGTATTTGTGCCGATTATGATGCAGCTCGGTTATTCACCCGAATTAACACAGATGGCGTATCGGGTGGCAGATTCATCAACCAATATTATTTCTCCTTTGATGACATACTTTGCGATTATTATCGCATTTGCACAGAAGTATGATAAGAAAATGGGGATCGGAACACTAGTCTCTGTTATGTTCCCTTATTCTATGTTCTTCTTGGCTTTCTGGAGTTTAACTCTCATCGTTTGGATGCTTCTCGGAATCGACTTAGGGCCTGGCTCTCCGATTTATTATGGGAATTAATATGACTCACCACTGAACATTACGTTCAGTGGTTTTTTCTATACCCATCAACCGTAAGCGTTTTGTGTTTATCACTCTCCTTACACATGGTATGATAGTAGTTGATAATGATTTTCATTTGCATGTATTAGTATTATAGGAGAGGAGTTTTCTATCATGAGTTACGCAGCAAAAAACGAAGTAGAAAAGTCCATAATTGGCAGAAGGTCTATTAAGGCGTTTAAAACCGATCCAGTGGATGTGGAGGAACTCATTGAATTACTCAATGTCGCCAAATGGGCACCGAATCATAAGCTGACGGAACCTTGGCGATTTCAATTATATACAAGTAACGGAAAAGAGCAGTTTGTACAAGCCTATATAGATTCCCAGCCAAACACAGACGGCGAAGTACCCGAAAGAGTAAATCGGAAAGCTGATTATTTCCGAAATATTCCCCTTCATCTCGTTGTGATCATGCCGGAAGATCCGCGACAAAGAAGATGGGATGAGGATTATGGAGCAGTCTCCACAATGATTCAAAATTTTCAACTTGCAGCTTGGAAACGTGGCATTGGGATGATTTGGCGATCAAATGATTGGATATACGATCCAGTATTCAGGGAAGGCATCGGCGTAAAACCTGGCGAGAAAGTCGTCGCTACACTGATGATTGGCTATCCAAAACATATACCGGAACCACAAGATCGTACAGATATTCGAGAACTATTAACGATTATAGATAATTAAACATAGCGATTGCCGCTCCCTAATTGACAGGAGTGGTAATCGCTTTGATTTATTGCTATGCCGGACCACAGTACAAATAACTTTTTTAGGCAGACACTTTAATGAATGTCACTCTTGGTAAAACTGCCGCCCTTAACTTCCGCAACGTCATATACGGTAACAAAAGCATTCTTGTCAATTTCCCGAATGATCTCTTTCATTTTACTATCTTCCAAACGATTGATGACGCAAGTGATTTCCTTGTATTCTTTATTGCTATAACTGCCTTGAATAAGCTGGTATGTTGCACTGCGTCCCAAACGTTCACGAATTGTCTCTACCATTAATTCAGGCTGGTCTGTAATAATATTGAAGGTTTTTGATCCACTTAAGCCTTCTTCAATAATATGGATTACTTTGGAAGCAATGAAATAAGCAAGCGCAGATAAAATAGCTCCTGTAAGCCCAAATACCGTCGAAACCACGATAAAAACAAAAACATTCAAAAACAGGATCAGATCGCTTGTCCCGAACGGTAACTTTCGGGAAAGAAGTACGGCTAACATATCAATCCCATCTAATGCGCCGCCATTACGCAAGGCAAGTCCCATCCCTACACCTATGATCACACCACCTACCACGGTCACTAACAGAGTGTCCCCTTGAACAATCGTTGGTATATGGTGCATCAGACTAGTGCTGATCGCCAATGAACCAATGCCGATCACCGAATATATAGCAAAACTTTTACCGATCTGTTTGTACCCTAAATATACGAATGGGATATTCAGTAAGGCAATCAAAAGGCCTAGAGGAAACCCAAACAGCTGCGAACCAACAATACTCAAGCCCGTTATCCCACCATCCGATACATTGTTTGGGATTAACACCGATTCAAGTCCATACGCTGTTATTAAGGACCCGATAATAACTAGTACTCCTTGGAAAACCATCCTAAGTTTATTGTTCTTTTGTTTTGTGACTGAATTCATGTGATCACTTCTTTCAATAATAGCGTTCATAACCATATTTCTTAATATTATACCCTTTTTCGTTACAGTCATTCGTTTTCGGATGAACCATTTCCTGATCAATTATGTCGAGGCATAATTGCTTCCAGGTTTTGAACGGCTAGATTAACTGAGTATGAGGAAACAGACGTTTAATTTACCACATTTTATCTTGGAATACACACATTATTTTATCCTGTTACCTAATCCTGTACTCCGCTTCCCTGCGAATCAAAGTGAATAGGAAAAAGCACAAGTTCATGAGTTCGAACTTGTGCTTTTTCCTATTATTTAATTATTGAGCTGGATTCACTTGTAATTCGAGATCAATTTTAATGTCTTTACCTACAAGGACACCACCGGTTTCAAGCGCAGCATTCCATGTTAAACCAAATTCTTCACGGTTCAATTTCATTTCGCCTTCGAACCCATAGACGTCTACGCCCCATGGATTTTTTCCTTTTCCGTTAAATGAAACATCAAATGTTACATGTTTTGTTACATCCTTAATGGTTAGGTCACCCGTTATTTTATAATCATCGCCATCTTTTTCAATGTTTTTTGATTGGAATGTAATCGTCGGATATTGCTCTGCGTCAAAAAAGTCTTCTCCACGTAAGTGATTGTCTCGGTCCTCTGATTTTGTATTGATAGATGCAGTTTGAATTACAAACGATATATTTGCTGTTGACAAATCCGTCATGTCTTCCGCTTCTACAGTTGCAGTGTAGTCTTCAAATGTGCCTTTTACTTTTGAAACCATCATGTGCTTTACTGAAAAACCAATGTGTGAATGTGAATTGTCTACTATCCAATTTGTCATTATCATTGTCCCCTACCTTGAATTTGTTTATCTCGTATTTGAGATATATTAATTACAAGTATAGATGAGCAATGCTTTCTCGTCAAGCGATTACGTTTCAGTGTAATTGCGATGCTTTATGCATTGCGCCGGGTAGACCTATAGTATTGACAAAGAACATGAATCAATACTATAATTGTCTCGAATTCAAGATATTGAAAAGGTGTGAGCTACATGAGTGAGATTCAGAATGAAGAAGAATTATCCCTTAAACTATTTGTCGTATTAACTCGTGCTTTGAATTCCATAAAAAAGCGTGCGGAAGAAGATATTAAAAATTTAGGTTTAAACCCAACTGAATTTGCGGTTCTTGAGTTGATCTATAACAAAGGCGAGCAACCAATACAAAAAATAGGTGAAAAAGTATTGATAGCGAGCAGCAGTATTACGTACGTAGTAGATAAGCTCGAAAAGAAAAAATATCTCGAAAGAAAACCATGCCCTAAAGATCGGCGTGTCACCTATGCAGCGATCACAGAAGCCGGTAATGAGTTAATGAATGAGGTATTCCCTAAACATAAACAAGATATTAAAGAAATTTTTGCAGGTTTAAATACAAGTGAAAAAGAAATGATGATTCAACAGCTCAAAAAACTAGGGTATTACGCAGAGAAACTATAAATTCTACCTAATTAACTTGAATTAACCTCAATCAATTCAACTGATACTATAGGAGTAAATTTCAATGAAACTAGAAACAAGTGGAATTCATCATATTACGGCAATTGTTGGTCATCCGCAAGAAAACATAGACTTTTATGCTGGCGTTCTAGGTTTGCGTTTAGTGAAGCAAACGGTGAATTTTGATGACCCGGGCACCTACCACCTCTATTTTGGAGATGAGGGCGGGAGCCCAGGAACTATCATTACATTCTTCCCATGGATAGGAGCTCGTCAAGGAATTGTTGGAGACGGTCAAGTGGGGGTTACTTCTTATGCTGTTCCCAAAGGAGCACTTGCTTTTTGGAAGAAACGATTAGAGGATTTTCAAATACCTTTTCATCCTGTTGAGCGCTTCGGTGAACAGTGTTTGAAATTTGATGATCCGCATGGTTTACACTTGGAAATCGTTGAACGAGAAGAAGGTAAAGTTAATACTTGGGTGTTTGGTGGTATCAGTCCGGATGTATCAATCAAAGGATTTGGTGGAGCTACGCTATTTTCTTCTCACCCCAACCAAACAGCTGAACTATTAGAAAATTTAATGGGACTAGAACTTCTCGGAGAAGAAGGAGACTTAATCCGATTCCGTTCTTCTGCTGATATCGGCAATATTATCGACTTAAAATCCATACCGACAGAAAAAGGCCAAACGGGTGTCGGGACCGTTCACCATATCGCCTGGAGGGCCCAAGATGATGCTGAGCAAATAGAATGGCAAAAATATGTCGCAGCCAAAGGCTATGGTGTCACTGCTGTGCAGGACCGAAATTACTTTAATGCCATTTACTTTAGAGAACATGGAGAAATTTTATTTGAAATTGCTACAGATCCTCCTGGATTTGCTCTTGATGAATCAAGAGGGACAATGGGCGAAAAGTTAATGCTACCTATGCAGTATGAAAAGCTTAGAGAACAGCTGGAGCAACGTTTGATTCCTATTCAGGTAAGAGAGCTATCATAATAATCTTGGAAACAACAAAGTTTTAAATGAATCCAATCCTAATTGGAAATTCGGTTTTGGAAGGAGACTTACTATGAAACATCTATTTACCCAAGGGAAAAACCCGGATAAACCAGTACTTCTATTACTACATGGAACAGGAGGAAACGAATTAGATCTATTGCCGATTGCCGCACGAATTGATGACGAAGCCTCTATTTTAAGTGTCCGGGGAAATGTACTAGAAAACGGGATGCCCCGCTTCTTCAGAAGACTGGCCGAAGGAGTATTTGATGAAGAAGATTTGATATTCCGCACGAAAGAATTGAATCAATTTCTAGATGAGGCTGCCGAGAAATACGGATTTGACAGAAATAATATTATGGCGATTGGTTATTCTAATGGAGCAAATATCGCAGCAAGCTTATTGTTCCACTACTCAGACGCATTAAAAGGTGCAATCCTTCATCATCCGATGGTGCCTAGAAGAGGTATTGCTTCGCCCAATTTGGCCGGTACATCTGTATTTCTTGCAGCTGGAACAAATGACCCCATCTGTCCTCCATCTGAGTCAGAAGATTTACAATCCTTATTGCAACAGGCAAATGCCAACGTCACACTTCATTGGGAGCAAAATGGCCATCAGTTGACCGCTGAAGAAGTAGAAGCAGCTCGAAGATGGTATGTAGAATTGTAATCACCCATAACGCGTTAAGGTACCTATGTAAGAAACAAATATAATAGGTACCTTACGTTAATTTTAAGGTAAAGATTGCTTTTTATTTAATGGTTTTCGATAATTCACAAAGTAAATGCTGATTACGACTAATACTAACCCCGCAACGAGCTTGTAAGTAAGTGGCTCTCCTAAAAAAAACGTACTAATGAATACCGATATAACCGGGACAAGAAAAGTGAAAACACCAACTTTACTCGCTTCTCCTGCATTAATTAGACTATAATAAACTACGTAGGCCACGGGAATTCCCACTGTTCCTCCGAATATAAGGCCGAATAAATACATACCATTCCACTCAATTGCAGACCAACTTTCTGTAAAGGAGCCCGCAATAAGAAGAACCATACCGCCTATTGCAAACTGCATAGCTACCATCCAATAAGCATCAACTTCATGACTAACTTTCTTGACGTAAATCACCCCAAGTGCCCAGAAAAGAGCAGTCAGTAAGCCGAGTACCACTCCAACAACCGATATGTGGGTAGTTAAACCATCCAAACTTACGACAATGATTCCAATGAATCCAGTTACGAGACCCATCACTTTAATAAAACTCATATTTTCTCCTAACCATATCCAAGCAAATATCCCTAAGAGTACCGGCTGGAAATAGACCAACACCGAAAAAAGTCCACCAGGTAAATGGTTGAGACCCATTGTATGCAAACCAAAAAAGAGAATCGTATTGAAAAATGCAGAAATACAATATTTAGGCCAATTTTTCCGCCACTTTAATTTTTTCCGCATTCTAAAAATAAAAAGTGCAACCAAGCATCCCCCCAGCAGAGCACGCATACCCGAAAATAATAGAGGCGGTGCGTAGGCTACGGACGATTTATAGATCGGCCAGCTAACACCCCAAATGAGCACTAAGAACAATAAAGCCGCAGTTGACTTCGTAAACAGCCTACTCACTGTTCCATCCTCTCCACATGCAATATTCAGTCTACTTCCTAACAGTTTATTCATCCAACTAACGTAATGATCCAAACAAGAGACGTGATGTACTGTGGGTTCCATTCCCTCTACTAATTGAAAATCATCAAAACTTTTTTAGAACATCGTCCGTCAAATGATTATGACGTGTTCGCGACGTGTTGAAAACTGAAGAAGGTGGATCTTTTGTCATGACAAAAAAAGAAAAATTCGAGCTAGTAGAAAACTTCATAGTGGAAAATCGAGAAGCGCATTATCGACTTGCTTACAGCTATGTCAGGAATAAAGAAAATGCCCTCGATATTGTACAGGAATCTATATTTAAAGCATTAAACTCAATTGATCGTCTCGAAGAAATTACTTACTTAAAAACGTGGTTTTATCGAATTCTCGTCAATACTTCAATTGATTTCATCAGAAAACATCAACGGATGACCGTAATGGATGATGATATTCTCAGTACGCATTTACCTCAAACAGAAGATGAAATGATCGACATGGATTTGCGTGATGCCATCGATCAGTTAGCCCCATATGACAAAACTCTTATTATTCTTCGCTTTTTTGAGGATTTAAAAATCGATGAAATCGCAACAGTAATGAACGATAACATCAATACGATTAAATCAAGGTTGTATCGGATATTAAACAAATTACGCATTAAAGTCGGGGAGGATTTTAAAGTATGAAAGATATGAATAAGTTAAAAAAAGACTATGAGGAAATAGAGATTCCAAATGAATTGGAGAATGTTGTGAAAGAGTCAATTCGACAGGCAAAAGCACCACAAAAGAAGCGCTCTTTTCTTAAACAATGGTCGATTGGAGCGGCAGCAGCGGCAGCTTTATTTGTCGGTAGTATCAATGTAAGTTCGACTTTTGCGCAGGCAATGGTAAACGTTCCTGTTTTAGGATCGATTGTTGAAGTTTTCACCGTTCAAAACTTAACGCTGGATGAAGACGCCTATCAAGCTGACCTTTCTGCACCCGCAATTAATGGTTTGGAAAACGAAGGTCTGCAAACTTCATTGAACAAAAAATATATTGAAGAAAACAAGGAACTCTACAAACAATTCGAAAAGGAAGTCGAGGAGATGAAAAAAGCAGGCAATGGTCATATGGGGATCAGCACCGGTTATGAGGTGAAAACCGATACCGACCAGCTCCTTTCGATTGCCCGCTATGTCGAAAACACAATCGGCTCTTCTTCGACAACTATGAAATATGACACAATCGATAAGCAGAAAAACATCGTCATCACGCTGCCAAGCCTTTTTAAAGATAATGCGTACATTGATGTTATTAGTTCATATATCGCAAGCGAAATGAAAAGGCAAATGGCAGAAGATGAAGAAATCACTTACTTCTTAGCCGATGAATCAGAATCGGGCTTTGAGTCAATTCAACCAGATCAAAACTTCTATATTACTGCTGATCATAAACTTGTGATTTCATTTGACGATTACGAAGTCGCACCCGGTTTCATGGGCGTCGTGACGTTCGAAATTCCTTCATCGATCCTCGGAAACTTATTGGTCAGTGACACATATATTAACTAAGCGCTTTACACGGCGGCGTAGCGGACGGTGCATTGTCTGCTATGCCGCTGTACATAATGATTTTTTAACTCTTTAAATAAGGTACTCCCTCATTCAATATAAAGTCAGAAGAGAAAGACAGCCCCAGGAGGATTGAATAACAATGAATGTGTCACAAGATACATATGCCGAAAAAAGAAAGGGAAATAAAAAGCGATTTTTCATCTTGCTTCTCATACTGCTCATCCCTATTTTTTTTACCGGTTTTTTTGTAGGGAAATCATTTTCTGCTCCCAAAAAACCTATCGAACCCGAAGTAACAGAAGACGTGGAAGCTCCCCTCGTTCAAGAGGAGCAAAAGCCTAAAGAGGAAGAGCAATCTAAAGAAGAAACTAGTGCAGTTGAAAAGCCCACAGGAAAGGTAGTGTATCTCACTTTTGACGATGGCCCCAGCAAACTGACAGACGAATTTCTGAACGTCTTACAAGAGCATGATGTGAAAGCAACGTTTTTCATGCAAGGAAAAAATCTGAAGAAAGAATACTTACAAGAAAGTGTAAAACGCGCAGTAAAAGAAAGACATTATATCGGTGCGCATAGCATGACGCATGATTTTAAAAAATTATATAAAGAGAACCAATTTGTACCTGAGATGCGAGAAACATTAGAATTGATCCGGGATATTACTGGTGAATCCCCGCACTTAGTTCGCCCCCCTTATGGTTCGGCGCCCGGGTTGAAAAATGAACAAATTCGCCAACAACTTGTTGATGCTGAAATAAAAGTGTGGGATTGGACAATTGATTCTCAAGACTGGAAATTAAAAGACAACCCAAATCAAATAATAGAAAATATTAAACTTGGTACAAAGGATGAAAAAGAAATTGTCTTGATGCATGAAAAGACTCAAACTTTGGCTGCACTTCCTGAAGTTATTAAATTTTATAAAGAACAAGGATACCAATTTGCTATTTACGATGAGTCTGATCATTTCGTTCTCAACTTTCTGAATGACATACGACTGTAAATCTTTTAAGAGTTTTTTTGTCCGACTTAACTATTGGATTATAATTTCTCTTGATTTCTCCTCAATTAAGACTAAACTAGAAAAAGGTCTTTCTATGAGGAGCAAAAAGACATGAAAACAATGATTCAAACGACATTACAACGTTATTGGAACCCCTATGTAGTCCTATTGATTGCCGGGATTCTCAGTGCTTTATATTTTGGTCTGACTTCAACTGTTTGGGCAGTGACCGGTGAATTCACTCGGTTGGGGGGAGATCTCCTGAAACTTTTTGGAGTGGATATTTCCGGCTGGCAGTATTTCGACATGGTGCACTTGAAAGGAACAACGTGGAGCCGCCCCGATGGTTGGATTGTCTGGGGAATGTTCATTGGCGCTCTAATCATGGTGTTATTAAGTAATAGTTTTAAAATTCGCCTCCCACAACAGAAGCGCCGCTACGTTCAAGGACTTGTCGGGGGTATTATTGCGGGATTCGGAGCGCGTTTGGCACTCGGCTGCAACTTGGCTGCATTCTTTACAGGTGTCCCTCAGTTTTCCTTACACTCCTGGATTTTTATTGTCGCAACAGGAGTCGGAACCTTTTTCGGGGCAAAGTTAACTAAAATGCGCTGGTGGAAAGGCCGTCCTTCCCTAACCCGTGGTGCCGCGAAACCTTCTACAGTCAACAAGCGTGTCATCCAACCTTATGTTGGCGGTACAATTGCAGTCCTTTACATTGGTCTGGTAACTTACTTCTTCGCCACTGGGCAAAAATTGCTAGGCTTAGGTGCACTATTCGGTCTCGCTTTTGGTATTCTTATAGAACGTGGGCAAATTTGCTTCACTTCAGCTTTCCGCGATTTATTTCTCGTTGGACGCAGCGTTATGGCAAAAGCAATTATCGTCGGAATGGCTGTCAGCTCTGTACTAACTGTCATTGTGATTTCTGTATATGACTTGACGCCAATCACTCAAATCGCCGCTCTTAGCACGTTTGTTGGCGGTGTGTTATTCGGTCTCGGCATAGTGATGGCCTCTGGCTGTGAAACCGGAATGATGTACAGGTTGATGGAAGGCCAAGTCCTTTTCCTTCCCGTTTTTGCCGGCAATATTATTGGCGCAACCTTCCTTGCCTACGCATGGGATCATCTTGGTGTGTATGATGTATTGGTTAAAAGCGGTGCCAGGATCAACCTGTTGGATTCAATCGGTCCAATCGGTGCTATTGCCGTAACGCTTGTTATGCTAGGTATACTGTATGCCTTAACGAAATATCGGGAAAAACGCTATCACTACAAGCTAACTATAAAAAGAGGAGCGGACATACATGCAAAATGACAAAGAAGCCGATTTCACACTCGACCTACGCGGAGAATCTTGCCCTTACCCAGTCATCTATACGCTGGAGGCACTGGAGGGAATGAACAAAGGTGAGCTTTTACAAGTCATCACCGATTGCCCAGGTTCTTTCCGGAATGTTCCGGAAGAAGCATTGGCGCACGGATATACATTTGCTCAGGATCCCATTAAAAATGGACAAGAATATCTATTTTATATTTACGCATGAGAAAAGGCAGTGTCCCCGGAAGACACTGCCTTTTCTTTTTTAACGTAGGGCTGTCCTGGTAACGAATTCTCGGAACAGCCCTTTTCATTTAATCTCTTACTTTACCAATCGGTGTCACCGCTTACAACGGTACTGGCTCACCCATTGCTTTTTGATAAAGCAAATCATTTGTTCATGACTACCATTTCCTTTTCCCGTGTCTCATCCACTTTTGCTAAGATGGCCGGTTCTTTCTTCATCTCTTCCGGCTTTTCCGGTTTAGTAAGTTCCGCCTTCTCCTTCGCTTCTCTCCCAGAAATGATTGCAGCTTCTTCTCTTAACCCGATAAATGTAGAGTAGCACATGAAAAGCATCAAGACTGCGATTGGAATGGCTGTGGCAACGAGAGCCGATTGCAGCCCTGCTAAGCCGCCTGTCATGATTAATACGACAGAGATAGCTGCAATGATCACTCCCCATACGATCTTCGTCAGATGTGATGGATTCGGATTGCCATTTTCACTGATCATACCAAGTACAAATACTGCAGAGTTTGCGGAAGTGATAAAGAAAACAATGACTAGCACCATGGCTAAAATACTCAAAAATACGCTCATCGGCAGATATTCGAAAAATTTAAACAGTGCCGAAGTGACGTCGGATTCCACCGCAGTTGCTAGTGCTGTTGCGCCCGCATTCTGGATGAACGTAATCGCCGAGCCGCCCATGACCGAAAACCAAGTGAAAGATCCCAATACTGGGATGAAAATTGCACCAAACATGAATTGCTTTATCGTTCTGCCTTTCGAAATCCTGGCTACAAAGCTGCCGACCAACGGAGCCCATGCGATCCACCAGCCGAAATAGAACAACGTCCAACTTGAAATCCACGAACCGTCTCCATATGGCTCCGTACGGAAAGACATGCCGATGAAGTTCTGCGCATAATCACCTATTCCTTGGAAGAGGATTTTCAAAACCATCTGTGTCGGACCAAAGAAAAACACCAACCCCAATAAAGCGAACGCCAGGAACATATTCAGGTTTGATAGATGCTTCATCGCCCCTTGAAGACCCGAGACTGTCGATGCCACATAAATAATGCTGACGACTATGATGATGATAGCTTGTGTGGAAATGCCGATCGGCACGTTCCAGAGATAATTCATGCCGCTATTGACTTGCAATGTCCCGAAGCCGAGCGAAGTCGCAATCCCAATGACAATGGACAGGATGACGATGACGTCGATGCTCTTGCCGAAAGTTCCTCGAATTTTATCGCCGACCAACGGGTAAAAGACAGAACTCAAAGAGGCGGGCAGCTTTTTCCGGAACTGGAAAAACGCTAATGATACGCCGACCACTGCATAGCAGGCCCATGCCGAAACACCCCAATGCAGGAAAACGAATTGCATTGCTGTCTTTGCAGATTCTTCCGAATAACCCGTTCCAAATGGAGGGCTTATGTAGTAGGAAACCGGTTCTGCAACTCCCCAGAAGACAAGGCTGATTCCTATGGAAGCACTAAATAGCATACCGATCCAAGTGGCCGTCCTATATTCTGGTCGGTCGTCATCATCTCCCAACCGGATATGACCGAATTTGGATATCCCGATATAAATACAAAAAGCAAAAAAAATGAAAACGCTTCCCAAAATGAACCAACCTAGATTATTATAGATGAAACTAAGTGAGGAATTGGAGAAGTGCTCTAGCTGCTTCGGTGCAAATATACCGATACTTATTAAAACTAAGCTAACAGCCAATGAAGAATAAAACACAGTTTTTTTATCTCTCATATTACCGCTCCTATTTCAAAGACCCACTTGTGTGGATGTGCCGAGAATCCCCACACACAGCCAAACGAGCGGGCATTTGTTATATTTTAATCGGTGTTATTTGAATAACACCGATTAAATTGAATTTAAGCTTTTACTGACTGCAAGTTTCCTATGATGTCTGCAATCCGGTCGCCAACTTCGGAAGTAGAGGCGCTGCCTTTCATATCAGGCGTGAGAACTTCATCCTCCACCAATAATTGCTCGATGGCGTCTACTACCTTTTTGCCGTATGCTTCATAACCAAAATGATCAAGCATTTGACTTGCAGACCAGATTGTCGCTAAAGGATTACCAATTCCTCTTCCTGCAATATCCGGCGCTGAACCGTGTACCGGTTCAAACATCGAAGGGAATGTGCCTTCCGGATTGATATTCGCGCCGGCAGCCAAACCGATTCCCCCTGCAATCGCCGCACCGACATCCGTTAAGATATCGCCGAATAAATTCGAAGTCACCACTACTTCAAATCGTTTCGGATCTGTAATCATCAGCATAGCCGCAGCGTCCACTAAATAAGAAGCTGTTTTCACTTCCGGATAATCTGCACTCACTTCCTCGAATACCTGATCCCAGAAGACCATCGAATAATTCAGGGCATTTGCTTTACTGATACTTGTCAGGCTGCGGCCTTGTTTTTTAGCTGTCTCAAACGCATAGCGAATGATTCGTTCTGTACCTTTGCGGGAGAATACACCATTTTGCAGAACCACTTCATGCTCCTGACCTTTAAACAGCCAGTCTCCCGCCCCCGAATATTCACCTTCCGTATTTTCCCGGATAAACAGCATATCAATATCTTTGCGCTCCACATTTTTCAGCGGGCAATGCGCGCCGTCCAATAATGTCACCGGACGGATATTGACGTACTGATCGAAACTCTTACGGATGATCAGCAGCAGATCCCATAAAGAAATATGATCCGGAACGCCCGGGAATCCGACAGCTCCCAAGTAAATGGCGTCGAATTTCTTCAACTGTTCGATTCCGTCTTCCGCCATCATGCGTCCGGTCTGCGTATAGTACTCACAGCCCCAGGGGAAGTATGTGAAATCGAATGCGAAACCGCCGTCCAGTTCCGCAACCTTTTTCAACACTTTAATCCCCTCATCAATGACTTCCGGTCCGATGCCGTCTCCGGCGATAACTGCTATGTTATAAGTTTTCATTCTGCATCCATCACTTTCATCATTGATTCCAGACAACGAGTTTCATTTCTGTCATCTCTTCAATGGCATATTTTAGTCCCTCGCGCCCTGTTCCGCTTTCCTTGACACCGCCATAAGGCATTTGATCCACCCGGTATGTGGGTACGTCGTTGATGATGACACCGCCTACTTCCAAGTTTTTCGAAGCATATAAAGCATGCTGTACATTATTTGTATAAATACCGGCTTGCAGACCGAAACGAGAGTCATTGACCAGCTCAACTGCCACCTCTACTGAATCGACTTTATTAACAACAACGATCGGCGCAAATACTTCCTGGCAAGAAACTTTCAGCGCATGATCGGCATTGACGATGATCGTCGGCGCAAGAACTCCGTTTTGTGCATAACCACCGGCAAGAATTTCTGCATCACTTTTCTTTGTTTCCTCAATCCAGTCAAGTGTACGTTCCAATTCTTTCTTTGAGATCAAAGAAGAGATGTACGTATCCTCCGCCAGCGGATCGCCCAGCTTCAATTGCTTTGCAGCAGCCGCAAATTTAGATGTAAATTCTTCATAATGATCTTGATGGACGTAAATACGTTGCGTTGAGATGCATACTTGACCTTGATTTGAGAAAGCCCCCATAACACAACGTTCGATAATCGAATCAATGTCGATATCCTTATCAATAATCAAAGCTGAATTGGATCCCAATTCAAGAGTCGTTTTCTTCAAGCCCGCTTTATTGCTGATACCAATGCCGACACTCGGGCTCCCCGTAAAGGTGATCAATTTTATGCGTTCATCTTTGACGAGAACATCACCAATCACACTGCCTGGTCCAGTAACAACATTCAACACGCCCGCAGGTAGACCTGCATCTTTAAACACTTCCGCAATGAAAAGTGCAGACAATGGGGTTTGCGAAGCCGGCTTCAGAACGATTGGGTTTCCAGCAGCAATTGCCGGTCCTACTTTATGAGCCACCAAGTTCATCGGGAAATTAAAAGGTGTAATGGCACCGACCACACCGATTGGTTCACGCAGCGTATATCCAATCCGTCCTACACCACCCGAAGCAGCATCAAAAGGAATAGTTTCACCATGGATACGCTTCGCTTCTTCTGCAGCGAACTTATAAGTCTCGATTGTTCTTGAGACCTCGCCTCTTGAAAACATGATTGGCTTGGATGATTCATTTGAAATAATAGTTGCTGCTTCCTCTGCTCTTTCCGCAAGGATTCTTGCAGCGTTTTCTAAGATTTCTGCCCGTTGGAATGCGGGCATATTGCCAATCACCTTTCGTGCATTGTACGCAGCTTCAATCGCTTTTTCCGTCAATGCCTGATCCGCCATGGCGATATCGGCGATTTTTTCATCGGAATAAGGAGAGAAAAGAGGTACATAGGTTGGTGCTTCCACGTATTCTCCATTAATCATTAGTTGTTTAGCAGTTGACTTATCAAGTAATTTATTCATTGAGCGCCTCCAGAACCATTTCATGAAATTGTACGATTGCTTGTTCAGATTGAGAGTAGCGGCCTTTTTCAAACGCACGTGATTTGAAGCCGAGTTGCTCTAGCTCAACCAATTCGATATCTTCGAAGCGAACTTGCTCCGCGAATGTCATCAGGTCTTTCTCTTCTTGCGTTAGTTTTTCTAGGCTATCTTCGCTGAAATAGTATGTGTAAACGATTTCAGTATTTTCATGATCGATCGGTACCAATTGAATTGTTGCCATGTTAGCTGGCCCCGGATAAATTGTAAGCATCAAGTTCGGCCACAACCAGAAAAACGATCCGCCTTGCATTTCTGCCTCATCCAGATTCACTTCCCCGTATTGCTTGTCGGGTTTCACCATGGAACCTTGAATCGAATAATTCTCACACGTGATGATTTGGTAATCATCCATATCAAGTGTATCAATGAAGCTTGGGTGTGCCACGTGGCAATGGTCACATTCTAGATAGTTTTCAATAAATGCCTTCCAGTTCGCTTTGATATGACGAGACTTACGGTGAGTAAATTGTAAATTTTTCAGAAACTCAAATTTCCCCAGTCGATCGAAGAAGTCACCATAAGACTCAGCCAACGGCTTTGCATTATCATCCAAGTTAACGAAAATCAAAGATTCAATGACTTCCATTCGAACGGAACGCAGGCAAGCATCTTGTACACAAGCAGCATCCTCTTCACTGCGGAAATTCGGTGCTTTGTTTAAGGCGCCATCTGTTTTGAATGTCCAACCATGATACGAGCATTGTAAAATCTTCTTTTTGCCTGAATCACTTTTCTCAAGTTTTGTCGCTCTGTGCGGACACACATTATAAAACGCACGAAGAACTTCATCTGTTCCTCGGATTATGATAATTGGGTCATCGCCGATCTCAGCAGTGAAAAATGCACCTTTCTTTTCCACTTGGCTCACATGGCCGACCAATTGCCAGCTTTTTGCGAAAATGAGCTCCTTTTCTTTCCCTAACACACTCGGATCTGTGAATAAATTATAAGGCATCGTTTTCTCAAATTTTCTATCTGTTGCATTCTGTACTTTGTTATAAGCCATTTCTCATTCTCCTTTAGGTTTCTATTTCATTTTTTCAGTTAAATTAACTAGCTTCTACTTTCTGACAAGAAAACGGTGTGTCGGACATTTTGATTGAGTTCGTCGGACATCCTTCAAATGCATCTTCCAGATCCTCGATCAAATCCTCAGGGACTTCAGTAGTCCCTTCATTGTCATCTAGCAGCGCATAGGCAAAACCATCAGCTGTGTAATCAAATAAATCAGGTGCAACAGGGTTACACGCTCCGCAAGCGATGCACGTGCTTCGCTCCACCATCGTAAATTGAGCCATATCTCCGCCTCCTACTTTTAATAATCAGTTCGCCCCGACTTTCACTTTCTTCGAAGCTTCTTCTTTATCTCCCATGACACTCGTGCTGTGCAGCGGCTGCATTTTCGCTGTTGGATCTATAAATACTTTGGCACTGCTGACTGCAACCGGTGCCTCTCCAAAACCTGAAGCAATCAGTTTCACTTTGCCTTCATATGTGCAAATATCTCCAACTGCGTAAATTCCTTCGATATTCGTTTCCATTTTCGAGTTCACTACAACAGAGTTTTTTTCTATTTCAAGACTCCAGTCTTTAATGGGTCCGAGAGAAGAGACAAAACCGTAATTGACCAGTACATCATCAACCTCCAGCTCTAAAAGCTCTTCTGTTTTTGAATGTTTGAGGAGCACTTTTTCAATTTTCTCTTCACCTAACAATTCAACCGGAACGTATGGAGTCAACCGCTCTACTTTCGATTGCTTCAAAAGTTCCACGCTATGCTCATGGGCCCGGAATTTGTCGCGGCGATGAATGATTGATGCTTTTTCAGCAATTGGTTCAAGCATGAGTGCCCAATCCACTGCTGAATCTCCGCCGCCGAATAATGCGACCTTTTTTCCTTCGAACTGATTCATATTTTGAACAAAATAATGAATATTTTTTTCTTGAAACTTCTCTTCGCTTTCGATCTCCATTTTGCGTGCTTGGAAGGCTCCATTTCCAGCAGTTATAATAATCGTTCGAGAATAGTGGATTTCTTTATTCGTAGTTAATTTGAATACGCCATCTGCTTCTTTCTCAACTTGCATCACCGTTTCTCCTAAACAGACAGTAGTTTCAAATTGATTCATCTGTTCTATTAGATTGTCTACTAGCTCTTGGGCTCTAACC
The DNA here is from genome assembly GCF_038003105.1 of Sporosarcina sp. FSL W7-1283. Taxonomy (NCBI): domain Bacteria; kingdom Bacillati; phylum Bacillota; class Bacilli; order Caryophanales; family Caryophanaceae; genus Sporosarcina; species Sporosarcina sp. FSL W7-1283. Next base: position 174,020 of record NZ_JBBOOL010000001.1, on the reverse strand, counting down.
TTAGGGAATCCCGCAATGTCATAGATATACTTTTCGGGATAAAGAGCGGCAAGCTGACCTCCAAGTTGGGGCAAGCTTTCAATGATCTTAACGGACGTTTGGCGAAGTCCCGCGTAAAATGCTGTGAATAAGCCGACCGGACCGCCGCCAATAATTGTGATGTCGGAAATTTCAGCTGTTCTATTCATGTTGTACCTCCTTGTAGCCATTCATTTGGATAGTGTGATATGTTACGAGGCAACTAGGGATTACCCTTGTTTTTTTCCACGTTACACAATACTATTGCAAGTATTGTGCCAACTTTTAAAATTGGCATAGTAATAAGTTTTCTGTCGTATTTTTTAAAAAACACTGATACAATTGAGTCAAAATCCGCTCAAAAGAATAGCGTTTTTTCCAAAACTGACTCACAAAATGTTTAGGAAGGTGACACCGTATGGCCGATAATACAGAACAACCGAAAATGAATTTATCTCTGGAATCACTACTGAGAATACTGGATTACTCATCAGATGAAATCTTTGTATTGGACAAGGATACAAGGATTGTCTATGTCAATCGGATCTGTGAGAAGCATTATGGAGTTAGGAAAGATGATGTAGTAGGAAGATATAATGACGATTTTTTTAACGAAGGCTACTGGACGCCTTCCGCTGTTCCGCCCGTGCTGGAGAAAAAAGAGCCCGTATCGATTCGGCAGCAAACAAATATCGGCGCTGAGCTGCTGACCAGGGGTTTCCCTATATTGAATGATCAAAATGAGATTGAATATATGGTGTTCACTGCAACTGAAATCAAGGATTTTACACGTCTAACAAAGACGGAGGAAAAACATTTACAGGATAATGTAAAATCAGAATTCACAAATTCCGTTATCACGAACAATCAAAAAGTACGTAAAATCTTAAGTTTTTGTGAAAAAGTCGCTCCTACAGACTCGACTGTATTGGTTCACGGCCAGTCCGGCACCGGCAAAGGCGTTATTGCCTATCATCTGCATAAATTGAGTAAAAGAAAAGACGGTCCTTTTTTAAATGTGAATTGTGCAGCAATCCCAGAGGAATTGCTGGAATCGGAGCTGTTCGGATATACAGCGGGCTCGTTCACAGGAGCTAATAAGGAAGGTAAAATTGGTTTGTTCGAGGCAGCTGATAATGGGACGATATTTTTGGATGAAATCGGAGAATTGGCCTTGCCTTTGCAAGCAAAAGTGCTTCAAGTCATTCAGGATAAGAAGTTTATACCGGTCGGAAGCAATGTGAGTAAAACGGTTAATGTCCGTATTATTGCCGCAACAAATCAAGATCTACTCAAAATGGTCGAAAACAAAACTTTCCGAGAAGATTTATATTACCGGCTCAACGTTATCGATATCCATATGCCGCCCTTGCACGAACGAAAAGAAGATATCGTACCGTTAGCATACAGTTTTTTAAGTAAGTTCAATGAAAAATACAATTCAAACAAAATAATTTCTGAAGAGTGTTTAACAGTACTCTTCCATTATTCATGGCCAGGTAATGTACGCCAGCTAGAAAATCTGATGGAACGACTGGTAATTACAAGCGAAGCAGTCATCGAAGTGGAAGATCTGCCAGAAGTGATTCTAGAGAAGATCAAAGATATCCCTGAATTGGTCTACTCAAATTCATTAGAAAAAGCATTGGATAACGTGGCGGGAACGATGGTCAGAAGATCCTATCAGAAATTTGGATCTTCCAGAGGAGTAGCAACAGATCTTCAAATTAGCCAGTCCAAAGCCTCGCGACTAATTCGTGAATATTGTCAGGGTGAAAAGTGACTATAAAGAATTGAAGCGTTAAGAATCCTAAGCGTGTTTCCCGATTGAAGGCACTCTATGTACAATTAACATATGAATAAAAAAGCTGTTCATAGAAAGTCATATTTTAATGACTTCCCTGAACAGCTCCTTCTTAACTTCTATCAAAACTCGTAACTGCGCTTACTTCGCGAGCACAACATCATTGCATCATATCTTCAATAAGCTCAACAGGTACATAGGTCTTCCAACGTTCAAGCAAATCAGGTGCTACGTCAAATTGACGAAGTGATTTGTTGTAGCCATACGCCTTTTCACCTCGGGTAATCGTGTAAGAACGAGCATCTTTGGATATGATAGCCCCTTTGCCCGTGGACTCGACCTTATATCCAAGTTCCACAGCAAGTGCCCGAAGCGGTACCATCTTCACCCCATTTACCATGTGGTGGTCGGCAGCAATCATTTCCTCGATAATAGAATTCTTTTCGGAATCTGAATCATCTGCATTGCCGTCAAGAACCACTACTTTTTCTGGTGTAGTCTGGGCAGGGATGCTTCTAGTGGTCATCGTATAGAAAACCAGCAAATCCTTTTCTGGTAGATCAGCGGCAGTTACTTCTTTGCCTGAAACACTAGAAAGAACCGTCTTTTCATCCACATTTAATTTCAATGATAGATGTTTACTTAACAAGTCTTCATCAAATGCCTCAACCGCTACGAAACCTGTCTTTTCCGTATCCACAATAACAACATCGGGACTGTACTGTGGTGGATAAATCATAATCATCGGTTTGTCTGCATTCGTGTACGCAACAATCTTATCCCCTTTTTTTAATTCTACCTGTTTGCCGGTGTTATCGAAGACTAGCGTTTCTTTCATAACAGCCAAGACATTCGTCTCTTCACCATCTTTAATTGAATAAAGAGTTGACTGCTCTCCCACCTCAACACTTTCAATCGTCCCTTCAACTTGTACAAATGACGGTTTTACTTGCATCTCTTCTGAATTGCCTCCCTCATTTGCAAAAACTGCAGCGGGTGTAAGTGCTCCACCTACAAGCAGTGCAGACATCGCGAATGGCACAGCTTTCTTCATCTTCATAAAAAACCAACTCCTTTTATGTTTTCATAAGAGTAGTCGTATGAGAATGGATAAAGTTACAAGAATAAAAGTCTTGTAGCTGATCCTAATTTATATTACGAATAAAAACAAGTTCTCAACCGACGTAGAACGGTTTGAGAACTTGTTATAAAGACATCTGTTGGAACTGCCGCCCACGACTTTTGAGAATAGACCCGCTGCGTGCATTGACTCCATTACACCCCCGAGAAAATTAACTATTTACGGCGGCTGGTTGCACAGGTGCTTCCTTTATACTGGTAACAATCACACTGTTAATGGCATTCATGTAAGCCAATGCGCTCGCTTTTAGTATATCTGTATCTGCTGCTTTTGCGATATATGTTTCCCCTTCATGTTCAATCGTAATTTTCACTTTACCCAGTGCGTCTTTCCCTCGCGAAACACTGCTGATATCGTACTCCACCAACTTGACGTTAATTTTCGTTATATCGGCTATCGCGGAATAAAGAGCGTCAATTGGGCCAGAACCGACTGCACTGGACATGAAGACTTTTCCGCCTTTACGAATCTTCACGCTTGCAGAAGGAAAACTTGAATTGCTGACGACTTGTAAGTCTTCATATTCAAAGAAATGGTCGCTGTAATTGGTCACATTCGCCTTTTCATGCTGTTCATAATAATTTTCGACGATTACATATAGATCATGATCATACACTTCTTTCTTCGCATCAGCCAATGCTAGGAAACCTTCGAAAATCCCTTCAAAATCCTTTGGCGCCAACTGGGCAAATCCAAGATTTTCAAGTGCATTTTTCACAGCATGTCGTCCGGACCGCGCTGTTAAAATCAGCTCCATATCATCTAGGCCAACATCTTCGGGATGAACGATCTCATAGGCGTCTCTTGATTTCAGTAAACCGTCCTGATGAATACCAGAAGAATGAGCAAAGGCATTGTCTCCTGTAATCGCTTTGTTCACTTGCACATCCAATCCCATAAAGCTGGATACTAGACGCGATGTATTGATAATTTCTTTTGTGTTAATACGTGTATTTACGTTATAGACAGCATTCCTTGTTTTTAGTGCCATGACCACTTCTTCCAACGCTGCATTGCCAGCGCGCTCGCCAATTCCATTAATCGTACACTCTACTTTATCCGCGCCGTTTTTGACAGCTGCCAAAGTATTGGCCGTTGCCATACCTAAGTCATTATGGCAGTGAACGCTCAGTAAAACGTTAGGATTCAAATTTTTCATTCGATCATTTAATTTGTAAATCATTGCACCGAATTCCTCAGGTTCAGCAAAGCCCACCGTGTCGGGCACGTTAATCATGGTAGCCCCCGCCTTCATGACAGCTTCGATGGTTTTCCATAAATATTCAAACTCGGAGCGTGAAGCATCCTCCGTTGAATATTGTACTTCCGGCAATAGGCTTTTTGCGTATTTTACTGCATCCACGCCAATTTGCAGGATTTGATCTTTGGATTTATTGAATTTCTTCTCCACGTGGATGTCAGACGTACCAAGCACCATATGAATCATAGGGTTTTCAGCATATTTTACCGCGTTGTAAACCGAATCGATATCTGCTTGAACTGCACGCGCCAATGCGGTAATCATTATATCGCTTGTGTTACCTACTTTCTGGGCAACTGCTTGGACCGCGTCAAAATCACCTTGAGAGGATGCAGGAAATCCAGCTTCAATAATATCGACACCTAATTTCTTGAGCTGCTGTGCGATCTCTACTTTTTCATAAAGATTCAGTTTAGCTCCCGGCACCTGCTCGCCATCACGTAACGTTGTATCAAATACCCAAATTTTTCTACTCATTTCTCTGCACTCCTTTTTTAGTAAAATAAAAAACCCCGCCTCTATATCGAAATATAGAGACGAGGTTATACTCGCGGTACCACTCTAATTGACCTGTCGTATAGACAAATCCACTTATCGACAGCCATCACTGTCTATCCCGATAACGGAGGAAACCGACATCCCTTACTATCAAACGTTCAGGGAGTAACTCCTGGATGAGTTCAAAATGTGCGCCTGCTGATTTTCACCAACCATCAGCTCTCTAAAAAGACACAAACACTTCTACTAGTTCCATTCTTGGTCTGCAATGTGTTATTGAAAGCAATGATACGACGGATATTTCAGATTGTCAACAGTTTTCTGATAACTATTTTAAAAGTATTTATTCGTTCAACCAATTTCAGCTCCTCGCACCAATAAAAAAACCACCCGCACTTGACGGATGGTAAGAGTTTGCAAATAAATGCTGTATTAGTAACTCCGGTGAAAACTTGTTACATTTTTAAATTACGCGTGAACAGTCAGTTCGAGTAAACGATTAGCAGAAGCTTTTACTTCTTCCATGCCTGAAGCAATGATTTCTCCCGCTTTATCAGGCATTGCGTTGTGGCCTTCTATAATCACTTCATCAATGATTTGCATACCGAAGACACCACCGACGACATTGCGCATATAGTTAACAGCCATCTCCATTGGAGCCGCTTCAGGAGCTGAGTAAATACCGCCACGAGCGTTTAGGAAGATTGCCTTTTTCTCTGTCATTAAGCTGACCAGGTTACCTTCAGCATCGTATTTAAATGTAAAACCAGCAGCATACACATAATCGATGAATGTCTGTAATTTAGCCGGGATTGTTAGATTCCAAAGTGGGAATGCAAACACAATTACGTCAGCAGCTGAGACTGCATCCATTGCCTTTTGTTTTGCAGCTAAAAGGCGTGATTCAATTTTTGTTAATTCTCCACCGTTTTGCACTTTACCGAAAGCATTAAAGATTTCTTGTCCAAAATAAGGCGTGTCTTCTTCAAAAACGTCGTAAGTTATAACGTTGACGTCTTTACCCTCTAATTCAGCCATAAATGTTTCGTACATTTTACTTGAAACCGCTTCTGTAGCGGGACGATTGTTTGCTTTTACTACTAAAATGTTCATACTCAAAACTCTCCCCTTGTATCTATTTCTCTTGCTGTATATCTTTATTATAATTTGGTAACCACTTTTACATAAGTACGCACTTAAAAGTGGCATAGTATCAAAAAGTATACTACTAATAATAAAGTTATTTTTTTACGATGTCACTCAATTAATCTTGGACTTTTTGCATTTTACGTAATGTATGTGCAGTACCCCATTCATGCATCGCTGTTAAAATAGGTTCTAAACTCTTTCCATAGTCCGTCATGGAATACTCTACCTTCGGCGGCACTTGGGGGTAGACTTTTCGACTGATAATATCCTCTTCCTCTAGTTCACGAAGCTGAGTGGTTAACATTTTCTGTGTGATTCCTGGCACCCTTCTTTTAAGCTCACTGAATCTATGCGTACCTTCATGCAGTAGAACCAATAATATGATCGGCTTCCACTTTCCTACCAAGATGCCAAGCGCATCTTCTACTCGACATAGCTCCGGTTGCACTGCCATCTATTATCACCCTCTAGTAGTATCTTTTTATACACTACATGACTTGTAATCATGTACTTCCAATAACGCATCCAAAAATTTATATTAACATTATAGAAATGGTTTTGAAAGGGTTGATAAACCTGGAAATTTATTATATTTACCCACTGTTGCTGTTTGACTACTGGTATTCATCTTTTCAAGAGCGAATATCATGTAACTAGCTACGTACAAAGCAAAAACCATTGCCCTACCGAACAAAAAGTAAGGGGTTTCCCTTTCAGTACGCATCCCTGACTGAAGGGGAAATCCCAAAGAGTACGCCAGGTGGATGGATTAGCTGTTTCCTTTAGAGTGCTTCAAAATAACCCCGAAGCAAATAAGAGGTCCATTTACACTGGGGGTGATTTCGGATATTTTCAAGTAAACCTTTTACAATCGCAGGGCTTAACGCTGGTTCGATTAACTGTTGCTTGAGGAGGATTAATGACTCTTTTTCAATAGATTCTTCAATTTCATTTATATTTTGTTCAATGAGTTCAAGGATTTGATCCTTCGTTGCTTCTTTTCCCTTTGATTGGTGAAGCAGTTGAACCAGCTCAGTTGAAATGAACGGGATTGTAATATTTCTTGCCAGTACATTTGTTTTTTCCACAAGCGACCGGGCTAGTAAATCTAAATCCAACGGTAAATTGTGAAATAAAAACAACTCTGCGTATGTTTTCATAAAGCCTTTAACACAGTACATTACGTCATGCTTTGTCTGATGGATCTCATCACCATATAGCCTTTCAACCATCGATAAAATTATTTTATCCATTGCTTGGTCGTAGATATGGCTCTTTTGAAGAAATTCCTCATTAAATGATCGTATTTGTTCTTTAATAAGAATCTTGGCAAAATCAGCGTGTTTACTAAAGGAATTGAAAATAGTGTAATAAAATTTATATAAAAGGTCTTCTTTATTTTTTGTGTTTTTGACCACATAGTCAATATCTGAGGTGAACTGCATCATAAAGTAATCAATCAATGCCAAAATCAATTCGTCTTTAGATTTAAACGTTAGATAGAATGCACCTTTTGAAATACCACATTCATCGGTTATTTGTTGCACTGATGTTGCTTCAAAGCCTTTTTCTGCAAATAATTCTATTGCCTTCTCCATAATCAGCTGTTTTTTTGTCATGAGTATCTGATCGCTCCTAAGGTTTTTCGTTGACATGTGACTTATTAGTCATTAGTATAGGAAATTGAATGAGGTTAGTCAAATAAGGGAAGGTGTAAGAGTGAAAGGTTTAGTCAATTTCGTCCTAAAGAATAAATTAGCAGTTTGGTTGCTAACAATCATCATTGTTGCATCGGGTATCTATTCAGGTACAAAGATGAAAACAGAGACACTTCCGGATATATCAATTCCATTTTTAATGGTTATGGATGTCTATCCAGGAGCCACCCCTGAGCAAGTCATGGAAGACGTTTCCATGCCGTTAGAAAAAGCAGTCGAAAATCTCGAGCATGTGAAATCCGTTTATTCAAATTCTTATTCGAATGTATCCAATATTCAAGTAGAATACGAGTACGGCATAGACATGGATGAGGCTAAACGCGCATTAGACGCTGCATTAGATGAAGTGTCCTTGCCTGAAGAGGCCGAAAAACCAACGATTACAGCACTTAGCATGAATATGATGCCAGTCGTTGCATTAAGTGTAAGTAGTACGACTGAAGATATTGTGGATCTAACATCTACTGTTGAAGATATTTTACTTCCAAAGATCAACAAAATCGATGGCGTGGCATCTGCAACGATTACAGGCCAACATATTGAAGAAGTACAACTTACGTACGATGATAAAAAGATGGCAGAACTGGATATTACGCCAGATACAGTGAAAGAAATGATCCAAGCGAGTGACTTGGCGGTGTCATTAGGTCTTTATGAATTTAATGAAGGTGAGCAGGCTGTTGCGGTAGACGGCAAGTTCATGACAGCAACTGAATTAAAGGGTATGCTGATTCCTGTAACACCATCCGAAAGTAATCCATCACCTTTTGTGACGCTTGGTGACATTGCGACAATTGAAGTTGTCGGTAAAGTAGAATCCGTTTCAAGAACAAATGGCGAAGATGCCATTGCCATTCAAATTCTGAAAGGGCAACAAGCCAACACGGTGGATGTTGTCAATGCCGTAAAAAAATTAATCAAAGAAGAAGAGAAGTCAATTGACGGTCTTGTCGTCGACGTATCACTCGATCAAGGAGAGCCAATTGAAAAATCTGTTTCAACAATGATTGAGAAGGCGTTATTTGGTGGAGCAATTGCAATATTAATCATCCTGCTCTTCCTACGCGATTTTAAATCAACGATTATTTCAATTGTATCTATTCCGGTATCAATTTTCATGGCTTTACTGCTATTAAATTGGATGGATATTACGTTAAATATTATGACGCTCGGCGCAATTACCGTGGCGATCGGTCGGGTAATTGATGACTCAATTGTCGTCGTGGAAAATATATATCGGCGCTTGCATTTGAAAACAGAGAAGTTATCAGGACGCGCACTTGTACGTGAAGCGACGATTGAAATGTTCAAACCAATTATGTCCTCAACTCTTGTAACAGTTGCGGTATTTGCACCACTTATTTTTGTAGGTGGGATGGTTGGTGAGTTGTTCATGCCATTCGCATTAACGATGACATTTGCACTCGGTGCCTCGTTAATTGTTGCCATTACAATTGTTCCTGCGTTATCTCATTTCCTATTTAGGAAAAAGCTATATGGTGAAAAAACAGAAAGTAACCATAAGGAAGCTGGAAAACTAGCCAATTGGTATAAAGGCATCCTTAGCTGGACGCTAAATCATAAAGTCATCACTTCTATCATCTCAATTGTATTGTTAGCTGGAAGTGTGGCGTTGACACCATTAATTGGGTTTAGCTTTATGGGTAGTGAAGAAGAGAAAACGATGTACCTAACGTATACACCCGAGACAGGCGAGTTAATGGAAGATACGTTGGCGAATATTGAAGTTGTAGAACAAGAGTTATTAAAGCGTGACGATATTGATATTGTCCAGTTATCTGTCACGGATGCGGGAGACCCAATGTCTGCAATGATGGGCGGAGGTTCGAATGGTGCACTAATGTTCCTCATCTTTGATCCAGACATGAAGAACTTCCCTGAAGCTCGCTCAGAAATCGAAGACTATGTATTCGACATTGGCCAAACTGGAGAGTGGAAGAGCCAAGATTTCACTTCGATGGGCGCGTCTACAAATGAAGTCAGCTACACTTTCTACAGTGAAAATTTAGACAAACTAAATGAAGCCGTAAAAATGGTAGAAGACGTTATGAATGATAACAACCGTTTAGAAGATGTTTCTTCAAGTGCAAAAGACGCGTACGTTGAGTACAAACTCAAGGTAGAGCAAGATGAATTGCTTCAGTACGGGCTAACGACAGGGCAAATTGTCATGATGTTAAACCCAACAAGAACTCAAGATGTCTTAACGACAATTGAAAAAGAAGGAAATTCATTAAAAGTGATTGTACAACAGGAAGAGGCTGTTCAACCAAAATCGATTGATGATTTATTAGAAACAGAAGTACCAACGGCACTTGGTACAACAATGAAACTTTCAGAACTTGTAGAAGTTGAGCAAGGAACAACGCTCAATGAACTTGCCCGAAGCCAAGGGGAATACTACGCAACAGTTTCAGGAAAAATTCTGGATGATGATATTTCAAAAGCTACATCAGAAGTCGATAAGGCAATTGATAAATTAGATTTACCGAAAGGTGTAACAGTCGATGTAGCAGGTGTTGCTGCAGATATGACAGAAACGTTTACACAACTAATTGTGGCGATGCTAGCGGCTATTGCCATCGTGTACTTCATCTTGGTTGTTACATTCCGTGAAGGGGTTGCACCGTTTGCCATTCTCTTCTCGTTACCATTTGCAGTAATTGGTTCATTTGTCGGTTTATTAATTGCTGGCGAAACCATCTCTATCTCTGTCATGATGGGGCTATTGATGTTAATTGGTATCGTTGTAACGAACGCGATCGTCCTGGTGGACCGGATTATCCGTATGGAACGTACTGGCATGAAAATGCGCGAAGCAGTTCTTGAAGCGGGCGCAACGCGTCTACGTCCAATTTTAATGACCGCAATCGCTACAATCGGTGCGCTCATTCCGTTGGCAATTGGATCCGGCGGTGGCGGCGGTTTGATATCCAAAGGACTTGGGATCACAGTAATCGGTGGGTTAATCAGTTCAACTTTGTTAACCTTAATTGTTGTGCCAATCGTTTATGAGATATTATCTAAGCTCTTCAAGAAAAACCGTATGGAAATAGAAGAAGACTAACTGAAAAGCCCTACAAGGAATTGTGTTTCCTTGTAGGGCTTTTTTTAACAAAATGACTGTTACCATATCACAGTAGGAGTAGCTTAATTGCTGCGAAACAAATTATCCCTTTGTACCAAAAAAACACCGGTACCTGTACGCAATAAGACAGTAGTTGATGTGACAAGTTCATTCAAGAGGCAAGCCCCAAAATTAGCAACTTCGACCTGTACATCTACCTGATGATTCAATTGTTGAATTTGTTCATACAAGCGTTGGAGCGGTTGAAGCGATTCCATTCTCTCTTTGTAAAGAATGACATCGATATCACTCTCTTCCGTACAAGCATGAATTCCTGTAGCCATCGTAAAACCTACACTTCCTCCAATTCCCCAACGGATACCGCGGCATATTTGTCTGAGATGTACAATTGTCTGTTCATGACTTTTTGGTATTTGTCCAAAAGTCGCCTGTTCTGGTGTTATTACTTTTTGTATATTATCTAAAGGTGTCAGGGCAGCAAATCGCTTGGTGCGATCATTCCCCCTGAATCCAATGGGAACAATATTTTCGAGTGTTTTCATACGTCGGACAACCGCTATGTTTTTTGCCGTTTTTTCTGTTAACACCCAATCAGGTATAGATTCTCTGCTTTCAATCGCAAGGGCAGATTCCAAATATACGATGTCGTGCACTTTTACTTCCATTGTGAATTTATAGCATTCCGTACAGCAATTGAAGCTTTGCGGCCTTTCTTAACAGCCTCTGGCGATTGAAGACGGATACGCAATGAACGGTCAGTGGATTGCAATATATCATTAGTAGCTGATTGGATGGATTCCTTTACCTGCTGCAATTGCTCATTGGACGGTAGATCGGCATTAATACCTTGAAGCAATTCATGAATCGCACCTAGCGATTTAAAAGAATGAACATCATATGCCATAGATGGAACAGTTTTTGCAAACTCTTCTAATTCTTCAACCGTGCGCATCGTCACTAAAGCAGCAGACTTTTTCGACATGACATGTACTTGAACTTGATCATCATCAAATGCAAGGATACGATTACCTTGCATACCATGTGATAGAAATGCTCCGGAAATTGCTTTGCCTACAACCAACGTTACGATAGGGTGACCCTGCTGACGGGCAGTGGCATATGCCTCTACACTAGCAGAACATGCTAAATAAATACCGAATAGTTCTTCATGGTAACCAAATGCTTGCCCCGGTACATCGACTATTGGTACGATAACTCTTTTTTCCTTAGAACCAGCATCTTCTTCAACGGCTTCGCGCACATACTTTGCGACTGTCCAAGCTTCCACTAATCCAAATTCACCATGTCTTGCTCGATAAAATTTATTTCCTTCGTCCGGAACGACAGCAATATATCGAAACTTTTTTCCATCCTGCTCTTTATCAGCAACCAATACTGTTGGTGTCGGTGAAATAGATGGCGCATGATCCGTAAGAACGTTGAACCAAGTACGTCCTCGACTTGCTGTTTTTCCATTGCTCGTGTCATACTTTATTTCAATAACCTTGGTACGATTTTGCAATAGAGTTCTGGATACTGAAGGATCTATTTTTCCATCTAAAGAAAGTTCATGCAACATACTTAAGAATTCTTCATACTGCAACGTTCGATTGGCGAATGTCGGGTTACTCCATACAGATTCAATTGCTTCTATATAGTTGGGTACATCGTCCTCCACAACCCGATCCACCAATCCACTCTTCAAGCGACCTTTACCGCCAATCATTTCCCAAATGAATTGCTTATTTTTTGAATTCAGTTCTTGAATTCCCGCTTCTTGCTCTACTACTTCGGGTCCGTTCATTCCCAATCGGCCTTCTCTTGTCATCACAAGGGCAGAACATAATCCTGCAGTCAGAGACATGCCGCCAAATGAACCAATTTTACCTGGAATAATGCCAACCACTGGAACGTACTCTTTCAAAGCCACTATAGCAGAGCTGATTTCAGCTATAGATAACAATCCATAGTTTGCTTCTTGCAGCCGAACTCCGCCTGTGTCATAAATGATAATCGGATAAATTAAGTTACCATTTTGGCAGTCCTCAAGCGCCTTTTCCAATGCTCCTGCAAATTTAGCACCCGAAACTTCACCGATCCCTCCCCCCTGAAAACTACCCTCAATTGAAATAATTAATGTATGTCTCCCTTGAATTGTCCCTTTCATGATAACCATGCCGTCATCACTCTGAGGTACTATGTTCTGTGCTTCCAAGTGCGGGGATTCAAATCGATCAAACGGTCCTAACAATTCTCTTGCCGACCCTTCATCCAATATGGCTTGCGCTCGTTCTCTCGCTTTGCTTTCTACAAGACTAACAGGCAATGTACTAACCATTCATACTCACCTCCGCAGCTTGAGCTAACCGAATTGAAACTACACCGGGAGTAGCTCCGAAATCATTAATTGTTATAGAAGCAAGAATTTGTTGTTGGGCCATAAAACGTTCGATTACTCTTTTCCAAGTATCCGAATAACCAGTAATTCCAGTACGAATTTCAACAACCGTTTCTTCGCCTTTGGTTGGTTCCAGCAAAATTTCCAAATCACCTGACCCTACGACTCCAACATGTGTCTTACGTTGAATGGGTCGATTTGCCGGAAATGTATAAGTCAACTTCTCCATATCGCACACTCCTTTGATTTTTCGAGATCCAATTTGAAATAAAAAATGTTGCTGCCAATAAATCCGCCGAACCGCCAGGCGAGATCCATCGCTTTATAAACTCATCGTCTAGACGAAACAGTGCTTCATCGGAGAAGTTTTGAATTGCTTTACCAGCTTCCTTCTGCGCATAGTCTAATGCTTCCAATCCTCCCCTGTGAGCTAAGCAAGTATCGTTCAAATTCGATACCAGTGCCAGCAAGGTCAGCAGTTTCGCCACTGTGGATGTACGCGTTTCACGCATCTTCTTATAAGTAGGATAGCTAAAGTTCTTAATATGCGGAAAGCCTGATTGAGCTTCCTCCCTTGCGCCGGGCATTCCATACTTTTTCTTCACGTTTCCCCCATTCGTTTGTTGAACGGGAATCAACCGATCCGTTAGTTTAGCAAGCTCCGCAGCATCATCTAGTACTTGCGGAAATGAAATGTCCCCTTTTCGACGGGCTATCGCAGTACACAGCAATCCGATTGACCAAATAGCCCCTTTATGTGTGTTGACTCCATTTGTAACCGCATACATCCTCTTTTCACCTATACGCCCAATTGCACCAAATTGCTCACGCAAAAGGACTGTCGGCGATTTATCATAATGAAGATCAGCCATCTTATAAAATGTATCGTGCAAACAGATTGCAGATTCTCGCATCATTGGAATATTCAAGTCTAGATGTGAGCCATTATTACGCATATCAACCAGACCTGGTTTAGGTGTTAACTCTACCTCTTCAAGCAGTGCTGCCACAGCTTCATCCGCTATTTCCTTACATATCTTTTGGCGCACTTCAATCCTCTCCTTACCAGCTTTTAAATTTCGCAGGAGGCTCATATAGACCGCCCGACCATTGGACCAGTTCATCGATATTCTTCGCCGCTAATAATGAACGGTTCGCTTCTCCCCTCTGAATATTTAAATCTTCAGGTAAAGCAACAAGCCCTCGGTCACGTAACTGTTGTGTTTGCTTTACATCATGCTCCATGCCAAGTGGCGTCACTCCTGCAATCGAAGCAATCATTTCCCTTCGTTCAGCCGGGCTATCCGTTTTGTATAAATAAGCAATCCCTTCTTCCGTCACAACGTGCGTAATATCTTCCGCATAAATCATAACGGGGGCAACAGCTAAATTGGCTTGTTTTTTTACATCAACGGCATCCAAACGTTCTACAAATACAGGTGTATTCGCATCCTGATATGTCTCAGCAACCTGTACAACTAGTTTTTTTCCTCTTGCAAGCTCGTCTGTTGAAGTCATCATGTTATACCAAGCCTCTGTAGAATGACGGCGGCCTCCCGGGTTATGCCCCATATTCGGTGCACCGCCATAGCCGGCAACACGCCCCTTTGTCACAGTTGAGGAATTTCCATACGCATCCATTTGCAAAGTTGATCCAATAAAGAGATCTGCAGCATACTGTCCCGCTAATTGTGCCAATGTCCGGTTCGAGCGCATACTTCCGTCCTTACCCGTAAAGAAAACATCCCTTCTTGCTTCTACATACTTTTCCATTCCCAACTCTCCACCGAAGCAGTAAATACTTTCTGCCCAACCAGATTCTATGGCTGGGATAAGTGTTGGATGCGGGTTCAAAACCCAGTTTTTGCAGATCTTTCCCTTAAGGCCGAGCTTTTCTCCGTAAGAAGGCAGTAACAGCTCAATTGCTGCAGTATTGAAACCGATCCCATGATTTAATGATTGCACACTATGCTTTTCATAAATTCCGCGGATACACATCATCGCTTGTAAAATTTGAATATCGGTAATATGGCGCGGATCTCGCGTAAACAATGGCTCCAATTCATATGGATGATCTGCCTCAACAATGAAATCCACCCATGAATTTGGGATGTCGACCCGCGGTAATTCATCTACAATTTCATTTACCTGTGCGATTACAATTCCATCGCTAAAAGCTGCAGCCTCAACAATTGTAGGTGTTTCTTCCGTATTAGGACCAGTATATAAATTTCCATGTCTATCCGCTTTGTCTGCTGCAACTAACACGACATTGGGAGTTAAATCAACAAATAATCGTCCATAGAGTTCGATATATGTATGGAGATCCCCCAGTACTAAGCGGCCATCTTCAATCATTTGGGCAATCCTCATACTTTGCGGACCTGCATAGCTCAGATCGATTCGCTTAGCGATTCCTTCATCAAATAGATCTAAATGTTCGGGTCTCGATACACTCGACATAATCATATGAAGATCATGAACCTTCTCTGGGTCTACAAGAACCAAAGACTGGGATAAAAATGAGGCTTGCTTCTGATTATTCCCTTCAAGTACAACACGGTCCCCGGGTTTAATCAGCAACTCCAGCGCATCCACAATTTTCTCTGTAGGAATAATCGATCCATTGACTAAATGACTTACACTTTCAACTCTTCGTTGTTTTTGTTCAAGCTTTTGCTTCCAAGATCGTTGTTGAATAATAACCATATCTACACTCCTTTATTTTTTTCTACATACAGACAATCGTCTATACCATTTTTACTGACGGCATAACTATGAATTTCAGGAAATGCACTCGAAGCCAACCTTTTCAAAACGTCTCCCGGTGGCATCTCAATAAATTGACGCACGCCATATTCATATAAAACTGTTGTGGCATCATGCCAACGAACAGGCAGTGCGATACTTTCCGCTAAATCTTGTGCAATATCCTTTGACCTCCGTAATACTCTGGCATTGCGGTTTGCAATAAAAGGAATCGAAGGACGTCCAAGTTCAAGAGAATCTAATTCTTCTTTTAAAACAGTCTGGACGGGGAGAAACAAAGGAGAGTGAGATGGCGTTGTAACTTTCAGCATTTTAGCTGAACTGGCTCCCTTCCCGTCTACTTCATCAATAACTTTTTGTATTGCTCGTTTATGACCTGATAAAGTTAGTTGCGTCGGAGAATTTCGATTGGATACATAAACCGGATATTCATCTGTATATAAACCGCTAACAATCTCTTCTAATCTATTTTCTGACTGACCAACAATTACCGCCATTCCATAGTTCTCGTCTTGAAGTTCCTCCATTAGTTCACCACGTTTTTTCACAAGCAATAAGGCTTCCTCAAAACTTAAGACATTTGCTATGACTGCGGCAGCAAAAGCCCCGACAGAGTGACCAGCAACGAATTGAGGGCTTACTCCAAGGCTCAAGAAATATCGCGCCGTTGCAACGCTTGCAGTTAACATTGTAAGTTGCACATTTCTTGTACTAATCAACGCTTCTTCTGTTTGTAACATTTCTATAGGTTCTTTAATTATTTCCGATGCAGTTTCCAATGTATCGCTTATGATGGAATGCTGAGGAAGTTCATTCAAAAAGTAAGGGTATTGTGAGCCTTGACCAGGGAATAACCATGCACTTTTCATTTCAATCACCTATAACAATTTGCTTTTTACGCTGTATATTACATCTTCAGTATGTTTGCGCAAAATTGTTTTCAATTGGCTAATATCATCTTTCACTAAGCAACTATAGATCTCCTTATGTTCCTTTACCGACTTCTCAATCACTTTATTGCTAGAGAAATGAATAATTTGTATCCGCAGTAGAGGCAGAGATATCTTACTGTACATATCAATCAAAACCTTACTTTTACTCAGTTTCAATATGAGATAGTGAAATTGGTAATTCAAATGTGTATATTCCGTATAGTTTTCTACCTTCATCATTTTATGAACGACTAATCTCATCTCTTCTAATAACTTTTTCTCTTCACTCGGTTTTATCAAACGCTCGACAGCCAGCATTTCTATAGAATTTCGAACATCGAGCAAGTCCTTCATCTCATCAATCGTGTACCCCTTGATAAAAGCGCCTTTCCTAGGGACACGTTCAATAATCCCTTCCATAGTGAGCAAGTAAATAGCTTCCCTTACCGGCGATCTGCTGATGTTAAACTGTTCTGCGTAATTATTTTCTACAACCTGATCTCCAGGCTTTAGCTCGCTGCTCAACACTTGCTCTAATAATTGATTTGCCACCTTTTTTGATAAAGCATTGTCTAAAGACTTTTCGAAATACTCCATCCCTTCACCTCAGATTATGAATTTTAGTCGACTGTATACTAAACATACTAAACACTTTACCAACCATTTTCAATACAAAACTATGAATATTCTAAAATATTTAATATTTAGCTTGATTATCTTTGAGACTTTGCTTATTCTTAAGTCTAGAATACAGTCGACTAAATAAAAAAGAAATGGAGTGTTTAAATGGCGATTTACGGTGTGGCAATACTGGCAGGCTGTTTTGTAGTTGGGATGTTCTTCGGTGAGATTATCGGAACGATTATGGGCGTAGATTCAAACGTTGGCGGAGTAGGAATTGCAATGCTTTTACTCATTGTCGTTGTAGATAAGCTACAGAAAAAAGGAATGTTAAGCATGCCAGCTCAATCGGGTCTCGCTTTTTGGAATGCTATGTACATCCCAATTGTCATCGCAATGGCAGCGAGCCAAAATGTACTTGGCGCTTTAACGGGAGGTCCCTTGGCTATTATCGCAGGGGTGGCAGCAGTAGTTATTAGTTGGACAGTTGTCCCTTTACTTAGCGGGAAGAAGGCAAGGGAATCAGCGGTAGAGTTCAATCAAAGCCATCCACTGAAGACACAGGAGGTGAAGTAACATGTTTTTGGAAGCGATTACAAATGTACTTGAAGGAAACGGGTTGATTACTGGCTTTGTCATTGTCGGTGTTACCATGTATGTTGCGTATCTTATTTCAGGAAAACTTACAAGGGGTATCGTACACGGATCTGCAATTGCTATTGTACTAGGTTTGGTTTTAGCTTACTTCGGAGGTGTTTATACTGAAGGAACTAAAGGACTGGCGGATGTCTCCTTGTTTGCGGGGATTGGTTTGCTAGGAGGAAGCATGCTTCGGGATTTTGCAATTGTTGCTACATCATTTGGAGCAAACTTCGACGAAATTAAAAAAGCAGGTGCACGAGGTGTTTCTTCTTTATTCATCGGAGTGGGGCTTTCATTTGTTGTAGGCGTATTGATCGCTTTACTATTTGGCTATAACGATGCAGTAAGCTTAACTACAATTGGAGCAGGTGCAGTTACTTATATTGTCGGACCCATAACAGGAGCTGCGTTAAATGCCAGTTCTGAAGTAATTGCTATCAGTATTGCCGCTGGTTTGATCAAGTCGGTTTTAGTTATGGTAGGAACGCCATTTGTCGCAAAATATATTGGACTTGATAATCCGTTATCTGCAATGGTATATGGAGGATTGATGGGAACAACTTCTGGTGTAACAGGTGGGTTAGCTGCGACGGATGTACGATTGGTGCCGTATGGAGCCGTCACAGCTACCTTCTATACAGGTTTGGGATGCTTATTATGCCCAACCCTACTTTATATTCTAACAGGTTTAGTATGGTAATAATATGTTATTTTTTATTTTAGTAAAATAATGATGAGAATTCAATCTACTAACTGACAAAGAAAGTTTTATAATAATGAATATACCGCCCCTCACTACCAACAGGTATAGTGAAGGGCTTTATTCCTGCAAATTTATTATAATACCAAATTTCATAGTATACGAATATAGTTGTTTTCATTAATAATTGTAGATCATAAAATGAATTATTCGTATAGTAAATTGAAAGTTAAAGTTAAATCACAATCAACAACGACTAAATCTATTCTTTTAAAGGTGGTTAGGCAATTGGCGTCCCGTTTTCAACCACTTTGCTGGTTTTAACAGAACAACATCAACCTCTTCTGGAATACCACCAATAACCAAACTTCCGATTTAAAACCCGCAATTCGTCTCCCCAGGAAATCGACCACTGCCATTACTTGTTGTCCAATCAGTTGTTCTGGGACATATCTCTTTGTAATTTGCGCTGAAGAGTATTTCATGCCAAATTCACCAAAATTGATTCGCATCTTGATCGCTGGGACCCGTGCTTTGTCAAATGGTTCTGCTTCTACTACGGTCCCCACTCGTATATCCAATTTCAATTAGTCGTCTATTGTCGCCAAATTAATCAACCTCTCGCATCAGATCTGTTTCAAATATTTAAAAAACCACTTTAAAGTAAACTAATTTGCAAACATAGTGCTGCTGCTCATACAAAAAATAGGTTCTCATACAACGAGAACCCGGTACGCTATTCTTACTTCTTCACTTCTGCAACCGTCATCCCATCACCAAGCGGAATCAGCAGTGATTCCAATTGTGGATGATTTGCTACTGTTTCATTGAATGATTGCATGAATGAAGTATAGCGTTTTGGTTGCACTTCCGGATCCGCCACACTTCCTCTAGCCAGTACATTATCGAGTACAATTAACGCCCCTGGCTCTGCAAGCTGAATGCAAGCTTCTAGATAATTTGCATAGTTTTCTTTATCCGCATCAATAAAGAAAAAATCAAATTGCTGTTCTTCTTCCTCTAATTGCGCAAGGCTGTCCAAGGCAGGTCCCGTTCGGTACAACACTTGATCACCAAAGCCTGCATTTGCTAAATTGTTTGCCGCTAACTTTGCATACCGCTCTTCTAATTCTAGGGATGTCAAAGTTCCTTCGTTCCCAAACCCTCTCGCAAGACAAATCCCACTGTAGCCACCAAGCGCGCCAATTTCCAAGATATTTTTTGCACCTGAAATTGTTACCAGCATGGTCAGTAGTTTTCCTGAAGAAGGTGACACCGATATAGCGGGCATGCCGTTTTCTCCAATCGAAGCAATCACTTCCTCTAACAATGCATCTTGTTTCGTAAATACTGTATCGATATAATCATTGATTTTCCTCATTTAACTCAATCCCTTTCTCAATCGTATCTTCGGATGGTTTGCTATCCGTCATCTCATCCTCATTGATTTCAAAGAGTTGAACAAACTCATTAATGACCATATCAATAGCTTTTAGTTCTCCGACTAAAACAGGATGAATGGAATGAAACTCAGGCTGCTCAAGTTGCTGTTTGATCGTTGCACGCTTCAGATGCATGCGCTCTAAAAAAGTAAGAGCCCTTCCACGACGAAATGTTTTGGGACCGCGCGTCCCCTCTTCCCTACCATGGCGTCTACCGTGATGACGCCCTTCTCTTCTTGTGTGTTCTTCTCTCATTAGTAACCCCTCCACTGTATGCAACTGTATACAATCTATAATACCACTATTTGTATACATTTGTATACAACGATCTGTTCTTCAATCACTGCTTACAATGCTTAGGTAATGCTGACACTAAATCCACTCTGTTATACGCACAGCGACTAGCGAGAATTGTACTATTTCAAGACCTTGTATGCTGACAAATCAATTCAATTTTTAAACACTCGAAAAGTAGCTATCACCCGTCACCCCTTTCCAGTCTAATTTAGTAGTCCACACTTTATCTCCATATTTTCAAGATTTATTATTTAGCATAATAAAAGGATAGGAAAGCAGATATCGCTCCTGCTTCTCTATCCTTTTTGGGGCATCTAAAATACTTTCATCCACTATCTGTATTGTACTTCGAAATTTATTGTATAAAACTGTAGCGTGATTTTTCCGTTTATTGAAAATCTCTTTTTGAATCATACAACATTGAACTGTTTTAATCGTTCTCCCGAAACGTCACCGCTCCACTAAGTATAGCCGCTTGACCATTTGAAGAATAGTTAAATAGCCCCACGTGACTTGCATTGCTCCGTAAGTTCATACATGGGAAGTTGGACATTTAGTTGAATTGAGGAAACCAAGACGAAGCGTTCTCGCCAACTCTGCCAAGTAAGAGACACATAATCATCAGATCAATAAAAGAGCTAAACCGTTTAACGGCCTGCTCTCTTATTACTAATCATTTTTTGTTTTACCCCATGAAACATGAGAGTTTAACTAAACACAATTGTTTTTTTACAACCTATATCCACTTTGAGGATTGTATAATTACTTCATTGACAGCCATTTAGAAGGCAACTTATCTTCCGAAATGAGAAGATCGATTTTCTCAATTAATAGAGGCAGTTCACTCATTGAATTAATTGTGAAGTCCGCACCATTACGGAGAAATATTTCTTGCGTTTTCGTGATGACCTCGGCCTGTTCTACTTCGGAAAGTGCATGGTATTCATCTAAACTGAGTCCCATTTCTGAGCTGCCAATAACGACACCTACCGACCAAACACCCGCATTTACTGCTTCACGTATATCTGAAACTGTGTCCCCGACTTTTACCACTTTCCATGATGCTGACAATTTTAATGCTTCCATGTTTCTGTAAATCATATAAGGATACGGTCTTCCTAATGAGTTTGTTCCGTCTGGTGTAATATAAAAGTCTGGCTTATATCCTTTTTTTAAAGCATTCGGGACTACTACCTCCATCATCGTTTCGGTGTATCCTGTTGTCGAACCAATTTTCAAACCTTGACTCCTCAATACTTCTACAGTTTCCAATACCTCTGGAAGAGGGTCTGTATACTCAATTAAGGATGACATGAGTGCGGATTCAAATTCGCCATATAAACGCTCTACGTCTTGTTCATTAAATGATCTTCCGTATTTTTCTCTCCACAATGCGGAAATCCGAGGCATGGACAGCATGGCGCGGATATGGTCAATTTTCAGCATCCCCATTGGTTCTCTTGCTTCAGCCATTGTTACTTCAATGCCCGCATTTTTAAAAATATCTATAAATACATTTACGGGTGCAAAACAACCAAAGTCCACCGTTGTTCCAGCCCAATCGAAGATGATTCCTTCTACCTTTCTCAATTTGACAACACTCCCATATATTCTTCTATAATCATGCATAGTGCGGCAATATCTTCTTCATAAATTTCACCGATATTTCCAATTCGGAATGTATCTACCTCTGTCAGTTTGCCTGGATAAATAACAAATCCTCTTTCTTTCATATATGAATAAAATTCGTTAAAACTGAACTGATCATTTGGGAATAAAAATGTAGTAATGATCGGTGATTGTTTTTCTGCTGTAATATAGGCGTGAATACCCGCTTTTTCCAGTTCCACTCTTAGCAGTTGATTATTAGTCTCATAGCGTTGCTGTCTAGCGCTGATCCCACCCTCCTCTATCAGTTCATCAATCGCTTTAGAGAATGCAGCTACAACATGTGTCGGTGAAGTGTAACGCCATTTTCCGTCTTCGTGCATTTCTTTCCATTGATCATATAAATCTAAAGATAAACTCCGGGAATTTTCTTCACATGCCAATAATTTGTCCAGTTTAGCAATGACAAAGCCGAATCCTGGCACTCCTTGAATACATTTATTAGCACTGCTTATTAAATAGTCAATTCCAAGTGACGGCAGATCTATTTCCATACCGCCAAAGCTACTCATGGCATCTACAATTACCGTTTTGCCAAACTTTTTTGATAGGTTCGAAACCATTTCTATTGGGTTCAAAATACCCGTAGTCGTTTCACAATGTACCATCACTATATGTGTGATAATTTGGTCATTTTGTAAAATTCGGCTGATTTCATTTTCATCTGGGTGCTCGTTATAAGGTACACAATACTCCGTGTAGTTCAGGCCTATGTATTTGGCCATTTTTACAATTCTTTCTCCATATGCGCCATTTGTGATAATTAATGCCTTATCCGAATTCGACATAGCTGTATTCATGACGGATTCCACTGCGAATGTGCCGCTTCCCTGCATAAGGACAACGGTATACTCTTCCTCATTGGCATGTGCCAGGTCAAGAAGCTGACGTCTTATTTTTTGTGTGATTGCTTTATAATCATGATCCCAAGTACAACGGTCAAAAAGCATTTCCTCTTTTACCGTACTTGATGTTGTCAGTGGGCCAGGCGTTAAAAGCTTGTAATGGTTCATATCTATTACTCCCCTATCTTTATTTTGCAGAATTAAAATAGTCTTGGTGTTGCTTCAATAGTTCAACCGTCAATGTGTCTCCAAACTTCTTTGTATGGGCAGGCTGATGATCGTCACTAATCACTTCACCATCATAAAGAGCCACTGGATAGTCTTGTAATATCCCTTCTCTGCCATCATTAATAATGACTTCTGCCATTTTCATCGAAAGTTCTGTCCGTGCATCGTCTTTTTCTACAACTGCAATTGATTCGGTAAGTGTGAAATTCCCCTCAGTAGGGTCAATGAAATCAATTGGTGCGCCTTGTTCATTTGCGATGACTGCTTGGTGACGGAGACCAAAACCTGCTGCCACCTCTCCAGCTATTACTTTCTTTATAGGCCCCGAGCCAGAACTTTCAAGATGCGGACCCACATTTGCAATTAAATCTTGAAGAATTGTTTTTCCTTCCTCTTCACCGTATTGAGAAATAATCGCTTGTACTAATAGCCAGCCCGTTGAGGAATCCATTATATTAGGAATGGAAACAAGGCCTTTGAATTCTGGTTTCGTCAAATCTTCAATAGAAGATGGCGCAGGTAAACCTTTGTCCTTAAGAACTTGCGTATTCACAAAAATAGAACCTTTATTTGCCAGCACGGGCGTATAGTACGATGGATACGTTTCTAAAGCATTCGTGGCAAATGTCAAATCTGCGAACATCGTATGTTTATCTTGAGCACTGTCGATAAAGTAAGAACTCATCGTGATAATATCGGCTTCTATCTGCTTCCCCTCAGCTATCAGCTTTCCTCCTAATTCAGACGTACCTAAAGATTGGAATACATATTGCCCTTCGTATCCTGCATTTTTTAATGCTACTTCCATAGACGTTACGGCTTCTTCATCGCCATTTGTCAAAATAACAACTTTTTCAGATCCGTCCGAAGTTGCGCCTTTTGCAATGCATCCGACTAATAACAAGATTGAACTGATTATTACTAACGTTAAGAGATGTCCCTTCCTCAACATATTTCCCCCTCACTTTAATTGTGTTTAAGTCGCCTTTTCTGAAAATAATCACAAAGTAACTTAACGAATAGATTTGTAAAAAAGATGAGTATAGATAAAACAAAAACTTCATTAAACTTAGCGAAGTGCTGCAATTCCTTAATTTTGCTTGCAACTACCGAAGTTGTAGCCGTCACTAAGAAAATAATGCCGCTTATTGTTACCATTGCATTCATGAAATAGTAGCTAAACATCTCCAATACAGTGGAAAATGAGTTTGGAATAACCACTCGGCGAATTGTTTTAAACCAGCTATCTCCCAATAATTCTCCAGTCATTTCCCATGACAAATTCATTTTAGAAAGTGAATTCTTTGCCATTAAATACGGCGTGGTAAAGTAGTGAATAATAGTACATAAGACGATAATGGCAAATGTCCCTTTTAAACTGCTATTATTAAAAAGAAGTAAATAGGAAATCCCTAAAACCATACCCGGCACGGTGTTTGTAATCATTGAAAATATATCTAATGCCGCTTTTCCTTTAATAGGTGTGCGCACATTTAAGAGTGCTGCGCAAAAAGCGGTTAATGTGCCGAATAATGCGGTTAGGAGCGCAAAAATTACCGAGTTTTTATACACATTCACTAAATCACTAGATTGGAAGACATCTATGAAATGCTTAAACGTAAAAGTTAGATCATAAGGATAACTATTGACCAATGGTGCGACGAACATGATGGCAAAGATGGCGAACATGCTTAGTAAAACACTGGTTGAAAGAATTCCTAATACGACGTCCCTGCCTCTGTTTCGAAGCAACTCAACCTCACTAAGTTTGTCATAATGAAAATTGAACTTTTCAAGGTATTGTAATAGGAATACTGCAAACACTGCCGGAATTAGCATGAATACGGCAATTGCTGCTCCATTATTGAAATCTGGAATAGAACCAAGCATCACTTGGTACAGTTGCGTTGCTACAACAGAATAAGACCCTCCTATAGAAGCCGGTATGCCGAAGTCTGTAAAACTCAAGATGAAAGAAAGCACAAATGCTCCCCCCAGAGTTCCCCATAATGGACGAATAATCGTATTCATAAAACTTCGCAGTGCTCTATCGCCCATCAACTTTGAAACAATGATAAATTTCTTATCAATATACTTAAAAGAGTTATTAATCAGCAGAAATGCTGGCGGTAATGTATACAGACAATAACCTATCAACAAACCGTTAAATCCATAAATCTCAAAAAAACTTCGACCAAAGAGCTTTGTCAGCAATCCTTGGTTTCCAAAAGAATACATAATCGCAAATCCATATGTAATAGTAGGGAGCAGCATCGGAATCAGGATTCCAATCTGAATAGCGCCCTTTAGAGGACGAGTAACCCTCGTAAAATTAATCGTATAGGATAACAAAAATGCTAAAATTGTTGTAATGACAGCAGTCAGGCTGGATATTTTTATGCTGTTCCAAATGGATACCATCAAGTCATTGTTGGTTAGAATGGAATGGTAATTTGAGATCGTAAATCCTTGACTCGTTTCAAAGGAACGGATAAATAGGACGACCAAAGGCAAGATGAGAAAAATTGCAAATAAGCATACTATGATTGTGTAAATAGCACGGATTTCCAGCTTTACTTTAAGCATACTTTTCACTGAACAAGTTATAAATATTTTGCCTTTTAATCTCCAATTGTTTCAGAATAAAATTCTTCACAAATTCATTACTTGGCCGGTTAATTATTTCAAATGGTGTGCCAAACTGCGAAATATTCCCTTGATTAATAATGAGAATTTTATCCGATAAGGTTAATGCTTCTTCGGGATCATGTGTGACAATAATTGTGGTTAGATCGAATTCCTTCGCAATAGACTTAATTCGTTCTTTTATGGATTCCTTAATCACACCATCTAACGCACTTAATGGTTCATCCAACAATAATACTTCCGGCTTTGTCACTAACGTTCGGGCAAGAGCAACTCTTTGCTTCTGACCACCCGACAGCTCGCCTATCTTCTTATTCAAGTGAGGATTCAAATCTAAAAAATCAATGTACTCCTGAAGCTCCTTCTTCGTAACCAGTTCTTTCTTATTTTTTAAACCGTATATAATATTTTCATAGGCATTTAAATGAGGAAAAAGGGCATAGTCCTGGAAGACAATATTAAAGCCTCGTTTCTTCATCGGTACCGTGCTCATATCCTTTCCGTTAAAAATGATTTTTCCTTGGTCCATTTGAGTCAAACCCAAAATAATATTCAATAATGTAGTTTTTCCACTGCCGCTTGGTCCAAGTAGTGAGACAATTTCTCCAGTTTTAATTATAAGATCTATATTTTCTAAAACTACTTTTTGATCATATTTTTTGCCTATGTTTTGCATTTCTAGCAAACGGATCACCTCCCAAAGTAATTTCATTGTAGCAACCGAATGTTAATTTCCATGATGATTTATGTAAAGGGTGTGTAAATCAATAGAAAATTTTACTTGTGCGTTCTTAATACGACGAACTATTCCGTCAACTCAAATTGTAATAAAACCAGTTATTTTATCATGTTCCATAATGGCTCTTGCCATGTGATGTTCGTTAGCGATCGATTTTCAAATCTATTAATAGTTCTTATATAAAAAATGCTAATTATGTTATTACATTTAAATCCTCAACTGTTTATCATTACAATTTTGAAATTATGAAAATAAAAGGATAGAGAGAGCAGATATCCATCCTGCCCCTCTATCCCTTTTCACTTATATTTAGTAATCGAAAACTGGAGAATTTACAAGCCGCTAATGATTTCCTTTCATTCATGTATTTCTGCAAGTGCTTTGCCAATCTATTCGTCTGTAGGCAATGATACTGCCTATATAGTCTAGAACCACCTTACATCATCGGCTAAGGTGTGATTCTCGAAAACATTTGAACACTATCTTCTCACCTGAAAGGATACGACTGTTCCTTGATTTGGAGTGCTTTTGATTTGAAGCCCTGTGCCGAACTGTCTTGTTAGACGTTGGTTTGTATTAATTAAACCTATACTTGTCTGACTGCCTTTCTTTCTTTCTAATAAGCTGTGCAACTGGGCTCCATCCATTCCAATGCCGTCATCTTTAATTGAAATCTCAACGTAATCCTCATAGAGTGTGCAATAAATTGTGATTGTTCCCCCACTGATACGCTTCATAACTCCGTGTCTGACTGCATTTTCAACTAAGGGTTGGATTGACAGGAAGGGTATTTTAAGATCCTTACATCCATCCATCTCCCACACAACATTCAATCGATCTCCGAAACGTACCTGTTCGATATTCAGATATGATCGTACAATATTTAATTCCTCTTGTATGGGTATCAATTCATCTATGTGTTGGAATTGGTATTTACTTCTTAAGAATTCGCTTAGTTCCATTAGCAACTCTTTCATCTTATTCAAGTCAATTTCACTCAGTGCGATAACGGAATTTAATGTGTTGAATAAAAAGTGAGGTTGGATTTGAGATTGTAACCATGCAGCCTCTAATTGCAATTGTTCGCGTGCGACTTCTTTTATCTCCGCAAGCGCCCGGACTCTGGCTCGTAATTCCAACATTTCAACAGGTTTCGTTACATAGTCGTTCGCGCCCGCCAAAAACCCTGCTTGTATATCCTTCAAGTCGCTCCTTGCTGTAAGCAGTAAGATTGGAAGTTCTGTGAGTGAAAACCTTTTACGAATCATATTGGTTAACTCATAGCCGGACATCCGCGGCATCATAACATCCGTAATAACTAAGTTGTATTCCTTTTTGTTTAATTGATCAAGAGCTTCTTTGCCGCTTGTCGCAGTTGTGACATCATATTGGTCAACTGACAAAATCGATTGAAGTACCTGTAGGTTGATGGGGTCATCGTCCACGATCAATATAGGCAACCGCCCTGCCCTACCCTCCACTAACGCCATTTGATATGTTGCGGCTGAGATTTCAGTATCCGTCAAATCAAACGAGGTCTCCTTCAAATAATTAGAGGGCATTTCGTACAATACGGCGTGCTGGGCTTCCATTGATGAAGCGTTTTCGGTTTTGCTGTATTGATCCAATGGGTCCAACTCCAGCGAAAACGTAAAAGTTGATCCTTTTCCTGGCGTTGAGGATACTTCTAACTGTCCACCATGAAGCTCAACCAACTGTTTACTTATATTTAAACCTAGTCCGATTCCCCCTTCCGTCATTGCTGCGTCGACCGCTTGCTCATAGGGACGGAACAAGTGTCGTAGAAAATCCTCATCTATCCCCATTCCGGTGTCAGATATCATAATAAGCGCCCTTTCACCCTTTACTTTCGATCGAATGTAGATTTCGCCCTCATCTGTGTATTTGATCGCATTATGAAGTAAGTTGTAGATGATTTGAATGACCCGGTTTTCGTCTGCAATGACCGAAGGAAAATCTTCTGAGATTTCATTGATAATGTGAATTGGCTTAACTTCAACGAGAAATTGCAGCATATCTATCACTCCACTTACGATTGGCTGAATCGCTATCGATTTTGTATGGAGGCGTGGATGGCCTTCTCTAAGGCTGGCTAAATCAAGTAAATCATTTAATAATAATGACATTCGCCGACCGACTGTTAAAATTGTTTCAAGCTCATGGACACTTTTAGTCTTTAATAAATTCCTTTCTCTCATTAATACAGATTGAGACATATTAATGATCCCATGAAGAGGATTTTTAAACTCATGAGAGGTGTTCGTCAAAAATTGATCCTTATGCTCATTCACTTTTTGTAATTGAACTGCGAGCTTCGCCGTTTCTGCATGCATTGTAAAATAATCCTTAAACCAAATTGATGTAAAACAACCAATTGACAAAATCAAGTCGAATGGATAATGAACAACACTTACGCCGGTTTCTCTCCAAAAGATCATCCAAGC
This sequence comes from Sporosarcina sp. FSL W7-1283, assembly GCF_038003105.1. Classification (NCBI taxonomy): domain Bacteria; kingdom Bacillati; phylum Bacillota; class Bacilli; order Caryophanales; family Caryophanaceae; genus Sporosarcina; species Sporosarcina sp. FSL W7-1283. The sequence goes on along the minus strand of NZ_JBBOOL010000001.1, from coordinate 144,930 downwards.
AAAATGGTGGGCAACTATTAGTAAGGAAAGTAACAATAAAACATTCCCTGTGAAATTTCTATATATTTTCTTGAAAATAGTTATCAGGGAGACAGCAACAGCAAATCCCGCCAACAGATAATAAACTGGAAACAACATTATAATTTGACTCGAAGATAAAAACAGCGTAACGATGGCTGTTCCCATAGCAATAACCGAGTACACTGGGTTCATCAGCCGCCAGTATGGAAGACTGCGATGATCCATGCACTGAACCAACGCAAGACCAGCGACCGGAATGAGGATATTCGCCAGACGGAAATCCCACTCATATCCAACGTCAAATAATAAGTGAAATAATTTTTCATCATTGCTTATTAAGTTCATTAACGTTATGCAAAATAAGAGCAAAGAAAAATAGAGTAGTTTTTTCTCTCGATTTCCCAAGAAATATAGCACAAGGGCATAGATAGAATGTAGAAAGAATATGACTGAAGCCAACACTTGCAAGGATAGGGACAAATTTCTTTCTTTAGATATTGCTGCTTCGGAACCAAATTTAACTGACCGGATAATGCCGCTGCGACGAACATCTTTGAAATTCGCTGCTTGAATGACAATGTCGATCACACCGTTTTCATCTGCAGTAAAGGTTGATAAATATGGCAAATTTTTTGCTATGTATTCGTCTTTTGTTTTTCCGATTTGTCCCGATCCAGCCAAAAGCCGTCCATTGACGAAGACTTGCGAAGAGCTGCGAACGCTAGGCACATATATACTATAATTAAGCACCTCACTTTTATTCACATAGAGAAGCAAGCGGTAGGAGCCATATCCATATGGAGTCGATTTCCCATCTTGAAAATCCTCATTCCACCTACCAGGGACTTGAACAAGTTTCTTCGGTCCATCACTTGCATTCGTCATCCGCTCCGGATCCTTCATCAATTGTGATGGATAAAACTCCCACTCTCCGTCAAGAAGCAAAACTTCGCCCTCTTGTGCATGCCAATCACGTAAATCCAATTGACCATTTTTTATTTGTGTATCTGAGAGGTTGCGAAATGTATCCATCCATAGAATACGAGAACCTGATAAAACAAGCAGTAAACCGATCATCATTATCACATGTCTTTTTTTCATTTATGTATTCACGGAAATCCTCCGCTCCCCCTCCTTTTTTGACGTTTGCTCATATTAGGACTACTCGGATAATACACCACAGTATCATATTATGTAAATAGAGGAATCCCTATACAAATCTAGACCACGACGTAGTAGGGTTGTGTTTCTCACACAAAAACTTATTTTAGAGGACATTAATATATTTTGAAACCTTCTATGATTATCTACGTCTGTAGGTTGCTCACCTATCATCAAAGATTCATAAATAAATATAGAAAGGAAGAAACCAAATGAAGAAAAGATTTATCACCATATTCGGTGCATTGTTGCTTGCATGTAGCTTGCCATTATCCGGCAACGCAGCAAGCAAACAATTATTTGAAGACGTACCGCCAACAAAGCACTTTGCAGAAGCAATCAATGATCTGGCGGAACGCAATATAATCGGAGGCTATCCGGATGGCACATTCAAGCCGGGGAATTCTATTACGAGAGGACAGGCGGCCGCAATCATTGCGAAGATGATCAAATTGGATACGAAAAATGTCAAAAATCCTGAATTTAAGGATGTTTCAACGGTGAATGGCTATTACAAGGCGATTGCCGCAATGGCGCAAGAAGGTATTATTGATGGTTATCCGGACGGGCGTTACGGACCGAATGATCCGATCAAGCGAGGACAGATGGCTTCAATTTTGGTCAAGGCGTTTGACTTGCCACGTCAGTCCGGAGAGAATCCTTTCAAAGATATCGGTTGGAATGGCAATTCGTCGCATTACAAGAATATTCTAATCATCTACCACCTCGGCATTACGACGGGAACGGCTTCCAATACATTTAGTCCAAATCTCTCCATCACGAGAGGACAAGCAGCCAAAATGATGAAAGCGACGGAAGAGGCGAAACCGACGAATATGGTGACGCTCGGAGCGGATGATTTTGGCTGGAATCGTTTCTTTACGACAGAAACAGAAGTGAACCCAGGGCTATTCGATATAATTTACGTAGAAGGGAAGAAAGGTTACCGAGACGATAAAATTCAATTGATTCCGAAAAAAGAAGGTTCAGGCACATTCACCGTATCGGACAAGCATTTCTTTGAAGCAGAGAATTACAAAAAATATTATGTACATGTAAAAAAAGAGAATGGCGAGTTGAAATTGACGATGAAAGAGACGAACGATTTTCTGCCGACCGCAGTAAAGCTTGAAATTCCCGAAAAGCAAGATGTCCAAATTATTTCACTTTCGACGATGGACGGAAAGAAGCTGACTGATGATGTAACGTTTAAATCGTGTGATTATGTAAATATCTGCTTTGATATCGACAAGCCCGGCCAGTATATTGCCACTGTGCATTTCGCTGACGGCAAAGAAACACGTTACGGAATTGAAGCGAAATTGAAGAAAACACATTTTTATTATGAAGTGAATTCGTTAAGAGAAAAACTTTCTGCAAGGTATGAGCAAGGGACGGCATATGATATAGGGAAGCACAATATTGTTACGAAAGGCTATGAGCAAATTGTAGAAATCAAAAGAGATACCAGCACTAACTTGTTCACTGCACATCTGATTGGTAAGAAGGAAGGTACGATTGTGGTTGAATATGAGAAGCCTATACGTACAGAGTTTTACCATCAATCAGGCTTTCAGGTAGATGTTAAGAGAATCGGTTCTATATGGAATGTTTCGATCTGGTCGGATGGGTACATTACGGATATGTAATGGAGTAAAGAGTCGGTAAGCAAGTCCAACAGATATTAAATTAAAGAGAATCCTCATCAAAGGAATGGACGGTTAACTTTTTTGGTACAAATGATAGCTACCGGCCAAATACAATATTCACAGCTTTATTCCCACAAACATTATATGGTTTATATTTATTTGTAATGGACCTCTGAACTACTTTACGTGATCATTCGATTCAATTTTTTGTAACAATACAACCCCCTACTTTTTCGTAGCACGTAATAAAATCGACTGCCTAAAAGGAAGTCGATTTTATTATGACGGTTCTACCTACATATACGTTTCACTGAGGGTTTCATTTGTCTAATAAGCATCTTCCGAAATTTTTACATAAAGACTTCTAGTTATTTATCGGCCCTTTAGTAACCTCAGTTAATTTCGAATTAACAGCAAATATTTTTGCGTTGATGTCCGTAACTCCAAAGCCAGTTAATCGTTTGGAGTGCATATCTAAATACTTTTCAGCAGTTTCTCTTGTTTCAAACATGTAAATTCCACCGGCTTCTTTCATCTCCGGATTCTCCGTCCAGATTTTCCACATGACCCCGTCTTCTTCATTGATGCTTTTGGCTAAATCGGTAAGGGCCTCCGCCATTTCATCCCCGAATGGGCCATTCATTTTAAAATCCACTTGTAAAACGTATGCCATAATTACTCTCCTTTGTTTATTTAGTAGTTGTAAAATAGGATTCCCCTAGAATTTCCTTTGCTTGATATTGATCAGGCGAAAGTTCTTTTTCAATAAAAGAGTGAACGTCTGGTCGTTCAACATCGTACATCGCTTCAATTTCTTTAGAAAGCAGAAGTTTTTCCTTCCCAAGCAAACTAGAAAGAGGTGACTGTTTTTTAGGTTCCAGTTCTTCCGTATTTAGTACTTGTTTCAATCCGTTAACATAGGATTCAAACGGACGACCACCTACAATTTTTACACCTTTATTTTCCTCATTGACCATGATAATTGTAGGAAAACCTCTGGCACCCAGGCTTCTAGTCAGACCAAAATCTTCGTTTAATAACTTTTGTCCGATTGGTTGTTCAGCTTCATTAACAATAGCTTCCCCATCTAGACCAAGTTTATTTACAATTTCAATCAACACGGAAATATCTGAAATATTTTGGTTGAATAAGAAAAGGGCTTCTCTCGTACGTCGCAAATATTCATATGCTAACTTATCATCATGGTATTTTTGGATCATCTTGAATACACGAGAAGGCGGGTAAGAGGACTGGACTGGATTATCAATCATTAAAGTACCGTCAATTGGCATCCTTGGGTGTTCTCCAACTTCTCTCCAGTGCCCTGCAACATCGGCAGGCTTATATATACCGTTTGCAGGATCGATCGGCCCGTCATGCCATCTCTCCAGCAAACCGCCCATAACCGTATGAAAGTTAAAATAATCCCCGTATTGCTCTACAAAACGACGAAGCTCAGGTTCAATGGCCCAACAATGAGAACAAATGGGGTCCGTGACATAATAGAAATTAACCGATTTTTTTACTTGATTGAAATCAATCACTTCTATTTCTTCTTCCCCAGTCACTCCACATACACCTGTTTCTAAATCACAAATCATATTATTTTTCAATTCGTTTTCCTCCCTTTTGAATAATTGAGAAAAGGCAACAAAATCTTTGACCTTGCGTGAACCATTCACTGTATTTACTTTCTAATCTTTTTCTATGCAGCCGACCAAGTTAGAACTTCATTTAACATTATTTAAACCGTTTCTTCATGAAATGGTGCTAGCTTAAAGGGGATCATTTCCTCAAAAGCCAGTGAAAAGATTTAGTTCCGGTTGAGTGCTTACTGTTGCAACTTTTGATACAGTTAGAATTAACCGCAAGTAGCTAGCTGCTATCACCCCAAGAGTATAACCATGAATTACAATTTTGACGTTCCTATTGTTCCGTTCAACATATAACTAATTGATAGTATCCGTAATCGCTCTGTTATATTTATTCTGCATCTACCGTGCTCCAAAGTGACAATGCCAATTGCATTCATCCCCCCTAATATGGTTTATTTGAATATCTTATATTTCTTTATTCTTCAAGGGCACGATATAATATTTTTCTTACATTTAAATTCTAAGCCCTAATGATCTAAATCAACACCAATAATTCATTGGATTTGTCGTTTATACAACACATTTAATAAATTGTCTAAAAAGTAGGAGGGATAACAATGACCGGATCGAAGACGGATCCACGAGTTCTACGCACACGCAAATTAATCATGGATTCTTTCATTGAACTTTCAAGTGAGAAGGAATTTAAGGATATTACCGTTAAGGATATTACAGCCGAGGCTATGATTAACCGTGCCACGTTCTATTATCATTTTGAAGATATATATGACTTATTGGATAAGGCATTATCGGAAGTATTGTTAATTAACCTCGATTGTAATCACTACCAAAACATTGAACTAAATGAAGAAATGCTAGTTAATATTTTCAAGGCGGTCACAAATTTTCAAATGTCATTATCCAATCGGTGCCATCGCGGATACGAAGATACCATTGCCCGTATTATTAGAGAACAACTTGAAATCATTTTTTATAAAGTATTGCTAAAACAAGGTCTAACCGGAGATATGCAGGCCCTAAAGATTACTGCTGTCATGTTAAGCTGGGGGCTTTATGGGGCTTCTGTAGAATGGAGAAGAAATAGTGTGGGGGTAAAGCCGGAAGAGTTTATTAAACCCGCCATTCCTTATATAATTTCCAGAATTGATGTTGGATCTACTAACGAAACAAAAGAATGAACACAATTTGGAATTCATCGCAAAGGCAATAATAGCTGTTATTGCAATGATTATCGTTTACACTAATATCGCCTGAACCCTATGTATTCAATTTGCAAAATAAAATATGCGCGATATCAAGTCATCAAGCAGTTGATACTTTCAGCCTTCATTAACCCTTGTGACGTTGACCGCATAATTTAAAGAAGAGATGGAATATTACAAAAAAAGTTGCCGATTTATATTCGTTTGGATATGATTGTCTAAAGAGAAGGGGGAACATTCAATGACTACGGATAATGAAAATTTATTTGATAAGGAAAAAAGTATTGATCCGAAAAGGAAAGTAGAAAGAAAAGACGGGGAACCCACTTCAGCTTTCAAAGGAGCTTCTTTAGCAGCGCTACTAATAGGAGTATCAGCTTACCTCTTAGGTTTGTATAATGCTGTTATGGAACTGAACGAAAAAGGATATTATTTTGCAATTTTAATATTTGGACTCTATTCATCTGTATCTTTACAGAAAGCAGTAAGAGATAAAGAAGAAGGTATACCAGTTACGAATATTTATTATGGTATTAGCTGGTTTGCACTTATTATAGCTATTTTATTAATGGCCATCGGTTTATACAATGCAGGAAGTATTGTTTTAAGCGAAAAAGGGTTTTATGGTATGGCTTTTGTTCTTAGTATATTTGCTGCGATAACAGTTCAGAAGAACGTTAGAGATTCACAGAAAGCAAGAGAAATAGACTGAGTCACTTACCGTTAATTTGATGATTTCGACTGATTAAACAATACTATTTCACCCTCATTCTAAATCTAGAATGGGGGTATGCTTGTTAAAAAGGCACTAATCACCCATATAATTTAGACACTATTCCACTAACCATTAATACCCGATTCACTTTCATTTCCTCTCCCCCACCCAATATACTTTCTCGAAAAATCGCAATGGAAAAACAGTGGTATTTCATTCATGGTTCCTACATAATAAGAACTAATGTATCTTTTTATTGAAAGATGTGCCGTTATGACACCTGTCATCTTATTATGTGAATGACAAGGATCAAAGCTACAGTATAACTTCCAAGACATTATGAAAAGCCTTGTTTAGTAAGGATCGAAGGCTATATTTACGTTAGACTTTTCAAACGGAATAGAAGAGAATAAAAAGATGCTTGCTAATAATGAGTCACGAATTATTTCCTTAGGCGGGCAATGGATATGTATAAGAAGAACACCCGAACGTTTGATTATGAATTTATTCGGGTCTTTAAAAAGGTGGCGTTCAGTCTGACTTTACAACAATTAAAGTATGCAGTGGAGGTAGCAAGTAAGGGATCTATGAATGAGGCAGCAAAAAGTTTATTCATCTCCCAACCGAGTTTATCGAATGCAATTAAGGAATTAGAGAAAGAAATAAAAATCACCATATTCATTAGAACGAATAGAGGGGTTACGATTTCTAATGAAGGAGCCAAGATTCTTGGTTATGCTAGGCAGGTATTACAGCAGTATAGCATGCTTGAAGAAAAATATATGGGCGAGAAACCAGCCAAGCAACATTTTTGTATTTCAACACAGCATTATACTTTTTCAGCGAATGCTTTTGTGGAACTTGTAAAGGAGTTTGGGGCTTCTGAATATGAGTTTACACTTCGTGAAACGAAGACATATGAAATAATTGAAGATGTAAAGAATTTACGAAGTGAGTTAGGGATTATCTATTTAAGTAATTACAATGAATCCGTAATATTAAAATTGTTAAGAGAAAGAAATATAACTTTTTCTGAACTATTTACTACAAAACCCCATGTATTTATTAGTGAAAATCATCCATTATCCGACAAAGAATCTATTGATTTGGATGAATTAGATGATTATCCATGCCTTTCTTTTGAACAAGGAGAACATAATTCATTTTACTTTTCGGAAGAAATTTTAAGTACACGAAGTGTAAAGAAAAGCATCAAAGTAAGCGACAGAGCAGCTATCGTTAATTTCATGATCGGTCTTAATGGTTATACCATTTCTTCTGGAGTTTTCCCTAAATTTCTTCATGGTAATGAAATTATTGCAGTTCCTCTTAATGTAGATGAGGTCATACGGGTTGGAACAATAAAGCATAGAGATGTCACACTAACGAAGCTTGGTGAAATATATTTGGATGCATTACAAAAGATTGCGCAGGATTTATAACTGAAAGTGAAGTTAACTCTCAGCTTGGTATAGTTATTATCTATATCAAGCTATATATTTTTGGTATTATATTATATCGAAACTTTTCATTATACTATATTCAATTAAAGAAATAAGTAGAATAATGGAAAGTAGAGTGAATTAAGATATGGGAGTTCAAGCATTATCTTCATTTGTTATTTACGTTCTAATAAATGCCTTCACGCCAGGACCTGGTAATATCCTAGCATTAAATACGATGACTAACTATGGATGGAAAAGGGGGAAACCTTTATTCATCGGCATCTTTATCGGTTATCTTTTTGTACAAACAATATGCGCAGTATTTATCTTTGGATTGGAGAACTTAATAAACCCGATAATGTTTGTCCTTAAATATGCAGGTGCTATTTATATTTTATGGCTAGCATACCAAATTTCCATTAGTAAGCCTGACAATAAAACTGCTGGGAAAAAACCTTCATTTTTGACTGGTTTTGTTTTGCAAATTGTTAATGTGAAAATATTCTTATTTGGTATAACTTCTCTAACAGGATATGTTGTTCCATATTACTCGTCATTTGGGTGGCTTTTATTTTTTGTTTTAATCATTGCTACAATAGGTACAATTGCTACCTTGACTTGGATACTTTTTGGAGCATTATTCCAAAAGACATATTTCAAATATTTCCGAGTAATAAATATTATATTGGCGTTATTACTATTGCAATGTGCAGTTGGACTTTTATTACAGTGAAGTACAGGAAAACATCTAGCTAGCATACCTCCGCCAATCTTTACATATTTATTATACAGCTCCTATCAACCAAACACTCCGAGCTATTAAATGTATTTCAAATTATTGTACAAAGTGTGTTCAGTCTATATCGACAAAGAGATGTGTTCACCGAAGTTTTATTTAAATAAAATGGCAGTGTCCCATCGCAGAGCATTGTACGTAAAACTTTGGATGAGAAGGAGGAATGTCTTGCAAACATACAATTACGTATTCCCGCAAATACCTTCCCAGCAAATGATTTCAATTATTAAAGAGGGACTAAAGAAAACACAAAACCCTAAGAAAATCATTTTGATCGGTGCAGGGATGGCTGGTTTGGTTGCAGCTTCTTTACTTAAAGAAGCTGGACATCGTGTCACAATCCTTGAAGCTTCTGATCGGGTTGGCGGACGTATCTACACAATACAATCAGATTTTACAGATGAATTGTATTTTGAAGCAGGTGCCATGAGAATTCCCAACACCCACCTCCTGACATTAGAATATATAAAAAAGTTTAATCTCCCGCTTAATCCATTTATCAACAGCACTCCTGATGATATCCTATTTGTAAAAAACATTAAAAGCCGATTAAAGGTTTACGAACAATATCCTGCAATTTTCGGCTTTCCAGTTGCGCCACATGAAAGAGGGAAAACGGCTGTCGAATTAATCCAATTCGCAATAAAACCGGTCATTGATTTAATAAATCAAAACCCACAGTTGTATTGGCCGTGGATCATCCAGGAATTCGATAAATATTCGATGGATGCGTACTTAAGGCATAATCCATTTGGAACTAGATTGACTTCAGGCGCAATCGAAATGATAAAAGTAACTCTTTCGTTAGAAGGATTCCCAGAACTCTCTTTTCTTGAACTACTGCGTGAATTCATGGTTCTGTTTACCCCGAATATTAAATTTTTCGAGATTACCGGTGGAAATGATCAACTTCCAAAAGCATTCGTTCCACAATTAAAAGACGACATCATGTTCGGATTAAAAGTAACCAAAATCACTCAATCCAACAATCAAGTTACAATTGATGCTACTCATACAAAAATCTCAAGGCCATTTCAAATAACCGGTGACCTGGCCATCGTGACCATTCCTTTTTCGGTTCTACAATTTGTTGAGATTGAACCAAGGAACTCTTTTTCAGAAAACAAATGGAAAGCCATACGCGAACTGCATTACGTAGGCTCAACAAAAAGCGGGATTCAATTCAAAAATAGGTTTTGGGAAAAAGAAGGGATATTTGGAGGTCAAACGGTTACGGATCTCCCCATTGCTTACACGCAATATCCGAGCACAAGACTTGGCACTTCTGGATCTGGCATCATATTAGCCAGCTATACCTGGGGGGATGATGCTCTCGTTTGGGATAGTTTGAACTCCCAAGATCGTTTGGAATATACACTGAAAAATTTAGCTGCAATTCATGGTGAACGGGTCTATCATGAGTTTGTAACAGGTGCAAGTTTTAGTTGGACACGAAATCCGTATTCTGGCGGGGCCTTTACGATGTTTAAACCCGAACAAATAAAAGAGTTATCTCCCTATATCTCATCTCCGGAAGGAAGGGTCCACTTTGCCGGTGAACATGCCTCTACTCAACATGGTTGGATACAAGGGGCAATTGAATCGGGAATACGGGTAGCTAAGGAAGTCAATGAAGTCAATGAATTGACGACATTGTAGAAAGCCCAGATAAATCAGTATCCTCGTGACTGAGTGTTGATACACTCGGTCTTTTAATCTATTATTATTTCACTGCAGATATGGAAAATGTAAAGCCAACACTCTGAATTATTATCTGACTTGTGTCTACTTTCTCTTCCGTATTAATCCAAATTAGAAAACCTCACCAATCTATGCGATAATAAAAGAACAAATGTTTCCATTATATTTTTAAAGAGATGCCGTTATGGAGCCTGTCATCTTATTATGTCAGATTTTTAATTCTGTACTTTAAATTTTCTTGGTTTTATTGAATTCTGTATCGTTTTAGAGTGTATTCTCTTTCACAAATTCTGCAATATGAGAAACTAAGTACTTTGCATCTTGGCTAACCCCACAGATCAACGCTGATCCGCGTTGATGTTGCCAAGGTAATCCTATGAAATATAGACCTCTTATCGGACTTATACCTCTTTTATGGACAGGTTTTCTATTTTCTGAGATAGCACCATCTATTTGAATCCAATCATAAAATGGAATAAACCCGGTTGACCATATGATATTTTCGAAGTTTTGGACACTATGATCTTCAAACGAGACTTCATTGCCTTCCACTTTGACTACCCTAGGCTTGACGCAGACTCGTCCTTCTTTCATCAAAGCCTTTAATTCACTTCCAAAGATAGGGTCATGTTGTTTGCTGAACCACTTTCCTCTTTTGGTATTGATACCAGCATGCAATAACCCTATTAGATCCAGCCAATAAAATATACTTTTCCCTAAAAAGTGAAGAGGTAAAAATTTAAATGGACGGCTTACAGCCAAAGTTACAGGATTCTCATGGGCTAACTCAACCGCAATTTGTGCTCCCGAATTACCACCACCAACAACCAGTACTGAGCCTTTCAATAGTTGCTTAGGCGAACGATAAAGAGAAGAATGAATTTGGAATGGTCCTCCCGTCTTATTAACTGCAACTTGCGGAACAAAAGGTTTCTGGAATGCACCTGAGGCAATTACAACTTGTTTAGCTTCTAAAATTCCTCGACTCGTTTCTATATAAAACACTCCACGCTCTTTTTTTATAGTTGTAACTTTCGTATTAAGATGCACTGGCAAATCGTAACGACTGACGTATTGCTCTAGGTAATCTGCAATTTCGTCTTTTGTTGGAAATCCTTCCGGTGGGCCGTCCATTTGCATTTCTGGTAAGGAGCTATATTTTCTTGTAGTAAATAAAACTAATGAATCGTACCTTTGTCTCCATGTGTCTCCAATTCTTTCTTTAGAATCTATCAATAAGAAGGAAAGCCCTTCTTGCTTCAAATAATAACCCATAGCAATCCCCGCTTGTCCTGCCCCAACTATAATTACGTCATAACGCTCCATTTATTCCACCCCTAATTTTATTTTCCAAGCCCCTTTCATTCAAACGATCATTTGAACTAAGTTTATTATATATTATTTTAGCAATCAATTAGTTATGATTATTTCTTTAAATATTAATTTCAGCTTCTAGCCAAATATTAGATGACCTGACTCATTTATGCGATAATACAACTATAAGAACTAACGTTTCATCTCATACGTGAAAGAGGTGTTTCTATGAAACCAGTCATTTTAGCCGAAAAACCATCCCAGGCAAAAGCCTATGCAGAAGCCTTTAATGTAAAAAGTCGACAAAAAACACATATCGAACTAGCGCAAAGTCAGCTTTTTCCGCAAGGCGCAATCATCACATGGGGCATCGGGCACCTCGTCGAATTAAAAGAACCAAAAGCGTACGACAATCGCTGGAATCGCTGGACGCTTGGGAGTTTGCCGATACTACCGGAACGTTATGAATTTCAAATTGCGAAGGGAAAGTATGAACAATTTCAAGCGGTGAAGAGATTGATGCGCGCGACCGACGTCGTCATTAATGCTTGTGATGTGGACCGTGAAGGATCCAACATCTTTTATTCCATTTACAACATGACTGGCGCACGCAATCAAACGATTAAGCGACTTTGGATCAATTCCTTGGAAGTAGATGAAGTACGAAAAGGTTTTGCGAACTTGCGGGACAATCGGCAAGATTTGCTGCTCTATGAAGAGGCTAAAGCACGACAGATCAGTGACTGGCTTGTCGGTATGAACGGTTCTCGGTTGTACACACTTTTATTAAAGGCAAAAGGTATTCAAGAAGTCTTTCCGATCGGCCGCGTTCAGTCCCCGACGGTATACTTAATCTATCAGCGACAACAGGAAATCGAAACGTTTGTATCAGAACCCTTCTTTGAAGTGGAAGCACTTTTCACGTCTGAACATGGCAAGTATAAAGGCAAGGCAAAGGTAAAAGAACCAATGCGCGAAATTGTGCAAGAACTGTTAGCGAAACATCAAATTCAGCTAGATACTCCTGGTGTTGTCACGTCTGTTATAAATACAGACAAACGGATGCCGCCGCCACAGCTTCATTCATTGTCTACTTTGCAGGCGACGGCTAATCGACGTTGGAAGACGAGCCCTGCCAATGTACTGAAAACGATGCAGACACTGTATGAAAAGAAACTTGTCTCCTATCCGCGTACCGATACACGGCATATTACACCGAATGAATTTGCCTATTTGCGCGACCAAGTCAATGCATATCAACAGCTCATTCACCATCCATTCACGGCGTCTCTGACACCTAAAAAACGCTATGTGGACAGCTCAAAGGTTCAGGAACATTACGCCATCATCCCGACAAAAAAGATTCCTACTGAAGCGGCTCTTGCTAAATTATCGGGAATTGAGCGTAATCTCTATGAAGAAGTGGTTCGCACGACGCTCGCTATGTTTCATACGGATTATTTGTATACCGAAACGAAAGTAACGACGAATGTTAACGGATTGCCATTTTTCACAGTCGGGAAAACAGAACGTGACCTTGGCTGGAAGGCACTTTTCGGCACCTCAAAGGAAGAGAAAAAGGAAGAGAAAGCTTTACCGCCGCTTCAACTTAACGAACCGGTTACCAGTGAGATTGCTATTAAGGAAGGCAAAACACAGCCACCAAAACCTTACACAGAGGGCCAGTTAATTGCCATGATGAAAACATGCGGAAAATTAATTGAGGATAAAGAGGAAACGGAAATTTTGAAGGAAGTAGAAGGACTCGGTACGGAAGCGACCCGAAGTAACATCATCGAAACGATCAAGAAACATGGCTATATCAGCGTTTCGAAGAACGTAGTATCGATAACCGATAAAGGACGCGTACTCTGCCAAGCAATTGAAGGAAACTTACTTGCCAGTCCTTCCATGACAGCGAAATGGGAAAGTTATTTGCGTAAAATTGGGACGGGTGAAGGATCGGCACAACATTTCTTAGATACAATCGCCAAGTTCATTCAAAAGCTGTTGAATGAAGTCCCGGAACAACTGGAAGACCAAACGGTCACGGTGACACTGCCGGCTTCCACTAAAAAATCGAGATCTTCTTACACGCCGCAAGAGATCGCCCCTTGTCCAACATGCAAACAAGGAACGATCGTAGCTCGCAAAAGCTTCTATGGCTGCAGTAATTATAAAAATGGTTGTAAGCAAACATTCCCCGGTTTATTTCTCAAGAAAAAACTGACCCCAAGTCAAGTGAAACTGCTATGTACGAAAGGGAAAACCAATGTGATCAAAGGTTTTACCGCTCAAAATGGTAGCACATTTAATGCAGCGCTCGCATTAATAGATGGGAAGTTGAGTTTGGATTTTAACATAAGGCAGGAAAAATAACAGATTCATCCCCCACTTATATAAGTGGGGGATATCAATTGAATTCAGATAGAATGAAATGACTTACACATAGTATATTTCTTGGATGTAATTCTTTTACTCCTTCGGTTTTTGACCAACAAATTGAATAACATGGGATAATCCATTGTGAAGCTCTCCTTCGTGGCGCGAAACCTCTCCCATGAAAAAGTGAACAATGTGCCATTCCTCGAAGAGTTCCAAAAATTCTTCGGGTTTATATAAAAAATTGATATCTTGTGGTCCGCCACTTTTATAAGGGAGCTGATATTTTGAATAAACCTCCGTCAGAAAATAACCGCCTGGCTTTATGGCTTCTTTTACACTTTGAAGAGTTTTTTGCCTAAGCTCTGTCGGAAAATGACCAAAAATGCACACGATTTCATCCCATTTGTCTTTCTCCCAGCTTGCTTCGTTTAAATCAACCAGCTCTGTCGAGATCTTGACATCCCGTTCTTCTGCAAGTTTCCTGGTTTTTATAAGACCCGATTCGGCATAATCCCATGTAGTAACGTTCATTCCCTGCTCTGCTAAGTAAACAGCATTGCGCCCTTCTCCTTCTGCTATGGTCAGTGCATCACCTGAAACTTCTATTTTCTTTTGAAATTCCTTCAAAAAAACATTTGGTTCCTTGCCGTAAACGTAATTCTCGGATTGAAAACGTGTATTCCAATGGTTCATTATTCGCTCTCTCCTTCCATATTTTCACTCAAGTACTCATTTGAAAAGTAGTAATCCCAACGTACCATAGAAAAAGGGTCTTTTCATGTATAATGCAAGCAGACATTCATTAGAATATCCTTGAAAAAACACTTGAGTTGGAACAAACGGTTCTGCTATATACGTATAATGATCCGTAAAACTTGCACTCACCGGGTAGTCGATTATAATTATAATGCTTTAGTAATAATGAAAGAGGTTGTGTAATGGAAAACAAACAATATGAGTACTTAGCGGATAATCCAAATGTGAAAGTATTGCCGCTCATGTTATCGCTAATTATTGGCGCTTTTTTTGCTATTTTGAACGAAACGTTATTGAATATTGCGCTCATTACACTAATGGATGAGTTTTCGATTAAGTTGGCAACAGTGCAATGGATGGCGACAGGCTTCCTGCTCGTCATGGCGATTGTCATCCCGATTTCTGCCCTGCTCTTGCAGTGGTTCACAACGCGTCAATTGTTTCTGGGAACAATGACAGTATTTACAATCGGCACGATCATCTGTGCAAGTGCCCCTAACTTCCCTGTACTATTAACAGGACGATTGATTCAAGCGGTCGGTACAGGACTATTAATGCCCATCATTTTCAATGTATTTTTATTGATTTACCCACCAGAACGCCGGGGAAAAATAATGGGGCTCATCGGACTTGTCATTATGTTTGCGCCTGCAATTGGACCTACATTATCAGGCGTGATTGTTGAATATTTAGGCTGGCGTTATTTGTTCATCATTGTCATTCCATTTGCATTATTTTCAATTGCCTTTGCGTATAGATATTTAATTAATGTCTCTGAAGTAACCAAGCCAAAAATTGATTTTACTTCGTTAATCCTTTCAACTATCGGATTTGGTTCAATAGTATATGGATTTAGTTCCGTTGGAGAGAGTGCGAATGGATTTCAAACTCCAAGTGTTTGGCTATTCATCGGGATTGGAGTCATCGGAATCTTCCTTTTTGCGTGGAGGCAATTAAAGCTAAAAGAGCCGATAATGGACTTGCGAGTATTTCGTTACCCAATGTTTACACATGCCGTGTTCATGTTTTTAATTATCATCATGGCTATGTTCGCGTCAGAAATTATTTTGCCAATTTATATGCAGGGTCCTCTTGCGCTTACAGCTGCGACGGCTGGATTGGTGCTTTTGCCAGGTAGTATTTTAAATGGGATTATGTCTCCATTCATGGGCTCTCTATTCGATAAATTTGGTCCTCGTGTGCTGATGATTCCAGCGACACTGGTATTGAGCGGTACGATGTTCATGATGAGCCAATTGACAGTAGATACCCCAGTATGGATAGTCGTCGTTGGCTATATCTTGATCATGCTATCGGTTTCCGCCATTATGATGCCTGCCGAAACGAATGGACTGAATCAATTGCCGAAGCGGCTTTATCCACACGGTACAGCTGTCATGTCGACACTACAGCCGGTTGCAGGAGCGATTGGCGTATCCGTCTTCATTAGTATAATGAATGCTCGCCAATTACATGTGTTGCAGCAGTCTAAAACACCGAAAGATCCTGCAACAATGAATCTTGCACTCGTAGCGGGCGTGGAATTGGTCTACTTTATTGCGTTTGCGATGTCGATCGTAGCACTGATTTTATCGTTTATTGTGTATCGCGCGACGCCAAGAGAGGATCAAGAGATTTCAAAACCATGACTACTTTGGTTATTTAGAGATTTGAAAGGATTTAAATAACCCAAAAGGAGTTTGAATATGTACAAGATACTTCTTATAATAACTGATTGATTTTCAATGATAGATACCGTTTATACTATCTCCTCCCTCTTTTCGCCTGTTCACTAGGTGAAGAGAGTTTTTTTATTGTCGCTTTTTTAGGACTACCTGTATTAATTACCTTTATATGAAACCTTAAGGACTATTTCTAAAAATGCTTCTTTTTACCAATATATAACCTGCTACAATAATATGGTAGATGACTCGTAAATGAAGGGGGCCCAATAATATGAATATGAAACGAAGTGTAATCGGCAGCATCTTGGCGGCAGTTCTCATCCTCGGTGCTTGTGGAAAAGCGCAAGAAAAAGAAGACGAAGTATCCGCTACTGAACTACCTGAAAATGAAACTGAAGTAAAAGGCAATCAAAATAATGATAGCGAAACAGCTGAAACAGAAAAAAACAAAGAATCTGATGAACGCGGTGACAGCGAATCCGCAGAAAACATAAATCCGTATCTGGAAGAAGAGACGGGCGGCGACGTAGAAATCGTTTACACGAATACCGATCCCAATCTGAAACACGCATATTCGGAAAAAGTGTCACTCGCCATTGAAGAGTACCAAATTGCCCATGTCACGAACATGAATGAATCGGCCAAGCATAATTTTGATGATGAAGACGAAGGATATGTTATTACATATAAACTAGGATTCGAAAACAATTTGGATGAAGATGTATTTTACAATGCAAGTACGATGATGCTTTCCGATGATGGTACTGAAAACTTATATATGCGAAGCAGCCTTGTGGATCGGGATGATTGGCTAAAAGGTAATGAAGATAATACCGTTCGTCAATACGCTCCTGGAAAATATACTGGAATGCAAGCGTACACCATGACAAAGGATCAGTATGAGCGCTTGGTAGCCCCAACGTTCACTGTTGATATTCCCTTGCTGGAAGATGATTTTGACAAGCGAATCGGTAAGGAAGCCATTTTTAAAATTCCATTCAACGAAGATGGAGCAGAAAAAGCATCGAAAAGTTCTGATCTTTACGCCGATAAAATGGTAACGGACACCATTGCAGATAAAGACTTGTTCTTCGCAAAGGAAGATATGAATGAAACACAGAAAATTGATAAAGTTACCATTACACTTGACGGCATACAATTTGCCAATATTAAGCCGACAACAGCTCATGCTGAGCGATTCCGCAATTTCGGCGATGGCCCGCTCGTTGCATTAACGGCAAAGTTCCAAGTGAAGAACGATAGCGGAGAAGCCATCACGAAATCATTGATTCAAAAACGGTTAATTTTAGACCAAAACCGAGGTACCATGTTATCAGAAGGTATGCTAGAACCTACTCTCTATGGTGACTTGCAGCCTGGTGAAAAGGAAGAAATTTTGGCCGTCTTCCTTTTCCGTAAAGACGAGTTCGATTTATTGAAGGAACTGAAGATTCAATTCGGTCCGTTATCTGACAGCAATGCCAAAAGGTTATTTAAAGAAAAGTCGGTCACATTCGACTTGCCTATGAAGTAATAAAAAAGCGATGTCCGATAGGTTTTGACCTATTGGATGTCGTTTTTTATTTCTTCTAATCGTCTTAAACTAGTTTAATGGTCGACCAGTTTTCTTCCATACTACGAGCTTCGATATACTGGGTTCACGGCTCTTTTAAATTCCTCTTGTAAACTTCATTCACGAACAGAACATCTTTCCATCTGTACATTGATAATTTTTTTGATGAGCACTGTAGATGACAGATACATTTCCTCTACATACACTAGTAGAAGATCGTCACTTTGTTGTTTAATCACAGTTTCATAAGTATCACTATCGCATAGCATACAATTTATTTTGAACTGCTACAAATCCCGTTTCTCAAAAGATTACTCATTAATAAATATTACCGGCACTATTTATTAGTAAATGAAATTTTCGAGCTTTCTTTTTCAGCTCTGTAAATTTTACAAGAAATAGAATACAATGGATACATTGGTTATGTCCTAAAAGGGGGAGTAAGGATGATTCGGGCAATCCTAGTCGATGACGAACCATTAGCATTGCAGTTGTTTTCGCACAAGCTTCGTACTTTCGAAGATCTTGAGGTCATTAAAACATTCGCTAACCCGCTTCTTATACTGGAAGGTCTGCAACAGCTCTCATTTAACGTTGCATTTTTAGACATTGAAATGCCAGGAATCAACGGAATTGATTTAGCTGAGCATATTTTATCCGTTCATCCATCTGTTTGCATCGTTTTCGTTTCTGCTTATAGAGATTATGCGATAGAGGCGTTTGAGTTGAATTCGATTGACTATATTTTAAAGCCTTTAACGGACGAAAGATTGCAAAAAACCATTTTGCGTTTACGACAGCATCTTCTGGCTACACCCGCTCAGCAGCCAGGTCTGGTTCCGTATGAAGAGTTGAAAATCCAATGTTTCGCTGAGTTTACAGTGTATTCTAATGGCCAGCCGGTGAAGTGGAAAACGGCTAAAGTAAAAGAGTTATTTGCTTTCTTTATCACACATCATCGTACATTTATCAACCGAGATGTTTTGATCGATATTCTCTGGCCGGATACGGAATATGACAAGGCTAAAATTCAATTGCATACTGCCCTTTCTCATCTGCGAAAAACACTTGCAACTATTGGACATCCAAAAGTCATCACTTTTGCCAATCAAAGTTATTGTTTGGACCTCTCAAATTTCCAGTGTGATGCAATCAATATCGAACATTTGCTCATTAAGCATTCTGAAATAACCCCCGATAATGTTCAGCTTTTTGAAGAAGCTATAAATCAGTACAAAGGCGATTATATGGAGCAGGAAGGCTACGAATGGTCGCATATTCATTCCATGAACATGCGTCAGTCGTTGTATCAGCTAATTGAACGCACTATTGATTACTATGACTTAATCGGAGAGGCAAAGAACAAACTATTCCATCTCACACGATTATTTCAGCTAGATCCATACTCAGAGCAAGTCTTGCAAAAGCTTCTAGAACACTATATACAGAGCGGGAATCGAACAGAAGCTATAAAAGTCTATCATGATTTTAAAGCACGTGTTATGGAGGAGCTGGGCATTTCGCCCAACCACTCCACAGATGCTTTGTATAAACAAGTTCTTTTTAGTGATCAATTGTAGAATGGGAGGAAACCGGCAGTAATTTCTCCCTATTTTTGTTTAGGCATGGAAAATCGGACAATAGTGCCCACTTGCGGAGTACTCTCGATGGCCAAGCCCTGATTGCCCAACTGACGCAACCGTTTATTCGTATTTGGTAGACCGACCCCTTGTCTTTTATTACTAGAATCCTCGAAGATAGCCTCTATCTCCTCTGCCTTCATTCCAAGCCCGTTGTCAGAAATGGCAATATCCACGAAATCACCATTTTCCATAACTTCAATATGAACGGTACCGCCTTCCGGACGTTTCAATACGCCATGTTCTATTGCGTTTTCAACCAAGGTTTGAATCGACAACGGCGGAACTTGCGCCCCATATACTGAGTCGATATTCATTTCAACATTCAAACGTTCGCCAAAACGTTGCTGTTCAATGAAAATATAAGATTCAACGAGTGCTAATTCTTTTTCTAACGGAACTGTCTGCTCTAAATTTTGCGCCGTGAAACTCCCCTGTAAATAGTTTCCGAATTCTTCTAGTAGCTTGATCATTTTCTCTGGGTCAATTTCACTTAATGCACTTATCGTATTGAGTGTATTGAAAAGGAAATGCGGCTGGATTTGTGCTTGTAGCCAGGCCGCTTCCATTTGTACTCGTTCGGCTATTGTATTGTTCAACGTGGTAAGTGCTCGTACACGCGTCATCAGTTCCAGTTTTTCAACCGGTTTCCTGACGTAGTCATTTGCGCCAGCTTCAAATCCCATCTGAATGTCGATCAGCTGTGTTCGGGCGGTTAATAATAAAATAGGTAGTTCTGCTACTGAAAACCTTTCTCGTATACTACGCGTCAACTCGTAGCCCGACATATACGGCATCATGACATCCGATATGATGAGATCCCAATTGCCAGCATCCAACTGCCACAAAGCCTCTTTACCAGTCGTACAAGCAACGACCTCATATCCTTCCGCCACGAGCATTCGCTTGATAATCGTTAAGTTCATCGGATCATCGTCCACAACTAGTATTCGTTCGGCTGTGCTGTACAATGTTCTGTCCAAAAAGTCAGCATAGCCAGACGACTCCGCTTCAGCCAGTTCAATCAGCGGTATACTTTCGCCATCATCTTGTACAGCAGCAATAGGTAATGTAAAGGTGAAGGTAGAACCTCTTCCTTCTTCAGATTCTACTTGTATAGTCCCTCCATGCAACTCAATAAGTTGACGGCAAATGCTCAATCCAAGTCCAATTCCTCCACCACCTGTAAACATAATGCCTCGTTCGTCCTGTGTGTAAGGTGAAAATATCGTGTTTGCGATTTCTTGGTCTATACCAATACCCTCATCCTTGACATGAATCACTGCCATCTCTTGATATACTTCCGCCGAAATCCTGATACGGCCGTGATCAGAAAATTTCATTGCATTGTGTACTAAATTAAAAAGAACTTGAAATAAGCGATTTTCATCTGCTCTCACCAGTGGAAAGTTATCATTAATTGTATGTTCTAATGTAATTGATTTTCCTTCCTTCATAAACTTCAACGTATCAAAGACATTGGTTATAACAGGCGCCAAACGAATTGCCTGCTGATCTAGACGAATTTTTTCTCCTTGCAACTGTTCTCTATCTAACAAATCATTCAAGATCATGGACATCCGACGACCCACCGACATAAGAGTTTCCAGATTCCGTTTCGTGTCTTTTGTCATTGTGCCCTTGCCACTATCGTAAATTGTCTGTGAAATATTCAATATTCCATGGAGGGGGTTCCGCAGCTCATGAGAGGTGTTTGCCAAAAAGTTGTCTTTTTGCTGGACCTCTTTCTGCAAAGACATCGTCAATCTTTGGCTTTTTTCGGTTTCCATGAAAAATCTTTTAAACCCAAACAAACCAAATAGCAAAATGCCAATTAGCATATCAAACGGATAATACGGTAGATCAGGGGCAATTCGACTTTTATAGGAACCCCATATAAGACTAGATAATATGCTGACTACTGCGAGTATAAAGTATAAAAAATCATCTTTCTTAGGCAGTGTTGAACGATAAATTAGAACAGGTAGCGGTAGCGGAATCAGCATGATAAATGTGTAAACTATATACATATATATTTCTACAGGCAACAATGTAATAATGACAAAAAGAATATATAGAGTATTCACAAAATGAAAGTAATAGGTTGCCCACTTACCAAATGGTTTGCCTTCTGCCTTCACTAACGACTTGATGAAAAGTACTGAAAAGTAGGCACTGCTTGTGTATGCAAGATAAATAATTTTTTTCCACCAATCAAATGAGATGTTCGGGAAAAAATAAAGCAGCAACTTGTCATCATCTATAGTAATCGATAGACCCATTGATAAAAGAGCCAGAGCTAAGAATAACATTTCTTTCTTTCTGGAAAATAAAAGATAGGTCAGTAAAGAATAGATACTGTGCAACAAAACTATAGCCGCTATAACGATTTGCCAAACATAGTCCTGAAACACAGACTGCTCCGTTGCTGACCATTCCCCCAGCTCCATTGGCTGGATTATGCCTCCTTTACGCATTGAGTGAAAGTTCGAGACATGAATAAGAATTTCTAATTCTTCTACGTGAACATTAAGCTGCAGTGTGCGCGGACGGTAATCCGGTACTTCCTCCTGCTTATTTATGGCGGTTCTTCCAAGAGTCGCTTCTTCTTTACCGTTTATAAAAAAACGGGAAGCCGACACGAGATCTTTTGTATAAAGTCGATAAGTGTCAGCTTCCTCTGCATCTAATTGAATCATTAAGCGATAGGTTCCATAGCCAAATGGGTCGTTATTATCTGAGAGGTGATTCTTCCAGTTACCTGGAACTTCAATTTCTATTGGTTGATTTTCCGGATGTTCGCCCGGCTCAAGAAACTCCTCTTTGTAAAACTCCCATTCCCCGTTCAATGGAAGCATTCCTTCAGAAAGGGCTGGAGTCCCTCTCAAATCCAATACTCCATTTTTTGCCTTCGGTGTATTTTCGCTATAATTCGACTCGATCCACACCAATCGGAAAGAAGTGAGAATCAGCAAGAGTGTTATAATGAATAAAAGTAATTTTTTTGGTTTCATAAAGAGTTATTTCGACATGATCTCGACTAATTCCTCTCTTTATATATTGAGGCGCCTCTTTCGGATGATATAAATAATACCCGATAAGGAAATAATCAGAAGTGCCACAAGTCCTCCAATCCACACGCCGGATAACTGTTCTTCCACCCGATCGCTCTTTACTTCTGAGCTAGGTGATTCTAATTGAATGGTGGATGCATTGGTATACATTTTACCATTTTCCGACTTAACGACCATCGTTGCAAACTCTTCCGTTGTGCTTAGAAATTCAATTACTTTCCGATCAATGGACGCTCCTCCATCGACATTTTCCCAAACCATCATTGTATGTTTCTTTTCACTCCATACGCTTGGTTGAATCCAATTGACTGTTTCGGCGGTTTCAGGTAAAAAGCCAGCAGAAGCCAAATCAGGTTTCCCTTTTTCATGTGATACTAACAACTCCGAAACCTGTTTCTGAAGGGCCGGTTGAACATTTGGCCCTCCAATAAAAAGCAACTGATGTTTTTTTAGGCTATCTTCTGAAACTTCATCCGCAAGCACTAGCTGCCAATTCATGGAATGTGCATTGACGTGAAGTTTTTCGTATAAATACAGCAATTCATTGTCATCAACGCTCTCAGATGAAGGTAAAACAATTAATATATCTTCTCCTTGATCAACGAATGGGAATGGAAATTCCGCTATTGAATGCTTTTTCTGTTTCTCCGCCTTCGGAAGTATGAAGAAACTGTCTTCTTCAATATAGAGCCAACGACTTTGATCCGTCGTGATACAAGGATTCTTTGTCAATAAACCACTCGTAGTGAATTGTAGACTGATTGTCCGGTTGTCTTTAAGCGTATTGTGGTCAATCGGTAGTTGGACCGTATATACTCCATTGCGCTCCTCTTTTAACTGTTGAATATTAATGGAGTGCGGCACCTTGTTGATCCATGCAATTAATTCAATATCTCCCTCAAGCAATTCCTCTGTTGCTATCTCCTCCTTCTTATCAGGAGCAAGGGCCGTATGTTTTAAGTGTAACTCCAATATCGGTGACTGTTCTTTATCCAACGTATATGGCAGATGGTAAAAAAATTGCTGACTTTCCCGGTTCAGACTGTCCAGTGTCATATTGGATAGACCAAAATGTTTTAAAGAGACAATCTGCGTATCCTGTGCCACTGGTAACGTTGGGATTGTAGATAATACTAATTGTTCGCCGGATAATTGTTCTATTAAACGAGGTTCAGTTAGAACAGATACTCTATTCTCCAGTTCTTCTGGAGACTTAGCGATCGCAAAAAGTGCATTCACTTCATGCTTTCCATCTGTTAAGATCTCAAATGAAAACATAGTTGCTTCATCCGTTAGCGGGAACTTTGTCTGTTGGAACAAATCCTTCATAAAGGAGCTTATAAATTCATCTTCACTTCCTAAAAACAAGACATTATTCGTTATTTTCCTGACTTCAGACTCTCTCAATATGCGAACTGATTTATCTTCATTTCCTACTTTAGATAAAAAAGCTCCTACCTTCAAACCACTATTGAGAGTAGCCGTTGAGGCATTCTCAGGAAGGATAATGGTAATTGGATTTTTTTCCGATCCAGTAAAGGCATCGGGATAATTCTTTAATGAACGTTTCTCCAATAATTCTCGCTCTAGCTTAAAATATGAATCGATATGGATGGTCATCCAGTTTCCTGTAGTTCCCTGCTCTACACATATTCCTTCTTTAACCACTCCGTAATAAGAAACAGTCACTTCATGAAAACCTTTTTTTAATGCCTCATCCTCTAAAGGTATGACGAGTTTTTTTGTCATTTTTTCACCTGTCAACGATTTAGAAAGCAATGTTTTCCCATCTATACGCACAGAGACGGAGGAAGGTGCAATCAGCAACTCTGAATGGCTCAAATTCAAAACAAGTGCCTGGTCAGTCCTCTTTTGATCTTCCTGAAGTTCGTAATAGAAGGATGTTTCCTGTTCAGGGCCATTAAGTTCAATAGGCTGATTGGTGATTGGCTGGTTATTTGATATGTTTTTATTCGTATCCAGCTCGATTTCCGTTACATGAAGCTGTCTGGTTGTTTGTGCATCCGCACTTACGGTCTGCCATCCCATGATTCCCAATAATGTAAAAGCTGTTATGAAAAGGCTTCTCATTTAGTTTCCCTCCACTTTCTTTTCTGAAAAGCGTTCCGTTTTATACCAAGTTACCTCTTGCCCTAATAACACTCGTTTGATCTCTAAAAATAGTGAATACATGACAAGGAGAATCCACATTTGTGAATACGTAAAATACATGAGAAGAATATATAGAAAATTTTTGCGAGTCATCTCTGTTCGTTCAATACTTAGCGCAATCGCAACTTCCGCCACAAACAACAGGAAAGCTAAACCCCAAAGAATCAATGCTACATTGCCGATCTGCAAATGAAGATCATAAAATAAGTTCACAACGAAAAGCATGTTTGAGATGATTACACCAAAGAAAAATAGAAAATAGGTAAAAAAGAAGTAAAACAAATCAAAGATAATCCGCTTTCGCTTCAATTTAAAAAACTGAGTCAGAAACTTAATGACTACATATTGATTGCCACGTGCCCATCTCGTTCGTTGTTTCCACCAAACGCCAAGTGTCTCGGGTTCCTGTTCCCACGTAATCGCTGCTGGAAAGAACCTGATATAGTAACCTAGATCATAGACTCGGACTGTTAATTCCGTATCTTCGGCAAGAGCTTTCACATCCCAGCCGCCAAGCTGTTCCATGATATGCCTATGAATCGCAAAATTAGTTCCCGGGATCGTCGCAACTTTGAACCAATTCCAGCGTCCTGCTTGTGCCATCCACTGAAAACAGATTGTCTCGATATTGATAAAGCGGGTCAACCATGTGCGTTCCGCATTACTGACGCGAAACTTACCGACCATCGCGCCCGCAAGCGGATCGTTAAGAAGCCCCATCACCAAGTGCCAAACCGCCATTCGTTCAGGTGTGTTGTCTGCATCATATACGACAATGATTTCTCCATCCGATTGGGCAAGTGCTTCATTTAACGCTGAGGACTTTCCAATCCCACGATTAGGTGGAGATGTTTCAATCACTCGAATAAAAGGGTGTTTTTCAGCAAACCCTTGTGCAATTTCTCCCGTTTGATCTGATGAATTGTCATTAATTACGATAATGTCCAGCTTATCTTTTGGGTAGTGAAGGCGTGCCATCGCTTTCAATGTTTGGCTGATAACCATTTCTTCATTATGTGCGGGTATGAACACGCTAACGGTCGGTAAATGGTCCATCTTTCTCTCCCACTTGGTAATCACCCGTTCGTACGTCTTAAAATGCCGATACCCCCCCTGCATTAAAAACATGTGGTACAGCAACATGAGCCAAATCAAACTGAGTGCGCTGTAAAATAATATATTAGCCACTATTCGGTCTCTCCTTAAACAAACGTTTTTTCAAGCGAAAACGTAGATTCACTACATAGGTAAAAAAGACGGTGAGAAACCCTGTCACAATGAAAACTATTAGCCAAAGCATGGATTGAAACGGATTTTCTTTAACATTTTCAAACAACTGACCAAATTCCGTAATCGTTGATTGCACTTCTATACCTTTTGCATTTTGTATAATAGTCACACGTTCACTTGTAACGTGTTGATTCGTAGTGGAATAGTCTAGCCACTCCATATTGGGCACCGATTCCATTAACCGAATGACCTCAGCCAGATACTCCACTCCCAAGTATGGGTGATAAAATCCACCGATCACAGAACCCGGAACCTCCTGCAGTTTGGTTACCGAATTCTCCATTTCTTGAAATGGATCAGGAAGTGCAGGGTCGATGTATCCTATCGTTTCTGGATATAGTGTCATACCCGATAAAATAGCGGGTTTTGATATAAATAAAGGGGCATCCATAACACTCCAATTTAAGTCGCTCAATTGAATCTGCCCAAAGAGAGATGAATAGTAGTCAGATGTCACTTCGTATCCGTTTGAGCTCATCGTGTAGTGGGGTGCTTCAAACGCAATGGGATAGAGCCCTAATTCTGTTAAATCTTCAATTGACTTGGTATGCTTACGTTGCACATACTTTGTTTCAACTTCCAGTAATTCACTTTGATACTCCTGATAATCCCTGTCGGATGAAAATGCATCACGTGAGAGAATAGGCGTGGGTAACTCGTCAGTCTTTTCGGTTGTGATCGGCTGGTTCAGTTGCACATCCCAAAACTCAAATCCCTCTCCCGTCTCATCAAAACGGTAAGAATGCGTATAACCATGCGCAATAACCATCCCTCCCTTAGACTGCAAGTCAAGCAAAACCTCCACTAATTCTTTATTGGATGAAAGCGGCATTTGTTCTCCCGTCTCACTGTTGACGTATACTGGAATAACAGCCATAAAAAACGGGATATTGCGGTCGGCTAAATAATTCCCCGTTTCCCGAACAAGCTTGGGATCCGAAAATGGCGAAATATCTTCCAAACGAATATATGCCGGGTGCGGGACAGACGCTGGCACATCCAAAAGCACATATAGCGAGCGAGAAAGAGCAAGTTTCTCTTCCGTTCCAAAAGCAGTCGTAGCCACGTATGCTGTATTTCCGCTTTTGATAATTAGCGGAAGGTTTTTGTCTACTGTTCTACCCTCCGATAAAATTTCGCAATCCCCAGGAGGAATTGCATGGACCACGGACTTAATCTCCTTCAATGAATGTCCGTCAACGCTCCGTATGGAGTCCTCTCCCAAAAAGCCCCATTCCCAAAATCGTTCCAATTGATCTGCGTTCCATCCAAAAACAAGAAGTTGACCAGGAAACATCTCCATTTCCTTTAAAGCAACTTCCGGCAACCTTCCTTCCTCATCTCCTACGAAAACCAGGTGGTTATATGCCTGCAATGAATTGGGCATAACGTCTTTCACTGAATATAGATCGATTGCTTCCGAGAACCCCGCCAATGTTGCTTCTATGAAATAGACATGCTCGTTGAGTTCACCATCCGCCGTCATATAAATAAGCGCAATATCATTCTTTTCTTCCTCACTAGTTGCAGCTGTTGTATAGAAAGGGGGAAAAATGTACGCGGAGAATAGGATCAATACTTGGACTAACAGTTTATAATTCACGCGCAACCATCTCACTTTCCATTTGTGAAATGAAGTCCTCGCAATCCAATAATTCCGTTTGTTTTCCGTAAACGCTATAGGCCGTACGGAATGCCAATGTCACAAACTTTTGATTCAATAGTTGATGATCTTTCAGCGACTGTGCCAATTTGTCATAAACTACCTCAATTGACGTATCATCCGTTTGTGTTAGTAAAAGGGCGAGTCGATCAGCGGAATAGCGAAACTTACGATCGGTTATTCGGACTGCTTGCCGCACTTTATTGGCAATCGACGAGAGAAGATGAAGTCTCTCCTCCTCTCCATACAGCTTTTGAAAATCTTTATAGTACTCCATTTGAATCAACACAAGGGTAAAACTACCGCCGTAACGTTGAACTCGCTTCATTTCCAACTCCAGTTCCAACATCAGTCGGTTCCTGTTATCAAAGCCGGTAGACACATCTACGGCAACCAACTGATTGATCTCTTCTTGCAGCTTTCGGTTCAAACGGCCTTGATTGACGATAGATTCCTGCAGTTTTCCAGCCGTCAGAACTGCAAACAATAAAACAAATCCATACACCAGTAAAAGCGGCAATGGTAGAATCAAGGCGGCAGTCGAACTGAATGAAAGATAAAGCAAGAACGAACCGACCAGAAATATAATGCCCAAACTACAAAGCAGCCCAACCAGCGACCCTGCCAATAAGGTCAGCACGGTCAACAATGACAACAGAACCCCGAGCAATATACCCTGTGTATGTTGTTGAATCAAAACGAATACTGCACCTTGCAAGCAAATTACTAATAAAGAAATGAACATCAGTGTTTTCGTTTCTACATTAAAAAATGGTTTCATCGATTCCTTTCCTTTCGGCAAGTAGTGCCAATAAGTTGTCAAACGTATGGGTATCTTCGGAATAAACATCGGTGTATCCCCCATAGTAAGGCAATCCTTCATCCAACTGCTGCATTTCTTTCATAGAATGATATAGTTGTCTTGCAAAATCATGCTCTCCCAACTCCAAGCACATAAGGATGGCAAGTGCATAAACAGCAGCTGCTTCGAATGCGACGACTGGCTCCCCACTGTTCAAACTATATCGACCATATAATTTTCCTTCCTTAGCGAACGCTGATTTAGCAAATTTCAGAAGAGGCTCCACATCCCCATTCCATTGGGCACGATGATAGCCAACGTAAAACTGGTCAATTAAATTGACTTCCGTATCAAATGAGAATTTATCGGACAGCGTATTATAGGATTTTGGGTAAAAACCGCGAGAACTTGCCGGAGCACCAACAAGCAATTGCTTTGTTTGGCTCTTCCATTCTTCCGGCAATGACTGCATCTGCTCAAAACCATCTGGAATGATATAGCTGAGGGTGATCGTATCCCCTTGGTACTTACTCTCC
Organism: Sporosarcina sp. FSL W7-1283; assembly: GCF_038003105.1. NCBI lineage: Bacteria > Bacillati > Bacillota > Bacilli > Caryophanales > Caryophanaceae > Sporosarcina > Sporosarcina sp. FSL W7-1283. The sequence continues at coordinate 115,734 of NZ_JBBOOL010000001.1, read as the reverse complement.
AAGTCAATATGATCTACAAACCACCCATTACGAGTCTGGTAACGAAGAAGAGAAGCTTCCATATTCTCAGCTAGTTTCGTATAAACAGGATGATTCCACTTCTCACCCGCTCTGTACAATGCCGCCATTATTCGTAAGTCATCAATAAACGCGTTGGCTGGCGCTTTTTCATTACCACGCAACTCCCAAGCAACTAGATAGTGTTTCGTTAAAAAGTACTTTTTAAGTGTATCTACTGTATCGCGGAACTGTGTATTATCGTTTTTCTCTAACAAATAGTCCATCCAAAGACCAACTGTTTCTGACAAATAGATATCCTTCTGATCCAGTAAGTCGGTCTGTATGCGCCCATCTTCTTTTACTAAATACTTTTGGATAAATTGTTCAGCTGCTAAATTTTCTTTAGGTTTACTACTGTCCCTGCTCTCTACTGGAATCCATACGCCATAGATCCCCAGGGATGCTACAATTATTACGATGAATAGTGTTCTTTTCTTCATATGCCATATCCTTTTCTTACTCATTTATGAGGTATACAATTTAAATGATGAACCTGATTGTTGTTTCGCCAAAAACATCGCTGAATCTGCGTACTCTAACAGCATGGATATGTCCGAGCTATGAGCCGGATAAACACTTGCGCCGATACTGAGATGAACTTGAATATTTCCCTTTTTTGTTTGAAACGGTTCCTCGCATACTGCTTGAACGGCTTCAATCTGGTCAGTACAGTCATCAAGATAATCTAGCAAGATAATAAACTCATCCCCACTAAAATGAAAAACCCTGTCTTGCATGATGGAAAGTTCCTTAAAACGTTGAGCCAACCCTTTTAACACCTCATCCCCCGTCATATGTCCGTACGTATCGTTGATGTGTTTAAACTGGTCTAGATCTACATAGAGAATAGCAAGTTTGGTTTTTAATTGATCCGCCTTCTGCAAATAAGAAGCAATGGTTAAATAGAAGGACCTCCTGTTAGGTAAATTGGTCAGGTCATGGCGGCATGCAATTTGTCTCCATGTGTCTCTTTCATCTCTCGAGGTTATATCATTAAAAATAATTAAAATACCTGTAACGGTGTCTGAAGCTTCAGTGAACGGAATAACAGTTGCTTGCAACCATAAAAATTCCTCACTTTTTGCCTGCAAGATTAATAAGCCATTCCATTCACCTTCATGGCTGGCTCTGTCCAACAATTCATTCCACGCGGCTTTTGTTGGAAGGTCCGATTCTAATACTTGGAAGTCAGATAGATGGAGCTCTGACGGTTCATATCCAAATATGTTCTGGAAGTTTTCATTTAGTTCTAAAATAGTCCCTTCCGAATCTGCCATAGCTAAGATAAAAGACGAATTCAACCTTTCTTTTATCATATTTATAAAATTTTTATCACTTACTTGAGAATTTTTAATAGGAAAAGGGCTAGGCATTTATTATTCCTCCTTCACGTAGTATCAATGTCATGTATTGGTATAAATAGTATATGAGATTGTTCTTACAAAACTCTTAAACTTATAAGTCCAATAAATCATTCCTTTCGCATAAATATCCTGCATATGGTGTTGATATTTGGTAATTATAAAAATTTGCAAAAAAAAAGCAGCAGAAGAATATAGAAATATTCCTCGCTGCTTTCATTCAATATTTAAAATGCGCTATTCTTCAGTAATTCCTTATGCGTGCCTTTTTCTACGCATCATCCAAAATCCAGCAAGTATCAACACAAAGCCAGCAGCTAGTGAAACAATTGGATATGCCTCGCCTGTTTGTGGAAGATTATTTCCTCCCGCCACCTTAGCAACTTCTTTTTTGTCTGAAATGTTAGCAGAACCAATGTCAGACGGCTTTTTCGTATTGTCCGGCTTGTTCAAATTACCTGAGTTGCCTGGCGTGCTAGGCTTACTTGCGTTATTTGAATCATCTGGTTTGCCCGGTGTTCCTGGTTCACCCGGGTTGCTCGGATCTTCTGGATTACCTGGGGTGCCTGGTTGGCTCGGATTACTTGGATCTTCTGGTTTACCCGGCGTTCCTGGTTCATTCGGGTTACTCGGATCTTCTGGTTTACCCGGGGTACCTGGATTATCAGGTTCTTCTGGATCTGTTCCATCTACTGGTGATTTTTTTAGTTCAAGAACGGTTTCACATGTATTATCGACTATCACTACGCCAGCTTTCTTACCGTCTACGTAGGCATCATAACTGCCGTTTGGCAATTGACTTTTTACGAAAGTGATCTTACCATTTGCGTCCGTCTTGCCTGTGGTAATTTCCGTATCGCCAGACTTCAGAACAACTTCCTTGCCTGCCGCCACAGTCTTACCATTTTCCTTTACAGTTAGCTTGAAATCTTCACATACTTGCTTGGTCGGCAACGTGATAGTGTCTTGACAAGTATTTGTCACAACTACTTTACCAACCTTCTCACCGTCCACGTATACGACGTATTCACCGTTTGGTAATTGGTTTTTCGGAGTTGTTATGCTGCCGTTTGTGTCTGTTTTACCCATTACGATTTCCTTGTCGCCCGACTTCAGCGTTACTTCTTTGCCTGCACCTGCCTTATTACCGTTTTCATACACAGTAATCATGAAGTCTGTGCAAGTTGCTGGCGGTGGAGTACCACCTCCGCCTCCAGATTGCCGTGGTGCAACGACTGCGTCACAGCGATCTGTTACTGTGAATGAGTTGATAAAGTTTGCGCCCTCGTACACATTATACGTACCTGGCTGAATCGCTTTTTTAGGGAGTTCAACTTTACCATCTGTATCTGTTGTGAAAACTGTATTCCCGCTTGCGTCTTCAATTGCTTTGCCGCTTGCATCTTTCACCGTAATATCCACACCAGAACGTCCGTTACCGTTGCGGTCCTGTACAGTTAGTGTAAAGTCTGTACACGTAGGAGCGCCTTTCACTTCTGTCTCACACTTCACTAAATAACTTACATCAATTTCACCAATCAATAACTCGCCTTCAAATACATTGTATTTGCCTGCCGGTAAATCTTTCGATGGGATTGTAATTTTACCATTTCCATCTGTTGTTGCTGTTTTGATAGACTTCCCAGATTTGTCTTTCACCGTTACTGAGACGTTAGGACGTACTTGCTCGTTCTCGTCTTTCACAGTAAGTGTGAAGTCTGTACATACTGGAGCAGGTTGAACTTCTGATTCACAATCAATATTGACCGCAAATTCATCGAACGGGTCAGCTGAAGTACCTTCGTACACGTCATACTCGCCTGCCGGTAGTTTTTCTGTTGTTGTGATTTTACCGTCGGCATCTGTCATTAGACCGGATTCAATTACATTACCATCTTTATCTTTAATTGTAATTTCAACACCTGCTTCGCGAGGTTTTCCATCAACATCATTCACTGCTAATGTAAATGTCTCGCAAGTTGGAGCTTCAGTTACAGTAGCCGCACAAGGATTATTCTTATACGTAATCGATAAATCACCAAGATATTGTTTACCCTCATATACTTTATAATCGCCTGTTTTCGTAACGGATGAAGATAAAGTAAACTTACCATTTTCATCTGTTGTTGCTGTAATCTTTACTGTATCATCGTCTTTGTGCACCAATGTTACAGTCACATCCGGACGTGCAATATTATTTGTATCTTCTATTGTGATTGTGAATTCAGAGCATGACGGTGTTGGCACAACTTCACCTTTACAGTCGCCATCATACATTACAGTTACGTCACCAAATGTAACTTCCGTCCCTCTATCATCTATTGTGACTGTATATTTTCCTGCCTTAACATCAGCAGGAAGTAACGTAATTTCCCCGTTACCATTTGTCGTCGCAGTGTGTGTAATACCTGTTACATTGTTTGTTAATATAACTTTTGTATTTACTACTGGATTTCTATCAACATCTTTAATTGTTAATGTATATTCAGCACAAGCATTGCTCATATCAACATTTTCAATGTTTTCAACAACAAATAGTTCGTTTCCATTTACGTTAAAGTCTGTGAATATGCCCATTGTAATTTCTTTTCCGGATGCTGGAAACGGTATATATTCCACAGGAGTACCACTTTCTTTTAACAGATACTTACCATAACGAACTTCATCAAATGTAAGTCGTCCACCATTTTCTGTTGTAGCCTCTTGCAGCTTGATCGTTCCACTTTTATTCCACAGTTCGAATGTGATACCATCTAAATTCTTTGATTCACCTGTTAATGGATTCAAACCGATTTTATGAAGCTCTAGTTTTCCTTTAGTAGATATAATCGTACCACTTGAATCATTGAAATTAAATACTTTATCTTTTACCCCTGAGTCACTTTCTACTCCTGCTGTTCCTCCAGTATAGTTAATGGAGGCTTCGTTTGAGAATGTATCTCCTTCTCCACCTAAGAAGAATGTTTTGTATTCGATTTGATAACCTTTTTGATCTAGGTTTCCTAAATCCAGAGTGAAACTGTTATTTTCACTATTAATCGTCGGTGTGACGGAGTTCCAGCTTCCATAGCTAAGATTGCCGTCTTTATCCATTTTAATTTCACGCATTTTGAATTTGTCTGGTAAAATTAGTTGGTTAGCTGACATTTTATCAGTCAGTATAATGTCTCCTAATGCTGAGTGTGACTTGTTGACATCTACTGTCCATGTAATTGTTTCGTCAGCTGGATTTGTAACAGCTTTTTTATCAATTAACTCATTGGCATGTTTTACTGTTGTAGAAGCCGGCAATGTAAAAGAACCACTGTTTGGTGTTGTAAAGGTTGCTGTGTTTCCATAGCTATTGCCGTTTTCATGCCCAATAATGTCATCTGAATCTTTTGTCTGGTATGTGATGATATACGCTTCCGTAGTTGGTTCAGTAAACTTAATCGTAAATCCATCTTTTTCAGGGTTTTCTGATATCGTGTGTCCAGATTCTAATTCAGCGCCCGGCGTACCTTGTTCATCGTTCATACCTAAATTTAATTGATGTACTTTAATTGTTCCGATAACAAGTTCATGTCCCTCACCAATTACATCAACAAGTTCAGCACCATTAATGTCCTGCTTGTTAATGTTAACCGCCAAATTCCATTCAAACACTTGTTTCTCGTGATCAAATTTACCATTTTTGTATCCGTTGTTACCTGTTGGTGTGTTCCCAGTTTTATATTCTGCTGATTTAGTAATGGAATACTCTTTTCCATCAACAGCACCTGTCCAACTCCCTTTTGCAGTATTCTTATACTCTGGATAAGCTGTACCGTTTGGTAAAATATCATATTTTGTTTTGTAAGTAATAGTAAAACTATTTGTGACGTTACCAAATTCAAGGATGAATCCAGCATCTCCATTATCACCTTTTAGTGATGTTTCCGTAGGATTTACTCCATTGGATATAGTAAATGGATCCTGTGGGTTCACCAATTTCTGACGAGTCCCACCTTCTGTATATGATGTGAAATTATCTTCAATCACAAAATTATTCATGGCTTTCTCAGCATTTACTGTAATCGTCCATGTAATTTCTTTATTGACTTGGTCAATTGATCCTCGCGTTTTGCTAAAGATACTTTCTCCGGCCCAGAAACTATCACCATCTTTATTATCTTCATACAAAGCTTCATTACTTATAGTTTCACCTTCGGTAACATATTCAGAGTCTAGTTCTGTTTCATATTCAATTAAATATGGTTCGCCATTTGGTGATTTTAATTCAATTGTGAATGATTTACCATCATTCGCGATATTTGGATCTGGCTGTGACAAAAGCGGATTGCCTTTTGTACCATTTCCTGATTCATCGAGAGTTACTTCATACACCACAATTGAACTTTCTTTAATCTTGTGCGATCCTGTTATTGTATCTGTTAATGTTTGTGAAGCCATTTTACTACCGAAATAGTTGTATTTTATTTCCCACTTTGCATTATATTTATCTTTAGTTGTTGCTGTTTTATCAAGTTTTGTTCCATATGTGTGAGTGGCAGATGCCGTAGCGGAATCTGTGTTCGACCCATTTGTTAAGGTTGCAACATTTGTAAAGGTTTCTGTCTCTTTCGTCGGCTCGCGTGTCACTTTCGTTTTGTACGTTAATTTGTACGCAAACCGGCCGTCCTCTAGACTGACTGGAAAATTAGGAGCTGTTGTGGTTTTTGTTGCTGTATCTGCTTGTCCACTTAAACCAACAACATACTGATCTACTGTAATATCACTATCCAGTTCAAGCCCGTGATCCGCACCTCCCAGTGTATCACCGAGGGTAGCATTGCTTAAGCTCTCTCCTTTACGATTCGTCCAAACTTCCCAATTAATAACACGTTCACCGTTTTCAATACTTGCCGTACCTGTTTTAGACATAGATTGGCCAGTAGTATTTGGTTGGAATGTGAACGGGATTACAACAGAAGCTCCGCCTACAATCGGGATTACCAATTCTTGATCTAAACTTCCGTCAGTTCCATCCGCACTGAAATGTGCAACAAAATGTAATTTTCCTGTAAATGCATTTGCCTCATCCAGCTGTTCTGTTGTTGTAACAGTAACAGTGCTTCCAGAAGTAGTATACTCTGCTGAAAAGCCTGTATCAGGGTCTGTTAAAGTTCCACTCAAGCTAGCACTATCAAAATTTAACAATGCCTGTGGAAGTTCGAATTGAAATGATGAACCAACCGCATAATCTTTATCTGCTGTAATCGAAAATGAATAGTTCAAGTCAATTTTGTCGCCTATTTTTGGTGTTACATTACCTGCTGTAGTGGCATCTGTTATTGTATGACCATTAACGATCAAATTAGTAAAACCAAGCGTTGCATTAAGGGTATCTACCACATAATCGGGATCAACAGGCAATTCATTTTCATCATCCGCCACTTCTTCTTTCTCGTCATCGTCAATTTTTTCTTCGCCTGGCTCTCCAACATTATCCGGGTTATTCACGTCTTTATCGCCGACGCCTTCTGCTTCCCCAATGCTATCATCATCGTTGTCGGGAGCAATTGGTATCACAGGTTCCTCGTTATCTTCTGGAGTTTCAAATGGTTTCTCAGCAGGCTGCGTAACTTCGGGTTGCTCATTGCTGTCTGCTGGCACATTCACTTCAGAAGGGTCATTGGGCGGCATTCCCTCTTCTGCATTTGCTACTCCTGCGCCAAGCGGACCTAATATCGTTTGCCCCAAGATCAACAGGGTGAGCATGAATATATTCAATTGTTTCTTCACTATGCAATCCCCTCTCCTTTCTTTACCTTTTCCCACATTTAATGACTGACTATAAGAAATGAACGCCTCCTCATTCATAATTTTATTTATATAAAAGTATATAAATAGCCTGTACAACTCACTTTTGCGTGATGTCTTGCAACTCCGCCTGTACAATCAATCGATCGGTCGGATGCCAACTTCCAAGTGGTGTACAGGTTACCAGTGTAAGATGCGGATTTTCTTGGTCTTCAAGCACGGATACTTCCGTTTTATGTACGATAAATGTATCCGTTACACGATAATGCAGCGTCCTATTCAAGGTGTTCACTTGGATTTCATCATCCATCGACAATTCATCTAGACGATTAAATTGCTTCCCATCCGCTACGGCTCGATGACCTGCCAAGCCGACATTGTGTTTAAAGAAATCTTTTTGCGGTTCAATCATCCCTACACCTTTACTAAGCTCTGTTTCTGAGGCACCTTCAAAGATAAGCATTTCAAGATCTATCTTTCCAATCGTTATAATGCCTCGTGCTCCTTTTAAGTCAAGACTTTGATCTTCATTAATGGAGGATAGCGCAGTTTCCTGGTCGTCAAAGTTCTCCCTATCCTCTATTGCCCCCAGTTGGTCAAACGCAGTAAGGAGCTGTTGCTGTTGCCTATCGTACGCAACCTTTTGCAAGAAGGGATAGCCGACAATCAACAATCCAGAAACTACAAGTATCCAGCCCAATGATTTACGTACCATTCCACTCTCTCCTTGATACTCAACTTCTACCAATCTAGTATAGTAATTGACTCTTACAAAACTCTTAAACAAAAAAAGCATGCAAAAAAGACCATTCTCTACCCAAGAATAGTCTTTAGTGCCTACTTATTTTTTTCATCCTCAATCAGGGTCGCATTCTTTAAAGTAGCATAAACTCATTTTTTCTACTTCATTCCTAATTACTCTCAGCTGCCTGGCTAAAAAATTCTTCCTTTGCGCGTTCACCATACGCTTGCTCACTCTCACCATCCTGCTTTGGATAGTTCTTCGTCACAATAGGCATCAATTTCTCCCACAGCACATCCATCACATAAAAGTCCCGATCGAATTGGTAATCAAGTTGGTATAGCGTCAAACCGAGCGCTTCCGCATAGTTCTTCTTCTCCTTACTGCGAACATTGGCTACATTTTTTTTAATGAATTCCGTCACTTCCTCCTCTGCTACACGAATTCCATATTCCTCTTTCGCAACACGAAGCGCATCCACGTATCGACCTGTCTCTTTCTCTGCCATCGCCCGCATGAACTCTGTTGAATGTTCCTGCTTCGTTAAATTATTTTCCACACGTATACGGAATTCCGCCTTCGTCACAGAAAGCAGCTCTTCCATCCCATCTTCAATATGCCCCAAATGAATCCGTTCCAACTCCTCTGTAATTTCCGGCATCTCCTTCAGCACGTCTTCAACTGCCACGTTCATCTGCGCATAATCCTGCACTGTAAGTTCCGGCTTGGGCTCATTCTGCTCCGAACTAGCCGACTGCTTGATCAGCACACTTGCGGCGATCACTAACCCAAAGCAAATCATCGTCAGTGTAAAGCGATTATTTCCTGTCATTGTCATGGCCCCTTTATGCTATAAGTCCATCCAGTATGCCATAACCCAACTGTTTTTTTTGTTGAAAACACTGACTATCGAGAAAAAACGTTCTTTACGTTTCGACAGACACTCCCCCCAAAACACAAAAAGCCCAAGAACACGGAATAACCGCTTTCTTGGACTCTCGACTAATTAACGAACTGCTTTTGTTTTCTCTACCATAAAAGTCACAATGACAAATAGCGCAAAGCTGACGAGCAGAACTGTTCCACCGACAATATAGAAGATCAGCGAAAATGTCTCATTAATATTAAACGGCTGCATGAATTGTAACCACATACCGGCTGTCAATCCAATCGCCCCGACGATTCCTGTCCAACCTTGGACTGTCAGAAGCTTCTTTGCACGCACTCGGTAAATTTTGTAGAATACGCCCCATGAAAATACGGACAGCCAACCCACTAACAAAATATGCGCATGAATTGGACGAAATGCATACGAACCAGCACCCGCCATATGAGAACCAAGCACCGTACCAATTAAACCAAAAATTGCAGCAACGCGTATCAAACGTAAACTCCATTTATCTTGCATTTTATATTTCCTCCCATCGTCTTTCTATTATCTTTATACTACCTGAGCAAGATGAACGGAAGATGAACAACTGATTACAGTTTTGGCAAATGCACAATAAATGTCGTACCAGCCTCAAGTTCACTAATCACTTCTATCCTGCCATCATGAAGGCGCACTACTTGTTCTACAATTGAGAGACCTAGACCAGTTCCCTCAACTTCGCGTGTTCGGGAGTGATCTGCCCGATAAAAGCGATCAAATACGCGTGCTTTCGTATCCTCCGACATACCGACTCCTGAATCCTCAATAGAAAAATATACTTCATTCTCTCGTTCTGTCAGCTGAATATCAATTGTTCCTCCGTCAGGTGTGTATTTTAACGCATTCGACAATAAATTCTCCCATACTTTCTCTAGGAAAGCTGGATCCCCTTCATATGTCACTTCATCAATCTCCAGCATAAGCGACATCTCTTTCTCCTGCAAAAGCCATTGTGATTTGCGTACCGTCTCCTTCACTTGCTGATCGACACGGAACACTCTCTTCTGTAATGGGGAAACTAGCTGATCAAGTGAAGTCAATAGAAGCAACTGTTTCGTCAGCGTCGATAAGCGCTCTGTCTCCGATTGGATAATGTTTGCATAATGCTTGCGTTCATTCGCAGGTAAATTTTCATCTGACAGCAAGTCTGCATAGCCTTTAATATTTAATAAAGGGGACTGAAAATCATGCGACACATCACTAATGAAAGCCTTTCGTATCTGATCGTTCTCACTCAATCGATTGATCATTTGTTGAAAGCTTTTCGCCAATTGACCAATCTCATCTTTTCGGTCAATTGCCATATCGCCGCTGAATTGCTCTTCTCCAACCCGTTTTGTTGCTCTTGTCAGCACGACAATTGGCTCAATCAGCTTTCTCGCAACAACGAGCATAGCCAGTAAACTGATAATGGCCATAACAATTACCATGCCGCCTAATAAGTAATGAATTTCGGTGAATAGCATTTTAATATCAGGACGCAAAAATAGCGCATATGTATCGCCTTCACGGCTAAAGGGCACTCCGACTGTATTCGCAGATTCATTCGAAAAATACCCCGTCACAAATGTTTCTGCCTTTAAATCCCGCATACCATGGTACACTTGTCCGTTCCTTACCTGTTCAATTGCCTCTAACTCCAAATTATTTACCCGGAACGCTTCACCGTACAAGGTAGGGGTGTTGTCAGGCGAAATAATCATTAGCTTGTAACCTGCTGCGGCAAGCATGTCAAAATAAGCCGTCAAATCAAGTCCGTTTTCCTCTTCAATAAACGATGCGATCTGCTCGGCAACAGCAACGTTCTTCGTATCATTCTGTTCTTTCAAATAGCGATGATAATACGTATTAACCGCTAAAAACGCGACCAACGCACTCGTCAGCATAATTCCGACCGTCATCACAAGAAATTTTCCATAGAGCGACTTCATTCTGAAACCTCTAGCTTATACCCTACACCACGCACAGTCACAATTTTCACTTGTTCTGTCAGCTTTCCAAGCTTGTCTCGCAAGCGCTTAATATGAACGCTTAACGTCTGTTCATCACCCTCATAATCAAATCCCCATACACGCTCCACCAATACTTCGCGTGTAAATACTTGATTGCGCCGGGATGCCAGCACCGACAGTAACTCAAACTCCTTCAGAGGCAATAATAAAGACTTCTTTCCAAGCACTACTTCATAACTTTGACGATTGATCAGCAAAGGACCGATTTGAATCATTCGATCAACCGCTTTATCATAGCGCCGCAAAATTGCATGAATACGAAACAACAATTCCTTTGGCTCGAATGGTTTTACAAGATAATCATCGGAACCTGCCAAAAAACCACGCTCCTTATCCTCCAACTCACCTTTCGCCGTCAGGAGCAATACTGGGATTTCCGTATCCTCTCTCAGCCTCTTCGTCAACGTATAGCCATCCATCCCCGGCATCATGACATCCACTACCGCCAAGTCGGGCCACTCCTCTGTAACCAACTCTAAGGCTTGTTGTCCATTCATCGCCTTCACCACGATATACCCCGCCTGTCTCAAATGAATGCTTACCAGCTCTAGGATATGTATATCATCATCGACCACTAAAATCTTCATCTGAAACGCCCTCTCCTTTTCCATTCAGCATTCAACAATCCCGATAGTAAAATAATAACCGCCGTCAAATAAAACCATAACACAAGCATAATGATACCTGCCAATTGACCATACAATCTAGAATAATCCACCCTGGATACATAATCACCAAACAGCAAAGAAACCAACTGCCACCCGAAAGCTGAAAAAACAGCACCTGGCAGCGCCTCTTTCCATTTCATTTTACCGGTCGGAACAAGTTGATAAAATAACAAGAAAAATAGCAGCAAAAAAATTGTTCCGAGGCCCCACTTAATATTCGGCCAAATATATAGCCAGCCCTGCCAATCTTCTAACACGTCATAATACGCAATCACCGTATGCAGCAACTTCTCCAGTAACGGCAAAAATAAGGACAACGGCACGACCAACATAAAAAGAATCGTCACACCTATATTCCGTATTAAACTAATCCAGAAGGACTGCCGTGGTCTTTTTTCGTTCGTTAGATCCAATGACCGGGCAAATGACTGAACCGCAATAGATGATGTCCATAGTGCAGCCAGCACACTTAATAGAAGTAGCTTCCCATGGCTTTTATAAATCATCGACTGGACACTTTGCTCGATAAGTTGAAATGACTCCTCAGGAACAAAGGGTCGTAGCAACGCCAATATACTTGCCTCTTGAACCGGCAAAAATTGGACTAGAGATAACACGACCAGTAAAAAAGGCAAAACGGATAACAGCAAGTAATATGCATTCTGTGCAGCTTGATCAAAAAAGCGTTCTTTAAAAAAACGTTGTACGATAGTAATGATCATAACACTCTCCCCTTACTACCAATATACCCTAATGAAGCCCTCTCAATTAATACAAATTAAATACTATTGGTCTCATTTCGATGGGCTCTATTGGTTATCTTATGAAACAGTCATTTGATTATTCATTATGCGAATTAATGAAAACACAGAAAAGCCGTTTGCTATGAGGACCATAGTGAATGGCTTTGTATACGCAGCAACGTCCGGCCGTCTTAGGGGAAGACTCGACTACCTCACCGGGCATCACTGCGTTGAGACTCTGGAAGGGGTAATGAGCGCAACTGACACATCTTCTTCCTAATTTTCACTGTATCCATTAACAGCCTTTTTACTAATTTATTTTTATTATATAAAAACACAAAAAAGCCACTCACTATGAGGACCATAGTGAATGGCTTCGCATGCCTAGCAACGTCCTACTCTCACAGGGGGAAGCCCCCGACTACCATCGGCGCTGAAGAGCTTAACTTCCGTGTTCGGTATGGGAACGGGTGTGACCTCTTCGCCATCGTTACTAGACAGATGAGTAAAGCTTGTTCACTCAAAACTGAATAAAAGACATTGTGTACCTCAAGTAGTACTTCTTAAAATAGGTTAAGTCCTCGATCGATTAGTATCTGTCAGCTGCACACGTCGCCGTGCTTCCACCCCAGACCTATCCACCTCATCATCTTTGAGGGATCTTACTTACTTGCGTAATGGGAAATCTCATCTTGAAGGGGGCTTCATGCTTAGATGCTTTCAGCATTTATCCCGTCCATACATAGCTACCCAGCGATGCCTTTGGCAAGACAACTGGTACACCAGCGGTATGTCCATCCCGGTCCTCTCGTACTAAGGACAGCTCTTCTCAAATTTCCTGCGCCCGCGACGGATAGGGACCGAACTGTCTCACGACGTTCTGAACCCAGCTCGCGTGCCGCTTTAATGGGCGAACAGCCCAACCCTTGGGACCGACTACAGCCCCAGGATGCGACGAGCCGACATCGAGGTGCCAAACCTCCCCGTCGATGTGGACTCTTGGGGGAGATAAGCCTGTTATCCCCGGGGTAGCTTTTATCCGTTGAGCGATGGCCCTTCCATGCGGAACCACCGGATCACTAAGCCCGTCTTTCGACCCTGCTCGACTTGTAGGTCTCGCAGTCAAGCTCCCTTATGCCTTTGCACTCTACGAATGATGTCCAACCATTCTGAGGGAACCTTTGGGCGCCTCCGTTACTCTTTAGGAGGCGACCGCCCCAGTCAAACTGCCCACCTGACACTGTCTCCTGCCCGGATCACGGGCATGGGTTAGAAGTCCAATACAGCCAGGGTAGTATCCCACCAACGCCTCCTCCGAAGCTGGCGCTCCGGAATCCAAGGCTCCTACCTATCCTGTACAGGCTGCACCGGAATTCAATATCAGGCTACAGTAAAGCTCCACGGGGTCTTTCCGTCCTGTCGCGGGTAATGCGCATCTTCACGCATATTATAATTTCACCGAGTCTCTCGTTGAGACAGTGCCCAGATCGTTACGCCTTTCGTGCGGGTCGGAACTTACCCGACAAGGAATTTCGCTACCTTAGGACCGTTATAGTTACGGCCGCCGTTTACTGGGGCTTCAATTCAGAGCTTCGCTTGCGCTAACCCCTCCTCTTAACCTTCCAGCACCGGGCAGGCGTCAGCCCCTATACGTCACCTTACGGTTTTGCAGAGACCTGTGTTTTTGCTAAACAGTCGCCTGGGCCTATTCACTGCGGCTCTCTCGGGCTATTCACCCTACCAGAGCACCCCTTCTCCCGAAGTTACGGGGTCATTTTGCCGAGTTCCTTAACGAGAGTTCTCTCGATCACCTTAGGATTCTCTCCTCGCCTACCTGTGTCGGTTTGCGGTACAGGCACCTCCCGCCTCGCTAGAGGCTTTTCTTGGCAGTGTGAAATCAGGGACTCCGGAGACAATTCTCCTTGCCATCACAGCCTAGTGTTATATGAGAACGGGATTTGCCTCGTTCTCCACCTCACTGCTTAGACACGCAACCAACTGCGTGCTCACCCTATCCTACTGCGTCCCCCCATTACTCAAACGGCGGGGAGGTGGTACAGGAATATCAACCTGTTGTCCATCGTCTACGCCTATCGGCCTCGACTTAGGTCCTGACTAACCCTGAGCGGACGAGCCTTCCTCAGGAAACCTTAGGCATTCGGTGGAAGGGATTCTCACCCTTCTTTCGCTACTCATACCGGCATTCTCACTTCCAAGCGCTCCACCAGTCCTTCCGGTCTAGCTTCAACGCCCTTGGAACGCTCTCCTACCATTGACTTGCGTCAATCCACAGTTTCGGTGATCCGTTTAGCCCCGGTACATTTTCGGCGCAGCGCCACTCGACCAGTGAGCTATTACGCACTCTTTAAATGATGGCTGCTTCTAAGCCAACATCCTGGTTGTCTGGGCAGCGCCACATCCTTTTCCACTTAACGGATACTTGGGGACCTTAACTGGTGGTCTGGGCTGTTTCCCTCTCGACGATGGATCTTATCACCCACCGTCTGACTCCCAAACATAAATCATCGGCATTCGGAGTTTGTCTGAATTCGGTAACCCGGGATGGGCCCCTCGTCCAAACAGTGCTCTACCTCCGAGATTCTTTCGTTTGAGGCTAGCCCTAAAGCTATTTCGGAGAGAACCAGCTATCTCCAGGTTCGATTGGAATTTCACCGCTACCCACACCTCATCCCCGCATTTTTCAACATACGTGGGTTCGGGCCTCCAGTCAGTGTTACCTGACCTTCACCCTGGACATGGGTAGATCACCTGGTTTCGGGTCTACGACCCCATACTCATGCGCCCTATTCAGACTCGCTTTCGCTGCGGCTCCGCTTTCTCAGCTTAACCTTGCATGGAATCGTAACTCGCCGGTTCATTCTACAAAAGGCACGCCATCACCCATTAACGGGCTCTGACAATTTGTAGGCACACGGTTTCAGGTTCTATTTCACTCCCCTTCCGGGGTGCTTTTCACCTTTCCCTCACGGTACTGGTTCACTATCGGTCACTAGGGAGTATTTAGCCTTGGGAGATGGTCCTCCCGGATTCCGACGGAATTTCACGTGTTCCGCCGTACTCAGGATCCACTCTGGAGGGAATGCACTTTCGACTACGGGGCTGTTACCCACTGCGGCGGATCTTTCCAGATCGCTTCGTCTAATGCATTCCTTTGTAACTCCGTATAGAGTGTCCTACAACCCCAGGAAGCAAGCTTCCTGGTTTGGGCTCTTCCCGTTTCGCTCGCCGCTACTAAGGGAATCGATTTTCTTTCTCTTCCTCCGGGTACTTAGATGTTTCAGTTCTCCGGGTGTGCCACGATCACGCTATGTATTCACGTGAACGTACTGTCCCATTACGGACAGTGGGTTTCCCCATTCGGAAATCTTCGGATCAAAGCTTACTTACAGCTCCCCGAAGCATATCGGTGTTAGTGCCGTCCTTCATCGGCTCCTAGTGCCAAGGCATCCGCCGTGCGCCCTTTCTAACTTAACCTATAAAAGGTCCAACGTCTCTCTAGCGATAGAAAGAACGAAGGTTAAAAAGTTTACATGAATCAAACAAAATGTTCGATTCGGTTGATTACTTGATTACTTTCAATGTCGTTTTATCCAGTTTTCAATGAACAAGTCTAAAGAAAAAAAGCTTTGAACACTCAAAAAATGAGCCTTCAAAACTGAACGCAAAACGTTAACGTGACGGATCGAAGATCCATCTTCCGAATGCCAAGATGGCATACTATCCTTAGAAAGGAGGTGATCCAGCCGCACCTTCCGATACGGCTACCTTGTTACGACTTCACCCCAATCATCTGTCCCACCTTCGGCGGCTGGCTCCCGTAAGGGTTACCCCACCGACTTCGGGTGTTACAAACTCTCGTGGTGTGACGGGCGGTGTGTACAAGACCCGGGAACGTATTCACCGTGGCATGCTGATCCACGATTACTAGCGATTCCGGCTTCATGCAGGCGAGTTGCAGCCTGCAATCCGAACTGGGAACGGTTTTGTGGGATTGGCTCCCCCTCGCGGGTTTGCAGCCCTCTGTACCGTCCATTGTAGCACGTGTGTAGCCCAGGTCATAAGGGGCATGATGATTTGACGTCATCCCCACCTTCCTCCGGTTTGTCACCGGCAGTCACCTTAGAGTGCCCAACTGAATGATGGCAACTAAGATTAAGGGTTGCGCTCGTTGCGGGACTTAACCCAACATCTCACGACACGAGCTGACGACAACCATGCACCACCTGTCACCGCTGTCCCCGAAGGGAAAGGCATGTCTCCATGCCGGGCAGCGGGATGTCAAGACCTGGTAAGGTTCTTCGCGTTGCTTCGAATTAAACCACATGCTCCACCGCTTGTGCGGGTCCCCGTCAATTCCTTTGAGTTTCAGCCTTGCGGCCGTACTCCCCAGGCGGAGTGCTTAATGCGTTAGCTGCAGCACTAAGGGGCGGAAACCCCCTAACACTTAGCACTCATCGTTTACGGCGTGGACTACCAGGGTATCTAATCCTGTTTGCTCCCCACGCTTTCGCGCCTCAGCGTCAGTTACAGACCAGAAAGCCGCCTTCGCCACTGGTGTTCCTCCACATCTCTACGCATTTCACCGCTACACGTGGAATTCCGCTTTCCTCTTCTGTACTCAAGTCCTCCAGTTTCCAATGACCCTCCACGGTTGAGCCGTGGGCTTTCACATCAGACTTAAAGGACCGCCTGCGCGCGCTTTACGCCCAATAATTCCGGACAACGCTTGCCACCTACGTATTACCGCGGCTGCTGGCACGTAGTTAGCCGTGGCTTTCTGGTAAGGTACCGTCAAGGTACAGGCAGTTACTCCTGTACGTGTTCTTCCCTTACAACAGAGCTTTACGATCCGAAAACCTTCTTCACTCACGCGGCGTTGCTCCATCAGACTTTCGTCCATTGTGGAAGATTCCCTACTGCTGCCTCCCGTAGGAGTCTGGGCCGTGTCTCAGTCCCAGTGTGGCCGATCACCCTCTCAGGTCGGCTACGCATCGTGGTCTTGGTAGGCCGTTACCCCACCAACTAACTAATGCGCCGCGGGCCCATCTCACAGTGACAGCCGAAACCGTCTTTCAACATCTCTTCATGCGAAGAAATGGATTATTCGGTATTAGCCCCGGTTTCCCGGAGTTATCCCCATCTGTAAGGTAGGTTGCCCACGTGTTACTCACCCGTCCGCCGCTAATCTTTAGGAGCAAGCTCCCAAAGATTCGCTCGACTTGCATGTATTAGGCACGCCGCCAGCGTTCGTCCTGAGCCAGGATCAAACTCTCCATAAAAGAGAAATTCGAGTTAGCTCGATTTCTTGCTGGCATCATTTAAGATACTCATTTTGTTTATGTCACCGGCAGAGCCGATGCACAAACGTATAATTCGTTAACGTTTTGCTGTTCAGTTTTCAAGGTTCATATAATGAAAATGTAATTGGTGGAGCCTAGCGGGATCGAACCGCTGACCTCCTGCGTGCAAGGCAGGCGCTCTCCCAGCTGAGCTAAGGCCCCGAGAATAAGTGGTCGGGAAGACAGGATTCGAACCTGCGACCCCTTGGTCCCAAACCAAGTGCTCTACCAAGCTGAGCTACTTCCCGAATATAAAATATATAATAATGGCGCGCCCGGCAGGAGTCGAACCCACAACCTTCTGATCCGTAGTCAGACGCTCTATCCAATTGAGCTACGGGCGCATATTTATAAATGGTGCCGAGAACCGGAATCGAACCGGTACGGTAGTCACCTACCGCAGGATTTTAAGTCCTGTGCGTCTGCCAGTTCCGCCACCCCGGCAAGAGTGAAAAAGCGGAAGACGGGATTCGAACCCGCGACCCCGACCTTGGCAAGGTCGTATTCTACCACTGAACTACTTCCGCAAAAAAGTGCGGGTGAAGGGAGTCGAACCCCCACGCCCGAAAGCACTAGATCCTAAGTCTAGCGTGTCTGCCAGTTCCACCACACCCGCGTTATATTACTGCGATAAAAATGGTGAGCCATACAGGATTCGAACCTGTGACCCTCTGATTAAAAGTCAGATGCTCTACCAACTGAGCTAATGGCTCGTACATGAAGTGGTGCCGGCGAAAGGACTTGAACCCTCAACCTACTGATTACAAGTCAGTTGCTCTACCAGTTGAGCTACACCGGCAAAAGTGTAGAAAATATGGTGGAGGATGACGGGCTCGAACCGCCGACCCCCTGCTTGTAAGGCAGGTGCTCTCCCAGCTGAGCTAATCCTCCTGGGTAAAATTACTATAAACATCACATTGCTGTGACTGTTAATACTCTTCAATGATCTCTTTCATTATGTATGGAACACTAAATTATAGATCAAAAAGTGTTGCCTGGCGACGTCTTACTCTCACAGGGGGAAGCCCCCAACTACCATCAGCGCTGAAGAGCTTAACTTCCGTGTTCGGTATGGGAACGGGTGTGACCTCTTCGCTATCGTCACCAGACTTGTCCTTTTCCAAAGACATTTACTATTATAACACTTCTTTGCAGTAATGCAAGTGTTATTTTTAGCTTTTTTAGTGAATTTTTGTTCACTCAAAACTGAATAAAAGACATTGTGTACCTCAAGTAGTACTTCTTAAAATAGGTTAAGTCCTCGATCGATTAGTATCTGTCAGCTGCACACGTCGCCGTGCTTCCACCCCAGACCTATCCACCTCATCATCTTTGAGGGATCTTACTTACTTGCGTAATGGGAAATCTCATCTTGAAGGGGGCTTCATGCTTAGATGCTTTCAGCATTTATCCCGTCCATACATAGCTACCCAGCGATGCCTTTGGCAAGACAACTGGTACACCAGCGGTATGTCCATCCCGGTCCTCTCGTACTAAGGACAGCTCTTCTCAAATTTCCTGCGCCCGCGACGGATAGGGACCGAACTGTCTCACGACGTTCTGAACCCAGCTCGCGTGCCGCTTTAATGGGCGAACAGCCCAACCCTTGGGACCGACTACAGCCCCAGGATGCGACGAGCCGACATCGAGGTGCCAAACCTCCCCGTCGATGTGGACTCTTGGGGGAGATAAGCCTGTTATCCCCGGGGTAGCTTTTATCCGTTGAGCGATGGCCCTTCCATGCGGAACCACCGGATCACTAAGCCCGTCTTTCGACCCTGCTCGACTTGTAGGTCTCGCAGTCAAGCTCCCTTATGCCTTTGCACTCTACGAATGATGTCCAACCATTCTGAGGGAACCTTTGGGCGCCTCCGTTACTCTTTAGGAGGCGACCGCCCCAGTCAAACTGCCCACCTGACACTGTCTCCTGCCCGGATCACGGGCATGGGTTAGAAGTCCAATACAGCCAGGGTAGTATCCCACCAACGCCTCCTCCGAAGCTGGCGCTCCGGAATCCAAGGCTCCTACCTATCCTGTACAGGCTGCACCGGAATTCAATATCAGGCTACAGTAAAGCTCCACGGGGTCTTTCCGTCCTGTCGCGGGTAATGCGCATCTTCACGCATATTATAATTTCACCGAGTCTCTCGTTGAGACAGTGCCCAGATCGTTACGCCTTTCGTGCGGGTCGGAACTTACCCGACAAGGAATTTCGCTACCTTAGGACCGTTATAGTTACGGCCGCCGTTTACTGGGGCTTCAATTCAGAGCTTCGCTTGCGCTAACCCCTCCTCTTAACCTTCCAGCACCGGGCAGGCGTCAGCCCCTATACGTCACCTTACGGTTTTGCAGAGACCTGTGTTTTTGCTAAACAGTCGCCTGGGCCTATTCACTGCGGCTCTCTCGGGCTATTCACCCTACCAGAGCACCCCTTCTCCCGAAGTTACGGGGTCATTTTGCCGAGTTCCTTAACGAGAGTTCTCTCGATCACCTTAGGATTCTCTCCTCGCCTACCTGTGTCGGTTTGCGGTACAGGCACCTCCCGCCTCGCTAGAGGCTTTTCTTGGCAGTGTGAAATCAGGGACTCCGGAGACAATTCTCCTTGCCATCACAGCCTAGTGTTATATGAGAACGGGATTTGCCTCGTTCTCCACCTCACTGCTTAGACACGCAACCAACTGCGTGCTCACCCTATCCTACTGCGTCCCCCCATTACTCAAACGGCGGGGAGGTGGTACAGGAATATCAACCTGTTGTCCATCGTCTACGCCTATCGGCCTCGACTTAGGTCCTGACTAACCCTGAGCGGACGAGCCTTCCTCAGGAAACCTTAGGCATTCGGTGGAAGGGATTCTCACCCTTCTTTCGCTACTCATACCGGCATTCTCACTTCCAAGCGCTCCACCAGTCCTTCCGGTCTAGCTTCAACGCCCTTGGAACGCTCTCCTACCATTGACTTGCGTCAATCCACAGTTTCGGTGATCCGTTTAGCCCCGGTACATTTTCGGCGCAGCGCCACTCGACCAGTGAGCTATTACGCACTCTTTAAATGATGGCTGCTTCTAAGCCAACATCCTGGTTGTCTGGGCAGCGCCACATCCTTTTCCACTTAACGGATACTTGGGGACCTTAACTGGTGGTCTGGGCTGTTTCCCTCTCGACGATGGATCTTATCACCCACCGTCTGACTCCCAAACATAAATCATCGGCATTCGGAGTTTGTCTGAATTCGGTAACCCGGGATGGGCCCCTCGTCCAAACAGTGCTCTACCTCCGAGATTCTTTCGTTTGAGGCTAGCCCTAAAGCTATTTCGGAGAGAACCAGCTATCTCCAGGTTCGATTGGAATTTCACCGCTACCCACACCTCATCCCCGCATTTTTCAACATACGTGGGTTCGGGCCTCCAGTCAGTGTTACCTGACCTTCACCCTGGACATGGGTAGATCACCTGGTTTCGGGTCTACGACCCCATACTCATGCGCCCTATTCAGACTCGCTTTCGCTGCGGCTCCGCTTTCTCAGCTTAACCTTGCATGGAATCGTAACTCGCCGGTTCATTCTACAAAAGGCACGCCATCACCCATTAACGGGCTCTGACAATTTGTAGGCACACGGTTTCAGGTTCTATTTCACTCCCCTTCCGGGGTGCTTTTCACCTTTCCCTCACGGTACTGGTTCACTATCGGTCACTAGGGAGTATTTAGCCTTGGGAGATGGTCCTCCCGGATTCCGACGGAATTTCACGTGTTCCGCCGTACTCAGGATCCACTCTGGAGGGAATGCACTTTCGACTACGGGGCTGTTACCCACTGCGGCGGATCTTTCCAGATCGCTTCGTCTAATGCATTCCTTTGTAACTCCGTATAGAGTGTCCTACAACCCCAGGAAGCAAGCTTCCTGGTTTGGGCTCTTCCCGTTTCGCTCGCCGCTACTAAGGGAATCGATTTTCTTTCTCTTCCTCCGGGTACTTAGATGTTTCAGTTCTCCGGGTGTGCCACGATCACGCTATGTATTCACGTGAACGTACTGTCCCATTACGGACAGTGGGTTTCCCCATTCGGAAATCTTCGGATCAAAGCTTACTTACAGCTCCCCGAAGCATATCGGTGTTAGTGCCGTCCTTCATCGGCTCCTAGTGCCAAGGCATCCGCCGTGCGCCCTTTCTAACTTAACCTATAAAAGGTCCAACGTCTCTCTAGCGATAGAAAGAACGAAGGTTAAAAAGTTTACATGAATCAAACAAAATGTTCGATTCGGTTGATTACTTGATTACTTTCAATGTCGTTTTATCCAGTTTTCAATGAACAAGTCTAAAGAAAAAAAGCTTTGAACACTCAAAAAATGAGCCTTCAAAACTGAACGCAAAACGTTAACGTGACGGATCGAAGATCCATCTTCCGAATGCCAAGATGGCATACTATCCTTAGAAAGGAGGTGATCCAGCCGCACCTTCCGATACGGCTACCTTGTTACGACTTCACCCCAATCATCTGTCCCACCTTCGGCGGCTGGCTCCCGTAAGGGTTACCCCACCGACTTCGGGTGTTACAAACTCTCGTGGTGTGACGGGCGGTGTGTACAAGACCCGGGAACGTATTCACCGTGGCATGCTGATCCACGATTACTAGCGATTCCGGCTTCATGCAGGCGAGTTGCAGCCTGCAATCCGAACTGGGAACGGTTTTGTGGGATTGGCTCCCCCTCGCGGGTTTGCAGCCCTCTGTACCGTCCATTGTAGCACGTGTGTAGCCCAGGTCATAAGGGGCATGATGATTTGACGTCATCCCCACCTTCCTCCGGTTTGTCACCGGCAGTCACCTTAGAGTGCCCAACTGAATGATGGCAACTAAGATTAAGGGTTGCGCTCGTTGCGGGACTTAACCCAACATCTCACGACACGAGCTGACGACAACCATGCACCACCTGTCACCGCTGTCCCCGAAGGGAAAGGCATGTCTCCATGCCGGGCAGCGGGATGTCAAGACCTGGTAAGGTTCTTCGCGTTGCTTCGAATTAAACCACATGCTCCACCGCTTGTGCGGGTCCCCGTCAATTCCTTTGAGTTTCAGCCTTGCGGCCGTACTCCCCAGGCGGAGTGCTTAATGCGTTAGCTGCAGCACTAAGGGGCGGAAACCCCCTAACACTTAGCACTCATCGTTTACGGCGTGGACTACCAGGGTATCTAATCCTGTTTGCTCCCCACGCTTTCGCGCCTCAGCGTCAGTTACAGACCAGAAAGCCGCCTTCGCCACTGGTGTTCCTCCACATCTCTACGCATTTCACCGCTACACGTGGAATTCCGCTTTCCTCTTCTGTACTCAAGTCCTCCAGTTTCCAATGACCCTCCACGGTTGAGCCGTGGGCTTTCACATCAGACTTAAAGGACCGCCTGCGCGCGCTTTACGCCCAATAATTCCGGACAACGCTTGCCACCTACGTATTACCGCGGCTGCTGGCACGTAGTTAGCCGTGGCTTTCTGGTAAGGTACCGTCAAGGTACAGGCAGTTACTCCTGTACGTGTTCTTCCCTTACAACAGAGCTTTACGATCCGAAAACCTTCTTCACTCACGCGGCGTTGCTCCATCAGACTTTCGTCCATTGTGGAAGATTCCCTACTGCTGCCTCCCGTAGGAGTCTGGGCCGTGTCTCAGTCCCAGTGTGGCCGATCACCCTCTCAGGTCGGCTACGCATCGTGGTCTTGGTAGGCCGTTACCCCACCAACTAACTAATGCGCCGCGGGCCCATCTCACAGTGACAGCCGAAACCGTCTTTCAACATCTCTTCATGCGAAGAAATGGATTATTCGGTATTAGCCCCGGTTTCCCGGAGTTATCCCCATCTGTAAGGTAGGTTGCCCACGTGTTACTCACCCGTCCGCCGCTAATCTTTAGGAGCAAGCTCCCAAAGATTCGCTCGACTTGCATGTATTAGGCACGCCGCCAGCGTTCGTCCTGAGCCAGGATCAAACTCTCCATAAAAGAGAAATTCGAGTTAGCTCGATTTCTTGCTGGCATCATTTAAGATGCTCATTTTGTTTATGTCACCGGCAGAGCCGATGCACAAACGTATAATTCGTTAACGTTTTGCTGTTCAGTTTTCAAGGTTCATATGGTTGCTCTTTTGTAAGAGGCAACTTTCTTATAATACCAAATTTCTGTTTTGTTGTCAACACTTTTTCTTAAAAAGTTTTAAAGTGTTTTTTCGCTAACTTGCTAACCTCGCAAGCAACGTTATCTAATATACCACCTGCTTTTCGAAAGTGCAACTGTTTTTTTGATTTTCTTTTTGATTTTCTTTTAAGACTGTATATGACTTAAAAGAAAAAAGCCCTGACTATGAAAGCCAGGGCTGTTGTATCAATCTTTAGAACGCATCTGAGGAAATAGGAGAACATCGCGGATTGATTGAGCATTCGTCAATAGCATAACAAGACGATCAATACCTATACCTAATCCACCAGTCGGCGGCAATCCATATTCAAGTGCTTCTATAAAGTCTTCATCCATTTCATGCGCCTCGTCGTTCCCTTGCTCTTTCTCTACTAACTGAGCTTCAAAGCGAGCACGTTGATCAATAGGATCATTCAACTCCGTAAAGGCATTGGCATGCTCACGACGGACGATGAATAATTCGAAACGATCCGTATAACGTGGGTCCTCTGGGTTTTTCTTGGCAAGCGGTGAAACTTCTACAGGATGGCCGTAAATGAATGTTGGTTGTACAAGTTGCTCTTCAACCTTTTGCTCAAAGAATTCATTCAGCACATGACCTACTTCCATAGAAGAAGTCACTTGAACATTATGTTCCTTTGCTAATTCATGAGCCTGTTCTTTAGTAAGCTGCTGCCAAAAGTCTACGCCTGTATATTCTTTTACAGCATCCGCCATATGAAGTCGTTTCCAGCGCGGTGCTAAATCAATTTGGTCTTCACCGTATTGAATCGTTGTCGTGCCGAGTACTTCTTGTGCAATGTGAGCCACTAGATTTTCAGTGAGTTCCATAATATCATTGTAATCCGCATACGCTTCATATAACTCGATCATCGTAAATTCCGGGTTATGGCGCGTGGACATCCCTTCATTACGGAATACGCGTCCGATCTCATATACTTTCTCTAAGCCACCTACAATGAGGCGTTTCAAATGAAGTTCGATCGCGATCCGCATATATAACGTCATATCTAATGTATTGTGATGTGTAACAAACGGACGAGCCGCTGCTCCCCCTGCGATAGAGTGCAGCATTGGTGTTTCGACTTCGAGGAAGCCCTGTTTATCTAAATAATGGCGCATTGATTGAATGATTCGGCTACGCATAATGAATGTTTCTTTACTGCCTTCTGTTGAGATCAAATCAAGGTAACGCTGACGGTAGCGTTGTTCAATATCCTGCAAACCGTGGAATTTCTCGGGTAGCGGACGCAATGACTTCGTAAGGAACGTAAACTTTGTCGCTTTAATGGAAAGCTCTCCTACTTTTGTTTTGAAGATAACCCCTTGAACGCCCACAATATCCCCTAAGTCTGCCAGTGTAAATAGTTTATATGCGTCTTCACCAATAGCATCTTGACGTACGTAGATCTGAATCTGACCGCCAAGATCTTGAATATGCGCAAAACCCGCCTTGCCCTTCCCTCGTTTTGTCATGATTCGACCTGCAATCGTCACCTCATGCTCAGTTTCTTCTAATTCTTCTTTTGATAACTCTTCATAGGCTGATCGAATCTCATTTGTCAGATGGGTGCGTTCAAAACGTTGACCGAATGGATCCAAACCACCTTCGCGTATATCATTCATCTTCTGGCGTCTCACCAAAAGCTGATCATTCATTTCATCTAAATGGGACATTCCCTTTCACTCCTTCATACTTTGACCTACCTTCTACTCAGTATAGGCCGTCTGCAACTATTGTACACAAATT
Organism: Sporosarcina sp. FSL W7-1283; assembly: GCF_038003105.1. NCBI lineage: Bacteria > Bacillati > Bacillota > Bacilli > Caryophanales > Caryophanaceae > Sporosarcina > Sporosarcina sp. FSL W7-1283. Next base: position 90,154 of record NZ_JBBOOL010000001.1, on the reverse strand, counting down.
ACCTGCCTAACAAAAGTCCAAATGGTCGCCCGGTACTCATCCCATAGAAAAAACTGCCCTACTAATAGAGCAGTTTCTTTTTTTAGACAGCGCTAGAATCAGTATCCGCCGGTTATATTATCAGCCTTGCTGTAAGAACTCCTCGACATTCTGGACTTTCTTCCAAAGGGTCATTCCATCATCCCGCATCGCTGGCTCATTACGGTAAAGTGTCCCTGTTACCGGATTCTTTACTTCTGAATCAATTTCAATGAGAGGAACGAGTACAAACGCACGCTCCTGCATACGTAAATGTGGGATAATCAAATTCTCTGATTGGATAGTGTCGTGATTATAGAGCAAAATATCAAGGTCTACCGTCCGGGGACCCCAACGGATTTTCCTCATTCTTCCGAGCTTGTTTTCAATGGATTGGCAAGCACTCAGCAACTCCGATGCTTCCAATGAAGTCTCCAGACCAACTGCAATATTCAAAAATTTTGCTTGTTCAGTCAATCCAAGTGGCTCTGTTTCATAGACAGAAGACACCTTTTCAACGGTAATAGCGGGATGTTCATTCAGCAGTTGAACTGCATGCGTTAGATGTTCCAACCGGTTACCGATGTTGGAACCCATCGATAAATAGGCGAAATTCAAGAAAAGCGCCCCCTTTTGATTTCTACTGCAACGGACGCGTAATGTCCGTGAATCGGAGGATCCGGCTTCACCAATACAACTCGTACGCCGATCACCTTTTCAGCAAAATCCGTCATTATAGTTCCGGCTATTGTTTCAGCAACCGTTTCAATCAGCCGTACCGCTTCGCCTTCGACAATGCGCTTACACATCTCATACACTTCTGCATAATTCACCGTCTTCGACAGATCATCCGTCTGACCGGCTTCCGCCAAGTCAGTCGCCAATGAAACTGTCAGCCGAAAACGCTGGCCAAGCTTGTTTTCTTCAGGCAATGCCCCATGATAACCGTAAAACTCCATATCATTCAAATGAATATAATCCATGAAATCCCCCCACTTTATCGCTTATCCAGTAAATGCAGTCTTTTTCGTCAGCACATCCATCATCTTGACCATCCGTGCAATTTCCTTCACGTCATGAACACGCATAATATGGCATCCATGCTCGATACCATAACATACGGTCGCACCGGTTCCCTCCATCCGTTCTCCCACTGGCACGTCCAGCACATTTCCAATCATGCGCTTTCGAGACGTACCGAGCAATACAGGATAACCAAGGTCCGCAATGGCCGGCAACCCTTGCATAGCTAAAATATTCTGTTCTGTATTTTTCGCGAAACCAATCCCAGGATCAAGCCAAATCAACTCTTCGCTAACACCCGCCCGTCTCGCAATCTCGATACTCTCCTGTAAATCTTGTACTACCGCTTCCATGAATGGCAGCTGATAGTCTGTATTATCTCGGTTATGCATCAGGATAATCGGCACTTTATAGCGCGCCGCCACTTCCACGATTGCGGGTTCACGCTTTGCACCCCACACATCATTGATGATACTTGCACCTGCTTGAACCGCCGCTTCCGCCACAGCTGCTTTATATGTATCTACAGAGATGACACATCCCAATTCCTTCGTCAGTAATTCGACAATCGGCACGACACGTTCCAATTCTTCTTCCAATGATACAGGCGCATGTCCAGGCCGTGTCGATTCGCCGCCGACATCAATAACTTTCGCCCCGTCTGCCAGCATTTGTCGAGCATGTTCAAGCGCTCGATCCAATTGGCCAAACTTTCCGCCATCTGAAAAAGAATCGGGCGTGACATTCAAAATACCCATGATAATCGTTTCTTCTGTAAAATCAATCGTCGTCTTACCAAACTGATAAGATGCACGAGCTTTCGCTAACTCCATTACTGGTCACTCACTTTCATACGGTTGACGGCTCGTTGATAGCCGCTATGTAATTGTCGATAGATAGAACCTTTACTTCCTAAAAACTCGGTTGTCCCAACATTGCGAATGGGTACCAGTTCCTGAATGGCGTTTGTAATGAAGACCTCTTCCGCCGCCTCTAGCTCAGTCGGCGAAAACAATCCCTCTCTAACCGATACCCCAAGTTCGTCAACTAACCGTAATACGAATGCTCGCGTAGTCCCTGGTAAAATACCTGTTTTCAATGAAGGAGTGTACAGGATACCTTGCTTCACCCAAAAGATGTTAGACGTTATACCTTCCGCCACGAACCCTTCCCAATTAACGAAAAAGCCTTCTATCTCTCGCAAAGAAGGTAATTCCAGCCGCCCTAATACATTGTTCGCGTACTGATGCGATTTATGACGAACCGCACTTTCCGGTTCATTCCGCTTTGTCTGCAACCACACACCTTCTTTTTCCGTATGGACAGGAGGCAAAACCAACGTCTTTTGGAGAATGAATACATTTGGTCGCTCATAGCTAGTAGGTGCTAATCCGATATCATGGACTCCCGCTGACACATTCAACCGAAAATATCCATCCTCGCTTCCATTCTCTACAAACAACGAATGAATGGCCTGTCGAAGTTCTTCATCCGTGTACTGCATTTTGATCCTGTATTCAGATAGCGCTGACCTTAATCTATCCATATGTGCATCGAAGAGAAATACTTTCCCCTCATATGTACGAAAGGTCTCAAAAAATCCAAGTCCATAGAGAAAGCCGTGGTCATAAGGTGAAATTCGCAAATCATCAGCACTCTGTTGTTCCCCATTCGCCCAGCAGATCAATGAGAACGCCAACTTTCTTCTCTTACCGCTTGTTCTGCCATTTCTTTTGCCTGCCATAACGCCTTCGCTTTATTGAGCGACTCTTGATATTCGGCGGCAGGAATTGATTCTGGTACAAGTCCGGCCCCCGCCTGGATATGAACGATGCCATCTTGGATAAATGCGGTTCGGATCGTAATATTCAGCTCTATATCTCCATTGAAACTTATCCAGCCCATTGAACCTGTATAAAGTCCTCTTCGCGTCGGTTCTAATTCTTCGATGATCTCCATTGTTCGCAGCTTCGGATCTCCCGTTATCGAACCACCCGGGAAAACACCGCGAATGATTGCCGCGGCATCTTGCGTCGCAGCAGTCCCTCGAACATTCGATACGAGATGCATTACGTGGGAATACTTTTCTACAACCATGAATTCATCTATTTCAACCGTTCCCGGCTTACAAATTCTCTCAAAATCTTTGCATTCAAGATCTACCAACATTTTATGCTCGCCTTTTTCTTTTGTGTCAGAGACCAATTCCTGCTGTAAAGCCGCGTCTTCCCTCTCTGTAGCGCCGCGCTTTCGGGTCCCTCCGATTGGACGTGTGCTCAATTCATTTCCTCGTTTCTTCAACAACAGCTCGGGTGATCCGGACACGACCTCAAATTCAGGTGACATCATGTAAGCCATATAAGGTGAAGGATTGAAGGAACGTAGCGCTTCATACATAGATAAAGACGGAACATCCAGTGGTTTTGATTGACGGACGGAGAGATTTACTTGCACGACATCGCCTTGTGCAATGAACTTCTGAACATCCCTTACCATTCCTTCAAACCGCTCGCCCGTTACGGAAACTTCCAAATTATCTTGAGTTACTTCCACGTCCACTGCTTTCCCTTGTGAAAAACGTCGACCAGCAAGACCATGTTTAACGGCATCCACCCACTCATTTTCCATGACCGTCAACGAAGTTTGAACATTAGGCAGCGACATAAAATAAACTGTTTCATGCACTACGTCTAAAACTGCCCATTGGTCAAAGACATAAAAGAAAACGTCAGGCGTTGCCAAATCATTCTCCGCTAGACTAGGCAGTGTTTCATAGCTTCTGACATAATCATAGCTGATCATACCAATCGCCCCGCCCTGGAATGCGGGTAAGTTGTCATCTCGTCTCAGCTCATACCGTGACAGGAACTCATTCAGCAAGGTTAGAGGATCTTCGCCTGCAAGAATTTCACTCGTACCATCCCGCCAATCTAATTGTAAACCCTCTTCATTCGCCTGTACGGTCACGAGCGGATTCAATCCCGCGATGCACATTTCACCGTCTCTACCACTTTCCAATAAAATATGGCGATCTGTTTGTTCTGCAAGCTGTTTATAGGCGTAGAAGAACTCGTCTCTCGTCATTGAGGCTGTCTGATAAGCTACTGTTTCCATGATGGTTCCTCCCGAATCTGTCGTCCAATTTTAATTGCTTTCATCTATGAGTTTCTTTAGAAATTTATCGTCTATAGCAGATACCACTATGTCCGTTATGACACCTTCCGTGTTAAGGATATACGTCGTTGGATAGGCTTTCACTCGGTACGTTTTCATAACTTCACCTTCTAAGTCCAATAAAACCGGGAATGTCAACCCATACTCCTTGACAAATGCTTTGGCACTATCTTCTTTATCTTTCTCCGTTTTTGTCATGTTCACTGCAAGTATCTCCATATTCGCAGAGCCCTTGTACTCGTCATAATATGTTTCCATATACGGCATTTCGGATCGGCATGGCGGACACCACGACGCCCAAAAATTCAGCATGATCTTCTTTCCACGATAATCGGATAATTTGACCGTTTCACCAGTGAGTGTGGTTAATTCAAAATCAGGCGCGAGATCACCGCGGCCTAGCCCAGTCTCTTCGGAAGCTGTATCTTCTGAGGTAGTTTCCTCTTTCCAGTCCTCCGGTATCCGTTTGACCTCATCATTCGGCAGATCCTCTATCATCGCACTAGAATAACCATCCATCTCACCGGCCTCTTTTTTAAACTCTCGGTTGGTTAGTATAATAATCGTTACCATACTAATAATGATCGCGAGTGAAATCAACATACTCCATTTCTTCACAGTTGGCCTCCTATATGGTTCACTTTCTATGTAATACTCCAATAATGTTTCATTTTAATTATACAGAGTATTGTAGCCCGGTAAAAGCTTAGAGATTTCATTGCAATCATAATTAATAAAAAAGAGAGCGCGAATGGGCGCTCTCTAGCTTATTCTTCATCAAATTGGTAAAGCGGAGTACTTAAGTATCGCTCCCCATTGGAAGGGAGAATTGCTACAACTTTTTTGCCCTTGCCAAGTTTTTTTGCAACCTGTAAAGCGGCTGAAATCGCAGCCCCTGATGATACTCCGCCCAGAATTCCTTCTTCGCGAGCTGCACGGCGTGCAATTGCGTATGCATCGTCATTGGAGACTTGAATGATTTCATCGTAAATGTCTGTATCCAATACCTTTGGAACGAAACCTGCGCCAATCCCTTGAATCTTATGCGGTCCTGGTTTTCCTCCAGACAATACCGCTGAGTCTTCTGGTTCCACAGCGACGATTTTGATTTCCGGGAATCGTTCTTTCAGTACCTCGCCGGCTCCTGTAATCGTACCGCCCGTACCGATTCCCGAGATAAATGCATCCACACGATCTAACGCATCTGCAATCTCAGGGCCCGTCGTCAAACGGTGGATTTCTGGATTCGCTTCATTATTAAATTGCTGAGGTAAGAACCAGCCGTTTTCTTTAGAAAGTTCTTCTGCCTTCGCAATTGCACCTTTCATTCCTTCAGCACCTGGCGTCAACACCAATTCCGCTCCGTATGCACGCAGTAAGTTGCGTCGTTCTAAGCTCATCGTATCCGGCATAACCAATACCGCTTTGTATCCTTTGGCTGCTGCAACCATCGCCAATCCGATACCTGTGTTACCGCTTGTTGGTTCAATAATCGTACTGCCATCTTTTAAGTTGCCGTTTTTTTCCGCTGCTTCAATCATCGCGAGTGCAATTCGATCTTTAACACTTGAACCCGGATTGAAGAATTCCAGTTTCAAATACACTTCCGCATCCTCTGCACCTGTCAGACGATTTAATTTAACAAGAGGGGTTTTGCCGATTAAATCAATTATTGAATTTCCGACTCTACTCATATTTGATCCGCTCCTAATCCCTAGTAGGTTTATATGTTTTGTTGAGTTAATCATACTACCTTACTTTTCACTTGTCAAACAAATTATTCAGAGAATTGTAGTTTGTCATTCTATCAATTTACCGACAATTAATTTTTACCATAAAACCATTCAGCATCGAATTCTTTCCAGAAAGCTTCCGGCGTGACGGACTCAGGTAGTTGTTCTAAGGCTAGTTGTCGCTTGATATGGTCCTTTACTTCTGAATATGTAAAATCACGTTTCTTAATGGTTTCTAACACAGTGACGATTGCATAAGTGCCATCCTTGAGTTCAATTGGCTTGCTTACCTCATCTTTTTTCAACTTTTCCGCCGCTTCAATAATAGTTACATCCACGTCCTCGGTTTGCTCATTTACATAACCAAGGTCTCCTCCCAAGTTTCCGGAAGACAAATCAATCGATCGCTCCTTTGCCAAAGCAGAAAATGTCGATCCGTCTTTTAGCTCACCAGCCACTTGATCCGCTTCTTTCTTTGTTGATGAGATGATTACCGATATGCGGTAAGCCGGCAACACATGAAAAAATGTTTCATTTTTCTCAAAGTACTTTTTGATAGCGCTTTCCTTAATTACAATATCCTTTGTCAGGACTTTCTCTAAAATCAGCTCCCTTTTAATCTGCTTTCTCGTTTGCTCAGTATCTAGACCCGAATGTTGCTGACCGTCAATTGAGGTAATTAATGCTAGTTCGAGATCTACTTCTTTATCTTCCACTTTAATATCATACTCATCCGCTGCGGCTTCCATGACGCGGTAATTCACTAGGTCTTCTAGCACCTCTCGCCCGACCTGTCGTTCCATAGCAGCCATCCACTCTGCACGGGTGATCGGCTCACCCGCTACAGAAGCAACTTCCTCTGTATCTACAGCGGGTGAACGATCTGTAAACAGCCAGTGGAAAAGCCAGAATACATTCATCGTGAAAAGAATTCCCAACAAAGCGATCAGCGGCTTCGTCTTAAGTCGCCTTTTCGTTGGAGTCGGCTCGGTTTCATTCGTTCGATTGAATCTCATCTATATATCCTTTTAACTCTTGCTCTGAGTATTGGTAAGTTTCCAAACAGAAGTGGCACTGTGCTTCTGCCCCGTGATCTTCATCAATCATCGCTTGAACCTCGTCACGTCCAAGTCCCCGAATCGCTTCGCCAAAACGTTCCTTCGAACACTCACAGTCAAACTTCACATCCATCTTATCAAGGAACTCCACGTTTTCTTGTCCTAATACTTCAGCTAGGATTCCTTCAGGCGTCAGCCCTTGATCAATCAGAGAAGAAATAGGTGTCATGTTCGATATCTTCTCTTCCAAGAGAGAGATCGTCTCATCCGAAGCTCCCGGCATGACTTGAATAATAAAGCCTCCAGCTGCTTTTACCGTGTTATCGGGATTCACTAATACACCAAGAGCGACAGCAGAAGGCACTTGTTCAGAAACAACCAAATACTGCGTGAAGTCTTCTGCTATTTCCCCGGAAATAATCGGTACTTGACCGGTGAAATAATCTTTCATCCCAAGATCTTTGACAACAGATAGCGTTCCTTCCGTTCCAACAACGCCTCGCACATCCAATTTTCCTTTTTCGTTCAACGGCACGTGAGTTTGCGGATGTGTAGCATATCCACGAACTTCTCCCTTTGCGTTGGCATCCACGACGATTGGACCTAGAGGACCATCTCCTTGGATTTTCACTGTTAATTTGTTATCACCTTTTAACATTGCCCCCATCATAACAGCTGCAGAAATCGTACGTCCGAGAGCAGCTGTTGCAGTTGGCCACATCTGGTGACGACGTTGCACTTCTCCCACCGTATCTGTTGAACGCACTGCGTAAGCTCGAATAACTCCGTCGAAGGCAAGCGCTTTTACTAAGTAATCAGTTGACATATTATTCACTCCTATTACAGATTTCTTTCATATATTAAATGTAAACCTTTTAATGTTAAGAAATTATCTACAACATCAATAACCTTTGTTTCCGATGAAATCAACTCGGCCAGTCCCCCGGTTGCGATAACTGTAGGTTCTACCGCGCTGTCTTCTTTCATTCGATTGACGATTCCTTCCACTTGTCCAACGTAACCGAAGACAATCCCCGATTGCATAGCAGCTACTGTATTTTTACCGACAACTTGTTCAGGCCGAGTCAGTTCAACTCTCGGTAATTTAGACGCACGATCAAATAACGCCTCCATTGAAATCTTGATCCCCGGAGCGATGGCACCTCCCATGTATTCGCCATGCTCATTGACATAGCAATACGTTGTCGCAGTCCCGAAATCTACAATGATGAGTGGGCTGCCGTAATCGCGAATAGCTGCCACCGCATTGACGATTCGGTCTGCTCCTACTTCACGTGGGTTTTCATATTTAATATTCAAGCCTGTTTTCACGCCGGGACCGACGACCATTGGTTTTTGATTGAAGTATTTCTTGCACATTTGTTCCAATGGAAACATGACAGGTGGTACCACTGAGGAAATAATAATACCTGTGATGTCTTTAAATGATAAGCCTACGTGTTGGAACATTGCTTTGACCTGCATGGCATATTCGTCTTCCGTCTTGTGACGGTACGTCTCCATCCGCCAATGGTACTTTAGTTCATCGCCTTCATATACACCTAGTACAATATTTGTATTGCCCGTATCTAATACTAACAGCATAGTCGCTTTCCTCTCTTGCTCTGACTTTTCCCACACATCATACCATAAATATTCGACTTTTATACAACGTTGGATTCCCTGGCGGACGGACGCCTTCCGCGAAACTATATTGAGCCAATTGAAGGACGAATGGCCGGACTGGTATATCTCTTTATTCCTCTAAAACACAGCCCGCCTATCCATAAGAAAACAGCCGACTGCTAATCACAGTCGGCTGTTGTTTCGCTTAATCTCTGCGTTCTTCATCAATGGAAGGAAGCGTTTTGTCTGCTGTTCCACCTTCACTTGGCAAGTCACCTGTAGACGGATCTTGTGGAGCACCCGTTACATCAGGATTTGCGTTTGGCGTTGTGTCTTCCGGCAATTTGTTTTCTTTCACAGTGTCATCAGACTTTTCTGCACCATTTTTGCCATTGCCATTTTCATACGGTCGGTCTGGCAAAACGCCGTGGTCTTTCAAGTGATTGATTTGTTCCGCATCAAGCGTTTCGACTTCTAATAAAGTCGTTGCGATTAAATCAAGTAGATCCCTTTTCTCAGTTAAAATTTGTTTCGTGCGGCTATATTGCTCTTTGATGATCCGTTGCATTTCCTGATCAATTTCATAGGCAATCGACTCAGAATAATTCTGCTCGGAATTAAAGTCACGACCTAGGAAAACTTGACCGCCTTGAGTCTGGCCGAACTGCATTGGCCCGAGTTTATCACTCATACCGTATTCAGTTACCATTGATCGCGCGATGCCAGTAGCTCGCTGGAAGTCATTATGAGCGCCGGTTGATACTTCACCAAGCACTACTTCTTCCGCTACACGGCCGCCTAATAGACCGGCGATTTTATCAAGGAGTTCAGGTTTCGTCATGAAATAGCGATCTTCTTTTGGAAGCATAACGGCATAACCGCCTGCTTGACCACGAGGTACAATCGTTACTTTATGGACAATTTCTGCATCATCAAGCATCAAACCAACAACTACGTGGCCCGCTTCATGGAACGCCACAATATTTCGTTCTTTTTCCGAAATGACACGGCTTGTTTTGGCAGGACCTGCAATAACACGGTCCGTCGCCTCATCAATATCAGACATGTCGATCTTGGTTTTCTTTCTTCTCGCTGCCACAAGAGCTGCTTCATTCAATAAGTTCTCAAGGTCCGCACCTGAAAATCCTGGTGTACGTTGAGCAAGAGCTTTCATATCGACCGAATCATCAAGCGGCTTGTTGCGTGCGTGCACTTTCAACACAGCTTCTCTTCCTTTTACATCTGGACGACCAACCGTGATTTGACGGTCAAAACGTCCCGGACGAAGAAGTGCCGGATCCAATATATCCGGACGGTTCGTAGCGGCAACGATGATAATACCTTCGTTTCCTTCAAAGCCATCCATTTCAACTAGCAATTGGTTCAACGTTTGTTCACGCTCATCGTGTCCGCCGCCTAAACCGGCTCCACGCTGACGACCAACCGCGTCAATCTCGTCTATAAAGATAATACATGGCGCATTTTTCTTGGCATTCTCGAACAAATCACGTACTCGAGACGCACCAACACCTACAAACATCTCCACGAAATCAGAACCTGAAATCGAGAAGAACGGCACACCTGCTTCACCTGCTACTGCACGCGCAAGTAGAGTTTTACCTGTACCTGGAGGCCCAACAAGCAAAATCCCTTTTGGAATTCGTGCACCCAGCTCCACAAACTTCCGAGCATCTTTCAAGAAATCTACGACTTCTTCGAGCTCAGCTTTTTCTTCATCTGCACCTGCTACGTCATTGAAACGTACTTTCTTCCGATCATCGGTCTGCAGTTTCGCTTTACTCTTTCCGAAGTTCATCACTCGGCCGCCACCGCCGCCTTGTGACTGATTCAATAGGAAGAAGAAAAGGATGATAATTATGATGAATGGTACAAGCCCTGTAAAGAAGGATACCCATGCACTTGTTTCTGGCGGCTGTAAGATATCGATTTCAGTCTTTGTCGTCTTTACGATCTCGCCAATATCATCCATATCATTCATCGGAATGTTAGTTACGAATGTTTCACCTTTTTCGTAACCTTCCATTTCCCCTTTTACTTCATACACGAGCTGTAAAGGCTGAAAAGTAGCATTTTCGACTTTTCCTTGCTCTAATGCCGTGATAAATTCGTCATACCGAATCGGTTTCATCTTCGGATTTGGATTGTTTAGCGAACTGAATATCCCCATAATCGCGAGGAAAATCAATCCATACAAAAGAAAGTATCGAAGTATTCGATTCATCCCAAGCCTCCTCATCTCATTCAACAGAAAACTAAACAGAAAACTATTGTAAATTTTAACATAGATTAACATGACTCCACAATGAAAATGCCTCATGGAAAAAGGCTTTCAGACTGGATGCCATACGTTCAGTCAGAAAGCGTTAAAAAGAGTAGATTTCTTTTTTCAACACACCGATATAAGGTAAATTCCGATATTTTTCAGCATAATCCAACCCGTAACCGACAACGAATGCGTCAGGAACATCAAACCCTACGTAATCTGCCTTTAGATCTACTTTACGGCCTGTCGGTTTATCCAACAAAGTTACAATTTTGATGGAGTTGGCTTTTCTATATTTAAAAAGTTCCACTAGATAATTCAATGTTTTTCCGCTGTCGATGATATCTTCTATAATCAAAACGTCGCGGCCTTCCACACTAGTGTTCAAATCTTTGACAATCTTTACCTCACCTGATGAGACTGTCGCATTCCCATAACTAGATACATCCATAAAATCCAATTCAATGTACGTATCAATCCGTTTAATTAAGTCGCTCATAAATGGTAACGCACCCTTTAACACACCAATTGCTAGAGGAAACTTCTCTCGGTATTCTTCTGTTAAAGTTGCTCCAAGTTCTAGGACTTTCTCTTGAAGTTCTTCTTCTGAAATTAAAACTTGCTCGATATCTTGTGCGATCATCGGCTCGTCCCTCCTATTTTATCTACTTTCGCCTTCTCGCGTAATCCATATGTATGACTCGCCTTCCGGTTGATTGCGTGAGAATATCTCACCATATCGAACACCCGGCACCGCACATACGATACCGCTTGCCGTTGTAATAACCGGCTGCTGCTGTCTTTGCGTCATTCCAACTTTTTCATCAATTAATAGCCGCGATACGCGTTTTTCTTGGGACATGCCTTTTAGAAGCAAACGATCGCCAGGTTCCCGAAGACGGACAGTCAACGGCAGCTCAAACTCAGGTAATTGAAAATAACGCACGTCATCTGAAGATAGGAAGTGTTCGGTTGCACACATGTCGGCATGCTGCCAGTAAATCTGAACATTTCCCCACGAATTCCAAGTTCCTTTTTCCAGTACTTTTGAACGAAGAGACGCAGTATTCATATACTTTTTTGTAACTAGCAGTTTATCATATTCTCTAACAAATCGGTAGCCATACGCTAAGTCAAGCGCTATATTTCCAGCCGGGTCCTTAATATGCTGTAACAGTTCTTCCACTAATGCGGAACGCCGCTCAGTTTTATCAATTTCCGGGCTGGGAAGACACCTTAATAGTAGTTGAATCGCACGCTTTTGTAAAGCTTGGGGAATAGCGAGAAAGGCTTGGCGGTTAAAAGAGGGAAGCTGTTCATCTGTATATGTAACAATCGCTTGCCAATGATTATCCGCAAGTTCATTCAATAACGCTTCATCTTCCTGTCGTTGGACAGTTAGCTGAACAGCACCCGACGAAATAGAAGGATTTTCTTCAGTCAAAAATGGCACGACATGATGCCGGATCCGATTGCGCAAATAATCATTCCGCTGATTACTCGGATCCTCTCTAAACGGTAAGCCAAAATTGGCGGCATACTCGTACAATTCTCTCTTTTGCAAGGGAAGGAAAGGACGAACAACATTCCCTTGATGAAATGGACGCTGTATCGGCATGCCGTTCAATGAATGACCTTTTGTTAATTGCATAAGCACAGTTTCCAATTGATCTTCTGCGTGATGTCCTGTTGCCAGAACATCAAATTCATGATGCGCCATAATTGCAGCTAAACATTTATAGCGCTCTTCTCTGCACAACAGCTGTACATTTCCGCCGTTATTTTCCAGTATAGAAGGGATTGGTACTTGCTCAGAGAAGAATGGCAAATGAAATCCTTCGCATAGATCTTTTACCACAAATGCATCTTCTGCAGACTCATCGCCGCGCAGCATATGATCCACATGTGCTGCGCCTACTTCAATTCCAAGCGTTTTTCTATGGGTGGCCAGGAAATGCAGCAGGGCGATGGAATCGACACCTCCTGAACAAGCTACCAATACACGAGAGCCGGGAGGAATCAACGTTTGTCGGTTTATGAAGTTCAACACTTTTTGTCGTAATGTTTTCATGATTCATCTCCCTCCTCCCCCTATCCTACCATTCTTTTTCGAGAAATAATTCGTGATTTATTATTTACTTTAGACCACTTCGGTACGACGTGGTCAATTTTCATCACGAGTATCGTCCGATCATCTTCCACCGACTCAAACGAACGCTCCATTTCCGCCATGACTTGATCTGCAATTGTATGGCAATCCAACTCTTTATACCGTTCAATCGTCCTTTCCATCACTTCCTCCTGAGGTTCTAATGGTAACTCCCCGTTAAATATCCCATCCGTCATCATCACCAAAATATCGCCCGATTTCAATTGTTCATTTTTTGCCTCTATTGAGAAAGACGGCAAGAACCCAAAAGGTACTGTTTTGCTGTCCAAACGTATAAATTCATCCCCCCTCTTAATATAGGTGCTCATTGAACCCGCTTTCCACGACCATAGCCTACCATCCTGTAAATCTATAAGTGCTAAGTCCAATGTAGCGTACATATCATCTAAGCCGTTCAGGGCCATCATATAATGTAAAGTGTGAATGGCTGTCTCAGGATCCATTTTCTGTCCCAAACATTCACGCATGAGACGAATTACTTTTCTGCTCTCATGATACGCGTTGACATCTTGTCCCATCCCGTCAGATAACAATACAGCAGACAATCCATCGTGAATCTTGAAGACTTCATACGCATCTCCCGCTTGGAATGTCCCGCCACCCGCTGTCGTCACAATATCGTAATCCAATGAAAAGCGAACCGCCGAACTGAAGGTTAATTGCACATGAGGGAACGGAAACGGCTGATAAGCAGATTTCGAAATATGGATTGGTTCGTCATACATCTCTTCCAGGACAGGCAAGATCAAGTATTCCCCTACGGTGGTCTCGGTTTCAAAATCAGCCTTTTTCTCCGGAATCGAGATGACTACTTTACAAGCTCCCCTTTCTTCTGACAAAATATCGATTTGGAAAAACTCCACTCCTTGTACTTGTAATCGATTCGCCAACTCCTCCTCTGCCAGTTTATAAGTCGTCAAGTCCTCCTTTACATCTCGCATTACTTTTTCTATATGGGTGCTCATATCCCGTAATTGCAATGCCAGCATTTTTCTTCCATGCTGCAACTGTCCCATTAACAAACGATTCGTCCCATGCTCCTCCAATTCATTGATTAGCCCTTTAAAACGCAAACATTTAAATTTCATCTTCTCTTCTACACGTAATCGCGCTGCTTTCCTCGTTGCGGAATAGGTAGACTCCCACTCGTTTACTAAGGATGAAATTCCATCTTCCTCACTTTCCCAACATTTTTTATAGCGAAAACAAGATTGACAAATAGACGGAACTTGGATCGTGGCAGCAACCTCCTCTTCTGATGAAAATCGATTATTGACGAGCGTCGACATGAAGTGGGCAAATTGCTGGAACTCCTCCAACTGCCCATCTAATTTATCCGCCAGCCATTGCTGACGTTTTTCCGAGATCCCCTCCTGCTTTGGTAAGAACACTTGCCGAACTTGGTTCATCTTCCGTGATGGAATAAAGAAAAATAGAACGGCCGCCACTCCGATCGTCACAAAATGCACTGTATCCAGCGGTAATGTTGCATCGTATAGCAGGAAAAAAAGCGAGACAAATAAACTCCCGGTTACAATCCCTAATTTACCGAACCGCTTTAAACCGCCTGCTAATAAACCCGTCATTCCATATAACGCCATCATTCCTGTAAAGGCTAAATCAGAAACACCTATTATTAACGCGATAATCATACCGACTGTCGTAGCAAACGGAACGCCGCCTACCATAGCGGCCACATAAATTGCCAAGAATAAAAACACACCTGCCACTGAGACGTTGCCGATCTGCAAACCACCCATTCCTGTCGTTGCAAGCGCTCCCACTATACACATTGCACTTACTTGCTCAGGGTTCCATGGTCCATATAATAATCGGTCTATAGAAGGAAAAGCCAATAGCATAAAAACTGTCATAAAAAGAGCGAGCATTGCTTCCAATCCAATCGATAGTTGCACAGCTACCGGTGGATTCCCGCTATACATTACAAGTTGCCAGATGATCTGCGGGATGATCATGCAGCTAGCCACAGCGAGGGGAATTGATTTTTTGACAAATGGCGATTTAATGGCCAAATGAAACAGTAACAATTGCGTCAGGTGGATTACAGCTTGTCCCATCCCCAAAAATGCACTGCCTGCCATCCCTCCAATGAACACGTAGATCATATGACGCCGATAGCGCATGCTGGCCAATGCCCAAATTGGTAAGAAGAACGGTACCGCCATGTCGAATACTACTGCCTGCGACAGAAAGAACGAGCCGATCAAGAAAAGAATTGCTGTCATAAAATAAACTTTTCGGTTGATCAGCTCTTGCCATGCGACTCTGAACTGCTGGCCAAACGGTCTCTCCATATTGTCAATCATCTTCATTTCCCATACCCCCTATGTTCTCTTACTTGCAACTATACATGGGAGACCCAAGAGATTTTGTCTGTTTGTGACAGAGTATCTAAAAAAGATTTCGACGTAATCCGTATCTTTTTTTCTTTTTTCCAAAGAAATGTTGACACTTCTCGTTTGACCTTGTATGATAAGAGACGTTGTGCTCGAATTACACAATTCCAGCAGTCAACTATTCGTCTTGGCGGCGTAGCTCAGCTGGCTAGAGCGTACGGTTCATACCCGTAAGGTCGTGGGTTCGACCCCCTCCGCCGCTATACATTAAAAACCCCTTGCATTTATTGCAAGGGGTTTTTTTCGTTAAAATTAAAAGCGTATGCTTAACAAAAGTCTGTTAAGCATACGCAATAGGGCAGAACATAAATTTGATTCAAGATTGAAACAGACAGCAAGTTATCCTCTTCTTGCGCCACGGCCACCGCGTTTAGACTCTGTAGCTCTCTTCAAGGTAGAAAGACGTTCTTCACTATCCTTCATGAATTTTGCCATCTTCTGTTCAAAATTCTCTGGTCGTTCAAAACTTGGCTTACTGCCTTGTCGAGGTCGCTGAGGACGCTGAGGACGTTGCGGACGTTCCGACTCAGGTTTTGCCTTACGGATGGAAAGGCCGATTTTACCGTCTGCTCCCACATTCATCACTTTAACTTCTACCATATCACCGACTTTTAAATGGTCATTTATATCTTTGACATAATTGTCAGCTACTTCACTAATATGGACTAATCCTGTGGATCCGTTCGGCAATTCAACAAATGCCCCAAAATTTGTGATCCCGGTTACCTTACCCTCTAACTTGCTGCCTACTTCAATTGACATAAAAAAAATGCTCCTCCTTAAGTTTTAAGCGGCCTTTAAAAGTGCCTATCAACCATATTGGCATTTCCTGCAATTTGCAGGCTCCTACTTATATTATAGCCAACAAAAAAAGAGTGTCAATACGACTACTCTTTTCTCGTCTCTTTTTCTGACGATTTCTTCTTGTCAGGAATGGAAAATATAATTTCATTGGACTCCGAAAGGAAGTACTCTTTACGTGCGAGTTTGGCGATATATTCTTCGTCATCCAACTTTGCCAGCTGCTTATTCAATTGTTCTTGTTCTGTTTTCAAATCCTTTAGTGTCGCGATTGCTTCTGTCTTTTCTTGTTCTTTTGCGGCCAGCAACTTCTTTTGACCGGAATACATGTTGAATAAACTGCCAAATACAATACACATTAGAACAGCGAAGACGATTAGGCGATTTCGCAAACGCTTTTTTTGTGCTTGCTTCCAATTTTCTTTTTTCTGCATGGAGCGCACATATTCAGTTTCGATTGATGTGACTTTCCTAGCTGTTGGCTTCTGTGGTTTATTCATGGCGCACACACCTTTCTTCCCCGTATACACTATTATTCTCTATTATATAGTACTCTACCTTTTTTTTGAAGGAATTTCCCGGCGGTCTTAATTAATCGGACGATGGGTGACGTAATAAATGTCAGGATTGAAACGAAAATCCGGATAATTCGTTGAACGATTAATAACAGGAACCTGATCAAATACCAAATAGGCCGGATAATGACTAGTAATAGCAATCTACCGATAAATCGAAATGGGTAATGGAAGATGGCTGCATAGAGCAGCATACCGCTGATTTGTGCGACTGGATCATACATCCGCCAAGCCCCATCCCTTACTAACACCAATATCCAAAAAGCACCTACCCCTATAAATATCCAGACCGCCAATTCAAACCAAAATGCACGTCTTCGAATAAATGAGCGTTTATCGCACGCGGCAATAATGCTTCCGAATAAATCCATGATGACTCCAGCGGCAATACCTGTCCCGATCATCGCTAGTAAACTGAAGAACTGGACGGATAGGCTCATCCGAATAATTTATGGAGAAAATTGCGTGATCCTGTTTCTTCTTCGTCGTATTGCAATGTTGTGACAGAGCCTTCTAAAGTTAGCAACCCCTTGTCCACATCTAAATGTACAATACGCAATTCCTCCCCGCGAATTTGCAGTACCCCTTGCGATGTTCGAACGAGAAATTCCTCCTGATCGAATCGATCAATCGTTTTTACAGAGGTAAGGTCCATTCTCTTACGATTTCGCATGGTTACTACATGGTCTCCTGATGGAATTGTATACGTAGAACTGTCTGTTTGAATTTGCATATGCGTCCCCCTTTTCTAGTGCGTTCCCCATATCTTATGCGGCGGCCTAATAAAACATGACAGGAACTTTTCTTGAGAATGGCTAATCTGCATGCAATGTGCAGATTGTGATCTGTCGATTTCCGTTCCAGAAGGGAGACGCGCCAAAATTCCGTTGGACCGAACCAAAATGCGACCGAAATGCACCAAAACCTTTCTGGAACGAACATTAATCAAACTACAACGAGCCAAAATAAACGTAAAACAAACCAAACCAGCCGCTAACCGCACATTTCCTAAATACTTTAACTTCCGATGATGAACAACCAGCCTGCTCATACAAAAAGGCAGCCTGCCGCGGCTGCCTTTTCGATCCTTCTTATCTATTCAGTCTTCATCATCCACAAATTCAGGTTCCACTTTTTCAAGGCGCTCTTCGCTGAGAATGGTATACATTGTAGCTGCGTCATCTTTTTTAGTTGAGTCTTTTAATTCATTTACAGTTGCGGTGACGATCTTTTGGCCGAAACGGATAGCCAGTTCATCACCCGGTTTTACATCGGAGGAGGCTTTTGCCACTTTTCCGTTAATGGTTATTCTTCCTTGATCCGCTACTTGTTTCGCCAATGTACGGCGTTTGATAAGGCGGGATACTTTCAAAAATTTATCGAGTCTCATTAGATTCTTCCTTTCGTTTAGCTTCCTGCCAGAATTCCTCAAGTTGGTCTAGAGAGTAGGCGGAGAAGTCTCCATTCCCCTGCTGGACACAATGTTCGACATGAAGGAAGCGAGATTTGAACTTTTCATTGGCATGCCACATCGCTTCTTCTGGGGAGATTTTCAAGAATCTGGCTACGTTGACAATTGTAAATAGCACATCACCAAGTTCATCCAGTTGGCGGTCTTTTTCTCCGTTACGTACTTCCTCCTGAAACTCTTGCCACTCTTCTTGAAACTTTTTAAAGGCGCCTTCTATATTCGGCCAATCAAATCCTACCTTAGCGGCAGACTTCTGATAGTTAAAGGATGTCAGCAACGAAGAAGCATAGCGTGCCTGGTCTTCCAATAGAGAGGTCCGCTGCGGCTTTTCTTGCTCTTTGATTGCTTGCCAATTCGTCAGCACTTCCGCTGTTGTGTCGGCCTCTGCTTGTCCAAATACGTGAGGATGGCGACGAATCATTTTCGCTCCAATTGACTCCAAGACGTCTTCTATAGAGAAATACCCGTTGTCTTCCCCAATTTGCGCATGCAAGAAGACTTGCAGTAAGACATCGCCGAGCTCCTCGATGATTGCCTCGTCGTCTTCATTGTCAATCGCTTGAATCAATTCATACGACTCCTCAATCAAATAACGTTTCAATGTCTCGTGAGTTTGTTCCCGATCCCACGGACAACCATCTGGTGCACGCAGAGCGGCAATGATTTCACGTAATGAACTCCACTCTTTCAACCGCTGATCGCGTTCAAGTATTGGCGGCACATAGATCGTTGTAAGATTATTCAAGGTCATCGCCCGATCTAGCTCGAACAGCGGCAACGTAGTCAACTTTTCATCAGCCGATCCGGCAGCCGTCACGATTGTCACCAAATGCTCATCGGGATACTTCTCCATCAATGATAGCTTAACATCCGAAGCGACGAACGCATCGTACACTTGCCCTACCAATACATGCTGGTCCATCCGTATATCATCCCGCTTCAAATCTGTCCCGTCGAGCAGTTGGAATCCTTCAATTGGATCAATACGCAAGGCAGTAAAAATCGGATCCAAGAAACTGCTGCCGCCAGCTATATACAATTCAATTTCACCGGCCTGCTCTTTCTCAATTAATAATTGAACGGTTCTTTCCGCCACGAGCGGATGTCCAGGCACGGCATATGTAACCAGCTGTTCCCTGCTCATTTCAAGCAAGTTTTCGACAATCGTCTGATAAACATCTTCAAACGCATCCTTCGCTTCATAGATTGCATCGAAGCTTTCCATTTGCAAGCCTTCCGAACGCAGCTGGCTCACAACAGGATGTTCTTCCGTCCTGATTACCAGACGTTCGGCCTGTTTCAATAATCGATAGGTACCAAGCGACAGTTGATCCAAATCGCCTGCACCTAATCCGATGACTGTTATCTTTCTCACATGCTTCACCTTCTATTTTTAGTTAACCATAGTTGAACAATTGCCAACCGCTTTCCAAACGGCAGTAAGTACCATTCTCTTTCATTCATTATACGTGATTTCAAGATGACGAACAGAAATATGATCGCCCCGATACAGACAGCCGTCATTGCTGTCAGAGTCGCACCCCATCGTGATGGAAGTCCATCAAACAACCAAAGATCGCATACGAGCACCCAAGGAATAAGAATCACTGCCATCGCACCTGCCGCATTCAAAAGTACAATGTAAAAGCGACTTGATGCCAACGGAAATTTCCAAAACCGCTTGAAGTATATTATCAATAACACTGCGACGAACGCGAACGCGAAAGCACCTGAAACTGCCGCCCCTTCAATGCCATACTGTCGAACCAATGGTGGTGTCGCAGCCAACTTAATCAGCACACCGAGTACCAACAACAAAAGTGGTCCTCGTACTTTGCCACTTCCCTGTAAAATAGCCGTCAACGGCAAAATTATCGACAACCACAATATCTGAATAGAGAAAATGATGAGCGCTACGGAGCCTGTCCTTGTTTCAAACAGCATTTCATTGACAAAAGGCAAGACCAGCACCAGTCCAATCGTTGCAGCCCAGCCAAATAAAATGGATGTACGAAACGTTAAACTAATGAACGGCAACGCTCCACGTCCCTGTTGTTTGGATGCATGATGTGCAATCAATGGAACAAGCGCAAGCGCAAGCGTTGACGCCAATAGGATACCCATCTGTGCGAGCGGTTGCCCTCGATCATAGATGCCCTTCATTGTCATTGCTGTCTCACTCGTGAAGCCTGCTTGCATTAATGCATTGTAGACCGTAAAAGAGTCCACCAATTGAAACACCAGTAATATTAATGAACTGGCACTTACGCTAACGCTGATCTTCGTCAAATCCTTAACCACTTTCCACGGTTGCACAGCGACTAAAGGGGCTCGTTTTCTCTGCACAAAGAACCAAGTGAGAATGAAAACCCCTGCCACTTCTCCAGCTATCGCTGCCCACATCGTAATTTCCCCAATTTTGTAAAGCGAAGTTCCCGCTCTCACCGCCAGCCAAGTACCTGCTAACACGATAACAACTCGAAATAACTGCTCAGATACATTGGAAATTGCAACAGGTATCATTTGTCCTTCCGATTGAAAGACACCTTTCAGCACGGCCAAAAATGGCAACACCAATACAATATAGGATCCTGTCTGCAATACGGGCGCCAAAGCTGAATCGCCCATCAGATCCGCAAAAAAAGAAGAACCTGTACGCAGCAATAGAAATATCATTGCCGACAATATGAGTAAATAAGCGAGCGAGACACGCAGAATTCCACGCGACTCACCTGGCCCTTTACTTTCTGCAAGCATTTTTGAAACAGCTACCGCAAATCCCGAGGACGTCCAAACAATAAATATCCCGATAAACGGGTACACTTGCTGATAAATATAAAACCCTTTATCTCCAACTAGATTTTGAAAAGGCACTCGATAAACTGCGCTCAATACTTTGACGATGATGGCGGCAATCGTCAAAATCGAGGCACCTTTCATAAACGACTTCATATTCCACTTTGTCAACGCCATACACGCGCCTCTTTCATTCATTAATGACTTCTAGTATACCATTTTCGCTTGCAATACTAGAATAAGCGCGTAATTGCAATCATTAAAATGATGGCGCCGCTCATGAACGTTCCAAATTGCCCTACTGTCATTCTACCAATGCGAAACTTTGCCAATCTAGCACCTAATACGACACCAACCCATAACGTCAAATAACTTCCAACTGCCGCCGATAGTGCGATGGCAATCGGGGATAACTCCAGCAGACCGGCTCCGATTCCATTGGTCAAGGCGTTTGCCGACAGGGCAACACCTAACAGCAGGGCCTCCCCTATGCTAATATGCGAAGACCCGTCAAAGTCCATTTTCTCCGGCTCCCCTAAAACGCTTGTTTGCCGTTTTTTCTGTTGCCGAAGAGCGATCACCATGATTCGTATCCCAATAATGCTTAAAACTGTAAATGCTACGAGATCAGGAAATTTTCCTGGCAACAATTCCGCCAGCCACGTACCCGACACCATACCGATCAAACTAAACAGTAAACAGATAACAGCAACTAACAAGTTAGAAATAGCAGGGATACGAACTCGCTGCACCCCATAAGAAAGCCCAACTCCGAAATTGTCAATGCTTGATGAAATTGCAAAACCTGCGATAAGTAGCCAAGTCATACCGTTCCTCCCAGCCTATAGGTTTTATCATACTATACGTATAGAAGGAAAGCGGCGTGTGTGCGCGGGTCAAAAGTTATACGTACATATTAAAGACCAGTCTTTCTCTTAAATGGAGAAAAACTGGTCGGTATAGTAAGTTTTATCGGGTTGGTAGTACGATTTCTTTAGCAACCGAGACATTTGTGCGCATTGCCGCCTTGCCTACTGCATGTGCCACAATTGGAGCGACTCGGTCATCAAATGGGTCTGGAATAATATAATCCTCGCGTAAATCCTCTTCTTTTATTAAATCTGCAATCGCATAAGTTGCCGCAAGCTTCATCTCTTCATTGATCTCTGTCGCTCTCACATCCAATGCTCCACGGAAGATGCCCGGGAAAGCTAAGACGTTATTGACTTGGTTTGGATAGTCTGAGCGCCCTGTCGCGATAATTCTAACACCGTATTCTTTAGCTAATTCAGGCTTTATCTCAGGTATTGGGTTTGCTAAACCAAAGACTATCGGCTCAGGGTTCATACAGTCAATCAATTCCTTCGTAAGCAAGTTTGCGACAGAAACTCCTACAAAAACATCTGCACCTTTCATGGCATCTTCCAATGTACCCTCTAGCTTTTCACGATTTGTAATACGGGACATTTCATGCTTTACACTGTTCATGGAGAATTCTCGGCCTTCGTAAATAATCCCTTTCGAGTCACACATGATAATATTTTCAAAGCCCATACTTAGCAGAAGTTTTGTAATGGCTACGCCTGCTGCACCTGCACCATTTAATACAATTTTAACCTCATTACGTTCCTTCCCGACCAATTTTAACGCATTGATTAATCCAGCCCCTACTACAATTGCAGTACCGTGCTGATCATCGTGGAAAATTGGAATATTGCATTCTTCGCGTAATCTTTGTTCAATTTCAAAACAGCGGGGAGCAGAGATATCTTCTAAATTGATTGCACCAAATGTTGGGCTCAGCGCTTTTACGATATTGACAATTTCATCTGTATCTTTTGTATCCAGACAAATCGGAAATGAATCAATTCCAGCAAACTGCTTTAGCAATAATGCCTTACCTTCCATGACAGGCAATGCAGCTTCTGGACCGATATCTCCCAGGCCAAGTACAGCAGTTCCATCTGTGATAACCGCCACTAAATTACCTTTAATTGTATATTCATACGCAAGTGAAGGATCTTTAGCTATTTCTACACATGGTTCAGCTACTCCCGGAGAATACGCCAAGCTTAAATCCTCTTTATTTTCCAAAGGCACTTTTGAAATTGTCTCCATTTTTCCATTGTGAATTTTATGCATGTGTAAAGAAGATTTGTATCGCCTATTCATAAAATATCTCTCTCCCTATCCTGTTAAATTGGTGTTGATCTGTGTTGGTAGTGATTATAAGCGTAAACGTAAAGCAAATACAAGGGGGAATATTCTATCAACTCGGAAAGTTTGAAATTGGTAAGCGTTTACATTGCCTTTGTCAAGGGTTTTCTAACGACTTAAATTTTTTTAAAAAAAGTTTTGACTTTTGCTCTATTTCGTAGTATGTGAAAACCTTCACTTTTGATTTAGCTTATGTGAAATTTTTCACGTATAGGCATGTGAAAAGATTCACTTATACATAAATTTACATGTGAATTTTATCATATGAGTAGTATGTGATAAATTTCACTATTATATAGAAGGAAAAATTTAAAGGAAAATGAAATTCACAATCAATTACGCCTCGGCGTAATTGCGTCCAGATCTTGAATTGTGCTTGCACAATTAACTCCTCTCAAAATCTGAGACATCCGCCGGAGGCTTTATCTTTTTTTAGCGAGCGTTTGAACACCCACTGAACAGGAAATAAAACCACATCCATCTCATCACCTATAGAGGTGAGAGTCTTCTGCTGAATAAAGATAAAAAACTCACAAGCAACCGGAAAGATGCTGTGAGTTTTAATTAAAGATTTGATACTTTTTGTATTCAATTAACTTTCCATTTGTTTAGCTAAAAAGTTTGCTGCAGTTTCAGCAGCTTTTTGTTCGGCCTCGCCGACAAAATGAACTTTTGACAATAAATATACCGCCCCAATAGCATCACCGTTCGCGATAATGGGTGCAATGCAGTATGATTTCACTTGTTCAATTTGGCCTGGTACCCACTCCACTGACTTTTCATGCTTTTCAGTAATGACCGTCCTGTCGTTTAGTATTTCTTCACAAACAGGCGACAGTTGACGATTCATATAATCCTTTTTAGATAGACCTGCGACCGCCAGCATTTCATCCCGGTCACTAATCAAAGCAGGCGTGCCAAGTGTTTCATAAAGTGTTTCTGCATATTCCACTGCAAACTCGCCAAGTTCAGAAATAGGTGAATATTTTTTTAAAATAACTTCTCCTTCTCGATCGGTGAATATCTCTAGAGGGTCTCCTTCACGAATTCGGAGTGTCCTCCTAATTTCTTTGGGGATGACCACTCTTCCTAAGTCATCAATTCTGCGGACAATACCCGTTGCCTTCATGTATAATGCCTCACTTTCTCGAAATGAAATGTATTTCTAGAAGTAGTATGCATCATATATGGTCATTTTATGCAATCTAGGATTTACACGGCATCAGTAGTACGGACTTCCTTTGCCGTCTCTTGCATGGTTTGCACCATTTCTTCAATCATGTCGAATTCAGTAAACTTTTTGGACTTCTTTTCATTTACCGTCACAATAATTTGTCCATTTTCAAGTGTCAAACCGACAGCATGACCAAATTTTAATGAATGTTCCATGAGCTTAGCACCATCCGCACGTGACGTACCTTCCTCAGACAGCCTGATTTCTACAACGTCTTGCACTTTCTTAATAGATTCCACACCTGCAATACGTCCCCACGCCTTCATACGACCGACCCGTAACAACAAATCAGCTTCCAACGGCATATCACCGAAACGGTCAATCATCTCATCAACCAATTCCAAGTAATCCTCATTACTTTCAATCGCCTTCACTCGTTTGTACATTTGAATCTTTTGATAGCCATCCTGTATATAAGTTTCAGGCAAGTAAGCATTGATTGGCAGTGAAATTTCGACGTCCTGCTTCTCTTCTTTTACGATTCCTGTCTGTCGTTCCTCAATCGCTTCCTGCAGTAATTGTGAATAAAGGTCGAAGCCGACGGAATCAATGAAACCGTGCTGTTGTGAACCTAATAAATTCCCTGCTCCCCGGATCGATAGGTCACGCATCGCGATTTTGAAGCCCGAGCCGAGTTCCGTAAATTCTTTGATTGCTTGAAGGCGGTTTTCCGCCACTTCCGTCAGCACTTTATCGCGCTGGTACAACATATAACTATAAGCTACACGATTTGAACGCCCGACACGTCCACGCAATTGGTAGAGCTGCGACAGCCCCATCCGATCGGCATCATGCACGATTAGGGTGTTGACATTAGGTATATCAATACCCGTTTCAATAATGGTCGTCGTGACGAGTACATCATATTCTCCTTCCAGGAAGCTCATGATAACTGCTTCCAGAGCAGCTTCTCCCATTCGCCCATGAGCAGATGCTATACGCGCCTCTGGCACCAACTGACGAATTTCCTCCACTTTCCGATCCATCTCTTCAACCCGGTTATACAAGTAAAACACTTGCCCTCCACGACCCATCTCTCGTTCAATCGCTTCCCGCACTAATCCAGCGTTATGTTCCATGACATATGTTTGAACCGGGAAACGGTTGGAAGGCGGGGTTTCGATGACGGAGAGATCACGAACACCAACCATCGACATATGCAATGTTCGCGGTATCGGTGTAGCCGTCAACGTCAATACGTCTACATTCGTTTTCAGTTGCTTAAGCTTTTCCTTATGCGTCACACCGAAGCGCTGCTCTTCATCGACAACGAGCAATCCTAGATCTTGATATACAACGTCCTTCGAGAGTAAACGATGTGTTCCAACCACAATATCGACTGTGCCGGCTTTCAAGCCTTTAATGGTTTCATCTTGCTGTTTTTTCGTGCGGAAACGGTTAAGCACTGACACAGTTACCGGATAATCGGCGAACCGCTCCTTCATCGTTTCAAAATGCTGTTGAGCCAAAATTGTCGTCGGCACTAAAAATGCCACCTGCTTACCATTTGTGACTGCTTTAAATGCAGCTCGAATGGCGACTTCCGTTTTTCCATAACCAACATCCCCGCATAGCAGCCGATCCATCGGTCGTTCTCTTTCCATGTCTTTTTTGATTTCTTCAATAGATTGCAGTTGGTCTTGCGTTTCTTCGTAAGGAAAAGCATTTTCAAAGGAACGTTGCAGATCATCATCCTCACTGAAGGCAAAACCTTTTTCTGCTTCCCGTTTGGCGTAAAGTTTGATCAAATCGTCTGCAATATCCTGAATTGCTGCTGTAACTTTACGCTTGGTCTTCGTCCATTCTGCGCCGCCAAGCTTATGCAATTTTGGCTCCTTTTCACCTGAAGCCACATATTTTTGGATTAAATCAATTTGGTCGGCAGGTACGAACAGTTTATCATCGCTTCGATAACGAATATCCAAATAATCTTTTTGCAGGCCACCTACTTCTAGTGTCACGACACCGTAGTACTTGCCGATCCCATGATGGACATGAACGATATAATCGCCTGGTTTAATTTCCGAATAGCTTTTAATTCGTTCAGCATTGGTTATTTTAGGCGGGCGCGCTTTCCGTTTTGGCTTCCCTGTAAACATTTCTGCATCCGTAATGACCGCTAGTTTTTGAAATGGCAATTCAAATCCTACGGACAAGTCTCCCTCAATGATTGACAGAGTGCCTTCTTTTGTAGGTTGGCCATTCACCGCAGCTTCTATGTCATATTCTTGTAAAATACCTTGGATCACATTCATCCGCTCAGTTGAAGCTGCTAGAAGGAATACATTATAGTTTCCTTGTTTCCAACGTTCGATTTCATTTTTCAATAGCGGCATTTGTCCATGGAATTGCTGCATTGGTTTGCACGAGATGGCAATGGACTTTTTAATTGTGAACCCTGGCACCACACGTGTGAATAAAGATAAATAGAGACGCAATTGCTGGATTTTGCCAAGCACGTAATCGTACTTCCAAGATAGCTTTGTATCATGCAGCATTTTACCGTCTTCTAGCATCGCCAACTGAAATTCTTGTTCTTCTGCTTCCAATGTCGCAACGCTCTCTTGTATACGTCCCAATTCATCAAACACGATGAGACCATTCGATGGGAAGTAATCAGTCAGCATAGAATTGGCTTCAGATGAAAAGGAGACATATTTCTTCATCGTATCTGGCACAATGCCATCCTTCATCAGACCGACGTCTTCCATAATCGTCGTCAGTAATTGTTGTTGCAGATCTTCACTTTTAATTTTTGTTAAGCTGTCGCCAAGTGCTTGTTCTACTTTACGTGACACTTGCAGTAGCTCTTCAGGAGTCCAAATAAATTCTGTCGCGGGTAACAACGTAATCTTTTCTAACTTTCCCGTAGAGCGTTGGTCTTCTGCCGAAAATGTACGAATCGAATCTATCGTAGTATCAAATAGCTCAATTCGAACGGGATCTTGTGTAGTCAACGGATAAATATCCAATATGCCGCCACGCAACGCAAATTCACCTGGCGCACTCACCAAGTCGTTACGGATATATCCCATAGAAACGAGCTTTTCCAGCCACGCTTCTATGTCAATCTCTTCGTCTGTCTGAGCAGTGACATAGTGGTTCAACCAGCGTTTCTTTGTAGGTAAAAGCTTTCTAAGGCCCGCGACCGGCGTAATATAGATGCCGCTTCCTATTCGTGCCATATGATCTAATGTCTCAATCCGTCCTGCCCGTAATTCGTAACTGGCAAATGAAAAGTCGGCAGCTACAAGTTCTTCCGCTGTGTATAAATGCACATGCTCATCACCGATCATTTTGACCAAGTCATCATAAGTTCGCTGCGCTTGCAGCATATTCGGCGATACGATCAGAACCGGCCGCTCAAGTGACTGCTGGATTACTTTAAAGAAGACGGCCTTAGAACCGCCGGAAAGGCCAGTTATCAACTGCTGGCCTTGGCCAGCCTGCAAGTCATCCAGCAGACCCTGAATCTCTTTTTCTTCTAAAAACAGCTGATCTATTACTCCCAATTAACTAACCCTCTCTATATATCAATTATAACTTCACTCTCAAGTCTAGTTTTCATGTTCGTAGCAGCATGCATTATGCACAAAAAGCTTTGGCTGTAAGCGCCAAAGCATCTGTTACTATTGTAACCATTTCTTAAAGGTGTAATAATCCGGGAACGTCTTTAACGATTGCTCGCAATGTTCACAAATACATCGTACATGTAGCCCGCCATCATGATCGACAGACAGGAACGACTTCTTCTCACCTTCGTCTAATGTCTCAATTTGACTGAGTGTTTCCTTTGCCGCTTCGAATGGAATAGAACCGATTTCCGTATTACAGTGATTGCAAGAATAGCGGATCACGCACTCTTCACCTTCCTTTTTCAAAGTATAGGCAAAGAATTGCAACGTTATGCTTAAGAACCGTTAAATTTATTCATCACTTCAATAAATGGCGTCTTTTGCCATTCCTCACAAGCATCGGCACTTTTTTGGACTGCCTCTTCGATTAAAGGCTGCTCGTCCGCACTGAAAGGAGCCAACACATAATCGGAAACCTTCATTCCGCCTGAAGGACGGTCGACGCCGATACGGATTCGATTAAACTCAGTTGTTCCTAAATGAGCAATCAATGATTTCATTCCGTTATGACCGCCAGCACTTCCTTTTTGACGAAGACGTATTTTTCCTACCGGCAGATCCAAATCATCGTATAGGACGACTATCTCTTCGTCATTTACTTCGAAAAAGTCAGCCAATGGGCGTACACATTCGCCCGACAAGTTCATATACGTCATCGGTTTCAGCAAGATCACTTTACCTTGGACGGTATGTACAGTTGTGTATTGTCCATTGAACTTTTTCTGAAACGCAGGTGCTTGCAAGCGCTTTGCCAACTCATCAATTACTTGGAATCCAATATTATGACGTGTTTTTTCATACGTTTTTCCCGGATTTCCGAGTCCGATTATTAATTTCATTTGCTTCTCTTCCTTTTCTAAACGTTCTCTATATGCATAGAAAAGGAGCGCACGGTACAAACTCGTGCGCCCATTTCGTTATTTATTCGTCTTTTTCATCGCCAATTACTTTGGGTTCCGCACCTTCACCAGAATCAGTTGCTTCGTCCAGTGCTTCCATTTCTGCTTCTGTACGAGGAGCTGATACGAGTACAAGTGTATCTTCATCCTCATTCAAGATCTCATATGCTGCTTTCGCGCGGACATCGCTAACGAGTAGCGTATCCCCAATTTCCAGCTCTGAAACGTCAACATCGATGGATTCTGGAATGTCAGAAGGCTTAACACGGATCGTTACTTCACGGATCGGCTGTTGCAATGTACCGCCTTGTTTTTCACCGGGCGATTCGCCAACCAGATTAATAACAACTTCAACTTCAAGTTTTTCTGTCATATTGATCGATAAAAAGTCAGCGTGTGTAATATTGCCTTTTAACACATCAGATTGATAATCATTTAACACGACATTTACATCTTTGCCGTCTACGTTCAACTTGATTACACCATTTTTCCCTGTCTCGCGAAGCGTATCAATCAAATCACGCTCTTTTACCGCGATTGGCGTGCTTTCTGTTTCGTAACCATAGACTACGGAAGGAATCCACCCGTCATTTCGTAATTGTCTTAGTGTCGTTTTGTCAGGTTCTCTTAAGTTCGACTGCATTGTGTTCATTTGTATAGTCACCTTTCCTTTAAAAAAGTTTTTTCTACCTCTTGAAACATTCAATATCAGACGACATCAGGTAACTTGTCATCAATCAAACAAAGTGCTTACGGACTTCTTCTCAAACACGCGAATAATTGCAGATGCCAATAGCGGTGCAATTGATAGCTGTTTGATTTTTGGAGATTGCTTAGACTCCGGCAATTCGATGGAATTTGTAATAACCAATTCCTTAATCTTGGAGTTGTTTATCCGTTCAATTGCAGGACCGGATAAAACTGGATGTGAACAACAAGCATACACTTCTTTCGCTCCACTTTCAATTAAGGCGCTCGCTGCAATCGTAATTGTTCCAGCCGTATCGATGATATCGTCAATAAGAATAGCTGTTTTGCCCTCAACATTCCCAACAATATTCATCACTTCCGCTACATTCGGACGCGGACGACGTTTATCAATGATCGCGATTGGTGCTTTCATTCGATCCGCCATTTTACGTGCTCTTGTAACACCACCATGGTCAGGTGATACGATGACAAGGTCGTCTAATTCTTGGCTTTGGAAGTATTCAGTCAAGATTGGCTCAGCAATTAAGTGGTCAATCGGAATATCAAAGAAGCCTTGAATCTGAGGTGCATGCAAATCTACAGCGATGACACGGTCAGCACCCGCTTTTTCCAATAAATTCGCTACTAGCTTAGCTGTGATTGGCTCACGTGAGCTAGCCTTACGGTCCTGCCGTGCATAGCCATAATAAGGCATCACTACATTAATCGTACGCGCAGAAGCACGCATCAAGGCATCTAACATAATGAGAAGTTCCATTAAGTTATCGTTGACTGGGTTGGAAGTAGATTGGATGACAAACACTTCACAACCTCGAATGCTTTCGTCGATATTGATTTGGATTTCTCCATCACTAAAACGTTTGACTGAGCATTTACCTAGAGGTAGTCCGACTTGCTCCGCTACTTCTTGTGCTAGTGGTTCATTCGCAGTTAACGAAAAGATTTTCAGTTTGTCGTTCGGATAATGATTTGCCATGATGGCCCTCCTGTTAGTTGGGTAAGATTAGTTTTTTACATATCCTTCTTTATTTTCTTGGCGAACACGCGCAATTGCAAGTGAATTTTCTGGAACATTTTTTGTAATAGTGGATCCAGCAGCTACAATAGCATTTTTTCCTACAGTGACAGGAGCTACTAAATTAGCGTTACAACCAATAAAAGCGTCATCCTGTATCTCTGTCTTATGCTTATTTTTACCGTCATAATTAACGGTAATCGTGCCGCAACCCACATTTACATTCTTGCCAATTTCGGCGTCCCCAATATAGCTGAGATGGGATACCTTACTGTCGTCGCCAAGCTGGGATTTCTTCACTTCTACAAAGTTGCCGATCTTCACATGGTTGCCCAATTGAGTTTCCGGACGTAAATGTGCAAACGGACCAACTGCTGTCTGCGAGCCCACTTGGCTATCACGAACGACAGATGAATGAATTGTTGTTTGATCGCCTACTGTACTATTTTGTAAATGACTATTAGGGCCGATCACACAGTTTGAACCAATTTTCGTTGACCCTTCGATCACTACACCTGGCTGGATGACAGTGTCTCGGCCAATTTCTGCGTCAGCACTGATCACAGTCTGCTCCGGATTGATGATCGTTACACCGTTGCGCATATGTTTCTCTGCAATGAGGCGACGCATTTCTTTTTCGGCTTGCGCTAATGCAACACGATCGTTGACGCCCAATGTTTCATGGAAATTTGGCGTCGTGTAAGCCGAAATGCGCTGTCCTTCTGATTTCAAAATACCTAATACGTCAGGAAGATAATACTCACCCTGTGCATTGTCGTTATTTACTTTTTTTAGTGTTTCAAACAATGCCCGATTATCAAAACAATAAGTTCCTGTATTAATTTCCTTCACGTTACGCTCTTCATCATCGGTATCCTTATGTTCGACGTTTCGCAATACGTCGCCGTTCTCTGCGCGGATGATTCGTCCATAGCCGGTCGGGTCATCTGCGATTGCAGTAAGTATTGTAGCTTTTGCTTCTGTTTGATGATGATGGGCAAGTAACGCTTTCATTGTCTCGCTGCCGATTAACGGTGTGTCTCCGCAAACGACAAGAGTGGTGCCGTCAAGATCGCCAAGAACCGATCCGGCTTGTTGCACAGCATGTGCGGTACCAAGTTGCTCTGCCTGTAACGCATATTCACTTTTGTTTCCTAATGCTTGTTCTACCGTTTCCGCGCCATGACCAACAATGGTGACGATCCGGTCTGAATCTAGATCTCGAATATGGTCAATCACATGCTCTACCATTGGTTTACCGCAGACTGGGTGAAGCACTTTATATAAATCGGACTTCATTCGAGTCCCTTGTCCTGCAGCCAGGACGATAGCATATGTCTTTGTCATCTGCCAGCCCCCATCCTTAATTCATTATTGACTATATCGGAAATGATCGCTTTTTTCAAGCATATCCCCTTGACAATTACATTACTTTCTTTTATCATTAATAATCTTTTGGCAAATTTTATATTCATAGAAAACCACTATGAATTTTTAAGATTGTTATAATAGTAAACGTACTTTATCGACCATCTTTTTACTAACAGGAGTGATTTGGGTATACCCTCGTCTTTTCTTATTGAAACCAAAAGGCCATCTACTCAAATAGATGGCCTTTTGCTTAAAATAGATATGAAAACGCTTTCTTATAACTGGCAAATTTATAGTGCAGCTTCTTCAAGTACCCCCTGTTGTTCTCCTACTTGATGATATGCCGCTAGAATCGCTTCTTGTACTTTTGTTCTTGCGTCCGAGTTAATCGGGTGCGCGACATCACGAAATTCTCCATCCGGCGTACGTTTACTTGGCATTGCTACGAATAATCCGTCATTCCCCTCTATGACCCGGATATCATGGATGACAAACTGATCGTTCAGCGTTATGGAAGCAATTGCTCTCATTCTGCCTTCGGTGTCTACCTTGCGTAATCTTACATCTGTGATCTCCATTTTCCCCACTCCCTTGTTGTCTATTCTTCACAATGTACTTATTCTAGGTCATCTGGTAAAATTCCTCTTTTTACCCAGAATATTTGTGTTGATTCTATAATACTCGTTTTCTCTACAGATTAAAATAGAATTTTTATGAATTTTTTTAATATCTATACAATAAGGTAAATTAGCTGTTCACGTTCAGGGTCCATGCTGATATTCTAGCCCGCTAAGATTAAAATAAGCGGTCCATTGTCCTTTAAGAGACATTACATGGAACCGCCTGCCTACATAAATTATGATTTGCAAATTGCTACTGCTTCAATTTCGACTCGTACGTCTTTTGGCAGACGCGCTACTTCTACTGTAGAACGCGCGGGTTTATGGTCACCAAAGTGTTCTGCGTAAACTTCGTTCAACGCGGCGAATTCGTTCATGTCTTGAATGAACACCGTCGTCTTGATAACTTGTTCCATACTTGTACCTGCTTCTTCTAATATTTTACGAAGATTGACCAGTACTTGATTCGTTTGCTCAACAATTCCGCCTTCTACAAGTTCGCCTGCCGCTGTCAAAGGGATTGCTCCAGACGTATAGACGACACCATTCACCTTTACTGCTTGTGAGTAAGGGCCGATCGCCTGCGGTGCTTGTTCGGTTTTTACATATTCCATGTTTGGTTTCCACCTCTCGTAAAGTAATTTCCTTCTTCTAATTCAATCTTTCTGTGTTTCTCATCTACTGCATGAAGTTTGATCAGCGATAGATAGTCATCCACCAAAACTTCTTCCAGATGTTCAGCTTCGACTAATACCGCTACGCCACCCAGTTCACAATTAAACTCTTCCAAAAGGCTTTTCATACCTTGTATCGTACCGCCGACTTTCATGAAATCATCCGTCAGCAAAACTTTTTGACCGCTTTGCATACTCCTTTTCGACAGAACCATCGTTTGGATCCTTCGAGCAGAACCCGAAACATAATTAATGCTCACCGTGGATCCTTCTGTTACTTTGCTATCACGACGAACAACGATTACAGGGACATTCAGATGGCGCGCAATGGCGTGTGCAATTGGAATTCCCTTCGTGGCAACTGTCATGATCGCATCAATTTCCGCATCGAAAAATGCAGTGGCGATCACTTTGCCAATACGATCAAGAAATTTAGGGTTACCCAATAGGTCTGTCATATACAAATAACCGCCAGGAAGAAGACGATCTGATTTTCTCAGCTCATCCATTAAGGAATGTATCACGTCTTTCCCTTCTTCTTCACTAGCTAAGGGAATATATTTAATACCGCCTGCTGCACCGGAAATGGTCACTAGTCGCCCGGTCCCACTCTCTTCGAAAGTTTCTTTCAGAATACCTAGATCTTCACTGATCGAAGATTTCGCTGCAGCATATCTGTTAGAGAAAAACGTCAAAGAAATGAGTGTGTGCGGATTTTCCAGCAGATGGCGCGTCATATCGACCAGCCTTTCACTTCTTTTCCACTTCATACTACCGACTCCTAAATCCGAATGAATTATAAGTACATTATCATAATTGTACGGTATTAATCAACTAAGACACGTTCTCCTAGCATCCGTACTGCATGTACATCTTGACAAAAACCTTTCAATGCATTCACAATCTTAGGCACGCGTGATTCCTGTCTTACTAAGCCAAAAACAGTCGGACCACTGCCACTCATCAATACGGCATCTGCTCCGAAGCGTTCCATTTGCTCCTTAAGCACCACCACTTCATCATGTAATCCCATCGTGACAGGTTCTAACACGTTTCCTAATGAAGCACACATTTTATTATAGTCACCTTCTTTTAAGGCTTCTATCATTTGCGCAGTTTTCGGGTGTGATACAGTCGATAAATCTAGCTGACCATAAATGTTTCCAGTCGACACGCCGATAGACGGCTTCGCTAAGATTACCCAGCAATTCGGCGGAGGCGATAAATGAGTAATTTTCTCTCCTCGCCCATTTGCAATCGCTGTCCCTCCATAGACACAAAATGAAACATCCGAACCAATCTCTGCTCCAAGCACTGCCAACTCATCCAACGAGAGGCCCAATTTCCACAAACGATTCAACCCTCGCAAAGTAGCTGCAGCATCCGAACTTCCGCCTGCAAGCCCTGCAGCAATTGGAATATTCTTATCTAACGTTATTTCAACGCCTTCATTTACCCGATATCGTTTTCGCAATAAGTCAGCAGCTTGATAAGCTAAGTTTTTGCGATCATTTGGGACAAAGCGGTGAGACGCTTTAATCGTAATGGAGCGCTCTGATGTAAGTCGAAGCCATATACGATCAGCCAAGTCAACGGTTGTCATGATCATTTCTACCTCATGGAATCCGTCTGGCCGTTTATGCAGCACATCTAAAGTTAAGTTGATTTTCGCAGGTGCCTTTTCGTAAATCATGATAAAAGCTCCCTCCCCACAGCATGTTCTTGCTCATTATATTACCACACAATAGATAGAACATAGGAAGAATAAACGAAAAAAGAACTGCAAGCGTTTTCGCTTTTGCAGTTCCTTTTGTCAGCCTGTTTTGGATTCTCCGGGACATAGGATGGATTATTTTTTCTCCTCCGCTTGCCTGCTTGCCATTTCAATCGCACGTTTCACCATATTGCCCGCATCACGTGATCGAATTCCGCCCCAACCTTCTCGCTGTACAACATCATAAAAGCCAAGGTCTTTTGCGATTTCTTCTTTCAACTGATCTGACATGACGCCTTTTCTCGCCATTCGGTTTTCCTCCTTTTCGGCTGACTACTATAGAATGTGCCGAAATAAAAAAAATACACGTGTTTATTTTATAAATACTCTTTATCCCAGGAGATTAAGGCGCAACAACCCACGTAATGAATGTGCATCATTGACCTCTTACTTTTAGAAAACTGTTTAATATAATAAAAAAACCTGTACAAGAACTACTTGTACAGGTTTGCTAGGAATTAAATTAAAAAAATTGCATCTTGTAATTATTTGATGATAAAGGCAGTTTGATCCGCACCATCAAGAATTGTTATTTCAACCGCTTCGGTCAAAATATCTGCATAGCTGTAAGAAACTCTTTCAAACGCATTGTCATCCTGGTCTAACTCTACTACGAAAACTGCACGATACGTGTCGCGCAAAACTCCGGCATGTTCGATCGTCTTTTTTCGACCGCCATTAGCCTTTAGGTGGAGACGTTTCCCTAAATGAGCATCCAGTGACTTTTTAATGTCTGCTAATGTTTTTGGCATGTTGCTTACACCTCACTAAATACTAGCATAACATTTTTCGGAAGATCTGTCAACCAAATTTTTTATTTTAACAGTGATCCTATGTCTTTGTCAAATGTTTTATGAAAAATTCCACCATTTTTCACAATAAAATTTGATTGACTTTTGTCATGATTTCGGTGTATGGAAATACGGGTATAATGCATTCGAAAGCTTGATGAACTCTGGAATTGACAGTGTTTCTCCTCTTCTTCCGGGATCCACTTCAGCAACTTCGAAAGCCTTCTGAATTAGCTCCTTCTTCTCTTTGCCCTCCGGCAGCGAAGACTGTAAGTTATTCCATATTGTCTTACGGCGATGAAGGAATGATCCCTGAGTTACGATAAACAAAAACTCTTCATCCACTACATCAGGGTACGCATTTTCCTTACGTGTTAAACATAAAACTGCTGACTCTACATTCGGTTGCGGAATAAAAACAGTTTTAGGCACGATCATCGACACTTCTGCATCCATATAATATTGCACGGCTATGGATAATGAGCCGTATGCTTTCGTACTCGGGACCGCTGTGATGCGATCGGCCACTTCCTTTTGCATCATGATGACCAACTGTTTAACCCGTGCCTTTTCCATTAGGAATTTCATGATTATTGGAGTCGTTATATAATATGGCAAATTGGCAACAACTACGATGTCTTCGTAGTCGGCAAATTGTTCCTCTATTACTTGATGAAGATCGGCCTTCAGGACATCTTGATGCAGTACCGTGACATTCGGGTACGGAGACATGGTGTCTTCCAACACCGGAAGCAGACGACCATCTATTTCAAACGCCACTACTTTTCCCGCTTGCCGTGCCAAATGCTCTGTCAGCGCACCGATTCCTGGCCCTACTTCAATAACGCCTGTATTTTTTGTTACAGCTGCGTGGGATACGATATTATGCAATACATTCGGGTCTACCAAGAAGTTCTGTCCTAAACTCTTTTTGAATGAAAACCCGTGCTTTTGTAATATTTCCTTCGTCCTCATCGGTGTTGCGATGTCTTTATACATCAGTATTCATTTCCTCCTCGTCGAGAACTTTTATTGCCTCTTCTAGCTGATCCTGAGATATTCGGAACATCTCCAAACGCTTTTTCAAACCTTTCCCGTTGACCTGTCCAATCTGCAGTAACTCACTCAGCCGGTCACGACGTTTTCTAGATTCATCGTGACCGATCAGCTTGGCATCCAGCAGCCGCGCCATAGGGATCTCCTCAATTGTATGCACACTTACCGTGTAAACAGAAGCCAAGGCATGACGAATCGACTCATCACTTGCATGTTCTATACCTAATCCACGGCCATTCTTAGCAATCGTATCTTTTTTTGAAAGAAACGCGTGCTTGACGCCGGGTACTTGTTCTTCAACAATTGCCCGTATGCGTCTGCCAGGAAAGTCTGGATCTGTAAAGACGATGACGCCCCGTGTCTTTTGTGCATGACGAATTCGCTCAATCGTCTGTTCATTGACAGCAGAACCATTCGTTTCAATCGTATCTGCGCCTGTTGCTCTTTTGACTGCGATGGTGTCTGACTTTCCTTCCACCACAACAACTTCTTCTATATTCACAGGATTCCTCTTTTCTTACCATATCATTCTTTCTATTTTACTGTTTTTTCGCATGCTGCACAACCATACTGGCCACGTTGTCTAAAGACGAAAAAACCGGCAAAGGAAAGAGTTACTCTCCTTTACCGGCGTTGTATAGTCAGTTAATTACTTTGATCTTAACTTGGCGGCGTCCAAATTGATAAGCTTGAGCTTTGGTCGGCATGTGCAAATCGATACGATTGCCTTTAATAGCGCCTCCTGTATCTCCTGCAACTGCGTAACCATAGCCTTCAACCCACACTTTAGATCCTAACGGAATGACACTCGGATCGACCGCAATCACTTTTAAATTTGGGTTTGCGCGCAAGTCGATACCTGTCGCCGTGGTTCCTGAACACCCGTTGCAATAAGCAGTATATGCACTCGCATTAGCATAGAACTCACGTCCTCCGCTCGGTGCGCCACTACGTGAAACACCTACATTGCCATCGCTCTGAGAATTAGCACTAGCGACCATAACTTTTGAACCGACACGTACCACTTTATGTGTAGGCTTCTCAATCACTTTCTCGCTAACTAATTCACGAGATACTACTTTTCCATTTTTCTTTGTGACTTCAAACCTCCGCTGAACTTTCCCTTTTTTGCCTTCTTGAACCACTTTTTCGCGGCCTTTCAGCAATTTAGGGTCAGTTTTCGTTTGCACTTTGAAGTTCTCTGATTCTTCCACTACATCGGTGACCTTTTCTACTCGTGCAATGTTTACTTTAGCATTAGACGCTGTTAACTTTGCTTTCGAATCTCCTTCTACTTTATCCAATTCAGTGAGCCGGATATTTTGATCCCTTAAAAAGTCAGCGACCGTAGTCGAAGTTGACCAGTGTGTACTCTCTTTTCCACCGTCTTTTACAATGACTTGGAATGCCTTTTCGACGGTGATCGGCTGATTATCTGAAATATTCGCTGCCAGAGCAGGTTCTACTTCATCATGTGTGGTAACATCAACATTTGCCTTCTTTAGTACATCCTGTACTGTCTGTTCCGTCGTCCACAGTTCTTGCGTCTTGCCATCGACATCTATAGTAACTTTTTTCGCCTGTTTCCATTGGATGGCCAAGCCATGCTCAATTGGTGTATCCATCGAAGGTTCAAGATGGTCATGTGTCTTCACTTGTATGTCGTTAGCGGCTAGAAGTTCTTCTACAGTGGCAGCAGCAGTACGCAATTCAGTTTGCTTACCGTTAAGCGCCAAAGAGACTGTCTTCTTTTTGCCGTCAATCAATACGAGTGACGTTGTTGTTATGAATAAAGCCATTGCAATCGCTAGAATTGCAATACGCTTACCCTTCGTTGAAAACGTAAACAGGTTTTTCATGGGTTTCTGAGACATGAAAAAACTCCTCCTTCATTACTCGGCTGAGTATATAGTGTTTGTTTTTGCCTGTCAATCTTTTAAATTAAAAATAACTAGATGACCGCATCACTATATTGTCTGTCAAGAAACGCAAACCCAGTGACCACTATATTCACTGTATACCGAAAAGATGTATGGCATTTTCAGTAGTTTGCCTTGCGACTTGTTCAACCGATATTTCTTTGAGACGTGCAACTTCCTCAGCAACCAGCGGTACGTATGCGGGTTCATTGCGTTTCCCTCTGTATGGATGCGGTGCTAAATATGGCGCATCCGTTTCGATCAATAAATTTTTTAGCGGAATCTCTTTTGCTACCTCTTTTGGCATTCTCGCATTCTTGAATGTCACCGGTCCTCCGAGAGAAATTAGGAAATTCATATCAATACATTGTTTGGCCGTTTCAACGCTTCCACCGTAACAATGCATAATCCCACCAACTTCGCTCGCCGATTCTTCCTGCAATATACGGACTACATCGCCCGTAGCATCCCGATTATGAATAATAATTGGCAAGTTCACTTCTTTTGCTAATTGAATTTGTTTACGAAACAGTTCCTGCTGTATGTCCTTCGGTGACTTGTCCCAGTGATAGTCAAGGCCCATCTCTCCAATGCCAACGATTTTAGGATGAGCAGCCAATTCCTTGATCCATTGTAAATCACGATCTGTGCAATCAATCGCGTCAACAGGATGCCAGCCAATTACACCGTAAATAAATGGATAGCGTTCAATTAATTCCATCGCCTTTTCGATCGTTTTTGTATCAAATCCGACCACAACCATTTTTTCTACATTCGCATCGAGTGCACGCTGAATAACCTCTTCCACATCATCTTCGTATTGATCTGCGTTCAAGTGGACATGTGTATCGATAAACATCGTATCTCTCCTCACAGTATTCTCTATTCTATGATCAAAAATTGTGTCTTACATCTCATTCACATTACAAACATGTTACAAACAGGCGGTTGTATATACATACCTTTCCCACCGGATTGAACTAGTAAATCATAATTTATCCTTCAAGTGAATTTATTTGCTCCACGAAAAAAGATGCCCGGTATTAGAACCGGACATCCTTTTTTCGTTAAATTACTTCACTTGTGCTCCATTTTCCAATGAGGAATCGACGGTAGCAAGCTTCAAAACGCCGTCTTTCTTCCCTGCCAGAATCATCCCTTGTGATAATTCACCGCGCAGTTTCACTGGTTTCAGGTTCGCCACGACAATCACTTTCATGCCGACTACTTCTTCAGCATCGTAATGTTCTGCGATGCCTGACACGAC
Source organism: Sporosarcina sp. FSL W7-1283 (assembly GCF_038003105.1). Classification (NCBI taxonomy): domain Bacteria; kingdom Bacillati; phylum Bacillota; class Bacilli; order Caryophanales; family Caryophanaceae; genus Sporosarcina; species Sporosarcina sp. FSL W7-1283. The sequence continues at coordinate 49,825 of NZ_JBBOOL010000001.1, read as the reverse complement.
TTGACGTTGCTCGTAACCTAAGTCTAGTTGCAATTTCAATAACTTATCGGCTTTCGGCATTTTCTCACACGCCGTCACTGTCGCCACACGCAACTCTACATTCATAAAATCATCAATGGTAATTTCATTCGTTTCTTCTGTCACTTCTTCCACCTCTTCTTGCACTTCAGCGGGAGCCGTGATAGCCATTTGCTGTCGAATATACTCGACTTCTACTTCCGTATCTAAACGTGGGAAGATCGGTACACCTTTTCCGATGACTGTAGTACCATGCGGAATTTGGTAATTGTTTTGTAACGAATCCCAAGCCAGTGAATCTTCCGCAAGACCTAACTGCTCGACCATTTGTTTCGGCGCATTCGTCATGAACGGCTGCAGCAATACCGCTGTGTGATGAAGAGAAAGTGCAAGATGATACATGACAGATGCCAATTTCATGCGGTCTTCTTCTGATTTCGCCAATACCCATGGGGATGTCTCGTCTATATATTTGTTCGTTCGTGAGATTAATGCCCAAACATCCGACAATACAACGCTGAACTGCATTTTTTCCATGGAATGTTCATATTTATTCACTGTTTGTTGGATCATATCACGTAACGACTCATCGTATTCCGTAGAAACCAAGCCTTCCGTCAGGATTTCTCCATCGAAATACTTATTGATCATGGAAATCGTACGGTTCAGTAAATTCCCTAGGTCGTTTGCTAAGTCATAGTTAATACGCTCGACAAATGCTTCCGGAGAAAATACCCCGTCCTGCCCGAACGGAAGCTCTCGTAGTAGGAAATAACGAGTTGCATCCAAGCCGTAACGTTCCACTAACATCTCGGGATAGACAACATTTCCTTTAGATTTCGACATTTTTCCGTCTTTCATCATAATGAAACCGTGTGCAAATACTTTCTTCGGCAATGGCAGATCGAGTGCCATCAAAAAGATCGGCCAATAAATCGTATGGAATCGAACAATGTCTTTTCCTACGACATGGACATCAGCAGGCCAGTATTTTTTAAACAACGAATCATCGTCGGATAAATAGCCAAGTGAGGTAATATAGTTCGTCAGGGCGTCTACCCAAACGTAAATGACGTGTTTTGGATCTCCCGGCACTTTAATTCCCCAGTCAAATGACATACGGGAAACGGACAAATCTTCTAATCCAGGCTTGATAAAGTTATTGATCATTTCATTTTTACGTGATTCCGGCTCAATAAATGTCGGATTTTCTTCATAGTACGCTAACAATCGATCGGAATACTTTTTCATATTGAAAAAATAGGATTCTTCCTCAACACGCTGGACAGGTCTTCCACAGTCCGGACAATTTCCGTCTTCAAGCTGCGATTCCGTAAAGTATGACTCACACGGTACACATTTCCATCCTTCGTACTTTCCTTTATAGATGTCACCATTATCAAGGAACTTCTGGAAGATCTTTTCTACGACTTTCTTATGACGATCTTCTGTAGTTCGGATCAGGTCATCGTACGAGATGTCCATCAGTTTCCAGAGATTCTTTGCAATATCCGCAATTCCATCGACATATTTAAGAGGTGAAAGGCCTTCTTCCTCTGCTTTCTCCTGTATTTTTTGTCCATGCTCGTCCATTCCCGTTAAAAATCTGACATCATATCCACGCAACCGTTTATAGCGCGCCATAGCATCAGAAGCAATGGTAGTATAAGCCGTTCCTATATGAAATTTTCCGCTCGGGTAATAAATAGGTGTAGTAATATAAAACGTTTTAGATTGATTCTCCACACGAATTCCTCCAAATAAATTAATGTATAGTTTCATTTTATCGGATGTTGTACAAAAGTGCCATGTTCTCATCTAATTAAGTGTATTTATCTATCAATTTCTAAGGGCATGAATGACAAATAACTAGATTTACATATAAATTCTCATTTTTTTCCTATCAAAAAATTGATAAATAATATTATTGTTTTTTTAAGTTCTGATGATTGACGATTATTGGAAGAGTTGGTATGATGTTTAATAGACAAGAGAATCATGTCGAATTTTGACGAATAGAAATTTAGAGTGTAGGAGGAATCCTTGTCATGAAATCTACTGGAATCGTGAGAAAAGTTGATGAGTTAGGCCGTGTTGTTATCCCAATCGAATTACGTCGCACGCTCGGTATTGAGCAAAAAGATGCGTTAGAAATATACGTGGACGATGACAAGATTATCTTGAAGAAGTACATGCCAAATATGACATGCTCTATCACCGGAGAAGTCTCAGACGACAATCTTCGTCTAATTGATGGTAAGTTGATTTTAAGTCCTGAAGGCGCTAAACAACTAATTCAAGAAATCGAAGGTAAAATTAATTAATGAAAAAGAATCCCGGACATTCACTCGTTCTGGATTCTTTTTTATTTCAGAAAGATTTTCCTTACCTTAATTAATCCACATGATACGCCTGGTATACATCCCGCTTCCCAAGACCTCTTGCTTCCGCCACTTCCCGAATTGCATCTTTTGAACGTATTTCTTTTTGCTCTATCACCTGTTCAACATGATCTTTTATAGACAATTCCGTCCACCATTCTTCAATTACCTCTTCTTGCACATTGCAATTGCCCTCTACCACTAAGCAAAACTCTCCTCTGATTTCATGAGTGTCCGCCCATTCCACAGCTTCTGCTAGAGTACCCCTCAATAATTCTTCAAAGCGTTTCGTCAGCTCTCGTGCCATGACAATTTTGCGTTCCTCACCAAATTGCTCCGTCAGATTTCGCAAGGTCTGCTTTAAACGATGAGGTGCTTCGTAGAATAACAACGTCTCCTCATAACGTTGCAATTTTTTCAGCTGTTCCTTTTGTTCTTTTTTCTGCCTGGCCAAGAATCCCCAAAATAGAAATGGTTGCGGCGTAATCCCTGAAGCTACGAGGGCTGTCACGGCCGCGTTAGGTCCGGGAACTGGAACGACTGCAATTTCTTGTTCAATCGCAAGTTTGACGAGATCCGTTCCTGGATCTGAAATACACGGCATACCCGCATCACTTACAATAGCTATATCCTTCCCAGTTTTGAGGTATTCTATAATTTTTTCTCCGGCAACTCGCGTATTATGTTCATGATAACTGATTAACGGCGTGTGAATATCGAAATGATTACACAGTTTGATCGTGTTTCGCGTATCTTCTGCTGCTATAAAATCGACTTCCTGCAAAATACGTATAGCACGGTATGTCATATCTTCTAAATTTCCAATTGGGGTTCCGACAATAAACAACTTCCCTGCCTCTGTCGTTTCGGCACTTTTTTGAGAAACAATCATTCTGTCCGCTCCTTTCGAATATACTGCTCTTTTTGCGAACGATTCAATGTCTTAAATTGATACTCTGCTTGCATCGCCTCTCGTTTCGTCTCATACATTTCACGGTAAACATACCTGACTGGCAAGCGACCTCTCGTATACTTAGCCCCTTTTCCTTCATTATGTACACGCAAGCGCCGTTCTAAATCATTCGTATATCCTGCGTAATACGAGCCATCTATACATTCCAACACATAAAAAAAATGCTCACTCGTCGCCATACAGTAGGTGCCTCACTTCCTCTGTATAATTTCCATTGGCCTGATATACATATAAAGGAGGCAGGATTTTTAAATCTGGTTTCCCATCCTTTATGGCTTCGATCAATAACGTATTCGCTTCTTTTCCTTCTTTTGGATAGACAAAGCGAATGCGCTTTGGCTCTAGTCGATGCTGTCTCATAGAAGTGATCATATCCAACAGGCGACCCGGTCGATGAACAAATGCTGCCTTGCCACCTTGTTTTAATAATTCACTGGCAGATTGTACTGCTTGATCCAGCTTCAATTCAACTTCATGTCTTGCGATCGTATAATGCTCGCTTTTGTTTCTTGCACTAGCCTCATTTGCGGGAAAATAAGGGGGATTGCACGTAACAGTATCATAGGTATCGTATCCAATCTTCTTGGCAATCCCAATCACATTATCCTGTAAAATCGACAACTGTTCATCAAGTCCGTTATGAGCCACACTTCTTTTCGCCATATCTGCCAGCCGCTCTTGCAACTCAACCCCAACAATTCTCGCTTTCGTTCGTGCACTCAAAAATAAAGGAATGGCCCCATTTCCAGTACACAAGTCCACTACCTTCCCACTTCGAATCGGTACATAAGCGAACCTTGCCAACAATACCGCATCCAATGAAAATGAAAAAACAGAAGGACTTTGAATAATGCGTAAATCCTCTGCTAATAAGTAATCAAGTCTTTCATCGTCTTGTAAATTCATGCCGTACACTCCTTAATCAAAAGAAAAAGCCAATACCTAAAAATAGGAATTGACCCTTTCAACCGTTCTGTTTATTTAAAAATGACAGACAAAACAAACAATCTTCGCCTTTACGGCTGCTGCCATAATGTACATTGCACACATGAAACCCTTCATTGTACAGCCGAGCTAAATTGTCTACACCCTCGCCAACATCTAGCTTCTTCGGACGTTCATCTCGCGCGGTCTCTTCTATATTTTGTGTAATCTTATCGATTTCATCCAGTCGCGTTCGCAGATGATGGTTTTCCAGACGAAGCGAGTGGTTTTCTTCAGTCATCTCTGCGACAAACCCAATAAGTTCCCTGAATTGTTTTTGCATAGAGTCCAACTGTTGTTCAAACTCCATCACCCTGTCAAGAAAGTTCACTTCTTTCAACTGTTCCACCTCGTCATTTCGTCAATTGAGCCATTTCCTTCTGTAAATCCTCAATCTCACTCCACGCATATTCGAGTACCCTTTCAAAAGCTGGCATATTCACTTGCAGCACGCGTTCCAATAAATTTAAGCCAACCACTTTTCCAATCCCGTCTGGCGTTGCCACTTGAGTGCCAATATCAGGCATTTGTGCTTTTGCTTCCTCGTATTCATCATTTTCATACTTTAGACAACACATAAGGCGCCCACAAAGCCCTGAAATCTTCGATGGATTCAACGAAAGGTTTTGATCCTTAGCCATCTTAATGGATACAGGCTCAAAATCTCCTAAAAATGTGGAACAGCACAGCATCCTTCCACACGGTCCGATTCCACCTAGCATCTTGGCTTCATCGCGTACGCCAATTTGGCGCAACTCAATTCTTGTTCGAAAAATCGATGCAAGATCCTTTACCAAGCTGCGAAAGTCAACTCGACCTTCAGCAGTAAAATAGAAGACAATTTTATTGCGGTCAAATGTATACTCAACATCGACTAAACGCATATCCAACCGATGCTCTATAATCTTTTCAGCACAAACATCAAATGCCTGCTCTGCTTCCTGCTGATTTTCTCTAACAAGCTCTCGATCATTCTCATCGGCAAGGCGAATGATCTTCTTCAATGGCAAGACCACGTCTTCATCATCTATTTCATTACTTCGACTAGCAACTTTGCCGTATTCTATGCCTCTTGCGGTTTCTACAATGACATAGTTACCGACTTCAACCGGCATATCCAATGGATCGAAATAATATAATTTACCCGCTTTTTTAAAACGGACGCCTACGACTTTATACAAACAATAACCCCTCCTGCATAGTAAGCACCAATTGTTCTAGTAAAAGCGTACGATTCATATTTTGATGCAATCGTTTTTTTGCCTGCAAGATGGCATCTATTTTTACAGTTAAACTGCTATACGCATTTTTAACAGAATGTTTAGTGAAGGTTTCCAGTTGATCGGGATACGCAATAGTCGATTGCAGTCCCGCTTTCACCGCTACAATATCACGGTATGCAAAGAGAAGCAAGTCTATCCCTTGTTCACAATCACTTTTTTCCTTCATTAAAGGCATCCAATCTGTCTGAATGAACAACAAAGCCTCACCCGGCGATCGCTGTTCAATTGCCTCTACTAATTTTAACACTAATTTCCGTTTCTGTACAAAGGAATCTTCCTGCGTCATTTCATACGCTTCATTGGCATTGGCGGTCATCATGGTAACGGTTGCGGCCAACGATGTCGTTACTCCTTGCTGTATAAGGGCCTCTATGATGGCCTCTCGATTCATGGGCTGTAAAGGTATTCGCTGACAACGTGATTGAATGGTCGGTAAAACAGATGTGTAAGAGTCAGTCAGCAAGATTGCTGTCACATTGCCTTCAGGTTCTTCAAGAAACTTTAATAGGGTATTGGAGGCTGAACTATTCATTCGCTCAGCGTTGGCAATGATATATACCTTACGCCCTTCCTCATAACCCTTCTTCGTCATTTTCATAATTAATTCTGCCATTTGATCTTTTTTAATATCCTGTCCGTCCGGTCTGATGGTCACAACATTTGGATGATTGCCTGATTGTATCCTTTTGCAGGAATGACATGTTTCACATGGAACATTTTCTTTTGGATCCATACATAGCAGTAACTTTGTAAAATAACTTGCAATAAGTTCCTTGCCTGACCCATTAGAACCGTCGAATATATAGGCATGTCCAACACGCTGACGTTGGTGAATTGTTTGTAAGCGCTTGATTACCTGTTGTTGAGACTGCAATGCATGATTATTGTCGTTTTCCAACATGCAATCTCCTCCTTGGTAGTTCTTCATAGTTGTTGCAAAAAACCCCGTGCTACCAGTAAAATGCAGCACGGGATTACGTATATAAGTTAATCAAAAGTCCTTTGATTTCGCCGATTTTCGCTAGCAAATCAATGGACGATTCTTCTTCATCCAATAGGGCTTCTGTCAGTGCAATTAGTTTCTCATCAATCGTTCGGACAATTTTTAAACGGCGTCCTTCACCAAATTGATTCCAAGTATGGGATTGTTTTAATTCAATACCGGACTCTACTGACTCCTTCAGAAAGCGTTTAATCAGCATTTTATACTTTGCCATATCACGCAAATTCCGTGACCGCGCGAGCCGATCACCTGCACTTGAAATATCTCCAAATAGGCGGGTGATCTGTTCACTTTGCAGGCGTGCTTCCTGCTTCTCCACCATTTGTCCAAAACGAGCATTTCCTTGCAACTGACGAAGCGGGTCTTTCGGTAATTTATCCATCCCTGTACGATAGTCACCATTGACTTTCATCAGAGTTCACCTCAATATTAAAAATGGTGGAACTGTTCAATTGGCAAGACAAATACGGTGGCTCCGCCTACTTCTACCTCGATTGGGTACGGAATATAGGAATCCGCATTGCCTCCCATAGGTGAAACAGGTGCAACCATCTGATCCCGGGAACGACAATTATCACGAATTAAATCCAAAGCTTTTGAAACTAACTCGTCCTCCACACCCATTAAGAATGTAGTGTTTCCTGCACGAAGAAATCCGCCTGTACTAGCTAACTTCGTATTCCGAAAATCACTTTTAGTTAACGCGGAAGATAATCGGTTACTATCTTGGTCCTGTACCACTGCTACAATCAGTTTCAATGTACTCTCCCCTTTTCCGATTTCTTATATCTACACGGCTCTCTCATCCGGTCCGTGTCTACTTCTAAAGAAGGTTCCTTTCTATTATATCACGAATTCCATTTTAAGTTGACTTCTGAATTTACAATTTCCCATACATTTTCGACTACTTGCAACTCTGACTTCTGTGCATCCACTACTTGTATCCGTCCTTCGGCTCGCGTTATCACTTCTTGATACCCTTTATAGACCCGCTTATGAAATTTCAGTTCTTCCAAGTCTAAACGGTTTTGCTCCCGTTCTGTATCTTTCCAGATTCGCTCCAATCCCACTTCCGGCGGTACATCGAAAAAGATCGTACAGTCAGGCATATGGTCTTCTATCGCAAATAAATTGATTGCTAACACATCGTCCATCCCTAGACCTCGTGCAAAGCCTTGATATGCCAGTGAACTATCAATAAAGCGGTCACAGAGTACGATGCTGCCTTCTTCAAGAGCCGGCAAAACTTTTTCAACTAAGTGCTGCCGGCGTGCAGCTGCATACAATAAGGCCTCTGTCTTTCCATCCATCTCTTGATGATTTGCGTCTAAAATCACTTCACGTATTTTCTCGGCAATAGGAATTCCGCCTGGTTCACGTGTCATTGTAACCGCGCGCCCTTGTTCCTTCAATCTTGCAGCAATCTTACGCAATACTGTCGTCTTTCCTGCGCCTTCCGGTCCTTCAAAACTAATAAATAAACCTCTCAAAAAAAACGTCTCCTATCTATTCACTGACCACTTTAATTTGATTCGACTCTACATCAAAAGCTCCTTGAAAACGAGAGCCTGCTTCCGCTAACACAAGCAGTTGCCGTATATGCGCTTCTGCAACTCTCTCGCCAGCGCATAACAATGGGATACCAGGCGGATAAGGGACAATTGATTCAAAAGCAACTTTACCCTTTGCCTCCTCAATATGCATCCACTCGGCTTTCATTTCTCGTAGCCGATCTGTTGTATAGACCGCTGTCGTTATTGGCAAGTGCGGCATTTTAAGCTTAACCGATGGCTTATCACTTTCCGTTGCACGTAGCAACTCTACTGCATCTCTAAATTTCTTTACCACATCGTTCACAATACCTGCATGATCGGCTTTCACTAAAGGCAACACTAAAAGGACTTGATAAAGATCTGCGAGTTCCGAATAAACGCCTTGTTTTTCTAGTGCGTCTTGCAAAGCGAAGCCTGTATTACCCTCTACGCGTACTAGCAGCTTTAATGGATCATCTACTTCAACCACTTTCACATCGGAAATGCATTGAAGCTCTCGTAGTAACTCTCGCCTGTATGATTGTAAGCTTGCATAATCCGTTTCATTATAAGACTCTACATAATGCCTAGCATCATCCAATGAAGCCATCAACAAGTAGGATGGACTACTCGACTGCAACATATGTAAAAAATGCGCTACTCGTTCTGTTTTAACGAAATTTGAACGTACATGTAAAAATGAAGCCATTGTCATTGCCGGCAATGTCTTATGTGCAGATTGAACCACTACATCCGCACCTAGGCTAAGCGCACTTTCCGGAAATGATTGATGAGCTTTGAAGTGAGCACCATGCGCTTCATCTACTAAAACAGGCACTCTATACGCATGACACTCTTTAATTATTTTACCTAGCTCTCTGTTTGCTACTCCATAGTAAGTAGGATTTGTAAAAACGGCAGCTTTTACGTTGGAAAATTGCTTAAACGCTTCCTTAACATTTGCAACCGACACACCTCCTGCAGTCCGCGTATCTTCATCCCACTGGGGGGATAAAAAAACTGCCCGCGCCCCTGTTAACTCGAGCGCATGAAACACGGACTTATGCGCATTTCGTTGAACCAATACTGCATCGCCTTTCCCCACTGTTGCATACAGCATAGCCAAATTACCAACAGTAGAGCCGTTGACTAAGAGAAAGCTACGAGTACTTCCATGTAAACGTGTCAGTTTCTCTTCCGCTCGCTGAATTACGCCTGTTGGGCTATGCAGATCATCCAAACCAGCAAGTTCGGTAACGTCATAGGCTAATGCCTGTCGCAAATTCTGCGGTAAACCAGACAATGCTCCATGTTTATGTCCAGGCACGTGGAATGAAATAGGCTGCTGTTTACGAAAGTTTTCTAGCGCCTGAATAAGCGGTCGATCTTCATAATTCATCTATCACGCACTCCTTTTCTTCTACTTAGTATATCAAAACTTTCTACTTTCCTCTTCATCTTTCGAGAACACAAAAAAGCCACTCACTATGATGACCATAGTGAATGGCTTCGCATGCCTAGCAACGTCCTACTCTCACAGGGGGAAGCCCCCGACTACCATCGGCGCTGAAGAGCTTAACTTCCGTGTTCGGTATGGGAACGGGTGTGACCTCTTCGCCATCGTTACTAGACAGATGAGTAAAGCTTGTTCACTCAAAACTGAATAAAAGACATTGTGTACCTCAAGTAGTACTTCTTAAAATAGGTTAAGTCCTCGATCGATTAGTATCTGTCAGCTGCACACGTCGCCGTGCTTCCACCCCAGACCTATCCACCTCATCATCTTTGAGGGATCTTACTTACTTGCGTAATGGGAAATCTCATCTTGAAGGGGGCTTCATGCTTAGATGCTTTCAGCATTTATCCCGTCCATACATAGCTACCCAGCGATGCCTTTGGCAAGACAACTGGTACACCAGCGGTATGTCCATCCCGGTCCTCTCGTACTAAGGACAGCTCTTCTCAAATTTCCTGCGCCCGCGACGGATAGGGACCGAACTGTCTCACGACGTTCTGAACCCAGCTCGCGTGCCGCTTTAATGGGCGAACAGCCCAACCCTTGGGACCGACTACAGCCCCAGGATGCGACGAGCCGACATCGAGGTGCCAAACCTCCCCGTCGATGTGGACTCTTGGGGGAGATAAGCCTGTTATCCCCGGGGTAGCTTTTATCCGTTGAGCGATGGCCCTTCCATGCGGAACCACCGGATCACTAAGCCCGTCTTTCGACCCTGCTCGACTTGTAGGTCTCGCAGTCAAGCTCCCTTATGCCTTTGCACTCTACGAATGATGTCCAACCATTCTGAGGGAACCTTTGGGCGCCTCCGTTACTCTTTAGGAGGCGACCGCCCCAGTCAAACTGCCCACCTGACACTGTCTCCTGCCCGGATCACGGGCATGGGTTAGAAGTCCAATACAGCCAGGGTAGTATCCCACCAACGCCTCCTCCGAAGCTGGCGCTCCGGAATCCAAGGCTCCTACCTATCCTGTACAGGCTGCACCGGAATTCAATATCAGGCTACAGTAAAGCTCCACGGGGTCTTTCCGTCCTGTCGCGGGTAATGCGCATCTTCACGCATATTATAATTTCACCGAGTCTCTCGTTGAGACAGTGCCCAGATCGTTACGCCTTTCGTGCGGGTCGGAACTTACCCGACAAGGAATTTCGCTACCTTAGGACCGTTATAGTTACGGCCGCCGTTTACTGGGGCTTCAATTCAGAGCTTCGCTTGCGCTAACCCCTCCTCTTAACCTTCCAGCACCGGGCAGGCGTCAGCCCCTATACGTCACCTTACGGTTTTGCAGAGACCTGTGTTTTTGCTAAACAGTCGCCTGGGCCTATTCACTGCGGCTCTCTCGGGCTATTCACCCTACCAGAGCACCCCTTCTCCCGAAGTTACGGGGTCATTTTGCCGAGTTCCTTAACGAGAGTTCTCTCGATCACCTTAGGATTCTCTCCTCGCCTACCTGTGTCGGTTTGCGGTACAGGCACCTCCCGCCTCGCTAGAGGCTTTTCTTGGCAGTGTGAAATCAGGGACTCCGGAGACAATTCTCCTTGCCATCACAGCCTAGTGTTATATGAGAACGGGATTTGCCTCGTTCTCCACCTCACTGCTTAGACACGCAACCAACTGCGTGCTCACCCTATCCTACTGCGTCCCCCCATTACTCAAACGGCGGGGAGGTGGTACAGGAATATCAACCTGTTGTCCATCGTCTACGCCTATCGGCCTCGACTTAGGTCCTGACTAACCCTGAGCGGACGAGCCTTCCTCAGGAAACCTTAGGCATTCGGTGGAAGGGATTCTCACCCTTCTTTCGCTACTCATACCGGCATTCTCACTTCCAAGCGCTCCACCAGTCCTTCCGGTCTAGCTTCAACGCCCTTGGAACGCTCTCCTACCATTGACTTGCGTCAATCCACAGTTTCGGTGATCCGTTTAGCCCCGGTACATTTTCGGCGCAGCGCCACTCGACCAGTGAGCTATTACGCACTCTTTAAATGATGGCTGCTTCTAAGCCAACATCCTGGTTGTCTGGGCAGCGCCACATCCTTTTCCACTTAACGGATACTTGGGGACCTTAACTGGTGGTCTGGGCTGTTTCCCTCTCGACGATGGATCTTATCACCCACCGTCTGACTCCCAAACATAAATCATCGGCATTCGGAGTTTGTCTGAATTCGGTAACCCGGGATGGGCCCCTCGTCCAAACAGTGCTCTACCTCCGAGATTCTTTCGTTTGAGGCTAGCCCTAAAGCTATTTCGGAGAGAACCAGCTATCTCCAGGTTCGATTGGAATTTCACCGCTACCCACACCTCATCCCCGCATTTTTCAACATACGTGGGTTCGGGCCTCCAGTCAGTGTTACCTGACCTTCACCCTGGACATGGGTAGATCACCTGGTTTCGGGTCTACGACCCCATACTCATGCGCCCTATTCAGACTCGCTTTCGCTGCGGCTCCGCTTTCTCAGCTTAACCTTGCATGGAATCGTAACTCGCCGGTTCATTCTACAAAAGGCACGCCATCACCCATTAACGGGCTCTGACAATTTGTAGGCACACGGTTTCAGGTTCTATTTCACTCCCCTTCCGGGGTGCTTTTCACCTTTCCCTCACGGTACTGGTTCACTATCGGTCACTAGGGAGTATTTAGCCTTGGGAGATGGTCCTCCCGGATTCCGACGGAATTTCACGTGTTCCGCCGTACTCAGGATCCACTCTGGAGGGAATGCACTTTCGACTACGGGGCTGTTACCCACTGCGGCGGATCTTTCCAGATCGCTTCGTCTAATGCATTCCTTTGTAACTCCGTATAGAGTGTCCTACAACCCCAGGAAGCAAGCTTCCTGGTTTGGGCTCTTCCCGTTTCGCTCGCCGCTACTAAGGGAATCGATTTTCTTTCTCTTCCTCCGGGTACTTAGATGTTTCAGTTCTCCGGGTGTGCCACGATCACGCTATGTATTCACGTGAACGTACTGTCCCATTACGGACAGTGGGTTTCCCCATTCGGAAATCTTCGGATCAAAGCTTACTTACAGCTCCCCGAAGCATATCGGTGTTAGTGCCGTCCTTCATCGGCTCCTAGTGCCAAGGCATCCGCCGTGCGCCCTTTCTAACTTAACCTATAAAAGGTCCAACGTCTCTCTAGCGATAGAAAGAACGAAGGTTAAAAAGTTTACATGAATCAAACAAAATGTTCGATTCGGTTGATTACTTGATTACTTTCAATGTCGTTTTATCCAGTTTTCAATGAACAAGTCTAAAGAAAAAAAGCTTTGAACACTCAAAAAATGAGCCTTCAAAACTGAACGCAAAACGTTAACGTGACGGATCGAAGATCCATCTTCCGAATGCCAAGATGGCATACTATCCTTAGAAAGGAGGTGATCCAGCCGCACCTTCCGATACGGCTACCTTGTTACGACTTCACCCCAATCATCTGTCCCACCTTCGGCGGCTGGCTCCCGTAAGGGTTACCCCACCGACTTCGGGTGTTACAAACTCTCGTGGTGTGACGGGCGGTGTGTACAAGACCCGGGAACGTATTCACCGTGGCATGCTGATCCACGATTACTAGCGATTCCGGCTTCATGCAGGCGAGTTGCAGCCTGCAATCCGAACTGGGAACGGTTTTGTGGGATTGGCTCCCCCTCGCGGGTTTGCAGCCCTCTGTACCGTCCATTGTAGCACGTGTGTAGCCCAGGTCATAAGGGGCATGATGATTTGACGTCATCCCCACCTTCCTCCGGTTTGTCACCGGCAGTCACCTTAGAGTGCCCAACTGAATGATGGCAACTAAGATTAAGGGTTGCGCTCGTTGCGGGACTTAACCCAACATCTCACGACACGAGCTGACGACAACCATGCACCACCTGTCACCGCTGTCCCCGAAGGGAAAAGCATGTCTCCATGCCGGGCAGCGGGATGTCAAGACCTGGTAAGGTTCTTCGCGTTGCTTCGAATTAAACCACATGCTCCACCGCTTGTGCGGGTCCCCGTCAATTCCTTTGAGTTTCAGCCTTGCGGCCGTACTCCCCAGGCGGAGTGCTTAATGCGTTAGCTGCAGCACTAAGGGGCGGAAACCCCCTAACACTTAGCACTCATCGTTTACGGCGTGGACTACCAGGGTATCTAATCCTGTTTGCTCCCCACGCTTTCGCGCCTCAGCGTCAGTTACAGACCAGAAAGCCGCCTTCGCCACTGGTGTTCCTCCACATCTCTACGCATTTCACCGCTACACGTGGAATTCCGCTTTCCTCTTCTGTACTCAAGTCCTCCAGTTTCCAATGACCCTCCACGGTTGAGCCGTGGGCTTTCACATCAGACTTAAAGGACCGCCTGCGCGCGCTTTACGCCCAATAATTCCGGACAACGCTTGCCACCTACGTATTACCGCGGCTGCTGGCACGTAGTTAGCCGTGGCTTTCTGGTAAGGTACCGTCAAGGTACAGGCAGTTACTCCTGTACGTGTTCTTCCCTTACAACAGAGCTTTACGATCCGAAAACCTTCTTCACTCACGCGGCGTTGCTCCATCAGACTTTCGTCCATTGTGGAAGATTCCCTACTGCTGCCTCCCGTAGGAGTCTGGGCCGTGTCTCAGTCCCAGTGTGGCCGATCACCCTCTCAGGTCGGCTACGCATCGTGGTCTTGGTAGGCCGTTACCCCACCAACTAACTAATGCGCCGCGGGCCCATCTCACAGTGACAGCCGAAACCGTCTTTCAACATCTCTTCATGCGAAGAAATGGGTTATTCGGTATTAGCCCCGGTTTCCCGGAGTTATCCCCATCTGTAAGGTAGGTTGCCCACGTGTTACTCACCCGTCCGCCGCTAATCTTTAGGAGCAAGCTCCCAAAGATTCGCTCGACTTGCATGTATTAGGCACGCCGCCAGCGTTCGTCCTGAGCCAGGATCAAACTCTCCATAAAAGAGAAATTCGAGTTAGCTCGAATTCTTGCTGGCATCATTTAAGATACTCATTTTGTTTATGTCACCGGCAGAGCCGATGCACAAACGTATAATTCGTTAACGTTTTGCTGTTCAGTTTTCAAGGTTCATATGGTCGCTCTTTCGTAAGAGGCAACTTTCTTATAATACCAAATCGCTGTTTTGTTGTCAACACTTTTTCTTAAAAAGTTTTAAAGTGTTGTTCGGGTGTTTTGCAACTCCCCGATGCGACGCTTATAAATATACCACCGTACATTTTATATTGCAAGCTTTTTCGCTATTCTTTTTAAAAAAGAATAGCGAAACCGCATAACGCCGCGAATCCTGGTACTCCTAAGACTGCCAAGATGATGCCTGAAGCAATGTTTACCGGCACGTAGATCCCAATAAACCCACCTGCAATGTTCATTAAGAAGAGTACAAAGAACGCAAAAGCCAAGCGAAACCAGAAGACAGACAAGCGCTCCATGTTTTTTTCTAAGGTTGTTTTACTCATACTTAATAAAATTAGTGAAACAATACCTAAGGCAACTATTACTAAAACTCTCACAGAAAACGCCCTTTCTTTCATAGATACTTATCTATATGCGTTTCTGCTAGCTTTTAGTTCAACCGTTCCCTAAATTCCGTATCTTTGCTTCACGAAACAGATAGAAGTATCTACACTCCGCCATTTTACGTTGTGTCAGGACATCCTCGTCATAATCGTTAATATAACTCTCAACTTCTCGTGCTCGTTCCCAATCTTCTTTTGCTTCCAACATTAAATCACGAAGCCGGTCATCATATTCTTTTTTTAATTTATTCTTTTTTCCAAACAACATCTCACACTCCTCACAATTCTCGGCGGCCTTCCAATGCTCTCGAAAGTGTGACTTCGTCCGCGTACTCCAAGTCGCCGCCGACTGGTAGACCATGAGCGATACGAGTAGTTGTAATGCCGGATGGTTTAACAAGACGGGATATATACATCGCTGTTGCTTCTCCTTCTATAGTAGGGTTCGTTGCAAGAATCAATTCTTGTACTTCCTCATCTTGCAATCTAGTCAATAAGGAGGGAACATTGATATCTTCCGGTCCAATACCATCCATAGGAGAGATTGCACCCTGTAAGACATGATATAACCCGCGGTAGTCGCGCATCTTTTCCATAGCAATCACATCTTTCGGATCTTGCACCACACAGATCGTCGAACGATCGCGCGATTGGTCCTGACAGATATGACATGGATCAATATCTGTTATATGACCGCATACCGAACAGAATTGCAAGTTACGCTTTGCATCGACGAGCGCTTTTGCAAAGTCGAGTACCGTATCTTCTTTCATACTTAATACAAAAAACGCCAGACGACCCGCAGTTTTGGGGCCGATGCCTGGCAATTTCATAAAACTATCCATTAGTTTAGATATAGGTTCCGGATAATGCATAACTACACAGCCTCCTAGAACATCCCGGGCAAGTTCATTCCTTTAGTAAATTGCCCCATTGTGGAGTTCGTTAATTCTTCCGCTTTTGTTATCGCTTCATTTGTTGCAATAACAATTAAATCTTGTAGGATTTCCACATCTTCTGGATCTACTGCTTCTGGATCGATGATGACTTCCAAGACTTCTTTATGTCCGGATACGATAACCTTCACCATTCCACCGCCAGCTGTACCTTCCATTCGCTCTTCACCTAAGTTTTCCTGAGCCTCTGCCATCTTCTTTTGCATTTTCTGCATTTGCTTCATCATACCTTGCATATTTCCCATTCCACGCATTGTCAATTCCTCCTCAAGAATTTAATCTTCTTCTATAGTAATAAAATCTTTTCCAAAAAGTTTCTCCGCCTCTGTTACGAGGGGATCCGCTTGTTCAAGAGTCGCTTCCTCCATAAATGCTGAAGCGGATTGCTCCACTTCCGATTGTTGAGAGAACTCCCGATTTTTCTGAACGGTCAGGCCATTCTTTTGAATGAAGTCTTGTCGTACTTTCAGCCAGCTATCTTCCGCGACATAAATCACTTCATACGCTTTTCCTGTTAGACGCAACAATGCTTCAGACAGTCCTGCTTGCAGTGTTCCATTCTCTGACGCCATCAAGCAATGAATTTCATACTTGAATTTTAACACAAAAGCCGACTCAGATGCCGCTACCGGTTCAGTCTCTTCCAATAAAGCCGCATGAGATCTCTGTAAACTTTGCATCATCCCGGCCCACTGCTCTCGTATTGTCCGTATATCCGACTTTGTTGCGGATTTCAACACTTCAACGATCTTACCTGTTGGTACTTTGGCAGATCTTGACGCAGTTGAAGCAGCCCGACGAGTTGGAGCTTGAGATTCTGCGGTAGCTTGTTGCACAGGACTCGCTGCCAATTGTTGTTGAAGCTGACGAACAGTCTGTTCCAACACAGCCAGTTTTTGAGCCGTTTCAGGATCTGCTGCAGAAGATGAAGCCACACGTTGATCACCTGAATGGATCATTTTCAAGAGCGCCGACTCGATATAAACCTTCCCATGATTGGAGAACCGCATCTCCTGTTGAGTTTTCGACAATATATCAATGTACCGGTACAGGTCATCGGAATGAAACCCTTGCGCCAACTCTTTGAACTTTTCACCATCCGAAATCAGTTCCAGCAAATCTGTCAGCTCAGGTGCTGTGCCAAGCAATAGTATGTCGCGGAAAAATGTGATCATATCCTCCGCCAATCTGCCAACATCCTTACCTTCTGCTATTAATTGGTGCAACAAAGTAAGTGCAGAACCCGCATCTTTTGCTTGGATTGCTTGAGCAAGCTGATAAAAAATCTCTTCTCCAATCGCTCCTGTCACTAACAACGCATCTTCTGTGGTCAGCTCATCTCCGCTGAACGACACTGCCTGGTCTAGCATACTGAGAGCATCTCGCATACCGCCAGTGGCTGCTTGTGCAATTGCCCGCATTGCCCCGTCCTCCGCTTTCACACCAATATCGTCCAGCACTTTCCTCATGCGCTGCATGATTTCCCCAGCTGTAATCGGTTTAAAGTCAAATCGTTGGCATCTAGAAATGATCGTAAGCGGCAATTTATGAGGCTCGGTTGTTGCTAGAATAAATACCACGTGGGCAGGAGGCTCTTCCAATGTTTTCAACAATGCGTTAAATGCCGAGTTCGAGAGCATATGCACTTCATCAATGATATACACTTTAAAACGTGCATTCGACGGAGCAACATGAACACGTTCAATAATATCGCGGATCTCTTCGACACGTGAATTGGAGGCTGCGTCAAATTCGGTGACATCGGTATTCGATCCTTCTGTGATACTTTTACACGTTTCACATTCATTGCACGGCTCCGTTGCCGGTCCGTTCTCACAGTTCAAGGCTTTCGCGAAAATTTTTGCCGCACTTGTCTTCCCTGTTCCGCGCGGACCTGAAAACAAATACGCGTGCGTCGTTTTCTGATGGAGAAGGGTATTTTGCAGTGTCTGCTTGATAGCCTGCTGACCGGACATTTCGCCGAATGTCTGCGGTCTATAGGCTCGATATAATGCTTGATAAATCAACTGCATTTCCCCCTTTTCTCCATTTTGCATAATACTTCTATTATAGCATGAATACTGCTTTTATGGCTTTACGATCTCTTGAAAGTCTTACGCAAAAATCTCAGTCCACTCATCTTTCTTCGACAGCATATTACGTGCAAGCTCCTTGGCTCCTTCTAAACTGTGGCTTGCTGCCCAACCGCACTGTACTTCATTACAAGCAGGCACTTCGGTAGCCACTAACACGTCATTCAATGTTTTTTCTACTATAGAAAGGATCTCTTCATAGTCTTCATGGTTGATGACTGCTAAATAATAACCGGTTTGGCACCCCATCGGACTGATATCCACAATTTGGTCTGAATGATTCCTGCTAAACTCTGCCATCATATGTTCCAATGAATGAATGGAAGGCATATCCATATGCTCTTTATTTGGTTGACAAAAACGCAAATCGTACTTATAAATTTTGTCCCCGTTCTGTCCTTCAGAAGTTCCTGCTAATCGAATATAAGGTGCTTTTACTTTCGTGTGATCCAAATTAAAACTTTCTACGTTCATTTGTTTCTCCGCCATCGCAAATCGCTCCCTTTCGTTAGATGAATTCATTCTCCTTCAAAGTATACACCATTTTCAGGACATAAAAAACTCGCCCATTCTAAGAACGGACGAGTGAATTGTTCAATTAAAGCCGTGCACCTTCCTTCGACTGCCGCACATAAGCGTTACTCTTGTCGTTGGCTCGGCCTAGGCTACCCCGCGGCACATGAGAGAGTCCACTTAATGCTGCTTCCTTCCGGACCTGACATGGTTCATGGGTTCCCATTGCGCAGGACCCAGACGTCAACACTACGTGCAAGAGGCAGACCCTACATGCGGACAGCCTCGAGAAGGAGTTCAGTCTTGCTAGAGCGGATTGCAAGTTACAGGGCACCGCTAATTCCCCACCTAGCACGGCATTTCTAATTATACAGCTTCCACACTAAAAATCAAACATTTATTGTACCAACGTGTTGAATACGATAGAATATATAGAAAGGCGGTGTTTCAAATGAAAGAGTTTGAACTAAGTTTTCGAAACCCTGAAGTGCGTATGTACACAGTGGTTGTACTGCCGGCTGTCCTAATCGGTTTACTTATCATGATCTATTCAAATTTGAACTTTACTTATGCGGTTGCTGTTCAAGCGGCTGGCCTACTAAGTTTCTATATATGGCGCATATTTTATCGAAGAAAAGAAAAGTTAAAGAATAACCGTTGACATTACTTTTAGAACATGATAAAGTATTACTTGTCCAACACGGAGGAATACCCAAGCCCGGCTGAAGGGATCGGTCTTGAAAACCGACAGGGGTGTTAAAGCCCGCGGGGGTTCGAATCCCTCTTCCTCCGCCATATTTTTGACATTACACGTTACATGATGTAACGTTTTTTTATTGCATAAAAATAAAGAAGCATCCGAGCATATAGCCCGGATGCTTCTTTATTTTGAAATATACGCACCTTGCTCTGCTGGTTGCAACGCAATCGCCTGATAATGCGGAAAACGTTGCTCAAGCAAAGCTGCTACTTGTTGCTCGGTCTCAGGCGGGACAGCAATGAAAAGTGAGGGACCTGCCCCACTGATCGTCATGCCGTACGCACCGATTTCTTTACACGCTAATCGAATTTCATCAAATTCAGGAAATCCGATCTTACGGTATGGTTCGTGAAAAATATCTCGTTCCATCATACGGCCCGCTGTTACCCAGTCAGCTTGCGCAATTGCTGCTGTCATCAAACTGCCCGCTGCACTTCCTTGAATCGCTGTCTTATGCGTCACTTGCTCAGGCAATAGTCCGCGAGAAGCTTCTGTTTTCAATGCGACCGGCGGAACCATTATCACGACGCCAATCGGGGGAGCAGGGAATGTCAGGACTTCCATCTGTTCTTCTGTAAAATAGGATACAGTAATCCCACCGAGCAATGCAGCCGTTATGTTATCTGCATGCCCCTCCAACTCACTGCCGATTCGGAGTTTATCTTGAGGTGATAAATGCAGCTCTGCCAGTTCGCTCGCAATTTCAATTCCTGCAGCAATTGCTGTTGCACTGCTCCCTAAACCTTTTCCTAAAGGAATATCAGAGTAAACAACCAACTTGTGGGGCGCTACAACTTGACCATATCGTGAAGCTACCTGTTGAATGGTCTGTACAATTAAATTTGTTTCGTCTGTTGGCAGCGAGGCATATTCCTTATCTTGATACTGAATATGCCACTGTGCGGCAGAAGATACTTCTATTGTCATTTTAAGTGAAAGGGCAAGACCTAAATGATCGAAGCCGGGTCCGAGATTCGCCGTCGTGGCTGGCACGGTCACTGAAAAACCGGCTTCTGTCATTAGTCGTTCCCCTCTTTCAATTCTTTAAGAAAGTTATCAAATTGTTCATTCGTCATTAATGGCTTATCGGAGTTAACGTTAATCGCTGTCTCAGGGTCCTTCAAGCCATTTCCTGTCAGGATTCCGACAATGGTTGTACCTTTATTAATTAATCCGGCATCTAAACGTTTTTTGATCCCTGCAATCGTTGCACAAGACGCAGGCTCCGCGAAGATTCCATCTGACGCAGCAAGTAATTGATAGGCTTCTAGAATTTCTTCGTCTGTTGCGGAGAGAATATCGCCGCCGGATTCTTCTAATGCTTGAGTCGCTAGGTGCCAACTTGCAGGATTCCCAATGCGAATGGCCGTTGCAACAGTTTCTGGCTCTTCGAATACACGATCATAAACAATTGGCGCTGCCCCATCCGCTTGTACGCCTAGTAACTTCGGTGTACCTGTACCTTTTTTCTCCGCGTACTCTTTGAAGCCTTTCCACGCAGCAGAGATATTTCCGGCATTTCCAACAGGCAATGCGAAGATATCCGGCACTTTGCCGAGCTGCTCGATCGCTTCGAATGCTACGGTCTTTTGACCTTCCAAACGATAAGGGTTAACGGAATTCACCAATGCAATCTTTCCTTCACCGACTTCACGGACCATACGAAGTGCTTCGTCGAAGTTACCTTCGATTGCTACAATTTCTGCTCCATACATTTTTGCCTGTGCCAATTTACCAAGCGCGATGCGACCTTCCGGGATTACGACAATTGTCCGCATTCCGGCACGTGCACCGTACGCCGCTGCAGCAGCGGATGTGTTACCCGTTGATGCGCAGATCAATGCAGTTTTCCCTTCCTCTTTCGCTTTGGCAACCGCCATGACCATACCGCGGTCTTTAAATGAACCTGTAGGATTTGTACCTTCCGTTTTTACATAGAGATTGATTCCCCACTGCTTCGACAAGTTCTCCAAGTGAATCAGCGGTGTATTCCCCTCCTGCAAAGTCAATGCAGGTGTGTTCTCCGTAACAGGCAGCCATTCCTTATATTCTTCGATCAATCCATTCCATCGTCTCATAATAAATTATTCTCCTTCCACCCGGTAATGACTCGAAATGTCAATGACCGTTGGTGTATCTTTTAAGTCCTGTAAAATATCCAAATGTTGTTGACGAGATATTTTATGGGTAATGAAAATTAAGTCCGCACCTTCTTCATGCAGCTCTGAGTCTTGAACGACCGTAGCTAAACTTGCTTTATGATGGCTGTATATAGAAGTCAGTTCCGTCAAAACGCCTACTTCATCGCGTACCGTAATTCGATGGAAATAGCGAGCATACTTCTGATCGTCACTCTTCACTTTTCGCTCATATTGCGGAGCATGTAATCTCTTACCATTCACGCCTAGCAATAAATTACGGCAAGCGGCTACCACATCACCTGTTACTGAAGTCGCTGTTGGCATGGAGCCCGCTCCAGGTCCATAGAACATTGTTTCACCGACTGCATCACCGTAGACATATACCGCATTGAATTCATTATTGACCGTTGCCAACGGGTGAGAGTTCGGGAAGAAAACCGGTTCCACCGCTACCTCGATGCCATCCTCGTCTTTACGTGCAGAGCCAGCCATTTTGATTGTATAACCAAACTGTTCTGCCAGCTGCAAATCACCATCTTTGATTTCTTTCATACCACGGACGAACACATCATCAAGACGGACTTCCGTAGAGAATGATAATGAAGCCAAGATTACCATTTTTCGAGCAGCATCGATACCATCAACATCTGCAGATGGATCTGCTTCTGCAAATCCTAATTCCGTTGCTTCTGCAAGTGCATCCTCATAAGTTTTATTTTCATGCTTCATTTTTGTAAGAATAAAGTTCGTTGTTCCATTGACGATACCTGTCAATGCGGTAATCCGGTCGGACGCTAATCCATCTTCCAGCGTGCGGATCAATGGAATTCCTCCACCTACACTCGCTTCATATAATAGATCACATTTATTTTCATCTGCCAGTTTCAATAATTCAGGACCTGACTCTGCCATGACATCTTTGTTTGCAGTCACAACACCTTTGCCTGCTTCCAATGAACGTCGTATTGCCTCTTGAGCGGCTGACGTTCCTCCCATTACTTCTACCACTAAATCAATTTCCGGATCATTGAGAACTTCATCCAAAGAAGTTGTAAACATTTCTTTCGATATAACACCGTTACGCTTTTTCTCTAAATCCTTAACGACTACTTTCTTAATCGATACAGGGACACCTAACTTGTGGCGTAAATCTTCCTGATGGTTATGTAAGATGGTTGCCACGCCGCTTCCTACAACTCCGTAGCCAAGCAAACCAATATTAATTTCATTTTTCATTTGACGATTCTCCCATCTACAATGTACACTATGAAAAAACAATCGTTCTTCGCATAAGGACAATTATAGAGAATTCCGCCTTCAATAACAACCCGTTATCATGAATTTTCTAAAATAATAGATAGATAATCTCAAATAGATAGGATCTGGTATATAATGAAAGTTTGTAAATTTGGCGGAACTTCCGTCGCATCTGCGGAACAAATCCGTAAAGTGGTCGACATTGTCGTGTCTGATCCCTCTAGAAAAATCGTCGTAGTTTCTGCTCCGGGTAAACGCTTTTCTGAAGATATTAAAGTGACAGACCTGCTGATTGACCTGGCAGACACTTCACTAGCCGGAAAAGATACGACTGATGCATTACATAATGTCGTGGAACGCTATCAACAAATCGCTGAAGGTCTTGATCTCGATAGCGGGATTGCTCAAATCATCGAACAAGATTTAATTCGACGGTTAAAGAAAGATCAATCAGATGAAATCTTGTATATAGATAGTCTAAAAGCTGCCGGTGAAGACAACAATGCGAAATTAATTGCTGCGTATTTCCAACATATTGGTATTGACGCAGAGTATGTTAATCCGCGTGAAGGTGGTCTGCTCGTTAACCACCGCCCAGAACGCGTTCGCGCTTTACCTGAAGGTAATGAAAAACTATGCACTTTACGCGATAAAAAGGGCATTGTCGTATTCCCAGGCTTTTTTGGCTATACAGAAGATGGAACATTGCGTACATTCAATCGGGGAGGCTCCGACATTACGGGTGCACTCTTAGCAGCCGCTACAAACGCAGAACTTTATGAAAATTTCACCGACGTGGATTGCGTTTTTTCAGCGAATCCAACAGTCATCGAGAACCCACAGGCAATTGATACGATGACCTATCGAGAGATGCGTGAACTTGCCTACGCAGGCTTTACAGTTTTCCATGAGGAAGCACTGGTTCCAGCATTTCGCCACAAGATTCCTGTATGCATCAAAAATACGAACAATCCTAGCGCGCCGGGTACCATGATCGTACGAAACCGAGACCATGCACTCCAATCCGTCGTCGGCATTGCGGCTGATAATGGCTTCTCAACGCTATTCGTAGATAAATACTTGATGAACTTAGAAATCGGTTTCGGACGCCACTTGCTGCAAATTCTCGAGGAAGAAGAAATTCCTTATGAGCATACACCGTCAGGAATCGACAACCTCTCCGTTATTATTCGCAGCGAACACTTAACGGATGAAAAAGAAGCGCGTATTATAAATCGCATCGAAACAGAGTTGCACCCCGACGATGTGCATTTCCAACATGACTATTCCATGGTCGTACTTGTAGGAGAAGGCATGCGTCATACTCGAGGTCTGGCAGCACGTGCGGCATCCGCTATTGCACGGACAGGCGCCAATATCGAAATGATCAACCAAGGATCCTCTGAAGTCAGTTTGGTTTTCGGTATTCAAGAAAAGGATGAAAATCTCGTCCTACGTGAATTATATCAAGAATTCTTCACAGAAGTCCCAGCACATTAAAAGGCCAGAGAGGCGACATCCCCCATTACTTATCGGGAGTCGGCTCTTTTTTTATCACATTCGCTATTTT
The DNA here is from genome assembly GCF_038003105.1 of Sporosarcina sp. FSL W7-1283. Classification (NCBI taxonomy): domain Bacteria; kingdom Bacillati; phylum Bacillota; class Bacilli; order Caryophanales; family Caryophanaceae; genus Sporosarcina; species Sporosarcina sp. FSL W7-1283. The sequence continues at coordinate 25,353 of NZ_JBBOOL010000001.1, read as the reverse complement.
ATCAATAATTTGATCCACATCTTGTTCATTCCTCAATACATCATAGTCCTCAATATTCAATCGTACGACAGGGCATGCCGTGAACGAATCAATCCATTTCTCATATCGACGATGTGTTTCTTCCCAATAACCGCGAGACGTCTGCAACTCCATCTCTCTTCCCCGCCGTTCGATTCGTTCAAGTATCGATTCCAATGAACCTTCCAAGTAAATTAAGGCGTCTGGATGCGGAAAGTAAGGAGTCATGACCATCGCTTCGAACAAATTCATGTAAGTGGTATAATCCACACTATCCATCGTACCTTCATCAGCATGCATTTTCGCAAAAATTCCAACATCCTCGTAAATAGAGCGATCTTGTACAAAGCCACCGCCATTTTCAAAAATCCGCTTCTGCTCTTTAAAACGTTCTGCCAAAAAGAAGATCTGCAAGTGAAAACTCCACCGTTCAAAATCACTATAGAAACGGTCTAAATAAGGGTTTTCTGCTACATTTTCAAAGGATGCTTGAAAGCCAAGACGCGATGCAAGAGCTTTAGTCATCGTAGACTTACCTACACCTACCATTCCTGCCACTGCAAAAACGCTATTCTTTGGAATTTCATGTAGTTTCATTCAAATTCAAACCTTTCTGTACAGCTGCATCCACTCTAGCCAAAATATTCTTCAAGTCTTGCGTGTTACGCACAAAATCCATCTGATCACCGTCTATATGGAGAACAGAGATGTCAGGATGTGCTTTTTCAAACTCAGGTATGTAGGAACTGTAATCGTCCGAAAGCAGTTGTAAATAGTCAGAATCCATATCTGACTCATAATAACGTCCGCGCTCATGAATTCTCTGTTGTAATGTCGACAAGCTAGCCGACAATGAAATGATGATATTTGGCATTGGTAAATCCTGTGTCAAAATACGGTAAATTTCTTTATATTTAGCTAGGTCACTGGCTTCCAGTGTACGCTGCGCAAACAGCATATTCTTAAAAATATGATAATCCGCTACAACAGGAATACCCGCGGATATATAGTCTTTATTGATTTGTTTCAATTGCTCATAACGATTGCACAAAAAGAACATCTCTGTTTGGAAACTCCACTTTTCTTTATCCTGATAAAATTGATCCAAAAATGGATTTTCACTGCTGATTTCTTGAAGCTGTTGATAGCTAAAAGTCTTCGCAATCGCTGCAGTCAATGTAGTCTTCCCTACACCGATCGGACCTTCGACAGCAATGAATGGAACAAACACGTGACCTTCACCCTTCCAATTTAGATACATGTTTTATTTTAACACATCAGAAGGCCAGGTATGGTACTTATCTGAATTCAGTGGAAAATCCCCATTTCTTAAAGTAGTAATTAACTAAAAGTAGTTTTCTGTTGAGTAACAACTCAAACTTTTATAATTCTTTATGGACGGATTCCCTATTGAGGCAATCAAATTCATCCATCGTCCCCTAAATGTTTCACGTGGAACATTTGAAATATTGATTTTGACCTTTCACATGATAGACTATTTGTAAGGAGTGGACGAAATGCACAAAGATGATCAGTACTATATGATGTTAGCTATAGATGAGGCAAAGAAAGCTGAGACTTTGGGAGAGGTCCCGATTGGAGCAGTTATCGTCCATGACGGCAAAGTCATTGCATCTGCCCATAATTTACGTGAAACAACTCAGAATGCTGTGACCCATGCTGAGCTTTCAGCAATTCAACTTGCTTGTGAAACATTAGGGAGCTGGAGACTGGAAGATGCTGTTTTATATGTCACCTTAGAGCCTTGTCCGATGTGTGCAGGCGCCATTCTGCAATCACGTATTCCTCGTGTAGTGTATGGTGCGCGTGATCCAAAAGGTGGTTGCGTTCATACATTCTATCAATTGCTTAATGACCCTCGCTTCAATCATGAATGTGAAGTGAAGGAAGGTGTATTGGCAGAAGAATGCGGTCAGCTATTGACCAATTTTTTTCGTGCCATTCGCCGGAAAAGAAAAGAAGAAAAAAAAGAAGCCCGTTACCAAGACGGAGTCCTGGAGTGAGCTTCTTTTCTTATTATTTTGGTGCCTCGATTTTTTCTCTTCCACCCATATACGGACGAAGTACTTCAGGAATGACGACTGAACCGTCTTCTTGCTGATAGTTCTCCAAAATTGCAGCTACTGTCCTACCAACTGCCAATCCACTGCCATTTAATGTATGAACGTATTCTGGCTTCGCGCCTGCTTCCCGACGGAAACGAATAGAAGCTCTGCGTGCCTGGAAATCTTCAAAGTTTGAACAAGATGAGATTTCACGGTACACATTTTGCGTCGGAATCCATACCTCTAAGTCATACTTTTTCGCTGCCGTGAATCCTAAATCCGCTGTACACATCTTCAATACGCGATAAGGCAAGTTTAATAATTGCAATACACGCTCTGCGTGCCCTGTCAATTTTTCCAACTCATCGTAAGAGTCTTCTGGCTTTACGAAACGAACAAGTTCCACTTTATTGAATTGATGTTGACGGATTAATCCGCGTGTATCACGACCAGCAGAGCCCGCTTCTGAACGGAAATTCGTGCTATATGCAGCAAACGCTTGTGGTAATTTAGCCCCGTCTAAAATTTCTTCTCGGTAAAAATTCGTTACCGGCACTTCAGATGTCGGAATCAAGAAATAATCTTCTTCTTCAACCAAAAACGCATCCTCTTCAAATTTAGGTAGTTGACCTGTTCCCGTTAAGCTTGCACGGTTTACCAAATACGGCGGCAACATTTCTTCATATCCATGCTCTTCCTGATGAAGATCCATCATGAAATTGATCAACGCACGCTCCAGACGTGCACCGAGTCCACGGTAAAATACAAAACGGCTGCCCGTTACTTTTGCTGCTCGTTCAAAATCTAGTAACTGCAGGTCTGTTCCAAGCTCCCAATGCGGTTTGGGTTCAAAGCTAAAGTTCGGTTGATCTCCCCATGTACGGACTTCAACATTATCATCCTCACTGTCCCCGACCGGTACGCTTTCATGCGGGATATTCGGGATACGCATTAGCACATAGTTTAATTCTTCTTCTACTTTTGCAAGCTCTTGATCGTAAGCTTTTATTTCTTCGCCAACTTCCCGCATTCTTACGATGACTTCATCGGCATTTTCTTTATTACGTTTCATTTGCGCAACTTGTTGTGAGACTTCATTTCGCTCTGCTTTTAAAATTTCAACCTTCGATAAGATTTCGCGACGCTTCTCGTCTAACCCGCCAAACTTATCAAAATCGGTTAAATCTTCTCCTCGTTTACTCAACTTTTCCTTTACCTCTTCAAAATTTGCACGCAATACTTTACTGTCTAGCATACAACTCGCCTCCCTTTAGATAATCCACATAGAAAAAAACAATAAAAAAAGCCCTCCATCCCCTATAAAAGGGACGAGAACTACCCGCGTTGCCACCCAAATTGACTGGTTACCCAGTCCACTTGTTTGAGATATCGGCTCAACTGACCGGCAAGAACCTACTGACTTCAGTTCTGCTACTCCAGGACGGATTCACAACGGTTTTTACCAGCTCACACCACCCGCTGGCTCTCTTTGAAAAAACCTAGTTGCTACTGCTTCCTATCATCGTGAAATATGTGAAATTAGATATACCATACTACAAATAATCTTCAATGACAAGGTTCATGATAATAGATGTCGATCAAACCATTGGAAACATGTCATGGACGGTCATCCCACCCATAACATGTTCTTACGTTATAAACTGCGCGCTGCCATTAATTCACTATCCGCCAGCGTCGACATTTCCAAACCTTTCATTGGGGTTCCAATACCTTTTGATAAATTTGCAATCAGCCCGTAATTTTGAAAGTCTGCCGTTGCCTGTACAATCGCACGCGCAAATGCTTCCGGATTATCCGACTTAAAAATGCCGGAGCCAACGAATACGCCATCCGCACCTAGCTCCATCATCAATGCTGCATCCGCAGGAGTCGCCACACCGCCTGCTGAATAATTGATGACTGGTAAACGTCCTGCTTCTTTAATCGCTAATAAAATTTCATATGGCGCCCCTAAGTCGTTCGCTTCCGTCATCAGTTCATCCTTGCTCATATGCACTACTTTATTTACTTGTGCATTGATCATACGTAAGTGACGAACCGCTTCCACGATATTTCCTGTGCCCGGCTCCCCTTTTGTTCGGAGCATCTTCGCTCCTTCACCCAAGCGACGAGCCGCCTCCCCTAAGTTACGTGCACCGCAGACAAATGGCACATTAAAATCACTCTTGAGAAGATGAAACTCATCGTCGGCAGGTGTCAATACTTCACTTTCATCAATAAAGTCGACGCCAAGTGATTCGAGTACACGTGCTTCGGAAATATGACCGATTCGTGCTTTTGCCATAACCGGAATAGAAACAGCTTGTTGCACTTCTTCAACAATGCGAGGATCCGCCATCCGTGCGACACCACCTGCTGCCCGAATATCCGACGGTACCCGCTCCAACGCCATGACCGCTATTGCACCTGCTGCTTCCGCCACTCGTGCTTGCTCTGCATTAATTACATCCATGATAACTCCACCATATTTAAAATTCATATCTCTTCCCCCTTTTCGATATTTTCAGTATAATCGAATTTGACCACATTGAAATAGCCAGATAGACAATAAGTGAAGTGGTCAGAAGGAAGTTTTTATCATGGATATGATTTTCATTGAGCTTCAGAAAACATCAGACATTCCGTTATATCAGCAAATATACAATCAAATTCGACAAGATATCATTGATGGAAAATTTCCTGTAGGGATGAAGCTGCCTTCTAAACGTCAGTTGGAGGACTTTCTGAACGTCAGCCAAACAACTATCGAATTGGCCTATGACCAGCTAGCTGCAGAAGGTTTCATTGCTGCAGAACCAAGAAAAGGGTACTTCGTTCAAGCGATTGAAGAACTGGCCTATGTGCAGCCAATGAAATTAGAAATCCCCGCTGCCGTGCAAAAAATAAAGGAAGAGCCAATTCTCTACGATTTTTCTGCAGGGGCGATTGATACAGATCACTTCCCCTTCTCAGATTGGAGGAAGTATGCACGCGATATAATAGATTCATCTCATTCCCATCTATTACTGTTGGGCGACCCGCACGGCGACCTAGAATTACGCCGGGAAATCGCACGTTATTTATATCACTCACGTGGAGTAGACTGTACGCCTGGACAAATTATCGTTGGCTCCGGAACAGAACAATTACTGCCATTGATTATTCGGATACTGGGCGAGGAGGCTCGCTATGCTATTGAAGATCCCGGTTACTTGATGACAAGGCATGTGTTTTCAGAAAGCCATAGGCAAACAATCCCGATTGCAGTGGATCAAGAGGGAATGGACGTAAAAGCCCTTCAACGATCGAATGCAACAATTGCCTACGTTACCCCTTCTCATCAGTTTCCAACGGGTACAGTGCTCACTGCAGCACGCAGAACGGCTCTCTTGAACTGGGCAGCTTCCAATCCTGACTTTTTTATTATTGAGGACGATTATGACAGTGAATTCCGTTATCGCGGCCGTCCCATCCCTTCATTGCAGGGAATGGATAAGGGCGAAAACGTTATTTACCTGAGCACCTTCACAAAATCGCTTATGCCTTCGATGCGTATTGCTTACATGGTGCTTCCTCCGCTGCTACTGGAAATGTATCGGCAAGCATTCATTCCCTATTCATCTTCGGTTCCAAGGATCGATCAGCATATTCTTGCGCGCTTCATGGCCGACGGAAAATTCTCCCGCCATCTCAATCGGATGCGCAAAATTTATCGTCGAAAGATGCAAGTTCTGACTGAAGTATTGAAACTTTACGAGCCTTTTATTTCGTTCTCAGGCGATGAAGCTGGCATGCATATTTTGCTGCATGTACATATAGAGAGTACTGAAGAGGAATTGCTGGAGAAAGCATTATCCGTGGGAATCAAAGTTCGCGGCCTAGATACCTACCGAACTGTCCCTAGCTTGTCCACCCCCTCCTTCCTCATCGGTTTTGGTGGATTGTCGGAAGAGGAGATCACGACAGGAATTGACACTCTATTGCAAGTCTGGAACATAAAAAAAGCAACGACACCTAGTTTATAGGTCCGTTGCTTTACATCAATCAAATAATCCTTTTACAAAACCAGTTGAACTCTTCCAAGCGCTGGCAAAGAAATCTCCGATTGCTCCCATCGTTAGAGAGAACCATCCTGCTTTCTTCACTTCTTCCGTTGTCACAACTTCAGTGCCCGCTGTTTCCCCATCGATAAAGCCAAGGTCCGAACCATCTTTTTTTACTAACTTCACATGGCCGATCACTGTACCTTTTTTCAATGGTGCTTGAACTTTTCCATCTTTCACAAGCTTTTTGTCGAGCACAAGCTCAGGTTCATACTCTTTTTTCTCACTGTTGCGAATCAACATGCTAACAGGTTCTTTTGTGGCAATTCCAACTTTCTTCTCTTTCCCTTTGATGACACCTAATGTTTTTTGTTTCTTGAACTGATGTCCTGCAGGTAAAAGCTCTGTTTCAGTAAATTGACTGAAGCCATAGTCAAACAATGCACGAGTAGCATCAAAACGTGCTTGATACGAACCAACACCCTTTGTATCTACAGCATTCATTACAACTGCAATAACCCGTTTATCAGCACGAGTGGCAGTACCTGTAAAACAATGTCCCGCAAACTCAGTAGTTCCCGTCTTCAAGCCATCGACTCCCGGGTACTCATACACTAAACCGGGAAGCATGAAGTTCCAGTTATCCATATTGATGGCATCTTCTGTACCTTCGCGAAATACCTTCTTACTGATTTTTGTAGTTTCCAGTACCTCGGGATAGTCTTGCAATAGGTGATAGGCCAATTTGGCAACAGAACGTGCAGGCATCACGTTTTCGTCCTTCTCGCCTGTCCCACTTGGATGCATTCCCTGTAAGTCATTGTTATTCAAACCTGTCGAATTGACAAATTTATAGTCTGTTAATCCAAGCTCTTCAGCTTTGGCATTCATTAATTTTATGAACTCTGCCTCTGTTCCTGCAATTGTCTCTGCTATCGCAATTGTAGCAGCATTGGCTGAATAAATTGCTACAGCTTCATAAAGTTCACGGATGGTATACGTGCCATCACGGCGAAGTGGCACATTGCTCAAACGGCGATCTTGCGACACAGCATATGTATATCCGTTCACCCGATACTCTTGATCCCAAGAAATCGTTCCTTCTTCCAATGCTTCAAACATCAGGTATTCCGTCATCATTTTCGTCATACTTGCAATACCTAATGCTTTATCAGCATTTTCTTCGTATAAAACTTTTCCACTGTCCGCATCAATCAAAATTGCTCCGTCTACATGAATCCCCAATGAAGATTCTGCATTTGCCGCAGGCGTATGGATTCCGATTGTCATTAACAACATCATCGGTACCATCAAAACTGACAGCCATCTTCTTGTTACCTTTTTCACTCACTATACCCCCGTATTGACAATATCAAAAATCAGTGTACCATATTATCGCCGTATCATGTATCCTTATCCCAAAAAAACACCTTTTCGCTCATAGAAAGTGACGAAAAAAGGTGTAAAACATTAGAACGGCGGAAGGTATATTTACCTCCCTGCCGATTCTCTAATAATAGTTAACGCACAGAGTAGTTAGGGGCTTCTTTCGTAATCTGAACCTGATGCGGGTGACTCTCTTGTAAGCCGGCGCCTGTCATACGTATAAACTGTGCCTTTTCCCGATGAGCTTCCAAATCTTTTGACCCGCAATAGCCCATTCCAGAGCGAATACCGCCAACTAGTTGATGGATCGTATCCGTTAGTGGTCCTTTATAGGGCATACGACCTTCAATACCCTCAGGTACAAGTTTCTTCTCATCTTCCTGGAAGTAACGATCTTTTGAACCTTGTTCCATTGCCGCTACTGATCCCATGCCACGGTATACCTTGAAACGGCGTCCTTGGAAGATTTCAGATTCACCAGGGCTCTCTGTAGTACCCGCCAACAAGCTTCCTAGCATAACAGCATGTCCACCGGCAGCAAGCGCTTTGACAATATCTCCAGAGTATTTAATTCCACCATCCGCGATAATCGTCTTGCCATATTTTCTAGCAACTGACGCACATTCGTAAATAGCTGTGATTTGGGGAACTCCGACTCCTGCTACTACACGTGTTGTACAAATTGAACCAGGACCGATTCCAACCTTGACCACGTCAGCACCAGCTTCGTAAAGAGCCTCTGTTGCTTCCGCAGTCGCCACGTTCCCTGCGACAATCGCAAGATGCGGATAGTTCGCGCGAATCTCTCTAACAGTGTCAATAACACCCTTAGAATGACCGTGAGCCGTGTCAATAACAATAAGGTCGACTTCTGCTTGTACTAACTTCTCCACGCGTGTAGACGTATCTACAGTCACTCCTACAGCTGCACCGACCAACAGACGGCCAGCTTGGTCTTTTGCAGCACTCGGGAACTCAATTACTTTTTCGATATCTTTAATGGTGATCAAACCATTTAGGATCCCTTTTTCATCTACAATAGGAAGTTTTTCAATCTTATATTGCTGTAGTGTCTTCTCTGCTTCTTCTAACGTAGTGCCTACAGGAGCAGTTACTAAGTTTTCTTTCGTCATAACTTCATCAATAAGCATTGAATAATCCTGAATAAATCTAAGGTCGCGGTTCGTCAAAATACCAACCAATTTTTTCTCTTCCATATTATTGACGATCGGAACACCTGAGATTCGGTATTTCCCCATTAAGTGTTCTGCATCAAACACTTGATGTTCTGGCGTTAAGAAGAAAGGATTTTTAATAACTCCATTTTCCGAACGTTTTACCGTAACGACTTGTTCTGCCTGCTCTTCAATACTCATGTTTTTATGAATAATGCCAACTCCACCTTGGCGCGCCATAGAGATTGCCATCTTGGATTCAGTAACAGTATCCATTCCAGCACTGATAATAGGAATATTTAACTTGATTGTATCCGTCAAACTCACGGCCAAGGACACGTCTTTCGGTAACACATCAGATGCAGCCGGAACTAGTAATACATCATCAAACGTTAAACCTTCACGAGAAAATTTTGATTCCCACATTAACTTTCTGCCTCCTAAAATAACTATTGTCAGTAAAGATTATTAAAAGGTTATCAGCGCCAATCTAACGTGTCAAGGCACAAATTTGTAAACTAAGTATTCCCATTATTCATTGAATAGTTTTTCCAATGACTTTTTCATTTTGAGAGGGTTCGTTTGAGGAGCAAAACGTTCTACTACCTGTCCATTCTGATCAATCAAAAACTTTGTAAAGTTCCATTTGATTCCCTCTGTCAGTATGCCCTTCTTTTGTTCAATTAAGTAACAAAATAAAGGATCCGCTCCGTGACCTTTTACATTTACCTTTGCAAACATCGGAAACGTTACTCCATAATTCACCTGACAGAATTCAACAGTCTCCTCAATATCATCGAATTCTTGATTATTGAAGTTATCGGATGGAAAACCAAGTATCACAAGCCCTCTGTCTTTATATTCTTCATATAAATCCTGAAGTTCTTTAAACTGTTTTGTAAAGCCACACTTACTGGCAGTATTGACAATAATCATTGGTTTGCCTTTATACGCCTGTAAAGATTTCTTCCCTCCACTAGCAGTCTTCACAATAAAATCATAAACTGTCATCATGATAAGATCACCTCGTTTCTTTTCATCCACTTTACATGAATATCAAAAGAAAACCTAACAATCCATTTTTCAACCTTTCACAGAATCCCACTCCAAATGAACCATTCCACTCGGAAAATGAGCCAAATCTTCATTGAAACACACCAATCCAGGAACTACACGAACCTTTCTCTCCACTCACCGCACCAATCCGCCTCAAGTGCGAACATTTCTCTCACTGCACCACACCAAACCGTTTCATACACAACGAGCGGTCTCCCTCTTTTTATATTTTCAGGAACACAAAAAAGCCACTCACTATGAGGACCATAGTGAATGGCTTCGCATGCCTAGCAACGTCCTACTCTCACAGGGGGAAGCCCCCGACTACCATCGGCGCTGAAGAGCTTAACTTCCGTGTTCGGTATGGGAACGGGTGTGACCTCTTCGCCATCGTTACTAGACAGATGAGTAAAACTTGTTCACTCAAAACTGAATAAAAGACATTGTGTACATCAAGTAGTGCTTCTTAAAATAGGTTAAGTCCTCGATCGATTAGTATCTGTCAGCTGCACACGTCGCCGTGCTTCCACCCCAGACCTATCCACCTCATCATCTTTGAGGGATCTTACTTACTTGCGTAATGGGAAATCTCATCTTGAAGGGGGCTTCATGCTTAGATGCTTTCAGCATTTATCCCGTCCATACATAGCTACCCAGCGATGCCTTTGGCAAGACAACTGGTACACCAGCGGTATGTCCATCCCGGTCCTCTCGTACTAAGGACAGCTCTTCTCAAATTTCCTGCGCCCGCGACGGATAGGGACCGAACTGTCTCACGACGTTCTGAACCCAGCTCGCGTGCCGCTTTAATGGGCGAACAGCCCAACCCTTGGGACCGACTACAGCCCCAGGATGCGACGAGCCGACATCGAGGTGCCAAACCTCCCCGTCGATGTGGACTCTTGGGGGAGATAAGCCTGTTATCCCCGGGGTAGCTTTTATCCGTTGAGCGATGGCCCTTCCATGCGGAACCACCGGATCACTAAGCCCGTCTTTCGACCCTGCTCGACTTGTAGGTCTCGCAGTCAAGCTCCCTTATGCCTTTGCACTCTACGAATGATGTCCAACCATTCTGAGGGAACCTTTGGGCGCCTCCGTTACTCTTTAGGAGGCGACCGCCCCAGTCAAACTGCCCACCTGACACTGTCTCCTGCCCGGATCACGGGCATGGGTTAGAAGTCCAATACAGCCAGGGTAGTATCCCACCAACGCCTCCTCCGAAGCTGGCGCTCCGGAATCCAAGGCTCCTACCTATCCTGTACAGGCTGCACCGGAATTCAATATCAGGCTACAGTAAAGCTCCACGGGGTCTTTCCGTCCTGTCGCGGGTAATGCGCATCTTCACGCATATTATAATTTCACCGAGTCTCTCGTTGAGACAGTGCCCAGATCGTTACGCCTTTCGTGCGGGTCGGAACTTACCCGACAAGGAATTTCGCTACCTTAGGACCGTTATAGTTACGGCCGCCGTTTACTGGGGCTTCAATTCAGAGCTTCGCTTGCGCTAACCCCTCCTCTTAACCTTCCAGCACCGGGCAGGCGTCAGCCCCTATACGTCACCTTACGGTTTTGCAGAGACCTGTGTTTTTGCTAAACAGTCGCCTGGGCCTATTCACTGCGGCTCTCTCGGGCTATTCACCCTACCAGAGCACCCCTTCTCCCGAAGTTACGGGGTCATTTTGCCGAGTTCCTTAACGAGAGTTCTCTCGATCACCTTAGGATTCTCTCCTCGCCTACCTGTGTCGGTTTGCGGTACAGGCACCTCCCGCCTCGCTAGAGGCTTTTCTTGGCAGTGTGAAATCAGGGACTCCGGAGACAATTCTCCTTGCCATCACAGCCTAGTGTTATATGAGAACGGGATTTGCCTCGTTCTCCACCTCACTGCTTAGACACGCAACCAACTGCGTGCTCACCCTATCCTACTGCGTCCCCCCATTACTCAAACGGCGGGGAGGTGGTACAGGAATATCAACCTGTTGTCCATCGTCTACGCCTATCGGCCTCGACTTAGGTCCTGACTAACCCTGAGCGGACGAGCCTTCCTCAGGAAACCTTAGGCATTCGGTGGAAGGGATTCTCACCCTTCTTTCGCTACTCATACCGGCATTCTCACTTCCAAGCGCTCCACCAGTCCTTCCGGTCTAGCTTCAACGCCCTTGGAACGCTCTCCTACCATTGACTTGCGTCAATCCACAGTTTCGGTGATCCGTTTAGCCCCGGTACATTTTCGGCGCAGCGCCACTCGACCAGTGAGCTATTACGCACTCTTTAAATGATGGCTGCTTCTAAGCCAACATCCTGGTTGTCTGGGCAGCGCCACATCCTTTTCCACTTAACGGATACTTGGGGACCTTAACTGGTGGTCTGGGCTGTTTCCCTCTCGACGATGGATCTTATCACCCACCGTCTGACTCCCAAACATAAATCATCGGCATTCGGAGTTTGTCTGAATTCGGTAACCCGGGATGGGCCCCTCGTCCAAACAGTGCTCTACCTCCGAGATTCTTTCGTTTGAGGCTAGCCCTAAAGCTATTTCGGAGAGAACCAGCTATCTCCAGGTTCGATTGGAATTTCACCGCTACCCACACCTCATCCCCGCATTTTTCAACATACGTGGGTTCGGGCCTCCAGTCAGTGTTACCTGACCTTCACCCTGGACATGGGTAGATCACCTGGTTTCGGGTCTACGACCCCATACTCATGCGCCCTATTCAGACTCGCTTTCGCTGCGGCTCCGCTTTCTCAGCTTAACCTTGCATGGAATCGTAACTCGCCGGTTCATTCTACAAAAGGCACGCCATCACCCATTAACGGGCTCTGACAATTTGTAGGCACACGGTTTCAGGTTCTATTTCACTCCCCTTCCGGGGTGCTTTTCACCTTTCCCTCACGGTACTGGTTCACTATCGGTCACTAGGGAGTATTTAGCCTTGGGAGATGGTCCTCCCGGATTCCGACGGAATTTCACGTGTTCCGCCGTACTCAGGATCCACTCTGGAGGGAATGCACTTTCGACTACGGGGCTGTTACCCACTGCGGCGGATCTTTCCAGATCGCTTCGTCTAATGCATTCCTTTGTAACTCCGTATAGAGTGTCCTACAACCCCAGGAAGCAAGCTTCCTGGTTTGGGCTCTTCCCGTTTCGCTCGCCGCTACTAAGGGAATCGATTTTCTTTCTCTTCCTCCGGGTACTTAGATGTTTCAGTTCTCCGGGTGTGCCACGATCACGCTATGTATTCACGTGAACGTACTGTCCCATTACGGACAGTGGGTTTCCCCATTCGGAAATCTTCGGATCAAAGCTTACTTACAGCTCCCCGAAGCATATCGGTGTTAGTGCCGTCCTTCATCGGCTCCTAGTGCCAAGGCATCCGCCGTGCGCCCTTTCTAACTTAACCTATAAAAGGTCCAACGTCTCTCTAGCGATAGAAAGAACGAAGGTTAAAAAGTTTACATGAATCAAACAAAATGTTCGATTCGGTTGATTACTTGATTACTTTCAATGTCGTTTTATCCAGTTTTCAATGAACAAGTCTAAAGAAAAAAAGCTTTGAACACTCAAAAAATGAGCCTTCAAAACTGAACGCAAAACGTTAACGTGACGGATCGAAGATCCATCTTCCGAATGCCAAGATGGCATACTATCCTTAGAAAGGAGGTGATCCAGCCGCACCTTCCGATACGGCTACCTTGTTACGACTTCACCCCAATCATCTGTCCCACCTTCGGCGGCTGGCTCCCGTAAGGGTTACCCCACCGACTTCGGGTGTTACAAACTCTCGTGGTGTGACGGGCGGTGTGTACAAGACCCGGGAACGTATTCACCGTGGCATGCTGATCCACGATTACTAGCGATTCCGGCTTCATGCAGGCGAGTTGCAGCCTGCAATCCGAACTGGGAACGGTTTTGTGGGATTGGCTCCCCCTCGCGGGTTTGCAGCCCTCTGTACCGTCCATTGTAGCACGTGTGTAGCCCAGGTCATAAGGGGCATGATGATTTGACGTCATCCCCACCTTCCTCCGGTTTGTCACCGGCAGTCACCTTAGAGTGCCCAACTGAATGATGGCAACTAAGATTAAGGGTTGCGCTCGTTGCGGGACTTAACCCAACATCTCACGACACGAGCTGACGACAACCATGCACCACCTGTCACCGCTGTCCCCGAAGGGAAAAGCATGTCTCCATGCCGGGCAGCGGGATGTCAAGACCTGGTAAGGTTCTTCGCGTTGCTTCGAATTAAACCACATGCTCCACCGCTTGTGCGGGTCCCCGTCAATTCCTTTGAGTTTCAGCCTTGCGGCCGTACTCCCCAGGCGGAGTGCTTAATGCGTTAGCTGCAGCACTAAGGGGCGGAAACCCCCTAACACTTAGCACTCATCGTTTACGGCGTGGACTACCAGGGTATCTAATCCTGTTTGCTCCCCACGCTTTCGCGCCTCAGCGTCAGTTACAGACCAGAAAGCCGCCTTCGCCACTGGTGTTCCTCCACATCTCTACGCATTTCACCGCTACACGTGGAATTCCGCTTTCCTCTTCTGTACTCAAGTCCTCCAGTTTCCAATGACCCTCCACGGTTGAGCCGTGGGCTTTCACATCAGACTTAAAGGACCGCCTGCGCGCGCTTTACGCCCAATAATTCCGGACAACGCTTGCCACCTACGTATTACCGCGGCTGCTGGCACGTAGTTAGCCGTGGCTTTCTGGTAAGGTACCGTCAAGGTACAGGCAGTTACTCCTGTACGTGTTCTTCCCTTACAACAGAGCTTTACGATCCGAAAACCTTCTTCACTCACGCGGCGTTGCTCCATCAGACTTTCGTCCATTGTGGAAGATTCCCTACTGCTGCCTCCCGTAGGAGTCTGGGCCGTGTCTCAGTCCCAGTGTGGCCGATCACCCTCTCAGGTCGGCTACGCATCGTGGTCTTGGTAGGCCGTTACCCCACCAACTAACTAATGCGCCGCGGGCCCATCTCACAGTGACAGCCGAAACCGTCTTTCAACATCTCTTCATGCGAAGAAATGGGTTATTCGGTATTAGCCCCGGTTTCCCGGAGTTATCCCCATCTGTAAGGTAGGTTGCCCACGTGTTACTCACCCGTCCGCCGCTAATCTTTAGGAGCAAGCTCCCAAAGATTCGCTCGACTTGCATGTATTAGGCACGCCGCCAGCGTTCGTCCTGAGCCAGGATCAAACTCTCCATAAAAGAGAAATTCGAGTTAGCTCGAATTCTTGCTGGCATCATTTAAGATACTCATTTTGTTTATGTCACCGGCAGAGCCGATGCACAAACGTATAATTCGTTAACGTTTTGCTGTTCAGTTTTCAAGGTTCATATGGTTGCTCTTTCGTAAGAGGCAACTTTCTTATAATACCAAATCGCTGTTTTGTTGTCAACACTTTTTCTTAAAAAGTTTTAAAGTGTTGTTCGGGTGTTTTGCAACTCCCCGATGCGACGCTTATAAATATACCACCGTCTATTCTGTATTGCAAGCTTTTTTATCAAATTCTTTTAAAAGACTTGATTTAAAGCCTTTAAAAAGTAATTTACTAGATCCAGTATAGTAATTCCGGCTATAGTTTCAACTAAATCAAGGCTTCTGATCTTAGAAACACAGATATAAAGAATTGTTGATCCTCTTTTTTATTATATAGAAGAAGGATCAACTTTTATATTTATTAGAACATCTTTTCAATAGTAATCTTTCTATTTGCGGATAAGTCAATATGTGTACCGCTGCCGAGGACTTTAACAATCGGCCGCAAAGGAAAATCCCGGTGCAAGTAAATAACTTCAGCTATTTCGTCCGTTGTTAATTTCACTCTTACTCCGATTGACAGTTTATTAATTAAATCATGTAGAACTTGAATGATCTTCACGTCAAACTTTCCAAACTCATCTTCCTTCAATAACTCTATGACTTTGAAAGAATTTTCTTTTTGACGGTATGGTCTTTCAGATGTCATTGCATGATAGACGTCCGCCACTGAAATTATTTGTGCGAACTCTATAATCTTTTGTCCCTTTAAACCTCTCGGATAGCCGCTTCCATCAAAACGTTCATGATGTTGGAGAATTGCTACCTTCATTTCTTGTCTTACTAATGAAGACTCTTGCACCATTTGAAAACTATGGACTACGTGCTTTTTCACTTCATTCATCTCTTCGCTTGTTAAGAATGCCACTTTATCAATGATTTTAGAATTAATTTTTGCCATTCCGCTATCCGCCAACACACCCGCAATGCCCACTTGCAGGACTTGTCCCTTGGAATAGCCCATTTGTTCACTAATTAATGCAGCTAAAATTCCCACGCTAATGGAGTGATGTGCTTTGTAGTTTTGGATTGCTGAAAAATCATTCAACCTTCTCACATACTCTTTATTTTCTAGAAACGCTTGAATCACAGGTAATGCAATCGAACGGACTACCGCAACGTCCAGTTTCTTTCCGGACCTGTACCCGGAAAACTCTTTTTGGTAAGCTTCCACCGCTTCATCATACAAAGCCTGTAATGTTCTAGACTTAGGAGGGGCACTTTGATTCACTAATTTCTCCACCTCGGGAGTAAGTTTTACTTCGATTTTCTTTTCAGGTGATTCTGGCTCGGATTGGCTCTGGGCTTTGGATTCAATTAAAACCTTTGCTATACCAAATAAACGAAGCACCTCAATATGTGTAAGTGTTAGTTTCGTATTTTTGGCCACAATCGGGTTTTTTGTATTTACATACAGATCTTCTTTAAGGAAACTACCAGGCCTTAACTCACTGACTTCTTTGTAAACTTCCACTATTTTCACCTAATTTCTTTTTCACTATATCTATTATCATATATTATTCTCATTTATAGGGATAGATGCATGAGTATAAATTCATAGACACAAAAAAAGTTATTGAAGTGACGGTTTACGTCTCTTCAATAACTTTTCTTTACTCTGTATCTTCTGTCTCCACTGAAAGGTCCTCTTGTGCATCTACAGATTCTTCTTCAATGTCTTCCTCATGTTCTTCTTCGCTCTTCTCTACTTTCGCGACCGTAGCGACCCGCTCGTCGTCTGCCAATCGAATTAAGCGGACCCCTTGCGTAGACCGGCCAAATATAGAGATATCGCTGATGGACATACGAATTAGAATACCGTGGATCGTTATAAGCATGAGATCTTCTTCACCATTAACAGCTTTCATCGCAACAATCTCGCCGTTACGATCTGTCATATGCATTGTTTTCAGACCATATCCTCCACGTGATTGCGAACGATATTCACTTTCTGGTGTACGTTTACCATAACCTTTTTCAGTGACCACGAGAATGTCATCACCTTCGTCCACCATGTCCATACCGATGACTTCATCATCTATTCGCAGTCGAATGCCCCTCACTCCTGCTGCTGTCCTGCCGAGCGGACGAATGTCTTCTTCTGCAAAACGAATGAGCATGCCTTGTTTTGTACAGATTGCAATGTCTGAAGTACCATCAGTCGATTTCACTGAGATCAGCTCATCTTCTTCACGCAAGCCTAATGCGATCAATCCATTTGCTCGAATATTTGCGTAACCCATAATTGAAGTTCGCTTGATCACCCCGTGCTTTGTCGCAAAGAACAAATAGTGATCTTCCCTGAACTCACTGATCGGGATCATTGCCGTCACCTTTTCTCCTTTTTCAAAATCGATAAGGTTGATGATCGGTAACCCTTTTGCAGTCCGGCTATATTCTGGAATTTCATAACCTTTCTTGCGGAACACACGGCCTCTACTAGTAAATAATAGGATTGTGTCATGTGTGGATGTATTCAATAAATGTTCGACAAAGTCATCTTCATTTGTCCCCATACCCTGAATACCACGACCGCCACGTTTTTGACTGCGATAAGTGTTTGCAGGTAAACGCTTAATATACCCTTGATGCGTTAATGAAACAATGGAATTTTCGACTGGGATTAAGTCTTCATCTTCCAGCATTTCAGAACCGCCCAGCATAATTTCTGTTCGTCGTTCATCTGCAAAGCGTTCTTTAATCTCCGTTAATTCTTCACGTATGATTTCGATTACTTTTTCTTCGTCCGCCAGAATTGCACGCAACTCTGCTATGAGAGTCAACAGCTCTTGATATTCGGATTCAATCTTATCACGCTCTAACCCAGTTAGACGTTGCAAACGCATATCCAAAATGGCTTGAGACTGACGTTCTGATAAGTCGAATGTTTCCATAAGGCTGGACTTCGCTTCAGCCGTTGTTTTGGAACCTCTAATCAACGCAATAATGCGATCTATATGATCTAGTGCAATGCGCAGTCCTTCCAAAATATGTGCGCGGTCTTCAGCTTTATTCAGCTCAAATTGTGTGCGTCGTCGAATGACAACTTTCTGGTGTTCCAAGTAGTGGAATAAAATTTCCTTTAACGATAAAACTTTTGGTTGTTTGTCTACAAGCGCCAGCATGTTGATACCAAAACTGGTTTGCAATGCAGTTTGCTTGTAAAGATTATTCAAAAGTACGTTGGCATTGGCATCGCGTCGGACTTCGATCACAATGCGCATCCCTGTACGGTCGGATTCATCTGCCAAGTGGGTAATACCGTCAATTTTCTTATCACGCACGAGCTCCGCAATCTTCTCAATCAATTTTGCCTTATTCACTTGGAACGGAATTTCAGTAACAATAATGGTTTCACGACCGTTTGATTGCTGCTCGATCTCTGCCTTTCCACGGATAATGAGCGAACCGCGGCCTGTTTCATAGGCACGGCGGATTCCGCTGCGCCCGAGGATCATTCCGCCGGTCGGAAAATCTGGACCCGGAACGATCTCCATCAATTCATCTGTCGTGATCGCACTGTTACCTGCCAGCGCGAGCACTGCGTCAATCGTTTCACCGAGATGATGTGGAGGAATGTTTGTTGCCATCCCCACGGCAATACCTGATGTACCGTTAACTAATAAGTTGGGATAACGTCCAGGCAAGACTGCAGGCTCTTTTTCCTGCTCATCATAGTTTGCTTGAAAGTCGATCGTGTCTTTATTGATATCACGCAATAACTCCATTGCAATACGGGACATCCGCGATTCGGTATAACGCATTGCAGCCGCGCCATCACCGTCGACAGAACCAAAGTTTCCGTGGCCATCGACAAGCATATAGCGATAGCTGAAATCTTGTGCCATCCGGACCATCGTGTCATATACGGCACTGTCACCGTGTGGATGGTACTTACCGATAACGTCCCCAACAATACGTGCGGACTTCTTATGCGGTTTTTCTGCTGTAATACCTAAATCATGCATGGCATATAAAATCCGTCGATGAACAGGTTTCAAACCATCTCGAACATCAGGAAGCGCACGAGATACAATAACACTCATCGCATAGTTCAGAAACGATGTTTTCATTTCTGTATTTATATTTATTTCTTGCACTCCGCCTTGTGGCAAATCTGCCATGTTGTCAAGCTCCTTTCACCACTTACATCTAAAAAATTCTGTTGGCACCGACCAATTACCGATTGGCGACCGATCAGGTATCGATATTTTGTACGTAGACCGCGTTGTCTTCAATAAATTTTCGGCGCGGCTCCACTTCATCGCCCATCAGTTCTTCAAAAGTGGCGTCTGCTTCCATTGCATCTTCCAAACGAACTTGCAGAAACGTACGTTTATCGGGATCCATAGTGGTTTCCCAAAGTTGCTCTGGATTCATTTCACCAAGACCTTTATACCGCGTAATGTCCGGTTTTGGTGAAGCAGGCATACTTCTCAAAATTTCTTGCAGTGCTTCTTCGTCATAACAATATTGCTCATTTTTCCCTGCACGTACACGATAAAGCGGTGGCTGTGCAATGTACACATAGCCGGCCTCAATTAATGGACGCATGAAACGGAAGAAGAACGTTAATAATAACGTACGGATATGCGCACCATCGACGTCAGCATCTGTCATGATCACGAGCTTATGATAACGCGCTTTCTGTAAATCAAATTCGGAGCCAATTCCTGTACCAAGTGCTGTAATGATCATACGAATCTCCGCATTACCGAGTATGCGGTCCAAACGTGCTTTTTCAACGTTCAAGATTTTTCCTCGCAATGGCAGAATCGCTTGGAAGTGACGATCACGTCCATTTTTCGCTGAACCGCCGGCGGAATCACCTTCAACAATATAGAGCTCACTAATCGAAGGATCTCTCGAAGAACAGTCAGATAACTTACCTGGCAGGCTGGATACTTCAAGTGCTGACTTACGTCGTGTCAATTCACGAGCATTCTTGGCAGCCATACGCGCTCTTGCCGCCATCGTGCTTTTATCCACTACTTTACGGGCAACCACTGGATTTTCAATTAAAAACCGCTGAAGCGCCTCGGAAAACAGGGAATTTGTTATGGTGCTCACTTCTGAGTTTCCAAGCTTTGTTTTCGTTTGTCCTTCGAATTGAGGATCTGGATGTTTAATCGAGATGATTGCAGTCAATCCTTCACGCACATCATCGCCAGACAGATTGCCATCCGCCTCTTTCAACAAGCCATTTTTCCTTGCATAGTCGTTGATCACACGAGTTAGAGCTGTCTTGAACCCAGATTCATGTGTACCACCTTCATACGTGTGTATATTATTGGCAAATGACAGCAGGTTTTCTGCGTAGCCACTGTTATATTGCATAGCAATTTCGATTGAAATTCCATCACGTTCGCCTTCAATGTAAATTGGTTCTTCAAAGATTGGCTCTTTATTTTCATTCAAATGCTGAACGTATGATTTAATACCGCCTTCGTAATGAAATACTTCTGATTTTGGCTCTTCCTCGCGTTCGTCTGTAATCGTTATGCGCAAACCTCGGTTCAGATAGGCAAGTTCACGTAGACGTGTAGCGAGAGTACTGTACTCATATACAGTCGTTTCCGTGAAAATTTCCGGATCCGCTTTGAAACGAATCGTAGTCCCTGTTTCATCAGACTCTCCGATTACTTCAAGCTCTTTTGAAACCGGTCCTCTGGAAAACTCAATCGCATATAGCTTTTGATCAAGCCGAACAAAGACTTCTGTTTTCTCTGATAAGGCATTGACAACAGATGATCCAACACCATGTAATCCGCCTGAAACTTTATAGCCGCCACCGCCGAACTTACCGCCGGCATGTAGAACAGTCATAATGACTTCCACGGCCGGTCTTCCCGTGGATTCTTGAATTCCAACAGGTATACCACGACCGTTGTCGTCTACTCGAATCCAGTTGTCTTTCTCAATTGTTACTTCAATGTGATCACAATAGCCGGCGAGTGCTTCGTCAATACTATTATCCACAATTTCCCAAACGAGATGATGGAGTCCTTTTGCACTTGTCGTCCCAATGTACATACCAGGACGTTTACGGACAGCTTCAAGGCCTTCCAACACTTGTATCTGATTCGCATCATAAGCTGTCTGTACTTCTCTCTCTTCCATTGCCAAGGTGTTCACCTTTCCTTTCCAAACATATCAAACTTTTAATCCTTATCCTTTACGTTGTACGGAACCATCGTGGACTTCGAAAATAGCCGCTTGTTGAATAGTGTCATGATCTATTCCCGTAATATTCGTTGTCGTGACAAAAGTTTGAACTTGCCCTTGCATCGTACTTAGCAAGTGTGACTGACGATAATCATCTAATTCGGATAACACATCATCGAGCAACAAGATAGGTGTTTCTCCTACTTCTTGTTTTACAAGTTCAATTTCAGCAAGTTTCAAAGAAAGTGCTGTTGTCCGTTGCTGACCCTGTGATCCAAATGTTTGAATATCGTACCCATTGACAAAAAACTGCAAATCATCACGATGCGGACCTACCAGCGTAAGCCCTCGTTCTAATTCGCGTCTTCGTACCGTCTTTAACTGATCGGCAAAGATCGATTCCATTTCTTCAACAGTCTGCCCAGAATGCAGGTCTTTTAAAGTTCCATATGAAACTTCAAGGGATTCAAGCCCCCGAGAGATCCCTTGATGAATCGGATTTGCCCATTTTTGCAGCAGCTCCATGAAATAAAAACGTTTCCGAATTATTTTGACCGCTACTTGAATATATTGTTCCGTATAAATATCGAACATCACATCTTGAAGATCCAGTTTGCCCCGGTGCTCCTTCAACATTGCATTGCGCTGTTTCAATATTTTTTGGAAACTGACGAGATCATGCAGATAGACCCTTGAAATCTGCCCGATCTCCATATCTAAAAACCGCCTGCGCAGTTGTGGGCTGCCTTTTACAATATTTAAATCTTCAGGCGCGAACATTACCACATTCATCTGCCCCACATACATGCTCAATCGATTTTGTTCGAGATGATTGACTCTTGCTTTCTTTCCTTTTTTGGAAATGGTCAATTCTAATGGCAAACGTCCAAATTTACGTTCGACATCACCTTCTATTTTACCACACTCTTGTTCCCAGCGTATGAGTTCGCGATCATTTGCAGTTCGGTGAGATTTTGCCATGGCCAATACGTAGATCGCTTCCATGACATTAGTCTTTCCTTGAGCATTTTCACCAATCAACACGTTCATGGTGGGGGAGAATTCTAATTCTAGAGAGGCATAATTTCGATAATCCGTTAATGCGAGTCGATCAATATACATCCGACTGTCCAGATTCATCCGCTGACAGTTTATATTTTCCTGCACCCGGAATATTTACAACATCGCCATCATATAATTTTTTACCGCGTCGCTGTTCCGGTTCGCCATTTACATAAACGATGTGTTCTTCTAAAAACCATTTAGCCATTCCGCCTGAACTAATCGTATTTGTCATTTTTAACAACTGACCTAGCGTAATAAATGGCGAGTTAAAATTAACTTTTTCCATTTGCATTCAATCCCTCATCAATAGTCTGTCCCTCTAGTTTACCGAACTTTTCACAATAAGTAAAAAGGATAGCCAACATGTTGACTATCCACTTTATATTTATTTCTTCAATGTTCTTAATTAAAAAGTACGGACCGGTAAAATTAATTGTAAAATCGCTTCACTATCAATTGATTTTAAAATGAACGGCCGCATGCTGCCTGTAAAATGAATCATCAAATCTTGACCATCAATTGCTTTCAATGCATCCATCATATATTTCGCACTGAATGAAATTTTCAATGGCTCGCCTTCAATCTGAACAGCTTCTACCAGCTCTTCTACATTCCCGACGTCTGGCGAATTAGAAGAGATTTGAATATGTGAACTGCCATCTGTTGAAAAGTGAACAATATTGTTGCGGTCTTCACGAGCCAGCAGTGAGGCTCGGTCAATCGCTTGCAATAAATTACGGCCATTTACGGTGATTGACGTTTTGTATTCATTCGGAATCAAGCGTGATGTATCAGGATAATTGCCTTCTAGCAGTCTGGAATAAAATAAAACGTTATGCAGTTTAAATAGAACTTGCTGATTGGCAATAAAAATTTCCACTGGATTCGAATGATCCGGCAAGATTTTACTTAATTCTTGAAGGCTTTTGCCTGGAATGACTGCATTAAAAGGTACACTTGCTTGTACTTCGGGTGTAATAATTCTTCTCGCCAAACGATGACTGTCCGTTGCAATACAGTAAAGTTCGTCTTCTTTCATTGTCCATTGAACCCCGGTTAATACAGGACGGGTTTCTTGTTGAGATACAGCAAATACTGTCTCTCGAATAATGGATTTCATCAAGTCTGCAGGCAGTTCAAAGCGTTCTGCATCCTTTACATCTGGCAAGATAGGATATTCATCTGCACTTTGGGCAATAATATGAAATTCAGATTGTCCAGAGCGGATATGTGTTTTCATTCCGTCACGTAATTCAATCATAACTTCATTAGTAGGCAATTTACGAATAATCTCGTTAAACACTTTAGCCTGTAATACTAATGTACCCGGTTGAATCATTCGGATAATTTGAGTTCCATCTTCCTCTAGCGGAATAAATGTAGAGATTGTGATGTCTGAATCACTTCCGGTCATCGTCAATCCTTTTTCCGTGGCCTCTAACTTAATACCCGTTAAAATCGGTGTCGTCACTTTATGACTGATTGCTTTGATGACATCGCTTAATCCATCCAACAATCGATCACGCATAATTTCAAACTGCATCTCGATACCTCGCTTATATAATATTAATTAAGTAATTAAAGATAGTAGTAATAGTAATAGGGGCTGTGGATATGTGGAAAAGCCTCCCGAACGTATGCCTATTATAGTTTTCCACATGTGTATAAAACGTGGACGACCTAGCACAGTCTGTCCACAATTATCCACAGTTAATTACGCACGTCCAAGTGCCTTTTTAATATCTTGGATATCTTGCTGAAGGGATTTATCAGATTCTAGCATCTTGGAGATCTTCTCATGTGCGTGAATAACCGTAGAATGATCCCGTCCTCCAAATTCCGAACCAATTTTAGGCAAAGAAGAATCCGTCAATTCCCTCGATAAAAACATCGCGATTTGACGTGGAAATGCAATTGCCCTCGTTCTTTTCTTAGCTACAAAATCCTCCAGCCGTATATTGTAGTGTTCTCCAACAGACTTCTGAATATCCAATATGGAAATAATCCGTGGCCTTGAATTCGGAATGATATCCTTTAGAGCCTCTGCTGCGAGATCGGTCGTAATGTCTGCATTCACTAAAGAAGAATATGCTACAACCCGGATCAGTGCCCCTTCAAGTTCTCGAATATTCGAATCAATTTGATTGGCGATGTATAACATCACATCATTTGAGATATCAATGAGACCATCTGCTTTCGCCTTTTTACGTAAAATCGCAATTCGGGTTTCTAGGTCAGGCGGAGCGATGTCCGTAATCAATCCCCATTCAAAGCGTGAACGCAATCGATCTTCAAGCGTAGGAATCTCTTTTGGTGGACGGTCACTTGAAATGATGATTTGTTTGGATTCTTCATGCAGTGTATTAAATGTATGAAAGAACTCTTCTTGTGTTTGTTCTTTTCCTGCTAAGAATTGAATATCATCAATCAATAGTATGTCTACGTTACGATACCGATCCCTGAAATCACCTGCTTTATTGTCACGAATTGAATTAATGAATTCATTGGTGAATTTCTCAGATGACAAATAGACAACCTTCAAGGATGGATTCTGTTCTAGCACATAATGTCCGATCGCATGCATCAAGTGGGTTTTACCAAGGCCAACGCCTCCATAGATGAAGAGTGGATTGTAGGCTTTCGCAGGTGCCTCTGCAACGGCAAGTGATGCTGCGTGAGCAAAGCGATTGCCGGATCCGATAACGAACGTATCAAATGTATACTTTGGATTGAGCATGCCAGCGGAATTGGTCATTGGTACTTTTTCTGCGACCTTTGGCGGTGCTTTCGGTATTTTAATATCATTTTCCACCATATCTTGCGGAACAATGAATTCTATAATCCGATCTTCTCCGGTTAATTCAGACAAAATTCCAGTAATTAAATGGACATAATGTGTTTCTAACCAATCTTTCGCGAATGAATTGGGGACCGCAATCGTTACATTTTCAGCTTCGAAAGTCAGCAGTTTTGTTGATTTTAACCACGTTTCAAAACTAGGCTTTGAAACACGGGTTTCAATATTCTTCAATACCTGATCCCACAAATTCGATAAATTTTCCAA